>NZ_CP110473.1:0-3909012 GCF_026104315.1 Pantoea anthophila
GTGGAGTCCGCCGTGTCACTTACGCTTTGGCAACAGTGTCTTGCCCGTTTGCAGGATGAGCTTCCTGCCACCGAATTCAGCATGTGGATCCGTCCACTGCAGGCTGAGTTAAACGACAATACGCTTGCCTTGTATGCTCCAAATCGCTTCGTACTCGACTGGGTCCGGGATAAATACCTCAATAGTATCAATGCGCTGCTGAATGAATTCTGTGGCCCGAACGTGCCCGCGCTGCGTTTTGAAGTCGGCACGCGCCCGGTTCAGCAGCAGGCGGCAGCGGTCAGCCAGCCGGTCATGGCCAGCGTCAGCGCACCGGTGATGCCCGTGCAGAGCCATGTTCGTCCGGCACCGACGCAGATCGTGCGTCCCAGCTGGGATAATGTGCCGGCACCGGCCGACGTGACCTACCGCTCGAATGTGAATAACCGTCATAACTTCGACAACTTCGTCGAGGGTAAATCCAACCAGCTGGCGCGCGCGGCGGCACGTCAGGTGGCGGATAATCCCGGCGGCGCGTATAACCCGCTGTTTCTGTATGGCGGCACCGGTCTGGGTAAAACGCACCTGCTGCATGCGGTAGGTAACGGCATCATTGCCCGTAAACCTAATGCAAAAGTGGTTTACATGCACTCCGAGCGTTTTGTGCAGGACATGGTTAAGGCCCTGCAGAACAATGCGATCGAAGAGTTCAAACGCTATTACCGTTCAGTAGATGCCCTGCTGATCGATGACATTCAGTTCTTTGCCAATAAAGAGCGATCGCAGGAAGAGTTCTTCCACACCTTTAATGCCTTATTAGAAGGCAACCAGCAGATCATCCTCACCTCGGATCGTTACCCTAAAGAGATCAATGGGGTGGAAGATCGTCTTAAGTCCCGTTTCGGCTGGGGGTTAACGGTGGCGATCGAGCCGCCTGAGCTGGAAACGCGGGTGGCGATCCTGATGAAAAAAGCGGATGAGAATGACATCCGCCTGCCGGGTGAAGTCGCCTTCTTTATTGCCAAGCGTTTACGATCCAATGTGCGTGAGCTGGAAGGCGCACTGAACCGCGTGATCGCCAACGCCAACTTTACCGGTCGGGCGATTACGATCGACTTCGTGCGTGAAGCGCTGCGCGATCTGCTGGCGCTGCAGGAAAAGCTGGTCACCATCGATAATATTCAGAAGACCGTGGCTGAGTACTACAAAATCAAGGTCGCCGATCTGCTTTCCAAGCGCCGTTCGCGTTCGGTTGCACGTCCGCGCCAGATGGCGATGGCGATGGCGAAAGAGTTGACGAACCATAGCCTGCCGGAAATCGGCGACGCTTTTGGGGGACGCGACCATACAACGGTGCTTCACGCCTGCCGCAAGATTGAGCAGCTGCGTGAAGAGAGCCACGATATCAAAGAAGATTTCTCTAATCTCATCAGAACATTATCTTCGTGACGCTATGAAATTTATTGTTGAACGTGAGCAGCTGCTGAAGCCGCTGCAACAAGTAAGTGGCCCGCTGGGCGGGCGTCCAACGCTGCCAATCCTCGGAAACCTGCTGCTGCAGGTAACAGAAGGTTCGCTGCTGCTGACCGGTACCGATCTGGAAATGGAGATGGTGGCACGCGTGGCGCTGACGCAGGCGCATGAGCCTGGCGCAACCACCGTTCCGGCGCGTAAATTCCTCGATATCTGTCGTGGCTTACCGGATGGCGCAGAGATCACGCTGGCGCTGGAAGGCGATCGCATGCTGGTGCGCTCAGGACGCAGCCGTTTTTCGCTGTCCACCCTGCCCGCCAGTGACTTCCCGAATCTTGACGACTGGCAGAGTGAAGTCGAATTCACCCTGCCGCAGGCGACGATGAAGCGGCTGATCGAAGCGACCCAGTTCTCCATGGCGCATCAGGATGTGCGTTACTACCTCAACGGCATGATGTTTGAAACCGAAGGGGAAGAACTGCGCACCGTGGCGACGGACGGTCACCGTCTGGCCGTCTGCTCAATGCCGGTTGGCCAGGCGCTGCCGAGTCATTCGGTGATTGTGCCGCGCAAAGGCGTGATTGAGCTGCTGCGTCTGCTGGATGGCGGCGAGACGCCGCTGCAGGTGCAGATAGGCGGCAGCAATATTCGTGCACACGTCGGCGACTACATCTTCACCTCTAAGCTGGTTGATGGTCGTTTCCCCGATTATCGCCGCGTGTTGCCGAAGAACCCCGACAAAGTGCTGGAAGCGGGCTGTGACCTGCTTAAACAGGCATTTGCCCGTGCGGCGATCCTCTCCAACGAGAAGTTCCGCGGGGTGCGCCTCTATATCACCGAAAACCAGCTGAAGATCACTGCCAATAACCCTGAACAGGAAGAGGCGGAAGAGATGCTGGATGTCAGCTATAACGGCACCGAACTGGAGATTGGCTTTAACGTCAGTTACGTGCTGGATGTGCTGAACGCGCTGAAGTGTGAGAATGTGCGTCTGCTGCTGACCGATTCGGTGTCGAGCGTGCAGATTGAGGATGTGGCGAGTCCTGCTGCGGCCTACGTAGTCATGCCCATGCGCTTATAGGATATATCGGCCTGGCTTACTTGCCATTCTGATTCCGGGCAGTGCTCGCCCCTGGTCACATACTTCAGTATGCTCCCAGGGTCTGCGCGCTGGCCTGAACCAGACTGGCGTCGACGCCGACGGCCTGGTGACGGCGATATCGGGCAAACCTGCTTCGCCGTCAACGCACTGAATTGTGTTACAAGGCAAAACCCATTTTATCCCGATCATTGCCCCTCACGCTGGACTGATTCATGGCTTTAACCCGCCTTCTTATTAAAGATTTTCGTAATATCGAACAGGCTGACCTGCAACTGGCTCCCGGCTTTAATTTTCTGGTCGGCGTCAACGGCAGCGGCAAAACCAGCGTGTTAGAGGCGATCCATACGCTGGGGCATGGCCGGTCGTTTCGCAGCCTGCAGGCGGGGCGCGTCATCCGTCACGACGAGGCGGCCTTTGTGCTGCACGGACGGCTGGAGAGCAAAGAGCGGGAAATTTCGGTCGGACTGACCAAAAACCGGGCCGGTGACAGTAAAGTGCGCATTGATGGCAGCGACGGTCACAAAGTCGCCGAGCTGGCTCAGCTGCTGCCGATGCAATTAATTACGCCCGAAGGCTTTAGTTTGCTCAATGGCGGCCCCAAATACCGCAGAGCCTATGTTGACTGGGGCTGCTTCCATAACACGCCTGGCTTTTTCAACGCCTGGAACAACCTGCGTCGCCTGCTTAAGCAGCGCAACGCCGCGCTGCGTCAGGTCACCCGCTACAGCCAGATCCGTCCCTGGGATCAGGAGCTGGTGCCGCTGGCTGAACAGATCAGCCTGTGGCGGGCGGAATACAGTGCCGCCATTTCCGCCGAAATCACCGGCACCTGCAGCCAGTTCCTGCCGGAATTTGACCTGCGCTTCTCCTTCCAGCGCGGCTGGGACAAAGAGAGCGACTATGGCGAGCTGCTGGAGCGTAACTTTGAGCGCGATCGTGCACTGACCTACACCGCCAGCGGCCCCCATAAAGCGGATTTTCGCATCCGGGCTGAAGGGACGCCGGTGGAAGATTTACTCTCACGCGGGCAGCTCAAGCTGCTGATGTGTGCATTGCGTCTGGCACAGGGCGAGTTCCTGACAAGCCAGAGCGGACGCCGCTGTATTTACCTCATTGATGACTTTGCTTCTGAGCTGGATGAGAGCCGCCGACGCCTGCTGGCGGAACGGTTAAAAGCCACCCAGGCTCAGGTCTTTGTCAGCGCCATTTCGGCCGGACATGTAATCGACATGAGCGACGAAAAGGGCAAGATGTTCCGCGTGGAACAGGGTAAAATAGCGGTTCAACCTGAAGATTAAAATGAGCGAGAAACGTTGATGTCGAATTCTTATGACTCCTCCAGTATTAAAGTCCTGAAGGGGCTTGATGCGGTACGTAAACGCCCGGGCATGTATATCGGCGATACCGATGACGGTACCGGTCTGCATCACATGGTATTCGAGGTCGTGGATAACGCAATCGACGAAGCGCTCGCTGGTCACTGTAGTGACATTGTGGTCACCATCCATGCGGATAACTCCGTCTCGGTGCAGGATGATGGACGCGGCATTCCGACCGGTATTCACGAAGAAGAGGGCGTGTCCGCCGCTGAAGTGATCATGACCGTTCTGCATGCGGGCGGTAAATTCGATGATAACTCCTACAAGGTCTCCGGCGGCCTGCACGGCGTGGGTGTCTCGGTCGTTAACGCCCTGTCGCAGAAGCTGGAGCTGACCATTCGTCGCGAAGGCAAAGTGCATCAGCAGATTTACGTCCACGGCGTTCCCGAGTCGCCGCTGACCGTGACCGGCGATACCGATTTAACCGGTACCCGCGTCCGTTTCTGGCCGAGCTACGAAACCTTCACCAACGTCCGCGATTTTGAGTATGACATTCTGGCGAAACGCCTGCGTGAACTCTCCTTCCTGAACTCAGGCGTTTCGATCCGTCTGGAAGATAAGCGTGACGGCAAAACGGACCACTTCCACTACGAAGGTGGCATCAAGGCGTTTGTTGAGTACCTGAACAAAAACAAAACCCCGATTCACCCGACCGTCTTCTACTTCTCAAACGAGAAAGATGGCATCGGTGTGGAAGTGGCGCTGCAGTGGAACGACGGTTTCCAGGAAAATATCTACTGCTTTACCAACAACATCCCGCAGCGTGACGGCGGTACACACCTTGCCGGTTTCCGCGCGGCGATGACCCGTACCCTGAACGCCTACATGGATAAAGAGGGTTACAGCAAGAAAGCCAAAGTCAGCGCCACCGGTGACGATGCCCGTGAAGGCCTGATTGCCGTCGTGTCGGTGAAAGTACCGGACCCTAAATTCTCCTCACAGACTAAAGACAAACTGGTTTCGTCAGAGGTGAAATCGGCGGTTGAGCAGCAGATGAACGAACTGCTGGCGGAATACCTGCTGGAAAACCCGGCAGACGCCAAAATCGTGGTCGGTAAAATCATCGACGCCGCGCGCGCCCGTGAAGCGGCCCGTCGCGCCCGCGAGATGACCCGCCGTAAAGGCGCGCTGGATCTGGCTGGCCTGCCAGGCAAACTGGCGGATTGCCAGGAGCGCGACCCGGCGCTTTCTGAAATCTACCTGGTGGAGGGTGACTCCGCAGGCGGCTCGGCCAAACAGGGCCGTAACCGTAAAAACCAGGCTATCCTGCCGCTGAAAGGTAAGATCCTGAACGTTGAGAAAGCGCGTTTCGATAAGATGCTCGCCTCTCAGGAAGTGGCCACGCTGATCACCGCACTGGGCTGTGGCATTGGCCGCGACGAATACAACCCGGACAAGCTGCGCTATCACAGCATCATCATCATGACCGATGCCGACGTCGATGGTTCACACATCCGTACCCTGCTGCTGACCTTCTTCTATCGTCAGATGCCGGAAATCATTGAGCGCGGCCACGTTTATATTGCCCAGCCGCCGCTCTACAAAGTGAAGAAAGGCAAGCAGGAGCAGTACATCAAAGATGATGAGGCGATGGATCAGTATCAGATCGCCATCGCGCTGGATGGTGCCACGCTGCACACCAACGCCAGCGCTCCGGCACTGGGCGGTGAGCCGCTGGAGACGCTGGTCTCTGACTTCAACAGCACGCAGAAGATGATCAAGCGTATGGAGCGCCGTTATCCGATGGCCATGCTGCGCGCGCTGATTTATCACGACACGCTGAGCGATCTGACCAATGAAGCGCAGGTCACGACCTGGCTGAACGGTCTGGTGAGCTATCTGACTGAACGCGAAGCGCACGGCAGCACCTATCTGGCCCAGGTTCGCGAAAACCGCGAGCTGAACCTCTTCGAGCCGGTTCTGCGCGTTCGCACCCACGGTGTGGATACCGACTACCCGCTGGAAGCGGAGTTCATTCAGGGACCGGAGTACCGCAAAATCTGCGATCTTGGCGGCAAACTGCGTGGCCTGCTGGAAGAGGATGCCTACATTGAACGTGGTGAGCGTCGTCAGCCGGTGGCCAGCTTCGAACAGGCGATTGAGTGGCTGGTTAAAGAGTCGCGTCGCGGCCTCTCTGTTCAGCGCTACAAAGGTCTGGGCGAGATGAACCCGGATCAGCTGTGGGAAACCACCATGGACCCGGACAGCCGTCGTATGCTGCGCGTCACCATCAAAGATGCCATTGGTGCTGACCAGCTGTTCACCACGCTGATGGGCGATGCGGTTGAACCGCGCCGCGCCTTCATCGAAGAGAATGCGCTGAAAGCAGCCAATATCGATATCTGATCGGTCGCAGACCGGACAGGCCATCACTCCGGTGATGGCCTTTTTTTTATGCCGCCGCGGCGAACGCCGCGCCCGGTGCTGCGAGACCGATCACGTTTTCCCCCGCCCTGCTCCATTACGCTTGCCTCTCTTTGCGCCTTCAGCGCGCACAACGTTAATACAGGGAGTTACCTTATGATTGTCTGCGACTGTCACGACTGGAACAGAGAACGTCACGCCTTTCATCCGGTTATCGATCAGGCGATACGCTGGATCACTGACACCGACTTCAGCCAGCTCGACACCGGTAAATATGCCATCCTGCCTGAGGATAAGATGTTCTGCCTGGTGCAGGAGATGATGACCGAACCGGCGAGCGCGCGTCGGGCAGAATCCCACTTCAGCTACATCGACATTCAGTTTCTGCTGGCCGGCAGCGAGAATATTGGCGTGGCCCGCGCCCACCCCGATCAGCGAGTGACCGAGGATTTTGCTCAGCAACGCGACGTGGTCTTTTATCAGAAGACGCTGAATGAGTCGGTGATTACGCTGCTGCCCGGCATGTTCGCGATCTTTTTTCCGCACGATATTCATCGCCCCTGCTGCGCGCCGGATGAACCCGCCATTATCCGAAAAGCCGTGATTAAAATTCACCGCGATCTGTTTACCGCCTGACGCTGACGGTCGGCCGGGGGTGCCCGCCTGCTATGAAACTGGTCAATACGCGCTGAATCGCGCTAGCATTGAACCAAACCCAGACGCAACGAGGACTCTATGGCTATTAAATTGATCGCTATCGACATGGATGGCACCCTGCTCAATCCGCAGCATGAGATCACGCCGGGGGTGAAATCTGCCCTTGATCGCGCCCGCCAGCAGGGGGTATCGATTGTGCTGACCACCGGCCGGCCGTTTGTAGGTATCCAGCGCTATCTGATGGAGCTGGATATGCAGACCCCCGGCCAGTACGCGATCAGTAACAACGGCGCGCTGGTTCATCAGGCTGAAGATGGTGAGTGCGTGGCGGAAGTGACGCTGACCTTTGACGACTACCTCTACATTGAGCAGCTGGCGCGTGAACTTGGCGTCCATTTCCAGGCGTTCGACAAATCCCATCTCTATACGCCCAACAAAGACATCAGCGAATACACCATCCATGAGGCGAGCCTGACCGGGATTCCGGTGCGCTATCGTGCGGTGGAAGAGATGGACCGCGCGACGCGCTTTCCAAAACTGATGATGATCGACCGTCCGGCCCTGCTCGACGCGGCGATTGCCCGCCTGCCAGAGCACGCTAAGCAGACCTACACCATCCTGAAGAGTGCGCCTTATTACCTCGAAATCCTCGATCGCCGGGTCAACAAAGGTCAGGGCGTCAGAATGCTGGCGGAGAAGCTCGGCCTGAAGCAGGAAGAGGTGATGGCGATAGGTGACCAGGAGAACGACCTGGCGATGATTGAGTATGCCGGCACGGGTGTCGCCATGGGCAATGCCATTGATTCGGTCAAGGCTATCGCTCAGTTCATCACGAAAACCAATATGGAAGATGGCGTCGCACATGCCATTGAAGAGTTAGTGCTGTAACCGCTCTGCGCTTTCCGGGCCGCGCTGGCCCGGAACCCGGTAAAAAAGCTGCAGCGCAAAACAGAATCGCGTAATTTGTCGGGCAATTCTTCCTGCACGGGTTTCATCATGTCAGAAAAACAGATCACCTTTGCTGCCCGTCAGCATCAGCTCACCAATATCAATGTCTGGACTGCCGACAGCCAGTGGCTGGCATTTGACGTGCGTCCTTCGGGCGCCTCCTTTACCAGCCAGACCATTGAGCGGGTCAATGTGATGACCGGTGAGGTGGAGGTGCTCTATCAGGCGCAGCACGGGGCTCATGTCGGCGTGGTGACGGTCAGCCCCGATATGCCGCCGCGCTACGTCTGCATTCATGGCCCGGAACATCCCGATGCCCGGTGGCAGTATGATTTCCATCACCGCCGCGGGGTGATCGTTCAGAACGCCACCGCCATCAATCTGGATGCCTGCGATATCACTCCCCCCTTTACGCCTGGCGCGCTGCGGGGCGGGTCGCATGTGCATGTCTTCAGTCCCGACGGTTCACGCCTGAGCTTTACCTACAATGACCATGTCATGCATGAACGGGATAGCCGGCTGGATCTGCGCAACGTTGGCATCGCGGTGCCGCTGCGTGCAGTCACGCCGGTTAAGCAGCATCCGCGGGAGTATGACGGCAGCTACTTTTGCCTGCTGGTGAGCGAGACGCATCCGGCACCGCAGCCGGGCAGCGACCAGATCAACCGTGCCTATGAAGAGTGCTGGATCGGTAACCGCGGCTATCAGAAACCGGACGGCCGCTGGCAGCGCTGGGCTATCGCGTTCATCGGCGACACGCTGACGGCGGAGGGAGAGAAGCGTCCTGAAGTGTTTGTTGTTGATCTGCCCGAAGACCTGGACGATTACGCCCGGCCCGGTGCCAGCCCGCTGGAGGGCAGCAGTCAGCAGTTGCCTGCGCCCCCGGCTGGCGTCAGGCAGCGCCGTCTGACGTACGGTCGTGGTCTGGCGCTGCAACCGCGCCACTGGCTGCGCAGCGCGCCCGATGGCAGCCAGGTTGCGTTTCTGATGGCAGATGAGGGAGGGGTGATCCAGCTCTGGACGGTCTCTCCCAACGGCGGCGAACCGCGTCAGGTGACCCGTCTCGGCAGCAGCATTCAGTCCGCCTTCAGCTGGCATCCTGATGGCCAGGCCGTCGCCTTTATCTGTGATAACAGCGTGATGCGATGTGACGCTGAGAGCGGCGAGTGCCAGCGTCTGACGCGCAGAACGGATGACGCCCCCTCAGGCGACGCGGTCGTCTGGTCACCTGACGGCACGCAGATTGCGTATATGCGTGAGGTGGAGGGCTGGCGGCAGCTGTTTACGGTTGCGGCTGAGGGCGCAGCGGAGGCATAGGCTGCGCCTGCGCCAGGCTCTCCTGCGTGTGCGCCAGCTTTTCGCTCTGCAGAATGCGTTCCCGCGGGGAGTCGAGTGATTTATCTTTGTCGCTGCGGTAGTAGTCCCACGGCAGCAGCAGCGTATCCATCACGGCGGAGAAAGGAAGATCGATCAGCGCCAGCGGCTTCAGCGCCCAGCTGGTGTCCCCGTCGGTCAGCATATCCGCGCTGGCCCGGGTGCCTGGATAATAGCCCTGACTCGCACCTGTGTGTGACATCACGCTGGAACAACCGGTTGTCGCCATTGCGCAGCAAACCATTCCAGCCAGAGGTAAGGTCTTCATCAATTTCATTATCATCATCCCTTCAGCCCTGACATGCGCCGGGCTGAGTTGGCTTGCCAGACAACGTCAACACTCTGGGGCGAAGTCCGTTCGGGTCTGACAAAAGGTGTTCTGAGTGTATGTCATTTCCTGAGATTGGCGAAAAAAATTGCATTCTGCACGCTTGAAAATTCTCCTTTGGCACCCATTTTTAGTTTACGGACGCGCTCACCGTCGCCGAAAGGGACAGTGAGGTGCCGGATCCAGCCTGTCCAGTAGTGGAAGGTTGCCAAAACTTGCTGAAATTCAGGAGTCTTAATATGCGTAACTTTGATCTCACCCCACTTTATCGCTCAGCTATCGGTTTCGATCGCCTGTTTAACCTGCTCGAATCAAACCAGAATCAGAGCAACGGGGGTTATCCTCCCTATAACGTTGAACTGGTCGATGAAAATCACTACCGCATTACCATCGCGGTGGCCGGTTTCTCTCAGAGCGAGCTTGATATCACAGCGCACGACAATGTGCTGACTGTACGGGGTGCCCATCCGGAAGAGCAGGCCGAGCGTAAATACCTGTATCAGGGTATCGCCGAGCGTAACTTCGAGCGTAAATTCCAGCTTGCCGACCACATCGTGGTGCGCGACGCCCGTCTCGAAAATGGTCTGCTGAGTATCGATCTTGAACGTCTGGTGCCGGAAGAAGCCAAACCACGCCGTATTGAGATTCTGAAGTAATTTATGAAGTAACCATAAAAAACGCCGCTAATGCGGCGTTTTTCGTTTTTAAGATCAGTGGAGATTCATAAGGCAAAAAATGTTGCTCCGATCCCCTGTTTCAGACGGCTGATAAGTTCAAAGCGATGGGAGCATACGCCTGTAGCGAAGCATCGCGGACCAGGGATGGGCCGCGCTGAGCATGCCAGGGATGGCGTCTATTGCGTCTTTGCGAAAGGCGTATGCTCCCTGAGCCTGTCACCTGACCTCAAGGCGATATTTTTTGCCCTTATATCTGACGCCGGCCTTGCCCTTACGGCTGCGTTCGCATCGCGAAACGCTGTCCCAGCACGCCGCCAAACACGTTGATCAGCAGGCCGGCAATAATCACCGAGGCGCCCAGCATCTGCTGCCCGGAAAGATGCTCATCCAGCACCAGCGCAGCGGTAATGATCCCGACCACCGGCACCAGCAGCGACAGCGGAGCAACGCGCCAGGTTTCGTAACGGCTGAGCAGATTTCCCCAGATAGCGTAGCCGACGATGGTGGCGACAAAGGCCAGATAGAAGAGCGCCAGTACCGTCTGCAGCCCGATGTGCAGCAGGCTGCTGACGATAGCCTCCTGCCCCTCAAACAGCAGCGAGCAGGCAAAGAAAGGAATGACCGGCACCAGCGCACTCCAGACCACCAGCGACATAATCGGCACGCTGCGATTCCGCATAATGATCTTGTTGGTAATGTTACCCAGCCCCCATGACAGGGCCGCCGACAGCGTCAGCATCATGGTCGTCAGCGTAATGCCGGCGCTGGTCTGTCCCTCCATGCCTGCCGTCGCCAGCAGAAACATCCCCAGCGTGGCGATGATAATCCCGGTGATGTGGTTCCAGCGCAGCTTCTCCGCCAGCAGCAGCGCCCCCAGCAGCAGGGTAAAGAACGCCTGCGCCTGCAGCACCAGGGAGGCCAGGCCTGCTGGCATACCGAGCTGAATCGCCAGGAAGAGAAACGCAAACTGACCAAAACTGATGGTCATACCGTAAACCACCAGCCAGCGCAGCGGGATCGGCGGACGGCGCACAAAGAAAATGGCAGGGAAGGCGACCAGCGTGAATCGCAGTCCGGCGAGCAGAAAAGGCGGCATCCCCTGCAGCCCCAGCTTGATCACCACAAAATTGACGCCCCACGCCACCACCACGCACAACGCTAACAGCATATCTTTTACCGACATCAGAAACTCCTTGAGCCGCCGTCAGGCGGTGATCGCAATCGGGGTCGCGATATCAGCACAGCACGCTTCCCCCACGATGCGAAAATAGTCATCTACAGCCAGCGCGATCGATTTATCCAGCTCGCCCGCGTTAAACCATAACGTTCCGACCTGCTGCAGCCGGGTATCGACCCGCAGCGCCAGCCGGTCATCAAAACTGAATGGCGGCACCGCGCCCATCACACAGCCGGTCAGCGCCTGCGCCAGCTCCGGCGCGGCGAAAGAGGATTTCTTTCCGCCGATAGCGCGCGCCGCACTTTTAAAATTGATCCGGCAGTCGCCCGGCACAATCGCCAGCAGCGGACGCGGCGGCGCGCCGTCCGGCATGACGACCTCCAGCACCATCGCCTTAGCCGCCTGACCCAGTGCATTACCGCGTATCTGGCTGATCTGGTCGGTCTGCCCTATCGCCTCATGCTCCACGACGCGGTAGCTGGCCTGATGCTGATCCAGCAGCGCGGTGATTTTTTCAAACGTCGTCATATCCCTCTCCTTGTCTGGCCCGGACCGGATTAACTCCAGGCGATAGCGTGTTTCATTTTTTTATCGGTCAGCCCGAAAAAGAATCCCATGGTGATGCGGGTATCACCTTCAACCCGATCAATCTCGTGATAAAAAGCGGGATTAAACAGATAGATATCGCCACTGCGTGGTGAAAATTCGCAGACTTCGCTGTGTTCAATCACCTCAGCGGGATAGCCCAGCTCACCGGCCGTTTTGAACCGCTCATCCTCCGGTGCCCATTTTTTGTTGTAGATCCGCAGCGCCCCGCCCGCATTGCACTCCTGCAGGCAGACCACGCAGCTGAGCTGATGGAGAATCTGCGTCACCGCCAGCCCGCTTCCGGCGGCATCACGCACGATATTGTCGTTGTGTAACGGGTTCGCGACGCCATCGGCATGAAACCGCACGATAGAACCGGCATAGTCGCCGTGGCCCGGCTCCTGGGCGATGCGCAGGCTCTCCAGCCGCAGCGCATGCTGAACCCAGAGGTAGATCTGCTCACGCAGGGCGGTGAGTGAAGGGGGCAGCGCCGGCTGGATATCGCGCAGCTCGGTAAAATAGTTATCGGGCTCTGCGGTGTGACGCGCCAGATAGGGCCCGAGCGTGGTCAGCGCGCCATTCGGATAGTGAGAAACACGGATCTTTTCCCGGCAGCGCTGCAGATCCGCCACCACCGCTTCCCGCACCTCCGGCGTCAGGAAATTACGCAGCACCAGCAGCGGCACACGCGCCGTGACGATGTCATCCAGCCAGGTCGACTCCACAAACATGCTGGGATTAATCACGCGGAACTGATTGAAAATAGCCATGTTTATCACTCCCTAAACGGAATTTCATAGAGTTCATGATTGTTCATTCGCCGCCAGCTGCCGGCGCTGCCTGGTATTGTCACGGGTTCAGAAGCGATCAGCGTGCAATCCTCCTGTTGCCGAAAATGCATCGTAAAATAGTCAGGCCAGGGGGTGTCGTGGGGATACCACTGCCACGCCCAGGCTTTGTCACGGGTGACGAAAATGGCATTGCCTGCGCTGCCGCCGGGTTCCACCTGCGCCATCTTTGCGCGCAGATAGTCGCGGGTGAAGTCGGCGGGCGTGGTCTGATCGACCAGGTAGCGCAGGTACTCTTCTGAATCGAAACGGGATTCCGCCAGGCCAAGCTGGCGGTGGATGGTCGGCAGAAAGCCGTTGTGCATCATGTACCACTGATGACCCGCGCTGTGGCGCGTCAGCGGATGAGAAAAGGCCAGCCCCTGATTTTTACTCAGCGTGGCGTGGCGTACATGCACGGCCAGAAACGGACTGCGCAGCCGATCCACATCGATGTCCGGCAGCGCTTCCGCAAACGCGCCCGTGCCGTGCAGGGTGCGGATCTCCCCCGCTTCCAGCCACAGGCAGCCCCAGCCGTTGGGATGGGATTTAATTGGGCCATCGTGTTCGGCTCCTTCGCCGCAGCTCATGGCGCGCGCCGCCTCCAGAATCTGAGCGCTGTCGAACCTGCCATGCGCCAGAATCATTCTGCACATACTTTGTCTCTCCCGGCGGTCACCGGCTGCGCGGCAATCACCTGCTGAAAAAGGGTCATAACGGGCTCCCGCGTCGGGGCGCTGAGGCTGAAGGTCGCCAGAATGCCGGCGTGACGGGTGAGATCGGCGTAGAGCGATGAGCGGGATGACACCTGCAACGCAGGCAACCGGAGGGGGGGTAACAGCGCGCCCTGCTGATGCTGTTCGATCCAGCGTTCCGCCGCCTGCAGCTGTGCGGGCTGGCGCAGGCGCAGCTGGCCAACAGCGCGCGACGTGCTCAGGGCAAAGGCAGGCAGGGTGCCTCCCGCCTCCAGCCGGAAAGTCACCTCAGCCCAGTTGATACCGGTCGCCTCCTCAACCAGCGTCGCCACCCCCATGCCAGAGAGCCGGAACCCCATCTCCAGAAAATGCGGCACGCCGTTGACCACAATGAAATCGATATGAAACGCGCCCTGACGGTAGCCAAAGGTTTCGCAGCAGAAGGTCATGAGACTGCTGAACGCGGCGGGCAGCGCCGCTGCTGCCATCGCCACATGCCCCGACTCATAAAAGCTGACGCAGCCTTCGCTGTCCCGGTGCTGCTCAATCACCTTCTGGCAGCAGGTCAGCGCCCGGGGATGTCCCTGCGCGACCACACCCTGTAGCGAAAACTCCTCGCCGATCAGGGCGCTTTCCACGATAAAGCCGCTGAAGCCGCGCCCGCCATAGTTCATGGTCTGCACCAGCTGCTTCACCACGCTGCGCAGCTGATCGGCCCGCTCAATCAGCCAGATGCCCAGCCCGCCGCCGCCATCTACCGGTTTGACGACGCAGGGGTAGATGAGCGCCTGCTCCGCATCCAGAATGCTGAGCGGCGAGGCAAAAAAGCGGAACTCCGGCTGCGGGAAGCGCGGCCAGGCTTTTTTCAGCGCCATGCGCTGCGCATATTTATCCAGCGGGATAAAGGCGGCGGGCGCGTCCGGCCCGGCCAGCATGTCGCGCAGTCGCCCGGCGCTGGCGTTGTAGGCTTCAAAGCCCGCCAGCACCACCAGCGGATGCGCCAGTAAACCGGCGTGCAGATAAGCCTGCATCACCTCCCACGGATTCTCAGGGCGGTCGAGGCGAATAATCAGATCAAAAGGCAGCGCCAGGCTTAGTGACTGGTAATCGACAAAGTCGCCCATTTCCGCCAGCACGGTGAAATAGCCTTCGCGCTTTGCCACCGCGCAGTAAGGGTTCTGTCCATCGCGGGTGGCGCCAATTTGCAGAAAAATCTTTTTCATCGCCTCGCCTTACCGGGTTATCGCCCGGAGATGACTTCTGTCACCGTGTCATTGAGCACACCGTTACTGACCTGAATCACCGCTTTATGGGGATCGAAGCGCAGCACGCGCGACAGGGGATCGGGGCTTTTGCCCTCCAGCAGCGAACTGACCGGCTTGCTCTGCCAGCAGTGGCGCATCTGTGTCAGCGTCATGCCGGAGAGGTGCGTTAACGCCCTGGCCAGCGCGACATCCTGACTGCGTTGCTCAAGCAGGTCGCGGATAGCGGCCTCCTCCAGCGCGATCTGCTGCCCGGTCAGCCAGTGACCGAGCTGCTGGCCCTGTCCCAGAAAGGGCGAGTAGATCATGCAGATCAGCTGCGCTTCGCTGAGGTCAAACGCCTGCACGGCGAACGCGGCTGCGCGCTGCCGCTGCTGCCGGATCGCGGCGTCATCCTGATAGCGCGCCGCCATCTCGTCGATCAGCTGCGGGGGAAAATCCTTCTTCACCATCAGCCCCAGCGCAAAGCGCACATATTCACGGATCCCCTCGGCGTAGCTGCGCTGCAGGAGCGTTTCGGCCCGCAGTCCGCGCAGATGCGCCATCAGCGTCGGGTTACCGCAGTCAGACTCAGAAAAGCTGAACATCAGTTCATCAAACCGGAAGCCCATAAAGTCGCTGAGCAGCGCCCAGTGCGCACCCGCTTCATAGGCCGTGTCCTGATAGATATTGAAGAAGAGCGGATCGCGCGCCAGCTGGTGGGTGATGCGGTGCGCGGGAGTGAGCTGGCCGGCCCCGTAAATGTCGCTGAAGTAGCGCTCTGCGACGCCATCCAGCGTCTGCAGGAACCCGCTGAAGCCACGGCTTTTTTCCGCGACCGGCGCATCAAACAGTCGTGAGAGGTGCCGCGCCCAGGCAACATAGGCGGCCTGCTCCTGCGGCGAATCGCCGGTGATAATCATATCCACACCGCCGTTGTAGTCCGCCGCAAGGCCAAAGGAGTTGACCATGCTGAGGTTGCAGGCGTTGCAGAAGGTGGAGCGCGCATCGGCGCGAAAGCGGTGGCCATTCATCAGCACATCGTTGCGGTTCTGCTCACGCACGCTGTCCGGCATCGGCAGATCGCGGGCGAAAGGGCGGATCAGCAGACCATCCACCACCAGACAGGTCACCCGTTCATCGTCATGCATCGCCAGCGACTGATAAACGCGATGAATATTATCCATGACGCTCTGGTTCATCGCCGCGTGACGGTTAGTGCTGACCCGCAGATGAAAGGTGGTGCCCTGCTGCTGCCAGATCAGCCCCTGAATGTAGCGCACGTAAGCCACCATGTAGCTGCTGTCTTTGCCGCCGCCATAGGCGAGCAGGACGCGGTTGTTCTCAGGCTGCTTATCGGGTAACGCCGCCAGCAGACGGGCCGAACAGCGCTGAGCCGACGCGATGATGGCCGGTGAGAGATACGCTTCCATTGCTTTCATCATGGCGGGCAGATTATTCATCTTTCACATTTTCCTTAGGTGAACGGCCTGCCGTTATGGCCACAGGCCCGACGGCAGCCGGGCGCTGTGCGCCGTTTAGCGTCATGAATAATTAAGAGATGCAGCCTAAAGTACTTTGAATGTACTCTGTTGAATATGCACAGATCAGCGCGATATGGGGTGGAACAGATGACCGGGGTTATCGGGGAACAGGAGAGTCAGAGCAGCCGTTATCGCCAGATAGCAGAACAGATTAAACAGGCGATCCATGCCGGTTCACTGGCACCCGACAGCCGTCTGCCCTCGGTGCGCACCCTGGCGACACAGTACAATGTCAGCCTCACCACCGCCCTGAAAACCCTGCGAACGCTGGAAGATGAGCGCTACGCCGTCGCCCGCCCGAAGTCGGGTTTTTTTGTTGCCCCACAGCGGCCCGCTTCGCGTGCGTTACCCTCCGTCAGCGAACAGCCGCGCGCCATCGCCCCGCTGGATGAGCAGACCGAACTGCATCTGGCGATGCTCGGATCAGACTGCCGGGTGCGCCTCGATCTGGCGAACGGCGACAGTGCCCTCTATCCGATCAGGCGGATTGGCCTGCTGATGCGCCAGATGGGTTACAGCAAACCCGCCCTGCTCGGTAACACGGTGAAGGGCACCGGCTATGCGCCGCTGAAAACGGAGATTGCCCGGCGCGCGGTCGATTACGGCTGCAATATCAGCGCCGACGATATTCTGATCACCAACGGCTGCATTGAGGCGATCTCGCTGTCACTGCGCGCCACCACGCAGCCAGGCGATGTGGTGGCGGTGGAGTCCCCCTGCTATTTCGTCCTGCTGCAGATGCTGCATAACCTCAATTTACGGGTGATTGAAGTGGAAGCCGGGCCGGAAGGCTATGTGAATGTGGCAACCCTCACCCGTCTGTTTCAGCGCAAAGCGGTGCGGGTCTTTCTGACGCTGTGCAACGTCAACAATCCGCTGGGAAAAAGCATTCCCAACGAGCAGAAAGCCTATATTGCGCGCCAGGCCGATGAAAACGATGTGGTGATCATTGAGGATGATATTTTTGGCGATACCGCCTTTGGTGAGCGTCGCCCTTTCCCGATGCGCGCCTTCAGCCCCAACGCTATTCTCTGCAGCGGCTTCTCGAAAACCGTGGCACCCGGCATCCGCATCGGCTGGGTCCACAGCGTCAACTACATGCGTAAGATCGCCTCGCTGAAATATACCTCCACCATGGGCACCTCGGTGCTGTCGCAGGCGGCGGTGGCGGAACTGCTGCGCAGCGGCGGCTATGATGCTCACCTGCGCAAGCTGCGGCGCGAACTGGCGCGGCAAATCAGCGAAATGCGTCAGTCGGTGCTGCGGGAGTTTCCGGCCGGGACAACGGTCTCTGACCCGGAAGGGGGATATGTGCTGTGGGTCGCCATGCCGCCGCAGGCGCTGAACGTGCGCGAGCTGTTTCTCAAGGCGCGCAACGCGGGCATCGGGATTGCGCCAGGCCATATTTTTGCCACCGATCAGCGCTACGATCACTGTTTCCGGCTGAATGCCGGTTTTGGCTGGAATGCGGAAGTGGAACAGGCGATCCGACAGCTGGCGCAGTGGTGCCAGCTGTCGTTAACCGACGCGCAGGCTTAGCTGTCGCGCCAGGCGTTCTCCACCTCTTCCGCCAGAATCTGCACCGCCCGCTCGATGTTCTCCGCATCCGGCACGTAGTTCATCCGCATACACTGGTGGGTGTGCGGCCACGCCTGCTCCAGCCCCGGAAAGAAGAAGTGGCCCGGCACCATCAGCACCCCGCGCGCTTTCAGCCGCTGATAGAGCGTTTCCGTGGTGATCGGCAGATCGCGGAACCAGAGCCAGAGGAAAATCGCCCCTTCCGGCTTGTGGATCAGGCAGCGCTCTTCTGACAGATGGCGGCGCAGGATCGCAATCGTCTGCGCAACCTTCTGCTGATAAAACGGCTTAATCACCTCTTCGGAGAGCCGCAGCAGATCGCCGCGACGAATCATCTCATTGGCGATGGCCGGGCCAATACTGCCGGGGGCCAGGCTGATAATGCCGTTCATATTGCTCAGCGCAGAGATGGTCTTCTCGTCTGCGATAATGATGCCGCAGCGCGCGCCCGGCAGGCCAAGTTTCGACAGGCTCATGCAGAGAATAATGTTGGGATTCCACAGCGGACGCACTTCGCTGAAGATGATGCCGGGGAACGGCACGCCGTAGGCATTGTCGATCAGCAGCGGCACATCATGCTGCTGCGCCAGCGCATCCAGCTGGATCAGCTCCTCATCGGTGATCACGTTGCCGGTGGGGTTGGTCGGACGCGAGACGCAGATCAGCCCGACCTCATCGTTCATCGGCAGATGCTCGAAATCGACATGATATTTAAACTGTCCCTCCGGCAGCAGCTCAATGTTCGGCTTCGCCGACACAAACAGCTCCTCTTCCAGACCGGCATCCGCATAGCCAAGGTACTCAGGCGCCAGCGGAAACAGCACCCGCTTTTTGCTGCCGTCGGCGCGACGACCGGCAAACAGGTTAAACAGATAGAAGAAGGCGCTCTGACTGCCGTTGGTCAGCGCGATATTCTGCGCGGTAATCGGCCAGCCAAGCTGGTCGCGCAGCAGCCCGGCCAGCGACTCCAGCAGCGTCGCTTTGCCGCGCGGGCCGTCGTAATTGCACAGTGCTTCGCTGAGTTTGCCCTCCTCATGCATCTGCTGCAGCAGCTGCTGAAAGTAGTCGTTCATGGCCGGGATCTGCGCCGGATTACCGCCGCCAAGCATGATGGTGCCGGGCGTACGCAGGCCTGCGCCCATATCTTCCATCAGACGTGAAATGCCGGAATGTTGGGTAAATTTGTCGCCGAACTGAGAAAAGGACATAGCGGTTAAAAATTTGTGATTGCGAATCGGGGGTTCACCATAACGCCCGCCATCGGCGGGCGCAATGGAAAGGCGTGGCGATTATTTCAGCGCCTGAGGGTTAACGCAGTTTTTATCGACGTTTCCGCCGAGCGCGGCGATAAGATTCTCCACCGCATCCTGCATCATGCCGTAGCGGGTTTCGTGGGTGGCAGAACCGATGTGCGGCAGCGTCACCACGTTCGGCAGCGACAGCAGCGGAGAGTCGGCAGGAACCGGCTCCTGCTCAAACACATCCAGCCCGGCGGCGTGCAGTTTGCCCGCCTGCAGCGCGGCGATCAGCGCCTTCTCATCCACCACCGGCCCGCGACCGGCGTTGATCAGTACCGCATCCGGCTTCATCAGTTCCAGCTCGGCGGCCCCAATCAGATGGTGGGTTTCGTCAGTCAGCGGCAGGCTGATGCAGACAAAATCACTCTGCTGCAGCAGCTCTTTCAGTTCGCAGCGCTGCGCGCCAAAGCGCGACTGCGCCTCCTCATGCTCACGGCGCGCGTTGTAGAGGATTTTCATGCCGAAGCCAAAGTGGGCGCGCTGCGCCAGGGCCATCCCGATCCGTCCCATGCCGAGAATGCCCAGCGTTTTATGGTGCACGTCGATGCCGAACTGCGCCGGTCCGATGCTCTTCTGCCAGTGGCCCGCTTTGACCCAGGCATCCAGCTCCGGCACCCGACGCGCGGTGCTCAGCACCAGCGCCATCATGGTGTCAGCCACGGTTTCCGTCAGCACGGTCGGGGTGTGCATCAGCACCACATGACGCGCATTCAGCGCCGCCACGTCAAAATTGTCATAGCCCACCGAGACGCTGGAGCAGACGCGCAGATTAGGCATGTTCGCCAGCAGCTCGCCATTCACTTTTCCGCCCGATCCCAGCAGGCCCTCGGCCTGGCGGAACGCCGCAGCGTGCTGCTGCTGGCTCTCTGGCGAAAGATTGCTCACTTCCGTCACGTCACACTGTTCAGCCAGGCGCGCATAGAGGTCGTCAGGCAGTTTTTTATAGAGAATTACAGCGGGTTTCATTCAGTGGCTCCCGATCAAACAAATAAGTAGCGGGCGGCTTGCGGGCCGCCCGGAGAAAACAGAGACTGACGTTTACGCCCGGGCGGCCTCCGTACAGGCCCGGCAAGGCCTGTGCGAACAGTGCAGGCGTTGTGGACCTGCACCGGGCCAGCCCGATTCAGCGTTTACGCTTTCAGGCCGGTTTTGCGCCCCGCAGCGGCGGCGCTTTGTTCTGCGCCGGTTTCACTATCAGCGTCAGCCACACCGACACCAGCAGAGCCGAACCCATAAAGATGTAGGAGGCTGCCGGGCTGCCGGTCGCCCCATTAAGATAGCCGACGATCCATGAACCGATAAATGACCCCAGTGCACCCATACTGTTGATCAGTGCCATTGCCCCGCCCGCGACGTTGCGTGGCAGCATCTCAGGAATAATGGCGAAGAACGGTCCGTAAGGGGCATACATCGCGGCACCGGCAATCACCAGCAGGGTGTAGGAGGCCCAGAAGTTGCTTGAGCCGACCAGGTAAGAGCCAAGGAACGCCAGCGCCCCCACCAGCAGCAGCGGCCAGACAAACAGTTTACGATTCTGGGTTTTGTCCGACGCCCAGGAGACCACGACCATCGCAATGGTCGCCGCCAGATAAGGCACCGCTGACAGCCAGCCCGCTTCAACCATGCCCATCTGTGTGCCGTTACGCAGAATCGACGGCAGCCACAGCACAAAGCCATACACACCGATGCTCCAGGCAAAATATTGCAGGCAGAGGATGATCACATTGCGGTTGCGGAACGCTTCACCGTAGTTACGCACCGCCTTGATGTTTTCCTGCTCTTTTTGCAGTTCAGCCTGCAGGGCCGCTTTCTCTGCATCGCTCATCCAGCGCGCCTGAGACGGCTTATCCTGCACCAGGAACCACCAGGCAATCGCCCAGATGACCGCCGGAATCCCTTCAATGATAAACATCTCACGCCAGCCGAAGGATTCGATCAGATAGCCCGACACCACCGACATCCAGAGCACCGTGACCGGGTTCCCCAGGATCAGAAAGGTATTGGCGCGCGAACGTTCCGATTTGGTAAACCAGTTGCTGATGTAAATCAGCATGGCCGGCATCACCGCCGCTTCCACCACGCCCAGCACAAAACGAATCGCTGCCAGCATCGGAATGTTGCTGACCACACCGGTCAGCGATGCACAGCCACCCCACAGGATCAGGCAGCCGAAAATCAGTTTCTTCACGCTGCGGCGTTCGGCATAGATTGCGCCCGGGATCTGGAAAAAGAAGTATCCCAGGAAGAACAGCGCGCCCAGCAGCGAGGACATGCCTTTGGTGATGCCGAGATCGTCATTAATCCCGGCGGCAGAGGCGAAGCTAAAGTTTGCACGATCGAGATACGCCAGGCTGTAGGTGATAAACACGATGGGCATGATGAACCACCAGCGTTTTGGCGCGATTGTCTGCTTTTTCATCGGGAACTCCTGTGTCTGTAGAGGGGCGCGTGAACTACTCGTCGCCCAGTTGCTGACGCGTCGGCAGACCTTCGCTGTCACCAATGACCTGAATCGCCATCGAACCAATTTTATTGCCGCGGCGAATCGCCTGCGGCAGCGTCTGACCTTCCAGCAGGGCGCTGATCACGCCGACGGCAAAACCGTCACCGGCCCCTACGGTGTCGACCACGTTGTCGACTTTTATCGCCGCAACCTGTCCCTGTTCACCCTGTGCGGTTTTGTACCAGGCGCCGTCACAACCGGTTTTAATCACGACCGCTTTCACACCCTTATCGAGATAGAAATCTGCAATCGCTTCCGGCTGACGGTAACCGGTCAGGATCAGCCCCTCTTTTTCGCCTGGCAGTACCCAGTCGGCATACTCCGCCAGCAGATTGAGCTGCTTACGCATCTCCTCTTCACTGCGCCACAGCACCGGCCGCAGATTCGGATCAAACGAAATGGTTTTCCCGCGCGCGCGCATCTCTTTGGCCGTGTGCTTCAGCAGTTCCAGTGAACTCTCTGAGAGCGCTGCCGCCACCCCGCTGAGGTGCAGATGGCGTGCCGAGCCAAAGTAGTCCGCGTCAAAATCGTCAACCGACAGATGGCTGGCCGCCGAGCCTTTACGGAAATACTCCACCAGCGGGTCAGAGCCATCATCGACTTTGGATTTCAGCTGGAAACCGGTGGGATAACGGTTATCGACCGTGACCCGGGCGTGGTCAATGCCCTCTTTTTTCAGCTGCTGGCAGATAAAGCGACCAAAGGCGTCATCGCCAACCCGGCTGACCCAGCCCACTTTCAGGCCAAGACGCGCCAGGCCGGTCGCGACATTGAGTTCTGCGCCTGCTGCGCGTTTAACAAAGGTCTCTGCGGCGGCGAGATCGCCGGTTTCACGGGCGACAAACATCGCCATCGCTTCGCCGATGGTGACCACATCAAGCGGACCGGTGTGATATTGGGTGTGATGACTCATTTTTACTCCTTACACATTGCGCAGCAGCGACACATAGTGGCGCGTCACCGCAATCAGATCGTCGCCTTCCAGCGGAAATTCAATACCGCGCGGCACCGAGCCGGGCAGCTGTTGCAGCAGGTCACGCCAGCCAGCGTCCGCCTCATCCAGCGCAATTGCCCGGAAACTCTCCTGATGCGGAACGGCGGCTTTGACGTGCACATAGCCGACCTGCGCGGCCAGCTGCTGCGCGGCCTGGAAGGCGTTTTCGCCGGTCCAGCACCAGTTCCCCATGTCGAAGGTCATCGTGATCGGTAGCCCGGCTTCTCTGATCGCCGTGAAAAACGCGACGGAGGGTGCGAGTTTGCCCTGTTCGGTCTGATCGTTTTCCACCGTCAGTTCACACGGCAGTGCTGCCAGATGCGCCTGCAGCGTTTCACGGTGAAGTGAACCGGTGAAATGTCCCAGCGCGACTTTCAGCCGCTGCGCATTTAACTGGCGTGCTTCTTCAACGTAGTGGGTTATGCGCGGATTGATTTCGCCGCCGTCACAAAACAGCGTATCGGGCACCGAATAGCTGGCCTGAAGCTGATGCTGTGCCACCGCCTGCGCCAGTGCGGGCAGATCGGCCAGCGCCGCGTCATCAAGCAGTTCGCGGCGGATTTCGACGCCATCAGCACCAGCCTGCTGAATGATCGGCAGCAGCGCAGTCTGGCCGCCGAGTGCGGCGATCTGCGCATGGCCATAAGCGGCGGTCACCACAATGATGTCAGGTTTCATGTTCTGCTCCATGGCAGGTTTTTGCGCGTAGCGGATACAAAAACCCTAAATGGAACCGGTTCCAAAGCAAAGCAGCAAACTGTGAAACTATGATCGTGCTCACGAAGCGAGCACGAAGAGAGGTCTGAGGCTTACAAACGCAGGATTGTACGCTAAGTGCATATCAGAGAGCTCCGATGAAGGAAAAAAGTGAGGATTTTTATCATGTTAAGAGGGATGCGGATAGCTATGAAGTCATCGTTACTGAAAAGCGTTAGCGGGATTAATGCAAAAACGGATCGGAAAAAACCAAAACCGTCATTTTATGATGCTGTTAAATTTAATTCCTTTATTTCCATCCTATTATTGCTCAGCGTCATTTATAGTCGGTAATAAGATAGCAAACGGAGGTTTTGCAGATGAAATGGATTTTAATAACACGATTACTTGCTTCAGGATTAACAACGGTTTCAGCCCAACCCGATCAGGACATAGAAAAGGAACTCTCCACTGCCACTCTATTTTCGATGGGCTTCAATGGATTTATTGCGAAGGAAATGCCACAACAACTGATATACGAAAAAGCTTTAAAAGATAACAACTCCGTAAAGATATTTGAAAGTGTGATGGAATCTGCAACCGCCACGTCTGAAGGTAAAGCCTGGGCGGCATGCGGTCTTTGGCAGAAAAAAGAGATAGACAAAATAAAAGTAAGAAAAGAATATAATAATCTGCCTGTAACGCTATTAACGGGCGACATCCTCAGGCAGGAATCCTTAGAAAAGGTTATCGAAAATATACGACTACACGGATGCAAATTAAGGAGATCGAAATGAGAAACATAGATAAGTCAGAAGCCGAACGCGTTGCTGGCGCCGTGAATATGAGTGATTCAGGCGAGCCAGAAAAAAACTTTATTATCTTCGGGGGAAGCCCGGATGAATGGTTTGATAATATAAAAGTTTTCTCGACGCCAGGCCCAGGCCCTCTCAGCGTGTGTGCTGTTAATTTAACTCTCTCCGGCCTGCCTTTGTAAGCCAGTAAGAAGCCTGTCCTGAGCAGGCTTCTTTCGTCCCTTTCGACAATACCTTAACGGCACACTCTCTGATTTGCCCGCTCAGCCCGAAGTAAGAACAAACCTGCACCTCAGGGAAGCGGCTGGCTGGAGCCGCGAACGATCAGCTCGCCGGAGAACACCTGTTCGGCAACCGGCAGGTCACTGCCATCAATACGGGCAATCAGTCGCTCCAGCGCACTGAAGCCAATCTGCCAGGTCGGCTGTTTCAGCGTGGTAATCCCGACACCAGCCAGCGCCGCCCACTCCAGCTCATCGAAACCGAGCAGGCCGATATCGCGGCCCCACTGCAGGTTGAGTCGCTGCAGCGATCGCGCCACCTGCAGCGTCAGCGCCCCGTTGGCGACCATTACCGCACAGCGTTTGCCCGCATGCTGCTGATGGAATGCCAGCAGCGCCGCGTCAAGCGCATCGGGCTGATGCAGCACCACTTCCACATTCTGATGCTCAACCTGCGGATGCGCCGCCAGCAGATGGCGGAACGCCTGCAGACGCTCGCGGCGCGTATTGACACTGCCCAGCGGCTCACTGAGAAACATCAGAGCCTCATAGCCATTGTCGACAAGATGGCGCGTAGCGGTTTCGGCCGCTTCGGCGTTGTTCAGGCCCACCACATCGCAGGGAAAATCGGGGATTTTGCGGTCAATCAGCACCATCGGCAGCAGGGACTGCTGCAGATGATTCAGCACCTCTTCGCGCATCCCGACCGCATTAACCACGATGCCTTCAACCTGATAACTGCTCAGCAGCTGGAGGTAGTGCTGCTCCAGATCCACTTCGTTGTTGGTATTACACATCAGCAGCGTAAAGCCCTGCTCACGACAGGCGGCTTCAATGCCACTCATGACATCGACGGAATAGGGGTTGGTGATATCAGCGATAATCAGCCCAATCAGGCGCGTACGCCCACGTTTCAGACCGCGTGCCATCTGGCTCGGACGATAGCTGAGGTCCGCTATCGCCTGTTCAATCCGCGCTTTCAGATCGGCGGAGAGCAGATGCAGTTCACCGTTCAGATAACGTGAAACGCTGGTTTTACCGGTCCGAGCCGCGTGAGCAACATCGCTGATGGTGGCGCGAGGCGGCCTGGTTTTCATGAGATATCCTGCAAAATTATAAATTCGGCAGAGACTAGCACAAGCGCAGCCCGGAGCAAAAAGCGCTACGCCGGTAATTGCAGCCAGGGCTGCCACAGGGTCTGTAACGTCTCCGGCGGCGCACCCTCGATCAGCCGGACAATCATCTCCGCCACCTGCTCTCCGGCCTGATGTGGCGTTGCCTGACGAATCGCGACAATGGGATGATCGAGAATCGCATCCCCCGGTAATCCCTCCCAGCCTGCCAGCAGGATGGCATCCTCACCCGCTGCGCGTCCGGCCTGATGCAGCGCCACAGCCGCGCCTTCCGCCAGCGCACCACAGTCGGTGATGATCACCTCCGGCATCGGCCCCTCTGCCAGCCACTGCCGGGTCTGCTGATAGCCGGCACGGCGCGTCGGTGCCACTGCCGCCATCGCATAAGGCGCGAGATCACCCAGCGCCGTCAGATAGCCCTGACGCCGGTCGCGCGCGCGGCTGCTGTTCTCCTCACTGCCAAGCCAGGCGATCCGCCGCCGTCCCTGTGCCAGCGACCACTCCACCGCCAGCTGCGAACCGGCAAGGTGGTCAACATCAAACCAGGCATAGGTGGCGGGCAGATCGCTGCGACCCAGCGTCAGAAAGCGAAAATCGGTCTGCAGCAGCGCATGAAGCCGACAGTCATCTGGCCGGGTGTGGCCGATAATCAGGGCATCGACAGCCCCGCTGCGCAACAGGCGGGTGAGCGCCGGAGGATTCTGCTGCTTATCTGTCAGCAGCAGCAGGTTAATATCATAACCGGCCAGGTGATGCTCCAGTGCCAGTAACATGTCACTGAAATCGCTGCCACTCAGAGGCGAAGCCCCCGGCGGACAGACCAGGCCCACCGCATTAGCGCGACCGGTTTTCAGCCGTCTGGCCGCCGCATTAGGCCGGTAGCCGCGCCGTTGCGCCTCCGCTTCGATGCGTTTACGCGTCTCCTGAGCGACATCCTGGTAACCATTGAGGGCGCGGCTGACGGTGGTGACAGAGAGACCTAAAACCGCCGCGATGGCTTTAAGAGACATAGGGGAATTTCCACTGATCAATTTTTGATCAGGCTACCATAAAGCCTCTGCTGGCTCTATCCACAGAACGCTTTCTGGTGCTTTTAACGTGAGACTTTCCAGAAAAAAGGGCGCCCCCGAGAGGGGGCGACCACGGTTAGCCCAGCGGGGTGAGTGTGATCTCAACGCGACGGTTTTGCGCTTTGCCGGCTTCGGTGCTGTTGGTGGCAACCGGGTTATCCGGGCCTGCACCCTGCGTACGCAGGCGATCGCTGGCCACGCCCTGCACGATCAGCGCGCTGGCGACACTTTCAGCACGCTGCTGAGAGAGACGCATATTCAGCGCACGGGTGCCGGTGCTGTCGGTGTAACCCACGACGTTTACCGCCGTTTTTGGATACTCTTTCAGCACCATTGCAACACCGGTCAGGGTGTTCGCGCCTGCGGGTTTCAGATTGCTGCTGCTGGAGTCGAAGGTGACATTGTTGGGCATGTTCAGGACGATGTTATCGCCATTACGGGTCACGCTGACGCCGGTGCCGCGCATCTTGTCACGCAGTTTCGCTTCCTGCACGTCCATGTAGTAGCCCACGCCACCGCCCAGTGCCGCGCCGCTTGCGGCACCAATCAGAGCACCTTTACGGCGATCTTTCTTCGACGATGAAAGCACGCCGACACCGGCACCCACTAATGCGCCCAGGCCCGCGCCTACGCCTGACTTACCCGCCTGTGATTCACCGGTGTAAGGATTGGTGGTGCAGCCAGGCAGGGCCAGGCTGCTGCTCAGTAACAGGGTGATCGCGATTAATTTCTTCTGCATTTTTGTTCCCTTACAGTCGAGACACAGGGGAAAACCTTCCCCATAAGTGGCACGATTATGCCGCCTGTGGAACAGGGATGTATGAGGAAAAATCCTGATTTATGGAGAATCAGCGGGTAATGGCATCAGGATGGCAGAAACAGTTGCTCTGATGATCGTTTATCAGCCCGCAGGCCTGCATAAAGGAATAGCAGATTGTCGGGCCGATGAATTTAAAACCACGCTGCTTTAACGCCTTTGAGAGCGCAATGGCCTGCTCTGACGTGGTGGGGGCCAGGCTGTAGTCGGGATAATGGTGAACGATTTGCACGTTATCGACAAATTGCCAGACGAACTGGCTGAAATCCTCACCTTTCGCCTCCATTTCCAGGTAAGCGCGGGCATTCGCGATAATGGCGGCGATTTTGCCGGGATGGCGGATAATGCCGCTGTTCAGCAGCAACTGGTCGATCGCTGGCGCGTCCATCTGCGCAATCGCCTGCGGATCAAACTGGTGAAACGCCGCGCGATAATTTTCCCGCTTTTTCAGCACGGTGATCCAGGAGAGTCCCGCCTGCTGTCCTTCCAGACAGAGCATCTCAAACAGCGCACGCTTGTCTCTCTGCGCCACCCCCCATTCCCTGTCGTGATAAGCCAGATAGAGGGGATCCTGTGTTACCCAACCACATCGTTGCATCGCTTTGTTCCTTTTAACGAGAATATTTTAGCGGTCCGCTTGATCTTAAAATTAATCGGTTGATAGTTAAACGATCAGCGGTTAAATAACAGAGACAGCGCGAATTTTAATTACGACGCCGGATAATAACTTCAGCCCTGCCTGGAGAAGAGATGTCGCCGAAAAGCGGTTGGAAAGGTCTGAGAACCTGCTGTGCTGCATGGCTGTTAATCTTAATGGCACCGGCTTTTGCCCGGAGCGGCCTCTCTGCGCCGCCACACGCCGACTTTCTGCCGGACTACGACACGATACTGGCAGAGAAGATCGCGCTGACGCCCCTCACCTTCAGTGACGAAAACCGCGCCCTGTTTGAAGCCGCCATTAACTCTCCCACCGCCTCACCCATCGCGCTGCACAGTGAAACCGGCAGCGCAGGCACCACCCCGCTGGGAAAACGCTACCGGGCTGGCGTGGAGATGCCTGTTGCGCCGTCGCTCACCACCGGGCCGGTGGCGCAGTATGCCGTCGATCCGCAACCTATAAACTGTCTGCAATGTGACTACAGCGATCAGCAGAGTCGCGAGCAGAGTGCCAGCGTCGGCTGGCGCATCGATTCGCAGCAGGGATGGATATCGCCCTGGGCGCAGCTCAGCTATCGCTATCTGCTGGCGGAGACGCCCCAGACTCCCCGCCGCGAGGCGACGAACGGCCCGGATCAGAGCGAGGGCATCGACCTGAGTATCGGGGCGCAGCTGCCGCTGAACGACAATCTGGCGGCTTTCGCCTCATTTTCACAAAACGAAGCGCTGAATAATCAGGAACAGCAACTTTACAGCTTCGGCTTCAGCGCCAGCTTCTGAGCGGGGCATGAAAAGAGAAAGGCGGTCGGGCGTTTAAAATATAATGAGCCTGCTAATCATTATACTGGTAACACTATGCGCAACGATCTCACTCTTATTGGCCGCGAAATCGCGGTTTTTCTGCTGGCAGCGCTGTTTCTTGCCCTCACCATCGTTCCTGTCTACATCGACGTCGCCTGGATGAACGACGCACTGCATGAGACCTCATTCACCGAAACCACTCAGGAAGTGATGCTGGCGACCATCGCCGCACTCTTTTTTATCGCAGCCCGACGCCGTCCCGATCAGCGCGGCGCGCTGACTCTGGTCGCCGGTTTTTACGCCTGTATGCTGATCCGTGAACTCGACTTCGTGTTTGATGCCATTCAGCATGGCAGCTGGGTCTGGTTTGCGCTGGCCGTCACCGCGGGCTCACTGGCCGTCGCGCTGCGCACGCCGAAAAAAAGCGTGCATGCGCTGGCTGCCCTGGTGCAGCACCGCAGCTGGCCGGTCATGGCCTCCGGCTTTTTAGTGGTGCTGGTCTTCTCCCGCCTGTTTGGTGTGCATGTGCTGTGGCAGCACCTGATGCTGGGGGATTACAACCGGGTGGTGAAAAACATGGCCGAAGAGGGGACTGAGCTGCTGGGATACAGTCTGTGCTGGCTCGCTTCGGTTCGCTATGTATGGCAGACCCGCCCCGCCGCTGCCGCCCTTACCGTGCGCGCACCGGAATCTGTACCGGCCCGCCATGCCACGTCGCCGGTGACCTCGCACTGACCCGCACTCCTGCTTTTTAAGCGATCCCCTCCGTTAAAAAAGGTACAATAACCCCTTCTGCGCTGGCGACAGGTTCCCGGCGCAAGGTGTTCGTTAACCTCAGGTCTTTTCATGTCAGCTAAAATCTTAACTTCAACGCTCATTGGCCTGGATGCCTTCCGACAGGATCCGCTGACTGCCCTGCAGCAGGCGGAAAAGGGCACGCTGGCGGTGTTAGATAACTATGCGCCGGTGATGTATGCCATCACCCCGGCGCGTCTGGCCGAGCTGCTGGCGCTGGAAGCAGCCGCCCGGCAACCGAATGATGTGGCGCTGGATGACAGCCTGTATGACGATGCGCCCGCCGCGATCCACACACCGGCCGGGAAGTTCGCCATGTATCCGGGCTGGCAGCCGGATGCCGACTTTACGCGCCAGGCCGCGATCTGGGGCGTGGCGCTGGCTGAAGCCGTCACGCCGGGCGAGCTGGCGGCCTTTGTCGCCTACTGGCAGGCGGAAGGCCGGATGTTCCATCATGTCCAGTGGCAGCAGAAACTGGCGCGCAGCATCCAGATGAACCGCGCCGCAAATGGCGGGCAACCGAAGCGTGATATCACCCAGTTGCCCGATCCTGACCGTACCATTCCCGATGGTTTCCGAGGTGAATGATGAAAACGCCAAACGATCTCTTTAGCCGTCTGAAAAAAATGATGCCTGAAGGCACCCGCCCCAAATTTGCCAATGGCCAGGAGCTGCTGGCGTGGAATCAGGAGCAGGGTCGCCTGCGCTCAGAGGCGATAGTACGCGAGAACCGCGCCATGAAAATGCAGCGCGTGATGGGCCGTTCCGGCATTCGCGAACTGCATATCAACTGCTCGTTTGATAATTACCGGGTTGAGAATGAGGGCCAGCGTAAGGCGCTGGAGCTGGCACGGCAGTATGCCGCAGAATTTGACGGCAGCATCGCCAGCTTTGTCTTTTCAGGACGTCCCGGCACCGGTAAGAACCATCTGGCCGCGGCGATCGGCAATGACCTGATCCTGCGCGGCAAAAGCGTGCTGATCGTGACGGTCGCTGACCTGATGTCGAGCATGAAGGGCACCTTCAGCGGCAGCAGCGGCATTACCGAAGAGCGGCTGATTCAGGATCTGAGCAGTGTCGACCTGCTGGTGATCGATGAGATCGGTATGCAGAGCGAATCGCGCTATGAAAAAGTGATCATTAACCAGATCGTCGATCGCCGCTCCTCTTCCAAACGCCCGACCGGCATGTTATCGAACCTCGACCATGCCGGTATGAATGCCCTGCTGGGCGAGCGCGTGATGGATCGTATGCGGCTTGGCAACAGCCTGTGGGTGCGGTTTGACTGGGAAAGTTACCGCAGCCGGGTGCGCGGCGACGAATATTAATTCCACCGCGCGCTGACGCCTCTCTCCGCTGGTGCGGCTCTCCTTCCGGGGCCGCACCGCTGTCCTCTCGTTCTCTCCCTCTTATCCGAAACGCGCACCGTTTCGCTTACCCGCCCGCCTGCTGCCGAGGGTTATCCCTGATAGCGAGGTTGTGTGAAACAGCACACAAAAGTGTCAGATCAACGTTTCTCACGGGCTGATACACTGAAATCTGTCTCCTCTGTTGGGTGGATCCGTGATGAAAACAAACGGCAAAGGCCCTGCACTCCTGCGACTGAACAATCAGAAACGGGTAATGGCCCGGTTACGTAAACTGCGCGTCACGTCGCGTCAGGATCTGGCGGAGGCACTGGAACTCAGTAAGAACACCGTCTCGCTCATCATCGATGACCTGCTGGATCAGGGGCTGATTGAGGAGCTGGGACCGGTCAGCGTGGCGGCCGCCGGACGGCCTAAAATCGGCATCGCCCTGCGGCCGGAAAAGCTCAAGAGCGCGGGCATTATGGTGGAACGCAACGTCATCCACTGGCGGGTCTGCGACTACTTTTCGCAGGTGCTGGCGGAACAGACGCTGCGCACCGAGACCAGTAACCCGACCCGCCTGCTGGCGGAGCTGGCGATGCTCTGCCGGGAACTGACAGAGCGCTATCCCGATCTGCTTGGCTTCGGCCTTGGCTTTCCCGGCATCGTCGATCCCCGCCGGGGCTGGATGCATCTCTCCCTGCCGCTTGAATGGCAGGATGTTGACCTGCTGAGCACGCTGCGCAGACACGTTCGCCTGCCCATCCGCATCATGAACAATGTCAAAGCGGCGGCTCTGCTGGCCGTCGAGCAGCACGGACTCTCCGTGGAGAGCGGGCATTTTTATCTGCGGATTGCCGAAGGCATCGGCGGCGCACTGATCCAGCATGGCGACGTCTTTACCGGACACAGCTGGACGGCGGGTGAGGCGGGACATCTGATCGTTCAGCCCGGCGGGCCACGCTGCAGCTGTGGCCGGCGCGGCTGTCTGGAGGCGCTGGTCAGCAAACCTGCCGTGAATCAGCTGCTGGCGCAGCATCAGCCTGGCCTGAGCTGGCAGAACCGCGACAGCGCGCCACGCGTGGTGGATACGGTGATGACCCAGGCAGGTGGCTATCTCGGTGCGGCGCTGAGTCAGATCATGCTGCTGCTGAACCCCGCCACCATCATCATTGATTGCCCGTGGAGCGCCAGCGAGCTTTTCTGCAAAGCGGTGCGCGACACGGCGCAGGGCAACGCCTTCGCCTTTACCGCCACGCACACCCAGTTGCACTTCCCCGCGACCCGGATTGATCCGGCGAACGGGCTGGCGCTGGCGGTGCTGGAGCAGAGTGAGCAGCGGGTGTGAGGCCGCAGAGACTCTCCCCTACAACACATTCTCCCCGTGATGCTGCCGGTACTCTTTTGGGGTGGTGTCGTAGCTTTTGCGGAAGACCGAGTAGAAATACTGCAACGAGGGGTAGCCGCACATCTGTGAGATCTCATTGATGTTAAGCGAGGAAGACGCGAGCAGTTCGCGCGCTTTTTCCAGCTTTTCGCGGTGGATCATCGCATGAATGGTGTCGCCGGTTTCATCCCGGAAGCGTTTTTCCAGATTGGAGCGTGACAGCCCGACCGCATCCAGCACCTGCTCCACCTTGATCCCCTTGCAGGCATTAAAGCGGATGTAGTGCATCGCCTGAATCACCGCCGGGTCGCGCAGCGAGCGGAAGTCGGTCGAGCGGCGGGCGATCACTTTTACCGGCGGCACCAGAATGCGCTGAAGCGGCAGAGGCTGCTTATCCAGCAGCCGGTGCAGCAGCTTGGCTGCCTGATAGCCCATCTGCCGCGAGCCCTGCGCCACGGAAGAGAGCGCCACGCGCGACAGATAGCGGGTCAGCTCCTCATTATCAATCCCGATCACCGTAAGCTTCTCCGGCACCGGAATTTTCAGGTGTTCGCACGCCTGCAGCAGGTGCCGCGCCCGTGAGTCGGTGACGGCGATAATCCCGGTTTGCGGCGGCAGCGTCTGCAGCCAGTCGGCGAGCCGGTTCTGGGCGTGCTGCCAGTTGGCAGGCGCGGTTTCCATCCCCTGATAGACCACGCCCTGATAGCGTTCGCGCCCCACCAGCTGGCGAAACGCCTGTTCCCGCTCCTGCGCCCAGCGCTTGCCGCTGGAGGCCGGTAATCCATAAAAGGCAAAGCGATTGATCCCCTTCTCTTTCAGGTGCAGAAAGGCTTTCTCTACCAGCGCGGCGTTGTCAGTGGCGATGTAGTGCACCGGCGGATAATCTTGCGGCCGGTGGTAGGAGCCTCCGACGCCCACTATCGGCACGGAGACATTCGACAGCAGGGTTTCGATGGAGCGATCGTCGTAATCGGCGATCACCCCATCTCCCAGCCATTCGCGGATGTTGTCGATGCGGCAGCGGAAATCTTCTTCGATGAAGATATCCCAGTCAGTCTGCGATGCCTGCAGATACTCCCCGACCCCCTCCACAACCTGGCGGTCATATACTTTGTTGGCGTTAAACAGCAGGGTAATGCGATAGCGTTTGTCATGCATGGTGGCGCGTTCCCTTAAATGCTCAGCGCATTGCATAGCACGGCTGACAGGGGCAAAAAAATTGTTTGCGCCACAATGTGATCGTCCGCGCGATTACACCCGACGCCGCGTGGCCGTATCCATCCACACCGCCAGCAGCAGAATCGCCCCTTTGACGATGTACTGCCAGAAGGTCGGCACATCCATCATGCTCATGCCGTTATCCAGCGATGCCATGATAAAGGCGCCCATCACCGCCCCCGCCACGGAACCGACGCCCCCGGCCAGACTGGTGCCGCCGATGACACAGGCGGCGATCGCGTCGAGTTCCGCGATGTTACCCGCCGACGGCGAGCCAGCGCCCAGCCGCGAACTGAGGATCAGCCCGGCGATCGCCACCATCACGCCGTTGATGGCAAACACCGCCAGCTTGGTGCGCGCCACGTTAATGCCCGAAAGGCGCGCAGCATCGATATTGCCGCCGATGGCGTAGATACGACGGCCAAAGGCGGTGCGGGTAGCCATAAACATGCCCGCCAGCAACAGCATGACCAGCAGCAATACCGGCGTCGGCACGCCGCGATAGTCATTGAGTAACCAGATGGCCCCCAGCACCAGAATCGCGGTGATCGCCTGACGGCCCACCGTGCCGCTGGCCGCGCCCTGCGGCAGCCCGAGCTGCTGACGGCGCAGCCGCAGACGCCACTGCCACAGCATAAACAGCGCCAGACCGACAAAACCAAAGCCGAAACCGACGCCGTCCGGCAGATAGCTCTGACCAATCTGCGACATTCCCGGCGTAATCGGCGCCACCGTGGTGCCGTCGGTAATCCCGACCAGGATGCCGCGGAACGCCAGCATCCCCGCCAGTGTGACGATAAACGACGGCACTTTGCGGTAAGCCACCCACCAGCCATTCCAGGTGCCGAGCAGCAGCCCCATCACCAGCGTCACCACGATAGTCAGCGGCAGCGGCCAGCCAAGCCAGACGTCGAATATCGCCGCGGCTCCGCCGAGCAGGCCCATCATCGAACCCACCGACAGGTCGATCTCCGCCGAGATAATCACGAACACCATGCCGACGGCCAGGATGCCGGTGACGGCGGTCTGACGCAGCAGGTTAGAGACGTTACGCGCACTGAGCCATGCGCCATCGGTGGTCCAGGTAAAGAACAGCGCAATCACGACAATCGCGCCCAGCATCACCAGCACCTGCAGGTCAGGCAGCGTGAACCTGCCCGGTGACGGTTTGCCCGGCGTGCCGGAGAGGCGGCTTTGGGTACTTTCACTTTTAAGCATAATGTTCACTCCGCAGGGCAGCTTCCATCACCTGCTCCTGAGTCAGGTTATCGTTAACTAAATCGGCTTTGATCTGCCCTTCATGCATCACCAGCACCCGATCGCTCAGGCCCAGCACTTCCGGCAGCTCAGACGAAATCACAATGACGGCGATCCCCTGCTGAACCAGCGCATTGATCAGCAGATAGATCTCCTGACGCGCGCCCACATCGATGCCGCGCGTCGGCTCATCCAGAATCAGGATTTTCGGGTTCAGCAGCAGGCATTTCGCCAGAATGGCTTTCTGCTGATTGCCGCCGCTTAACCGGCCAATCGGCAGTTCTGACGAGGAGGTTTTGACCCGCAGCCGGCCGATCGCGTCGTTGATGGCCTGCTGCTCCTGCGCTTCATCCAGGGTCGAGAGCCGGTGGCTGAACTGATCCAGCGCCGCCAGGGTAATATTTTTGCCCACCGCCATCAGCGGCACGATGCCATCCTTTTTGCGATCTTCCGGCACCATCGCGATGCCGTGCGCAATCGCGGCGCGGCAGTCGGTGATGCTGACCTGCTGACCATTGATCCAGATGTCGCCCTGCCAGCGGCCCGGCCAGACACCAAACAGACACTGCACCGTTTCGGTTCGGCCCGCGCCCACCAGTCCGGCGATGCCGAGGATTTCACCGCGTCGCAGCGTAAAAGAGACGTTGTTGACGCGGCGGATATGGCGGTTGACGGGATGCCAGGCGGTGAGGTTTTCCACCTTCAGCACCGGGTCGCCGATCTCATGCGGTGCATGCGGATAGAGCGCGGTCAGCTCGCGGCCGACCATCATGGTGATGATGTCATCTTCGCTCATGCCCGCCGCCGGACGGGTGGCAATGTGCTGACCGTCGCGGATAACGCAGATGGTGTCGGAGATCGCCTTCACCTCATTCAGCTTGTGCGAAATGTAGATGCAGGCGATGCCGTGTTCACGCAGATTGCGGATGATACCGAGCAGCACCTCCGTCTCCTGCTCGGTCAGGGAGGAGGTCGGCTCATCCAGAATCAGCAGCCGGACCTGTTTGTTAAGGGCGCGGGCAATCTCCACCAGCTGCTGCTGGCCCAGACCTAACTCCCCCACGCGGGTGGCGGGAGAGACGTTGAGCCCGACCCGCGCCAGCAGCTGCTGGCAGCGCAGGGTCATGGTTTCATCATCCACCATGCCGAACCGGCTCAGTTCGGCACCGAGGAAGATGTTCTCCATCACCGTCAGTTGCCGCACCAGCGCCAGCTCCTGATGAATGATCACGATGCCTTTACGCTCGGTATCGCGAATCGTCTGTGCCTGAATTTCGTCGCCAGAGAAGTGGATCTGCCCCTCGAAATCGCCGTGCGGATAGAGTCCGCACAGGATTTTCATCAGGGTCGATTTGCCTGAACCATTCTCACCGCACAGCGACATCACTTCGCCCGCCTCCAGGTGCAGGCTGACATCATTCAGCGCTTTCACGGCACCGAAACGCTTGGTGATGTTTTTCATTTCCAGCAGCATCGACTGTTCTCCCTCACGCTTTGCGCGGTCAGAGTTCGCTCTGTTTGTGGAAACCGTCTTTCACCACGGTGCTTTCGATATTGTCTTTGTTAACCGGAATCGGCTTCAGCAGCCGCGACGGCACATCTTTCAGGCCGTTGTTCAGCGTGCTGTTGCTGGCAGGTGTTTTGCCATCGCCCAGCTCGACCGCGATTTTCGCCGCTTCGGTCGCCAGCTCGGTGATCGGCTTGTAAACGGTCATGGTCTGGGTGCCCGCTTTGATGCGCTTAATCGCCGCCAGATCGGCATCCTGGCCGGAGATGGCCACTTTCCCTGCCAGTCCCTGCGCGCTCAGCGCCTGAATCGCTCCCCCGGCGGTGGCATCGTTGGAGGCGACCACCGCATCGATATGGTTACCATTGGCGGTCAGGGCATTTTCCATAATCTTCAGCGCATTTTCCGGCAGCCAGGCATCGACCCACTGATCGCCAACAATTTTAATGCTGCCGTTATCGATGTAGGGTTTTAACACTTTCATCTGTCCGGCGCGGAACAGGCGGGCGTTATTATCCACCGGCGATCCGCCCATTAAAAAATAGTTGCCCTTAGGCACCTGTTTCACAATGCTTTCGGCCTGCAACTCACCCACTTTTTCATTATCGAAAGAGATATAAAAATCGATATCGGCATTATTTATCATGCGATCATAGGCCAGCACTTTAATGCCTTCCCGCTTCGCTTCTGCGACGACGTTACTCAGCACCTGACCGTTGTAAGGAATAATGACCAGCACATCGACACCGCGGTTGATCATATTTTCAATCTGCGACATCTGGGTTTCTTCATTGCCGTTCGCAGATTGAACAAACACCTGAGCGCCCTGCGACTCGGCCTGTTTTACAAAGATATCGCGATCTTTCTGCCAGCGCTCCAGGCGCAAATCATCAATTGCCATGCCGATCTTCACTTCTTTTGCCAGGCTGGTCTGGCTGAACAGCGCCAGCGCCGCACAGGCAGCAAACAGTGCATGTTTCATCTTCATTGTGATCATCCTGTAGGTTGAGGCTATTTTCGTTTCAGGCCGATAAACCAGGCGGATGAATTGTTGCCCTTATTTCTGAACGACAGCAATTACTGATTTTTATCCGGCTATTACGTTTTTTGGTTTATTTGTTTTTTTATGAGCGCGATCGGATTTTCGTCCTTTTCGGAGAAACCATGCCGCGCGCGACGCTCCGCGTGGAATAGCCTTATTTTGCGAGCCAGCGCACAAATAATAATTATCTGAAACCCGGAGTGAAATATCGTAATTGAGCTGAGTCAGTCACCCATATCAAATATGGCTTCAACGCAGACCATTCGGGTACTGATGCTAAGGAGCAAACCATGCACGCTTATTTCGATCAGATCGATCGGGTTCGTTATGAAGGTCCCCAGTCGACGCATCCTCTCGCTTTCCGCCACTACAATCCTGATGAGGTGATCCTCGGCAAGACGATGGCGGAACATCTGCGCTTTGCCGCCTGCTACTGGCACACCTTCTGCTGGAACGGCGCGGATATGTTTGGTGTCGGCGCCTTTGATCGTCCCTGGCAGAAAAGCGGCGATGCATTGCAGCTGGCAAAGCAGAAGGCGGATGTGGCCTTTGAGTTTTTCCACAAGCTGAATGTGCCCTGGTACTGCTTCCACGACGTGGACGTCTCACCGGAAGGGGATTCGCTGCAAAGCTACAAAGAAAACTTTGCCGCCATGACCGATAAGCTGCTGGAGAAACAGCAGGAGACCGGCGTGAAACTGTTGTGGGGCACCGCTAACTGCTTTACCCATCCGCGCTATGGCGCAGGCGCGGCGACCAACCCCGATCCGGCGGTCTTTGCCTGGGCAGCGACACAGGTCTGCAGCGCCATGCAGGCGACGAAAACGCTGGGTGGCGAAAACTATGTGCTGTGGGGGGGACGTGAAGGGTATGAAACGCTGCTCAATACCGATCTGCGGCAGGAGCGCGAGCAGATTGGCCGCTTTATGCAGATGGTCGTCGAGCATAAACATAAAATCGGCTTCCAGGGCACGCTGCTGATCGAACCGAAACCGCAGGAGCCGACCAAACATCAGTATGACTACGATGTCGCCACGGTTTATGGCTTCCTGAAACAGTTCGGGCTGGAGAAAGAGATCAAGGTGAACGTGGAGGCGAACCACGCCACGCTGGCCGGTCACTCCTTCCATCACGAAATTGCCACCGCCATTGCGCTGGGCATTTTCGGTTCGGTGGATGCGAACCGTGGCGATCCGCAGTGTGGCTGGGACACCGATCAGTTCCCGGTCAGCGTGGAAGAGAACGCGCTGGTGATGTATGAAATCCTTAAAGCGGGCGGCTTTACCACCGGCGGTTTAAACTTTGATGCCAAAGTGCGTCGTCAGAGCACCGACAAATATGACCTCTTCTACGGTCATATCGGGGCAATGGATACGATGGCGCTGGCACTGAAGGTGGCGGCGCGCATGATCAGCGACGGCGAGCTGGATAAGCGTGTGGCGCAGCGCTACAGCGGCTGGAATGGTGAGTTCGGCCAGCAAATTCTGAAAGGCGAGTTTTCCCTCGACGCGCTGGCGGCGCATGCTCAGCAGCAGCAGCTCAATCCGCAGCATCAGAGCGGGCGTCAGGAGCAGCTGGAAAATCTGGTGAATCACTATCTGTTTGATTTCTGAATCTTCAGGAGCGGAGCATGTATATCGGGATCGATTTAGGCACCTCTGGCGTCAAAGTGGTGCTGATGGATGCACAGGGCAACGTGGTGGCGACAGAAACCTCGCCGCTGCAGGTTTCGCGTCCACACCCCCTGTGGAGCGAGCAGGATCCCGAAAGCTGGTGGCAGGCGCTGGATCAGGCGATGCAGGCGCTGAGCGCTCAGCAGGATCTGGATGCCGTGCAGGCCATCGGGCTGAGCGGACAGATGCATGGAGCGACGCTGCTCGACAGCGCAAACCAGGTCTTACGCCCGGCCATGCTCTGGAATGATGGACGCAGTGAGGCGCAGTGCCGTGAGCTGGAGCAGAAGGTGCCGGATTCGCGGGCGATCACCGGTAACCTGATGATGCCCGGCTTCACAGCCCCCAAACTGCTGTGGGTGCAGCAGCATGAACCGGCCATCTTCCGTCAGATCGCGCATGTGCTGCTGCCCAAGGATTACCTGCGCTGGCGGATGAGTGGCGACTTCGCCACGGATATGTCAGATGCCGCAGGCACGATGTGGCTGGATGTGGCGCAGCGTGACTGGAGCGATGTGATGCTGCACGCCTGCGATCTCAGTCGCGACCAGATGCCGCAACTCTATGAGGGCAATGCCCTGACCGGCACCTTACATGCTGACCTGGCGACACGCTGGAAGATGAACGCGGTGCCGCTGGCCGCAGGCGGGGGCGACAATGCCGCCGGCGCCACAGGCGTCGGCATGACCGAACCCGGCCAGGGGATGCTGTCGCTGGGCACTTCCGGCGTCTATTTTGTGGTGAGCGACGGCTATCTCAGCAATCCGCAGCAGGCTGTTCACAGCTTCTGTCACGCGCTGCCAAAGCGCTGGCATCTGATGTCGGTGATGCTGAGTGCAGCCTCCTGTCTGGACTGGGCCGCGACGCTGACCGGCTGCCGGGATGTGCCTGAGCTGCTGGATGAAGCCGCGCGGGCGCGTGATGACGTGCCGCCACTCTGGTTTCTGCCCTATCTTTCCGGTGAACGCACGCCGCACAACAATTCCAACGCCCTCGGCGCCTTCTTTGGTTTTACCCACCAGCATGGTCGTCCCGAGCTGGCGCGGTCGGTGCTGGAGGGGGTCGGCTTTGCGCTGGCGCAGGGCATGGATGTGCTGCATGAGTGTGGTGTTCAGCCAGAGAGCATTATGCTGATCGGCGGCGGAGCGCGCAGTGCGCTGTGGCGTCAGATGCTGGCGGATATCAGCGGCCAGACGCTGGATTACTGTCATGGCGGCGAGGTTGGCCCGGCACTGGGCGCGGCCAGGCTGGCACAGCAGGCGCTGGATGCCAGCGTCACCGTCCCGACACCGGTGCGGGTGCAGCGGCATCAGCCGGATCCCGGCAGAATGGCGGAGTACCGCTCACGCCGGGAAACCTTTGCAACCCTCTATCGGCAGCTCCTGCCGCTGATGAACTGATCGTGCCTGCCCGGCGCACGCTGAGCAGCATCAGAAAGCCCTGATGGCCGGGAGAGCGATCCCCCGGCCACCGTCTGTCAGCCAATCGCGCCCAGCGTATCTTCCTGACCCTGCTTCTTCGGCAGCAGGAACAGCGTCGCCACGATATCCAGCAGATAAATCAGCGCCAGCAGGGTAATCGCCGCCGTGAACGAAAACTGGCTGGCCAGCAGCCCTATCACCACCGGCCCAAAGCCGCCCACGCCACGACCCAGGTTGAACAGGACATTCTGCGCGGTGGCCCGCACCTGCGGCGGGAAGGTATCGGAAATCAGTGCACCGTAGCCGCCGATCATGCCATTAACGAACATCCCCATGATCGCGCCGGTCACCAGCATAATGGTGGGATCGCGCAGCTGGGCGTAGACCACCACCATCACCACGGCACCAAACTGGTAGAGCAGGAAGATTTTCCAGCGCGCAAAGCGGTCGGCCAGCACGCCAAACAGCCAGATGCCAAAGGTCATCCCGACGACGGTGACCGCCGTCCAGAGACCCGATTTGGTCAGGCTGAAGCCAAAGCTGGAGGAGAGGTAGCTCGGCATCCAGATCATCAGCCCGTAGTAGCCAAAGTTCTGCACGGAACAGAGAATAAAAATGCCGAGGCTGGCTTTGGCGGTGGTGCGATCGCGCACCAGCAGCTTCAGGCGCGCCGGGAAAGAGAGCGACGGCACCTGCTTAACCTGACGCTGATACGCTTCCGGCTCGCCCATGCCGCGGCGGATAGCAAACGAGACCAGCGCCGGCAGCAGCCCGACCAGGAACATGCCGCGCCAGCCGATGAGCGTCAGCAGCGGCGGCGTGATAAAGGCCGCCATCAGCACGCCGAGCTGCCAGCCAATGCCGACCCACGCTGACGCGCGATTGCGCTTCTCCACCGGCCAGGCTTCGGCAATCAGCGCCATGCCGATACCAAACTCGCCGCCCAGTCCGACGCCCGCCAGCGTGCGCCAGGCGAGCAGATCCCAGTAGCCCTGCGCCACCGCGCACAGACCGGTGAAGACAGAAAAGACCAGAATCGTGACGGTGAGCATACGGATGCGGCCAAAACGGTCGCTGAGATGACCAAACACGATGCCACCGATTACCGCGCCAATCAGCGTCCAGGTCACCAGCGATCCCGCCTGTGAGGGGTTGAGCGCCAGCGAAACGGAGATAGCCGGCAGCATAAAGCCGAGTATCAGCAGGTCGAATCCATCCATGGCATAACCACTGACCGCAGCCAGCATCGCTTTGCCGGGCGTGACGCCTGGCTTCGATTGGGGAGAAGGGGACATCTTTGCGCACCTCAGAGAGAAAAGTGCCGCAATTATAAAGAGTGTTCAGGGTGTGACCAATTGAAAAGGCTTATCCCTGCGCCGGGCAGGCGCAGGGTAAGCGGGATCAGGAAGGGCGATTGCTGCCGTCATCACCCGACAGCAGTTCGTCGAGACGGTCACCGCCAACGTGGCGGAAATCCTGACCTTTAACGAAATAGAAGATGATTTCGCAGATGTTCTGGCAGCGATCGCCGATGCGCTCAATCGCACGGGCGCAGAACAGCGCCGTCAGCACGCTGGGAATGGTGCGGGGATCTTCCATCATGTAGGTCATCAGCTGACGCACAATGCCCTCATACTCTTTATCCACCTTTTTATCTTCACGGTAGATAGTGATCGCCTCATTGAGATCCATGCGGGCAAAGGCGTCCAGCACATCATGCAGCATCTGTACGGTGTGGCGGCCCAGCGACTCCAGGCTGACCAGCAGCGGCAGGTGCTGCTGACCAAACTTCTCCAGCGCCGTGCGGCTGATCTTCTCTGCCACATCGCCAATGCGCTCCAGCTCAGAGATGGTTTTGATGATCGCCATCACCAGCCGCAGATCGATTGCGGTTGGCTGACGTTTGGCGATGATGCGCACGCAGGCTTCATCAATCTCCACCTCCATCATGTTGACCTTCTGGTCACCGTCGATCACCCGCTGCGCCAGCTCGCCGTCCAGGTTGTGCATCGCGGTAATCGCGTCGGTCAGCTGCTGCTCGACCATCCCGCCCATGATCATCACCTGAGTGCGGATATGCTCCAGCTCGGCATTGAACTGACCGGAGATGTGTTTGTTCAGATTCAGATTATCCATGTCGATCTCCTGTCAGATCAGCCGTAGCGGCCGGTAATGTAGTCTTCAGTCTGCTTCTGCGTCGGTTTGGTAAACAGCGTGTCGGTGTCGCTGAACTCAATCAGCTCGCCCAGATACATAAAGGCCGTATGGTCAGAGCAACGTGCCGCCTGCTGCATGTTGTGCGTCACGATCACCACGGTGTAGTCCTGCTTCAGCTCGGTGATCAGCTCCTCGATACGCCCCGTCGAGATCGGGTCCAGCGCCGAGCAGGGCTCATCGAGCAGTAACACTTCCGGGCGAATCGCGATGCCGCGCGCAATGCAGAGACGCTGCTGCTGACCGCCGGAGAGACTGTAACCGCTCTGATGCAGCTTGTCTTTGGTTTCATTCCACAGTGCCGCTTTGGTCAGCGCCCACTGCACGCGCTCATCCATATCGGCACGTGACAGCTTTTCAAACAGGCGCACGCCAAAGGCGATGTTGTCATAGATCGACATCGGGAACGGGGTCGGCTTCTGAAAGACCATGCCGACCCGGGCGCGCAGCAGCGCAATATCCTGCTGGGCCGTCAGAATATTTTCGCCATCCAGCAGAATGTCCCCTTCGGCCCGCTGCTCAGGATAGAGGGAGTACATTTTGTTAAAGGTACGCAGCAGGGTCGATTTACCGCAGCCCGATGGCCCGATAAATGCCGTCACCTGATTCTTAGCGATATCCAGGTTGATGTTCTTCAGCGCATGAAACTTACCGTAATAGAAGTTCAGATTACGGACCTGAATTTTATCGGCTGATGCCGTCGCGATACTCATCATTCATCTCTCTTATACGGCGCCGCAGCGGGCCGCGCCGGAAGTTAACCGTGTTTGCCTTTGGCGAAAATCACCCGCGCGACAATGTTCAGCAGCAGCACGCACAGGGTAATAATCAGCACGCCCGCCCAGGCCAGGCTCTGCCATTCGGCGAACGGGCTCATGGCGAACTTAAAGATGGTGACCGGCAGGTTGGCCAGCGGCTGCATCATGTCCGTGCTCCAGAACTGATTCGAGAGCGCGGTAAACAGCAGCGGAGCCGTTTCCCCGGCGATGCGGGCGATGGCCAGCAGCACGCCGGTGATGATGCCGGAGACGGACGCCTTCAGGGTGATGGCCGAGATCATCTTCCACTTCGGCGTGCCCAGGGCGTAAGCCGCTTCACGCATGCTGTCTGGCACCAGACGCAGCATGTTTTCGGTGGTACGAATCACAATCGGCACCTGCAGCAGCGCCAGCGCTATCACCCCGGCCCAGCCGGAGAAGTGCTGCATCTGCGACACCACAAGGGTGTAGACGAACAGGCCGACCACAATCGACGGTGCCGACAGCAGAATGTCGTTAATGAAGCGGATCACCTCTGACAGGGCCGACTTGCGCCCATATTCCGCCAGATAGATCCCGGCCAGAATCCCCAGCGGCGTACCAAAGAAGGTCGACCAGAAAATCAGTAATCCACTCCCGGCCAGGGCATTCGCCAGCCCGCCGCCCGCGGTGTTCGGTGGCGGGGTCGATTCGGTAAACAGGGACCAGGAGAGGCCATCCACGCCGCGGGAAACCGTGGTGAAGAGGATCCACACCAGCCAGAACAGGCCAAACGCCATGGTCAGCAGCGACAGCGTCAGCGCGATCTTATTTTTGGTGCTGCGCCAGGACTGCATTTTACGGCGTGAAGCGTCCAGTTCGGCACGCGCCTGGATTTCAATCGTGGTCATGAGCGCGCTCCTTCACTTTTCGCCAGGCGCATAATCATCAGCTTGGAAATCGCCAGAACGATAAAGGTAATCACAAACAGGATCAGCCCCAGCTCCATCAGCGCGGCAACATGCACGCCCGACTCCGCCTCCGCAAACTCGTTGGCCAGCGCCGAGGTAATGCTGTTACCCGGCATAAACAGCGACGGGCTGTCGAGCTGGTAGGTGTTGCCGATAATAAAGGTGACCGCCATGGTCTCACCCAGTGCACGTCCCAGTCCCAGCATGATGCCGCCAATCACGCCGTTTTTGGTAAACGGCAGGACGATGCGCCAGATCACTTCCCAGGTGGTGCAGCCGATGCCGTAGGCGGACTCTTTCATCATGACCGGCGTCTGCTCAAAGACGTCGCGCATCACGGAGGCGATGTAAGGGATGATCATGATGGCCAGAATCACCCCCGCCGCGAGAATACCGATACCGAAAGCGGGGCCGGAGAAGAGCGCGCCGACAATCGGAATGCCTGACATGACGTCGTTGACCGGCGTCTGAAAATATTCGGCAAACAGCGGGGCGAAAACAAACAGGCCCCACATGCCATAAACGATGCTCGGAATCGCCGCCAGCAGTTCAATAGCGGTGCCCAGCGGACGACGCAGCCAGCCGGGTGCGAGTTCAGTCAGGAACAGCGCGATACCAAAACTGACCGGCACGGCGATAATCAGCGCGATAAGGGAGGTCACCAGCGTGCCGTAGATCGGTACCAGAGCACCAAATTCTTCATTGGGCGCATCCCAGGTTTTGGTCCACAAAAAGGCGAAACCAAACTTCTGGATGCTGGGCCACGAGGAGATGATCAGGGAGACGATAATGCCGCCCATCAGTAACAGGACAATCAGCGCAGCCAGCCGGACCAGTGCACCGAAAATTTTGTCACCCTGTTTGCCTGGGGCTTTGAAAGCCGGCTTCGTTGCAGCCATAGAAGTCTCAGTCTTCAGAGGTTATCGGGGCGGCATGACGCCGCCCGCTGGGTCTGACCGGACTACCGTCCGGTCAGGGTCGTTCAATTACTGATAAAGCGCTTTACCAGAACTGTCTTTGATGTTGGCTTTCCATGCGGCACGGATCTGTTCGGTTACGCTCGCAGGCAGCGCCGCATAATCCAGCGCGTTAGCCGTTTTGCCGCCGCTTTTGTAAGCCCAGTCGAAGAACTTCAGCACTTCAGCGCCTTTGGCCGCATTCGCCTGATCTTTGTAGATCAGAATGAAGGTGGTGGAGGAGATAGGCCAAGCATCTGCACCCTTCTGGAAGGTCAGATCCTGGGCAAACGATTTGCTCCAGTCAGCGCCTTTCGCAGCATTGCTGAAGCTGGTTTCGTTTGGCGCGACCGCTTTGCCATCGGCATCCATCAGTTTGGTGTAGGTCAGGTTATTCTGTTTGGCGTAGGCATATTCCACGTAGCCGATTGAACCCGGCAGACGCTGAACAAAGGCGGCGACACCGTCGTTGCCTTTCCCGCCCAGACCGACCGGCCAGTTAACGGTGTTCCCTTTACCGATTTTGCTGTTCCACTCCGGGTTCACCTTCGCCAGATAGCTGGTGAAGACGAACGAGGTGCCTGAACCATCAGCGCGACGCACCACGTTGATGTTGGTCTCTGGCAGTTTTACGCCCGGGTTAAGCTTGGCAATTGCCGGGTCGTTCCACTTTTTAATGGTGCCGAGGTAGATATCACCGACGGTTTTGCCATCCAGCGTCAGCTGGCCTGACTTGATGCCTGGCAGGTTAACCGCCAGTACCACGCCACCGATGACGGTCGGGAACTGGAACAGGCCATTTTTCTGCAGATCTTCCTCTTTCATAGGCGCATCGGACGCACCGAAATCCACGGTTTTGGCGATGATCTGTTTGACACCACCGGATGAACCGATGCCCTGGTAGTTAATTTTGCTACCGGTGGCTTGCTGATATTCTGCTGCCCACTTGGCATAAACCGGTGCCGGGAATGTCCCGCCAGCGCCCGTGAGATCGGTGGCCGCAAAAGCAGATACCGCGCTGACGGCGAAGGTGGTGGCAAGAATTCGGGCTACGGTGCTACGCATCAGTGTCATGTTCCCTCCAGGGGAGAAAAGTCAGGCTCGGGGCCGTTTTAGTAAGAGTCAGTGATTGCTGCAGGAGGGAAAATAGGACAGTTTGATGACAGTGAAATGTACGAAATATGACAGTTATATGACAGTACGCAAAAATGAAGTGGGCCCACTCGGGGCCCACCTGATTATTCCACGGTAACCGATTTGGCCAGGTTACGGGGCTGGTCGACGTCGGTGCCTTTGATCAGGGCGACGTGATAGGAGAGTAACTGCAACGGCACGGTGTAGAAGATCGGCGCAATCACCTCTTCGACATGCGGCAGCGGGATAATCTTCATCCCATCACTGTCGCTGAAGCCGGCATCCTGGTCGGCAAAGACATAGAGCAGGCCGCCACGGGCGCGCACTTCTTCGATGTTGGATTTGAGCTTCTCCAGCAGTTCGTTGTTGGGTGCCACAACGATGACCGGCATATCGGCATCAATCAGCGCCAGCGGGCCATGCTTCAGTTCGCCAGCGGCGTAAGCTTCCGCATGGATGTAGGAGATCTCTTTGAGCTTCAGCGCCCCTTCCATAGCGATCGGATACTGATCGCCACGTCCCAGGAACAGCGCGTGATGCTTGTCAGAGAAGCCTTCGGCCAGATTCTCAATCAGCTTATCCTGCGCAAGCATCTGCTCAATCCGGCTGGGAAGCGCCTGCAGCGCGTGCACGATCTCATGCTCGGTGTCGGCGGACATCCCTTTCAGACGGCCCAGTTTCGCCACCAGCATCAGCAGGACGGCGAGCTGCGTGGTGAACGCCTTGGTCGACGCGACGCCGATTTCCGTGCCCGCTTTGGTCATCAGCGCCAGGTCCGACTCGCGCACCAGCGACGAACCGGCCACGTTGCAGACCGCCAGCGATCCCAGGTAGCCCAGCTCTTTCGAGAGGCGCAGCGCCGCCAGGGTGTCGGCGGTCTCGCCCGACTGCGACAGGGTGATCAGCAGGCTGTTTTTGCGCACCGCTGACTTGCGGTAGCGGAACTCCGAGGCGATCTCAACATCACAGGGGATGTTGGCCAGCGACTCAAACCAGTAGCGTGACACCATGCCAGAGTTATAGGAGGTGCCGCAGGCGATAATCTGGATATGCTCGACCTGGCTCAGCAGCGCCTCGGCACCCTCACCCAGCTCGCTGAGATCCACCTGCCCCTGGCTGAAGCGACCGCTCAGGGTACTTTTCAGCGCCATCGGCTGTTCATAGATCTCTTTCTGCATGTAGTGACGGTAAATGCCTTTGTCACCGGCATCATATTGCAGGTTCGACTCAATCTCGGCGCGCGTCACGCTGTTGCCTTCACGATCGATTACCGTCACGTCGCGGCGGCTGATCTCGGCGATATCGCCCTCTTCCAGATAGATGAAGCGACGGGTGACCGGCAGCAGCGCCAGCTGATCGGAGGCGATAAAGTTTTCACCCACGCCGCGACCGATGACCAGCGGGCTGCCGGAACGGGCCGCCACCAGCCGTGAAGGATCGCGGCTGTCCATGATGACCATGCCATAGGCACCGCGCAGCTGCGGGATCACGCGCAGCACCACGTCACGCAGCGATCCACCCTGCTTCTGCTCCCAGTGAACCAGATGAGCCACCACTTCCGTGTCGGTTTCAGAAACGAAAACGTAGCCGCGTTCGATCAGCTCCGCGCGCAGCGGCTCATGGTTTTCGATAATGCCGTTGTGCACGATGATGATATGTTCTGAGACGTGCGGATGCGCATTCGCTTCCGACGGCTCGCCATGGGTTGCCCAGCGCGTGTGCGCGATGCCGGTGCCCCCAATCAGCGGCTGCTGTTCAGCAGCTTCCGCCAGTTTCTGCACCTTCCCTAAACGCCGCAGGCGCGTAACGTGCCCCTGACGATCGACCACGGCCAGACCGGCCGAATCATATCCGCGATATTCAAGACGACGCAGACCTTCCAGCAGAATCTCTGCGATATCGCGCTGTGCTACTGCACCAACAATTCCACACATAATGATGTTTTCCTGACTACATGGCTTTTCGCCACTTTCGTTGTCATGCGACCTGATATCCGGCTTTGCCGGTTCCCCGAGCCTTGTAGAGAGTGGGGATTATAGTTTTGGCACTGCACTGTACCGGCCCGCATAAAGCGGGCCGTTAAAAATTTATTTTTTCTTCACCGGACGCTGCCAGTCCGCTTTGTGATTCTGCTCTTTGCGGTTGTAGACCAGCCCGGCTTCGGTCACATCCTTCATGATGGTGGTGCCTGCCGCGATAGTGGTGCCTGCTGCCACGCTGACCGGGGCCACCAGCTGGGTATCTGAGCCGACAAAGACGTCATCGCCAATCACGGTCTTCGATTTGTTCGCGCCGTCATAGTTACAGGTGATGGTGCCTGCACCGATATTTACGTTGTCGCCGATCTCCGCATCGCCGAGATAGGAGAGGTGACCCGCTTTCGATCCTCTGCCCAGACGCGCTTTTTTCATTTCGACGAAGTTACCCACGTGGGCGGCGTGCGCCAGATCGCTGCCGGGACGCAGACGGGCAAACGGCCCGACGGTAACGGCGGTCGCGAGGGTGGCATCCTCGATCACGCTATAGGGGCTGATTTCGCAATCGTCGCCAATCACGCTGTTTCTGATGATGCAGCCCGCACCGATTTTCACGCGTGCGCCCAGCGTCACCTGACCTTCAATAATGACGTTGGTGTCGATCTCCACATCCCGCCCATGCGTCAGCGTTCCGCGCAGGTCAAAACGGGCCGGATCGCGGAGCATCACGCCCGCCAGCAGCAGTTTTTCCGCCTGTTCCGCCTGATAAGTGCGTTCTAAGGTCGCCAGCTGCAGCCGGTTGTTCACCCCGTCGGTTTCACTGATACGCGCCGGATGAACGGCATTGATCGTCCGCCCTTCCTGATGCGCCAGCGCAATAATGTCGGTGATGTAATATTCGCCCTGCGCATTATTGTTGGTGAGCTGCGCCAGCCAGCGTTTTAAATCGCCGCCGTTGGCAATCAGGATACCGGTGTTGATTTCGGTAATGGCAAGCTGTGCCGGGCTGGCATCTTTCTGTTCGATGATGCCGGTGATGGTGCCGTTCTCACGCACAATGCGCCCGTATCCGGTGGGGTCGTCCAGCACCACGGTGAGTAACCCGATACCGCCCTGCGGTCTGGCTTCGCGCAGCCGCTTCAGGGTCTCCTGGGAGATCAGCGGCACGTCACCATACAGCATCATGATCTCTTCATCATCGGCAAACGCAGGCGCAGCCTGCTGCATCGCGTGGCCGGTGCCAAGCTGTTCAGCCTGCAGCACCCAGTTGAGTGCACTATCAGTGAGGGTTGCTTTCAGGCGGTCGCCGCCGTGACCATAAACCAGATGGATGTGCTGTGCGCCCAGCCCTTTGGCGGCGTCAATGACATGCTGAACCATTGGTTTGCCTGCCAGCGTATGCAGAACTTTCGGCAGATCGGAATACATACGGGTGCCCTTGCCAGCAGCAAGGATCACCACACTCATCGCACTGTTAGACATAACTATCCTGAGTGAATTTTTACGGGTGAAAGTAAAACGGTTTAGGGGGGAGATTACTACATTTTTCTCAGGCCGAAATTAGGCGAAGAGGCCGATTTGCCATAGCAGACAAAAAAAATGCCAGCCCGAGGGCTGGCATTTCGTGACGCATAAAGCTGGATTACATCGCTTTTTTGGTCAGTTCGATCACGCGCAGTTTAGCAATGGCTTTCGCCAGCTCGGCAGAGGCCTGAGCATAGTCCACGTCGCCGTGGCTGCTGTTCATGTGCTCTTCTGCTTTGCGTTTTGCTTCCAGAGCACGCGCTTCATCCAGATCGGTACCGCGAATCGCGGTATCGGCCAGAACGGTGCTGCTGCCCGGTTGCACTTCCAGCACGCCGCCAGAGAGGTAGATATACTCCTCTTCGCCGTGCTGTTTCACGATACGGATCATTCCAGGCTTAATGGCAGTCAGCAGCGGCGCATGGCCAGGGAAAATCCCCAGTTCACCTTCGCTACCTGACACCTGAATTTTCTGTACCAGACCAGAGAACAACTGCTCCTCTGCGCTGACCACATCCAGGTGATAAGTCATAGCCATAATCTTCCTCCCGGGAAACCGTTATTACAGTTTCTTCGCTTTTTCCACGGCTTCTTCGATGGCACCAACCATGTAGAAGGCCTGCTCTGGCAGGTGGTCAAACTCACCTTCCATGATGCCTTTAAAGCCACGGATAGTGTCTTTCAGGGAAACGTATTTACCCGGTGAACCGGTGAATACTTCCGCAACGAAGAACGGCTGAGACAGGAAGCGCTGAATCTTACGCGCACGTGCCACCAGCAGTTTGTCTTCTTCAGACAGCTCATCCATACCGAGGATGGCGATGATGTCTTTCAGCTCCTGATAACGCTGCAGCAGTGACTGAACGCCACGTGCAACATCATAGTGCTCCTGACCCACAACCAGCGGATCCAGCTGACGGCTGGTAGAATCCAGCGGGTCAACGGCCGGGTAGATACCCAGAGAGGCAATCTGACGGCTCAGCGTAACGGTTGAGTCCAGGTGCGCGAAGGTGGTCGCTGGTGACGGGTCAGTCAGGTCATCCGCAGGAACGTAAACGGCCTGTACGGAGGTGATTGAACCGGTCTTGGTGGAGGTAATACGCTCCTGCAACACACCCATCTCTTCTGCCAGCGTTGGCTGGTAACCTACCGCAGATGGCATACGACCCAGCAGTGCAGAAACTTCTGTACCGGCCAGGGTATAACGGTAGATGTTATCGATGAACAGCAGAACATCGCGGCCTTCATCACGGAATTTTTCCGCCATGGTCAGACCGGTCAGTGCGACGCGCAGACGGTTACCCGGCGGCTCGTTCATCTGGCCATAGACCAGCGCAACTTTATCGATAACGTTAGAGTCGGTCATTTCGTGGTAGAAGTCGTTACCCTCACGAGTACGCTCACCCACACCGGCAAACACCGAGTAACCTGAATGCTCAGCCGCGATGTTACGGATCAGTTCCATCATGTTGACGGTTTTACCCACACCCGCACCACCGAACAGACCGACTTTACCGCCTTTCGCAAACGGACACATCAGGTCGATAACCTTGATGCCGGTTTCCAGCAGTTCCTGCGAGTTAGACTGATCTTCATAAGAAGGTGCCGCGCGGTGAATAGAGGCGATCTCTACTGCGCTGCCATCTTCTTCTTTCAGCTCGCCTTTCATATCGATTGGCTCGCCGAGAACGTTCATGATACGGCCCAGGGTCGCTTTACCGACTGGAACCTGAATCGGTTTCTGCAGGTCGTTGACGCTCAGACCACGCTTCAGGCCGTCAGACGTACCCATTGCGATGGTACGCACAACGCCGCCGCCCAGCTGCTGCTGAACTTCCAGCACCAGACGTGCATCACCATTCATCACCTCGAGGGCGCTGTACACTTGAGGTACCGCGTCCTGAGGGAATTCGACGTCAACAACGGCGCCGATAATCTGGACAATCTTTCCAGTTGCCATCTTGAATCCTCTACCTAATTCCAAACCTGGTTAAACCGCGGAGGCCCCCGAGACGATCTCGGTAAGTTCCTGGGTGATGCTGGCCTGACGAGCTTTGTTGTACACCAACTGCAGCTCTTTGATCAGATTTCCGCCGTTATCGGTTGCGGCTTTCATCGCCACCATACGTGCGGCCTGCTCACTGGCCAGATTTTCCACCACACCCTGATAAACCTGCGATTCGACATAACGACGCAGCAGGGTATCCAGCAGCGCTTTCGGATCGGGTTCGTACAGGTAATCCCAGGTCTTCGCCTTCATCTCTTCTTCACCTTCCGCTGGCGCTAACGGCAGCAGTTGGGTGATGGTCGGAGTCTGAGACATGGTGTTATTGAACTTGTTACTGACGATCATCAGCTTGTCGATGCGGCCTTCATCATAAGCCTGCAACATCACTTTTACCGGGCCAATCAGGTCAGACAGGGCAGGTTTATCGCCCATGCCGCTGACTTGCGCCACGATGTTGCCACCCACAGCACTGAAGAATGACGCCCCTTTTGAACCGATAATCGACAGATCGCTCTGCACGCCTTTATCGGACCAGGACTTCATATCCGCCAGTAATTTTTTGAACAGGTTAATGTTCAAACCACCACAAAGCCCGCGGTCTGTTGAAACGACCAGGTAGCCGACGCGCTTGACGTCGCGCTGTTCCAGGTAAGGGTGCTTGTATTCCAGATTACCCAACGCAAGGTGACCAATCACTTTGCGCATGGTGTCTGCATACGGACGGCTGGCCGCCATGCGTTCCTGCGTTTTACGCATCTTGGAGGCGGCGACCATTTCCATCGCTTTGGTGATTTTCTGCGTGTTTTTCACGCTTCCAATCTTGCTTCGTATCTCTTTTGCGCCGGCCATTAGCTTCTCCTCAAAGCCTTGCGGCCTGCCTTTTCAGACAAGCCGCCAGACATTACCAGGACTGGGTTGCTTTAAACGTATCGATCAGGCCTTTCAGCTTCGCTTCGATATCGTTGTTAAAGTTGCCCGACTGGTTGATTTCAGCCATCAGCTCAGCGTGGTCGCGATCGGCGAAGGCCAGCAGTGCAGCTTCAAAGCTACCAATTTTTGCCAGTTCAACGTCGTTCAGGTAGCCACGCTCGGCAGCGAACAGAACCAGACCCTGCTGCGCGACAGACATCGGCGCATACTGTTTCTGCTTCAGCAGCTCGGTCACTTTCTGACCGTGGCTCAGCTGTTTACGGGTTGCATCATCCAGATCAGAAGCGAACTGCGAGAACGCCGCCAGTTCACGATACTGTGCCAGCGCGGTACGGATACCACCGGACAGTTTCTTGATGATCTTGGTCTGTGCAGCACCACCAACACGGGATACCGAAATACCTGGGTTAACCGCCGGACGAATACCGGAGTTGAACAGGTTCGATTCCAGGAAGATCTGACCGTCAGTAATCGAGATTACGTTGGTCGGAACGAACGCAGAAACGTCGCCCGCCTGAGTTTCGATGATCGGCAGTGCAGTCAGTGAACCGGTTTTACCTGTCACCGCGCCATTGGTGAAACGTTCAACATATTCAGCGCTTACGCGTGATGCACGTTCCAGCAGACGAGAGTGGAGATAGAACACGTCGCCAGGGAATGCTTCACGACCTGGTGGACGACGCAGCAGCAGAGAGATCTGACGGTATGCGATAGCCTGCTTGGAGAGGTCATCATAGACGATCAGCGCATCTTCACCGCGGTCACGGAAGTATTCGCCCATCGCACAACCTGCGTACGGAGAGAGATACTGCAGTGCAGCAGATTCAGACGCAGACGCCACAACAACGATGGTGTTCTGCAGTGCGCCATGCTCTTCCAGCTTACGAACCACGTTAGAGATGGTTGAGGCTTTCTGACCAATCGCAACGTAGACACACTTGATGCCTGAGTCGCGCTGGTTGATGATCGCATCGATCGCCATCGCGGTTTTACCGGTCTGACGGTCACCGATGATCAGCTCACGCTGGCCACGGCCGATTGGAATCATCGCATCGACCGACTTATAACCGGTCTGAACCGGCTGGTCGACTGACTGACGGTCGATAACGCCAGGAGCAATCACTTCAACCGGTGAGAAACCGTCGTTGTCGATTGCGCCTTTACCGTCGATAGGAGCACCCAGGGTGTTCACGACGCGGCCCAGCAGGCCACGGCCTACCGGTACTTCAAGAATACGGCCAGTACACTTAACCTTCATGCCTTCGGCGAGGTCAGCGTAAGGCCCCATCACCACTGCACCAACCGAGTCACGCTCGAGGTTCAGGGCGATAGCGTAACGGTTACCCGGCAGGGCAATCATCTCACCCTGCATGACATCGGCCAGGCCGTGTACGCGGATGATACCGTCACTTACAGAAACAATCGTACCTTCGTTGTGAGCTTCGCTCACGACATTGAACTGAGCAATGCGCTGCTTGATCAGTTCGCTGATTTCGGTGGAATTCAGTTGCATATGCTCCAGTCCCCTTAAGACTGCAAGACGTCAGCCAGACGGTCAAGACGGCCGCGTACGCTGCCATCAATAACCAGATCACCCGCACGGATGATCACGCCTGCCATCACAGACTTATCAATTTTGCAATTCAGCTTAACTTTGCGTGACAGACGTTTTTCCATCGCGGCGCTGATTTTATTCAGCTGGTCGTCACTCAGCGTACTGGCGGAGATAACATCAACTTCAGCGGTGGCTTCATGAGCGTCACGCAGTTCGATGTATTGGGCCAGTACAGCCGGAAGCGCTGTCAAACGTCCGTTTTCCGCCATCACCTTAATCAGGTTCTGCGCGGGTTCATCCAGTTGATCACCACAGACTGCGTTAAACGACGCTGCCAGCGCTTCCGGTGCTAACGCACCAGAGAGAAGATCAGCCATCTGTTCATTGCGAGCCACTTCTGCGGCGAACGCCAGCATCTGTTGCCAGCGTTCAATACTTTGATGCTCAACAGCAAAGTCAAAAGCTGCTTTGGCGTAGGGGCGAGCTACAGTAATCAGATCAGACATCAGCCCCTCCCTCCTTACAGTTCAGCGACCAGTTTATCAACGATGTCGCTGTTAGCAGCTTCATCCACGGAGCGTTCGATGATCTTCTCGGCGCCAGCCATAGCCAGCAACGCGACTTGCTTACGCAGTTCTTCACGTGCACGTTTACGTTCGGCGTCAATTTCCGCCTGCGCTTGTGCCACGATACGATTACGTTCGTTTTCAGCTTCGGTTTTGGCTTCGTCCAGAATCTGCGTGCGACGCTTGTTCGCCTGCTCGATAATGACCTGAGCGTCTTCTTTGGCTTTTTTCAGCTGGTCGGTCGCATTAGCCTGCGCGAGATCCAAATCTTTCTTCGCACGTTCAGCAGAAGCAAGGCCTTCAGCAATTTCTTTCTGGCGCTTTTCGATGGCAGCCATAATCGGCGGCCATACGTACTTCATGCAGAACGCGACAAACAGGATGAACGCGATAGCCTGGCCGAGGATTGTTGCATTAATGTTCACAGCACAATGCCTCTAGATTGAGTATTTAACTTTTCTGCCGTTATCAGCGATAAGCGGCAGAATCCGTTCACCCCTGCACATTGTGCGCTGAGTGAACACAGGGCTTTAGGCGACAGCAAACATCACGTACAGACCCAGACCAACAGCGATCATCGGGATTGCATCCACCAGACCCATTACAACAAAGAACTGCGTACGCAGCAGAGGAATCAGGTCAGGCTGACGAGCAGCGCCTTCCAGGAATTTTCCTCCGAGGATGCCGATACCGATCGCAGCACCGATTGCCGCCAGGCCCATCATCACAGCGGCAGCCATGTACAGCAGATCCATATTCAGGTTTTCCATGACAGTCTCCAGTTTGTTTCAGTTAAATGCTCCCTTCATCTTCCGGGCTTCAGCGGCGTGCGCTGCCACCCGGAATCAGGAGGGAAAGTAGTGTTGAGAAAAAAATCAATGCTCTTCAGATGCCATCGACAGATAGACGATCGTGAGGACCATGAAAATGAAAGCCTGTAGCGAAATGATCAGGATGTGGAAAATGGCCCACGGCACATTCAGCACCCACTGTGACCACCACGGCAACAGACCGGCAATAAGGATAAAGATCAGTTCACCCGCATACATGTTACCGAACAGTCGTAAACCCAGTGACACAGGCTTAGACAGCAGGCTTACACCTTCCAGAATCAGGTTGATCGGGATGAAGATCGGGTGGTTAAAAGGCTGCAGCGTCAGCTCTTTCGTGAAGCCGCCAATGCCTTTCATTTTGACGCTGTAGAACAGAATCAAAATAAATACGCCCAACGCCATAGAGAGCGTGATGTTCACGTCTGCAGACGGTACGACGCGCAGCGCCGGTAACCCCAATACGTGCTCGCCGATATAAGGCAGCAGGTCGATTGGCAGCAGATCCATGAAGTTCATCAGGAAGACCCAGACAAAGATTGTCAGAGCCAGCGGGGCGATAAGTTTGCTCTTACCGTGATACATGTCGCGCACGTTACTATCAACGAAGCCGACAACCAGTTCGATAGCCGCCTGCATTTTCCCTGGCACACCGCTGGTGACAGACTTCGCCACGCTACGGAACAACACCAGGAAGATAACTCCCAGCACCAGAGAGAAAAACATGGAATCGATATTTAATACCCAGAACGTCGCGGGAGCGTCGTGCGGATTCACTAACTCGAAGGTACGCAGGTCCAACTGAAGATGAGTCAGGTGGTGACCAATGTACTCTTGCGGAGTAGAGATTTCTCCTGCAGCCATGATGCCTCTTACCCTTTGTTGTTAATTACCGCCGGTGCCAGCATGTGTACCACCAGCACCGATAACCAGGTTATTCCGACCGGCCAGAAGACCGCGCCGAATAGACCCAACGCCACAATGAGCAAAATGATGGTCGCAAACACTTTGGCTATTTCACCTAAAGCGAAGCTCCACGCGACTCGCCCCGAAGCGGGGGATTGCCCCTGCAGGCGCCAGGCTAAAAACAAAAACAATACGTTTGGCAGCCAGGCTGCCGCTCCGCCAGCAAGAGCAGAGACACCCCACGTGACATCTTTAACAGCAAAGAGTGCGCCGATGATGACTATCGTCACCAGCTGAATCATCAGCACCGTTCGGGCGAATTTCACACTGTAAAGAGACACTGACATGACGCTGATACTCTCCTGCCCCATCAGGGGTATGTCGCGTGTCGTATAAGACTGCCTTTGCGCAGTTGAGTCAAGCAGCAAAAGCCGTGCAAATTATACGGGCCGCACCTGCGATTTCAATCGGTAAGTAGCGAAAAGGTGAACAATTATTTAAATTTCTTTCCGGAGGGCTATTTTTCCAAAGATTACCCTGCCGGAATTCATCTGAATCGGACTGAAAATTCACTGGCGTCTTGCTTTTAAAGCGTGCTTTAGATCACATAATAAGCACCTGCGCAAGAATGAGTTTTATCAGGGTGCTATTTCAGCGCCCGGCCTGCATCGGTTAAGGCTAGTGGAATCAGCCACTTAAAATTAGATCGCTGTAGCGGAAAGCGTAATTTCCCGGAAAACAGGCTATTGACATCGAACTGTGCCTGAGAATCGTGAAACTGATATTACGCACGGCAGGTTATTACCGCGATATATTTTCTGACGTGACTATTTTTATTCCGCTACCCGGCTATACAAGTGATATTTCTGATAACTAAATGTGAATTAAAGGTTAAATGTAACAGAGCTTTTCGGATAATTTCCATCGGCCTTTTTAACCTTCTTACCGCGCGCGTTTAATCAAAAACTTTTATCACGCCGATCTCGTCTGCGTTTTTTTTAATCAGCCGCCTGAGAGGGCCTGAGGCTGAAACGCGCTAAGACCCTGCTGACGATAAGGTTACTGGTGACGCAGAATGACCAGGTGGCGGTCACCGTCCAGCTGAGGCACCTGCAGTCTGATGACGGAATCTACCCCAAAGCCCGCCGGTAAAGCGGCAATTTCATCGTCTGGTTGCACCCCTTTCAGCGCAAAGAAGCGCCCTTCCCTTCCCGGCAGATGATGACACCAGGTCACCATATCGGTCAGGGAGGCAAAAGCACGGCTGATCACCCCGTCGAACGGGGGTTCCGCCGGGAAGGTCTCTACCCGGCTCTGAACCGGCGTGATGTTAGTAAGTCCTAACTCATGCTGAACCTGACGCAGGAACCGGACCCGCTTGCCCAGACTGTCGAGCAGCGTAAAGTGCGCATCCGGCATGACGATAGCCAGCGGAATGCCTGGCAGACCCGGTCCGGTGCCAACATCAATAAAACGTGCGCCCTGAAGGTGCGGCGCCACCACGATACTGTCGAGGATATGACGCACCAGCATCTGCTGCGGATCGCGGACGGAGGTCAGGTTGTAGGCTTTGTTCCACTTATCCAGCAGGCCGACATAGGCAATCAGCTGCTGTTTTTGTTGATCGGAGAGGGAAATACCGGCTGCATTGAGCAGCGACGTGAGTGTGTTAATCACAGCATAAGTCCATTCAGCGGGGGCGAGTCTCCTCGCCCCGTTTAAGATCAGGCGCTTTTGCGCAGCAGACCCTGTTTTTTCAGGTAAATAAGCAGAATCGAGATGGCCGCCGGGGTAATACCGGAAATGCGCGTCGCCTGCCCGATCGACGTCGGCTTGTGATCGTTCAGCTTGGCAATCACCTCATTGGAGAGTCCATTCACCTGGCGATAGTCGAGCTCAACCGGCAGCAGCGTGTTCTCATTACGCAACTGACGATCGATCTCTTCCTGCTGACGCGCGATGTAGCCTTCATACTTCACCTGAATCTCAACCTGCTCAGCGGCCTGCTCATCAGCCAGTGCCGGGCCGAAGGCCTCCAGCGCCATCAGCTTCAGATAGGTCATCTCTGGACGACGCAGCAGATCTTCACCACTCGCTTCTTTGGTCAGCGGCGCGCTGAGCACCGTATTGACGTCGGAAACGTGTTCGGATTTCGGATGAACCCAGATATCACGCAGACGCTGACGCTCCTGCTCAATCGCTTCCAGCTTCTGGTTGAAGCGCGCCCAGCGTGCATCATCGACCAGACCCAGTTCACGACCGGTTTCGGTCAGACGCAGATCGGCATTGTCTTCGCGCAGCATCAGACGGTATTCGGCACGGGAGGTAAACATGCGGTACGGCTCTTTGGTGCCGAGCGTACAGAGGTCATCAACCAGCACGCCCAGATAAGCCTGATCGCGACGCGGTGCCCAGCCTTCTTTGTCAGCAGACTGACGGGCGGCGTTCAGACCGGCCAGCATCCCCTGCGCAGCGGCTTCTTCATAACCGGTTGTGCCGTTGATCTGTCCGGCAAAGAAGAGGCCGTCGATAAACTTACTCTCCAGCGTCGGTTTGAGATCGCGCGGATCGAAGAAGTCATACTCGATGGCATAACCCGGACGCACGATCTTCGCATTCTCCATCCCCTTCATTGAGCGGACGATCTGCATCTGCACGTCAAACGGCAGGCTGGTAGAGATACCGTTCGGGTAGATCTCATTACTGGTCAGCCCTTCCGGCTCCAGGAAGATCTGATGCGAGTTACGATCGGCAAAGCGCATGACTTTGTCTTCGATCGACGGGCAGTAGCGCGGGCCGATCCCTTCGATGATCCCGGCGTACATCGGGCTGCGATCCAGATTTTCGCGGATCACGTTGTGGGTTTTCTCGTTGGTATGGGTGATCCAGCACGGCACCTGCTGCGGATGCTGAGCGGCACTGCCCATAAACGAGAAGACCGGCATCGGGTTATCCCCATGCTGCGGGCTCAGCACTGAAAAATCGATGGTGCGAGCGTCAATGCGCGGCGGCGTGCCGGTTTTGAGGCGGTTTACCCGCAGCGGCAGCGCGCGGAGTCGTTTTGCCAGCGGAATGGACGGGGGATCACCTGCGCGACCGCCACTGTAGTTGTCCAGACCGATATGAATTTTGCCGTCCAGGAAAGTTCCGACGGTCAGTACCACGGTTTTCGCGCGGAACTTCAGTCCCATCTGAGTTACGGCACCCACCACACGATCGTTTTCAACGATGAGATCGTCGACCGCCTGCTGGAAGATCATCAGGTTGGGCTGGTTCTCCAGGGCAGTGCGTACCGCCTGGCGATAGAGCACGCGGTCGGCCTGAGCACGGGTGGCCCGCACCGCCGGCCCTTTGCTGGCGTTTAGTATCCTAAACTGGATACCGGCCTGGTCGATCGCATGGGCCATCAGACCCCCCAGGGCATCCACTTCCTTCACCAAATGTCCTTTGCCAATGCCACCGATCGCCGGGTTGCAGGACATTTGTCCAAGCGTATCAATGTTATGGGTGAGTAACAGGGTTTGCTGACCCATTCGGGCTGCCGCCATTGCGGCTTCGGTGCCCGCATGACCACCACCAATTACGATGACGTCAAAAGGATCCTGATAAAACATGAAGTGGTACCTCGGTTGATGAACGTGCAGGATCGTCGTCCTGGGGCGTGGATTCTACTCAAATTCCGTCTGGGGTGAAAGCCGCGGGATCGTCCGGTTTTAAAAGAAAGGATCTTAGATCTGTATATGATCTTTCTGTTAGATCTCTTATTAGGATCCCGGCCTCCTGTGGATATGTGCCAGAAGCATTGCATAAACAACAGGATGGGCAGGATCACTAGCTGTGAGTGATCGGTGATCCTGATCCGTATAAGCTGGGATCAAAACCTTAGGTTATACACAGCTCAAAAAACATGCATCGGTTGTTCTTTGGATAACTACCGGTTATACGCAGTAAAAGAGGGTAGTTATCCACAAAATAAACGAGCGGAAAAGGATAAAATCAGCATCTTCCACTGGGGATCGTCACTATTTCGCGATCCCCGTCCGCGATTCAGATCGCGTTTTTCCACGTTTCCAGCCAGGCCTCTGCCGGATCTTCAGGGATCTCATGCTCCAGCACGTCAATCTCCAGACGATCGCCTATCCGCTGCGCCCCCTGTGCGGTCAGCAGCGCATCAATCTGGCGGATCGCGCCGCAAAAGAGATCGTACTCATGGTTGCCGAGTCCGACAGCGCCAAAGCGAACCTGAGAAAGATCGGGCTGGCTGTCGCGGATGGCTTCAGCGAGTGGCAGCAGATTGTCAGGAATATCGCCGGCACCATGCGTTGAGCAGACCACCAGCCAGATACCGGTCTGCGGTACCTCATCCAGCTCCGGGCCATGCAGCAGCTGCGTGGAGAAGCCTGCTTCCTGTAATTTTTCTTCCAGATGTTCAGCCACATACTCGGCGCTTCCCAGAGTACTGCCACTGATTAAGGTAATATCGGCCATCTTGCTCTCCCGGACAGTAAGGCGAGCATTGTACGCTGTGATCAAGCGGTGATCCACCTGTGGACAACAGGGTTAATGGATCGGGAAAGGCGAACGCAGCCGTTGCCAGCCGCCACATTCGTCAGGGATAAGATTATGCACAGGGGAAGGAACGATCAGGGCTTGATGGTACGCATGATCGGGTTTTGCAGCGAGATCAGGGTTTCGGTTGACTGAATTTCATCAATGGTCTGGATCTTGTTGATCAGCACCTGCTGCAGGGCATCGATTGACCGGCACATCACCTTAATAAAGATGCTGTAGTGACCGGTGGTGTACCAGGCTTCAACCACCTCATCCAGCGCATCCAGTTTGCTCAGCGCCGCCGGATAGTCACGCGCGCTCTTCAGGATAATGCCGATAAAGCAGCAGACATCAAACCCCAGCTGGCGCGGATCGATATCCACCCGCGTGCCGAGGATAATACCCGCCTGCTTCATCTTCTCCACGCGCACATGAATGGTGCCGGGACTGACATTAAACTGCTTTGCCAGCTCGGCGTAAGCGGTGCGCGCATTCTCAAGCAGGGCATTCAGAATGCCGCGATCCAGATTGTCGAGCTGCAGATGTTCGGCCATGGCCATCCTCGTTGTGGGTCTGCTTAAGTGAACAAGGGTGAATGTGCAGCAAAATAGTGGTTCAGGCAACTCCCGGCAGCGACGGGCGCCGCTGCCGGGTTGCTTAGCGTTTGCGCCAGACGGTGACCTGCGCCAGCGTATGCTGGAACTTGCGGGCCGTTTCGCGGATCACGAACGGCACATCCTGCGGTTCATCGATCAGCTCGAAGTCGGCAGCCAGCAGCCGTTGCAGCGCCTGCAGGGTCGTCAGGGCCTCTCCGTTTTCCCGCACGCCGCCCAGCCAGTTCTCTTTCGGCGTGAAATCTTCCAGCCAGGTGTAAGGCGATGAGAGCAGCAGAATGCCGCCCGGACGCAGCATCGGCGTCACATCCTGCAGGAAGCGCGCGGGCTGACGCAGACGATCGATCAGATTGGAGGCAAGCACCAGATCGTAACCGGCCGGTTGCGGCTTCAGGTTGCAGGCGTCCCCCTGCACAAAGCGGATTCGCTGCGCCAGATCGCTCTCCAGATCGAAATCTTTCAGGCGAACCTGACGATACTCGACCAGATCGCCCTCCTGAGGCAGGAGATAGCGGAAATCTTCACCGCTGGTCAGCTGCAGCGCCACATCGATGAAGCGCGCCGAGTAGTCCATGCCGGTGACGCGTTCAAAGTGGCGGGCCAGTTCAAAACTGGCGCGTCCGGTCGCGCAGCCGATATCCAGGGCGTCGCCCCGGGCGCGGGTGTAATTCAGCGCCAGCTTCACCAGGCTTTCGGCATAGTTTTCCACGCCGAAATAGCGCGGGCCATACTGGAAGTCGAGATACTGCGACACCATGGCGTCAGACTCATACGGATTCAGCGCCATGCTCTCCCTGTGCCCGGACACCACATAGCGGAAACCGGCATGCTGGAAGAAGTGGCGGCGAAACGCATAGCGTGCCGATTTCAGGGCTTCGTTGCCGGTGGATATCCAGCTGCCCCCTTTGATCAGCGAGTGTTTGCCATCAAACGTCGGCGTCGAGAAATCGTCGTAAAGCGGATGGACCCGGAAGCCTTCGAAGCCGTTAATTGGCGTGGTGGTCCACTGCCAGACGTTGCCGACGATATCGAAGAAGTCGCCCTGGGCGAACAGATCGACCGGTGACGAGGAGGCCCAGTAAGCCAGGTTAATGTTGCCCGGTGCCTGCTCCCAGTGCGGCTGGTCGCCGGCAACCTGTTCGCGCAGCTGAGTCCACTCCGCTTCGCAGGGAAGCTGTATCGCCAGCCCCGTCTGCTCTGCTTTCCAGCGGCAGAAGGCGGCGGCTTCCAGCTGATTGACCTCGGCAGGCCAGTCCCAGGGCATCGCCACCTCTTCACACATCAGACGCAGTTTCAGCTGATCGGGCATCGCAGGTGTGCCAACCCAGAAGGTGGGCATCTCTGCTTTGGCAAACTGACACCAGCCCCAGCCTTCATCATCCCACCAGCGACGATCCTGATATCCCCCCGCCTCGACGAAGGCCAGAAATTCTGCGTTGCTGACCAGCATTTTGCTCGCCTGGAACGGCTGCAGCGTAATCTGCTGGCGGCCATACTCATTATCCCAGCCGTAGGTGTCGTCAGTTTTACCCAGCGTGACCGTGCCGCCGGGCATCGGCAGCAGGGCGTTGGCCGGAACAGCCTGACGCTGGTGGCGCGCCAGCGGACAGATGGGCCATGCGGACTGCGGCTTAACCCACTCAATCGGAAGCTGGCGGATCAGCACGCTGGAGGTTTCCAGATGGATGCGCTCATGCTCGATGCCCATCAGGATCACCCAGGCCGGACTTTCCCAGTCGATCGGCAGAGTCAGCGGCATGGTCTGGATGAGATCGCTGACCAGGGCTTTCACGCGTCCCCGGTATTCACGCACTTCATCGACGGTGGGCCAGTCGTAGTGACTGTCGTTGAGATCGTCCCAGCTCATTTCATCCACCCCAATCGCCATCATCGCTTCGATGCGATCGTTCAGACGCGCGTCGATGAGACGTCCGGCCATCAGCTTATTAATGTAGAAGGTCGCCGTGTGACCGAAATAGAAAATCAGGGGGTGGCGCAGCGGAATGGCTTTGGTGAACCAGGCCTGCGGATCCGCCAGACAGGTAAACAGACTCTCATACTGGTCCCAGGTCTGATGGAAATAGGCCAGCAAATCGGCACGTTTTTGTTCGCTATTCTGGCCGGAGAGCAATAACGTCCGCGTAGGTGCAGGCAGATCGCGGTGGGGTTGAGCAAGCGTCACAGGAAGCTCCAGATTGCTGAGTAAGTGAAACGGTAATTCACTATAGCAAAGAAGCTTTTCTGCCAGATGACTTAGAGCCTGCCCGTCAGGCTATTTTATTTGCCACTCTGAACCTGGGCAGTGCTCACAATCCTCACGTACTCCGTGTACGCTCCGGTTGTTCCGCGCTGTCCGTGTCCAGACTGCCTGCAACAATTACGCCTGTCGGGACAGGCTCTTAACGGCGCCAGTGACGCAGAAGGCGGCTTTTCATGCCGGTATCGAAACGCCAGATATGGTCGAAGATGCGCAGAATACCGGGTTTCCCGTGGGCCGACATGGCCACAGCGTGAAAACGTTGCTGATTGTGTCGCTGGCGCTGTTTTATCGCCCCGATCACCTCTTCCGGCAGACGCTGGGCGATGAAATCGGAGACGATGACCGCATCCGCTTCCTGCCACAGTGCGCCCTCCATCCGGTTCACCACCGAGGAGAGGCAGGCGGCCAGATCGGTGCCGCCACGAAAGCGCTGGCTGAGAAAGCGAATCGCCTGTTCCAGCCCATCTTCCCCGGTCAGCTCGTAGCCGATGACTTCATGGGCAAACAGCATGATGTAGCAGCGACGCCGGTCAGCCAGCGCGACTTTCAGCAGCGCCAGACAAAACGCTTTTGCGCAGCGCTCGTTGAAGCCCCCCATGGAGCCGGAGGTATCCACGCAGACGATGAACGGCCCGCGGGGCTGCTCCTCATGCTGCTGATGGCTGGCCGGCCGCATCGTCACTTTTTCGTGCCAGGCCTCGCCCTGCAGACGATAGGTCAGCAGCCGTTTCTCAACCAGGCGCCGGTAAAACTCCAGCTCCAGTTCGCTGATGCTCAGCGCGGCTAACTCCGGCGGCAGCAGACGCAGTACGTCATCGCTCTGATGAATGCCGCTCACCTCTTCCGGCACGGACGCGGGCTCCTGCACCAGATGGTGAAAGGCCTCCATCGGGGCATCCTGTGACGGCACCGATTTAGCCTCCCGACTGCGGCCCAGCTGCTGTGCCAGCTTCAGCAGCTCCGGTTGCTGCGCGAGAAAATCACCATATTGCAGCATCAGCTGATAGTCGCCGGGCTGCAGTGACGCTTTGCTCATGTCCCATAACCGGCCTGCCGCCGCTTCATCATCGTCGCCCAGGATTGGGGCCAGCTGACCGCTCAGCGCCATGCGCTGCTGCAGTTCCGCCAGCAGGCGTTCGCGCTGCTGCTCCAGCAGCTGCTGATTCAGTGTAAGAGTCTGTAAGGTCAGACTCAGCCGCCAGCGCTGCAGAAAAAGCTGGTGCTGGGCGCTGCTGAGATGGTGGATATCGGTGTGCTGCAACAGCCGGTTCGCTTCATCCAGGAAGGGCGAAGGCAGGCTTTGCAGCGCCTGAAGCGTCGCATCCAGCTGGTGGATGAATTCACGATCGCTGAGGAGCTGAACCCGCTGAAAGAGCTGAAACTCCTCTGCCAGCGTGGCCGGAACCGGGGTGGCTTTGAGTTCCGCGTTGATCTCGGCCCGCCAGCGCGGCACATCGCGTAGCAGCGCTTTTTTCAGCCCGGGAAACTTTTCAAAAAACAGCGCAAGCTGTGGGGAGGCCAGCAGGGCGACGATCAGCTCTTCAATCAGTTCGGTCTCCCCCACCGAGAGCAGGGTGCTGAGCGTCTCCACGGAGATCATTTACGCGCCTGTTTCAGCTGCTCTGCCACATCCTGCAGGCTGGTTTCGACCCGCGCCAGCCAGTCGTCGCTGATAAACAGGCAGCGCTGATGCTGACTGAAGAGATGCCGCTGGGTGCGCAGTTCACTCTCCAGTGCATCCAGCGCCTCGGTAATCTCACCGGGCAGCGGCTCGCTGTTGCTGACGCCGGGCAGGGTCAGCCGCGATGCCTGCAGGCTGACATCGCGGATCGCCAGGCAGTGCTGCGCATCCACCTGAAGATCCAGGCTCTGAGCAAAGCCGATGCCGTTGAGCTTGCCGCGCACCTCGCCCCCTTTCTGCAGCCACTGGTTCAGCGCATCACGCGCGATCACCAGATGGGTAACCTGCATATCGTGCAGCATCAGCGGCTTTTGCAGCATCAGCGTCAGCTGCTCATCGGTGAGGCTTTCGGGCATATCGTAGTGCGGCTTGCGGCTGAACATGCCGCTGTGCTTCTCCAGCGTGATGGCCTGCGCCACGCTCTGCTGTTGCTGCAGCGCCAGACGACGGGCTTTGATCTGATGCAGTTTCAGCAGCATCGGCTGCTGCTGCCAGGCGTGTTGTGTCATCAGCTGGTCGATTTCGCGTTCCAGCAGCTGCATGGACGCCACGTCGTGCCAGAGGCAATCTTTCAGCAGGATCAGGTCTATCGGCGCAATCGCGCTGCGTCCGCTGTAAAAGGCGCTGGCCTGTAACAGGTGAATGGCTTTTTTCCAGCGACGATCGGAAATGTAGGGGGCGGCAGGCTGGCTCTCCAGCTGCTGACGCAGCTGATAGATCAGCTCGAAAACGGCATCCGGCAGCCCCACCTGGCTGATGCTGAGCTGCCACTGCGCATACTCCTCATCACTGATGCGCAGAGATTCTGCCACCGGATTGGCGTGTTCATCCTGCTGGTGAGTCAGCATGCTGCGGAAGTTCTGCTTCTCATGCACGTTATCCAGCCACAGGCGGATCAGCATCCGGTCATAGAGCGCCTCGAGACCGCTGTCCGCTTCCGGGAGTTCATTGGAGGCGGTGACCAGCAGACGCATAGGGATGGTCTCTTCGCTGTCGCCATTGCGGAAGCGGCGTTCGTTGATGGCGGTCAGCAGGGTATTCAGAATCGCCGGGCCGGCTTTCCAGATCTCATCCAGAAACACAATCTCTGCGTCGGGCAGATACCCTTTAGTGAGGCGCTGATAGCGCCCTTCATCCTTCAGCGCCTGAATAGAGAGCGGGCCAAACACCTCTTCCGGCGTCGAGAAACGGGTCATCAGATATTCAAAGGCGCGGGCGTGCTGAAAGGCATATTTGAGGCGGCGTGCTATCAGGCTCTTGGCGATGCCGGGCGGGCCCAGCAGGAACACGCTTTCACCGCTCAGCGCCGCCAGCAGGCAAAGGCGAATGGCATGATGCCGCTCATACAATCCTTTTTCTAACGCATTGCTCAGGCGAGAAATTCTTTCTGCCAAAAGATGGGGTTGAGCCATAATCACTTCAATGTCCTTACGATCGACGGGCCGCCGCGCTTAAGCAAGCGCCTTACTCTATAGATCATCATGCGTGAAAGCGTTGATAGCTGTCAGCTTTTTTGTATCAGAAGGTTTGCCTGCTATCACGCGGTATCCACTGACATTTTACCGCCTGAAGCGCCCCCGTTATCCGGCGAGCAAGGCGAAGCGGGTATAGGAATTTTCACCAATACGTGCATACTGTGCGCTTTTTGATGGCCTGAGCGAGGGGTGTTTGCGCCTCTCAGACTCCAACAAAAGATAACTCTATGAGCTCAGATAATAAGCAGTCCCTTCCCGGATTAACGCTGGCCGCGATTGGTGTTGTTTACGGGGATATCGGCACCAGTCCGCTCTATACCCTGCGTGAATGTCTCTCCGGACAGTTTGGTTTCGGCGTTGAACGGGAAGCGGTGTTTGGCTTTCTGTCGCTGATTTTCTGGCTGCTGGTGCTGGTGGTCTCACTCAAATATATCAGTTATGTGATGCGCGCCGACAACGCCGGAGAGGGCGGTATTCTGACCCTGATGTCGCTGGCGGGCCGCCACACCGGTGCGCGCGCCACGGCGGTGCTGGTGATCATGGGACTGATTGGCGGCAGCTTCTTCTATGGGGAGGTGGTGATTACACCGGCCATTTCGGTGATGTCCGCGATTGAGGGCCTGGAGATTGCCGCGCCCTCACTGGATCCTTTTATTGTGCCGATGTCGATTGCGGTGCTGACGCTGCTGTTTGTGATTCAGAAACATGGCACCGGTATGGTGGGCAAACTGTTCGCGCCCGTGATGCTGATCTGGTTCCTGGTGCTGGCGGTCCTGGGAGCCTGCGGCATCATGAAAAACCCGGAAGTGCTGCACGCGCTCAATCCCGCCTATGCCATTGAGTTCTTCCTGCACTACAAGTCGGTCTCGTTCTTCGCGCTGGGCGCCGTCGTGCTGGCGATTACCGGCGTGGAGGCACTCTATGCGGATATGGGCCACTTCGGCAAAGTGCCGATCCGGCTGGCCTGGTTCTCGGTGGTGCTGCCGTCGCTGGTGCTGAACTACTTTGGTCAGGGCGCGCTGCTGCTCAGCGATCCGAAAGCGATTAAAAACCCCTTCTTCCTGCTGGCCCCGGACTGGGCGTTGATCCCGATGCTGATTCTGGCGACGCTGGCCACCGTTATCGCCTCACAGGCGGTTATCTCAGGCGTCTTCTCGCTGACGCGTCAGGCGGTGCGACTGGGCTATCTGCCAGGGATGCGTATCATCCACACCTCTGAGCGCGAGTCGGGTCAGATCTATATTCCGGCCATCAACTGGGTGCTCTATTTCGCCGTGCTGATTGTGATTATCAGCTTTGAGCATTCGAGTAACCTGGCGGCGGCCTATGGTATCGCCGTGACCGGCACCATGGTGCTGACCTCGATCCTCGTCTGCACCGTGGCCATTAAAAACTGGCACTGGCAAAAGCTGGCCGTCGGCCTCATCCTGGTGCTGCTGCTCTTTATCGACGTGCCGCTGTTTACCGCCAACCTGGTGAAAATCTTCTCCGGTGGCTGGCTGCCGCTCTGCCTCGGTCTGGTGATGTTTATCATTATGACGACGTGGAAAAGCGAGCGTTTCCGCCTGCTGCGTCGCATGCATGAGCACGGTAATTCCCTGGAGGCGATGATCGCCTCGCTGGAGAAATCGCCGCCGGTTCGCGTGCCGGGCACCGCGGTCTATATGTCGCGTGCGCTGAATGTGATTCCGTTCGCCATGCTGCATAACCTCAAGCACAACAAGGTATTGCATGAGCGCGTGGTGCTGCTGACGCTGAGAACGGAAGATGCGCCCTACGTTCATAACGTGCGGCGTGTGACGATTGAGCAGCTCTCACCGACCTTCTGGCGGGTGGTTGCCAGTTACGGCTGGCGTGAAACGCCTAACGTTGAGGAAATTTTCCATCGCTGCGGACTGGAAGGACTGAACTGCCGCATGATGGAGACGTCGTTCTTTATGTCGCACGAGTCGCTGATCATCGGCAAACGCCCCTGGTATCTGCGCCTGCGCGGCAAACTCTTCCTGGCGCTGCAGCGCAACGCACTACGCGCACCAGACCAGTTCGAGATCCCGCCAAACCGGGTTATCGAGCTGGGCACCCAGGTCGAGATTTGATGGGTCGCGCCCGCCTTACGGGGTGGGCGCAGACCAGCGCAGCGTGACGCACAGGCCGCTGCCGGGACGCTGGCTGAAGCTCACCTGCATCCCGTGCAGCTGGGCAATATTACGCACAATCGAGAGTCCCAGTCCGCTGCCACTCTTCTCCTGACCGGGCGGTCGCCAGAAACGTTCACCAAGACGCTGGCGGTCGGCTTCACTCAATCCCTCGCCGTTATCCTCCACCGCCAGGCTGTTCGCCTGTAACCGCACATCAACTTCACTGCCTGCTGGCGTATAACGAATGGCGTTATCCAGCAGATTACGCACCAGCAGTGACAGCAGCAGCGCATGCCCCTGAATCTGCGGATCGGCGTCGGCATGCAGCCGCAGCGTCACGCCCGCTTTATCCGCCAGCGGCAGCTGGGCGGCCAGCGTCTCCTGAACCGTGCGCTTCAGCGCCACCGGCCCGAAGGCACTGCGCGCATCGTCAGCTTCCACCCGCGAGAGCGTCAGCAGCTGATCCACCAGCCGCGTGGCGCGCAGGATCCCGGCATCCAGCTGCTGCAGCGCATGGGTGCGCATCACCTCATCATCCGCCGTCAGCTGAATGACCTCACTTTGCACCTGCAGTGCAGCCAGCGGACTGCGCAGCTCGTGCGCCGCATCGGCGGTAAAGCGCCGTTCGCGCTGCATCATGGCACTGATGCGTCGGAAGAGGCCATTCAGCGCCACCATCAGCGGCTGGACCTCTTTCGGCACCCGCCCGGCCTGCAGCGGCGTATCATCATCGGGCGCGCGCTGCGCCAGCTGCTTCGCCAGCCTCTTCAGCGGGCGCAGTTCAGACCAGACCAGCCCCATCAGCAGCAGCAACATAAACGGCAGCGCGATCAACCAGGGCAGCACGCTCGCTTTCATCACGTCCTGCGTCATGTCATCCCGGTATTCCAGCTCCTGGCCGACCACCACACGAAACTGCTTGTCGGGAGTGGTGAGCCAGACAAACCGCCAGCGGTCATCATCATTCGTGAGCTGACCTTCATGGAATCCCTGAGACGCTGCATCGAACGGCAGATAGCGACCATTATCTCCATCGTTCATCACCTGCCTGCCGTCATGCGTGAAGACGGCAAACGCCAGGGCGTCGTCATCCTGTTCGCCGCGATGGTGGCGCAGGATCGCTTTGGTTTTTGGCAGCGTGGTGTTCTCCAGCGTCGAAAAATCCAGTGTCAGCAGACGCTTTGCCAGCAGCATCTGCTGGGTATCGAAGAGTTCATCCAGGGTTTCACGCGTCTGATGCCAGGCACTGAGGCTGGCGCTGACCCAGCAGAGAGCGACCAGCAGTACAAAACCGATGCCAAGCCGCAGAAACAGGCTCATTGATCGCATTCGGCGGCTCCCAGGGTATAGCCGACGCCGTGCAGCGTGCGGATGAACTGACTGCCCAGCTTTTTACGCAGATGATGGATATGCACCTCCACCGCATTGCTGGAGACATCGGCATCCCAGCTGTAGAGTTTCTCCTCCAGCTGGCTGCGCGTCAGCACCCGGCCGGGGTTTCGCATAAACAGCTCCAGCAGCGCCAGCTCCCGGCTTTTCAGCGCAATGGTTTCCCCCTCACGCATCACGCTGTGACCGCCGGGGATCAGCACCACATTGCCGTGACGAAGTTCAGGCTGAAGCTGGCCGTGCCGGCGGCGAATCAACGCCTGCAGGCGCGCGGCCACCTCGGTCAGGGCAAAAGGTTTACACAGATAGTCATCGGCGCCCTGCTGCAGCCCTTCGACCCGCTGGTCGAGTGCATCGCGCGCGGTCAGGATTAACACCGGAACATCTTTGCCCTGCTGCCGCCACTGTCGCAGAATATCGAGCCCGTCGCGTTCGGGCAGAGAGAGATCCAGAATCACCGCATCCCAGGGGGCCGCGTCCAGCGCGTTAAAGCCCGCCTCACCGGAGGTAAACCAGTCAACGCTGAAGCCCAGCCTGCTCAGCCCTGCCTTAATACCGTCACCAATTAAGCGATCGTCTTCAATCAGTAAAATACGCATGATGTCTCCCTGTTCCGATAGCGTTTTATACGAAGCCCCCTCCTGCTTGTACAGCGGATTCCGGCAAATATCGTCTATTTTTAATGCTTAAGAAGCTGTTAAGAACTCTGTGGTCAACTGGGCCTGTTCCACCCGGACCGACCACTAAAAAAGGGGTACACCATGAAAAAGCACGCTGCTATTCTGACCGTCGTTATGCTGGCTTCCGCGCCGGTTTTTGCTGCACAGCAGGGCGGATTTGTTGATCCCAGTGCGCCCGCCGCACAGACGAAGGCTGCCGCTGGCCAGGGCGGTTTTCGTGCCGACCAGACCAGTGTGGTGACGGTGAAGCAGGCGGAAGAGATGAAAGATGACAGCTGGATCACCGTGCGCGGCAAGCTGGAGAAACAGATCGGCGATGAAGATTATCTGTTCCGCGACCAGACCGGCACGATGAAAGTCGAAATCGACCACAAGCACTGGAACGGCCAGACCATCTCACCGAAAGACAATGTTGAGCTGACGGGTGAGCTGGATAAAGATTTCAACAGCATTGAGATGGACGTCAAACAGGTTAAGAAACTGCCTTAATCTCTTTCTTCAGGCCCGCGCCTCTCCTGGCGCGGGACGCTTTCCTCCTCTGTCCATCTCCTCTCTGTCTGGTGCTGAACCCTTGCTGCCCCTTTTTTCCGGCGTTAAGTTTGCCAGCCGCCTGAGACTGCCTTCACGATCCTTTTTTCAGCCCCTCTCCTGCCCTAATTCAAATTCTCGCCCGCGTAAGCGAAACGTTTCGATAGCGATCACAGATTTCTTCTTTGCCGGTTGAGTTGATGGCGGCATTTCATACACTCCTGTCAGCGAAACGTTTCGCTGTGGAGTGAAAAGATGAAAAAAGGTCGCCTGTTAAACGCTGAACTCTCACATGTGATTGCCCGCCTGGGACACACGGATACGCTGACGATTGCGGATGCTGGCCTGCCGATTCCGGCCGGTCCGCAGCGTATTGATCTGGCGCTCACGCCGGGTACGCCCGATTTTATGCAGGTGGTGAATGCGGTTGCCCTGGAGATGCAGGTAGAAAGCGTCCTGATTGCGGAGGAGATTCAGCAGCACAATCCCCCTCTTCACCGTGCGCTGATTGCCGCACTCGAAGCCCTGCAGCAGCAGCAGGGGAACGTCATCACCATACGCTACCTCTCGCATGAACAGTTCAAACAACACACGCAGCGTAGCCAGGCAGTCATTCGCAGCGGGGAGTGCTCTCCGTTTGCCAATGTCATCCTCAGCGCCGGTGTGACCTTCTGAGGCCGCTATGCAACCTTTACTGCAACTCGACGGCATTGAAAAATCCTTTCCGGGGGTGAAAGCCCTTAAGGGTGCTTCGCTGAATGTCCGCGCAGGTCGCGTGATGGCGCTGGTCGGAGAGAACGGCGCAGGCAAGTCCACCATGATGAAAGTCCTGACCGGGATCTACCAGTATGATGCCGGCACGCTGCGCTGGCTCGGCAAAGAGACCCGCTTCAGTGGGCCGAAAGCGTCGCAGGAAGCGGGCATTGGCATCATCCATCAGGAACTGAACCTGATCCCGCAGTTAACCGTGGCGGAGAACATTTTTCTTGGTCGCGAATATGTCAGCCGGTTTGGCCGCATTCAGTGGCAACGCATGTATGCCGAAGCCGACGCGCTGCTCAAACGCCTCAATCTGCGCTTCAGCAGCCACAAGCTGGTGGGCGAGCTGTCGATTGGCGATCAGCAAATGGTCGAAATCGCCAAAGTGCTGAGCTTTGAATCGCAGGTGATCATCATGGATGAGCCGACCGACGCGCTGACCGACACCGAAACGCTGTCGCTGTTCCGGGTGATCAATGAGCTGAAAGCGCAGGGCTGCGGCATCGTCTACATCTCGCATCGCATGAAAGAGATCTTTGAGATCTGCGATGACGTCACGGTGTTCCGCGACGGGCAGTTTATTGCGGAGCGTCCGGTCAGCGCGCTGACCGAAGAGAGCCTGATCGAGATGATGGTCGGGCGCAAACTGGAAGATCAATATCCCCGTCTGGATCAGGCACCCGGCGACGTGCGGCTGAAAGTGGAAAACGTCAGCGGACCGGGCGTGGATAAGGTCAGCTTCAGCCTGCGCAAAGGCGAAATTCTGGGTATCTCCGGCCTGATGGGCGCGGGCCGTACCGAACTGATGAAGGTGCTTTACGGCGCGCTGCCGCGCCACGAAGGCAAACTGTGGCTCAGCGGCCGCGAAGTGGTAACGCGTTCGCCACAGGATGGGCTGGCTAACGGCATCGTCTATATCTCCGAGGATCGTAAGCGCGACGGCCTGGTGCTGGGCATGTCGGTAAAAGAGAACATGTCGCTGACGGCGTTACGTTATTTCAGTCGCGGCAGCGGGTCACTGAAGCACGCGGCAGAGCAGCTGGCGGTCGGCGATTTTATCCGGCTGTTCAATGTGAAAACGCCCTCAATGGAGCAGCCGATTGGCCTGCTTTCCGGGGGTAACCAGCAGAAAGTGGCGATTGCCCGCGGACTGATGACCCGGCCCAACGTACTGATTCTGGACGAACCGACCCGCGGTGTGGATGTCGGCGCGAAGAAAGAGATCTATCAACTGATTAACCAGTTCAAGGCCGAAGGGCTGAGCATCATCCTCGTTTCCTCGGAAATGCCGGAAGTGCTGGGCATGAGCGACCGGATTCTGGTGATGCATGAAGGCCGTATCAGCGGCGAATTTTCCCGGGAAGACGCCACTCAGGAACGTCTGATGGCCGCCGCCGTAGGCAAGCAACACAGCGAGGATTTAGTGGTATGACAACCCAAACGTTACCTGCCAGCCGCCGCTGGTTTAGCAAAAGCTGGTTACTGGAGCAGAAGTCGCTGATTGCGCTGATGGTGCTGATCGCCGTGGTCGCCAGTCAGAGTCCGAACTTCTTTACCGTCGCGAACCTGTTCAACATCCTGCAGCAGACCTCAGTGAATGCCATTATGGCGGTCGGGATGACGCTGGTGATCCTGACTTCCGGTATCGACCTCTCTGTGGGATCGCTGCTGGCGCTGACCGGTGCGGTAGGCGCGTCGCTGGTGGGTATGGAGGTCAATGCCCTGGTGGCGGTGGCGGCTTCGCTGGCGCTGGGGGCGGCAATCGGTGCCCTGACCGGCACCATTGTGGCGCGCGGCAGGGTACAGGCGTTTATTGCCACGCTGGTCATGATGCTGCTGTTACGCGGCGTTACCATGGTCTATACCGACGGCAGCCCGATTAACACCGGATTCAGCGCCAATGCCGATTTGCTGGGCTGGTTTGGTATTGGTCGCCCGCTGGGTGTGCCTGCACCGGTCTGGCTGATGGCGCTGGTCTTTATCGCCGCCTGGTACATGCTGCAGCATACCCGCCTGGGCCGTTATATCTATGCGCTGGGCGGTAACGAAGCGGCTACCCGTCTCTCCGGCATCAATGTGAATCGCGTCAAAATCATCGTCTATTCACTGAGTGGCATGCTGGCGGCGCTGGCGGGCACGATTGAAGTGGCCCGTCTCTCTTCGGCACAGCCTACAGCGGGCACCGGCTACGAGCTGGATGCGATTGCCGCGGTGGTGCTGGGTGGCACCAGTCTGGCGGGCGGTAAAGGGCGTATTTTCGGCACGCTGATCGGTGCGCTGATCCTCGGCTTCCTGAACAACGGCCTGAACCTGATGGGCGTCTCTTCTTACTACCAGATGATCGTTAAAGCGGTAGTCATCCTGCTGGCGGTGCTGGTGGATAATAAAAGCAGTAAATAACTCTGACCTTACACAGGATAATAAGATGAAAAAGTTAACCGCACTGGCCATCATCCTTGGCGCAACCCTCAGTACCAGCGCCATGGCAAAAGAGACCATCGCCCTGGTGGTTTCGACCCTGAATAACCCCTTCTTCGTTTCGCTGAAAGAGGGGGCGCAGAAAGAAGCCGATAAGCTGGGCTACAACCTGGTGGTGCTGGATTCACAAAACAATCCGGCGAAAGAGCTGGCAAACGTGCAGGATCTGACGGTGCGCGGCACTAAACTGCTGCTGATCAACCCTACCGACTCGGACGCTGTAGGCAATGCCGTGAAGATGGCTAATCAGGCGAACATCCCGGTCATCACACTGGATCGCGTCGCGTCACAGGGCAAAGTTGTCAGCCATGTCGCCTCCGATAACCGGTTCGGCGGTAAAATGGCCGGTGACTTCATCGCCAAAAAAGTCGGTGAAAACGCGAAAATTATTGAGCTGCAGGGCATTGCCGGGACCTCCGCGGCCCGTGAACGTGGCGAAGGTTTCAAACAGGCGGCCGATGCGCATAAGTTCCAGATCCTCGCCAGCCAGCCCGCTGACTTTGACCGCACCAAAGGGCTGAACGTTATGCAGAACCTGCTGCAGGCCCACCCGGATGTGCAGGCCGTCTTCGCGCAGAACGATGAAATGGCTCTGGGTGCTCTGCGCGCGCTGCAGACCGCCGGTAAAACCGGTGTGATCGTGGTCGGTTTTGACGGCACGGCGGATGGCGTGAAAGCGGTAGAAAGTGGCAAACTGTCCGCGACCGTGGCACAGATGCCGGACAAAATTGGCATGATCGGCGTGGATACCGCTGATAAAGTGCTGAAGGGTGAAAAAGTGCAGGCGATCAATCCGGTCGACCTGAAGCTGGTCACTCAATAACTCAAAGAAAAGCAGGGCACCGCGCCACCCTTCCGGTGGCGCACTTATTCCGGACTCCCCTAATGAGCAAAAACGCAAAACTGGCCGTTCTTGGCAGCATTAACGCTGACCACATCCTTAATCTGGCGCACTTTCCTCGTCCCGGTGAAACGGTGATCGGGCAGAATTATCAGATTGCGTTTGGCGGTAAAGGTGCGAATCAGGCGGTTGCCGCCGGTCGCGCAGGCGCCGATATCGCCTTTATCGCCTGTGTGGGCGCTGACGACATGGGTGAACGGATTCGTCAGCAGCTGGCGCAGGACAATATTGATACCACCCCGGTTGAAGTAGTTGCGGGTGAGTCCACCGGCGTGGCGATGATTTTCGTTAACGGTGACGGCGAAAACAGTATCGGTATCTACGCCGGTGCCAACGCGGCGTTAACGCCTGCCTGTGTGGCGCGTCATCAGCCGGTCATCGCTACAGCCGATGCGCTTCTTATGCAGCTGGAGTCACCGCTGGAGAGCGTACTGGCCGCGGCTACGTTTGCCCGACAGCATCAGACCCAGGTGATTCTCAATCCGGCCCCGGCCACCCCGCTCTCTGACGACCTGCTGGCGCTGGTCGACATTATTACGCCGAATGAGACCGAAGCGGAGAGCCTGACCGACATCGCCGTCAACAGCGATGAAGATGCTGCCCGCGCCGCGGCAGTGTTACATGCAAAGGGCATCGGCACGGTGTTGATTACGCTGGGGCGCCGCGGCGTCTGGCTGAGCGAACAGGGTGAGGGCCAGCGCATTGCAGGCTTCAGCGTGAAGGCGATCGATACTATCGCGGCGGGCGATACCTTTAATGGTGCGTTTATTACCGCACGACTGGAGCAGAAGCCGATCGGTGAGGCCGTACGATTTGCCAACGCCGCCGCCGCGATTGCCGTGACCCGCTCGGGTGCACAGCCCTCCGTGCCATGGCGCGCGGAGATCGATGAATTTTTGCAGCAGCAGGGCTAAGCGCTTGAGTACCATGAAAGATGTCGCTCGCCTGGCGGGCGTCTCTACCTCCACCGTCTCGCACGTCATCAACAACAATCGCTTTGTCAGTGAAGGCGTGCGGGAAAAAGTCGAGCAGGCGATACGTCATCTGAATTACGCCCCCTCGGCACTGGCGCGCAGTCTGAAGATCAACCAGACCCACACGATAGGCATGCTGCTGACCACCAGTAGTAACCCGTTCTATGCGGAGGTGGTGCGGGGCGTCGAAGAGAGCTGCTATCAGCGTGGCTACAGCCTGATCCTCTGTAACACCGCCGGGGATGAGGAGCGGATGAACCGCAGCCTTGAAACGCTGATGCAAAAGCGCGTCGATGGCTTACTGATTATGTGCACCGAAAGTCACCTCCCTTCCGCAGACATTCTGAATCGCTATCCCTCTATCCCGGCCGTCATGATGGACTGGGCGCCATTTGAAGGGCGTGGTGACATTATTCAGGATAACGCGCTGCTGGGAGGCGAACTGGCAACTCAGCATCTTATCGACAGCGGCTATACCCGCATCGCCTGTATCGCCGGCCCGCAGGATAAGACTCCGGCCCGCATGCGTCTGCAGGGGTATCGCAACGCCATGACAAAAAGCGGCCTTGAGATTCTGCCGGGCTACGTGGTGAGCGGTGACTTTGAATTTCAGGGCGGTTACAACGGGATGGTAGAGCTGCTGGCACTAGACACGCCACCGGATGCGGTGTTCACCAGCAACGACGCCATGGCGGTCGGCGTTTACCATGCGCTCTATCAGGCGGGACTGCAGGTTCCGCAGCAGATGGCGGTCATGGGCTATGACGATATCGAACTGGCGCGTTATCTTTCTCCGCCACTGAGTACCGTTCATCAGCCCAAAGATGCCCTGGGCGAACTGGCGATAGACACCTTAATCCATCGTCTCAGCGATCCCGACGCCAGCCAGCAGACGCTGGTGCTGACGCCGGAGCTCGTGGTGCGTGGGTCGGCTTAAGCCTTTTTCTTCCTGTCGCGATTGGTGATCAGGTTACGTCCATCCCCGTTTTTCAGCAGCATAAAGGTCAGCCCGGAGAAGACGGTTATCACGCCCATGGTCAGAAACGTGGCGTGAAACTGTGAAATGGTGCTGGTTTCAAACTCCTGATAGAAGCGCAGTACCGCGGCGCTGACGGCCACACCAAAACTGATCGCTAACTGCTGCGTCACGGCCAGCACGCTGTTGCCGCCGCTGGCGTTGTCATCATCCAGATCGGCCAGCGTGATCGTGTTCATGGCAGTGAACTGTGTCGACATGGCCATGCCGAGAATAAACAGCGGCAGTAACAGCACAATAATGCTCTCAGCAGGCGACTGCAGGGAGAAGCTGGCGATCAGAATGCCAATGATGGCGGTAATGCCGACCAGCAGGCGGCGGTATCCCAGCCAGCGCAGCAGCTGGGTCACCGTGGATTTCGCCAGGATAGAGCCAATCGCGGTGGGAGCCATCATGCAGCCTGCGATAATCGCTGAATAGCCAAAACCGACCTGTAACATCAGTGGCATTAAAAAGGGCACACAGCCCGTGCCGAGACGTGACGCGATGTTGCCACCGATGCCGACTGAGAAGGTGCGGGTTTTAAACATCGGCAGGCTGATCAGCGGTGAAGGGTGACGCCGGGCATGCACTATATAGAGAAGCAACAGCACAATCCCGCCCAGTAATATCCCGCCCGCCAGCCAGGCTGAGACAATCCGCTCGCCAAACAGCTCAATACCGATTGAGATCATCACCAGTCCGGCCCCGAATAACAGGAAGCCTGCAAAGTCGAAGCGGCGCTTGGGCGTGGTGAAGTCCGGCATATATTTGCGTGCAAAGACAATGCCGAGAATGCCTATCGGGATGTTGATCAGGAAAATCCAGTGCCAGGTGGCGTAGGTGACCAGAACGCCGCCCAGCATCGGTCCCAGTATCGGACCCACTAATCCCGGCATAGTGACAAAGTTGAGCACCGGCAGCAGCTCACTGCGCGGATAGGCCCGCAACAGCGCCAGTCGGGCAACCGGCATCATCATGGCGCCGCCGACGCCCTGCACGATGCGTGACATAACCAGCACCGACAGCGTAGGCGAAAGCGCACAGGCCAGTGAGCCAAGGGTAAACAGTGACACGGCAACGATAAATACCTTACGCGTGCCGAAACGATCGGCAAGCCAGCCGCTGACCGGAATCAACATAGCAACAGTCAGGGTGTAGCTGATAACGGCGGATTGCATGGCCAGGGGAGAACGATCGAGGCTGGAGGCGATGGCGGGCAGTGCAGTATTCAGTATGGTGGCGTCGAGTGACTGCATGAAAAAGGCCATGGCAGCTATCCATGGCAAACCGGCCATGCTGCGCGCGGATCTTATCATTGAGTGTCCTTCTGGGGTTATCCTGCGACAAGAAGCAAAATAATAGCACCCGCAATCCGCCACGGCAGGTCTCTTTACAACGTTTAATGGCGGTTTTTGTGCGTTATTCAGGCATGAAACGTCTGTTTTTAACCCGTTCGTTTAAAAAAGATGCGCTCAGCAAATTAATTCAAAGAAACACTTGTCAGCCCGCGGAAACTCCCTATAATGCGCCTCCATCGACACGGCACACCGGCAACGGGAAACGGGTTGAAGGTTCAGGAGACTGAGCCGCCGGAGAAAAACTTCTGAAAAAAGAGGTTGACTCTGAAGGAGGAAAGCGTAATATACGCCACCTCGCGACAGGACGCTAACGCACTGTTCGCACTGCTCTTTAACAATTTATCAGACAATCTGTGTGGGCACTCGCAGGATTGATATCAGCGCCTTAGGGCGCACAAAAATATCAAAGCCTCACGAGTGAACACATAATGAAATTCATTATGACGTTTTACAGATGAGCACCGCTGAACTCGTTTCAGCAAATCAAACTTTAAATTGAAGAGTTTGATCATGGCTCAGATTGAACGCTGGCGGCAGGCCTAACACATGCAAGTCGGACGGTAGCACAGAGGAGCTTGCTCCTCGGGTGACGAGTGGCGGACGGGTGAGTAATGTCTGGGGATCTGCCCGATAGAGGGGGATAACCACTGGAAACGGTGGCTAATACCGCATAACGTCGCAAGACCAAAGAGGGGGACCTTCGGGCCTCTCACTATCGGATGAACCCAGATGGGATTAGCTAGTAGGCGGGGTAATGGCCCACCTAGGCGACGATCCCTAGCTGGTCTGAGAGGATGACCAGCCACACTGGAACTGAGACACGGTCCAGACTCCTACGGGAGGCAGCAGTGGGGAATATTGCACAATGGGCGCAAGCCTGATGCAGCCATGCCGCGTGTATGAAGAAGGCCTTCGGGTTGTAAAGTACTTTCAGCGGGGAGGAAGGCGGTGAGGTTAATAACCTCGCCGATTGACGTTACCCGCAGAAGAAGCACCGGCTAACTCCGTGCCAGCAGCCGCGGTAATACGGAGGGTGCAAGCGTTAATCGGAATTACTGGGCGTAAAGCGCACGCAGGCGGTCTGTTAAGTCAGATGTGAAATCCCCGGGCTTAACCTGGGAACTGCATTTGAAACTGGCAGGCTTGAGTCTCGTAGAGGGGGGTAGAATTCCAGGTGTAGCGGTGAAATGCGTAGAGATCTGGAGGAATACCGGTGGCGAAGGCGGCCCCCTGGACGAAGACTGACGCTCAGGTGCGAAAGCGTGGGGAGCAAACAGGATTAGATACCCTGGTAGTCCACGCCGTAAACGATGTCGACTTGGAGGTTGTTCCCTTGAGGAGTGGCTTCCGGAGCTAACGCGTTAAGTCGACCGCCTGGGGAGTACGGCCGCAAGGTTAAAACTCAAATGAATTGACGGGGGCCCGCACAAGCGGTGGAGCATGTGGTTTAATTCGATGCAACGCGAAGAACCTTACCTACTCTTGACATCCAGAGAACTTAGCAGAGATGCTTTGGTGCCTTCGGGAACTCTGAGACAGGTGCTGCATGGCTGTCGTCAGCTCGTGTTGTGAAATGTTGGGTTAAGTCCCGCAACGAGCGCAACCCTTATCCTTTGTTGCCAGCGATTCGGTCGGGAACTCAAAGGAGACTGCCGGTGATAAACCGGAGGAAGGTGGGGATGACGTCAAGTCATCATGGCCCTTACGAGTAGGGCTACACACGTGCTACAATGGCGCATACAAAGAGAAGCGACCTCGCGAGAGCAAGCGGACCTCACAAAGTGCGTCGTAGTCCGGATCGGAGTCTGCAACTCGACTCCGTGAAGTCGGAATCGCTAGTAATCGTGGATCAGAATGCCACGGTGAATACGTTCCCGGGCCTTGTACACACCGCCCGTCACACCATGGGAGTGGGTTGCAAAAGAAGTAGGTAGCTTAACCTTCGGGAGGGCGCTTACCACTTTGTGATTCATGACTGGGGTGAAGTCGTAACAAGGTAACCGTAGGGGAACCTGCGGTTGGATCACCTCCTTACCTGAAGATACCTTCCCGCGCAGTGCTCACACAGATTGTCTGATAAAAAGTAATGAGCAGGACGGCTGCGAAGTCGTGACACTATCGTGTCCCCTTCGTCTAGCGGTTAGGACTCCGCCCTTTCACGGCGGCAACAGGGGTTCGAATCCCCTAGGGGACGCCACCTGCTTGGTGACAGGTGAAAGGTGTCTCCATACAGTATCTCAAAACCGTTTCCGCTGCGCGAGCAGGGAGACGCGTCTGAGATATTTGCTCTTTAACAATCCGGAACAAGCTGAAAATTGAAACGACATGACGCGTTCATTCTCCGTAATAAGAATGAAATGGCGACATGTTCGAGTCTCTCAAATGCTTACAGTCTGCAGCGTGAAAACGCCTGTGGGTTGTGAGGTTAAGCGACTAAGCGTACACGGTGGATGCCCTGGCAGTCAGAGGCGATGAAGGACGTGCTAATCTGCGTAAAGCGACGGTAAGGTGATATGAACCGCTACAGCCGTCGATGTCCGAATGGGGAAACCCGGTGCACTCAGTGCATCATTGCAGCATGAATACATAGTGCTGCAAGGCGAACCGGGGGAACTGAAACATCTAAGTACCCCGAGGAAAAGAAATCAACCGAGATTCCCCCAGTAGCGGCGAGCGAACGGGGAGCAGCCCAGAGCCTGAATCAGCATGTGTGTTAGTGGAAGCGTCTGGAAAGTCGCAGGGTACAGGGTGATACTCCCGTACACAAAAGCACACGCGCTGTGAGCTCGATGAGTAAGGCGGGACACGTGGTATCCTGTCTGAATATGGGGGGACCATCCTCCAAGGCTAAATACTCCTGACTGACCGATAGTGAACCAGTACCGTGAGGGAAAGGCGAAAAGAACCCCGGCGAGGGGAGTGAAACAGAACCTGAAACCGTGTACGTACAAGCAGTGGGAGCACCCTTGTGGTGTGACTGCGTACCTTTTGTATAATGGGTCAGCGACTTATATTCTGTAGCAAGGTTAACCGTATAGGGGAGCCGCAGGGAAACCGAGTCTTAACTGGGCGTTAAGTTGCAGGGTATAGACCCGAAACCCGGTGATTCTAGCCATGGGCAGGTTGAAGGTTGGGTAACACTAACTGGAGGACCGAACCGACTAATGTTGAAAAATTAGCGGATGACCTGTGGCTGGGGGTGAAAGGCCAATCAAACCGGGAGATAGCTGGTTCTCCCCGAAAGCTATTTAGGTAGCGCCTCGTGAACTCATCTCCGGGGGTAGAGCACTGTTTCGGCTAGGGGGCCATCCCGGCTTACCAACCCGATGCAAACTGCGAATACCGGAGAATGTTATCACGGGAGACACACGGCGGGTGCTAACGTCCGTCGTGAAGAGGGAAACAACCCAGACCGCCAGCTAAGGTCCCAAAGTCATGGTTAAGTGGGAAACGATGTGGGAAGGCACAGACAGCCAGGATGTTGGCTTAGAAGCAGCCATCATTTAAAGAAAGCGTAATAGCTCACTGGTCGAGTCGGCCTGCGCGGAAGATGTAACGGGGCTAAACCATGCACCGAAGCTGCGGCAGCGACACTATGTGTTGTTGGGTAGGGGAGCGTTCTGTAAGCCGTCGAAGGTGTGTCGTGAGGCATGCTGGAGGTATCAGAAGTGCGAATGCTGACATAAGTAACGATAAAGCGGGTGAAAAGCCCGCTCGCCGGAAGACCAAGGGTTCCTGTTCAACGTTAATCGGAGCAGGGTGAGTCGACCCCTAAGGCGAGGCCGAAAGGCGTAGTCGATGGGAAACAGGTTAATATTCCTGTACTCGGTGTTACTGCGAAGGGGGGACGGAGAAGGCTATATCAGCCGGGCGACGGTTGTCCCGGTTTAAGCGTGTAGGCGGAGGGTCCAGGTAAATCCGGACTCTTTTAACGCTGAGGCGTGACGACGAGGCACTACGGTGCTGAAGTGATAAATGCCCTGCTTCCAGGAAAAGCCTCTAAGCATCAGGTAACACAGAATCGTACCCCAAACCGACACAGGTGGTCAGGTAGAGAATACCAAGGCGCTTGAGAGAACTCGGGTGAAGGAACTAGGCAAAATGGTGCCGTAACTTCGGGAGAAGGCACGCTGGCGCGTAGGTGAAGGGACTTGCTCCCGGAGCTGAAGCCAGTCGAAGATACCAGCTGGCTGCAACTGTTTATTAAAAACACAGCACTGTGCAAACACGAAAGTGGACGTATACGGTGTGACGCCTGCCCGGTGCCGGAAGGTTAATTGATGGGGTTATCCGTAAGGAGAAGCTCTTGATCGAAGCCCCGGTAAACGGCGGCCGTAACTATAACGGTCCTAAGGTAGCGAAATTCCTTGTCGGGTAAGTTCCGACCTGCACGAATGGCGTAATGATGGCCGGGCTGTCTCCACCCGAGACTCAGTGAAATTGAACTCGCTGTGAAGATGCAGTGTACCCGCGGCAAGACGGAAAGACCCCGTGAACCTTTACTACAGCTTGACACTGAACATTGAGCCTTGATGTGTAGGATAGGTGGGAGGCTTTGAAGCGCGGACGCCAGTCTGCGTGGAGCCATCCTTGAAATACCACCCTTTAATGTTTGATGTTCTAACGTGGCCCCGTGATCCGGGGTGCGGACAGTGTCTGGTGGGTAGTTTGACTGGGGCGGTCTCCTCCCAAAGAGTAACGGAGGAGCACGAAGGTCAGCTAATCACGGTCGGACATCGTGAGGTTAGTGCAATGGCATAAGCTGGCTTGACTGCGAGAGTGACGGCTCGAGCAGGTGCGAAAGCAGGTCATAGTGATCCGGTGGTTCTGAATGGAAGGGCCATCGCTCAACGGATAAAAGGTACTCCGGGGATAACAGGCTGATACCGCCCAAGAGTTCATATCGACGGCGGTGTTTGGCACCTCGATGTCGGCTCATCACATCCTGGGGCTGAAGTAGGTCCCAAGGGTACGGCTGTTCGCCGTTTAAAGTGGTACGCGAGCTGGGTTTAGAACGTCGTGAGACAGTTCGGTCCCTATCTGCCGTGGGCGCTGGAGAATTGAGGGGGGTTGCTCCTAGTACGAGAGGACCGGAGTGAACGCACCACTGGTGTTCGGGTTGTCATGCCAATGGCACTGCCCGGTAGCTAAGTGCGGAAAAGATAAGTGCTGAAAGCATCTAAGCACGAAACTTGCCCCGAGATGAGTTCTCCCTGACTCCCAGAGAGTCCTGAAGGGACGTTGAAGACGACGACGTTGATAGGCCGGGTGTGTAAGCGCAGCGATGCGTTGAGCTAACCGGTACTAATGACCCGTGAGGCTTAACCTTACAACGCCAGAGGCGTTTTTGAGAGACATGATTTTCAGTTTGTGACGGATACGTCTGCGCGGCCCCTGTGGCGGCGCGGAAAACAGATTTGCCTGGCGGCTTTAGCGCGGTGGTCCCACCTGACCCCATGCCGAACTCAGAAGTGAAACGCCGTAGCGCCGATGGTAGTGTGGGGCCTCCCCATGCGAGAGTAGGGAACTGCCAGGCATTATACAAGTGAAGAAGCCCCGCACTGACGTGCGGGGCTTTTTTACGTCTGCCGATCGTGAAAAATCGCAGTGTAATACCATCCTCAGCGGCTTTTCAGCCACTCAGCAATGAAATCTGCAACGCTGCCCGGACAATTTATATCCAGAACCGGTACGTTCAGCGCTAATTTCTGGTCAGTGGCAACCGCTATTGTCCGCGCATCGAGCAGCTCTTCGATCCCACCCTTAACCCCCTCGCGCCATAAAACAATCTTTGGAACAGGTTCATCTTTGAAGCCTTCGACCAGCACCACCTCAAGTAAAGCGTGATCCATGCGGCTGACCAGATAAGGCAGATCAATCGACGGCTGATCCGGCGTTTCACACATCAACGCCCAGCGTTCTGAACTGGCGACCATGACCTGACTGGCCCCCGCCTTTCTGAGCAGATAGCTATCTTTACCTGGGGTATCCACATCCATCTGATGATGGGTATGCTTGATCAACCCCGCGCGAATGCCTTTGCCACTGAGGAGCGGAATCACCTGCTGCAACAGCGTGGTTTTACCGGTTCCACTCCAGCCCACAATGGCAAGTAAGGGTAGTGACATATCAGGTTCTCTCTTTCAGATCGTCTGGCGTATTGATGTTGCGGAAGGCGGATTCATCATCATCCAGCGCGACCGCATGACCACCATGATCGCGCAGGAACTGCATGAGGCGCCGCTCTCCGGCCTGCAGATAGTCAAAAAGGGCTTTTGCCATGTCACGGTGAATCAGGGCGAGTGTAGGATGATCGCGCGTCTGCGAGCGAACCCATACTGCGGGTGCTTCTCTGCGTTGATGGATCAGTTTTTCCACAAAGTTAAGAGGAATCGCGGGGGTATCGCAGGAGCAAAAAACCGCCCATTCCCCTTCTATGGCGATCAAGGCACTGTAGATGCCAGCCAGCGGACCCGGGTAATCGTCAAAAACATCCTCTATAACGCGACACCCGCTTAGCTGATAGCGATCAATATTACGATTCGCATTAATCATGACAATGTCGACTTGTGGCCTGAGCCGCTCAAGAACATGCTGGTAAAGCGGTCTGCCGTCCAGCTGCACCAGCCCTTTATCCAGACCACCCATACGGCGGCCCTGACCACCCGCCAGAATGATGCCGGTTAATGCTGTCATGACAGTGCCCTCGCTGATTACGTACCTGGAGAAAACGAAATGAAATGCCATCGCCTGAATGAATTGCTGGAATTGCTGCAACCCGCCTGGCAAAAAGAGCCTGACCTTAATCTGGTCACATTTTTGCAGAAACTGGCTCAGGAATCTGGTTTCCGTGGCCCGTTAAGTGAATTAACGGACGATATATTAATTTACCATCTCAAAATGCGTGACTCAGCCAGCGATGATGCCATTCCGGGGCTGAAAAAAGATTATGAAGTCGATTTTAAAACGGCACTCCTCCGCGCGCGGGGTGTCATTAAACCGGACGAGTAGTGTTATCCTTGGCAGCTACATGCAAGGGCAACCACAGGTAACAGAATGAGCGACGCTGCTTTCAACTTCCAGACACTGAACCCCGACGTGCTGCTTGATGCGCTCTGGGGTACAGGAATCCGCGTCGAATCGGGACTGACAGCCCTGAACAGTTATGAGAACAGGGTCTATCAGTTCAGCGATGATGAAAAACGTCGCTATGTCGCCAAATTCTATCGTCCACAGCGCTGGCGTGCCGAACAGATTGCGGAAGAGCATCAGTATGCTCTCGATCTGCTGGCTGACGAGGTCCCTGTTGCGGCACCGCTGCGGCTTCAGGGCGAGACGTTGCACCGCCACGCGGGCTTTTTCTTTGCGCTCTTTCCCAGTCTGGGCGGGCGGCAATATGAGACCGACAACGAAGATCAGATGGAGTGGGTAGGTCGTTTTCTGGGGCGTCTTCATCAGACCGGTCGCAAAGCGCTGTTCAGTCACCGGCCAGTCATGGGACTGGATGAGTATCTGCACGAACCGCGTCAGGTGCTGGAGCAGGCTCAGCTGGTTCCTGATTCACTGAAAGCCATGCTGCTACAGGCGGTTGATAAGCTGGGAGAGGCGCTGCAGCAGCACTGGCATACCGGATGGCAGCCGCTACGATTACATGGTGACTGCCATCCGGGAAATATTCTGTGGCGCGATGGGCCGCTGTTTGTCGATCTGGATGACGCCCGTAATGGTCCGGCGGTGCAGGATCTCTGGATGCTGATCAGCGGCGATCGACAGGAACAGCGTATTCAGTGGGATATCCTGCTGGAGGCTTACGGTGAATTCAGCGATTTTGATATTAATGAATTGTCACTGATTGAACCTTTACGCGCGATGCGCATGGTTTATTATCTGGCCTGGGTCGTCAGACGCTGGCAGGATCCCGCTTTTCCGCGTGCGTTTCCCTGGATGACAGATGAAGATTTCTGGCGCAGGCAAATTTCGCTATTCACCGAGCAGGAGAAGCTGTTGCAGGAACCTCCTCTGCAGCTGACACCGCAATATTAATGACGTAGTCAGGAGAGTGTTTCACGATGAAAAAGATTTGGTTTGCACTGATGGGTTTAGTGCTGGCATTCAGCGCGTCTGCTGCCCAGTTCACTGAAGGTAAACAATATGTCAGTCTGCAGAAACCCGTGGCCGGCGAACCTCAGGTGATGGAGTTCTTCTCGTTTTTCTGCCCGCACTGCTATCAGTTTGAACGCATTTATCACGTTAATGACGCGGTTAAAAAGAACCTGCCTGCTGACACCAAACTGGTGAAATATCACGTCGATTTCCTCGGCGGTGATCTCGGACCGGTCGTGACTCAGGCCTGGGCGGTAGCAATGGCGCTGGGTGTGGAAGACAAGGTTACGGCACCGATCTTCGATGGCATTCAGAAAACGCAGACCATTACCGATCCTGCCAGTCTGAAAGAGGCCTTTATTCAGGCGGCCGGGATCTCCTCTTCTGATTACGATGCGGCCTGGAACAGCTTCGCAGTTAAAGCCTTAGTTGCCCAGCAGCAGAAAGCGGCGGCTGATGTCGATCTGCGTGGTGTGCCTGCGATGTTCGTTAATGGCAAATACATGGTGAACAATGGCGGGCTGGATACCAGCTCTATGGATAATTTCGTTGCAGACTATGCCAACGTCGTTAAATTCCTGGTAAGCCAGAAGTAATCAGCCTTCTGCACCCGTGAAACGCCAGCGCCTGCTGGCGTTTTTTTTATGCTTCTTAATTGCGCGACGGTTTTGTCCATCTCCAGGGCATAAATTTAATATCCACACAAGGGATCACGCTATTGAAAATGGCGATCACGTCACGGTAATTGATAAAGCATATGAAAAATAAGCATTTTATTTGCTCATAAATTGCCTGATCGCCTGAGGGATCGCGCGTTATCATTTTTACGCACAAAGTTATCCACAACCCGATCGTTGCGATCCTGCCTCCGGAAATGTGAAAAAACGTCCACGCGGCACGCCTTAGTTCACCATTTCTGCCAGGTTGTGGCATCCTTATAGTCCAACTCACAGCAACGAAGACTACACAGACTTATGGCGCAAATTGCAGAAAATCCCCTGATTCTGGTTGATGGCTCATCCTATCTTTATCGCGCGTATCACGCGTTTCCGCCGCTGACCAACAGTGCAGGTGAACCGACTGGCGCCATGTACGGCGTGCTCAACATGCTGAAAAGCCTGCTGGCACAGTATAATCCGAGTCACGTTGCTGTGGTGTTCGATGCCAAAGGCAAAACCTTCAGAGACGAACTGTTCGAGCATTACAAATCTCACCGCCCCCCAATGCCGGACGATCTGCGCGCGCAGATTGAGCCGCTGCACGAGATGGTACGGGCGATGGGGCTGCCGTTGCTGGCGGTGAGCGGTGTGGAAGCGGACGATGTGATCGGTACGCTGGCGCTGGAGGCTGAAAAGAAGGGCCGTTCAGTGCTGATCAGCACGGGCGATAAAGATATGGCGCAGCTGGTTTCGCCAGGGATTACGCTGATTAACACCATGACCAATACCATTCTCGGGCCGGAAGAGGTCGAGCAGAAATATGGTGTCCCTCCCGCGCTGATTATCGACTTCCTTGCCATGATGGGCGACAGCTCAGATAACATTCCCGGCGTACCGGGCGTGGGTGAGAAAACCGCACAGGCGCTGCTGCAGGGGCTGGGCAGCATGCAGACGATCTATGACAACCTGGATAAAGTGGCCGATCTCTCGTTTCGCGGTGCCAAAACGATGGCGACCAAACTTGAGCAGAATCGTGAGGTGGCCTTCCTCTCGTATCAGCTGGCGACCATCAAAACCGACGTTGAGCTGGCACAGCCCTGTGAAGAGCTGACGGTGACCGATCCCGATATTGAGGCACTGCAGTCTCTGTTCAGCCGTTATGAGTTCAAACGCTGGCTGAGCGATCTGCAGGACGGTAAATGGCTGCAGGGGAAAAAGAGCAATACGCAGGCGCAAAAAGCCCTGTCCGATGAGCCGGCACCCGTGGTGGAAACCAGCAGCGTATTGCCAACCGATAATTACGTGACCATTCTGGATCAGGCTCTCTTTGATAGCTGGCTGGAGAAGCTGAAAAACAGCGACGTCTTTGCCTTTGATCTGGAGACCGATGCGCTTGATACCCTGAGTGCAAATATTGTCGGCATCAGCTTCGCGGTGGCACCCGGTGAAGCGGCTTATCTGCCGGTTGCCCATGACTATCTTGATGCGCCTGAGCAGCTGGATCGCGCCGCCGTTCTGGCGCAGCTTAAGCCCCTGCTGGAAGATGCCAGTGCCTGGAAAGTGGGCCAGAACCTGAAATACGATCGCGGCGTCCTCAGGAACTACGACATTGAACTGGCCGGTATCCGGTTTGACACCATGCTGGAGTCATACATCCTCAATAGCGTGGTGGGCAAACACGATATGGATAGCCTGGCTGCTCGCTGGCTTAAACATAAAACGGTCACTTTCCAGGAGATTGCCGGTAAAGGTAAAAATCAGCTGACGTTCAATCAAATCGCGTTAGAGCAGGCAGCCCACTATGCTGCCGAAGATGCCGATGTCACGCTGCAGCTGCATCTGAAGATGTGGCCTGAGCTGGAAAAAGAAACGGGCCCGAGAAACGTCTTTGAGCAGATTGAGATGCCATTGCTGACGGTCATCTCCCGGATAGAGCGCAATGGCGTATTGATCGACCAGGCTATTCTGGCGCAACACTCGAAAGAGCTGACTGCCCGACTGGCTGAGCTGGAGTCGAAAGCGCATGAGCTGGCAGGCGAGCCCTTCAACCTCTCCTCCACAAAACAACTTCAGGTGATTCTGTTTGAAAAACAGGGCATCAAACCCACGAAGAAAACACCGGGTGGGGCACCGTCAACCAGCGAAGAGGTGTTAGCCGAACTGGCGCTCGATTATCCGCTGCCTAAAGTGATCCTGGAGCATCGCGGCCTGTCGAAACTGAAATCGACCTATACGGATAAGCTGCCGCAGATGATCAATCCGCTGACCGGACGGGTGCATACCTCCTATCATCAGGCCGTTACCGCCACCGGACGCTTGTCCTCTGCCGATCCTAACCTGCAGAACATCCCGGTGCGTAATGACGAGGGGCGCCGAATCCGTCAGGCCTTTATTGCCGATAAAGGTTATCGCATCGTCGCAGCCGACTACTCCCAGATTGAACTGCGTATCATGGCGCATCTCTCTCAGGATAAAGGCTTACTGGATGCCTTTGCCCAGGGTGAGGATATTCACCGTGCCACGGCATCGGAAGTGTTTGGTGTCGCGCTGGATAAGGTGAGTGGAGAACAGCGTCGCAGCGCCAAAGCGATTAACTTTGGTCTGATTTATGGCATGAGTGCCTTTGGCCTGTCACGTCAGCTCAACATCGGTGCAGGTGAAGCGAAAAAGTATATGGACCTCTACTTTGAACGCTATCCGGGCGTACTGCGCTATATGGAGAACACACGGCAGCTGGCGGCGAATAAAGGCTATGTCGAAACGCTGGAAGGGCGCCGGCTCTGGCTGCCGGATATCAAATCCAGCAATGCGATTCGCCGCAAAGCTGCAGAGCGTGCCGCCATCAATGCGCCAATGCAGGGAACGGCAGCAGACATCATCAAACGCGCGATGATTGCCGTGGATGAGTGGCTTCAGCAGCAGAATGACAGCGCAGTAAGAATGATCATGCAGGTTCACGATGAACTGGTGTTCGAAGTGAAATCGGAGGCGGTGGAAGCGGCCAGCCAGAAAATCCGTGCGTTAATGGAAGGCAGTGTGAAGCTCGACGTACCGTTACTGGTTGAAGTCGGCGTCGGTGACAACTGGGACGAAGCACACTGATTACCGCCTCCGGGCCGGTTATGTCGCACAAAACTGGCCCTGATTCAGGCATAAGTAATTCGTTTAGTTGAGTGGTCAGCTGTAACCGGGCGACACCGGGAGCGAAAGCGCGTTTCTAACTGCTTATCGGCTAAACATTTTTTTCGTCATTAAACTACATCACAACGCTATTTTTGTGACGGGTATGGTAAAAAAGTCCTGTTTTGATGTAAGTAAGCAACAAAAAAGCCTTTGTGAGGCACAAAAAATCAGGTAAAGTTCGTCGCGTAGGGTACAGAGGTAAGATGTTCTATCTTTCAGACCTTTTACTTCACGTAATCGGATTTGGCTGAATTTAGCCGCCCCAGTCATTCTGTGACTGGGGCGTTTTTTATTGGGATTTTTGTTACTGCAGTGTCAGCGGATCAGCGATGCTGCTCACGCGTCCCCGTGCTGATCCTCAGTCGCCTCATCAGGCATTGCATACCAGCTGTCCAGTTTCTGACGAACCTTATCCACGCCGATTTTCTTCAGCGATGAGAAGAGCTCTACCTGGATATCGCCGCCGAAGCTAAGCGCCGCCTCACGCACGACGTTGAGCTGGGCTTTACGGGCACCGGAAGCGAGTTTATCGGCTTTGGTGAGCAGCAGCAGAACCGGAATTGCGCTTTCCACCGACCACTGAATCATCTGGCGGTCGAGATCTTTCAGCGGATGACGAATGTCCATCAATACGACCAGCCCCTTCAGCGCCTGACGCTTTTGCAGGTACTCGCCTAACGCACGCTGCCACTTCAGCTTCATCTCTTCCGGCACTTCGGCATAACCGTAGCCTGGCAGGTCGACCAGACGCTTCCCTTCTTTGACTTCAAACAGGTTGATCAGCTGGGTACGTCCCGGTGTTTTACTGGTGCGCGCCAGGCCTTTCTGATTGGTTAACGTGTTCAGCGCACTCGATTTTCCCGCGTTCGAGCGGCCAGCAAAAGCCACCTCAATTCCGGTATCGGCAGGCAGATGACGGATATCCGGCGCGCTCATGACAAAGTGGGTAACGTGATAATTCAATTCAGACAAGGTAACACTCCAGAAAACGCATTAGGGCAATGGCGGCGATTATACGCGTTATGGCGCGAAAGTGCTCAATCGCGTCGTGATAACAGTCCATGTAAGAGATTGACCATTCGCGCTGCGGGTTATGTCGATTTTTACGCGGATTTCTGAAAATAAAATCATCATAATTTCAATGATTTAATAAGTTTTGCTCTTTTTTTAAGCCAACTATCGGTGGCGCTGACTTGAGGCTTTTACCAGTTGGTCTACATTATTGTGCAGTGAATGGCAGCACACATCAGGATGATGCGCTCAGGGATGTCAGGATGGCAATGAGCGATGGAATGGAACAGGTCAGGGACATGGCCAGACAGGGACAGGGAATAGCTCAGGAGTTGAGCAGGCGCGGGATTGACCGGGATGTTACGAGCCGAAAAGGATTTAAAACATGATTCCTTCTTGTGAAGGTATGAAATAAGGCGACAGCTTGAGCTGTCGCCTTTTTTCTTTGTCGGGTTTCTGCTAGATTTCGCCGCAATTCTATACTGAATAAAAAAGCCAGGACCGAATACTATGAAGCAACCTGCACGAGCTGCCCACGGCAAACCTGCCGTCAAAGCCAAACGCAAATCGCGTGACGAAATTAACCTCGAAGCGCGCGATCGTAAACGCGATAAAAAGCATCGCGGACATGCATCTGGCAGCCGTGCTAATCCGGCGGCGTCGGACAGCAATGGCGCACGCCAGTCAGCCCCGGCAAAAGATCCTCGCATCGGGAGTAAGAAGCCGGTGGCCCTGATCGCCGATGGCAAAACCACCGCCGTCAGGCCACAGAAAAGTGCAGATAAACCGGCAGCCCCGAAGAAAGTGCGCCTGACGCCGGAAGAAGAGCTGGCGAAGCTGGAAAACGATGAGCGTCTGGATGCGCTGCTGGATCGCCTGGAAAATGGCGAAACGCTGTCGGCAGAAGATCAGGGCTGGCTGGATGCCTCGCTGGATCGCATCGACGAACTGATGGAGCAGTTAGGCATCGTGATGGACGATGGCGAAGATGAACAGGCAGAAGAGGATATGTACCGTCTGCTGAAGGGCAACTAAGCAAATTTGATCGGCATGCGAGTTCCGCATGCCGTGCTTCTCAGGTAAACGACAATGTTTTGGCCTGGATCAATTTTCGCGCTGCTGGCGACATGTTATCTGCTGTGGTTATTGTTTAAACTACGACGCCTGTCGCGTCTGAAGCAACGTTTACGTCGGGTCTCATCCCGCTCACCTTTCATCCCTTCTTCTTCGCGACCTTCTCTCAGACGACGTCACCGGAAGGAGTGAGCATGCCATCGCTGCAGATTGCCTGGGATCAGGCGTTAATTGAAAAGTACAATTACGCCGGGCCACGTTACACCTCCTATCCCACTGCGCTGGAGTTCAGCGAAGATTATACGGAAACCGATTTTCAGCATGCTGTGGCACGCTATCCCGGGCGTCCGCTGTCGCTTTACGTTCATATCCCTTTCTGCCACCGTCTCTGCTACTTCTGCGGCTGTAATAAGCAGGTGACGCGTCAGCGCCACAAAGCGGACCGCTATCTGGATGTGCTGGAGCAGGAGATTATTCAGCGCGCGCCGCTGTTCCGCCAGCGCCGGGTGACACAGCTTCACTGGGGCGGCGGCACACCGACCTTTCTCGACAGGCAGCAGGTTTCGCGGCTGGTGGGCCTGCTGAAGCAACACTTCAATGTGACCGATGATGCCGAAATGTCGATCGAGGTCGATCCGCGGGAAATGGCGCTGGATATGATCGATCATCTCCGATCGCTGGGCTTTAATCGTCTCAGTATGGGCGTGCAGGACTTCAACAAAGCGGTGCAGGCGCGGGTTAACCGGGTGCAGGATGAGGAGGTGATCTTCAGTCTGATGGCCCGCGCTCGTGAACAGGGCTTCCGCTCAACCAGCATCGATTTGATCTACGGTTTACCTCTGCAGACGCCCGACAGCTTCGCATGGACGCTGGAGCGGGTCGTGGCGCTGAATCCGGACCGTCTCAGCGTCTTCAACTATGCGCATCTGCCGGCGCTGTTTGCGGCACAGCGCAAAATCAAAGAGGATGAACTCCCCTCGGCCCGGCAGAAACTGGATATTTTGCAGCAGACCATCGCGACCCTGACGCAGCAGGGCTATCACTATATCGGCATGGATCACTTTGCGAAGCCGCAGGATGAGCTGGCTGTCGCGCAGCGCGACGGGAAGCTGCATCGCAATTTTCAGGGTTACACGACGCAGGGTGACAGCGACTTGCTGGGGCTGGGTGTCTCTGCCATCAGCATGGTGGGTGACAGCTATGCGCAGAACCAGAAAGACCTTAACAGCTGGTACAGCAGTGTGGAACAGCAGGGGAATGGCCTGTGGCGCGGCGTCGCCTTAACCCGCGATGACTGTCTGCGGCGGGATGTGATTAAAACACTGATTTGCCACTTTTCGCTCGATTTTGCCGCAACAGAGGCGCAGTGGGGAATTTGCTTTCATGACTACTTTGCTGAAGATCTGGCGCTGCTGAAACCCTTAATTGCCGACGGGCTGGTGGAGCAGACGACGACGGGGCTGGAAGTGACGGGGATTGGCCGGTTGCTGGTCCGCAATATCTGCATGTGCTTTGATCGCTATCTGCGGCAGAAAGTTCGTCAGCAGCAGTTTTCGCGCGTGATCTAGAGAAACGGGCTGGCAGACCTCGCCAGCCCGAACTGAACCTCTATTCCATCCCCAGCTCTTTCAGCTTGCGCGTCAGGGTGTTGCGTCCCCATCCCAGCAGACGTGCGGCTTCCTGCTTGTGGCCCTGGGTATGGCGCAGCGCCGTAGTCAGCAGCGTCCGCTCCATCTCGGGCTGGGCTTCTGACAGCAGATTCTGATGACCGGAACGCAGGGCGCGGTCGGCCCATTGAGCCAGCAGTGTAGCCCAGCTGTCAGGCAGTGACTGCACCGGGTTTTCCGGTGTGCTGGACTCAAACAGCTCGCCGGGCAGATCCTGAATCAGCACTTCCTGACCGGCCGCCATCACCGTCAGCCAGCGACAGGTGTTTTCCAGCTGACGCACGTTACCTGACCAGTGCAGACGGGTCAGCGCCGTTTCGGTTTCCGGATGCAGAATCTTCGCTTCTACCCCCAGCTCACGGGCCGCCACCTGCAGGAAATAACGCGCCAGACGCGGGATATCTTCACGACGCTCACGCAGCGGCGGCAGATGCACACGAATTACATTCAGGCGGTGGAACAGATCCTCACGGAACTTGCCTTCCTGCACGCGTAATTCCAGGTTCTGGTGGGTAGCCGCAATGATCCGCACGTCCACTTTGACCGGCGCATAGCCGCCGACGCGATAGAACTGACCATCGGCCAGCACGCGCAGCAGTCGGGTCTGCACATCCAGCGGCATGTCGCCAATCTCATCCAGAAACAGCGTGCCCCCATCGGCCTGCTCAAAACGGCCCTGGCGGATCTGGTTCGCACCGGTAAAGGCGCCTTTCTCATGACCGAACAGTTCTGACTCAATCAAATCTTTGGGGATCGCCGCCATATTCAGCGCGATAAACGGTGCTTTGGTGCGCGGGCTGTGCCGGTGCAGCGCATGGGCGACCAGCTCTTTACCGGTGCCCGACTCACCATTGATCAGGACGCTGATTGAGGAGCGCGACAACCGCCCGATGATGCGGAACACATCCTGCATCGCGGGCGCTTCCCCGATAATATCGGTGGTCGGTCCGCTGACCGGCTGATTACGCGGCTGCTGCTGCTCCTGATAGTGACTGATGGCACGCTCTACCAGCGCAACCGCCTCATCAATATCGAACGGCTTAGGCAGGTAATCAAACGCCCCCTGCTGATAGGCGCTGACTGCGGCATCGAGATCGGAATGTGCCGTCATAATGATGACCGGCAGCATCGGATGACGTTGTTTAATCTGTTTCAGCAGCGCCAGGCCATCCATACCGGGCATGCGAATATCTGACAGTAAAACGTCCGGGGTTTTGGTTGAGAGGGCATCCAGCACCTCACCTGCGCTGTCAAACGTCGCACAGCTCAAACCGGCTCCAGTGAGCGCGCGTTCAAGCACCCAGCGGATGGAGCTATCGTCATCGACGATCCAGACTATCCCTCGTTGCATAGAAACCTCACTGGCGAATAGGCAGGTAGACCGAGAATTCGGTGTGACCCGGCCAACTGTTAAATTCTATTTTTCCTGAATGCTGATCAATCAGGCTACGGGCGATGGAGAGACCTAAACCGGTTCCGCCTTCACGTCCACTGACCATCGGATAGAAGAGCGTATCCTGCAGCTGGGCCGGAATACCGGGGCCATCATCTTCAATATCTATTCGTGCTACCAGGCGATAACGGGTGCCATGCAGCGTCAGCTGAAAAGCCGTACGGGTGCGAATAACAATCGTCCCGCCGTCGTCGCCCAGCGCCTGAAGCGCATTGCGTACGACGTTAAGCAGCACCTGTTCAATCTGGTCAGGGTCGTGCGGCAGTTCCGGCAGGCTGGGATCGTAATCCCGCACCAGGGAGACATTCTCCGGCAGCTCCATCGACACCAGATTGACCACCCGCTCAGCCACCTGGTGAATGCTCTGGGTAATGTGCATCCCCGGCTGCTGTGGCCCTAATAGACGATCCACCAGATTCCGCAACCGGTCGGCCTGTTCAATAATGACCCTGGTATATTCATTCAGCGAGGGATCGGGCAGGGCGCGTGATAAAAGCTGTGCCGCGCCGCGCAATCCTCCCAGCGGATTTTTTATCTCATGGGCCAGGCCGCGAACCAGATCGCGTGCTGCCACCTGCTGGGCGTGCTGTAACTGCTCCTGACTGAGGCGACGCTGGTTATCCATCGGCGCCATTTCCATCAGAATCAAGCCATCGGGTAAACGCTGTGCGGTCAGCGACATAATATGTGCGCGACCATCGACTACCAGCGTGACCTCACTGTCAGTGAATCCCTGGCCAGCCTCAAGACTCTCGCGCATCACCTCAATATTCAGCGAAAAGTAGCCGGTTAAATCCGGTAACGGCGTGCCGAACAACTTGCGTGAGCTCTGCGCCAGTAATTGCTGCGCCGCCGGGTTGGCGTAATGAATAACCAGGTCGTTATCCACCAACAAAATACTGTTGATTAAAGCGTTGAGAATCTGCCCGGCGTCGGGCAGAGAGCCAGTTGCCATACAACGTTCCTCTGCACTAAATAGGTGCGTTCTGGTGTTTAAGCCGAAAAGCGGGAGAATGAACGGTGAATTCGCGGAGAAAAAAGCCCATCCGAAGATGGGCTAAAAGTTTCCACGGCAACAAAAACGTCTGATCAGTTAAACGCTGTAGTACAGCTCGAACTCAACCGGGTGTGGCGTCATGCGAACGCGGTCCATCTCAGTTTTACGCAGTTCGATGTAAGCATCGATAGATTCATCAGTGAAGACACCACCGCGGGTCAGGAACTCGCGATCTTCGTTCAGTGCATTCAGCGCTTCTTCCAGCGAGCCTGCAACTTTTGGAATCTCAGCTTCTTCTTCAGGTGGCAGGTCGTACAGGTTTTTATCCATCGCATCGCCAGGGTGGATTTTGTTGATGATGCCATCAAGGCCAGCCATCAGCAGTGCGGTGAACGCCAGGTATGGGTTAGCCGCTGGATCCGGGAAGCGCGCTTCAATACGACGCGCTTTCGGGCTGGCCACTACCGGGATACGGATAGACGCAGAACGGTTACGGGCAGAGTAAGCCAGCATAACCGGTGCTTCGTAACCCGGAACCAGACGCTTGTAGGAGTTGGTGGTCGGGTTCGCCAGGGCGTTGATCGCTTTAGCGTGCTTGATGATACCGCCGATGTAGAACAGCGCCATTTCAGACAGGCCGCCGTACTTATCGCCCGCGAACAGGTTCTGGCCACCTTTAGAGAGTGACATGTGGCAGTGCATGCCTGAACCGTTGTCGCCAAACATTGGCTTCGGCATAAAGGTCGCGGTCTTACCGTAAGCATGCGCGACGTTGTGAACGACATATTTGTAGATCTGAATTTCGTCAGCTTTTTTGGTCATGGTATTGAAGCGGGTCGCCACTTCGTTCTGACCTGCGGTCGCCACTTCGTGGTGATGCGCTTCAACCACCAGACCCATCTGCTCCATGGTCAGACACATGGCAGAACGGATGTCCTGTGATGAGTCAACCGGTGGAACCGGGAAGTAGCCGCCTTTCAGACCTGGACGGTGACCTTTGTTACCGCCTTCGTACTCTTTACCGGTGTTCCATGCCGCTTCGATATCGTCGATAGCAACGTGTGAGCCGGAAGTCGATGAACCGAAACGGATGTCATCGAACAGGAAGAATTCAGGTTCTGGTCCAAACAGGACGGTATCGGCGATACCGGAAGAGCGCAGGAAATCTTCAGCGCGTTTGGCGATAGAACGTGGATCGCGGTCGTAGCCCTGCATGGTGCCTGGCTCGAGAATGTCACAACGGATGATCAGCGTAGAATCTTCGAAGAAAGGATCCATGACCGCCGTGGTAGCGTCAGGCATCAGCACCATGTCTGATTCGTTGATGCCTTTCCAGCCGCCGATAGACGAACCATCGAACATTTTGCCTTCTTCGAAGAAGTCAGCGTTAACCTGGTGAGCAGGGATCGTAACGTGCTGTTCTTTACCTTTGGTATCGGTAAAACGCAGGTCAACAAACTTAACTTCATGCTCGTTCATCATCGAGAGAACGTGTTCAGCGGACATACTCAACTCTCCTGGAAATGGTCTTTCATTATCTACATGGCGAGGAAACGTCGTTTCCGGAGGGCGTGGCGGGAAAGGGAATTCCTGACCACTCTTTTCCGGCACGCTCTTCAACCGACATCTGACTGGCGTTTACGCTTGTTACAGATAAAGCGAATTCTGTGCCAACTTTTTTGATGTTGCTTAAATCGCCTTATGATGCACCTTTTTGTCGTAATGCGGCTGCACCACGATGGTTTTAGTGCACCATAACAGTGCTGAAAGTGAATTTACAGGCACCAATTTGGTGCATAGGACCAACTTAGTGCATTTTCTGCACCGGGAACAGTGCGAATTTGCGTCAATGCAATAATCTTTCAGTGAAAAGTGTGATCGTGTTCAGTCTTCCGCTTAATCCGTGTACAATAGCGCGCTATTTCTAATGCCTGAGGCAAAGCTGTGATCGAAAATTTGCGTAACATCGCCATCATCGCGCACGTTGACCATGGAAAGACCACCCTGGTTGACAAACTGCTGCAACAATCCGGTACTTTTGATGCCCGTACCGAAGCAACCGAGCGCGTGATGGACTCCAATGATTTGGAGAAAGAGCGTGGGATTACCATCCTCGCAAAAAACACCGCCATTAAGTGGAATGACTACCGTATCAACATCGTTGATACCCCAGGACACGCCGACTTCGGTGGTGAAGTTGAGCGCGTCATGTCCATGGTGGACTCGGTGCTGCTGGTTGTAGATGCGATGGATGGCCCTATGCCGCAAACCCGCTTCGTGACCAAAAAAGCGTTCGCGCATGGTCTGAAGCCGATTGTGGTTATCAACAAGGTAGACCGCCCGGGCGCACGTCCGGATTGGGTTGTGGATCAGGTGTTTGACCTGTTCGTTAACCTGGATGCGACTGATGAGCAGCTCGACTTCCCTATCATTTTCGCCTCTGCGCTGAATGGTATTGCAGGTCTTGACCACACCGACATGGCTGACGATATGACCCCGCTGTACCAGGCCATCGTTGACCACGTTTCACCTCCGCAGGTTGAAGTTGAAGCGCCACTGCAGATGCAAATCTCGCAGCTGGACTACAACAACTACCTGGGCGTGATCGGCATCGGCCGCATCAAGCGCGGTAAAGTGAAGCCTAACCAGCAGGTCACTATCATCGATAGCGAAGGCAAAACCCGTAACGGTAAAGTCGGCAAAGTCCTGACTCACCTGGGTCTTGAGCGTATCGACAGCGATCTGGCTGAAGCGGGCGATATCATTGCTATCACCGGTCTGGGTGAGCTGAACATCTCTGACACCATCTGTGACACGCAGAATGTGGAAGCGCTGCCAGCCCTGAGCGTCGATGAACCTACCGTAACCATGTTCTTCAACGTCAACACCTCACCGTTCTGCGGTAAAGAAGGTAAGTACGTGACGTCGCGCCAGATCCTGGAGCGTCTGAACAAAGAGCTGGTTCACAACGTGGCACTGCGCGTTGAAGAAACCGAAGACTCGGACGCATTCCGCGTTTCAGGTCGTGGTGAGCTGCATCTATCTGTTCTGATCGAAAACATGCGTCGTGAAGGTTTCGAACTGGCGGTATCCCGTCCGAAAGTTATCTTCCGTGAATTCGAAGGCCGTAAACAGGAGCCATTCGAGAACGTCACGCTGGATATCGAAGAAACGCATCAGGGTTCCGTTATGCAAGCCATGGGCGAGCGTAAAGGCGACCTGAAAAACATGGATCCGGATGGTAAAGGCCGCGTACGTCTTGACTACGTGATCCCAAGCCGTGGTCTGATCGGCTTCCGTAACGAATTCATGACCATGACTTCCGGTACCGGTCTGCTTTACTCCACCTTCAGCCACTACGACGACATTCGTCAGGGCGAAGTGGGTCAGCGTCAGAACGGCGTCCTGATCTCTAACGGTCAGGGTAAAGCGGTTGCGTTCGCCCTGTTCGGTCTGCAGGATCGCGGTAAGCTGTTCCTGGGTCACGGTGCAGAAGTCTATGAAGGCCAGATCATCGGTATTCACAGCCGTTCTAACGACCTGACCGTGAACTGTCTGACCGGTAAGAAGCTGACCAACATGCGTGCTTCCGGTACAGATGAAGCCACCACCCTGGTTCCACCGCAGAAAATGACGCTGGAGCAGGCTATCGAGTTCATCGATGATGACGAACTGGTAGAAGTGACTCCGCTGTCAGTGCGTATCCGTAAACGCCATCTGACCGAAAACGACCGTAAACGTGCTTCACGTGGTCCTAAAGACGCGTAATCACGCTTTAGCGTAATAAAGAGCCCCGCCATGCGGGGCTTTTTTTTGCCTGCGATTCCGCGCCTGCCCGCCGGGCCAGCCAATTATTGTCTGCTGTGACACGCTTTTTGCCCACCCGCTGCCGTTTACGCTTTTCTCTCCGGTGCTGGCTGTTCAGCCTGCGTTTTTGCCGCTAGAGTGAATACTCCAGGGAACCGAAGGAGGCGCACCATGCTGTATATCTTTGATTTAGGCAATGTGATTATCGATATCGACTTTAACCGCGTGCTGGGCGTCTGGAGTGACCTTAGCCGTGTGCCGCTGGCCTCACTGCAAAGCCATTTCCGGATGGATGAGGCGTTCGAACAGCATGAACGCGGTGAGATCAGCGATGAAGATTTTGCGCTGGCCCTCTGCGAAAAGCTGGAGATCGCTCTCAGCTATGAACAGTTTGCCGCGGGCTGGCAGGCGGTGTTCGTTGACGTGCGTCCGGAAACGCTGGCGCTGATGAACCGGCTGCGGCTGGAGGGGCATCGGGTCGTGATCCTCTCCAATACCAATAAGCTGCACTGCGCCTTCTGGCCAACGCAGTACCCCGACGTGCAGCAGGCGGCTGACAAGCTCTACCTGTCACAGGAGCTGGGCATGCGGAAGCCGGAAGCCCGCATTTATCAGCATGTGCTGGATGCGGAAGGGGTAACGGCCGAGCAGGCGGTCTTTTTTGATGATAATGCAGAAAATATCGAGGCGGCCCGGGCGCTGGGTATCGAAAGCGTGCTGGTGACGGACAGCCGCACGGTTCCCGACTGGTTTGCAGGTCGACAGTAACGCATGAAGTCACGAACATTTCGTCCCGGGCTGCATGCCTTCTGGCTGTGGCTCAGGCTGCTGTGGAAACGCATTGACGAAGATGGCATGACAACCCAGGCGGGCAACCTGGCCTATGTCTCACTGCTGGCGCTGGTGCCGCTGATTGCGGTGGTGTTTGCGCTGTTTGCGGCGTTTCCGGTCTTCTCCGACATCAGCGTGCAGCTGAAGCAGTTTGTCTTCAACAACCTGATGCCCGCCGCAGGCAATACGCTGCAACGTTATCTTGAGCAGTTTGTGGCTAACGTCAACCGGATGACGGCGGTCGGGGCCGTCGGCCTGATTGTGACCGCCCTGCTGCTGATGCATTCGGTCGATACCGCGCTGAACACCATCTGGCGCAGCCACAAGAAGCGGCCGATGGTTTACTCTTTTGCGGTCTACTGGATGATCCTGACTCTCGGCCCGCTGCTGGCCGGTGCCAGCCTGGCGATCAGCTCCTATCTGCTGTCGCTGCGCTGGATTAATGCCACCGGAGTCACCAGCCTGGTTGATCAGATGCTGCGTATTTTTCCACTTCTGCTCTCGTGGCTCGCCTTCTGGCTGCTCTACAGTATTGTGCCCACCCAGCGCGTGCCGCCGCGTGATGCGCTGATTGGTGCACTGGTCGCCGGGGCGCTGTTTGAGCTGGGCAAAAAGGCCTTTGCGCTCTATGTTACGATGTTCCCCTCTTATCAGTTGATCTACGGTGTTCTGGCCGTGATCCCGATTCTGTTTCTCTGGGTCTACTGGACCTGGTGTATTGTGTTGCTAGGCGCTGAAATAACCGTGACGTTAGCCGACTACCGGCAGCTGAAACAGCAGCACAAAGATGAGCAACGCGAGGAAAGATGATTGCATTGATTCAGCGCGTAACGCGCGCCAGCGTCAGCGTCGATCAGGATGTGACCGGTGAAATTGGTGCCGGACTACTGGTCCTGCTGGGGGTGGAGAAGGGCGATGACAATGCGCGTGCGGAACGTCTCGCAGAACGCGTACTGGGCTATCGCATCTTTAGTGATGAGCAGGGCAAAATGAACCTGAGTCTCCGCCAGACGGGGGGAAGCGTGCTGGTGGTGTCACAGTTTACGCTGGCCGCTGACACGCAAAAAGGGATGCGCCCCTCCTTTTCTGGTGGCGCCGAGCCGGCTGAGGCTGAGCGTCTGTATGATTACTTCAGCGACTGCTGTCGGCAGCAGGGCATTACTACGGCGAATGGCCGTTTCGCGGCAGATATGCAGGTTTCGCTGGTGAACGATGGTCCGGTGACGTTCTGGTTACAGGTGTGAGATCGTCAGCTGAGCGGCAGGGAACAGGCCACACCTCCGAGCGGGAGAAACATTTTATGTATCACCTTCGTGTGCCTCAGACAGCGGAAGAGCTGGATATCTACTATCAGTTCCGCTGGGAAATGTTACGTAAACCGCTGCGTCAGCCGCAGGGGTCTGAACGTGACGCCTGGGATGCCTTAGCGCATCATCAGATGGTGGTGGACGAGCAGGGAAATCCGGTCGCCATCGGTCGTCTCTACATTAATGCCGACAACGAGGCCGCGATCCGCTTCATGGCCGTTCATCCCTCCGTGCAGGGCAAAGGGCTGGGAACGCTGGTGGCGATGACGCTGGAGTCAGTGGCGCGTCAGGAAGGTGCAAAGCGGGTGACCTGCAGTGCCCGGGAAGATGCTGTGGCTTTCTTCGCGAAACTTGGCTACGTCAATCAGGGCGAGATAACCGCGCCGCAGACCACGCCGGTTCGTCACTTTCTGATGATTAAGCCGGTCATTACGCTGGATGACATTCTGCACCGCGCCGACTGGTGCGGGCAGCTGCAACAGGCCTGGTACGATCACATCCCGCTCAGCGAGAAGATGGGGGTCCGCATTCTGCAGTTTACCGGGCAGAAATTTATTACCACCATGCCCGAGGCGGGCAACCAGAATCCGCACCATACCCTGTTCGCCGGCAGCCTCTTTTCGCTGGCAACACTGACCGGCTGGGGATTGATCTGGTTGCTGCTGCGCGAGCGTCATCTCGGTGGAACGATTATTCTGGCAGATGCCCACATTCGCTATAGCCATCCCATCAGCGGGCGGCCCGGCGCGATTGCCGATCTGGGCTCATTAAGCGGCGATCTCGATCGTCTGGCGCGTGGCCGTAAAGCGCGCGTGCAGCTTGAAGTGGAGCTGTTCGGCGATGATGAGTGTGGCGCAGTGTTTGAAGGCGTTTATATCGTGCTGCCCGCCGATCCCGACGGACCGCTGGAAGAGGGCGGTTCCGGCGCACGTATCAATTAATCAGCAGGGCCGCACCCGCGGCCCTGCTGCGATTATCGGACCTCACCGGCCTGCATGGTCTGCTGCAGCTGCTGACTGTCGGTTGTCACCGACAGCGTGCCATTTACCGTCGGACGCAGTGGCTGATCAGCGCGTAACGCACCGCTGAGTTGCAGCTGCATATTGCTGTCTCCCGTTAGCGGCAGCGCGGGCCATCCCCAGTTCTGCAATACGTTCACCGGCACCGCACGGCCGGTCAGTTGCAGCGTCAGCGGACGGGCGGATTGCTGGCCCACGGTGGCCGTTCCTTCGAGCAGTCCCTTGTTACTGAACGCGCTCAGCTCCGTTACCTGAATCTGCTCTGCGTCAGCACTCAGCGCAATGGATGGGTGACGCAGATCGGTACGATTAAAGGTGGACTCCGCCGCATTCAGGCTCAGCTTACCCGACCAGATCCCCCACTGATGCTGCTGCGCCAGTCGCAGATTCTCACCCGTGCCATCCAGTGATGTCAGCTGGAAAGGAAAGGCCGGATTGATATCGATAATCAGGTTCCGGTTCGACATGAAACGCGTCACCTCTACACTCTCCAGCCACGCGGGCAGGGTTGCCTGCCAGCGGTCGCGCCAGTCCTGCGGCAGGGTATATTCCAGCCCGGCAACGGCCAGATTTTTCAGGGTCAGGCGTTTATCGCTGCGCGACCAGTCACCGTCAGCCCGAATCACACCGTTCGCCCAGCGTGAACTGAACTGCGTCAGTGCGATGCCCTGCGGAGAAAAATCCAGGTTAACGATAGGGTCGTTAAGCTCGAAACCCCCGTTGATAAAATTGCTGGCATTCAGCGCCAGTGAACCATCATTACTCTGCCAGTCGTCTCCCTGCCAGTTAACGTTTCTCAGCGTCAGGTCGAGGTCGGTTACCGCCCAGTCCGGTCCCTGCAGACGGGCATCGGTCAGATCGAGTCGCGTAATCGCGATGGAGGGAACCACCTGCAGGCTGTGCAGGAAATCTTTCAGGCTGCTGGCGGTCTGCAGACGGATATCGTTCAGTCGCAGCTGGTTGATTTTCCAGTTGCCCTGGGCATCCCGTTCACCGTTACCGGTCATGGAGCCGCGCGCCAGATCGGCACCGATATTGTCAAAGCGCATCCGGCCCTGGGACACACTTCCCTGAATCAGTACGTTCTCGCCCGCCACATTGTTCAGCGTCATGCTGCCGGCGCTCATCTGGAAGCGGGCATCGCGGCCCAGCATATCGCGGGCGGTCGGTTTCCACGGCAGAATGCCGCCATTCACCTGCTGAGCAAACAGCGGTAACGCGCTGCCGGGGCTGTCGAGACGCATGTTATTGAGTTGCAGGCGGTCAGCCTGAATCGGAAGCGCGCTGTCTGGCGTCAGGTTGGCCAGATTCACTTCCCCGTCGCGCAGCTCAAGGCTGCTGAAATGCAGCGGATCGCTGAACTGAATCAGGGCCAGACCGAGATCGACCCGCTTTGCTACGAGTACTGCAGGCTGCCCATCGTGACCAAAGCTGAAATCATCCAGAATGATGTGAGAGGGCGAGGAGAAATTGTGTTCAATTTTACTCAGGGAGAGATGCCATTCGGTTTTGTCGCTCACCCACCGGCTAAACCAGCCTGCACCCCACTGTGTCTGCAGCAGCACATAGATCACCACCAGGGTGAAAAGCAGCAGTAACAGTATGGTGAGGAAAAACTTTCCAAGAAATTTCATCGCATCCTTCCCGCGTTCAATCCGGTGAGAGGTTGTTATGCCTGAATTACCGTTACAGCTCAACAGCCTGGATGTAAATACGAAGAAATAGCAGGCAGGCCGAAGCCTGCCCGTGGCCTTACTTCTCTGGCGGGAAAATCAGGTTGAGCAGGATAGCGGTAATACCGCCCGCGGCAATGCCCGAAGAGAGCAGGGTTTTCAGCCAGTCAGGGGCAAACTGCAGGATCAGTGGCTGCTGGGAAACACCCAGGCCCACGGCCAGCGACAGCGCGATAATCATGATGGCGCGGCGGTTGAGCGGCTCGCGTGACACGATGCGAACGCCCGACGCAGCAATGGTGCCGAACATCACAATGGTGGCACCGCCAAGCACCGGCTCAGGGATCAGCTGCACCAGACCACTGACCGCCGGGAACAGCCCCAGCACAATCAGCATCAGCGCCACCACAAAGCCCACGTAGCGGCTGGCCACGCCGGTTAACTGAATCACCCCGTTATTCTGTCCGAAGCAGGAGTTAGGGAAGGTGTTAAACAGCGCAGAGACAAAGGAGTTAAGGCCATTCGCCAGCACGCCGCCCTTCAGGCGTTTCATATAGAGAGGGCCGCTCACCGGCTGCTCTGATACATCTGAGGTGGCCGTGATGTCGCCGATGGTCTCCAGTGAGGTCACCATAAACACCAGCATCAGCGGGATGAGCAGGTTCCAGTCGAAGCCCAGTCCGTAATAGAGCGGGCTGGGCACCCTGATCAGCGGCTGATCGGTCGGGAGACCTGAGGCAGGCAGCATGCCCATGGCCCAGGCCAGCAGATAGCCGACCGCCATCGCAATCACCAGGGAGGCAACGCGCAGGTAAGGGTTTTTCTGCCGGTTAAGCAGCACGATCACCAGCAGCACCGCGCCGGCCAGCATCAGGTTTTTCGGCGCGCCAAAGGTGTGATCGTTAATCGCACCGAATCCCCCGCCGATAGAGGTGAGTCCCACCTGAATCAGCGACAGGCCGATAATCATGACCACGATACCGGACACCAGCGGGGTAATGATGCGGCGTGCCAGGTGCAGGACGCGGGACAGCACCATCTCAGTACAGGAGGCCACCATCAGCGTACCAAACAGGGCCGCCATCATGGTGGGAACATCCGCACCGCCGTTTTTCAGCGCCATCCCCCCCATGATTAAGGGGGTGACGAAGTTGAAGCTGGTTCCCTGAATCGACAGCAGGCCCGAACCGACCGGCCCCCAGGTTTTGATCTGCAACAGTGATGCCACGCCCGAGGCAAACAGCGACATGCTGATGATGTGCCGGGTGTCTTCTGCGGGCAGGCCCAGTGCCTGACAGATCAGTATCGCGGGCGTGATGACGGCAACAAACATGGCCAGCAGATGCTGAGCGGCAGCAAACAGCGTCTGCGGAAGGGGAGGACGATCGTCGAGGCGGTAAATCAGTTCGCTTTGCAGAGCGGAGGGCTGGTCTGGCTGCGGATTGGTGGACATCTTCTGCTCTTCCCGAAAAAGTGTGTGGCGATTGTAATCATCCGCAGGCCAAAAGCAATCGTTTGCCCGACTGAGGTGAAAAGTGGGTGCGGGCAGGGGCGTGACTCAGACGTTGGTATAACGGGTATTTTCCGGCAGCCAGCGTTCAATCAGGGCGCTGGCCTGTTCGGGATAGTGCTGATGGATGTGACGCGCCACACGCTGAACTTCGGGCACCATCGCCTGATCGCGCAGCAGGTCGGCCACTTTAAACTCGGCGTTACCGGTCTGGCGGGTGCCCAGCAGTTCACCTGGCCCGCGTATCTCCAGATCGAACTGGGCAATGACGAAGCCATCGTTGCTGTCTCGCAGCACCTGCAAACGCTTCTGCGCCGTCTTGCTGAGCGGCGCTTTGTAGAGCAGCACACAGTGTGAAGCCACCGCACCGCGACCGACCCGGCCCCGCAGCTGATGCAGCTGTGCCAGGCCTAACCGTTCCGGATTCTCAATAATCATCAGGCTGGCGTTAGGCACGTCTACCCCGACTTCAATCACGGTGGTCGCCACCAGCAGTTGCAGCTCGTTTGCTTTAAACGCCTGCATCACCGCCTGTTTCTCGGCGGGTTTCATCCGGCCATGCACCAGGCCAATGTTCAACCCAGGCAGCGCCGTTTTAAGGGCTTCCCAGCTCGCCTCTGCCGCCTGCGCCTCCAGTAATTCTGACTCTTCAATCAGGGTACAGACCCAGTAGGCCTGACGCCCTTCGCGGCAGGCGTGTTCCACCCGTGCGACGATCTCATCCCGTCGGGAGTCGGGAATGGCCACGGTGGTCACCGGTGTGCGTCCCGGCGGCAGCTCGTCGATGGTCGAGGTATCCAGATCGGCATAGGCGGTCATCGCCAGGGTGCGCGGAATGGGGGTGGCGGTCATGATCAGCTGATGCGGATGGAAACCCTGCTCCTCACCTTTTTCCCACAGCGCGAGGCGCTGGTGGACGCCGAACCGATGCTGTTCATCAATGATGACCAGCGCCAGTCCCTTAAACTGCACCTGCTCCTGAAACAGAGCATGGGTGCCGACGACCATCGCCACCTGACCGCTGGCGATCGCTTCCTGCTGCGCCTGACGCGCTTTGCCTTTCTGTTTCCCGGCCAGCCAGCCGACTTCAATTCCCAGCGGCGCAAACCACTGACGGAAGTTACTGGCGTGCTGTTCAGCCAGCAGTTCGGTCGGTGCCATCAGCGCCACCTGTTTACCGTGGGCGATCACGTTCAGCGCAGCGAGCGCAGCCACCAGCGTCTTGCCTGAGCCAACATCACCCTGCACCAGTCGCATCATCGGAAAGTCATTCGCCAGATCGTTTTCTATCTCCGCCACTACCCTTTTCTGCGCCTGGGTGGGCGAGAAGGGCAGCGCGGCCAGCAGCTGGTCACTCAGGTTATGGCGCGGCGGCATGGGCAACGCGTAATAGCGCTGCGCACCGGCGCGCACCGCCAGCATACTCAGGTTGTGCGCCAGCAACTCTTCCAGAATCAGGCGGCGCTGGGCCGGATGGCGGCCACTCTCCAGTTCGCTGAGCCGGAGGTCGGGCGGTGGACGATGCAGCGTGCGTAAGGCATCGGGCAGGCTGATCAGACCGCCGCTCAGCTCCTGCGGCAGCAGTTCGGCTATCGGGCAGCTCTCCAGCAGCGTCAGCGCCTGATCGGTCAGATTACGCAGCGTGGCCTGGCGGATACCTTCGGTGGTGGGATAAACCGGCGTTAAGGTCTCTTCCAGCGTTACACTGCTCTGTTCGCCCTGGATGCGGTATTCAGGATGGATAATCTCAGCACCACGCTGGCCGCGCTTGATTTCACCATAGGCGGTAACGTGACGACCCGGCGACAGGTTGTTCTTCATACCGGCATTGAAATTGAAGAAGCGCATGGTCAGCACGCCGCTGCCATCGCTGATCTGGCAGACCATCATCCGGCGGCGACCAAAGGTGATATCCGTGTGCAGCACTTCGCCTTCTACGGTGGCCCAGATGCCAGGCAGCAGATCGTTAATGGCATAGAGCTGAGTGCGGTCTTCGTAGCGCAGCGGGAGATGAAGCAGAAGATCCTGGATGGTGTGCAGGCCTATTCTGGCCAGCTTTGCTGCCTGGCTGGCACCGACGCCGGTCAGGGTACTGAGCGGGATGGCATCCAGCAGACGGCCTTTCATCGTCTTTTACCGATCGATTGCATCGTCGCCCACCAGCTGGGATCGGCGTCGACTTCGCCCTGGGCGTTGATGCGCGGATAGGGCAACCCTTTCTGTCTGGCGACGCGTGCCAGCACCGGGAATCCGCCTTCGAACAGCAGGCGCTGCTGTTCCTCTTCGTCCAGCAGGCTGTAGTCGCGCAGATAGAGCCCCGCATTCTGCCGCTGTCGCTGTGCTTCGTACAGGATCAGCGCGCAGGCGACCGAGACATTCAGCGACTGAACCATCCCCACCATCGGAATAACGATCTGCCGATCGGCCAGCGCCAGTGCTTCTTCGGTAATTCCGGTTTTTTCCTGTCCCATCAGGATGCAGGTCGGCAGGGTGTAATCGATCTCGCGGAAATCAACGGCATCCGCAGAGAGATGGGTCGCTAAAACCTGCATCTTCTGCTGTTTAAGCTGTTTTACGGCATCGCCGATGGTGGGATGGGTGACCACTTTCACCCAGCTGTTGCTGCCGGCAGAGGCAGAAGCCTGCGTGCGCATCCGCTGGCTGGGCCAGACCGCATGCACTTCGTGGATGCCCACGGCGTCGGCCGTGCGGATCACTGCGGAAACATTGTGCGGCTTATGCACCTGCTCCATACAGACCGTGAGATCGTGCTGGCGCAGTGCCAGCATCGCCTGAATCCGGGCAAAACGTTGATCGTTCATGCACTAATTACGGTTACGGTGGACTTTAATCACATCCGGCATCACGCGGATTTTCCGCATGATGTTGGCCAGATGGACGCGGTCACGCGCGGTCAGGCGGATAAAGGCGCTGTAAACGCGGCCATCGCGCTCTTCGGTATTCAGGCTCTGAATATTCGAGCCGGCGGTATTAATCGCCGCCGTCAGGTTAGCCAGCGCGCCCTGATGGTTAAACATGTCGACCTTGATCTCCGCCACGAACTCCTGCTCGGTGACTTTGTCCCACTCGACCGGCATGAATTTTTCGGGCTCTTTCTGATAGCCGCGAATATTCCGGCAGGATTCGTGATGCACCACCAGCCCTTTTCCGGGGCTGACGTGGGCCACAATCGGGTCACCAGGAATAGGGCGGCAGCATTTGGCGAAGGTAATCAATACACCATCAGCGCCCTTGATCGGCAGCTTACCGCGTTTGCTGTTGCTGATCGTCTTGTTGTCAGCCTGCAGCAGGTTCTTCGCCACCACCACGCTCATCGCGTTGCCCAGACCGATCTCGGCCAGCAGATCGTCGAGCGAGGTCAGCTTCATGCGATCCAGCTCCTGGCGGATATTCTCAGCCGGGATTTCAGCCAGTTTACGGCTGCCGCCCAGCGCATGGCTGAGCAGGCGGCGACCCAGATTGACCGAGTCTTCGCGCTTAAGGTTTTTCAGCAGCTGACGGATTTTGGCACGGGCTTTGGAGCTGACGACGAAGTTAAGCCATGCGGCGTTAGGCCGGGCGCCTGGGGCGGTAATGATCTCAATCGTCTGCCCGCTGGTCAGCGGCTGCGACAGCGGATAAGGCTGGCGATCGACGCGCGCGCCGACGCAGGCATGACCAATATCGGTGTGAACCGCATAGGCGAAGTCCACCGGTGTCGCGCCGGTGGGCAGTTCCACAATGCGGCCTTCAGGCGTAAAGACGTAGATCTCGTCAGGAAAGAGATCGGACTTCACGCTCTCAATAAATTCAAATGAGCTGCCCGCACTCTGTTGCAGCTCCAGCAGGCTTTGCAGCCAGCGCTGGGCGCGAATCTGTGCGGTGGTGCCACTTTCGCCCGCCTGTTTGTAGGCCCAGTGCGCAGCGACCCCCATCTCCGCCATCTGATCCATATCCTCGGTGCGAATCTGCACTTCAACCGGCACGCCGTGCGGGCCAATCATGGAGGTATGGAGCGACTGATAGCCGTTAGCTTTGGGGATGGCGATGTAATCTTTCACGCGACCCGGACGCGGCTTATAGAGGCTGTGCATCTGGCCCAGAACGCGATAGCAGGTATCCAGGTCTTTCACGATGACGCGAAAGGCGTAGATATCCATGATCGAGTGAAAACGCTGCTCTTTCAGCGTCATTTTGCGGTAGATCGAGTAAAGATGCTTTTCACGACCGCTGACGCGGCAGGGGATGCCCGCTTCCTGCAAACGGCCATCGATCTCAGAAAGAATCTTCTGGATCATCTCTTTACGGTTACCGCGCGCGGCTTTCACCACCTCTTTAATCACCCGATAGCGGTTCGGATAGAGGGCCTCAAAACCGAGCTCTTCCAGCTCCGTTTTCAGATGGTGAATACCCAGGCGGTGCGCCAGCGGACTGTAAATCTCTAACGTCTCCAGCGCAATGCGGCGACGTTTGTCCGGGCGTAATGACCCCAGGGTGCGCATATTGTGGGTGCGGTCAGCCAGCTTGATGAGAATGACGCGGATATCCTGCACCATCGCCATAATCATCTTGCGGAAGTTCTCTGCCTGCGCCTCTTTCTTGTCGCGGAATTTCAGCTTATCCAGCTTGGAAACGCCTTCGACCAGTTCCGCCACGCTTTTACCGAACAGCTGTTCCATGTCCTGGTAAGTGGCAGGCGTATCTTCGATGACGTCATGCAGCAGCGCGGCCATGAGGGTCTCATGGTCGAGCTTCATTTCCGCCAGAATACAGGCCACGGCAACCGGATGGGTGATATAAGGCTCACCGCTGGAGCGTGTCTGTCCCTCGTGGGCATCACGTGCGACAAGGTAGGCTTGCTGGAGGCGCTTGATCTGCTCCTCTGGCAAGTATTTTTCAATCAGTTGATTGAGGCTCTCAAACAGATACAAGGGCGACCTGCAGGTGGCTGTTAACGACGACCTTCAGCGATAGCGGTAACGGCCTGTAACTCAGCGGCTTCCTGCTCTTGCTGTTCCTGACGATCACGCACATCTAAAATCTGATTGGTGACCAGACCTTCTTCGATTTCGCGCAGAGCGATAACGGTAGGTTTGTCGTTCTCTTCCGGAACCAGCGGATCTTTACCGCCAACCTGCATCTGACGTGCACGACGTGCAGCGACCAACACCAGGTCAAAACGATTACCAACTTTTTCTACTGCGTCCTGAACGGTTACGCGTGCCATAGGTGTGCTACTCCACAGATGAAGAAATGACTGCGCATCATACTGAAACTGTATTCAGACTGCCAACAGTTTGCTGATTAAAGCATCGTGACGCGCCTTCTGACGTGCCATGCGCAGACGTTCTGCGCGAATGATGGTTTTCAGATCGGACAGCGCCAGATCGAAATCATCATTCACAATTAAATAGTCATATTCGGCGTAGTGGCTCATTTCCGCAACGGCCTGCGCCATGCGGCGCGTGATGACCTCTTCGCTGTCCTGGCCACGACCGCGCAGACGGCGATCGAGCTCTTCTTTCGACGGCGGCAAAACGAAGATGCTGCGTGCGCCGGGCATTTTCGCGCGAATCTGCTGCGCGCCCTGCCAGTCGATATCGAGAAAAACATCCACGCCGGTCGCCAGCACCTGCTCAATTGCCTGACGTGAGGTGCCATAGTAATTGTCGAAAACTTTGGCGTGTTCGAGAAAAGCTTCTTCCTCAATCATCCGCTCAAATTCATGTTTTTCAACAAAGAAGTAGTGTTCGCCATGGGTTTCACCCGGACGCATACCGCGCGTCGTGTGCGAAACAGAGACCTGCGTGTCATACAACGGCTGGGTCTTTAACAGTGCCTGAATCAGGCTGGATTTACCTGCGCCGCTGGGAGCAGAAACAATATAGAGCGTGCCTTGAGCCATGGTTTTCTTGAATTGATTAAAAGCGGAGTCGATTTCCTGCACAGTATACACAGCTTCCGGTTGCCACGCAGCGTTTGCGCAGCGGCAATAACCAGTTTTTGCGCATTCTGACGCAATGACCTGTCGTGCCGCTGCAATAGCGGGCAGATGACGACAGCCTCTCTTCCATCATTGTACATCGTCGCTGGCTGGTGCTGATGGCCTGAGGTTGAATGCCACAAAACCTCAGGAGAGAGAAGATGAAAGGAGTTGGCTGGAGGCTGTTTGGGGTGGCGCTGGGGTTCGTCCTCTGTCCGGCGCACAGCGCCCTGTGTCCGGTCTGGACCCCCATCCGGGCGGAGAAAGAGATCGCTCGCCTGCAGCAGCAGCTGCAACACTGGGACGAGGCCTACTATCAGCAGGGTCAGAGCCCGGTGGCGGACAGCGATTACGATGCGCTGCAGCAGCGCCTGAATCACTGGCAGCACTGCTTCAGTCCTTCGCAGCCTGCTTATACACCGCAACTGCCGAACAAGGGAGAACATCTGCATCCGGTTGCGCATACCGGCGTGAAAAAGCTGCGGAACAAGCTGGCTCTGGCCTACTGGATGCAGGGACGGCACGATCTCTGGGTACAGCCGAAAGTCGATGGCATTGCTGTTTCGCTGGTTTATCGTCAGGGCCGGCTGGTTTCCCTGTTGAGTCGCGGCGATGGCTTACGCGGTGAAGAGTGGCTGAGTAAAGCCGCTGAGATTCCGGCGATCCCACAGCATATCGACACCCGCCTTGACGAGGTGGTGCTGCAGGGTGAGCTCTTCCTGTCGATGACCGGTCATCAGCAGGCAACGGATGGCGGCAGGAATGCGCGCGCGCAGGTGGCGGGTGCCATGATGAGCAAAACGCGGGCTCCGCTGCGCCAGTCGCTCAATATCCTTATCTGGGCCTGGCCCGATGGTCCCGCCGCAATGACGGAACGCCTGCAGCAACTCAGCCGCTGGGGACTGGGTGTGGCGGAAAAATGGAGTCACCGGGTAAACGACGAAGAGGATGTCGCCGCCTGGCGAACGCGCTGGTTCCATGCTGCGCTGCCTTTTGTGACTGACGGTGTGGTGGTACATCAGGCCCGGCGACCTGCGGGTAAAAACTGGCTGCCGGGCGAGGGGAGCTGGGCCGTTGCCTGGAAATATGAGCCTCCTGAAGTGAGCGCGGAAGTGCTCTCGGTCGATTTCCCCATCGGCCGGACCGGGAAAATCGCGGCGGTTCTCAATCTGCAGCCGGTTCAGCTGGATGATAAGACCGTCAGACGGGTCAGCATCGGATCGCTGCGTCGCTGGCAGGAGATGGACATCGTTGCAGGCGATCTGATTACGCTGAGCCTGGCTGGCCAGGGTATTCCCCGGCTGGAGCGGGTGATCTGGCGCGTGGCAGAAAGGCACTACCCTCAGCCTCCCGATGCGGCGCGCTACACGCCGCTGAGCTGTTTCACCTTCAGTGCCGCATGTCAGAAACAGCTGCTGGCAAAATTACGCTGGCTCAGCCAGAAAGCGGTGCTGAATATTCCGGGCGTAGAGCGCAGCACCTGGCTGCGCTTACTGGAAAGCGGCGCAATGACGCACCTCTTTGGCTGGCTGACGTTAACACCGGAACAGATCGCCGCCGCAACAGGCCTCTCTCCGGAACGGGCAATGGCGATCTGGCACCGCTTTAATCTCACCCGCCAGCAGCCCCTTCGCCGCTGGGTGGCGGCGTCAGGCATTTCGCTACCACGCAAGGCGCTGAACACGCTGCCCGACAGGCAGTGGGAAAGCTTAACGCAGCGGGATGTGATGGCCTGGCAGACCCTGCCGGGTGTGGGCGCAGCACTGGCCCGGCGCCTCGTTGCGCAGTTTCATGATGCCCGGCTGCAGGCCGTGATCGCGTTCCTGCAGCAGCAGAACATCCCCGCCTCCTCAATGCTCGGGATGGGGATAGTTGAAAATGGGCAAACCGAGACGGAAGCGCAGCGCCAGTAAGCGCGCAAAGAATCCGAACAGCAGAGTAATGATGATGACGGCTTCATGCGCCAGGGTTGTTTTCAGCAGCAGGATATACATCCAGCCCGAGGCGAAGGCGATACCGGCGTAGAGCTCTTTCTGAAACACCAGCGGAATGCGATTGCAGAACATGTCGCGCAATACGCCGCCGAAGACACCCGTAATCACCGCGCTGATGGCGGCAATAATCATGGCATGCCCGGAATCCAGCGCAACCTGTGCGCCAATGATGGAAAAGACCACGAGGCCCAGCGCATCCAGCACCAGAAACACTTTGCGCAGGTGTGTCATCAGGGGAGCCACAAATGTCGTCACCACCGCTGCTGCCGCAACGATCATGATGTATTCAGGGTGCTTCACCCAGCCCAGCGGATAGTGACCGAGCAGAATATCGCGCACCGACCCGCCGCCAATGGCGGTCACCGAGGCGATAATAATGACGCCGAACAGATCCATTTTGCGGCGACCGGCCGCTAGCGCGCCGGTCATGGCTTCGGCGGTAATACCAATGATGTAGAGAACAGTCAGTAACATAGCAGGCTCCAGTGAGACGGCGACAAGGCTACGGCATTACCTTAGCGCCAGCGACTGAGATTTTCTGGCGAGCGGCGTCCGGGATGAGCGCAGTTTATACCAGCCAGCGATGGCGTCAGCATATAAAGGCTCTCTGACGAGCGGACTGAGCTGAACGCATGAGAAAATCTGAGATGAAGGCGCAGAGATCCGGGGCATGTTTCTGTCCGGATTGCGCTTACGCAGAACGGGGGACGTCGTGACCGCAAAGGCTTTTTCGCTACCCGGCGAAGATTCATCCGGACAGGAAGGAATAAGCAGAGGTGAGGATAGAGGAAATAACCGGTCAGAGGGAAAAGATATCCGGCGCAATAAAAAAGAAAGGCGTGCTGGTTAACAGCACGCCAACGCATCGTTTCGGATGCTCAGAGCCCACCTTACAGACTTATTATATTATTTGTTTCTTGCACGAATTTTAGCAAAGGCATTCAGGCTAAAACGATATTCTGGCTGGAACCATGAACGACCGTAGTAGCAGTAAATCAGCATGCGAATAGACGCCATCGCCAGATAACCCCAGATTGCACATAATACGGAAGGTGTCAGCCAGACGGTAAATAAGGTCACGCCCAGTCCGGCCAGTACTGACGATGTTTCCGCAAAGGCGATACGGGTGTACTGTTTTTCGCGCTGTAATATCGCACGATAATGCTGGCCCTGTGGAATAATAATAAAGACCACTGAGACCATCTGCAGCATTAATGCCAGCTCGGGCTGATCAAACAGGTTACTGAGCAGATGGCTGCCAGAAAAGAGCAGGCCAAATATTGCCACACCCACCAGGACATTTCCCCAGTAAAGGATGGACAGATCATTGATCGAGAGCATGCAGCGGCGGATCAGTGAGTTTGAGAAGCCACGATCGGCCAGCGTATCGATAGCCAGCAGAGCAATCACGGCGATCGCCAGCAGGTTCAGTTCGTTTGCCTGCAGAATCTGCGCCAGCAACGAAAGCTGCAGAACGCCGATGCCAATAATTTTAATGGAAGAGAGCAGAGACCATTTTGCGCTATTAAGACTGCTTTCGCGTATTGCCATAATATACTCGTTAGAGTCCGGCGACTCTGTGAGAATGTTGTCTTTGTGCAACGGCAAGAGATGATTGCTGTGACACCGTTAATGAGTGCAATTCTTTCTGAGCGGAGTCCTGGAGAAATTTATCAGGCTTGCCCTGTTATTATGTGCTGCTTTAAATAATCCCGGAAAGTATCCCTGGTAAAGTCCCTGTTTCGTGTCATGGCGGAATTCCCTGCTATCACAAAGAATTCCGCCAGATCACGAATAAATCCTGTTGTTTTTTTATATTCTCCTGCCAGCATCCTTGCGGCAAACTCAACGCTTTCATTTAACGATGCGCTGAGCGGTCCATGACTTTTTACTGCTTTATCATTATGGGTATTGCTGTGTGTGAAATGATTTATACATTGTTTTATTTAATTTAACACCATAAGAAAAGTCTGATAACGGGGCCGCAGAAATAAATGGTTTCACTTTGTGCATGATAAATATTAAATCCTCAGTGGTGGCATAATAAACGCCGATTAAGGATTAATGTGTGCAGGAAACAATCAAAACATGCAGGAGGTATTAAAAGCCCTGAAATCCCGGGGAATCCCTGCTTCTGACAGGGTTTTCCCAGGAATTTTCCTGGAAGGGAAGCTTAAGCAGGGTTGTTACTAATGGTGAAGGCGCGGTCACCAATCAGATAAGTGCTTTATGCTTTCTCCGCGCAAATTTTTCTGTTTTTTTTCATTCCCGTCCAGCCATAATTACAGAAAGAAATCGCGCTAAGTTATTGATTTACTGAGTCAGCAGATGATTGAGCTTTTCAAGATCGTTGCTAACCCATTCAATATCCTGCTTAAATTTCTCATCAGAGGTAAATGGCTGGCGATAGACCGTCACCATCACTTCGGCGCCCTGTTCATTCGCTATCACGCGCATAGGCACGTAAATCTCTCTGCCAGAGCCGCTATCAATCCAGTGATCCATCACACCAAACGGATTATGGGGCGAGAAACGGAGCTTCACATTTCCCTGCGGGCCTTTAGCACGCCAGCGATTGCCATCAGGTTCTAACGCGCTGTGCGTCAGGCCGGAAGCCCACTTAGGAAAAAATTCGGGCTTCCAGATGGTTTCATAGAGATCTAACCAGTGGCGCGGAATCGTCAGGCTCAGCGTGCGCGAGGAGAGCATATAACCTCCGGGGGAGAAGCAAAAATGCATTAAAGCACGGCCACCGGTATGTTAAAACGTTGTAACGACAGAAGTGTGGTGCTGGCAGGGTTTCGTACAGGGCGCAGACAGCGTAAGGCGCTGTCTGCAACAGATTCAGATGAAGTTACCGCGCGCAGACACCGCCTGTTCTTCACTCTGGCCGGTAGCGTGACGCAGAACAAAGCCATCTGACTGGGCCATTACGGCGCAACTGTGATTGGGGAAAATGCGCAGCAGCGTGCCGACTTCAGGGCGATGATGCTGATAGAGCAGGAACCCATGTTCTTCCGATAGTTTCGTAACCTCATAGGTCTGACCTGCTTCATCCACGGCAATGCCAAAGCCGCTGGCATTGGTGCCGTGCGGCCCTTTATCCGAACTCAACATTTTTGATCCTGCATCCACAATCACAAAGTGATCGTTCACCGCGACCACACGGGTAGTCACGCTCATTGCCAGCTGATCGACGCGGCTTAAACCGAGACGGCAGGCGGTCAGGTCCAGCAGGGCATAATTGCCGGGCCGGATTTCACTGGTACCGGGCGCAATATCTGCCGCCAGCGCGGTCGGGGTTGAGCCGACAGAAACAGGGCAGTCGCCAAACCCGGCAGCCTGCAACTTTAACTGCAGTCGCTGCATCAGGGCCATTTCCTGTCGGGCAATCTCAGCGATGGCCGCGACATGACCGGCACCATAAGCGTGACCTGCATGCGACACCAGTCCGGCAAAACGTAACCCTTTGTCCCGCAACGCCTGCGCTATCTCCTCAGCTTCATCGCTCTCAGGGTTGACGCCAATCCGGTGTAAACCGACATCAACTTTAATCGCCACCGCCAGTTCGCATTGCGGTTGCTGTTGCCAGGCCGCAGCTATCGCCTCCACACCCTGCAGTCTGTCCGCAATCAGTGTGACTTTCGCCTGGTGTTGCACGGCGAGACGCAGTAATTCTGCCACGCTCTGTGGTTGCACCACCGGATAGGCTAACAGCAGATCGCGAATGCCACCCTGAATGAAGGTGATGCCTTCACTGGGTTTAGAAACGGTGACGCCCTGTGCGCCGAGCGCAAGCTGCTGCTGAGCAATCCAGACGCTTTTATGCGTTTTGATATGAGGGCGAAGTGCAACGCCTGCCGCCTGTGCTTTTTGCTGCATCTGCTGCAGGTTCTGCTCCAGTCGCGCTGCATCCACTTCAATATAGGGGGTAGGGCGGTCATCAATCAGCGGACGCTGCCACTGCTGTTTATCGTTGATATCCATATGAAGGTCCGGCCTTGAGGTAATAAGGGTGTTTATGATTGCTGAATTAACGATCTGATACCAGTCTGCCCACTCGCCGCGTGAGGCCGGACAGCAGAAATGACAGGAACAGGTTAAGCAAAGCCCGACAGGGAACCGGAAGAGGACGCGAACGCCAGACTGCAGGAAGGAAAAGCTAAAAAAATAAAGCAGGCGCGTGGCCTGCTTTATCCGTTAACTCAGACGTAGAGCGATGCTTCACCCGGTGGCCGGGTTTTGAAGCGACGATGCAGCCAGAGATACTGCTCGGGCGCACGCAGGATCTGATTCTCAATGACTTTATTCATATAAGCCGCTGCCGCTGCCTCATCCGTATGCGGGTAGTTTTCCAGCATCGGTTCAATGATCAGGTGGTAGCCATAATTATCGGGATTACGGATCAGCATAATCGGCACCATCGCGGGCTTCGCCAGACGCGACAGGACAAATGTCCCATTGGTGGTGGCGGCTTTTTCTACCGCAAACAGTGGCGCAAAGGTGCTGCCTTTAGGGCCGTAATCCTGGTCCGGTGCGAACCAGACTGATTCACCCTGTTTCAGCGCATGCACCATACCGCGCAGGTCGCGACGGTCGATCATCGCTTTGTTTGAGCGCATCCGACCCCGGGTCTGTACATACTCCATTGCCTGATTGTTATGCGGGCGATACATCGCCATCATCGGCTGGCAGAGACCGCTGATGCGACCGCCCAGTTCCAGCGACATAAAGTGCACGCCAATCAGCATCACACCACGCTTTTCGTTCTGCGCCGCATGAAGATTTGCCATCCCGGTGACATTAAACAGACGCCTTACGGCACGATCCGACCAGAACCATGCGATACCGGTTTCTGCCAGTGCCATGCCCAGTGAGGCAAAATTGCCGGCGATCATCGCCTCTGTTTTTTCTTCACTGATGCCCGGAAAGCAGAGTTCAATATTCCGGCGGGTGATGCGCTCGCGGCGCTGCAGGAAATGACGGGAGATCTTGCCTGCACCGGCACCCAGACGCATAAGAAGAGGGTAGGGAAGCTGGACGATGAGCCACAGCACACTAAGACCAAACCAGGTAAACCAATAACGCGGATGCAGCAGCGAGCTGCTAAATTTTCCGGTGTTTTTCATTAAAACCTTCATGAGATAAATGGATGCATCGCATAAAGAACACTTCCATAAAGTCTCCAGGCGCTACAGCTGTACTGATTTCGACCAGCACTTTATCAAAAAGTGCCTTCAAAGAAAGGGAAACTACTGACTCCACAGGATTGACCAGTTTCATGGAACGAGCGCATTGAGGGTATTCAGACGGGTTTTTTGTGAAAAAGTATTTTTAATTCAGTGTATTAGGAGGCATGCTTCTGAAAGGGAAAACGTGACAAACGACCGTTCAGGAACAGTCCGGAAATGATTATTTATCTATCTTTACGAAATCCCGCGGCACTTAAGCAGCACGATCCTTCTGTATGCCACTACATCTCAGCCCACCCTGTACAAAAAGTGAGTAAGCTGCCATCGCTGACGCTTACTCACTTTCCACCATATAAAGGCTTACTCAATATTAAGAATCTTAAGGTTGATTGTTTGAAATTAGTAATGCATATAAATTAAGTAACTGATTTATTTTGATATTTTGATTTTTCTCACTAAGTCACTCTTCAGTGAGCACTGCTACAAGCTCGTCGGCTAACAAGCTTACTTAATGATTGTCGTAAATCGCTCACCTTTGACCAGTTCACCGGAAGGTTTTCGATAGTAAGACTCGCCATCAAGTCGGTAGTAAGTGTATCCATCTTTTGTTTTAGTGATGTCCATAATCCAGTTTGACTTGTCTATACAATTTTCATCTGATTTCATGTCATCAAAGCACAGTAAGTAGTCAGTGTCGTGGTCTGGAAAAGCACCTGAGTTTTTAGGAGCGAGCTTTTGATACTTACCATCAGATTTCCAGATTGAAACATTGTAGGTTTCACGGGAAAAAATGGTGTTGACTCCATTTTTATCCCACCATTTTATTTTATCACTATCTGAGAAAGGCATGTTTTTAACCAAAAAATCTTTTCTGGTATCAGAACCATGAATTGCTAGCACTTTTGGAGAATTAAAGAAGCTAACATAAAATAATGCTAACATTGTCAATGCCACTATAAAAACTGTACTCTTTTTGAATCTCATTAATTTCTCCTGCTATTTATTTCAAACTCAGCTTTCATATTTGTTAAGAAAGGTTTGAAAGCGAAGTGTTCCCATCTTTGAAGGACAAACCAAATACGAAACGCTCTGATAAAATGAAACTTAGGATTCATGATGTCATTTTTATCGAGGCCGAAATGATCTTGCCCTGTAAATGTTATTTTTGCTACATAACCATTATCAGTTATATCGAGCTGATTTATCTGTATGTTTGTAGCATGAATATCATGTATCGACATGCCTAATCCATTGAAGCTGTCAGCCCATCTATTGAACTTGGGAAGTATCGAATTTCTTAAAGCCTGTGTTATTAGATCTTTATCTGTATCTGATAAGCTTTTTTGTCCAGAAATGACAATCTTATCTAATGAAGACTTAATTACAGTAAGGGGGGAAAGTGGCGAAGATTGTCCGCTCAAAATTAGACTTTTATATGCGCTATCAAGAAAAGGGCTGGAATAAATCTTTCCATTGCCGTGATAAAGATGCTTTACGAGATTGTTGAATATTTGGTGCTGTCCAAGATAATATGCAGGCATAGAAACACGAAGAAACTCATTGAAAAGAAGTTCAGCCATTTCTGATCTGGATTTTTGACGGGTATCCCGGAATGAGTTGAAGATTGATACTTCTTTTCCAGTCCAGGGATCAACCACTTCAGAAACATCATCCAGACCCAAATTGCCTCTGAGTTGCTTCTCAGTAAGATCACCACACTTCATATCATCAGTACTATAATCGTTAAACTTATGCTTTGTTTGATAGATCGTAGCAGGCAACGTTAATACTGACATGATAACCTCCTTGTGATATCAATATTTCGTACTCAATTTTAATATGATTAAAACTTTCAGAATCGCTACATCTGTAAAAAATCAACCCTTGTTTATTACAGTACAGTTCATAAAGCTACCACTCTAAAGATAGAACCGATCCCTGCAATGCTAAACGGCATAATTGAGAAAGTGAAGTGGTGTGTGTCTCACTTTTCATTTTGATTCAGTTTTTCCTGCTGAATTAACCGGAACTCAGGACCTATTTAAAAGCCCATTTAACATGGGCTTATGGATATCGGTGGATAGATATAAATATTACTCGATATTCTGAATCTGCTCGCGCATCTGCTCGATCAGTACTTTCAGCTCAATGGCTGAAGCGGTGATATCGGCGTTAATCGATTTTGACGCCAGCGTGTTTGATTCGCGATTAAACTCCTGCATCATGAAATCGAGACGACGGCCCACGGCCTCTTTCTTTTTCAGGATGTTGTAAGTCTCTTTAACGTGCGCATCCAGACGATCCAGCTCTTCAGCGACGTCAACACGCTGCGCCATCATCACCAGCTCCTGCTCAAGGCGATTATTTTCCAGCTGGACTTCCGCATCTTCCAGCTTAGCGACGAGGCGCTCGCGCTGCCATTTGATCACTTCAGGCATCTGTGCGCGAACCTTACTGACTTCCTGTGAAACGCCTTCCAGACGCTGTTCAATCATCGCTTTCAGCGCGGTGCCTTCGCTTTCGCGAGCCGCAACGAAGTTATCCAGCGCATTGTCCAGCGCCTGCAATAACTGCGTGTTGATGGCATCCAGATCCTGCTCCTGGGCAGACATCACGCCAGGCCAGCGCAGAATATCCAGCGGATTAATCGCGCCTTCATCGCTCTGCATTTTGACCCAGTTAGCGGCCTGAACCAGCTGTTTTGCCAGCGTTTCGTTCAGCATCAGCTCGCCCTGTGCGCTGGGATCGGCGTCATAACGCAGGTTGCACTCGATTTTCCCGCGCGTCAGACGCTGGCGAATGCGCTCGCGGATAACCGGCTCCAGCCCGCGAAACTGTTCCGGCAGGCGGATATAGGTTTCCAGATAACGCTGGTTCACGGAACGCAGCTCCCAGGCGGCGCTGCCCCATTCGCCTTTGGCTTCGCTGCGGGCATAAGCGGTCATACTGCGGATCATAAGTGGCACTCTTTTACGGAAAGATGGGTGAAGTATAGCGAGGCGAGCCACGGCATAACAGGCATAAGCGTCTCACAGGGCAATAACGAACGCTTTACGCCTTCAGTGACAGCCACTTATGATGACCACTGACCCCCTGTGTGAGGATTACTGATCGATGTCTCGCGTGATTGCTCTTCCCGTTATGCTGGCGCTGCTGCTGTCAGGTTGCCAGACTCGCCATCCGGCACCCACTAAACCGCAACCGATCTGCGCGGGTGGCGACATGATGATGCAGACCACCTTGTGGTTTGGACTGAGTAAGCCCGATGGCGGTTCGGTCAGCTCACTCGACTGGATGAACTTCGTGGACAATGAGGTCACGCCACGCTTCAAAGCGGGCCTGTCGGTCTATGACGCTAAAGGTCAGTGGCTGGGGGAAAACGGGAAGCTGGCACGAGAAAACAGTAAAGCGCTGCTGCTGATACACGGCATCGATCCCGCCATCAACCATGATATTGAGGCGCTACGCAGCCTCTATAAAAAACGCTTTCATCAGGAGTCGGTCATGCGGGTGGATGCGCCCGTCTGTGTCGGGTTCTAGGGCGAAGGGGCGGCAGAGCCACCGCCCCTGCATCATCAGATAAACAGACCGGCAAAGGCCGCAGAAAGCAGGCTGACCAGCGTAGAGCCGTAAACCAGCTTCCAGCCAAAGCGGGACACCACATTACCCTGCGTCTCGTTCAGGCCTTTTATCGCTCCCGCCACGATGCCGATTGAGGCGAAGTTGGCGAAGGAGACCAGGAAGACCGACAGAATCCCCAGTCCGCGTGCGCTCATACCTGCCGCTACCTTCTGCAGCTCGATCATCGCCACAAACTCATTTGCCACCAGCTTGGTCGCCATAATAGTGGCCGCCTGCAGGGCATCGGCTTTGGGAATGCCAATCAGCCAGGCCAGCGGATAGAACAGATAGCCGAGAAGCTGCTGGAAGCTGTACCCGAACAGCGCCGCGAACAGCGCGTTAACGGCGGCAATCAGGGCGATAAAGCCAATCAGCATAGCCAGAATGATCATGGCCACTTTGAAACCCGCCAGGATGTACTCGCCGAGCATCTCGAAGAAACTCTGCTCTTCATGCAGTTTTTCCAGGGCGATAGGCTGCTCATCCTGCTGTTTCATCGGGTTGATGATCGACAGGATGATAAAGGTGCTGAACATGTTAAGCAGCAGTGCGGCAACCACATACTTTGCTTCGATCATCGACATGTAGGCGCCGACAATCGACAGCGACACGGTAGACATCGCGGTCGCCGCCATGGTGTACATCCGGCGCGGCGGGATATCTCCGAGGATCCCTTTGTAGGCGATAAAGTTTTCCGACTGACCGAGAATCAGCGTGCTGACGGCATTGAACGATTCCAGCTTGCCCATGCCGTTAATTTTCGACAGCAGCGTTCCGAAAATACGGATCAGTAGCGGCAGGATACGCCAGTGCTGCAATATGCCGATCAGCGCGGAAATAAAGACAATCGGGCAGAGCACGCCGAGGAAAATAAAGGCCAGCCCCTGTTTGCTCATGCCGCCAAACACGAACTCCGTGCCCTGTGCGGCGAAGCCCAGCAATGTCTCAAAGAAGCCGGCGAACGAACTGACCAGCGCCAGCCCTCCGGCAGAGTGAAGGAAGAACCAACCCAGCGCGGCTTCCACCACAATCAGTTGAATAATAAAGCGCAGGCGAATCTGTTTACGGTCATGACTGACCAGCAGCGCAAGGGCGAAAATCACCACCAGCGCCAGCAGGAAATGAAGAATGGCGGCCATATGTTTTTTAATCAGAGTGAAAGGAACGCGCATTTAGCCACAGCTGGCGCGGAATTTCATCTGGAGCCTGCGCCCGACCAGCGCAAGAGACAGCGGGCATGGAAGTCCGTATAATGCGCAGCCAATCATTAGCAAGCCGGAGATAACCCATGCGTCCAGCAGGCCGTCGCGCACAGCAGGTGCGTCCAGTCACATTGACCCGCAATTACACCAAACACGCAGAGGGTTCCGTTCTGGTGGAGTTCGGCGAAACGAAAGTGCTTTGCACTGCCTCCGTAGACGAAGGGGTTCCGCGTTTCCTTAAAGGGCAGGGCCAGGGCTGGATAACAGCTGAATATGGCATGCTGCCGCGTTCGACCCACAGCCGCATGGCGCGTGAGGCCGCAAAAGGCAAGCAGGGTGGCCGCACGCTGGAAATTCAGCGTTTGATTGCCCGCTCACTGCGCGCCGCCGTCGATCTGAAAGCGCTGGGAGAATTCACGATTACACTCGACTGTGACGTGATCCAGGCCGATGGCGGCACCCGCACCGCGTCCATCACCGGCGCCTGTGTGGCGCTGGCCGACGCGCTGAACAAACTGGTCGCCAGCGGCAAGCTGAAAGCCAATCCGATGAAAGGCATGGTCGCCGCTATTTCCGTAGGGATCGTGGCGGGCGAAGCGCTGTGCGATCTGGAGTATGTGGAAGATTCAGCCGCAGAAACCGACATGAACGTCGTGATGATGGAAGATGGCCGCATGATTGAGGTTCAGGGCACCGCCGAAGGCGAGCCGTTCAGCCATGAAGAACTGCTGGCACTACTGGCGCTGGCACGCGGCGGAATTGAGGAGTTAATTCAGGCGCAGAAAGCGGCACTGAACAGTTGATGTAACAGGCGACCACAGAGTCGCCTTTTCTTTATTTGAGGAGTGAGAAATGAAAGCCTGGCAGCGTCAGTTTATTGAATTCGCCCTGAACAAACAGGTGCTGAAGTTCGGTGAGTTCACTTTGAAGTCCGGACGTAAAAGTCCCTATTTCTTTAACGCCGGTCTGTTTAACAGCGGACGGGATTTAGCGCTGCTGGGACGCTTCTACGCGCAGGCGCTGGTGGATGGCGCTGTCGATTTCGATCTGCTCTTTGGCCCGGCCTACAAAGGTATTCCGATTGCGACCACCACCGCGGTGGCGCTGGCCGATCATCATGACCGCGACGTGCCTTACTGCTTCAACCGCAAAGAAGCCAAAGATCACGGCGAAGGCGGCCTGCTGGTGGGCAGCCCGCTGCAGGGCAAAGTGATGCTGGTTGATGACGTGATCACCGCAGGTACGGCGATTCGTGAGTCGATGGATATCATTGGCGCGCACAACGCTACGCTGGCGGGCGTGCTGGTTTCGCTTGATCGTCAGGAGCGTGGCCGCGGTGACATGTCAGCCATTCAGGAAGTGGAACGTGATTATGGCTGTAAGGTGACGGCGATTATTACGCTGGCAGACCTGATTACGTGGCTGGAAGAGAAGCCGGAGATGGCCGATCACCTGGCTCAGGTGCGTGCCTATCAGCAGGCGTACGGGATTTAACACGGGCGGGCGTGATGCCCGCCTTTGCTCAGACCAGCTGGGCCGCGATAAGTGGCCAGCGGCTATCGAAGTCTGCGGTAGGACTGAAGCGAAACTCCGAGCGGACATAGCGCGACAGTAAGCCTTCACAGAAGGCCAGCAGCTGACTCGCCAGCAGTGCTTCATCAGCCTGAAAGGCTTCACCCTCACGCATTTTACGCTCACGCATGACCTGTCGCAGCTGCACTTCAATCCGCTCAAACAGCTGGTTGATGCGTCCCTGCAGCCGGTCCTGCTCAAACATCAGCGCATGACCGGTCAGAATGCGCGTCAGTCCCGGATTACGCTCACCAAAACCCAGAATCAATTGCACGATCAGACGCAGGCGCGTCATGGTCTCTTTTTCATCTTTGAGGATCAGATTGATGCGGGTAATGAGACTGTCTTCGATAAACTCGATCAGACTGTCGAACATCCGTGTTTTGCTGGGAAAGTGACGATAGAGCGCCGCTTCGGATACGCCCACGTTGGCTGCCAGTTTGGCTGTGGTAATACGCTGACTGCCATCACCGGACTGCAGCATCTGCGCCAGCGCCTGCAAAATCTCTTCACGACGATTTCGCTTCACGACTTTTTTTTCTGCCATGACCTTAAAAACCCCTGAAATTCACCTGAAACAGGCAACACCTACGCATCTGCCACAAGAACGCGTCTCATGGCGATGAGGAAAAATAACGGGCGTAAGTGAAAGTCGGTATTACGGGTTACTGGCGGCCTGAGTGGCCGAAGCCGCCTTCGCCGCGCAGGCTGGCGTCAAACTCTTCTACCAGATTAAATTCCGCCTGCACTACCGGAACGAAGACCAGTTGCGCCATGCGGTCGCCAGGCTGCAGTGAGAAGCTTTCCTGACCGCGGTTCCAGACGGAAACCATCAGCTGTCCCTGATAGTCGGAGTCAATCAGACCGACCAGGTTGCCCAGCACGATGCCATGCTTATGGCCAAGGCCGGAGCGCGGCAGGATGACCGCAGCCAGATCGGGATCGGCAATATGAATCGCCAGACCGGTCGGAACCAGCGTCGTGGTGCCCGGTGCGATGTCGAGAACATCATCAATACAGGCGCGTAAATCTAACCCAGCGGAACCTGACGTAGCGTAGGTCGGCAGCGGAAATTCTTTGCCGACGCGCGCATCGAGGATTTTAACGTCTATTTTTTTCATCATAACGGCTGACAATCTCGTCTATTAATTGTTGGCCAAGGAGAGACTTATCGCTGAGCGGTAAGCGCTTTTCTCCATCCTGCCAAAAAAGGTGAAGAGCATTGGTGTCGCTATTAAACCCCTGTCCGGTTTGAGCGACGTTGTTAGCGCAGATCAGATCCAGATTCTTGCGCACCCGTTTTTGCCGGGCGTATTCTTCCACATTCTGTGTTTCAGCAGCAAATCCAACGACGAATGGCCGGTTTTCCTGAAGTGCGGCGACGCCGGCAACAATGTCGGGATTCTTTATCAGGTTCAGCGTGACGGTATCATCGCCGCCCTGTTTCTTGATTTTATCGGCCGCAATATCGGCTGCCCGGTAGTCTGCCACGGCTGCGCTTGCAATGAAAATATGTTGTTTATCTATCTCACCCATCACGGCGGCCTGCATCTCCAGCGCGCTGGTGACATCTATGCGCCGCACGCCGGCAGGGGCTGACAACGTGACCGGGCCGCTGACCAGCGTAACCGTTGCGCCGCGTCGGGCGGCGGCGGCGGCAATTGCAAACCCCATTTTTCCGGAGCTGTGGTTGGTGATGTAGCGCACCGGGTCGAGCGCCTCACGGGTCGGACCGGCGGTAATCATAATGTTGAGATGTTGCAGATCGTTGACGGGGGTGGCCCACGTGACCGCATGGTCCACAATCGCCAGCGGATCGAGCATCCGGCCGGGGCCGACATCGCCGCAGGCCTGGCTGCCGCTGTCCGGTCCCCAGATCAGCACGCCACGCGCCTGTAACAGCTCCAGGTTGTGCTGCGTCACCGCCGCGCGATACATCTGCTGATTCATGGCGGGTACCACGGCCACGGGCGAGGCGGTCGCTAACACGGCGGTGGTCACCAGATCGTTTGCCATACCGGCGGTGATACGGGCTATCAGGTCAGCCGTCGCCGGTGCCAGTACAATCAGGTCGGCCCACTTTGCCAGCTCAATGTGACCCATCGCGGCTTCCGCCGCCGGGTCGAGCAGATCGTCAAACACCGGATAGCCGGAGACGGCCTGTAAGCTGAGCGGCGTAATAAACGCCTTCGCGCCCTGCGTCATCATGACGCGGACATCGGCACCGCGATCGCGCAGGCGGCGTACCAGCTCCGGAGTTTTATAAGCAGCAATGCCGCCGCTTACGCCAAGAAGAATTTTTTTGCCGGCTAATCCCATCATGATGTTGGCCTCACTAAGCTCTCTGCCGCACGGGGCGGCGAATGCACGGACTTTATCACAAAAGTGCGGATGCGCCTTTTCACGGACTGCGTTTGCGAGCCGCCTCGAAGATTGTGGCTGCGCTGATGGCACCCCGGGCATGGCTGGGTCATGCTGAGGTTGATCTCAGGGAGAGCAGACATGAAAAACAGTGGACCACGGGAAAAACTGCAGAAGCTGGGCGCGCATGCCCTCAGCGATACCGAACTGCTGGCCATTTTTCTCCGCACCGGCTCGCCCGGGCAGAACGTCATTGAGCTGGCCGGACAGATGCTGCAGGAGTTTGGCTCGCTTTATCAGCTGATGACATCGGGCAAGGCGGCTTTCAGTAACATAAAAGGCGTTGGTGATGCCAAACTGGCCCAGCTGCACGCGATTGCCGAACTGGCGAAGCGTTTTTTTGCCAGCAAGCTGGCGCGCGAAAGCGTGATGGAAAATCCCCAGATCACCCGCCAGTATCTGCAAAGTTTATTAGCCCATCAGGAGCGCGAGATCTTTATGGCGCTCTTTCTGGATAATCAGCACCGGGTGCTGCGGGCACAAAAAATGTTCTCGGGGTCGATTAACAGTGTGGAAGTGCACCCACGCGAGATCGTCCGGGAGGCGCTGAAGCTCAACGCCGCCGCGCTGATTCTGGCGCATAATCATCCGTCGGGCATGGCGGAACCGAGCCGGGCTGACCGCCAGGTAACCCATAAAGTCAGCGAAGCCTGCCAGCTTCTCGACATCCGCCTGCTCGATCATCTGGTGATAGGTCATGGCGAATATGTCTCCTTTGCTGAGCGGGGATGGCTCTGATAGCGGGAAAATTCGCGCCAGGTGGCGGCTTTTTGCCCGATCATTCGGGATCTTTATCTGTTCGGGACTTGAGCACTTGGGCTGAGCGGCGTATACTACGCCACCTTTGAGAATCTCGGGTTTGGCGGTTAGGCCAGCTTAGCGGGTTCCATGGAACTCGCCTGGCGGGCTGCAAGCCTGACGAGGCGGCCAAAACCTAATTTTTAAAGCTCGAGCTGATTTGATTTTTGGAGAATAGACATGTCACGAGTCTGCCAGGTAACTGGAAAGCGTCCGGTGACCGGTAACAACCGTTCCCACGCAATGAACGCGACGAAACGCCGTTTCCTTCCGAACCTGCACTCACACCGTTTTTGGGTTGAGAGCGAGAAGCGCTTCGTTACTCTGCGTGTATCTGTAAAAGGTATGCGTATTATTGATAAAAAGGGCATTGATACGGTGTTAGCCGACATGCGTGCCCGTGGTGAGAAGTACTAAGAGTACTAAGGAACTGAATCATGGCTAAAGGTATTCGTGAGAAGATCAAGCTGGTTTCCTCTGCTGGTACAGGTCACTTCTATACCACCACGAAGAACAAACGTACTAAACCAGAGAAGCTGGAACTGAAAAAGTTCGATCCGGTTGTACGTCAGCATGTGATCTACAAAGAAGCTAAAATTAAGTAATTTTAGTGTTCTGCTAAAAACCCGGCTCCGGCCGGGTTTTTTGTTTGTGTAAAACGCTGAGGAGAGGGTATGCCAGAGTTGCCAGAGGTTGAAACCAGCCGCCGCGGTATCGAACCGCATTTGGTGGGTGAAACCATCCTTCACGCCGTGGTGCGTAATTCCCGTCTGCGCTGGCCTGTTTCACAGGAGATCCATGCGCTGAGCGATCAGCCGGTGCTCAGCGTGCAGCGCCGGGCGAAATATCTGCTGCTGGAGCTGCCGCATGGCTGGATCATTATCCACCTGGGCATGTCCGGCAGCCTGCGCGTGCTGCCGGAAGAGCGGCCTGCGGAGAAGCATGACCATGTTGATTTGATGATGAGCAACGGCAAAGTGCTGCGCTACACCGATCCGCGGCGTTTTGGTGCCTGGCTCTGGAGCAGCGAACTGGCAGGCAGCAGCGTGCTGGCGCATCTGGGACCGGAGCCACTGAGCGACCAGTTTGACGCGGCTTACCTGTTTGAGAAGTCACGCGGCAAGCGAACGGTGATTAAGCAGTGGCTGATGGATAACAAAGTCGTGGTGGGGGTGGGCAACATCTACGCCAGCGAGTCACTGTTTACCGCCGGGATCCTGCCCGATCGTGCCGCCGGCAGTCTGTCGCAGGTGGAAGCAGAGCTGCTGGTCAACACCATCAAGGCGGTGCTGTTACGTTCCATTGAGCAGGGCGGAACCACGCTGCGGGACTTCTTACAGAGCGACGGTAAACCGGGCTATTTTGCGCAGCAGCTGCAGGTCTATGGCCGGGCAGGTGAGCCCTGCCGGGCCTGCGGGACACCCATTATCAGCGGCAGGCATGGGCAGCGCAGCACCTACTGGTGCCCCCGCTGCCAGCACTAAGCCAGCTTAGCCAGCAATGCCTGATGGACGGGCGCGGACAGGAAGGCGGAGACATCACCGCCGTGACGCGCCACCTCTTTGACCAGCGAAGAGGAGATAAACGAGAAGCCCTCAGACGGCATCAGGAAAACGCTCTCCAGCGTCGGCAGCAGGTGACGATTCATCTGCGCCAGCTGCATTTCATACTCAAAGTCTGACACCGCACGCAATCCGCGCACCAGCACATTTGCCTGCTGGTCTCGCGCAAAATTGGCCATCAGGTCGCTGAATCCCACCACCTTAACGTTGGGCAGATGGGCCACCATTTCACTCGCCAGCGCCACGCGCTCCTCCAGGCTGAACAGCGGCTTTTTGCTGGGGCTGGCGGCAACGGCCAGAATAACCTGATCAAACATCTGCGCGGCGCGCGTCACGATGTCGAGATGGCCAAGGGTGACAGGATCAAATGTTCCGGGATAGATGGCTTTCGTGCTCATACCTGCCCTTTTTTCGCAGCCTGATTCAGCGCCCAGAGGGCGGCATATTTGTTAAAGGTATATTGTGCGTTGACCACCGCCAGTATCCAGCCCTGCTTTCCGTCGAGAAAACCGGCGCGCAGCAGCAGCGTTTTCACAAACGCGCCCAGCGTATGACTGAACAGCGAGAACAGACCGCAACGCTTACCACGCTGGTGGCGTTCCGTGGCCCAGGCTTCGGCATAGGCCAGTTGCTTACGCTGAAAAGCGATCAGATCGCGGCAGGTCAGATGCTGTAAATCGCCGGGTAACGCCACCACCGGTGCCCCGTCACGCTGCAGCGATTCATGCACCAGATTATCATTGTAGCGGAAGGTGCGCGGATAGAGCCGCATCACGCGGTCAGGGTACCAGCCGCTGTGGCGCATAAAGCGCCCCAGAAACAGATTGCTGCGGCCCAGGCTGTAAATCGTGCGGCCCGGCGGCGCGATAAGCACCTGCTCAATCGCCGCGCGCAGTTCCGGTGTGACGCGCTCATCGGCATCGATCATCAGAATCATATCGCCGGTGGCATAGTGCTGCGCGCGCTGGCGCTGGATGCCATACCCCTGCCAGTCATCGCTGTGGTAGACCTTCGCGCCAGCCTGCGTGGCAATATCGGCACTTTTATCGTGACTGCCTGAATCCAGCACGATAATCTCATCCGCCCAGCTGACTGAAGCCAGACAGTCTGGCAGCAGTTCCGCTTCATTTTTGGCGATCATAACGACTGAAAGACGCTGGCGTGCTGACATCAGTGAGCCCGTGGAGGTAAATGCGGTTCAAGTAACTGGAGCAGACGCTGTAACGCACCCTGGTTCTGGTGCAGCACGTCCACGGCATGACGGCCGTAATAACGACGATAGTCATCATCCTGCAACAGGTTGGTGACCTCTTTTTCCAGCGAGAACACGTCGGTGACGGTAATCAGTCCCTGGCCTTCCTGCAATTTGCCGCAGATATCTTTGAAGTTCCAGATATGTGGCCCCATCAGAACCGGAATCGCGTGCGCTGCAGGCTCCAGCGGATTGTGTCCGCCGCGCTCCACCAGGCTGCCGCCGACAAACGCCAGATCGGCAATGCCATAAAGCAGCATCAGTTCGCCCATCGAGTCGCCGATGACCACCTGGGTGGAGCCCGAGGGGATCTCGCCGCTGCTGCGCAGAATAAAGCTAAAGCCGCGCGACTGGGTCAGTTCACGCGCATCGTTAAAGCGCTCAGGATGACGCGGAACCAGAATCAGCAGCAGATCAGGGAACGTCTGCAGCAGGCGGCGGTGGGCATCCAGCACAATGGCCTCTTCGCCTTCGTGGGTGCTGGTGGCAATCCAGACCGGACGGCGTGGCGCCCACTGGCGACGCAGCGTGACGGCTCTGGCGGCCAGTTCTGGCGTGACAGAAATATCAAACTTCAGGCTGCCGGTGATCGCCAGCTGAGAGCGTTTCAGGCCCAGCTCCAGGAAGCGGTCGCCATCTTCACTATTCTGCGCTGCTATCAGCGTGATGCTCTGCAACAGCCTGCGCATGAATTTACCCAGCTTGCGATAGCCTTTGGCGGATCGGGCTGAGAGACGCGCGTTGGCGATCACCAGCGGAATGTTACGCTGATGCAGAATGCGGATGATGTTCGGCCACAGCTCGGTTTCCATGATGATCACCAGCCGGGGGTTGACCGTGTCCAGAAAACGATTAATCGATCCGGGCAGATCGTAAGGCAGATAGACGTGGTGCACATCTTTGCCAAAGGCTGACTGTGCACGCTCAGAGCCGGTTGGCGTCATGGTCGTGACGGTAATCGGCAGGGTCGGGTAACGATGACGCAGCGCGCGCACCAGCGGCACCGCGGCCAGGGTTTCCCCCACGGAAACCGAATGCAGCACAATGCCGTCGGGCTTCACTTTGCCAACGCAATAGCCATAGCGCTCCGCCCAGCGTTTGCGATACGCCGGTGCTTTACGACCGCGCAGCCACAGGCGCAGCCAAATCAGTGGCTGAATAAAGTAGAGCAATGCGGTGTAAATGGTCGTCATAGTTACCGTTACAGCAGGTTCGCGTCTAAAAACAGGTTAAAATCAGATGGCGGCATGTTATCAGAAACCCCGCATGCACTCATCCCGGATTGTCAGTTGGTACTCAATACCTGTTGATAAAGCGAAGTCAGCGCCTGTGCCAGCCGTTGCGGGCTATAGGGTTCAACTTTACGCCGGGCCGCATCACCCATGCGTGAATCTTCCGTCAGCGGCGGAATGGCGCAAACGGCCTGATTTAATCCGTTGATATCCAGCGCATCACAGACGAAGCCCTCCTGACCGGCGGTAATAAACTCAGCCCCCCCGCAGCCGGTGCTGGTAATAACCGGCAGGCCGCAGGCCATCGCCTCCAGCACCACGTTAGGAAAAGGATCGTAGAGCGTGGGCAGCAGCAGGCCGTCCGCCGCGTGATAAAACGGCTGCACATCCTGCTGTACGCCAACAAAGCGCAGGCGATCCAGGCAGTTCAGCTGGTTAGCCAGCTGCTGATAACGCTGCAGCTGTTTATCCTGACCCACCACAATCAGGTAACGGTCACTGGCGGCCAGCGCCTGAATCGCCGCTTTCAGCCCTTTACGCTCAAAGCCGGAACCGACGTAAATCAGTACGGTGGCCGCATCCGGCAGCCCCAGCTGCTGGCGGGTCGCATGGCGGGTCGCATGGCGGGTCGCTTCCGTGGCGGGCTGAAAACGACGGGCATCGATAGCGTTATGGATGACGTGAATTTTTCCGGCGTCGAGTGAGAAACAGCGCAGGATATCGCTCTTAACCATCTCTGAATTGCAGATCACCGCTTTCAGCGTCGGCGAGTTAAACATCTCCGCTTCCGCCTGCAGAACGTAGCGATGATAGGGACTGAGGGTTGCGCTCAGTCGTTGCCACGGTGAGACGATGCGGGCGCGCTGCTCCAGCCAGACGCGATGCACGCCATCACCCGCGCGAAAGATGTCACAGCCAGCGATGCGTTCATGACTCTGCACAATATCGAACTTTTCACGCTCCCAGCAGGCGCGTGCGGCACGGGCAAAGCCGCGCTCGCGGGAAACCCTGCCCAGCTTTGCAGGATTACAGATATGGAGATGCCAGTCCGGATTGGGCGTGCCCTGCCAGCTGCGGGTAATGATGTTGAGATCGAGCTGTTCGCTGCCCAGGGCTTCCAGCGCACGGGAGATAAAACGCTCAGCACCGCCATCCGGCCGGTATTTCTGCCGGACAATCGCCAGCCTTAACTTACTCATTCAGGAAGCTCCTCGCCGCCGCGACCACATCCTTCACCGGAATGGCTGACAGATAACGCTGATCCGTTCGGGTGTCGATAGAATCAGGTGAGGGCAGTGGGCCATAATCCCCCGCCCAGATGACATGGTTGTTGTTCCCCCAAGGCCGCCAGTGCTGCAGCTTGGTCGGGCCAAACAGGGCGATACAGGGCGTTTCCAGCGCTGCCGCCATGTGCATCGGCGCGGAATCGACCCCGATAAACAGCGTGGCGTGATCGATAAGCGCCGCCAGCTGCGGCAGCGTAAACTGACCCGCCAGCGACACGACATCTGGCGAGGCGCACAGCGCGCGGATGCGGTTGATCATCGCCAGCTCCTGTTTGTCCGGCCCGGCGGTCAGCACCACCTTCCGTCCAGCCCGTGCCAGCTCATCGACCGTGGCGGCCACGCTCTCCTCTTCCCAGCATTTAAAGCCCCAGCGTGAGGTAGGCTGAACCACGATATAGGGGGTAGTCACCTGATGCTCTGACAGGCGGGTCAGCACGATCTGCTGGTCAGCGTCACTGTAGTGCATCGAAACGCGCGCATTGTCGCTGCTGATACCGAGCGGGGCCAGCGCGGACATGTTCTGCTCAACGGTATGCAGTCTGCTGTGATTATGTGTCGGGACCAGCCGGTTATGACACCAGCGCCACAGGACGTTATCGCGTTTTTTAAAGGCGAAACCAATGCGCACCGGCGCAGCGGAGAGCCGGGTGATCAGCGCCGCACGCCACTGGTCTGCCAGATTAATCACCAGGTCATAATGGGCGTCACGTATGGCACGGATTAATGACCGTTCATGGCCCAGCTTGCGCCAGGTGCCCTCCTGCTTCCATTTCCGGTCGATGACGTGCAGATGGCGGATAGCCGGATGCGCTTCCAGCATCGGACGTGTCTCCTGATAGAGCAACACGTCGATGCTGGCCTGCGGATAACGCGCATGCAGCGCATTGATGGCGGGCGTGGTGAGCAGCATGTCGCCATGATGGCGCAGCTTAATCAGTAAAATACGTTTTGGAGAGATGTTTGCTGGAGTCAGGCTGGCCATAAACAAAGGTTCTCAGATTTCAGTGAACCGATTGTAGGGCAAACGCTTTTTAGGATAAAGCCAGCCTCAGGGGTTATTTATCGCGCCAGCGATAGAGCCGTCCCAGCCACAGCAGTAACTGATACCACTGCTTAATGCCGCGGGCGTTGCGTAACATGCGCCGGTGTGTCCGGGTCGCGAACAGATCGGCGATGATCGCCTGGCGTGCGCGGGCATCAGGCTCACGTCTCACGCTATGGCAGACACTGAGCGCTTCATGCGTCACCTGAGCGTGAAACGACGGGTAGATCCGCACGCGGTCACGATAGCGGATATTAATCTCTTCCAGCAGCCGCGCAATCTTCAGGTAGTGACGCTGATATTCGACGTTGCGCTCGCCGGTGCGTTTGCGGTTACTGATTGACGCGTCATGCATATAGTAGCGGTAGAGCACCGCATCGGTGTAACGCACGCGTTTTGCCAGCAGCATAAACTCGGTGGTCCAGGGAATATCCTGATGATGCAGGCCCGGCTCGAACTGCAACTGGTGCTGCTCGATTAGCGACCGGCGGTAGATGCCCAGCCAGACCACATGCATATAGCGGCGGGTTTTCAGCGCGGTATTGAGCCAGTCAGCGCCGCTCAGCACCGGCGTGCTGCGCAGGCGATCCAGTGGTATCAGGGGTTTTACCCGCTGGCTGTGTTTGAAAAACCATTCGGCGTTGCACTGTGCCGCATCCAGATTGTCCGTTTCCGCCAGCGTTACCAGCGTCTGGTACATCCCGGGCTGCATGGTGTCATCCGCATCCGGAAAGGTGACATATTTGCCGCGCGCTATCGCCAGCCCGGCGTTACGGGCGCGCGACACGCCGCCATTTTCCTGATGAATCACGCGAATGTGGGAGTGATGTTCTGCATAGTGGTCAGCGCGCTCGCCTGAGCCGTCAGTAGAACCATCATCGACGATTATGATCTCCAGCGAGGTCAGCGTCTGCGCCAGCAGTGCCTGCATGAACTCATCAAACATGCTGCCCGCATTGTACATCGGGGTAATGATACTCAGCAGAGGAGAAGTACTCATGACAATATCTGCACCAGCATTCTGTTCACTGTCAAAGGGCGTTGCCTCGTCATAAATCATTTCCAAATCAGCAGAATGGCATACATTAATCCACGATTATAAAACGGTGTCGCCTCCCTGCTTCACGAAAAACCACGCGCGCGCGTAATAATGCACTATCTGCCTCTTTTTTACGCAACGTGGCCGCGCCGGTAAACAGCATAGTGTGCCTGGGGTTTATCAGCAGCATTTTAAAAAGGATCTGGCAGACAGCGGTGGGGTCAGAGGGAAAAGATGGCGCGGCAGTCACCGCGCCCGGAGCGGTTTGACAGGTGGAGAGCGCTGACTAAAAAAATTTTAGCCTGACGTAATGCATCATCCAGCTCACGCTTTCTGCATACTGCTTCTGATGCCACTTGATACGGGCAAAGCGCTTCATCTCTTTATAATGTCTGGGTAAATCAAGAGGCTGAGAAGCCCAGGGCGAGCGCTGGTAATAGCTGTAGTAGAGCAGGGACAGGTCGCTGCCGGCCCAGGCATGCCAGGGCTTACACTTACCGGTGTAGTGAATCATCACGGTGTCAGCGGGCACGCGGGAGTGGTCCCAGACCTTGTTCGCGATGATGTCGTAGATGTGGTTGTAGCGATCCGGCAGGATCAGCACCTCATCCTCCAGCACAATATTCAGCGCATCCTGGTCAGGAAAACCGAACGCTGCGCCCCGGGTCACCAGAACCTCAGTGATCCGCGCGGTAGTCTGTCTGGCGAGCCAGCGTGGAATATTGATAAGCATAAAGCCGGAGTTGAAATAGTCATGGCGTTGCAGCCCGAGTCGCGCGCACTGGTTATGACGCGCACGCGGGGTATCGTTGCAGGCTGCCAGCGTATAGTCCGTGATATCCAGCGTGAACAGGGGGGAGTAATCGCCGACGACCAGCGTGTCCGCATCGATGTAGATTACCCGGTCGCTGTAGCGCGCCACCGTTTCAGGGATCAGAAAGCGGTAATGGATACTTTTGGGATAGCGCCCGACCGCCGGCAACTGATCGACCCAGGCACTGTTAAAAATATGCAGGGTGATGGCCAGACGATGGCCCGACGCCATTGAGCGCAGCTTTTCCACATCCTCTTTCTGCAGCGAGTCAGAGAAAATATGGGCGTGGAAAGCGGTGTCGGGGTGATGGCTGAGAAGTGAAAACAACGTAATACCCAGACCACGCGCGTAAGCGTGGTTGATGCCAAACGCAACGTGAACCGGATTATCATCCGCATCCGCAAGCGTGTTGACCAGCAGCTGACTTTGCTGAACGGCATCAGCAAGAGGGGTAATTGCCATTACGCTTCACTATTCCAGATTATGAGTAATAAACGTTTGTATTCTAGTCAGTTTGTCGGCATCCAGCCCGAATAATTTTTCAGCGGGCTGATCAAACTTAAATCGCGTGGCAAAAACAAAGGTCGATGCGGCGATATTGTCCGGTCCGATAAACAGGACATTATTAACCGGGCGCTGTTCCCTGATCTCACAGGGGCCATAGAGCATAATGACCGGTATCTGTCGGGCGTCAGCAATATAAGCATTACCGGAATCCGATGAAATATAAAAATCCATCTGCGAGATGGCCCATGGCACCTCTTCCAGCTTCAGCGCGCCAATCAGGCTGACAATATTCTCCTGCGGGCCGGTCAGGCTCAGTAATTCATCCAGCCACGGCTGCTCGGCTGGTGGACCAAAGACATAAAAGGTGCAGGGCAGTTCAGCCAGCGACGCCATCAGCTGCTGCCAGATGGCGGCAGGAATGGTTTTGGCCCGATTCCCGGCAGAAATGCTGATGCCGATTTTAATCCCGCTGCGCGGATGCAGCAGCGCGGCAGGAGGCGCAGGCGGCTGCCAGAGCGGTGACGTGGCGTGCTTGGGAAAATCGGTGTAGCGGTAGTCCCGATTAATCAGCTTCAGATAGCTGTCGAGCGTCAAATCCGTTTTCGCGTGGTCGACGATGCCACTGGCGCTGCGATAGAAGATCGCATGATAGGATTTACGCACATAGGTGCGCAGAAACTGTTTGTTCGGTGCATTGCACAGCGCCGCGAAAAAGAGATTAACGCTGTTGGGCTGAACCAGATAAACATGGTCATAACGGTTCATCAGCGTGAAGGCGAGTCTGAGTTTGGCAAAAAAGCTGCGCTTCGCCTCTTCAATCAGAAAATAGCGGCTGACCGTGTCATCGTGACGCGCCAGCGGCTCTACCGATTTGCTGATCAGCAGTTCAGACTGACCCAGAGCGCGCAGCATCGGGGTGATGTTAATAAAATCCCCGATCTTCGCCGTCTGAATCACCAGACTGCGGCCGGTGGGCCGGTAAAAGAGCCGCATCAGGGTGCGGAAAGGCAGCAGCAGCAGATAGATCAGCACATAGTTCATGGCGCATTTTTCCCGATAACGGCCTGCAGTTTCTCTGCCACGGCGTCAGCTGTCAGCTCCGCCAGATTGTGATTCGGGGCGCTCAGCGCCTGTTGGTTCTGCCCGTAGCCGCCAATCAGGCCTGGATCGGTCGGGCCATACAGCGTGAGATTAGGACGATCCAGTGCGGCGGTCAGATGGCTTAAACCGGTATCCACAGAGACCACCGCCCGCGCGCCTGCCAGCTGTCGGGCGATCGCTTCCAGCGTCAGCTTAGGCAGCACCTCGACATGCTCAAAACCTTCAGCCAGGCGCAGCGCACGCTGATGTTCATGTTCGGCACCCCAGGGCAGCTTCACCCGCAATCCGCTGGGCTGCATCTGCTCAATCAGCTGTCTCCAGTGGGATTCCGGCCAGTGCTTGTTGTCACGCGTTGTGGCATGCAGAAAGACCAGATAGTGATGCGCATCCGCGGGCAGATGATGCAGAAAATGTCCGGCAATCGCGTAGTCACCCTGGGTTTGCGGCTTTTCATAGCCCAGGCTTTTGGCGAACAGCTCGCGCGTCCGCTCAACGGCGTGCTGGCGTTTGCTGATCTCATGGCGGACGTCATACCACCAGCTGGCAAAAGGTTCACGCGCGCTGCGGCTATCCTGCCCGTGCTTTACCCCTTTGGATAAGCGGGTCACCAGCGCCGCGCTTTTGATCAGCCCCTGGGCATCAATCACGATATCGTACTCGCGCGACTGTAACGCGCGCTTAAACTGCACGCGCTCTTCACGCTGCTGACTGCCAAACCAGTGTTTGCGCCAGCGGCGAATCGCGACCGGCAACACCTGGTCCACGGCAGGGTGCCAGCCAGGGATCTGGGCAAAATTCTCTTCCACTACCCAGTCAAAACGGATGCCGGGAATGGCATGCATGGCATCGGTCAGAGCCGGCAGCGAATGCAGCACATCCCCCATTGAGGATGTTTTAACAATCAGGACGTGCATGGCACCTCCTGCGGCGCAAGGAGTTCATTCAGCGTCTGAAGAACGCGCTCAGGCTGAATATCAATTAGGCTCTGGTGATACCCCTGTTCGGCATCGCCCTTACGCACTTTGTGATAGCCGGTAATCAGGCGAATAATGCGCGCCTGGCGGGCCAGCGGTGGCGTAAAGTCAGGGCTGCTGGGTCCATAGAGTGCCACCAGCGGACGATCCAGCGCGGCGGCGATGTGCATCAGGCCGGAGTCGTTACTGACCACGGCGCGGCATTGCGCCAGCAGGATGACCGCCTGCTCCAGCTGGGTTTCACCCGCCAGGTTGCGGCAGTGGCTGCGACTCTCTTCCGGCAGTGCCGCGATGATCTCTTCACCGGTCGGGCGATCTTTGGCGGAACCAAACAGCAGGATCTGAAAGCCTTCGGCGATCAGCTGGCGGGCCAGGGCGGCGTAGTGGTAGTGCGGCCAGCGTTTAGCCGGACCAAATTCCGCGCCCGGACAAAAACCGATGATCGGACGCGTTGCGGTGAGCTGAAACTGTGCGGCCGTTTCCCGCATCTCCCGCTCTTCAACCTGCAACTTTGGCCACAGGAGCGGCTGCGGCAGCTGCGCCGCCGAGGCGACAGGCGTGTCGTAGCCCAGCGCCACGTAGCGCTCAACCATCAGCGGGAACGCGGCTTTATCCAGCACCCGCAGATCGTTCAGCAGGCCATAGCGCATCTCCCCCCGCCAGCCGACGCGGCGTGGTATGCCGGCAAAGAAGGGAACCAGCGCCGACTTAAAGGAGTTAGGTAGCACGTAGGCCCGGTCATAATGGCTGTCGCGCAGTGCCTTGCCCAGCCGGCGACGCTCGCCGAGTTCCAGCGCGCCATGGCCCAGGGGCATCGCCAGCGCCTGACTGACCTCCGGCATGCGTGACAGCAGGGGACGACACCATGCCGGTGCCATCACGTCTATCACCGCATCGGGATGTTCGGCCTTGAGGGTGCGATAGAGACTTTGCGACATCATCATATCGCCGACCCACGACGGGCCGATTACCAGAATTTTCATCGCCGGAGCAGCTTCCTTTATGCGTTGCGATTCAGCCAGACCATATAGTCAGCGACGCCCTGCGCCACCGTTTTAAACGGCTTGTCATAGCCCGCGGCACGCAGCTTCGTGAGATCGGCCTGGGTGTAAGCCTGATAACGGCCTTTGAGTTTTTCCGGGAACGGGATGTACTCAATCTGCCCTTTCTGATGAAACTTCAGCACGGCGTCGGCCACTTCCTGGAACGATTCGGCGCGGCCTGTGCCGCAGTTGTAGATCCCGGAGATGCCGTTTTCCCAGCACCACAGGTTTACGGCTGCCACATCATCAACGTGGATGAAATCGCGTTTGAAGCCGTCACTGCCTTCAAACAGTTTTGGATTTTCATCGTTGCTGATCTGGGTGTTCAGATGAAACGCCACGCTTGCCATGCTGCCTTTATGGCCTTCGCGCGGTCCATAGACGTTGAAGTAGCGGAAGCCACACACCGGCGAGTTCGCTTCCGGCAGCATCTGACGAACATAGTGGTCGAACAGCATTTTGGAGTAGCCATACACATTCAGCGGCTGCTCATACTGACGCTCTTCGATGAAGTTTTCATTGCGGCCGCCGTAGGTCGCTGCAGAAGAGGCGTAAAGGAACGGGATCTCGCGCTCCAGGCAGTAGTGCAGCAGCTCTTTGGAGTACTGATAGTTGTTCTCCATCATGTACTTGCCATCCCACTCGGTCGTGGAGGAGCAGGCTCCCTGATGGAATACCGCTTCAATCGGGCCTAAATCATCGCCCGCGATCACGCTCATCAGAAACTCTTCTTTGTCCATGTAATCGACGATATCCAGGTCGACTAAATTGGCAAACTTAGTGCCATCCTTCAGATTATCCACCACCAGAATGTCGGTGTGACCGCGATCGTTCAGCGCTTTGACGATGTTGCTGCCAATCATTCCTGCGCCGCCAGTTACGATAATCATGTTGTTACCTTCAATGTTGTGGGGTGAAACAGGAGGTTTCACACACGAATACCTCACATCATAACATTTCATCAGGGTGCAGACAGCCAGATGACTCTGTAACGCCACAGGGCTGCCACCTCGTGGCGTGAACTATGCTGCAAAAATGACATTCTGTTGGGCGTTTTATCGTTAATAAGCGCCCTGTTCAGTAAGATATGCCAGGTTTTTGCCATCTGAGGAGAGCAATGATGCCTGCGCAATTTTATCAACAACTTCGTCAGCAACTGGATGATGCACGTCAGGAAGGGCTGTTTAAACAGGAGCGGATCCTCACCTCTGCCCAGCAGACAGAGATAGCGGTAGATCACGGTCCGGCAGTGATTAACTTTTGCGCCAATAACTATCTGGGTCTGGCCAATCATCCGGCGCTGATTCAGGCCGCGAAGTCGGGAATGGATTCGCATGGCTTTGGCATGGCGTCGGTGCGCTTTATCTGTGGCACGCAGGACAGCCATAAGCAGCTGGAAAAGCGGCTGGCCGCGTTTCTCGGTATGGAAGATGCCATTCTCTACTCCTCCTGCTTTGACGCCAACGGCGGCCTGTTTGAAACGCTGCTGGATGCAGAGGATGCCATTATTTCCGATGCGCTGAATCACGCCTCCATCATCGACGGCATCCGGCTCTGCAAAGCACAGCGCTACCGCTACGCGAACAACGACATGACGGCGCTGCGGGATTGCCTGCAGCAGGCGCGCGATAAAGGTGCACGCCATATCCTGATCGCCACCGATGGCGTCTTCTCCATGGATGGGGTCATCGCCAATCTGCCCGCCATCTGCGACCTGGCTGAAGAGTTCTCTGCACTGGTGATGGTGGATGATTCCCACGCGGTGGGTGTTGTCGGAAATGGCGGACGCGGCACCCACGAATATTGTGACGTGATGGGCCGGGTTGACATCATTACCGGCACGCTGGGCAAAGCGCTGGGCGGCGCCTCTGGTGGCTACACCGCAGCAAAAGCGGAAGTGGTGGAGTGGCTGCGCCAGCGTTCCCGTCCCTATCTCTTCTCCAACTCGCTGGCTCCGGCGATTGTGGCCGCCTCGTTGCGGGTACTGGATCTGCTCAGCGAAGGCGATGGGCTCCGTCAGCGTCTCCGGGATAACGCCCGTTTCTTCCGGCAGCAGATGACCGCAGCGGGTTTTACGCTGGCCGGGGCCGATCACGCCATTATTCCGGTGATGCTGGGTGAGGCCAGCGTCGCTCAGCAGTTTGCCCACCTGCTGCAACAGGAAGGCATCTACGTTACCGGCTTCTTCTATCCGGTCGTGCCAAAAGGGCAGGCTCGCATTCGCACGCAAATCTCTGCGGCACATACCCAGCAGCAGCTGGAACGTGCGGTGGCCGCCTTTACCCGTATCGGTAAACAGCTGGGCGTCATCGCCTGAGGAGTCTGTTATGAAAGCACTCGCCAAACTGAAGAGGGAAGCGGGCATCTGGATGGTAACTGATGCGCCGGTTCCTGAGCCGGGCCACAACGACCTGCTGATTAAAATCCGTAAAACCGCTATCTGCGGCACCGATGTCCACATCTACAACTGGGATGACTGGTCGCGCAAAACCATTCCGGTGCCGATGATTGTGGGTCATGAATATGTGGGTGAAGTCGTAGCAACAGGTCAGGAGGTAAAGGGCTTTACGCCTGGCGATCGGGTGTCGGGAGAGGGGCATATCACCTGCGGGCATTGCCGCAACTGCCGCGCCGGGCGAACGCATCTGTGCCGGAACAGCATGGGCGTGGGCGTTAACCGTCAGGGCTGCTTTGCGGAATATCTGGTCATCCCGGCCTTTAACGCCTTCAGAATTCCCGACAACATTTCCGATGAGCTGGCCGCGATCTTTGACCCGTTTGGTAATGCCGTGCATACCGCGCTGTCGTTCGATCTGGTGGGCGAGGATGTGCTGATCTCCGGCGCGGGGCCTATCGGCATCATGGCCGCGGCGGTCTGCCGCCATGTCGGCGCGCGTAACGTCGTAATCACCGACATCAATGACTACCGACTGGCGCTGGCGCGAAAAATGGGCGTCACCCGCGCGGTCAACGTGGCCCGTGAAAATCTGCGCGACGTCATGCATTCGCTGGGGATGACGGAAGGATTTGATGTCGGACTGGAGATGTCCGGTGCGCCTCCTGCGTTTCGCGCGCTGCTCGACGTAATGAATCACGGCGGGCGGATTGCCCTGCTGGGTATTCCGCCGGGTGAGATGGCTATCGACTGGAATCAGGTGATCTTCAAGGGGCTCTTTATTAAGGGCATTTATGGCCGGGAGATGTTTGAAACCTGGTACAAAATGGCGGCGCTGATCCAGTCCGGTCTCGACTTAACGCCGGTCATTACGCATCGCTATGGGATTGACGACTTCCAGCAGGGCTTTGATGAGATGCGTTCAGGACGCTCGGGAAAGGTAATACTGAGCTGGGATTAACACACCGGCCGCCGCAGCGGCCGGATAATCAGCGTTGCTTCTTCTCTTCGTCGGTCAGATAGCGCACCTTGCGCGTGTAATCCTGACCTTTAAAGTGGAGCGGCTGTTGCGGATCGGCCAGATATTTTTGCCATTCCGACAGCGGAAAGCCGCCGTGTGCACCAACCACCTCCGCCGGGATCACCGCAGACTGACCGCCGATTTTCTTGGAGACCGGCCAGTTAGCCCATTCGCCCAGATTGACGGTTTTAATGTCCAGCATATCCAGCAGCACCGCGAGCGGCAGCTGATCGGTCGGCGGCTGACTGTCGTTCATCAGATGCCAGGTGTCATTAAACAGCGTCAGCCACAGCGGTGAAATACGCTGCCAGACCTCACGGGTCGCCGCCAGATAGGCGCCGTTAACGTGATCCACCAGATAAGGGCGGATACTGTGCGGGTAGTAGGCAGGAATCGCCTCCTGCGGCGCATCAGCCAGCTTGGCAATCATTTTTCCCTGACGAAAGCTGGAGTAGAGATGGCCAGGTTTCATCATGATCTCCGGCATCTTTAGCAGATTGAGGTCGGAATCGATCATCAGAATGCCGTCGCCTTTTGCCTGCAACGGGGCCTGCAGTTTGATTAAACGACTGCGATAGATCTGCTTGTAGCGATAGCGCTCTTCGCGATGCGGTACATCCAGCGTGGCTACGCGGGTTTTAGCGGGCAGGCTGCCAAAGGCGTCGGCAGGCTGATCGCTGACAATCACAATCTCCTCTGCCTGCGTGGCAAAGCGCGCCGCAAAATCGGCACTGAGCAGCGCCTCTTCGATATAGTCCGCGCCCGTGCAGGGGATTACGACAGAGGTAACCGGTACCGAGCCCTGAACTTCTTTTAGCGAATAAGGCAGGTTATGGCTCGCCCGGATATGGCGATAACGGGGATTTAAAAAATTAAGCATGAGGTTTCTTATTAGCGACACTTTGCAGAATATTTTCAACGCCGCTGATGTAGGTTTCAATGGCGTACTGTTCACGAACGCGTTTCGCTGCCGCATTGATCAGGCGCTGACGTAAGCCGGCATCCTGCCACAGCGCGGTTAAGTGCTGGGTCAGCTGCACCACGTTGCCATAATCAAACAGCAACCCGGTTTCGTCATGACTGATCAATTCGGCAGTACCGACCACACGGGAACCGATGACGGCGGTATTCACCAGCATTGCCTCCAGCACGACCCGAGGTAAGCCCTCACTGCGTGAGGCAAGAATAAACGTATCAAAGGCGGTGAGGTAATCCAGCGCATTGTTCTGAAAGCCCGTAAAGACCACATGCTGCTGGATATTCTCCGCCGTTGCGAGTTGCAGCAGGTGCTGGAGTTCCGGGCCGGCACCGACAATCACCATCCGCCAGTCTGCGTCGGGATGAGCCCGTTTGAAACGGCCCAGCGCCTGCAGAATGTGATGATTGGATTTACGTAATATCAGTGAGCCGATGGTGCCAAACACAAAGGTGGTCGGGGAGAGTTTAAAACGCTGGCGAACGTCGAGGCGGTCAGGTAAAGGCTGGTGGATGTCGATCGCATTGTTGACGGTAAAACAGCGTTCCGCATCAACACCGTGGCTGATCAGCGTCTTATTTACCCCCTGCGACACGGCAATAATCGCCTGGCAGTCCTGGTTCACCATGCTGACCAGTCGTGGTTCCAGCACCGGGTCGATACGGCAATGCTGCACCACCGCCACATCCAGGCTGCGCGCGGCCAGATAGCCCTCCACATTGGTGCTGGGCTGGTTATTCATGTAGAGCGTGTCGAATTTTCCCAGCTGGAGCAGGGAGTTAATTTTGCTGGCGTTGGGCATGATGCGCCAGCGTGTATCGATCTCATCGATAGCCCGCTTCTTCAGCTTTTTATTAAAAAACAGCAGCGCCCGCACGGCTTCTTTGACAAATTTTGCCCAGCGCGGCTGCCTGATCTGCGGGATGAAAAAGACCGGAATGGCCAGCGCATTGAGCGTGGCCTCAATGGTTTCGTCATTGCCACGGCTGTAGTTGTGATAGAAGCAGCAGGTAATATCAAATTTCTGACGATCGATACGTTTCAGCAGCTCCAGCATACTGTTGGTGCCGCCTCCCCACTCTCTGCCGTTATCCAGCAGCAGGATTTTTTGTTTATTAATCGTCATCCGTCTTACTATTCCCGCACCGCATGTTATGCCCGACCGGGATTATAGTAATTTTTACCTGCAATTGAACTTTAAGCTTAGCACTTAGCATTCATGGCAAATTCAGAACAGACTTTTCAGGGTGCTAAACAGCGGGCTGTGACTCACGCTTTCGCCTACCACTGTTAACGCCCGGGTCGCCGGAACCGGCGCAAGCGGCTGTTTCACTTTACACAGTTCTGCCGGCTGGAAGCGCGGTTTCGCCGGTTTCACCGGAACCGCTGGTGTCCGTGAGCCGCTGTGGCGTGTTTCGTTCAGCAACTGGCTGGGGCGAACCAGCGTAATGTCTGCGGGCAGAGAGGGCAGCATCTGCTGCAGCACCCGAACGGTGTTGGGGTGGGGATGACCGATAGCAATGGCATAACCGTCGCGCTGTGCCAGCTTCACCGCCCGGCTGAACTGCTGGCGGATAGCATTAATATCCTGACTGTCATCCAGGAACACCCGGCGTTTCAGAACTTTGACCTGAGTGCCCTGCGCGGCAGGAATCGCCTGGCTGTTGGCGATGGTCATGCTATCCAGGAAGTAGAGGTTATAGTGATTCAGCGCCTGCATTACCTTCTGCATACCGGAAAGGCTCGAGGTCATCCTGCTGCCCATGTGGTTGTTCAGGCCGACTGCGTAAGGCACGTTGCTGACCGCATTGCGCATAATGCGGGTGATCTCTTCGCTGCTCATCTCCGGGGTCAGCGTATCTTTTTCCAGTGGCTGTTTGCTGAGTGGCGCCATCGGCAGATGGATCAATACTTCGTGTCCACCCTGATGGGCTCTGGTGGCCATCTCCCGTGCATGGGGTGCGTTGGGCAGAACAGCCACTGAAATCGCCTGCGGCATCTGCAGAACTTTGTTCTCTTCGGCAGGCCGGTAGCCCACATCATCGATAACAATAGCCAGCTTGCCTGCCTGCGCCGCGAAGCTGAACAGCAGCGCGCTGAATAAAACGGAGATTTTTCGACGTTGCAGCAAAACTTATTTTCCTAACCACGGGAGTGGATTGACAGCCTGTCCCTGACGTCGGATTTCAAAATAGAGCGACGGGGTACCGCGCCCCCCGCTGGTGCCCACCAGGGCGATAGGCTGTCCTGCCTTCACCTGTGTACCCACGCTCACCAGTGCACTCTGGTTGTAGCCATAGAGGCTCATGTCGCCTTTACCGTGCTCCAGCACTACGACCAGACCGTAACCCTGCAACCAGTCGGCCATCAGAACCCGCCCGTCGGCAATGGCTTTCACCTCGGTGCCTTCCCGCGCATCAATCACCAGGCCTTTCCAGCGCAGTTCCCCCTGCAGCTGTTCACCAAAGCGATGTTCGATGCGTCCGCGCACCGGCCACAACGCCTGCCCGCCTGCGCGACCGAGTCCTCCGGTACGGGCAACCAGTTCGCGTTCGCTCTGGGTCGGCTGATAGCTGGAGCCTTTGGCTTTGGCCTGCGCCTGGCGCTGACGCACTTTTTCTGCCTCACGGGCTTCGCGCGCCGCGCGCTCACGCGCTTCCCGTTCTGCCCGGGCGATCTTATCCTGCAGACGGCTTTCGTTCTGACGCATCTCGACCAGATCGGCCTGATCTTTTTCCAGCGCGCTTTCCAGCGACGTAAGGGTTTTCCTGCGCGCGTCGCTCGCCTGCTGCAGCTTCTGCTGCTGGCCCTGCTGCTGAGCTAATAGTGCTTTCTGCTGCTGTTGCTTCTGCTCCAGCGTGGCGCGTTGCTGATCCAGGTCCTGACGTGTCTGTTGCAGTGAGGCGATACTTTTCTGGCGCGCCGCGTTCAGATAGCCAAAATAGGCCAGAATACGCTCGCTGCGCTGGCTCTCTTCTCCGCCCATCAACAGCTGTATACCGTTGTGCTGGCCCTGACGAAATGCGGCATCAAGCTGTTGCGACAGCAGGCTTTCCTGCTGGCTTTGCTGCTTCTCAAGCCGGGCGATAGAGGTGGTGAGCTGTTTAATATCGTTATTCAGGGCGGTGAGGCTGTTGCGGGTTTCGCGCAACTGACGGCTCGCCTGGGCGATGATTTTTTCCTGACTCTGCAACTGATCCAGTAATTTGCTGCGCTGCACTTTCTGCGCCTTAACGCTTTTCTCTTTTTCAGCAATGTTCTGCTGAATAGATTGCAGCTGAGATTTACTGTCTTCCGCACTCTGTGCCACAGCTGGCAACAACAGTGCTCCCGCGCAAAGCAGGCTGAGGGAGAGGGTGGACAACGGTGTGAACAACGGCCGATTTTCGCCGCTGGAACGGGTCCTTGTGTACAAAACGGTAGTTTTTCCCTTCATAGGCCAATGATTATTCCACGATGAATCGCCGCTTACCAGTGCTCCCCACCGGCATTTGCTTTACCAGTTATGTCCGCTTTCACAATGAGATGGATTAAGCCTTACGCCATTTTTGCTATTCAGCCACTTTTTTTGGAAAATGGCGCACAAATCGATACTCTCGCCGCATAGCATCTGTACATGCGAAGTGGCGCAGGTATACTCAGAACCCTTGTTTTAGCTTATTAGCCCGGTCTGGAGTCGTTACCCCTCATGCAAGAAATTATGCAGTTTGCAAGCAATCACCCCATCCTGAGTCTCGCATGGGTCGTTTTACTCATTCTGGTGATTGTGACTACCGTTAAAGGAATGTTCTCTAAGGTAAAAACGATCAGCCGCGGTGAAGCGACCCGCCTGATTAACAAAGAGGACGCGGTGGTTGTCGACGTGCGTTCGCGCGACGATTTTCGCAGAGGGCATATTTCAGGTGCGCTGAATGTGGCAGCCGCTGAGATTAAAAAAGGCAACGCAGACGAACTGGAAAAGCACAAAGCGCAGCCCATAATTGTGGTATGTGCAACCGGACAAAGCGCGTCTGATTCCGCTGCACATCTGAGTGCTGCTGGCTTCCCGCAGGTCTTTGTTCTGAAAGATGGCATCAGCGGCTGGAGCGGCGAAAATCTGCCGTTAGTTCGCGGTAAATAACCTGTAACCTGACAGAGGTGCGTAGCATGGCAAATGTTGAAATGTACACCAAGGCCACCTGTCCTTACTGCCATCGGGCGAAAGCGCTGTTAACGCAAAAAGGCGTGTCGTTCCAGGAGATTCCCATTGATGGAGACATGGCGAAACGCGAAGAGATGATCAAGCGTAGTGGCCGTACCACCGTGCCTCAGATTTTTATTGATGCGCAGCACATTGGCGGCTGCGATGACTTATTCGCACTCGATAATCGCGAAGGTTTAGATCCCTTACTGCAGGCGTAAGTTTACGCCGGACAATCTCATACATAGGATTTGGTCACATGTCAGAACATAACACGAACGAAATGCAATTCCAGATTCAGCGCGTCTTCACAAAAGATATCTCTTTTGAAGCGCCTAATGCCCCGCAGGTTTTCCAGAAAGAGTGGGAACCGGACGTCAAACTGGATCTGGATACTGCATCTTCTCAGCTGGCTGACGATGTTTACGAAGTGGTACTTCGTGTGACTGTAACCGCCAACGTGGGTGAAGAGACCGCTTTCCTGTGTGAAGTTCAGCAGGCCGGTATCTTTACCATCAGCGGTATCGAAGGAACGCAGATGGCACATTGCCTGGGCGCTTACTGCCCGAACATCCTGTTCCCGTATGCCCGTGAATGCATTACCAGCCTGGTATCACGTGGCACCTTCCCGCAGCTGAACCTGGCACCGGTCAACTTTGATGCACTGTTCATGAACTATCTGCAGCAGCAGCAGGGTGAAGAAGGTGCTCAACAACATCAGGATGCCTGATGACCACTCACGCTTCGATTAGCGTCATCGGTGCCGGATCCTACGGCACCGCTCTGGCGATTACGCTGGCCCGTAATGGCCATCCGGTACTGTTGTGGGGACATAACCCGGCGCATCTGGCGCAGCTTCAGACCGACCGCTGCAACACGGCTTTCCTTCCTGACGTTCCGTTTCCCGATAACCTCTCTCCTGAACCCGACCTGCAAAAAGCCATTGAAGCCAGCCGCGACATATTGATCGTGGTGCCGAGCCATGTCTTTGGCGACGTACTGCAACAGATTAAGCCTCATCTGCGGTCTGACTCGCGGATTGTCTGGGCGACCAAAGGGCTGGAAAAAGAGACCGGACGCCTGCTGCAGGATGTGGCGCGTGAGATTCTGGGCGAGTCCATCCCGCTGGCCGTGATCTCGGGGCCGACCTTCGCCAAAGAGCTGGCCGCAGGCTTACCGACGGCTATCGCGCTGGCCGCCACGGATGCGCAGTTTGCTGACGATCTGCAGCTGAAGCTGCACTGCGGTAAAAGTTTCCGCGTTTATAACAACCCCGATTTTGTCGGTGTCCAGCTGGGCGGCGCGGTGAAAAACGTGATTGCTATCGGAGCCGGCATTTCTGACGGTATCGGATTTGGCGCCAACGCGCGAACCGCACTGATCACCCGCGGTCTGGCTGAGATGAGCCGGCTCGGTGCTGCACTGGGCGCCGATCCCACCACCTTTATGGGGATGGCGGGCCTGGGCGATCTGGTCCTGACCTGTACGGACAATCAGTCGCGCAACCGCCGGTTTGGCATGATGCTGGGCCAGGGCGAAGATGTAGATAGCGCGCAACGCATTATCGGACAAGTTGTAGAGGGCTACAGAAACACCAAAGAAGTCAAAGCGTTGGCTTCAAGATTCGGTGTGGAAATGCCGATTACCGAGCAGATTTATCAGGTGCTGTATTGCGAAAAACCGGCGAGAGATGCAGCATTGAGCCTGCTGGGACGAACAAGGAAGGACGAAAACAGCACTGGCTAACGCAGGACGCGTAGCATCATCACCTGCAGCGCCCATTCAGGCGCTTTTTTTATCGGGAGAAAGCAGCAATGTCGTCTGATGAGTTAGAACTGGTCTGGAATAATATCAAAGCAGAAGCGCGAGCCCTGGCTGATTGTGAGCCGATGCTGGCCAGCTTCTTTCACGCGACATTGCTTAAGCATGAAAATCTCGGTAGCGCACTGAGTTATATGCTGGCTAACAAGCTGGCAAATCCGATTATGCCTGCCATCGCCATCCGCGAAATCGTCGAAGAAGCCTACCGTGAAGACCCGTCGATGATACTGTCAGCGGCTTACGATATTCAGGCGGTGCGTCAGCGCGACCCGGCAGTCGATAAATACTCCACCCCGCTGCTCTACCTTAAAGGGTTTCACGCCCTGCAGGCGTACCGCATCGGCCACTGGTTGTGGAATGAGGGCCGTCGTGCGCTGGCGGTTTATCTGCAGAATGAAATCTCCGTCTCGTTTGCAGTCGACATTCATCCCGCTGCCAGCATTGGTCACGGTATCATGCTCGACCACGCCACAGGCATCGTGATTGGTGAAACTGCAGTCGTGGAGAACGATGTCTCTATCCTGCAGTCGGTGACGCTGGGCGGCACCGGTAAGACCAGCGGCGACCGCCATCCTAAAATCCGTGAAGGGGTCATGATTGGAGCCGGTGCGAAAGTGCTCGGCAACATTGAAGTGGGCCGGGGGGCAAAAATCGGTGCCGGTTCTGTGGTGTTGCAGCCTGTGCCGCCGCACACCACGGCAGCAGGCGTACCCGCCCGTATCGTCGGCAAGCCAGGCAGCGATAAGCCATCAATGGATATGGATCAGCACTTCAACGGCAGCCTGGCGGGTTTTCAGTTCGGCGACGGCATCTAGTCCTTAATCAGCGCGCCGGCATAATCCAGCTGGCGCCACGCTTCATACACCACTACCGAAACGGCGTTCGACAGGTTCATGCTGCGGCTTTCTGCCCGCATCGGGATGCGGATTTTCTGCTGCGCCGGTAACGCCGCCAGTATCTCAGCCGGCAGCCCACGGCTCTCCGGTCCGAACAGCAGATAATCGCCCGCCTGATACGTCACAGCACTGTGTGCAGGTGTCCCTTTGGTCGTCAGCGCAAACAGACGCGCTGGTGCCTCTGAGGCGAGAAACGCCGCATAATCCGCATGGAATCTGATGGCCGTAAATTCATGGTAATCCAGCCCGGCGCGGCGTAAGCGCTTGTCATCCCAGGCGAAGCCAAGCGGCTGGATCAGGTGAAGCTGAAAGCCACTATTGGCGCACAGGCGGATGATATTGCCGGTATTCGGCGGAATTTCTGGTTCAAACAAGACAATGTTAAGCATTAAGGCCCCCGATGACAGGGGCCGAAGCATAACAAATTATTGCCGACCGGAGGAGTAGAGCGGTAACCAGAGAGTCAGTCTCAGACCGCCCAGTGGGCTGTCATCGGCTTTCACCCAGCCGCGATGCTGCTGTACGGCCGTGTCGACAATGGCCAGACCCAGCCCGGTGCCGCCCGATTCGCGATCGCGCGCTTCATCAGTCCGGTAGAAGGGACGGAAAATCTGTTCCCGATCTTCCGGGCTTACGCCAGGACCATCATCATCGACGTGAACCGTGATACCGGAAATATCGACGGAGAAGCTGACGCTGATGTGGGTGTGTGAATAGCGCAGCGCATTGCGCACGATATTTTCGAGCGCACTCTCCAGAGCGTGCGGATTGCCATAGAGCGGCCACGGGCCCGGAGGATAGGGGATATCCATCTTCTTGCCCATCTGCTCAGCTTCGAAACGGGCATCTTCCAGCACCCCATTCCACAACTGATTGGCCTTCATCGCTTCGCTGACCAGCGCATTCTTGTGCTGTGTGCGCGAGAGCACCAGCAGGTCGTTGATCATGCCATCAAGGCGTTGCGCCTCCATCTCAATGCGTCCCAGCTCTTTACTTTCACCCTGGCGACGACGCAGCAGCGCGGTTGCCAGTTGCAGGCGGGTCAGCGGGGTACGAAGTTCATGACTGATGTCCGATAGCAGGCGCTGCTGACCGGTCATCATCCGCTCCAGCGCACTCACCATCTGGTTGAAGCTCGACCCGGCGGCCAGAAACTCCTGCGGGCCTGACTCCAGTTCCGGGTGCTGGCGCAGGTTTCCGCTCGCCACCTCATCGGCGGCATATTTCAGCTTACGCGCCGGGCGCGCCAGGCTCCAGGCCAGCCACAGCAGCAGCGGGGAGCTGATCAGCATCGTCACGATAAGCAGCAGTAACGGGCGGTCAAACAGCAGATTGACAAAATCGAGCTGGGAGCTGTTGGCGGGACGGATCATGTAAAGCTGGTAGTTGTCTTCGCCATCCTGCACGGAGAAAGGCCCGACCAGCTCCACCCGACCATATTTCTTTTTCTGCGGATGATCGGCATTGTCAGACTGGCCGATAAAGTTACGGATCACCTGCATTTCGTTATGTTGCGCGCCGATCACCCGACCTTCGCTGGTGACTAACAGCAGTCGCTGACCCGGCGGTGCCCATTTTTCGACGGCACGGAACAGACGACGCCACCACATCAGATCGTTAGGGGGATCCTGTGACAGCTCGGCTTCGACGTGCTGCTCAATCATGATGCCCTGCCGCTGTTCACTTTCCAGCAGCGAGGTCATCTGACGTGAATCGAGTTTAGGCACCATGAGCACCAGCATCAGCACCAGCGCCAGGGTTAACCAGAAGATAGCGAAGATGCGGGTGGTCAGACTGCCAATCATGATGCCGAAACCATCAGATAGCCGCGGCCGCGTAACGTTTTAAACCAGGGATGACCATCACGGCGCTCAGGCAGCTTGCGACGCAGATTGGAGATATGCATATCAATGGCGCGGTCAAACGGCGTCAGACGCTTGCCCAGCACTTCCTGACTCAGGTGTTCGCGTGAGACCACCTGGCCCAGATGCTGCGCCAGCAGATAGAGCAGGGTAAATTCCGTGCCGGTCAGATCCAGCGTCACATCATCAAAGCTGGCCTCCTGACGACCGGGATTGAGACGCAGGCAGTCCACTTCCAGCGTCGGTGAGCTGTTATCGTGTTGCTGCTGCTGTTCACTCCAGTTCGAACGCCGCAGAATCGCGCGGATACGGGCCACCAGTTCACGATCGTTAAACGGCTTAGGCAGATAGTCATCTGCGCCCAGTTCGAGGCCCAGCACGCGATCCAGCTCGCTGCCGCGCGCGGTCAGCATGATGACGGGAGTCTGATGTTGCTGTCGCAGTTCTTTCAGGGTGTCGATACCGTTTTTCTTCGGCATCATGACATCCAGTAAAAGCAGATCAATAGAGTTGTCGAGCAGGTTCAGCGCTTGTTCACCATCGCTGGCCACTACCACTTCAAACCCTTCCATTTCTAACAGTTCTTTCAAAAGCGAAGTTAATTCGCGGTCGTCATCTACCAACAGGATTTTATTCATTTTTGTAGCCCTCCGCAGGCAAAATACCGTGTTCCTGGCGCACCTATCCATCGCTTTACGTAGTTTTACACCCCCTGACGGATGTTTGCAGCTGTCGCCGTACACTGGCTCTCGTTGAATCGCAAAACGGAACAAACTGGAGTACACGATGCGCAAATTAACCGCCGTCGTCCTTGCCTCAGCGATGACCCTGAGTATCGCCAGTGCAGGTGCTAAAGATGCGACGACGATTGACGAGATGCATCATGGCGGATTTCCGACAGGCAGTATGACGCAAAATCCGCAAAGCCACATGTTCGATGGCATTGAGCTGACGGAAGAGCAACGTCAGCAGATGCGTGACCTGATGCAACAGGCCCGACATGATCGCCCGGTGGTTCATATTGACGATATCGCAGCACTTCATGAGTTAGTGACTGCAGACCAGTTTAACGAAGCGGCCATCCGCAACAGAGCGGAAATTATCGCCAGAGTTCAGGTTGAACAGCAGGTTGAGATGGCACGCGTACAGAATCAGATGTTTCAGCTGTTAACGCCGGCTCAGCAGGCCACGTTACAGAAGAACTACCAGCGGCGGCTGAATGAGCTGCGCCAGTTTTCGAATTTGCAGTCGGCCTCATCGCTGCAGGCAGTGAGTAGTACCAGCAGTAACCAGTAACATAGTATCCCTGTTTTCCTTGCCATAGACACATCCCTGTCTTCCCCCGCCATGATGGCGGGGGTTTTTTTTATCTTTTTTTCACTTTTTCTGTTTTGACCCGAATCATCACCGCACAACAAAACCCCGGTTTTGTTAGCGCCTGTTGGCCCTTTACCGGCTTTTAGTTGCTGAAAGATGAACTGACCGGGGTTCTGGTTGCGTTTAAGCGCACCGGCAGGGCAAAACAGGGAAAAAATATTTTAACCCGTTGAAAAGAGTATATTTATTCGTCTGTTCGGAAAAATAAATACTATTTTTCAGTAAGATAGGGATTTTACCGTTGCGCTTGCTGGCGCCCTGGCTTTATCTACACTTAATCTTGTCACTGCAGGGAAGTGAAGTGATTTCGCGAAGTCTCAGGGAGCAACAACCACATTATGTAATCCCGAATGAATCTATTAACGGAGTAAATTATGGCAGAGCATCGTGGTGGTTCAGGTAATTTCGCAGATAATCCGCAAAAGGCCTCTGAAGCCGGTAAAAAAGGCGGCCAGAACAGCGGCGGCGGAAACTTTAAAAACGATCGTGAAAAAGCATCAGAAGCCGGTAAGAAAGGCGGCAAAAAGTAACAGCTGCAACGTTTCCTGAACAGACCTGAAACTCAGGGTCTGGCACTGATGTGTATGACACGCTGCCCCGTCCTTTTCAAAGGCCGGGGCTTGTTTTTATCGGTTGCCCCCGCCGTAAAGAACCTCTCTCCGTTGCGCCTCCTTAAGCATTGCCCGCCTCAGGGTGTTAGACTTCAGCCTTTCTTCCATCTGAATACGCCTCATCTGATGATGGGCTGCAGGGGATCCGGCATGCAACCCTCTTATGGCCGACTGGTAAAGCGTGCTGCGCTGGCCGCTACCCTTCTCGCGTCGGTGCTGTTGATCGTGAAAATCTTTGCCTGGTGGTACACCGGTTCGGTGAGTCTGCTCGCTTCGCTGGTGGACTCGCTGGTTGATATTGCCGCGTCGCTCACGAATCTGCTGGTGGTGCGTTATGCGCTGCAGCCCGCCGATGAAGACCATACGTTCGGGCACGGTAAAGCGGAATCGCTGGCGGCACTGGCTCAGAGCATGTTTATTTCAGGCTCGGCGCTGTTTCTGTTCCTGACCGGCCTGCAACATCTGGCGTCGCCGGATGTTCTGCGGGCTCCTGGTGTCGGGATTGTGGTGACGGTTGTCGCGCTGAGTTCAACCCTGTTACTGGTGGCCTTTCAGCGCTGGGTGGTGCGAAAAACCCGCAGTCAGGCCATTCGGGCTGACATGCTGCACTATCAGTCCGATGTGATTATGAATGGCGCGATTCTGATCGCCCTGGTGCTGAGCAGCTATGGTTTTGCAAGGGCAGATGCCCTGTTCGCGCTGGGAATCGGCATTTTTATTCTCTACAGCGCGTTGCGTATGGGCTACGACGCAGTGCAGTCCCTGCTGGATCGCGCATTGCCGGAAGAGGAGCGTCAGCAGATTCTGACGCTGGCAACGAACTGGCCGCAGGTGCAGGGGGTGCACGATCTGCGTACCCGCCAGTCCGGCCCGACAAAATTTATTCAGCTGCATCTGGAGCTTGAAGACCAGCTACCTCTGGTGCAGGCGCACCGTGTGGCCGATCAGGTTGAGAGGGCATTACGCGACGCCTTTCCCGGGTCAGACGTAATTATCCATCAGGACCCCTGTTCTGTGGTACCGTTCGAGAAGGAGGATTCTCCAGGTTTTTAACCTAAACGAATCAATTTGATACGTAAGGGACGACGTAACGCTAACATTGCTGCAAAAAATAGTGAAAAGTTGTCTGACCTGAATCAATTCAGCAGCAAGCCTTTGATATACTATCTGCCATCACATGTCGCGCTGGCCTTTAATGATGTTCAGCAGCGATCGACAGGCAGGATTAACCCTTCGTTTTAAAAATCCAGAGGTTGTCATGATCAAAAAAATTGGTGTATTAACCAGCGGCGGTGACGCCCCAGGCATGAACGCAGCTATTCGTGGAGTCGTGCGTTCCGCGCTGAGTGAAGGACTGGAAGTTTTTGGGATCTATGATGGCAATCTGGGATTGTACGAAGACCGCATGATCAATCTCGATCGCTACAGCGTCTCCGACATGATCAACCGCGGCGGCACCTTCCTGGGCTCTGCGCGCTTTCCTGAATTCCGTAATGAAGATATTCGCCAGGTGGCCATCGAGAACATGAAAAAGCGCGGCATTGACGCGCTGGTGGTGATCGGCGGCGATGGCTCCTACATGGGGGCGAAACGTCTGACCGAAATGGGCTTCCCCTGCATCGGCTTACCGGGCACCATCGACAACGACGTTGCCGGAACGGATTACACCATCGGTTACTTTACGGCGCTGGAAACCGTGGTGGAGGCCATTGACCGCCTGCGTGATACCTCTTCGTCGCATCAGCGTATCTCCATCGTTGAAGTGATGGGCCGCTACTGCGGCGACCTGACGCTGGCGGCGGCCATTGCGGGTGGCTGTGAGTTCATCGTGCTGCCGGAATTCCCTTATACCCGTGAAGAGCTGGTTGCGGAAATCAAAGCGGGCATCGCCAAAGGGAAAAAGCACGCTATCGTGGCGATTACCGAACATATCTGCGATATCGACGATCTGGCGCGCTTTATCGAAACAGAAACCAAACGCGAAACCCGTTCCACCGTGCTGGGCCATATTCAGCGTGGTGGCGCGCCCTGTGCCTATGACCGTATTCTGGCGTCACGCATGGGCGCTTACTCCATTGAGCTGCTGATGCAGGGCTATGGCGGTCGTTGTGTTGGTATTCAGAATGAGAAGATGGTGCATCACGACATCATTGACGCGATTGAAAACATGAAGCGTCCGTTTAAGCGTGACTGGCTCGACACCGCGAAAAAACTCTACTGATCCCTCTGCCGGGGTGTGCGTTACCGCACGCCCCGGCATCGCCAGCCTATATTCCCCACAGTTATAACCACTTATTTTTAATTCTTTAAGCTCTGTATTGGTTTATGTCACGCTACGCCCATAACGACATTGGGAGAGTGCGTAATGAACAAGTGGAGTATCGGCGTTACCCTGTTGCTGGCCTCAACCAGCGTTCTGGCAAAAGACATTCAGCTGCTTAACGTGTCCTACGATCCAACGCGTGAGCTGTACGAACAGTACAATAAAGCGTTCAGTGCGCACTACAAACAGGAAACCGGCGATAACGTCGTGGTGCGTCAGTCCCATGGCGGCTCCGGCAAGCAGGCAACCTCCGTAATTAACGGCATCCGGGCAGATGTGGTGACGCTGGCCCTGCAATCCGATGTCGATGCCATTGCAGAACGCGGGCGTATTGATAAAAACTGGCTTCAGCGTCTGCCGGATAACTCCGCCCCTTACACCTCGACCATTGTCTTCCTGGTACGCAAAGGCAATCCCAAAGGCATTCATGACTGGAGCGACCTGATCAAACCAGGTGTCTCTGTCATCACCCCTAACCCGAAAACCTCCGGCGGGGCACGCTGGAACTATCTGGCGGCCTGGGGCTGGGCGCTGGATCACAACAATGGCGATCAGGCTAAAGCGCTGGCTTACGTCAGAGCGCTGTTTAAAAACGTTGAGGTGCAGGATTCCGGTGCGCGTGGCGCGACCAACACCTTCGTTGAGCGCGGCATTGGTGACGTCCTCATCGCCTGGGAAAACGAAGCCTATCTGGCGGTGAACAAGCTGGGCAAAGATAAGTTCGAGATTGTGACGCCGAGTGAATCCATTCTGGCTGAGCCGACCGTGTCGGTAGTCGATAAGGTGGTGGACGAAAAGGGTACGCGTAAGGTTGCGGACGCCTATCTGAAATACCTCTACTCGCCGGAAGGCCAGACGATTGCCGCGCAGAACTACTACCGTCCGCGTGATGCTGAGATTGCGAAGAAATTTTCCAGCACCTTTGCGCCCGTGAAACTGTTCACCATTCAGGACAAGTTTGGTGGCTGGACACAGGCTCAGAAAGCCCACTTCGCCGATGGCGGCAGCTATGACCAGGTCATGAAACCGTAAGGCATGGCGGTCAGCGCATCTCTGCGCTGACCGCTTAACGCGACACCTCTCTCTTCTCCACCCCTGCTGCGCTATCAGCCAGAATTCCCCGTGACATTCTTTTCCCGCCAGGCGAGGATGCAGGCTGCGAAGCCACTCAGGAAGCGTTGTTATGCCGATACACCGTCATGCAGCCCGCGGGATGGCGATCCTGCTGGTGCTGGTCATTGCGGGGATGCTGGCGGCCGCACTGCATTTTAAAAAGAACAGTGATGCGCTGTGGCAGATCGTCAGCGAGAAATGTGTGCCCCACCAGCAGAGCAGTGGCAACCCTGCGCCCTGTCAGCGTGTCGATCGGCCACATCGTTATGCCATGCTGAAAGATATCCATGGGCCATTGCAGTTTCTGCTGATTCCGCTCGACAGGATCACGGGCATAGAAAGCCCGCGCTTACTTCAGCCAGCCACACCCAACTATTTTGCCTTTGCCTGGCATGAACGCTATCTGTTAGCCCAGCGGCATGGCTCGCCGATTGACGACCGGGTTCTGTCGCTGGCTATTAATTCAGAGTATGGCCGCACCCAGAACCAGCTTCATATTCACCTCTCCTGCCTGCGCCCCGATGTGCGTCGGCAACTCGATACGCTGACGCCGCAGCTTAACGGCCAGTGGCAGCGCAGCACGCTGCGTCAGCATCACTACTGGCTGCGTGCCCTGACGCCAGCCGAACTGGCGCAGCAGAGTGCCTTTATCCGTCTGGCCAGTGAGCGGCCACAGGCGCGCACAGAGATGGGGAAATATGGACTGGCGCTGGCGCAGTTAAGCGACGGGCGACTGGTGCTGATGGCGATAGAGCGAAACTGGCTGCTGCTGAATAGCGGGTCGGCGGAGGAGGTGCAGGATCATAGCTGCCAGCTGATTGCGCCCATAAAAAAGGCGGCTTAAGCCGCCTTTAATCTGTGTATCAACGCTTAGGCGCTTTTTGCCGCCGCCGCCGCTTTCACGATGACCGCAAACGCGTCAGCTTTCAGTGACGCACCGCCAACCAGCGCACCATCGATGTCAGGCTGGGTGAACAGCTCTGCCGCATTTTTGTCGTTAACGGAGCCGCCGTACTGAATGATGACCTGCTCCGCGACTGCCGCATCTTTCTTCGCGATGTGGTCACGGATGAATTTGTGCACGGCCTGAGCCTGCGCAGGGGTCGCCGATTTACCGGTACCGATAGCCCAGACGGGCTCATAGGCGATGACCGCACCATTGAACGCTTCAGCGCCCTGGGTTTCCAGCACGGCATCCAGCTGACGAGCGCAGACTTCTTCGGTTTTACCCGCTTCGTTTTCTGCTTCGGTTTCACCGATGCAGAGCACGGGAACCAGACCCACTGACTTCAGCACCGCGAATTTCTTCGCGATGAACTCGTCGCTCTCTTTGTGGTAAGTACGACGCTCTGAGTGACCGATAATGATATATTTCGCGCCGATATCTTTCAGCATCTCTGCGGAAACTTCACCGGTGAAGGCACCAGACAGGTTAACGTCTGCGTTCTGTGCACCCAGTGCAATGTGACTACCGGAGAGGGCGTGTTTTGCCTGCTCGAGATAGAGTGCCGGCGGTGCAATGGCAACGCCACAACCGTCAACGCCAGACAGTTCCTTGCGCAGACCGGCGATCAGTTCAGCTGTGATCTGCTTGCTGCCATTCAACTTCCAGTTACCCATAACCAGTGGATGTCGCATTCTATCCTCCGCATAACGCGATACATGAAAAATCGCTGCCAGCCGGCAGCGTTGTCTGCCAGACAGTATAGAGATCAAATGTTGCGATGGCTTTGCTTTTCGTCATTTTCGGCCACATCATCAGGGGCTGGCGAGCGCCAGTTTGACCGGCTCAATCGCAAAGGTCAGCCCCTTGTCACCGCTGTCAGAGACGACAAATCGCAGCGCGCCGTCGACCTGCGCATAGTAGGGTGAATCCTTGCCAGCATTCAGCAACGCCTCCAGCTTTTTACGCCCCTCTTCGGCACTTAATCCCGGCACAAAGAAGCGCAGCAGGGCGGTCATGTAGGCCAGCGCCTTTTGCTGCGAGGCGCTCTGATCCGGGCCAGGTAACGGCAGCCAGGTAATCTGCAACGTTTTGATTTTGCCGGTGCCGGGCTCCAGCGCCGTAGAGGCGTAGAGCGTCTCATTGATTTTGCTGGCAGCCCGCGTCAGGTTGCTTTTGTCACCGCGATTATCAATAGCGCGATACTCCGGCAGGATGAGCGCGGCATTGGCCAGATTATACTTTTCGCGAAACTGGCCGATAGTCATATCAAAGGTGGGCGCACCCGCCAGCAGATAGGGGGCGGGAGGCAACGCATCGGTCCGCTCCTGCGGTGGCGGATCGGCGGCAAAGACCGGAACCGTCAGCGCAAACGATAACAGCAGTGCGCCAGGCAAATTCTTCATTTTGTCGATCCTGTCCCGTAAACTCAGGCGCAAATTAAAACGGTTTTTATCCGCGAGGTCAAAAGCGCGGCAGCTCTCTTTTCCGGATGATAAAGCATGACGTTACAACAATGGTGTTTTTCCTGGCGCGGCCGGCTGGGACGACGTGATTTCTGGATCTGGCAGGCGGTCTGGCTGCTGACAACGACACTGCTCTTCGTGCTGGCGGCTAACGACTGGCTCGATACCCAGATGGCGGCCTTTGGCGTGGTCTGCCTGCTGTGGCCTGCCAGCGCGGTGATCGTCAAACGGCTGCACGATCGCGATCGTCCCGGCTACTGGGGGTTGCTGGTGATCGTGGCCTGGCTGCTGGTGGTGGGGAACTGGAGCATGCTGGCGGGCATCCTGCCCTGGCTGCTGGGACGCGCCATTCCCTTTGTTTTACTGGCGGGCCTGCTGCTCGACCTCGGCGTTTTTCGCGGCTCCCCCGGCGCTAACCGGTTTGGCCCGGCGACCCAGCCGGTGCGATACCGCTCAACGGCTCACCAGTAATGTTCGCTGGTGATATGCCCCGGCTTACGCTTAAGGTGTTTGCGCATCTCACGTGTCTCTTTCAGGAGTTGCTGAGTATCACGCACCATCTGCGGGTTACCGCACAGCATCACATGGCTGCTCTCTGCATCCAGTGTCAGACCGGTGGCCCGCTCCAGCTCGCCATTCTCAATCAGCGCAGGTACCCGGCCAGTCAGCGAACCGGCAATCTCTTCGCGACTTACCACCGTCTGAATCTGTAGCTGACCCTGATAACGCTGCTGCAGCTGCTGCATCAGCGGTAAAAAACTCAGGTCGGCCGCATAACGCGCGGCATGCACCAGCACGATATTTTCAAAGCGTTCCAGCCCTTCGCCCTGCTGCAGCATCGACAGGTAAGGACCAATAGCGGTGCCGGTCGCCAGCATCCACAGCGTCCTGCACGGCGGAACCTCATCCAGCACAAAGAAGCCCGCGGCTTCTTTGGTGACCATCACCTGATCGCCTGGCTGGAGGGCCTGCAGATGCGGGCTGAGCTTGCCCTCTGGCACCGTAACCAGATAGAACTCCAGCAGATCATCTTTCGGCGCGTTGACGTAGGAGTAAGCGCGCTGCACGCGTTCCCCCTCAATTTCCAGCGCCAGTTTGGCAAATTGCCCGGCGATAAAGGGATCGACCGGTGCCGTCACCCGCAGACTGAACAGCGCATCCGTCCAGTTTTTGACTTCCTTTACTTCAGCATTGACCCACTCAGCCATACTCACTCCCTGGTTGTTGATGATTCAGGCAGGTCACTATTTTCGCGGCTGCCCGGCGCTATTGCCAGCCTGCGCCCTCGCAAAGGCTCGAATCGACAAACCGTTGCATTCCCTTTACAGGCTGGTGCATAAACTTGACAGGCGCAAGCCAGGACCTTTTCGTCTGCCTCTCGCTTTGTCACCTAATCCTGATATTTTGCCCGCCATAATAAGATGTCCGGCGGGTGAACCGCTGTTTTAACCTCCTTTCACAGAAAGATATTTTGTATAACCATGATGACGAAACTGGAAAATCGCCCGCTGCTGGTGATGCTGATTGTGCTGGTGGCCGTGGGTCAGATGGCGCAGACCATTTATGTTCCGGCTATGGCGGTAATGGCCGATGCGCTGAACGTGCGGGATGGCGCGCTGCAACGCGTGATGGCGGCCTATCTGATGACCTATGGCGGATCGCAACTGATCTACGGCCCGCTGTCGGACAGCGTGGGGCGGCGCCCGGTGATCCTGGCAGGCATGCTGATCTTTATGATCGGGGCGGTGACCGCGCTGATGGCGACCTCGCTGGATATGCTGGTGCTTGGCAGCGCCGTGCAGGGGCTGGGAACCGGCGTGGCTGGCGTGATGGCCCGCACCATGCCGCGCGATCTTTATGAGGGTCACGCGCTGCGCCGTGCTAACAGCCTGCTGAATATGGGCATTCTGGTCAGCCCGCTGCTGGCGCCGGTGATTGGTGCGCTGCTGACCCAGCTCTTTGGCTGGCATGCCTGCTTTGCCTTCCTGCTGCTGCTCTGCCTGACGGTAACCGGTGCGATGGCGCGCTGGCTGCCGGAGACCCGGCCGCAGAGTGCAGAAGTGACGCCCTTCTTTAAACGCTACGCCCGTCTGCTCAGCGACGCGAATTTCGTCCGCTACATCGTGCTGCTGATTGGCGCGCTCGCCGGAATTGCGGTATTTGAGTCGAGCTGCGGTGTATTACTGGGCGGCGTGCTGGGCCTGCACAGCCTGACTGTCAGTATCCTGTTTATTCTGCCGATTCCGGCGGCCTTCTTTGGCGCCTGGTTTGCCGGCCGCGAGCAGGGCTCCTGGCATAGCCTGATGTGGTGGGGCGTGAACAGCTGCCTGCTGGCGGGCATTCTGATGTGGATCCCGGCGTGGTTCGGCGTGATGAATATCTGGACCCTGCTGGTGCCGGCCGCGCTCTTCTTTTTTGGTGCCGGTATGCTCTTTCCGCTGGCAACCTCTGGCGCTATGGAACCTTATGCCTGGCTGGCGGGTAGCGCGGGCGCGCTGATTGGCGGGCTGATGAACCTGGGCTCGGGTCTGGTCGCGTGGCTGTCAGCGATGATGCCGCAGCGCGACCAGTTCAGTCTGGGGATGCTGATGTTCTTCACGGCGCTGGTGATGCTGCTCTGCTGGTTGCCGCTCTCACGTCAGCCGGAGCGCGGCAACCAGGCGGTTACAGGATAAACGGATGAAGCGCCGGATCCTTGCGGTCAAGATAGTGAATCGACTGGATACGGCGGATGGTGCGTGATTTACCGCGAATCAGCAGGGTTTCGCTGGTGGCGATATTGCCCTGACGCGTAATGCCTTTCAGCAGCTCGCCACTGGTAATGCCGGTGGCGGCAAAGACCACGTTGTCGTTGCGCGCCATCTCACTCAGCGTCAGCTTTTTCCCCGCCTCAATCCCCATCTCTGCACAGCGCTGCAGCTCCTGCTCGCCGAGCAGACGGTTTTCCGCGCTGTCGCCCTTAACGTGATGACGCGCCAGCAGCCGGCCCTGCATATCGCCGTCCAGCGCCCGGATGACGGCCGCAGAGACCACGCCTTCCGGCGCACCGCCGATGCCATACATCACATCCACTTCGCTGTCCGGCATGCAGGTCAGAATGGAGGCGGCCACGTCGCCATCCGGGAAGGTGAAGACCCGCACACCCAGCTGCTGCAGCTGACCAATCACCGCGTCATGGCGGGGTTTTGCCAGAATCGACACGGTTAACTGCGACAGCGGCTTGTTCATCGCGATAGCGATATTACGCAGGTTGGTTTCCAGCGGCAGGTCGAGATCGATTGCCCCGTGGGCGGCCGGTCCCACAATCAGCTTCTCCATGTACATATCGGGTGCGTGGAGAAAACTGCCCTTGTCGCCCACGGCCATGACGGCCAGCGCGTTAGCCTGACCCAGCGCCGTCATGCGGGTGCCTTCAATCGGATCGACCGCAATATCGACCGCGTCGCCGCGACCGGTGCCGACTTTTTCACCGATATAGAGCATCGGGGCTTCGTCGATTTCGCCTTCGCCAATCACAATCTGGCCGTCGATCTCAATGGAGTTGAGGACGTGACGCATGGCATGAACAGCCGCGCCATCGGCCGCATTTTTGTCGCCGCGCCCTAACCAGTGATAGCCCGCCAGAGCGGCAGCTTCGGTTACGCGGGAAAATTCAATGGCAAGTTCTCGTTTCATGGTCTCTGCCTGACAAAAAACAGACAGGCAGTGTAACACAGCGGGAGAGTGGGGCGGGGAAAAGGCCCGCGACGCAGACGGTCGCGGGCCCCGGTATTACTCTTCTTCTTCCCACGCCTGCGCGCGGGCGACGGCTTTTTTCCAGCCGGCATAGCGGAAGTTACGTTCGGTGGTTTCCAGGCTTGGGCGGAACTCACGCTCAATCACCGATTTTGCACGGACTTCATCCAGATCCTGCCAGAAGCCGACAGCCAGACCTGCCAGATATGCTGAACCCAGCGCCGTAACTTCACGCACTTCCGGACGCTCAACACGGGTGCCGAGGATGTCAGACTGGAACTGCATCAGGAAGTTGTTGGCCACCGCGCCTCCATCCACACGCAGCGCCTGCAGACGGGTGTTCGCATCGTTCTGCATCGCTTCCAGAACGTCGCGGGTCTGATAAGCGATCGACTCCAGCGTGGCACGGATGATGTGGTTAGCGTTCGCACCGCGCGTCAGACCGAAGATCGCGCCACGGGCATACGGGTCCCAGTAAGGTGCGCCCAGACCGGTGAATGCCGGCACCATGTAGACGCCGTTGGTATCTTTCACTTTCATCGCAAAGTATTCAGAGTCAGCGGCATCGCTGATCAGCTTCATCTCATCGCGCAGCCACTGAATCGAGGCACCCCCGATGAACACCGCCCCTTCCAGCGCATAGTTCACTTCACCACGCGGGCCACAGGCGATGGTGGTCAGCAGGCCATGCGTTGAGGTTACCGCTTCAGTACCGGTGTTCATCAGCATAAAGCAGCCGGTGCCGTAGGTGTTTTTCGCCATGCCAGGCTGGACGCAGAGCTGGCCATAGAGCGCCGCCTGCTGGTCACCGGCAATACCGGCGATAGGAATACGCGTGCCGCCTTTACCGCCGATGTTGGTCTGACCATAGACTTCAGACGACGATTTCACTTCCGGCAGCATTTCACGCGGGATATCCAGGATATCCAGCAGGCGCTGATCCCACTCCAGCTTGTGAATGTTGAACATCATGGTACGGGAGGCGTTGGTGTAATCGGTGATATGCACGCGGCCCTGGGTCATTTTCCAGACCAGCCAGGTATCAACGGTGCCGAACAGCAGCTCGCCACGTTTCGCACGCTCACGCGCGCCTTCAACGTTATCGAGGATCCACTTCACTTTGGTGCCGGAGAAGTAGGGGTTAATCACCAGACCGGTGGTGTGCTGGATATACTCTTCCAGTCCCTCTTTCTTCAGTTTGTTACAGTAGTCGGCGGTGCGGGGATCCTGCCAGACGATGGCGTTATAGACCGGCTTACCGGTCTCTTTGTCCCAGACGATAGCGGTTTCGCGCTGATTGGTGATACCGATAGCGGCAATTTCATCGGAGCGAATATCGGCGTGTGCCAGCACTTCAACCAGCGTGGAGCTTTGAGAGGCCCAGATATCCATCGGATCATGCTCAACCCAGCCCGCTTTCGGGTAGATCTGGGTAAATTCACGCTGCGAGACGGCGACGATGTTGGCGTCGTGATCGAGGATCACGGCGCGTGAACTTGTTGTGCCCTGATCGAGCGCGACAATGTATTTTTTATCTGTGGTAGTCATAAATTCAGTCCTGATGATAAAAGGTGAAACTTACGCTTTACGCTGCTGAGCGCGTGCAACCGGTTTGTCTGCAGGAACACTGGCAGGTTCCTTCGCGGTGCCTGGCAGATAGCGGCCAATCAGTGCGCGATAACCTACGGCACCCAGGCAGGCACCGACCAGCGGACCAAAAATCGGAACGAGGAAGTAAGGGATGTCACGACCGCCGGTGAAGGCAACGTTACCCCAGCCTGCCAGCCATGCGAAAATCTTCGGTCCGAAATCACGTGCCGGGTTCAGGGCAAAGCCGGTCAGCGGACCCATTGCGCCACCAATTACCGCGACCAGCAGGCCGATCAGCAGGGGTGCCAGTGGGCCGCGTGGGATGCCGTTACCGTCATCCGTCAGACCCATGATGACCGCCATCAGTACCGCCGTGATGACCATCTCAACCAGGAATGCCTGACCGACACCGATGTGCGGGTTAGGATAGGTTGAGAAGATGCCCGCCAGGTCGAGACTCTCAACCGTACCGCGCACCATCTGATGGCTCTGCTCATAGTCAATAAAGAGGCTGTAGTAGAGGCCATAGACCAGCGCTGCGGCACAAAAGGCGCCGGCAACCTGTGAGATGATGTAAGGCAGAACTTTACGTCCTTCAAAATTTGCAAACAGGCAGAGCGCCACGGTAATGGCCGGGTTCAGGTGCGCACCCGAAATGCCTGCGGTGAGGTAGGCGGCCATGGAAACGCCCAGCCCCCAGATGATGCAGATTTCCCACTGACCGAATGCGGCACCGGCGAGTTTCAGTGCGGCCACACAGCCCGCGCCGAAGAAAATAATCAAGCCTGTCCCCAGAAATTCGGCAATACACTGACCTTTGAGCGTGTTAGTTGTCTGACTCATAATAGTGGTTCCTGAAGCGAGGTTAAATTTTATCAGTTTTTGTTCTCATTCCATGAGTCGCCCAGCTTTATTGTAGGGTTGGTGTGAATTTATCGTTAACGAACATAAACGAGAAATAGCGAAATCATTTTTTGTGTACTGTGTCATAAAAATGCGCGTTTTCGCGTATTCCGGCTTTCTTTCGCCCTTAAATGCGCCGGATAGCGGGCGTGGCGGAGAGATCTCTGTGTGCCGTTGATCGGAGCACAGCATAAATTCAGGCATAGACTGAAAAGTGTTACAGACTACGCCCGGCGCGCCCGCGTTGCTGGACTTGCGGGGTGAGGGTACATACAATCGGGACAACGTTGCTGGCTAGCGCTGGCATCATCAACGCCTTGCAGGAATTTAGGAGAGGTCAGAAAGATGTCATTTGAAGTGTTTGAGAAACTGGAAGCGAAAGTACAGCAGGCGATTGATACCATCACCCTGTTGCAGATGGAAATCGAAGAGCTGAAAGAGCAGAACAACTCACTGCGTAACGATGCGCAACAAGTCGCGGGCAACCACGATGCGCTGATGCGTGAAAATCAGCACCTGAAAGAAGAGCAGCACGTCTGGCAGGAACGTCTGCGCGCACTGCTGGGAAAAATGGAAGAGGTTTGAAGCCTCAGCTGATGTGAAAAACGGGTGCTCAGGCACCCGTTTTCATGTCTGCTCCCGGTTGCTGTCGGACCTTATTCGAGGTCCAGCGCATCCTCTGACAGAATGATACCGGTATTGTCGGCATAGAGATGGTCACCGGAAAAGAAGGTCACGCCGCCGAAATTGACGCGCACATCGCTTTCGCCAATCCCTTCACCCGCCGCGCCGGCCGGAATGGCGGCAATCGCCTGAATGCCAATTTCCAGCTCTTCCAGCTCGTCAACCTGACGTACTGACCCGTAGATGACCAGGCCTTCCCACTCGTTAGTGGCTGCCAGACGTGCCAGCTGCGCATCCACCAGCGCCCGACGCACGGAACCGCCGCCATCAATCACCAGCACCCGACCGCGGCCATTTTCTTCCAGCAGATCGTAGAGTAAGCCGTTGTCTTCAAAGCATTTCACTGTGGTAATCTGACCACCGAATGAAGTGCGCCCACCAAAGTTTGAAAAAAGCGGTTCAACAACATTCACTTCTTCATGGTAGATATCGCAGAGTTCAGATGTATCGTATTTCATAAGGGTTTCGTCTGTTTGCCACAGGAATGCTAAGTATATCGCTATATGCAGATTGTTGGCAAAATCATCACCCTGAAAAAAGCATCGTTCGATCAAGAACATGCATAAAAAAGCCCAGCCGGTTCGGCTGGGCTTCTGAAAAGTGCGACATCCGTGAATCAGAGAATGAAGCGGCTCAGGTCTTCGTCAGCCACCAGTTCATCCAGATGTTTGCCCACATAGTCAGCATCGATGGTGACCGATTCACCGTGACGATCGCTGGCGTCATAGGAGATATCCTCCATCAGACGTTCCAGTACGGTATGCAGACGACGCGCACCGATGTTTTCGGTGGTTTCGTTAACCTGCCATGCGGCCTCAGCGATCCGGCGGATACCATCCTCGGTGAACTCAATATTCACGCCTTCGGTATTCATCAGCGCTTTGTACTGCACGGTTACCGACGCATTAGGCTCGGTCAGAATGCGTTCGAAATCATTCACGGTCAGCGCCTGCAGTTCAACGCGGATAGGCAGACGACCCTGCAGTTCCGGGATCAAATCGGACGGGCTGGCAACCTGGAACGCGCCCGAAGCGATAAACAGAATGTGGTCCGTTTTCACCATACCGTGCTTGGTTGAGACCGTGCAGCCTTCCACCAGCGGCAGCAGGTCGCGCTGAACGCCTTCGCGTGACACATCCGGACCGCCAGCATTCTGGCCGCCGCGCTTACAGATTTTGTCGATCTCATCGATAAACACGATACCGTGCTGCTCGACGGCATCGATGGCGTCCTGTTTAAGCTCTTCCGGATTCACCAGTTTTGCCGCTTCTTCTTCGATCAGCAGCTTCATCGCTTCTTTGATCTTCAGCTTGCGAGGTTTCTGCTTCTGGCCGCCGAGGTTCTGGAACATCGACTGCAGCTGGCTGGTCATCTCTTCCATTCCCGGAGGCGCCATGATTTCGACGCCCGGGCCGCTGGCGGCCAGGTCGATCTCGATCTCTTTGTCATCCAGCTGGCCTTCGCGCAGTTTTTTACGGAACGACTGGCGCGCCGCAGAAGGTTCCGCGCTCTGCTCTGACTGGCCCCAGTTGTTTTTGGCTGGCGGAATCAGAACATCCAGGATGCGCTCTTCCGCCATCTCTTCTGCACGGTATTTGTTCTTTTCAATCGCCTGGCTGCGCACCATCTTAATGGCGGAGTCGGTCAGGTCGCGAATGATCGAATCGACTTCCTTACCGACATAACCCACTTCGGTAAATTTGGTCGCCTCGACCTTGATAAAAGGCGCATTGGCCAGTTTAGCCAGACGACGGGCGATCTCCGTTTTACCGACACCGGTCGGTCCGATCATCAGGATGTTTTTCGGGGTCACTTCATGGCGCAGCTCTTCATCCAGCTGCATGCGACGCCAGCGGTTGCGCAGTGCAATAGCCACGGCGCGCTTGGCGCTGTCCTGGCCGATAATAAAGCGGTTCAGTTCGCTGACGATTTCGCGTGGAGTCATCTCAGACATAGTTATACCTTTACGCCCTGGAGGTTAATTCTTCGAAATTAACGTTATGGTTAGTGTAGATGCAGATATCGCCTGCGATGTTCAGCGACTTCTCAACGATGTCGCGCGCGCCCATGTCGGTATTCTCCAGCAGCGCACGTGCCGCGGCTTGGGCGAAAGGTCCGCCGGAGCCGATGGCAATCAGATCGTTTTCAGGCTGAATTACATCACCATTACCGCTGATGATCAGTGAGGCGGACTCATCCGCGACCGCCAGCAGGGCTTCAAGTCGACGCAGCATACGGTCAGTACGCCAGTCTTTAGCCAGTTCCACCGCGGCTTTCACCAGATGGCCCTGATGCATTTCTAGTTTACGTTCGAAAAGCTCAAACAGGGTGAAGGCGTCTGCGGTGCCGCCAGCAAATCCGGCAATCACCTTATCGTTGTATAAACGACGCACTTTTTTAACGTTGCCTTTCATCACGGTATTGCCGAGCGTAGCCTGGCCATCACCGCCAATCACTACCTGGCCGTTGCGTCGTACACTTACTATTGTTGTCACGGGCAGACCCCTTGTTGCAGTCGGAAAAGGACTCCGCGCACGGGGCGCGGAGTATCATGCAACAGATATGGGGCGGGTTTGACGGGTTTCAACCCCCGATTGAGAGGGGAATGCAGCCGGAGTGGCCGGAACTGCGCAGACGCTTCAGTGTGCTGTCCGCAGAGGCGCGATCTTTATACGGACCAATCACCACGCGATTCCAGCCGCCACCGGTCGTAATGCGGCTTTCAAATCCTTCAAAGGCTAAACCGGCACGCACTGACTCCGCCTGGTCGGTGCCTTTGAATGACCCGCACTGCACCATCCAGCGCTGCGAAGAGGCTTTCTCCGCCGGTTTCGCTTTTGCGGTCTCCTGCGGTTTTGACTGCAACTCGGGTTCCCGCGTAACTGGCGCAGGCTGCGTCTGGCGCTGAACATTTTGCTGCTGCTGCTGCTGCTGCTGCTGCTGCTGACGTTGCTGCTGTAACTGCAGCTGCTGCTGACGCTGTTGTTGCTGCTGCAACTGCTGCTGGCGCTGTTGCTGCTGTTGAGCCTGCAACTGCTGACGTTGCTGCTGCAGCTGTTGTTGCTGAACCTGCTGCTGCTGACGTTGCTGCTGTTGCTGGAATTGCTGCTGCTGGCGTTGCAGCTGCTGTAACTGCTGCTGATGCTGCAGCGTCTGCTGACGTTGCGCCGGTGTCTGTTCGTTCCACGGCACTTCGTTCAGCTGCGTTGGCTGCTGGCGCATATCCGCCTGCATCTGCTCCAGCAGCTGGCGCTGCTCGTCAGTCAGCTGCGTCTGCGACTTCACCTCGCCACCCGAAGAGGGTTCGATAGGGGTCGGCACGGTAACCTGACGGTTCTCCAGCTCTTTAATATATTTCCAGCGCTCTTCGGGCTTCGGCGGTAAGCCATTGCCGTTGGCTTTATGATCCGTAATGACCGGCACGTCCTCTTTCTTGTGATGCGCCAGGAACCATAAACCACCGGCAAAGGTCACCAGCACGGCGACCGCCAGTACAATCATCAGTTTGGATGTTCCCGAACCGCCTTTGCTCTTCTTGCCGCGGCTGGGGCTTTTTTTGCGACGCGTCCCTGTTGAACGCCCGCGGCCTACGTAATCTTTTTGTGCCACTCTCGTTCTTATACCCTTCAAAAATAGTGCCAGATGGGCGAAATGATGATTTTTACGCGCCCGGCAAGGAGTCCGCCATGTTACTCAAGGGTCGGAACTTTGACCAGCAGTGTTCGCTTTAAGAATCTACTGAAAAAGCGCGGCGAATACGCTTATTTTTCACGCTTTTTTGCGCGCGCCGTGCTGCCCCGAATGGTCAGACCCGCGTCCAGTAGCCGCGAACCGCTGATGACCCGTTTGCCATTCAGCTCATCCAGCAGCAGCAGCATCGCTTCCCGGCCGATCTGATAGCGCGGTTGGGTAACGGTAGTCAGCGGCGGCTCGCAGTAGCGCGCCAACTCGATGTCATCAAATCCCACCACAGAGAGATCGTCAGGTATCCGCAGCCCGCAGCGTCGGGCCTGATTCATCGCCCCGAGCGCCATAATGTCGCTGTGGCAGAACAGCGCGCGCGGTGGCTGCGGCAGGGTCATCAGCTGATTCATCGCGGCAACGCCCGCTTCGAAGGTGAAATCGCCGCGCACAATATAGGTGGGATCGACCGTCAGGCCACTGCGCCGCATCGCCTGGACATAGCCCTGTAACCGATACTGACAGAGCGGCATCTCTTCCGGCCCGGCGATACAGGCAATCTGTGTGTGACCTAACTGCAGCAGATGATTAACCGCTTCAAACGCGGCGGTCAGGTTGTCGATGTGCACCGAGGGCAGTGACATTTCGGGCGCAAACTCATTCGCCATCACCATCGGCGGCAGGTTGCGCTGCTCATCAATGCCGGCATCAAAGGGCAGCTGTGAGCCCAGCAGGACCATGCCATCTATCTGGCGCGTCACCATCAGGTTGAGAAAGGTTCGCTCCTGCTGATTCTGATGGGCGCAATCGCCAATCAGCACCAGATAACCCTCTTCGGCTGCCGTGACTTCAATGCCGCGGATGATTTCACTGAAGAAGGGATCGCAGATATCAGGGACAATGACGAGGATGGTTCGGGTCTCATTGCGACGCGCGTTGCGTGTTGGACCATGTGCTGCATAGCCGACAGCGGCAACAGCCTGTTCGACTTTCTGTCGGGTGGCCGCAGAAACTTTCTCCGGATTCATCAGCGCACGCGATACGGTGGCGGTTGAGACACCCGCATGTTCCGCGACATCCTTCATCGTGGCGGCGGGCGGTTGTTGATTCTGCTCCAACACATGCTCCTGACGCATTATGGCGTGTTCGATTCTGTTTTTGCCTGCTCAGAGGCAAACCAGCCACATTGTTAACGATTGCGTGGCTGGTTGTTACTTAATTTGCATAAAAATTGTGACTTATGCGACATTTTTCGATCTGGCTCGCAACGTCAGCGGAGATCAGCTCTCGGTAGGGTCAATATCCAGCGTCCATTTCACTTTGCGCGCGGCGGGCAGGGTGGAAATCAGCGGCAGCGAACTGCTCAGCAACTGCTGCAGACGCTGCCGGGAAGGGTGCTGAACCAGCAGTTGCCAGCGCCAGCGGCCGCTGCGTTTTGGCTGCAGGGCCGGGACCGGCCCCATAAACCACATGGCCTGATCGTTGAGCGGACTGGCCTCCAGCAGGTTACGAAGCTGTTGCAGAAATTCAGCTGCCTGCTGATTATCCATATCTTCAGCGCGAAACAGCGCATGGCGGCTCCAGGGTGGCAGGTGAACCGCCTGGCGCTCCAGCAGTGCCTGCTGCGCAAACGCCGTATAGCCCTGGTGCAGCAGGGTCTGAAGCAGCGGATGTTCCGGGTGGTGGGTCTGCAGCAGGACTTCGCCCTGCTTACCGGCACGCCCGGCACGTCCGGCGACCTGGGTGTAGAGCTGAGCAAAGCGCTCCGCCGCCCGGAAATCGGCGGAAAACAGCGCCCCATCGACATCCAGTAGCGACACCAGCGTCACGTCAGGGAAGTGGTGGCCCTTCGCCAGCATCTGAGTACCAACCAGAATGCGCGCGCCTCCGCGATGCACATCGGCCAGATGCTGCTCCAGCGCCCCTTTACGGCTGGTGGTATCACGATCGATTCGCGACACCGGCACGCCAGGGAACAGCGTGCCGAGCTGCTGTTCCAGCTGTTCCGTGCCGACACCGACCGGCAGCAGGTGAGTGGAGCCACATTGCGGGCACTGATGAGGAAGCGGACGCTGGCTGTCGCAGTGGTGGCAGCGCAGCTGGCGATGATGCTGATGCAGCGTGTAGTAGCGGTCACAGCGGTGACACTCGGCAATCCAGCCGCAGTCGTGACAGAGCAGGGCGGGCGAAAAGCCGCGGCGGTTAAGAAACAGCAGCACCTGATTATCCGCCTGCAGATGCTGACGCATTTTGCCAATCAGGCCCGGTGCCAGGCCGCCGATCAGCTGCACACCTTTTAAGTCGATCAGCTGTTGCAGCGCCGGTCTGGCATTGCCTGCGCGCTTTGTCAGGTCGAGCTGGCGATACTTGCCGCTGCGCACATTGTGCAGCGTCTCCAGCGCGGGCGTCGCCGATCCCATTACAATCGGGATATTTTCTTCATGGGCGCGAAACACAGCCAGATCGCGCGCCTGATAGCGCCAGCCCTCCTGCTGCTTGTAAGAGCTGTCGTGCTCTTCATCAATGATGATGACCCCCGGCCGGGCCAGCGGGGTAAACAGCGCCGAGCGGGTGCCAATCACAATTGCCGTTTCACCGCGTCGCGCACGTAACCAGACGGCCAGCCGCTCGCTGTCGTTTAAGGCGGAGTGCAGCACGTCAATCGGCGCATCAAAACGCTCCCGGAAACGGGCAATGGTCTGCGGGGTCAGGCCGATCTCCGGGACCAGCACCAGCGCCTGTTTTCCCCGAGCCAGCACATTCTCCAGCACGCTGAGGTAGACCTCCGTTTTGCCGGAACCGGTGATGCCCGCCAGCAGCCAGGCGGCGTAATGTTCGTCATCTGCCCGAATTGCACCGACCGCCATCGCCTGATCGGTATTCAGACGCAGGCGTTCGCCTTTAACGGCGAAGGTGGTTCGCCAGTCGTGCCGCTGCGGCTGATGCTCATACAGCTCGCACAGCCCTTTGGTGCGCAGAGCCTGAAGCGTCGCCTCCGTCAGGTCGTGTTCGCTGACCTGATGGCGATAGAGTGGCTGCTGACGCAGGGCAGCCAGCGCCTGCTGCTGTTTGGGCGCGCGCTTTAAACTCTCCGGCATGGTCGCCCGGCCCTGCTCGGTAATTTCCCAGCGCCATAACGGGTTATCCTGCGCGGGTTTACCCTGACGCAGCAGCACCGGGATGGCATGGTTCAGCACTTCGCCCTGGGGAGAGTGATAGTAGCTGGCGGCCCAGTTAAGGATGCGCCACAGCGAAGAGGGGTAGAGTGACTCGCTATCCAGCACCTCAATGACGCGCTTGAGCTGTCCTTCGGGCAGATCGCTGCTCTCACGCAGGGCGACCACAATGCCGATCATCCTGCGATTGCCAAAGGGCACACTTACGCGACCACCAATGACCGGCTGCGCGCCCTGTGGCGGCAGATAATCAAACAGGCGGGGCAAGGGGACGGGCAGGGCAACCTGGACAACGGGCATAACTCTCTCTTTCCGGCTCGGGCATCGGGAGGGCTAGTGTACACGCTGGACCCGGATGGCGGGTATCCCAGGATAAATTTGCAGCAATGACAACTTCTCTGTATAATATGCCGCCTTCGGTGAGAAAGACCTTGCCGGAATACACCCTATAATGTTCAACCGCGTGTGGTGCTGTGCAGGTTTAAGCCTGGCACGGAGAGCGACACGGCCTTCTATGAGGTTTCCCATGAAACAAGGTATTCACCCGAAATACGAAGCAGTTACTATCAAATGTACCTGCGGCAACGAGATCCACACCCGTTCAACACTGACTCACGAACTGAACCTGGACGTCTGTGGTAAATGCCACCCGTTCTATACCGGTAAGCAGCGTGAAGTGGCAACTGGTGGCCGTGTTGACCGCTTTAACAAGCGTTTCAGCGTGCCAGGCGCTAAAAAATAAGATTAAAAGGCACCTGAACCTGCGGGTTCGGCGGCAACAAAAAACCCAGCCTCGGCTGGGTTTTTTTATGGCCCGGTTACAGGCTGGAGTCTGTTTCAGGCTTGTTCAATTCCAGAAGCTGCGTGGTGTAATCACCATCTAAATCAGCAATGGTAGTGATCTTAGGGGCTGAGATTGAAATTTTATCCGCTTTCATGGTGCCCTGCCTGCACAATAACCACAGTCGGCAGGATGTATTACTGATTTTGCCATCCGTTGTCAGGGCCAGGGTTGCCGCCTTCAGGGTACCCTTATTAGAAATTCCACTTTTACCGGTCACGCTTAACCGCTCAGTCGCCTGCATCACGCCCTAATTGCTGAAGTCGTCAGAAACGAGAGAGGCATTCTGCGCTGTGAGGGTTCCGGCGTTAGAGACAGTTACGGCAGAAACAGAGGCTGTGCTCTGTGCGGTAACATCGCCTGACCGGAGGCTGACCCCTTTAACGGCGTATAAGCCAATAGTGTCCGCCTGAATCGAGCCGGAGTTAATCAGGCTGGTGTTGGCGACAGGCGTGATAACGCCATTCACCGTGCTGTAGCCGGTCTGCATTGTCAGGGCTCCAGCCGTGCTGATGGTGCCTTTATTTTCGATATCTCCCGCCAGCGAAAAAATGCTGACGGTACCATCGCCACTGATCTGCCCTTTCTCGTTGTTAGTCACTTTTCCATAACTCACGATGCTGGCGTTATTGGTGGCTTTAACAGTGCCTTCATTCGTGAATGTATTTGTTGTCTGCAGAGCAGCCTGGCTGGCAGAAAGCGTCCCTTTGTTCGTCATGCTGCCGCTGGCTGCGATGCTCATCACGCCAGCGTCAAGGGTTCCGTTGTTGGTTAACGTGCCATTGGTTGAGATATAAAGGCTGTTGGCATTCAGGACGCCATTATTGTTGACGCCCGCACCGGCTTCCGTAGTTTGCAGCTGGATCAGGCCTGCTGTTGCTCCGCCCAGCGCGCTGACATCGATGCTGTTGCCGCCAGTCCGGCCTGTCGTGCTGGCTGTGGCCTGACCCGATGCCCTGTTATAGGTGTATTTACCGGCAATCGCCCTGAGCTGGGTTGTCCCGACTTTGCCCTCAAGATTGATTTTTTGTGCCAGCAGGTCCGTATAATCGGCGCCTGTCAACCCTTTGCCTTTAACCGTAAGGGTGCCTTTCGTCACATTAAAGCCCGTCAGTGCACCATCGGTTAAAACTGGCGTGCCGGTGGTCAGGGTGGCGCGTCCGGTATTGATAAAATTACAGCCGGAACAGGTGATCCCGTTTGGGTTGGCGATAATCACATCGGCCTTCTGACCTGCGACTTCAATAAAGCCGTTCAGTGAGGAAGCTGTATTTGAGATGACCTCGTTCAGAATCAGACTGGCTGAGCTATTCAGATTGCTGTTCCGGGCAATATTACCACTGTCGCGAACCATATCTGTGGTGCTGTTATTCAGTACCAACCCCTTTTCTGAGACGTTGAAGCTCTGATACATATTATGTGACAGACCATTCGCATCCGGCTGATTAATATCCACCACGGTCGAACCATTTGCATGCTGATAACTGTTCAGTGCAGAAAGCGCAGGCTGGCTACACAGGGTGGCGAGCATCGCCAGGAATAGCAGATTAAACTTATGCGTATTCATTTTTTTCCTCTGGATATGTGTGTGTTTATTTTCAAACTCTTTTTATTTAACGCTTTTACTTCTTACTAATATTTCCACTGCAGTGAAAAACCGAGCGTAACGGGATCGGTGTGGAAAGCCTGGGGTTTTTTAACCGGGGTGCCGGCAAAAAGATCAAAACGTGTTTTCAGGAGTGTTCCCCGCAGGCCAGCCACGCTGCCTATAACGGTTTTTCCGGCATATTCCTGCTGGCTGCTATTACCGTAGACCTGGCCTGCGTCAATACCGATATAAGGCTGAACCGGTTTGTCAGGGAAAATCCAGCTGATATCGTTGCGCCAGAACCAGCCTTTATTATCCTGAAGCGCGTATTCGCCATCGAAGCCACGAACCGTCCAGCGGTTTGCCAGCGAAAAGCGATTCAGCGAAGAGAGGGTGTCGGGTGAATATTGCACACTGACATGGGGTGAGTAGTTCAGCCAGTTATCTCCTAACTGGAAATTAACCGAACCTTTCAGATCCAGCGTCATAATCCGGCCCTGCGTATCAATGAGCCCATACGTCTGTTCAACGGTATGGCTGCTGTTAAACCAGGGCATCTTCCGTTGATAGCTCAGGGTCGTCGTCAGCGCCGCGTTATCGTCATGCATCTCATGCTGCAGCAACGCTTTCCAGCCCGCACTTTTTTTATGCATGCTGATGAGGTCCCGGTCATTAAGTGAATAACGCGATGACGTATTGAAGATTTGCAGGCCAGCTGTGGTGGTCTGAAAGAGGGTTCGCGAAAGCAGTCGGTTGAGCTGCGCACTGTAGTAGCTGTTCTTATTATCCAGTGCCCATTCTGACCAGTTTCCGGTCAGGCGTTGCTGATAATGACTCTGGCTGGCATAGAGATCGAGCCACCAGAAACCCCATGGCACCGAATAACCCATCGATTTATTATCATTGCCTTTGCGGGTCTGTTTCGGCGCAATATCGTGGCCGTAAGAGACGTAAAAGATGTCACTTAATGACGCAATGTTGTTTAAATAGAGTGCGGTTCCCCCCTGATAACGCCCGGTCGCCGCCGAGCCGGCATCATTCAGCCAGGCGCTCATCTGCCAGTATTTATCCTGTTCGCGCTGGATAACGATATCGCTTTCACCTTTGCTGCTGCCTGGCAATAACTGAACGTTAACCCGCGATCCCGGGACGCGCTGAAGATTAAGGCTGCCCTGTTCCAGATCGCTGAGTTCGAGCAGATCACCCGCGCTGAACGGCAGGGTACTGGTGAGATTAATGTCGTCGCCACTCGCCTTATTTAGCACGATTTTTCCGACGTGACCGGCATGAATGTCAAACGTTAACGTACGGCCCGACAGATTCTGTTCGGGCAAATTAACACGCGTTGTAATATAACCCAGCCGGATAATTTCATTCTGCAGCGTTTTAGCGAGAAGTTTTATTCCGTTAATGCCCAGGCACTTCCCTTCTGCCTGTGCGGTAAAATAGCGTAATTTTCTGAGGTGCAGTTTTTTACTGTCCTGATTCAGCGAAATATTATCGATCGGATAGCAATTTTCCTCATGCGGAAACGGAATCGCTTCCGGTCTGAAGTCCTCTTTTTCAGACATGCCAGGCGGCAGGTCAGGCGCTAATTGCGCTTTGCGCTCCCGATCCTGTTGCCGGGCATTAATATTCTCATTTTGCACCGTTATAGCCGGTGCCACGCTGGATGCAGAAGTGAAATAACTGGTTGTGCCGGTGATGAAAAAAATAAAAAAAGTGGGTGCGAAGGATTTTATTTTATATTTGATGCTCATTGGCTTTCCGTGAAATTGTCGCTCTGACAAAATCTTACGGATGCGCATAATAGTGAACAATAGTAATAATTCTATTGTCCGGATAAAACAATATTCTTATTGCAATGGAAATAACGCAATAATAAGGAAAAGAGGGTAGATTTTTCTGATACGTCTGGCAGGCAATATGCAGGCGATGGCGTCAGGCCGGAAGAGAGGAGCGTCACAGGGGGCAGAACGGATCAGAAAAGCGGCTCCCTGAGCGGAGCCTGCTTCTCTGCAGCGAGGTCAGGCGACAACGGCGCCGGGGATCAATATTCCCATGTGTCCGGATCAACACCCATCTGGCGCATAATTGCTTTCGCTTCTTCCGGGATCTCATCGCTGCGCTCTTTGCGCAGGTCGACGTCATCCGGCAGCGGTTGACCCGTAAAGGCATGTAAAAAGGCTTCGCAAAGCAGCTCGCTGTTGGTGGCGTGACGCAGGTTATTCACCTGACGACGGGTGCGCTCATCCGTTAAAATCTTCAGCACGCTCAAGGGGATAGAAACTGTAATCTTCTTGACCTGCTCGCTCTTCTTACCGTGCTCAGCGTACGGGCTGATATATTCGCCGTTCCATTCAGCCATGGGTTACCTTAATTAATAAACGTTAAATGTGAGGAAATCAGCGGATTATGCCTGATTTTTTCCTGCCTGACCCCTGATATGGCGGGTTTTCTTCGTTCACTGCCTCTGTTCTTCAGAGAGGAACGCCAGGCGATGACGCATAATTTTAGCGGGTATTGCGTTTCTGCTCAATCTATACGCAAAGACATTTAGATGTCCAGATGTATTGACGTCTAATTAGAGGGTGATATTCTGTGAGCCACATTTTATTCACTTTTCAGGAACAATTCGCTCATGACGCGTAAACCGGCAACCATCGCAGTGCGTAGCGGTTTGAATGATGACGAGCAGTATGGCTGCGTTGTCCCGCCTATCCATCTTTCCACAACCTATAACTTCCTGGATTTTAATGAGCCGCGTGCGCATGACTATTCCCGTCGGGGTAACCCCACGCGTGATGTCGTGCAGCGTACGCTGGCGGAACTGGAAGGCGGTGCGGGCGCGGTATTAACCAATACCGGGATGTCGGCGATTCATCTGGTGACGACGGTGTTCCTGAAGCCTGGCGATCTGCTGGTTGCACCACATGACTGCTATGGCGGCAGCTATCGGCTGTTTGACAGCATGAATAAGCGCGGCGCATATCGGGTGAAATTTGTTGATCAGGGTGATCCGGTGGCACTGCAGGCGGCACTGGATGAGAAACCTAAACTGGTGCTGATCGAAAGCCCCAGCAATCCGCTGCTGCGCGTGGTGGATATCAGCGCGATTTGCACCGCTGCCCGGGCGGCGGGTGCCATCAGCGTGGTGGATAACACCTTTATGAGTCCGGCCCTGCAGAATCCGCTGGCGCTGGGGGCAGACCTGGTGATCCACTCCTGTACGAAATATCTCAACGGTCATTCCGACGTGGTGGCAGGCGCGGTGATTGCTAAAGATCCGCAGCTGGCGACGGACCTGGCCTGGTGGGCAAACAACATTGGCGTCACGGGCGCGGCCTTTGACAGCTACCTGCTGCTGCGCGGGATTCGCACACTTTCACCACGCATCGCAGCGGCGCAGCGCAATGCGCTGGCGATTGTGGAGTATCTGAAGCAGCAGAAACGGGTGAAAAAGTTGTATCATCCTTCGCTGCCGGAGAACGCCGGACACGAACATGCCGTTCGTCAGCAGCGCGGCTTTGGCGCCATGCTGAGTTTCGAGGTTGACGGTGACGAGGCGCTGCTGCGCCGCTTCCTGAAAGCGCTGCGGCTGTTTACGCTGGCGGAATCGCTGGGTGGCGTTGAGAGTCTGATCTCCCACACCGCCACCATGACGCACGCGGGGATGTCGGCAGAGGCACGCGCTGCAGCGGGCATTTCCGATACGCTACTGCGGGTTTCTGTTGGTATTGAAGATCACGAAGATTTAATTGCCGATCTGGATAATGCATTCCGGGTCGCAGCCGAGGGTTAAGCATGACGATTTCAGCAGGCACGGGAACGCCGACTATCAGGCAGTTGCATAAATTTGGCGGCAGTAGCCTGGCCGACGCACGCTGCTATCAGCGTGTGGCCAGCATCATGGCGGATTACAGTCAGCCGGGCGACATGATGGTGGTCTCTGCGGCTGGCTCGACCACCAACCAGCTGATTAGCTGGCTGAAGCTGAGCCAGAGCGACCGGCTCTCCGCGCACCAGGTGCAACAGGCTTTACGGCGTTACCAGAGCGAACTGATCGGTGCGCTGCTGCCTGCTGAGATGGCGGAACCCTTAACCGCGGCATTTATTCGCGACCTGGAAAAGCTGGCCGCGCTGCTGGATGGACCGATAACCGATGCGGTCTACGCCGAAGTGGTCGGCCACGGTGAACTCTGGTCGGCGCGCCTGATGGCAGCGGTGCTGAGTCAGCGCGACATGCAGGCCTGCTGGCTGGATGCGCGTGAGTTTCTGCGTGCTGAACGTGCGGCCCAGCCGCAGGTCGATGAAGGCAAATCCTGGCCGCTGCTGCAGACCCTGCTGGCACAGCATCCGCATCAGCGCATCGTGGTGACCGGCTTTATCAGCCGCAATGACGCGGGTGAAACCGTCCTGCTTGGCCGCAACGGTTCCGACTACTCCGCCACGCAGATTGGTGCGCTGGCAGGTGTGGGACGGGTCACGATCTGGAGCGATGTGGCGGGCGTCTACAGCGCCGATCCACGCAAAGTTTCTGATGCCTGTCTGCTGCCGCTGTTAAGGCTGGACGAAGCCAGTGAGCTGGCGCGTCTGGCGGCCCCGGTGCTGCATACCCGCACCCTGCAGCCGGTTTCCGGCAGCGATATCGACCTGCAACTGCGCTGCAGTTATCAGCCGGAGCAGGGTTCCACCCGCATCGAGCGGGTGCTGGCCTCCGGAACCGGCGCACGCATCGTGACCAGTCATGATGATGTCTGTCTGATTGAAATCCAGCTGCCGGAGCAGCATGACTTCGCCATCCTGCACAAAGAGATCGACCTGCTGCTGAAGCGGGCGCAGCTGCGTCCGCTGGCGTTTGGCGTCCATCCTGACCGCCAGCTGCTACAGCTCTGTTACACCTCTGAAGTGGTCAACAGCGCCTTTACGCTGCTGCAGGATGCCGGACTGCCGGGCCATCTGCAGCTGCGTGACGGCCTGGCGCTGGTGGCGCTGGTGGGCGCAGGCGTGACCCGCAATCCGCTGCATACCCATCGCTTCTGGCAGCAGTTAAAAGATCAACCCGTTGAGTTTATCTGGCAGTCTGAAGAGCACATCAGCGTGGTCGCAGTGCTGCGCGTCGGTCCCACTCAGCATCTGATTCAGGGATTACATCAGTCACTGTTCCGTGCAGAAAAGCGTATCGGCCTGATGCTGTTTGGCAAAGGCAATATCGGCTCACGCTGGCTGGAGCTGTTTGCCCGCGACCAGGAAACGCTCTCAGCGCGCACCGGCTTTGAATTTGTGCTGGCGGGTGTGGTGGACAGCCGTCGCAGCCTGCTGAGTTATGAGGGACTGGATGCCAGCCGTGCGCTGGCCTTCTTTGACGATGAAGCGGTAGAGCGTGACGAAGAGTCGCTGTTCCTGTGGATGCGCGCTCATCCGTTTGATGATTTAGTGGTGCTGGATGTCACCGCCAGTACGCCGCTGGCGCAGCAGTATCTCGACTTTGCCAGCCACGGTTTCCATGTCATCAGCGCCAATAAAGTGGCCGGTGCATCCGACAGCCAGACCTGGCGGCAAATCCGTGATGCTTTTACCAAAACCGGACGTCACTGGCTCTATAACGCCACTGTCGGTGCAGGTCTGCCGATCAACTATACGGTGCGCGATCTGCGTGACAGCGGTGATACCATCCTGGCGATCAGCGGGATCTTCTCCGGCACGCTGTCATGGCTGTTCCTGCAGTTTGACGGCACGGTGCCCTTCACCGAGCTGGTGGATCAGGCGTGGCAGCAGGGCCTGACCGAACCCGATCCGCGGGCCGATCTCTCAGGGCAGGATGTAATGCGCAAACTGGTGATCCTGGCGCGTGAGGCGGGCTATAACATCGAGCCGGATCAGGTGCGGGTCGAATCGCTGGTGCCAGACAACTGCCAGCAGGGCTCGGTTGACCATTTCTTTGAAAATGGCGATGAGCTGAATGAGCAGATGCTGCAGCGACTGGAAGCGGCGCGGGAGATGGATCTCGTGCTGCGTTATGTTGCCCGTTTTGATGCCAACGGCAAGGCGCGCGTGGGGGTTGAAGCGGTTCGTCCGGAACATCCGCTGGCCTCGCTGCTGCCCTGCGACAATGTCTTCGCCATTGAGAGCCGCTGGTATCGCGACAACCCGCTGGTAATTCGCGGGCCGGGTGCAGGCCGGGATGTCACCGCCGGTGCTATCCAGTCAGATATCAATCGCCTCGCACAACTGCTCTAGTCCTCCCCTCAGGCGCTTCGGCGCCTGTTTTCAATGCGTTACCGCTGCCTGTTGAATCTCTTTCATGCTGGTTGAAAATTGATCATCGCTGTTCACGATTTATGCGTTGACGGCACGATCGGATTGGGTCATTTTGAGCATCTGGACGTCTAAACGTTCAGATGTTCGCGGTCCAGTTTTTAACCGATGAGGATGCAGGATGAGTTTCTTTCATGCCAATCAGCGCGAAGCGCTAAACCAGAGCCTGGCTGAGCTGAACGGGCGCATTAACGTCTCATTTGAGTTCTTCCCACCGCGGTCTGGTGAAATGGAAGAGACCCTGTGGCGTTCCATCGACCGTCTGAGCAGCCTGAAACCGAAATTTGTTTCTGTCACCTACGGTGCCAACTCAGGCGAGCGCGATCGCACGCATAGCATTATCAAAGGCATCAAAGATCGCACCGGTCTGGAGGCGGCCCCTCATCTCACCTGTGTTGATGCCACCCGCGATGAACTGCGCGCTATCGCCCAGGATTACTGGCATAACGGCATCCGTCACATTGTGGCGCTGCGGGGCGATCTGCCAGAGGGAGGCGGCAGGCCGGAGATGTACGGCAGCGATCTGGTGGCGCTGCTGAAAGAGGTCGGCGATTTTGATATCTCCGTCGCGGCCTATCCGGAAGTCCATCCCGAAGCGAAAAGCGCCCAGGCCGATCTGATTAACCTGAAGCGAAAAATCGATGCAGGCGCAAGCCGCGCCATTACCCAGTTTTTCTTCGACGTGGAAAGCTATTTACGTTTCCGCGATCGCTGTGTCGCGACCGGCATCGACGTTGAAATTGTGCCAGGCATTCTGCCGGTTTCTAACTTTAAACAGCTGCAACGCTTTGCCACGCTGACCAATGTGCGCGTGCCGGGCTGGATGAACGCGATGTTTGCCGGACTGGATGAGGACCCGGAAACACGGAAAATGGTCGGGGCAAACATCGCGATGGACATGGTGAAAATCCTGTCACGCGAAGGGGTGAAAGATTTTCATTTCTACACGCTGAACCGCGCTGAAATGAGTTACGCCATCTGCCACACGCTGGGCGTGCGTCCGGTTGCGGTGGCGGCTTAACCGCTCTCCTTCAGGCAATAAAAAAGTCGGGACAGTCCCGACTTTTTTTATGGCGGCGTTCAGAGGGCGCGGACGATATGCCGCGCCTGCGCGCTAACCGGTGTTACGCATGCCTGCTGCCACGCCCGCAATGGTCACCATCAGGGCCTGCTCAACGCGCGGATCCGGCTCATCGCCGCGTGCTTCCTGTGCGCGTGAACGATGCAGCAGTTCTGCCTGGAGGACGTTAAGCGGGTCGGTGTAGACGTTACGCAACGCAATTGACTCGGCAATCCACGGCTGGTCGGCCATCAGGTGCGAGTCATTGGCGATGGTCAGCACCGCTTTGATATCGGCATCAAGCTGATCGCGCAACTGCTTGCCCAGCGGCCAGAGGGATTTGTCGACCAGACGCTGATCGTAATACTCTGCCAGCCACAGGTCCGCTTTTGCGAACACCATCTCCAGCATCCCCAGACGGGTAGAGAAGAAAGGCCAGTCACGGCACATCGCCTCCAGCTGATCCTGATGACCTGCCGCCATCGCCTGCTGCAGGGCCGCACCGGCACCCAGCCAGGCAGGCAGCATCAGACGGTTCTGCGTCCAGGCGAAAATCCATGGGATGGCACGCAGCGACTCCACGCCGCCGGTCGGGCGACGTTTAGCCGGGCGTGAGCCGAGCGGTAATTTACCCAGCTCCTGCTCCGGCGTGGCTGAACGGAAGTAGGGAACGAAGTCGGCATTTTCACGCACATAACCCCGATACATCGCACAGGAGTCAGCGGAGAGCTGATTCATGATGTCACGCCATTCGCGTTTTGGCTCCGGCGGTGGCATCAGGTTCGCTTCCAGAATTGCGCCGGTATAGAGCGACAGACTGGCGATGGTGACGGCCGGTAAACCATATTTGAAGCGAATCATCTCGCCCTGTTCGGTGACGCGCAGCCCGCCGCGCAGACTTCCTGGCGGCTGCGACAGCAGCGCGGCATGAGCCGGTGCGCCGCCACGGCCAATACTGCCGCCGCGTCCGTGGAACAGGGTCAGGGAGATGCCCGCTTTCTCGCAGGTTTTGATCAGTGCATCCTGCGCCTGATATTGCGCCCAGCTGGCGGCCATCACACCGGCATCTTTCGCCGAGTCAGAGTAGCCAATCATCACCATCTGTTTGCCCTGAATAAAGCCGCGATACCAGTCGATGCTCAGCAGCTGGCTCATCACATCATTGGCGTTGTTCAGGTCATCCAGAGTTTCAAACAGCGGTGCAACCGGCATCGCATAGCTGATGCCCGCTTCTTTCAGCAGCAGATGCACGGCCAGCACGTCAGACGGGGTTTTCGCCATTGAGATCACGTAGGCGGCGATGGAGCCCTGTGGCGCTTCAGCCGCGACGCGGCAGGTTTCCAGCACTTCACGCGTCTCGTCGCTGGGTTCCCAGCTGCGCGGCAGCAGAGGACGCTTAGAGTTCAGCTCACGGATCAGGAAGGCCTGCTTATCCGCTTCAGACCAGCTTTCATAGTCGCCCAGTCCCAGATAGCGGGTGACTTCGGCAATCGCTTCGGTGTGACGGGTGCTCTCCTGGCGCAGATCGATACGCACCAGCGGCACGCCAAAACATTTCACGCGGCGCAGCGTATCAAGCAGCTGACCGTTGGCGATAATGCCCATGCCGCACTGCTGCAGCGACTGGTAGATGGCAAACAGCGGGTCCCACAGCTGATCGTTGGAGACCAGCAGGTCGGCCGGACGCGGCAGACGCTCGCCTTTCAGGCGATGTTCCAGGAATGACTGCGTGCTCATGAGCTGGCTGCGCAGACGCTTCAGGATCACACGATAAGGTTCGATCGCTTCCGGATCGCCGCTGAGTTCACGGATCTCATCGCTGCACTCCGACATCGACAGCTCGGAGATCAACACGCCGATATCGCGCAGGAACAGGTCAGTGGCTTTCCAGCGGCTCAGCTGCATCACATGACGGGTGATCGACGCCGTCACATTCGGGTTGCCGTCGCGGTCGCCGCCCATCCAGGAGGTGAACCGGACCGGCACGAAATCCACCGGCAGCTTAATGCCAAACGCCTCTTCTACCTGTTCGTTCAGCTCACGCAGAAAGGCGGGAACGCCTTCCCACAGGCTGTTTTCCACTACGGCAAAGCCCCATTTGGCTTCATCGATAGGGGTGGGACGGTATTTGCGGATTTCATCGGTGTGCCATGCCTGCGCGACCAGCTGGCGCAGGCGGCGCATAATCTGGTTACGTTCGTAGTCAGAGACATCGCTGTGGTCGAGCTGTTTCAGGCAGCTGTTAACTTCGACCAGCTTGTGAATCAGGGTACGGCGGGTGATTTCGGTCGGATGCGCGGTCAGCACCAGCTCCAGCGACAGCGACTCAATGGCCGCCAGAATGTCGCTTTCACGGATATCTTTCTGCTGTTTCAGAGTCTCAAAGGTCTTTTTCAGCAGTTCCGGGTGATTCGCCCCTTCGCCACTCTGGGAAATGGTCTGATACTGCTCGGCCACGTTGGTTAGGTTAAGAAACTGGCTGAAGGCGCGTGCAACCGGCAGAAGCTCTTCGTTGGAGAGATTCTGCAGCGTATTGAGCAGTTCTTTACGATGTGTGTCATTGCCTGCACGGGATGACTTGGAGAGCTTACGGATGGCTTCAACCTGGTCGAGGATGTTCTCGCCCAGAGCTTCCTTAATCGTATCCCCGAGCAGTTTGCCGAGCATACTGACATTACTTCGCATTGCGGAATATTGTTCGTTCATTGGACCCTGACACCCTTATCGTCTTGAAAAACTTCTACACCCGACCTTTCAGGCAGCAGAAAAATCGGCAACGTTCTGCTCCCGCTAATCTACAGGGAACCGGCTCCGTTGCCGCCTGTCAGCATTCTGAAACGTTCTGGATAGTCACCCGGTGGGCATAACAACGTCTTTTATCTAGCCACGTAATGTTGCGTTCGTCAAATGCGTTAAAGTGGGCTGAACAGGTCGCTAAATAACGGAAATTCGAAGAATTTATCGGGAACAAAGCGGGATAAGTTATTCTTATTGGTAAATCCCGCAGAATGAGGGGGCATTTTACTGTTACTACAGTGAAATGCCCCATTTACTGTCAATCAGTGACAGAAATGCTGCACAACCTGACTGATAAGCGCCCGTGTCGGCTTAATAAATGCAGTATCAATAAATTCATCTGGCTGATGGGCCTGATTAATGGACCCTGGCCCCAGCACCAGCGTCGGACAGAGCTGCTGAATAAAAGGGGCTTCGGTGCAGTAGTTGACGATTTCGGTCGGCGTGCCCAGCAGTTTTTCCACCACACTCACCAGCTCATGATTCGCCGGACACTCATAGCCGGGAATCGGCGGATGCAGTTCGGCCACCGTGACACGGCCTGGCCAGCGTGCGCTGACCGGAGCCAGCGCCTCGTTAAGCAGCCCATCCAGATCGCTGAGCGACAGGCCCGGCAGCGGACGGATATCCATATGCAGTTCACAGCAGGCGCAGATACGGTTAGCGGCATCACCGCCATGAATATGGCCGAAGTTCATGGTGGGATAAGGGATGGCAAAGCCATCATGGTGATAACGCTCCTGCAGGGTCGTGCGCAGTTGCATCAGATGGGTAATCGACTCATGCATCAGTTCAATGGCGTTCACGCCGCGAGCCGGATCGCTGGAATGACCCGATTTCCCTTCAATACGGATCACATTCGACAGGTGTCCTTTGTGTGCCCGCACCGGCTTGAGTGAGGTGGGTTCACCGATGATGGCGCAGTCGGGGCGCAGCTGCGTCGATTCAGAGAAATATTTCGCGCCGGCCATCGTGGTCTCTTCATCGGCCGTGGCAAGAATATAGAGCGGCTTGCTGAGGGTGCTGACATCCACATCCCGCAGCGTATCGAGAATAAAGGCGAAGAAACCTTTCATGTCTGCCGTGCCCAGGCCATAGAGCTTGTTGTCGTGCTCGGTCAGGGTAAAGGGATCGCGTGTCCAGCGGCCATCATCAAAGGGAACGGTATCGGTATGCCCGGCTAACAGCAGGCCGCCCGCACCGGTTCCGGTCCGCGCCAGCATATTAAATTTATTGCGGGTGCCGGGTACAGGCTGCACTTCCACGCTGAAGCCGAGGTCACGAAACCAGCCTGCCAGCAAATTGATTAAAGTTTCATTACTCTGATCCAGAGCCGCATCGGTTGCGCTGATCGACGGTGTGGCGATTAACTGGCGGTAGAGTTCAATAAAAGGCGGTAATTTTGTCTTCACTGTTGACGGTCCTTGGGTTAGGATGTATCCATATTCATGCATTAATAGTGAATAAAAATACATTAACGTCCTCTGCAAGGAAACCTTAAATCACTGCAGAAGACTGAGTGGGTTACGGGGCAAGGCCGCGGCCCGGGACGTGCGACTGTAAAAGGGGTTACAGCCTGATGTTGAATACGCTGATCGTTGGTGCCAGTGGTTATGCTGGAGTAGAGCTTGCCACCTTCCTGAATCGTCATCCACATATCAACATAACCGCTTTAGCGGTTTCGGCGCAAAGCCCTGATGCAGGTAAGCGCTTGTCTGATCTTCATCCGCAGCTGAAAGGCGTGGTGGATCTTCCGCTGCAGCCACTGAGCAGCGCGGCGGAGTGGGCAGACAAAGTGGATGTGGTCTTTCTGGCGACGGCGCATGAAGTCAGCCACGATCTGGCTCCGGAATTTCTTAAGGCGGGTTGTGTGGTGTTCGACCTGTCGGGCGCTTTCCGGGTCAATGACGCTGAGTTCTACACCCGCTTCTATGGCTTCACCCATCAGCATGGCGACTGGCTGGACAAAGCCGTTTACGGCCTGGCGGAATATCAGCATGAAAACATCCAGCAGGCGCAGCTGGTGGCCGTGCCGGGTTGCTATCCGACCGCCGCGCAGCTGGCGCTGAAACCGCTGGTGGATGCCGGACTGCTAAACGACGCGCAGTGGCCGGTCATCAATGCCACCAGTGGCGTGAGCGGTGCCGGCCGTAAAGCCAATGTCGGCACCAGCTTCTGCGAAGTGAGCCTGCAGCCTTACGGCCTGTTCAATCATCGTCATCATCCGGAGATTGTGGCCCACCTTGGCACCCCGGTGATCTTCACACCACATCTGGGCAGCTTCCCGCGCGGTATCCTGGCGACCATTACCTGCCGTCTGAAAGCGGGTGTCAGCCGCGAAGATATTGCCGCCGTTTTCCATCGCGCCTATGACAATAAGCCGCTGGTGCGTTTCTATGACCAGGGTGTGCCGGCGCTGAAAGCCGTCGTGGGCCTGCCTTACTGCGACATCGGATTTGAGACGCAGGGCGAGCATCTGATTGTCGTGGCAGCCGAAGACAATCTGCTGAAGGGTGCGGCATCACAGGCGGTGCAGTGCCTGAACATCCGGTTCGGCTTCCCAGAAACGCAGTCACTGATTTAACGGACAAATAAACCATGACCAATCCATTGATTATCAAACTGGGCGGTGTGCTGCTGGACAGCGAAGAAGCGCTGGCCCGCTTGTTTGAAGCGCTGCTGAAATATCGCAGCACCCATCAGCGTCCACTGATCATTGTCCACGGCGGCGGTTGCCTGGTGGACGAGCTGATGAAAAAGCTGTCGCTGCCGGTGATGAAGAAAAATGGCCTGCGCGTCACCCCAGCCGATCAGATCGACATCATTACCGGTGCGCTGGCGGGAACCGCCAATAAAACGCTGCTGGCCTGGGCGAAAAAATCGGGCATCAACGCGGTTGGCCTCTGCCTGGGTGATGCGGGCATCGTGAATGTCACCGCCTTCGATCCGGAACTTGGCCATGTGGGCCACGCCATGCCAGGCGATCCGGCACTGCTGAATACGCTGCTGGCGGCGGGTTACATGCCGGTGGTGAGCTCTATTGGCATCACTGAGGGCGGCGAACTGATGAACGTCAACGCCGATCAGGCTGCGACGGCACTGGCTTCAACGCTGGGCGCGGATTTAGTTCTGCTCTCCGACGTGAGTGGTATTCTCGACGGCAAAGGTCAGCGCATCGAAGAGATGACCGCTGACAAAGCGGAGCAGCTGATCACCCAGGGCATTATTACCGATGGCATGATTGTGAAAGTGCACGCGGCGCTGGATGCCGCGCGTACGCTGGGCCGCCCGGTCGATATCGCCAGCTGGCGTCACGCTGAGCGGCTGCCTGACCTGTTTAACGGCGTGTCGATTGGCACCCGGATTCTCGCTTAACGACTCTGATTCAAGGATTACGAAATGCAAACGCAAAACATCAAAAAAATCGTTCTGGCTTACTCCGGTGGTCTTGATACCTCGGCAATCATTCCATGGCTGAAAGAGAACTACGGTGGCTGTGAAGTGGTCGCTTTTGTGGCGGATATCGGTCAGGAGCGTGGCGATCTGGAAGGTGTTGAGAAGAAAGCGCTGCAGTCTGGCGCCTCGGAATGCCACGTTGTGGATCTGCGTGAAGAGTTTATCAGCGACTACGTTTACCCGGTGCTGCAGACCGGTGCGCTCTATGAAGGCACCTATCTGCTCGGCACCTCGATGGCCCGTCCTATCATCGCGAAAGCGCAGGTTGAGCTGGCACTGAAAGTAGGCGCGGATGCGCTGTGCCACGGTGCAACCGGTAAAGGGAATGACCAGGTGCGTTTCGAAACCACCTATACCGCCCTGGCACCGCAACTGAAAGTGGTTGCCCCGTGGCGTGAATGGAACCTGCGTTCGCGTGAAGCGCTGCTGGACTACCTGAAAGAGCGCAATATCCCGACCACCGCCTCACTGGAAAAGATCTACAGCCGTGATGAAAACGCCTGGCACATCTCTACCGAAGGCGGCGTGCTGGAGAGCCCGGCCAATGCGCCGAATAAAGATTGCTGGGTCTGGACCGTCGATCCGCTGGAGGCGCCCGATCAGCCTGAAGAGGTGACCGTGACCGTCGAAAAAGGCCGGGTTGTGGCCGTTAACGGCGAAAAACTGAGTCCGTTCCAGTGTCTGGAAAAACTCAACGAGCTGGGCGCAAAACATGGTGTCGGCCGTATCGACATCGTGGAAAACCGTCTGGTCGGGATTAAGTCCCGTGGCTGCTACGAAACCCCGGGCGGCACCATCATGGTCAGCGCGCTGCGTGCCGTTGAACAGCTGGTACTGGATCGCGACAGCTTCAAATGGCGCGAGCAGCTCGGCCACGAGATGTCCTATGTGGTCTATGACGGTCGCTGGTTTGCCCCGCTGCGTAAGTCGATTCAGGCTGCTGCCGAATCGCTGGCGGAAGAGGTAAATGGTGAAGTTGTGGTGCAGCTCTACAAAGGCCACGCGACAGCCACTCAGAAACGCTCGGCTAACAGCCTCTACTCGGAAGAGTTCGCCACCTTTGGCGAAGATGAGGTTTACGACCACCGTCATGCAGGCGGCTTTATCCGTCTGTTCTCGCTCTCTTCACGTATCCGTGCGCTGAACGAGCAGAAGAAGAAGTAATATTTCAGGCGAGGTGCGCCTCGCCTCACAGATTCAATCCAGGGGCGGCATTTATGCCGCCCCTTGTTTAACGATTCAGAGGAGTTTTCACATGGCACTTTGGGGTGGACGGTTTACTCAGGCAGCGGATCAACGTTTTAAACAGTTCAACGACTCGCTGCGCTTCGATTACCGCCTGGCAGAGCAGGACATTATTGGCTCTGTTGCCTGGTCCAAAGCGCTGGTGACGGTAAACGTGCTGACTCAGGATGAGCAGCAGCAGCTGGAAGCGGCCCTGAATACGTTGCTGGGTGAAGTGCGCGAGAATCCTGAGCAGATTCTGCAAAGCGACGCCGAAGATATTCACAGCTGGGTTGAAGGACAGCTGATCGACAAAGTGGGCGCGCTGGGTAAAAAACTGCATACCGGCCGCAGCCGTAACGATCAGGTCGCGACCGATCTGAAACTCTGGTGCAAGATGCAGGTTGAGGCATTGCTGGGCGCGACACGCGATTTGCAGCAGGCGCTGGTCGTCACTGCGGAAGCGAATCAGGATGCAGTGATGCCGGGCTACACCCATCTGCAGCGTGCGCAGCCGGTGACCTTCGCGCACTGGTGTCTGGCCTATGTGGAAATGCTGGCGCGTGATGAGAGCCGTCTGCAGGATACCCTGAAGCGTCTTGATGTCAGCCCGCTGGGCTGCGGTGCACTGGCCGGAACGGCCTACGAAATCGATCGTCAGCAGCTGGCAGGCTGGCTGGGTTTTGCCTCCGCCACGCGCAACAGTCTCGACACCGTCTCCGATCGCGATCATGTGCTGGAGCTGCTCTCTGATGCGGCGATCGGCATGGTTCATCTGTCGCGCTTCGCCGAAGATATGATCTTCTTCAACACCGGTGAAGCGGGCTTTATCGAGCTGTCAGACAAAGTTACTTCCGGCTCATCGCTGATGCCGCAGAAGAAAAACCCGGATGCGCTGGAGCTGATTCGTGGCAAATGCGGTCGGGTGCAGGGCGCACTGACCGGCATGATGATGACGCTGAAAGGTCTGCCGCTGGCGTACAACAAAGATATGCAGGAAGACAAAGAGGGGCTGTTTGACGCGCTGGACACCTGGCTCGACTGTCTGCACATGTCCGTGCTGGTGCTGGATGGCCTGCAGGTGAAACGTCCGCGCTGCCAGGAAGCCGCAGAGCAGGGCTACGCAAACTCCACTGAACTGGCCGACTATCTGGTCGCCAAAGGTGTGCCGTTCCGTGAAGCTCATCATATCGTCGGCGAGGTCGTGGTAGCGGCCATCGGGCAGGGTGTGGCGCTGGAAGCCCTGTCGCTGGCACAGTTACAGCAGTTCAGTGCGGTGATTGACGACGATGTCTATCCGATTCTGGCACTGCAATCCTGTCTGGATAAACGTAATGCGCAGGGGGGCGTCTCGCCACAGCAGGTTGCCCGCGCCATCGGTGAGGCGAAGCAGCGGCTGGCATAATTCGCAGGCAAAAAAAGGCGGGCACAACAGATGCCCGCTAACCTCTAGCTTCAGAATTACTACTTTATTATAGGCACATCATCAAAGCGCCCGCTCTCCCGGCCGACGCTAAGATTCTCTTACGCTGACAGCAGGAACTGCTGCAGATCCTCACTGCCGCCGATATGACGACCGCCCATGAAAATCTGCGGCACCGTCGCCCGGCCTGATACGGCTCGCAGACTTACGGTTGTGGCATCCTGACCCAGCACAATTTCTTCATACTGGATGCCATGATCCATCAGCATCTGTTTTGCCTGGGCGCAGAAGATGCAGCCAGGTTTCGTAAAGATGGAGACTGACTCCTGTGCTTTGCACTCCGGGGCCAGATAGCGCAGCATGGTATCGGCATCGGAGACCTCAAAGGGGTCGCCAGGCTTGTTCGGCTCAACGAACATTTTCTCCACCACGCCGTTACGTACCAGCATGGAGTAGCGCCATGAGCGCGGGCCAAAACCGAGATCGGCTTTCTCAACCAGCATCTCCATACCTCGGGTGAACTCGCCGTTGCCATCAGGAATGAAGGTAATATTGTCTGCCCGCTGTTCGGCTTTCCAGGCGTTCATCACGAAGGTGTCATTGACCGAGACGCAGAGAATCGTGTCCACGCCATGTTGGGCAAACAGGCCCGCTAGTTCGTTGTAACGCGGCAGATGACTGGATGAGCAGGTAGGGGTAAAGGCACCCGGCAGGGAAAAAACAATCACCGTTTTGTCTTTGAACAGCGATTCTGTGGTGACATCGACCCAGCGATCGTCCTGGCGCGTATGAAACGTGACGGACGGAATGGCTTTACCTTCCTGACTTGCAAACATTTTTTCTCCTGATAACCCCTTTCCATTTGATGCGCGCATTATTCCGAACCGCCCTTGATAGGGCCAATCGTTCATTGCTATTCTATCTATCGCCACGGGCTATCGTGGTTTGGAGGGTAATAATGAATATTCGTGATCTTGAATATCTGGTCTCACTTGCTGAATATCGCCATTTCCGCCGTGCGGCAGATGCGTGTCATGTCAGTCAGCCAACGTTAAGCGGGCAGATCCGCAAGCTGGAAGATGAGCTGGGTGTGATGCTGCTGGAGCGTACCAGCCGTAAAGTGCTGTTTACCCAGGCCGGTTTGCTGCTGGTGGATCAGGCGCGCACGGTTTTGCGTGAAGTAAAAGTGCTGAAAGAGATGGCCAGTCAGCAAGGGGAAGCGATGTCAGGCCCGCTGCATATCGGCCTTATCCCGACCACCGGCCCCTACCTGTTGCCACAGATTATCCCGATGCTGCACCAGACGTTCCCGAAACTGGAAATGTATCTGCATGAAGCGCAGACGCAGCAGCTGCTGGCACAGCTCGACAGCGGCAAACTGGACTGCGCGATTGTGGCGCTGGTCAAAGAGAGTCAGGCCTTTATCGAGGTTCCACTGTTTGATGAACCGATGAAGCTGGCGATCTACGAAGATCATCCGTGGCGCGACCGCGATCGGGTACCGATGTCCGATCTGGCGGGCGAGAAATTACTGATGCTGGAAGATGGGCACTGTCTGCGTGACCAGGCGATGGGATTCTGTTTTGAGGCGGGTGCCGACGAAGATACCCATTTCAGGGCAACCAGTCTGGAAACGCTGCGCAATATGGTGGCAGCAGGCAGCGGCATTACACTGTTACCGGCGCTGGCGGTTCCGCCGGAACGTATCCGCGATGGGGTCTGCTATCTTCCGTGCTATAAACCGGTACCACAACGCACGATTGCGCTGGTCTATCGGCCGGGTTCGCCTCTGCGCAGCCGTTATGAACAGCTGGCAGAAGCAATCAAAACCCACATGCAGCACTATCTCGACACGACGTTAAAACAGGCGGTTTAAGCCGTTTAATGCCGCCACGCGATAGGCTTCCGCCATCGTCGGATAGTTAAAGGTGGTATTCACGAAGTACTCAATCGTGTTGCCACCATTTTTCTGCTCCATGATCGCCTGACCGATGTGAATAATCTCGGCGGCACGCTCACCAAAGCAGTGGATCCCCAGAATCTCTTTGGTTTCCCGGTGGAACAGGATCTTCAGGCTGCCGACGTTCATCCCCACAATCTGCGCCCGCGCCAGATGTTTGAACTGCGCGCGTCCCACTTCATAGGGCACTTTCATGGCGGTCAGCTGCTGCTCGGTTTTGCCCACGGAGCTGATTTCCGGAATGGTGTAGATACCGGTCGGGATATCTTCAATCAGATGCGCTGACGCTTCTCCTTTAATAATCGCCTGCGCGGCAATGCGGCCCTGATCGTAGGCGGCAGAGGCCAGACTCGGATAGCCAATCACGTCACCGACCGCATAGATGTGCGGCTGCGCAGTCTGATACATGCTGTTGACTTTCAGCAGGCCACGGCCATCCGCTTCCAGACCGACATTTTCCAGCGACAGGGAATCGGTGTTGCCGGTTCGGCCGTTGGCGTAAAGCAGGCAGTCCGCTTTCACTTTCTTGCCGGATTTCAGATGGATGATGACGCCATCTTCCACGCCCTCAATCTTCTCAAACTCTTCGTTGTGACGAATCACCACACCGCTGTTCCAGAAGTGGTAGGAGAGCGAATCAGACATCTCCTGATCGAGGAACGCCAGCAGACGATCGCGGGTATTGATCAGGTCAACCTTGACGTTCAGACCGCGGAAAATCGAGGCGTATTCACAGCCAATCACGCCGGCGCCATAAATGATGACGTGGCCCGGTTCGTGATGCAGGTTGAGAATGGAGTCTGAGTCATAGACGCGGGGATGGGTAAAGTCGACATCGTCAGGATGGTAAGGACGTGAACCACAGGCGATGACAAATTTCTCTGCCGTCAGCCGCTCACGCGTCCCATCAGGTTGTTCAATCTCAATGGTGTTGGCATCAACAAAATGCGCATCGCCCTGGTACAGTTCGCAGCGGTTACGCTCGTAGAAGCCCTGACGCATGGCCGTCTGCTGGCTGATCACGTTTTCCGTGTGATTGAGAATGTCGGCAAAAGAGGAGCGAAGGAGTCGGGTGTGATCGCTGTAAAGCGGGTTCTGATTAAATTCGATAATGCGACTGACGGCGTGACGGAGGGCTTTAGAGGGGATGGTGCCCCAGTGGGTACAGCCGCCGCCGATGTTATGGTAGCGTTCGATCACGGCGATGCGCGCTCCCTGTTTTACCAGCCCCATCGCCGCCCCTTCACCGCCGGGCCCTGAGCCAATCACAATGGCATCGTAATCGTAAGACTTTTGCATACCGATACGTCCTATTATTTATACATTTTTACAACGAGATTCTAACATCTCGTCGCGCACTTCTGAATTCTATCAGCGATTTTCATCACAGTTTGACAAAGAGTGAGGTTCACAGGCGGTGACAAAGATTGCCAATCTGTACGCTGAAATTTTTGATATAGTGCCTGCCTAACACCGCTAAAGGCAGAGAGAATGGGCGTCAGAGCGCAACAAAAAGAACGTACACGACGTACACTGATTGAAGCAGCGTTCAGTCAGCTCAGCGCCGAACGCAGTTTTGCCAGCCTGAGTCTGCGGGAAGTTGCCCGCGAGGCAGGTATCGCACCCACCTCCTTTTATCGTCATTTCAAGGATGTCGATGAGCTGGGCCTGACGATGGTGGATGAAAGCGGGCTCATGCTGCGACAGCTGATGCGCCAGGCGCGCCAGCGTATCGCCAAAGGCGGCAGCATCATTAAAACGTCGGTGTCGACCTTTATGGAGTTCATCGGCAACAACCCCAACGCTTTCCGCCTGTTACTGCGTGAACGTTCCGGCACCTCCGCCGCTTTCCGTGCCGCCGTGGCGCGTGAAATTCAGCACTTTATCGCTGAACTGGCTGACTATCTTGAGGTCGAAAATCGCATGCCGCGCAGTTTTACCGAAGCGCAGGCTGAGGCGATGGTGACCATTGTCTTCAGCGCCGGTGCAGAAGCACTGGATGTTGATGCTGAGCAGCGTCGTAAGCTTGAGGATCGGCTGGTGTTACAGCTGCGTATGATCGCCAAAGGCGCCTATTACTGGTACCGCCGGGAGCAGGAGCGTCTCGCGGTTACCCTGGAAAAACCCGAAGAGTAATGAGTAAGGATCCGTCCATGACCCACCCAGCTTCCCGCGATAAAGGCACACTGGCACTGGCTTTTATTACCGGCTTAGCGATTAACGGCTCATTTTCTGTGCTGTTCAGCGCCTTTGTTCCCTTTTCCATTTTTCCGCTGATTGCACTGGGCCTGGCGGCCTGGTGTCTGCATCAGCGTTACCTCAACACTAACATGCCGGAGGGGATGCCGGGCCTGGCAGCCGCCTTTTTCCTGCTGGGAATTCTGGTTTACAGCGCGCTGGTGCGGGCAGAATACCCGGACATGGGCTCCAACTTCATCCCCACTGTTCTGATGGTGGCGCTGGTGTTCTGGATTGCAACGCGATTTAAGCGCAAGCGTAATCAGTAAAAAAAACGGGAACCGCAGGGTTCCCGTTTTTGTTTATGCTTCAGGCTTTACGCGTCAGCAGAACACCGCATTCCATATGATGGGTGTAAGGGAACTGGTCAAACAGCGCCAGGCGCGCGACGTCGTGCGTTTGCGCCAGCGTCTGCAGGTTGTCGCTCAGGGTCTGAGGATTGCAGGAGATATAGAGGATGCGCGGATAAGCCTGCACCATCTTCACCGTCTCATCATCCAGTCCGCTGCGCGGCGGATCGACAAAAATCGTCTCGCAGTCGTAGCTGGTCAGATCAATGCCTTCCAGACGATTAAAGCTGCGGACACCGTTCATCGCCTGGGTAAACTCTTCCGCCGCCATGCGAATGATCTGCACATTATCGATCTGGTTAGCGGCGATATTGTATTGCGCCGATGCCACGGAAGGTTTGGCGATTTCCGTTGCCAGTACACGGCGGAAATTGCGTGCCAGCGCCAGCGAGAAGTTGCCGTTGCCGCAGTAGAGTTCCAGCAAATCCCCCTGTGAATCCCGGGTGACATCCAGCGCCCACTCCAGCATCTGAATATTCATTGCCGCGTTAGGCTGCGTAAAACTGTTTTCGACCTGGCGATAGATAAGCTCGCGGCCCGCCACCGGCAGACGTTCGTCAACGTAGTCGCGGTCGAGACAGATTTTGGTTTTGGTGGCGCGGCCAATCAGCTGCACATCCAGCCCTTCTGCACGCAGCCGATCGCGCAGCGCGGCGGCGGCCTGCTGCCACTCGTCGTCCAGCTTGCGGTGGTAGAGCAGCGAAATGACAATCTGATTGCTCAGGGTCGAGAGATAGTCGATCTGGAACAGCTTGTGGCGCAGAGTACGGTTATCGCGGATCGCGGCGATCATCTTTGGCATCAGCTGATTGATCAGCTGGCTGGCCGCAGGGAACTGATCGACACGGATCCGTTCGCGCGTCTGCTGATCGAAGATGATGTGATAGATATCATCACCGTCGTGCCACAGCCGGAACTCTGCGCGCATCCGATAGTGGCTGACCGGTGAACGGAACACCTCCACGTCGGGCGCAGCAAACGGCGTCATCATCGTCTCTAAACGACTGACTTTTTCCGCCAGCTGTGCGTCATACTCTTCAATGGGGAGATGTTCGGGTGTCATGAGCAATCCTGATTAATAGCTTACCAGCGGGCGATTGTAGGCATTCACTTGCTGATGTCCAGTCCCGCAGAGAGATGATTCCCGGCTATCTGGACTTCCGAATCGCCACTCCGTAGACTGCAGACGCCGGCCTCAGCCTGAGTTAATAGGGAATCCAGTGTAAATCTGGAGCTGACGCGCAGCGGTAAGGAATGTCGTGATGAGTGCAATGGCAGACACTGTCCTGCGGGATGGGAAGTCATCATCATTTATGGTTCCCAGCCCGAAGACCTGCCGGTGTAACGTCGCTACTCGTACAATCATCGCGTGCTATCGATTGTCGGCCTGCGGCATCCTGCTTCGTCTTATGGATGCGATTTAAAAATGATAAAAAAAAGTGTATCGCTGTTCGCTCTGAGCGCAACGGCGGCTTCTCTCTGGGCGCAAAACGGGTTTGCTCAGGCAAATGATGAGACGCAAATCGTGACCGCTAATCGTTTTGCCGAACCTGTCTCCGGCGTGCTGGCACCCACCACCGTCGTGACGCGCGATGAGATTGAGCGCTGGCAGGCTAAAAGCCTGGCGGATGTGATGCGCCGTCTGCCGGGTGTCGATGTGGCGCAAAACGGCGGATTAGGTCAGCAGAGCTCCCTGTTTATTCGCGGCACCGAGTCCCGCCATGTCCTGATCCTGATTGATGGCATCCGGCTGAATCAGGCCGGAATAAGTGGTTCGTCCGATCTCAGCCAGATTCCGCTGACCCTGGTGCAGCGTATCGAATATATCCGCGGGGCACGTTCTGCCGTCTACGGTTCTGATGCCATTGGCGGCGTAATTAATATCATCACCGGCCGGTCGCAGCCGGGAACCACGCTGACGGGGGGCATGGGCTCCAATGGCTATCAATCTTATGATGGCTCTACCCAGCAGAGGCTGAGCGACGCCACCACGCTGACCCTGGCAGGCAACTATACCTACACCAGAGGATATGATGTGGTGGCGGGCTATCCCAGTAATTATGGCCCGGCACAGCACGACCGCGACGGATTCATGAGCAAAACCCTCTATGGCAATCTTGAGCATCAGTTCAGCGATGAGCTGAGTGGGTTTGTGCGCGGCTACGGATTTGATAACCGCACCGCCTATGACGGGGCATACAGCTACGATGAGAGTTATACCAACATCATCGGTCTGCCGGACACCCGCCAGCTCTACAGTCAGACCTGGGACACCGGTTTACGCTTTAACCGTGATTTCTACTCTACTCAGCTCATCGCCAGCTATGGGCATACCAAAGATATCAACTACGACCCGCGCAATGGCCGCTATGGCGCGGCTTCCACGTTTGATGATGTCACGCAGTACAATCTGCAGTGGGGCAACACCGTGCAGATGGGGCAGGGCGCGGTGAGTGGGGGTGTCGACTGGCAGAAAGAGACTACTGAGCCAGGCACCAATACTCTGTCAGAGGGGTATGAGCAGCGTAACACCGGCCTCTACCTGACCGGCCAGCAGCAGTTCGGCACGGTTACCCTGGAAGGGGCGGTACGCGGTGACGATAACAATCAGTTCGGCTGGCATAACACCTGGCAGACGGCAGCTTCCTGGGAGTTTATCTCGGGCTACCGTGTATTCGCCTCTTATGGCACCGCCTTTAAAGCGCCGAATCTGTCACAGGTTTACAGCCCGGCTTATGGTAATCGGGACCTCGAACCGGAAAAAAGTAAACAGTGGGAAGGCGGCTTTGAAGGGCTGAGCGGGCCGGTCAGCTGGCGCGTGTCGGGCTACCGCAATGACATCGATAACCTGATTGATGGCGATCCGGCGACCTTCCGGTACTACAACATTAAGCAGGCGCGTATTAAAGGCGTGGAAGCGACGGCAGGCTTTGATACCGGGCCACTGACGCATCAGCTCTCTTATGATTATGTCGATGCGCGGGATGGCAGCACCAACCAGCCGCTGGTTCGCCGGGCAAAACAGCAGGTGAAGTATCAGCTCGACTGGACGCTGTATGACGCGGACTGGTCCGTGACCTATCACTATCTGGGCGACCGCTACGATACGGATTTTAACAGCACGCCCAGCCGCCGCGTCAGGGAAGGTGGCGTCAGTCTGTGGGATCTCGCCGTCTCGTATCCGGTCACTTCACAACTCACAGTTCGTGGTAGAATTGCCAACCTGTTCGATAAAGATTACGAGACAGCGTATGGCTATCAGACTCCAGGACGAGAGTATTACCTCAGCGGCAGCTACAGCTTCTGATTTGCGACCCACCGTGCTGGTATTTGATTCCGGCGTCGGTGGGCTTTCTGTCTATGATGAGGTCCGTCAGCTACTGCCGGATCTTCATTATCTTTACGCCTTCGATAACGCCGGCTTCCCTTATGGTGAGAAAAGCGAATCCTTTATCGTGGAGCGGGTGGTTGCCATCGTTGAGGCCATTACCCGCCGCACGCCTCTCTCATTAGTCATCATCGCCTGCAATACCGCCAGCACGGTTTCGCTGCCTGCATTGCGTGAACACTTTTCGTTTCCTGTTGTAGGCGTCGTTCCGGCGATTAAACCGGCTGCGCGCCTGACGCGTAATGGTGTAGTGGGCTTGCTGGCGACAAGAGCAACCGTTCGCCGTCCTTATACCCATGAGCTGGTGGCACAGTTTGCTGGCTCCTGCAAAATTGAGATGCTGGGATCGGCGGAGCTGGTGGAGCTGGCGGAAGCCAAGCTGCATGGCGGGGAAGTGGCACTGGATGAGGTAAGGCGTATTGTTCAGCCATGGCTGCGGATGGCGGAACCGCCTGACACGGTGGTTTTAGGCTGCACTCACTTTCCTTTACTGCGCGAAGAGCTGCAACAGGTCCTGCCGGAAGGAACGCGCCTGATTGATTCCGGTGCGGCAATCGCCCGACGTACGGTCTGGCTGCTGGAGCATGAAGCACCTGAGGTGCGTTCCTCACAGCAGAACGTCGCATTCTGTACGGAGCTGGGTGGCGAAGCGGTACAATTATCACCCGTTTTACACCGTTATGGCTTCCCGTTGCTGGAAAAACTGGCGCTTTAGGGGCTTTTAGCTGAAAAAAACAGCACTCGGAATTTTATTTGAAATTAGCACTTGTCAGCCTCCGAGAACTCCCTATAATGCGCCTCCACTGACACGGCACAACGGCTTACGAAGCGTCGCGTTAAGTGGTTCGAAATCATACGAACCAGTGAGTTAAGCGAAAATAAATGCTTGACTGACAATGCGGAAAGCGTAATATACGCAGCCCGCGCCGCAGGAAAACGCGGCACTGCTCTTTAACAATTTATCAGACAATCTGTGTGGGCACTCGCAGGATTGATATCAGCGCCTTAGGGCGCACAAAAATATCAAAGCCTCACGAGTGAACACATAATGAAATTCATTATGACGTTTTACAGATGAGCACCGCTGAACTCGTTTCAGCAAATCAAACTTTAAATTGAAGAGTTTGATCATGGCTCAGATTGAACGCTGGCGGCAGGCCTAACACATGCAAGTCGGACGGTAGCACAGAGAGCTTGCTCTTGGGTGACGAGTGGCGGACGGGTGAGTAATGTCTGGGGATCTGCCCGATAGAGGGGGATAACCACTGGAAACGGTGGCTAATACCGCATAACGTCGCAAGACCAAAGAGGGGGACCTTCGGGCCTCTCACTATCGGATGAACCCAGATGGGATTAGCTAGTAGGCGGGGTAATGGCCCACCTAGGCGACGATCCCTAGCTGGTCTGAGAGGATGACCAGCCACACTGGAACTGAGACACGGTCCAGACTCCTACGGGAGGCAGCAGTGGGGAATATTGCACAATGGGCGCAAGCCTGATGCAGCCATGCCGCGTGTATGAAGAAGGCCTTCGGGTTGTAAAGTACTTTCAGCGGGGAGGAAGGCGGTGAGGTTAATAACCTCGCCGATTGACGTTACCCGCAGAAGAAGCACCGGCTAACTCCGTGCCAGCAGCCGCGGTAATACGGAGGGTGCAAGCGTTAATCGGAATTACTGGGCGTAAAGCGCACGCAGGCGGTCTGTTAAGTCAGATGTGAAATCCCCGGGCTTAACCTGGGAACTGCATTTGAAACTGGCAGGCTTGAGTCTCGTAGAGGGGGGTAGAATTCCAGGTGTAGCGGTGAAATGCGTAGAGATCTGGAGGAATACCGGTGGCGAAGGCGGCCCCCTGGACGAAGACTGACGCTCAGGTGCGAAAGCGTGGGGAGCAAACAGGATTAGATACCCTGGTAGTCCACGCCGTAAACGATGTCGACTTGGAGGTTGTTCCCTTGAGGAGTGGCTTCCGGAGCTAACGCGTTAAGTCGACCGCCTGGGGAGTACGGCCGCAAGGTTAAAACTCAAATGAATTGACGGGGGCCCGCACAAGCGGTGGAGCATGTGGTTTAATTCGATGCAACGCGAAGAACCTTACCTACTCTTGACATCCAGAGAACTTAGCAGAGATGCTTTGGTGCCTTCGGGAACTCTGAGACAGGTGCTGCATGGCTGTCGTCAGCTCGTGTTGTGAAATGTTGGGTTAAGTCCCGCAACGAGCGCAACCCTTATCCTTTGTTGCCAGCGATTCGGTCGGGAACTCAAAGGAGACTGCCGGTGATAAACCGGAGGAAGGTGGGGATGACGTCAAGTCATCATGGCCCTTACGAGTAGGGCTACACACGTGCTACAATGGCGCATACAAAGAGAAGCGACCTCGCGAGAGCAAGCGGACCTCACAAAGTGCGTCGTAGTCCGGATCGGAGTCTGCAACTCGACTCCGTGAAGTCGGAATCGCTAGTAATCGTGGATCAGAATGCCACGGTGAATACGTTCCCGGGCCTTGTACACACCGCCCGTCACACCATGGGAGTGGGTTGCAAAAGAAGTAGGTAGCTTAACCTTCGGGAGGGCGCTTACCACTTTGTGATTCATGACTGGGGTGAAGTCGTAACAAGGTAACCGTAGGGGAACCTGCGGTTGGATCACCTCCTTACCTGAAGATACCTTCCCGCGCAGTGCTCACACAGATTGTCTGATAAAAAGTCACGAGCAGAAAAAACCTCTACAGGCTTGTAGCTCAGGTGGTTAGAGCGCACCCCTGATAAGGGTGAGGTCGGTGGTTCAAGTCCACTCAGGCCTACCAGATTTGTCCTCATGCTGCGTTGTGCCGACGGCTCGCATAGTTCACTATGCTTCGCGTCAGCACGCCTTGCCTGAGAAAAATCGCATTCTTTACATGAAGAATGCAACTCCTGGTAGTAGTGGTCTCTGCAGTAACTGTATGGGGCTATAGCTCAGCTGGGAGAGCGCCTGCCTTGCACGCAGGAGGTCAGCGGTTCGATCCCGCTTAGCTCCACCATACATGCTGTTTTTTCTGAAATACCTCAGAGCGTACCGGTGACGGTGTGCTGTGACGTATTATGCTCTTTAACAATCCGGAACAAGCTGAAAATTGAAACGACATGGCGCGTTCATTCTCCGTAATAAGAATGAAATGGCGACATGTCCGAGTCTCTCAAATGCTTACAGTCTGCAGCGTGAAAACGCCTGTGGGTTGTGAGGTTAAGCGACTAAGCGTACACGGTGGATGCCCTGGCAGTCAGAGGCGATGAAGGACGTGCTAATCTGCGTAAAGCGACGGTAAGGTGATATGAACCGCTACAGCCGTCGATGTCCGAATGGGGAAACCCGGTGCACTCAGTGCATCATTGCAGCATGAATACATAGTGCTGCAAGGCGAACCGGGGGAACTGAAACATCTAAGTACCCCGAGGAAAAGAAATCAACCGAGATTCCCCCAGTAGCGGCGAGCGAACGGGGAGCAGCCCAGAGCCTGAATCAGCATGTGTGTTAGTGGAAGCGTCTGGAAAGTCGCAGGGTACAGGGTGATACTCCCGTACACAAAAGCACACGCGCTGTGAGCTCGATGAGTAAGGCGGGACACGTGGTATCCTGTCTGAATATGGGGGGACCATCCTCCAAGGCTAAATACTCCTGACTGACCGATAGTGAACCAGTACCGTGAGGGAAAGGCGAAAAGAACCCCGGCGAGGGGAGTGAAACAGAACCTGAAACCGTGTACGTACAAGCAGTGGGAGCACCCTTGTGGTGTGACTGCGTACCTTTGTATAATGGGTCAGCGACTTATATTCTGTAGCAAGGTTAACCGTATAGGGGAGCCGCAGGGAAACCGAGTCTTAACTGGGCGTTAAGTTGCAGGGTATAGACCCGAAACCCGGTGATCTAGCCATGGGCAGGTTGAAGGTTGGGTAACACTAACTGGAGGACCGAACCGACTAATGTTGAAAAATTAGCGGATGACCTGTGGCTGGGGGTGAAAGGCCAATCAAACCGGGAGATAGCTGGTTCTCCCCGAAAGCTATTTAGGTAGCGCCTCGTGAACTCATCTCCGGGGGTAGAGCACTGTTTCGGCTAGGGGGCCATCCCGGCTTACCAACCCGATGCAAACTGCGAATACCGGAGAATGTTATCACGGGAGACACACGGCGGGTGCTAACGTCCGTCGTGAAGAGGGAAACAACCCAGACCGCCAGCTAAGGTCCCAAAGTCATGGTTAAGTGGGAAACGATGTGGGAAGGCACAGACAGCCAGGATGTTGGCTTAGAAGCAGCCATCATTTAAAGAAAGCGTAATAGCTCACTGGTCGAGTCGGCCTGCGCGGAAGATGTAACGGGGCTAAACCATGCACCGAAGCTGCGGCAGCGACACTATGTGTTGTTGGGTAGGGGAGCGTTCTGTAAGCCGTCGAAGGTGTGTCGTGAGGCATGCTGGAGGTATCAGAAGTGCGAATGCTGACATAAGTAACGATAAAGCGGGTGAAAAGCCCGCTCGCCGGAAGACCAAGGGTTCCTGTTCAACGTTAATCGGAGCAGGGTGAGTCGACCCCTAAGGCGAGGCCGAAAGGCGTAGTCGATGGGAAACAGGTTAATATTCCTGTACTCGGTGTTACTGCGAAGGGGGGACGGAGAAGGCTATATCAGCCGGGCGACGGTTGTCCCGGTTTAAGCGTGTAGGCGGAGGGTCCAGGTAAATCCGGACTCTTGTTAACGCTGAGGCGTGACGACGAGGCACTACGGTGCTGAAGTGATAAATGCCCTGCTTCCAGGAAAAGCCTCTAAGCATCAGGTAACACAGAATCGTACCCCAAACCGACACAGGTGGTCAGGTAGAGAATACCAAGGCGCTTGAGAGAACTCGGGTGAAGGAACTAGGCAAAATGGTGCCGTAACTTCGGGAGAAGGCACGCTGGCGCGTAGGTGAAGGGACTTGCTCCCGGAGCTGAAGCCAGTCGAAGATACCAGCTGGCTGCAACTGTTTATTAAAAACACAGCACTGTGCAAACACGAAAGTGGACGTATACGGTGTGACGCCTGCCCGGTGCCGGAAGGTTAATTGATGGGGTTATCCGTAAGGAGAAGCTCTTGATCGAAGCCCCGGTAAACGGCGGCCGTAACTATAACGGTCCTAAGGTAGCGAAATTCCTTGTCGGGTAAGTTCCGACCTGCACGAATGGCGTAATGATGGCCAGGCTGTCTCCACCCGAGACTCAGTGAAATTGAACTCGCTGTGAAGATGCAGTGTACCCGCGGCAAGACGGAAAGACCCCGTGAACCTTTACTACAGCTTGACACTGAACATTGAGCCTTGATGTGTAGGATAGGTGGGAGGCTTTGAAGCGCGGACGCCAGTCTGCGTGGAGCCATCCTTGAAATACCACCCTTTAATGTTTGATGTTCTAACGTGGCCCCGTGATCCGGGGTGCGGACAGTGTCTGGTGGGTAGTTTGACTGGGGCGGTCTCCTCCCAAAGAGTAACGGAGGAGCACGAAGGTCAGCTAATCACGGTCGGACATCGTGAGGTTAGTGCAATGGCATAAGCTGGCTTGACTGCGAGAGTGACGGCTCGAGCAGGTGCGAAAGCAGGTCATAGTGATCCGGTGGTTCTGAATGGAAGGGCCATCGCTCAACGGATAAAAGGTACTCCGGGGATAACAGGCTGATACCGCCCAAGAGTTCATATCGACGGCGGTGTTTGGCACCTCGATGTCGGCTCATCACATCCTGGGGCTGAAGTAGGTCCCAAGGGTACGGCTGTTCGCCGTTTAAAGTGGTACGCGAGCTGGGTTTAGAACGTCGTGAGACAGTTCGGTCCCTATCTGCCGTGGGCGCTGGAGAATTGAGGGGGGTTGCTCCTAGTACGAGAGGACCGGAGTGAACGCACCACTGGTGTTCGGGTTGTCATGCCAATGGCACTGCCCGGTAGCTAAGTGCGGAAAAGATAAGTGCTGAAAGCATCTAAGCACGAAACTTGCCCCGAGATGAGTTCTCCCTGACTCCCAGAGAGTCCTGAAGGGACGTTGAAGACGACGACGTTGATAGGCCGGGTGTGTAAGCGCAGCGATGCGTTGAGCTAACCGGTACTAATGACCCGTGAGGCTTAACCTTACAACGCCAGAGGCGTTTTTGAGAGACACGATTTTCAGTTTGTGACGGATAAAGAATAAGCAGAAGCGAAGAATTTTTCGTTTCGTGCACCAAGATTTGCCTGGCGGCTTTAGCGCGGTGGTCCCACCTGACCCCATGCCGAACTCAGAAGTGAAACGCCGTAGCGCCGATGGTAGTGTGGGGCCTCCCCATGCGAGAGTAGGGAACTGCCAGGCATCAATTTAAGACCAGTACGCTGGTCGTGACCACTCCGGTGACGCGGAGCGGGCGAAATACCTGAAGTCAGCGCAAGCGGACCTCAGTACAGAATCGGTGGAGCGGTAGTTCAGTTGGTTAGAATACCTGCCTGTCACGCAGGGGGTCGCGGGTTCGAGCCCCGTCCGTTCCGCCACCCTATTTAGGGGCGTAGTTCAATTGGTAGAGCACCGGTCTCCAAAACCGGGTGTTGGGGGTTCGAGTCCCTCCGCCCCTGCCAGAAAACGATCCTTTGCTTCGGCAAAGGATTTTTTTTGCTTATAAAAAAGCAAAAAAGAAAAACCAGCTAAATCTAACTGGTCTCTGATCTCTCTTCTTTCTGCACGCCTGCCTGCTAATTCAGCTGTTTTGCCTGACCAGAATCGGGAATTTAAGCAGCTGACGGATATGCGCCTGCTGATCGCTGTTCTGCAACCAGACCGCATAAAGCGGACGAACGGCGACCGGTGCGTCTGGCATCACCATCAGTTCACTGTATACGCTTTGCCAGAAGTCTGGCAGAAACGCGCATGCACCCGTAGTGTAGAGCAGTTCACGGGTAACATGTGCCGATGTCGTGGTCAGCACCGGCACATCATCAGCGCCAGAGAGGTAGCTCTGATGCTGATGGAAATCGGCTCCCCACTCCAGCTTGATGTAGTCATACTTTTCGCGCTTTTCGCTCTGGCGGGCACAGAACAGTGCCAGCGAAATATGGCCAATCTGCTGGCTGGTTAATTCATCCATCTTAGGCGCTTCAGTGGTAATCAACAGATCCAGCTGACGCTCATGAAGCTGCTTAACCAGCAGATGCCGCTGCGCCACGCGTGCTTCTAAATGCAGGCTCTCACGATTCTCATACAGCGTCTGAAGCCAGGGCGTCAGATAGGCCTCCCAGAGCGATGCGCTGGCACCTATCGAGAGCTCATGATGCTGCTCAGTATGAGAAACCTCCTTCTTCGCCATCATCCAGGTGCTCATCAGGCTTTCCGCATAAGGAAGCAGTCGCTCCCCGGCGGCAGTCAGACGTATGTTGTTGCGATGCCGGGTAAAAAGGTTAACGCCGAGCTGATTCTCCAGCTGACGGATGCGAAAACTGACAGCAGATTGCGTAAGGTAAAGGGCTTCAGCAGCACGCCCGAAATGACGTGTTCTGCTCACTTCTAGGAAAGTTTTCAGTAATTCCGTATCCACAACGCGCTCCCAAAAATTGTTTGTCGTATAGATTTAAATGTTTTGTTTTACACTCTGTCAAGCCTATCTAATACTCCGCGCCATTAACAGCACGGCATTAGAGAATCAGGAGCGTGTAACATGGCGGAAAGCTTCTTAACAGAGAATCGTTTCTTTGATAACAAACATTACCCGCGTGGTTTCTCACGCCACGGTGACTTTACTATTAAAGAAGCCCAGCTTCTGGAACGCCACGGTTTCGCCTTTAATGAGCTGGATTTATCGAAGCGTGAGCCTGCAACAGAAGAAGAACGTTTGTTTATCGAAGTGTGTCGTGGCGTGCGTGAGCCGCAGACGGAAGCTGAGCGTGTATGGTCAAAGTATATGACCCGCATCAAGCGTCCTAAGCGTTTTCACACGCTGTCTGGCGGTAAGCCACAGATGGACACCGTTGAAGATTACAGCGACAGCGACGATTAACAGAAAGGGGCGAGAGCCCCTTTTTTATTGCAGGCTGTTATGCAGATGGATCATTAATCGATCAATCGCGCGATAGCTGACCGCCTCCTGCAGATGGAGGCGGGTAATCTCTTTCTCTCCGGCCAGATCGGCCACGGTGCGCGCCACTTTTAAAATTCGCTGCCAGGCTCGCACAGATAACCCCAGTTTTTCCAGCACAGACTCCAGCCATTCGGCATCCTCTTTTTCAGGCTGGCACCAGCGCAGGATTTCCGCATTATTCAGATGCGCGTTAATTTTACCTGCGCGGGCGAGCTGGATCGCTCGCGCCGCAACGACCCGCTGACGAACCTGCTCAGAACTTTCTGCGGCCGGTCGCTGACCGCTGAGCATGCCACCGGGCAACAGCGGCACCTCCAGCGAAAGATCAAAGCGATCCAGAAACGGGCCTGATAACTTACTGAGATAACGCAGGATCTGCTGAGGCGAACAGCGATTGTGCTGTCCCTGATAATGCCCGGTTGGCCCGGGATTCATGGCAGCAATCAGCTGAAACCGTGCCGGGAACGTGACCTTTGCCCGAGCTCGCGAAATGGCGATGAGGCCTGACTCCAGTGGCTCACGCAGTGAATCCAGCACCCTGCGGTCAAATTCCGGTAATTCATCCAGAAACAGCACGCCATTATGCGCCAGGGAGATCTCTCCGGGCCGCGGCAGTGACCCTCCGCCAACCAGAGCATAGAGAGACGCGCTGTGATGAGGCGACCTGAAAGGCCGGCTACGCCACTGTCGGTGCAGGGCAGTGCTGTTTATCAGGCTGGCTATCGCCGCACACTCCAGCGCTTCCTGGTCGCTTAAGGCGGGCATGATGCCAGGCAGACGGGTTGCGAGCATCGTTTTGCCGGTGCCAGGCGGCCCAATCAGTAACAGGTTATGCCCGCCCGCCGCGGTGATCTCCAGTGCTCTGCGCCCCTGCTGCTGACCGATGATATCCGCGAGATCGTCACCAGGCGTGGCATGCTGATGCTCAGGGTAGGGAGCCGGTGATAATGTCAGCGCATCACGGAGAAAAGCGCAGACCTCACTGAGGTGAGCGGCGACCAGTGACGCTCCCTCACGAATCAGCCCGGCGTCACGCTGATTTTCCGCAGAGAGAACCAGCTGTCGTCCAGCCTGAAGGGCCATCATGGCCGCAGGAATTGCCCCCTGAACGGCACATAGCGCGCCATCCAGCGCCAGTTCACCCAGAAACTCAAAGTGCAACAGCTTATCCGCAGGAAGCTGCTCTGAGGCGACCAGAATGGCAATTGCCATGGGCAGGTCATAGCGCCCGCCCTCTTTGGGTAAATCCGCTGGTGCCAGATTGATGGTGACCCGTCTGGCCGGGAAGGTAAAACCGCTGTTGATAATGGCGCTGCGAACCCGTTCACGCGCCTCTTTGACCGTGGTTTCAGGCAGACCCACCAGCGTCAGTGCAGGCAGGCCATTACTGATGTGAGCCTCAATGGTCACCAGCGGCGCTTCCACGCCTAATGCTGCGCGGGTCAGAACTTTAGACAATGACATACTCACTCCTTGTTGCCATCAGTCTGATCAGCACCCAAAAGGAAAGCGAGTACGCCTTCTGACGATTCCGACGCACTGCACAAGAAATTGAGGTCACTTTCACTGGCTCTCATCGTGCTGCGAAACTGCACGTAAATTCAGCAGAACATCATTACGTCAGTAAAGTGATGAATATTTATCATCTTGTAATTATTACTTGTATTACAAATTGATAGGACGGGATTTAATCTCCCGCGCTAAAAAAAACCTGCAAAAAAAGTTGTGTTATGGCCCCTGACTATGATAACTCTGTAGGCATTACTTCGAACACGTAAAAGAATTGAACAACACATGAAAGCCCTTCTACAAGTGATTAGCCTGGTCGTGATTAGCGTGGTGGTGGTTATTGACCTACCGTGCGGGGCAACGCTTGGAGAAAGAAAGGCTTAAAAATCAAGCCTCTAATCCGAAAAAACCCCCGCACCGAAAGGTCCGGGGGTTTTTTTTCGACCCGGGGAAATATCAGTAAATCTGCAAGGAACAAACAATGAACAGTAGCATAAAATTCTGTTGTTCCCGTCAGGACACAGGAGAATAGCGATGACAGGTGCTCAGTGGGTAGTTCAGGCTTTACGCGCGCAGGGTGTTGATACCGTATTTGGTTACCCTGGCGGCGCCATCATGCCGGTCTACGACGCGCTATACGATGGCGGCGTGGAACACCTACTGTGCCGTCATGAGCAGGGGGCGGTTATGGCCGCGATTGGCTATGCGCGCTCCACCGGCAAAACCGGTGTCTGTATTGCCACCTCCGGCCCTGGCGCTACCAACCTGATCACCGGTCTGGCTGATGCCATGATGGACTCCGTGCCGATCGTTGCGGTAACCGGTCAGGTCTCGTCTGCGTTTATCGGTACTGACGCTTTCCAGGAGATCGACGTGCTGGGACTGTCCCTGGCCTGCACCAAACATAGCTTCCTGGTTGAGTCGCTGGATGAGCTGCCCGCTATCATGGCTGAGGCTTTTGCCATGGCGCAGTCAGGGCGTCCGGGTCCGGTACTGGTTGATATTCCCAAAGATATTCAGATTGCGCAGGGTGAACCCGCACCGCATCTGGTTTCGGTTGAGGAGGAAGAGTCGCTGCCGCATCATGCCATCCGCGAGGCGCGGGCAATAATGACCCAGGCCAGAAAACCGATGCTCTATGTTGGCGGAGGCGTGGGCATGGCGCAGGCGGTTCCGGCACTGCGTGCATTCGCAGAAGAAACCGGCATCCCTGCCGTTGCGACCCTGAAAGGTCTGGGCAGCGTCGATGCGCAGAGCGAGGTTTATCTGGGCATGCTGGGGATGCACGGCACCAAAGCCGCTAACTATGCTGTTCAGGCGTGTGACCTGCTGATTGCGGTCGGTGCCCGTTTTGACGATCGGGTGACCGGCAAGCTGGATACCTTTGCGCCGCACGCCAGCGTGATTCATCTCGACATCGACCCCGCAGAGTTAAATAAGTTACGTCGCGCGCACGTCTCACTGCAGGGCGATCTCAACGCGCTGCTGCCCGCGCTGAGTCAGCCTTTGCACATCGACGCCTGGCGCGACGAGGTGAAGGCACTCAAGGCCAGTCACGCCTGGCGCTACGATCATCCAGGCGAGGCAATCTATGCACCGCTGCTGCTGAAGCAGCTCTCCGAGCGCAAACCGGACAGCGCGGTGGTCACCACCGATGTCGGACAGCACCAGATGTGGACGGCCCAGCATATGGCCTTCAGCGCGCCGGAGAACTTCATCACCTCCAGCGGCTTAGGCACGATGGGCTTTGGTTTGCCTGCCGCCATCGGTGCACAGGTCGCCCGTCCGGAAAATACGGTGATCTGCGTCTCGGGCGACGGCTCAATCATGATGAATATTCAGGAGCTGGGCACCATTAAGCGCGGAAAGCTGCCGGTCAAAATCGTGCTGCTGGATAACCAGCGTCTGGGCATGGTGCGTCAGTGGCAGCAGCTCTTTTTCGACGGTCGCTACAGCGAAACCAATCTCTCTGACAATCCTGACTTCCTCACGCTGGCCAGCGCTTTCAATATCCCCGGCCAGCGCATTACCCGTAAAGATCAGGTCGACGCCGCACTTGATGCTCTGCTGAACAGCGAAGGTCCTTACTTCCTGCATGTTGCAATTGATGAGCATGAAAACGTCTGGCCACTGGTACCGCCGGGTGCCAGCAATGCAAACATGATGGAGAAAACCGTATGAACCAGCATCAATTGTCTATCGAAGCCCGCTTCCGCCCTGAAATATTGGAGCGCATTTTACGCGTCGTGCGCCACCGCGGTTTTCAGGTCTGTTCTATGAACATGGCCTCAGTCGCCAACGCGGAAAACATTAATATTGAAATGACCGTTGCCAGCCAGCGCTCCGTCGATTTACTGTCTTCGCAGTTAAGTAAATTGATTGACGTTGCATGCGTTCAGATTCAACAACAGACAACACAACAAATCCGCGCCTAGCCGCGAGAGGGAATAACAATGAGCACGAAGAAAGCAGACTTTATTTGGTTCAATGGCGAGATGGTTAAGTGGGAAGAGGCGAAGGTCAGCGTCATGTCCCACGCGTTGCACTATGGCACGTCGGTGTTTGAAGGCGTCCGCTGCTACGACTCTCACAAAGGACCGGTTGTGTTCCGCCACCGTGAACACATGCAACGTCTGCACGACTCCGCCAAAATCTACCGTTTCCCGATTAAAAGCAGCGTTGATGAGCTGATGGAAGCGTGCCGCGAAGTCATCCGCGTGAACAAACTGAAAAGTGCTTATATCCGTCCGCTGGCCTTCGTGGGCGATGTGGGCCTGGGCGTGAACCCGCCAGATGGCTTTACCACCGACGTGATCATTGCAGCCTTCCCGTGGGGCGCGTACCTGGGTGCGGAAGCTCTGGAAAACGGCATTGATGCTATGGTCTCCTCCTGGAGCCGTGTGGCGCCGAATACCCTGCCAACTGCCGCAAAAGCGGGCGGTAACTACCTCTCCTCACTGCTGGTGGGCAGCGAAGCCCGTCGTCACGGCTATCAGGAAGGTATCGCGCTGGATACCAATGGCCTGATCTCAGAAGGTGCGGGCGAAAACCTGTTTGAAGTGAAAGATGGCGTGCTCTTTACCCCGCCATTCACCTCTTCCGCTCTGCCGGGCATTACCCGCGATGCCATCATCACCCTGGCGCGTGATATGGGCATTGAAGTGCGCGAGCAGACCCTGTCGCGTGAATCCCTCTATCTGGCTGATGAAGTGTTTATGTCTGGTACCGCTGCAGAAATTACCCCGGTGCGCAGCGTTGACCGTATTCAGGTGGGCGAAGGCAAATGTGGCCCGGTGACCAAACGCATCCAGCAGGCCTTCTTTGGTCTGTTCACCGGCGAAACCGAAGACAAATGGGGCTGGTTAGATCCGGTTAATCCATAATCAGATACAGCGCGGACGTCATCTGACGTCCGCGAGCTTTTTCTTACTGGAGTAAATAGAGCATGCCTAAGTACCGTTCCGCCACCACCACCCACGGCCGTAATATGGCGGGTGCCCGTGCCTTATGGCGCGCGACAGGAATGACCGATGACGATTTCGGTAAGCCGATTATCGCTGTGGTTAACTCATTCACCCAATTTGTCCCGGGCCACGTTCACCTGCGTGACCTTGGTAAACTGGTCGCCGAGCAGATCGAAGCATCAGGCGGTGTGGCTAAAGAGTTCAACACAATCGCGGTGGATGACGGTATTGCCATGGGTCATGGCGGCATGCTGTATTCACTGCCTTCGCGCGAACTGATTGCTGACTCGGTCGAGTACATGGTGAACGCACACTGCGCCGACGCCATGGTCTGTATCTCCAACTGCGACAAAATCACGCCGGGGATGCTGATGGCGTCACTGCGCCTCAATATCCCGGTGATCTTCGTTTCAGGCGGACCGATGGAAGCCGGTAAAACCAAGCTTTCTGACCAGATCATCAAACTGGATCTGGTGGATGCGATGATTCAGGGGGCCAACCCGAACGTCAGCGACGCCGACAGTGAGCAGATCGAACGCTCTGCCTGTCCGACCTGCGGCTCCTGCTCCGGCATGTTTACCGCGAACTCAATGAACTGCCTGACCGAAGCACTCGGCCTGTCGCAGCCAGGCAACGGCTCCCTGCTGGCCACTCACGCCGATCGTAAAGAGCTGTTCATCAACGCCGGTAAGCGCATCGTCAGCCTGACCAAACGTTACTATGAACAGGATGACGTCAACGTGCTGCCGCGGAGCATCGCCAACAAGGCCGCTTTCGAAAACGCCATGACGCTGGATATCGCCATGGGCGGTTCCACTAATACCGTACTGCACCTGCTGGCAGCCGCGCAGGAAGGCGATATCGACTTCAATATCTCTGACATCGATCGCCTGTCACGCAAAGTCCCTCAGCTCTGTAAAGTCGCGCCAAGTACCCCGAAATATCACATGGAAGATGTGCATCGCGCGGGTGGTGTTTACGCGATTCTCGGCGAGCTGGATCGCGCAGGTCTGTTCGACAGCAGCGCCCGAAATATCCTGCAGCAGACGATGCGTGAAACGCTGGATCAGTACGACATCATGCTCACCAACGATCAGGCGGTAAAAGAGATGTTCCGTGCCGGTCCGGCGGGCATCCGCACCACCCAGGCATTCTCGCAGAGCTGCCGCTGGGACACGCTGGATGATGACCGTGCTGAAGGCTGTATCCGTACCCGCGAAAACGCCTATTCGCAGGATGGTGGTCTGGCCGTACTCTACGGCAACATCGCAGAAGATGGCTGTATCGTTAAAACCGCAGGCGTAGACAAAGAGATCCTGACCTTCACCGGCCCGGCTAAAGTCTACGAAAGTCAGGATGATGCTGTTGAAGCGATCCTGGGCGGCAAAGTGGTGGCGGGCGACGTGGTCGTGATCCGCTACGAAGGGCCAAAAGGCGGGCCGGGTATGCAGGAGATGCTCTATCCGACCACCTATCTGAAATCGATGGGACTGGGCAAAAGCTGCGCCCTGATCACCGACGGTCGTTTCTCTGGCGGCACCTCCGGTCTCTCTATCGGTCATGCCTCACCTGAAGCGGCAAACGGCGGCACCATTGCGCTGGTGAAAGATGGCGACACCATTGAGATCGACATCCCGAACCGCGGCATCAGACTTGCCGTGCCGGATAACGAACTGCACGCCCGCCGTGAAGAGCAGCAGGCACGTGGCGATGCGGCCTATACGCCGATCAATCGTCAGCGTGAAGTCTCGTTCGCGCTGCGTGCTTACGCCTCACTTGCGACCAGTGCTGATAAAGGCGCTGTCCGCGATAAGAGCAAGCTGGGAGGCTGACCATGGCCGAGTCTCAACCGCTACCCGATGCACCCTGCGGCGCCGAGTATTTGCGCGCGGTGTTGCGTTCACCGGTGTACGAAGTCGCACAGGTAACGCCGCTGCAGAAGATGGAAAAAATCTCATCGCGTCTTGGCAACACCATTCTGGTGAAGCGGGAAGATCGCCAGCCAGTGCACAGCTTCAAGCTGCGCGGTGCTTACGCGATGATTGCCGGCCTGAACGAAGAGCAGAAAGCGCGCGGCGTGGTAACGGCCTCCGCCGGTAACCATGCACAGGGCGTGGCGCTCTCCGCCAGCAAGCTGGGCATTAAGTCACTGATCGTGATGCCGCTGGCGACAGCCGATATCAAGGTGGATGCGGTGCGCGCGTTTGGCGGTGAGGCTTACCTGTTTGGTGCCAACTTTGATGAGGCGAAAGCCAAAGCGATCGAACTGTCGGAACAGCGCGGCTACACTTTCGTGCCACCGTTTGACCATCCGGCAGTGATTGCCGGACAGGGCACGCTGGCGATGGAGCTGCTGCAACAGGATGCGCATCTGGATCGGGTCTTTGTCCCGGTTGGCGGGGGCGGTCTGGCAGCCGGTGTGGCGGTGCTGATTAAACAGCTGATGCCGCAAATCAAAGTGATTGCTGTGGAGTCAGAAGATTCAGCCTGTCTGAAGGCGGCGCTGGAGGCGGGTCATCCGGTCGATCTGCCCCGCGTCGGGCTGTTTGCCGAAGGCGTGGCGGTGAAGCGTATTGGCAGCGAGACCTTCCGCCTGTGCAAAGCGTATCTTGACGACATTATCACCGTCGACAGCGATGCCATCTGCGCAGCGATGAAGGATCTGTTCGAAGATGTCCGTGCTGTGGCGGAGCCTTCCGGGGCGCTGGCGCTGGCGGGCATGAAGAAGTATATCCAGCAGCATGAGATTAAAGGCGAACGGCTGGCGCATGTCTTATCCGGGGCCAACGTCAATTTTCACGGCCTGCGATATGTCTCTGAGCGCTGCGAGCTGGGCGAACAGCGAGAGGCGCTGCTGGCTGTGACCATCCCGGAACAGCAGGGGAGCTTTTTACGCTTCTGCCAGACGCTGGGCGGGCGTGCCATCACGGAGTTCAACTACCGCTACGCTGACGCAGATAAAGCCTGCATCTTTGTTGGTGTCAGGCTGACCCGTGGCGTCGAGGAGCGCAGCGAGATTATCAGCGAACTGACCCACGGCGGCTATCAGGTGGTCGATCTCTCTGATGATGAAATGGCAAAGCTGCACGTGCGTTACATGGTGGGCGGACGACCTTCCAAACCGCTGCGTGAACGGCTTTTCAGCTTTGAATTTCCGGAGGCACCCGGTGCGTTGCTGAAGTTTCTGCAGACGCTTGGCACGCACTGGAATATCTCGCTGTTTCACTACCGCAGCCACGGCACTGATTATGGCCGCGTGCTGGCGGCCTTTGAACTGGGCAGCGATGAGCCGCGTTTCGAAGAGCATCTCACCGATCTGGGCTATGACTTTCATGATGAAAGCCAGAACCCGGCGTTCCGCTTCTTCCTGTCAGGCAGCTGATTACAGCTGGCTCCAGAAGGCACTGATCAGCGGCTCACCGAGCCGCTTTTTTTGTACGCAGATGCCGAGTTCAAACGGCGCGACCGATTCAACATTTTCCAGCATCATCACGCGGTTACGCACCGGTTCCGGGCTGTTTTCCAGCACCACATGCGGCAGCAACGCGATGCCGCATCCCAGCGCCACCATCGAGACAATCGCTTCATGCCCCGACACCGTGGCGTAAATCAGCGGGTTAGGAATGCGATGGCGGCGGAACCAGAGATCGATACGCCGCCGTGCCGGGCCCTGGTCCGGCAGAATAAACGGAATCTGTGCCCAGTCTGGCTGTGGCTGTGTAGCCTGCGTACGAACGGCACAGGGTAAGGCGGGCGCAATCAGGACCAGCGGGATCAGCCCCAGTGGCATAAAATCAATGCTGGCTGGCAGCGTTTCAGGGCGTCCGGCAATCGCCAGATCGGCATCACCGGAGTGAACTTTTTCCAGCGCATCCGCGGCATCGCCGGTATTCAGTTTAATTTCCACCTGCGGATGTTCGGCGCGAAAGCGGTCGAGGATGGGCGGCAGATGGCTGTAGGCCGCCGTTACCGAGCAGAACAGCCGCAGCTCGCCGCTGAGTGACGGACCATTAAGATCCATGACATGACGCAGTTGCTGATACTGCAGCAGCGTCTGCTGGGCAAACTGACGCAGGCGCTCACCCGCCTCCGTCAGTGTGACGGTACGGTTATCACGCAGAAACAGCGCATGGCCGACATCCTCTTCAAGCCGCTGGATCTGGCGTGACAGCGTGGAAGGGCTGACGTGCATAGCACGCGCGCTGCGCCCGAAGTGGCAGCTTTCTGCCAGATGAAGAAACAGTTTCAGATCCCGTAAATCCATATGCGCGTCGCCTCTGGGTGGTGTTGCATTTATTGCAATGTGACGTTGTTAATATATCAATTTAAGCAACAGAATTCCTGTCATATGATGGGGTCATTCGCGGCGCTGCATGACACGCCGTTCCTGAACAAAAAAAGCAAACACAACTTACCGGAGTACCCATGGCTAACTATTTCAACACACTGAATCTGCGCAATCAGCTGGCGCAATTAGGCAAATGTCGTTTCATGGCGCGCGATGAGTTCGCAGATGGTGCGAGTTTCCTGAAGGGCAAAAAAGTCGTTATCGTTGGCTGTGGCGCACAGGGCCTGAACCAGGGTCTGAACATGCGTGATTCCGGTCTGGATGTCGCCTATGCACTGCGTGCTGAAGCGATTGCTGAGAAACGCCCTTCATGGCGCAAAGCGACCGATAACGGTTTCAAAGTGGGTACCTACGAAGAGCTGATCCCGCAGGCGGACCTGGTGGTCAACCTGACGCCAGACAAACAGCACTCTGCAGTGGTTCAGGCTGTTCAGCCGCTGATGAAAGATGGCGCTGCGCTGGGCTACTCACACGGCTTCAACATCGTAGAAGTGGGCGAGAGCATTCGTAAAGATATCACCGTCGTCATGGTGGCACCGAAGTGTCCGGGTACAGAAGTGCGTGAAGAGTATAAGCGTGGCTTCGGTGTTCCGACCCTGATCGCTGTTCACCCGGAAAATGATCCAAAAGGCGAAGGCATGGCGATTGCTAAAGCCTGGGCAGCCGCAACCGGTGGCGATCGTGCTGGCGTGCTGGAATCCTCTTTCGTGGCAGAAGTCAAATCTGACCTGATGGGTGAGCAGACTATTCTGTGTGGCATGCTGCAGGCGGGTTCACTGCTCTGCTTCGACAAGCTGGTGGCGGAAGGTCATGACGCGGCGTACACCGAAAAACTGATTCAGTTCGGCTGGGAAACCATCACCGAATCGCTGAAGTTCGGCGGCATCACCCTGATGATGGATCGCCTCTCTAATCCGGCAAAAATCCGTGCATACGCGCTGTCTGAGCAGCTGAAAACCATCATGGCTCCGCTGTTCCAGAAGCACATGGATGACATCATCTCAGGCGAATTCTCTTCCGGTATGATGGCCGACTGGGCGAACGACGACAAAAACCTGCTCACCTGGCGTGAAGAGACCGGTAAAACTGCGTTCGAAAATGCGCCGCAGTTTGAAGGTAAGATCGACGAGCAGGAGTATTACGACAAAGGTGTCGTTATGGTCGCCATGGTCAAAGCGGGCGTGGAGCTGGCGTTTGAAACCATGGTTGATGCGGGCATCATCGAAGAGTCTGCTTACTATGAATCCCTGCACGAGCTGCCGCTGATTGCTAACACCATTGCCCGTAAGCGTCTGTACGAAATGAACGTGGTTATCTCGGATACCGCCGAATATGGTAACTACCTGTTCTCCTTCGCGGCTGTACCGCTGCTGAAAGAGTTCATGACCACGCTGCAGCCAGGCGACCTGGGTAAAGCCATTGAGGGAACGCAGGTAGACAACGCGCAGCTGCGTGACGTCAACGAAGCGGTTCGCCAGCATCCGATTGAAATCGTGGGCCGCAAACTGCGTGGCTACATGACCGACATGAAGCGTATCGCTGTCGCAGGCTGATAAGCGGCACTCCCGTTTTCAGCAAAACAAACCCCGGCTTGCCGGGGTTTTTTGTTTGTGAACACTGTCTGAGAAGTTCGCTGGTGGAACGGTGCCTGCACTGCCTGCTTCGCTATGAGACCGAGCCTGCACAGGTAACACGGTCAGATCGGAAAGGCGCTTAAGCCAATCCCTGGCCGCTCGGCCCGCGCGATTACGCACCTCATCCCTGAGGTGCGCCCGTAAACGGGCCAACGCGTTGCGTTGTTCAAAAACGCTCCCGGCGTTTTTATCCGGGCGGCGGGACGCCTTCCTCTTCTGACCGTGTTCCCTGTGCCCTTAAGCTTCTGCATTGCTGCCAGAATAACCCTGCCCATTAGCACGATGCAGGATCTTCAAACAGACAGCCAATCAACTTAAAGCGATGGGAGCATACGCCTGTAGCAAAGCATAGCGGGCCAGGGATGGCCCGCGCTGAGCCCGCCACGGATGGCGTCTTTTGCGTCTTTGCGGAGGGCGTATGCTCCCTGAGCCGGTAGCCTGACCATAAGGCGATGTTTTTGAACTCCTCAGGGTCAAAGTATGTTCCCTAAGCTGCCTTAGATTGACTAAACCCAACCCATAAAAAAACCCGGCATCTGCCGGGTTTTACTGACTTTCATCCCACCGGACTACACGTCATACAGCGTCTGGTGACGCGTCTCTTTACAGGCGAGCAACGCAATCAGTGTCAGCACCGCCATCGACGCCAGATAGAACCCTACCGCCTGTAGGCCATAACTGGCATTCAGCCAGGTCGCGATGTAAGGCGCAACCGAGGCACCCAGAATCGAGGAGAGATTGTAGGAGAACGAGGCACCGGTATAACGCACTTCGGTCGGAAACAGCTCCGGCAGCAGTGCGCCCATCGGGCCAAACGTCAGCCCCATAATGCTCAGACCCAGCAGCAGGAACGCCATCACCAGCGCCTGCGAACCCGAACCGAGCATCGCCGGGAACAGGAACGAAAACGCGATAATCATCAGCGTAATGGTAATCATGGTCTTGCGACGACCAAAGCGATCCGCCAGCACGCCCGCAATCGGCACCATCACGCCAAAGCCAATGACCGCCAGCATCAGCATCCACAGCATACTGTTACGCGGAATACCCAGACCCGCTGGCGCTGGCGTGGTGCCGTAACTCATTGAATAGACCGTCATGATATAGAACAGCGTATAGGTCGCCAGCATGATAAAGGTGCCGAGAATGGTGGCAGTCAGGTGCCTGCTCAGCAGCGCCGCAATCGGTACCCGAACCTGCTTCTGCTCTTTCTGCACTTTGGCAAACACCGGACTTTCATGCAGCGAAACGCGCACATAGAGGCCAATCAGCACCAGTACGGCAGAGAGAATGAAGGGAACGCGCCAGCCCCACTGCATAAACTGCTCGTCAGTCAGCAGCCACGAGAGCAGCAGAAAGGTGCCGTTAGCAAAGAAAAAGCCGATCGGCGCGCCCAGCTGCGGGAAGGAGCCATAGAGCGCACGCTTCTTCGCCGGAGCGTTTTCCGTTGCCAGCAGTGCTGCGCCACCCCATTCGCCGCCCAGGCCCAGCCCCTGACCAAAACGCGCCAGCGCCAGCAGCAGCGGCGCCATCACACCAATGGTTTCATAGCCCGGCAGCAGGCCAATCACCACGGTGGAGATCCCCATGGTCAGCAGCGAAGCAACCAGGGTGGCCTTACGTCCTACGCGGTCGCCAAAGTGACCAAACAGGGCAGAGCCAATCGGACGCGCAATAAAGGCGATAGCGAAAGTGGCGAGCGACTGTAGCGTGGCGACGGTGGCATCACCCTGCGGGAAGAAAATATGGGGAAAAACAATCACCGCAGCCGTGGCATAAATATAAAAGTCGAAGAATTCGATGGCCGTGCCGACCAGTGAGGCTATCACCACTTTACTGCGTGAGTTAACCGGTGCGGGGTCCTGCTGTTTGTCGAGTGTGTCTGAGAGGGAGGCTTGCATAACTGTTTCTTATTTGTAAATACAGACAAAGAATCTTACGCACCTGACTGACCGCATTCAATGGCGAAAACCCGCGCCGCGCCTGGCTTCAGCGGGCAAAAAGAGGATAATTTCTGTGGTGCGGCGAATGCCGGGTGATACCGGGGTAAACCGGACGATATCTGGCGGGATACTCTGTGAAAGGGCTAAATAAAAGTGACCCCTCAGCTATTCATCCTGTTATCTGAGTAAAAAATAGCCGAGGGGAGGTGTTTTCCGCTGTTGTTAACAGATCAGGAGGTTTTGCGTCGTGCTGCGCTGCCCGCTTCAGGCATCTGCGGATCGTCTTTATATTTAGCTGTGGCGATCCAGGCCGCACAGAACAGCGTCAGACGGGCGAAGAAGTAGAAGAACGCCATCAGGCCGAGCACGGAACCAAAGGCCGCTCCTGAAGGGGAGGTTGCCAGCTTTGGCAGGGTCAGCGTCATGACAAACTTGATCACCTCAAAACCGATGGCCGCCAGCAGCGTCCCGCGGAACAGCGCCTTCTTGCGTGGCTTATGTCGTGGCAGGATCCAGAAAATCCAGAGAAACAGCAGGTAGTTAGCCAGCACAGAAATCGAGGTGGCGATAATGGTCATCGCAGGCCGCAGCCAGTCGATGCCATCCAGCCCCAGGGCGCTCACGATGGTCGCCTGGGCAGACCCCGCCACTGAGGTCAGCGAAAGCGTAATGATCAGGGCCAGCATCAGGCCGGTCAGCGACAGGAAATCGCGGATGTAGCGTTTCCAGATCTTCTCCTGGTCATCAGGATTGCGTTCCCAGACGTCGCGCGACTGGGCGCGAATGGCTTCCCGCAGATTCCCCATCCAGTTCAGACCGGAATAGAGCGCCAGCAGTAAACCGGAGATCCCCACCGTGGCGCGCTGCTGAATGGCGGTATTCACCGTATTCTTCAGCGTGGTCGCCAGCGTCGGGTCGCTGATGCTGCTGACGATTTTATTGATGATATCGGTCAGCAGATCCGGATTGGAGGCGAGTACAAAACCGACGGCGGCAAACGACACCATCAGAATCGGGATCAGCGATAAAAATGAGAAATAGGTAATGGCCGCACCAAACTGGCTGCCGAGCCGGTCGTTAAAGCGCTCAAGGGCACGGATAAAATGCGCCACCGCCGGAATGGCCTGAAACCAGGCGGCAAAATGCGACACGCGGACAATCGACTGGTCCACGGTCTGATTGCCGGTTTTAATGTCGATAAGCGGTTTCTCTGGCTGTGTATCCTGCGAATGTTCCTGCTTGTCTGTCATAGACCTTCACTGTCCTGTTTGTCATTAAAATCAGAGTATAGTCGCTCAGGTGACGTACTCCTGCAGCACCTGACTCAGCCACTCCATAAAAACCCGCACGCGACGCGCCACATTGCGCCGGTGCGGATAGAGCAGGTGGATCGGCATGGGCCTGGCGGGGAAGCGATGCAGCACCTCGACCAGCTCGCCGTTTTCCAGCAGGGGCTGAATGCCGGCCGCCGGCACCTGAATAATGCCTAATCCAGCCAGACAGGCGGCGCGGTAGGTTTCGGTGCTGTTTACGGTTACGGCACCGCCGGTGTGAACATAGTGGCACTGCCTGCCATCAAAATATTCAAAACCTGGTGCGGCCTGGCCCAGCTGCTGGCTGTAGTGGACCATCGCATGCTGCGACAGCTCCTCCAGCCGGACCGGCATCCCGAAACGCGAAAGGTAGCCAGGGCTGGCGCAGTTGATCAAGGTGTGGGTGCCAATTTTTCGCGCGATCAGTCCCGAATCCTTCAGCTCGCCGACCCGGATAACACAGTCAAAGCCTTCCCGGATCACATCCACCTGACGGTCACTGCTGCTCAGTTCAATCTCTACGCCAGGGTAGTGCTGCAAAAATTCCGGCAGGCGGGGAAGGATAAAACCGGTCGCCATCGCGACGGACATATCGACCCGCAGCTTGCCGCTGAGCGTGGCGGGATCGTGCTGGAACAGACTGTCCATATCGTCAATCATCGACAGCAGGTCCAGACAGCGATCGTAATAGACCAGTCCATCCTGAGTTAGTTGCACCCGGCGCGTGGTGCGATGCAGCAAACGGGTTGCCATTTGATTCTCCAGCGCCTGTATCTGCCGCGATACGCTGCCTTTAGGCACGCCTAAACTCTCTGCCGCGCGGGTAAAACTGCCCATTTCGGCCACCCGCACAAAAACCTGCATTGCGTGAATTTTGTCCATGTTGTTCACCGATTGTTGTTTTTATTGAAACAGTGATGCGCTTTTTACACTGTTTATAGATCAATAATTCGCGAATATCCTTAACACGTGTTCAACTTTTCAACAGGTGTGAGAGATGAATCAGAAAGTTGCGTTAATTACCGGTGCAAATCGCGGTTTAGGCCGTAACGGCGCGTTAAAACTGGCTGCCAGAGGCACCGATATCATTCTGACCTACCGCACTCATGCCGATGAGGCGCAGGCGGTTGTCAAAGAGATTGAGGCGATGGGACGGCGTGCAGTGGCGCTGGCGCTGGATGTCGGCGACACCGGTCAGTTCGATCGCTTTGTCGGGCAGGTGAAAGAGGCCCTGCAGCAGCAGTGGCAGCGGGATCGCTTTGACTATTTAGTAAACAACGCCGGGCACGGTCACTATAAGCCGTTTACCGATACCACGGAGGCGGAATTTGACGCCCTGGTGAATGTCCATTTCAAGGGGCCCTACTTTCTGACCCAGAAGCTGCTGCCGCTGATCAACGACGGAGGCCGCATCCTGAACATCTCCAGCGGTCTGACCCGGCTGGTCTATCCGGGCTCTGCGACCTATGCATCAATGAAAGGGGCGATGGAGGTGCTGACCCGCTATCAGGCGAAGGAGCTGGGGGCGCGCCGGATTCGGGTCAATATTCTGGCACCCGGGGCGATAGAAACGGACTTCGGCGGAGGCCGGGTGCGCGACACCCGGGAGATTAACGATCAGATTGCTGCACTGACGGCGCTGGGCCGGGTGGGATTACCGGACGACATCGGCGATGCCATCAGCGCGATTCTCAGTGATGAAACCGGCTGGATCACCGCGCAGCGCATCGAAGCCTCAGGCGGGCAGGGCATTTAACCCCCGGCGGCATCGCGGCAGACCGGCCCGCCGATGCCGCCAGCCTTACAGCGCGATCGTGCCGTCGATGACGGTGACGGTATGGCCGCCAATCCAGATCGTGCCACTATCGAAGGTCACGTTTACCCGACCGGCACGCTGCAGCGCCGTGCCCTGACGCACACGATAGCCCGTGGTCTGTCCCGCCATGGCAAAGTAACGCGCCAGACAGGCGTTGGCACTGCCCGTCACCGGATCTTCGGTCAGGCTGCCATTCTCGACCAGCAGGGCGCGTACTTCATACTGCTCCTCTTCTCCCTGCGGCAGGCGGCCAAACGCCATTATCCCCGATACGTCCGCCTGTTTAAGCAGACGCTCGAGTTCGCTGACGCTGGGCTGCAGCGCCAGCACCGCGTCGGCGCTGGTCATCGGCACCAGCAGCCAGCGGATACCCATATCAACCACCGTCGGGCTTTGCGTCAGATCGAAAGCCTCGCTGTTTAACGCTTTCGCCATCAGTGCATCCTGCCAGGGTGTCAGCGTGGCAGCCGGGGCGGCAAACGCCAGTTCACCCGTCTCATTAATCTTCACCGTGACGTTACCGACACCGCACTCCTGCACAATCTCGCCGGGTGTGCGGGTTGGCCAGCCGGCCTCCAGCAGGGCGTGCGCCGTACCCAGCGTGGGATGACCGGCAAACGGCAGCTCGCCTTCAACGGTAAAAATGCGCACCCGATAGTCAGCTTCCGCATGCTCAGGCGGCAGCACAAAGGTGGTCTCCGACAGGTTAGTCCAGCGGGCAATGGCGGCCAGCTGGCTGTCGCTTAACCCCTGCGCATCCATGATGACCGCCAGCGGATTGCCGTTAAAGGCTGATGAGGTAAACACATCGACTTGCTTAAACGCGACCTGCATGGTGACTCCTTGCTGAGGGTGTTCAGGGTGGCCTTTTCTCTGCCAGATGATTGCTTATAACAGCTAACAGCGTTATCAATAAGTTAAAGATTCTACCGGAGACTCTGCATGTTAACGATCCTGGGACGCGCCTCCTCAATCAACGTGCGCAAAGTATTATGGCTGTGTGACGAGCTGGATCTGGATTACCAGCGCGAAGAGTGGGGCGACGGTTTCCGCTCCACGCATCTGCCGGAGTTCATGGCACTCAATCCGAATGCGATGGTGCCGGTGCTGAAAGATGATGACTTAGTCATCTGGGAATCTAACGCTATCCTGCGCTATCTGGCGAATGCCTATGGCGGCGAGTGGCTTTATCCGCCTAATCCGCAGGCGCGTGCACCGGTCGATCAGTGGATGGACTGGCAGGCCACAGAACTGAATACCTCCTGGCGCTACGCTTTCATGTCGCTGGTAAGAAACTCTCCGGCTCATCAGGATCCGCGCCTGCTGGCAGCGGCCTGCAAAGGCTGGGCGCACACCATGAGCATCCTTAATCAGCAACTGGAAAAAACCGGTCGCTACGTTGCCGGACGCAATTTCACCCTGGCCGACATTCCGATTGGTCTGGCGGTAAACCGCTGGTTTGAGACGCCGCTTGAGCATCCCGATTATCCGGCGGTTCGCACCTATTACGAGCGCCTGACCGAACGGCGTGGTTACACCGTCTGGGGCCGCAACGGGACGCCCTGAGCCTCACCAGCCGGGAGTCCTGACAGTTCACAGGCAATCTCTCCGGCGCGCTGAATTGCCCGGCTATAGCGCGCATCAAACGGATAACAGCAGGAGAGACGCAGCGCATGGTTGTAACGCTCGCTCAGAGAATAGAGCGCGCCAGGCGTGACGCAGATCTGCTCCTGCAGCAGCCGGTCAAACATCTCCGTAGTCTTCACGTTGCCGGGTAACTCGACCCAGAAGACGAATCCTCCGCGCGGCAGCGTGGCGCGGGTGCCCTGCGGGAAGTAGCGGGCGATCAGTCCCCGCGCCTCATCCAGATTGGCTGCGTAGCGACGGCGCAGGGTGCGCAGGTGGTGATCGTAACCGCCGGACGCAAGAAACTCCGCCAGTGTTTCTGACAGCAGGGCCGATTCAGCCATCGACGAAACCGCTTTGAGCCGGGCAATCGCGTCGTGAAAACGGCCGGCAGCGGTCCAGCCAATCCGGAAGTCGGGTGCCACGGTTTTGGTGAAGCTGGTGCAGTAGATCACCCAGCCATCGCGATCAAACGCTTTCACAGCGGGCGAGAGGGGCCAGTCGAACTGCAACTCGTCATACAGTCCGTCTTCGATCAGCGGAACGTGGTAAGTGTTCACTAACTTTGCCAGCCGCTTCTTGTTTGCCAGCGACATGCCGCAGCCCAGCGGATTCTGCACACCGGGCATGGCAATCAGTGCCTTGATGCGCTGCTCCTGCAGCAGCATCTCCAGCGCATCCAGCGACAGGCCATGCTGCGGATCGGTGGGGATTTCCAGCGCTTTAAGGCCCAGCGACGCCAGCAGTGGAAACAGGAAGAAGTAGGTCGGCGACTCCAGCCCGACACAGTCGCCGGGCTGCGTGACCGCACGTAATGCCAGCTGCAGGGCTTCCATGCAGCCGTGGGTGAGGGTGATCTCATCGGCGGTCAGCCGCTGTCCGGCGTGCAGCGCCCGGCGCGCAATCTCCTCCCGTAAGCGCTCACTACCGGGCGGAAGCGCATAGCGCCCGATCAGATTGGGATGACGGCGCAGCAGTGAAGCCGTGATCCGGGCGATGCGGGTCGCAGGGAAAAGTTCACTGTCCTGCGGGCAGGCCAGCGAGATATTGATGTAGTCGGGATGGTTCTGTGCGGCAAACACCTTATCAATCAGGTCGAGTTTACCGCTGCCGGGGTCGCGTACCCGGGTCTTATGCTCACCGTGACGGGTCACGGCGGGCAGCACGCCGCGCACGTAGTAGCCCGACTGCGGTCGAGCCTCAATCAGACCGCGATCTTCCAGCAGCTGCCAGGCATTCAGCACCGTATTCACACTGACCTGATGGGACTGAGCGACACGCCGGATCGCTGGCAGGCGTTTGCCCGGTTTCAGCGTGCCCTGGTGGATAGCCTCAGCGAAGCTGTCCGCCAGCTGCTGATAAAGACGCTGATCGGAAGAGGGAGCAAGGGACACAGTAGCCTCCGGATTGGATGGGTACAATTGCTGCAAACGTAAACTGTAACCATCACAATAGTGATTTTGTGTCACTGTTACCATCCTTTTTCGCGCCGTAGCATAGAGCTCTGTCCACTTTCAGGAGCGCCACTATGCTTGATCCCTCTTTCTTCAGTTACGTCACCGTCATGTCGATTACGCCAGGCCCAAACAATCTGTTGCTGGCGACCTCCGGGGTCAATTTTGGCATGCGTCGCACCCTGCCGATGATGTTCGGCATTTTACTGGGCTGTGCGGTGCAAACGGTGATTGCCGGAATGGCGCTGGAGGTGCTGCTGCACTGGATGTCGGCGATTCGCCTGCCGCTGACGCTGGCAGGCTGCACCTATCTGTTGTGGCTCTCCTGGAAGATCTTTCGTGCTGCCGCCCCCGAAACGCGAACCCGGCCGCAGCCGATGACGCTGCTGGGTGGCGCCTGTTTCCAGGCGATTAACCCCAAAGCCTGGCTGATGGCCAGCAACGTGGCACTGCTCTACAGCGCCAGCAGCGGCGTTGTAACGGTAATGATCTGCTTCATGCTGCTCAATCTGCCCTGCATCCTGATCTGGGCTGCGCTGGGCGACCGCCTGCGCAGCCATCTGCAGATTGCCTGGAAGCGCCAGCTGTTTAACAGCCTGATGGCGCTGTCGCTGGTGGCGACCACCGTCTGGATGGTGACCGACGCGCTGCAGGCCGCTTAATCAGGCGCGCCTGGTGCAGTGGCGGATGGCCATTTCCAGTTCTGCACCTCCGGCAGATCCTCGCCATGTTCGCGGACATACTGGTGATGCGCGGCCAGACGCTGCTGCAAATCCTCCAGCAGCCCGGGATGAGCATCCGCCAGCCCGGGCACGCGCAGAATCGCCTCCTGCGCCAGATGATAGCGGTCCAGTTCGTTGAGTACCGTCATATCAAATGGCGTGGTGGTGGTGCCCTCTTCATTGAAGCCACGCACGTGGAAGTTGCGATGATTGGTGCGCTGATAGGTCAGGCGATGCACCAGCGTCGGATAGCCGTGGAAGGCAAAAATCACCGGTTTATCCTGCGTAAACAGCGCATCAAATTCCGTATCGGATTTGCCATGCGGGTGCTGATCCTGCGTCTGCAGCGCCATTAAATCGACCACGTTTACCACCCGAATCCGCAGTTCAGGCAGCATCTCGCGCAGCAGATCGACGGCCGCCAGGGTTTCCATGGTGGGCACATCACCGGCACAGGCCATCACCACATCCGGCTGTGCATTATCGGGCGTGGTGCCTGCCCAGCGCCATTCGCCCATGCCCGCTTCGCAGTGGGTTATGGCACTGGCCATGTCGAGCCACTGCGGCGCAGGCTGTTTGCCCGCCACAATGACATTAATGCGGTCCCAGGTGCGCAGGCAGTGGTCGCCTACCCAGAGCAGCGTATTGGCATCGGGCGGCAGATAGATACGTACGATGTCCGCTTTCTTATTGGCAACGTGATCGATAAAGCCGGGGTCCTGATGGCTGTAGCCATTGTGGTCCTGGCGCCAGACGTGCGAAGAGAGCAGATAGTTGAGTGAGGAGATGGGCTTACGCCAGCCCAGCTTACGCGTGACTTTCAGCCACTTGGCATGCTGGTTAAACATGGAATCGATAATGTGGATAAAGGCTTCATAGCAGTTGAACAGCCCGTGACGGCCGGTCAGGAGATAGCCCTCCAGCCAGCCCTGACACTGATGCTCACTGAGAATTTCCATGACGCGGCCATCGCGCGCCAGCTGCTCGTCGTAGGGCTCTGTTCTTTCCAGCCAGGTGCGGCTGGTCACGTCGAAGACCGGCGTCAGGCGGTTTGAGGCGGTTTCATCCGGGCCAAACAGCCGGAAGTTGTCGCGGTTTCGCTGAAACAGCACGCTGAGGTAGCGTCCCAGATGCTCGGTAGCCTGCGCCATCTGTGAACCCGGTTCGCCGACCTCGCAGGCAAACGCGGCGAGCTCCGGCGTCTCCAGCTCACGGCGCAGCAGGCCGCCATTAGCGTAAGGCGAAGCCCCCATGCGCTTGTCGCCCTCCGGCGCCAGCGCCTGCAGCTCCGGCTTCAGGCGACCCTGTTCATCGAACAGATCATCCGGCTGATAGCTTCGCATCCACGTTTCCAGAATCTGACGATGACCTTCATCTTCACGACAGGCGGCGACCGGCACCTGATGCGCCCGCCAGAAATCCTCTACTTTTTTGCCGTCGACCGTTTTGGGGCCGGTCCAGCCTTTGGGGCTGCGCAGGATAATCATCGGCCAGCGCGGCACATCGGTCGTGGCGCTGCCCTGGCGCGCCTCACGCTGGAAGGCGGTGATTTTTGCCAGAGCATTGTCCAGCGCTTCCGCCATCAGCGGATGCATTTTCTCCGGCTCATGCCCGCTGACAAACAGCGGTTCATAGCCGTAACCGCTGAACAGCTGACGCAGATCTTCATCGCTGCTGCGACCCAGCAGCGTCGGGTTAGCAATCTTGTAGCCGTTGAGATGCAGAATAGGTAACACCGCGCCATCACGTTGCGGATTGAGGAATTTGATGCCGTGCCAGCTGGACGCCAGCGGTCCGGTTTCCGCTTCGCCGTCGCCGATGACGCAGGGCACCACCAGGTCGGGATTATCGAAAGCCGCGCCAAATGCATGAGAGAGCGAATAGCCCAGCTCCCCCCCTTCATGAATTGAGCCGGGCGTCTCCGGGGCCGCGTGGCTGGGAATGCCGCCCGGGAAGGAGAACTGTTTAAACAGGCGCTGCATGCCCGCCGCATCCTGGCTGATGTGCGGATAAATTTCGCTGTAGCTGCCCTCCAGCCAGGTGTTTGCCACCATGCCGGGGCCGCCGTGCCCGGGTCCGCAGATGTAGATCATGTTCAGATTTTGCTGCCGGATAATCCGGTTGAGGTGGGCATAGATAAAATTCAGCCCTGGCGTGGTGCCCCAGTGGCCCAGCAGGCGCGGTTTGATATGTTCCGGCCTGAGTGGCTCGCGCAACAGCGGGTTATCCATCAGGTAGATCTGCCCGACGGAGAGGTAGTTCGCCGCCCGCCAGTAGCGGTCAAGCAGCGTGAATTCCGGTGAAGCAGGGGAGTAAGACATGCCTTTTCCTCCTGAGTGTTCAGCTAAAAGATCTCTTAACCCTAATAGAGAAACCCCAGGACGACCAGGCAACCGGCCAATAAAAAAGGCCCCGCTGTGCGGAGCCTTTTTATCAGCGGTGCGGAATTACTTGCCGACAACGAAAGCGGTTTCACGTCCTTCATCGTTTGCCGCCATCGGTGTCACCGGCGAGTAGTCGAGCTGCAGAATACGGCTGGTTTCGGCCAACACTTTCTCTGTCAGGGCCACGTCACCGTTCAGCTTACGGCCCCAGGAAGGGATGACGGCGCGGATTTTATTCTGCCATTCCGGCGTGGCCATCTGCTCAGGACAGACCTTATGCAGCAGTTCCAGCATAATCGGTGCCGCTGTCGAGGCGCCCGGTGAGGCGCCCAGCAGTGCTGAAATCGTCCCATCCTGTGAGGCGACCACTTCGGTGCCGAGACGCAATACAGCACCCTCTTTCTCATCCTTCTTGATGATCTGCACACGCTGACCGGCCGTCACTAACCGCCAGTCCTCCTGCTTCGCCTGCGGCACATAGGCGCGCAGGGCGTCCATACGGTCGCGATCGCTTTGCAGCACCTGATCCATCAGGTATTTCACCAGATCGAAACTTTTCAGCCCCACTTTCACCATCGGCAGCATGTTGCTGCTGTTCAGAGAGGTGAACATATCCATCAGCGAACCCTGCTTCAGGAACTTGGTGGAGAAGGTGGCGAACGGGCCAAACAGCAGCACCTGCTTGCCATCCAGTACGCGGGTGTCAACGTGCGGCACGGACATCGGCGGTGCGCCGACGCTGGCTTTGCCGTAGACCTTGGCCATATGCTGCGCCACTACCTGCGGATTTTCCGTCACCAGGAACGAACCCCCTACCGGGAATCCGGCGTAGCCGTTCGCTTCCGGGATACCGGCCTTCTGCAGCAGCGGCAATGCCGCGCCGCCAGCGCCGATAAAGATTTTGCCCGCTGTCAGCGTGCGGCGGTTGCCGCTGTTCAGACACTGCAGCGTCACCTGCCAGCGCCCGTCAGCAAGCTGCTTCAGGTCACGCACTTCCTGACGCAGACGCAGGCGGAAGTTCGCCTTCTTCTCTAAGGAGGCGATCAGCTGACGCGTTACTTCACCGAAGTTCACATCGGTGCCCATCTCCGTCCAGGTCGCGGCCACTTTCTGACGGCGATCGCGGCCATTCATGACCAGCGGGATCCAGCGCGCAATCTGCTGCGGATCTTCGGAGTAGGCCATGCCCCGGAACAGGGTGCTTTTCTGCAACGCCTGATAGCGTTTGCGCAGGAATTCGACGTTGTCGTCTCCCCAGACAAAACTCATGTGTGGCGTGCTGTGAATAAAGCTTTTGGGATTGCGCAGGTTGCCTTTCTGGACCTGATATGACCAGAACTGGCGGGAAATCTGGAACGATTCGTTGATCGTCACCGCTTTAGAGATGTCGATGCTGCCATCCGCCTGCTGCGGCGTATAGTTCAGCTCGGCCAGGGCGGCATGACCGGTGCCGGCGTTATTCCAGCCGTTGGACGACTCCTCGGCCACGCTGTCCAGCCGCTCCACCATTTCGATGGACCAGTCCGGCGCTAAATCCTGCAGCCATGCACCGAGGGTAGCGCTCATCACACCTGCGCCAATCAGCAGCACGTCAACGTCTTTGCGCTCCTGCGCGGTAGTGGTGTCCTTTGCCATGGCACTCATCGCGAGCGCAAGGTTTACAGCTGAATTGCACATGAGGCGACATCTCCTCTTCTGTTGACCTGAAGCCCAACAGTTTTGCAGGCGAAATAGTCACGCTTCTTGCGAGCGCGTTGCGCTATTTCTCAAAGGTTAAGTCTCAGGTATAGGTTAAAGCGGTGATAACGGGTTAACTGCACGTTATGCTTTGTCATCCGAATATAACATTCTCACCCCTGAATTAAACATTTGTTTATTTTTTAAATGCAGAAATGATTCAGCATAAGAATTAATCATCAGCACGGCTGCGCGATTAGGGATTTTTTATTGTTAAGTCAGGGGGTTAACCCGGAAAGGATGTTGCGGAAAAGCGCCATGATGGTGCAACGGCAGAATCGATATGAACGGTGCGGAATTATTTAATTATCTGAATTTTAGCGATTTATTATGCAATGCGGAATAGTTTGAATTGTTGATAAAGCAGCCAGATAGGCTCTTGTGTAAAAATAATGTTACATTTTTGTGAGTCTGAAAATGCGCGCGCAGCGGCGCACGCATCGGCTTCACTTATGACGCATTCGCACTGGCAGGCAGCTTTTTCAGACTTATCGCCATGCGGTTGTAGGTGTTCATCAGGCCAATGGCGATATTCAGATCGACAATTGCTTTGTCACTGAAGTGCTCCCTCAGCGCGGTATAACTTGCTTCCGGCGCGCCATGCTGTGCAATCAGCGTCAGGCACTCCGCCCACTGCAGGGCCGCTTTCTCTTTTTCACTGAACAGGGTGCCGGATTCGTGCCAGACCGACGTCAGTACAATTTTATCCCAGCCGATCCCCGCCTTGTTCAGCGCTTTTGTATGCATATCAATGCAGTAAGCGCAGCCGTTAATCTGCGATATGCGCAGGAACAGCAGTTCCAGTAAAGTGAGCGGCAAATCGGTTTGTGACAGATAACCGTATACGCCGCTCAGTGCTTTCATGCCTGCCGGTGCTGCCTGGTGAAAATCGATACGTTCGCTCATCTTATTGCCTCCTGGGATTGATGAGGCGATTTTCGGCCTTTGAATGGAGCAGATAAAGTGCCAAAAAATGAGAGTCTGACTGGTCCATCCCCCCTTTTCTCGCTGACGCTGCAGCGCGGTACGCCGCGTGGTCTGAGCGAACAGCTGCGCCAGCTGATTGAGCAGGCGATTGGTGAAGGCCGTTTACAGCCGGGGGCGCGTCTGCCTTCCTGTCGCGATCTGGCTGCGCAGCTTGGTGTTGCACGCGGCACCGTCCGTGCCAGTTATGACATGCTGGCCGATGGTCAGTTTCTGGAAACCCGGGGCGCGGCGGGCACCTTCGTCAGCACTTTACCGCCATTAAAACCGGCCCGCTCCGATGCCGGGTGCCTTCCGCCGCCCTCTGCAGGGATCGAGGCGTTTGACGCGCCACCGCTGACCTTCCAGATGGGGACGCCCGCCAGCGATGCGTTCCCAGCCAAAGTCTGGCTGCGCATCCTGCAGCGGCAGGCGCGAATGCAGGTCAGCCGGCCAGCCAGCTATCCCGATCCGCGTGGCAGTCTGGCACTGCGGCAGGCACTGGTGGCCTATCTGGCGGTGGCGCGCGGTCTGCGCTGTCAGGCAGAGCAGATCATCATTACCAGTGGCTATGCAGGCGCGATGGGTCTGATTGGCCTGGCGATGGATTTTCAGGGCAAAACCGCCTGGCTGGAAGATCCCGGATTCTGGCTGGCGCGCGGCGCGGTGGAAGCGTTGCGGGTCAGGCCGGTTGCGGTGCCGGTCGACGAGGAGGGGATGCAGGTCGCTGCCGGGGTGACGCGTGCGCCGGACGCCGCTTTCGCGCTGGTGACGCCGGGCCAGCAGGCACCGCTTGGCATGACGATGAGCCTGGCGCGCCGCCATGCCCTGCTTGAGTGGGCCAGCCGCGAACAGCGCTGGATTATTGAAGATGACTACCTGGGTGAGCTCCAGCCTGGTCATCGCGCCGCGCCAGCGCTGGCCGCACTCGACAGCGAGGGACGGGTCCTGCATATCGGCACGTTCAGCAAGACGCTGACGCCACAACTGCGGCTCGGTTTTATGGTGGTGCCGCCCGCACTGGCTGCCCGGTTCGGTGAGGTGTGTGCGTTACTGGCACCGGCATCGGCAGGATTGCTGCACAATGCGGTCGCGGAGTTTCTGCGGGAAGGTCACTTCATGCGGCATCTGCGGCGGATGAAGCGTGTGTATCACGAGCGGCTGGAGCAGATGGTTGCCGCGCTGCACCCTCATTTTCCGGACCTGCAACGCGCCGGGCTGGCGGTGATCGTTCGCCTGCCCGCCGGTTCCCCGGACCAGCTTATTGCTCAGCAGGCGGCAGAGTGGGGGATGGCACCCTCGCCGCTGTCACTCTGGTATCAGGATGCGGATCAGCGCCGCGCAGGCCTGTTGCTGGGCGCGGCACATCTGCCGCGCGAAGGCTATGCCCGCAGCGCCGGACAACTAAAAGCGCTGGTGGACGCACATTGTGCCGTCAGGCCCTGAACCAGCGACGCCAGACAAAGCGGATAACGAAAAACTCCAGCGCGCCCAGCAGTAAAAACCAGATGCAGAACACGACCGTGTAAAGCTGATTGAGATCCTGCAGATGGAACAGCTGCAGCAGATGCTGCGCCACGGTCAGGCTGAAGGCAGGGGCGGGCAGCAGCAGCGCCGAGAGAAAACCCAGCAGCAGAATGCCACCAGGCACGATCAACGTTTCAAAAGGGTTATTCATTACCGGTATCCCATCATTATCAGCCCGGCATTTTCCGGTAATTGGTCGCGCGGTTCAATGGCGGTGTCGGGCGCAAAGGCGAACGGAGCGGGGATTCAGGCCATCGGAGTGGCCAGAAAACGCTTTGCCACCATCGACTTAGGTCCATTCATAGCGGAAGATAAGAGTTATAGCCTTTGCTATACTTAAATCCCTGATTTTGCTGTCTTTTTATCTGCGGGTTTGCATGGTAGACTGCGCGCACTTTTTCATAACTGAACACTTTGTGTGGTGAATTCAGCGTGAATAGCCGCTTTTTCGCCCCAGGTGAATAAATCATGACCTTTATTGCTACGTTAATTCTTGCGCTGGGTATGTCGATGGACGCATTTGCTGCTGCGCTGGGCAAAGGTGCGACGCTGCATCGTCCTGGTTTTAAAGAAGCGCTGCGCACCGGTCTGATTTTCGGCTCTATTGAAGCACTGACCCCGCTGATTGGCTGGGCACTCGGCCTGGCAGCCAGCCGTTATATCATGGCGTGGGACCACTGGGTCGCGTTTACACTGCTGGCGTTCCTGGGTGGCCGTATGATGATGGAAGGCTTCCGTCAGACCGCGGTCGCCGAACCCTGTGAAGCGCCAAAAAGCCACGGCTTTGTGGTACTGGCGACCACTGCGGTAGCCACCAGCCTTGATGCGCTGGCGGTCGGCGTTGGTCTGGCCTTTTTACAGGTGAACATCATCACCACCGCGCTGACGATTGGTGCCGCGACCACGGTAATGGCGACGACCGGTGTCCTGGTCGGGCGCTTTATTGGTCCGGTGCTGGGTAAATGGGCGGAAGTGCTCGGTGGCCTCGTCTTAATTGCCGTTGGTTCCACCATTCTGCTGCAGCATCTCGGCTACACCGCATAGTTTTTTATGAAGCGAGAAGCCGTAGTTTTGTGATCGGGTTCAAATTTATTTGCTGTTAAAACGCACAGAAGTTATACTTTTTCAGTATATCTTCAACTAAATTTGAATCAGGTGCTCCATGAAACGCATTTTCAAATACGTGTTCCGTGCTTACGTTGAGACGTTCAAACACGTACCGCCGGGTGCTATCTCCTGAGCACCCCGCAGGAAACCCTCGATAATCGCGGTCAGGGATCGACCGGTGATTATCACCTTTCTGTTTTGCCTCCGCTGACTGAAACCCGCTTTTTCTGCGCCTGAGGTCTGTTCAGGTTGCCGCCTCCGTTTCTCCGTTCTCTTTCTTAAACCCTGGATCGGTTCCATTCCGAAGCATAATTTTCAAATTCGCGTATCTGATAGGGATCGATAACGTATTTGACGTGACAGGTGATCATTTCTCCTCCGGGTATAAAAGATTGAAAATTCTATTTTTTATATACGACTTCAACCCTTTTTCATCATCATTTTAAAAAGCGGCTTCAGCCTTTCTCGCTTTTCACCCGTCTGCAGTTCATGACCTTGCCGGTACATGTCGGCATAATTTGTGAGTTATATCTTGTTTACATAATAAACAAGCTCATAACACTGGCATCAGCGCCAGTGTCGTCGATATAGTGATTTCATCATGTACACCTGAGTTTTACTTAGTAAAACAGACTGTGAGGCAGGCTATGTTCGCTGATGAGACACCGCTGATTCACCGCAGAGACGCACACGTGCGCACGGATTATGTCAGCCGGGTTAAGGGATTCACTGAAAAGGACACCATTCTATGACTTATCTGACGCAGGCGGATGTCAGGGAGACATCAATTTTTACCCGGCTGCCCGACCACTTTCGTTCCCCTGATCGCAACAATGTCTGGGCTGCCGCCAATCGCGGAGGACAGCTCACCGACTCATTCCTGGAAGGGCCGGTCTGGCACCCTTCCGGTTGTCTGTACCTGACCGATATCCCGTATGGCCGGATATTCCGGGTCGATATGGCAGGCAACTGGGATCTCGTCGTGCAATATGATGGCGAACCGAACGGCATGAAACTCGTCGATCCGGATACCCTTCTGATTACGGATTATCATCACGGGTTAATGAAGCTCTCGCTTAAAACGCAGGACGTGACGCCGTGGCTGCCTCGCCGCCACAGTGAGAGCTTTCGCGGTGTGAACGATTTAACGCCCGACAGCCGGGGCAACCTCTATTTCACCGATCAGGGTCAGACGGGACTTCACGATCCGACTGGCCGTGTTTATCGTCTCAGCCAGGACGGACGACTGGATATCCTGCTGGATAACTGTCCAAGCCCAAACGGGCTGGTTCTGTCGCCAGATGAAAAAGTGCTTTATGTCGCGATGACGCGCGGCAATGCCATCTGGCGCGTGCCGCTTCAGCGTGATGGGTCGGTCAGCAAAGTGAGTCAATATTTTACCTCGCACGGGCCCAGCGGTCCCGATGGACTGGCCATCAACGCGCAGGGTGAGCTACTGATTGCCAATCCGGGGCTGGGTCGCGTCTGGCTGCTCAACGATCTGGCTGAGCCTGCCGAAATCCTCACCAGTCCCGCCGGGCGCTCCACCACCAACCTCTGCTTTGGTGGCGAAAATTTACAGCAACTGTTTATTACCGAATCGGTCAGCGGCAGCATTCTTACCTGTTCAATGAAGACGCCCGGCCATCCACTGTCCTTTATGTCCACTGCATTTCTCTAAGAACAACTCTGCGTTCTCTGAACGCAGCGGAGGTACTCATGAATCTGCATACTGTAAGCACCGGCTCACCTGCGGAGCCGGAAACCGTGTCCGGCGATCGTGAAGAGATGAATCAAAAGGATTTTGAACAAAGTGAACAGGCAGCCGGTAAAGCGTTTCGCCGCATCCTGCCTTTTATTTTCATCTGTTATGTCGTCAGTTATCTGGATCGCACCAACGTCAGCTTCGCGGCGCTGGGCATGAATGCCGATCTGGGCATCACGGCTGAGCAGTTCGGATTCGGCGCCGGGATGTTTTTTATCGGCTATTTTCTGTTTGAAGTGCCCAGCAACCTGATCATGCAAAAAGTGGGCGCCCGTATCTGGATTGCCCGCATCATGATCTCATGGGGACTCATCTCCATGGCGACCGCCTTCGTGTCCGGCCCCCTGAGCTTTGCCTTTGCCCGTTTTTGTCTGGGGGTGGCCGAAGCCGGATTCACGCCCGGTATTTACCTGTTCTTCACATACTGGTTCCCCGGAAGCTGGCGCGCAAAAATTACGGCCGCCTTTTTAGTCGGGATCCCCGTGGCCAATATCATCGGCGCTCCCCTATCGGGGATGCTGATGCAAATCACCGGGCATGAACATATCCGTAACTGGCAGTGGCTGCTGCTGCTGGAAGGGTTCCCGGCGGTGATCCTCGGCGTGCTGTGCCTCTTCTTCCTTAACGACCGCCCGGAGAAGGCAAACTGGCTGAGCGACACGGAAAAGTCCCTGCTGAGCAGACGACTGAAGAACGAGCAACAGCAGATTGAAAAAGCACACGGTTCCAGCCTGCGCGATGCGCTGCGGAATCCGCTGCTTTATCTGCTGGCGTTTATTAACTTCTGCGGGATTGTCGGTTCGATCGGGGTGGGCCTGTGGATGCCGCAGATCATCCGCCAGCTTGGCGTCAGCCACACCACCACCGGTTTCCTGACCGCATTACCCTACATTTGTGCCGCGTTCAGCATGCTGTTCTGGGCCCGGCGGGCCAATGCCTCCGGGCATCGCATTCGCTGGATCAGTGGTGCACTCGTTATCGCCGCCTTTGCGCTAGCCTGCAGCGCCGTCGTGAATGAGCCCGTTCTGAAGATGCTGGCACTCTGCTTTACCGTCAGCGGCATTCTCGCTTTTCAGGCCTCATTCTGGGCTCTCCCTTCGGGCTTTCTTACCGGCAGCGCAGCCGCAGGCGGATTAGCCATGATCGTCTCTGTCGGGAATCTGGGCGGCTTTGTCGGCCCCTCCCTGATTGGCTATATCCGCCAGAGCAGCGGGGGATTTACCTGGGCACTGCTGGCGGTCTCTGCCGTGCTGCTGATTGGGGCGTTCTCCGTGGCATTAATCAAAGATCCCTATCGCAAAGCACAGTAAAAAGAGGGAAAAGGCGCGCTGGCGCCTTTTCCCCTCTCCGCGAATCCAGGGGCTGAAGACACGCTTTCCGGCGTCCCGCCTCCCCTCAAGAGACGCGCTGAACTTTTCCTCGCCATGACACCGATAAACCGCCTCCCATCCGATCCCGGCCTACACTGAATTATTCTCCCCGAAACAGGAGCAGTGGATGAGCCAGAAGCAGCGACGAAAACAGGCAGCGATAGTGGCAGGCGTGGGATTAGGTGTGGCGGCCACCCTGTGGGGCATGAAACGCTGGCAGCAGCTGAAACAGACACCGCCGGTGTCACCGCGCAGCCACCATGCCGGCATGGCCGGTTACTTTCAGCAGGTGGGCGACTGGCGGATGTTCACCCGGGTCACGCCCAATGAGGATAAGGGACTGCCGGTGGTGCTGATCCACGGACTGGTGATGTCAGGCCGGGCGATGGAGCCGCTGGCGCTGGCGCTGAGCCGCGCTTATCACGTGCTGGTGCCCGACCTGCCTGGTTTCGGAGCCAGTACGCTGCCCGCTTCTGCGCCGGTGATGTCAGTCGACCAGCAGGCGGAGGCGCTCTGGTTATGGCTGCAGCACAACGGCTTTCAGCGCGCCATCTGGGTCGGTAACTCGTTTGGCTGTCAGATTCTGGCCGCGCTGGCGGTGAAGCATCCGCAGGCGGTGGCGGGGCTGGTGCTGCAGGGTCCGACGGTGGACCGCCATGCCCGCAGCCTGCCGCGTCAGCTGTGGCGCGACTGGCGCAATGGCCGGCTGGAAACCCGGCGACCGCCGGGGCCGCTGGCCCGCATCGATTACGCTAAAGCGGGTCTGCGCCGCGCCTTTGGCACGATGCGTGAGATGATGCGCGACCACATCGAGCATCGCCTTACCTACATCAATGCGCCCACGCTGCTGCTGCGCGGCTCGCGCGATCCGGTCTGTCCGGCACGCTGGCTGGATGAGCTTGCCGCGCTGATGCCGCACAGCGAACTGATTACACTGCGCGACGGCACGCACACCCTGCATTACGTCTATCCGTGGAGTTTCTGTCACGCCATTCGCCCGTTCCTGGCGCGCATTCAGCAGGAGAATCAGCATGAGTAAACCCCCGAAAGGTATTGCCCGTTTTGACTCCGCCGCAGCGATGCTGCTGGCGCTGGCGAATGCGCTGCACGATCGCCCCTTTGCCAGTCCCAGCCAGTCTCCGACGCTGGATCGGCTGCTGCCGTCGCTGAACCGGCTGCCGACCGGACTGCGGGAGTGGGGCTACGCGCTGGGCGGGATGGCAGAGGGCATCAGCCTGCGCCAGGCGGGGGAGCTGGATGTGGAGGGCATCGCCGAATGGATGGTCAGTGAGTATCCCCAGCAGGATTATCCCGCCGCCTTTATCGGCTCGTCGAACGGTGCGCTGATGCATCTGGCGGCGGCGATGGGCGTGCCCTGGCTGCCACAAACCTTTCTCTGCCCGGTGCGGGCAACCAGCAGCGATCCCGATGATGCGCAGGCAGGTTTTGAGGAGGGTAAAGAGATTGCCGCTGCGCTGCTCTCGGCCTGGCCGCGGCTGGCGGTTCACCATATGCAGGACCCCAATCAGGATCGGCTGATGCTGGACCAGATGCGCTATTTCCGGCTGAAACTGCGCGACCTGCCGCTGGCCTTTAACGAGTTCCTGATGGGCAGCCTGCCTGCCGGATCCACCCTGTTCATTAATCACTGTACCCGCCAGTGGCCGGTCACGCGCACCAGCGATCGCTCCTTCTTTCAGTTTGGCGCGCTCGGCGGGGCAACCGAGCAGGAGTATTTACAGGGTGGTCCGCGGGTTGCGGAGTATCTGGCACGTTATGGCGTTGACCGCGAGCGCTGGACACCGCCCGCCATCACCGATCGGGTGCCGGAAGCGGAGTGGGGGCTGGATGGCTATCTCATCTCACCACTGAAAAAGCTGGCGCAAGCCCAGAACTGGAAGCTGATGGAGATTCGCTATGAAGATCCGGAAGCGATGAGTTATGTGGTGGCAGAGATCTATCGTGACTGGTATCTGGCTGCCGGTATTTTACCGACCCGTCTGACGGTGGACAGTTTCCTGCTGATGGACCCGTGGAGCAGCATCCGACAGCAGGCTATCCCGTTCTGGCTGGTGTTCTGCACCGAGCCGTCAGCGGCGGCCCTGCAACGCTTCCTGGAAAAACAGCCGCCGTTCCGCAATATCGACATGATGCTCTTTTCTCACGGCACCGACAGCATCGGGCTGGCGGAGATTGATCGCTGGCGGGCGCTGCTGGACCATGCCCGTGATGAGGGGGTCTTCATCGGCGTGGATGAAGAGCGGTTCCCGCGCGATTTTGCTACCTTTGCCCGCTTCGACTCGGCGCTGCGTGAAAGAGCACCGCTGCTGCCACCGCCACCGCCGCTCAGCACGGAGAAGGTGATCGCCGGTATTCAGCGTTACGGGGCGAAACATGGGGTTACACTGACGACGCTGAGCTGACCGCCGCGCCGTCAGCGGGGGTTATTCGCCGTCGGTGATCGGCTTACGCACCAGCAGCAGATAGGCGAGGGCGCCGATGAGCGTGACACAGGCGCAAATCATCAGCGCCAGGCTGAACGATTGGGTGGTGTCGAGCACCCAGCCGGTAATGACCGGCGCAAACGAGGCAAAGATAAAGCTGGCGAAGTTCTGAATGCTGCCGACCGAGGCGGTCATGCGCGCGGTAACGTTGGCGTGGATCAGCCCCCAGCACGACGTACCGGCAAAGTGGATACAGAACAGCGCCATGCCGATCAGCGTCACGGCGCTGGTGGTGTCGGTCGCGCGGGTGACAACGGCGGTAAATCCGGCTGACAGCAGCATGCCGCTGACGATGCAGACTTTGCGGGTTTTCACCGCGTTAAACCCGCGGCGTACCAGCGTATCGACCACATAGCCATTCAGCAGCATACCCGCCGCGCCGAACAGGAACGGAATCGCCGCCAGCAGGCCCGTGCTTTTGAGATCGAGGTGATAAGTCGACTGCAGATAGCCCGGCAGCCAGGCGATATAGAGCCAGGCGGTGTAGTTGATGCCGCTGAAGCCAATCATCATGCCCCACATGGTGCGCTGCTTAAACAGGCCGCGCCACTCCCTGAAGCTGATCGGCTCTTTGCGTGACGCCACGCTGCCCGCCTGCAGATAGTGGATCTCTTCGGCGCTCAGGGTGCGGTTATCGCGGTCGCGATAGACCATGTACCAGCCAATGGCGAGGAAGATGCCGAGGATGCCGATGGTGACAAACATCCCCCGCCAGCCCATCACCAGCATCATCGCCGCCAGAATCGGCGGTGCAACCGACAGCCCAATCATCGAGGCGGCGTTAAACATCCCCATCGGCATGCCGCGATCTTTGATATTGAACCAGTCGTTGATCACTTTGACGCCGCACGGGTTCATCGGCGCTTCGCCAATGCCGAGGCCGATGCGCACCAGCACAAACTGGGTGAAGTTGTGGACCAGGCCAGAGGCCGCCTGAAACAGTGACCAGATGAACATGCCGATGCCGAGCATGATGCGTGGCCCTTTGCGATCCAGCAGCGCACCGCACGGCAGCTGCGCCAGACCATAAGCCAGCGAAAAAGCGGAGAGCAGAACGCCGATTTCGGTGGCGCTCAGTCCCATCTCCTCACGGATAGTCATATTGGCCACCGACAGCGAGCTGCGATCCAGATAGTTGATGACGGCCGCAAACAGCAACAGCAGCATCGCGGTGACCTGAATCTTACGGATGCGCGGTGAACGCACCACGTCGCTGCGCATGGGCACGAAATCCTGGTCTGGTGTCATCTCACCGGACGCGCGATCACGGCCGGATACTGAGGTCTTTTCCATTGCACTCTCCCGAAACTGGCTGGTTATCGTTATGGTGAGAAGGGTCTGCGCGCAGCGGCAAAAGGCCGCCGTGACGTTACCGTCGAGACTAAGAGCAAAGGGAAAAGGATGTTGCAAAGATGTTTCTGAAGCGTGCGGGAGCTAATGCTTTGTGGTTTTTAATCGGTTTTTAATTGTACTGGCTGATTGATCGCACCATGGAGGTTTTTGCGGTAGCCAGATGGTTGTGCAGGGCGCAGAGCGCGTCGACATCCTGACGGCCAATCAGCGCGGTCAGAATCGCCATATGCTCCTCCAGCGCCACGATATTGCGCTGCTTAAGATCGCTCTCATCCCACTGATAGTGCGAATGAAAGATCACCGAGATGATCTCCAGCGACTGATTAAAGAACGGATTGCTGGCGGCGGATAAGATCAGGGAATGCATCTGCCGATCCAGCGCGGCAAAGTGGCGATAGTTGCTGGCGATGGTGTCGCGCATCGATCGATGGCGATCCAGCAGATCCCGTGCCTGAACCCAGCGCTCATCACTGGCGGGCAGATTCAGGAAGCGGCTCAGGGCGTGGGTTTCCAGCATCTCGCGCAGTTCAAACAGCTTCTCCGCGTAGTCCTGAGTGAATTTCTTCATCCGCCACTGGCCGCGTTTAACCGGCTCCAGCAGGTCATAGCGCATAAAGCGCAGCAGAAATTCACGCACCACGACCGGACTGACCTTCACCTGCTGCGCCAGCTGCAGTTCGCTGAACGTGTCACCCGGCACCAGCTGCCGCTGGTTAATCAGATTAAAAAACATCTGCTCTACGTGGCTGGCCTGCTGCTCAATCGGCGGCGTGACGGCGCTGAAACTGTCCTCTTCGCGCGGCTCGCGCACGATAACCCAGGTCTGTTCAACCTTATCCAGTACGCCGCACTGATGCAGGTAGTGCAGGGTATGGCGTACCGTGGTCCGGCTGATATTGAACATCTCCGCCAGCGCCGCCTGTGGCGGCAGCGGGGAGCGAATATGGCGCTGAGTAATACTTTCCAGCATCTGGTTAACCACGTTCTGACGCAAATTCTGGCTGCGGCTCATCGCACTCTCCGGTTTTTTATGCATTAAAAACCATTCAGAGCCCAAAAAAACCGTGGTGCTTCACACTTCCGGCAAGCGAGACCCGCGTCCGCTGCCGGATTCGGCATAACTGCCTGCAGGACAACCGGAGACTCACCATGACAACAATGAAAGCACTGGTCATCGCTGAACCACGCAGAATGGTCTGGGCCACCCGCGACAGGCCAGCGCCCGCCGCGGGCGAGGCGCTGATTAAAATTCTTACCGCCGGGATCTGCGGAACAGATATTCACGCCTGGTCCGGCAATCAGCCCTTTTTCAGCTATCCCCGGGTGCTGGGCCATGAAATCTGTGCGGAGGTGGTCGCGCTGGGCCGTGGCGCTGAAGGTGTTCAGCCGGGCCAGCGGGTGGCGCTTATGCCCTACATCGCCTGCCTGCACTGCGACGCCTGCCAGAGCGGTAAAACCAACTGCTGTGAGCAGATCTCCGTGATTGGCGTCCATCAGGATGGGGGATTCAGCGACTACTTAAGCGTGCCGGTCAGCACGCTGCTGGCGGTGGATGAAGTGACACCGGAGGCGGCTGCGCTGATTGAGCCGTTTGCCATCAGCGCGCATGCGGTGCGTCGGGCTGGCGTGACCGCCGATGAGCAGGTGCTGGTGGTGGGTGCAGGGCCGATTGGCCTGGGTGTGGCTGCCATTGCCGCTGCCAGCGGTGCGCAGGTGATTGTGGCGGACACCAGCGCATTTCGTCGTCAGCATGTCGCTGACCAGCTTGGCCTGGTGGCGCTGAACCCGGCAGACGCGGCATTCGATGCCGCGTTGCGCGAGCAAGCGGGCGGGCGGCTGCCGCTGAAAGTGATCGACGCCACCGGCAACCCGGCGGCCATGAACAACGCGGTCAGCCTGATACGGCACGGCGGCACGGTCGTCTATGTCGGCCTGCACAAAGGCGATCTGGTGATCCCGGACAGTGAGTTTCACAAAAAAGAGGCCACCCTGCTCGGGAGCCGGAACGCCACCCGCGAAGATTTTGATCGGGTCTGCTCCCTGATGGCCAGCGGTCAGCTGCGCGCCAGCATGATGCTGAATCACTCTCTGGCGTTCTCCACGCTGGATGAAACCTTTGAACCGCAGGTCATCAACAATCGCGAACTGATCAAAGGCGTGATTCATTTCGACCGGTAACGCGGCCAGCCAGCGCGTCAGGGCGCGGTGAGGGTGTTAAAGAAGTGCGCCCGCACCGCGTCAGCATCCACGCCGAGCGCGATGCGCTGGGCGGGCAGACCGGCAAACGGGTCCTGCCGGGAGGCCAGTGCGCTCAGCCTGCGCACCGTCTGACCGCAGGCGATCCCTTCGGTGATCACCCGCAGCGGGCTTTCGGCCAGGGTAAACGCCTCTGGCAGACTCAGCCATGCCACCGCCAGGGTGTCGTGCAGCGCCATGCCGTTAAATCCCTCTTTCGCCAGACTGTAAGCCAGGTAAGGGCGACAGATGGCGCTCAGCACTGGCTGATTCAGCCGCTGAACCTCTTCGCCAGTGATCAGGACCTTGTGGGTAACATCCAGCGGGATCACCACCACGTTCAGCGCCGAGGTGAGCACCTGATCGGCAGCATGCGGATCTTTCCAGATATTAAATTCGCTGAAGGGCGTCACGTTGCCACTGTGTCCCCCGCTGCCGAACGCACCGCCCATGATCACCAGCTCTTTCACCAGCGGAATGATGTCGGGTGCCTGATTAATGGCCGAGGCGATGTTGGTCAGCGGACCGATCGCCACCAGGGTGATCTGATGCGGCTGTGCCCGCACGCTGTCGATAATAAACTGCACCGCGCCGGGGGCCTGATCGCTACAGCTGTTTTCAAACGCATCACCCAGCCCGTCCTGGCCGTGCAGGGTGGCGGGGGCCGACGGGGCCTGCGCCAGCGGTCGCGCGCAGCCGCGATAAACCTCTGCGTCGATCGCCATCTTCTGGCAGAACAGCCGGGCATTTTTCACCGCCTGACCCACCGCCACGTTGCCGAAAACGGTGGTAATGCCCAGCAGATGCTGGGTGCGCGCCGCATAGGCCAGCGCAAAAGCATCATCCACGCTGATATCAGTATCAAAAATCAGGGTTCGCATCGCCTCTCCGTCACCGACTTTCATTCCTCAGCATTACCCCGCCCGCAGCGTGGGCGTCAAGCATTTACGCCAGCCGGGCCGGTTTCCCGGCGCAAGGTTGCCAGCCTGAAACGGGCGTCGTATTATCACCGGCTCAAGGTGATGGCGTGCCACCTTTCCCAACCGCCGGTGGGCTTAACACCGGCTGATGACGCCTGACACTCAATCCTTTCGCGGGAGCTGAGGCGTCAGGCGCAGTTTATCTCTGCCTCTCCTCTCAGCCCGGCGTTAATCTGTAACCAGGAGCAAGTTATGTTGAAACCGTTACTGGCGGTGATGATCGGCGGCTCGGCCGGCTGTGTGCTGCGCTGGCTGTTCGCGATGCGCTTTAATGCGCTCTTTCCCAATCTGCCACCCGGCACGCTGCTGGTGAATCTGATCGGCGGGCTGGTGATTGGCGGTGCGATGGCCTGGTTTGTTCGCCACCCTGACATCGACCCGATCTGGAAACTGCTGATCGTCACCGGCCTGTGCGGCGGACTGACCACCTTCTCCTCCTTCACGGCAGAATTAATGGTGTTGCTACAATCAGGTAAGTATCTCTGGGCGATGGCCAGCGCGCTGGTGCATGTGATCGGTTCACTGCTGATGGCGTTTGCCGGTTTTGCGCTGGTGACGCTGCTGGGCTGAGCCGGTTAACCGGCCCCTGTGCGCCAGAGAAACAGAGGGGTTCAGGTCACGCCCGTCTCTCACCGGGGGCATGACCTGAACATCACCGATTATTCCGGACGATTAAGGAGCCGAGCAATGCGAACCAACCCCACCTTCCTTAACCTGGTGTTGTTAAACGGTGAACCCGGCCAGAAACTCCAGGCGGCGCGTGACGCCGGTTTCGATCAGGTGGAGATCTGGCGCGAGGATGTTGAGGCGTGCGAGGGCGGTGCGGCGGCGCTGGCTGAGATCGCGGCGCGGCAGGGACCCGGCTTTACCAACCTCCAGGTGCTGCGCGATTTCACCGGCGCACCCATGGCACTGCGCGCACAGAAGCGCGAAGAGCTGCGTCAGTTTATTCAGATCGCCCAGGCGCTGGGCTGCGATACCCTTCAGGCTCCGGCCAGCACCCGGGAAGATTGCTGTGCCGAACTGATCGATGATGACCTGCGCTGGATGGCCTCTGAAGCCGCGCGCTACAACATGCGCATTATGTATGAGCCAATGGCCTGGTGCAGTGTGGATAACACGCTGCCGCTGGCGTGGCAGCGGTTGCAGCGGCTCGACCAGCCGAATATTGGTCTGGTGGTCGACCTGTTCCATATCTGCGCGCGCGGGGGCGACGCCGCCCATCTGGATGGCATTCCGGCCGACCGCATTTATGAGGTGCAGTTGTGTGATATGGCCGCCGTTCCGGCTCAGGACAAACAGAGCCTGATGGCGATGGCGAAGCATCAGCGTCTGCTGCCTGGCGACGGCATTATCGACGTGGATCGCTTTGTCGATAAGCTCAAAAGCGCAGGCTATCAGGGGCCGCTGGGTATTGAAGTCTTCAACGACAGACTGAAACGCCTGCCGCCTGAGGTGGCGGCGGCGCAGGCCTGGCAGGCGTTAGATCGCTACCGGCGTTAATCCTGCAGGCACTGTCCGATAAAGGCGGCGGCGTGCATCGCGCCCGGACCTGAAATGGTGTGGCCGGTGGACGGTTCAAAGCGCGCGTCGACCGGCACCCCGGCGGCTCTGAGTCGTGTCGCGGCCGATTCGCTCTCCTGCCACGGGATCACCTCATCGCCCTGGCCGTGGATCAGCAGCGCGGGCACATGAGCCTGCGGGGTTAATTGACCCTCAACGGCCAGACGACCGGAAAAGGCGACCACGCCTGCCAGCGGATAACGGCCCGAGGCGAGCGCATCCAGCGCCATAATCGACCCCTGTGAAAAGCCGACCAGCACCACATCCTGCCAGCGGTCGGCGAAGCCATGCTGCTCAACGATAGCGTTCAGGATTGCGTCAAACGCGGCGCGTGCTGCCCGCACCCGGCCTGGCCGATTTTCTGGCGTCACGTCGGTCAGGCTGAACCACTGCCAGCCAAACCCTGCGGCAAAACGTTCAGGCGCATTGGGCGCGGCAAAAATCACATCCGGCAACAATGTCGCCCAGTGGTGGCCCAGCGGGGCCAGGTCATCGCCGTTACTCCCCACGCCATGCAGAAAAATCACCAGTGCCTTTGCCATCATTGCTCCTTTAAAAACCGTATTCGCTCATATCCGGGCCCGCCGGCACGATGCCGTTCGGGTTGAGCGCTTTGATCGAGTAGTAACCCTGTTTGATGTGATCGATGTTGACCGTCTCACGCACGCCGGAGACCGACAGCATGCTCTTAAGATAGCGGTTGAGCAGCGTATAGTCGCGTAAGCGGCGCAGGTTGCATTTGAACAGGCCGTGATAGGCCACGTCAAAGCGGATCAGGGTCACAAACAGGCGAATGTCGGTTTCGGTCAGCCGTTCCCCCAGCAGAAACGTGCGGCCATCGCTCAGCAGCGCCTCCAGCTCATCCAGCTGGCTGAAGACGTCGTTAAACGCCTGCTGATAGCTGATGGCGGTCGTGGCAAATCCGGCGCGGTAAACCCCGTTATTCAGGCGCGGATAGAGGCTCTCATTGAGCGCATCAATCTCAGCGCGCAGCGCGGCGGGATAGAGGTCGATGCGGTTATCGGCCAGATCGCCAAAGCCGCTGTTGAACATGCGCACGATGTCTGCCGACTCGTTGCTGACAATGGTGCCGGTTTTCTTGTCCCACAGCACCGGCACGGTGGCCCGGCCCGTGTAATCGGGTGCCACGCGGGTATAGATCTCATGCAGGTACTGCGCGTTATTCAGCGGGTCCTGCTGCGCGCCAGGAAAATCACCGAAGCGCCAGCCCTGAGCACCGAGCTGCGGCTCCACCACCGTGACGCCGACGAGCGACTCCAGCCCTTTGAGCCTGCGGGCGATCAGCGCACGTGATGCCCATGGGCAGATCAGCGCCACATAGAGATGGTAGCGGTCGGGCTCTGCCGGGAATGGCGTTGAGCCATCGCTGCTGATGAAGTCCCGGAAACCGGATGTCTGGCGGACGAAACCGCCCTGTTTGTCAGTAGCCTGCACCGGATGCCAGTCACTACTCCACTTGCCTTCTACTAACATTGTGCGACTCCTCTGTTGAGATGAGAAGCAGCATAACTGATGACTAAAAGGCTGATAATCCGGTCCTGAAGACAATCATTTCTTCCATATTGGAAGAAATCAGACGGGTGGAAAATGAATGAAATGGGTGACCAGGAAGTCGATAAGCAGGCGCGCCCGGTGGGGCAGATGGCGGGCGGGCGGATAAACCGCAAACAGACCCAGTGGCGGCGTCTCGAAGTTCTCCAGCAGCCGAACGATATCACCGCGTTGCAGCGCAGGGGCCGCGATAAATCCGGGCAGGCGCGCGATGCCCAGGCCCGCGATAGCCGCCTGCAGACAGGCTTCGGTGTTGGCGAAGCGCAGACGGCCCTGCACAGGCACGGTCACGACCTCACCGTCGGAACCGGCAAACGGCCAGTGCCGGGGATCGCGAAAATTGGTGTCGATAATGCACTGATGCTGAGCGATCTCCTGCCAGTGCTGCGGGGTGCCGAACTGTTCAAGATAGGCCGGTGAGGCGGCGAAGCGCACGTGAACCTCGCCCAGCCTGCGCGCCACCAGGCTGCTGTCGCTCAGGTTGCCGATGCGGATCGCCATATCAAATCCTTCATCGACGATGTTCACGGCCCGATCTGAAAAGCTGACGTCCAGCTCAATCAGCGGATAGCGGCGGGCAAAGGCGACCAGTACCTGAGAGAGCACCGCCGTGCCAAAGGAGCCGGGCGCGCTGATTTTCAGCCGGCCGGTCGGCGTCATGGCGCTTTCGCGCACGCTGGCATCCAGCGTCTCAAACGCGTCGAGCAGGTGTTTGACCCGTTCGTAATAGGCGCGCCCGACATCGGTCGGCGACAGGGCGCGGGTGCTGCGCTTAAACAGCTGCACGCCGAGCTGCTGCTCCAGCTTCGATACCAGCTTTGACGCCTGACTGCTGCTGGTGCCGAGACGTAACGCCGCCGCAGAAAAGCTGCCGGTTTCCAGCACCGTGACAAACATCCGGTCACAATCGAGTCGATCCATGGCGATGTCCTGTGGGATAAAGTCGCAGTATAGGGGCTGTGCTCAGCGGATGCAGCCTTCACTTTGCGTGCCTTAGCCCTTTCGCTGACGCGCAAAACCTGCTTGACTGCATCTCTGCCCGCCGTTGTCTGGAGTTATTCATGTCGCTGATTCACCTGAACTCGCTGACGGCGATTCCCGCCGCTGAGTGGGATGCCCTGTTGCCGGATGACCAGCCGTTTCTGCGCCACGCCTTTCTGCTCACGTTAGAAGAGAGCGGCTGCGTGCGGCCTGCATCGGGCTGGCAGCCTGATCATCTGCTGTGGCAGGAAAACGGCGTGACCCGCGCCGCGCTGCCGGGCTACCGCAAACGCCATTCCCAGGGCGAGTATGTCTTTGATCACGCCTGGGCGGATGCCAGCCAGCGCGCCGGGATTCGCTACTACCCGAAATGGCTGGGGGCGATTCCCTTCAGCCCCGTCAGCGGTGCCCGGCTGCTGGGTGATCCCTCTGCCGCCGCACACCTGCTGGCGGCCCTGCCTGAGCACCTGTTGCAGCAGGGCTTAAGCGGCGCGCACATCAACTTTACCGACGCGCAGGCCAATACTTTGCTGGCTGAGCAGCCCGACTGGCTGTCGCGGCTCGGCTGTCAGTATCACTGGCACAACCGGGGCTACCGCGATTTTCAGGATTTCCTCGATACGCTGATGTCGCGCAAGCGCAAACAGCTGCGCAAAGAACGTGAACAGGTGGCGCAGAGCGGCTTCGAATTTGACCGCTATCCGGGCCATCAGCTGCGGGAAGATCAGTGGGATTTTGTCTATACCTGTTACGCCAACACCTATGCGGTGCGCGGCCAGCGCCCCTACCTGACGCGGGATTTCTTCAGCCTGCTGGCGGAGCGGATGCCGCAGAATATTGTGGTGGTGATCGCCCGCTTACAGCAGCAACCGGCGGCGATGGCCTTTTATCTGCGCGACAGCAACACGCTCTATGGCCGCTACTGGGGCTGTCTGGCGGAGTTTGACCGGCTGCACTTCGAAACCTGTTTCTATCAGGGGATGGATCTGGCTCTGGATGAAGGGCTGGCGCGGTTTGATGCGGGTGCGCAGGGTGAGCACAAGCTGGTGCGCGGCTTTGAGCCGCAGATCACCCACTCCTGGCACTATCTGCTGCATCCCGGCCTGCGCGATGCCGTCGCCGATTTTCTGCAGCAGGAGCGGGAAGGCGTGCGCGGCTGGGCGGAAGAAGCGCGCGACGCCTTACCCTATCGGCGTGGCGATTAATCGACGCCGACAAACCCCCCGGTCTGATGCTGCCACAGCCGGGCATAGAGGCCGTTTTGCGCCAGCAGTTCCTGATGGCTGCCCATCTCGGCGATGCCGCCCTTATCCAGCACCACCAGCCGGTCCATCTTCGCGATAGTCGACAGGCGGTGCGCGATGGCGATGACGGTTTTACCCTGCATCAGCGACTCCAGACTCTCCTGAATCGCGGCTTCCACTTCTGAGTCGAGCGCCGAGGTGGCCTCATCCATGATCAGAATCGGGGCATCTTTCAGCAGCACGCGGGCGATCGCCACACGTTGACGCTGACCGCCCGACAGCTTCACCCCGCGTTCGCCCACGTGGGCGTCTAGGCCGGTGCGGCCCTGCGGGTCGGAGAGCAGGGGAATAAACTCGTCGGCGCGGGCGCGGCGGATCGCAAGCTGGAGCGCCTCTTCACTGGCGTCTGGACGGCCATAAAGCAGGTTTTCACGGATTGAGCGGTGCAGCAGCGAGGTGTCCTGGGTGATCATGCCAATCTGGCTGCGGAGGCTCTCCTGCGTCACGCTGGCGATATCCTGATCGTCGATCACAATCCGGCCACCGTTCAGGTCATAGAGCCGCAGCAGCAGGTTGACCAGCGTCGATTTGCCGGCACCCGAAGGACCAATCAGACCAATCTTCTCGCCGGGCTGAATGGTGAGGTTAAGGTGGTTGATGACCTGACGACCGCCACCATAGTCGAAGCGCACATCTTCATAGCGAATCTGGCCGCGCGTCACCTTCAGCTGCTTCGCCTGCGGCGCATCCTGCACGCTCAGCGGCTGGGCGATGGTGTTCAGGCCATCCTGCACCATGCCGATATTTTCAAAGATGCCGTTGACGACCCACATGATCCAGCCGGACATGTTCACCAGGCGGATCACCAGACCGGTCGCCAGGGCAATCGCCCCGACGCTGATCAGCGACTGGCTCCATAGCCAGAGCGCCAGCCCGGAGGTGGAGACAATCAGCAGGCCGTTCAGCGCTGACAGCGTCAGATCCATGCTGGTGACCATGCGGCTGGCGTGCTGGGTTTTATCGGTCTGCTCCTGAATAGCCTCGCGCGCATACTGACGTTCCAGATCGCTGTGGGCGAACAGCTTGATGGTGGCGATATTGGTATAGCCGTCAACGATGGTGCCCATCAGCTTAGAGCGTGCTTCTGAGGAGACCACCGAACGCGCCTTGACGCGCGGTACAAAGAAACGCAGTGAGGCGCTGTAGGCCACCATCCAGAGGATCAGCGGGATCATCAGCCGCCAGTCGGCATCGGCAAACAGGATCAGCGAGGTCACGGCGTAGATCAGGACATGCCAGATGGCATCCACCAGCTGCACCGCCGAGTCGCGCAGTGAATTGCCGGTCTGCATGATGCGCTGGGCGATACGACCGGCGAAATCATTCTGAAAGAAATTGAGACTCTGACGCAGCACGTAGTTGTGGTGCTGCCAGCGGATCATACTGGTCATGCTCGGGCTGATACTCTGGTGCACCAGCATGTCGTGCAGGCCGATAAAGATCGGCCGCAGAATCAGCGCCACCGCCCCCATCCAGAGCAGCAACGGCCAGTTATCCCGGAACAGCGTGGCGGGCGTGGCGTGATTGACCATATCAATGAGGCGGCTCAGATAGCCAAACAGCGACACCTCGATCAGCGCGGAGACCAGGCCTACCAGCAGCAGCGCCGCAAAACTGGGCCAGACCTGGCGCAGATAGTAGAGATAAAAGGGCCAGACCGTGGAGGGCGGTGAATCGGTCGGCGCGTCATGAAAAATATTGATAAAACGCTCAAAACGGCGATACAACATAGCGAGGCTCTTTTCATCCGGTAAAGAGCTACAGCTTAGTGCATGAACCCCATCCGGCTAACAGGAGAAAATATGGAAATTGTCATACGGGCACGGGAACCGCAGGATGCTGCCGCCTATCAGCGGCTTTACAGCCACCCCGATGTTTACCCCTGGACACTGCAACTGCCGTTTCCCAGCGTCGCTCTCTGGGAGAAAAAATTCGCCAGGATGGATGCAGAGGGTTTTGTTGCGTTTGTCGCCGAAATCGACGGCGTGCTGGCCGGTGAGCTGACGCTGTTCGTCGACAGTAAGCCGCGCACCCGCCACTGCATCAGCTTTGGGCTGGGGGTACATCCTGACTTTGCCGGACGCGGCGTCGGTGAGCGTCTGATCCGCACCGCGATGAACTATGCCCGCAACTGGCTGGGGATCACCCGGATGGAGCTGGAGGTGTTTCACGACAACGAACGGGCGCTGCGGCTCTACCAGCGGCTGGGCTTTGAACGGGAAGGAATGAAGCGCCAGGCTGCCCTGCGTGACGGGCAGCTGCGCGATGTCGTGATGATGGCGAAGCTGCTGAACGACGCGTAATAAACGGCGCGGTCACGCGGCCGCGCCAGTCTGCGTCACGGGTTCTTCGTGCTGTATTGCTGCATATTCTGCTGCGTGACCAGCTCAAACGGGATCCACTGATGGGACGCTACCTTCTGGCCTTTAATCATCTGCTGCGCCACCTCAACCGATTTTCTGCCCTGACCCACGGCATCCTGGAAAACCGTGACCGCCAGTTTGCCGCTCGCCAGCGCTTTCAGGCCATCTGGCGTGGCATCAATACCGCCCACCAGAATGGTTTTCTTCGGCTTCGCCTGCGCGATCGCCATAGTGGCACCAATCGCCATTTCATCGTTGTTGGCGGCGACAATATCGATATCTTCGCCGTTCGACAGCCAGCTGAGCATTAAATCCATTCCCTCGTTGCGCGCATAGTTGGCGGTCTGTTTCAGCACCACTTTCATCCCGGGATACTTTGCGACCACCTGCTCCACATCCCGGGTGCGCTGCAACGCACCCGCATCGCTGAGGTTACCGATCATGATGGCGACTTTGCCGCGATAGCCGGCCTGTTTTGCCAGCGCCTCCATCTGCAGCGTGCCCGATTCGCGCTCATCCGAGCCGACAAACACCACGCCCGGAGGCAGGGTTTTATCGCCCGGCGTGCGGTTAACGTAAACCAGCGGAATGCGAGCCTGCTGCGCCAGGCGGGTCAGGGCAGGGGTGCTGGCGGAGTCGACCGGATCGACGATAATCGCATCCACTCCGGCGCTGATAAAGCTCTGCACCTGATCGGTCTGACGGCCCACATCGCCGCGCGCATCTTCAAACTGCGCATCCAGCTTTTGCGCTTTTGCCTCCTTGTCGATTGCCTGGCGGATAAGGGTGAGAAAGTTCTGGTCGAAATAGGCCATCGACACGCCAATTTTCTCTGCCAGCGCCGACGTGGAAAGAGCGAGCAGACAGAGAATTGCCCATGCACATTTTTTCATTGCGGACTCCCGAGGTTAACCGGATGGAATGGATTTTTCATTTATTCTGAGAATGGACAAATAAGATCATTTGCAGCTTATGAAGGAGAGTCAGGTTTGACAACCGCCTCTTTTCACTCTTGCTGGCGCCGCCACACTTTGCCGGAAAAGCGTGGCGTTATTGCTGTCTACAGCATTGATTGAGCGCGTCGGTAACAGGGTGAACGTCCTGCGTCCTGTAAATAACAAAAAGAAAGAAACGGGTATGACAGACATATCGTGTGCTGAACGCCTCCGCCGCACAAAACAGCCTGAAGAAAATTTGTCCAGCTGCCGATATCACCTTATCTCCCTCGCTGAGCTTAAGGAGTGATAGCGTGATAAAGCTGATTACCATTGATGAACTGCGCCCGGGGATGTTTATCCACAAGCTGGAAGTCTGGTGGATCAAAGACCAGCGCATTCGTAATGAGATGCTGATCGCCGATCCACGACAAATCGCCCTGTTACGCAGTGAAGGGATCCGCCAGCTCTGGATCGATCTCGATCGTTCAGTGCAGGCCCCGATCGCCACCGTGGTCGCGAAAAAAACCATTGGTCGCACCCCCTTTTTTCAGGAACTCGATCAGGCCCAGCAGATCTTCCAGCAGGGCAAACCGAAAGTCCTGGCGATGTTCAACGAAGCGCGGCTGGGTAACGGCCTGAAGCTCGACTATATGATGAATCTGGTGGATGAAATCGCCGGATCGATCACGCGTGAACCTTCCGCCATGCTGAGCGTGGCGCGGCTGAAGAATCATGATGACTATACCTACCTGCACTCCATGGCGGTCTGCGGGCTGATGATTGCGCTGGGTAAAACACTCGGTCTGAACGACCAGCAGCTGCGGCGGGTGGGCATGGGCGGTTTACTGCATGATGTCGGTAAAGCGGCCGTGCCGCTGGCGATCCTCAACAAAGCCGGCAAGCTGACTGACGAGGAGTTCAGAGTGATGCGCGAGCATCCGGTGGTTGGCACGCAGATGCTGATAGAAGCTGACGCCGATGACGATCTGCTGGATATCGCCCTGCATCATCATGAGAAATATGATGGCAGCGGCTACCCGCACGGCCTGAAAGGGGAGGCGATTTCGCTCTATGCCCGCATGGCGGCGGTGTGTGACGTCTATGATGCCGTGACCTCAACCCGTGCCTATCGCAACGGCTGGACGCCTGCTGAGGCGATGCATCAGATGCTGAGCTGGCGCGGCCATTTTGACCCCGGCCTGCTGCACACCTTTGTGCGCACCATCGGCATCTATCCGGTGGGATCGCTGGTGCGTCTCGCCTCCGGCCGGGTGGCACTGGTGGTCAGAGCGGGTGAAAAGTCGCTGATGCGTCCCTGTGTGCATGTGTTCTGGTCGCTGCACGCCCAGCGCGAAGTCAAACCGGAGGAGCTCGACCTTGGCGACAGTTTCTGCACTGACAGCATTGTCGGCGCAGAGGACAGTACGCTGTGGGGTAATGTCGATCTTAATCGTATCTGGGCGCTGGAAGTCGCCTGATATTTCGCCATTTTTACACTATTTTTACGCCCGCCCGCTGCATTTTAACCCCTTCTTTATACGCCTCCGCGCAAGCTATGCCCTAAATCCAAACCTCTGGAGGTTCCTGTGAGCGTGGGCGTAATAACCGGCATTCTGCTGGTGGTGTTGTTACTGGGCTATCTGATCTATGCCCTGTTAAATGCGGAGGCCTTCTGATGGCGGCCAATGTTTTCTTACTTATCGCCGTTTATCTGCTGCTGCTGATGGTGCTGGCGCAGCCGCTCGGCCGGGGTCTGGCGTCGTTAGTGGCGGATAAGCCGGTGTTTGCCCGCCTTGAAGCGCCGCTGTGGCGACTGCTGGGGGCGCAGCAATCTGACATGCGCTGGCCGCACTATCTGCTGGCGATTCTGCTGTTTAATGCGCTGGGTTTTGTCGTGCTGCTGGCGATTCTGCTGATGCAGGGGGCGCTGCCGCTCAATCCACAGCAGCTGCCTGGCCTGAGCTGGCATCTGGCGCTCAACACCGCCATCAGCTTTGTCACCAACACTAACTGGCAGTCCTACAGCGGTGAGAGCACCCTGAGCTATTTCAGTCAGATGGTGGGCCTGACGGTGCAGAACTTCCTCTCTGCCGCGACCGGCATTGCGGTGGCATTTGCCCTGATCCGTGGCTTCGCGAATCGCAGCATCGCCACGCTGGGCAACGCCTGGCGCGACCTGACGCGCATCACGCTCTACGTCTTACTGCCCATCAGCCTGCTGATGGCGCTGTTCTTTGTCAGTCAGGGCAGCATTCAGAACGTCCTGCCTTATCACAGCCTCTCCACGCTGGAAGGCGCGCAGCAGACGCTGTCGATGGGGCCAGTGGCGTCGCAGGAGGCGATCAAAATGCTGGGCACCAACGGTGGCGGCTTCTTTAACGCCAACTCTGCCCATCCGTTTGAAAACCCGAATGTGCTCACCAACTTCGTGCAGATGCTGAGCATCTTCCTGATCCCGGCGGCGCTCTGCTTCGCGTTTGGCGAAAGCGTGCGTGACCGTCGTCAGGGCCACATGCTGCTGTGGGCGATGACGCTGATGTTTGTGGCGGCGGTGGCGGTGGTGATGTGGGCCGAACTGCAGGGCAACCCGCACTTCCTCCAGCTGGGGGCTGACAGCGCCGTCAATATGGAAGGCAAAGAGACGCGCTTTGGCATTCTTAACAGCAGCCTGTTCGCCGTGATCACAACGGCGGCCTCGTGCGGTGCGGTCAATGCCATGCACGACTCCTTTACCGCGCTGGGCGGGATGGTGCCGATGTGGCTGATGCAGCTGGGCGAAGTGGTGTTCGGCGGTGTCGGAGCCGGCCTCTATGGCATGCTGCTGTTTGTGCTGCTGGCGGTGTTTATCGCCGGGCTGATGATTGGCCGCACGCCGGAGTTTCTGGGTAAAAAAGTCGATGTCTGGGAGATGAAAATGACCGCCCTGGCGATTCTGGTCACCCCGGCGCTGGTGCTGATCGGCACCGCTCTGGCGATGATGACCGACGCCGGACGCAGCGCTATGGCAAACCCGGGCATTCACGGCTTTAGCGAAGTGCTTTACGCCGTCTCATCCGCGGCCAACAACAACGGCAGTGCCTTTGCCGGACTCAGCGCCAACACGCCGTTCTGGAACCTGTTACTGGCCGTCTGCATGCTGCTGGGCCGCTTCGGCATCATCATTCCGGTGATGGCGATTGCCGGTGCGATGGCGGCGAAAAAAGTGCAGCCGGTGGGCAATGGCACACTGCCTACCCACGGCCCGCTGTTTATCGCACTGCTGATCGGTACGGTGCTGCTGGTCGGCGCACTGACCTTTATTCCTGCTCTGGCGCTGGGCCCGGTGGCTGAGCATCTGCAACTTGTTCAGGGACAATCCTCATGAGTCGTCAACAACAGGCGTTATTTGACGCAGCGCTGCTGCGCACCTCAGCCTGGGATGCGGTGAAAAAGCTCGATCCCCGGGTGCAGTTCCGTAACCCGGTGATGTTTGTGGTCTACCTCGGCAGCATCCTGACCTCGCTGCTGGCGCTGGCGATGCTGGCGGGCCGGATCGACGGCAGCGCCAGTTTTACCGGAGCGATTGCGCTCTGGCTCTGGTTTACCGTGCTGTTCGCCAATCTGGCGGAGGCGCTGGCAGAGGGGCGCAGTAAGGCCCAGGCGAGCAGCCTGAAAGGGGTGAAAAAGACCAGCTTTGCCAAAAAACTGTCAGCGGCGCGCTATGGCGCAGAGTGGCAGCAGGTGGCCGCCGATCAGCTGCGCAAAGGCGACGCGGTGCTGGTGGAAGCGGGCGACATCATTCCCTGCGACGGTGAAGTGCTGGAGGGCGGGGCCTCGGTGGATGAGAGCGCCATTACCGGCGAGTCCGCCCCGGTGATCCGCGAGTCGGGCGGGGACTTTGCCTCCGTGACCGGCGGGACCCGCATTCTCTCTGACTGGCTGGTGATCACCTGCAGCGCCAACCCGGGTGAAACCTTCCTCGACCGGATGATCGCCATGGTGGAAGGCGCGAAGCGTCGCAAAACGCCAAACGAGATCGCCCTGACCATCCTGCTGGTTTCGCTGACTATCGTCTTCCTGCTGGCGACCGTGACGCTCTGGCCTTTCTCGGCCTGGGGCGGAACGCCGGTCAGCGTTACGGTGCTGGTGGCGCTGCTGGTCTGTCTGATCCCGACCACGATTGGTGGCCTGCTGTCAGCGATTGGGGTGGCGGGGATGAGCCGGATGCTGGGCGCTAACGTCATCGCCACCAGCGGCCGTGCCGTCGAGGCCGCAGGCGATGTGGATGTGCTGATGCTGGATAAAACCGGCACCATCACCCTGGGTAACCGTCAGGCGACGCAGTTCCTGCCCGCGCCGGGCGTCAGCGAAGAGCAGCTGGCCGACGCGGCGCAGCTGGCGTCGCTGGCCGATGAGACGCCGGAGGGCCGCAGCATCGTGGTGCTGGCCAAACAGCAGTTTAACCTGCGTGAACGCGATCTCAGCAGCATGGGGGCCACCTTTATTCCCTTCTCGGCGCAGACCCGCATGAGCGGCGTCAACGTGCAGGACCGGCTGATCCGTAAAGGGGCGGTGGATGCGGTGCGTCGCCACATCGAAGCCAGTCATGGCCGTTTCCCGGCCGAGGTGAATGCGCAGGTCGAAGAGGTGGCGCGCACCGGGGGCACCCCGCTGGTCGTCGCCGAGGGTGCAAACGTGCTGGGCGTGGTGGCGCTGAAGGATATCGTAAAAGGCGGCATCAAAGAGCGCTTTGCCGAGCTGCGCAAGATGGGCATCAAAACCGTGATGATCACCGGCGATAACCCGCTGACGGCGGCAGCGATTGCGGCGGAAGCGGGCGTGGATGATTTTCTCTCTGAGGCGACGCCGGAAGCGAAGCTGGCGCTGATCCGCCAGTATCAGGCGGAAGGGCGTCTGGTCGCGATGACCGGCGACGGCACCAACGATGCGCCTGCGCTGGCACAGGCCGATGTGGCGGTGGCGATGAACTCCGGTACGCAGGCGGCGAAAGAGGCGGGCAACATGGTCGACCTCGACTCGAACCCGACCAAGCTGCTGGAAGTGGTGCACATTGGTAAACAGATGCTGATGACGCGCGGTTCGCTGACCACCTTCAGTATCGCCAACGACGTGGCGAAATATTTTGCGATCATCCCGGCGGCGTTTGCGGCGACCTATCCGCAGCTCAACATGCTCAACGTCATGCAGCTGCACTCGCCCGCCAGCGCAATCCTCTCAGCGGTGATCTTCAACGCTCTGGTGATTGTCTTTCTGATCCCGCTGGCCCTGAAAGGCGTCAGCTACCGGCCACTGAGTGCCGCTGCGCTGCTGCGCCGCAACCTGCTGATTTATGGGCTGGGCGGCCTGCTGGTGCCGTTTGCCGGCATCAAAGCTATCGATCTGCTGTTAGTGTTATCAGGCATGGCCTGAGGAGCAAAAAATGAGTCAGTTACGTCCGGCAATTTTACTGTTGTTACTGCTTACCCTGGTCACCGGCGTGGTTTATCCTTTCCTCACGACCAGCCTGGCGCAGTGGCTGTTTCCGGCGCAGGCGAATGGATCGCTGCTGGAGGAGGATGGCGTGGTGCGCGGATCCGCGCTGATTGGTCAGAACTTCACGCAGCCCGGTTATTTCTGGGGCCGCCCTTCAGCCACCAGCGACAAACCCGATAATCCGCTGGCCTCAGGGGGCAGCAATCTGGCAGCCAGTAACCCGGCGCTGGACAAAGCCGTCGCGGAGCGCGTCGCGGCGCTGCGGGCCGCCAATCCGCAGGCACCCGCCGCGGTGCCGGTTGAGCTGGTCACCACCTCAGCCAGCGGGCTGGACCCGGATATCTCGACTGACGCCGCGTTATGGCAGGCGCCGCGCATCGCCGCCAGCCGTAAGCTGCCATTGGCGCAGGTCGAGGCGCTGATCGACCAGCAGACGCACCGTCCGCTGATGCCATTCCTCGGCTCGCCGACGGTCAATGTGCTGCAGCTCAATATGGCGCTCAACGATCTGTAAGGGTGTTTCTGTTATGCCATTAAGGAAGCTATGAATCACGAACCCCAGCGTCCCGATCCCGACGCGCTGCTGCAGGCTAACCGCGAAACCCATCGCGGGCAGCTGAAAATCTACTTTGGTGCCTGTGCCGGTGTGGGCAAAACCTACGCCATGCTGCAGGAGGCGCAGCGGCTGCGCGCGCAGGGTCTGGATGTGCTGATCGGCGTGGTGGAGACCCATGAACGGCCGGAAACCGCGCAGCTGCTGACGGGATTACCCCTGTTGCCGCGTCGTGCGACCGGTCGCTCGCGTCATGCGGAGTTCGATCTCGATGCGGCACTGGCTCGCCATCCGGCGGTGATCCTGATGGATGAGCTGGCGCACACCAACGTGCAGGGCTCGCGCCATCCCAAGCGCTGGCAGGACATCGAAGAGCTGCTTGAAGCGGGCATTGACGTGCTGACCACCGTCAACGTGCAGCATCTTGAAAGCCTCAACGATGTGGTCGGGGGCGTCACCGGCATTCAGGTGCGCGAAACCGTGCCAGATCCCTTTTTCGACAGCGCCGATGAGGTGGTGCTGGTCGATCTGCCGCCCGACGATCTGCGTCAGCGGCTGAAAGAGGGCAAAGTCTACATCGGTGACCGGGCAGAGCGCGCCATCGAAAACTTTTTCCGCAAAGGTAACCTGTTCGCGCTGCGTGAGCTGGCCCTGCGCCGCACCGCCGATCGGGTGGATGATCAGATGCGCGCCTGGCGCGATCAGCAGGGGCGGGATCGCGTCTGGCACACCCGCGACGCCATTCTGCTCTGCATCGGCGACGACAGCGGCAGTGAGAAGCTGGTGCGCACGGCCGCCCGGCTGGCGGCGCGGCTCGGCAGTGAATGGCATGCGGTCTATGTTGAAACGCCCCGTCTTCACCGGCTGCCGGAAGGACGGCGGCGGGCGATTCTGCGCACGCTGCAGCTGGCGCAGGAGCTGGGGGCGGAAACCGCCACCCTCTCCGAGCCGGATGAAGCCGAAGCGGTGCTGGGCTACGCGCGCGAACATAATCTGGGCAAAATCGTCACCGGCCGCCGTCCGCTGCGGCGCTGGCGGCGTGACAGTTTTGCCGAGCGGCTCGGCCAGCTGGGGCCGGATCTCGACCTGCTGGTGGTGGCGCTGGATGAACCACTGAAGGATGCGCCGCATCCGCTGCCGGATGGCCGCCCGACCAGCGATAAATGGCGGATTCAGCTGCGTGGCGTGATGATGGCGCTGGTGCTCTGCATCGCCGTTACCGCCGCCGGGCAGTCGGTGCTGATCAACTTCGATCCCGCCAACTGCGTGATGATCTACCTGCTGGCGGTGGTGATCGTGGCGCTGCGCTACGGGCGCTGGCCATCGGTGATCGCCACGGTGATGAATATCGTCGCCTTCGACCTCTTCTTTGTGGCCCCCACCGGCACGGTGGCGGTCTCCGACCTGCAATATCTGGTCACCTTTGGTGTGATGCTGGCGGTCGGGGTCATCGTCGGCAATCTCACGGCGGGCGTCCGCTATCAGGCGCGGGTGGCACGCTACCGCGAACAGCGTGCGCGACAGCTCTATGAGATGGCGAAATCGCTGGGCAGCGCCTTAACGCCGCAGGATATCGCGGCGACCAGCCAGCGGGTGCTGGATGCCACCCTGCAGGCGCGCTGCCTGCTGCTGCTGCCGGATGAGCAGGGCGAACTGCAGCCGGTCGGTGAGGCGTTACCGGCCAGCGAACCGGACCGCGCTATCGCGAAGTGGAGCTACAGCAAAGGCCAGCCGGCGGGAGCGGGCACCGATACGTTACCGGCGGTGCCTTATCAGATCCTGCCGCTGAAAAGCGGCGGGCACTGCCGGGGCCTGCTGGTGGTGGAGCCGCAGAATCTGCGTCAGCTGATGATCCCTGAACAGCAGCGGCTGGTGGAAACCTTCACGGTGTTGATTGCTAACGCGCTGGAGCGGATGGCGCTGTCGCACAGCGAGGCGGCATCGCGGCTGTCGGCGGAGCGGGAACAGCTGCGCAATGCGCTGCTGTCCGCCCTGTCACACGATCTGCGCACCCCGCTGACCGTGCTGTTTGGTCAGGCGGAAATGCTGATGCTCGACCTGGCCAGCGATAACTCAAAATATGTGCCGCAGGCCAGCCAGATCCGCGAGCAGACGCTGAGTACCATCCGGCTGGTCAGCAATATGCTGGATATGGCGCGCATTCAGTCGGGCGGCCTCAATCTGCGTGAAGAGTGGCTGGCGCTGGAGGAGGTGATTGGCGGGGCGCTGAGCAGCATGGCGCCGTCGCTGAAAGGGCATGAGGTGCAGCTCGACCTGCCGGACGATATCGTGCTGATCAAAGGCGACAGCACACTGCTGGAGCGGGTCTTCACGAACCTGATTGAAAACAGCCTGAAGTATGCCGGTAACTGTGCGCCGCGCGGTATCCGGGCGTGGCGTGCCGCAAACCGGCTGGAGATCTCGGTCTGGGATGGCGGGAAGGGCATCGCTGAAGGGGACTTAAGCCGGATATTCGATAAGTTTTCGCGCGGTGATAAGGAGTCTGCCGTACCGGGCGTCGGGCTGGGGCTGGCGATCTGTAAAACCATCATTGAGAGCCACGGCGGCCAGATCTGGGCGGAGAATCGGACCGAAGGCGGCGCGGCCTTTCGTCTCTCGCTTCCCCTGCCGCCGGTTCCGGAAATTTCTGACGACGAGCTGAAATAACTTCACAGTGAATCGGTTATACTCCCGGACCTGTCTGATTACGTGTGGGATTGTATGGAACGTTTTACCGAAAACCTGATGTATGCATCGCGCTGGTTGCTGGCCCCGGTTTACATTGGACTTTCGCTGGGATTGCTGGCGCTGACGATTAAATTTTTCCAGGAAATAGTCCACCTGCTGCCCAACATTTTCAGCATTGCGGAAAACGATCTGATCCTGCTGCTGCTGTCGCTGGTCGATATGACGCTGGTTGGCGGTCTGCTGGTGATGGTGATGCTGTCAGGCTATGAGAACTTTATCTCGAAGCTCGATATCGACGAAGACAAAGAGAAGCTGAGCTGGCTGGGCAAGATGGACTCCGGCTCACTGAAGAACAAAGTAGCCGCCTCTATCGTCGCCATCTCTTCGATTCACCTGCTGCGGGTGTTTATGGAAGCGCGCAACGTCGATAATGATAAGCTGATGTGGTACGTGATTATCCACCTGACCTTCGTGCTCTCCGCCTTTGTCATGGGCTGGCTGGATAAGCTGTCACGCTACGATAAAAAGTAACGCATTCCCTTTCCGGCGCGCCGCTGATGCGGGCGCCTGCTCTGCCTCCTCCTCCCGCGTCTCCCTGCCCAAATCCGCTAGCTTTCTCCGTCGTTACTCCGCCCTGTCTGAGCGGGCCGGTTGTGAGGCCGGACGGGTGCCGGTCAGCTGCGGCATCACCTCTTTGATCATGGCAAAGAAGTGTTGCAGCCTGGCCGGGTAGTAACTCGCCCACGGATAGGTCAGCCACACCGGCAGCGGCGGGGCCTGCCACGCGGGCATCAGCTGAATCAGTTTGCCCTCCGCCAGATCGTCCTGCACCGCCCACGATGAGACAATCGCCGCCCCCATGCCGGCCAGTGCCGCTTTACGCACGGCGTAAAGGCTGTCGCTGCTCAGCCGCGGCATAATTGGCAGGTTCAGCGGCTGGCCGTCATCTATTTTCTGCAACGCCACTTCATTACGGTAAAAGCTGGTGAGCGCCAGCCACGGCAGATCGCCCAGCTGTTCCACCCGCTCAATCGGCGGAAACTGGTCCAGCAGGCGCGGCGCCGCCACCACGAAACGCGGCACTTCTGCCAGCAGGACCGCCACGACCGACGGATCGCTGGGCGCGCCGACCTGAATGGCACAGTCCACATTCTCCGCGATGAAGTCGGGTGTGCGGTCATTCAGCATCCACTCTATATTGAGTCGGGGAAAGCGGTGCAGATAGTCCACCAGGGGATCGATCAGCTGATCCTGACCAAAGGCGTGCGGGGCGCGAACCCGCAGCGTGCCGATGGGATCGTCACTGGCCCCGGTCAGCTCATCTTCCAGCGCATGCCACGTGGCCAGCAACTGCCGCGCCTGGGCGTAGCAGCGTTCGCCATCATCGGTGAGCTTCAGCGCATGGGTCGTGCGCAGAATGAGCTTCAGGCCGAGCCGCTGCTCCAGGATTTGCAGCCGCCGGCTGACGGTAGGCTGGGTGGTGCCGAGCTGTGCTGCAGCGGCGGAGAGGCTGCCGCTCTCAACAATACGGATAAAAGTCTGCATCAGTTCGATGCGGTCGCTGCCACTGGAATGATTCATACGCTCCACGCATAACGGTTTTGCCTGACGTCAGTCTACCGCGTATAACCGCAATGCGCTTAAATAGCGGCACGAAATGATGAGGATGACACCATGTCAGCAATAGAAAACCCAACCCGAAACGAACCGCTCTCCGCTCCGCTGGTCTTCACCCTGGCCGCCGGGGCCGGGCTCAGCGTGGCGTCGATTTACTACAGTCAGCCAATGCTGGATATCATCAGTAAGCAGTTCAGTGCGGGGATCGGCGCGGTCGGCATGGTGCCGATGCTGACGCAGGCGGGCTATGCGCTGGGCATCCTGCTGCTGGCCCCGCTGGGCGATCGCCATGACCGGCGCACGATTATCTTTATCAAGGGTCTGCTGCTGGTCGCCGCACTGCTGCTGTGTGGCTTTTCCGCGGGGCTCAGCGCGCTGCTGATCGCCAGCTTTGTGACCGGCCTGACCGCCACCGTGGCGCAGGATATTGTCCCGGCGTCGGCGGCGCTGGCTCCGGAACGCAGCCGGGGTAAAACGGTCGGCACGGTGATGACCGGCCTGCTGGTGGGGATTCTGCTGTCGCGGGTCGTCAGTGGCGTGGTGGCAGAGTATTTCGGCTGGCGCACCATGTATCTGATTGCGGCGCTGTCGGTGCTGCTGATTACGCTGACGCTCAGGCGGGTGCTGCCACGCTTTACGCCGGGCACCACCGTAAGCTATCCGCGCCTGTTGCTGTCGCTGGTGCATCTGTGGCGTCACCACCAGACGCTGCGCCGCGCCGCCCTGGCTCAGGGACTGCTGTCGGTAGGGTTCAGCGCCTTCTGGTCGACGCTGGCGTTAATGCTCAGCGATCGCTTTCATCTGGACAGCGCCGTGGCCGGGGCCTTTGGCTTAGCCGGGGCGGCGGGGGCGATGGCGGCCCCGCTGGCGGGCAGTTTTGCCGATCGCATCGGCCCGGCGCGGGTCACCCAGGCCGGTGCCGCCCTGGTGACGCTCTCTTTTGCGCTGATGTTCCTGCTGCCCGTGCTGCCTGTCCCGGCGCAGCTGGCGCTGATTGTGATCTGTACCATTGGCTTTGATCTGGGCGTGCAGGCCACGCTGGTCGCGCACCAGACGCTGGTTTATGGCCTGGCACCTGAAGCACGCAGTCGCCTCAATGCGCTGCTGTTCACCGTGGTGTTTATCGGTATGGCCAGCGGGGCGGCACTGGGCAGCCTGGCGCTGGCGCACTGGGGCTGGAATGGGGTGGTTGCGCTCTCTACCTTAGCCGGGGCGGCCGCGCTGGCGGTGCGCTTCGCCAGTCGCCACCTGAAAAACTGATCGTCTCGCCCTTCAAAAAATGTGCCAGGCTTATTGATAAACCCGAAATAAGCTGGAGCATTATGAACTTTTTAGCCTGGACAGCAGCGACGGGCGGCCTTCTGCTGCTGATGTCGCTGGCTTCCGGTTGGATTCACCGGGGGCCAGTCACCTCATTTGGTCTGTTTCTTATCGCGGGCATACTGTGCGGCCCGTGGGCGTTTGATGTGGTCCACATCGATATCGTCACTCATTCCGAGGCCGTGGCCCACATTACCGAAATCACCATGGCCGCCTCGCTGTTTATCACCGGACTCAAGCTGCGTCTGCCGTTACAGAATAACTGCTGGCACACCGGGCTGAAGCTCGCCTTTCCCGCCATGCTGCTGACCGTGGCGGCAATGACCCTGCTGGCCCATTTCCTGGTGGGATTAGACTGGCCGGTTGCGCTGGCGTTTGGTGCCATTGTCGCGCCGACAGATCCGGTGCTGGCCAGCCTCATCTCGGTAAACGATGCGCAGGATGATGACTCGCTGCGGGTGGCGATCTCCAGCGAAGCGGGCATGAACGACGGCTCCGCGCTGCCGCTGCTGGTGCTGGCGCTGCTGCTGTTCAATGGCGAGAGCCTGAGCGGGGGGATGCTGGCTCACTGGGGCGCGGTCGAGGTGATCTGGGCGATTGGCGCCGGCCTGCTTATCGGCTTTGTCATGGGGCAGATGATCGGTGTGCTGACGACCCGGCTGCGCAATGCCAACGGCGATGTGGCCCCAAATGATTTCCTCGCGCTGGCGCTGATCGCGCTGAGTTATTCGCTGGTGGAGTGGCTGGGCGCCTCCGGCTTCCTGGCCGCCTTTGCCGCCGGACTGGGGCTACGCCGCGCCGAGCTGGGGGTGTTTCGCCGTCATCAGCCGGAGGATCTCTCTGATGATGAACGTGTTCTCCCCTCTGAGGCGCTGGTCAATCCCAATAAGCGGCTGGCGCACCAGGGCAATAACAATATGGTGAAGTCGATTGGGTTTGTAGTAGGCGACGCCCTCTCTTTTGGCGATACTATTGAACGTCTGCTGGCGGCTGGCATGATGGTGGTGCTGGGCGTGACGCTGGCACAGCACTGGAATATCTACGGCGTGCTGCTGGGCCTGGTGCTGTTTGTGGTGGTGCGCCCGCTGGCCGTCTGGCTGGTCACGCTGCGCGCCGGGCTGCCGCTGGGTCAGCGTCTGCTGATTGGCTGGCTGGGCATCCGCGGAATCGGCAGCCTGAACTATATTGCCTATGCCTGGACGCACGGCATGGAAGGCCCGCAGATGGAAATCATGACGAATATGGCGTTAACGCTGGTGGTCTGCAGCGTGGTTGTCCACGGCACCACCGTGTCGCCGCTGCTGAACTGGCGTCAGAAGCGCATCGAAGCCCTTCAGCGCAAAGTTTAATCCGAACAAACAGGAGTGAAGAATGAAAGTAACCCAGATTATCCTGCTGAGCCTGCTCGCCTCCGGCAGCGCGCTGGCGGCGGACGACGCTGACACCGAACAGAATGTCTACGCCAGTCAGCTATGTCACATCGTCAGCAGTGAAAAAAAGGTCGCCAGCGCGGATCAGTATGTGGAGCAGATGAAATCTGACGTGGCGCGCAGTAAATCCTCATCGGCGATGAATCAGCCCGAATTCGATGAAGAATCGGCGCGGGAAGTTGCCAGTGCCTGGCTGCAGCTGGGTGACGATGAACGCGCCAAACTGCGCGTCAACGAACAGCAGTGTGAGCAGGCTGTGATGGCGCAGTTCCAGCAGGAAGATTAACCGGGCCGCACGGTATAAAACGCGCCTGCGGGGCGCGTTTTTTTATGGCTTTTCACCCGGCATTGCGTACATAATCGCCAGCGTCTGGCACCAGACTTGCATCTGTTGATTCTTTTGCAGCACACCGCAACGGTCTGCTCTCTTACTGGCATCACTTAACAGGCACTATGATTACGCGTCGACGCTTTATTCTCGGCACGGGAGCGCTTGGGCTCTCCATGACCACCGGCAAATTATTTGCCCGCGATGACATTATTCCCCTCTGGCCGGACGACCCGCCCGGCGGCGGTGGCCCGTCGGGCCAGCTGCACATTAACAGCAGCGGTTCGTGGTCCAATATCGTCAGCCCGGCGATCCAGCGTTTCAAACCGGAAAATCCCAACGGCGAAGCGGTGCTGATCGCCGCAGGCGGCGGCTATCGCTGGATCGGCATGGGGCGCGAAGCCTGGCCGGTGGCGCGCTGGCTGAACGCCAATGGCTACACCGCCTACGTGCTCAGCTACCGGCTGCCGCATGAGAAGTGGCAGGCGGGGCGGCTGGCTCCGCTGCAGGATGCGCAGCGTGCTATCCGGCTGGTGCGATCGTTTGAGCGCAGGGTGCATGTACTGGGCTTCTCGGCCGGTGGCCATCTGCTGGGGCTGGCGGCGGCGCGCCCGGACTTTGAATCCTATCCGGCCATCGACCCGCTGGATGAAGTGGTGCCCGCCGTCGACAGCGTGGGCCTGATCTATCCGGTCATTACCCTGGAAGCGCCCTATCAGCACACCAGCACGCATCTGATGATGGTCGGCAAAAATGCCACCCCACAGGATGAGGCAAACTGGTCAGTGCAGAACTTTGTGACCCGGCGCTATCCGCCCACCTTCCTGGCGCAGGCGGAAGACGATCACACCTCCAACCCGTTTAACACCGAGCTGATGCGCGACACCTGTCGGCGTAATCGCGTGCCGGTTGAGCTGATTCAGATCAGCAAAGGCGGGCATGGGTTTGGTCTGGGCAAAGCGGGAACGCCCGCGGCGTTGTGGGATCAGGCCTATGTTAAGTGGCTGGAAACCCCTCATCAGGCTGCGTCCCCGGCCCTGTAATGCTTCCCCTGCGGCTGACGTAAAAAAAGCTGGCATGAGCCAGCCTCGCTAAGTGCGCGTTGTCAGGTATGAAGCCATGCTGCACAAAACAGGAGCAGCCGGGTCAGAACTGATAGGTCAGGCCCATACCGATACTGTTTTTCGTCGTAATACCGGTGGCACGCGTAAAGTCGTTGTCCTTCAGCAGGTTTTTGCGGTAGTCCACGTAGGTCAGCATGTTCTTGTTGAAATAGAAATAGGTGCCCACCGCAATATATTTCTGCATCGTCTGGCTGCCTCCGGCAAAATTCCCTGCGCCCTGCAGGTTTTCGCCACGCTGCATGACAAAACCGACAGAAGGGCGCAGACCGTTCAGGAACTGGTACTGCGCAATCGCCTCAACGTTATGGGTTTTGTCGGCGACCTGTGCCAGCTGTCCATAAGGCGTAACGTCACTGGCTTCGCCATACATGGCGGCCAGATAGAGCTGGCTGGCATCATATTTTGCAGAGGTGACCCAGGCGGTGGCATCGTCTCCCTGACCGTCAGCTTGCTGGATCAGCGTCCGTTTTGCTTTCATCCCTGCCGCCGCAATGCTCAGCCCATCGGTAATGCTGTAAGTCACGCCAGCACCGTAGCCATCCCCGTTAGCCACTTTAGCGGTGGCGCGGTCATTTTTTCCCTGATACTGCAGGGTCAGCTTTAACCCACCCCACGCCGGAGAGTGCCAGGTCGCGAGGCCGGTTGAGCGTTTTGACAGGAAGTTATCGTTGGTAGTCATGGTGCCGGAACCGTAGACCGGTGCCATATCCGTATAGGCAGAGGCAACGTACAGCACCCCAAAGCTACGGCCATAATCGAACGAGCCGAAGTCGGCCAGTTTCAGACCGGCAAACCCTAAGCGGGTGGCATTACCCGTTTGCGCGTCGCTACCGCCTTCACTGTGATTCAGCGGGAAGTTATATTCCCATTGACCATAACCGCTAAGCCGATCGTTAATTTGCGTCTCACCTTTAAAACCCAGGCGTGCGTAAGAGTTGTCGCCATCTTCTGCAATATTATCTGAGAAAACATGACGCGCATCGACTTTACCGTACAGGTCGAGTTTATTTCCATCTTTATTATAAATCTCAGCGGAGTATGCAGAAAATGAGGCCAGAAAACAGATTGCATACGGCGCGGCGGCTTTTATTTTATTGTGCATATCATCTACCCTTATCCGTTAACTTAAGCATGAGGAGGTAACCGCTCAGAGCGGCATTTATTTCACTATGACTTTCGTCTTCCAGAATGGCTAAATAATAAAGGCGTTATAGCGGCCATAAAGTTTATGGCCATTTTTATAATGAATTTCCCTGGTGTTACGGGTTTGTGGCTGAGAACGTCCTGAACAATTTTTTATTCAGAATGCTAAGTCGGGTATATCGCTTAATACCGTTTGCGCACCCGCATCAATATATTTTCTGGCAAGAACCGGGTCATTGATCGTGGCAATCGCAAATTCAATACCTGAACGAGCCAGTCGCGTCAGGTCTTCGTCCGTCGCGAAGTCACCCAGGAAATGCAGGATCTGGCAACCCGTTCTGGCGAGGAGCGCCTCGGGGTCTTTGGGCGGGACGCAAACTGCCAGGCCGCGCGGGACGTCAGGCATAAGCTGTGCGGCAACCTGCAGCGAAATCTCCGAGAAGCTGCTGATAAAGAGCTTCTTCTCACCTGCAGGCCACAGTGACTTCAGCTGAGCGATAGCAATCTCCGCCGTTTCCACTTCCTGTCCGGAGGTGGGTTTGATCTCCAGTTGCAGCCCGACGCCTTTATCCAGAACAAACGCCACTGTTTCAGCCAGCGTCGGCACTTTTACGCCTCTGAAAAGGTGGCCATAACACACGCCCGCCTCCAGCGATCGGATCTCATCCAGGGTTAAGTTCGCCACATAGCCTTTGCCATTTGTTGTCCGGTCCACGGAATCGTCATGAATAATGACCGGATGCCTGTCTTTGGTGAGTTTGACATCCACCTCTATCCACGTCGCTCCGCGTTCAACAGCCGCCTGAAACGAAGGCAGCGTGTTTTCCGGGGCCAGCAGCGGTGCTCCCCGATGGGCAATCAGGCGTGAATTCACTACGCGTGCAGGGGTTTTTTTTGTCGACATTCCTGGCTTTACCTTCTGTTAGGGTTTTATCGCAGGTCTACCTGAGTAAAACCTGGTTAGAGAATTCGGTTCTGACTTCATCACCCAGCGGTTTAGGCATGAACTGGGTGCCATGAACGCGCTCTTTGCTGTCGATCAGCCCGGCATCACGATTCACTTCTCTGTTCTGCGGCGTAATGCCATAAACCTGCTGGAACAGCCGCTGGGTAGTGGGCAGCGTCAGCCAGTGGATAAACAGCAACGCTGCCGCTTTATGGGGGGCATTTTGCGGTATCGCCACCATATTTCCGCCGCCGGGCATGCCGAAATCAGGGACATAGAGCCGGATGGTTTTCGGGACTTCACCGTGGTTTTCTAATCCCACCAGGTAATCTTCCCAGGCGGGAACCAGCAGGAATTCACCGCTGACCAGTCGGGTGACGCTGTCGGCGTTGGAGGCCGTAATGATGTAGTTGGGACGCTGCTGTCTGAACCAGTTCCAGGCGGGCTGCAGAGCCGTCAGGCTTTTTACATCCGCATCGCCTTTGGTGAAATCAAAACCCGGCACCTGCATGCGCGTCACCGATTCAATAAAGGCCGGGCCGGAACCGCCGTTTTCAACGTTGAAGCCAAATTCCTGAGGATGAGCCTGCAGGAAAGCCGTGAGCTGCGACAGGGTTCGCGGCAACTCACTTTCCTTAAGGCGGCGCGAATCGTAGGCCAGACCGGTCTGGTTGCCCCAGAATGCCACGCCATAGCCTTTACTGTCCGTTCCCTCAATGGTGTAGTTCAGGGTTTTGCCTTCCGGCAGCAGTCTGTTAATCGGGCCAAAAAAGGTCTGCTCAGGCGAGACGGTTCCGAATGCGCCCCCGCCAATCGAAAACAGATCGATATCGCCCGTTTCCCGTCCGCGGTCAGCCATGAGCTTATTAATGTTGCCCTGAAGTGTGCCTTCAGACAGGGTAACGTTAATGCCGTACTGTTTTTCAAACAGGCTGACCTGCTCTTTTAACCGATCCTGGTAATACCATTGATACCAGGTCAGTTTCCCCTCCTTTTTCGCCTGTCCGACAATCTGTTCCCAGTTCATTGTGTTTAAATCCTGAGCCTGGCTACAGAAAGCCCCGGCCAGCAATAATATTGCAGCAGCGAGTCTGAACATATTTTTCCCCAATAACGCGTATTAAAGAGTGTCAGCCTTTTCCCGCAAAGGAGGCGACAGGATTTTTTGTCAGTAATTTTTCTGCAATCAACATTAAAATGACATTCGGTACAACCAGCATTAAAGAAATGACCGCCGCATTGGGTCGGATAAAGTTATAACCCAGATAAGAATAGAGAATGGCAGGGACGGTAATAAAATCGGGTGAGCCCACAATAAAACTTATGGCGAACTCTTCTATGGATAACGTAAAGACAATAATTAATGCGGCAAATATTCCCGGTCTGAGGGTGGGCAGGCAGGCCACTAAAAACCGGTTCATCGCCGAAGCGCCCATATCTCGTGCCGCATCGAGCGTGTCCTGGCGTATCTGCGAAAACGACAGGGTCAGAATGCGCACGGCATAAGGCATCAGGATAATCATATGCCCCAGTAAAATGCCGCCAAACCGGCTGTGAATGCCCACCACGTTGAGCAACATGGAAAAAAACAGCGCGACGACAAAGCCCGGAACGATAAGCGGCAATAAGATCGCATTCTGTAAAAGGTGTTTGCCCGTAAACGACATTCTGCCAAACGCCCACGCGGCAGGCAGAGACAACATCAGCGTGCAGACGGAGACGGCTGCCGCCAGTAAATAGCTGTTCCTGAGCGCCTGCGGTAATGCGGTCGTGGTCCATACCTCCACCCAGCGTCCCAGTGAGAGAACCGGCGGCAGGGCATCTGGCCATGCCCACGGATGGGTTTTATCGACCAGTGACCACAGCACGGTCAGCATAAAGGGAATAACCAGCCACAGCATAAACAGGGCGGTGATAAGGGTCATCATGACGATACGCAGCGGGGATAAGGTCTCTCTGGCTCTCATTATCTCTGTTCTCCGGCTTGTTGCAGCCACTTCGCCAGGGCGGCAAGCACGACTGCACCGACAAAAGCGGCCAGCATTAAAATCACCGCGACAACGGCCGCAAGATTCCAGCCCTGTGCGCTGATTTCAGGGAAGCGCAGCATGTATTGCGAAAGAGAGAACACGCTGGTTGGCCCCGCAACGACCTGGAAGGAAAAGTCACCCAGGGCGCCGATGAAGATCAGCACCAGCGATACCTGAACGGATCTGACAGATAAGGGCAGGATGATCTGTAACAACCGGGCACGCTTGCCGGCACCTAAATCCCGCGCGGCATTGAAAATTTCATCGCCAATCGCGCGCAGGCTGCCGGTCATGATCAGCAGCGCATAGGGAAGCTGTTTCCAGACCTGCAAAATAATCACGCCAATGCCCCAGCGGTCATTCTGCATTCTGATGGGGTGAGAGAGGATCCCCAGCCGGACCAGGCCCAGGTTAATAAAGCCCTGCCAGGAAATCAGGTTGATAAACAGCAGCGCAGCCACCAGCCCGTGTACCATCAGCGGGGCTTTGAGTAAGCCGCTCATCAGCATTGAGCCGGGGAAAGGCTTTCTCAGCCAGAGTGCCAGCGGAAGCGCCAGGGCAACGGACAGCACCGCACTGATCACGCCGATTCTGAGCGAGTAGCCTGTCGCGCGCCACAGCTGGTTGTCATTCAGAATGGTTTGCCAGTAGTGAAGCGTAAAGCGCGCCGGGGCGCCAAAATTAAACAGGCCAACGGATTGCGCCAGTGCCATGATCACAATCAGCATCAGCGTGATGACGACCGGCGCGACCGCAGGCAGAACCAGCAACCAGCAGAGCCTGTTCCGGGTGCGCGTTTTCATGAATAGCTTTCCCGTAAAAAGCGGATCTTGTCTGGCGGAAGAGAGAAATTAACGTTGTCCCCTTCGCGGATGGCGCTTTTACCGACCAGCTGGATGCACCACTGATATTCCGTTTCTTCATGGCCCAGCGGATGAACCTGGAGTTCAGAAAGGTTGCCCAGAAAACTCACCGCGCCGATTTCAAAGGCCCGCGTATTTTTTCCGGCACGCTGTTCGCTGAGTACGGCATCCTCAGGGCGCCAGAAGGTATAGACCTCGTCCGATACGGGCGGCGCAGGGCTATGGACTTCCATTTCGCCCAGTACGCACGCAATGCGATAAATACCGGTGCTGCTGTCGCTCTCCAGTACGCGGGCTTTCATGACGTTAGCCTGACCGACGAAACCGGCGACAAAGCGGTTTACCGGGGAATAGTAGATCTCATCCGGCGTTCCGGTTTGCTCAATCTTTCCGGCATTCATGACCACCACAATGTCAGACATCGACAGGGCTTCTGCACGGTCGTGGGTAACATAAATGGCGGTAAACCCGTGGACGCGCTGAAGCTGTCTGATCTCCAGTCGTACCTTGTCGCGTAATCTGGCATCCAGATTTGACAGCGGCTCATCAAACAACACGATTTCCGGACGCACGGCCAGCGCTCTGGCCAGCGCGACACGCTGCTGCTGGCCGCCGGATAACTGCGCTGGCAGTTTAGACAAATGCGCATTCAGCGAAACCTGCGCGGCGGTCTGCGCGACGCGAACGTGAATGTCTGTTTTTTCCATCTTCCGTTGCCTGAGGCCGAACCCGATATTTTCAGCAACGGAGAGGTGAGGAAACAGCGCATAGGACTGGAAGCACATCGCCGTATCGCGATGTTCAGGTTTGACATGATGCATGTCCTGCTGGTGGATCAGGACGTTGCCACTATCAAGCGTGTAGAAGCCGGCAATAACTTTAAGCAGCGTGGTTTTGCCACAGCCAGAGGGGCCAAGCAGGGAAACAAATTGCCCTTTTCTGGCCTGCAGGGAAATGCCGTTCAGCGCGACAAAATCGTCGAACGTCAGCATGGCATTGTGAATTTCTAGCGTGTTCACGTTGAGCGGCTCCGTCATAGAGTGCCAGGGACTTTTTAATTAATGCGAGGCGCATAATAATTTGGCGTATCGGAGTTAAGCAATTTCAGGCAGGTTAAGAATTTATTAACTTTTTAAAACCTATATATAACAGTTGAGTGGGCGTTTACTTGAGAGTCATACGTTTAACACGCTAACCATTTTCATGCATTGTAATTAATATTCGGGATAGAGGGCCGGGTGAACATGCATAGCGGGCAGGACAGCGGGGAAAGGCTGTCCTGAAATGCCGTGATGAGGTAAGCCGGCGGCAATGCGTGGTCAGGCGGGCGTAAAACGCGGGTAAGGGATAAACCGGGCGGAAAGGCGATTCATTTCGGCCGTCCCGACACTAACATGTGTTCTGCTCTTTTCCTGTGAACCGGCAAGATGTGCATCCAGTCCCGCGGCCTTACAGAGCGCATAACCCGCAGAAACGTCCCACATGCTGCTAAAACATTCCTGATAACCGTCGACGTAACCCAGCACGCTAAAGCTTAAACCTGCGGTGGTACAGCGATAGCGCACCACATTCCAGCCGTCGTCCCGATACGCCTTTTCAATACAGAGCTGATGGGTGAAATCCCATGATGGACTGTCGCCAATCGCCACGGTTTTCAGCGCTTCAGCGACCACAGGACGTTGAAAGGGCTCGCCATTCAGATAAAGCCCTGTCTCCTTGCCGCCGCTCAGCATGAGGTTTAAAACCGGATGGACGATCACGCCCATCACCGGCTCGCCATCGATCACATAGCCAACAGAAATCCCCCACAGGGATGAGCCGCGCAGGAAGTGACTCGTACCATCAATCGGATCAACAGACCAGTAGCTGGCGCTGGGCTCACCACCATGCTTTTCCCCGATAACTGATTCCTGTGGGAAGTGATGTTCCAGGCGCTGCCGAATCAGATTTTCCACTTCCCGATCGGCTTCACTGAAGAGATCCTGCGGCCTTTTTTCGCCGATCTCTGACTCTTTTAGCCGTCTGAAATAGTCCAGAGCCAAAAGCGAGGCCTCCTGCGCGATGCGTTCAGCAACCTTTAAGCGCGTTTCCATTGTTCACCTGATGCACAAAAAAAGTGTGTAAATGAAGGCAGAGCCCTGTGCACGGTGAAAGTGCCAGTCCGTACATAAGGCACGTTTTTAATATCATGCTCATTGCATGATATTGGAGTCTCCCCTCGTAATGTTTCACTATTATGACGCTTTTATGATCGTGTAAGGCAGGGCAGCAGAAGCTGAATATTGGCACATTTAACGAAAACGCAAAGGCAGGGTCTTTAACTATTCGCTATGCATAAAAGCATGCTAGGTTGTTAACAGAAGGCATTATTAAACAGGGTGAGGAGAACGCTGTGGTTTATGGATATTCCGCTGGTCATGAAGTCGAACTTAACCGCAGTGAAAAACTCATTCTTGAGCTTGTCCGCCGCAACGATGGCATTTCCCGCTCCTCGCTGGTTTCGCAAACCATTCTGAACCAGTCATCTGTTCACCGCATTGTTGATACGCTGACCGAAAACGGCTTTCTCAGCCTGGGGGAATCGCCCTCCCAGGGAAGAGGCAAGCCCAGCCCGTCGTTATCCCTCAATGCGAACGCGCGTTATGGTTACGGTATCTCGATTAACTCAGACAGCGTGGCCGCCAGCCTGATTAATTTCCGGGGCGGCATTACAGAATACTGCGTACTGGATACGCACCCGCGCGATCCTGCCCGGACCTTACTGAATATCAGACATCACTATCTGGATACCTTAAAACAATATGGTATTTCGCCAGAAAAAGTCTGTGGGGTGGGATACAGCATGGCGGGCTTTCTTTATGAATCACGAAAGTATTTTAATCCGCCTGAACCTTTAAAAGCGTGGATGGGCATCGATCTGCATCGTGAAATTACCATGTTATTTGATCGACCGGTATGGATTGAAAATAACGCCACAACGGCGGCGCACGCTGAAGCCTTTTTAGGCGCCGGGCTGAAATACGATACGTTTGGCTATCTCTCTTTTAATTATGGTTTTGGCGGTGGCATCGTGATTAACGGCAAACCGTTCCAGGGGGCATTCGGGAATGCGGGGGAGATCAGCCGTATTTTTACGCCGGAAGAGGGCAAGCTACGCCCGGCCCTCGGGATCCTGATCGATCGGTTACGTGATGGCGGTATTGAAATCAAAGATATACGCGATCTCAATCATAAATTCGATCCGGCCTGGCCGATTGCGCAACAGTGGGTAGAAGACGTAACGCCAAATCTGCATCGGGCAATGGATGCCATGAATGCGGTGATCGATCCCGGCGCCATCATATTAGGGGGTGAAATTCCCCGTCAGCTGGGGGAGATGTTTTTAGCTATGCCGCGCACGAGCTCGGGTGAACGCTGGGGCATTTCTGCGGAATATCCGGATATTCTGCTCAGCGCCATTGAGGGGGACAGCTCGGCAATGGGTGCGGCATTAACGCCGTTGCGGGAAACCTATTTTAATTAAAGCCGTTACCCGCAGAGCAACGTGTCAGCGGGTAACGGTCAGTCATGCGCAGGGGGGAGGTGGCTAGCGCATGGTCACAAACTCTTCCGCTGCGGTCGGGTGGATCGCCACGGTGTTGTCGAAGTCTTTCTTCGTCGCACCCATTTTCAGCGCCACGGCGAAGCCCTGCAGCATCTCATCCATGCCGAATCCGATACCGTGAATCCCGACAATCTTCTCATCGGCACCCACACAGACCAGCTTCATGCGGCACGGCTGACGATGCTGCGTCACGGCGGTGTACATCGCCGTAAACGACGATTTGTAGACCTTCACCTGATCGTCGCCATACTGTTCACGCGCCTGCGGCTCTGTCAGACCGACGGTGCCAATCGGCGGATGGCTGAACACCACGGTCGGGACATTGCTGTAATCGAGATGCTCGTCCGGCTTGTTGTTAAACAGGCGCTCAGAGAGGCGACGGCCCGCGGCCACCGCTACCGGGGTCAGTTCAACCGCACCGGTGTTATCGCCTACGGCGTAAACGCCTGACACATTGGTGTTCTGGAACTTATCGACGCGGATGTAGCCTTTCTCATCCAGCGCCACGCCCGCGGCCTGAATATTGAGATTGTCCGTTTCAGGCTCACGGCCAATCGCCCAGACCAGGCAGTCCACGGTGTAGTCGCTGCCGTTTTCCAGCTGCAGCGTCAGGCTGCCATCTTCGTTTTTAATCACGGCTTTCGGAACGGCTTCGGTATGCAGCATCGGCCCTTCGCTGTTCATCACTTCTACCAGCGTCTCGCTGAGCAGGGGATCAAAGCTGCGCAGCGGCGCGTGTTTACGCACGAACAGATGGGTTTCCGATCCCAGCGCGTTCACCACACCGGCCAGCTCCACCGCGATGTAGCCCGCACCGATCACCGCGGTGCGCTTTGGCAGGGCGTCCAGCTCGAAGAAGCCGTCAGAATCAATACCGTACTCCGCACCCGGAATCGAAGGGTGAACCGGGCGGCCGCCCGTGGCGATCAGAATATGGCTGGCTGTGATAATCTCGCCGTTGACTTCCACGCTGTGCGCATCGACAAACCGGGCAAAGCCTTTGATCACTTCGACTTTGTTTTTACCCAGCACGTTGTCATAGGAGTTGTGGATACGATCGATATAGGCGCTGCGGTTTTTGACCAGCGTGGCCCAGTCGAAACGATTCACGGTGGTGTCGAAGCCATAATCCGGCCCGTACAGATGGATAGCTTCGGCGATTTGCGCGGCGTGCCACATGATTTTCTTCGGCACACAACCTACGTTCACGCAGGTGCCGCCCAGCTCTTTGGCTTCAATCAGGGCACATTTCTGGCCATACATGGCCGCACGGTTAATTGAAGCGATGCCGCCGCTGCCGCCGCCAATGGCGAGATAGTCGAAATGTCGGGTCATTGAAGTATCCATCCGGTTGCATAAAAATTTGGGGTTGAGTGTAACGCTGTCGGTCGAAATGACGCAAAGATTGCGCCTATGATTGTAATAGGGTTCTGTTTTTTCATCGCTTTCAGGGAAGCATACCATGCACCTTACTTTTCTCGGCACCGGCGGCGGTGCGCCCAGCCTGCAACGCAACGTCACCGCCATCGCCTTCACCCGCGCACTGAGCGGGGAAACCTGGCTGTTCGACTGCGGCGAGGGCACGCAGTTACAGTTTATGCGCTCCAGCCTGAAACCGGGCAAGCTGGATAAGATTTTTATCACCCATCTGCATGGCGACCATATTTTTGGTCTGCCGGGGCTGCTCACCAGCCGCTCAATGGCCGGGTTAACCACCCCGATGACGGTCTATGGCCCGAAAGGCTTAAAGACCTTTGTTGAAACGGCGCTGGCGATCAGCGGCTCCTACACCGACTATCCGCTGAACATTGTTGAGATTGAGGCGGGCTGGACGCTGGATGATGGCGAGTTCCGGATCAGTGCCTGGCCGCTGAACCATCCGGTTGCGTGTTTTGGTTATCGCATTGAGCAGCACGACAAACCCGGCCTGCTCGATGCCGCGCGGCTGAAAGCGGAAGGGGTTCCGCGCGGGCCATGGTTTCAGCAGCTGAAACAGGGGGAATGCGTGACGCTGGAAGATGGGCGGGTGGTCAATGGCGCGGATTATCTCGGCCCGTCGACGCCGGGCAAAAAGCTGGCCATCTTTGGCGATACGGCGCCGACCGATGTCGCGTTGCAGCTGGCGGCGGATGTTGACCTGATGGTGCATGAAACCACGCTGGAGGCGGCGATGGAGGAGAAAGCCAACGGACGCGGACACTCTACCACCCTGCAGGCAGCCGACGTGGCAAAGCGCGCCGGAGCCAAACGGCTGATCGCCACTCACTTCAGCTCCCGCTATCTGGCAAAGGATATGAGCCGCCTGCTGGCCGAGTGCCAGACGATTTTCCCTCGCACCGAGCTGGCGAGCGACCTGGCAGTCTTCACCGTCTAGTGTTGCAGCGCGGGATAGGTAAACAGCAGCAGATGGGTAAGGTTCAGGGCAAAGTGCAGGAGGGTCGCCAGCCATAAGCGGCCGCTCCAGTGCCACGCCAGGCCGTACAATCCTCCCGCCAGGGTGGCAAAAATCACCAGCAGCACGCCGCCGGGGGCGTGCACCAGCCCGAACAGCAGCGCGCTTAGCAGCAGCGCGGGCATCCCCCCCAGCGCCTCTCTCAGCCGCTGTTGCAGATAACCCCGGAACAGCGCCTCTTCGGCCAGCGAAACAAAGAAGAGATTCGCCAGCACAAACGCCCCCAGCCACGGCGGAAAGTGGGGCTCAATCGCCAGGCCGCCCGGCAGCACGGCGCTACCGAGCAGCAGCGGAACCGCGGCGATTAACGCCAGCGCACTGAGCCAGCGAAAGCGCGGCGGGTGGGCAGGGGCGCGGAAGAGGGTGGGCAGCGCGGCCAGCAGCACAAAGGGAACCAGGGCTTTATCGAAGTTAAAGGAAAAACTGAAAGGCACGCTCTGCGCGCCAGCACGCACCTCATCAACCTGGCGGGGATTAGCAAAGCCGGGAAAGAGATGCAGAAATAACCCCATGGCAATCACAACCAGCAGGGCTTCGCTGAGGCGGTGCCGCCGGGAAGGGGCCGTATGCCAGAGACGCAGCGCGACCAGCACCCCGGTGCCGGCCAGCAACGGCAGCACCGGCCACGTCAGAACATGCTGATAGAACCCCACTCCGACGGCGAACGCTAACAGCAGGAGAGCCAGCCGTCGGGCGGGTTGCAGCGCGGCCAGCGCACCGGCCAGCAGGAGCCACATCAGGCCGGACGCACTTATTCAGGCACGATCTGGTTCACGACCGCGTGGCCGGTTCCGGCGGGCACCAGCTTCTGATGCAGCCACGGCAGCAGGGTTTCCATCTGTTGCGCCAGCTTCCACGGCGGGTTAATCACGATCATGCCGGAAGCGGTCATGCCGCGCTGATCGCTGTCAGGACGGGTCGCCAGTTCAATCTGCAGGATATTGCGGATACCGGTGGCTTCCAGATCGCGTAGCATGTGTTTAATTTGCTGACGTAACACCACCGGATACCACAGCGCAAAAACACCAGTGCTGAAACGCTTATGGCCTTCCTGAATGCCTTTCACCACCGCCTGATAATCGCTTTTCATCTCGTACGGCGGGTCGATCAGCACCAGACCACGACGCGACAGCGGGGGCAGCTTCGCTTTCAGCTGCTGATAGCCGTCGGCACGATCGACGCGCGCGCGCTTATCTTTGCTGAACTCGTTACGCAGCAGCGGGTAGTCGCTGGAGTGCAGTTCCGTAAGCTGCAGTTTGTCATCTTCACGCAGCAGGTGACGGGCAATCAGCGGCGAGCCGGGATAGTAGCGCAGCGTGCCACTGCGGTTCAGCGCAGCAATCGCATCAAAGTAGGGTTGCAGCAGTTCAGGCGCATCGGGCTGCTGCCAGATGCGGGAGATGCCTTCCAGATATTCGCCGGTGCGCTCGGCGTGTTCACCGCTGAGCTGATAGCGGCCCGCGCCTGCGTGAGTATCCAGGTAGAAGAACGGTTTCTCTTTCTCTTTCAGCGCCGTAATGATCAGACTCAGCACGGTGTGCTTCAGTACGTCGGCGTGGTTGCCAGCATGGAAGCTATGGCGATAACTCAGCATTGTTTATCCTGTTGAATGTATAAGGTTTTAATCGATGGGAAATCAATTTGTACCAATTATTACCTCACGTATTACCCACAGAACGACGCACAGCACCCGACGCAGGAAAAGCATGAGAATCCGCGATTATATCAGGGATGGGCGGGCGATGTGCCAGAAGCGTGACAACAAATCGGGGCGCGCGATCCGGCGGTTTCTTCCTCACCTCATCCTGCCTGCCATTGATTTTCGCTACACTAAGCCGCATGTTATTGAGATTGCGTTGCGCGACCCGCTGCGCCCCATACATCCATAAAGGACTGCGCTATGACCAATCCGCTACTGACATCTTTTACGCTTCCCCCTTTTTCTGCCATCCAGCCTGAACATGTGGTGCCTGCCGTGACTGAAGTGCTCAGTCAGTGTCGCGCAGAAGTTGAAAAGGTCGTGGCGCACGGCGCGCCTTACACCTGGGATAACCTGGTTCAGCCGCTGGCTGAAACGGATGACCGCCTGAGCCGTATCTTCTCGCCGGTCAGCCATCTCAATGCCGTGAAGAACAGCCCGGAGCTGCGCGAAGCCTATGAGCAGACGCTGCCGCTGCTGTCGGAGTACAGCACCTGGGTGGGTCAGCATGAGGGACTGTATCAGGCGTATCGCGACCTGAAAGAGGGCGATCAATACGCGACCCTGGATCTGGCGCAGAAGAAAGCGGTAGATAACGCCCTGCGCGATTTTGAGCTTTCCGGTATCGGTCTGCCGAAAGAGAAGCAGCAGCGCTATGGCGAAATCGCCGCACGTCTCTCCGAGCTGGGCTCGGCGTACAGCAACAACGTGCTGGATGCCACCATGGGCTGGAGCAAACTGATCACCGACGAAAATGAGCTGGCCGGTATGCCAGAAAGTGCGCTGGCGGCGGCGAAAGCGCAGGCCGAAGCCAAAGAGCAGGAGGGCTGGCTGCTGACGCTGGATATCCCAAGCTATCTGCCGGTGATGACTTACTGCGATAACGCGGCGCTGCGTGAAGAGATGTATCGCGCCTATGCGACACGCGCCTCCGATCAGGGGCCAAACGCCGGGAAATGGGATAACGGCCCGATCATGGCGGAAGAGCTGGCGCTGCGTCACGAGCTGGCACAGCTGCTGGGCTTTGACTCTTACGCCGACAAATCGCTGGCGACCAAAATGGCCCAGAGCCCGTCTCAGGTGATCGACTTCCTGAATGACCTGGCCGAACGCGCCCGTCCGCAGGGGGAAAAAGAGCTGGAGCAGCTGCGCGCCTTCGCGAAAAAAGAGCATGGCGTTGAAGAGCTGAATCCGTGGGATCTCACCTATTACGGGGAAAAGCAGAAGCAGCATCTCTATACCATCAGCGATGAGCAGCTGCGCCCATACTTCCCGGAAGCGCGTGCGGTCGCTGGCCTGTTTGAAGTGGTCAAACGCATCTACGGCATCAGTGCGAAGCAGCGTAACGACGTTGAGGTCTATCATCCTGACGTGAAGTTCTACGATCTGTTCGATGAAACCGGCGAACTGCGCGGCAGCTTCTATCTCGACCTCTATGCCCGCGAACACAAACGTGGCGGCGCCTGGATGGATGACTGCGTGGGTCAGATGCGTAAAGCCGATGGCACCCTGCAGAAGCCGGTCGCCTATCTGACCTGTAACTTTAACCGTCCGGTGAAGGGGAAACCTGCGCTCTTCACCCATGACGAAGTGATTACCCTGTTCCATGAGTTCGGTCACGGTCTGCACCACATGCTGACCCGCATCGAAGCGCCTGGTGTTTCCGGTATCAGCGGTGTGCCATGGGATGCGGTCGAACTGCCAAGCCAGTTTATGGAAAACTGGTGCTGGGAGCCGGATGCGCTGGCGTTTATCTCCGGACACTATGAGACCGGCGAACCGCTGCCGAAAGCCCTGCTGGATAAAATGCTGGCCGCGAAGAACTATCAGGCCGCGCTGTTTATCCTGCGTCAGCTGGAGTTCGGCCTGTTCGATTTCCGTCTGCATACCGAGTTCAACCCGGAAAAAGGCGCGCAGATTCTGGAAACCCTGCGTGAAGTGAAAAGCCGCGTGGCGGTGGTGCCTGGTCCGGAATGGGGCCGTTTCCCGCACGCCTTCAGCCACATTTTTGCGGGCGGCTATGCGGCAGGTTACTACAGCTATCTGTGGGCGGACGTGCTGGCGGCGGATGCCTATTCCCGTTTTGAAGAGGAAGGGATCTTCAACCGCGAAACCGGCCAGTCGTTCCTGGATAACATCCTGACGCGCGGCGGTTCGGAAGAGCCAATGGAGCTGTTTAAGCGCTTCCGTGGCCGTGAGCCGCAGCTCGATGCGATGCTGGAACATTACGGCATTCAGGGATAAGTCGGTTCGTGAAAATCTGTTTGCTCGATGAATCAGGCGCCGGAGACGGCGCCTTGTCACGTTTAGCGCAGCGCTGGCAGCTGGAGCAGGATGACACCGCGCTGCTGGCGCTGGTGCAGACCGCGACCCACCTTGAACTGCGTAAGCGGGATGAGCCAAAGCTGGGCGGTATATTTGTTGATTTCGTCACCGGCGCCATGGCCCATCGCCGTCGTTTCGGCGGAGGACGCGGTGAAGCCGTCGCCAAAGCGGTCGGCATCAAAGGCAGTTATCTGCCGGATGTGGTCGATGCGACCGCCGGTCTGGGACGCGATGCGTTTGTGCTGGCGGCGCTGGGCTGCCGGGTACGGATGCTGGAGCGCCATCCGGTGGTGGCAGCACTGCTGGAAGATGGTCTGCAGCGTGGCTATCAGGATGCGGAAATCGGTCCCTGGCTGCGCGAGCGGCTGACGCTGATTCATGCGGCCAGTGCCCAGGCACTGGGTGATATCACGCCACCGCCTGACGTCGTTTATCTCGATCCGATGTATCCCCATCGCCAGAAAAGTGCGCTGGTGAAAAAGGAGATGCGGGTCTTTCAGTCGCTGGTGGGGCCGGATGAGGATGCGGATGCGTTACTGGAGCCTGCCCGCCGGCTGGCCAGAAAACGCATTGTGGTAAAACGGCCAGACTATGCGCCGCCGCTGGCGGGTGTGGTGACGCAGGCCGCCGTGGTGACTAAAAGCCATCGCTTTGATATTTATCCTCCGCTCAGCGAATAACGTATGTCAGCGCGAGTGGCTATTTCGTTTTCTGTTTTTGCTTAAAGAGCATGCCTGATAACGTTTCAGGCATGCTTCAGCCTCTCCTGTTTGCGCAATCGTACAAACAGGGTAAATAAATCAGGCCGATATTGTCGTCAGGAAGCCGGAAAAGGCGGTCAGAAAGCTTTTGGCCACATTCAGGCCGAGGGCTCTGAAGGTCAGACTCAGTCGCTCTCCGAATGTGGTGCTTTCCTTCAGCGACGTCAGGGTGCTGTCCAGTAAGCCCGAAACGTCCGTCAGTGCGCTGTTCACGTCACCCAGAAATTCAGGCAGGCCAGCACCGCTTACCGCCGCAATTTCTTTCTCGTTAATTTCTCTCATTGTTAATGTCCTTATTGATTAAATAGATCAGCTTATCTTTTTCCTGCTCTCTCTGATGTAAACAGATCGGAGAGCAGGCGAAAGATAGCGAATGGGAAAAAGGTTGCCCATAGTAAAATTGTGATAAACAGCGCACTGCGCGAAATAAAACGATTCGCATTAGCGAATCAACGATTCATTAATGTAACGCCGGTTTTAATATGATGTTCAGATAAGCGAAATGAAGCGGATAAATGCGGGGGCCGGGCCGAACCTGAAAGAGACGACAGAGAAAAGCCGGCTGACGCCGGCTTTCAGAAAAGGATTTATTCGTCGTCGGCATCGCGCAGCGGCACAATCAGCATATCGATATGCACCGTGTTAATCAGCTGACGGGCCGAAGACATCAGCTTGCTCCAGAAATCCTGATGATGACCGCAGACCACCAGGTCAACGTCATACTTCTTAATGGCATCGACCAGAACCTGACCCAGGTCGCCGCTGCCGCTCAGGGTTTCACTGATCGGATAACCGGCCGCCTCTGATAATCCTTTCAGGGCGGTGTGCGTCTCTTCCGAGATACGCTTCTGCATATCCCCCAGGTTAACGTCGATCAGACCGGTGTAAAGGTCGGAGTAGTTCACGTCGACGTGAATCAGGGAAATGCGGGCATCGTACGGGCGAGCCAGCGAAACGGCCTTATCCACCAGTAACTGACTTTCGGGGGAAAGGTCTACTGCAATCAGGATATGTTTATAAGCCATGATAAAACTCCTTTCGCGAGATTAAGGATGGCATCCGGTGTTCCTGCCGCGTCACAGCTGAGCGAAATCCCTTGCGCGAGCGGGCGATGAGCGCCACCAAAGTGTCTGCCTGCGTTGCAGGTGATGTAGTTATGCCCTGAGTATAGTCTTCTCTCACCGTAAATGCTGTGGTTGCCGTCTGGCTTGTGAATAAGATCAAGGCTGTGCCGGATTTACTCGCGCTGAACGAAAATCATCGTTGGAAAAAACGTAAAGATTTCTCCTACACTGAAAAAAGGCGGTCCGATTCGCAACCGCTCAGGGGGTCGAAAACTTTCGCAGTCCGGTGATTCAGTGGCTGGTGATGACGGCAGGTTTGCTCAGGGATTTATCGCTGGGTCAGCGACTGCGCCGCCAGTCGGGAGGGGGAGAATATGATCAGCACGGTTGCGCTTTTCTGGGCGCTTTGTGTGGTATGCATCGTGAATATGGCGCGCTATTTTTCATCTCTGCGCGCACTGCTGGCGGTATTACGGGGGTGCGATCCACTGCTCTATCAGTATGTCGACGGCGCGGGCTTTTTTACCTCTCACGGTCAGCCGAGCAAGCAGGTGAGGCTGGTAACCTATATCTGGGCTAAGCGCTATCTCGACCATCATGACGATGAGTTTATCCGGCGCTGCGAGCGGGTGCGTGGGCAGTTTATTCTGACCAGCGCGCTGTGCGGACTGGTCATTATCAGCCTGGTGGCGCTGGCGATCTGGCATTAAAAAAGGGCGACCGGAGCCGCCCTTTTTAGCTGGCATTACACCAGTTTTAACGCAATCCAGTAGAGCGAACCTGACAGCACAATACAGACCGGCAGGGTGAAGACCCACGCCATCGCGATGTTCTTGATGGTCCGGCTCTGCAATCCGCCACCGTCAACCAGCATGGTACCGGCAACGGATGAGGAGAGGATGTGCGTGGTCGAAACCGGCATACCGGTGTAGCTGGCGACGCCAATCGACAGCGCGGCCGTCACCTGAGCCGACATGCCCTGCGCATAGGTCATGCCTTTTTTACCGATTTTTTCACCAATGGTGGTGGCGACACGACGCCAGCCAATCATGGTGCCGGTGCCCAGCGCCAGCGCCACAGCCATGATGATCCAGATCGGCGCATACTCGATGGTGCCGAGCAGGTCGCTTTTCAGCTTACCAAGGAAGCGTTTGTCATCGGGCGTGGTCTCCGGCAGTTTCGCCGCCTTGTCGGCAGTGTCGGAGATGCAGAGCAGCAGACGACGCATCTGACCGCGCTGTTCAACCGTCAGCTGATCGTAGCTCTGCAGGTTATTCAGCAGCCCCTGAGCACGCTGAACCGCCTGCAGCGCGCGGGCGCTGTCACAGTGGAACTCCTGCGGGCTGGTGGCCGGCACTTCTTCCGGTGTCGGCAGCTTTGGCGGTGCCATCTGGATGATATGCGTCAGCGAGGCGCTATGCTGCTGATAATATTGCTCCAGGTGATTGACCGCATCGCGGGTGCGCGTGATGTCGTAACCGGAGGCATTCATGTTGACCACGAATCCCGCCGGAGCCACACCAATCAGGACCAGCATGATCAGACCAATGCCTTTCTGGCCGTCGTTTGCCCCGTGCGAGTAGCTGACGCCGATTGCCGATACAATCAGGGCAATACGGGTCCAGAACGGCGGCTTCTTCTTGCCGTCGATCTTCTCACGGTCAGCAGGCGTCATATGAATACGCGCACGCTTTTTGGTGCTGCTCCAGTAGCGGCGCAGAATAAAGATTAAGCCACCCGCAATCACCAGGCCGATGATCGGCGACAGGATCAGAGAAAGGAAGATATTCAGCACTTTCGGGATGTTGAGGGCATCAACGACCGAGGTGCCGCTCATCAGGGCGTTGGTCAGACCGATACCGATAATGGCGCCAATCAGCGTATGGGAGCTGGAGGCCGGCAGACCGAGATACCAGGTGCCGAGGTTCCAGATAATCGCCGCCAGCAGCATAGAAAACACCATGGCGAGACCGTGTGCCGATCCCACATTTAACAGCAGGTCGGTGGGAAGCATATGAACAATAGCGTAAGCGACACTCAATCCACCGAGCAGCACGCCAAGGAAGTTGAATACGCCTGCCATGACCACAGCAAGCTGGGCACGCATGGCACGGGTATAGATGACCGTCGCAACCGCGTTGGCCGTGTCGTGGAAACCGTTGATCGCTTCGTAAAACAATACAAACAGCAGGGCAAGAACCAATAACAGACTCGTACTGAGGTCTAGACCAGCAAACAGATGTAGCATAAACGTTACGCCATTTTTGGAGGACATGAACGCGGCGCATTATCCGCGACAACGTGCTGTATGGGAAAGGAAAATATAGCCCTAATTTGACCTTTCGTTGTAAGCCTGACGCGTAAGTCAGCGAAAAAGGGTTAGATATTAAGCAGATACATTATGACACATTTACGGCAATTTTTTGACGCTGGCGTCTCAGTGAGCAGATCACTACAATCTGCGCCTTTCCTGTTATATGAGTGAGCTGCAGTGGAACAGTTTGACGTTATCATCATTGGTGCCGGGGCCGCAGGCCTGTTCTGTGCCGCCCAGGCCGGACAGCGGGGACGCCGCGTATTACTGCTGGATAATGGCAAGAAGCCGGGCCGCAAAATTCTGATGTCTGGCGGCGGGCGCTGCAACTTCACCAATCTCTACACGGAACCGGCGGCTTATCTGTCGCACAATCCCCACTTCTGCAAGTCGGCACTGGCCAGATATACCCAGTGGGATTTCATCGATCTGGTTAATCGCCACGGCATCGCCTGGCACGAGAAAACCCTGGGCCAGCTCTTCTGCGACGACTCTGCGCAGCAGATTGTCGATCTGCTGATGGCCGAGTGTGACAGGGGCAATGTCACTCTGCGGCTGCGCAGTGAAGTGCTCAGCGTCACGCGCGATGAGCGCGGTTATTCGCTGCAACTCAACGGCAGCACGGTGCAGGCTGAAAAGCTGGTGATCGCCAGCGGCGGCCTGTCGATGCCGGGTCTGGGTGCCTCGCCGTTTGGCTACAAAATTGCGGAGCAGTTCGGGCTGAGCGTCTTCCCGACGCGGGCCGCACTGGTGCCCTTTACCCTGCATAAACCGTTGCTGGAGCAGTTGCAGACGCTCTCTGGCGTCGCGCTGGACACCACCATCGATGCCGAAGATGGTACCCGCTTTAAAGAGGCGATGCTCTTCACCCATCGCGGGCTATCCGGCCCGGCGGTGTTGCAGATCTCCAGCTACTGGCAGCCGGGTGAGTTCGTGACGGTCGATCTGTCGCCCGCCACCCCGCTGGCACCGTTTCTGACGGCGCAGCGCGACGCCCATCCTAACCTCAGCCTGAAAAACAGTCTGGCCAAAATCCTGCCGAAACGGCTGGTGGAAGTGCTGCAGGCGCTGAACGTGGTGCCGGATGTCACGCTGAAGCAGCTCAACAGCCGACAGCAAACGGAACTGGCGCAGACCCTGCACGCCTGGCGCATCCAGCCAAACGGCACCGAGGGGTATCGCACCGCCGAAGTGACGCTGGGCGGCGTGGACACCACGCAGCTCTCCTCAAAAACCATGGAGGCGCGCGCGGTGCCGGGACTCTACTTTATTGGTGAAGTGGCGGACGTGACCGGCTGGCTGGGGGGATATAACTTCCAGTGGGCCTGGAGTTCCGCCTGGGCCTGCGCCCAGGCGTTGTAACGCCCGTTTACCAGCGCTGATGCACGTGGGGCGCGATCTTCTCCTGATAGAGCTGCTTCAGCGCCGTCATCGTTTCCGCAGAGAGCGCGTCAACGCCGCTGGCACGCGCATTCGCTTCCGCCTGCTCGCGGTTTTTCGCACCGGGAATGACCACACTGACATCGTCGTTCATCAGGATCCAGCGCAGCGCGAACAGGGCCATCGTGATGTCGCCCGGAACAAAGCGGCGAATCTCCTCAACCGCCTCCAGCGCCACCTCATAAGGCACGCCGGAAAAGGTCTCTCCTTTATCAAACGCTTCGCCATGACGGTTAAAGGTGCGGTGATCGTCAGCGGCAAACACGCTGTCGGCGTGCATTTTGCCGGTCAGCAGGCCTGATGCCAGCGGCACACGGGCGATGATAGCCACATCTCGGCTTTTCGCCTCACGCATAAGCCGTTCAGCCGGACGCTGGCGGAAAATGTTGTAAATCAGCTGAATGGACGCGACGTTGGGAAACTCCAGCGCCTTCAGACCCTCTTCGACTTTCTCAACGGATACGCCGTAGTGACGGATTTTTCCGGCGGCCACCATCTCATCCATCACCGCAAACACCTCCGGGCTGTAATAGACCTCGGTTGGCGGGCAGTGCAGCTGGACCAGATCCAGCGTGTCGGTTTGCAGATTATCCCGCGAGCGGTCAATGAAATCGTTGAGGTTTTTCGCATTGTAGCCTTCAGCCACATGGGGAGAGAGGCGCCGCCCCAGTTTGGTAGCCACGAAAGGGCGTTCGCCGCCGCGCTGTTTCAGCACCTCGGCAATGATTTTTTCGGAGCGGCCATCGCCATAGACGTCGGCGGTATCGATAAAGGTAACGCCCGCATCCAGCGCGGCATGCAGTGCGGCTCTGGCATCCTCCAGGCTGACCTCTCCCCAGGTTCCGCCGATAGCCCAGGCGCCAAAGCCAATTTCAGAGACGCGCTGACCGGTACGGCCCAGTGTTCGTAGTTTCATGCAAACTTTCCTCGATGCGTTTCAGACAGGGTAAGAGTACGCGGATGACCCTTGAGCTTAGTCTTTCCTGGCCGGGAGAGCGCGCCGCGTCCCCGCAGCTCAATCCAACAGAGAAGGAGGCGTCTGCAACGCCAGGCCGCTGGTAACGTTGAGGTTTTCAGGAAAAAATCGCCGGAAACAACGCCTTACCGCTTCGCTAATTAGCTGATTTTAAGAAATTTCCCCTGAAATTAATTGGGCGAGAGTGTGGATTCAGTCACATACTTCTTTTTTTGACTCACAAGTGGATCGCTATGTTCAGGTTTATTAAGTCGGTCTTTGCCAGTCCCGAGAAATTTCTGCAGATCATGACCCGCCAGGATATCAACGACTCGATTGCCGAAGGTGAACGCATCATCATTGATGAGAACGGCAATATCTCGGTCAACACGCTGAGCGAGGAAGTCCACGAAGATTTTTCCCGCCATGTGAACGCGTTAAAGGGAGTCTGAGGTGGGTACCGCAATATTCATGGTCCTGATGGTGAGTGGTTACTGGTACACCAGCCGCGATCTCAACAGCCGTTTTAAAATCCGCCGCTCATCAGGCTGGGACGTCTATTTCCTGGTCGCGCTGTATGGCTGTATTTTTGTCCTGCAGGGGGTCTTTGCCACCGGCCTTGTCTGGCTGCTGCTGCTGGGCATCTCCGCGCTGGCAAATGCTGTTCAGGTCATACCGGGCGCCCATCTGAAGTGGCAGGTGGAGTTCATGAACTGGAGCTTTCTCGGCATCCAGGCTCCGGTCGTCATTATGCTGGCCTTCGCGATCCTGCTCTGTCTCTACCGCTCCAACTGGGCGGGCAGCGCACGGCTGAACGTTTCAGGCCGTAAAGATCTCTATCAGCGGCTCTCCCGATCTAACGGCGTGGAGCAACTGCTGTTTCAGTGCATGGAAGAGGGTGAACTGGCGTGGATCACGCTGAAGTCCCGCCGCATCTACATCGGCATGGTTCACGCCTCCACGTTCGAATATGAGAGCACCAAAAACATTGTGCTGATTCCGATGCTGAGCGGCTATCGCGACAGCAAGACGCTGAAGCTGGCGGTGGAGCACAACTACAGCAAATGGTATGCTGAGCATGGCATTACGCTCGACTCGACACCGAAAGATGCGATGTCGTTTCGTAAGGTGATCATGGTTGACCAGATTGAAAGCCTGTCACTGTTCGATCCGGCCAGCGCCACGGCGCTCTCAATGGGCCATCCCCAGGAAGTGGAGAAGAGCCAGGGGAACGAGAACGGCGACAGTCCGGATGATAAAAGCCGGGACACGCAGGGATAATCAAAACCCGCTCCTATCCCTTCATCAGGCGCGCTCATCAGGCGCCTGAAACCTGCCTTCACCCCCTCTGCGAGCAGCGAAAAGTTACCTGACGTGCGGTGGCCCGGCGAAAAAGCACGGCGGGCCGCGCTCTGCGCCGATTTGCCGTTAAGCTTGTGATGAAACCACTAACGAGGAGTGAATATGGCTCAGCAAAATAAGGTACTGATTATCGGCGCCTCACGCGGTATCGGCCTGGCGGTGGCGCAGGCGTTCGCCGGGCAGGGCTGGCAGGTCACGGCCACCCATCGCAGCGGCATCCCGGCGCAGGGCAACCGGCCCGAAATCCGCTGGCACGCGCTGGATATGACCCAGGCGTCAGCGGTGGAAGAGCTGGCTGGCCAGCTCACCGGTGAGGGGTTCGATGCCATTCTGATTAATGCCGGCATTTCCGGGCCGTCGCACCAGACCCTGTCGCAGAGTGACGATCAGGAACTGGCGCAGCTCTTCCTGACCAATGCCATCGCGCCGGTACGCAGCGCAGAAATATTACTGCCACTGCTGAAGCCGAGTGGTGTGCTGGCACTGACCTCCTCCCAGCTCGGCAGCCTGAATGAAAACCCGGATGCGCAGATGCCGATTTATGCTGCCAGCAAAGCGGCACTGAACATGTTAAGCCGCACCCTGACCGCTGCTGTGGACGCGCAGGGCGGAACGCTGCTGACGCTGCATCCCGGCTGGGTAAAAACCGACATGGGTGGCGAAAGCGCGCCCCTGACGGCAGAAGAGAGCGCGGAAGGTATCGTCCGGCAGCTGACCCACTGGCGCGGTCGTGGAGGACATCACTACGTCGATTACGCCGGCCAGTCATTGCAGTGGTAAGCTGCGTCGGGGCGGTTACGCCCCGATATCACGCAGCGCTTTGCCTTTCATCAGATTGCGTTCGATGTGCTCCAGCGTCACATGTTTGGTCTCCGGCACCAGCATCATCGTCAGCACGATAAACACCAGATTCAGCGCGCCGTAGAACCAGAAGGTGTTGGCATTCCCCAGCTGATCGAGCAGGGTGAGGAAGGTTGCCCCTACAATCATATTGCCGACCCAGTTGGTGGTCGTGGAGGCGGTAATCCCGAAGTCACGCCCTTTCAGCGGCTGGATCTCGGAACAGAGCAGCCAGACAACCGGACCGGCTGCCATCGCAAAGCCCACGATAAACATCAGCAGCATCGCCACCGCAAAATATTTGCGGAAGTCGGTCTCAACGCCGATGTGCAGCAGCGTGCCCAGCACCCCCATCCCCACGGCCATCACCAGAAAGCTGGTGGTAAGCATGGGTTTGCGGCCCCAGCGATCCACAAAGAAGATGGCAATCAGCGTCGCCAGCATGTTGACCAGCCCGACAATCACCGTGCCCCACATCTGCTCACTGGTGCTGGAGAACCCGGCGATGTTGAAGATTTTAGGGGCGTAATACATCACGACGTTCATGCCGGTAAACTGCTGCATCACCTGCAGCAGCATGCCGAGCCACACCGCGCGGCGGAAATTGCCATTCGAGCGGAACAGTGACCAGCCGCGCTGCTTCACCTGCAGGCTTTCCCGGATCTCCTCCAGCTCCTCACGAGCCTGCTCGCTGCTGTTACGCAGCCGGTCCAGAACCCGCTGCGCCTCATTAAACCGACCGTGTGCCGCCAGCCAGCGCGGGCTGTTGGGCAGAAACAGCACGCCGATAAACAGGATCACCGCCGGAATCGCGATGACCCCGAGCATGCCGCGCCAGTTACCGCTGTAGCTGAAAGCCGTGTCGGAGAGATAGGCCACCACAATGCCGGTGGTCAGCATCAGCTGATACATGGAGATCATTGAGCCGCGAATACGCTCAGGCGCAATCTCGGCCAGATAGAGCGGCGCGGTGTAGGAGGCGATGCCTACCGCCAGTCCCAGAATCACGCGCGCGCAGACCAGCGAGGTCACATCCGGTGAGAAGGCTGACCAGAGCGAGCCAATCACAAACAGCGTCGCGCCTGCCAGCATACTTTTCTTGCGACCCAGCTTTGATGACATCCAGCCCGCCGCCAGCGCACCCAGCGCCGCGCCAAACATCATCGAACTGACCACCCACTCCTGTTGATGGTTGGTGATCTGCAAATCCTTCGCCAGAAACGGCAGGGCACCGGCGATGACGCCAATATCCAGGCCAAACAGCAGGCCGGACAGCGCAGCCATAAAACAGACGAACCAGGTAAAGCGGTTCTGCGTACTTCCCGATTTTTTTGCCGCGCCCATGCGAGTCTCCTTGCGGTAGTCCAGTGTCAACATTGTTAATGTTATGTAAACATAGTCGACGTCAGTGTGTTGCCGATCACACTTCCGACCACTGTTACCGCTCAGTCAGACAGAGCCGCAAAATAAAGCATGAGATATCAATGGGGTGACGACGAAGGCAAAACAGGGGCAGGGGCACGATTACACAAAGCCGTCCAGATTTTGCAACTCATCACCGGCGGCATTACACTGCCGCTTTCCTGCTATTGATTGAAGGTGTTTATGTCTGAACCTTTCCAGCGTCAGCCGCTGCCTCTGCCGGGCGGTCACAATAAAGTCCTGCTGCACTCCTGCTGCGCCCCCTGTTCGGGTGAAGTGATGGAAGCGATGCTGGCATCCGGCATTGATTACACGATCTATTTCTACAACCCGAATATTCATCCGCTCAAAGAGTATGAGCTGCGCAAAGAGGAGAATATTCGTTTTGCTGAAAAATTTGGCGTGCCGTTTGTGGATGCTGACTACGACCGGGATAACTGGTTTGAGCGGGCGCGCGGTCTGGAGTGGTCGCCGGAGCGCGGTGAACGCTGCACCATGTGCTTTGATATGCGCTTTGAGCGAACCGCGCTCTATGCGCATGAAAACGGCTTTCCCGTTATGACCAGCTGTCTGGGGATTTCACGCTGGAAAGATATGAAGCAGATCAACAGCTGCGGTGTCCGTGCAGCGGCCGCTTATCCCGATCTGCTCTACTGGGAATTTAACTGGCGTAAAGGTGGCGGGTCGGCGCGCATGATCGAAATCAGCAAGCGCGAAAGTTTCTATCAGCAGGAATATTGCGGCTGTGTCTATTCACTGCGCGACACCAATCGTCATCGCGTTGCTCAGGGACGTGAGCGGATTCAGATTGGTGTGCAGTATTATCAGCCGGATGAGTGATTAACCGGCATCGCGGAAAGTGTCGGCCTGCGCATAACCGCGTGCCGGGCGCCTGACAGGGCGCACCGTGACGGCACAGCGCGGCTGAGTGTCCGCGTCGGGCCGCGCGTAGCCGCACAGGGCACAGGGATTCTGCGCGTCTGCCAGCGCTGTGCTGCTCCCATTACTCAGCGGACGCTTGCGGCAGGCGCTCGGCGTGCAGCCCATCATCTGTTTGAATGAGCGGGTAAAGGATTGCTGGCTTTCAAAATGGTATTTCAGCGCCAGGCTGATAATGGGCGTACGGCTGTTTTTTAAATCATGAATACAGGCGTTAAGCTTTTTTCTGCGAATATAGCGCGCCAGTGTTTCATTATGATAGCGGGCAAAGAGTTTCTGCAGATACCATTTGGAATAACCCGCCTTTTCCGAAATATCATCAATACTTAAACGCTGATCGAGATTGTGATTAATCCACTCAGTGATGGAGACGATTACGCTTTCATTATATTTATTGTCGTTCATAGGCACCCCCCGTTTAACGTGCGGGCATTCTGAATTATTTATCTTAATGTGCTTATTCTTTGCGTAAAGATTCTTCAGGATTTGAATCGCAACCTCTCATGAGGTTCATTTAAACGGTGCTTATTAATAAATAAGATGAGATGTAATTAATCTGTTGGTTTTTTTGGCGGAATAAGGCGGCAACCGGCGCGGATGCAGCGCCAGCCCGGGTAAGCACTTCGCCACCGCACAGCGCATCAATAGATTTTTTTCCGCGACCTGCCAGGCTTACGACTCACCTTTAACCTGGAGAATCCCGGATGGGCCCGACATTTCTGCTGAAGAAACCGCTTGCTGTGCTGTTGACCTCGCTGGCCTTGCTGACCTCTCTCCCCACCCGTGCCGCCACAACCTATGGCGAACAGCTAGAAGGCTTTCACTACCCTTATCCTCTGCACCATTTTGATTTTTTATCGCAGCAGCAGTCGCTCAGCATGGGCTATATGGATGTGAAACCCGTCGCGCGTGCCAACGGGAAAACCGTGGTGCTGATGCACGGTAAAAACTTCTGTGGTGCCACCTGGGAAGAGACCATTCGCGCCCTCAGTCAGCAGGGATACCGCGTTATCGCGCCCGATCAGATTGGCTTCTGCAGCGCCACCAAACCCGCCCGCTATCAGTACAGCTTTCAGCAGCTGGCCGACAATACGCATCAGCTGCTTGCCCGGCTGGGTGTGGAGAAGGCGGTAATTGTGGGTCACTCCACCGGCGGGATGCTGGCGACGCGCTATGCGCTGATGTACCCGCAGCAGACGCAGAAGCTGGTGCTGGTTAATCCGATAGGGCTGGAAGACTGGAAAGCGAAAGGGGCGCCGTGGCGTTCCGTCGATCAGTGGTATCAGCGGGAACTCAGGCTCAGCGCAGAGGGCATTAAGAAGTATGAGCAGCAGACCTACTACGCGGGCCGCTGGAAACCTGAATATGACAAATGGGTCGATATGCTGGCCGGACTCAACAGCGGGTCAGGACATGAAAAGGTGGCGTGGAACTCCGCCTTAATCTACGACATGATTTTCACGCAGCCGGTGTTTTATGAGTTCGGCGATCTGAAGGTGCCGACCACGCTGATGATCGGCACGTCTGACACCACGGCTATCGGCAGCGATATCGCCCCACCGGCGGTGAAAGCGCGGCTGGGCGATTACAGGGTGCTTGGTAAAGCGGTCGCAAAACGCATTCCGGGGGCGCGGCTGATTGAGTTTCCGGGCCTGGGGCACGCGCCGCAAATGGAAGAGCCTGCAAAGTTTAATCAGACCCTGCTCGACGATCTGGCGCGTCCCTGACCCTTCAGCCGCGGCGGCGGCTGAGGTTACACCGCGACACGCTTCTGCTTTTTACGCTGGTACATCCGCTCATCGCTGTCGTGCAGCAGCTGTTCCAGCGACTGCGGCTGCGCCGGATCGAATTCGACGATGCCGGAAGAGAACTGCAGATGGTAACGACGATTCAGGCTGATCGACTGCTGGCGCAGATAGCAGGCAAACTGCTGTAACAGCGCTTCGCTCTGCTGCTGCGACATGCCATTGAGCAGCACCACAAACTCGTCGCCGCCCAGTCGGGCAAAGAGATCGGAGTGTTTAAACACCACCTTCATCGCGTCGGCAAAGTCCATCAGCGCCCGGTCGCCTTCGCGATGGCCCAGCGAGTCGTTGATCTGCTTGAACTTGTCGAGGTCGAGAAACGTCAGTGAGGCTGGCCGGTTTTTCATCCGGCACTCGTTCAGCACCATCTGTCCCAGGGTCATAAAGCCGCGGCGATTGGTTATCTGCGTCAGTTCGTCGCAGGTGGCGGTCTGAAAGGCGACCAGCTCTGCTTCAGCCATCGCGGCCAGGTCACGCATGGTAGCCTGATCCTCTTCATCAAACTGGCGCGGCTCGCGTCCAATGATGCAGAGCGTGCCCAGTTTGGCGCCGCCTGGTGCACGCAGCGGACAGCCGGCATAAAAACGAATATGTGGATCGCCGGTGACGAGCGGGTTGTCGTGAAAACGCTCATCTTTGTGCGCATCTTCAACAATCATGATCTCATCCTGCAGGATAGCGTGTCCGCAGAAGGAGATATTGCGCGGCGATCCCGGCGGTGCAAAGCCCTGAGCCGATTTAAACCATTGATGGTCAGCTTCCAGCAGGCTGACTAACGCGATAGGCACGTCAAACAGGCGGCGGGCCAGACGGGTTAAACGATCAAAACGTTCCTCCGCGGTGGTGTTCATGATGTTCAGCGCACGCAGCTGCGATAAACGTTGTGCCTCGTCGGCAGGAATGTCAGGTGCTTTCATCACAGAGACCTTTGTTGGTTTAGCCGAAGCCAGGTTCTGGTGTTTGCCTTTAGGCGGAGAAGAAGAGCGTGACATCGCGATCACGCTCTTTATGAGGAGGGGATCAGAGCACCTTTTGTTCGGCGAGATCAAGAGCGAAATAGCTGAAAATCAGGTCTGCACCGGCACGTTTGATCGCCCCGAGGCTTTCCAGCACCACGTTACGCTCGTCAATGGCACCGGCCGCTGCGGCAAACTTGATCATCGCGTATTCGCCACTCACCTGATAAGCCGCCAGAGGCAGTTCGGTGCGCTCACGGATGTCACGCAGGATATCCAGATAGGCACCTGCCGGTTTCACCATCAGTGAATCTGCGCCCTGAGCCGCGTCGAGCAGTGATTCACGAATCGCTTCACGGCGGTTCATCGGGTTCATCTGATACGTTTTACGATCGCCTTTCAGCGCCGTGCCTGCGGCTTCACGGAACGGGCCGTAGAAGGAGGAGGCAAACTTGGTGGAGTAGGACATGATTGCGGTCTGGGTGAAGCCCGCCGCGTCCAGCGCGCGACGAATCGCCTCAACCTGCCCATCCATCGCCGCCGACGGGGCGATAAAATCGGCTCCGGCTGCGGCAGCAACGACCGCCTGCTTACCCAGGTTTTCCAGGGTGGCATCGTTGTCGACACCGTGATCGCAGAGCACGCCACAGTGGCCGTGGCTGGTGTATTCGCAGAAGCAGGTGTCAGACATGACGATCATCTCCGGCACGGTCTCTTTGCAGATGCGCGACATGCGAGCCACCAGACCGTTTTCGTTCCACGCATCGCTGCCGGTGGCATCGGTGTGGTGCGAAATGCCAAAGGTCATGACCGAGCGGATACCGGCTTTGGCGATACGCTCAATCTCATAAGCGAGACGTTTTTCCGGAATACGCATCACGCCAGGCATCGCCTGAATCGGTTTGTAGTCGTCGACCTCTTCTTCAACAAAAATGGGCAGAGCCAGATCGTTCAGGCTCAGGGATGACTCCTGGAACATTTCACGCATTGACGCGCTGGCGCGCAATCTTCTTGGGCGCTGGATAAGGGAATAATCAGACATTTTCATTCTTACGCAGGTGAAAAAAGTGACAACAGTTTACTCCCTTTGCCCGCGGGGCATGAAGGATTGTGTGCGGTAGGGAGGGGGAAAAATGCTCTCCCGCCGGGCGGCGGGAGAGCAGAACGATTACTCGTTGATATCCGGATGCTGCTGCACCAGATTTTTACGTTTCGCTTCCAGACGGGCGATCTCTGCGTCGATATCTTCGATTTTATTCTCGATGTTATCGTGATGCTCCTGCAGAATCTCGCGCGCTTCTTCCATATCCGACGCGGCCGGTGTGGCCCCTTTCAGCGGCTTGTTCGCAGTCTCTTTCATGAACAGACCGGTAATCAGACCAATCACGGCCACGACCATCAGATAGTAGGCAGGCATGTAGAGGTTGTCGGTTGACTCAACCAGCCAGGCGGCCAGCGTAGGGGTCAGACCGGCAACCAGTACCGAGATGTTAAAGGCACTGGCCAGCGCACTGTAGCGGATGTGGGTCGGGAACATGGCAGGCAGTGACGAAGCCATCACACCGGTGAAGGAGTTCAGGATCACCGCCATCAGCAGCAGACCACCAAAAATCATGCCCAGCACGCCACTGTTGATCATCATGAAGGCAGGGATCGAGAAGACCATCAGGGCGAGACTGCCGATGATAACAAACGGGCGGCGGCCAAAACGGTCACTCATCATGCCGATCATCGGCTGAACAAACAGCATCCCGATCATGATGGCGATAATAATCATCACACCGTGATCTTCGCTGTAGTGCAGGTTATGCGACAGGTAGCTCGGCATATACGTCAGCAACATGTAGTAGGTGACGTTTGTGGCGATGACCAGACCGATACAGGAGAGCAGGCTGCGCCAGTGTTTGGTCGCAATCTCTTTGAAGGAGACTTTCGGGCCATCCTGCAGACCTTCGCGGTCACCCTGTTCCAGCTTGTCCACGTGCTGCTGGAATGCCGGGGTCTCTTCCAGCGCATGACGCAGGTAAAGACCGATGATGCCCAGCGGCAGCGCAACGAAGAATGGCAGACGCCAGCCCCACTCAAGGAAGTTCGCTTCCCCGATAATGGAAGAGATCAGCACGACCAGACCCGCACCCAGCACGAAGCCGGCAATGGAGCCAAAGTCGAGCCAGCTTCCCATGAAGCCGCGTTTGCGGTCAGGCGAATATTCGGCCACGAAGATCGAGGCACCGGTATATTCACCGCCCACCGAGAAGCCCTGTGCCATCTTCGCTAACAGCAGCAGAATCGGCGCCCAGATGCCGATGGAAGCATAGGAGGGGATCAGGCCGATACAGAAGGTACTGACCGACATGATGATAATGGTGATGGAAAGAATTTTCTGACGACCATATTTGTCGCCCAGCATACCGAAGAACAGACCACCCAGCGGTCGGATCAGGAAGGGCACAGAGAAGGTACCCAGCGCCGCGATCATCTGAACGCCTGGCGACGCATCCGGGAAGAAGACTTTACCCAGCGCATAGGCCACAAAGCCGTAAACGCCGAAGTCAAACCACTCCATCGCGTTACCCAGAGAGGCCGCCGTGATGGCTTTACGTAAACGGGCATCATCAATGATGGTGACATCATTGATCCCAATTGGTTTTACACGCTTCCTACGCAATTTCATAGAATTACCCTGTAATGGAACACGAAAGTTCTCAACGGCGCGAGCCGGATGAATCGTACAGACCGCCACGTTGAGAAATTTAAGCATAGCCGTAAATACGCGCTGTTTTAGCGCCCGTTAACACAATAATTACTGTTGTGATTATTGCGAACAGCGACAGAGTATACCGTTTTTGTGTGATATCTGTCATGTTTGGGCTACATGTAGCCTCTTTTTGCCACTGATAAGGCTATTTCTCTCCGCAAAAAAATTATCACTCTGCGTGACAATCGCCGCTTTTTTCAGCACTTGAGCGGCGGTCCTCACGCTTTTCCGGACGGGAGAAATGACGGGCTGGAGGAGGGAGGGAGCGCGAAGGAGATGACCCTGACAAAAGAGATAATCGCGACGGGCCAATCGGCTATCGGCGTTCTGTCGTCAGACGCCGGTAGCCGGTCAGGTCGTAAGGGCCAGGTCCGGCTCGACGGGCTGGTCGCCCTGTTCGGCCAGCCAGGCAATCAGGCCCGCATTGTCCAGCGGACGCGCGTAATAGTAGCCCTGAATAAAGACCACGCCGCGCTGTTGCAGATAACGGAACTGCAAGGCGGTTTCGACCCCTTCGCCCAGGACTTCCAGCTCCAGCTCATGACTGAGCTGGATAATGGCATCCAGAACGGGTGTTCTGCCCTCAAGCGACTCGATGGTGTTGATAAAGCCCCGATCAATCTTGAGATAATCCAGCGTGAAGGTCTGTAAATAGCTCAGCGAACAGTGACCCGTGCCAAAATCGTCAATCGCGACTTTCATGCCGCAGTGACGCAGGTGTTCCAGTTTGCGTGCCACTGCCGCGCCCTCTTTGATCAGGCTGCGCTCGGTCAGCTCCAGCGTGATCAGGAACTGCTTATCCCTGACCTGTTCAGCGAAGTGCAGCATATCGTCGACAAAGTCAGGATGCTGCAGGTGCTCCGCCGCCACGTTAATTCCCAGGTGGAAATGGGGCTCTACCTGCCAGCTCCGGACATCTTCTGCGACCAACGCCAGCAGGTGGCGGGTCAGCGGCACAATCATGCCTTCCGCTTCTGCGGCACCGATAAAAATATCCGGCCGCACGCCGTTGCCGTCCGGGGTTGTCCAGCGCAGCAGCGCCTCAACACCGACGCAGCGCTGCAGCCGGTTGTCATAGACCGGCTGATAGTGCGCCCTGAACTGGCCGCTGGCGATAGCGCGCCGGATCTCATCGCGCCAGGAAATACGTCGCTGCAGCCAGTTCGCCATTATCATCATCAGCAGAATAGAGAAGATTGCCGCCATCGGCATAATGATAAACATCACCTGACGCCAGGCCGAAATCAGCTCCGTGGGCGAGGCTATCAGCGTGACCGTCAGCGGATAGCGCTGGGAGGATGCCTGATAAATCGACGGTTTGAACCAGCTGTCGGCGGCGATTTGCGGATCGCCATAGGAGATGGGCGCACCATCACTGAAATCCATGCTGAAATGGTAGCGATGGGTGCTGCTGATGGCGCGCATAAAATCGATCAGATACTGCCCATCGATCACCGCCCAGAAACTTTCGCCATCAGGCAGGTCGCGCACAAAAATCACGGCGGGACGCGTCGGCACACCGGCGGTACCGGCAATCGACAGGCTCCACCAGGCTTTACCGGTGACCGGGGCATCACGCAGGATCATCGCTTTCAGCGGGGCAGGACGTGAACCATACACCGATGAACAGGCAATTTTTCCCTGCTCCATTTTACCGATAGCGCGAAAATAGGGATTAAGTGAGCCGATGCGCTGCAGCTGGTTTTCAATCTGGCTGCAGGGCACCTGATCAAACTGGCGCAGCTCGGTAATCATATTCCAGGCGCTGTCGCTCATTCTCTCCGCCTGGGATAGCAGGGTTTCTGCCGCGCTCATCTGCTGCTGATGAACGGTGTGGCGCGCATCCAGTGCGGTAAAAAACAGGCCAATAACCAGAGGCAGCAGGCCGGAGATAATAATCACCAGCCTGGCGTAGTCGCGTTTTCGTTTCAGTAGCGGCACCGCAAAATCCTCTGAATATTATTGGTGTTATCAGGAGGCGCTAATCCGCTGCGCAGAATAACATCTCTCCGGGCGGAGCAGATTAGCGTTTTTGCAATCAATCAGACTGACTCAGGTCAATTATCGAACAGTGCGTGTCATTTATGTGACGTTTGTTTTGTCTTTATTGCGATTCAGCGACACAAATTCAGCAGGCAGGACGCGAGGGATAACAGGCGATGCGCAGCGGTGGGCGAAAGGCCCTGCGCCGTCACGGGACGGTCGCAGGGCGGGCGCGTGAATGAAGAATTAATCAGTAAAAAAGATCTGCTTCAGCGCCACTTCCACCCCGCGCAGTTCAGCCAGTCCTTTCAGGCGGCCAATGGCGGAATAGCCGGGGTTGGTGCGTTTATGCAGGTCATCCAGCATCTGATGGCCGTGGTCGGGGCGCATAGGAATGGCCCGCAGGTTGCCCGCCCGACGACGGCGCTGCTCTTCGGCCAGAATGACCCTGATCACCCCCACCATATCGACATCCCCCGCCAGATGCGCCGCCTCATGGAAACTGGCGGGATTCTCTTCACGCTTCGTGGCGCGCAGATGGACAAAGTTGATGCGGTCGGCGTAGGTTTCCGCCATCTCAACCAGCGCATTGTCGGCCCGCACGCCGTAGGAGCCGGTGCAGAAACAGAATCCGTTGTGCAGGCTGTCGACGGTTTCCTTCAGCCACTGCATATCTTCCTGCGTGGAGATAATGCGCGGCAGGCCCAGGATAGGACGCGGTGGATCGTCCGGGTGCACCGCCAGTTTTACGCCAGCCTCTTCCGCCACCGGCACGATGGCGCGCAGGAAGGTCGCCATATGTTCACGCAGTTTTGCTTTGTCGATGCCGTCATACTGCGCCAGCTGCGCCTGAAACTGCTCCAGCGTGTACCCCTCTTCGGCGCCGGGCAGGCCCGCGATGATATTGCGCACCAGCGTGTTTTTCTCTTCCTCGCTCATCGCAGCAAAGCGCGCTCTGGCCACCTGCTGCTCGGCCGCGCTGTAGTCCTGCTCTGCACCCGGACGTTTTAGCAGGCAGAGTTCAAACGCGGCGAACGCGTCGGCATCGAAGCGCAGCGCCTTAGCGCCATCGGGCAGCGTCCAGGCGAGGTCGGTCCGCGTCCAGTCCAGCACCGGCATGAAGTTATAGCAGACGGTATCAATGCCGCAGGCGGCCAGATTGCGGATCGACTGCTGATAATTGGCGATATAGCGCAGGTAGTCGCCGCGCTGGGTTTTAATCGCCTCATGAACCGGAATGCTCTCCACGACTGACCAGACCAGCCCTTTTTCCGCCAGCAGGGCCTGCCGGGCTTTGATCTCCTCAACCGGCCAGATCTCGCCGTTGGGAATGTGATGCAGTGCGGTAACGATGCCGGTCGCGCCTGCCTGACGCGCATCATCCAGTGAAACCGGATCGTTCGGGCCGTACCATCGCCAGGTATGTTCCATGTTTGCTCCTTAACTGTGATGTGGCCCAGTGGTCAGGCCGCTGGACCAAGAGTATGATAGTGTGCTAAACAAGGCCGTGATCCGGATCGCAGCATCATAAACTGCATCGGCCAGCGGGCCGATTGAGCAGGACAGGAGGAGAGGACAATGACCCTGGCAGCCATTAAAACGGAGCGGCTCTACCGTCAGATAGCCAACGCCATTATGGCCGGTATCACGCGCGGTGACTTTGTCGCTGGCGGGCTGCTGCCGCCGGAGCGCGAGCTGGCAAAACAGCTGGGCGTCAGCCGATCATCCGTGCGTGAAGCGCTGATTGCGCTGGAGATGACTGGCTGGGTCGATATCCGCACCGGCACCGGGGTGTTTGTCGCCCAGCCGCTGCCGCAGGCCGGAGTTACGCAGGAGAGTGAGGCCTGCAGTCTGCAGGATCTGTTGCAGGCCCGTGAAGCCTTCGAAGGGATGCTGGCGGGCTTTGCCGCCCGAAACGGTACGCCGGCACAGCGGGCGGCCCTGCTGGCGCTGGCCGCTGAGCTGCAGCAGCATCAGGAAAACGATGCCGCCTTTCTGGCTAAGGACAAACGCTTCCACCTGCTGATCAGCGAGATGAGTGGCAATGATGTGCTGCGCGACCTGCTGGAACAGCTCTGGAACAAGCGCCACAGCCCCCATGTCGAGCGGCTGGAGCGCCATTTTGCTGATAACAGCTTTGCGCTGGAGATGAACGCTGACCATCAGCAGATTGCCAGCGCGATTGTGGCGGGGGATGAGGCGGCTGCCCGTCAGGCCATGGAGAACCATCTGCGGCACGTCCAGCAGCGCTTACTTGGTTAAGCCCCGCACCCGTTTAGGTCGCCCGGTGCCCAGCAGAATGGCCAGACGGCTGCCGCCGGGCGTGGTTTCCATCAGGATTTTCGTGATGCTGGTAAGCGGCACCGACAGCAGCATGCCAACCGGGCCCAGCAGCCAGCCCCAGAAGACCAGGGAGAGGAACACCACCAGCGTCGACAGGCCCAGACCCCGGCCCATCAGGCGCGGTTCCAGCATATTGCCAAACACCATATGAATGGCCGTAAACAGGGCGGCCACCATCGCAGCATCAAACAGGCTGTTCAGCAGCAGCGCCTGCAGAAAGGGCGGAATACCGGCAATGATCGGGCCGATGTTGGGAATGAAGTTGAGGATAAACGCCACCACACCCCACAGCAGCGCGAACTTCACATCCAGCAGAAAGAGCGTCAGCCAGACCGCCACGCCGGTGATCAGGCTCACCAGGGTTTTCAGCGCCAGATAGTGGGTCACCCCTTTCAGCGCTTTGTGCAGCCCGGCGATGCGAATCTTGGGATTCACCAGCGCGTTACGCATTTTGTAGGGCAGGTGATGGACCTCAAACAGCATAAAGACGACAGTCAGTACCAGCAGCACGGTGTTAGTCATCGCGCCGGAAAAGCCGCTCAGCGCCACCGTGGCCAGATTCATCATGGTGTTGGGGTCGAAATGTTTGATCAGAACGTCGGTTGAGATGTTGAGATGAAAGCCCGCGGCCAGATGCTGCAGCACCGTCATTTTCTGCTCCATGGTGGCGCGCAGCTGCGGGTAGAGATCGGAAAACTCGCTCATTGAGCTGGCGATGATGGCACCCAGCAGCACCATGACGCAGAAGATCACTGTGATCACCAGCCCGATCGCCAGCCCGCGGCGGAAGCCACGCCGCATCAGCATCGTCACCAGCGGGTTGAGTACAATGGCAAAGAAAGCCGCCAGCAGCAGCGGGACCAGAATGTCGGACGCTGCCCGCACCCCGGCGAGGATAATGACCAGCATTGCCAGTTTGATCAGAATATTTTGTCCGATCTTTTCCCGTTGCAGCTCGCTCATTCCCTCTCCCGTGACGTAAATTGGCTGTTGACAGTGTAGCTGAAAGAAAATTAACAATCTGATTTATCAGAGAAACGGTAAAGCGCGGCGGCAGAAGGGGGCCTTAATCAGCGCCACCACACTCCACTTTCGCGGCAGGGTCTTTGTCCGGCACGCTGCGGCCGGTTGACGGCGCAGCGCCGATACGTCAGCGGTGAAAGCGGGTATAGTCGACGGATAAACCTTATCATACAGCCTGATACGAGCGGGATCTCTCATGCCTGAACAGCCCACAGTGGAACCGGCCACCCCAACCGGCAATCTCCGTCTCACGCTGCTGATCCTCTCTATTGTGGCCTATAACTTTGCCAGCTATCTCACTATCGGTCTGCCGCTGGCGGTTCTGCCGGGATGGGTACATGACCAGCTGGGATTCAGCGCCTTCTGGGCGGGGGTGGTGATCAGCCTGCAGTATGTGGCGACGCTGCTGAGCCGCCCCCACGCCGGGCGTTATGCCGACCTCTGGGGACCAAAGAAGGTCGTGGTGATCGGGCTGGTGGGCTGCCTGATCAGCGGTCTCTGTATTCTGCTGGCGGCGCTGAGCGACTCGCCGATGACAAGCCTGACGCTGCTCTGTGTGGGGCGGGTGATTCTGGGTCTGGGCCAGAGCTTTACCGGCACCGGCACCTCGTTGTGGGGCGTTGCGCGGGTCGGTTCGCTGCATATTGGCCGGGTCATCTCCTGGAATGGCATCGTCACCTATGGCGCGATGGCGATTGGCGCGCCGCTCGGCGTGGTGATCTTCCGGGCGGGTGGCCTGCTCTGGCTGTCGCTGGTCATTGTCGCTATCTGCGTGGCGGGCATTGTCTGCGCCGTGCCGCGTCCGGCCGTCAAAGCCAGCCGGGCCAGGCCGCTGCCGTTTCGTGCGGTGCTGGGAAAAATTGCCGGCTTTGGCGCGATACTGGCGATGGGCTCGGCGGGGTTCGGGGTCATCGCCACCTTTATTACGCTGTTCTATCAGGATAAAGGCTGGGAAGGTGCCGCCTTTGCCCTCTCCCTGTTCAGTGCCGCCTTTGTTGGCACGCGCCTGCTGTTCCCGAACGCGATTAACCGCCACGGCGGCCTGCGCGTTGCCAGCCTCTGTCTGGCGGCGGAAGCTGCCGGACTCTTTCTGGTCGCGGCGGCGGGCGACCCCTGGATGGCAAAAGCGGGCGCGTTTCTGACCGGCGCCGGTTTTTCGCTGATTTTCCCGGCGCTGGGAGTCGTCGCGGTGAAGGTGGTGCCGCAGCAGAATCAGGGCAGTGCGCTGGCGACTTACACCGCGTTTATGGATCTGTCGCTGGGCATTACCGGGCCGATCGCCGGATTTATCATGAACTATGCAGGCGTGTCGCAGGTGTATCTGCTCACGGCGCTGCTGGTCTGCGTTGCGTTTGTCTGCACGCTGCGCCTGCAACGGCGTCAGGCGCTGTCACCGGCAGCCGACGAGACTGCGCCGTGAAACGCGCCCGGACGGGCCAGCCATGTTTTCAGCGCCTGCCAACACCGGCTTCAGGCCTGCAGCAGTTCGATACTGTGGCGGATCTGCCGTTCCGTTTCATCCGGTGTCCAGCTGTTGAGCTGGCTTGAGAAGGGCTCAAAGGCGTAGATCCCCTTATAGCCCAGCATCTCCAGCCGTTTAACCTGCACGACGCTGTTCAGCACATCGCTGTCACTCAGCATAATGCGCTCCTCATCGGTCAGCTCAGCGGTGGGCCGCCGATCTTCCACGCCCGACAGGTGCACCAGCCCAATCTGTTGCACGTCGACACCCGTGAGGAACTCCTCTTCCGCCTTTTCATAGAGATGGTGATGGAAGGTATCCAGCACCAGCTTAAAGGGTACGCCCGCGGCGGCGATGAGTCGCTGCGCCTCTGCGGCTGAGCGCAGTGAGCTGACCGGGAATCCCAGCGGCTCCACCAGCCCCTGAATGCCATAATGTTCAAAGCGCGGCGCCAGCTGCTGCATCGCCGCCTGCGTCTCCTGAGGCGACAGGGCAATCCCCTCATTCAGTGGACACATCACCAGCGCCTTCGCACCCGTCTGCTGTGCGGTCTGCAGCAACAGCTCTGCGCGGGTCAGCAGATCCTCATCGATACGGTTAAACGGATAGAGCGCATTAATGGTGACGATATCAATCTGATATCTGTCGGTCAGGGCGCGCAGCTGCTCGGGCGTCAGATCGTCTGTCACGCTGCCACCCGGCATGTCATTACGCAACTCAACCTTGCTCAGCCCCAGGCGATGAACCAGCTGAAAAAAGGCCTCCAGCGAGAGCCGGGGAGCAATTTTGCGGTTGATACAGAAACGGGTCGGATCGATAGCCATGTGATTACCCCGAAACAGAAGAAGATTGCGACTAAAGAAAACATTTATTTCATTAATAGTGAATTATGAAATGGAGATTATTGGATCTGCCTCGCATTAATTTCATATTTCGTTTCAGCCGGGTGCTGCCTCGCGGAGTTTATCCTGCAAAGATCCCCGGCGTGATGGTCCTAAGCCGCACCTGCCGGGCTGAGGATCGCGGCAATGGGCGCTCTCCGGACGTCAGGAGCGCGCCAGGCGCAAGCCGACGGAGAAAATGCGATCTGTGCCGCTAAAAGCAAATCTTCCAAAAAGAATTATTTGAAAAATTTATTCCAATGCAATAGCTTCATAGCACGCTTTCAGCTTTGCCTGGTCAGGCAGCGCGGCAGGTCGCATGGTTCGTCTGCAGGGAACTTAACCATCTAAAGAGGCAACATCATGACAATCACAGGTAACTTTATTGGCGGCAAAATTACGTTCAGCGCCAGCAACGAAACCATTCCTGTTTACGACCCGGCAACCGGCAAAGTGGTACGTGAACTGACCCAGAGTACCGCCGATGAAGTGGCTCAGGCGATTGGTGTCGCGCATGCGGCCTTTGCCGAGTGGTCGAAAACCTCGCCCCTGCGCCGTGCCCGTGTCCTGTTCAACTTTAAGGCCCTGATGGAGCAGCATCGTGACGAGCTGGCGGCGCTGATTGTGTCTGAGCATGGCAAAGTCTGGTCTGATGCGCTGGGTGAACTGACGCGTGGCATTGAAGTGATCGAGTTTGCCTGCGGTATCCCGCACCTGCTGAAAGGCGAATACTCCCCTAACGTCGGCGGCGGCGTTGACAGCTATTCGCTGATGCAGCCGGTCGGCGTCGTGGCGGGCATTACGCCGTTTAACTTCCCGGCGATGGTGCCGCTCTGGATGTTTCCGATCGCACTGGCCTGCGGCAACACCTTTGTCCTGAAGCCACCGGCACTGGACCCCTCGGCGTCTGTGCGGATGGCTGAACTGCTGACCGAGGCGGGCCTGCCTGATGGGGTCTTCAACGTGGTGCACAGCTCAAATGAAGACGCGGAGCAGCTCTACAAAGATCCGCGTATCGCCGCCGTCAGCTTCGTCGGTTCCTCCGGCGTGGCTGAGCACATCTACAAAACCGCCAGCGCGCATGGCAAACGGGTGCAGGCATTTGGCGCGGCGAAAAACCACGCCATCGTGATGCCGGATGCCGATCTGGATGCTACCGTCAACGCCATCATGGGCGGTGCCTTTGGTTCTGCCGGTGAACGCTGCATGGCGCTGCCGGTCGTGGTCGCCGTGGGCGATGATACCGCCGACAAGCTGATTGCCCGCCTAACCCCGCTGGTGCAGGCACTGCGCATCGGCCCCGGTATGAATCAGGGGGCTCTGGAGAATGAGATGGGGCCGGTGGTTTCAGCGGCGCACCAGAAAAAGGTGCTGGGCTACATCGACAAAGGCGAACAGGAAGGCGCGAAGCTGGTGGTCGATGGGCGTCATGTCCAGGTCGAAGGGCATGCTGAGGGATACTACGTCGGCGGCACGCTGTTTGATAACGTCACCTCTGACATGGTGATCTGGCGTGAAGAGATTTTTGGTCCGGTGCTGAGCATCATGCGCGCAGCGGATTACGACAGTGCGCTGCAGCTGGTTAACAGCCATGAGTTTGGCAACGGCAGCGCCATTTTCACCAGCAACGGTCACACCGCGCGAGATTTTGTGCAGAACGTTGAAGCGGGCATGGTGGGCGTCAACGTGCCGGTTCCGGTGCCGATGGCATTCCACAGCTTTGGCGGCTGGAAGCGCTCGGTGTTTGGCGCGCTCAACGTGCACGGGCCGGATGGCGTGCGCTTCTACACCCGCATGAAAACCGCCACCGTGCGCTGGCCATCCGGTCAGCAGACCGTGTCTGAATTCAGTATGCCGACCTTAGGCTGATTTATTTCCACGCTGGCAGGATGCGCGACCGGCAGATCACTCTGCCGGTCTTTCTGTTCGCAGGCGGGCTGCACGTCACGCCCGCGCGGCAACTGCAGCGATAACCGTGACAGAGAGGAGGATCAGGATGTCTTTACTGTCGAAAGCCCAGGCCCCTGATGCGCAGGGTCGTATTCAGCATGTGACGCCTGAACGCGCCGGCTGGCGCTATGTCGGGTTTGATGCTTATCTGATGAAAAAAGGGGAAACCCTGCAGCTTACCAGCGGGGATAAAGAGCTCTGTCTGGTGCTGGTGGCCGGACTCGCCTCGGTGAAAACCCGTCACGCGGCGTTTCCCGGGATTGGTCAGCGCATGTCGCCCTTTGAGCGCGTGCCGCCTTACTCCGTTTATGTGCCGCACGATGATGAGGTGGTGGTTTACGCGGACAGCGATCTGGAGCTGGCGGTCTGCAGCGCGCCCGATCACGGGCATCTGCCTGCACGACTGATTACGCCCGCAGACGTGGGCGTTGAGCATCGCGGCAAAGGGCGCAATCAGCGTCTGGTGCACAATATTCTGCCCGATGACAAACCGGCTGACAGCCTGCTGGTGGTCGAGGTTTATACCAATGAGGGCGACACCAGCTCTTACCCCAGCCACAAGCATGATGAAGAGAGTGAAAACGAAACCCTTCTGGAAGAGACCTACTATCACCGTTTCGATCCGGAACCCGGCTTCGCCATGCAGCGCGTTTATACCGACGATCGCTCACTGGATGCCTGTATGGCACCTTACAATCGCGATGTGGTGATGGTGCCGCGCGGCTATCATCCGGTTGCGACGCTGGCGGGATACAACAACTACTATCTGAACGTGATGGCGGGGCCTGTGCGGCTGTGGAAGTTTACCTGGGAGAAAGATCACGCCTGGGTGAACAGCGAGAATTATCCGCGTAACACCTAGCCCACGGCGGCGTCAGAAAAGCAGCCTCTCAGCCAAAAGGGCAGCGGGTCACGCTGCCCTTTTTTGCGCCCTGAAATCAGCTGGTGCCGGCGTTGTTGAGCGCCAGCGACACGGCCAGCGTCTGCGCCAGGCAGAGAGAGGCAACCTGTGAACGGAAGCCATCCACCTGGGCTTCACGCACCACAAAGCAGACGTCGCTGAAGGCGGCCAGCGGACTGACCTGGCTGTCGGTAATCGCAATCTGATGTGCGCCGCGTCGGGCGCCCATCTCCACCACTTCGACCGCTTCACGCGCATAGGGTGAATAGCTGATGGCAATCACCACATCTTTAGGATTAACGAGGCTGAGCTGCTCGGTAAACATCCCGCCCAGGCCATCAATCAAAAACGCGCGCCGCTCCAGATGACGCAGCGCGTAGACCAGATAGGAGGCGACGCTGAAGGAGCGGCGCAGGCCAATCACATAGATATTCTCTGCCTCGCTCAGCAGTTTTACCGCCTTGTTCAGCTGTTCAGGATTCACCTGCATCGCCAGCTGCTGCAGCGCCTGGCTGTTTACCATCGTAAAGACGTTGAGGATCTCTGACGGACTCTCAGGGGCGCTTGCGTTGTCATCGGTGGATGTCTGACGGAACAGACGCGCACGCTCGGTGTAGTTGACCGTCTCTTCCATCAGGTGCTGACGAAAAACCTGTTTCATTTCGTTGAAACCGCTGAAGCCAAAAGCATTAGCAAAGCGAATCAGGGTAGAGGGGGGCACATCGGCCTGCTGGGCAATCGAGGCGACGGTATCAAACGCAATACTGTTACTGTTATCAAGAATGTAGCGCGCAACCTGTTTAAGACGTTTGCTCAGTGTTTCGTAGCGGCGACGAATATCGTCCTGCAACAGAGAAAGTTGGGTGGGATTATTGTTCATCACTTCTGCCCGAATAATTAGAATAATGGCTGTATAATGAGCGCTATAGTATCAGATGGATGGAAAATTTCATTTGTTTGCGTCAATCGTGCGGTTTATTTCATGGCTTTATGAAATGGTTCACAGATTGGCTTGAGAGCCCGGTACGCGCCTCTTCACAGGCGATAAGCGGGTGAAAACCGGCTCCTGCTCGCTGCAGGATCGTGCAGACTCAGGTAGCACGGTCAGATCGGAAAGTCGCTTAAGCCATCCATGGCCGCTCGGCCCGCGCGATTACGCACCTCATCCCTGAGGTGCGCCCTGGCCGGGCCAACGCTTTGCGTTGTTCAAAAACGCTCCCGGCGTTTTTGTCCCTGGCGCGGGACGCTTTCCTCCTCTGACCGTGTTACCTTCGCGTTGAGCTTATTCGTCGCGGGAAGATTTGCCCCGCTTCAGCCTCTGGCCAGACACATTAACAGCATCAGGCGCGCGCCGCGCGCCAGTATTCAATCAGCCGCAGATAGTTACCTTTGACGCGCGCAATCAGCGCCTGATCGTCCAGTTCCCCCTGCAGCCACTCGCGTGAAGGCTGACCAAAAATAGTCCGGCCCACCGCAAAGCCTTTCACCCAGGGCGCGCTGGCCGCCGCGGCAAAACCCGCTTTCAGCGTCTCTTCGGGCGCATCCAGACCCAGTAGCAGAATGCCGCGACAGTAAGGGTCCTGCTGCTCAATCAGCGTGCCGATCGCCTCCCAGCACGCTGCGGACAGCGGCGGCAGTTTCCACCAGTCAGGCTGGATGCCCAGAGAGTAAAAATGGCGCAGAATGTCCACGTAATAGGCTTCATTCCTGTCCGGGTTGCTCTCAGGCAGGATCACTTCCAGCAGCAGCTCATGGCCGCTTTTGTTACAGCCCTGCCAGACGTCGAGTATCAGATCATCCTGCTCTTTGCGCAGTTCTGCACTGTCGTGAGGATGGTAAAACACCAGACACTTCACCACATGCTCAGCGGGCCAGTCGATCAGCTGCGAACCGATATTGCCATGCTCCAGGCGCAGCGGACGTGAGCCGGGCTGCTCAATCGGACGGCCAATCCACCACTGCTTACCGGTAATCGCATTCAGCGCTTTCTGCCCGTAGGTGGTATCCGCCAGAATCCCGCTTTTATTCTCTAACCCCGCCTCTTCGGCAGCCTGCTGAGCGGCTTTCAGCAGCAGCAGCTTCAGCGGCGGGATCCGGCTGGCCTCCACGCCCGCCTCCTGTGCCATCTCTGCCAGCTGTTTGCGGTGGTCAAAGGCAAAAACATTCAGCTCCGGCCACTGCTGTTTGCGGGTGGTGACCCGGTGCAGATGATTCAGACGGCTGTCGAGATCGGGGCGCTTCACTGCATCGTCGCGGCTCAGGAAATCATCCAGTTCGGCTTTGGTCGGCATGGCGGGTGCACAACCGTGGCGTGAGACTACCAGCGCCCCACAGGCATTGGCGTAACGGCACGCCTGCTCCCAGCCTTCATCATTCAGCCAGCCGCGCAGCAGTCCCGACATAAAGGCGTCACCTGCACCCAGCACGTTGAGCACGTCGACGCGCACGCCAGTGTGCAGGCGGGTCTCTTCCCAGCTATCCGGGATCGCTCCCTCAAACACCACGCAACCCAGCGGACCGCGTTTGCAGACCAGCGTCGCCTGACTCGCCTGACGCACATTTTTCAGCGCGGTCAGGGTGTCCGTGCTGCCGCCGGCGATGTGAAACTCCTCTTCGGTGCCCACGATCAGATCGAAATAGTGCACCACTTCCTGCAACTGCTGCGTCACCTGGGAGGATTCAATGAAACGCGTTTCACCGTCACCCGGCGAGGTCAGCCCCCACAATACCGGGCGGTAATCGATATCCAGCGCGGTACGAAGGCCGTTCTGGCGGGCAATCTGCAGCGCTTTCAGCACCGCTTCACGGGTCTGCGGATGGGAGAGGTGGGTGCCGGTCACCGCCACGGCGCGGGCTGAGGTAATGAAAGCCTCATCCACGTCATCCGGCACCAGGCCCATATCCGCGCAGTTATCGCGGTAAAAAATCAGCGGAAAAGTCTCTTCATCTTTGATGCCGAGGATCACCAGCGCGGTCAGGCGCCGCGGATCGGTAATCAGCGCATCCGTGTTACAGCCGACGCGCTGCAGTTCTTCACGCAGAAAGCGACCATTGTGCTCATCCCCGACCCGCGCCAGCATGGCCGATTTCAGCCCCTGAATCGCGGTGCCATAGGCGACGTTGCCTGACGATCCGCCCAGATACTTCGCAAAGGAGGTGACATCTTCCAGCCGTGCTCCAATCTGCTGACCATAAAAATCAACGGCAATACGCCCGATACAAATCACATCAAGCGGCTTCTGTTGTGCATTCATACCTGTGGTTTCCTTCTGTGACTGGCAGAGCCGGCGGGCAAAACGCGCGACGTCAGATGCGCGCTGCGTTCGGGTCTGTAAGAGCCTGACTGGCGATGAGGGCAGTATGAGGAATAAAAATTCCACATTCAATGCGAAATGAAACATCCATCGCAAATTTGTGAACCAGGTAAAAATCCTGAATCTCCTCTCTCCGCCTGCGTGTTGAGAGGATGATGCCCGCTGCAGCAGGGGTATGAAGGCGAACGCACCTGCTGGCGTGCCGTTCGGTCAGGCGGCGGCAACGGAATGAATTTTTTTATCGTACCCTGCTCATGGCTAAACGTTCCGCTTTTCACCCTCGCGACAGCCCGCCAGGGCTGACGCAGCGGCTAAATTTGATCTCACTCGCAAAATGAAATGTTTCTTCTGTAAGCGTGTTTTATGAAAAATATATTTGTTTATAATCGCCTCACGTTTCAGTTATTCCGGTCGCCTTTTCCGCCGATGACAGCGCCTGGCGCGGTGTTACGGGAGTCGGGGTCCGCCAGCATGTAAAGGAAAAGCATATGGGCACAATCAGACTGACCACGGCACAGGCGCTGGTTAAATTTCTGGATAACCAGTTCATCGATGTTGATGGCACTGAGACGAAATTCGTCAAAGGCATCTTCGCCATCTTCGGTCATGGCAACGTGCTGGGGCTGGGCCAGGCGCTGGAACAGGATAGCGGCGATCTGGTGGTCTGGCAGGGGCGTAATGAGCAGGGGATGGCCCATGCCGCTACGGGCTTTGCCCGTCAGTCGCTGCGCCGGCAGATTATCGCCTGTAGTTCGTCAGTGGGACCGGGTGCAGCCAACATGATCACCGCTGCGGGCACCGCGACGGCCAACCGCATTCCTCTGCTGCTGCTGCCCGGCGACGTCTTCGCCACGCGCCAGCCCGATCCGGTGCTGCAACAGATTGAACAGAGCTACGACCTCAGCATCAGCACCAACGATGCGTTCCGCGCGGTCAGCAAATACTGGGACCGCGTCAGCCGTCCGGAGCAGCTGATGTCCGCCTGTATCAACGCCATGCGGGTGCTGACCGATCCCGCTGAAACCGGTGCGGTTACCCTGTCGCTGCCGCAGGATGTGCAGGGCGAAGCCTGGGATTACCCCGACTACTTCTTCCAGAAACGGGTGCACCGGCTCGATCGCCGCCTGCCCGTCGCCGCGCAGCTGGCGGATGCGCTGACCCTGATTTCCCGCAAGCGTAAACCGCTCATTATCTGCGGCGGCGGGGTGAAATATTCTGAGGCGGGTGAGGCGCTGCGCCAGTTTGCCGAGCGCTATCAGATCCCCTTTGCGGAAACCCAGGCGGGCAAGGGCACGCTGGTTTCTGACCATCCGCTGAATGTCGGCGGCGTCGGTGAAACCGGCTCGCTGGCCGCTAACCTGCTGGCGAAAGAGGCCGATCTGGTGATCGGCATCGGCACCCGCTATACCGACTTCACCACCGCCTCCAAATGGATTTTCCGCCATCCTGATGTCAGCTTCCTGAACATCAACGTCAGCAACTTCGACAGCTACAAGCTGGATGGCGTGCAGCTGCTGGCCGATGCCCGTGAGGGGCTGACGGCGCTCACCGCCGGGCTGGCATCACAGCACTACAGTAACGACTGGGGCAGCCAGATTGAAGAGGCGCAGAGCCAGCTGCTGAAAGAGACGCAGCGCGTCTATCAGGTGGCCTGGCATGATGGCGACTTTGTGCCGGAGATTGCGGATCATCTCGACCGCGACGCGGTGTTTGCTGAGTTTAACCAGCTGACCCACTCCTGGCTGACGCAGAGCAGCGTGCTTGGCACCCTGAATGAACAGCTGCCCAAAGAGGCGGTGGTGGTGGCGGCGGCGGGCAGCCTGCCGGGTGACCTGCAGCGCGTCTGGCGCACCAAAGATTACAACGCCTACCACGTCGAATATGGCTACTCCTGCATGGGCTATGAGGTCAATGCCGCGCTGGGCGTGAAGCTCGCCCAGCCGCAGCGTGAGGTCTATGCGCTGGTCGGTGATGGCTCCTTCATGATGCTGCACTCCGAACTGGTTACCTCCATTCAGGAGGGGGCGAAGATCAACGTGGTGCTGCTGGATAACATGACCAACGGCTGCATCAATAACCTGCAGATGGAACATGGCATGGACAGCTTTACTACCGAGTTCCGCTTCCGCAACCCGGAAGGGGGCAAGCTCGATGGCGGCTTTATCCCGGTCGATTTCGCCGCCATTGCCGCAGGCTATGGCTGTAAGACCTACCGGGTTACCACGCTTGAAGAGCTCAGGGCGGCGCTGGAAGATGCCCGCACCCAGACGATTTCTACCCTTATCGACATCAAAGTGCTGCCAAAAACCATGATCCACAAATATTTCAGCTGGTGGCATGTCGGGGTGGCGCAGGCTTCGCAGACCGAACGCGCCCAGGCGGTAGCGGACAAGCTCAATACGCATCTCGGCCAGGCGCGAAAATATTAATTTCAGGGCCGTATCGCGGCCCGTTTTCCTCTTCTCCGTACGAACCCTACACAGGTGTAATTATGACTTTGAAACTTGGCGTCATCGGTACAGGTGCAATCGGTCAGGAACATATTCGTCGCTGCAGCCACGTGCTGCAGGGGGCACAGGTGGTGGCGGTCTCTGACATTAATGTCGAGGGTGCGCGTGCCGCCCTGCAGCGCCTGAACATTGAAGCGGAGGTTTTCCAGAACGGTCACGACGTGATTCAGTCACCGGATGTCGAGGCGGTGCTGGTCACCTCATGGGACCCCACCCATGAAGAGTTCACCCTGGCGGCGATTGCCGCCGGAAAGCCGGTGTTCTGCGAGAAGCCGCTGGCGATGAGTGCCGAAGGCTGCCGCCGGGTGGTGGATGCGGAGATGAAGGCGGGAAAACGGCTGGTGCAGGTCGGCTTTATGCGGCCTTACGATGCGGGCTACCGCGCGCTGAAAAAAGTGATCACCGATGGCGATATTGGTGAGCCGCTGATGCTGCACTGCGCGCACCGCAACCCAACGGTGCCGGAGAACTACACCACGCCGATGGCGATCACCAACACCCTGATCCATGAGCTGGATGTGCTGCGCTGGCTGACAAATGATGACTACAAAACGGTGCAGGTGGTCTTCCCGCGCGTCACATCGAAGACGCATGGGCAGCTGAAAGATCCACAGATTGTTCTGTTCGAAACCCGGAAAGGGGTGCGCATCGACGTCGAGATTTTTGTGAACTGCGCCTACGGCTACGACATCCAGTGTGAAGTGGTGGGGGAGGAGGGCATTGCGCGTCTGCCCGAACCCTCCTCCGTGCAGCTGCGCAAAGAGGCGCGCCTGTCGAACACGATCCTGGTCGACTGGAAAGATCGTTTTATCGAGGCGTATGACGTGGAGCTGCAGGCCTTTATTAATGATATCAGAGTGGGCCAGCTGACCGGTCCTTCGGCCTGGGATGGTTTTGCCGCCTCGGTAGCCGCCGATGCCTGCATCAAAGCGCAGAACAGCGGGGCGATTGAGCCGGTAGAGATGCCGCCACGTCCTGATTTTTATCGCTGATTCAGCCCTGTATGCGGCCTCGCCGCGCTCCGTCCGGGAATAAGATGATGAACAAAGAAAATGTAAAACTGGCGATCGCGCCGATTGGCTGGACCAACGATGACATGCCGGATCTCGGCCATGAAAACACCTTTCAGCAGACCGTCAGTGAGATGGCGCTGGCGGGCTTTACCGGCAGCGAAGTGGGCAGCAAATACCCGCGCGATCCGGCGATCCTGAAGCCGATGCTCGATATCCGCGGCATTGAAATCTGCAACGCCTGGTTCAGTACCTTCTTCGCCAACGGCGATAAAGCAAAAACCATCGATGAGTTCATCAATCACATGAACTTTCTCCATGCAATGGGGGCGCGGGTGATTGGCTGTTCTGAGCAGAGTAAAAGTATTCAGGGCACCCCGCTGGCGGTGTTTGAGCAGAAACCCATTTTCAGTGATGAGGAGTGGCAGTTAACGGCCGACGGCTACAACGAACTGGCACGCCTCGCAGCAGAGAAGGGGATGCGCGTCACGCTGCATCACCATATGGGCACCGGCATTCAGACCACCGAAGAGATTGACCGCTTTATGGCCATGACTGACGATCGGGTCGGATTGCTCTATGATACCGGCCACATCTACTACTCCGAGGGGTCACAGCAGCAGATGCTGGCGGTGCTGGAGAACTATCTGCCGCGCATCTTCCATGTTCATCTCAAGGATGTACGTGATAAGGTGGTCGCGGCGGTTCGCGAGAATCATCTCTCCTTCCTGGAGGGGGTGAAAAAGGGCACCTTCACCGTTCCGGGCGATGGCGTAATCGACTTTAAGCCGGTGTTTAAAATTCTGGATGAGTATGGCTATCAGGGCTGGATGGTCGTGGAAGCGGAGCAGGACCCGGCACTGGCCAATCCGTTTGAATATGCGGTCAAAGCGCGAAAATATATTCGTGAGAATGCGGGGTTATAAACAGCTCTGAGAATGCTGGCCTCCCTGCAATGCAGAGAGGCCAGCGATCGGCTTATTTCAGCGAGATGCTCTTCACGATGTTGTCAGCATCGCTCTGCGCCTGCTGCTGATTATCGCCTGGCAGCGTAATCTGCAGCGTCACCAGCTTGCCGTCGACCTTCGCCAGCACCACCGAAGACCAGGAGGTCTGGTTGTTGGCAGAGATCACCGTATCCAGCTGCTGAGCAGGCTGATCTTTCAGCGTTACCGCTTTGTTCGACACCACCTGCAGCTGCGGGTCGCGGTTACGCTGCTGCTGCTCCATACGCTGCGACAGCACATCCAGCGCTTCGCTGGTCGGCTCACCGGCAATCACGATGATGGCGCGGGCACCGGTTTCATCCGCATAGACATGCATATTGGTCGTCTGCGAACCCAGTTTGCCGCTTTTGTCTGACATGCCTGGCGGCAGTGAGAAGCTCAGTTTGCCATCCATCAGCGTCACGGTTTGCGCCGACTGACTGGCGCTGACGCCGTTGTCATTCGCCGCGTCATCTTTCTTCTGATCGCAGGCTGCTAAGCCCAGAACCAGTAAGCCCATTCCTACATATTTCACCAGGTTACGCATCAGAATCCCTTTTTAAATTTCCGGTCAGGCATCAGTACAACAGGAATCAGGCTGCAAACGCAACCTGATGATTGTCAGAAGATCTTAGCGGGTAATGGCGGAAAAATGTATGGCGGATTAGCCGAAATTTACCTGGCGGGCACTCTGGCGTTCAGCCAGACGTTTCAGCGCGGCGTTAAGCAGCACACCGTAAGCGGGCAGGAAGAAGACCATGCAGATCAGCACCTTGAAGCTGTAATCCACCAGCGCAATCTCCACCCAGTGCTGCGCCATAAACGCATCGGGACTTTTATAGAAGGCGATAAAGAAGAAGGCCAGCGTATCGCTGATATTCCCCAGGAACATGGCACTGCCCGGTGCGACCCACCACTGCGGCAGGCGGCGCAGCCGGTTGAAGACGTGAACGTCGAGGATCTGCCCCAGCGCGTAGGCCATAAAGCTGGCGCAGGCGATGCGGGCCACGAACAGGTTCATCTCTTTCAGTGCCTGCCAGCCCTGCCACTCTCCCTGATAAAACAGCGACGAAACGCCGTACGAGATAAACAGCGCCGGGATCATCACCGCCAGGATAATACGACGGGCCAGCGGTGCGCCAAAAATACGCACGGTGAGATCGGTCGCCAGGAAGATAAACGGGAAGCTGAACGCGCCCCACGTGGTGTGGAAGCCAAAGACAGAAACAGGCAGCTGAACCAGGTAGTTGCTCGATGTGATCACCAGCAGGTGAAACAGCGACAACCAGAAAAGCGCATACATGCGCTGACGCGAAGAAAATGCGAGCATAGTCAACCTTTTTAATGTTGGGGTGAGGGAACCCATTGCGGGACACCGTTCGGGCGGTGCCAGGCAGTTTTATGAGCAAAAAGCGGCGGCATATTACCGCGTTGTGCTTTTTATGCAATGGTTAATTTTAGCGCAATCGTTATCGCCTTGCGTCACGGTCAGCACGCGCTAGAATGAGCGCCCCTGACCTGAAGCGAGTTGAATATGAGCGATCTTTTTTCCTCTGCCGACCATCAGCTGGATGCCCGCGGCCTGCGTTGCCCGGAGCCGGTGATGATGGTGCGCAAAACCGTACGTGGCCTGCAGGAGGGTGAGACCTTGCTGATCATCGCCGACGATCCCGCCACAACCCGCGATATTCCCGGCTTTTGCCGCTTTATGGAACATGGTCTGCTGGCGCAGCAGACGGAGACGCTGCCCTATCAGTTTCTGATCCGCAAAGGGATGGCGGGATAACCCCAGCCGCACCGGCCGCTGTTATCCCCGGCCCCTGGCCGGCGCCGCGCGCTCAGTCACGGTGGCGCAGCAGGCGCAGCGCGTTGGCCGTCACCAGCGCGGTCGCACCGGAATCCGCCAGCACCGCCAGCCAGAGTCCGGTCAGGCCCAGCAGGGTCGTGACCAGAAAAATCGCCTTCAGGCCCAGCGCAATGCCGATATTCTGACGGATAATGCGGCGTGTCCGGCGCGCCAGCGCAATCATCGGGGCCAGCTGCGTGAGCTGATTCCGCGTCAGCGCCGCATCGGCCGCCTCCAGTGCCACATCGGTGCCGCTGCCCATGGCAATGCCCAGCGTTGCTGCTTTCATTGCCGGTGCATCATTGATGCCATCCCCGACCATCGCCAGCGGCTGCTGCTGACTCAGCTCACGGATAGCGGCCACTTTATCGGCGGGCAGCAGGCTGGCGCGATAATCGATCCCCAGCTCGCGGGCGAGCGTCGCGGCGGCGCGCGGGTTATCGCCGGTCAGCATCAGGCTCTCAATGCCGAGCCGGTTCAGCCCCTGAATGGCCGCCACTGCATCGCTGCGCAGCCGATCGCGCAATGCCAGCGCACCCAGCGCCTCACCGTCGCGCATCAGCACCACCATGGTGTTACCTTCCTCCTCCTGCTGTGAAATCTGCCTGCGCTGCTGTGCGGTCAGCCCTGGCGCATGAGCGGGCGTCAGCAGTTCAATCTGCTGCTCTGCTACCCGGGCCCGGATGCCGCGTCCGGCCAGAACCTGCTGATCCCGTGCATCCGGCATCGGCAGATGACGCGCCTGGGCGGCCGCCACAATGGCGCTGGCCAGCGGATGGGTCGCCCCCTGTTCGGCTGCGGCGCTCAGCGCCAGCATCTCCGCTTCACTGGCCGCGCCAAACCGCAGGATCTGTGTCAGCTGCGGTTTGCCCGGCGTCAGGGTGCCGGTTTTATCAAACGCGACTTTGCGCAGCGAACTCAGCCGCTCCAGCGCCGCGCCGCCTTTGATCAGTGCACCCTGCCGTGCCGCCGCCGCCAGCCCGGAGGTAATGGCCGCGGGGGTGGAGATCACCAGCGCACAGGGACAGCCGATCAGCAGCAGGGTCAGGCCCTTGTAGATCCACGGCTGCCAGTCGCCTGCGCCGAGCAGGGGCGGCACCACCATCACCAGCAGCGACAGCAGCATTACCAGCGGCGTGTAGAGACGACTGAACTGGTCGATAAAGCGCTCGACCGGGGCACGGTGTGTCTCCGCCTCTTCAATCAGCTGCAGGATACGGTCAATAGCGCTTTCCCCCGGTTCCGACACCACTTCCAGCTCCACCTGGCGATCCACGCTGGTGGCACCGGCGGGAATCGTTTCGCCGCTGGCTCGCGTGACCGGCAGTGACTCACCAGTCAGTGCGCTCTCATCGAAGCTGGCGAGCGGGCTGATTAACCGGCCGTCGACCGGCAGTCGGCTGCCCGCCGCCACTTCAATCCGATCGCCGGGGCGCAGCGCCGTGAGGGGAACTTCCGTGCGCTGACCCTGTTGCAGGCGGATCGCGGATTCAGGCCGTAACGCCATCAGGCGGGTAACCCCACTGCGCGCTCTGGCGGCGGCATAGCCTTCCAGCTGTTCACCCAGCTGAAACAGCAGCAGCACCATCGCCGCTTCGGCGTGGGCACCAATAATCAGGGCGCCCGCCGAGGCCAGCGTCATTAATGTTTCGATGGTAAACGGCGATCCGCTGCGCAGGCGCTGCCAGGCGCCGCGTGCCACCGGCGCCAGCCCGATGAGCGTGGTCAGCACAAACAGCCGATCGCCCCAGGCCAGCGCGAACTGGCCGAGAACGCTGCTGAGCAGCACCAGCAACGCCAGTAAAAGCAGCATCCGGTTTTGCTGCCAGCCCGGACGGGCGGCGGGAGTGACTGAGGAGGCTGATGAGGCCGTCAGCTCAAATCCGACCTTTCTGACCGCCTGTTCGACGGCGTTCCGGACATCCTGGCTGGCGCTGACGACGAGTTTCTCACTGCTGAACAGGACGCGGGTGTCGGTGACGCCGCTTATCTGGCGCACGGCCGTCTCAATGGTGCGGGCGCAGCCGGGGCAATCCATCCCGCGGACCTGCCAGCTAAAGGGGTAACCGGCGTCTCGCCGGTCGCTTTCCTCTGCGACGTCGGCCTCTGTGCCGGGGCTGCTGTTGCTTTCACAGCAGCAGCCTGCCGTATCAGCCGTTACGGGTGTCGCAGCATGAACAGAAAGGGAGAGGGGGCGGGCCTGGCGAACCTGGCACAGCGGTTTTGCTGCAGCGTGACTGGCACGGGGTTTGCCACAGCCACAGGCGTGATGTTGGTGCATATGACCTCCGGAGCGTAAGAAGAGCGGGATGAGCCATGCAGCTCATCCCTTATCCTACACTCTGGAGTGGACTCCAGAGTCAAGCCGCTTTTATCACACCACCCACAAGGAGCGCACGATCATAAAGTGACCGGCAAAATAGCAGGCGGCGACGATGGCGCTGTCGGCGGTGAAGCGACGACGGTAGTGAGAGACAAACCAGATGATGTTTGCCAGCAGCAGCAGCGCTGAACCCACCATGATGGAGAAGCTGTAATCCGTCGGACGGAAGAAGTACTGCTCGGTGGCGATCCAGGTCATGACCAGGGTCATGCCGATGAAGGTGCAGACGGGCCAGCGCAGATCTTCCAGTCGGCTCCACAGCATGCCTATCAGGGCTACACCGATAATCAGCAGCGTCAGCGGGATCGGCCAGAAGAAGGTCATAGTCATGCTGGCGGCGAAGCAGAGCGTATAGAGCAGATGCGACAGGAAAAAGGCCCCTACGGCATAGAGCATCTGCTGACGCGGCAGCAGCGTTAACGCATCACCGATCAGGGTTGCGATCAGCCCCGCCAGAATCAGGTAGTCCGTGGTCTGCAGCACCGGAGCCTGCCAGGCCAGACCCACCAGCAGCAGCAGGGTGACCGGTTTAAACAGCCAGCGTTGCCACTGCGGGCCGCGATAGGTGGCATCGACATAGAGCCAGCCGGAGAAAAGGACAGCGAGGAAAGACCAGAGCATTGTTTCTCCCTTTTTTATTCAGAATGATGAAAGATCCCAAAATATCCCTTCCAGTTTAGGTTACGCCTCAGAGATGTGACAATCAGGCAACTCTGGTTGTATCCTTTGCTCCCTGTTTCATCTTCTCCTCAGGCACAGATTCACCATGAGTAAACCCCCGCTGATTTTTATTATCGTCCTGGCGGTTATCGCCGTGCTGGCCACGCGTCAGTTTATCAAGCAACGCCGTGAAGGCGCGGTCAATGACGCGTCACCGGTGCGGGCGTTGCAGGCTGAAGTCAGAACCAAACGGGAATTTCCGGCGCCCAATCGCCGTTCACGGCAGCGGGAAGTGATCGCCGGCGAAGAGATGCGGTATGAAGCCCTGTTTCATCCGCTGAACGGGGCCAGCGATATTAAGGTGCAGATTAAAGAGGCGGAGTACCATCAGCTGGATAAAGGGGCGAAGGGCGAACTGAAGATGCAGGGCACGCGCTTTATCAGCTTCACGCCCGTGCAGTAACTGGCGGGCGTGACGCCCGCCCGGCACTATTTTTTGCGCGGGAAATGTTTCTTCTGCCAGGCGACCAGCTCGAAAACCCCGAACAGAAAGACTTTGATCTGGGTGACGCGATCGATAGGCGGCGCGTCTTTAGTCTGCGTGGCGCGCAGCAATACCAGCTGCAGACCGTGCATCATGATCATGAAGAACAGCGCCACGTTGATAAAGTAAGTCAGCGGTTTCGGGTAGGGATGCACCACGTTAGCCAGTAAAAATCCCCACACGCAAAGCATCAACAGACGCCCCAAATTAAGTAACATCCTGCGTCTCCTGTTGACGTTGATACAAACGATAAGCCACCTGTCCGGCTATTTTCTCGCGATAAAGATCCCACGCTGGCGGCACCGGCGGTGCGCCATTTTCCACTTCGCTCTCGACATAAATCAGCGCCTGATCGGCCAGCCAGTGATTCTGCTCCAGCAACTGCAGCGTCTGCGCCAGCAATCCCTGACGAAACGGCGGGTCGATAAACACCACATCGAAGGGTTCGCCCGGCTGCGCCAGCCAGTTTAGCGTATTGGTCTGGATGACGGTGCCGTTACTGGCGCGCAGGGTCTGCAGATTTTTTGTCAGCTGCTGCGCCACCGGACGTTCCAGCTCCAGCAGGGTCGCCGATCCTGCATAGCGCGACAGCGCTTCCAGGCCTAATGCGCCGCTTCCGGCAAAGCAGTCGAGGCAGCGCGCCTCGGGCAGCACCGGGGCCAGCCAGTTAAACAGCGTCTCTCGCACCCGGTCGGTGGTGGGGCGCAGTCCGGCACTGTCCGGCACCGGCAATTTACGTCCGCGCCACTGGCCGCCAATGATGCGGATCTGCCCGGTTCCGCCTGTACTGCGGGGGTTTTTATTCATCTTGCTCACAACTCGTCATAATTTGTTGCGTAGTTTAACGGGCGAATCGGTGAGAAGAAACGTTAAAAAAGGGTGCTGTGGTGAGCTGGCTGGAAAGTGTTAGACTACTGAGTTGCTGAAGTCATGCATTATTCTGCGGTTTACGCCGGTCTGGCGATGACCAACTTTCATTGATTTACCCCTGGAAACCCTGCGCGACCGGGACAAAGCCATCGAGGAGTGTAGTCACACAATGGCAAAAGAGAAAAAACGTGGCTTTTTTTCCTGGCTGGGATTTGGCAAAGAGGAAGAGAAACAACCTGCAGCGGAAGAGCAGACACAACAGGTCGCAGAACCCGCTCAGCAGCAGCCAGAACAGGAAGCCCCGGCTTTAAGTCAGGCAGAAGCACAGGCGGAAGAGACGGTTGCCATTACCGAAACGGTAGCCAGCGAGCAGCATGAGGCGGACGTAACCGCGGCCGCGCCATCTGAAGCGGCACCGGCGGCGCTGGATGACGCTGGATCTGTCGTTACCGAATCTGACGCTATCACTGAATCTGCTGCACCTGAACATGACGACGCGCCGGTCATTGACGCCGACGCCGTGGTCATGCCGGTTGAAGATGCCGTCCCCTCAGACGCACCGTTAAGTGAAGAGGAGCTGACGGCGCTGGCACTGGGCGATGCCGCTGTCGTTGAAACGACACCGGATGACGCCGAGGCTCCGCTGAGCGAAGCGGAGCTGACCGCGCTGGCGCTGGGTGACGCAGAGATTATCGACACGCCGCACAGCGACGCGGATGCCCCACACAGCGAGCAGGATTCTGCCGCACGGGCAGAAGACGATGCGGATACGGAAACTCAGCCCGGCGAGGCTGACGCGCCGCTGAGCGAGGAGGAGCTGACCGCGCTGGCGCTGGCCGACGCAGAGGTGATCGCTGAGGAATCGGCGGACGAGAGCACTGCTGATACCGTCAGCGATCTGCCGCTGGCTGCTGCGCCATTTATCGCCCAGGAGCAGGAGCGTCCCGCCAAAGAGGGCTTCTTTGCCCGCCTGAAACGCAGCCTGGTAAAAACCCGTCAGAACCTCGGTTCCGGTTTCATCAGCCTGTTCCGGGGCAAAAAGATTGATGACGATCTGTTTGATGAGCTGGAAGAGCAGCTGCTGATTGCGGATGTGGGTGTGGATACCACGCGCCGTATCATTACGCATCTGACCCAGCAGGCAAACCGCAAGCAGCTGCGCGACGCGGAAGCGCTCTATGGCCTGCTGAAGGCGGAGATGGCGTCGATTCTCGCCAAAGTCGACGCGCCGCTGGACGTTTCAGGCAAAACACCGTTTGTGATCCTGATGGTGGGCGTCAATGGTGTGGGGAAAACCACTACCATCGGTAAGCTGGCGCGCCAGTATCAGGCCGAAGGCAAATCCGTGATGTTAGCGGCGGGCGATACCTTCCGTGCGGCAGCGGTTGAGCAGCTGCAGGTGTGGGGCCAGCGCAACAATATTCCGGTGATTGCCCAGCATACCGGCGCAGATTCCGCCTCGGTGATCTTCGATGCGATTCAGGCGGCGAAATCGCGCGGCGTGGATGTGCTGATTGCCGACACCGCCGGGCGTCTGCAGAACAAATCGCACCTGATGGAAGAGCTGAAAAAAATCACCCGCGTGATGAAAAAGCTGGATGAGTCCGCGCCTCACGAAGTGATGCTGACGCTGGACGCCAGCACCGGACAGAATGCGGTCAGCCAGGCCCGGCTGTTTAACGAAGCGGTCGGCCTGACCGGTATTGCGCTCACCAAACTGGATGGCACCGCTAAAGGCGGCGTGATCTTCTCGGTGGCCGATCAGTTCGGTATTCCGATTCGCTACATTGGTGTCGGTGAAGGCATTGAAGATTTACGACCGTTTAAGGCGGACGATTTTATTGAGGCACTGTTTGCCCGAGAGGACTAATTAGGATGATTCGCTTTGAAGAGGTCAGTAAGGCATATCTCGGCGGACGTCAGGCGCTGCAGGGGGTAGATTTCCATCTGCGCCCCGGCGAAATGGCGTTTCTCACCGGCCACTCCGGTGCCGGTAAGAGTACCCTGCTGAAGCTGATTTGTGGCATTGAGCGCCCGAGTGCCGGAAAAATCTGGTTCAGTGGCCATGACATTTCCCGTCTGCGGAACAGTGAAGTGCCGTTTCTGCGTCGTCAGATTGGCATGATTTTCCAGGACCACCACCTGCTGATGGATCGCTCGGTCTATGACAACGTGGCGATCCCGCTGATTATCTCGGGTGCCAGTGGCGAAGACATCCGTCGTCGCGTGTCGGCCGCACTGGATAAAGTGGGTCTGCTCGACAAAGCGAAAAGTTATCCGATTCAGCTTTCTGGTGGTGAACAGCAGCGTGTCGGCATCGCTCGTGCGGTAGTGAACAAACCGTCTGTGCTGCTGGCGGATGAACCGACCGGTAACCTCGACGACGCGCTGTCAGAAGATATTCTGCGCCTGTTCGAAGAGTTCAACCGCGTCGGCGTCACCGTCCTGATGGCAACGCATGACAGCGGCCTGATCGCCCGACGCAACTACCGGATGATGACGCTGAATCAGGGACGCCTGCACGGAGGCCACGATGGTCAATAAACGCATTAAACGTCCGGCGGCACCGAAAGCAAAGCAGCCGTCGAAGAGTAAAGCGCTGAAGGGTGGCTGGCAGGAGCAGTGGCGCTATGCGCTGCGCGGCACCCTCTCTGATATGTGGCGTCAGCCGCTGGCTACGCTGCTGACGGTGATGGTGATCGCCATCTCCCTGACGCTGCCCAGCGTCTGCTACATGGTGTGGAAAAACGTCAGCCAGGCGGCGACCCAGTGGTATCCGGCTCCGCAGTTAACCGTCTATCTCTCCAAGACCCTGGATGACAGCGCGGCCGAAAATGTGGTGGCGCAGCTCAAACAGGTGGAAGGGGTGGATAACGTCAACTACCTGACGCGCGAAGAGGCGCTGAACGAGTTCCGTAACTGGTCAGGCTTTGGCGGCGCGATGGATATGCTGGAGCAGAATCCGCTGCCCGCCGTTGCGATCATTACGCCGAAGCTCAATTTCCAGAACTCCGACACCATGCAAAGCCTGCGCGATCGCGTGACGAAAGTGCAGGGCGTGGATGAAGTCCGGATGGATGACAGCTGGTTTGCACGACTGGCCGCGCTGACCGGGCTGGTGGGGCAGATCGCGTCGATGATTGGCGTACTGATGATCGTGGCGGTGTTCCTGGTGATCGGCAACAGCGTCCGGCTCAGCATCTTCGCCCGGCGTGACACCATTAACGTTCAGAAGCTGATCGGCGCGACGGATGGCTTCATCCTTCGGCCTTTCCTCTATGGCGGGGCGCTGCTGGGCTTCAGCGGAGCGGTGCTGTCGCTGCTGCTGTCGGAAGTGCTGGTGCTGCGCCTGCAGTCGGTGGTTGCCAGCGTGGCGACCGTCTTCGGCACCACCTTCTCGCTGGAAGGCTTCTCCTGGGATGAAGCGCTGCTGCTACTGCTGATTGCGGCGATCATCGGCTGGGTAGCTGCCTGGCTGGCCACGGTACAACATTTACGCCGATTTACGCCGCAGTAAACGCCTGCAACATTTTTTTGTTATAATGGTCCTCTGCTACCGACAGTGTATGCAGAGGACCTTTCCCCTCTTCCCTTCCTGTCATCTGTGTGTAAAATATTCACTGCTATAATTGAACTTGTGGATAACTTTCACACTCTAAGTAGCACAGATTGCTTTCGGATTTCGCGCGACGTTGACTTACTGTATCGTCTGCGCAGGGAAATGTGCGGCAATTCCATTGAATTTGTGAGGGTTTGAATGACCAAAGAAATGCAAACTTTAGCTATTGCTTCTCCGGGTACCCTGGATTCTTACGTCCGGGCTGCCAACACCTGGCCGATGCTGTCGGCAGAAGAGGAAAAAGCGTTAGCTGAACGGCTGCATTACCAGGGCGATCTGGATGCAGCTAAGACGCTGATCCTGTCACACCTACGCTTTGTAGTTCATATCGCTCGTAATTACTCCGGTTACGGCTTGCCACAGGCTGACCTGGTTCAGGAAGGTAATATCGGCCTGATGAAAGCGGTGCGCCGCTTCAACCCGGAAGTTGGCGTGCGCCTGGTTTCATTCGCCGTGCACTGGATTAAAGCCGAGATTCACGAGTACGTGCTGCGTAACTGGCGTATCGTGAAAGTCGCGACCACCAAAGCACAGCGTAAGCTGTTCTTTAACCTGCGTAAAACCAAGCAGCGTCTGGGCTGGTTCAATCAGGACGAAGTTGAGATGGTTGCGCGTGAGCTGGGCGTAAGCAGCAAAGACGTACGTGAAATGGAATCGCGTATGGCTGCGCAGGATATGACCTTTGATATGTCTGCCGACGATGAGAGCAGTGAAGGCCGCTCAATGGCCCCGGTGCTCTATCTCCAGGATAAGACCTCTGACTTTGCTGATGGCATTGAAGAGGATAACTGGGACGCACACGCCGCTGACAAGCTGAGCTATGCGATGGAAGGCCTGGATGAGCGCAGTCAGCACATCATCCGCGCCCGCTGGCTGGACGAAGATAACAAAACCACGCTGCAGGAGCTGGCCGATCAGTATGGCGTTTCAGCCGAACGAGTCCGGCAGCTGGAGAAGAACGCCATGAAAAAACTGCGTATGGCGATCGAAGCGTAATACCCAGAGGGGCGACAGCATGTCGCCCCTGTTGCTTTCTGTCACCCCGGACTGTCACACCTCTTCCGCCATCCCTTCTGCGTCATCTGTTGCCCGTATCCAGCCGTCACTCTGCGCCCGGAAGCCGCACGCCTGCATAAATGCCGCCCGCACCTGCTGATCGTCACTGCCATCATCGGCAATCCACCAGTCCGCTATCGATCCGTTCTGCGCAATCGTCTCTTCCAGCAGATAGTGGCCCACACCGCGTCGCCGCGTCACGTCACGCACCGCCAGCCGGTGGATCTTGCCGTGCGTACCGGCGATTTCCAGCTGTAACCCCGCCAGCAGCCGATCGTTGAAGCGCGCCGCATAGAGACGATGGCGCTCATCCAGCCGCTGTTCCAGTTCCTGAATGTTCAGATCGGGCCAGACCTTGCCCAGATCGATGTGGTCCTGCGGCGTCAGCGTGGTTAAACGCTGGATAGTCAGCTTCATAACAAAAACCTCTAAAAAAGGGGAAAGTGCAGCGAAAGTATACAACCAGAGCGCCACCACATTTTCATCAATAAAACAGGTCAAAAGATGGCCTGGGTGCCAGGATAATAGGTGTAAACAGGTTAAGCCTGCGATCAACCCAGCATAATGCGCTGGAAAAGTGGTGAAAAACCGGCCATTGCCTCCAGTGTATTATGCTGTTTCACTCAGTCAATTCTGAATATGTCAGTTGATTTACAGAAGAAACATCCTGTTTAATAACCTGAAAAATAAAGCCTTATTACTAAAAAATGCCAGAAAAGTACGCTAACTCCTTCATGATCAATCAGTTTTCGACTTTATCTGGCAATGCACGCACTCACAACATACACGACAAAACAGATGGGGTAGTCAGGATGAAAATGAAAGGTCGCGCATTACTGGCGGGATGTGTAGCACTGGCGATGAGCCATGCGGCGCTGGCTGAAGATATTAAAGTGGCGATTGTTGGCGCAATGTCAGGCCCGGTGGCGCAGTACGGCGACATGCAGTTCGCGGGCGCTACTCAGGCGATTGAAGATATCAACGCCAAAGGCGGCGTTAACGGCAACAAACTGGTTGCGGTGAAATATGATGACGCCTGTGACCCGAAACAGGCCGTTGCGGTCGCGAACAAAGTGATTAACGACGGTATCCGTTATGTTATCGGCCATCTCTGCTCCTCCTCGACCCAGCCTGCGTCTGACATCTATGAAGATGAAGGCGTGCTGATGATTACCCCGGCGGCGACCGCACCTGACCTGACTTCCCGCGGCTATAAACTGATCATGCGCACCACCGGTCTGGACTCTGACCAGGGGCCGACCGCAGCCAAATACATTATGAGCGAGCTGAAGCCGCAGCGTATCGCCGTGGTGCACGACAAACAGCAATATGGTGAAGGCCTGGCGCGTTCCGTACAGGAGAGCCTGAAAAAGCAGGGCGCGAACATCGTCATGTTTGAAGGGATCACCGCAGGCGACAAAGATTTCTCTACGCTGGTGGCGCGCTTTAAGAAAGAGAACGTCGATTTCGTCTATTTCGGCGGCTACTACCCGGAAATGGGCCAGATCCTGCGTCAGGCGCGGGCGGCCGGTCTGAAAACGCAGTTTATGGGACCAGAAGGGGTGGGCAACGCCTCCCTGTCGAACATTGCCGGTGCGGCGTCTGAGGGCATGCTGGTCACGCTGCCGAAACGCTACGATCAGGTTGAAACCAACAAACCGATCGTTGACGCGCTGAAGGCGAAGAAACTTGATCCGACCGGTCCGTTCGTCTGGACCACCTATGCCGCGCTGCAATCGCTGACCACCGGCATGGAACGTAGCAAGAGCGAAGAGCCGGACGCTATCGTGAAGAACCTCAAAGAAGGGGCTGCGGTGCCAACCGTCATGGGCAACCTGAACTGGGATGAAAAGGGCGATCTCAAGGGCTTTGAATTCGGCATCTTCAAATGGCATGCCGATGGTACCTCGACCGCAGTGAAGTAAACCAGGCGGTTTTCTGGTGAGCCGGAGGCCAGCTAAGCGGTCTCCACTGACCGGCGACACGAACGCCTGGCACGCCGCTGCCAGGCGTTTTTTGTACCCCGATCGCCTGCGATCGGATAAGTAAGGGTTAAGGTATGTCCGAGCAGTTCCTCTATTTTATTCAGCAGATGTTTAACGGTGTCACCCTCGGGAGCACCTACGCGCTGATCGCCATCGGTTACACCATGGTTTACGGCATTATCGGCATGATCAACTTCGCCCACGGCGAGGTGTACATGATCGGTAGCTATGTCTCCTTTATCGTGATTGCCGCCCTGATGATGATGGGCATCGACACCACCTGGCTGATGATTGCGGCTGGCTTTGTGATGGCAGTCATTATCTCCAGCGCCTACGGCTGGAGCATTGAACGCGTGGCCTACCGGCCCGTACGTTCCTCTAAGCGCCTGATTGCGCTCATCTCCGCCATCGGGATGTCGATCTTCCTGCAAAACTACGTCAGCCTGACCCAGGGCTCACGCGACCTGGCGCTGCCGAGCCTGATCACCGGACAGTGGACGGTGGGGGAGAGCAACGGGTTTGCCGCCACCATCTCAACCATGCAGATTGTTATCTGGGTGGTGACCTTCCTGGCGATGCTGGCGCTGACCACCTTTATCCGCTACTCCCGCATGGGCCGCGCCTGTCGCGCCTGCGCTGAAGATCTGAAAATGGCCAGCCTGCTGGGCATTAACACCGACCGCGTGATCTCGCTGACCTTCGTGATCGGGGCCGCGATGGCCGCGGTAGCAGGCGTGCTGCTGGGCCAGTTCTACGGCTCGATCAACCCCTTCATCGGCTTTATGGCGGGGATGAAAGCGTTTACCGCCGCCGTGCTGGGCGGGATCGGCAGTATTCCGGGCGCGATGATTGGCGGACTGGTGCTGGGTATCGCTGAAGCGCTGACGTCAGCCTATCTCAGCACGGAATATAAAGATGTGGTTTCGTTTGCCCTGCTGATTGTGGTGCTGCTGGTGATGCCGACCGGGATTCTGGGTCGTCCGGAGGTTGAGAAAGTATGAAGACCTCGTTTATCAACGCCCTGATCGCCTCGGTGATGCTGCTGATACTGGCCACCTTCTTTATGGGACTGCGCCTGACGCTGGATGGCACAAATCTGGTGGTGCAGAACGCGGGCAGCGTGCGCTGGAACTGGATAGCCGCAGGCTGTGCGGTGGTGTTTCTGTTCCAGCTGCTGCGTCCGGTCTGGCAGAGCAGCCTGAAGAAAGTCTCTGGTCCGTCGCTGGTGTTGCCGGGCTTTGATGGCTCAACGCCGAAGCAGAAGCTGGTGATGGCGGTGCTGATTATCGCCGCAGTCGCCTGGCCTTTCCTGGTGTCGCGCGGCACCGTGGATATCGCCACGATGACGCTGATCTACGTGATGCTCGGCCTGGGCTTGAACGTGGTGGTGGGACTGTCGGGCCTGCTGGTGCTGGGCTACGGTGGCTTCTACGCCATCGGTGCCTACACCTTTGCGCTGCTGAACCACTACTACGGCCTTGGCTTCTGGCAGTGTCTGCCGCTCTCCGGCATCGTGGCTGCGCTGTTTGGGCTGCTGCTGGGCTTCCCGGTGCTGCGACTGCGCGGCGATTATCTGGCCATTGTGACGCTGGGCTTCGGTGAGATTGTGCGTATCCTGCTGCTGAACAATACCGCGCTGACCGGCGGACCTAACGGCATCAGCCAGATCCCTAAACCGACTCTGTTTGGCCTGGAGTTCGGGCGTACCCCGCGCGAAGGCGGCTGGGATACCTTCCACAACTTCTTTGGCCTGAAGTACGACCCCAGCGACCGTATCATCTTCCTCTATCTGGTGGCGCTGCTGCTGGTGGTGGTGACGCTGTTCGTGATCAACCGGCTGCTGCGGATGCCGCTGGGCCGCGCCTGGGAAGCCCTGCGTGAAGATGAGATCGCCTGTCGCTCTCTGGGCCTCAGCCCGACCCGCATCAAGCTGACCGCCTTTACTATCAGTGCCGCCTTTGCCGGATTCGCCGGCAGCCTGTTCGCGGCGCGCCAGGGCTTTGTCAGCCCGGAATCCTTTACCTTTGTCGAGTCCGCCTTTGTGCTGGCGATTGTGGTACTGGGTGGCATGGGATCGCAGTTCGCGGTGATTCTGGCTGCCATTCTGCTGGTGGTTTCCCGCGAGCTGATGCGCGATCTCAATGAGTACAGCATGCTGGTGCTGGGTGGCCTGATGGTGCTGATGATGATCTGGCGTCCGCAGGGCCTGCTGCCGATGAAGCGTCCGCATCTGAAGCTCAGAACCGGTAAACAAGGAGAAGAGGCATGAGTCAGCCTTTATTAGCCGTTGAAGGCCTGATGATGCGCTTCGGCGGTCTGTTAGCCGTAAACAATGTGGCGCTGGAGCTGCGTCCGCAGGAGATCGTTTCGCTGATTGGCCCTAACGGTGCCGGGAAAACCACGGTGTTCAACTGCCTGACCGGCTTTTACAAGCCAACCGGCGGCAGCATCACATTGCGTGACCAGCATCTGGAAGGCCTGCCGGGTCAGAAGATTGCGCGCATGGGCATTGTGCGAACCTTCCAGCACGTACGCCTGTTCCGTGAGATGACGGTGATTGAGAACCTGCTGGTGGCACAGCATCAGCACCTGAAGAGCGGTCTGTTTTCCGGCCTGCTGAAAACGCCCGCGTTTCGCCGCAGTGAGAGCGAAGCGCTGGATCGCGCGGCGACCTGGCTGGAGCGGGTCGGCTTACTCGACCTGGCTAACCGTCAGGCGGGCAATCTGGCCTATGGTCAGCAGCGCCGGCTGGAGATCGCGCGCTGCATGGTGACGCGCCCGGAGATCCTGATGCTGGATGAGCCGGCTGCGGGCCTCAACCCCAAAGAGACCCACGAGCTGGATGCGCTGATTGCGGAACTGCGTGGCGAACACAAGGTTTCGGTGCTGCTGATTGAACATGATATGAAGCTGGTAATGGGCATCTCTGACCGCATTTACGTGGTCAATCAGGGAACGCCGCTGGCTAACGGAACGCCGGAAGAGATTCGTAATAACCCGGATGTCATTCGCGCCTATTTAGGAGAGGCCTGAGATGGCAAATGCGATGTTAACCATTGAGAACGTCAGTGCGCATTACGGCAAAATTCAGGCGCTGCACAACGTCAGTCTTTACATCAATCAGGGCGAAATCGTCACCCTGATTGGTGCCAACGGCGCCGGAAAAACCACGCTGCTCGGCACGCTGTGCGGCGAACCGCGCGCGACCCAGGGCACCATTACCTTTGATGGCAAAACCATCACCGACTGGCAGACGGCGCGCATCATGCGTGAGGCAATTGCCATCGTGCCAGAGGGGCGGCGGGTCTTTTCGCGCATGACGGTGGAGGAGAATCTGGCGATGGGCGGTTTTTTTGCCAGCCGTCCGGACTACCTGTCGCGGATTAAGCGCGTGTATGAACTCTTCCCGCGTCTGGCGGAGCGTAAAATCCAGCGCGCCGGCACCATGTCCGGTGGTGAGCAGCAGATGCTGGCCATTGGCCGTGCGCTGATGAGCCAGCCGCGCCTGCTGCTGCTGGATGAACCGTCGCTGGGACTGGCACCGATCATTATTCAGCAGATCTTCGACACCATTGAGCAGCTGCGCAGCGAGGGGATGACCATCTTCCTGGTGGAGCAGAATGCCAATCAGGCGCTGAAGCTGGCGGACCGGGGCTATGTGCTGGAGAACGGGCATGTGGTGCTGGAAGACACTGGTGCAGCATTACTCTCCAACGAAGCCGTCCGCAGCGCTTACTTAGGTGCCTGATGGGGCACGGCCTGGCTGGCTTGCCAGGTTCCGGTTGGGCAGTGCTCGCCATCCTCACGTACTACGTGTACGCTCCGGTGGCTGCGCGCTGTCCGCCCGCAACCTGCCTGCGCCGCCGACGGCCTTTGAAAGTGATGCGGAATGTGCCGACTACGGCCTTCAGCTTCAGTGAAGTGAAAGTCGCAGTCAGGCCTTTTCAGCGTCTAATCGCTCTGGATTTATGTAACTAAAAACTGGCAGCATGGGCGTTTTGCCGCCGCGCTGCCAGCGTCCTCTTTTCCTCAATAAAGCCTGTCACCCGCCTGTCATCTGCCTGTTATTAATCCGTCATTTTCCCGTGTCATGTTACTCCGCGAACCAGAAATCCGTGATTTCACGCGTATTTACCTGCACAGGAAAATTCTATGTCCGTCGTTACCTTTCGCCGTAGCCTGATGAGCGCGCTGCTCGGTCTGACCCTCAGCGGCCATGCCATCGCCGCCACTGAGATCCCTTTCTGGCACTCCATGGAAGGCGAGTTAGGCAAAGAAGTCGATTCGCTGGCTCAGCGCTTTAACCAGACCCATCCCGATTACAAAATCGTTCCGACCTACAAAGGTAACTACGAGCAGAGCCTGGCGGCCGGGATCGCGGCAGTGCGCAGCGGCAAAGCGCCTGCGGTGCTGCAGGTTTATGAAGTGGGAACGGCCACCATGATGGCTTCACAGGCGATTGTGCCGGTGCATCAGGTCTTCAAAGATGCCGGCATCCCCTTTGATGAAAAGCAGTTCGTGCCAACGGTCGCGGGCTACTACAGCGACAGCAAAGGCCAGCTGATCTCTCAGCCGTTCAACAGCTCCACCCCGGTGCTCTACTACAATAAAGATGCTTTCAGGAAAGCGGGTCTGAATCCCGATCAGCCCCCGAAAACCTGGCAGGAGCTGGCCACGGATGCCGCCGCGCTGCGCAAGTCGGGCATGAGCTGCGGCTACGCCAGCGGCTGGCAGGGCTGGATCCAGATCGAAAACTTCAGCGCCTGGCATGCGCTGCCGGTCGCCACGGAAAATAACGGCTTTGACGGCCTGGATGCGGTGCTGGAGTTCAACAAACCGGTGCAGGTGCGTCACATCGAAATGCTGGAAGCGATGAACAAAAAAGGGGACTTCACCTACTTTGGCCGCAAAGATGAGCCGACGGCGAAGTTCTACAACGGCGACTGCGGCATCACTACCGCCTCCTCCGGTTCGCTGGCCGATATCCGTCACTACGCAAAATTCAACTTCGGCGTCGGCATGATGCCGTATGACGACACCGTAAAAGGCGCGCCGCAGAACGCCCTGATCGGCGGAGCCAGCCTGTGGGTGATGAAAGGCAAAGATGCGGCAACGTATAAAGGGGTCGCGGAGTTCATGCAGTTCCTCGCGAAACCGGAAATCGCGGCGGAATGGCACCAGAAAACCGGCTACCTGCCGATTACCACTGCCGCCTATGAGCTGACGAAACAGCAGAGCTTCTACGACAAAAATCCGGGTGCAGATATCGCCACCCGTCAGATGATGAACAAGCCGCCGCTGCCGTTCACCAAAGGCATACGTCTGGGCAATATGCCCCAGATCCGTGCCGTGATTGACGAAGAGCTGGAGAGCGTCTGGACCGGTAAACAGTCGCCGCAAAGCGCGCTGGATAACGCGGTCAAACGCGGCAACGAACTGCTGCGTCGCTTCCAGCAGCAGGTGAAGTAATCTGCCCGACAGGGCCAGTGCAGGCTGGCCCTCTCTCTTTCTGAATCAGAGTGCGCTATGTCTTCTTCTCGCCCGGTTTTTCGCACCAGCCTGCTGCCTTATCTGCTGGTGCTGCCGCAGTTACTGATCACTGCGGTCTTCTTTCTCTGGCCTGCCGGTGAAGCGCTGTGGTACTCGCTGCAAAGCCTCGATCCCTTTGGCCTCTCCAGCCGCTTTGTCGGACTGGAAAATTTCAGACGCCTGTTTGCCGATCCCTACTATCTCGATTCGTTCTGGACCACTCTGACATTCAGCGGCATGGTCACGGGGTTCGGCATGCTGTTTTCGCTGCTGCTGGCGGCGCTGGTCGATTATGTCGTGCGACTGCGCCGCCTCTATCAGACCCTGCTGCTGCTGCCCTACGCCGTTGCGCCAGTGGTGGCCGCGGTGCTGTGGATGTTTCTGTTCAATCCCGGTCTGGGCCTCTTCAGCTACCTGCTGCACCACATCGGCTATGAGTGGAACTATGCGCAGAACAGCGGACAGGCGATGTTCCTGATTGTTCTGGCGTCGATCTGGCAGCAGATGAGCTACAACTTCCTGTTCTTTTTCGCTGCTCTGCAGTCGATCCCGAAATCGCTGGTGGAAGCCGCCGCGATTGACGGTGCCGGGCCGGTGCGACGCTTCTTCAACCTTTCCCTGCCGCTGATTGCGCCGGTGAGCTTCTTTCTGCTGGTGGTGAATCTGATCTATGCCTTCTTCGACACCTTCCCGGTGATCGACGCGGCTACCGGCGGCGGGCCGGTACAGGCGACCACCACGCTGATCTACAAAATCTACCGCGAAGGCTTCACCGGTCTGGACCTCTCCTCGTCGGCGGCGCAGTCGGTGGTGCTGATGCTGCTGGTCATCGGGCTGACGGTCATCCAGTTCCGCTTTGTTGAACGTAAGGTGCAATACCAATGATTGAGAATCGACGCGGGCTGGATCTCTTCAGCCACCTCGTGCTGGTACTGGGCGTGCTCACCATCCTGTTTCCGCTCTACGTCGCCTTTGTCGCCGCAACGCTGGATAACGAGGCGGTCTATCAGGTGCCGATGACGCTGGTGCCCGGCACCCATCTCTGGGAGAACGTCTCACGCATCTGGACTCACGGCGTCAACGGCAGCGGCCCGGCATTTGGTCTGATGCTGCTTAACAGCATGATCATGGCGCTCGGCATCACCTTCGGCAAAATTACCGTGTCGATGCTGTCGGCGTTTGCGCTGGTCTGGTTTCGCTTTCCGCTGCGCACGCTCTTCTTCTGGCTGATCTTTATCACCCTGATGCTGCCGGTGGAGGTGCGTATTTTCCCGACGGTGCAGGTGATTGCCGATCTTAATCTGCTCGACAGCTACAGCGGGCTGACGCTGCCACTGATGGCTTCAGCAACCGCCACCTTCCTGTTTCGTCAGTTTTTTATGTCGCTGCCGGATGAGCTGGTCGAAGCGGCGCGCATTGATGGGGCCAGCGCGATGCGCTTCTTTATCGACATCGTGCTGCCGCTCTCCAGAACCAATCTGGCGGCGTTATTCGTGATCACCTTTATCTACGGCTGGAACCAGTATCTCTGGCCGCTGCTGATTATCAATGACGCCAGCCTCGGCACGGCGGTGGCGGGGATTAAAAGCATGATCTCCAGCAGCGGTTCGCCGACCCAGTGGAACGAAGTGATGGCAGCAATGTTATTAACCCTGATCCCACCGCTGGTGGTGGTATTGGTCATGCAGCGTGCCTTTGTGCGCGGTCTGGTTGAGAGTGAGAAATAAGATGGCAGGCGTAACCCTTCAGGCAGTGACCAAATCCTATGACGGTAAAAATCAGATCATTCAGCCGCTGAACGTCACCATCCATGACGGCGAATTTATGGTGATGGTCGGCCCTTCCGGCTGCGGAAAATCGACCCTGCTGCGCATGGTGGCGGGTCTGGAGCGGGTCAGCTCCGGCGATATCTACATCGATAACCGGCGCGTCACCCAGGAAGAGCCGAAAGATCGCGGCATCGCGATGGTGTTCCAGAACTATGCGCTCTATCCCCACATGTCGGTAGAGGAGAACATGGCGTATGGCCTCAAAATTCGCGGCATGGGCAAAGAGCAGATTCGTCAGCGGGTGCTCGACGCGGCGCGCAGTCTGGAGCTGGATCATTTGCTGACGCGGCGGCCGCGGGAGCTCTCCGGCGGGCAGCGTCAGCGCGTGGCGATGGGCCGCGCTCTCGTGCGCGAACCGGCGGTCTTTCTGTTTGATGAGCCGCTGTCGAATCTCGACGCCCGTCTGCGGGTGCAGATGCGGCTGGAGTTGCAGCAGCTGCATCGCCGCCTGCAGACCACCAGCCTCTATGTGACGCACGACCAGGTTGAGGCGATGACGCTGGCGCAGCGGGTGATGGTGATGAATAAAGGGGTGGTCGAGCAGCTTGGCACCCCGGTGGAGATCTATGAGCGTCCCGCCAGCCAGTTCGTCGCCGCGTTTATCGGCGCTCCCGCCATGAACCTGCTGAAAGGGCAGTTCAGCAGCGACGGGTCGCGCTTTAATCTCGACGCCTCGCACGCGCTGCCGCTGAGCGAGAGCAAGGCGAAATGGGCCGGCCGGCCGGTGGTGCTGGGCATCCGGCCAGAGCATATCCGGCAAAGCAGCCGCGAGCAGGGCGGCATCCCGCTGCGGGTGGACACGCTGGAGATGCTGGGTGCCGATAATCTGGCCCATGGCCGCATCGGCGACACGCCGCTGGTGGTACGCTTAGCCCACAGTGAACGGCCGGAACCCGGCACGACGCTGTGGCTGCATCTGCCGTCAGATGCGTTACACTTCTTCGATTCAACCCATGGAAAGCGTCTGGAATGAGTACACAACACTGGCCCTATCCCCGCATCGTCGCCCACCGCGGCGGCGGTAAACTGGCACCGGAAAATACCCTGGCAGCCATCGACACTGGCGCGAAGTTTGGACATCAGATGATTGAATTTGATGTCAAACTCTCGGCCGATGCGCAGATTTTTCTGCTGCACGACGACACGCTGGATCGCACCAGTAACGGCTGGGGCGTGGCGGGTCAGCTGCCGTGGGAAAAGTTATCGCAGCTTGATGCGGGCGGCTGGTTTGGCAACGCCTTCTTGGGCGAAAAGCTGGCGCGGCTGGATCAGGTGGCGGCGCGCTGCCGTCAGCATCAGATGATGGCCAACATCGAAATCAAACCCACCACCGGCAGCGAGACCGAAACCGGCCGTGCCGTGGCGCAGGCCGCGGCAATGCTGTGGCAGGATCAGACCGCGCCGCTGCTCTCGTCGTTCTCTTTTGAGGCGCTGGAAGCCGCCATGCAGGCAGAGCCGCAGCTGCCGCGAGGGCTGCTGTCCCACAGCTGGGACCCGCAGTGGCGGGAAAAGACCACGGCGCTGGCGTGCGTCTCCATCCACCTCAACCATAAAGTGCTGACCGCAGAGCGGGTTGCAGAGCTGAAAAGCGCGGACCTGAAGATTCTGGTCTACACCGTGAACAGTCCGGATCGGGCGCGGGAGTTACTGAAATGGGGCGTCGATGCCATCTGTACCGACGCAATCGACATCATCGGCCCCGACTTCGGTTAGTTCTGATTTGAATTCTGATTCTGCTGCCCCGGCTGCGTGGTGATTACCCGCTGCCGGGCGCTGTCGCGCTGTTCCTGCATTTTACGCTGCATATCCTGAGTCTGACGCTGCTGATCCTGGCGCAGCTTCAGCTGTTGCTGCTGCTGCTGGGTCTGCATCTGTGACTGCATCCGCTGCTGGCTGGGATTATAGCCCGGCCGGTTTGGGTCATTAGTGCTGTTCAGCGTGTTCGCCTGACTGGCGAAAGGCAGCAGGGCGGCTAAAACAATCATCCACTTTTTCATCACTCCTCCTTTCTGAACGCGACAGGGTTATGGGTGCACAACGGCGCACACCGGCTTCTGGGTCGCACCCATAAGTTTACCCGATATCACAGACCTGACTTTCAGATGTATTCCTGATTTGACTTAACCCTGACACTTTTGCTGTATTTGTAAGCACTTGCAGAAATGATAAAAAAATGTAAATAACAACACGGGATGGTGACAGGATGAAAATGCAGCAAACGGTGCGTCAGCTTAGCTGGTCGCTGGTGATGAGTTTTACCGTCGTGGCGGGCGCTAATGCCGCGCCGACGCAGGCGCCGCCCGTCTCCTATGGCGTGGACAGCGACACGTTTCACCCGGTCAAAGCGCAGCACGGCATGGTGGCGTCGGTAGACGCGATGGCGACCCAGGTCGGTGTAGAGATTCTGCGTCAGGGCGGCAATGCCGTTGACGCCGCCGTCGCCGTGGGTTTTGCGCTGGCGGTTACCCATCCGCAGGCGGGCAACCTTGGCGGAGGCGGCTTTATGCTGCTGCGCACCGCCTCGGGCCGTGCCACCGCCATCGATTTCCGTGAAATGGCACCGGGACGGGCATCGCGCGATATGTTTCTGGATAAGCAGGGCAATGCCGACAGCAAGCTGTCGCTGACCTCACATCTCGCGTCCGGCACCCCCGGCACCGTAGCGGGTCTGGCGCTGGCCGCACACAAATATGGCACTCTGCCGCTGAGTACCCTGCTGGCTCCGGCCATCCGGCTGGCGCGGGACGGCATTCCGGTTAATGATGCGCTGGCCGATGACCTGAAAACCTACGGCAAAGAGGTGCTGATCACCCATCCCAACAGCAAGGCGATCTTCTACAAGCCAGACGGCACACCGTGGCAGAAGGGCGATCGGCTGGTGCAGAAAAATCTCGCTCACAGCCTGCAACTGATCGCCCGTCAGGGGCCGGATGCCTTTTATAAAGGCGAAATTGCGGATGAGATCGCCGGAGAGATGGCACAGCACGGCGGGCTGATCACCAAAGCGGACCTGGCGGCCTATCGTGCCGTCGAGCGCAAGCCGATTAGCGGCACTTACCGTGGCTATGAGGTCTTCTCCATGCCACCGCCGTCGTCCGGGGGCATTCACATCGTGCAGATCCTCAATATTCTGGAGAATTTCGATCTGGCGAAGATGGGCTTTGGCAGTGCGGATGCCATGCAGGTGATGGCGGAAGCGGAAAAATATGCCTATGCCGACCGCTCAGAGTATCTCGGCGATCCCGATTTCGTGAAGGTGCCGTGGCAGGCGCTGACCAGTAAAGCGTACGCTAAGACGCTGGCGCAGCAGATCGATGTGGCGAAAGCGCGCCCCTCCAGCGAGATCAAGCCGGGTAAACTCGACCCTTATGAAAGCAACCAGACCACCCACTTCTCGGTGGTGGATAAGCAGGGGAATGCGGTTGCGGTGACCTATACGCTAAACACCTATTTCGGCAGCGGCATTGTGGCAGGCAAGAGCGGCATTCTGATGAACAACGAGATGGATGATTTCTCTGCTAAACCCGGAACGCCTAATGTCTATGGGCTGGTGGGCGGTGAAGCGAATGCCGTGCAGCCAGCGAAACGCCCGCTGTCGTCGATGTCGCCGACTATCGTGGCCAAAGGGGGCAAAACCTGGCTGGTGACCGGCAGCCCGGGCGGCAGCCGCATTATCACCACCGTGCTGCAGATGGTGGTTAACAGCATCGATTTTGGCATGAACGTGGCGGAAGCGACTAACGCACCACGGTTCCACCATCAGTGGCTGCCGGATCAGTTGCGGGTAGAGAAGGGCTTCAGTCCGGACACGCTGCGTCTGCTGGAAGCCAGAGGTCAGCATGTGAAGGTGCTGCCTGCGATGGGCAGTACCCAGAGCATCATGATTGGGCCGGATGGCATGCTGTATGGCGCGTCTGACCCGCGCAGCATCGATGATTTAAGTGCGGGTTACTGATACAAACCAGACCCAGGTGAATCTGACAGCAATAAATAAGCTTAACGTGCAGGGAATGGGGTCAGAAGAGGAAAGCGTCCCGCGCCAGGACGGCGCGGGCCGAGCGTGTCATGGATGACGGCTTTTGCGTCTTTCCGATCTGACCCCGTTTCCTGTGCAGGCGCTGACTGACAGCGAAACATGCCAGGGTTTTCAGCACAAAGGGCACCAGCAGGTGCCCTTTTTCATCATCACAGCTCAGGGTTTAATCCGCGCCATATAGTACGTATCGATGAGTTCACCGTCCCGTATAGCGAACCCACGCGCCGTTCCCTCAATCTCAAAACCAAATCGCTGATAAAGGGCAATGGCCGGCGCGTTGTCGACGAACACCGTCAGCTCCATTCGGCTCACCTGAAGCCAGTTATCGCACATGGCGACCATTTCACGCATCAGTGCGCTGCCGACGCCACGCTGCCGGTAACGCGCATCCACCCCCATTCCCAGTGAAGCGGCGTGACGGCGTCTGGGGCGCTCTTCCACCTTTAACGCGCTTTGCCCGACAACCTCATCATCAATGCAGGCAGCCAGCAGGTATGAATGGGGCTGAGGCGTGGCGAGGCGCGTATGCCACCCCTGCAGGGATGAATGGGGCAGGTGGAGGGTGCCGGCCTGGGTATCGGGCTGGCTGTAAATCCGGTGCAGTGCAGCGGCATCTTCGGGTATAACGTGCCGGACAACGATTTCACTCATGGTCGCTCCTTTCGCCGTTAAAAACCTTTTAAACATCAAGGTATTCAATCCGTTAATCAAGTGAAAAAGTGCGAAAACTGCTTTACAGACGCGAATGATAATGATTATTATTGTCATGCGTTCTCGGGAGGTCGCCCGACAGCCTGAGAAAGCACGACATTGCTCACATTGCTTCCAGTATTATTTAGCCAGCCAGGGCGCTGGCTTTTTTTTTGCCCGCTCTCCTTCAGCCTTTTTCAGCCACTGCGCAACCCTTGTTCAACTATTTTGAACAGAGGAGTGAAGTTTTTCAGCTATCAATCAGACCGTCTCAGGCACAGACTATGAAAAAACATTGAGGAGATCTGAAAATGATTTATGTACGCAAAGCTGAAGAACGCGGTCACGCAAACCACGGCTGGCTCGATAGCTGGCACACCTTCTCATTCGCCAACTATTACGACGCGAACTTCATGGGCTTCTCCGCGCTGCGGGTGATTAATGAAGACGTGATCGACGGCGGTCAGGGGTTTGGTACCCACCCGCATAAAGATATGGAAATCCTGACCTACGTGCTCTCCGGAACGGTTGAGCATCAGGACAGCATGGGCAACAAAGAGCAGATCCCGGCAGGGGAGTTCCAGATCATGAGCGCCGGTACTGGCGTGCGTCACTCGGAGTACAACGCCAGCGAAAGCGAACCGTTGCACCTCTATCAGATCTGGATCATTCCTGAGCGTACCGGCATTGAGCCGCGCTACGATCAGCGCCGCTTCCCGGATGTGCAGGGACGTCAGCTGGTGCTCAGCCCGGATGCCCGTGAAGGATCGCTGAAAGTCTATCAGGACATGACTCTGTCGCGCTGGGTACTGGGTGCCGGTGAACAGGATAACGTGGCGATTGAACCCGGTCGTCGCATCTGGATCCAGGTCGTCAAAGGCAACGTGAGCGTAAACGGTAACGCGGTGACCACCAGCGATGCCCTCGCTATCTGGGATGAAAGCGCGCTTACGCTGGAAGCCAGCACGGCCGCAGAAGTTCTGCTGTTTGATCTGCCACCGGTCTGAGAAAACTGACGGGCGCACCCCGGTGCGCCCCGCTGGCAATTTTGTGACAGAAAAGTGATAGACTCATCGTACTTTAGCTTTCAGGGCGATCCCAGGCGCTACGATGAAGAAGAAAAGACCGGTATTACAGGACGTTGCCGATCGCGTCGGCATTACCAAGATGACCGTCAGCCGCTACCTGCGCAATCCTGAGCAGGTTTCTGTTGCCCTGCGGGATAAGATCGCGGTGGCACTGGATGAGCTGGGTTATATCCCTAATCGCGCCCCCGATATGCTTTCGAACGCCACCAGCCGTGCGATTGGCGTGCTGCTGCCGTCACTGACCAACCAGGTCTTTGCTGACGTTCTGCGCGGCATTGAAGCCGTCACGGATGAAGCGAACTACCAGACGCTCGTCGCCCACTTTGGCTACAACCCACAGAAAGAGGAGCTGCAACTGCGCTCGCTGCTGGGCTGGAACATTGATGGGGTGATTCTCACCGAACGCACCCATACCCCGGGCACGCTGCGCATGCTGGAAGTGGCGGGCATCCCGGTCATCGAGATGATGGACAGCGTTACGCCCTGCCTGGATATGGCGGTCGGCTTTGATAACGTCGAAGCGGCCCGGCAGATGACCCGGGCGATCCTCGGCAAAGGACATCGCCACACCGTTTATCTTGGCGCACGCCTGGATGAGCGTACCCTGCAGAAGCAGCGTGGTTACGAAATCGCGATGCGCGAAGCCGGGCTGACGCCGCGCAGCGTCATGATGGAGGATGCCTCTTCATTCAGTGCCGGTGGCGATCTGCTGCGTGAGGCGCAGCGTCTCTATCCTGAAACCGACAGCCTCTTCTGTACCAACGACGACCTGGCGGTCGGCGCGATGTTTGAGTGCCAGCGCCAGGGATTGCAGGTGCCCGATCAGATGGCGATTGCCGGTTTTCATGGTCACGATATCAGTCAGGTGGTGACGCCTCAGCTGGCTACGGTACTGACGCCGCGTGATCGCATCGGGCGCGAAGCCGCAGCGCTGCTGCTGGCGCGCATCGCCGGGGAAAGCCGCGAAACGCGCATGCTCGACACCGGTTTTGCGATCAGTGAAGGCGGCAGCATCTGATTGTGACGTTTTTATGAGTCAGCTCACACTTTGAGGCTTTTCCGGGTAAAAAGGTTGCCACGCTGTTAAGCGGCCAGGAGAATGAGAAACGACATTGTTATCGGTAACATTGGCAAATTCTCACCTGCCGGAGCAGAAAAATGACAACGCAATCCCCGTCGCATCACGTTTTTATCCTGATGGGCGTTTCAGGCAGCGGAAAGTCTGCCGTCGCCAATCAGGTCTCTCACCAGCTGAATACAGCCTTTCTTGACGGCGATTTTCTCCACCCCCGTGCCAACATTCTGAAGATGGCCGATGGTCATCCGCTGGATGACAACGATCGTCAGCCGTGGTTACAGGCCCTGAACGATGCCGCTTTTGCCATGCAGCGTACCCAGGCGATCTCCATCATTGTCTGCTCGGCCCTGAAGAAGCGTTATCGCGACATTCTGCGTCAGGGAAATGACAACCTGCGTTTCATCTACCTGAAAGGGGACTTCGACACCATTGAAGCCCGCCTGAAAGCGCGCAAAGGGCACTTCTTCAAGCCGCAGATGCTGGTGACGCAGTTTGCAACGCTGGAAGCGCCAGGCAGCGACGAGCCGGATGTACTGGAAGTGGATATCACGCATTCACTGGATGAGGTTGTGGCGGCTACGGTTGCGACTATCCGGGACGCTATCAGTCAGGGTTAGAGATGAATACCGCAACACTCGTTTTGACCGCAGCAGGCTCCGTCCTGCTGCTGCTTTTTCTGGTGATGAAGGCGCGAATGCACGCCTTTGTCGCACTCATGTTAGTGTCAATCGGTGCCGGACTGTTCTCCGGCATGCCTCTGGATAAGATTGCGGACACCATGCAGAAGGGGATGGGCGGCACGCTCGGCTTCCTCGCTATCGTGGTGGCGCTGGGCGCGATGTTCGGCAAAATCCTGCATGAAACCGGGGCCGTGGATCAGATTGCTATCCGGATGCTGAAAACCTTTGGTCAGAGCCGCGCCCACTACGCCATGGGGATTGCCGGTCTGATCTGCGCGCTGCCGCTCTTTTTTGAGGTGGCTGTCGTGCTGTTGATCAGCATCGCTTTTGCCGTGGCGCGGCGAACCGGGGGCAACCTGGTGAAGCTGGTTATCCCGCTCTTTGCCGGGGTGGCTGCTGCCGCCGCGTTTCTGCTGCCGGGACCGGCTCCGATGCTGCTGGCTTCACAGATGCACGCTGACTTTGGCTGGATGATCCTGCTGGGGCTGTGTGCGGCGATCCCCGGGATGCTGATTGCCGGGCCGCTGTTTGGCAATTTCATTGCGAAGCACGTCTCCTTCAGCGCCCCGCCGGAAGATCATCAGCCGGATGTCGATGAGAACCAGCTGCCCTCATTTGGCTTCAGCCTCTCTCTGATCCTGTTTCCGCTGGTGCTGGTCGGCCTGAAAACCATTGGCGCCCGCTTCACCACCGAAGGGACCTCGCTGTATGCGTGGCTGGAATTTATCGGCCATCCCTTCACCGCGATCCTGCTGGCGCTGCTGGTGGCGATTTATGGTCTGGCTTATCGTCAGGGCATGGATAAAGAGCGGGTGATGCAGGTGTGCGGCAGCGCGCTGCAACCGGCGGGGATTATCCTGCTGGTGATTGGCGCGGGCGGCGTGTTCAAGCAGGTGCTGGTGGACTCCGGTGTGGGTCCGGTGCTGGGCAACGCGCTGACCGGCGCGGGCCTGCCGATTGCGCTGGCCTGCTTTATCCTGTCAGGTGCGGTACGGGTCATTCAGGGGTCGGCAACGGTCGCCTGTCTGACCACGGTCGGGTTGATCATGCCGGTGATTGAACCGCTGCACTACAGCGGCGCGCAGCTGGCGGCGCTCTCGATCTGTATCGGCGGCGGCTCCATCATCATCAGTCATGTGAACGATGCCGGTTTCTGGCTGTTTGGCCGCTTCACCGGGGCCAGCGAAGCGGAAACGCTGAAGACATGGACGCTGATGGAGACGATTCTCGGCACGACCGGGGCTATCGTCGGTATGATTGCTTTCGCACTGCTTTCCTGACCAGCCTGACGGGCTCTCTGCCCGTCAGGTTTTTTCCCGCGAGCAGGGGAAGAGTAAAAACGGGAACAGCAGATAAGGCGCCACCAGCAGAAGGAGAATGACGCCGCGTGAATAGCCAGCGTCATTTATTCTCCTCACCGCGCAGGAAAAAACCGGCAATATAAACAGCAGCAGCGGGATTAAACCGGGTTCATGCCCACCTTCTTCTTATCAGAGCAAAAACAACCAGCGTGATGGCGGCGGAAGCCAGGTAAATCCAGGCAAAATCAGTGACGTCAATCTTCATCAACTGCACAGTATTTAACGCCGCTTTCCGGCCCGGGACAGAGAATAAGGTCAGGCCAGCTAAGCAAACGCTATTTGCCAGAAAGAATAGCGACTGAAAGGCGGTTTCTTTAGCCACGGACAGCAAGGCAATTTTCCTGAAGCTCCACCAGGCGACCAGATAAAACAGCAGCCAGAGCAGCGCGCAGAGTAGCGGGGCAACCAGATAACTGCGCATCTCTGTGATCACCCCTGAATGGCCGCTGCTGGCATAGTGCAGGAGTGCCTGAAAAGAGACGTAACCCGTTATCAGATAGAGCGCGCCGAAAAAAAACTGTAATAACAACCTCATGGTATCTCCCTCCGGGTTTTCAGATGCTGCATCCGCTGCGGCAGCTTTTTCCGGGCACCCTCACCCCTGTTTACTTTTTGCATCGTACTTTCTGGTGGCAATCGCGTCACCTTTATCGCCCTCAGACACCACCAGGCGGGCATCTGAATGGCCAAAACGACCGACCGGAATCGCTGCCTGAACAGGCTGCATGGTCGGCCTGTCGGGGTAAAAGGATAACGGTGCGCTTACAACTTCAGATACGCGCGGATGCCGTCCAGGAACATCTGGGTCGCCAGCATAATCAGTATCAACCCCATCAGACGCTCCAGCGCGTTGACCCCTTTATCACCCAGCAGACGCAGGAACAGACCTGACATCAGCAGAATGCCGACCGTCACGCCCCAGGCAATCAACAGCGCGCCCACCAGGTGGGACATCTGATGTGGATACTGATGCGACAGCAGCATCAGCGTCGCCAGCAACGACGGCCCGGCGACCAGCGGAATCGCCAGCGGCACCAGGAACGGCTCTTCCCCTGCCGGTAAACCAGAGCTGCTGCTCTCGGCCGACGGGAAAATCATCTTTATGGCGATAAGAAACAGGATGACGCCGCCGGAAATCGACACCGTCTCGGTGCGCAGATTTAAAAAGGCCAGAATGCGCTCGCCGGTAAACAGAAACAGCAGCATGATAATCAGGGCGATCAGCATTTCGCGGATCAGCACCACCCGCCGCCGTTTCGGCTCCAGATGCTTTAAAACCGACATAAAAATCGGCAGATTGCCCAGCGGATCCATAATTAACAACAATAATATTGTCGCCGAAATCATTTCAGTCATTGGTTTAACGCCATCCCGTCCGCCAGAAAGCGGAGTTATTAGTTACGCTGCTGAAAAAGTTAGCGTAATCGAATTAATTCACTTGCCACCAGGCCTGCATTTTGTAGAGTGAGCAGACAGAGGTAAATCCTATTATTACGCAGAGCGGCGTGAACATAGCACGCCGCTCTCTCCACTGAAATGAAAGCAGGTGAAATCTGCCTGAGACGGACACGACATGAAGAATGTAGGTTTTGTTGGTTGGCGCGGTATGGTCGGCTCCGTGCTGATGTCCCGCATGAGCGAAGAGCGCGATTTTGATGCAATCAATCCGGTCTTCTTCTCGACGTCGCAGCATGGTCAGGCGGCTCCGTCGTTTGCGGGCAAGCAGCAGGGCGCACTGCAGGATGCCTTTGATCTTGAGGCGCTGCGTGCGCTGGACATCATTATCACCTGTCAGGGCGGCGACTACACCAGCGATGTCTATCCTAAGCTGCGCGCCAGCGGCTGGCAGGGCTACTGGATCGATGCGGCCTCGACGCTGCGCATGCAGGACGATGCCATCATCATCCTCGATCCGGTCAACCACGCGGTGATCCGTCAGGGCATCGACCAGGGCATCAAAACCTTCGTCGGCGGTAACTGCACCGTCAGCCTGATGCTGATGTCGCTGGGCGGCCTGTTCGCGCAGGACCTGGTGGAGTGGGCCTCTGTCGCCACCTATCAGGCGGCGTCAGGCGGCGGCGCGCGCCACATGCGTGAACTGCTGACTCAGATGGGCATGCTGCACGACCACGTTGCGCCTGCGCTGCAGAATCCGGCCTCAGCAATTCTCGACATCGAGCGCAGCGTGACCGACTTCACCCGTTCCGGCACCCTGCCGACCGATAACTTCGGCGTGCCGCTGGCGGGCAGTCTGATTCCGTGGATCGACAAACAGCTGGAGAATGGCCAGAGCCGTGAAGAGTGGAAAGGCCAGGCAGAGACCAACAAGATCCTCGCGACCCGCAACGTCATTCCGGTTGATGGCTTGTGCGTGCGTGTGGGTGCACTGCGCTGCCACAGCCAGGCGTTTACCCTGAAGCTGAAGCGCGATCTACCGCTGTCTGAAATTGAACAGCTGCTGGCCTCTCATAACGAGTGGGTCAAAGTGGTGCCGAATGATCGCGAGCTGACGATGCGTGAACTGACCCCCGCGGCCGTGACCGGTACGCTGACCACGCCGGTTGGCCGTCTGCGCAAACTGAATATGGGGCCGGAGTATCTCTCCGCCTTCACGGTGGGCGACCAGCTGTTATGGGGCGCAGCCGAACCGCTGCGTCGCATGCTGCGGTTGTTAATCGACTAAGAAAAATATCGCCAAAGGCCGGATTTATCCGGCCTTTTTTTTGCTTTGCAGTACGTGAAACAACCTGCCGGTTCGCTTACTCAGTGATCAGCTTCCCCTTTTTGGCGGCCGGCAAAGAATATTTTGCTTTCAGCCATGGCAACTGCTGCGACCAAGCTATGATTTAACCATGATGTGCCACAGGTTTCGCTTTTGCTTTCCGGATTAAATGGTTGTGGTACACGGCAAAACACTTTTTCCATGGAATGGCCTGACACTTTTTTGCCGTCGTACGTATGGCTCAATGAAGAGCAGCGCAGATGACGCGCGACAGGCCGTGTCGCGAGCATCTCGGCTGCCAGTTATCACAGGAAGAAAGTCATGTCAGAGCTTCCCGATCGCGAGGCGATCAATGCCCTGTTTGCGGGTAATTATGCCGATCCTTTTTCGTTACTAGGGATGCACCGAACGCCACAAGGCCTTGAAGTCAGGGCGTTGCTCCCCGAAGCGCTTGAGGTGTGGGTCATTGAGACCTCTACCGGGCGCAAGCTGGCTCAACTGGCGTGTGAAGACGCACGCGGCTTCTTCAGCGGCGTGATCCCCCGCCGCAAAAATCCGTTCCGCTATCAGCTGGCGGTGAACTGGCACGGCCAGCAAAACCTGGTCGATGATGCCTATCGCTTTGGCCCGCTGCTGCAGGAGATGGATCTGTGGCTGCTGGCGGAAGGCACCCACCTGCGTCCGTACGAAACCCTGGGCGCGCATGGTGACGTGATTGATGGCGTGACCGGCACCCGCTTCTGCGTCTGGGCGCCCAACGCCCGTCGTGTTTCCGTCGTCGGCGATTTCAATTTCTGGGATGGCCGCCGTCACCCGATGCGTCTGCGCCAGGAGCTGGGCATCTGGGAGCTGTTTGTGCCGGGTGCGGTCAACGGTCAGCTCTACAAATATGAAATCATCGACGCCAATGGCGATCTGCGTATCAAAGCGGACCCTTACGCCTTCGAAGCGCAGATGCGCCCGGAGAGCGCGTCGATGATCTGCGGCCTGCCTGCGCCCGTTGAGATGAAAGCGGAGCGCAAGGCCGCCAACGGTTTTGATGCGCCGATCTCCATCTATGAAGTGCATCTGGGCTCCTGGCGGCGTCATACCGACAACAATTTCTGGCTGAGCTACAAAGAGCTGGCTGAACAGCTGGTGCCCTACGTCAAAGAGATGGGCTTTACCCATATCGAACTGCTGCCGATTAACGAACATCCGTTTGACGGCAGCTGGGGCTATCAGCCACTGGGCATGTATGCACCGACCCGCCGTTTCGGAATCCGTGACGACTTCCGCGCCTTTATCGACAGCGCCCATGCTGCCGGCCTCAACGTCCTGCTCGACTGGGTACCGGGTCACTTCCCCAACGATGACTTCGGGCTGGCGCGCTTTGACGGTACCGAGCTCTATGAGCACAGCGATCCGCGAGAAGGCTACCATCAGGACTGGAACACCCTGATCTACAACTTTGGCCGCCGGGAAGTGAGTAACTACCTGTCGGGCAATGCGCTCTACTGGACAGAACGCTTTGGCATCGATGGCCTGCGCGTGGATGCCGTCGCCTCCATGATCTACCGCGACTACAGCCGCGTCGAAGGGCAGTGGGTGCCGAATCAGTATGGTGGCCGCGAGAACCTTGAGGCGATTGAGTTCCTGCAACACACTAACCGCACGCTCGGTACCGTGGCGTCCGGCGCGGTCACGATGGCGGAAGAGTCGACAGACTACCCTGGCGTAACGCGTCCGACAGAGGGCGGCGGGCTGGGCTTCTGGTTCAAATGGAACCTGGGCTGGATGCACGACACGCTCGACTACATGCAGGTCGATCCTATCTACCGCAAGCATCATCACAACCTGATGAGCTTCGGCATGATGTACAACTACACCGAAAACTTTGTGCTGCCGCTGTCACACGACGAAGTGGTGCACGGCAAGCGCTCCATTCTCGACCGCATGCCGGGCGATGCCTGGCAGAAGTTCGCCAATCTGCGCGCCTATTACGGCTGGATGTGGGGCTTCCCCGGCAAGAAACTGCTGTTTATGGGCAACGAGTTTGCTCAGGGCCGCGAGTGGAACCACGATGTCAGCCTGGACTGGCATCTGCTGGAAGGCGGCGATAACTGGCATCACGGCGTGCAGCGTCTGGTGCGCGATCTCAACCACACCTATCAGTACTACACGCCGCTGCATCAGCTCGACTTCGATCCGGCAGGTTTTGAGTGGCTGGTGGTCAACGATGCGGAACATTCGGTCTTCGCGTTTGTACGTCGTGACCGCGAAGGTAACGAAATCATCGTCGTCAGTAACTTTACGCCGGTGCCGCGTCCGGGCTACCGCTTTGGGGTCAATCAGCCTGGCACCTGGCGCGAAGTGCTGAACACCGACCAGCATGAGTATCACGGCAGTGATGTGCGCAATCACCGGGTGCATACCGATGAGCAGGAGAGTCACGGACGACCACAGTCGCTGAGCCTCAATCTGCCACCGCTGGCAACGGTATGGCTGGTGCGGGAGGGGGAATGACCATTACTGCCGGGGATCCCGAACCGCTGGGTGCCAGTTACGATGGCAAAGGCGTCAATTTCACCCTGTTTTCTCAGCATGCCGGGCGCGTCGAGCTCTGCCTGTTTGATGACGAGGGGCGTGAACAGCGTCTTGATCTGCCTGGCCGCAGCGGGGATATCTGGCATGGTTATGTTCCGGCGCTGAAGCCGGGGCAGCGTTACGGCTACCGGGTGCATGGCCCCTGGGCGCCGCAGCAGGGACACCGCTTTAATCCGGCGAAGCTGCTGGTCGATCCCTGCGCCCGCGCGGTTGAGGGCGACGTCCCGGATGACCCGCTGTTTCAGGGCGGCGAGGCGCAGCCCGATCCGCATGACAACGCGGCCATCGCGCCGAAGTCACGGGTGGTGGCGGAAGATTTCGACTGGCAGGACGATGTCGCCCCGCGCACGCCGTGGGGTAACACGGTGATTTACGAAGCGCACGTTCGCGGGCTGACGAAGCAGCATCCGGAAATTCCGGAAACGCTGCGCGGGACTTACGCGGCGCTGGGTCATCCTGTTATGGTGAACTACCTGCGCGATCTCGGCATCACGGCGCTGGAGCTACTGCCGGTGGCCCATTTTGCCAGCGAGCCGCGCCTGCTCCAGCTCGGCCTGAGTAACTACTGGGGCTACAACCCCTTTGCGCTCTGGGCGGTCGATCCGCGTTACGCCTCTGGTCAGCCAGGCGTCACGCCACTGCAGGAGTTTCAGCAGGCGGTAAAAAACCTGCACGCCGCCGGTATCGAAGTGCTGCTGGATGTGGTCTTCAACCACACCGCCGAACTGGATGAGATCGGCCCGACGATCTCGATGCGCGGCATCGACAACGCCAGCTACTACTGGCTGAATGAGCAGGGCGGCTATCAGAACTGGACCGGCTGCGGCAACACGCTGAATATCCACCATCCGCAGGTGATGGCGTGGACCTTAGAGGCGCTGCGCTACTGGGTGCGGGTCTGTCACGTTGATGGCTTCCGCTTTGACCTTGCGCCGGTGCTGGGCCGCACACCCGATTACCGGCGTGATGCCCCTTTTTTCGATGCAATACGCGCCTGTCCGCTACTCTCTCAGGTCAAGCTGATTGCGGAACCCTGGGATATCGGCCCTGACGGCTATCAGGTTGGCCGTTTTCCGCCACCCTTTGCCGAATGGAACGATCAGTTTCGCGACACCGCGCGTCGCTACTGGCTGCATGGCGCACTCAGCAACGGCGAGTTTGTCCGTCGCTTTGCCGCCTCCAGCGATCTCTACCAGCACGATGACCGTCTGCCCCACGCCACGGTTAACCTGATCACCGCGCATGACGGCTTTACGCTGTGGGATGTGGTGAGCTTCGAACGCAAACACAACGAAGCCAACGGGGAAGATAACCGCGACGGTCACGGCGATAACTACAGCCACAATCACGGCAAAGAGGGGCTGAACGTCAGTTTTGACGTCACGGAACGTCGCCGCCGTAGCGTGCGGGCACTGCTCACCACGCTGCTGCTGTCACAGGGCACGCCGATGCTGCTGGCGGGCGATGAGCGTGGCCACACGCAGCGCGGCAATAATAATCCTTACTGTCAGGACAATGCCCTCAGCTGGCTTGACTGGCAGGCGGATGAGAAGGGATTGGTCGGATTCACCGCCGCACTGATTCGTCTGCGCCAGCGCATACCGGCGCTGACCGCGGATCGCTGGTGGCAGGAGGGTGATGGCAATGTGCAGTGGCTCAATGCCGGTGGCCAGCCACTGCAGCACGATGAATGGGCACAGGGGCTGCACAGATTGCAGATCCTGCTGTCTGGCCGCTGGTTAATAACAATAAACGCCACGGATACGGTGAATGACATCGTGTTACCAGACGGAGAATGGCGTGCCCTTCCTCCTTTCGCCGGGGACGACAACCCCATCCTGCTAACTGTCTGGCATGGTCCCGCACACGGGGTGTGCGTGTTCCAAAAGCAATCATAAGGAGTCAGACATGGTTAAGTTAGATAGAACAGAACACCTGATGCTGGCCCGCCAGCTCCCTACACAGACGGTTGCTCTGATCCTCGCCGGCGGACGCGGCACGCGGCTGGTCGATTTAACGGCCAAACGTGCCAAACCGGCGGTGCATTTCGGCGGCAAGTTCCGCATTATCGACTTTGCCCTCTCCAACTGCGTCAACTCCGGTATCCGGCGGATTGGCGTCATTACACAGTATCAGTCCCATACCCTGACTCAGCATATCCAGCGTGGCTGGTCGATCTTCAATGAAGAGATGAATGAGTTTGTCGATTTGCTGCCAGCGCAGCAGCGCTTTTCGACCGAACAGTGGTATCGCGGCACGGCCGATGCCGTGACGCAGAACCTTGATGTGATTCGCCGCTATCAGGCGCAGTACATCGTGATCCTTGCCGGGGACCACATTTATAAGATGGATTATTCACGCATGCTGCTGGACCACGTGGTGAACGAGGCGAAATGTACCATCGCCTGTTTACCGGTACCGGTGCATGAAGCCACGGCGTTTGGCGTGATGGCGGTGAATGAGGAGAACATGGTGATCGACTTCGTGGAGAAACCCGCGAAACCGCCCACCATGCCAGGTGATGACACGCAGTCTCTCGCCAGCATGGGGATCTACGTCTTCAACGCGGATTATCTCTATGAACTGCTGGAAGCGGATCTGCAGACGCCAGGCTCTAACCACGACTTCGGCAAAGATATCCTGCCGAAAGTGGTGGCAAGCGGCGAAGGCTATGCGCACTCCTTTGCGCTCTCCTGCGTCCAGAACGATGACAACGCGCCGCCTTACTGGCGCGACGTCGGGACGCTGGAAGCTTACTGGCGCGCCAATCTCGATCTGGCCTCGGTGATGCCTGAGCTGGATATGTATGACGTCACCTGGCCTATCCGTACCCACATGGAGCCGCTGCCCCCCGCGAAATTTGTTCAGGATCGTTCCGGCAGTCACGGGATGACGATGAACTCGCTGGTGTCGGGCGGCTGCATTATCTCCGGTTCGGTCGTGGTCAACTCGGTGCTGTTCCCCCGGGTTCGGGTTAACTCGTTTTGCAATATTGATTCAACCGTTCTGCTGCCGGATGTGGTGGTGGGTCGCTCGTGTCGTCTGCGCCGCTGCGTGATTGATCGCGCCTGTGAGTTACCGGAAGGCATGGTGATTGGTGAAAATCCGGATGAAGACAGTCGCCGGTTTCACCGTTCGGATGAAGGGATCGTACTGGTCACCCGCGCCATGCTGGCCAGGCTGGCCAAAGCGGGGCTGTAAGCGATAAGCGGAACTTACGCAATCGGCACGCGGAGCGTGCCGGATAACTTAATGAGGTCGAGGATGCAGGTTTTACATGTCTGTTCAGAACTTTTCCCGCTGCTTAAAACGGGCGGACTGGCTGATGTAGTCGGGGCATTACCTCAGGCGCAGATTGCGGGCGGCACAGACACGCGGGTGCTGCTGCCAGCGTTTCCTGCATTGCGCAAAGGCATACCTGATCTCCAGATGGTGACAGAGCGAGAGACATTTGCCGGTCATATACGTCTGTTATATGGTGAATTTAACGGTGTGGGCATCTATCTGATCGATGCCCCTGACCTCTACGACCGTCCCGGTAGCCCTTATCATGACGAGTCGCAGTTTGCCTATGTCGATAACTACCTGCGCTTCGCGCTGCTGGGCTGGGTCGGCTGCGAACTGGCGTGCGGTATGGATTCGATGTGGCGTCCCGATATCGTCCATGCCCATGACTGGCACGCAGGCCTTACCTGCGCCTATCTGGAAGCGCGCGGCCGTCCAGCCAAATCGGTGTTTACCGTGCACAACCTGGCCTATCAGGGACTGTTCTCGGCGCACCACATGGATCAGATTGGCCTGCCGTGGTCGTTCTTTAACATGCATGGGCTGGAGTTTTACGGGCAGATCTCCTTCCTGAAGGCGGGACTCTTCTACGCCGATCACGTGACGGCGGTCAGCCCGACCTACGCCCATGAGATTACCTCTGCTGAGTTTGGTTACGGCATGGAAACGCTGCTGGCGCAGCGGATGCGGGAAGGGCGGCTGAGCGGGATCCTCAACGGTGTCGACCCGACCATCTGGGACCCGGCCCACGACCTGCTGCTCAGCGCGCGCTACAACCGCGACACGCTGGAAGCCAAAGCGGAAAACAAACGGCAGCTGCAGGTGGCGATGGGGCTGAAGGTTGATGACAAAGCGCCGGTGTTCTGCGTGATCAGCCGCCTGACCAAACAGAAAGGCCTGGACCTGGTGCTGGAGGCGCTCCCTGGCCTGCTGGCGCAGGGCGGTCAGCTGGTGCTGCTGGGGCAGGGCGATGCCGAACTGCAGCAGGGCTTCCTGGCCGCGGCAGCAGAGCATCCGGGCAGCGTGGGTGTGCAGATTGGCTATCACGAGGCGTTTTCACACCGCATCGTCGGTGGTGCCGATGTGATCGTGGTGCCGAGCCGCTTTGAGCCCTGCGGCCTGACGCAGCTGTATGGCCTGAAATATGGCACGCTGCCGCTGGTGCGCCGCACCGGCGGACTGGCGGATACGGTTAACGACAGCTCGCTGGAAAACCTGGCGGATGGGATTGCCAGTGGCTTCAGCTTTGAAGATGCTAACGCCTGGTCGCTGTTGCGGGCGATTCGCCGCGCGTTTGTGTTGTGGTCTCGCCCTTCACTGTGGCGTTATGTTCAGCGACAGGCGATGGGCATGGATTTCAGCTGGCAGGTGGCCGCACAGGCCTACCGCGATCTCTACCAGCGTCTGATGTAACGGATGGGGAAAACCGGATATGAATGCACCTTTCACTTACGCTTCACCCACGCTGACGGTGGATGCTTTAAAGCATTCGATTGCGTACAAACTGATGTTTACCATCGGCAAAGACCCCTCTATTGCCAACAAGCATGAGTGGCTGAACGCTGCACTGCTGGCGGTTCGCGATCGGATGGTGGAGCGCTGGCTGCGTTCCAGCCGCGCTCAGCTGTCGCAGGATGTGCGACAGGTTTACTACCTGTCGATGGAGTTCCTGATGGGGCGCACCCTGGGGAATGCGCTGCTGGCGATGGGGATCTATGACGATCTCAACCAGGCCCTCGACGAGATGGGGCTGGATCTGGCCGAGCTGATGGAGGAGGAGAACGATCCGGGCCTGGGCAATGGCGGTCTGGGCCGTCTGGCGGCCTGTTTCCTCGATTCGCTGGCGACGCTGGGTATGCCGGGCCGCGGCTATGGCATCCGTTACGATTACGGCATGTTCAAACAGAACATTGTGGAAGGTGAGCAGAAAGAGTCGCCCGATTACTGGCTTGAGTATGGCAATCCGTGGGAATTTCAGCGATTTAACACCCGCTACAAGGTGCGTTTCGGCGGCCGCGTCCAGCACGAAGGGGCGAAAGTGCGCTGGCTGGAGACCGAAGAGATCCTGGCGATGGCCTATGACCAGATCATCCCGGGCTTCGACACCGACGCCACCAACACGCTTCGCCTCTGGGGCGCGCAGGCCAGTAACGAAATCAACCTCGGTAAGTTCAACCAGGGCGACTACTTTGCGGCGGTGGAAGATAAAAACCACTCCGAAAACGTCTCACGCGTCCTCTATCCCGATGACTCCACCTATTCCGGGCGCGAGTTGCGTCTGCGTCAGGAGTATTTCCTGGTTTCCGCCACGGTGCAGGACATTCTGAATCGTCACTGGCGCATGCATCAGACCTGGGACAACCTGGCGGATAAGATCGCCATCCACCTGAATGACACGCACCCGGTGCTGGCGATCCCCGAACTGATGCGCCTGCTGATCGACGAGCATAAATTCAGCTGGGACAGCGCCTTTGACGTCTGCTGTCAGGTCTTCTCCTATACCAACCATACGCTGATGACCGAAGCGCTGGAGACCTGGCCGGTGGATATGATCGGCAAGATCTTGCCGCGTCATCTCAGCATTATTTTTGAAATTAACGACTTCTTCCTCAAGACGATTCAGGATCACTATCCTGACGATCTGGATCTGCTGTCGCGCATTTCGATCATCGACGAGAACGACGGCCGTCGGGTACGCATGGCCTGGCTGGCGGTGGTGGTCAGCCATAAAGTGAATGGCGTCTCAGAGCTGCACTCCAACCTGATGGTGCAGTCGCTGTTTGCAGACTTCTCCCGCCTGTTCCCGGGCCGCTTCTGCAACAAAACCAACGGCGTCACTCCGCGTCGCTGGCTGGCGCTGGCTAACCCGGCGCTGTCAGAGGTGCTGGATGAGGAGATTGGCCGCAACTGGCGCACCGATCTCAGCCAGCTGGATGAGCTGAAAGCGCAGATCGACTACCCGGCGTTTATCGAGAAAGTGGCGATTGCCAAGCATCAGAACAAGCGCCGGCTGGCCGAGTGGGTGGCAAAAAACCTGGATGTGGTGCTCGACCCGAATGCGCTGTTTGATGTGCAGATTAAGCGTATTCACGAGTACAAGCGTCAGCTGCTCAACGTGCTGCATGTGATCACCCGATATAACCGTATCAAGGCCGATCCGCAGGCGGACTGGGTGCCGCGCGTCAATATTTTTGCCGGTAAAGCGGCCTCCGCCTACTACGTTGCCAAACACATCATCCATCTGATCAATGATGTCGCCAACATCATCAACAATGATCCGCAGGTGAAGAACAAACTGAAAGTGGTCTTTATCCCGAACTACAGCGTGAGTCTGGCGCAGATCATCATTCCGGCCGCCGATCTCTCTGAGCAGATCTCGACCGCCGGAACGGAAGCGTCCGGCACCAGTAACATGAAGTTTGCCCTGAATGGCGCGCTGACGATCGGCACGCTGGATGGTGCCAACGTGGAGATGCTGGATCACGTCGGTGAAGAGAACATCTTCATCTTCGGCAATACCACGCCGCAGGTAGAAGCCCTGCGTCAGGGCGGCTACAACCCGCGTGACTATTACGAAGGCGATGAAGAGCTGCATCAGGTGCTGACGCAGATCGCGTCGGGCGTCTTCAGCCCGCAGGATCCGGGTCGCTACCGCAACCTGTTCGATTCACTGGTGAACTTCGGCGACCACTACCAGTTACTGGCCGATTATCGCAGCTATGTGGATACGCAGGACAAGGTGGATGCGCTCTACCGTAAGCCGGAAGAGTGGCAGCGCCGTGCGGCGAAAAATATCGCCGGCATGGGTTACTTCTCGTCTGACCGGACGATTCAGGAGTATGCCGATGAGATCTGGAACATTTCACCGATAAGGCTGTAAGGCGCGCGCCGTCCATTCATCTGCTCTGCGGCCGGGAAACCGGCCGCACTTTTTTCTGCCCGTTCCGCTCCTCCCTGACCTCCGCAGATTCCGCCTTCAGCCGCAGTAAATCATCCGGCTGCGAGCCAGATCATTACACGCTGGCGGAGAATCGCTACTATGCGGAAAAGCAAAATGACCTTACAGGCAACAGCAGCCCATGAGTGACAATATCAATCAGGAAATTACCTTCCGGAAGCTCAGCGTCTTCATGATGTTTATGACGAAAGGCAATATCGCCCGCACGGCGGAAGCGCTGGAGCTGAGCAGCGTCAGCGTGCACCGCGCGCTGCACACGCTGGAAGAGGGCATCGACTGCCCGCTGTTTATCCACAAAGGGCGCAATCTGGTGCCGCTGCCCGCCGCCTGGACGCTGCTGGACTATTGTCGCGACGTCACGGCCCTGATGGGCAAAGGCATTGAGGAGGCCCGCAAAGTGGCGGGTATCGGTGGAGGACGGCTGCGGCTTGGCACACTCTACTCGCTGACGCTTGAAACCATTCCCCGGCTGATTATGGGCATGAAACTGCGCCGGCCGACGCTGGAGCTGGATCTGACCATGGGCTCTAACCAGATGCTGCTGAATATGCTGGAAGATGATGCGCTGGACGCGATCCTGATTGCCACCCATGAGGGCGAACTCAGCGAGGCCCGGTTTGATGTGATCCCGCTGTTCGAGGACACGATCTGTCTGGCGGCGCCGGCTGGCGAAACGGGCAGCGGCGACGCACCGGTCGATCTGCGTGACTATGCCGACCGCGATTTTGTCTCACTGGCCGAGGGATTTGCCACCTATGCCGGTTCGCAGGAGGCGTTTCAGATCGCGGGATTTGAACCACGCATGGTGACGAAGGTGAATGACATCTTCTCCATGATCAGTCTGGTGCAGGCGGGCGTCGGCCTGGCGCTGATCCCGGGAAGGATGCGGAAAGTCTATGAAAACAATATCCAGCTGCTGACGCTCGCAGCGCCTTACCAGATGCGGCAGCAGGTTGCGATTGTCTATTCGCATCGCCGCGAACGCGACAATGACCTGCTGGCCCTGGCGGCAGAAGGGCGCATGTATGCCCGTAACCTTACCGTTCCAGCCGTTTAGCCAGATGACCTGCCACATCGACGCCGTTTCGTTCCAGGCTGATTGCATCGCCCTGCCAGCCCGCCTGCAGGGTCAGGCCGGTCAGCACATTGCCTGGCGGCATCTCAATCGCCAGACGGGCATCGCGCTGGTTAGCCGAGACCATGGTGTCATACCACTGCACGGTCCGTGCCATATTGAACGCCAGATCCTCCGCGATCTTCTCCGGGTCGTGGATCACCCGTGCGGTTGAGCCGCTGAGGTAAGCACAATCGGGACGGGAGAGGCGCACGGATTCAAACGCACGCGCCAGTTCTGCCGCCGGTTTGTCCAGCAGCGCGCAGTGCGACGGCACGCTTACCGCCAGTCTGATCGCCTTACTGGCGCCTGCCTCAAGCGCCTTCTGCGCCACCCGTGCCATATCCTCATCACGACCGGCAATCACTATCTGCGTTTCGGCATTCAGATTGGCAATGTAAGTGTGGCTGCCAGGCAGCAGCGTTTCCAGATGCGTCAGCGTCAGGCCGGTGATCGCCGTCAGGCCATATCCGTGCGGATAAGCCTGCTCCATCAGGTCGCCGCGCAATGCCACCAGCCGCAGGGCGTCGCTGAAATCGAGCGCACCTGACACCACTGCCGCCGGAAATGCGCCAATCGACAGACCGCTGACAATATCCGGCTTCACCCCGCGACGTATCAGCTCGTGCGCCCAGGCGACCCCGCTGATCAGCAGGCTGAGCTGGACGGCGCGGGTGTGCTGCAGCGCGTCGTCGCTGTCGAGCCTGTCAGTTTCATCGCCCAGTACCGCCCGCACGCGGGCTAACAGCGCCTCGCCGTCAGGCAGATGCTGCAGCATGCCGGCTCGCTGGGTGCCCTGGCCAGGAAAGGTAAAGAGTATTTTCATGAGGTTTCTCTGCTCCAGGGTGAAGCGGTCAGCAGGGGGCCGGTGTCGGTTTTCAGCAGCACCTGTCCCTCGCGCAGCCACTCGTTGAGGGCAAACGCACCGGCAGGCGTTTCCACCTGGGTATCCACCCGGCACGCCAGCGCGTCGGTCTGATTCTGCCACCGTTGCAGCGCAGCCCGGTCCAGCGGCTGCGGGGCGCGGATCACCAGATCGAGATCGCTGGCGGCGTGCAGCGTGGGCTGCTGCGTCGCCAGCGCATAACCGGTGCTGCCGGTGATCCCCCAGCGCCACGGCCACTCTGCCTCACTCAGCACGATCGCCGCGCGAACCGGGGCAAAGGCGCTGAAAGGGGAAGTCTGCAGCAGGGGGCGATCGGCCAGCCCCTCCGGCGTTATCACCCGGACAATATCGTCCGGATGAATCCATCCGGCGGCACGCTGCTCCCGCCGTTCACCGCGCACCCCAATCGGGATCAGGCCGGATTCGCGATGATCGCGCCGCACCACCACCGGCAGGCCGGGATGCCAGAACATCCCGACCCAGCACGCTGAGATCGTGGCTAATGCGCTGCGATCACGCAGCCAGAGCAGATCGTGGGGGCAGGGCGCGGTCATATTACATTCCTGATGTCAGCGTAATGAACAGGGGCAACGACAGAACAGAGAGCACCGAACTTAACAGCAGCACGGCTTCAGCATCGGGCGACTGAACGCCAAAGCGGTTGCCGAACACCACGCCAAAGAAACCGGCCGACAGCGCAATCATCAGGATCGCGGTGATCGCCACCGGGCCGTTCAGCCCCAGTGCCAGCACCAGCCCCCAGGCAATCACGGGCTGAATCAGCAGTTTCGCCACCGTACCGACGCCCACGACGGCGTTGAGTTTCAGCTGACGGGCAGAAAGGATCACACCGGTCAGGAACAGCGCCGCCGCGGTGGCGGCCAGGCCCAGCGGCTTAATAGCCGAAAGCACCAGCTCCGGCATTCTGACGCCCAGCGCAGAAAGCACCACGCCCAGCAGCGGACCCCAGACGATCGGTTTTTTAACGGAGCGCCACATGAGCACCGGCAGCATGGTCAGCGTCGACCCCACATTCTCACCCGCACTGCGCGCTTTTTCCCGCTCCAGAATCAGCAGGCAGAAGGGCGTCATCAGCACCGAACCGCAGGCGATAGAGACAGCGACAGAGAGCGAGGTGGATGAGCCTTCGCCCAGCACGCTGCCCAGAATCGGCAGGCCCAGCGCCGCGTAATTGGGTAAGGCGACGGTCAGCGTCAGCACCGCCGCATCCTGTGGCGACTTTTTAAATACGCCGGTGGCCAGGAAATAGATCGCCGCATAGGTGATCCACATCGCCCCGGTCAGGACCACAATCAGCGGCGACTGCGCCACAATCCCCGACCAGGGTGTCTGCACCGTGGCGCTGAACAGCGCGGCGGGCAGCGCAAAATCCATCACGAAAATATTCAGCAGCGAAACGTCTTTGTTATTGACCATTCCGCACTTACCGGCCCAGAAACCCAGCAGCATAATGACAAAGATAGGCGCAAGGGCATGCACAATTATATAAATCATAAATCACCTGTTATTAAGAAAGAATTTTCCAAAAAACAGCGATGTTTATAATTCTGAACACGGCCACTGCGCCGGGGCGCTGTGACACGCCCCGTCAGACCGGATTCGGCAGGTTTATTTTTTTTATCGGTTTACCAGGTCGCGCGCATACGCTCGCGCACCAGGGAAGAGCTGTGACGGTTGGAGGCACCCAGACGGTTTTTCAGGCTCGGGTCCTGACGGGCATCGCCGATCGCCTTGTGCAGCGCGATTTCCACCATCGCCACGTCGGCATCAGACGGCGCATCGGGATTGCCCACGTTCAGCAGATCGGAGAGCAGACCCAGCGTGGCGAAGTTGCTCACGTCATAGGCCATGGGGGGGATGGTGGCGGCCAGTTTCTCCAGCGACTCCACCGAACGCAGCGTGATACGCGCCGCCGATGCTTTGCCCATGGCGTGAACCAGCACGCCCTGATCGTTAAGCGCAATCAGGCGGTTAGCCTGATAGCCGTGTGCCAGGAACGCACCGGACATCGCCTTGCCGACAATCAGCCCGATGACCGGATGGCCGGCCAGGCGCGCGTTAGCATAGGCTCCCGCTGCGCCCGCCAGCGCCTGATGAATACCAAATGCCTCTTCACGACGACCATAGGCCTGACTCGGCACATCGATGACCGCCACAATCGGGCGTTTCACGGCGCTGTTTTTATCCTCTTCCCGCGTTTCATTCACCACTTTTGCCAGCGTCCAGCCCTCCAGCAGACCCACTTCCCCCTGCGCGGCGCGCGGATAGTGGTTCTGTGCATCGGGCACCACGGCGATGAAGCGGACGTTTTCGCCATTCAGCTGGCCGTCAGCCACCTGAACAGAGGCGCACAGGCCACTGAGACGCTGTGCATGAGGTGCGAGTTTTTCCAGCCAGGTTGCACCGCGGCTGCTTGTCTGGGTCATTATTTCTCCTCCCGGGCGAAAAGCTGTTTGATCTGGGCGGTGTCCGCCTGCTGGCGGGTGTCGAACCGCGTCAGACGTGACAGGAAGTCGGCATAGTTGTCGCTGCGGTGCTGCGCCGGTACGCCTCTGGCAATGAAGTCATGCATCGCGGTTTTTACCGCGTTGATGCCGTCATCCACCAGCGCATCCACCAGTCCACTGGCGTAGCGGATTTCGCCCCCGGTCATGCTCCAGATAAAGGGCCGATCGCGCGAGTCATACTCTTCAATGCCCGCCTCCTGCTCAATGACCTGTGGGCCGTTCAGGCCCAGGCGCGCTTCCCGTGTCACGATCAGGTAGCTGCACAGCGCGGCGGCAATCGACATCCCGCCGAAGCAGCCAACGGTGCCGCTGATGATGCCGATCACCGGGGTGTAGCGACGCAGATCGACAATCGCGGCATGAATATCCGCAATCGCCGCCAGGCCAAGATTCGCTTCCTGTAAGCGCACGCCACCCGTTTCCAGGCAGAGCACCGCCTGCGTCGGAATGCCGTTGCGGTTGTCTTCCGCCGCCAGCTCCAGCGCCGCCGCCATTTTCGCCCCGGAGACTTCGCCCATGCTGCCGCCCTGGAAGGTGCCTTCGATGGCGATAACCACCGCAGGCTGACCGTTCAGCATGCCGCGTGCCACGACCATGCCATCATCGGACTGCGGCACCACGCCCTGCGGGGCCAGCCATGGCGACATAATGCCCTCAAAGGGATCCAGCAGTTCGCGATAGCTGCCGGCATCCAGCAGCGTACGGGCGCGTTCACGCGCCCGTAATTCAATAAAACTGGCGTCGTTACGCATGGCTCACCTCTTCAAAAACCTGTTCAAGACGGATACGAGCCACACCGGGTGTGGCACCGAAATCGTGAATAATCAGTTCGCCGGCCGGCAGGCCGTTGATCAAATTCAGGCGGTCAAACAGCGCCTTCCAGCGGGCGTCGCTGTTATCCAGTGAGGTGGTGATATCAACGTTCAGCGTGTCGCCCTGGGTTGCGGTGTACAGTACTTCCATATCACCGGAACCCACGACTCCGGCCAGCGCTCTGCCACTGAGCAGGCGGTTAGCGGGTAAAGATAATGTGATGTGTTCCATAATGGCCTCTAAAAATATGTGTGTTCAGGCGAACAGACCCGATCGATAAACAGCGTCGCCGCGAGCAAATCGGCGGCTCCGCCCGGCGAGGCGTTGAGCGCCAGCATCCGGCGATCAAGCTGCGCCAGCGCCAGCTTTCCGCCTGCGGTGCGGCAGCCGCCCGCCAGCAGTACGGCCTGTGCCCCGTGCTGCATCGCCGTCAGCCCCGCCATCCCTGCCCGTGACAGCACGCAGGTATCGCTGAGTGAGGTCATGATCGCCATCAGCGCATCCAGGCGGGCTTCGCTTTCGCTGGCCCCCACCGCCCGGCTGATCAGCAGCTGCGGCAGCGCCAGCTTCATCACGTGAGGAAACGCCTGTTGCGCCTCTTCGCGTGCGCCGGGCACCCGATAGCGGTGCGTCGCTTTTAACCCTTTGCTGAACAGTTTCGGCGCTACCCGGTCGGGCAGGCTGGCCAGGGCGGCGGCGGTGCGGGTCAGCTGATCGGCACTGGCAGCACCGCCATGCATGGCGGCGGCACTTACCAGTAAGCCCAGCGCCCAGATCGCTCCCCGATGGGTATTCACGCCACCGGTGGCCGCCATCATCTGCTGCTCGCCGTCACGGCCCAGACGCCCGACCGTTTCGCGCAGGGCGATATCGGCGGGACGCAGCCAGCTGTGACGGGCCAGCGCCAGAAAGGTCGGTGCCAGGCTGTGAGCGGAGCGCTCCATCAGCGCCAGCGTCAGATCCTGATGCGCGCCGTTACCCCGACTGTCGACCAGACCCGGCTTAGGGCTCAGACGTGCTTCATCGATCAGGCAATCGCGCGCCATCGTCGCCAGCAGGCTGGACTGCGCCTCGGCTTGAGTCTGGGACAGGAGTTTCATTTACCAGCTCCGGAATTTAGCAGGCGGGTTGTACAGACCACCGGACCATTCGACCAGGTCAGCCACGCTGCCCGCAGCCAGCAGTGAACGGGTGGCGTCGGAACGGCGGATGCCCATATCTTCCGGGTAGACCACTTTGCCGCTTTTACGCAGGGCCGCGACGCGTGCCGCATCCACACCCAGACCGATGTCGGTAATGCCCGCTACTGCGGCGACCATAGCGCGACGCTCTTCGAGGCTCTCTGCGCGATAGAGATAGGCGATACCTTCCTCGGTCAGCACATGAGTCACGTCATCGCCGTAGATCATCACCGGAGCCAGCGGCATACCCGAGGTTTTGGCAACATCAACCGCATCAAGGGTTTCAACGAAGGTGGGTTTTGCGCCGGCCTGGAAGGTCTCGACCATCTGCACCACCAGTTTTTTCCCGCGCTGCATCGGGTCTGGCTCGGTGATCATATTCAGCCAGGCGGGGGTCGCGTGACGGCGGCCGTGCGGATCGTGGCCCATATTCGGGGCGCCACCAAAGCCGGAGAGGCGGCCACGGGTCACGGTCGAGGAGTTGGCCAGCCCGTCAACCTGCAGGGTGGCCCCGATAAACATGTCGACTGCGTACTGGCCGGCCAGCTGACAGAAGGCGCGGTTAGAGCGCATCGAGCCGTCGCTGCCGGTAAAGAAGATGTCGGGACGGGCGCGGATATACTCTTCCATCCCCAGCTCGCCGCCGAAGCAGTGCACGCTCTCCACCCAGCCACTCTCAATGGCCGGGATCAGCGTCGGATGCGGGTTCAGCGCCCAGTGTTTACAGATTTTGCCTTTCAGGCCGAGCTGTTCGCCGTAGGTGGGCAGCAGCAGCTCAATCGCGGCGGTGTTAAAACCGATGCCGTGGTTGAGTGACTGCACCTGGTGTTCGGCGTAGATGCCCTTAATCGCCATCATCGCCATCAGGATATGTTCCTGCTTAATCAGGCGCGGATCGCGGGTAAACAGCGGTTCGATAAAGAACGGTTTGTCAGCAACGACAATGTAGTCGATCCAGGAGCCGGGAATATCGACGCGCGGCAGGTCGGTTTCGTCATCGACCAGTTCATTGACCTGGGCTATCACGATACCGTCACGGAACGCGGCGGCTTCCACCAGCGCCGGGGTATCTTCGGTGCCCGGACCGGTGTAGAGGTTGCCTTTGCGGTCAGCTTTGTAACCGGCAATCAGCGCCACATTCGGGCAGAGGTCAACATAGAGGCGGGAGTAGAGTTCGATATAGGTGTGGATAGCGCCGATTTCCAGCTGGCCATCCTGCAGCAGCTGCGACATGCGCAGACTCTGCGGACCGGAAAAAGAGAAGTCGAGTTTGCGGGCAATGCCTTTTTCAAAAATATCGAGATGCTCACTGCGGCCGACGCTGGGCATAATCATGTGCAGGTCGTGAATCTTTGCCGGATTTACCTGCGCCAGGGTGCGGGATAAGAAGTCAGCCTGTTTCTGGTTATTCCCCTCCAGCACCACGCGATCGCCTGGGGCAATTAAGTGTTCGAGGGCTTCTGTGGCTCGTTCAACAGGAATGACTTTGCCATCGAGGGGGAAGGCGGCCATACGACGCGCTTTTTCACTGCGGCGTGTGTTCCACTCCCGGGCAGGCGTTTGGCCTGTGTTCATTTCAACCTCCTGATTAGAATCGCGGTACTGACGTTTTTGCTGAACAAAGTCTGCGCGTTCTGCATACGGCGTTCAATTAAGCAAAAAAGCGAAACGTTAGATTTAAGGTAACGATGGTGAGCGGCCTGGCGGCAGGCGAAATCCGAGGCGCTGCAGGCAGGCGGGGAAGGGGGAAACGGCAGGGTGACAGGAGGAGAGCGTGCGAGGGGAAAGGGCTGCGGCACGGTTTAACCGGTTAAGTTCGCGTTCAGCCACCCATAAAAAAAGCAGGCCGGAGCCTGCTTTCTGCTTACTGCGGCCTGCTTAAGAGGCCAGCGAGAGTGCCGGTTTTGCTTTCGCAGCCAGCCACTCTGCCACGCGGGCCTGCTGCTCTTTCGTCAGCCACATACCCTGTTTGGTACGACGCCAGATAGCATCATCCAGCTCGCGAACCCACTCATGCTGCACCAGGTAGCGCAGCTCCGCCTCGTAAAACTCGTGACCGAAGTTCTCACCCAGATCGTTCAGGCTTTTCGCCCCGGCTAACAGGGTTTCAGTGCTGCTGCCGTAGGTGCGTGAGAAGTGACGCGCCATGTTTTCACTGATGAACGGATAGCGACGACGCAGGCTGGCCGCATAATCCTCACGGGTGCCGGAGATGTTCCCGCCCGGCAACACGCAGTTCTTCGTCCAGGCCGGACCGGCGTTCGGATAGTACTTCGCCAGTTTTTCCAGCGCGTGCTCGGCCAGCTTGCGATAGGTGGTCAGCTTGCCGCCAAACACCGACAGCAGCGGCGCCTGGCCGTTGTCATCACGGACATCCAGCGTGTAATCGCGGGTGATCGCCTGCGGTGAGTCCGATTCGTCATCACACAGAGGACGCACACCGGAGTAAGACCAGACGATATCGTCAGCGGTCAGCTGCTTTTTGAAGTGGGCGTTGAACACCTTCAGCAGATAGTCGGTTTCGCTGTCATCAATGTTGACGCTTTTCGGATCGCCTTTGTACTCCACGTCGGTGGTGCCGATGATGGAGAACTCATCCATCCACGGAATCACAAACACGATGCGGTTATCTTCGTTCTGCAGGATGTAAGCCTGCTTTTCGGTGTGCACGCGCGGCACCACGATGTGGCTGCCTTTAATCAGGCGGATACCGTAAGGGGATTTGAGCTTTAGGCTGTCGTCAAACAGCTGCTTAACCCACGGGCCTGCAGCGTTGACCAGGCCTTTCGCCTGCCAGGTGTAGGTTTTGCCGCTGTCGACATCTTCCGCTTCCACCTTCCACAGGCCGCCTTCACGCCAGGCGCGGGTCACGCGGGTGCGGGTCCGCACTTCGCCGCCGCGCTTCACCACTTCCTGCGCGTTGAGCACGACCATACGGGCGTCATCGACCCAGCAGTCAGAATATTCGAATCCGCGCGTGATCTCTGGCTTCAGGGCCGAATCCGCGCCAAAGCGCAGGCTTTTACTGCCTGGCAGGCTGGTGCGTTTGCCCAGATGGTCATACATAAACAGGCCGGTGCGGATCATCCACGCCGGACGCAGGTGCGGACGGTGCGGCAGACGGAAGCGCATCGGGAAGGCCAGGTGCGGTGCCATCTTCAGCAGGACTTCACGCTCAGCCAGCGCTTCGCTGACCAGACGGAATTCATAATGTTCAAGGTAGCGCAGGCCGCCGTGAATCAGTTTCGAGCTGGCAGAGGAGGTCGCGCAAGCCAGATCCCGCGCCTCCAGCATTAACACCGACAGTCCGCGTCCTGCAGCGTCTGCTGCAATGCCGGCACCGTTGATGCCGCCGCCGATCACGATCAGGTCTTTGGTTTCCACGTCATCTCCTCCGATGTTCGGAATAGTTCACTAATGTTCGTTTTCGAGCATTATCATAGTCGCAAACCAACATTAGCGCCAGCTTTTAACCCGCTAAAAACATTTTTGCGTGATATAGCTAACATTATGTCCACCAAAAAAACAGATACCCGTAACGATTGTCAGGTTATCGGCGTGGCTTCTCGGGTTACACTACGCGCTATTGTGACGACTTTGAGAGATCCCATGGAAACGTTCGAATGTATTGATGTGCAGCAGGCGCAGGCGCGTCTGGCGCAGGGGGCACTGCTGGTCGACATCCGCGATCCGCAAAGCTTTGCGATGGGCCATGCGGCGGGTGCGCTGCATCTGACCAACACCACCCTCAGCGACTTTATCAGTCGTGCAGACCACAGCCTGCCAGTGCTGGTAATGTGCTATCACGGCAACAGCAGTAAAAGTGCAGCACAATATCTGCTGGGGCAGGGCTTCAGTGCGGCCTACAGTATTGATGGCGGTTTCGATGCCTGGCGCGCGGCCTTTCCGCAGCAGGTTGCCCTGGGCAGTGAGTAAGTGGCCGCCTGTCACACGGAGAGTTACTGATGCGCATTACCCAATTTAATCAGCCGCGCATGGCGCAGGCGTTTGTGGACTACATGGCAACGCGCGGCGTGACGCTGCGTATTGAGCATGACCAGCACTATGTCATCATGCTGGATGATGAGAGCCAGTTTTCCGTGGTCGAAAACGAACTTCAGCAGTTTCTGCATGACCCTAATCACCCACGCTATCAGGCGGCCAGCTGGCACAGCGGCAAAACCGACAGCGGGCTGCGCTATGAGCGCAGTAACATCTGGGCAAACATTCGCGAGCGCGCCGGGCCGCTGACGATGACGGTGATGGTGCTCTGTATCGCCGTCTTTATCCTGATGCAGGTGATGGGCGATCAGACCGTGATGGCCTGGCTCGCCTGGCCGGACGATGACCAGCATTTTCAGGTCTGGCGCTGGTTCAGCCATGCACTGCTGCACTTCTCGCTGCTGCACATTCTGTTTAACCTGATGTGGTGGTGGTATCTGGGCGGGGCGGTTGAGAAGCGGCTCGGCAGCGGCAAACTCTTTGTCATTATGCTGATTTCCGCGCTGCTCAGCGGCTGGCTGCAGGCGAAATTCAGCGGCATCTGGTTTGGCGGCCTGTCGGGTGTAGTGTATGCCCTGATGGGCTACTGCTGGCTGCGCGGCGAGCGCGATCCCGACAGCGGCGTCTATCTTGAACGTGGCCTGATCGGTTTTGCGCTGGTCTGGCTGGTGATTGGCTGGTTCGGCGTCTTTGGCCTGGCCATTGCCAACGCAGCGCACGTCGCCGGTCTGCTGGTCGGGCTGGCGATGGCGCTGGTGGATACGCGTAACGTTACGCGTCGGTAAAGAGATTTTGCGGGTTAACAGGAGAGGAATGTGAAGCAGACGCAACGTCATGACGCGATTATCGATTTGGTCCGTCGTCAGGGATATGTCAGTACTGAGGAGCTGGTGGATCATTTTGAGGTCAGCCCGCAGACCATCCGTCGCGATCTCAACGATCTGGCCGATCAGAACAAAATTCAGCGCCATCACGGCGGCGCGGCGCTCCCCTCCAGCTCTGAGAACACCGCCTGGCACGATCGTAAAATGATGTGGTCGGCGGAGAAAGCGCGCATTGCTCAGCGGGTCGCCAGCCAGATCCCGGATGGAGCCACGCTGTTTATCGACATCGGCACCACGCCGGAAGCGGTGGCGCATGCGCTGCTCAACCACAGCGATCTGCGTGTGGTGACGAACAACCTCAACGTGGCGATGCTGCTGATGGGCAAGCCCGATTTTCGGGTGATTATTGCCGGGGGCGAAGTGCGCACCCGCGATGGGGCGGTAATGGGAGAGGCGACGCTCGACTTCATTTCGCAGTTCCGGCTGGATTACGGCATTCTCGGCATCAGCGGCATCGATATGGATGGCTCGCTGCTGGAGTTTGACTATCACGAAGTGCGGACCAAGCGCGCGATTATCGAAAACTCCCGCTGTGCGCTGCTGGTTGTGGATCACTCGAAGTTTGGCCGCAACGCCATGGTTAACCTCGGCAATATGAGCCTGCTGGATTACATCTACACCGACAAGATGCCGCCCGCCAGCGTCATGAAGGTGATTGAGCAGCATGAGGTGCACCTCGAACTCTGCTGATTCCTGCCACGCCAGCCTCCGGGCTGGCGTTTTTATTTGATTGCTGTCGCTTTTTTCCCCACTCCCGTCTTTACTTAACGATTGCTGGCCCCGCCTGCCAGCCCGTGCGCTTGCCATTTTTGCTTCACCTCATTGCGTAACAGAAGGGAGTGATATGCCGCAGCAGAAATTCAATAAAGCCCGTTTTAACGCCGCCTTTACCCGCCAGTGGCAACACCTTGGCCTCTCTTCCGCTCAGCAGATGACCCCGCACCAGGCGTGGCAGGCGGTCAGTGCGGCCCTCGCGGAACTGCTGGCCGCGCAACCGGCCCCGCGTCCGGCGCAGCAGCAGCGTCACGTTAACTATCTCTCGATGGAGTTTCTGATTGGCCGGCTGACCGGCAACAATCTGCTTAATCTCGGCTGGTATGACGAGGTGCAGGCGGCGCTGGCAGAGCAGCAGTTCGATTTAACGGCGCTGCTGGAGCAGGAGGTCGATCCGGCACTCGGCAACGGCGGGCTGGGGCGACTGGCTGCCTGCTACATGGATTCGATGGCGACGGTCGGTCAGTCTGCCACCGGTCACGGACTTAACTACCAGTACGGCCTGTTCCGCCAGTCTTTTCAGGCGGGCCAGCAGAAGGAGGCGCCCGACGACTGGCAGCGCGAGCACTATCCCTGGTTCCGCCACAACGCGGCGCTGGATGTGGAGGTGGCGATGGGCGGTCGGGTCGAAAAGCAGGAGAACGGCGAGGTACGCTGGCAGCCCGGGTTTACGTTGCGTGGTGAAGCCTGGGATTTGCCGGTCACCGGCTACCGCAATGGCGTTACGCTGCCGCTGCGTCTGTGGCAGGCGGTGAGTGCGCACCCTTTTGACCTGACGGCGTTTAATGACGGTCACTTCCTGCAGGCGGAGCAGCCCGGCATCGAGGCGGCAAAGCTGACCAAAGTGCTCTATCCCAACGACAATCATCAGGCGGGCAAGCGGCTGCGCCTGATGCAGCAATATTTTCAGTGCGCCTGTGCGGTGGCCGATATCCTGCGCCGCCACCATCAGGCGGGACGCAGCATTCACAGCCTGCCCGATTTCGAAGTGATTCAGCTCAACGATACCCATCCCACCATCGCCATCCCGGAGATGCTGCGCGTGCTGCTGGATGAGCACCGGCTCGGCTGGGATGAGGCGTGGCAGATCACCAGCCGGCTGTTTGCTTACACCAACCACACCCTGATGCCGGAGGCGCTGGAGCGCTGGGATGAGAAGCTGATGCGCGCGCTGCTGCCGCGTCATCTGCTGATCATCAAAACGATCAATCAGCGGCTGAAAAAGGTGGTGAAGCAGCGCTGGCCGGATGACAAAGCGCTGTGGCATAAGCTGGCGGTGATTGCGGACGGTCAGGTGCGGATGGCGAATCTCTGCGTTGTCAGCGGGTTTGCGGTCAACGGCGTTGCGGCGCTGCACTCCCGGCTGGTGGTCAGCGATCTCTTCCCGGAATATCACCAGCTGTGGCCGCAAAAATTCCATAACGTCACCAACGGCATTACCCCGCGCCGCTGGCTGAAGCAGTGCAATCCGGCGCTGGCCGGGCTGATTGATGAGACCCTGAAAACCGAATGGGCCAGCAATCTCGACGCGCTGATCGGCCTGGAACCTTACGCCGACGACCCGGCGTTTCGTCAGCGCTATCGCAGCATCAAGCAGCAGAACAAAGTGCAGCTGACCGACTATATCGCCCGGCACACCGGGATTATCGTCAACCCGGCGGCCCTGTTCGATGTGCAGATCAAGCGACTGCATGAGTACAAGCGCCAGCACCTCAGCCTGCTGCATATCCTCTACTGCTATCAGCAGCTCTGTAATAACCCGGAGGATGTCACCTTCACGCCGCGGGTCTTCCTGTTCGGGGCAAAAGCCGCACCGGGTTACTACCTGGCGAAAAACATTATCTACGCGATTAACCGGGTGGCGGAGGTGGTGAACAACGATCCCCGCATCGGTGACCGGCTGAAAGTGGTTTTTCTCCCCGACTACCGCATCACCGTCGCCGAAATGATGATCCCGGCGGCCGACCTCTCTGAGCAGATCTCTACCGCCGGTTATGAAGCCTCGGGCACCGGCAACATGAAGCTGGCGCTGAACGGTGCGCTGACCATCGGCACGCTGGATGGGGCCAATGTCGAAATCGCTGAGCAGGTGGGCGAGGAGAATATCTTTATCTTCGGTCACACCGTGGAGGAGGTGAAAGCGCTGAAGGCCAAAGGCTACAACCCGAAAAAGGTGCGCAGGCAGAACAAGGCGCTGGATGATTTACTGAAAGCGCTGGAGAAGGGCAAATTCAGCGACGGGGACAAGCACGCGTTTGACCTGATGCTGGAGAGCCTGACGAAACACGGCGATCCCTGGCTGGTGCTGGCCGATTTCCAGCCTTACATCGAGGCGCAGCAACGGGTGGAAGCCCTGTGGCGCGACCCGGAAGGCTGGACCCGCGCCGCCATCCTCAACACGGCCCGGACCGGCATGTTCAGTTCGGACCGTTCCATTCGTGACTATCAGCAACGTATCTGGCAGGCACCCCGCTAAGGAGCAGCAATGAAACAGGATTCACTTGATCAGGCCGCCCGTGCTGCGGGTATTTCACTGGATTACATCAACGTTAACGGCGAGAAAGAGGCGATCAGCGACGAAACCAAACGTGCGCTGCTGGCGGTAATGGGCGATCCACAGGAGGCGGGTAAATCGCCGCTGCCGCCAGTCGCCGTCTTCAGCGGCAGAGGCAAACGTCAGCTGACGCCGCAGGGCCGTGGCGTCTATCGCTGGCAGCTGCAGACAGAGAAGGGCAGATTGCTCAGCGGCGAGTTAACCGCGGGCGAACCCTTTACGTTGCCCACGCCGCTGGCGCAGGGATATCACCAGCTGACGCTCAGCAAAGGGAAGAAAAGCTGGCAGACGCGGGTCATTGTAGCCCCACGCCGCTGCTATCTGCCGCCGGCGCTGGAGGCGGGAGAGAAACGCTGGGGCGCACTGGTGCAGCTCTATACCGTACGGTCTGAACAGAACTGGGGCATCGGTGACTTCGGTGATCTCGACCAGCTGCTGGTGCAGCTGGCCGCACGCGGAGGCGATTTCGTCGGGCTGAATCCGCTGCATGCGCTCTATCCCGCCAGCGCCGATTTCGCCAGTCCTTACAGTCCGTCATCACGCCGCTGGCTGAACATCATCTATATCGATGTCAGCCAGGTGGCCGATTTTCAGCAAAGCGCGGCGGCACAGAAGTGGTGGAAAAGTGCCAGAACGCAGAAGGCGCTGGCTAAAGCCCGCGAGGCGGAGCATGTCGATTACGCAGCGGTGATGGCGCTGAAGCTCGCCGCACTGCGCCACGCCTGGGCACACTTTCAGGCCCGCGAGCGCGCCAGCGACGAGCAGCAATCCTGGGCTGAGTTTGTGCATGAAGGCGGTGACAGCCTGCGTTATCAGGCGGCCTACGACGGCATACAGCAGGCCCGACGGGCTGAGAATGCAAAACAGTGGGGCTGGCCCGCGTGGCCGGAAGGGTGGCGCAACAGCCAGCAGCCGGAGGTGCAGCAGTGGTGTAAGGAGCACGAAGAGGAGATCGCCTTCTGGCAGTGGCTGCAGTGGCTGGCGCAGCAGCAGTTCTCGGGCTGCTGGGCGCACAGCCAGGCGCTGGGCATGAGCGTGGGTCTCTACCGTGACCTGGCGGTTGGCGTGGCGGAAGGCAGCGCCGAAACCTGGCACGACCCGGAGCTCTACCGCCTTAAAGCCTCTGTCGGCGCACCGCCCGACCGCCTCGGTCCGCTGGGGCAGAACTGGGGCCTGCCGCCAATGGACCCGCATGTGATGCAGGCGCGCGGCTATCAGCCCTTTATCGACATGCTGCGAGCCAACATGCGTGACTGCGGTGCATTGCGCATCGATCATGTGATGTCGCTGCTGCGTCTGTGGTGGGTGCCCGCCGGAGAGACGGCGGATAAAGGGGCTTATGTCGCCTATCCGGTCGACGATCTGCTGGGGATTCTGGCGCTGGAGAGCCACCGGCTGCGTTGCATGGTGATTGGCGAAGATCTGGGCACCGTGCCGGAGGCGATAGTCAGCCTGCTGCGCAAAAGCGGCGTCTTTTCATGGAAGGTGCTCTGGTTCGAGCAGGAGAAAGATCAGCGCTATCGCGCGCCGCAGGACTATCCGCGTCAGTCGATTGCCAGCGCCAGCACGCACGATCTGCCCACCCTCACCGGTTTCTGGGAGCAGGGCGACCTGGCGCTGGGCGAGAAACTGGGCCTCTATCCGGGCGACGCGGTGAAGGCACTGCATGAGCAGCGGGCGACGCAGAAGCAGGCGCTGCTGGATGCCCTGCATCAGGTAGGGGCCCTGCCGGCTCGCAGTCAGAAAAAGGCGGAGAAGTTGGCGATGACGCCTGCACTGAACCGGGCAATCCACCGTTTTCTGGCCGACACCGACAGTGCGCTGCTGGGGCTGCAACCGGAGGACTGGCTCGGCATGACCACGCCGGTCAACGTGCCGGGCACGGTAGATCAATATCCCAACTGGCGGCGTAAGCTGAGCAAAACGCTGGAGGAGATCTTTGCCGACAGTGAAGTGAATGCACTGCTGAAGGTGGTCAGCCAGCAGCGTCAGTCAGGCAGGAAAGAGAAGTAACAAGAGCGCGGCAGTCTGACTGCCGCGCTCTTATCCTGTGCGTTAACATCAGTAGAAGGAGTGTTCGCCACGCTGATGCTCGGTAATATCCCGCACGCCTTTCAGTTCCGGGAAGGCAGCCAGCAGCTCTTTCTCGATACCATCTTTCAGCGTGACGTCGATCATCGAACAGCCGTTACAGCCGCCGCCAAACTGCAGAATGGCGTAACCGTCATCGGTGATCTCCATCAGTGACACGCGTCCGCCGTGACCGGCCAGCTGTGGGTTGATCTGCGCCTGCAGCAGATACTCCACGCGCTCCACCATCGGCGCATCGTCAGACACTTTCCGCATTTTGGCGTTCGGCGCTTTCAGCGTCAGCTGTGAACCGAGATTGTCGGTCACGAAGTCGATTTCCGCATCTTCCAGATAAGGTTTGCTCAGTTCATCAACATACGCAGAGAGCTTTTCGAACTTCAGCTCGGTGTCAGTCGCTTCAACGGCATCAGGCGGACAGTAAGAGACGCCGCACTCCGCAGTTGGCGTACCCGGGTTAATCACGAATACGCGAATCTGGGTGCCATCTTCTTGTTTGGATAGCAGTTTAGAAAAATGTTCCTGGGCAGAGTCAGTAATCCGGATCATGTCGATTGCTCAATAGTTGACTAATTTAGTTGGTTATAATACGCCCATCAATGACGCTCTACAAGGTACGGCACAGGCACCAGACCTGCACGCTGGCCGCGCCCTGCGCCAGTAACAGACGACTGATTTCGTCGACCGTACTGCCGGTGGTGATGACGTCATCCAGCAGGGCGATATGGCGACCCTGCACCGCCATTTCAAGGCGGAAGGCATCCCGTAAGTTAGTGCGGCGCTGGCGGGCAGTGAGCTGATGCTGCAACGCTCCCCTTCGCTGGCGGGAGAGGCCGTCACGCCATTCGCACCGCAGCCAGTGCGCCAGCGGGGCGGCCAGCAGGGCGCTCTGGTTGTAGCCGCGCCGCCAGCGTCGCCGCCAGTGCAGCGGCACCGGCAGCAGCAGGTCGGGACGCACCACACGACCGTGCCGCCAGACATCCAGCCAGCTTAGCAAAAGCAGCCGCGCCAGCATCACCCTGAGTGCGGTTATGTGAGAAAACTTAAGCTGATTAACCCACTCACTGAACGGCGGTCGATAGTCATTGACGCAGACCAGCGCCTGCCAGGCGGGCGGTTTGCGCTGGCAGCGGTCACAGGCGACCCGCGTCGTCCCGGCGGGCAATCCGCAGCGTGGACAGAGCAGAGGCAGCGGCGGTAATTCACGCAGACATAAGCTGCACAGACCGTGACGGGCGATCTGTAACGGCATCTGGCATAGCCAACACAGGGCAGGCATTGCTAGCATAGCGACCTCCTTATCATTTTCGGGATAGTAACTGATGACGTCGCTCTACTGGCACACCTGCGGAGAAGGAAAACGCGATCTTGTGCTGCTGCACGGATGGGGGCTGAATGCCGAAGTCTGGCAAAGCATTATTCCGCGACTCAGCCCGCATTACCGCCTGCATCTGGTCGATCTGCCGGGCTATGGCCGCAGTCAGGATGCGGGTGCGCTGACGCTGACACAGATGGCAGAGGCGCTGCTGCCTGCGCTGCCCGCACAGGCGATCGTCATGGGGTGGTCTCTGGGCGGATTGGTGGCGACACAGCTGGCGCTGACCGCGCCAGAAAAACTGGCTGCACTGATTACCGTTGCATCGTCGCCCTGTTTCACCGCCACAGAGCACTGGCCCGGCATTAAACCCGAGACGCTGCAGAACTTTCAGCAGATGCTCAGCAACGATTTTCAGCGCACGGTGGAGCGCTTTCTGGCGCTGCAGACGCTGGGCACCGAAACGGCGCGCGCCGATGCACGGCAGCTGAAAGAGGTGGTGCTGTCGCAACCGATGCCGGAAGTGGCGGTGCTGGATAGCGGACTGGAGATTCTGCGTCAGGTCGATCTGCGCAGCGCGTTACCGCAGATCGGGCTGCCGTTCCTGCGTCTCTATGGCGCACTCGATGGGCTGGTGCCGCGCCGGATTGCTGCAGAGATTGATGAAATGTTGCCAGCCTCGCCTTCAGTCGTTATCGACAAGGCAGCACATGCACCTTTTATTTCCCATCCAGACATCTTTTGTCAGCATATTATTAACTTTATCAGTGATTTGCCGGGATAATGAGGCTTTAAGTTGGCAAAATCGCTGGCAGCAGCAATACTTCTCTCTGTGAGCAAGGCCGCTGCAAATTTATGTGATTAGTCACGGAAATGACTATGCCGTTCCATACTGCCTTACGCGTTTAGCGGCTGCTTACATCTCACAATGGATCATGAATGAGGGTAAACATAATGAAGGTTTTTAAATGGGTTGTGGCTTCAATGATGATGGGCGCGATTTCATTTTCTGCGATGGCAGCGAAGGAAGTCACCAAAGAAGAAGTTAAATCAATGAACCTGCAGAAGATTGGCACTGTTAACACCACAGCGGAAACCACCTCGCCAATGGATGCTAAAAAAGTGCTGTCTCAGCTTGCTGACGAGAAAGGCGGTAAATACTACCTGGTGATCGCGGGTCGCGAACACGGTAAATTCAGCGCCACCGCTGAAGTCTACAAGTAATCAGCGTAGCCACATGAACTGCCAGGCATCCAGCTTAACCGGCTGGGTGCCATCCATCTTCTCTCCGCTTATCAGATCCTGCCACATACGTGCCTCAGGTAGCACTGTCTCCACCGGCCGTCCACTGAGATTAAACACGCAGAGCAACCCTTCATTGCTGTCCGGCGAATGACGTCTGAGCACCAGCAGGGCATTTTCGCTCTCTGAGATCGTCATCGGATTATCGGGATGAAAAGCAGGCTGGCGACGGCGCAGCTGGATCAGCTGACCGAGCCGGGTATAGATCTGCTGACGCAGCCACTCTTCCCCCGCCAGCGCCGCTTCTATCGTCTGCAGATCATACTTCTGGCGATTAATCGCCCGGTTGTGTCCGGCGGCACGCACCCCATCGTAATCATTTCGCCCGCCCACAATGCTCTGGATATAGATGGCCGGCACGCCAGGGAACACCAGCAGAATGGCATGGGCCAGTAAAAAACGCTTCAGCCGCGTGGCGTCGTCGTCCGCCTCACGGTTTAACGCATCCAGATAGGTGACGTTGATTTCATACGGGCTGGTGGTGCCGTCCGGATTATTTTTGTAGGAGACCAGCGCACCCTCCAGCGCCAGGTCGCGCACCAGCGCCACGATCTCCACCTCCGACAAAATTCCGCGCGCCGGATTCAGGCCGATACCATCGTGGGACGCCAGAAAGTTAAAAAAGGTGGTGTCATTGCTGCTGAGATCCAGCGAGCTGGCCCACTGCCGCAGCGCGCGCGCCGAGCCGGTATGAATCGCATGCAGCACCAGCGGCGGCAGCGAAAACTGATAAACCATCTGCGCCTCATCGTGGCCGTTGCCCAGGTAACTGATGTTGTCCCGATGTGGCACGTTGGTCTCCGTGATAATCACCGTGCCAGGGGCGACCTGGTCAGCAATCGCGCGAAACAGCTTCACCAGCTGATGGGTTTTTTCCAGGTGAATACAGCGCGTGCCGGGCGTTTTCCACATGTAGCCGACCGCATCGAGCCGCACGTAATCCGCGCCGCGTATCAGGTAGTCAAGCAGCACCCCGACCATGCGCAGCAGCACCTCAGGATTGGCAAAGTTCAGGTCGATCTGATCGGCGCTGAAGGTGGTCCAGATAAAGCGGGTGTCGCCATCGGCCATCTGAAAAGGGGTCAGCAGCGGCGAGGTTCGCGGACGGGTGACGGCGCTGAGGTCAGTGGCGGGCGGCATGCTGATAAAGAAATCGTCCCAGCCGGGGTCCTGCGCCAGAAAGTGACGGAACCAGGCGCTCCGCGACGACATATGGTTGCAGACAAAATCGAACATCAGCCGGGTTTCCTGATGCAGGCGGGCAACATCCTGCCAGTCACCGCACAGCGGATCAACCTGATGGTAATCAATGACAGAAAAGCCGTCGTCAGACGACCAGGGAAAGAAAGGCAGCAGGTGAACCAGCGGAAAGAGGGATTGCAGATGCTGCTGATAGAAGCGGGAAAAGGTCGTGAGCGTGGGCTTGCCGGTTTCCCGAAACTGATCGGCATAGGTGATGAGCACCACATCCTGCTCGTCCCAGTGCGCCTTGCGCGGCAGCTTGATGGCGTCGCGGGCGGTGGCGATCTCACTCAGCAGGCGCGTCAGGGTAGCCTGGGGAAAGGTGCCGGCATAAATCTTATCAATCAGATCGGTGATCGTTTCCATCGTGAGTTGGATGCCACAGCAGATGTTGTTTTTATGACAGGCGTCTTTTTAGCGTAGCGTTATGGCGGGGATTTTCAACCGGGGAAAGTGGCGGGAACAGGGGGCCAGCGTGCGGCCCCCTGATAAGCTTAGCGTTTTTTACCGAACGCGGCGGCCAGGGCATCACCCATCGCGCTGTTACCCGCAGAGGCGCTGACCGGACGCGGACGGCCTTTCGCGGCAGCCGGACGTTTCTCGTCACGCGGCGCGCCATTTTTCGCGCCGCCACGCGCATTGCCTTCGCCTGGCTGCTCATCGAGACGCATGGTCAGGGCAATACGTTTGCGCTGCAGATCGACTTCCATCACTTTGACTTTGACGATATCGCCCGCTTTTACCACCTGATGAGGATCTTCCACGAAGCGGTCAGAGAGTGAGGAGATATGCACCAGGCCATCCTGATGCACGCCGATGTCCACAAACGCCCCGAAGTTGGTGACGTTGGTAACGCTGCCTTCCAGAATCAGGCCCGGTGTCAGATCGCTCAGCGTCTCGACGCCTTCGGCAAACTGCGCCGTCTTAAACTCAGGACGCGGATCGCGACCCGGCTTCTCCAGCTCTTTCATGATGTCGGTTACGGTCGGCAGACCAAAACGGTCATCGATGAAATCGCGCGGGCTGAGATTGCGCAGGCTGCCCGCATTACCCATCAGGTCGCTCAGCGCCTGCTCGGTAGCGGCCAGAATGCGCTCGACCACCGGATAGGCTTCCGGGTGGACCGTGGAGGCGTCGAGCGGGTTATCGCCGTGATTGATACGCAGGAAGCCCGCGCACTGTTCAAAGGCTTTTGGTCCCAGGCGACTCACTTTCAGCAGCTGCTGGCGGTTGCGGAAGCGGCCATTTTCATCCCGCCAGCCGACAATGTTCTGCGCCATCATGCGCGTCAGGCCCGCGACGCGGGTCAGCAGCGGCACCGAGGCGGTATTCAGATCCACGCCGACGGCGTTCACACAGTCTTCCACCACCGCGTCGAGTTTCTTCGCCAGCTGGCTCTGGCTGACATCATGCTGATACTGACCGACACCGATCGATTTCGGATCGATTTTCACCAGCTCAGCCAGCGGGTCCTGCAGACGTCGGGCAATCGACACCGCGCCGCGCAGAGAGACATCCAGATCCGGGAACTCCTGCGCCGCCAGTTCAGAGGCGGAGTAGACGGACGCGCCCGCCTCACTGACAATCACTTTCTGCGCCGTGACCTGCGGGAACTGCTTCTGCAGATCGAGGAAAAAGCGCTCGGTTTCGCGGGATGCGGTGCCGTTACCAATCGCCACCAGCTCCACCTGATGCTTAACGCAGAGGGCCGCAACGGCGGCGGCGGCTTTCGCGGCCTGACCGGTGTGCGGATAGACGGTGTCAGTCGCGACCACCTTGCCGGTGGCATCAACGACGGCGACCTTAACGCCGGTGCGCAGGCCCGGGTCCAGTCCCATGGTGGCCCGCATGCCCGCGGGCGCGGCCATCAGCAGATCGTGCAGGTTACGGGCAAACACGTTGATCGCTTCATCTTCTGCGCGTTCGCGCACCGTGCCCATCAGCTCGGTTTCCAGATGCAGCATCACTTTGATGCGCCATGTCCAGCTCACGACCGCTTTACGCCAGCTGTCTGCCGGGGCGTTGTTCAGGCGCAGGTTCAGGTGTTCCGCAATCAGCGTTTCGCCGTGGCTTTCACGCGGCGCTTCATCAAACTGCGGGTCGGCATTCAGCGAGAGTTGCAGAACGCCTTCGTTACGGCCGCGCAGCATCGCCAGTGCACGGTGTGACGGCACGCTGCTCAGCGCTTCATGGTGGTCAAAGTAGTCACGGAACTTCGCGCCCGCTTCCTCTTTCCCTTCCACCACGCGCGACACCAGGTGAGCATTTTTCCACAGATAGTTACGCACTTTCGCCAGCAGCGCCGCATCTTCAGCGAAACGCTCCATCAGAATGTAGCGGGCGCCATCCAGCGCGGCACGTACGTCAGCCACCCCTTTGTCGGCATCGACATATTGTGCAGCCAGCTGCTCAGGGGTGTGAGACGGATCCTGCCACAGGGTGTCCGCCAGCGGCTCAAGACCCGCTTCAATCGCGATCTGTCCACGCGTACGGCGCTTCTGTTTGTAGGGCAGGTAGAGATCTTCCAGCTCGGTTTTGCTGAGGGTGGTGTTGATCGCGCGGGCGAGGTCGTCGGTGAGTTTTCCCTGCTCGTCAATCGACTTCAGAATCGACTGGCGTCGCTCTTCAAGTTCACGCAGATAGCTGAGGCGGGTTTCCAGCTGGCGCAGTTGGGTATCATCCAGCCCGCCGGTGACCTCTTTACGATAGCGTGCGATAAACGGCACGGTATTCCCTTCATCCAGCAGGCGAACGGCGGCGTCAACCTGTTCGGGACGCGCCTGCAGCTCACTGGCTATTATCTGGCTCAGAACGTTCATCATCAGGACTGTCTTGCTTTCCGGGTTGAGAAATAGCGGACAGTTATACGGATTGATGGTCAAAATTGCCAGAGACGCGGGCGGCTTTCAGCCATAATCTGAAACGTTATTGCGGGTAGTCAATCGCGTTGACATACCAGAGCGCCGGACCCACTGGCGTCTCGACGGTGGCAGCATCGCCCACCTCTTTTTTCAGCAGTGCCCGCGCCATCGGCGAGTCGATGGAGATGTAATCCTTGCGGCCAAAAATCTCATCGTAGCCCACGATGCGGAAGCGTTTGAGGTCGCCCGCATCGTTTTCAATTTCCACCCAGGCACCGAAGAAGACTTTGCCATCCTGCTGAGGCGAGTAGTCAACGATGCGCAGCTGCTCAAGACTTTTGGTCAGGTAGCGAACGCGACGGTCAATTTCCCGCAGCCGTTTCTTGTTGTACTGATAGTCGGCATTTTCACTGCGATCGCCAAGGCTGGCAGCCCAGGTCACCTTTTTGGTCACTTCCGGTCGCTCTTCACGCCAGAGGTAGTCGAGTTCCGCTTTCAGCTTATCGAAGCCTTCGCGGGTAATCAGTCGGGTTTTCATGCTAATCCGGCCAGCCAAATCAAAAGAGAAACAGTGTAAGGCAAACAGGGCGCGGCAAAAAAGAGTCGGGGAAGGGGTTTTTAAAGCTAAAAACCCGCGTTGACTTCCCCGGCGGCGAAAGGGGTGCTGCTGAAGCGTAATCTGGAGCCAGTCACAGGACGCTGGCCAATAAAACAGACTTATTTTCCGGCGTGAGTCGCCGTGGTGGTCGAGGTGCCGGTGCCATGTCCGTCACCGCCGCCGCCGCCCATGGTCGCCAGCGCAACGCCCAGCAGGGCCGCGACTGCGCCAACGCCAATGGCGTCAGAGTTACCTTTAGCGGTTGAGGTTGCCGCTGCACCGGCCGCTTCACCGGTCGCTGTGGCAGCATAACCTGGGCTGACGCTGCCTAATGCCAGCGCGCTCAGCAGTAAAATCGTTTTTTTCATTGTGTAATCCCCGTTGAGACGTCGAATGGTGCCTGAGCAGTCTGGTTGAAAACGGAGAAAGCGAAAAGTTGGCTTTACTGATTGATTTATCGGACTTTAATTTCAACTGGCCTTGCTGTGATAAGCACTGAAATTAATCCGAGATGAGGATGGCGTCCCGGGCGCTTTTGCTGGAATATTATGCTGTCTGGATGCGGGCAGGGTAGATTATCTGGAGCTTATCCATAATGATGACTCGGTTTTAAGCCAAATTAACTGCTAAGCCGCTGAATTTCTTCATTGAATAAATGCCGGTCCGCTTCTGACGCCAGCGATTCTGAGAAACAGGGCCGTTTTTTCAGATTTGCCGTATCCTGCCCTGTCGCCGGTAAAAAGGGTGAGCCTGGCCCCGAAATTGGCCCGAAATTAAATATAAGCTCCTGTTTAATATGCTTTGTAACAATTTTGGCTAGAATATAAACCATTAATGACTGTCACTATAAGGCATCTTTTTTTAACAATGTTGGCTCAGGCAATAGCGCCTTTGGGAGTTGAAAATGCAAGAGAACTACAAAATTCTGGTCGTCGATGATGATATGCGTCTGCGTGCTCTGCTTGAACGCTATCTCACCGAGCAGGGCTTTCAGGTGCGCAGTGTCGCTAATGCCGAGCAGATGGATCGTCTGTTAACCCGTGAATCCTTTCATCTGATGGTGCTCGACCTGATGCTGCCAGGTGAAGATGGCCTCTCTATCTGCCGTCGTCTGCGCAGTCAGAGCAACCCGATGCCTATCATTATGGTGACGGCCAAGGGCGAAGAGGTCGATCGTATCGTCGGGCTGGAGATCGGCGCGGACGACTACATTCCTAAACCCTTTAACCCGCGTGAACTGCTGGCGCGTATCCGCGCGGTGCTGCGTCGTCAGGCTAATGAACTGCCAGGCGCACCGTCGCAGGAAGAGGCGATTATCGCCTTTGGTAAATTCAAACTTAACCTCGGCACCCGCGAGATGTTCCGTGAAGATGAGCCGATGCCGCTGACCAGCGGTGAGTTCGCCGTGCTGAAAGCCCTGGTGAGCCACCCGCGTGAGCCGCTGTCGCGCGACAAGCTGATGAACCTGGCGCGTGGCCGTGAATACAGTGCCATGGAGCGTTCGATTGACGTTCAGATCTCCCGCCTGCGTCGCATGGTGGAAGAGGACCCGGCACATCCACGCTACATTCAGACCGTCTGGGGTCTGGGCTACGTCTTCGTGCCGGACGGCAGTAAAGCATGAGGCGACTGCGCTTCTCGCCACGCAGTTCGTTTGCGCGCACCCTGCTGCTGATCGTGACCCTGCTGTTTGTCAGCCTGGTCACGACCTATCTGGTGGTGCTGAACTTTGCCATCCTTCCCAGCCTGCAGCAGTTCAATAAGGTGCTGGCATACGAAGTACGTATGCTGATGACCGACCGGCTGCAGCTGGAGGATGGTACGCAGCTGGAAGTGCCTCCGGCGTTTCGCCGGGAAATCTACCGCGAACTGGGGATCTCGCTCTACACCAATGCAGCAGCAGAGGAGAGCGGATTGCGTTGGGCGCAGCACTATGAATTCCTGAGTGAACAGATGGGGCAGCAGCTGGGCGGGCCCACCGATGTGCGGGTTGAGGTCAACAAAAACTCGCCTGTGGTCTGGCTGAAAACCTGGCTGTCGCCTGATATCTGGGTGCGGGTACCCCTGACGGAAATCCATCAGGGCGACTTCTCGCCGCTGTTCCGCTATACCCTGGCGATAATGCTGCTGGCGATTGGCGGCGCCTGGCTGTTTATCCGCATCCAGAACCGGCCGCTGGTGGATCTGGAGCACGCCGCTCTGCAGGTCGGGCGCGGGATTATTCCGCCGCCGCTGCGCGAGTATGGCGCGTCCGAAGTCCGATCGGTGACCCGGGCCTTTAACCAGATGGCGGCCGGGGTAAAACAGCTGGCGGATGACCGCACGCTGCTCATGGCGGGGGTCAGTCACGACCTGCGCACGCCGCTGACCCGTATTCGTCTCGCCACCGAGATGATGAGCGAGCAGGATGGCTATCTGGCCGAATCGATTAACAAAGATATCGAAGAGTGCAACGCCATCATCGAACAGTTCATCGACTACCTGCGCACCGGTCAGGAGATGCAGACCGAGCGCGCCGACCTGAACAGCGTGCTGGGCGAGGTGGTGGCCGCAGAGAGTGGCTACGAACGTGAGATCGAAAATGCGGTGATGCCGGAAGAGTTAATGCTGGATATCAACCCGCTGTCGATCAAACGCGCACTGGCTAACTTGGTGGTCAACGCCGCGCGATACGGCAATGGCTGGATTAAAGTCAGCAGCGGACGGGAACTGCATCGCGCCTGGTTTCAGGTGGAAGATGACGGGCCGGGTATTAAGCCCGATCAGCTGGCGCATCTCTTCCAGCCATTTGTGCGCGGCGACAGTGCCCGCAGCACCAGCGGAACCGGTCTCGGCCTGGCGATTGTACAGCGTATTATTGATGCGCATCAGGGGTCGCTGGAGATTGGCGAGAGCGAGCGCGGGGGATTGCGTATTCGCGCCTGGTTGCCGTTGACGGAAAATATGGCGCTGAGCCATAACAACGGCAGCAACAGCGTCTCCGGCGGATAAAACCGGCGCGGCAGGAGGACTGCCGCGCCCGTTCCGTCAGCGTTGCGGGCCCGCTTTTACCAGCGCCGCACCGGCTGCGTTATCGGTGTACTTATCGAAGTTATCAATAAAGCGCTGCGCCAGACCTTCGGCGGCGGCAGTCCACTTCTCTTCACTCTCCCAGCTGCGACGCGGATCGAGCGTCTCACTGTCCAGCTCACCCAGTGTCACCGGCATCTGCAGATTGAAGATCGGCAGGGTTTCTACCGGCGCATCATCCAGTTCACCCGCCAGGATCGCATTGATGATGGCACGGGTATTTTTCAGCGAGATGCGCTTGCCGCTGCCGTTCCAGCCGGTATTGACCAGATACGCCTGCGCACCGGACGCCTCCATCCGCTTCACCAGCACTTCGGCATACTGCGTCGGGTGCAGCGTCAGGAATGCGGCGCCAAAACAGGCAGAGAAGGTCGGTGTCGGCTCAGTCACACCACGCTCGGTTCCGGCCAGTTTGGCGGTAAAACCGGACAGGAAATGATACTGTGTCTGCTCAGGCGTCAGACGGGAAACCGGTGGCAACACCCCAAACGCATCGGCGGTCAGGAAAATCACCTTCTTCGCATGGCCCGCTTTTGAGACCGGCTGCACGATGTTGTCGATGTGATTGATCGGGTAAGAGACGCGGGTGTTTTCGGTTTTGCTGCCGTCGGCGTAATTCACGCTGCCATCTTCGCGCACCACCACATTTTCCAGCAGCGCATTACGGCGAATGGCGCGGTAGATCTCCGGCTCAGCCTGCTCTGAGAGGTTGATGGTTTTGGCGTAGCAGCCGCCCTCGAAGTTAAACACGCCGTCATCGTCCCAGCCATGTTCATCATCGCCAATCAGCTGGCGGTCAGGATCGGTCGAGAGGGTGGTTTTCCCGGTGCCCGACAGGCCAAAGAAGACCGCCACGTCGCCCGCTTTGCCGACGTTGGCAGAGCAGTGCATCGAAGCGATGCCTTTCAGCGGCAGCAGGTAGTTCATGATGGCGAACAGACCTTTCTTCATCTCGCCGCCGTACCAGGTGCCACCAATCAGCTGCATGCGCTCCGTCAGGTTGAAGGCGACAAAGTTCTCAGAGTGCAGACCCTGCGCCTGCCAGTCCGGGTTGGTGCATTTCGCGCCGTTCATCACCACAAAATCGGGCGTGAAGTCGGCCAGCTCAGCGTCGGTCGGCTGGATGAACATATTTTTGACGAAGTGGGCCTGCCAGGCCACTTCGGTGACGAAACGCACGCTCAGACGGGAGTCAGCATTGGCACCGCAGAAGGCATCCACGACAAACAGGCGCTTGCCGGAGAGCTGCCGGGTGACGCAGCTTTTCAGCGCGTTCCAGGTCTCCTGCGACAGGGGCTGGTTGTCATTTTTGCCGGTGCCCTGGTCGTTCCACCACAGGGTATCGCGCGTGGTGTCGTCACGCACAATGTACTTATCCTTTGGCGATCGCCCGGTGAAAATCCCGGTGTCTACTGCAATCGCACCGCTCTGCGTCAGGGTGCCACGTGCAAAACCTTCGAGGTCCGGGCGCGTCTCTTCCTGAAAGAGCGTGTCGTAATCAGGGTTGTAAACCACTTCCGTGGTATCCACGATGCCCAAAGCGGCAAGGTCTTGCGAGGTCAGGCCGTTAACGCGCATTTTACTGCTCCTTAAATCGGTGTCTGTTCTGCAAAGCAGAGATAGGTTGGGATCGTACGGCCGGCTGTTGCACTGATGCGACGACGCACTGAAAAGTCACAGCGCGTCGTCACCTCAGCCTGCAGGCACAACCAGGCTTATCAGGGCTTCTGCCTCTGCCTTCCGGGCGGCTGCACGATCGCGCGCAGTTTACTCTTCTGCGTTGAGGGAAAAAGGGCAGCGATCTAAAAATGCGACTCAGGGCGCGTTAAGGCTATGTTTCGAACGTTTTAAAGATGTTATGAAAGTAAAAAAAGATAATTTGTCTGAGAAATTATGGGGATAGGAGGGGGAGAGGAAAACGGGGCGGCAGACGCCGCCCGGTGAATCAGTGCAGACGCTCGTCATTCCCGTGAGAATGGCTGCGAATCGCCGCGATATCGACTGCGTCAAACACGTAGTCTGAACCGCAGTAGTCGCAGTGCATGTCAATTTTGCCATCTTCCGCGATGATCTCATCCACCTCTTCCTTCGGCAGCGTGGTCAGCACTTCACCACAGCGTTCACGCGAACAGGTGCATTTGTAGATGACCGGCTGCGGATCATAGAGGGTGACCTCTTCCTGATGGTAGAGACGCCACAGCACCTCATTGGCCGGCAGGGTGATCAGCTCGTCGGTTTTGATGGTTTCCGTCAGGGTCGCGAGGTGGTCGAACGCCTCTTTCTCTGTCTCCTGTGCCGGCAGAACCTGCAGCAGGATACCGGCGGCACCCTGGTCGCTGGTGCGGATAAACAGCCGCGTAGGCAGCTGCTCAGAACGCATGAAGTAATCTTCCAGGCATTCCGCCAGCGTTTCACCTTCCAGTCCCACCACGCCCTGATAGCGTTCACCTTTTTCAGGGGAGATGGTGATCACCAGGTAGCCGTTGCCTACCATGCTTTTCAGGGTGCTGTCGGCCGGGATGTCGCCTTTAATGCGCGCCACGCCACGCAGCTCCTGATTGTTGTTGCCGTTGATCACCGCCAGAGAGAGCGGACCGTCACCCTGCAGCTGCACGGTAATTTCACCGTCAAACTTCAGCGTGGCGGTCAGCAGGCTGGTGGCGACCAGCATCTCACCCAGCAGCGTCTTAACCGGAGCCGGATAGTCGTGGTTCTTCACGGTTTCACGCCAGGTGTCGGAGACGTTCACCAGCTCGCCGCGCACAGCGGCATTTTCAAACAGATAACGGTGCAGTTGATCCTGGACTGACATATTTTTTCTCTCACTGGAACGGGGCGATGGCGCGTCCGCGAAGACGGCATTACTCATCGCCCGATAATTTAAACTTCATCAAATCGCGACGCTCTTTTTTGTCAGGTCGCCGATCGGGATGGGGCATAGTCAGCGCATTCAGTTTGCGTGCCTGCGCCATTTTTTCGCGTTTCTCGATACTGGCATCGGTTTCGCGGTAGAGCTGCTGTGCCTCGCTGGCGGGGCGGCGCTGAGCGCTGATATTCGCCACCACCACGGTGCGTTCATCGTTGCCCTGACGCACGGTCAGTTCCGCATTCAGCTCGACGATCTTGCCGGGTTTACTGCGCTGACCGTTGTAGTGCACTTTGCCGCCTTCAATCATCTCCCGCGCAATCGCCCGGGTTTTGTAAAAGCGCGCCGCCCACAGCCATTTGTCGAGGCGAACCTCTTCGCTGCTTTTCTCTTTCATTGCTGCTCCTGACTCAGATCAGCGTCCGGTAGTCGCCGGTGGCGCGGTGACGCTGAAAGATTTGCTCAGGACGACCCGAATCGGGATTTTTTACGCCTAAGCACCAGCCGATGCCCCATGACGCCGCAGCATCCAGAATCACTTCGCTGTCGTCGATAAACAGCGTGCGCGGCGCAGAAAAGCCGGTGTGCTGTTGTACCGCCTGCCACAGACGCGGGTCTTCTTTCGGATACCCAAAGGTATGGGTGGAAAGTAATAAATCAAGGTGTGGCGCTAAACCTGTCTGCGCCAGTTTGACGTCGAGATTATAGGGATGCGCGTTGGTCAGCAGGATGGTGCGCTTGCCAGCGCGACGCAGCGCCTGCAAAAAGGGCAGGGTGTCGTCACGCAGTGCGACCCGGCTGCGCATCGCCCAGGTCATGGCACGGATGTCCAGCGCCAGCGCCTCTGCCCAGTAATCCAGACAATACCAGTTTAGCGTATGGGCGACGGCCTGATACTTTTCCGTGATGATCCGGTCAGCGTCAGCCAGGGTGATGCCGCGCTGCTGGCTGAGCACCGCGGGCACATGCTCCAGCCAGAAATGACGATCAAACGCCAGATCCAGCAGCGTGCCATCCATGTCGAGCAGCACGGTGTCAATTTCAGACCAGTTGAGCATCGTGGCTCTCACCCTGTAAAAAAACCGGGCGACAGGGTAGCACAGAAGGGCAGGGCTCAGAATATCGAGCGCACGCTCTGCAAAGTGCTGAGATTATGGTTGAAACACTTGTCGTAGTAGAGCTGGATATCGATCATGCGCTGGCGATTACGGTGCATGCGGCGCAGAGCCAGCAGTCCGTTGATCACGCCGCAGGCCAGCAGCACCATCAGCAGCAGTACGGTGCCGAGATAGCGCCACTGCGCCATGGCATCCGGTTCATTGTGCAGCGCGATGTGACGCGTGCCGTTGGCATCGGTGGTGATGCTGGTGATGATGCCGCTGGCGCTGAAAGGCGTATGCAGCAGCATGGCGGAGATGCGCTGCAGCTCATGCCACTGAGCGGGCGGATCGAGATCGAACAGTGACACGGCAGGCTGAGGCTGACTGACCAGCTGGCGACCCTCGTCACTGACGATCAGGAATCCTCCCGGCGGCGGGCTGTTGAGATTTTCAGCCGCACGGCGGGTTTCGCGGAAAAAGAAGGTCGAGGTGGCGGTATTCACCAGGTTCTCCAGTGCTTCCGCACTGACCGGTCGCAGCAGCACGTTCATGCCGTTTAGCTGGCCGGAGTCGGCGCGGCGCATCAGCGCCTCCCAGTCTTTGGCGTTGCCCAGGTTTACCAGCGCGTTTTTCAGGCGCACGCAATCCTGCGGCTGATTACAGAGATCCTGGGTCTTCATGACCAGATCGGAGAAGTCATCCAGCAGAATCATCCCGGACTTCTGGATCGCTGACGCCAGCTGCGGGTTCAGTTTGGGATCGGTATTGGTTTCCGGGTGCAGCTGCCGGGTCGTGGTATCCAGCAGGGCGGCGGCTTTATCAATAATGTCAGATTGCGGCTGCGGCAACGGCTTCGCGTTATTCCAGTAGATGGCCGAGCAGTCGAACGGCATAAAGGCGTAACTCCGGTTGCTCTGGTAGTTATCCGGCACTGAACACATGCCGGTACCGCTCACCTTCAGGCTGTCGCCAATATTCAGGGCCACGCTGCTGAGTTTATCGACGCTGTTGACCTCCAGGCTGTCGGTGCCTCTGGCCCAGGCGAGACTGAGCTTGATCGGCATCCCGAGCGGGATCCAGGTGACCAGCAGGGTCAGCACCAGCAGCGAGCCGCAGGCCAGCACCACATTTTTCCGCCAGCGCTGAATCGGGAAATTTTTGACCTCATCCTGCAGGGATAAAAAGCGGCCCTGACGCACCACCTGACGGTTGAGGTAGATCTCCACGTCGGTCACCTGACCGAGGTCGTGCGCGACATAGGGCTGCCAGTGCGCCGGATAGGCGAGATCGATAATTCCCAGCGTGATGTTGCTCTGCTCCTGGTTCGATTCGCTGAACAGGCCCCAGCGCTTCGGCGCGCCGCGCAGGCAGTGGATGTCACGCAGGCCGCGCTCACCCGGAATGCGATAGAGCAGCCACAGGCTGGCTGCGATCATTCCCGCACCGGCCAGCACCAGCCAGATCATCAGAGTCGTGGGCACCAGCAGACTGAAGAAGAACAGTAAGAAGGCAAGCGAGATGATCACCCCTTCACGCGTGCCGTCTGGCCGCGACAGGCGATACTCTTCCGGGGTCTCTTTACGCACCTGCAGCAGTTCAACGTTTTCCGTTTCTGCTTTGCGGATCGAGGCGTTGGTCGACACCGGACGCATCAGCGTCGGCAGGGACTGCTGATCCACCGCGTAATCCACCAGCGAATGGCCGTTGAGCGAAATCACCAGCGGAATGGATTGGGTGCGGATTAACTCGACGTAGTTTTCGTCGGTGATGTACTGCTCCCACAGCGGCGGCAGATGAACTTCGACTTCATCCAGATAGTAACGCCATTTATGGGGATCGTCCGTTGAGAGGCCGTAGCGGGTAATGGCGCGGGTCACCGGATAGACGTTGTTGCTCTGCGCGGTCAGCGTCAGACGTTCAGACGCGCTGCGCTTGTCGGTCGTCACGGCGGTGCGGGGCTGTTTTGCCAGTGCGGTGACATATTTGTCTACCGCCTCGCGCTCCTGAGGGGAAAGCTTACGGCAGGGCGGACTGATAAATGGCAGCGGTTTCGCCAACGGCGGACGATGCCGCATAGCGTACCAGAACCCAATACCTGCCAGGATTGAACAGGTCAGCACTATGGCCAGGATCATAAAGATTGTGCTCATGCTCTGCTCAATTCAGCCAAAATGCTGCCTTCACTTTAAACGTACGCTCCGGGGGATGCTCACTTCTGAAGAGGCATTCCGGAAGATTATATAATCCTGAGGAGTCAGACACCCGATTAAATAGTGCCAGGGAATATCTGATTAGCATTTATTAAACCCTGCCTTGTCCGAATGGTAACCGGCTCAGACTGGATTAAATATCGGTATTATCTGAAACTTATCGCAGCATATTGACTAATGCAAATTCAGTCTTAACTGATAACCAAAGGCTGTTATTCAATTGCCGGAATCTATGTAACGATATCGTTATGGTGAGACTGTCGCACAATTGCCTGGGGTTAGGTATGCTAATTCGTTCCTGATAGCCGGCGCAGAAACTTTTGAGGCTGATATGAAAATTCCAAAAAAACCTGACATCCTCAATATCACCGCCGTGGCGCGTTCGCGGCTGTTTACCGTCGAATCGGTCGATCTCGCCTTCAGTAATGGGGCGCGTCGCGTCTATGAGCGGATGAAGCCGTCAGAACGTGAAGCGGTCATGATTGTGCCCATTATTGATGACCATCTGATCCTGATTCAGGAGTATGCCGTCGGACTGGAAACTTATGAACTCGGGTTTCCCAAAGGGCTGATTGATGCAGGCGAAACCGTGAGTGAGGCGGCGGTGCGGGAACTGAAAGAAGAGGTCGGTTTTGGGGCTGAGCACCTCACGCCGCTGGGCAAGCTCACGATGGCCCCCTCCTACTTTTCCAGCAAAATGAATATCGTGGTGGCAGAAGGCCTCTATCCCGATAAGCTGGAAGGTGACGAGCCGGAGCCGCTGATTGTTCACCGCTGGCCGCTGAGCGATATGCTGTCGCTGCTGGAGGAACCCGATTTTCGCGAGGCACGCAACGTCAGTGCGCTCTTTATGGCGCGCGAATGGCTGGTGAAGCAGGGGCGTCTGCGCTACTGACAGCACGAGCGTAAGCAAAGAAACGTGCCTGCCACAGGCACGTTTTTGTTTTAGTCAGCGACGACTTTTTCCTTCAGGTCAGATGCGTGCTTCAGAAACGGGGCGGTTAACAGGTACACCGCACCTGCGACAAGAATCGAATTGAACACCGGAATGCCCCATTTACTCAGCAGGCCGGTAGCACCACCTGCCACGCTGGCAATCAGAGCTGGCCAGCCGATCAATGGCGAGGTTGCCGGGAGCGTATTGGCGCTGCGGCTCACAGCAAGTGTCTGGCGATGGGTTTTCAGCACGTAGTAGTCAATGATCATTACGCCCAGTACTGGCGGGAAGATCACACCCAGAAGTTCCAGAAAATCGACAAAACGATCGAGAATCCCGAATACGGAACAGAGTGTGCCAAGCAGTCCCAGAAGCAGTGTAATTGCCTGATAACGGGGTTTGTAGCCGGTCAGGCCTTCAATTGCGTTAGTAATGCCCAGCGTGGATGAGTAGAGGTTGAGATCATTGACACGCAGAGTTGAAAAGACCACCGCAAACAGACCCAGAGTGCTCGTTGTCTGTGTAATGATGACAATAATGTCTGACGTCTGCAGCTCTCTGGCAATCAGAATGGCGAGACCATTAATCCCATACTCTCCCGCCAGAATGGTCAGCAGGGTAATCGCAAATACATCTTTGCCGTTGCGTGAAAAACGCGTCAGATCGGGCGTCATCAGGCTGGCAAGAATCGCGCCGCCAATGACCATGGTAATGGCGGCACTCACGGTCAGGGTGTCAGTCGCAGGAACCGGCGGCGTGATGTGTCCTGGCTGGCCGTGAAAAGCGTGCCAGAAAATCCATCCAACCAGCATAATAAACAGCGGCACTGCAATGCGGGCAGTAAAGCGCAGCGCCTTAAAGCCAAAGGTGACCAGCAACGTCAGTACACCTCCCGACAGTGCCGCAGACCCGGCAAAGCTCAGCTTGCCGTTCAGGGCAAAGGTAAGCGAGCGGGCGAAAACCGCATTTTGAATCCCGAACCAGCCCAGCAGGCTGACCGCTACAAGCAGGCCTATCAATACAGATCCATGTCGACCAAAGCCACACCAGCGCGCCAGCAGACTGCCAGGCATTCCTTCGCGCATTCCCGCATAGCCGAGCGCAAATGTCAGCACGCCAAACAGCAGGCTGGCCAGCGTAATTGCGGTAAAGGCCTCACCTGCCGTCATGCTGCTGCCCAGAACGGCACCAAGCATGAACTGATCCAGTGCGGTCAGCATGCCCATATGCACAATCGCCACGCTTAGCAGGGAGAGTCTTTTGCTCTCAGGCACGCGGCTCAAAGGATAATCATCAAACTTACTCACTATGGGGTTTCCTTACCTGTTTAAATATAAATGACGCCTGTGCTGAGAAAACGTTCTGGCAGATAATTTTCCAGTGACTCAGCACGGCAGTAGCTCTCGAATTGTTGCAGGGAGTGCACTCCGGCTTTCTGATAAAGGGTAGTGATGCGGTTACCGACAGTTTTTACACTGAGGTTATAAATGCGGGCGATCTCTTTTGCGCTGAATCGTCGTAGCAGCAGGAAAATGACATCCAGCTCAGCAGGAGTAAACAGTGCGTGCTTCAGTCGCGTAGTGAGTACAGAAGATTTCTGAGGATCGATAAAACTCATTGCTGAAAGGTTGTCGACCGGGCGTGCATTCCAGATGCAGCCAAGCCACTGGTTTTTGTTGTCGAAAACAGGATATTTTTCGCTAATAAAAGGGGAAAGATAGTTATTGCCATACCAGTAGTGGGTTTCAATGACCGCCACGCTGCTATGATTCTCTTTTACCTGCAGGTCGTGCTGACAAAATTCATCGGCGCAATCACTCCAGCGCGTGGGAAATTCATTATCTTTTTTTCCCTCTAATAAATAGTTTTTTGGCGTGGCAGTATAGGCTCTCGCTGCTTCATTCATATACAGATGCTGAGAGACGTCATTTTTAAAGCCCCAGGGCGTGGGTAAAAGATCCATCGTTGTGGCGAATGCAGAAATAAATTCATCGATATTGCGGTATGGGCTGTCCATGGCACCTCGCTGAAACTATTCAGATGATAATCGTTTTGCCAGATAATAACGGGCGTAACGCTGGGCATATCCTTCCTGTTCGCCATAGACGCGATAACCCAGTTTTTCATAAAAACCACGCGCCTGGAAACTTAACGTATCGACTACTGCCATATGGCAATGGCGGTTGCGGGCTTCGTCTTCTGCTGCCTGCATCAGCTTACGGCCTGTGCCATGTAGCCGCCATGCATCATTTATCCACAGATAATGAATATCCAGCGTGCCACACCATGTGTGAGCGAGCAGTCCTCCCTGAATATTACCCTGGTCGTCATACAGGATAACATTCAGCGTCTTCATATTGATGTCGGCGAAGCGCTGATTATGCTGCCAGAGGCGCTGAATAATATAATTTTCAGTTTCAGCATCTTCAGTGTGGCTGATTTTAATTTCCATATAAAATTATCCATCTGAGTTTTGATAGAAATACAACCTTTTATTATTATCATGGTGGCAAGCGATGCGCAAGGGTTAATATTCCTCCTGTAGTGGTATGCCCGTGGCATTAAGATAGCTTTCGCTGACCGATGAAATACCTCCTTTTTTATTTGCCAGCACCTGGGAAAACTACGCTGATGTTAGCGATATAAAATAACAACATGCTTTTCGGTTCGGTTTCTGAATCGCTTTACACACACATGTTTCAATTGTCAGACTGAATGAATGCCAATCGCCGGGAGCGATTGGCTCTTTTCCCGTTAATAATTGTGCTATCTCTTCGGCTTTTATTTTTTCTTTGCGGCTCAAATGAGACTCAAGGATGAAAAGCTGCGTCTGTTTTCCCCGGATGAATGACCGGATAAAAAAGGCCAGTCACCTTACAGTGACCAGCCTCAGGGATATTCATGGAGGGATATTACATCAGAACAGCTCGTGACTCTCGCCGTTGTCCATAATGGTGGTGCCCACATCATGAACGGAATACTCGGTCGGCTGGGTACCGTTGATGAAGTACTCCTGACGCGTATTGCCTCCGCCATTTGCCAGCTTGCCGGTGCTGCGGTCAATCGTGACCGTGACCACGCTATCCGGCGGCGTTAACGGCTGCACCGGTACCCCCTCCAGCGCACTCTTCATATATTCATCCCATGCCGGTTGCGCACTCTTAGCGCCGCCCTCATAGCCTGAAATCTGATCGGGAATCGCGCCGGAAAGGGTGCTGCGGCCTAAATTGCGGCGCGCATCATCAAAACCGATCCAGACGGAGGTCACGACGCCAGGGCCATAACCCGAGAACCAGGCATCTTTCGAGCTGTTCGTGGTACCGGTTTTCCCGCCAATGTCATTACGCTTGAGGTCACGCCCGGCACGCCAGCCGGTTCCCATCCAACCCGGTTCACCGAAGATGTTGCTGTTCAGTGCGCTCCTGATGAGGAAGCTGAGCGGGGTGTTGATGACATGCGGGGCATATTGCTGTTCGCCCTGCTGTGCCTGCGCCGGAACCTGCTCCAGTGCAGGCTGTGGCACCGCCTGGTTCTGATTGCTGTCTGACGCGGCCACGTTCTCAACGCTCTCTTCGTTCAGCGCCAGCGCTTTCTTCGTTTCGCCGTAGATGACCGGCAGATTGCACTGCGGACAGGCGATCTTCGGTTTCTCTTCAAAGACAATGCCGCCCTGTTCATTCTCAATCCGGGTGATGAAGTACGGGTCAATCAGGAAGCCGCCATTCGCCATCACGGAGTAGCCGCGCACCACCTGTAACGGGGTGAACGAGGCCGCCCCCAGGGCCAGCGACTCGGTATGAATAATGTTCTGCGCCGGGAATCCAAAGCGCTGCAGATACTCTGCGGCATAATCCACGCCCATGGCGCGCATCGCACGCACCATCACCACGTTTTTCGACTGACCAAGTCCCTGACGCAGGCGAATCGGTCCATCGTAGGTTGGCGGTGAGTTTTTCGGACGCCAGTCGGCACCCGCACCGGCATCCCAGCGTGAAATCGGCACGTCGTTCAGGATCGACGCCAGCGTCAGTCCGCGATCCATCGCGGCGGTGTAGAGGAACGGCTTGATGTTAGAGCCGACCTGGCGCAGTGCCTGGGTTGCACGGTTAAACATGCTCTGGTTAAAGGCGAAGCCGCCTACCAGCGCCCGCACCGCACCATCATTCGGATCGAGTGAGACCAGCGCCGAGTTCACATCCGGTACCTGGCCCAGCCACCACGCATCACCCACTTTGCGCACCCAGATCTGCTGGCCTGGCTGCAGCACCTGCGTCACGCTTTTCGGCGTCGGGCCCTGCACGGTGTCAGACTTATAAGGACGCGCCCAGCGCACACCCGCTAAGGCCAGCGACACATTGCTGCCATCTTTCATCATCACGGTTGCTTCATCACTGCGTGCTTCCGTGACCACCGCCGGATAGAGCGGGCCATAGACCGGCAGCGCACTCAGCGCTTTCTCGATCTTAGTCTGATCCCAGGCGGGCTCGCCCACCCGCCACAGCACGCTGGTCGGGCCGCGATAGCCATGACGCATATCGTAGGCGATGACGTTGTTACGCACTGAAGTCTGAGCCGCTTCCTGCAGGCGGCGGGTCACGGTGGTGTAAACCTTATAGCCGTCGGTGTAGGCGTTGTCGCCGTAGCGCTTCACCATCTCCTGGCGCACCATCTCGCTGAGATAAGGGGCAGAGAAGGCGATTTCCGGGCCATGATATTTCGCCACCAGCGGCGTGTTGCGTGCCTCATCATACTGCTGCTGCGTGATGTAGTGCTGATCCAGCATACGCGCCAGCACCACGTTGCGACGCGACAGGGCGCGGCTCGGCGAATAGAGCGGGTTAAAGGTGGACGGCGCTTTCGGCAGACCGGCAATCATCGCCATTTCACTCAGCGACAGCTGGTCAACCGGCTTACCAAAATAGACCTGCGAAGCAGCACCGATGCCATAAGCCCGGTAGCCGAGGTAGATCTTATTCAGGTAGAGCTCAAGAATTTCATCCTTATTGAGTAACTGCTCAATGCGGATTGCCAGAAACGCTTCCTTTATTTTACGCATCAGGGTGCGTTCCGGACTCAGGAAGAAGTTACGGGCCAGCTGCTGAGTGATGGTACTTGCCCCCTGGGAGGCGTGACCGGAGACCAGCGCGATGCTGGCCGCACGGAAAATCCCCACCGGGTCCACACCGTGGTGCTCATAAAAACGGCTGTCTTCGGTTGCAATAAACGCTTTCACCATCACAGGTGGCACTTGCTGCAGGGTCAAAGGAATACGGCGCATTTCGCCATACTGGGCGATCAGATCGCCGTCGGCGCTGTAAACCTGCATAGGGGTTTGCAGACGCACATCTTTCAGCGTGTTGACGTCAGGCAGCTGTGGCTCGATGTACTTGTACAAGCCATAAATCGAGCCAGCTCCCAACAGGATGCAACACACTGTAAGGATCAATAAATACTTTACGAACTTCACCTGGAGTTTCCCATCTATTGTCGTTTGAGCAGTTTATAAACAACCGCGCGGTAGTATAAAGGCAAGCCAGACGCTTTGATATGTCCATTTTCCCGGACGATAAGGAGATCGCGCGCATGGCTTTTCATACCTGGCAAATCGGGCTGGATATTCAGAACAGGCAGATGTGTGGCCTGGCCCTCCAGCGTCGTCGTGATGGCTGGCAGCTACGCCACTGGTGGCTGCAACGGCTGCCGCAAGATACGTTAAGAAACGGCGTGCTGCAATCTTCGCCTGAATTACAGGCGGTCCTGACAGCCTGGCGTCAGCAGTTGCCGCGCCGTTACTCGCTGAGGGTCGGGTTCCCCGCCCGGCTGGTGCTGCAGCGGCCGCTTCCGCTGCCCGCACAGTCACTCAGAGAGCCTTCGCTGGGGCACTACGTGCAGGTGGCCGCGCGTCGTCTCTTTCCGCTGGAGCCTGACACGCTGGCGCTGGACTATCACGAGGAGGCCGGGAGCCGTCAGCTCTGCGTCACGGCGGCCCGGCGTGAGAGTGTTGACCAGTGGATGACGCCCCTGTTACAGGCAGGATTCAGGCCGCAGGTGCTGGAACTGACCACCGACGCGCTGAAGCGGCTGGCCCGGCAGGCGCGGCTGCCGGGCGGCACGGTGCTGGTGTTGCAGCAGGAGGGGCGCTGGCTCTGGAGTGATGCGCAGACCGCAGCGGAGTGTGATGACGCCACCACGCTGGATGCACTGAAACAGCAGGCCTTTCCCCAGGCAACGGCCATCGCCTGGTGTGCCGCCACGCCAGCCGCGCTGCCCGCTGACGCTGTCGCGTTTTCCCCTTTTGATCTGCTTCGTTATCAGCAGCCCCCGTTGCCCGCGAATCCGGGAGCCTTTGCACTGGCGACCGGGCTGGCGCTGACCAGCGGAGATGAGCCGGCGTGGCGGTAAATCTGCTGCCGTGGCGGCAGCAACGGCGGCAACGGCAGCGGCGGCAGAGCCTGCTGGTGCTGGCACTGGTGGCGGCCGGTCTGCTGCTGCTGATGATGCAGCAGGCGTACCGGGTCCATGAGGCGCGCCAGCAGATAGCGCAGGAGAGCAGAATGCAGCAGCAGGCGCTGGAGACACTGGCTGCGCGTTTAGCGCAGCAGAAGCAGCTGCTGGAACAGCTCGCGCTTCTGCAAAAACAGCAGGCGAAGCAGCGTGACAAGGCTGCGCAGCTGGCCGGGTGGCAACAGTTCTGGCGCGATCTGCCCGGCATGCTGCCCGATACCGCCTGGCTGACCCGGCTGGAGAAGCGCGATAACCGCCTGATCCTGGAGGGGCAGGCGCAGGATATGGCAGCAATCCGGCAGTTTCGCCAGCAGCTTGCTACCGCCGCCCTGTTGGGTCAGGTGCAGCAGGGTGGGGTCCGGCGTCAGGCGGATGGCCGCTACCATTTTTCGCTACGGGCGCAGATAGCCGGGGGACGCGATGATTGATCGCTGGTGTCAGATGGCGGCTGTTCCGCGCTACGGCCTGCTGCTCCTTCTCGCGTTGGGTCTGCTTTTGCTTATCTGGCTGCCGGGCTTACGGCCTCAGCAGCAGGCACTGACCGCTGAACGGGCGGCGCTGTCACAGTTAACCCGCACTCTGCAGCAGCGCCAGCAGCAGTGGCGTCAGCATCCCACCATCGCGCAGCTGCAGGCGCAGCGGGAGACGATGGAGGCCGCTCTGTCTCGCGCAGCCGCATCGGAGGGGGCTATCGACGATATTCTGGCGCGCCGCCCTCACCAGCTGGAGGCGTTGCAGCCGGATGGCCCCGCCCGCCTGCTGACACTGCATCTGCCGTGGCAGGCGTTCCGGACACTCTTTGCTGAATTTGCCCAGGCCTCTGCGCCATTGCCTGTGCATTTCCTGCTGCTGGCGCAGCCGCACGACCTGGAGGCGCAACTCTGGCTGGAGCCAGCCGATGCGCCATAGCCTGCTGATTCTGCTGTTGTGCTGGGGTGATGTGCTGGCACGCGATCCCTTCCGGCCTGTTGCCGGTTCCCTGTGTCAGGCGGCGGTAGCCCCACTCACCGGCTGGCGTCTGCAGGGGATTGCCGGGCGGGAAACCCGCTATCAGGCCTGGCTGCTTACCCCGCAGGGAGAACGCGTCACGCTGGGCAGCGATACGCCTTTTCCGCTGACGCCCTGGCAACTGGTGGCGATCACCTCCCGCAGCCTCACGCTTGCCGTGCCGGCGAGCTGTCACGCTCAGCGGACCACATTTTATTTAAAAGGATATGCGCATGTTAAGGATAGCGACCCTGCTCCTCATCAGCAGCCTGCAGCCGGTTTACGCCGCTGACGAGGCGCCGCTCAGCCTCGCTTTTGACCACGCACCGGTAGAGCAGATTCTGCAGGCGCTGGCTGACTATCAGCAGGTCAATCTGCTGATCGCGCCTGAGGTTGAGGGGGTGCTATCGCTGCGGCTGGATAACCTGCCGTGGCGTCAGGCGCTGGCGCTGGTGGCGCGGATAGCAAAACTGACGGTTATTGAGCAGGATAATGTTCTGCTGGTCTATCCGCTGCGCTGGCAGCAGGCGCAGGACGCGGCCCGGGAGGCGGAGCGGCAGGCGCAGTTACAGCAGACGCCTTTGCAACAGCGCACGGTCACACTCCGTTATGCCAGCGCCAGCGACGTTCATGCCAGCCTGCTGAGTGAACGCCAGTCACTGATGACGCCGCGTGGCAGCGTGACGGTGGATAAACGCACCAACGCGCTGCTTCTGCGCGATACCGCCGCGGCACTGAAAGAGACGGCGCGCTGGATCCAGGGGCTGGATCGGCCACTGGAGCAGATTGAACTCTCTGCCCATATCGTCACCATCAGTGAGGAGCATCTGCAGGAGCTGGGGGTGCAGTGGGGCATGCTGGCGGGAGATGCAGCGGTGACAGAGAGCCTGCATCATCCCCGGCTCGCTGTTCCGCTGGCGATAAGTTCACCCGGTATCAGCGCGGGGATGGCGCTGGCGCGTATCGGCGGCGCCCTGCTGGATCTGGAGCTGAGCGCTCTGGAGCAGGAGAACCAGATTGAGATCATCGCCAGTCCGCGCCTCTTCACCTCGCACCAGCAGACCGCCTCGATTAAGCAGGGCACTGAAATTCCCTATGAAGTGTCGGCAGGCAACAGCGGCGCCACCTCGATTGAGTTTAAAGAAGCGGTGCTGGGCATGGAGGTGACGCCCACTATCGCCGGAAACGGCCGTATCCGGCTGAAGATCCATATCAGTCAGAATATGCCGGGACGCAGCATCCGGACCGGTGACAGCGACATCTTATCCATCGATAAACAGGAAATAGAGACTCAGGTCACGGTCAGCGACGGGCAAACGCTGGCCTTAGGCGGTATCTTTCAGCAGCAGCGAAACCGGGGAGAGAACAGGGTGCCGCTGCTGGGAAAGGTGCCGCTGATTGGCGGACTGTTTCGCCAGCAATCGGCGCAGCGTAAAAAAAGAGAGCTGGTTATCTTTATTACGCCGCGATTGGTCAGGGAAGCAGCGCTTACGACGGGATAAAACGGAAAATGAGGCCCTCGGGGTCATCTGCGTTGACGCAGAAGAGGAATTAGCTTACAAGGTTTAGCGATTTTCAATACGGTGTAACCGTCTGAACCGGATAAATCCCGGTTAACAGATCAGACAACTCCTCTGTAAGCAGCGTGGTAAAAGACGCAGCGCTGGCGCGTTACAGTTTCGCGAACACAGGCCAATTCAGAAATGGATGTGCTGAAGGCAATATAATCGGTTGCCAAACAGCCTTGAGTGTTGAGATAATTTTTCATCTGACTCTTGCTAACGCTCATGAGGTCTCAGTTCCTGTCCCGCCAGCAAAAGCTGAACGCGGGGTATCATTAACGAATTCTTAGTAATACCGACAAAATGGCAGAGAAACGCAATATCTTTCTGGTTGGGCCGATGGGTGCCGGCAAAAGCACTATTGGCCGTCAGTTGGCTCAGCAACTCAACATGGAGTTCTTCGATTCCGATCAGGAAATTGAGCGACGCACCGGAGCGGATGTGGGCTGGGTTTTTGATGTCGAAGGCGAAGCTGGCTTTCGCGATCGCGAAGAAAAAATCATTAACGAACTGACCGAGAAGCAAGGCATCGTCCTGGCGACAGGGGGTGGTTCCGTCAAATCCCGGGAAACGCGTAACCGTCTCTCCGCCCGTGGTGTTGTGGTTTATCTTGAAACCACGATCGAGAAGCAACTGGCGCGCACTCAGCGCGATAAAAAACGTCCGTTGCTGCAGGTGGACTCCCCGCCGCGTGAGGTGCTTGAAGCGCTGGCTGGCGAACGTAACCCGCTCTACGAAGAGATCGCCGATGTGACCATTCGTACAGACGACCAGAGTGCGAAAGTCGTGGCGAATCAGATTATCCACATGTTGGAAAAAAGTTGATCCAACGTTCGAAGGCTCTCTGACAGGTATTGAGCATCATGGAGAAGATCACCGTCTCACTGGGGGAACGCAGTTACCCCATCACTATCGCCGCCGGACTGTTTAACGATCCGGCTTCTTTTTGGCCGCTGACCGCGGGCGAAAACGCCATGGTGGTGACCAACCAGACGCTGGCACCGCTCTATCTTGACAGGATAACGGCGCAGCTGACGGCGGCAGGCGTAAAAGTTGATCAGGTGATCTTACCCGATGGCGAACAATATAAGACGCTGGCGGTGATGGATCAGGTTTTTACCGCACTGCTGCAGAAGCCGCACGGTCGTGATACGACGCTGGTTGCCTTAGGCGGCGGCGTCATTGGCGATCTGGCCGGTTTTGCTGCGGCCAGCTATCAGCGTGGCGTGCGCTTTATTCAGGTTCCGACCACCTTACTGTCGCAGGTGGACTCGTCGGTGGGTGGCAAAACCGCTGTGAACCATCCGCTGGGCAAAAACATGATCGGCGCCTTTTATCAGCCTGCCTCGGTGGTGATCGATACCGCCTGTCTGCAGACGCTGCCGGCGCGTGAGCTGGCCTCCGGTCTGGCAGAAGTGATCAAGTATGGCGTTATTCTCGACGGCGCCTTTTTCCAGTGGCTGGAGCAGAATATTGATGCGCTGCTGGCGCTGGATGAACAGGCGCTGGCGTACTGCATTCGTCGCTGCTGTGAGCTGAAAGCAGAGGTGGTGGCGGCTGACGAGCGTGAAAACGGTCAGCGGGCGCTGCTCAATCTGGGGCACACTTTTGGCCATGCGATTGAAGCGCATATGGGCTATGGCAACTGGCTGCACGGTGAAGCGATTGCCGCAGGTATGGTGATGGCGGCGCGCACGGCGGAACGGCTGGGGCAGTTCCAGCCGCACGAGACGGAACGCCTCATTGCCCTGTTGCAGCGTGCCGGTTTACCGGTGCATGGCCCACAGGCGATGCGTGCAGAGATGTACCTGCCGCACATGATGCGCGATAAAAAAGTTCTGGCGGGCGAACTGCGGCTGGTTCTGCCGTTGTCGATCGGCCGCTCTGAAGTGCGTGGCGGCGTGGCACATGATATGGTGCTGGCTGCAATTAACGATTGTCAGCAACCCTGAGAATAAGCAGTTGAGTGGTGACGCGGCGCGCAGGGTGCGCAGTGCGGAATGCCGCTTTACGGAGGAGGCAAAATGGATGAGTTTAAACCGGAAGATGAGTTAAAACCTGACGCCAGCGACCGCCGTCCCTCGCGCCCTCGTAAGTCGTCTACCGCAGCCAGAATACCGGTTTCGCGCCAGCGCATCATGATGGGCGTCGGGATTCTGGTTCTGCTGTTACTGGTTCTGGGGATTGGTTCCGCGCTCAACGGCCCTGATGAGAAAAAACCCGCGTCAGCGGGCACTACGCCTGCTGCGGGTGGCAGCACCGGCAGTGAGAAGAACATCGACCTGACCGGCTCCTCTTCCATGTCTGGCGCTCAGAACACGCCGGCCACCACCGACAATAACGCGGCGGCCAGCGGTGAGGCGGCGTCCGGCCAGGCGCGTGACGTCTCAATGCCGCCTGTTGCCTCTACGCCGACCCAGGCTGCACCGGTTGACGCCCCAGCGAATCAGCAGCGCGTCACCTTGCCAGGCGATCTGAACAGTGCGCTGAGCAATCAGCAGCAGCAGGTCGACAGTGCGGCAATGGGCTCGCAGGGCGGCAGCTCACTGCCGACCGCGCCTGCCACCGTCAGCGGCAATGCCGGAACGGCGGCGAATCCCGTTACCGCACCGGTGACGCGTCAGACGCCAGCCCGCTCAAACGCGGCCTCCCGTCCGGCGCACGACACCGTGCACAAAGCGGCTGCGAAGCCGGCAACCCGCGACAGCAAAACACACACGACGCCAGCACGGTCACCCGTCAGTTCTGCGCCCGCTACATCGGCAGCAGGCAGCAGCACGGCCAGCAAATCACTGCCAGGCGGCAGCTACACCCTGCAGCTGAGCGGCGCGTCTAAAGCAGAAAGCCTGAATGCCTGGGCGAAGCAGCAGAATCTGAGCGGCTATCACGTCTACAAAACCACCCGCAATGGTCAGGCGTGGTATGTGCTGGTGAGCGGCTCCTATGCCACACCGGCTGATGCCAAACGCGCTGTCGCCTCGTTGCCTGCAGACGTACGCGCGAAAAACCCGTGGGTAAAACCGGTCAGCCAGGTGAAGAAAGAAGCCAGTCAATAGCGGACAGGGGGCCAGTCTCTGGCCCCGTTTTAAGCGCAGATCTGCTGTCGGTCCAGCCACAGCCTCACAATAAGATGTAATTACCACGACAGCATGAAAAAAAATCGCGCTTTCCTGAAATGGGCAGGGGGAAAATTTCCCCTAGTCGAAGAGATCCATCGCCATCTGCCGCAAGGCGACTGCCTGGTCGAGCCATTTGTTGGCGCGGGTTCGGTGTTTCTGAACACCGACTTTGATCGCTATCATCTCGCTGACATCAACAGCGACCTGATTAATCTCTATAACATCGTCAAACTGCGCACCGCGGATTTCATTCGTGACGCGCAACTGCTGTTCACGCCGGAAGGGAACACCGAAGCCTGTTACTACCAGCGTCGCACCGAATTTAACCTCAGCACGGATGCCTACCAGCGCGCGCTGCTGTTCCTCTATCTGAACCGCCACTGTTATAACGGCCTCTGCCGTTATAACCTGCGTGGTGAGTTCAACGTGCCGTTTGGCCGCTATCGCAAACCCTATTTTCCGGAAGCTGAACTGTTATGGTTTGCCGAGCGAGCGCAAAAAGCGACGTTTGTCTGTGAATCGTACGATGTTACCCTGACCAGTGCCGGCAAAGGCTCGGTGGTCTATTGTGACCCCCCTTATGCGCCGCTATCGGCAACGGCCAACTTTACGGCTTATCACACCAACAGCTTCAGCCTGCGTGAGCAGGAGAATCTGGCGATGCTGGCGGCACAGCTGGCCGCGTCGGAACACCGGATTCCGGTACTGATTTCTAACCACGACACTGCACTGACGCGTCTGTGGTATCAGGATGCAGTGTTACATGTGGTCAAAGCCCGGCGTTCTATCAGCCGGAGCATAACCGGTCGCACCAAGGTCGACGAACTGCTGGCACTTTATCGCTAGTCTGTTTCGTCCGCGACCAACGCATTACGCCAGCCTAAGTGCTGGCGCACAACAGTGGGAGAATCGGATGAAACAATATTTGCTGGCCCCTTCAATCCTGTCGGCGGACTTTGCCCGCCTGGGCGAAGATACAGCCAAAGCGCTGGCGGCCGGAGGTGACGTGGTTCACTTCGACGTGATGGACAACCACTACGTGCCAAACCTGACCATGGGGCCGATGGTGCTGAAAGCCCTGCGTGACTATGGCATCACCGCCCCTATCGATGTGCATCTGATGGTGAAACCCGTCGATGCGCTGATCCCGGAATTCGCCAAAGCGGGTGCCACCTATATCACCTTTCATCCCGAAGCCAGCGAACACGTTGACCGCACCCTGCAGCTGATTAAAGAGCATGGCTGCAAAGCCGGTCTGGTCTTTAACCCGGCGACCCCACTGAGCTACCTCGATTACGTCATGGATAAGCTGGATATCATTCTGCTGATGTCCGTAAACCCGGGCTTTGGCGGTCAGTCATTTATCCCGGGCACCCTGGATAAACTGCGTGAAGCGCGCCGGCGTATCGATCAGAGCGGCTATAACATCCGTCTGGAAGTGGATGGCGGTGTGAAGATCGACAACATTGGTCAGATTGCCGCCGCCGGTGCCGACATGTTTGTTGCCGGTTCCGCCATCTTCGGTCATCCCGACTATAAAAAAGTCATCGACGACATGCGCAACGAACTGGAGAAGGCCAATGGCTCATTTCACTGATATTCGTGCGCTGGCGTTCGATCTGGATGGTACCCTGGTGGATAGCGCACCCGGCCTTGCCGAGGCTATCGACCGCACGCTGAACGACCTGCGTCTGCCGCAGGCGGGCCTGGCGCGGGTCTCCACGTGGATTGGCAACGGTGCCGATATCATGATGGCGCGCGCGCTGACCTTTGCGCTGGGCCGCGAACCGCAGCCGGAAGAGCAGCGCGATGCGCGGGCGCTGTTTGACCGGCACTACGCTGATACCGTGGAGGCGGGCAGTACGCTGTTTCCGCACGTGAAGCAGACGCTGGCAGCCCTTAAGGCGAGCGGACTGCCGATGGCGATTGTCACCAATAAGCCGACGCCGTTTGTGGCGCCGCTGCTGGAATCGCTGGGGATTGCCGATGCGTTTTCGCTGATTATTGGTGGCGATGATGTGCCGGTTAAAAAACCGCATCCGGCCGCCATTTTTATGGTGCTTGGCACCTTTGGGGTGCTGCAGGATCAGTTGCTATTTGTCGGCGACTCCCGCAATGATATCCAGGCGGCGCAGGCGGCAGGCGTGCCCAATGTGGCCATGACCTATGGCTATAACTATGGCGAGCCGATTGCCACCAGCCAGCCCGATTTAACTCTCGACTCTTTCGACGAACTTTTGCCCGCTCTGGGGCTGTAAATATCAGGACTTAAGTATGAAACCCATCGTTTTCAGCGGCGCACAGCCGTCCGGCGAACTGACCATCGGCAACTATATGGGTGCGCTGCGTCAGTGGGTGCAGATGCAGGATGATTACCACTGCATTTACTGCATCGTTGATCTGCATGCTATCACCGTGCGTCAGGACCCTGCCGCACTGCGTAAAGCGACGCTGGACACGCTGGCGCTCTACCTTGCCTGCGGCATCGACCCGCAAAAAAGCACCATCTTTGTTCAGTCCCATGTGCCGGAGCATACGCAGCTGAGCTGGATCCTGAACTGCTACGCCTATTTCGGTGAGCTGAGCCGCATGACGCAGTTCAAGGATAAATCCGCACGCTACGAAGAGAACATCAATGCCGGTCTGTTCGACTATCCGGTGCTGATGGCGGCGGACATTCTGCTCTATCAGACCCATCAGGTGCCGGTCGGTGAAGATCAGAAACAGCATCTGGAGCTGAGCCGTGATATCGCGCATCGTTTCAATGCGCTGTATGGCGACATCTTCAAGGTGCCGGAGCCGTTCATTCCGAAGTCTGGCGCGCGCGTAATGTCGCTGCTGGAACCGACGAAGAAGATGTCCAAGTCTGACGACAACCGCAACAACGTGATCGGCCTGCTGGAAGATCCGAAAGCGGTGGTGAAGAAGATTAAACGCGCCGTCACCGACTCTGAAGAACCACCAGTGGTGCGCTACGACGTGAAAGAGAAGGCGGGCGTCTCTAACCTGCTGGATATTCTGTCGGGCGTGACCGGTCAGAGTATCGCCGAGCTTGAGCAGGCGTTTGAGGGCAAGATGTATGGCCATCTGAAAGGTGCAGTGGCGGATGCGGTGTCGGGCATGCTCTCTGAGCTGCAGGAGCGTTATCACACCTTCCGCAACGACGAAGCGCTGCTGGAGCAGGTGATGCGTGATGGCGCGGCGAAAGCACGCGCACAGGCGCAGGAAACCCTGAAGAAGGTGTATGAGGCGGTGGGCTTCGTTGCGATGCCGTAACGGCTGAGCAGTCAATGAAACGGCGGACATGATGTCCGCCGTTTTTATTTGTCGATTGAGAACCAGCGCAGCGTCTCGCGCAGACTGACCACGCTGCCAATGATGACCAGGCCCGGACTGCTCACCTGTCCGGCCAGACTCTCCAGCTCGCTCAGCGTGCCGGTCACCACCCGCTGATGCGCTGTGGTGCCGTTCTCCACCAGCGCCACCGGCATATCGCTGCGCATCCCGTGTCGGATCAGCTGCTGCGCTATCTCTGCGGCCTGCGTCAGCCCCATGTAAAAGACCAGCGTCTGCTGTTCCGCCGCCAGCGTCTGCCAGGCGAGGGTGCCCGTTTTCTGCAGATGGCCGGTAACCAGCCTGACGCTCTGCGCATGATCGCGGTGGGTCAGGGGAATGCCGCTGTAAGCCGCGCAGCCTGACGCGGCGGTGATCCCCGGCACCACGCTGAAAGGGATCTGCTGCTGCGCCAGCGCCTCCAGCTCTTCGCCGCCTCGTCCAAAGATAAAGGGATCGCCCCCTTTCAGCCGTACCACCCGCTTTCCGCGCTGCGCCTGTTCGCAGAGCAGCTGATTAATCGACGCCTGCGGCACGCAGTGATGTCCGGCGCGTTTACCCACGAAGATACGCTCGGCATCGCGGCGTACCAGATTCAGGACAGCATCGGAGACCAGGCGGTCATAGACGATGACGTCCGCCTGCTGAATAAGCTGTAAGCCTTTCAGGGTCAGTAGTCCGGCATCGCCCGGCCCGGCACCGACCAGTGCCACCTCCCCCTGGCGGGCCGGGTCGGCGTCAAAAAGCGCGTCAGCGATCTGCTCTGCACGCGGCCTGTCGCCGTTCGCCAGCGATTGCGCCAGTCGCTCGCTGAGAAAGAAGCGCTCCCAGAAGCGGCGGCGGGCACCTGGCGCGCCATACTGCTTTTTCACCCGCGCGCGCAGGTGACCGGCCAGCTGCGCCAGCTGGCCGAGATGTTGCGGCAGTCTCGCCTCCAGCTTCTCCCGCAGCAGGCGCGCCAGTACCGGTGCCCGTCCGCCGGACGACACCGCCACCATCAGCGGGGAACGATCGATGATCGATGGCACAATCGCGCTGGCCTGCTGCGGTGCATCCACCAGGTTGCAGAAGATCTGCTGCCTTTCCGCCGCTTCCGCCACCTGCTGATTGACCGCGTTGTCGCTGGTGGCGGCCACCACCAGCCAGCAGCCGTTCAGCCAGTGCGGATCGAAATGTCCCGGCAGCAGCGTAACCGCACGCTGCTGTGCCCACGCCCGGAAGGCGGGCGAAAAATCAGGGGCACCCACCCGGAGTTCGGCACCGGCTTCCAGCAGCAGGCGGGCTTTGCGCTCCGCCACATCACCCGCACCCACCAGCAGACAGCGCCGGCCCTGCAGGCGGCAGAAGAGGGGGAAGTAGTCCATCAGCGATCCTTAAAAAAGCCCGCCGGAGCGGGCTGTGAAGAGAGTTACAGGCAGACTTCGACCTGTCCGGCATTGACCCGCACCGGCCAGGCGGCCACGTTGCGCGAGGCATCCTCCATACAGACACCATCGCTGAGACGAAAACGCTGCTTTTTCAGCGGGCTGGCCACCCAGAGCGCATCCTGATGTTCCGCGATGATGCCGCGCGACAGCACACTGGCCCCGGCGAACGGGTCGATATTGCTGATGGCATAGAGCTGTTCATCATTGCGTGGACGGAAGATGGCGATCTGCTCGCCGTTGACCAGCGCACAGACGCCCGTTGCGGGCAGGATCTGCGTCAGCGCGCACACCGGATGCCACTGGCTCATAATTTCGTCTCCTCTGTCAGGGTGATGGCAATACGCTCATTGGCGCGGGCCGGACGGTGCTGGTCGCGTTCGGCCACCCGCTGTATGCCAGGGTCGCGCTGCGGCGAGTTGATAAAGTGGGCGAAGCGCGACAGGGACGGTTCCTCTTCCAGCGTCACTTTCCATTCGCAGCGGACAGTGGCGCGCAGCGCAGCCAGCTGCTGCTCCAGCTGGCTGTTGAGACCGAGCCGGTCATCCATGATCACCGAACGCAGATAGTCGATGCCGCCCTCCATGCTCTCCAGCCACAGCGAGGTGCGCTGCAGACGATCGGCAGTACGGATATAGAACATCATGAAGCGGTCAAGCGCGGCGATCAGGGTCTCCTGATCCAGATCGGCGGCCAGCAGGTCGCCATGCCGCGGCTTCATGCCGCCGTTGCCGCAGACGTAAAGGTTCCAGCCTTTTTCGGTGGCAATGATGCCGACATCTTTCCCCTGGGCTTCCGCGCACTCGCGGGTGCAGCCGGAGACGCCAAATTTCATCTTATGCGGGGTGCGGATGCCTTTGTAACGGTTCTCCAGCGTCACGCCCAGAGCGAGACTGTCGCCGACTCCATAGCGGCACCAGGCGCTGCCGACGCAGGTTTTCGCCATTCGCAGTGCCTTAGCGTAGGCCTGGCCGGTTTCGAAGCCGGCGTCGATCAGCTGTGACCAGATGGCGGGCAGATCATCTTTCTGCGCCCCGAAAAGGCCGATGCGCTGTGAGCCGGTAATTTTGGTGTAGAGCTGGTAGCGTCCGGCGATCTCACCTATCGCTTTCAGTCCCTGCGGCGTGATTTCCCCACCGGGGGAGCGCGGGATCACGGAGTAGGTGCCATCCTTCTGAATATTGCCCAGGCAGAGGTCATTGCTGTCCTGCAGCGGGGCGTGCTGGGGTTTGAGCACATACTCATTCCAGCAGGAGGCGAGCAGCGAACCCACCGTGGGCTTGCAGACTTCACAGCCGTAGCCCTGGCCATAGCGGGCCAGCAGTTCATCAAAGGTTTTGATCTCTTCCACCTGAATCAGGTGATACAGCGCCTGACGGGAATACGCAAAATGGGCGCAAAGATGGTCGCTGACCGCAATCCCCTGGCGGCTGAGCTCACTGTTGAGCACCTGTGTGAGCAGCGGAATACAGCCGCCGCAGCCGGTGCCTGCACGGGTGGTGGTTTTCAGTGCAGCCACGGTGTGGCAGCCCGCCTGTACCGCCTGCACAATATCGCCTTTAGTGACGTCGAAGCAGGAGCAGATTTGCGCGCTCTCCGGCAGAGAGTCGACGCCGATAGCCGGTTTTTCGCCGCTGCCTGCGGGCAGAATCAGCGCTTCCGGCTGGTCAGGCAGCGGAATCGCGTTCAGCACCAGCTGCAGCAGGTTGCCATAGTCGCGGGTGTCGCCCACCAGCACGGCCCCCAGCAGGGTTTTCTGATCCTCACTGAGAATCAGGCGTTTATAGATCGATTTGCCTTCGTCCAGCCAGACCACGCTGCGGGCACCCGGCGTGATGCCGCGCGTATCACCAATCCCGCCGACATCGACCCCGAGCAGCTTGAGTTTCGCGCTCATGTCCGCGCCGGTAAAGGCATTGTCGCGGCCCAGCAGATGGTCGCTGGCAACCTGGGCCATTTTGTACCCCGGTGCCACCAGGCCATAGGCCCGATTCTGCCAGGCGGCACATTCACCTATCGCGTAGATAGCGGGGTCGCTGGTGCGACACTGGTCATCAATCGCGATGCCGCCGCGCGGCCCCAGCGTCAAGCCACACTGCTTCGCCAGCGCGTCCTGCGGACGGATACCGGTGGAGAAGACGATAAAATCGACCGCCAGCGTGCTGCCATCGGCAAACTGCAGCGTTTTGCCGCCCTGTGCATGATGCACAATCTGTTGGGTATTTTTGCCGGTGTGGACCCGTACACCCATCTCTTCGATCCTGCGACGGAGCTGCTCTCCGCCTTGCTGATCCAGCTGTTCTGCCATCAGCACGGGGGCAAATTCTATAACGTGGGTTTCTATGCCCAGATTTTTCAGAGCACCCGCCGCTTCCAGGCCCAGCAGACCCCCGCCAATCACCGCGCCACGTGAGCTGCGGCGTGAGCAGGCCTCAATCGCATCAAGATCCTCAAGGGTGCGGTAGACAAAGCAGTCGCTGCCGTCCGCTCCCTTAATCGGCGGGACCCAGGGATAAGAGCCGGTGGCAAAAATCAGCGTGTCGTAGCGGACCGTGCGACCGGTGCTGGAGTGGATCAGTTTCTCATCACGGTTAAGGGCGATGGCGCGCTCGCCCAGCAGCAGCGTGACCTGATGTTTCTCGTAATACCCTTTACGCACCAGCGAGAGTTCTTCTGCGGTGTGGTGGGAGAAGTAAGCCGAGAGGTGGACACGATCGTAGGCGACGCGCGGTTCTTCACAAAAGACGGTCAGCGAAAACCGGTCAGGTTCCGCTTTCTCCATTAACTCTTCTATGAAGCGGTGGCCGACCATGCCGTTACCGATAACGACGACATTGTGCTTGCTCATTTTTGCCTCAGATTTGCGATTTCTGCGGCTACAATAGCGCGCCCTTTCTGGCGCTTATTGATGTACATCAACCACCCGGCCATATACCTATTTAGAGTTAGGTGGTTGATTTGAATTGATTTTATCCGGAAGAGCTAACCCGCTGATAATCCGGTATTGCGGCCGGGACGACGATTCGTGCTAGTTTTAACCAAAACCCGGATAAGGAGCTGGCAATGCGGTCACCCAAGTGGATTAACAACGTGCGTTTACCCTGGCGGGAAGGTCTGTGGCAGATCGAAATTGCCGACGGCAGGATTGTCCGCCTCTCGGCCCAGCCCCAGCAGGCGACACCGGCCGATCAGTCACTGGACGGCGAGGGCGGTCTGGCCTGTGCGCCCTTTATTGAGCCACACATTCATCTGGATACCACCCAGACCGCGGGTCAGCCCGCGTGGAATCAGTCCGGCACCCTGTTTGAAGGCATAGAGCGCTGGGCGGAACGCAAGGCGATGCTCAGTCACGAGGATGTTAAACAGCGGGCGATGCAGACGCTGAAGTGGCAAATCGCCAACGGCATCCAGTTTGTTCGCACCCACGTTGACGTCTCCGATCCCTCCCTGACGGCGCTCAAAGCGATGCTGGAGCTGAAGGCTGAGGTGGCCCCCTGGATAACCCTGCAGATCGTCGCCTTTCCGCAGGAGGGGATCCTCTCCTATCCCAACGGGGAGGCGCTGCTGGAGGAGGCGCTGCGGCTGGGTGCTGATGTGGTCGGGGCGATTCCGCACTATGAATTTACCCGCGAATATGGCGTGGAGTCGCTGCATAAGACCTTTGCGCTGGCGAACCGCTACGACCGGCTGATCGATGTTCACTGCGATGAGATCGATGATGAGCAGTCGCGCTTTGTGGAAACCGTGGCGGCGCTGGCCCACCGCGACGGCAACGGCGCACGCGTGACCGCCAGCCACACCACCGCCATGCACTCCTATAACGGTGCCTACACTTCGCGGCTGTTCCGCCTGCTGAAGCTGTCGGGCATTAACTTTGTCGCGAACCCGCTGGTCAATATTCATCTGCAGGGGCGTTTCGACACCTATCCTAAGCGGCGCGGCATTACGCGGGTGAAAGAGATGCTGGAGGCGGAGATCAACGTCTGCTTCGGTCACGACGACGTGTTTGATCCCTGGTATCCGCTCGGAACTGCCAGCATGCTGCAGGTGTTGCACATGGGCTTACATGTCTGTCAGCTGATGGGCTACGAGCAGATTGATGCGGGGCTGGATCTGATTACGCATAACAGCGCGAAGACGATGCAGCTTGCAGGCTATGGCATTCAGAGCGGCAACGAGGCGAGCCTGATCATTCTGCCGGCTGAGAGTGGCTTTGATGCGGTGAGAAGGCAGGTTCCGGTGCGCTACTCGGTGCGGCGTGGTGTGGTGGTGGCGGAGACAAAACCGGCGGAAAGTGAAATTTACTGGCGGGAGCGGGAGCGCATAGATTTCCGGCGTTAACGAGCAGGGCGGCGATGAATCGCCGCCCTGAAGCATTAATGCGTGATGTGACCGTGCGTACGATGACGGCTGACAAAGCCGAGCAGCGCACACATGACAAACACCACCGCGTAAAGCGCGTTGGCGGTCGCCAGTGCCGTGTGCACTCCGCTTTTCTCAACGATAGGCGCCGTCACTACGAAGGTCAGCATGGTGCCGACGGTGCCACAGGTCAGGATAAAGTTGACCAGCTTCGGTGAGGCGACTTTGGTCTGCAGCGAACCCAGCGTGATGATGGTGGTGTAGATCGCACTGGAGCTGAAGCCAAGAATCATGATGATCCATTTCAGCATGCCGGCATCGTTGCTGCTGACGAACCAGTACATCAGCACCGTGGCCAGACCCGCCAGCACCATCAGAATGCGCTGCAGGTCGAAGAAGCGCAGCAGGAAGCTGAAGACCCACATGCCGACCATATAGGCTGTCCAGAAGCTGCCCACCAGCTGTCCGGCATCATTGATGTTCATGCCCATGACTTTGGTGGCATATTCGGGCACCCAGGAGATGAAGCCAAGCTGGCCGAGAATGTAGCAGAGAGCCGCCACTGACAGCAGCAGCACGCCCACACCCCATTTCTCTTTTTCCACCGTCGGGCTGTTTTCAGGCTTGCGCAGCACCGGGAACTCCACACACAGCGTCATGATGAAGATTGCGACGTAGATGAAGCCGATGCAGACGTAGACCCAGTACCACGGCAGCTGACGCGCCAGCAGGATCCCGGCTAGGACCGGAAACAGCGTGCCCGCCATGCTGAAGAAGGAGTCCGTGAAGAGCAGGCGGGAACCACGCTGACGACCCTCATACAGATGGGTGATCAGGAAGGTGCCGATCGACATGGTAATGCCGCTGACCACGCCCAGCACAAACATGCAGAGCGAGAAGATGGTCAGATCGCGGCTGGTCATTAATCCGACGATCGCCAGGACCATCAGAACGAAGCCGAAAATCAGCTGGCGCTTCAGTGGCACAATCACCATCAGCCAGGCATTCAGGAAGACCGCAGCCAGAATGCCGCTGTTGAGGAAGGTGAAGGTGTTACTCATGCTGGAGACAGGGATCTGGAAATCTTTTGCGATATCGCCCATTACCATGCCGGTAACGATTACCAGTGCGCCCGTCAGCGCATAGGAGAAAAAGCTTATCCAGGTAAGGCCAATACGATTTCGGTTTGTCATGTTCTGAACCTGTTAGGGACCGGGTGCCAAAAAGTGTCAGAAAGTGTAAACGGAACTGTGATCTTAATAAACAAGCAGTGAAACTACAGATCCAAATTTCATGTGTTGTGTGATTTTAATCACGTAATTGCTGAGGGTTAACGTTTGCGTCTCGCTTTTGCGCAGGCAGCGTAAATATAGGTAAAACGCTGGCTCTTGTATTCCATGCTCTTTACACTTAATCACTTTTTTCGATCCCCACTCTCCAGGGTAAGGAACCTTTCATGTTCAAACGTACTTTAACAGCGGCCATTACCCTGTTAGCGCTCTCATCTGTTTCCGCCCAGGCGCTGGCCGCAAAAGGCGACACGCACGTTCTGCTTACCACCTCCGCCGGTAACATCGAACTCGAACTGAATAACCAGAAAGCGCCGGTTACCGTAAAAAACTTCGTTGATTACGTTAACAGCGGTTTTTACAACAACACCATTTTTCACCGCGTGATCCCGGGCTTTATGGTGCAGGGCGGCGGTTTCACCACCGATATGCAGCAGAAGCAGACCAACGCGCCGATCAAAAATGAAGCCGATAATGGCCTGCGCAATCTGCGTGGCACCATCTCGATGGCGCGTACTGCGGATAAAGACAGCGCGACCAGCCAGTTCTTCCTCAATGTGGCGGATAACGCCTTCCTCGACCATGGACAGCGCGATTTTGGCTACGCCGTTTTCGGTAAGATTGTGAAAGGCCAGGATGTGGTTGAAAAAATTTCTCAGGTGCCGACCAAAGATGTTGGCCCTTACCAGAATGTCCCGTCTAAACCGGTCGTTATCCTCTCCGCGAAAGTCCTGCCTTAACGCCTTTTGTCGCCATCTGCGGATGGCGATCGCCCGCCGCCTCCGGCAAAGCCAGAATTTGCTCTTATACTTAGGGCAAAAACCTGAGCAGGAGGCGGCATGGCGAACAAACTCACCGAAAAACAGAAGGTCACACTGTGGCAACAGCGGCGCAGCGCTAGCTATCAGGCCAGCTGTCGGCTGGAGGGCTTCACACCGAATGAGATCAGCGTGAAGAGTGACGATGCGGAAACGCGTCTGGCGTCACTGAGGAGGCAATATGGACTCTAACAGCGCCGTCAGCCAGGACCCCTACCTGTGGCAGCACGACAATGTGCTGAAAAATCTGGCCGAAATCCACGATGCCGCCCAGTTGCGTAAGGCGGAGCTGAGCTTCAGTGCGGCGCGTCTCGCCACGCTGGAACTGGGGCCCCGCAACCCCGGTTTGCCCTGGCTGCGTCAGATTCACCGCACCCTGTTCCAGGATCTCTACAGCTGGGCCGGTGAACTGCGCACCATCGATATCTGGCGCGATGAGACGCCGTTCTGTCATTTCGAATATATCGAAAAAGAGGGCAACGCCCTGATGGCCGCGCTGGAAGAGGAGAAGGGGCTGGCTGACCTCCCGCGTGACGCCTTTATCCCGCGTATCGCCCACTACTATTGTGAAATCAACATGCTGCATCCGTTCCGCCATGGCAACGGGCGGGCCCAGCGCATCTTCTTCGAACAGCTGGCGCTGCATGCCGGGTATCTGCTGACGTGGGAAGAGACCGATGCGGAGAGTTGGAAAGCGGCTAATCAGGCTGGTGTGGCGGGCGATCTGGCTCCGCTGGAGGCGGTTTTTGCGAAAGTGGTGAGTGAGGCGGCTTAACCACGTAGAATAGCGGCGCGGTTTATCATTCTGGATCAGTCATGCTGCTGCTTATCGACAACTACGACTCCTTTACCTGGAATCTTTATCAATATTTCTGCGAACTGGATGCGCAGGTTAAGGTGGTGCGCAATGACGCCATCACGCTGGAGCAGATGGCTGCCTTACCGCTGACCCATCTGGTGATCTCCCCTGGCCCCTGTACGCCTTCGGAGTCGGGGATCTCACTGGCGGCCATCCGCCACTTTGCCGGGCAGCTGCCGGTGCTGGGCGTTTGTCTGGGTCATCAGGCTATCGCGCAGGCGTATGGTGCGCAGGTGGTGCGCGCCCGTCAGGTGATGCACGGCAAAACCTCCGCCATTCAGCACACCGGCAAAGGCGTGTTCCGCAATCTCAACAATCCCCTGACGGTTACCCGTTACCATTCGCTGATCGTGCAGCGCGAGACGCTGCCCGATGCGTTCGAGGTCACCGCCTGGAGTCTGCGCGACGGTGAGCCCGACGAGATCATGGGTTTCCGCCATAAAACGCTGGCGCTGGAAGGCGTGCAGTTTCATCCCGAGAGCATTCTCAGCGAGCAGGGTCATCAGCTGCTGCGCAATTTCCTGACGCAATAAGTTGCCTTTGAGTGATTTTTTATGCATATTTTGTGATTATTATTTCAATGTTGCACAACTATCATTCAAATGGGGTCATCAATGGCGGCGGAAAAAATTGCGGTTACCCGGGAGACGTTCGATAACGTTATTTTGCCTGTTTATGCACCTGCGCAGTTTGTGCCGGTAAAAGGCAAAGGCAGTCGTGTATGGGATCAGCAGGGCAAAGAGTATATCGATTTCTCCGGCGGGATCGCCGTCACCGCACTGGGCCACTGCCATCCGGCGCTGGTGGAGGCGCTGAAAAGCCAGGGCGAAACGCTGTGGCATACCAGCAACGTTTTCACCAACGAACCGGCCCTGCGCCTGGCCAGTAAGCTGATCCAGTCCACCTTTGCGGAGCGCGTTTTCTTTGCTAACTCCGGTGCCGAAGCGAACGAAGCCGCCTTTAAGCTGGCGCGTTACTACGCCTGCAAACGTCACAGCCCTTTCAAAAGTAAGATCATCGCCTTTCATAACGCCTTCCACGGGCGGACGCTGTTTACCGTCACGGTTGGCGGTCAGCCAAAATATTCAGACGGCTTCGGCCCGAAACCGGCGGACATCGTGCATGTGCCGTTCAATGACCTGGAGGCGGTAAAAGCGGTTATCGACGATCACACCTGTGCCATCGTGGTGGAACCGATTCAGGGCGAAGGCGGCGTGATGCCCGCGACGCAGGCCTTTATGCAGGGACTGCGTGAGCTGTGCGATAAGCATCAGGCGCTGCTGGTGCTGGACGAAGTGCAGAGCGGTATGGGCCGCAGCGGCAAGCTGTTCGCCTATGAGCACTATGGTGTTCAGCCCGATATCCTGACCTCAGCCAAAGCGCTGGGCGGCGGTTTCCCGGTCAGCGCCATGCTGACCACCAATGAGATCGCCTCGACGATGGCGCCAGGCGTGCATGGCACTACCTACGGCGGCAACCCGCTGGCCTGTGCGATTGCCGAAACCGCACTCGATATCATCAATACGCCAGAGGTACTGTCAGGCGTTGAGGCGCGTCGTCAGCACTTTGTGAACGCCTTACAGGCTATCGATGCGAAGTACGATCTGTTCAGCGATATTCGCGGCAAGGGGCTGCTGATTGGCGCGGCGCTGAAACCGCAGCATGCCGGACGGTCGCGCGATATCCTCAATGCCGCGGCCGCTGAAGGCGTGATGGTGCTGGTCGCCGGCACCGACGTGATGCGTTTTGCCCCGTCGCTGATCATCGAGCCTGCTGACATCGAAGAGGGCATGAGCCGCTTTGCCACGGCTGTCGGCAAAGTGCTCAACGGCTAGCGGATTTTTTCCGTAAGTGTCTGATCAGCCAGCGGCCATGTTGTGGTCGCTGGCTCCACGCCAGCGAGGAGATGGTGTGCATGACGCTGAGATGATCGAGAATGCGTCGCACATGCTGCTCTACCACCGTTACCGGTCCTTCACTGATATTCCCTAGCTCATCCAGCAGATTAACCTGCGAACTGGCACCCTCATATTCCAGCCGCTGCTGACAGCGTTGCAGCGCGATCTCACAGGATTGCAGGTAACGTTCCGCCAGCGAGGGGGTCAGCATGGTGTGCTCACGCGCCAGAATGGTCATCGCATTGATGTGCTCGACGATAAACTGGCTGTGCGTGACCCAGAGCCGCATATCTTTCAGATACTGGGCGTTGAAACCCGGCTCCTGCATCGCCTGATTCAGCGAGTTAAACAGCGCATTGTGCGCCTGATTCACCTGCACGCGCTGATAAGCCAGCTTGCCGGGTGCCTGTTCCTCTCCCAGCAGGAGGCGCAGCGCATCCTGATAGGTTTCCAGCGCGTCATGGGCATTTTGCCGCAGTAAGCCACTCTGCCACTGCGGCCAGAGCCAGATCATGCCGCCAAAGGCGATCAGGCAGCCCATCAGCGTATCCATCAGTCGCGGCAGCAGAAACTGCGCGCCATTCAGTGAGAGGAGCTGCAGCGAGTAAACCGCAGTGACCGTAAAGCCAATCATCGACCAGCCATAAAACTGACGGGTAAAGCGATAGCTGATGAAGGTAATCGCCAGCATCACCAGCAGGACGACAGGTTCCGGCACCGCCAGACGCAGTGTGGCCGCCGCGACCACCAGGCCGGCAAAGGTGCCGAGCGCACGGTGCTGGATACGGACGCGGGTGGCGCTGTAGCCGTTCTGGCTGACGAACATGATCGTCATCAGAATCCAGTAGGGCTTAGGGATGTTGAAGAAGAGCGCCAGCGCGCTGCCCAGCATCAGCATGACCGCAAAGCGACCGGCAGTGCGCAGCGCTGAGGAGCGAAATGAGAGGTAGCTGCGCAGTGCCGGGAGCAGCGGCAGACGGCGCTGGCGGTCAGCCATCAGATCGCGCTGGTAAAGCGGCTTCTGGGTGCGCAGCACCCGCGCAATGCGGTTGAAGTGATAAAGGCAGAAGTGGCCCACCGGATTGTCGGGATGCTGACGGGCGATCTTCTCCAGCGCGCCAAGCTGTTTATCCATCGCAAAACGATCGGCTAACTGGTGGTAGAGAATGGTATCGGCCAGCACCCGCAGCCGGGCTGAGATGGTTTTGGCGTTCCAGCGGATCACCGCTTCAGCATGGCTCTGCTCAACCAGTTTCTGCACCTCTTCCGGCCGGTGCAGGCTGACCGAGATGTGCTCCTGCAGATCCAGCGCCACCTGAAAGGCGCGCGTCAGCCGTTTATGGCTATTGTCGCGGCTCGCCGACAGCATATGCATCTGCTGATAACAGGTGTTGATCAAATCGACCACTTTCTGCTGGCGAGCCAGCAGCGGCGGCAGGGCCTTCTCCGGATCGGTCAGCTGCGTCAGCAGGGTATATTTGGCATCGCAGTAGTTCGCCAGCTCGCGGTAGATCAGGCTCAGGCTTTCGCGCATCGGCTGCTCTTTCCACAGCCAGAACCAGAACCAGTTAAACACGCCATACCAGAGGGTGCCGCCGATATAGAGCAGCGGCGGCACATAGATGGGCATGCGGCCCGTCAGGCTCAGGGTAAAAATAGCGGCGATGAGGGTGCCGGAGAGCAGGCGGCCATGCAGCGGGCTGATCTCCCCGGTGACGCCCAGCAACAGGGGCATCGCAAACAGGATCAGCGGCAGCGGAACCGCATGCAGGGTAAGCCACTGGATCAGGAAGCTGCCAAGCGCAAACAGGCTGCCGCCCACAATCAGACGTTTGAAGAAGCGTTTATGCGGGGTATCGAGACCGGCAATGTTGCAGCAGGCGGGGACTAACGAGAACAGCAGACCTTTTTGCAGGTCGCCAGCCAGCCAGCCCAGCGCGACCGGCAGGCAGAGCACCAGCGTTTGCCGCAGGGCATAGTTCACTTCAGGGTGATAAATAATTCGACGCCACATCGGCTCAGCACAAACAATAACGGCGTGATGCGAACATCACGCCGTGGATGACAGGAATTAGCGGGTGCCGTAAACGACGATGGTTTTGCCGTGTGCAGAGATCAGGTTCTGATCTTCCAGCATCTTCAGAATACGGCCCACGGTTTCGCGTGAACAACCTACAATCTGGCCAATTTCCTGACGGGTAATTTTAATTTGCATGCCGTCGGGATGCGTCATGGCATCTGGCTGTTTCGCCAGGTTAAGCAGCGTCTGTGCAATGCGTCCGGTCACGTCGAGGAAAGCGAGGTTACCCACTTTTTCTGACGTCACCTGCAGGCGACGCGCCATCTGCGACGAGAGTCGCATCAGGATGTCAGGGTTCACCTGAATCAGCTGGCGGAATTTCTTGTAGGAGATCTCCGCCACTTCGCACGCGCTTTTTGCACGTACCCAGGCGCTGCGCTCCTGACCTTCTTCAAACAGGCCAAGCTCGCCGATGAAATCCCCCTGATTGAGGTAGGAAAGAATCATCTCTTTGCCTTCTTCATCTTTAATCAGAACCGCGACGGAACCTTTCACGATGTAGTAAAGCGTTTCAGCTTTTTCACCTTGGTGAATCAGCGTACTTTTGGATGGATACTTGTGAATATGGCAATGGGACAGGAACCATTCGAGTGTAGGGTCTGTTTGCGGTTTGCCGAGAACCATTCGCTATTATCCTCTGTTGTAATCGTGCCCAAAATACAGGGGGCAGTTTTCCCTGTCAGGCGGTGAAAGCTTCAAGCGTTTCCTTTTCAGGAAATTATTCGGGCCGCATCAGGCGCAGTGCGCATCATTCTTCCCGGCTTCGCCATCGGGTGACGAAAAATATTTTCAGCTCTGTTTGTAGCACAGCTTTTGCCGACTGTCTTCTGTTGTCTCGCTTCAGCTAAGGGCGGATTTCTCTGGATTGCTGTTTATCAGGCGAAAGCGTACTCTGGCGACAAAACAGCGTATTCCGGAGCAAAAATCATGCAGGCAAGAGTGAAATGGGTAGAAGGGATGACATTCCTTGGTGAGTCATCCTCCGGCCATCAGATCCTTATGGATGGCAATTCAGGGGATAAAGCGCCCAGCCCAATGGAGATGGTGCTGATGGCGGCGGGCGGATGCAGCGCGATCGACGTGGTATCAATTCTGCAAAAAGGCCGCAACGATGTGGCTGATTGTGAAGTAAAACTGACCTCAGAACGTCGTGAAGAGGCGCCGCGAATCTTTACGCACATCAACCTGCATTTTATCGTGAGTGGCAAAGCACTCCAGGATAAAGCGGTCTCACGCGCGGTGGATCTTTCTGCTGAAAAATATTGTTCGGTGGTCATCATGCTGGGGAAAGGGGTGACGATGACGCACAGCTATGAGGTGGTTGAGCTGTAATAGCCGCAGGTTTTTTTAAAGTTGCTGGCTGTCCGGTGTGAGGCCGTGCCTGGATGGGGGAATTCACTTTGAGACTGTGCCTGCGCAGAAAACCGGGTCGGATCGATTTGTGGTGGTTCGCTGTCAGGCCGTGCCTGCGCAGGAAACCGGGTCAGATCGGAAAGTCGCTTGAGCCAATCCATGGCCGCTCGGCCCGCGCGATTACGCACCTCATCCCTGAGGTGCGCCCGTAGCCGGGCCAACACGTTGCGTTGTTCAAAAACGCTCCCGGCGTTTTATCCGGGCGGCGGGACGCTTTCCTCTTCTGACCCGGTTCCCTGCATGATGAGCTTTCGTGTTGCTGTCAGATTCTTTGTATGCAGGTTTTGTTTGTAGCGGCCTTACTGAAACCGGATGCGGCTACCGGACATGAAGCGAAGGGAGCATACGCCTGTAGCAAAGCATAGCGGGCCAGGAATGGCGGTTTTGCGTCTTTACGAAAGGCGTATTCTCCCTGAAGCTTACTCAGCAGTAAGCCTTTATCCGCAGAAAAACCGGTTTTACATTTTTGCAAAAGGCATCTGCTGTCTGAGGGTTTTTTGCTGACCTCTTACTCTATCCGTTTACCTTCCATCAGCCGCTTCACCAGCGGGCCCATGATCAGCTCCATCGCCAGACCCATTTTGCCGCCGGGCACCACCAGCGTATTGATGTGGGAGATAAACGACCCCTGCAGCATCGCCAGCAGATAGGGGAAGTCGATATCCTCCAGTCCCTGAAAGTGGATTACCACAAAGCTCTCATCCAGTGACGGGATAGCGCGGGCGGCAAACGGGTTCGAAGTATCCACGGTCGGGACGCGCTGAAAGTTAATATGGGTGCGGGAGAACTGAGGCGTAATGAAGTTGATGTAATCCTCCATCGACCGCACCACCGAATCCATCACTGCTTCGCGTGAGTGGCCGCGCTCGCTGGTATCCCGCACCAGCTTCTGAATCCATTCAAGGTTAACAATCGGCACCACGCCCACCAGCAGATCCACCTGTTCTGCGACGTTATGCTGCGCGGTAACCACGCCGCCATGCAGGCCTTCATAGAACAGAATATCGGTGTCCTGCGGCAGCGGCTGCCACGGCGTAAAGGTGCCAGGCACCTGATTCCACGGCACCGCCTCATCATAGGTGTGCAGATATTTACGCGACTGGCCCTGTCCGCTTTGACCATACTCTTTGAAACTCTGTTCCAGCAGGCCAAAGTCGTTGGCCTCCGGGCCGAAATAGCTGACGTGACGTCCTAAATCGCGCGCTTTACGAATCGCCATATCCATTTCAGGACGGGTAAAGCGGTGAAAGCTGTCGCCTTCCAGCTCCGCCGCATGCAGATTTAGCTGCTGGAAGATTTTGCGAAACGCGAGGCTGGTGGTAGTGGTTCCTGCGCCGCTGGAACCGGTCACCGCGATAATGGGATGACGAGCAGACATAGAAAAGCTCCCTGTGTGGTCGGGCAATGAGCATTGTTATCATGAAATGCCCGCCGGTGCATCAGCCGCGAAATTCTTTGCGCGGCATAATATTGACCGACTCATGCAGTTCCGACCATACCAGCACCACTTCGCCAGACTCCAGCTGCCGACGCACATCCGCGACCTTGTCGACCAGGCTGCGCTCCTGTTCGCCATAGTCGGTGCCTTCGCGCAGCACAAACGTTTCAATCAGGTTTTCGAGGGTCTCCGGGGAGACCTGTTGCCAGGGAATAATCACGCGATCAGTTATCCAGAATAGGGGCGATCCACTGGGGGATGCGCTGTTCCAGCCACATTTCGGGCTGACGTAACGTCCCACCGACAAAGCCGACATGGCCGCCGTGTGGGCTCAGTTGATAAGTAATAGTGGCAGATAATTGGCTGCTGTGCGGGATCACCTCATCGCTCATAAAGGGATCGTCTTTCGCATGGATGATCAGCAGCGGTGTTTCGACCTGCTTCAGCCACGGCATGGCGCTGGCACGCTGATAGTAGTCGGTCGCATCCGCAAACCCGTGGGCACGGGCCGTGATCGCGTCATCAAAATCACGCAGTCGCCGCAGGGCTTTCAGTTGCGCCAGGTTGACCGGCAGCGTATCCGGCCAGGCGTGTAGCTTGCGGCGGGCATTTTTCTTCAGTTGCGCCAGCAGATAGTACTGATAGACGCGGGAAAAGCCGCGCTCCAGTCTCAGGCTGCAGGGTTCCAGCTGCAGCGGGGCGGAGACGATCACGCCCGCATCAACCCCGGCGTCTGCACCCTGCTGACCCAGCAGGCAGCCCAGCATATTGCCGCCCAGCGAGAAGCCTACGGCGGCGGTGGGCACGCGTCCCCAGCGGTGGTGCAGCCACTGCAGGAAAAAGCGGGCATCGTCAGTTTCGCCGGAGTGATAGATCCGGTTCAGCCGGTTAGGCTCGCCGCTGCAGCCGCGAAAATGCATCACCACCGCCAGCCAGCCGCGCGCACGGCAGATGGCCATCAGGCCATGGATATAGGGGCTGTGAAAACTCCCCTCCAGACCGTGAAACAGCACCACACGCGGTTTATGCTGCGCCGTGTGCGGATCTTCGCTCCAGGCGAGGTCGACAAAATCGCCATCCGGCAGATCGAGACGCTGCCAGTGGGGCTGGAGAGTGACATGGCGCCGCAACAGGCGCGGCAGCACGGTCTGCAGATGCGCATTACGCAGTGAGCCCGGCGGGATAAAGCGCTCATTTCCGGGTCCGGTAAATTTCATGGGGTAAAAGCTTGTCTGTTCCATATCACACTGTTAGCTTCGAAAGGTTTTTTCTTGCAGGGGTAAGGAGTACCCGATTGCCATGGAACTGAGTCTTTTCTTATCGATGTTAGGGTTTCTCTGGGTCGCTGCCATTACGCCAGGCCCTAATAATATGTTACTCACCGCCTCAGGCGCTAATTTTGGCTTTGTGCGCACCATTCCGCTGATGATTGGCATCATGATCGGCATGCAGGTGATGTTGCTGATGGTGGCCTTTGGAGTGGGTGGCCTGATCCTGCTCTATCCGTCACTGCATCTGATGCTGAAAATCGCCGGCAGCCTCTATCTGCTCTGGCTGGCGTGGAAAATCGCCACAGCCAGCTATGAAAAGCTGGAAACTGACCAGGGCCCGGACGCGCCGATGCCGTTCTGGCAGGGGGGCGTGCTGCAGCTGATCAACCCCAAAGCCTGGCTGATGGCGCTGGGTGCGGTCGCCAGCTTCAGCCTGGCAGGGGACGCTTATCGCCATTCGATTGCCGCGATAAGCATCGGCATGTTTATGGTCAATCTGCTGTCGGGCGCAATCTGGATGGGATTCGGCGCGATGATTGGCCGCATTCTGCGCAGCCGTCGCGCCTGGAAAATCTTCAACCTCGCCATGGGGCTGCTGACTGCCGCCTGCGTGCTGTTAATCTGGCACTGAGTTAACTGGATGCGCGTTCAACGCGCGTCCAGGGCAGCACTTCGCGAACTACTGGCGCGTTCGGATTACGGATCTTCTGCAACAGCAGCTGCACGCTGCGAGCGCCCAGCTGGTTCATCGGCTGTTCGATGGTGGTCAGCGGCGGATTCAGGCTGCGGGTGAACGGAATCCCATCAAAACCGACCACCGCCAGATCTTCCGGTACGCGCAGACCTGCCTCCAGTGCCGCATGCACCACGCCCACCGCCAGCACATCGGAAACCGCAAACACCGCATCCGGCGGTTCCGGCAGCGCCAGCAGCTCCTTCACGGCCTGACTGCCCGCCTCAGGGGAAATTTCATCGGTATAAGCGACGCCAGACCAGGGATACTCCAGCTCTTCCAGTGCCTGCCGGTAGCCCTTTTCACGATGATGTGAATAGAGGTAGCGCATATCGCCATTCACCAGCCCGATGCGTTTACGTCCTTTACCGGCCAGGTAATGGACGGTGTCACGCGCAGCTTCAAGATGATCGATGGTGACCGAGGAGGCGGGGATCGTCGGATCAAACTCGCAGCACTGCACCCACGGCGCACCGGCGATCAGCGCCTGCAAATCCTGCAAGCCCGACGCGGCATCCATGGTAATCACGCCATCCACCACTTTTCCGGTCAGCAAACTCAGATAGGCGGCTTCCCGCTGCAGTTGCGAAGCGGAGTTGCAGAGCAGGATGTGATAGCCATGCAGCTCGGCTTCTGCCTCTATCCCCTGCACCACGCGAGAGCAGAAGGGATTGGTGATATCTGAGATCAGCACCAGCAGCATGTGGCTTTGCGCCGTACGCAGCTGACGTGCCAGTAAGTTGGGCTGATAGTCGCAGGCAGAGATCGCCGCCAGAACTTTCTCACGCGTATCGGGCTTGACGCCAGGATGCGCGTTGAGTACCCGCGATACCGTGGCTTTGGAGACGCCAGCCAGCTGAGCGACTTTCTCAATCGACATCGGGTTACTGAGACCTTAACAGGCAATGAATGGGAACACATATCAATATCACAGGGACAATGTGAGCGCCTGACATTTTTGCTTACTTTAGCTATTTTCAGCATTTGCGATTTCTGACTTAGGTTTGCAGATAGTGATCTAAGAACTTATTTCTATTAGGGATAATTTTTAATTCCTTTATGAAACTATAGTGCGCAGAGACACTGCCCCCACGATAAAAAAACAGGGGGAAAACGATCATGGCAACAACACGTTTCACACTTTTAGCCGCCGCGCTGGCGCTGCTGGCTTTCCGGGCTGATGCGGTGAATGTCACCGTGGCCTACCAGACTTCCGCCGAACCGGCAAAAGTGGCGCAGGCGGACAACAGTTTTGCCAAAGATAGCGGGGCCAGCGTCGACTGGCGTAAGTTTGACAGCGGCGCGGGCGTATTACGTGCGCTGGCCTCCGGTGACGTCCAGATTGGTAATATCGGTTCCAGTCCGTTAGCAGTGGCCGCGGCGCAGAAGCTGCCGATTGAAGCCTTTTTACTCGCGTCGCAGCTGGGTAATTCGGAAGCCCTGGTCGTCAAAAAGAGCATCACCTCCCCGAAAGATCTTATCGGCAAGCGCATCGCGGTGCCGTTCATCTCCACCACCCACTACAGCCTGCTGGCTGCGCTGAAACACTGGGGCATTAAGCCGTCGCAGGTTCAGCTGGTCAATCTGCAGCCGCCCGCGATTATTGCTGCCTGGCAGCGCGGCGATATTGACGGGGCCTATGTCTGGGCACCCGCGGTGAATGAGCTGGAAAAAGAGGGCAGGGTATTAACCGACTCTTCGCAGGTGGGGAGCTGGGGATCACCGACGCTGGATGTCTGGGTCGTACGCAAAGATTTTGCCGAACAGCATCCGGAGATCGTCACTGCCTTTGCCCGCAGCGCTATCGAGGCGCAACAGGCCTACCTGAAGAGTCCCGACAGCTGGCTGAAGCAGCCTGAAAACCTCAGCAAACTGTCACGCCTGAGCGGGGTGCCGGAAGCGCAGGTGCCGGACCTGGTGAAGGGGAATACCTATCTGACGGCGCAGCAGCAGGTTGAGCAGCTGGGCAAGCCAGTCAATAAAGCGATTGTCGATACCGCGCAGTTTCTGAAAGCGCAGGGCCGAGTGCCACAGGCCGATAACGACTACAGCAGCTACGTCACTTCCCGCTTCGTCGCGCCACTCGTTAAACAGTAAGGAGGCACTATGCTGCGCATCGCTCACCTTAATGCACGGTATGCCGGGCAGCCGGTGTTGCAGGATATCAACCTGCAACTGGACAGCCAGGAACTGCTGGTGGTACTGGGCCCCTCCGGCTGCGGCAAAACCACGCTGCTGAATCTGGTCGCCGGATTCCTGCCGGTTGAGTCGGGCTCCATTACGCTGGATAACCAGCCGGTGAACGGACCGGGCGCGGAGCGCGGCGTGGTGTTTCAGAATGAGGGGCTGCTGCCATGGCGCAACGTCCTGGATAATGTCGCGTTTGGCCTGCAGCTGGCCGGGATGCCCCGCCAGCCGCGTGAGGCGGTGGCGCGCCGCCTGATCAGACAGGTGGGGCTGGAAGGGGCGGAGAAGCGCGCCATCTGGCAGCTCTCTGGCGGTCAGCGTCAGCGGGTAGGCATCGCACGCGCGCTGGCGACCGATCCGCAACTGCTGCTGCTGGATGAACCCTTCGGTGCGCTGGATGCGTTTACCCGCGAACAGATGCAGACCCTGCTGCTGACGCTGTGGCGTGACAGCGGTAAACAGATCCTGCTGATTACGCACGACATTGAAGAGGCGATTTTCCTCGCCAGCGAACTGATTCTGCTCTCACCCGGACCGGGCCGCATTGTCGAGCGGCTGCGCCCCGATTTTGGCCGGCGCTTTGCCGCGGGTGAATCGTGCCGCAGCATCAAATCCGATCCGCAGTTTATCGCCCAGCGCGAGTATGTGCTGAGCCGGGTGTTTGATCAGCGGGAGGCATTTGCATGAGCGCGCTTATCAACGACAAATCTCTGCCGGTGCGCCGTCGGCTGCGCTGGCCTTTCTCAACTGCCCTGACGCTGAGCCTGCTGAGCCTCTCTCTGCTGTTACTGCTCTGGTGGGGCGTGACCGCGCTGGGCCTGATCGCGCCGCTGTTTCTGCCATCGCCGCAGCAGGTGTTCAGCAAGCTGCTGCTGATTGCCAGCGCACAGGGGTTTATGGATGCCACGCTCTGGCAGCATCTGGCCGCCAGCCTGACGCGCATGCTGATTGCGCTGACCGCTGCTGCCGCCATCGGTATTCCGACCGGCATTCTGATGGGCCTCAGCCCGGTTGCGCGTGGACTGCTCGATCCGCTGATTGAGCTTTATCGCCCGATTCCGCCTCTCGCCTATCTGCCCCTGATGGTGATCTGGTTCGGCATCGGCGAAACCTCAAAAATTCTGCTGATCTATCTGGCCATCTTCGCACCGGTGACGCTCTCCACCCTGGCCGGGGTACGAAACACACAGCCGGTGCGGCTGCGGGCGGCCCGCTCGCTGGGGGCTAACCGCTGGCAACTGCTGCGCTGGGTGATTCTGCCGGGTGCGCTGCCGGAGATCCTGACCGGACTGCGCATCGGTCTGGGCGTGGGCTGGTCGACGCTGGTGGCGGCTGAACTGATTGCCGCCACGCGAGGACTGGGGTTTATGGTGCAGTCGGCCGGAGAGTTTCTTGCCACCGATGTGGTGCTGGCAGGTATCGCGGTGATAGCCGTTATCGCTTTTAGCTTAGAACTCGGGCTCCGCGCATTGCAGCGCCGTCTGACGCCCTGGAGTGGAGAACAATCATGAGTGAACGTCTCAGTTTTACCCCGCTTGGCCCCTATATTGGCGCACAGGTTTCTGACCTGGATGTCTCGCGCCCCCTGAGCGATGCGCAGTTTGAGCAGCTCTATCACGGCCTGCTGCGGCATCAGGTGCTGTTTCTGCGCGATCAGCAGATTACGCCGGAGCAGCATCGCGCGCTGGCAGTGCGCTTCGGTGACCTGCATATTCATCCGGTCTATCCGCATGCGGAAGGCGTGGAGGAGATTATCGTGCTGGATACCCACCAGGATAACCCGCCGGATAATGATAACTGGCACACCGACGTCACCTTTATCGACACACCGCCTGCGATTGCGCTGCTGGCTTCCAAGGTGCTACCGGCGGCGGGCGGCGATACGCTCTGGACCAGCGGAATAGCGGCTTACGAGGCGCTCTCTGAACCCTTTAAGCAACTGCTGACGGGCCTGAGTGCGGAACACGATTTTAAAAAGTCCTTCCAGGAGTATAAGTACCGCAAAACTCCGGAGGAGCATCAGCGCTGGCAGCAGGCGGTCGATAAACATCCGCCGGTGCAGCATCCGGTGATCCGCACCCATCCGGTCAGCGGCAAAAAAGCCCTGTTTGTGAATGAGGGGTTCACGACGCGGATCGTGGAGTTAAGTGAGAAGGAGAGTGATGCGGTACTGCGCTTTCTGTTCGCTCACGCCACCAAACCGGAGTTTCAGGTGCGCTGGCGCTGGCAGCCCAACGATCTGGCTATCTGGGATAATCGGGTCACGCAGCACTACGCCAATGCCGACTACTATCCGGCGCGCCGTATTATGCAGCGGGCCACCGTCCTGGGCGACAGACCCCGTTAAGCGCACAGCCTTCTCCCTGCGGACAGGGAGAAGGCTAGCCCGTCAGGACGCCATCATCTGTTCGAGCTGCTCCTGCGCCTCCAGCCACGCCATCTCCACCTCTTCCAGCGCCGATTTACTCTCTGCCTGACGCTGCAGCGCGGTGGTCAGATCCGCTTTGCGGCCAGGATCATAAATGGCACTGTCCGAAAGCTGAGCTTCGGCATCGGCCAGCTGGCTCTGCCATTTGCTCATCTGCTTTTCCAGTTTTTCGATCTCTTTACGCAGCGGCTGAGTCTGCGCACGCAGTTCGGCATCGCGGCGCTTCTGATCTTTTCGCGCCTGGGCGCTGTTGCCGTTGTCCTGCTTTGGCGCGGCCTCCTGTTGCGCCTGCTGCTTCTGCAGATCGCTCAGCCACTGCTGATAATCTTCGAGATCGCCGGCAAAGACATCCACTTTGCCGTCGTGCACCAGATAGAGATCGTCCGTGGTGGCGCGCAGCAGATGGCGATCGTGCGACACCACCACCAGCGCACCTTCGAAGTCGATCAGCGCTTCCGTCAGCGCCTGGCGCATATCCAGATCAAGGTGGTTAGTCGGTTCATCCAGCAGCAGCAGGTTAGGGCGCTGCCAGACAATCAGTGCCAGCACCAGGCGCGCTTTCTCACCGCCGGAGAAGCGTTCGGTCATTTCCGTGACTTTATCGCCGCGGAAGTCAAAGCCGCCCAGATAGTCGCGCAGCTGCTGCTCCAGCACGTTCGGCGCAATGCGCGCCAGATGCTGCAGCGGGGACTCGTCGGCCCGCAGGTACTCGAGCTGATGCTGGGCGAAGTAACCGAGCTTGATCCCTTTCGCCAGGCCAATCCTGCCTTCCATCGCCTCCAGCTCGCCCGCCAGCAGCTTAATCAGGGTCGATTTACCCGCCCCGTTGCGGCCCAGCAGACCAATGCGCGAACCCGGTACCAGGTTGAGCTTGATGGCGTCGAGAATGATGCGATCACCATACCCCGCCGTGACCTTCTCCATCTTCAGAATCGGGTTGGGCAGGTTTTCCGGCTTGCGGAAGGTGAAGCTGAACGGGTTATCGACATGGGCAGGCGCGATCATCTCCATGCGCTCCAGCATTTTGATGCGGCTCTGCGCCTGTTTCGCCTTGGAGGCTTTGGCACGGAAGCGGTCAATGTAGCTGTGCAGATGCGCCACCTTCTCCTGCTGACTCTCATACAGCGACTGCTGCTGAGCCAGTTTGGCGACGCGCTGCCGCTCAAAGGAGGTGTAGTTGCCGGTATATTCGAACATCGACGCCTGTTCGATATGAATGATTTTGTCGACCACCGGATCGAGAAAGTCACGGTCATGCGAGATCAGGATCAGGGTACCTTCGTAACTCTTCAGCCAGCGCTCCAGCCAGATCACCGCATCAAGATCGAGGTGGTTGGTCGGTTCATCCAGCAACAGCAGATCGGAGCGGCAGATCAGCGCCTGTGCCAGATTGAGGCGCATCCGCCAGCCACCGGAGAAGTCGCTGACCGGGCGCTGCAGCTGCTCCTGACTGAAGCCCAGACCATGCAGCAGGCTGGCGGCGCGCGCATGGATACTCCACGCCTGCACCGCATCAAGCTTGCCGTGCAGCAGGGCGATCGCATTGCCGTCGTCCCGCCGGTTCGCCTCCGCCAGTTCAGCCTCAAGCTGGCGATAGTCGCGATCGCCATCAATCACATACTCCAGCGCGGCTTTGTCCAGCGCGGGGGTTTCCTGGTTAACCCAGGCCAGCGCCCAGTGAGCAGGAAAGGTGACGGTGCCGGCATCGCTGGTGATCTCACCTTTTAACAGCGACAGCAGCGTGGATTTTCCACAGCCGTTTTTACCCACCAGCCCGACCTTCTGACCGGGATTAATGGTGGCGGTGGCATTGTCGAGCAGGACGCGGATGCCGCGGCGAATTTGTAAGGCAGAGAAGACAATCATGTAAGCGCCGTATCGTCAGAATATGTTAATTTACTGGCAACATAATGAGATTTTGCTGCGTCGTGCATGGTAGCCGAAAACCGCACCAATGACGACGCTTTGGAGGGAAAGGATGTCGCAGCCACCCCGCGTGTTACTGCTTTTTGCTCATCCGGAATTACAGGATTCCGTCGCTAACCGGATTTTGTTGCAGTCGGCGCAGGCGCTGGAACACGTCACCGTACACGATCTGTACGCCACCTATCCGGATTTTTTTATCGATATTCATCATGAACAGCAGCTGCTGCGCGAACATGATGTCATCATTTTTCAGCATCCGCTCTATACCTATAGCTGTCCGGCCCTGCTGAAAGAGTGGCTGGACCGGGTGCTGTCGCGCGGTTTTGCCAGTGGCGTGGATGGCAATGCGCTGGAAGGAAAATACTGGCGCAGCGTTGTGACGACCGGGGAGCCGGAGAGCGCCTTTAAACAGCAGGGGCTGAACCGCTATTCACTCAATGACATCATGCGGCCCTTTGAGCTGACCGCACAGATGTGCCGCATGCACTGGATGCCGCCGATGATCGTCTACTGGGCGCGTCGGCAGAGTCCTGAACTGATGAAAAATTATGCCCGCGCCTATGGCGAGTGGCTGGCAGCTCCGCTGCCGAATGGAGGGATATAGATGGAAGGGCAAACGCTGCTGACCGCCGGGGTGATTTATCTGGTCGCGGCGGTATTAATTGTACCGGTGGCGGCTCGCCTCGGGATTGGTGCTGTACTGGGCTATCTGGTGGCGGGGATCGCTATCGGCCCGTGGGGATTAGGTTTTATCAGCGACGTCGATGAGATTCTCCATTTCTCGGAACTGGGCGTGGTTTTCCTGATGTTCATTATTGGACTGGAGCTGAACCCGGCAAAGCTGTGGGCGCTGCGCCGCTCCATTTTTGGTGTCGGTGCGGCGCAGGTCATCTTCTCTGCGGCGATTCTGGGCGGCCTGCTGTGGCTGACTGACTTTAGCTGGCAGGCGGCGGTCATCGGCGGCATCGGTCTGGCGATGTCCTCAACCGCGATGGCGCTGCAGCTGATGATGGATAAAGGCATGAACCGCAGCGAAGCGGGGCAGCTGGGCTTTTCGGTGCTGCTGTTTCAGGATATCGCGGTGATCCCGGCCCTGGCGCTGATTCCGCTGCTGGCGGGCACCGACAGCGGCCATATTGACTGGATGAAAGTCGGCATGAAGGTGCTGGCGTTCGCAGGCATGCTGGTGGGGGGACGCTATCTGCTGCGGCCTATCTTCCGCTATATCGCCGCATCAGGTGTCCGTGAGGTCTTTACCGCCGCCTCGCTGCTGCTGGTGCTGGGCTCCGCGCTGTTTATGGATGCGCTGGGTCTGTCGATGGCGCTGGGCACCTTTATCGCGGGGATCCTGCTGGCAGAGAGTGAATACCAGCATGAGCTGGAGGTGGCGATTGACCCTTTCAAAGGGTTGCTGCTGGGCCTGTTCTTTATTTCCGTTGGCATGGCGCTCAACCTCGGTGTGCTCTATACCCATATTGTGACCATCCTGCTCGGCGTGGTGACGCTGGTGGCGGTGAAAACGCTGGTGCTCTATCTGCTGGCGCGTATTTATGGCTTACGCAGTTCCGAGCGGCAGCAGTTTGCCGGCGTGCTGAGTCAGGGGGGCGAGTTCGCCTTTGTGCTCTTCTCCGCGGCCTCTTCGGCGAAGCTCTTCTCCGGCGATCAGCTGCCGATGCTGCTGGTGACCGTCACCCTGTCGATGATGACCACGCCTCTGCTGATGCAGGGTATTGATCGTCTGCTGGCGCATCGCTTCAATGAGCCCGATGAAGAAGCAGAGAAGCACTTTGTTGAAGACGATCAGCCGCAGGTGATTGTGGTGGGCTTTGGTCGCTTCGGCCAGGTGGTCGGCCGCTTGCTGATGGCGAACAACAAACGCATCACCGTGCTGGAGCGCGACATCAGTGCGGTAAGCCTGATGCGCAAATATGGCTACAAGGTTTATTACGGCGACGCCACCGAGCTGGAGTTATTGCGCGCGGCGGGCGCAGCCAGCGCGCAGGCGATTGTGATCACCTGTAATGAACCGGAAGATGTGATGACCATCGTGCACTTATGTCAGCAGCACTTCCCGCAATTACAGATTCAGGCGCGCGCCCGGGGCCGTGTCGAGGCACACGAACTGCTGCAGGCTGGCGTGACGCAGTTCTCACGTGAAACCTTCTCCAGTGCGCTGGAGCTGGGACGCAAGACGCTGATGTCTCTGGGGATGCATCCGCATCAGGCGCATCGCGCCCAGCAGCATTTCCGCCGGCTCGATATGCGGATGCTGCGTGAACTGATGCCCAGCCTCTCTGAAAGTGCGCAGGCGTCGCGCGTGCGTGAAGCGCGGCGGGAACTGGAAGATATCTTCCAGCGCGAAATGCAGCGCGAAAAGCGGCAGATCGATGGCTGGGACGATGATCAATAACCTTTTAAAACAGGCTGAAGCTCATGCGTAAACGTTTTATTGCTGGTGCGACATGCCCGCACTGCCAGGAGAAGGACACGCTGGCGATGTGGCGTGAAAATAGTGTCGATGTCGTGGAGTGCGTGAAGTGTGGACATCAGATGCGCGAGGCGGATAAACAGGCGCGCGATCAGGTTCGCACTAACGAGCAGGTTATCGGGATTTTCCATCCCGAGTAGCGAAGTGACGCAGCTTTTTTTACGCTTAAACTTACAGCGGGATTGAATTCCGTTACAATTGACGCCATTAACGCTGTGGTCGCAAGAGAAAGTGAAACCCCTCTTGCACTCAGCCCCGAACCTTTCTGGTTGGTGTTATTGCACGCAAGAATAGACCAATGAGACGGGATCTTAGTTCTCAACGGTTAGGAGATATCATGAAAGTAGCAAAAGACCTGGTGGTAAGCCTGGCCTATCAGGTACGTACAGAAGACGGCGTGTTAGTTGACGAGTCACCGGTGAGCGCACCGTTAGACTATCTGCACGGTCATGGTTCCCTGATTTCTGGTCTGGAAAATGCGCTGGAAAACCACGTTGCCGGCGACAAATTTGACGTGCATATCCCGGCAAACGACGCTTACGGTCAGTATGACGATAACCTGGTGCAGCGTGTTCCTAAAGATGTCTTCATGGGCGTCGACGAACTGCAGGTTGGCATGCGTTTCCTGGCAGAAACCGATCAGGGTCCGGTTCCGGTTGAAATCACCGAAGTGGAAGACGATCACGTCGTGGTTGATGGTAACCACATGCTGGCGGGTCAGAACCTGAACTTTAACGTTGAAGTGGTTGCGATTCGTGAAGCGACGCCGGAAGAACTGGCTCACGGCCATGTTCACGGTGCAGACGGTCATCATCATGACCACGATCACGGCCATGATCACGACCACGATCACGGTAAAGGCGGTTGTGGCACTGGCGGTTGCGGCTGCAGCCACTAAGTCTGACAATCGGTTAAGGCCACCTTCGGGTGGCCTTTCTTTTGGCGGCTATCCGGCGCTGGCCCGGACGGACAGCGCGCGATCAGTAGTGTGGCGGCGGCGTCTCTTCAGACTGTGAGGCCACCAGTGAGGTTGCGTTCGCTTTGAGCTTGTCGGTTAAGAGGCGTATCTGCTCACGCATTTTACTCATCTCCAGCTCGTGCTGAACAACGGCGCTGTTCAGCTGCTCAATGGTCATCTCCTGAAAGGCCAGTTTGCTCTCTAACGTCTCCAGACGCTGTTCCCACTCAGATTGTTGCATGACCTGTTCCTCTGTTAAGGTGCGACTCAGGGCGTGATTCTACGACCTGAACGCCAGGAATCACCTGTTTTTTTCATGCCCGAAGGCGTTGCGCTTGAAAAAAGGTGGCGCGGCATCATCTCTGATGAAACTTCCCGCTGTTATAAAGGTCGGAGGTTAACCGGGTAATTACATTGTGGGAGTGTTCGACACTGCCACGTAAAGTTATAGTGTGGACCCTGAAGTCCGCAATGTTTCCCGAGGTTAGACGCTTCGGTTTTGGAGAATGGATGAAATCACTGTTTAAAGTCACATTGTTAGCTACCACCATGGCTGTTGCGCTGAATGCTCCGCTGGCTATGGCGGCTGAAACCGCTGCGGCTCCTCAGGCTGCCCCGGCTGCTGCGCCACAGTCTGCGCCTCAGGCACCGAAAAATGCGGCTTTCAAAGATGAAGACCAGCAGTCAGCCTATGCACTGGGTGCTTCACTGGGTCGCTACATGGACAACTCCCTGAAGGAGCAGGAAAAACTGGGCATCAAACTGGATAAGCAGCAGCTGATCGCGGGCGTCCAGGATGCATTCGGTGGCAAGAGCAAACTCTCTGATGAAGAGATTGAGCAGACGCTGCAGGCGTTCGAAGGCCGCGTGAAAGGCGCTGCCTCTGCGAAAATGGAAAAAGATGCGAAAGAGAATGCTGAAAAGGGAACGGCTTACGCGACCAAATTCGCCAAAGAGAGCGGCGTGAAGAAAACGGAAACCGGCCTGCTCTATAAAGTTGAGAAAGAGGGCAGCGGCGACGCACCAAAAGATAGCGACACTGTGGTGGTTAACTACAAAGGTACCCTGATTGATGGTACTGAGTTTGACAACTCTTACACCCGTGGCGAGCCTCTCTCTTTCCGTCTGGATGGCGTCATTCCGGGCTGGACCGAAGGCCTGAAGCACGTGAAGAAAGGGGGCAAGATCAAGCTGGTCATCCCACCACAGCTGGCTTACGGCAAAAATGGCGTTCCGGGTATTCCGGCTAACTCCACGCTGGTGTTTGATGTTGAGCTGCTTGACATCAAACCGGCCCCAAAAGCCGATGAAAAAGCACAGGCGCCTGCGCCTGCTGCCGCAGAAAAAGCGCAGTAATCTGCTGACCGCCGCCTCCGGGCGGCGGTTTCATTTCGCCTTCACGACAAACCTCTGGCATAAGCCGACGACATTTGCCAGACTAATGCCTGCCTAATTATCCCAACATTGAGTCTGCCCATAAGCCGCTGTGACAGGCTCCAGCAATTCAGGGTGATACTCTTCAATGTCTAATCCATTCAATCCGGGTGAACTGAGCGACTTCGATCTTCTGGAGCAGCGCCCGTTCGAACAAACTGATTACGATATTCTGAAATCGTACGAGGCTGTCGTGGATGGCCTGGCGATGTTGATCGGTTCGCACTGTGAAATCGTCCTGCATTCACTGGAAGATCTTAAGTGTTCAGCCGTTCGCATCGCCAATGGAGAGCACACGGGCCGTAAGGTCGGTTCGCCTATCACCGATCTGGCCCTGCGGATGCTGCATGATATGCATGGCGCGGACAGTAATGTTTCCCGTGCCTACTTCACGCGCGCCAAAAGCGGCGTGCTGATGAAGTCCGTGACCATCGCGATTCGTAACCGTCAGCAGCGGGTTATCGGCCTGCTCTGTATCAACATGAATCTTGATGTGCCGTTCTCGCAGATTATGTCGACCTTTATGCCGCCCGAGATGCAGCAGGTTGACTCCAGCGTTAACTTCGCCAGTTCGGTCGATGACCTGGTTATGCAGACCCTGGAGTTTACGATTGAAGAGGTCAGCGCTGACCGCAATGTCTCCAACAACGCCAAGAACCGTCAGATTGTGCTCAACCTGTATGAGAAGGGGATCTTCGACATTAAGGATGCCATCAACCAGGTCGCTGACCGGCTGAACATCTCGAAGCACACCGTCTATCTCTACATCCGCCAGTTTAAAAATGGCGATTTTCAGGGACAGGATCGCTGATGCGTTACACCCTGCTGGTGACCGGCCCGGCCTACGGCACGCAACAGGCAACCAGTGCCTGGCTGTTTGCCCGGGCACTGCTGGCGGCGGGTCATCAGCTTGAAAGCGTTTTCTTCTATCGTGAAGGGGTGCTCAACGCTAACCAGCTGACGGCACCAGCCAGCGACGAGTTTGATCTGGTGCGGGCATGGCAGGCATTGCATCAGGAGCAGGGGGTCGTATTGAATATTTGTGTGGCGGCCGCACTGCGGCGTGGAATCAGCGACCCGCAGGAGGCAGCTCGTCTGCACCTGGCGGCCAGTAACCTGCAGCCGGGATTTACCCTGAGCGGGCTGGGTGCGCTGGCCGAAGCGGCGCTGAGCTGTGAACGCATGGTGCAGTTCTGATGAATCGGGTTGCCTTTGTCTTTACCCGTGCGCCCCATGGCAGCAGCGCAGGGCGTGAGGGGCTGGATGCCGCACTGGCAACGGGCGCACTCAGCGACGATATCGGCCTGTTCTTTATCGGCGATGGAGTGCTGCAGCTTAATCTGCAGCAGCAACCTGAACGCATAAAAAGCCGTCACTATGCCGCGACGTTTGGCGTGCTGGCACTCTATGACATTGAGCAGTGCTATCTCTGCCGGACATCACTGATTGCGCGCGGACTGGACGCTGACGCCGGGCGGCTGCTGGACGTGACGCTACTGGACGCGCCGGAACTGCGCCAGCAGCTGGCCAGCTTCGATCGCATTCTGACTTTTTAAGAGGCGCAAATGCTGCATACTCTGATGCACTCTCCGTCGCACAGCGACCTCGACACGCTGTTATTAATGGCGGAAGCCGGTGATGATCTGCTGCTGCTACAGGATGGTGTGCTGGCTGCCGTGGCTGGCAGTCGGGCATGGGTTCAGCTGTCAGCCTGCAAAGCGACGCTGTGGGTTCTGGACGAAGATGTCCAGGCGCGCGGGCTGTCTGGACAAATTTCGACCACTGTGCGGTCCGTAGACTATAATGGCTTTGTCACGCTAACGATCAGGCATCCGCAACAAATGGTCTGGTAATCGGCTAAAACCTGGTTATTTCTTGACACCCTTTTGACGCAGCCCTAAAATTCTGCCTCCTCGTAATTCTACGAGGCGATTTATTACGTGTTTACGAAGCAAAAGCAAATCCAGGAGCTATTTAATGGCAACAGTTAACCAGCTGGTTCGCAAACCACGCGTCCGCAAAGTTGCAAAGAGCAACGTGCCGGCGCTGGAAGCTTGCCCGCAAAAACGTGGCGTTTGTACTCGTGTGTACACCACCACTCCTAAAAAACCTAACTCCGCACTGCGTAAAGTTTGCCGTGTGCGTCTGACCAACGGTTTTGAAGTGACTTCCTACATCGGTGGTGAAGGTCACAACCTGCAGGAGCACTCCGTGATCCTGATCCGTGGCGGTCGTGTAAAAGACCTGCCAGGTGTGCGTTACCACACCGTTCGTGGCGCGCTGGACTGCTCAGGTGTTAAAGACCGTAAGCAGGCTCGCTCCAAGTACGGCGTGAAGAAGCCAAAGGCTTAATGGTTCTCCGTTAAGTAAGGCCAAACGTTTTAAATTAAATGTCAAAATAAACTCATAGAGTTTTGGACAATCCTGAATTAACAACGGAGTATTTCCATGCCACGTCGTCGCGTCATTGGTCAGCGTAAAATTCTGCCAGATCCTAAGTTCGGATCAGAGCTGCTGGCCAAATTTGTAAATATCCTGATGGTAGATGGTAAAAAATCTACTGCAGAATCTATCGTTTATACCGCGCTTGAGACCCTGGCTCAGCGTTCAGGTAAAAACTCCCTGGAAGCCTTTGAAGTAGCACTGGAAAACGTGCGCCCGACTGTCGAAGTTAAGTCACGTCGCGTTGGTGGTTCTACCTATCAGGTACCAGTTGAAGTCCGTCCGGTTCGTCGTAATGCCCTGGCAATGCGCTGGATCGTAGATGCTGCTCGTAAACGTGGTGATAAATCAATGGCTCTTCGCCTGGCGAACGAACTTTCTGATGCTGCAGAGAACAAAGGTACTGCAGTTAAGAAACGTGAAGACGTTCACCGCATGGCAGAAGCCAACAAGGCGTTCGCACACTACCGCTGGTAACAGTCGCGTAGTTATTGTTAAACCAGCGGGCGCCCAAACGGCCAACCCGCTGGGGTTGACTAATTTTGAACGTCCGAAAAACCGAGGAATAAAATGGCTCGTAAAACACCCATTGCTCGCTACCGTAACATCGGTATCAGTGCGCACATCGACGCCGGTAAAACTACCACTACCGAACGTGTTCTGTTCTACACCGGTGTAAACCACAAAATCGGTGAAGTACACGACGGCGCAGCAACCATGGACTGGATGGAGCAGGAACAGGAACGTGGTATTACTATCACCTCCGCTGCGACCACCTGTTACTGGTCTGGTATGGCTAAGCAGTTCGAACCACACCACATCAATATCATCGACACCCCAGGACACGTTGACTTCACCATCGAAGTAGAACGTTCTATGCGTGTTCTTGATGGCGCGGTAATGGTTTACTGTGCAGTTGGTGGCGTTCAGCCACAGTCTGAAACCGTATGGCGTCAGGCTAACAAATACAAAGTTCCACGCATTGCGTTCGTTAACAAAATGGACCGCATGGGTGCAAACTTCCTGAAAGTTGTTAACCAGATGGAAGTTCGTCTGGGTGCAACTCCAGTTCCTCTGCAGCTGGCTATCGGCGCAGAAGAGAAATTCACCGGTGTTGTTGACCTGGTGAAAATGAAAGCAATCAACTGGAACGACGAAGACCAGGGTGTAACCTTTGTTTACGAAGATATCCCGGCTGATATGCAGGAACTGGCTGAAGAATGGCGCGGCAAGCTGATCGAAGCAGCAGCAGAAGCCTCTGAAGAGCTGATGGAGAAATTCTTCAGCGGTGAAGAGCTGAGCGAAGAAGAGATCAAAACTGCTCTGCGTAAGCGCGTTCTGAACAACGAAATCATCCTGGTAACCTGTGGTTCTGCATTTAAGAACAAAGGTGTTCAGGCGATGCTGGATGCAGTTGTTGAATATCTGCCAGCACCGACTGACGTTACCGCGATCAACGGTATGCTGGACGACGGTAAAGACACGCCGGCTGTTCGTCACTCAGACGACAACGAGCCGTTTGCTGCACTGGCGTTCAAAATCGCTACCGACCCGTTTGTAGGTAACCTGACCTTCTTCCGCGTTTACTCTGGTGTTGTTAACACTGGTGACACCGTGTTCAACCCGGTTAAGTCAAACCGTGAGCGTCTGGGCCGTATTGTCCAGATGCACGCTAACAAGCGTGAAGAAATCAAAGAAGTCCGTGCGGGTGATATCGCCGCTGCGATCGGCCTGAAAGATGTGACCACTGGTGATACCCTGTGTGACCCGGATAACGTCATCATCCTTGAGCGCATGGAGTTCCCAGAGCCAGTAATCTCAATCGCTGTTGAGCCGAAAACCAAAGCTGACCAGGAAAAAATGGGTCTGGCTCTGGGCCGTCTGGCGAAAGAAGACCCATCATTCCGCGTATGGACTGATGAAGAATCTAACCAGACCATCATCGCCGGTATGGGTGAGCTGCACCTCGACATCATCGTTGACCGTATGAAGCGTGAATTCAACGTGGAAGCAAACGTGGGTAAACCACAGGTTGCTTACCGTGAAGCGATCCGCACTAAAGTTACCGACGTTGAAGGTAAACACGCCAAGCAGTCTGGTGGTCGTGGTCAGTACGGTCATGTTGTTATCGACATGTACCCACTGGAGCCAGGTTCGAACCCGAAAGGCTACGAATTTGTCAACGACATCAAAGGTGGTGTGATTCCTGGTGAATACATCCCTGCGGTTGATAAAGGTATCCAGGAGCAGCTGAAATCAGGCCCACTGGCTGGTTATCCGGTTGTGGATCTGGGCGTGCGTCTGCACTTCGGTTCTTACCATGATGTCGACTCCTCTGAGCTGGCGTTTAAACTGGCCGCGTCTATCGCCTTCAAACAAGGCTTTAAACAAGCGCAGCCGGTTCTGCTTGAGCCTATCATGAAGGTTGAAGTAGAGACTCCGGAAGAGAACACGGGTGATGTCATCGGTGACCTTAGCCGTCGTCGTGGTATGCTTAAAGGGCAGGAATCTAACGCTACTGGCGTTCAGATTCACGCTGAAGTTCCGCTGTCTGAAATGTTCGGATACGCAACTCAGCTGCGTTCTCTGACCAAAGGTCGTGCTTCTTACTCCATGGAGTTCCTGAAGTATGACGATGCGCCGAACAACGTAGCGCAGGCCGTTATTGAAGCTCGTAGCAAATAAGCTACGGTTTAAATTTGAACTGATGCCTTCACCCACGTGGTGAAGGCACAACGTAAGGAATTATCGCCATGGCGAAAGAGCAATTTCAGCGTAACAAACTGCACGTAAACGTGGGCACCATCGGTCACGTCGACCACGGTAAAACCACCCTGACCGCAGCTATCACCACCGTACTGTCTAAGACTTACGGCGGCCAGGCGCGTGCATTCGATCAGATCGATAACGCACCAGAAGAGAAAGCACGTGGTATCACCATCAACACTTCACACGTTGAGTATGAAACCCCGACTCGTCACTATGCACACGTTGACTGCCCAGGCCACGCCGACTATGTGAAAAACATGATCACCGGTGCTGCGCAGATGGACGGCGCGATCCTGGTTGTTGCTGCGACTGATGGCCCAATGCCACAGACCCGTGAGCACATCCTGCTGGGTCGTCAGGTTGGCGTTCCTTACATCATCGTGTTCCTGAACAAGTGTGACATGGTTGATGATGAAGAGCTGCTGGAACTGGTTGAGATGGAAGTGCGTGACCTGCTGTCAGCCTATGACTTCCCAGGCGACGACACTCCAATCGTTCGTGGTTCTGCTCTGAAAGCGCTGGAAGGCGACGCTGAGTGGGAAGCGAAAATCATTGAGCTGGCTGAGCACCTGGACAACTACATCCCAGAGCCACAGCGTGCGATCGACATGCCGTTCCTGCTGCCAATCGAAGACGTATTCTCAATCTCTGGCCGTGGTACCGTTGTTACCGGTCGTGTTGAGCGCGGTATCGTTAAAGTCGGCGACGAAGTTGAAATCGTAGGTATCAAAGATACTGCGAAATCAACCTGTACCGGTGTTGAGATGTTCCGTAAGCTGCTGGACCAGGGTCAGGCAGGCGAAAACTGTGGTGTTCTGCTGCGCGGTATCAAGCGTGAAGACATCCAGCGTGGTCAGGTTCTGGCTAAGCCAGGCACCATCAAGCCACACACCCAGTTCGAGTCAGAAGTTTACGTTCTGTCTAAAGACGAAGGTGGCCGCCATACTCCGTTCTTCAAGGGCTACCGTCCACAGTTCTACTTCCGTACCACTGACGTGACCGGTTCAGTAGAGCTGCCAGAAGGCGTTGAAATGGTAATGCCAGGCGACAACATCAAAATGGTTGTTACCCTGATCCACCCAATCGCAATGGACGAAGGTCTGCGCTTCGCAATCCGCGAAGGCGGCCGTACCGTTGGTGCGGGTGTTGTTGCTAAAGTTATCGCTTAATTGTGATATCTGCTGTGGTCGTGCAAACGGCCACTGCAACACAAAGAAAAGAGCACTTCGGTGCTCTTTTTTTTTGCCTGAAGAGCGCCATAACCCTGCAAAGGGTAGGTTTGTAATAAAAACGATTCGCATTTACACTGTGTACAGAAAATGGTCTCGAGTGATGAAATAATGTACGTCTGCCTGTGTAATGCCATCAGTGATAAAACCCTTCGTGAAGTAGTACGGCGCTATCAGCCCAAATCCATCCAGCAACTGCGTCATTTTGTACCGGTCGGCAAACAGTGCGGCAAATGTCTGCGCGCCGCGCGGGAAATCATGGATGAAGAGATGCAGCATCCGCCACTCTATAAAGAGATCGCCTGACACATCGCGTGTGCGAATACCCACAATATCTGTCGCGTTTTTTTGACTTCTTTTTAATCACATCTACGATCTGATAAAGCAGACGTGGAGGGTTAACAATGAAGGGCGATATCAAAATTATCAGTCATCTCAATAAACTGCTTGGAAATGAACTGGTTGCTATAAACCAGTATTTTTTGCATGCGCGGATGTTTAAAAACTGGGGGCTGATGCGCCTCAATGATGTGGAGTATCACGAATCGATCGATGAGATGAAGCATGCCGACAAGTACATTGAGCGCATTCTTTTTCTGGAAGGGATCCCGAATCTGCAGGATTTGGGCCGGCTGCGCATCGGTGAGGACGTTGAGGAAATGCTGAGTTCAGATCTCAATCTGGAGCTGGAAGGGGCCAAAGATCTTCGTGAAGCGATCGCCTATGCGGACAAAGTTCATGACTATGTCAGCCGTGACATGATGATTGAAATCCTGGCAGATGAGGAGCATCACATCGACTGGATCGAGACGGAGCTTGAGCTCATCCGGATGATGGGGATCCAGAACTACCTGCAGGCTCAGATCAAAGAAGCGTGAACCGCGTCTGCAGGACGAGAGTGACCCAGCCCGCAATGGCCAGGAAAGGGCCAAAAGGCAGCGGGCTGACGCCCTGCGTCCGGCCACGCAATTGCAGCATCAACACGCCTGCCAGCGCCAGCAGAGTGGCACCCAGTGCAATCCAGGGCAATCCCTGCCAGCCACAGCAGGCCCCCAGCGCGGCGAAAAGCTTCATATCACCATATCCCAATCCCTCATACCCCCTGACCAGTCGATAGCCCTGGGCAAGCAGCCACAGGGCAACGTAGCCCGACAGTACACCCCATATCGCCGGGGTTTCGGTACCTGCCAGTGTCGCATGAATTAACCCCAGCCAGAGCAACAGATAATTGAGCGGGTCAGGTATGCAGAGATGGCGACGGTCAATCAGGGCCACCATCATCAACAGAGAGGCCGCCATAAGAATAAACAGCGCATCAGTCAGGCTATCGAAGCTTAGCAGTACAAGCAGGCTCAGGCTGGCAACCAGCCATTCCATGACCACACTCTCTGCGCTAAATGAGTAAAAGCAGAAGCGACAACGGCCTTTTAAGGCAGCCCAGCTGATCAGCGGCAGCGTATCGCGCCATAACAGAGGCTTGCGGCAGTGGGGACAGTGCGAGCCGGGAAAACAGAGCGCGGCACACCACTGGGTGGGAGAAAGGGCAGGGGTGAAGCGCGCGCAGGCCAGCGAAAGAAAGCTGCCCAGCGCAGCTCCCCCAGCCAGGGCGGCTAACTGAATCAGGATTAAGGTCATCTTCGGGCTCCGGCTAAACGGTCGGCCATACTTTCACCGCTTTTACACTCTGTGTCGCCCGTGTATGCCAGCTTGCGGAACCCTGTTCACAACCTGATTCACCCCCTTTCAGTCATGAGACAGGTCTGTGCGATGTATGCCCCAGGACCCGGCCACTAATTAACAGCGAAAATGCCAGCACGGGTTGCTTCCTGAACAGAATTACGTATAATGCGCGGGCCTGCAGATATTGCAGGCGCGATTCGAGCAGAATCGCAGACGGCTGACCGTTAGGCCGCCTGACAATACTCCCAATTGGGGAGTTATATGCTGAACGATTACACTCTCCCATCAATCGTAATGGGTTCGAGTAGTAATTTTTTTCGTCTATAAAAAGTTTGGAGCTCTGGTCTCATGCAGAACCAAAGAATCCGTATCCGTCTTAAAGCGTTTGATCATCGTCTGATCGATCAATCAACCGCGGAAATCGTTGAGACTGCCAAGCGCACTGGTGCGCAGGTTCGTGGTCCAATCCCGCTGCCAACCCGCAAAGAGCGTTTTACCGTTCTGATCTCTCCGCACGTCAACAAAGATGCGCGTGATCAGTACGAAATCCGCACTCACAAGCGTCTGGTAGACATCGTTGAGCCAACCGAAAAAACGGTTGATGCTCTGATGCGTCTGGATCTGGCTGCCGGTGTTGACGTGCAGATCAGCCTGGGTTAATCAGGTCATCGAGCGATTGAGAGGTTGAAACAATGATTGGTTTAGTCGGTAAAAAAGTGGGTATGACCCGCATCTTCACTGAAGATGGCGTTTCTATCCCAGTAACCGTAATCGAAGTTGAAGCGAACCGCGTTACTCAGGTCAAAGGCCTGGAGAACGATGGTTACCAGGCAATTCAGGTTACCACCGGTGCTAAAAAAGCAAACCGTGTGACCAAACCTGAAGCTGGTCATTTTGCTAAAGCTGGCGTTGAAGCTGGCCGTGGCCTGTGGGAATTCCGCACCGCTGAAGGTGACGAGTATTCTGTAGGTCAGAGCATCAGCGTTGAAATTTTCGCTGACGTTAAAAAAGTAGACGTAACTGGCACCTCTAAAGGTAAAGGTTTCGCCGGTACCGTTAAGCGCTGGAACTTCCGTACCCAGGACGCTACTCACGGTAACTCCTTGTCTCACCGCGTTCCGGGTTCTATCGGTCAGAACCAGACTCCGGGCAAAGTGTTCAAAGGCAAGAAAATGGCAGGTCAGCTGGGTAATGAGCGCGTAACAGTTCAGAGCCTGGACGTAGTACGTGTTGACGCTGAGCGCAACCTGCTGCTGGTTAAAGGTGCAGTTCCCGGTGCTACCGGTAGCGACCTGATCGTTAAACCAGCTGTGAAGGCGTAAGGGGATAGCAATGGAATTAGTATTGAAAGACGCGCAGAGCGCGCTGACTGTTTCCGAAACTACCTTCGGTCGTGATTTCAACGAAGCGCTGGTTCACCAGGTTGTTGTTGCTTACGCATCAGGCGCCCGCCAGGGAACTCGCGCGCAGAAAACTCGCGCTGAAGTAACCGGTTCAGGCAAAAAGCCATGGCGTCAGAAAGGCACCGGCCGTGCGCGTTCAGGTTCTGTGAAGAGCCCGATCTGGCGTTCAGGTGGCGTGACCTTTGCTGCTAAGCCACAAGACCACAGTCAAAAAGTTAACAAAAAGATGTACCGCGGCGCGCTGAAAAGCATCCTGTCCGAACTGGTACGTCAGGACCGTCTGATCGTTGTCGAATCATTTGCTGTAGAAGCGCCGAAAACCAAGCTGCTGGTACAGAAACTGAAAGACATGGCGCTGGAAGACGTGCTGATCATCACCGGCGAACTGGATGAGAATCTGTTCCTGGCTGCGCGTAACCTGTACAAGGTTGACGTGCGTGATGCATCTGGTATCGATCCAGTTAGCCTGATCGCCTTCGACAAAGTCGTTATGACTGCTGATGCAGTTAAGCAAGTTGAGGAGATGCTGGCATGATCCGTGAAGAACGTCTGCTGAAAGTACTGCGCGCGCCGCACGTATCTGAAAAAGCATCTAGCGCGATGGAAAAAACCAATACCATCGTTCTCAAAGTTGCTAATGACGCGACCAAAGCAGAGATCGTTGCTGCTGTTGAGAAACTGTTCGAAGTAGAAGTTAAAGACGTAAACACCCTGGTTGTTAAGGGCAAAGTTAAGCGTCAAGGACAGCGTATCGGTCGTCGTAGCGACTGGAAAAAAGCTTACGTCACCCTGAAAGAAGGCCAGAATCTGGACTTCGCTGGCGGCGCTGAGTAAGTCGGAGGAGAAAGACAATGGCAGTTGTTAAATGTAAACCGACATCTCCGGGTCGTCGCCATGTAGTTAAAGTGGTAAACGCGGAGCTGCACAAGGGCAAACCATTTGCCCCGCTGGTAGAAAAAAACAGCAAATCCGGTGGCCGTAACAACAATGGTCGTATCACTACCCGTCATATCGGTGGTGGTCACAAGCAGGCTTATCGTATTGTTGACTTCAAACGCAACAAAGACGGTATCCCGGCAGTTGTTGAACGTCTTGAGTACGATCCGAACCGCTCTGCGAACATCGCACTGGTTCTGTACAAAGACGGCGAACGCCGTTACATCCTGGCCCCTAAAGGCCTGAAAGCCGGCGACCAGATTCAGTCTGGCGTTGATGCTGCGATCAAAGCAGGTAACACACTGCCGATGCGTAACATCCCGGTGGGTTCAACCGTGCATAACGTAGAAATGAAACCAGGCAAAGGCGGTCAGATTGCTCGCTCAGCCGGTGCTTACGTGCAGATCGTTGCGCGTGAAGGTTCTTACGTTACCCTGCGTCTGCGTTCAGGTGAAATGCGTAAAGTCGAGTCTGACTGCCGCGCAACACTGGGCGAAGTCGGCAACGCTGAGCATATGCTGCGCGTTCTGGGTAAAGCTGGTGCAGCCCGTTGGCGTGGTGTTCGTCCGACCGTTCGTGGTACCGCGATGAACCCAGTTGATCACCCGCACGGTGGTGGTGAAGGTCGTAACTTTGGTAAGCACCCGGTTTCTCCGTGGGGCGTTCAGACCAAAGGTAAGAAGACCCGTAGCAACAAGCGTACTGATAAATTTATCGTACGTCGCCGTAGCAAATAATATTAGAGGATAAGCCATGCCACGTTCTCTCAAGAAAGGTCCTTTTATTGACCTGCACTTGCTGAAGAAGGTAGAGAAAGCGGTGGAAAGCGGTGACAAGAAGCCTTTGCGCACTTGGTCCCGTCGTTCAACGATCTTTCCTAACATGATCGGTTTGACCATCGCTGTCCATAATGGTCGTCAGCACGTTCCTGTCTTTGTTTCCGACGAAATGGTTGGTCACAAACTGGGTGAATTCGCGCCGACACGTACTTATCGCGGTCACGCGGCTGATAAAAAAGCCAAGAAGAAATAAGTAGGAGGAAGAGATGGAAACTTTAGCTCAACATCGCCACGCTCGTTCTTCTGCTCAGAAGGTTCGCCTTGTTGCTGACCTGATTCGCGGTAAGAAAGTGTCGCAGGCACTGGACATTTTGACCTACACCAACAAGAAAGCGGCTGTACTGGTCAAGAAAGTTCTGGAATCTGCCATTGCTAACGCCGAACACAACGATGGCGCTGATATCGACGATCTGAAAATCACGAAAATTTTCGTTGATGAAGGTCCGACCATGAAACGCATTATGCCGCGTGCCAAAGGTCGTGCAGATCGCATCCTGAAGCGCACCAGCCACATTACTGTGGTTGTGTCCGATCGCTGAGACTCTGGAGACTAGCAATGGGTCAGAAAGTACATCCTAATGGTATTCGCCTGGGTATTGTAAAACCATGGAACTCTACCTGGTTTGCGAACACCAAAGAATTCGCTGACAACCTGGACAGCGATTTTAAAGTCCGTCAGTTTTTGACTAAAGAACTGGCTAAAGCGTCTGTCTCTCGTATCGTTATCGAGCGTCCAGCTAAGAGCATCCGTGTGACTATTCACACCGCTCGTCCTGGCATCGTTATCGGTAAGAAAGGCGAAGACGTAGAAAAACTGCGCACGGTCGTCGCGAACATCGCTGGCGTTCCTGCACAGATCAATATCGCCGAAGTCCGCAAGCCGGAACTGGACGCAAAACTGGTTGCTGACAGCATCACTTCACAGCTGGAGCGTCGTGTGATGTTCCGTCGTGCTATGAAGCGTGCGGTTCAGAACGCCATGCGTCTTGGCGCGAAGGGTATTAAAGTCGAAGTTAGCGGCCGTCTGGGCGGCGCCGAGATCGCACGTACCGAATGGTATCGTGAAGGTCGCGTACCGTTGCACACACTGCGTGCTGACATTGACTACAACACCTCTGAAGCGCACACCACTTATGGTGTAATCGGCGTTAAGGTATGGATCTTCAAAGGTGAGATCCTGGGTGGTATGGCTGCTGTTGAACAACCGGAACCGGCTGCTCAACCTAAAAAGCAGCAGCGTAAAGGCCGTAAGTAAGGAGAGTCGCTGATGTTACAACCAAAGCGTACAAAATTCCGTAAGGTGCACAAAGGCCGCAACCGCGGTCTGGCGCAGGGTACGGATGTTAGCTTCGGTACTTTCGGTCTGAAAGCTGTTGGCCGTGGTCGTCTGACTGCTCGTCAGATCGAAGCAGCACGTCGTGCTATGACCCGTGCAGTTAAGCGTCAAGGTAAGATCTGGATCCGAGTATTCCCGGACAAACCGATCACCGAGAAGCCGCTGGAAGTGCGTATGGGTAAAGGTAAGGGTAACGTTGAGTATTGGGTTGCCCTGATCCAGCCTGGTAAAGTCCTGTATGAAATGGACGGCGTACCAGAAGAGCTGGCCCGTGAAGCATTCAAGCTGGCAGCAGCAAAACTGCCTATCAAAACCACCTTTGTAACTAAGACGGTGATGTAATGAAAGCAACTGAGCTGCGTGAAAAAAGCGTTGAAGAGCTGAACACTGAGCTGCTTAATCTGCTGCGTGAGCAATTTAACCTGCGCATGCAGGCAGCATCTGGCCAACTGCAGCAGACTCATCTGCTGAAACAGGTTCGCCGTGATGTTGCACGCGTTAAGACTTTACTGACTGAGAAGGCGGGTTCGTAATGACCGATAAAATCCGTACTCTGCAGGGTCGTGTAGTAAGTGACAAAATGCAGAAATCTGCAGTTGTTGCTATCGAACGTTTCGTGAAACACCCGATCTACGGCAAATTCATTAAGCGTACGACCAAGCTGCACATCCATGACGAGAACAATGAATGTGGAATCGGCGACGTGGTAGAAATCCGCGAATGCCGTCCACTGTCCAAGACTAAATCCTGGACCCTGGTTCGCGTAATTGAGAAAGCCGTTCTGTAATCAGAACCGTTTTTTCTGAGGAAACCCTCTGCTTCGGCAGGGGGTTTTTTTTTGCCTCTGCCCCGGGATTGATCCATTTGTGTCCCCGGCCATGCAGATTTGATAGTGCGCACAAATTCGACAGTTTCCCGGCGGTAAGCTGCGACTCTTCAGGCGGTCTGGCCTGAATGCATCGGGCTGAACAGGCCGGTGTCGTCATAACTGTACAAGGAAATGTGCCGTGAAAATGGAGAGTCCCGATCGCTTACGGCGGTCACTGTTGAAATTACCTTTGTTTGCTGCGTTACCTGCTATTAGCTCTGCCAAAAGCTTGCCGCTATTATCGGAAAGCACACAATATCAACCTACAGGCAATAGCATGGAACGAACTCTGTTACTGAAGAACGCCGACTGTGTAGTTTGCATGGATGCTGACCGTCGGGAAATTCGCAACGCCTCTGTTCTGATCAAAGGAAATCAGATCGTGGCGGTCGGAGAAGCCGGAGCACTACCCGATAGCGCGGATGAGGTTATCGACCTGCGTGGGCACATTGTGATTCCGGGTCTGATCAATACGCATCACCATATGTATCAGAGCCTGACCCGCGCCATTCCGGCTGTGCAGAATGGCGAACTCTTTAACTGGCTGACTCACCTCTATCCTCTCTGGCAGAACCTGACACCTGAGATGATTCGTATCTCAACGCAGGTGTCGATGGCTGAACTGATACTCTCTGGCTGCACGACCACCAGTGATCATCTCTATGTCTATCCAAATGGCTGTCAGCTTGATGACAGTATTGAGGCTGCTGCCGTTATGGGAATGCGTTTCCATGCAAGCCGGGGCAGTATGAGCGTGGGGAAATCACGGGGCGGCTTACCGCCCGATAGCCTGGTGGAGAATGAAGCGGCAATTCTTAAAGATACGCAGCGGGTCATTGAGCGCTATCACGATGATAGCCATGGTTCAATGCTACGCATCGTGGTGGCTCCCTGTTCGCCATTCTCCGTCAGCCGGGAGCTGATGAAGCAGTCCGCCGCACTGGCCCGCAGTTTCAGCGTCTCGATGCACACGCATCTGGCAGAGAACGACAGCGACATCCGCTACAGTCGCGAAAAGTTTAATATGACTCCTGCGCAGTATGTTGAGGACCTCGGCTGGGTTGGCCAGGATGTCTGGCATGCTCACTGCGTCAAACTCGATCCACAGGGTATTGAACTCTTTGCCCGCACCGGAACGGGCATTGCCCATTGTCCCTGCTCAAATATGCGGCTCGGCTCAGGCATCGCCCCGATACGCCATATGTGCGATGCCGGTGTGCATGTCGGTCTCGGCGTGGATGGCTCTGCCTCCAATGACAGCTCAGATATGATGGCCGAGGTTCGTCAGGCGATGCTGCTACAGCGTGTCGGGTTTGGCCCGGATGCCATGACCGCACGGCAGGCTCTGGAGCTGGCAACGCTGGGCAGTGCAAAAGTGCTTAACCGTAATGATGTGGGGGCTGTTGCGCCTGGCATGATGGCTGACCTGGCGGTGTTTGACCTGAATCGGCCAGGCCTGGCTGGGGCAGGGCACGATCCGGTCGCCGCCCTGGTGTTCTGTAATCCGGGACAGGTTGCTTACAGCATCATTAACGGACAAGTCCGGGTACGTAAAGGAGAACTGGCCGGAATTGAACTGCCAGCGCTGCTGCGTCAGCACAACCAGCTGGCCACAAAACTGGCAGGCTGAGACAGAAGGGCACTTTATTTGGGGATCGACGAAAAATAAGGCAGATTACATTTGCTACTGTTCGCACTATTCCCTAGAATACGCCCTCCCTGTCATCAGGGAAAATCAGCGGCTCGATTGAGAGCCGTTTATTTTTTCTACCCATCTGTGAGAACCGGTGTTACAATGCCGCGCCCTCAATTATGGGGCTTTCTAACGACCTGAGGTTTAGGTCCCGAAGTAGTAGTTGACATTAGCGGAGCACTAAAATGATCCAAGAACAGACTATGCTGAACGTCGCCGACAACTCCGGTGCACGTCGCGTAATGTGTATCAAGGTTCTGGGTGGCTCGCACCGTCGCTACGCAGGCGTCGGTGACATCATCAAAGTTACCATCAAGGAAGCAATTCCTCGTGGTAAAGTCAAAAAAGGTGATGTCCTGAAGGCGGTAGTGGTGCGCACCAGGAAGGGTGTTCGTCGCCCGGACGGTTCTGTCATTCGCTTCGATGGTAATGCATGCGTTATTCTGAACAATAACAGTGAGCAGCCTATCGGTACGCGTATTTTTGGGCCGGTAACTCGTGAACTTCGTACTGAAAAGTTCATGAAAATTATCTCTCTGGCACCAGAAGTACTCTAAGGAGCGAACAATGGCAGCTAAAATCCGTCGTAACGACGAAGTTATCGTGTTGACCGGTAAAGATAAAGGTAAGCGCGGTAAGGTAAAGAATGTCCTGTCTTCTGGTAAGGTCATCGTTGAAGGTATCAACCTGGTGAAGAAACATCAGAAGCCGGTTCCGGCTCTGAACCAGCCAGGTGGCATCGTTGAAAAAGAAGCTGCTATTCAGGTTTCTAACGTTGCACTGTTCAACGCGGCAACTGGTAAGGCTGACCGTGTAGGCTTTAGATTCGAAGACGGCAAAAAAGTCCGTTTCTTCAAGTCTAACAGCGAAACTATCAAGTAATTTGGAGTAGTACGATGGCGAAACTGCATGATTACTACAAAGACGAAGTAGTCCAGAAACTCATGACAGAGTTTGGCTACAATTCTGTCATGCAAGTCCCTCGGGTCGAGAAGATCACCCTGAACATGGGTGTTGGTGAAGCGATCGCTGACAAGAAACTGCTGGATAACGCAGCAGCTGACCTGGCAGCAATCTCCGGTCAAAAACCGCTGGTCACCAAAGCACGCAAATCAGTTGCAGGCTTCAAAATCCGTCAGGGCTATCCGATCGGCTGTAAAGTAACTCTGCGTGGCGAGCGCATGTGGGAGTTCTTTGAGCGTCTGGTCACCATTGCTGTTCCACGTATCCGTGACTTCCGTGGCTTGTCCGCTAAGTCATTCGATGGTCGTGGCAACTACAGCATGGGTGTACGTGAGCAGATCATCTTCCCAGAAATCGACTACGACAAAGTCGATCGCGTTCGTGGTTTGGATATCACCATTACCACTACTGCGAAATCTGATGATGAAGGCCGTGCTCTGCTGGCTGCCTTTGACTTCCCGTTCCGTAAGTAAGGTAGGGTTACTTAATGGCTAAGCAATCTATGAAAGCACGTGAAGTTAAACGTGCAAAATTAGCAGACAAATTCTTCGCTAAACGCGCTGAACTGAAAGCGATCATCTCTGATGTGAACGCTTCCGACGAAGACCGTTGGGATGCTGTTCTGAAGCTGCAGAGTCTGCCGCGTGATTCCAGCCCTTCACGTCAGCGTAACCGCTGCCGTCAAACAGGTCGTCCGCACGGTTTCCTGCGGAAGTTTGGGTTGAGCCGTATCAAGGTCCGCGAAGCCGCCATGCGCGGTGAAATCCCGGGCCTGAAAAAGGCTAGCTGGTAATTGTCACCAATTGAATCACGGGAGTAACACAGATGAGCATGCAAGATCCGATCGCGGATATGCTGACCCGTATCCGTAACGGTCAGGCCGCGAACAAAGTTGCGGTCACCATGCCTTCCTCCAAGCTGAAATTGGCAATTGCCAACGTTCTGAAGGAAGAAGGTTATATTGAAGATTTCAAAATCGAAGGCGACATCAAGCTGGAACTGGAACTGACTCTTAAGTATTTCCAGGGTAAAGCTGTTGTAGAAAGCATTCAGCGAGTAAGCCGTCCTGGCCTGCGCATCTATAAGAAAAAAGATGAGCTGCCAAAGGTAATGGCTGGTATGGGCATCGCTGTAGTTTCTACATCCAAAGGTGTCATGACTGATCGTGCAGCGCGCCAGGCTGGTCTTGGTGGCGAAATTATCTGCTACGTAGCGTAATCGGAGGATACATATGTCTCGTGTTGCTAAAGCACCTGTCGTTGTTCCTGCCGGCGTAGAGGTAAAACTCGACGGTCAGGTAATTTCGATTAAAGGTAAAAACGGCGAGCTGACTCGTACTATCAATGATGCTGTTGAAGTTAAGCATGCTGACAACGCTCTGACTTTCGCTCCGCGCGAAGGTTTCGTTGACGGCTGGGCGCAGGCGGGTACTTCTCGCGCGCTGCTGAACGCAATGGTTATCGGTGTTACCGAAGGCTTCACTAAGAAGCTGCAGCTGGTTGGTGTAGGTTATCGTGCTGCCGTTAAAGGCGATATGGTTAACCTGTCACTGGGCTTTTCTCATCCAGTCGATCACCAGCTGCCCGCGGGTATCACTGCAGAATGCCCAACTCAGACTGAGATCGTGCTGAAAGGCGCTGATAAGCAGCTGATTGGTCAGGTTGCAGCAGACCTGCGCGCCTACCGTCGTCCTGAGCCTTACAAAGGCAAGGGTGTCCGTTACGCCGACGAAGTCGTGCGTACCAAAGAGGCTAAGAAGAAGTAAGGTAACACTATGGATAAGAAATCTGCTCGTATCCGTCGTGCGACCCGTGCACGTCGCAAGCTCAAAGAGCTGGGTGCTACTCGCCTGGTGGTACATCGTACCCCGCGTCATATTTACGCACAGGTAATCGCCCCGAACGGTTCCGAAGTTCTGGTCGCTGCTTCTACTGTAGAAAAAGCTATCACTGAACAACTGAAGTATACCGGTAATAAAGAAGCCGCAGCTGCAGTAGGTAAAGCTATCGCAGAACGCGCAATCGAAAAAGGCATCACAGGTGTTTCTTTCGACCGTTCCGGTTTCCAATATCATGGTCGCGTCCAGGCACTGGCAGATGCTGCCCGTGAAGCTGGCCTTCAGTTCTAAGGTAGAGGTCTAAGATGGCACACATCGAGAAACAAGCTGGCGAACTGCAGGAAAAACTGATCGCGGTAAACCGTGTTTCTAAAACTGTTAAAGGTGGTCGTATTTTCTCCTTCACAGCACTGACTGTGGTAGGCGATGGTAACGGTCGCGTAGGTTTTGGTTACGGTAAAGCGCGTGAAGTTCCAGCAGCGATCCAGAAAGCGATGGAGAAAGCCCGTCGCAACATGGTTAACGTCGCGCTGACCAACGGCACCCTGCAGCACCCTGTTAAAGGTGCACACACGGGTTCCCGCGTGTTCATGCAGCCGGCTTCAGAAGGTACCGGTATCATCGCCGGTGGTGCAATGCGCGCCGTTCTGGAAGTCGCTGGAGTTCATAACGTACTGGCAAAAGCCTATGGTTCTACTAACCCGATCAACGTGGTTCGTGCAACTATCGACGGCCTGGGCAATATGAAATCTCCGGAAATGGTCGCTGCTAAGCGTGGTAAATCCGTTGAAGAAATTCTGGGGTAATCACGATGGCTAAGACTATTAAAATCACTCAAACCCGTAGTTCAATCGGCCGCTTGCCTAAGCATAAAGCCACTCTGGTTGGCCTGGGTCTGCGTCGTATTGGTCATACCGTAGAGCGTGAAGACACGCCAGCTGTACGCGGCATGGTCAACGCGGTTTCCTACATGGTTAAAGTGGAGGAGTAAGAGATGCGTTTAAATACTCTGTCTCCGGCCGAAGGGTCTAAGCACGCTACTAAGCGTCTGGGTCGTGGTATCGGTTCTGGCCTCGGAAAAACCGGTGGTCGTGGTCACAAAGGTCAGAACTCACGTTCTGGCGGTGGCGTACGTCGCGGTTTCGAAGGTGGTCAGATGCCTCTGTACCGTCGTCTGCCGAAGTTCGGTTTCACCTCTCGCAAAGCAATGATCACCACAGAGATTCGTCTGTCTGATCTGGCGAAAGTTGAAGGCGGTATCGTCGACCTGAACGCGCTGAAAGCAGCCAACATTGTCGGTGTTCAGATTGAATTCGTTAAAGTAATTCTGTCTGGTGAAGTTTCTGCACCGGTAACGGTTCGCGGCCTGCGTGTCACCAAAGGTGCTCGTGCTGCAATCGAAGCTGCTGGCGGTAAAATCGAGGAATAAGTAGCAGATGGCTAAACAACCGGGATTAGATTTTCAAAGTGCCAAAGGCGGCTTTGGTGAGCTGAAACGCAGACTTCTGTTTGTCATCGGCGCACTGATTGTCTTCCGTATTGGCTCTTTTATTCCAATCCCTGGTATTGATGCCACTGTACTTGCCAAACTGCTTGAGCAACAGCGTGGCACCATCATTGAAATGTTTAACATGTTCTCTGGTGGTGCTCTCAGCCGTGCTTCTATTTTCGCACTGGGCATCATGCCGTATATCTCGGCATCGATCATTATCCAGTTATTAACGGTGGTTCATCCAGCGTTAGCGGAAATTAAGAAAGAAGGGGAGGCTGGCCGTCGTAAGATTAGCCAGTACACCCGATACGGTACGTTGGTATTGGCCATATTCCAGTCGATCGGTATTGCTACCGGTCTGCCGAATATGCCAGGGATGCAGGGTCTGGTGATGAATCCGGGCTTTGCGTTCTACTTTACCGCTGTTGTGAGTCTGGTCTCAGGAACAATGTTCCTGATGTGGCTGGGCGAACAGATTACTGAGCGGGGTATCGGTAACGGTATTTCGATCATTATCTTCGCAGGTATTGTTGCGGGTCTTCCGCCGGCCATTGGCCATACCATCGAGCAAGCGCGGCAAGGCGACCTGCACTTCCTTCTGTTGCTGTTGGTTGCAGTACTCGTATTCGCAGTGACCTACTTTGTTATTTTCGTTGAACGTGGACAGCGCCGCATTGTGGTGAACTACGCAAAACGTCAGCAGGGTCGTCGCGTTTACGCTGCACAGAGCACACATTTACCGTTGAAAGTGAATATGGCGGGTGTTATCCCGGCTATTTTTGCTTCCAGCATTATTCTGTTCCCGGCAACGATTGCATCGTGGTTTGGGGGCGGTACCGGTTGGAACTGGCTGACAACAATTTCGCTGTATTTGCAGCCAGGACAGCCGCTTTATGTGCTACTCTATGCGACTGCAATCATCTTCTTCTGTTTCTTCTATACGGCGTTGGTTTTCAACCCACGTGAAACAGCAGATAACCTGAAGAAGTCTGGTGCATTCGTACCGGGAATTCGTCCGGGAGAGCAAACGGCGAAGTATATTGATAAAGTAATGACGCGTTTGACCTTAATCGGCGCCCTGTACATTACTTTTATCTGCCTTATCCCGGAGTTCATGCGTGATGCGATGAAGGTTCCCTTCTACTTTGGCGGTACATCACTGCTTATCGTAGTTGTCGTCATCATGGACTTTATGGCTCAAGTGCAAACTCTGATGATGTCCAGTCAGTACGAGTCGGCACTGAAGAAAGCTAACCTGAAAGGCTACGGCCGTTAATTCAGTTGGTTGAGAAGTTACGGAGAGTAAAAATGAAAGTTCGTGCTTCCGTCAAGAGATTATGTCGTAACTGCAAAATCATTCGTCGCGACGGTGTCGTACGTGTGATCTGCAGCGCCGAGCCAAAGCATAAACAGCGCCAAGGCTGATTTTGTCACATATTTTTCTTGCAAAGTCGGGTTGAGCTGGCTAGATTAGCCAGCCAATCTTTTGTATGTCAGTACGTTTCCATTTGAGTATCCTGAAAACGGGCTTTTCAGCATGGGACGTGCTTGTTTAATTATAGGAGTGCATAGTGGCCCGTATAGCAGGCATTAACATTCCTGATCAAAAACATACCGTTATCGCATTAACTTCGATCTTCGGTATCGGTAAAACCCGTTCAAAAGCCATCTGCGCTTCAACGGGCATTGCTGAAAATGTTAAGATCAGTGAGCTGTCTGAAGAACAAATTGATCAGCTGCGTGATGCAGTTGCGAAATTCGTTGTTGAAGGTGATCTGCGCCGTGAAATCACCCTGAGCATCAAGCGTCTTATGGACCTTGGTTGCTACCGTGGTTTGCGCCATCGTCGTGGTCTTCCGGTTCGCGGTCAGCGTACCAAGACCAACGCACGTACCCGTAAGGGTCCGCGTAAACCGATCAAGAAATAATCGGGGTGAGTAAATAATGGCAAAGGCACCAGTTCGTGCACGCAAGCGTGTAAGAAAACAAGTCTCAGATGGCGTGGCTCATGTCCATGCTTCTTTTAACAACACCATCGTTACCATTACTGATCGTCAGGGTAACGCACTGGGTTGGGCAACCGCCGGTGGTTCCGGTTTCCGCGGTTCACGTAAATCCACTCCGTTTGCTGCTCAGGTCGCTGCAGAGCGCTGTGCAGAAGCGGTAAAAGATTACGGAATTAAGAATCTGGAAGTTATGGTAAAGGGTCCGGGTCCAGGTCGCGAATCTACGATTCGTGCTTTGAACGCCGCTGGTTTCCGCATCACGAATATTACTGATGTGACTCCGATCCCTCATAACGGTTGTCGTCCGCCGAAAAAACGTCGCGTATAACGCCCGTTTTTTTAGGATAGTTGGAGAAAGAAAATGGCAAGATATTTGGGTCCTAAGCTCAAGCTGAGCCGTCGTGAGGGCACTGACTTATTCCTTAAGTCTGGCGTTCGCGCGATTGATTCCAAGTGTAAAATTGAACAAGCCCCTGGTCAGCATGGTGCGCGTAAACCGCGTCTGTCTGATTACGGCGGTCAGTTACGTGAGAAGCAGAAAGTTCGTCGTATCTACGGCGTGCTGGAGCGTCAGTTCCGTAACTATTACAAAGAAGCAGCTCGTCTGAAAGGCAACACCGGTGAAAACCTGTTGGCTCTGCTGGAAGGTCGTCTGGACAACGTAGTTTATCGTATGGGCTTCGGTGCCACGCGTGCAGAAGCACGTCAGCTGGTTAGCCACAAGTCTGTTCTGGTAAACGGCCGCGTTGTTAACATCGCTTCTTATCAGGTATCTCCGAATGATGTCGTTAGCATCCGTGAGAAAGCCAAAAAGCAATCTCGCGTGAAGGCCGCTCTGGAGCTGGCTGAGCAGCGTGAAAAGCCAACCTGGCTGGAAGTTGATGCGACTAAGATGGAAGGTGTGTTCAAGCGTATTCCTGAACGTACTGATCTGTCTGCGGACATTAACGAACACCTGATCGTCGAGCTTTACTCCAAGTAAAGCTTAGTACCAAAGAGAGGACACAATGCAGGGTTCTGTGACAGAGTTTCTAAAACCGCGCCTGGTAGATATCGAGCAAGTGAGTTCGACGCACGCCAAGGTGACCCTTGAGCCTTTAGAGCGTGGCTTTGGCCATACTCTTGGTAACGCACTGCGCCGTATTCTGCTTTCATCCATGCCGGGTTGCGCGGTGACCGAGGTTGAAATTGATGGTGTACTTCATGAGTACAGCACCAAAGAGGGCGTACAGGAAGATATCCTGGAAATCCTGCTCAACCTGAAAGGGCTGGCGGTAAGAGTTCAGGGTAAAGATGAAGTTATTCTGACCCTGAATAAATCTGGCATTGGCCCTGTGACTGCAGCCGACATTACCCATGATGGTGATGTCGAAATCGTCAAGCCTCAGCATGTCATCTGCCATCTGACCGATGAGAACGCGGCTATCAGCATGCGTATCAAAGTTCAGCGTGGTCGTGGCTATGTGCCGGCTTCTGCCCGAATTCATTCGGAAGAAGATGAGCGCCCAATCGGCCGCCTGTTAGTTGACGCTTGCTACAGCCCTGTAGACCGTATCGCCTACAATGTTGAAGCAGCGCGTGTAGAGCAGCGCACCGACCTGGACAAGCTGGTCATCGAAATGGAAACCAACGGCACAATCGATCCTGAAGAGGCGATTCGTCGTGCGGCGACCATTCTGGCTGAACAACTTGAAGCTTTCGTTGACTTACGTGATGTACGTCAGCCGGAAGTTAAAGAAGAGAAACCAGAATTCGATCCGATCCTGCTGCGCCCTGTTGACGATCTGGAATTGACTGTCCGCTCTGCTAACTGCCTTAAGGCAGAAGCTATCCACTACATCGGTGATCTGGTACAGCGTACCGAGGTTGAGCTGCTTAAAACGCCTAACCTGGGTAAAAAATCTCTTACTGAGATTAAAGATGTGCTCGCTTCACGTGGTCTGTCTCTGGGCATGCGCCTTGAGAACTGGCCACCGGCAAGCATTGCTGATGAATAAACCGATCACAGGTTAAGGTTTCACTGAGAAGGATAAGGTCATGCGCCATCGTAAGAGTGGTCGTCAACTGAACCGCAACAGCAGCCATCGTCAGGCTATGTTCCGCAACATGGCCGGTTCTCTGGTTCGTCATGAGATCATCAAAACGACTCTGCCGAAAGCCAAAGAACTGCGTCGCGTAGTTGAGCCGCTGATTACTCTTGCCAAGACCGACAACGTAGCTAATCGTCGTCTGGCATTCGCCCGTACTCGTGATAACGAGATCGTGGCAAAACTGTTTAATGAGCTGGGCCCGCGTTTTGCGAGCCGTGCTGGTGGTTACACTCGTATTCTGAAGTGTGGCTTCCGTGCTGGTGACAACGCTCCGATGGCTTACATCGAGCTGGTTGATCGTCCAGAAGCTCAAGCAGAAGCAGCCGCAGAGTAATCTGCAGCAACGTAAAAAACCCGCTTCGGCGGGTTTTTTATTGCCTGAAATTCGCTACCTTAGAATGACGCTTCTATTTTTGAGGGCATCTGTTATGTGGCTGGTAGACGAACTTGCTGAACAGCACATCAAAGCGGCACTGGAAAAAGGTGAACTCAGTAACCTTCCTGGCTCTGGCAAACCGCTACAGCTGGATGATGACAGTCATGTCCCTCCGGAGTTAAGGGCAGGGTATCGACTGCTGAAAAATTCTGGCTTTCTGCCCCCCGAGCTGGAGTTAAGGCGTGAGGCGATGGAAGTCAACGATCTGATTCGCCAGCTGGATCCTGCGGATCGTGACTATCAGGATCACTGTCACCGGCTTCAGGTGCTGGAGCTGCGCTTGCGACAGGCGGGCATGAGTACCGATTTTCTTCATGGACACTATGCTACCGCGATACGCCACCATTTCCGCGAGGAGGAGTAGATGTTCCGCATAGGTCAGTTAGCAAAGCTTGCTGAGGTAACGCCTGACACCATCCGTTTTTATGAAAAGCAGCAGATGATGGAACATGGTGAGCGTACCGAAGGTGGTTTTCGCCTCTACAGCGAAGGCGATCTGCAACGTCTGAAATTTATTCGCCACGGTCGTAAGCTCGGCTTCAGTCTGGAAGCGATCCGGGAACTACTGTCAATCCGGGTCGATCCGGCACATCACACCTGCCAGGAGTCAAAAGCGATCGTTGAGAAACGGCTGGATGAAGTGGCGCAGATGATAGCGGAACTTGAGTCGATGCAGCGTTCTCTGCGTATTCTTTCGGACGCCTGTTGTGGTCACAGCCACAGTAGCATTTCGTGCTCAATTCTGGAGGCACTGGAGCGGGGAGAGGCTTCAGACAAACAAGGGTCTTGTGATTTTACCGCAAAGGAATAGAGTATCAGACCATCTCAACAGGAGGCGTTATGAGTAAATATCAGCATACCAGGGGGCAAATCCGCGATAACGCGATTGAGGCTCTGTTACACGACCCGCTTTTCCGTCAGCGCATTGAGCAGAAACAAAAGGGTAAGGGCAGCTTCAGACGAAAGGAAAAACACAACAAGGGGCAGCGATGGGAGGGCAGTGATAAGAAAGCGTCTTATCACTGCCCTTCTTCTTTACCATTAAAAAACCGCCTCAGAGGCGGTTTGTTTACTACACGCGGGTATTCTGCTGTTTAAGCAGGTCGCGAATTTCAGTCAGCAGCACTTCTTCGTTTGAAGGTTTAGGTGCAGGCTTCTCAACTTCTTTTTTCTTGTAGAGACGGTTCATCAGTTTGATCGCCATAAAGATGGCAAAGGCAATGATGACAAAGTCGAAGATACTCTGCAGGAAGATACCATACTGCATAACGACGGCAGGCGTGTCGCCAACAGCAGGCTTGAGCACCCAGGCAAATGATTTAAAATCGACACCACCGATCAATAAGCCCAACGGTGGCATAATGATGTTAGCCACTAATGATGAGACGATCTTACCAAACGCAGCGCCGATGATGACACCGACGGCCAGATCCATCACATTCCCGCGCATTGCAAAATCACGAAACTCTTTGATTAAACTCATACTTAACTCCTCTCCTTGCCAGTGTCATAAAGTCTAACAAACCTTGCTGTTTTTTCCATAAGCGCAGCCAAACAGGTGGCTGTCTTGCATAGCTCCCCCCGACTGAAAATCAATACAGGATTTACAGGAAGAAAGGACTTGGCTGGAAGAGCCGCTCAACATCCGACACGAATTTCTTATCGGTCAGGAACATGATTACATGGTCACCCTGCTCGATACGCAGGTTGTCATTGGCAATCATCACATCATCGCCGCGCACTACCGCACCAATGATGGTACCCGGGGGCAGTTTGATATCATCAATCGCGCGGCCCACCACCCGTGATGTCGATTCGTCACCGTGCGCTATCGCTTCGATCGCCTCAGCGATGCCGCGACGCAGCGAGGAAACACCCACGATGTCCGCTTTACGGACATGGCCCAGCAGGGCAGAGATGGTGGCCTGCTGAGGAGAAATCGCGATATCGATAACACTGCCCTGCACCAGATCCACATAAGCGCGACGCTGTATCAGCACCATGACTTTTTTGGCGCCCATCTTTTTCGCCAGCATGGCTGACATGATGTTGGCTTCATCATCATTGGTGACCGCAATGAACAGGTCAACCTGCTCGACATGCTCCTCTGCAAGCAACTCCTGGTCTGACGCATCGCCATAAAAGACGACGGTATCATGAAGATGTTCAGCCAGTTCGGCGGCCCGCTGGGGATTACGCTCGATCAGCTTCACGCTGTAGTGCTTCTCCAGTTGCTGTGCCAGACCGAAACCGATATTGCCGCCTCCCACTAACATGATGCGCTTGTAAGGCTTTTCCAGCCGCTGCATTTCGCTCATAACTGCACGAATATTCTGGCTGGCCGCGATGAAAAACACTTCATCACCTGCCTCGACGATGGTCGAACCCTGGGGACGAATGGGACGGTCCTGACGGAAGATAGCGGCGACACGGGTATCAATGTGCGGCATATGCTCACGCAGGATCGAAAGCGGATTCCCGACCAGAGGCCCGCCATAATACGCTTTGACTACGGCCAGGCTGACTTTGCCTTCGGCAAAATTCACCACCTGCAGTGCGCCCGGATACTGGATCAAACGGTAGATATTATCGATGACCAGCTGCTCTGGTGAGATCAGATGGTCGATAGGAACGGCTTCCGGCATAAAGAGCTTATCTGCATCGCGCAGATAGTCCGCCGCACGAATACGGGCGATTCGGTTCGGCGTATTGAAAAGCGAATAAGCAATCTGACAGGCAATCATGTTGGTTTCATCCGAACTGGTAACGGCAACCAGCATGTCGGCGTCTTCAGCGCCCGCCTCACGCAGGATCCGCGGATGTGAACCGTGCCCCTGTACTACACGCAGATCGAACTTATCCTGCAGATGACGCAGGCGTGCCGAATCGGTATCAACGACTGTGATATCGTTGTTTTCACCCACCAGATTCTCTGCCAGCGTTCCGCCTACCTGACCTGCGCCCAGAATGATTATTTTCATCGCTTATCAATACTCATATCAGTGTGAACCCGAATTTTTTATCAGCTTAGCGTAGAAGAAACCATCTCCGCCTTCAGCATCCGGAAAGACCTGTAACCCGCTCGCCGGTGCATCCCTGAGCGGCTCCGCCTGCGCATCGTGCTGTCGCTGCAGGAAAGCCTCAATCTGCTGGTGGTTCTCTTCAGGCAGGATGGAACAGGTGGCATAAATCAGCGTGCCGCCGGGTTTCAGGTGCGGCCAGATAGCGTCCAGGATCTCACGCTGCAGCTTTGCCAGCTCAGCGATATCGCGATCGCGGCGCAGCCACTTAATATCGGGATGTCGGCGGATAACGCCGGTTGCAGAGCAGGGCGCATCCAGCAGGATACGGTCAAACTGGCGATCGCCACACCACTGCTGCGGTGTCCGTCCGTCCCCCTGTTTGACCTCCGCTTTCATGCCCAGTCGCTGCAGATTCTCATCAACGCGTTTAAGACGCTGCGCATCCACATCGACAGCCAGCACGTCGGCTTCCGGCGCGATCTCAAGGATATGGGTCGTTTTACCGCCGGGGGCCGCACATAAATCCAGAATCTGCTCGCCATTCTGAGGTTCGAGCAGCAGAGCGCAGCGCTGGGCTGATAAATCCTGTACGGTCACCCAGCCCTGATCAAAGCCGGGCAACTGGCTGACCGGGGCGGGGGTATCAAGCCGCAACGCATCCGGGACATCGGCAGCCGGCTGTGCATTTCTGCCACTTTCAGTCAGCATGGTCAGCCAGGCGTCACGTGAGTGATGCTGACGGTTAACCCGCAGCCACATCGGCGGACGCAGATTATTTGCTTCGACGATATGCTCCCACTGTTCCGGCCAGGCGTGCTGCAATCGCTTAAGCAGCCAGCCCGGATGGAGATAACGTTGTGGGCCATCCTGAATGCTGGCGAGTAACGTTTCACGCTGGCGCTGAAACTGGCGTAATACCCCGTTTAATAATCCTTTCAGGCTGGTGCGCTTAAGCACCTCTGCGCCCGCGACGGTTTCAGCCAGTGCAGCGTGGGCTGGCACCCGGGTATATTCCAGCTGATAAAGTCCGACCATGATCAGATAGTGAAGAACCCGCTGTTTACCGGTCAGTGGACGTTCCATCAGTTTGCCAATCAGCGCTTCCAGCTGCGGCAGTGTGCGCAGAACACCAAAACAGATCTCCTGCACTAATGCGCTATCTTTGTCGGTGAGTTTTTTCTGGGCGGCAGGCAGAACCGTATTCAGGGATTCGCCTTTGTCCACAACGCGCTCAATCAGTTGGGCGGAGAGGCTACGCAGGTTGGTTGATTTAGTCATAGGGTTTTGTCATCAAACAAAAAGCCCGGTAAGTCACCGGGCCAGAGAGTCAGTCCAGAAGGGTTCCAGGTTCAAACCACTCCCGACGCGAGTTGAGAAGATCCTGAGCCGACATCGGTTTTTTACCGGCGGGCTGCAACTGCACCAGATTCAATACGCCCTCGGCGGTTGCGACCTGGATGCCCTGCTTATCTGCAGCGATAATTTCACCCGGTGCATGGTCGCGGTGAGGCAGTACGGTAGCCTGCCAGACTTTTACCGGCTGGTCGTCAATCGTGAAAAAACTCATCGGCCAGGGATTAAAGGCGCGGATACAGCGCTCAAGCTGTTCTGCGGGCAGTCTCCAGTCAAGACGCGCCTCCTCTTTGCTCAGCTTCTCAGCGTAGCTGGCGAGTGCTTCATCCTGTTTTTCGGGTGAGGCCTGCTGCGTGTTGAGTAACGTCAGCGTATCCAGCAGCCCCTGCGGGCCGAGCTGGGCCAGTCTGTCATACAGAGTGGCACTGGTGTCCTGGGAGGTAATCGGGCAGGCCAGTTTATGCAGCATATCGCCGGTATCTAAACCCACATCCATCTGCATGATGGTGACGCCAGTTTCACTGTCGCCAGCCCAGAGCGCACGCTGAATCGGCGCGGCACCACGCCAGCGGGGGAGCAGCGAACCGTGAACATTGATGCAGCCCAGACGTGGCATGTCCAGCACCGCCCTGGGCAGAATTAATCCATACGCCACGACAACCATCACATCGGCCTGCAGGTCAGCAACCAGCTGCTGATTCTCTTCAGGTCGCAGCGACTTTGGCTGAAACACCGGAATGTCATGAGCCAGCGCCAGCGTTTTGACCGGGCCAGGAGTGAGTTTGTTGCCGCGACCCGCAGGGCGGTCGGGCTGAGTAAAGACGCCGATAACCTGATGCTCAGAAGCAAGCAGCGCGTCAAGATGACGCGCTGCAAAGTCAGGAGTGCCGGCAAAAATGATTTTTAGCGGGGCAGACACGTTTATCCCTTTTTAAGATCTCAGGAAGCCTGGGCGTTCTGACGCGCCAGTTTCTCTAATCTGGTTTTGATCCGCTGACGCTTCAGAGGCGACAGATAATCAATAAACAGTTTGCCTTCCAGATGATCGATCTCATGCTGGATACAGATGGCGAGTAAGTCGCTGGCTTCCAGTTCGAAACTGTTACCGTCACGATCCAGCGCGCGAACTTTTACGCGCTCAGCACGCGGGACAAATGCACGCTGTTCCGGAATCGACAGGCAGCCCTCTTCAATACCGGTTTCACCGCTTTTTTCCAGCAGCTCAGGGTTGATCAGGACTAAACGCTCTTCACGACTTTCAGAGACATCAATCACGATGATGCGCTGATGAATATCGACCTGCGTCGCCGCAAGACCGATGCCCTCTTCGGCATACATCGTCTCGAACATATCATCAACGATACGCTGAATGTCTGCGTTAACTTCTTTAACGGGCGCGGCGACTTTGCGAAGGCGCTCGTCAGGAAAATGTAATACCTGCAAAACTGACATAAATATCCAGATCTGTATTCGGTTAGGAAAAGATTACTGCCTCATATTGTAGACTTTCTGAGACCTGATTGACAGCATTGTGCGGCAGGAAGCCGGGGCAATCAGGGAGCAGCAAATGGACAAAATAGCGCAGTATCTGCGGCTGGCCGCGGTGTGTGGAATGACAGGAAAGCGCTGGCTGACCGTGGCGCAGCAGCTGGGCGATGCACCGGCAGACAGCGGGAAACTTATGCGGCTGGGGTTAGACGCTGTGCAGTGTCAGCAATACGCTGATCTGCCTGAAAAAACGATCACTGATGTGCAGCACTGGTTAGCGCGCAGTTCTGCCCATCATCTGATCACTGCGCTGGACGCCGCCTATCCTGCCCGGCTCAGGGAAACCAGTCGCTTTCCGCCGCTGCTCTACATCCACGGCGACCCGGCCGTTATCACTACCCCACAGCTGGCAGTCGTGGGCAGCCGGAATGGCTCACCCAATGGCCGTTACTGGGGCGAATGGTTTACCCGGCACCTGAGCCTCAGCGGGCTGACCATCACCAGTGGACTGGCGCGGGGGATTGATGGCGTTGCGCATCAGGCGGCACTCAGTACCGGCGGCAAAACGGTAGCCATATTAGGCAGCGGGCTGCAGCGGCTCTATCCCCGACAGCATGTCCGCCTTGCCGCAGAGATTGTTGAGCAGGGCGGTGCCGTGGTGTCTGAGTTTCCGCTGAACACCATTCCTCATCCGCTCAACTTTCCGCGTCGTAATCGGATCATCAGTGGCCTGAGTCTGGGCGTGCTGGTGGTGGAAGCCTCACTGAAGAGTGGTTCACTGGTGACCGCTCGCTATGCGCTGGAGCAAAACCGCAATGTTTATGCACTACCTGGCGCGCTCGGCAACCCGTTAAGCGAAGGGGTAAACTGGCTGATTCAGCAGGGGGCCCTGCTGGTGGCACATCCCAACAACATTCTGGAGGATCTGGCTGGGGCACTGAACTGGCTGCCTGTGACACAGGATGACGAAATTTATTCTGAACCAGGTGACGATGCTCCATTGCCATTTGCTGATGTGTTGGCTAACGTAGGTGATGAGGTTACACCTGTTGACGTTGTCGCTGAACGTGCCGGCCAATCTGTGCCAGTTATCTCAGCTCAATTGCTGGAACTGGAGTTAGCAGGATGGATCGCAGCTGTACCCGGCGGCTATGTCCGATTGAGGAGGGCATGCCATGTTCGACGTACTCATGTACTTGTTTGAGACCTATATCCACAACGAAGCAGAAATGGGTGTTGATCAGGACAGATTGACAGATGACCTGACGGATGCCGGGTTCCATCGTGAAGATATTTACAGTGCGCTTAACTGGCTGGAAAGACTGGCGGATTATCAGGAAGGACTGGTTGCGCCAATTTTACTGACCAACGATCCGCTCTCTATGCGTATTTATACCGACGAAGAGAGTAAACGTTTAGATGCCGAAAGCCGCGGTTTCCTGCTCTTCCTGGAGCAGATTCAGGTGCTGAATCTGGAAACCCGTGAGATGGTCATCGAACGTGTCATGGCGCTGGATACCTCTGAGTTTGATCTGGAGGACCTCAAATGGGTGGTGCTGATGGTGTTGTTCAACATCCCGGGATGTGAAAATGCCTATCAGCAGATGGAAGAACTGCTATTCGACGTCAATGAAGGTATGCTGCATTAAATTTCCTTTCATGCATTTATCGCTATGAGTAAAGCTGCACTCTTCACCGTGCGTAAACAGGATCCCTGCCCCGCTTGCGGGGCAGAACTGGTTATCCGCTCGGGTAAACATGGCCCTTTTCTGGGATGCGCCAACTATCCGGCATGTGACTACATCCGGCCCTTAAAAGGGCAGGCCGATGGCCATGTGGTTAAAGTGCTGGAGGGCCACGCCTGTCCTGAATGCGGAGCCGATAAAGTGTTGCGGCAGGGCCGTTATGGCATGTTTATTGGCTGTAGCCACTATCCTGAATGCGGCTACAGCGAAACCATCGACAAACCGGACGAAACGACGCTGGCGTGTCCACAGTGCCATGAAGGCCGGCTGGTTCAGCGGCGTTCCCGTTATGGCAAAACGTTCCACTCCTGTGATCGTTATCCCGCCTGCCAGTTTGTCGTCAATCTGACGCCCGTGGCCGGGGTCTGTGCCTGGTGTCAGTTTCCGTTACTGGTTGAAAAAAAGACAGCGCAGGGGGTTAAACGCTTCTGCGCCAGTAAAAGTTGTGGCAAAGCCATTGCTGAAGAGAATGAATAGATCATGGAAAATCAACACCTCGCCGATTCACTTGAGCGCTGCGTAGCAGAGCTGAATCGTCAGGCGGTCATCGCCTATCCCACTGAAGCCGTATTTGGTCTGGGCTGCGACCCTGACAGTGAATCTGCCGTCATGGCGCTGCTGGCGCTGAAACAGCGTCCGGTAGAAAAGGGACTCATTCTGATCGCAGCTGATTATTCCCAGCTTGAACCCTATATCTCCGATCGCGAACTCTCTGTGATCCAGCGTGAGCGCATGTTCGCTTGCTGGCCCGGCCCGGTGACCTTTGTCGTCCCGGTTCCTCCCCAGACGCCCCGCTGGCTGACCGGACAGTTCGACTCGCTGGCGATACGGGTCAGTGACCATCCGGATGTGCAGGCGCTTTGCCGTGCATTTGGTAAACCGCTGGTTTCAACCAGCGCCAATCTGTCAGGACAGCCTCCCTGCCGTACGACAGAAGAAGTGTATAAGCAGTTTGGTGAGGAGTTCCCGGTTCTGTCCGGGAAAACGGGGGGACGACTCAATCCTTCAGAAATCCGCGATGTGATCAGCGGCGAACTTATACGTCAGGGTTAACTCATGGATCAATTCGCCGTTTTCGGTAATCCGATCAGCCACAGTAAATCTCCGCTGATCCATCAGGCTTTTGCTGAACAGACAGGCATCGAGCATCGATATGGCCGGATCTGTGCACCGGTTGACGGATTTCGCGATGCGCTGACAACCTTTTTTGCACAGGGCGGTCGTGGCGCCAACGTGACCCTGCCTTTTAAACAGCAGGCCTGGGAGTTTGCCGATCAACTCAGTGAACGCGCGGCCCTGTCCGGCGCCGTTAATACGGTAAAAAAGCTCAGCGACGGGCAGATCCTGGGTGACAACACCGATGGTATCGGCCTGTTAAGCGATCTTGAACGGCTGAAGATGATCAATGCGGGCGACAATGTTCTGCTGGTGGGCGCAGGTGGGGCGGCGCGCGGTGTGATTCATCCTTTGCTTTCGTCAGGGGTGACGCTCACCGTGGTAAACCGCACCGCCGAACGGGCAGAGGAGCTGGCTGGCCTGTTCGCAAAGAGCGGCACTATCCGTGCTGCTGCGTTTGATCAACTGGCGGACAAGCGTTTCGACCTTATCATCAATGCGACTTCAAGCGGTGTAGAGGGGAAAACACCCCCTTTACCTGCGGAGCTGATCCATCCCGGCGTACGCTGCTATGACATGTTCTATCAAAGCGGGCTGACGCCTTTCCTGCTCTGGTGTCAGACGCAGGGAGCGCACGCTCTGGCGGATGGTGTGGGAATGCTGGTGGGGCAGGCGGCGCATGCCTTCTATATATGGCATGGCGTGATGCCGGAAGTTGCGCCGGTCATTGCTCAGCTGAAACAGGCTATGCAGCCATGAATCAGGCGATTCAGTTTCCTGACGATGAAACCTATGATGCTGAACGGGATGCCGTCTGCTTCCCGGTACTGGTTAACGGTATGCGGTTGATCTGTGCGATTAGCCGTATGTCGCTGACGTCACGCTTTGGCGAAGGGGAGGCGATGGCGCTGTTTCAGCACCATCGCTGGGATCTCGAAGATGAAGCCGAAGCGGCCATTCGTCAGGAGCGTGTTGATGCTCAGGGCTGGGTCTGGTTATCTCCCGCCAGGTAATCATTTTTCCAGCCGACATAGTTATTCGCCGAATAGCGTAATCCTTCCTTCTCCTGGTCGTTCAGCGGCCTGATCTGTCTGACCGGACTGCCCAGATAGAGATAGCCGCTCTCCAGCCGTTTACCTGGAGGGACCAGACTGCCTGCCCCAATCATGACCTCTTCTTCTACTATTACGCCATCAAGCAGAATCGAGCCCATCCCGATAAGCACACGATCGCCGATAGTGCAGCCATGCAGCATCGCTTTGTGCCCGACCGTGACATCCTCGCCAATAATCAGCGGGAAGCCTTCCGGGTTAGCGGCAGATTTATGCGTGACGTGCAGAACACTGCCATCCTGCACATTAGTACGGGCACCGATGCGAACCTGATTCACGTCTCCCCGGATGACGACCAGCGGCCAGATGCTCACGTCATCGGCCATGATGACATCACCCACCACAACACTTGCTGGATCGACCATGACGCGCTGGCCAGTTTGTGGAAAGCGATCTTTATAAGGACGTAAGGCGGAAGTCATTGTGTTCTCCTTTATTCTGTTTTCTCAGCAGCCTGATGTGATTTTAGCCAGCTGACAAGCCTATTCTGGCCTGGATCGCTGGTGATCTCATCAATCTGGATCATTTATAACCGTTCAGAAAAAAGATCCAAAAAAAGGGTTGTGCTCTGAAACGGGATCCCTATAATGCGCCTCCATCGACACGGCACACCGGCAACGGTAAACGGGTTGAAGGTTCAGGAGACTGAGCCGCCGGAGAAAAACTTCTGAAAAAGAGGTTGACTCTGAAGGAGGAAAGCGTAATATACGCCACCTCGCGACAGGACGCTAACGCACTGTTCGCACTGCTCTTTAACAATTTATCAGACAATCTGTGTGGGCACTCGCAGGATTGATATCAGCGCCTTAGGGCGCACAAAAATATCAAAGCCTCACGAGTGAACACATAATGAAATTCATTATGACGTTTTACAGATGAGCACCGCTGAACTCGTTTCAGCAAATCAAACTTTAAATTGAAGAGTTTGATCATGGCTCAGATTGAACGCTGGCGGCAGGCCTAACACATGCAAGTCGGACGGTAGCACAGAGGAGCTTGCTCCTCGGGTGACGAGTGGCGGACGGGTGAGTAATGTCTGGGGATCTGCCCGATAGAGGGGGATAACCACTGGAAACGGTGGCTAATACCGCATAACGTCGCAAGACCAAAGAGGGGGACCTTCGGGCCTCTCACTATCGGATGAACCCAGATGGGATTAGCTAGTAGGCGGGGTAATGGCCCACCTAGGCGACGATCCCTAGCTGGTCTGAGAGGATGACCAGCCACACTGGAACTGAGACACGGTCCAGACTCCTACGGGAGGCAGCAGTGGGGAATATTGCACAATGGGCGCAAGCCTGATGCAGCCATGCCGCGTGTATGAAGAAGGCCTTCGGGTTGTAAAGTACTTTCAGCGGGGAGGAAGGCGGTGAGGTTAATAACCTCGCCGATTGACGTTACCCGCAGAAGAAGCACCGGCTAACTCCGTGCCAGCAGCCGCGGTAATACGGAGGGTGCAAGCGTTAATCGGAATTACTGGGCGTAAAGCGCACGCAGGCGGTCTGTTAAGTCAGATGTGAAATCCCCGGGCTTAACCTGGGAACTGCATTTGAAACTGGCAGGCTTGAGTCTCGTAGAGGGGGGTAGAATTCCAGGTGTAGCGGTGAAATGCGTAGAGATCTGGAGGAATACCGGTGGCGAAGGCGGCCCCCTGGACGAAGACTGACGCTCAGGTGCGAAAGCGTGGGGAGCAAACAGGATTAGATACCCTGGTAGTCCACGCCGTAAACGATGTCGACTTGGAGGTTGTTCCCTTGAGGAGTGGCTTCCGGAGCTAACGCGTTAAGTCGACCGCCTGGGGAGTACGGCCGCAAGGTTAAAACTCAAATGAATTGACGGGGGCCCGCACAAGCGGTGGAGCATGTGGTTTAATTCGATGCAACGCGAAGAACCTTACCTACTCTTGACATCCAGAGAACTTAGCAGAGATGCTTTGGTGCCTTCGGGAACTCTGAGACAGGTGCTGCATGGCTGTCGTCAGCTCGTGTTGTGAAATGTTGGGTTAAGTCCCGCAACGAGCGCAACCCTTATCCTTTGTTGCCAGCGATTCGGTCGGGAACTCAAAGGAGACTGCCGGTGATAAACCGGAGGAAGGTGGGGATGACGTCAAGTCATCATGGCCCTTACGAGTAGGGCTACACACGTGCTACAATGGCGCATACAAAGAGAAGCGACCTCGCGAGAGCAAGCGGACCTCACAAAGTGCGTCGTAGTCCGGATCGGAGTCTGCAACTCGACTCCGTGAAGTCGGAATCGCTAGTAATCGTGGATCAGAATGCCACGGTGAATACGTTCCCGGGCCTTGTACACACCGCCCGTCACACCATGGGAGTGGGTTGCAAAAGAAGTAGGTAGCTTAACCTTCGGGAGGGCGCTTACCACTTTGTGATTCATGACTGGGGTGAAGTCGTAACAAGGTAACCGTAGGGGAACCTGCGGTTGGATCACCTCCTTACCTGAAGATACCTTCCCGCGCAGTGCTCACACAGATTGTCTGATAAAAAGTAATGAGCAGGACGGCTGCGAAGTCGTGACACTATCGTGTCCCCTTCGTCTAGCGGTTAGGACTCCGCCCTTTCACGGCGGCAACAGGGGTTCGAATCCCCTAGGGGACGCCACCTGCTTGGTGACAGGTGAAAGGTGTCTCCATACAGTATCTCAAAACCGTTTCCGCTGCGCGAGCAGGGAGACGCGTCTGAGATATTTGCTCTTTAACAATCCGGAACAAGCTGAAAATTGAAACGACATGACGCGTTCATTCTCCGTAATAAGAATGAAATGGCGACATGTTCGAGTCTCTCAAATGCTTACAGTCTGCAGCGTGAAAACGCCTGTGGGTTGTGAGGTTAAGCGACTAAGCGTACACGGTGGATGCCCTGGCAGTCAGAGGCGATGAAGGACGTGCTAATCTGCGTAAAGCGACGGTAAGGTGATATGAACCGCTACAGCCGTCGATGTCCGAATGGGGAAACCCGGTGCACTCAGTGCATCATTGCAGCATGAATACATAGTGCTGCAAGGCGAACCGGGGAACTGAAACATCTAAGTACCCCGAGGAAAAGAAATCAACCGAGATTCCCCCAGTAGCGGCGAGCGAACGGGGAGCAGCCCAGAGCCTGAATCAGCATGTGTGTTAGTGGAAGCGTCTGGAAAGTCGCAGGGTACAGGGTGATACTCCCGTACACAAAAGCACACGCGCTGTGAGCTCGATGAGTAAGGCGGGACACGTGGTATCCTGTCTGAATATGGGGGGACCATCCTCCAAGGCTAAATACTCCTGACTGACCGATAGTGAACCAGTACCGTGAGGGAAAGGCGAAAAGAACCCCGGCGAGGGGAGTGAAACAGAACCTGAAACCGTGTACGTACAAGCAGTGGGAGCACCCTTGTGGTGTGACTGCGTACCTTTTGTATAATGGGTCAGCGACTTATATTCTGTAGCAAGGTTAACCGTATAGGGGAGCCGCAGGGAAACCGAGTCTTAACTGGGCGTTAAGTTGCAGGGTATAGACCCGAAACCCGGTGATCTAGCCATGGGCAGGTTGAAGGTTGGGTAACACTAACTGGAGGACCGAACCGACTAATGTTGAAAAATTAGCGGATGACCTGTGGCTGGGGGTGAAAGGCCAATCAAACCGGGAGATAGCTGGTTCTCCCCGAAAGCTATTTAGGTAGCGCCTCGTGAACTCATCTCCGGGGGTAGAGCACTGTTTCGGCTAGGGGGCCATCCCGGCTTACCAACCCGATGCAAACTGCGAATACCGGAGAATGTTATCACGGGAGACACACGGCGGGTGCTAACGTCCGTCGTGAAGAGGGAAACAACCCAGACCGCCAGCTAAGGTCCCAAAGTCATGGTTAAGTGGGAAACGATGTGGGAAGGCACAGACAGCCAGGATGTTGGCTTAGAAGCAGCCATCATTTAAAGAAAGCGTAATAGCTCACTGGTCGAGTCGGCCTGCGCGGAAGATGTAACGGGGCTAAACCATGCACCGAAGCTGCGGCAGCGACACTATGTGTTGTTGGGTAGGGGAGCGTTCTGTAAGCCGTCGAAGGTGTGCTGTGAGGCATGCTGGAGGTATCAGAAGTGCGAATGCTGACATAAGTAACGATAAAGCGGGTGAAAAGCCCGCTCGCCGGAAGACCAAGGGTTCCTGTTCAACGTTAATCGGAGCAGGGTGAGTCGACCCCTAAGGCGAGGCCGAAAGGCGTAGTCGATGGGAAACAGGTTAATATTCCTGTACTCGGTGTTACTGCGAAGGGGGGACGGAGAAGGCTATATCAGCCGGGCGACGGTTGTCCCGGTTTAAGCGTGTAGGCGGAGGGTCCAGGTAAATCCGGACTCTTTTAACGCTGAGGCGTGACGACGAGGCACTACGGTGCTGAAGTGATAAATGCCCTGCTTCCGGGAAAAGCCTCTAAGCATCAGGTAACACAGAATCGTACCCCAAACCGACACAGGTGGTCAGGTAGAGAATACCAAGGCGCTTGAGAGAACTCGGGTGAAGGAACTAGGCAAAATGGTGCCGTAACTTCGGGAGAAGGCACGCTGGCGCGTAGGTGAAGGGACTTGCTCCCGGAGCTGAAGCCAGTCGAAGATACCAGCTGGCTGCAACTGTTTATTAAAAACACAGCACTGTGCAAACACGAAAGTGGACGTATACGGTGTGACGCCTGCCCGGTGCCGGAAGGTTAATTGATGGGGTTATCCGTAAGGAGAAGCTCTTGATCGAAGCCCCGGTAAACGGCGGCCGTAACTATAACGGTCCTAAGGTAGCGAAATTCCTTGTCGGGTAAGTTCCGACCTGCACGAATGGCGTAATGATGGCCGGGCTGTCTCCACCCGAGACTCAGTGAAATTGAACTCGCTGTGAAGATGCAGTGTACCCGCGGCAAGACGGAAAGACCCCGTGAACCTTTACTACAGCTTGACACTGAACATTGAGCCTTGATGTGTAGGATAGGTGGGAGGCTTTGAAGCGCGGACGCCAGTCTGCGTGGAGCCATCCTTGAAATACCACCCTTTAATGTTTGATGTTCTAACGTGGCCCCGTGATCCGGGGTGCGGACAGTGTCTGGTGGGTAGTTTGACTGGGGCGGTCTCCTCCCAAAGAGTAACGGAGGAGCACGAAGGTCAGCTAATCACGGTCGGACATCGTGAGGTTAGTGCAATGGCATAAGCTGGCTTGACTGCGAGAGTGACGGCTCGAGCAGGTGCGAAAGCAGGTCATAGTGATCCGGTGGTTCTGAATGGAAGGGCCATCGCTCAACGGATAAAAGGTACTCCGGGGATAACAGGCTGATACCGCCCAAGAGTTCATATCGACGGCGGTGTTTGGCACCTCGATGTCGGCTCATCACATCCTGGGGCTGAAGTAGGTCCCAAGGGTACGGCTGTTCGCCGTTTAAAGTGGTACGCGAGCTGGGTTTAGAACGTCGTGAGACAGTTCGGTCCCTATCTCGCCGTGGGCGCTGGAGAATTGAGGGGGTTGCTCCTAGTACGAGAGGACCGGAGTGAACGCACCACTGGTGTTCGGGTTGTCATGCCAATGGCACTGCCCGGTAGCTAAGTGCGGAAAAGATAAGTGCTGAAAGCATCTAAGCACGAAACTTGCCCCGAGATGAGTTCTCCCTGACCCCTTGAGGGTCCTGAAGGGACGTTGAAGACGACGACGTTGATAGGCCGGGTGTGTAAGCGCAGCGATGCGTTGAGCTAACCGGTACTAATGACCCGTGAGGCTTAACCTTACAACGCCAGAGGCGTTTTGTGAGAGACATGATTTTCAGTTTGTGACGGATAAAGAATAAGCAGAAGCGAAGAATTTTTCGTTTCGTGCACCAAGATTTGCCTGGCGGCTTTAGCGCGGTGGTCCCACCTGACCCCATGCCGAACTCAGAAGTGAAACGCCGTAGCGCCGATGGTAGTGTGGGGCCTCCCCATGCGAGAGTAGGGAACTGCCAGGCATCAAATTTAGTGTGCTGATATGGCTCAGTTGGTAGAGCGCACCCTTGGTAAGGGTGAGGTCCCCAGTTCGACTCTGGGTATCAGCACCAGTTAAGACACGAGTTCGGTAAAGAAAAGAATTTGCCTGGCGGCTGTAGCGCGGTGGTCCCACCTGACCCCATGCCGAACTCAGAAGTGAAACGCCGTAGCGCCGATGGTAGTGTGGGGTCTCCCCATGCGAGAGTAGGGAACTGCCAGGCATCAAATAAGAGAGAGCCCTTCGCGTATGCGAAGGGCTTTTTTCGTTGTGGCTGCAGAAAACGGAGTAGCGCCTTTTCCGGTTATCATTAGGAAGAAAAAGTGTCGTCGCCTCAGCCTGTGCTCCTGTGCTCCTGTGCTCCTGTGCTACCCAGCCCAGCCCAGCCCAGCCCAGCCCAGCCCAGCCCAGCCCAGCCCGAAACCCCTTTACTGACCTTTATTCGGGCCATAAAAAACCCGGCACCAGGCCGGGTTGTAAATAGCGAGGGGTAGTGCCGGTCAGTGAATAACCTGAGACAAGAACGCCCGGGTCCGCTCCGATTTAGGATTCGCAAAAAACTCCTGCGGCGGAGCCATTTCAACGATCTCACCGCGATCCATAAAGATCACACGGTCTGCAACGGTGCGGGCAAAGCCCATCTCATGCGTCACGCACAGCATGGTCATCCCATCCTCTGCCAGACCAATCATGGTATCCAGTACCTCTTTTACCATCTCCGGATCCAGCGCCGAGGTTGGCTCATCAAACAGCATAATTTTCGGCTTCATGCAGAGTGAACGGGCAATAGCAACGCGCTGCTGCTGACCCCCCGAAAGCTGACCGGGGAATTTATGGGCATGTTCCGCAATGCGCACGCGTTGCAGATAGTGCATGGCCAGCTCATCGGCTTCTTTTTTAGGTATCTTTCTCACCCACGTCGGGGCCAGTGTGCAGTTCTGCAGGACCGTCAGATGCGGAAACAGATTAAAGTGCTGAAAGACCATTCCTACTTCGGTGCGCACGCGTTCAATGTTACGGATATCATCGTTAAGGTGAATACCGTCAACAACAATACGTCCCTGCTGATGCTCTTCCAGATGGTTAATACAGCGGATCGTGGTCGATTTGCCGGAACCAGAAGGCCCGCAAAGCACAATGCGTTCACGCGGCTTAACCTGCAGGTTAATGTCTTTCAGTACATGGAATTGTCCGTACCATTTATTCACGTTCTCAAGCGAAATCATCAACGCGTCGGAAGAGTGTGTCATAGAGTCAGTCATGTAAAACCTCAGTGCGATGTACGCCCGGTGTGAAAGCGCTTTTCCAGATACTGGCTGTAGCGCGACATGCTAAAACAGAAGATCCAATAGACCAGTGCAGCGAAGACGTAGCCTTCGGTCGACATGCCCAGCCAGGTGGGGTCCACCGTGGCCTGCTGAACGCTGCTGAACAGATCGAAAAGACCAATGATGATGACCAGGCTGGTATCTTTAAACAGAGCGATGATGGTATTTACCAGCCCGGGGATGGTGAGCTTCAGTGCCTGTGGCAGGATCACCAGCATCTGGGTTTTCCAGTAACCCAGCGCCAGAGACTCAGCCGCTTCATACTGACCTTTCGGCAACGCCTGCAATCCCCCGCGTACCACTTCCGCTACATAGGCGGACTGAAACAGAATGACGCCAACCAGGGCGCGCACCAGCTTATCGATGGTGGTGCCTTCAGACATAAACAGCGGCAGCATCACCGACGACATAAACAGCACGGTAATCAGCGGCACGCCGCGCCAGAACTCGATAAAGATAACCGACAGCGTGCGCACCACAGGCATACGGGAGCGACGGCCAAGAGCCAGCAGAATCCCCAGCGGCAGTGCGCCCGCAATCCCAACCGATGCAATAATCAGCGTCAGCGTTAATCCACCCCACTGACGTGTCTCAACGCGCTCCAGTCCCAGATAGCCGCCATACAGCAGAAACCAGATAATCACCGGATAGATGACGGCCCAGGCAGCAATATAGCGCCCGCGGAAGGGCAGGCTTTTCAGGAACATCGGCACAATCGACACCAGGCCAATGATCAGCGCCAGGTTGATACGCCAGCGCAACTCATGCGGATAGAGGCCATACATGAACTGACCGAAACGGGCATGGATAAAGACCCAGCAGGCGCCCTCTTTCGTACAATCGGCGCGGGTAGAGCCGATCCAGTTAGCCTGAAAGACCAGCCAGTTCAGCGCAGGCGGGATCACATGCCAGATTATCCAAATGCACAACAGCGTCAGTAACGTGTTAAACCAGCTGGAAAAGAGATTTTTACGCGCCCAAAGCCAGGCGCGACTGACCGGCGTCGTCGGGACGGGGGTCGTTTCATGCGTAGTTACAGACATAGTCATCCCGTTCTCTTAACGCTCAACCAGCGCAATTTTGCGGTTGTAGACATTCATAAGCAGTGATATTAGCAGGCTGATGATCAGGTACACGCCCATCGTGATAGCAATCGTTTCGATGGCCTGGCCGGTCTGGTTCAGGACCGAGCCGGCAAACAGCGACACCATATCGGGATATCCGATAGCCGCGGCCAGTGAGGAGTTCTTCACGATGTTCAGGTACTGACTGGTCAGCGGGGGAATAATCACGCGCATAGCCTGAGGAATGATCACCTGACGCAGCGTCACCGGATTCGGCAGACCCAGCGAACGTGCGGCTTCGTGCTGACCGTGCGGTACCGACTGGATGCCGGAGCGAATCACTTCTGCAATAAACGACGAGGTATAGATCGACAGGGCCAGCGTCAGTGCCGCCAGCTCCGGGATCATTACCGAGCCACCACGGAAATTGAATCCGCGCAGCTGCGGCACATCCCAGTGCGTTGCGGCGCCAAACCCAAGATGCGCCAGAACCGGAAAAAGAATCAGCATCGCAACGGCGGCAGGCCAGGTGCGACGTAACTCGCCGGTTTTCAGCTGATGCTGACGGTTGAAGCGGTAGAGACCATAGCTGATGGCTACGGCCAGAAGCAGCGCGATAACAAACGGCCAGCTCCCCGGAGCATAGGTCGGCCACGGTACATAGAGCCCGCGATTACTGACATAGGCTAGGTCAAACGCATTCAGCGCCTGCCGTGGGCCAGGCAGATTGCGCAATACCGCAAAGTACCAGAAGAAGATCTGCAGCAGTGGCGGGATATTACGGAAGGTTTCGATATAGATGGTCGAGAGTTTCCGCAGCAGCCAGTTGTCAGAAAGGCGGGATAATCCCACCGCGAATCCGAGAATGGAGGCGAAAACGATACAGAGTGCCGAGACCAGCAGCGTGTTGGTTAAGCCAACCAGAAACACGCGCGCGTAGGTATCGTCCTCAGTGTACTCAATCAGATGCTGAACGATACCGAAACCGGCAGTGCGCTCGAGAAAACCAAATCCTGATGTAATGCCGCGATTGGCAAGGTTGATAATGGTGTTATGCACCAGATAACCCACCACACCAAGCACTGCGATAACGGCAATGAACTGATAAATCCAGGCGCGAACCGTGGGATTACCAAATGAAAAATCCCTTTTCACGGTTGGGCGTTGTGACATGTTGAAACCTCAGTAACGAAAGCTGTGGCAGGGCACCGCAGAAGGCGGTGCCCGATTGGCGAGGTCTGTTAACGTACCGGCGGAGCGTACTGAATACCGCCCTGGTTCCACAGCGCGTTCTGACCGCGTGCGATCTTCAGAGCACTGTCTTTACCGACGTTACGATCAAAGCTTTCCTGATAGTTGCCCACCTGCTTGATGATGTTGTAGGCCCACTTATTATCCAGCTTCAGATCTTTACCAAAGTCACCCTCAGCACCCAGCAGATGCGCCATATCTGGCGTGGTCGGCTTGGCTGTCATCTGATCAACATTCTTCGAGTTGATACCCATCTCTTCCGCATTCAGCATAGCGAAGAGCGACCATTTCACGATGGTGAACCAGTCATCATCACCACGACGCACCAGTGGCCCCAGGGGTTCTTTGGAGATCACTTCTGGCAGCACAATGAATTCGTCCGGTTTGCCCAGCTTAATGCGCAGTGCGTAAAGCTGAGACTGGTCAGAAGCCAGGGTATCACAGCGGCCGCTGTCCAGCGCTTTGGCTGATTCATCTGAACGGTCGAAGGTGACCGGCGTGTACTGCATTTTGTTGGCTTTAAAGAAGTCCGCGACGTTCAGCTCGGTATCGGTGCCTGCCTGAATACAGACGGTCGCGCCATCCAGCTCTTTCGCACTTTTCAGGCCCGCTTTCTGGTGAGTCAGGAAGCCGATGCCGTCGTAGTAGTTCACGCCCGCAAACAGGAAGCCCATGCCGCCATCACGCGAGGAGGTCCAGGTGGTATTACGAGAAAGGACATCCACTTCGCCTGACTGCAGCGCGGTAAAACGCTCTTTCGCAGTCAGTGGGGTGTATTTCACTTTGGTTGCATCGCCAAACACAGCAGCAGCCGTTGCCCGACACACATCCACATCGATACCGGTGAACTTGCCGCTGGCATCCGCATAGGAGAAGCCCGGCAAGCCGTCACTGATCCCACATTGAACAAAACCTTTTTTCTTAATTGCATCCAGTGTGGCGCCGGCGTGTGCTTGCTGAGTAACGGCAACCAGCGAGGCGGCAGCGATCAGCGTAGAGAGCATCATCTTTTTCATAAAGCATCCTGTGTGGCGGGATCGTATTGTTATGTTTGCGCACTTTAGTGTGCGTTTTCCTGTCTGTGGCGGTCAGCCATTCACGACTCTGCAAAGCTGATGCCAGGTTTGCAGGAGCCTGAATTTGTATGAAAGAACGGTTAATAATCGGAAGCACTTAGAAAGTTCCGCTAATATGGCGCACCAAAAGGAAGCAAAGCGAGTCGACCCGATCACATTTAGTGCAAATAGTTTCACTATATGGAAGCAATGTGAGCCTTCGCGCAGGCAGGCATGTATGAAGGAGACACGTTACTTTTTTAATGCGCGGAAAGTCACACACCCGGAGCGGAAGGGCGCTGTCAGGGGGCAGGGCATTCAGGTCAGCCTGTAATCCCGGCTGGGAGGAGGAAAAAGAGAGGGCGAAATATCACGTCTGCGATTGCAACTATAGTTACCATATGAGAGGCAACTGTTTCATCCCTGAGGTCACCGCTTTGTGCCATACCGCACAAATAAAAACGCCAGCCCGAAGGCTGGCGTGATTAATAGACAGAACTCAGAATCAGTTCATGCCGTATTTTTTCAATTTCTTACGCAGCGTACCGCGGTTGATACCCATCATCAGGGCAGCGCGGGTCTGGTTGCCACGGGTATACTGCATCACCATGTCCAACAGAGGCTGCTCGACTTCAGCCAAAACCAGCTCATACAGGTCGCTCACATCCTGACCATTCAGTTGAGCAAAATAGTTCTTCAGTGCCTGTTTAACCGAATCACGCAAAGGTTTTTGAGTTACCTGATCCTGTGAGTTAACGGTAGAAACGGTCAGTACGTCAGAATTTACGCGTTGTTCGAACATAGTTCTTTCAGCTCTTTATTTCGTTACGCAAGATTTTCGAAGTATGCCTCCAACGCCTCCAGCTGTTCGCTGGCATCCTCAATGGCGTTGAATGTGCGCCGAAACTGGTCATTCGGGGCGTGCTCCTGCAGATACCAGGAGACGTGCTTTCGCGCTATACGGTATCCCTTGCCTGAACCGTAAAAGTCGTGCAGCTCACGTATATGCGAAACAAGCAAGCGCTTGACCTCTGCCAGTGGCAGCGGAGCAAGCAGCTCCCCAGTGTCCAGATAATGCTGGATTTCCCGGAAGATCCACGGTCTTCCCTGAGCAGCGCGTCCTATCATCAGAGCATCGGCCCCTGTATAGTCGAGCACCGCTCTGGCTTTATGCGGGTCAGTTATGTCTCCATTCGCGATAATCGGAATGGAAACACTCTGCTTAACTGTCCGAATGCTGTCATATTCAGCTTCTCCGTTGAACAGGCAGGCACGAGTGCGGCCATGTATCGTCAGAGCCTGTATACCGCAGCGTTCAGCCAATTGGGCAATCGCGACACAGTTCCTGTTTTCAGGATCCCAGCCAGTACGAATTTTCAGCGTAACCGGCACGTTCACTGCATTAACCACTGCGGAGAGAATGGACTCCACCACGGCGGGATATTGCAGTAAGGCTGACCCCGCCATTTTGCGGTTAACCTTCTTGGCAGGGCATCCCATATTGATGTCGATAACCTGTGCACCAGCCTCGACATTAATGCGTGCAGCTTGCGCCATTTCGCTGGGATCGCAACCGGCAATCTGCACGGCGCGAATGCCTGGCTCATCACTGTGAACCATGCGCAAACGAGATTTGTCACTGGCCCAGACTTCGGGGTTCGAAGACAACATCTCAGAAACTGCCATACCTGCGCCCATTTCGTGACACAGCGTCCTGAATGGCCTGTCGGTAATACCGGCCATAGGCGCCGCAATCAGTCGATTTCTCAGCTGGAGGTTTCCAATACGCATGAAGTCAGAATGGCCATACTGTGTCTGCAAGGCGGCGTATATTACGCATTTTTGCAGGAAGATGAAAGGCCAAACTTTGAACAATCAGCAAGAAAGATCAATGAAATCCGGGTGATGATCGGGTGTGTTTTTAATTACACTTTAATATCAATGATTTACTAATTTATGCTGAAATTGTGAACAAAAGTTTTTCCAGAAAAGTACGGCAATTCGCCAGATAAAAAACGTCACATGCCGTGATTAACGGTACAACTCTCCATGCCTGCCTGGAAAAGCCCGCAACTTACGCTGCGGGCTGGCTGATTGTGCTGTTTAGCCGCGTTGTGCCGGCTACCGGCATCGCCGTGAGCTACGGCGGAGGCGCACTTCAGGATTTGATGCCGGTAATCCGGCACCACTCCTCTTTCACCGCAACCGGGTCAAGCGTGAACTGACTTTCATAGGCTTCGCAGACACCTTCCGCCTGACTCTCCAGCACGCCTGACAGGCCGAGGTGACCGCCAGACTTAGGCAGCACGCTGATCAGCGGTGCCAGCTCACGCAGCGGACCGGCCAGGATGTTGGCGACCACCACATCCGCCTGCAGGTTTTCAGGCTGCTGGTGGGGCAGATAGAGCGACAGACGATCGGACACGCCGTTACGCTCAGCGTTGTCGCGACTGGCCTGAATCGCCTGCGGATCGATATCAATACCGATTGCCTGAGCCGCGCCGAGCTTAAGCGCCGCGATCGCCAGGATCCCTGAACCACAGCCAAAATCGATCACCGTTTTGCCCGCCAGATCCAGCCCGTCAAGCCAGGTAAGGCAGAGGGAGGTTGTCGGATGCGTGCCGGTGCCAAATGCCAGGCCTGGATCGAGCATGACGTTGACCGCGTCCGGATCCGGCACATCGCGCCAGCTCGGACAGATCCAGAGGCGCTCACCGAAGCGCATCGGATGGAAGTTTTCCATCCACTCGCGCTCCCAGTCTTTGTCTTCGATCTGCTCGATCCGGTGACGAAAATCGGCGCCTAACAGCGGATGCTGCGCCAGCTCGGCGGTAATCAGGCTAATATCGGTTTCAGCATCGAACAGGCCGATAACATCGGTGTCGCCCCACAGGCGGGTCTCTCCCGGCAGCGGTTCATAAACCGGGGTATCGTGCGTATCCTGGAAGGTCACTGAGACCGCACCGATATCCATCAGGGCATCGCTCAGCGTTTCCGCGTGTTCACCTGAGCTGTTAATTTTGATTTGAATCCACGGCATAACGTTTCTCTTTCCGTCAATGTTGCGGCGCGTCGACCGGTTGCGGCGCGCGTCCAAACAGGTTGCCCACTAAAAAAGCCAGCAGGCTCAGAAGCAGGGAGGGCACGATGGGGTGAAAGCCCAGAATCTGCAGTTTCAGGCTCGCCAGAAACGCATAGCAGCCACCACCCACCACCATGCCGGTGATGGCACCTGCGGCATTGGCGCGTTCCCAGTAGAGACCGAGAACCAGCGGCCAGAGGAAGACCGCTTCAAGCCCACCAAAGGCCAGCAGGTTAAGCCAGATAATCATATCGGGGGGATTCCATGCCGCGATCAGCAGCAGGAGACCCAGGGCGAAAGTAATGGTGCCAGATAACAGTCGCAGCCGCGCCTCATTTTCCATCTGGTGCGGGGCGACCCGCAGATAGAGGTCTTTGATCAGCGTCGCCGACGCCTGAAGCAGCTGGGCATTAATCGTCGACATAATGGCAGCCATGGGCGCGGCCAGAAACAGTCCGGCCGCTAACGGCGGCAGCACGGTAATCATCAGGGTCGGAATGACGCTGTCCGGCACGGTCAGATTTGGCAGTAACGCCCGGCCAAGCGCACCGGCCAGATGCATGCCCAGCATCAGCACCACCACCACAATGGTGCCCAGAATGATCGCCCGATGGACAGCCTTACTGTCCCTGTAGGAGATACAGCGCACCGCCGTGTGCGGCAACCCGATAACGCCAAAGCAGACCAGCACGATAAATGAGCTGAGGAAGGTTGGGGTGATAACCTCTCCCGGTCCCTGCGGTGAGAGCAGTGCGGGGTCGATGTCATGCAGTTTCTGAACCGCCGTGCTCAGACCGCCCGCCTGATGAATCACCGCGAACAGCAGCAGGAAGGTGCCAATCAGCATCACAACGCCCTGCATAGCGTCATTAAGTACGCTGGCGCGAAAGCCGCCAAACGCGGTGTAGAGGGCGATCGTGCCGCCAAAAATCAGCAGGCCGGTGTCATAGGGGATACCGGCAGCGGTTTCGAGCAGCCGCGCACCGCCAATAAACTGTACCGTCATGGCACCGATAAACGCGATCAGCAGGCTCAGACTCGCCAGCCAGATCAGCAGCGGGCTCCGATAGCGCGCATAGAGCATGTCATTCAGCGTGACCGCATTGTGCTGACGCGCCAGGATGGCGAACTTTTTCCCCAGCACCCCCAGCGAAAGCCAGACAGCGGGCACCTGCACCATCGCCAGCAGCACCCAGCCCAGCCCATATTTATAGGCGGCACCGGGCCCGCCTATAAATGAGCTGGCGCTGATATAGGTCGTGGTGATGGTCATTGCCAGCACAAATCCGCCCATGGAGCGGCTGCCGAGGAAATATTCCGTCAGGAAACTGCCTTCACGCCGTTTGCGAACGGCAAATACCGACAGTGCGGCGATCAGCACCAGATAGATCAGCAGCGGCAGGATAATTTCACTGTTCATTTTTCTCCTCCAGCGGCATGTCGCGAAAAATCACCCGCACCATCAGCCAGCACAAAAAAATGAAGAACAGGGGGGCAAACAGGCAGGAGAGTTCAAACCAGCGCGGCAGACCGGTGATGCCGGTGTCATTGCCACCCAGCCAGGCGGAAAGCCCCCAGACAGCGAGCCAGAGCAGGGTGAGATAGAGCGACCAGCGCGCCTCTTTATGTGCCTGTATAAAACGAGCATCCATGATTCAACCTTAACGCCCAGCGGCAAAAGAAAAAGGCCGGATTAACCGGCCTCTGACTGACTCAGCGTTGCAATTACTTCTCGTGCAAGCCGAGTTTTTTCTCCAGATAGTGGATGTTGGTTCCACCGTGCTGGAAATTCTCGTCGGACATGATTTTCATCTGCAGGTCGACGTTGGTCTTGATACCGTCGATGATCAGTTCCGCCAGGGCATTTTTCATGCGGGCAATCGCCACGTCACGCGTTTCGCCATAGGTGATCAGCTTGCCAATCATGGAGTCATAATAAGGCGGCACGGTGTAACCGGAGTAAATGTGCGACTCCCAGCGCACGCCAAAACCGCCTGGCGCGTGGAAGCGGGTGATTTTACCCGGACTTGGCAGGAAGGTTACCGGATCTTCGGCGTTGATACGGCACTCGACCGCATGTCCGCGAATGATCACATCATCCTGTTTGATCGACAGTGGCTGACCAGCCGCAATGCGCAGCTGCTCTTTGATCAGATCGACACCGGTGATCATCTCGGTCACCGGATGTTCCACCTGAATACGGGTGTTCATCTCGATGAAGTAGAATTCACCGTTTTCATACAGGAACTCGAAGGTGCCTGCGCCGCGATAGCCAATTTCGATACAGGCTTTGGCACAGCGGTTGCCGATAAAGCTGCGCAGTTCCGGCGTAATGCCTGGCGCTGGCGCCTCTTCGACCACTTTCTGGTGACGACGCTGCATGGAACAGTCACGTTCGCCCAGATAGATGGCGTTGCCCTGACCATCGGCCAGTACCTGAATCTCGATGTGGCGAGGATTCTCCAGATACTTTTCCATGTAAACCATGTCGTTGTTGAAAGCCGCTTTGGCTTCCGCTTTCGTCATGTTGATGGATTGTTCCAGATCCTTGTCGCTGCGCACAACGCGCATACCACGACCGCCGCCGCCGCCGGACGCTTTGATGATGACCGGATAACCGATGCGCTGAGCAAAGGCACGGTTTTTTTCCATATCATCAGTCAGCGAACCGTCAGAGCCTGGAACGGTCGGGACGCCCGCTTTCTTCATCGCGTTGATCGCAGAAACCTTGTCACCCATCAGGCGAATGGTGTCCGCTTTCGGACCGATAAAGATAAAGCCAGAGCGTTCAACCTGCTCGGCAAAATCGGCATTCTCAGAAAGGAAGCCGTAGCCTGGGTGAATCGCCACTGCGCCGGTGATCTCTGCAGCAGAGATCAGCGCCGGGATGTTGAGGTAACTTTTGACTGACTGCGCCGGGCCGATGCAGACGGTTTCGTCTGCCAGCAGCACGTGCTTCAGGTCACGGTCCGCGCTTGAGTGAACCGCAACAGTCTTGATGCCCAGTTCTTTACAGGCACGAAGAATGCGCAGCGCGATCTCACCGCGGTTAGCAATAACAATTTTATCCAGCATGATCTGCCCCGTTACTCGATGATAACCAGTGGCTCGTCAAATTCGACCGGCTGACCGCTTTCAACCAGAATGGCTTTCACCACGCCGGATTTGTCAGCTTCGATCTGGTTCATCATTTTCATGGCTTCGACGATGCACAGCGTATCGCCCGCGTTCACTTTCTGACCGACTTCCACAAAGGCTTTCGCATCCGGGCTCGGCGTGCGGTAGAAGGTGCCTACCATGGGTGAACGCACGATGTGACCGCTGATCTCAGCCGGTGCGGCTTCGGCAACGGCTGCAACAGGGGCCACAGCGGTGGCCAGCGCAGGCTGTTGTACCGGTGCAGCGTAAGCCTGCTGCATAACCGGGTAACCTGCGTTTGCAGGTGCGCGGCTGATGCGAACGGACTCTTCACCTTCAGAGATTTCCAGCTCAGAAATGCCAGACTCTTCAACCAGTTCGATCAGTTTTTTAATTTTACGAATATCCATGAGTGGGGTTCCGTACTCAGTTTGATTAATTAGTTTGAGACAGGCGTTTTACTGCCGTTTGTAAAGCCCATGTGTAGCCGTCAGCGCCAAGCCCGCAAATCACGCCAGCAGAGACATCAGAAAGATAGGAGTGATGACGGAAGGGCTCGCGTGCATGCACATTGGAGAGATGAACCTCGATAAACGGTATTTCTACCGCTAACAGGGCATCACGCAGTGCGACACTGGTATGGGTAAACGCGGCAGGATTAATGATGATGTAATCCACATTGCCTTTGGCCTCATGAATGCGATCAATAAGCTGAAATTCAGCGTTGGTTTGCAGGTGGCTCAACTCCACATTCAGCTGGTCTGCCTGATGCGTTAAATCGTCAACGATCTGACGCAGCGTGGTATGACCATATTTCTCAGGTTCACGCGTTCCCAACAGGTTCAGGTTGGGTCCGTTTAAAAGCAGAATATGTAATTTATGCGCCATCTTGCTGCCATCTCCCGCAATCATTGAGGCATCGCGTAAAATACCTTGCGAATCTCCATTTGTCACCTTTCACGGTGAAAAAGAAGACCCGACGAGCAATAAAGCCGGGCATTATATCCGTTTCGTGTCATTTCGCAGCAAAATACTGGTCTTATCTGCGAAGATGATCGGATGTGGCCTGCGGGCCACATCTTTTATCAGAAAACAGCAGCGGAAAACAACGGGTGAGAGCCTAGCGGGGCCACCATTTGAGAAACTTTTTGTAACGCCAGGCTAACAGTATCGCAGCAAGCAGGGCGTAGATAAGTGGCTGGGGTGACAGGATTTTTACCGACCAGATATAGTGAACCGGCACCAGGATCGCGACAAGATAGACCGCGTTGTGCAGGGTTTGCCAGCGTTTTCCCAGCCTGCGCTGCGCGCGCTGAAACGAGGTCACCGCCAGGGCCAGCAGGATAAACCAGCTGATGATGCCCAGCGTGAGATAGGGACGGGAGATCAGCTCGCTGCCCAGCAGACGCAGATTGTCCGCACCCAGCTCCAGCAGGTAATAGCTCAGCAGATGAAGTGAGGCCCAGACAAATGTCCAGACGCCCAGCAGGCGGCGGGTGCGGATTAACAGCGGCTGCCTGCCGTAACGCGCTAGCGGTGAGACCAGCAGCGTTCCCAGCAGCAGTTTCAGCGCCATTCGTCCGGTAAAATGCTGAATATCTTTCGCCGGATCGGCACTCAGCCCGCCCTGCATCGCGGCAAAAATCAGATAAACCAGCGGCAGCAGGGCCGCCAGATGCAGGATCACCTTTAAACCGGTTATCTGTTTTAACGACAGGCGCACCACCTAGTAGTTCTCCCGTAAATCCAGACCGCGATAGAGCGAGGCGACCTGCTCGCCATAGCCATTAAACAGCAGGGTCGGCTGACGCTCGACCTTCAGGCTGCCGCCAGGGCCGATAAAACGCTCGGTGGCCTGCGACCAGCGCGGATGATTAACGTGGGGATTCACGTTGGCGTAAAAACCATACTCATCAGCGGCAATCTGGTTCCAGGTGGTCGGCGGCTGATTGCTGGTCAGCGTGATTTTTACGATCGATTTAATCCCTTTAAAGCCATATTTCCACGGCACCGTCAGGCGAATCGGTGCGCCATTCTGCGGGGGCAGCGCTTTGCCATAGACGCCGGTCGTCAGTATCGTCAGTGGATGCATCGCCTCATCCAGACGCAAACCTTCGACATAGGGATAGTTGAGACCACCGCCAATAAAGCGATCTTTCTGGCCCGGCATCTGCTCAGGATCGTAAAGCGTCTGAAAGGCGACGAAACGCGCTTTGCTGGTGGGTTCGGCCAGCGAAATCAGTTTGTTCAGTTCGAAGCCAATCCAGGGCACCACCATCGACCAGGCCTCCACGCAGCGCATGCGATAAATCCGCTGCTCCATGGCGAACCGTTTAAAGATGTCATCCATATCCAGGGTCACGGGCTTCGCCACTTCCCCATCGATGGTCAGCTTCCAGGGCTCGGTTTTCAGCGTGCCGGCATTGGCGGCCGGATCGGCCTTATCCAGACCAAACTCATAGAAGTTGTTATAGCCGGAGACTTTATCCGCCGGGGTCAGGGTCAGCTCGGCCTGATACTGCGCCGGTTTAGTAAAGTCCAGCGGGCGGCCTGCCGGCGCTGGCGGGCGATCGTTTCCCTTAAACCAGCTGAGAATGTCGGCGTTTGCCACGCCAGGCACGCCGATGGCCGCGGCGCTCAGCCCCAGCGTTTTCAGCACCTGGCGGCGCTTCATATTAAAGATGCTTTCCGGCGTAACGTCGGCTTCAGTCAGGCAGGGTGTACGTTTCATGGGCCTTCTCCAAACAGATTCTTATCGACCAGCATGATGACTATCGCTGATGTCGGCCACTTTCGCTGCGAAAATGTGAAATTTCCTGGCTGGGCGGGGCGATGAGAATGCACTGAAAAGTGCCGGGGTTCACGTCAGCGAGACAATCCCGACGATATACTTCGGCTTCTGGCGTCCGGGCACTGCCGTCAGCGGTAAATTATGCTATTTTGCTCGCGTTTTCGTCAGGCTGACGGTACAAGGTTGGGTGATCCGGTTATCACCGCAGTAATACAGGCACAGGGATGCGATTAACCACAAAATTATCTGCGTTTATTACCTTTCTTAGCCTGCTAGCCATGTCACTGATGCTGGCTGGCTGCGCATTCAGTTTTTTCTGGTTCAGTCATCAGCGCGTGGAACATCGGGCACAGATCCTGGCGGTCCAGGTGGATCAGGCGATGCTCACCCAGACCCCGGATCAGCTGCATACCTGGCTCACGTCGATCATGCCAATCATGAATGCGGAGCAGATTTTACTGCACAACGGCAGACAGACGCTCCTGACGCTCTCCCGTCATGAAAACCCGATGCTGGAAGATGAACCCAACCGCTTTATCCAGTTCGAGGTGCCGCTGATGCATCAGACCGGCTTACAGCTGCGGGTTGTCACCCTCGATCCTGCCAAAACCTGGCTACGCTCCATCACCGGCACCTCGACGCTGGGCATTCTGTTTACCATTATACTGGTCATGAGTCTGATGCTGCTGATGATGCATCGCTGGCTCAGCCGTCAGTGGCGTGGCATGGAGCATCTTGAAGTGCGGGCCGAGGCGATTATCAACGGCGAACGCGGCGTCATGCCGAAGCGCGGCGTGGATGAGTGGCCGCCCAGGGCGAGCCGCGCGCTGGATCTGTTGCTGGTGGATGTGCAGGAAGCCGCCGAACAGCGTGTGCGTATCGACACGCTTATCCGCACCTTTGCCGCCCAGGATGGCCGGACCGGCCTCAACAACCGACTCTTTTTCGACAATCAGCTGGCGACGCTGCTGGAAGATCAGGAAGATGTGGGCACCCACGGCGTGGTGATGATGGTGCGGCTGCCTGATCTGGATACCCTGCAGGAGACGCTGGAGCCCGCGCTGGTCGACGAGTACCTCTTTAACTTCGTCAACATGCTCTCTACCTTTGTGCTGCGCTACCCAGGGGCGCTGCTGGCGCGCTATTTCCGCAGTGATTTTGCCGTGCTGCTGCCGCATCGCAGCCTTAAAGAGGCGAACAGCATTGCCGACCAGCTGATCAATGCGGTGGATTCACTGCCGCCGATGCGTCAGGTGAACCGTGATGATTTGATTCACATCGGCATCAGCGCGTGGCACAGCGGGCAGACCGTGCCGCAGGTGATGGAGAATGCCGAAATGGCCACCCGCCGCGCGGCGTTACTGGGCGGCAACAACTGGACCAACGGTGCAGGCAATCCGCAGGACGCCGGGCGGGGGAGTGTACGCTGGCGTACCCTGCTGGAGAATACGCTCAGCCGGGGTGGTCCGCGGCTCTATCACAAACCTGCCGTCAATATTGAAGGCAAGGTGCAGCACCGGGTGATGCTGACCCGCATCTTCGATGGCGACAAAGAGGTGCTGGCCGCCGAATATATGCCGCTGGTGCAGCAGCTGGGTATGGCGGATGCCTGGGATCGCCAGCTGATGACCCGCATTGCGGCCCTGTCTGAACTCTGGCCGGAAGAGACCCTGGTCATCCCGCTGACGATGTCCTCACTCCTGCAACGACCCTTTGTGCTCTGGCTGCAGAACATGCTGCTGCAGTGCCCGAAAGGACAAAGAAAACGATTTTTATTTGAACTTGCCGAGGCAGATGTCTGTCAACACATCAACCGCTTAACACCAGTATTCCGTGCGCTTAAGGCGTTTGGTTGTCGGGTGGCGGTGAATCAGGCCGGTTTAACCGTGGTGAGCAGCGCCTATATCCGGCAGCTGCCGCTGGAGCTGATCAAGCTCGATGCCGGCCTGGTGCGCAACATTGAGCGGCGCACTGAAAATCAGCTGTTTGTGCAGAGTCTGCTGGAAGTCTGTAAATCCACCGGCATTCAGGTGTTTGCCACCGGTGTTCGCACCCGATCGGAGTGGCAAACATTAGTGTCGCTGGGTATAGCAGGCGGGCAGGGTGACTTTTTTGCCCCTTCGCTTCCGGTTAACAGTAACGTGAAGAAGTATTCCCAACGTTACCGTATTTGATGAATTGCCGTCCTGATGACGGCAATTAGCGCTTTTTTGTCATGTTAAGTCTCGTCTGCACCCATAACCCGACTGCCGGAAATGTTAAATTTTATGTCGGGAATGGAAAGGCGAAAGGCGAAGAAAAGCAGGAGTGATGGCGTCTGGTCGCCATTCTGCCGATTTCTGTTACGGGTTCAGATGACTTAAACGCAATCAGGCCTCTTTTTTCACCGAAGCAGAACGTTTTTGCGCCTTGTGGCAGCTTCGTGTGGTTGGTAAAGTAAGCGGATTTTATTTTCCGCCCCCAGCTTGCAGGATTATCCCTTAGTATGTTTAAAAAATTTCGTGGCATGTTTTCCAATGACTTGTCCATTGACCTGGGTACCGCGAATACCCTGATTTACGTAAAAGGACAGGGCATCGTGCTGAACGAGCCTTCCGTGGTCGCTATTCGCCAGGATCGTGCCGGTTCGCCGAAAAGTGTCGCGGCCGTAGGTCATGACGCCAAACAGATGCTCGGCCGTACGCCAGGCAATATCGCTGCTATTCGCCCAATGAAAGATGGCGTTATCGCTGACTTTTTCGTTACCGAAAAAATGCTGCAGCACTTCATCAAGCAGGTTCACAGCAACAGCTTTATGCGTCCCAGCCCACGCGTGCTGGTCTGCGTTCCCGTCGGTGCCACCCAGGTAGAACGTCGTGCGATTCGTGAATCCGCTCAGGGTGCAGGTGCGCGTGAAGTCTTCCTGATTGAAGAGCCTATGGCTGCCGCAATCGGTGCAGGCCTGCCTGTTTCCGAAGCGACCGGTTCAATGGTAGTCGATATTGGTGGCGGTACCACGGAAGTGGCGGTGATCTCACTGAACGGCGTGGTTTACTCCTCCTCTGTCCGTATTGGTGGCGATCGCTTCGATGAAGCTATTATTAATTATGTGCGTCGTAACTACGGTTCACTGATTGGTGAAGCGACGGCAGAACGTATTAAGCATGAGATCGGTTCAGCTTATCCGGGCGATGAAGTCCGCGAAATTGAAGTGCGTGGCCGTAACCTGGCAGAAGGTGTACCGCGTGGCTTCACGCTGAACTCCAACGAAATTCTTGAAGCGCTGCAGGAGCCGTTAACCGGTATCGTTAGCGCAGTGATGGTTGCCCTTGAGCAGTGTCCGCCTGAGCTGGCCTCGGATATCTCCGAGCGCGGCATGGTGCTGACCGGTGGTGGTGCATTACTGCGCAACCTGGATCGCCTGCTGATGGAAGAGACGGGCATTCCGGTTGTGGTTGCTGAAGATCCACTGACCTGTGTGGCACGCGGTGGCGGCAAGGCGCTGGAAATGATCGACATGCACGGCGGCGATTTGTTCAGCGAAGAATAATTGCCTCAACCGGTTAAGAACGCAACGATCATGCAGGGGAGTAGCATGTGAACCGGCGAAATCTGGCCGGTACAGTGCGTTCAGCCCAGGGAAGCGCGGTGGTCAGCCGCCGCTTCCTTACCCGTTGTCGAGGATCACGCAGATTATATGAAGCCGATTTTTAGCAGGGGGCCTTCCCTGCAGTTGCGTCTTTTCCTGGCGGTTGTCGTGGCGATTGCCATCATTATTGCCGACAGTCGTGTGGGGTCTTTTACCCAAATACGCAACTATCTGGATACGTCGGTCAGTCCGTTTTACTTCCTGGCGAATGGGCCACGTCAGCTGCTGGACGGCGTCTCAGAGTCGCTGGCATCCCGTCAGCAACTGGAGCAGGAAAACAAAGCGTTACGTCGTGAGCTCTTCCTGAAAAACAGTAACCTGCTAATGCTGGGGCAATATAAGCAGGAAAACGCACGCCTGCGTGAACTGCTGGGTTCACCGCTGCGTCAGGATGAGCAAAAGATGGTGACGCAGGTGATCTCTACCGGCACCGACCCTTACACCGACCAGGTGGTGATCGACAAAGGCAGCGTAAACGGTGTTTACGAAGGTCAGCCGGTCATCAGTGATAAGGGCGTGGTGGGGCAGGTCATCGCCGTTGGGCAGTTGACCAGCCGCGTTCTGCTGATCTGTGATGCGTCCCATGCGCTGCCGATTCAGGTGCTGCGGAATGATATCCGTGTGATCGCCGCCGGTAACGGCTGTACTGAAGATCTTCAGCTTGAGCATCTGCCGGGCAACACAGACATTCGCGTCGGTGATGTGCTGGTAACCTCTGGCATCGGGGGACGTTTCCCTGAAGGTTATCCGGTGGGCGTGGTCTCCTCTGTTAAAGTGGATACCCAGCGCGCTTACACGGTGATTCAGGCGCATCCGACAGCCGGTCTGCAGCGTCTGCGCTATCTGCTGTTGCTGTGGGGAGCGGATCGCAATGGCGATATGCCGTTACCGCAGGATGAAGTGCATCGCGTCGCGAACGAGCGTTTGATGCAGATGATGCCGCAGGTGTTACCGCCTGCCGGGGAGATGGGTCCGCCTGCGCCTTCTGCACAGATGGGCCCGCCGGCCCCTTCCGGTAGCAGCAGCGGACAGGGCAGCAGCACCACGCGTTCACGCGGGGGCCAGCCTTGAGTCGATATCGCAGCCAGGGACGTTGGGTCATCTGGCTCTCTTTCCTGGTTGCGCTGATCCTGCAGATCATGCCGTGGCCGGATGAGATCTACATGTTCCGCCCCTCATGGCTGCTGCTGATTCTGATCTACTGGGTGCTGGCACTGCCGCACCGGGTCAATGTCGGCACCGGATTTATGCTCGGTGCCATCATGGATCTGATCGCCGGGTCCACACTCGGCGTGCGTGCCCTGGCGCTCAGCATCATCGCCTACCTTATCGCCTTTAAGTTCCAGTTATTCCGCAACTTAGCGTTGTGGCAGCAAGCGTTAATGGTTATGGTGCTGTCACTGGCGATGGATGTCATCGTCTTCTGGGCTGAATTCCTGGTAATCAACGTTTCATTCCGACCTGAAATTTTCTGGAGCAGTGTTGTCGACGGTATTCTCTGGCCCTGGCTATTCTTGTTAATGAGAAAAATTCGTCGTCAGTTCGCTGTTCAATAAGGAAATTTATGGTAACCCTTTATCTTGCTTCCGGTTCACCGCGTCGGCGTGAGCTGTTAACTCAGCTTGGGCTGACCTTCGAGCGCCTTGTGACGGACGTTGAAGAGCAGCGTCAGCCGGATGAAGCGGCAGAGGCCTATGTGCGCCGTCTGGCCAATGACAAAGCACAGGCTGGCGTCAGACTGGCCGCGCAGGATCTGCCGGTGCTGGGCGCCGATACCATCGTGGTGCTGAATGGCAGCGTGCTGGAGAAGCCGCGCGATGCTGATGATGCCCGCGAGATGCTGCGCAAACTTTCCGGACAGTCGCACCAGGTGATGACGGCGGTGGCGCTGGCCGATCGTCAGCAGGCGCTGGACTGCGTGGTGACGACGGATGTGACCTTCCGCACCCTGACCGCCACCGACATCGACGACTATATTGCGACCGGCGAACCGATGGATAAAGCGGGAGCCTACGGAATCCAGGGCAGGGGCGGAAATTTTGTCCGCAAAATTAATGGAAGCTACCACGCGGTGGTCGGATTACCTTTGGTTGAGACAGCGGAGTTACTCAGCCATTTCCAGTCACTGCGTGCCGTAAGGGGTCACCATGACGGCTGAATTACTGGTTAACGTCACGCCTTCTGAAACGCGGGTTGCCTATATCGACGGCGGCATCCTTCAGGAGATTCACATTGAACGTGAGGCGCGGCGCGGCATTGTGGGCAATATTTACAAGGGACGGGTAAGCCGTGTACTGCCCGGCATGCAGGCCGCCTTTGTCGATATCGGCCTGGAAAAAGCCGCCTTTCTGCACGCCTCAGACATCATGCCGCACACCGAGTGTGTCGCGGGTGACGAAAAGAAAAATTTTGTTGTTCGCGACATCGCCGAGCTGGTGCGCCAGGGTCAGGATCTGGTGGTGCAGGTGGTCAAAGATCCGCTGGGTACCAAAGGGGCCCGCCTGACCACCGACATCACGCTGCCGTCGCGTTATCTGGTCTTTATGCCGGGGGCATCGCATGTGGGTGTCTCTCAGCGCATTGAGAGTGAAAAAGAGCGCGAGCGGCTCAAAGCGGTGGTGGCAGACTACTGTGACGACCTGGGCGGCTTTATCATCCGTACCGCCGCAGAGGGGATTGGAGAAGAGGAGCTGGCGCAGGACGCCGCGTTTCTCAAGCGTCTCTGGACTAAAGTCAGCGAACGCAAAAAGCGTAACCAGACCCGCTGCCTGCTCTACGGTGAGCTGGCGCTGGCGCAGCGTATACTGCGTGATTTTGCCGGGGCCGCCCTGGATCGCATCCGGGTCGACTCCCGTCTGACCTGTGAAATGCTGGTGGAGTTTACTGCGGAATATATTCCGGAGATGGCGGGTAAGCTGGAGCTCTACAATGGCAAACAGCCTATCTTTGACCTGTTTGATGTCGAAAATGAAATTCAGCGCTCGCTGGATCGTAAGGTTGAACTGAAGTCGGGTGGCTATCTGATCATCGATCAGACCGAAGCGATGACCACCATCGACATCAACACCGGTGCCTTCGTCGGCCACCGCAATCTGGATGAGACGATCTTTAACACCAATGTGGAAGCGACGCAGGCGATTGCCCGCCAGCTGCGACTGCGTAATCTGGGTGGCATTATCATCATCGACTTCATTGATATGAATAATGAAGATCATCGGCGCCGGGTGCTGCATTCGCTGGAGAGCGCACTCAGTAAGGATCGGGTGAAAACCGGCATTAATGGTTTCTCGGCGCTGGGGCTGGTGGAGATGACGCGCAAGCGAACCCGCGAAAGCATCGAGCATATCCTCTGTCAGGATTGCCCGGTCTGTAAGGGACGTGGCACGCTGAAAACGGTTGAGACGGTCTGCTATGAGATTATGCGTGAGATTGTCCGCGTTCATCACGCCTACGATTCCGATCGCTTCCTGGTCTATGTTTCGCCGACGGTGGGGGAGGCGCTGAAAAGCGATGAGTCTCATGCCCTGGCGGAGGTCGAAATCTTTGTCGGCAAGCAGGTTAAAGTGCATGTCGAAGCGCTCTACACTCAGGAGCAGTTCGACGTTGTCATGATGTAACGCCGGCCCGCGCACTGGTTTCTCCGGCTGCCGGGCTGAAAAAACGCCCTTGTTTGGGATAAAATGCGTGTTTTACCGCTTTTGTCTGAAGACGGTCGGGTACGAGAGCCAACTATCCGTCGTTTGCGGAATACAAGGAGAGGCGTGAGTGAGGCAGTTGCCGAGGATTTTGTTACTGCTGGTCGCGGCAATCATCGTGATTGTCGCGCTGCTGGTCAGCGGATTGCGTCTGGTGATGCCGCATCTCGACAGCTATCGCAGCAACCTTCTGCAATTTATCTCCGATCGCAGCGGCGTTCCGGTCAGCGCCAGTCAGCTGCAGGGCAAATGGGAAAATTTCGGTCCCACCCTGCAGGTTCGCGATCTCAGCGTCGATCTCCACGAGAACGGCAAACTCACCATTTCACGCATTAATCTTGCCCTCGACGTCTGGCAATCCCTGCTGCACTGGCGCTGGCAGTTCCGCGACCTCACTTTCTGGCAGCTGCATCTCGACACGAATCGTCCCTTACTCGACAACGATAAAGAGAAAAACAGCTTCCGTCCGGCGCAAATCAACGAACTTTTCCTGCGGCAGTTTGACCACTTTGACCTGCGCGACAGCACCATCGGTTTCCGCACGCCGTCCGGTCAGCATGCCGAGCTGGCCATTCCGCGCCTGACCTGGCTGAATGAGAAAACCCGCCACCGGGCAGAAGGGGAAGTGAGCCTGTCGAGCTTTACCGGCCAGCACGGTGTGGTTCAGGTGCGGCTCGATCTCAACGACAGCAACGGTTTACTGAATGACGGGCGTATCTGGATGCAGGCCGACGATGTCGATGTGCGTCCGTGGCTGGGTCGCTGGATGCGCGACAATACCCGGCTCGACAGCGCCCGCTTCAGTCTGGCGGCGTGGGTGAACCTGCGCGATGGCGACATCTATGCCGGCGATCTGCTGTTGCGTCAGGGCGGTGCCAGCTGGCAGGGCGAGAGCGGACCACACCGGATTGAGGTTGACGGGCTGACCGCGCATCTGTCGCGCTTCCGGAATGGCTGGGTGGTCAATGTGCCGCAGACCCGCCTCAGCACCGACGGCCAGACCTGGCCCGCCGGTCACTTCTCCCTGCTCTGGCGTCCTGAGGATAAGCAGATGTCGGGCACTGACGGCCAGCCTGAGGTCCGGGTGCGCGCCACACAGCTGGTGCTGCGTCATCTTGCCCCTGTTATTCCCCTTTTCGCACCGCTCTCTCCGGCGCTGTTTGAAAACTGGCAGAAGTTAAAGCCACAGGGCACCGTTGAGGGACTGGCGCTGGATATCCCGTTAGAACAGCCAGAAAAGACCCGCCTGCAGGTGAAATGGCACGATTTCAGCTGGCAGCAGTGGAAGCTGCTGCCGGGCATCAGTCGGTTGAGCGGGGAGGCTCGCGGCAGTCTGAGCAATGGTCAGGTCAGTGTGGCGATGGGAACCGCCACCGTCCCCTATGGTGACATGTTCCAGGCACCGCTGGAGATTAAACGGGTCACCGGGGCGCTGCGCTGGCTGCGCGATGAACATGGCCTGACGCTGGCGGGTGAGGATCTGGATCTGCAGGCGCGCTCACTCCGGGCGCGGGGCGACTTCAGTTATCAGCAGAACCGTGGCGCGGAGCCGCGTCTTGATATTCTGGCCGGTATCCGGGTCACTGATGCAGGCGATGCCTGGCGCTATTTCCCGGTGCCGCTGATGGGCAGGGGACTCACGCACTATCTGAGCGGGGCCGTGAAGGGGGGCAAAGTCGACAACGCCACGCTGCTGTTTGCCGGTAACCCGGCGCTGTTCCCGTTTAAACACAACGATGGCATGTTCCAGGTCTGGGTGCCGCTGCGCCAGGCGACTTACGCGTTTCAGCCTAAATGGCCGGCGATCAGCAATCTGGATATCGACCTCAACTTCCTGAATGACGGACTGTGGATGCATGCCCCGGTCGCCCGGCTGGGTGACGTCGAAGCGCGCAACGTCAGCGCGGTCATCCCTGACTATCTGAAAGAGAAGCTGATCATCGATGGGGATATCCATGGCGAAGGCCCGCAGGTCGCGGACTATTTTCAGCAGACTCCGCTGAAGTCGTCGCTGGGTGCCGCCCTGGAGCAGCTGCAAATCACGGGCGGCGTAGGGGGGCATCTGAATCTCGATATTCCACTGGACGGTAAGCAGGTGCACGCGCGCGGCAATGTCGATCTGCATAACAACTCGCTGTATATCAAACCGTTAAAAACGACTATCGCTAACCTCTCTGGCCGCTTCCGTTACGATAACGGCAATCTGGCCAGTGAAGATTTGCAGGCGAACTGGTTTGGTCAGCCCCTGGGCGTCCGGTTCAGCACCACCGAGAACCCGGATGATTTTGGCGTTAACGTCAAACTGCAGGGCGACTGGCAACCGGCCAGAATCAGCCCGATTCCGGCCGCCGTCAGTAAGCAGCTGGGCGGACATCTGCCCTGGCAGGGGAACGTCGATATCACGCTACCCCATCATGGCGGAGCGCGCTATGAAGTCGCCCTGAACGGCAATGCAAAAGAAGTGAGTAGTCGCTTACCTGCACCGCTCGACAAGAAAGCCGGTGAGACGATGCCGGTTACCATTGAGGCCAGCGGCGACCTGAACCACTTCGATCTCAGCGGCAGCGTCAGCACAAACCACCGTTTTAACAGCCGCTGGCTGCTGGAGCCGACGCTGCGCGTGGATCGCGGCATCTGGCTGAATGATGCACAGAAGAAACCCGGGCTGCCCGACCAGGCCGGAATGGTGCTGAATCTGCCTGCGCTGGATGGCGAAGCCTGGGTCGGGATGCTGGCAGCCGGAGGCGCGACGGGCGGCAGGTCGTCAGGTGGCGGCAGCGATTTCCAGACCGGCGGCGTGACGCTGCCCGGCAATATCACGCTGCGTAGTCCGGCGGTCACGCTGGCGGGGCAGCAGTGGCATGAGGTTGAGGCGACGCTGGCACAGCGTTCAGCCGGCAGTGGCAACGTCAGCGTCAGGGCGAAGGAGCTGCGTGGTGAGCTGTCGATGGCACCACAATCCCCGTGGCAGGTGAATCTGGATTACCTTTATTACAATCCGCAGTGGAACAGCGAGACGACGAGAGGCAGCAAAGCGAGCACTCAGCAGGCCACTAACATTAACTTCAGTCAATGGCCGGCTCTGCAACTGCGCTGTAAAGAGTGCTGGGTTCTGGGGCAGAAATATGGTCAGGTCTCTGCGATGCTGCAACCCAAAGGGGATACGTTAGCGCTTACTAACGGTAAGGTGGATACCGGCAGTTCACAGCTGAAAATCAGCGGGGAGTGGGTGAATCGCCCGAACGACCCGCGCACCTCGCTGAAGGGCACGCTGAAAGGTCCTAACATCAATAATGCGACCAACTGGTTTGGCGTAAATACGCCGCTGCGTGATGCGCCATTCGACATTGCCTACGACCTGCACTGGCGGTCGGCGCCGTGGCAGCCCTCCGCAGAGACGCTGAGTGGCACCCTGAAAACACACTTTGGCAAAGGCCAGATTGCGGATGTGGACACCGGCACGGCTGGTAAGATCCTGCGACTGGTAAGCTTTGATGCATTGCTGCGCAAGCTGCGCTTCGATTTCAGCGACACCTTTACCAACGCGTTCTATTTCGATTCGATTAATGGCACGGCCTGGATCGAGAACGGCGTGATGCGCACCGATAATCTGCTGGTGGATGGGCTGGAAGCTGACATCGCTATGCAGGGCAATCTCGACCTGGTGAAGCGTCAGATCGATATGGAAGCGGTGGTGGCGCCGGAGATCTCCGCCTCGGTGGGTGTCGCGACCGCCTTCGCGATTAACCCGGTGGTGGGCGCGGCGGTTTTCGCCGCCAGTAAGGTGCTGGCTCCCTTGTGGAACAGGATATCGTTGCTGCGTTATCACATCAGCGGGCCGCTGGATAAACCGGAAATCAATGAAGTGCTGCGTAAACCGCGTGAAACAGACAACAAGTGAATTTGACGCCGTACCGGAATTACCGCAGGCTATGATTATCTGAGCACATAATGAGTGAGAAACGATGACTCTGAACCTGGTAAGTGAGCAGTTACTGACTGCTAACGGCATTAATCAGCAGGACCTATTTTCCCTGTTAGGGCAGCTTTCAGAACGTCGTCTGGATTATGCCGATCTCTATTTTCAGTCCAGCTTCCACGAATCCTGGGTGCTGGAAGACAAAATCATTAAAGATGGCTCTTACCATATCGACCAGGGCGTGGGCGTTCGCGCGGTCAGCGGTGAAAAAACCGGCTTCGCCTATGCAGACCAGATTACACTGAATGCGCTGCGTCTCTCCTCTGACGCCGCTCGCAGCATTGTCCGTGAACAGGGCAACGGCAAGGCACATACGCTATCTGCCGTCATGAACCGTTCGCTTTACCCGGCGGTCGATCCGCTAAACAGCCTGACGCGTGAAGAGAAAATTGCGCTGCTGCATCGCGTTGACCAGGTGGCCCGTGCGGCGGACCCGCGCGTGCAGGAGGTCAATGCCAGTCTGACCGGCGTTTACGAGCAGGTGCTGGTGGCTGCGACGGATGGCACGCTGGCGGCGGATGTCCGTCCGCTGGTGCGTCTCTCTGTCAGCGTCCAGGTGGAAGATCAGGGTAAGCGTGAGCGCGGCGCCAGCGGCGGCGGTGCACGCACCGGTTATGCGTTTTTCCTGGCCGATGAGAATGGCGAAGTGCGTGCGGACGCCTGGGCGCGTGAAGCCGTTCGCATGGCGCTGGTTAATCTCTCTGCCGTGGCGGCCCCGGCGGGCGCATTGCCGGTGGTGCTGGGCGCGGGCTGGCCTGGCGTACTGCTGCATGAAGCGGTGGGGCACGGTCTGGAAGGCGACTTCAATCGCCGTGGCACCTCCGTATTCAGCGGTAAAATCGGTCAGCAGGTCGCGTCAGAACTCTGCACCGTGGTGGATGACGGCACCCTTGAAGGGCTGCGGGGTTCACTGGCGGTCGATGACGAAGGCGTGCCGGGTCAGTACAACATGCTGATTGAGAATGGTGTGCTGAAAGGCTACATGCAGGACAAGCTGAATGCGCGACTGATGGGCGTCAGCCCGACCGGTAACGGTCGCCGCGAATCCTATGCGCATCTGCCCATGCCGCGTATGACCAACACCTATATGCTGGCCGGCAAATCAACGCCGCAGGACATCATCGAAAGCGTTGAATATGGCATCTATGCGCCCAACTTTGGTGGCGGCCAGGTGGATATCACCTCCGGCAAGTTTGTCTTCTCCACCTCAGAGGCCTATCTGATTGAGAAGGGCAAGATCACCAAACCGGTTAAAGGTGCAACCCTGATCGGCTCCGGTATTGAAGCGATGCAGCAGATCTCGATGGTCGGTAATGACCTGGCGCTGGATAAAGGCGTGGGCGTCTGCGGCAAAGAGGGGCAGAGCCTGCCGGTCGGTGTCGGTCAGCCAACGCTGAAGCTGGACAAACTCACCATCGGCGGCACCGCCTGATGTGACCCCGACAACCCGCCTGCTGGCGGGTTGTCAGCTTTTGCGGTGCAGCTGATACTGTTCCGCAACCTGCTCAAAATAGCCAGTCAGATAGTCGATACAGACCTGTACCTTGAGCGGCAACTTATCCTTCTCGGTATAGAGCGCATAGACCGGTCGCGGATCGGACTGATATTGCGGAAAGAGAATATCGACCTCACCTGCGGTGATCTCATCAATCACCCACATCATCGGCACATAGGCGATGCCGTTACCGGACTTCAGCCAGCGTAGCAGCGTCAGCGAATCATTGGTGACAAACCGTCCCTGCGGGGCCAGCCGGGTGACGATGCCTTCTGGCGCAATCAGCTCGAAGTTGTTGTCGGGCCGTACGCTGTATTCCAGCCAGGAAAAGTTATCGATATCCCCCGGTTTCTCCGGCGTGCCATGCTGCGCCAGATAGCTCCTGGCGGCGCACACCACCATCGGCATCGCGCCAAGGCGACGTGAAAACAGGCTGGAATCTTTTAAGGCCCCGACCCGAATCACCAGGTCCAGACCGTCCGCGATCAGGTCCGGAGCGGGGACGCCGGTCACCAGGTTTACGCTCAGCCCCGGATAGTCGCGCAGCATATCGCTGGTCATGCCCGCTAACACGTTCTGTGCCATGGTTGAGGAGCTGCCGATACGCAGCACCCCAATGGGCGTGTTGTTAAACGCATACAGCTGTTCATGCACCTGCGTCGCTTCCGCCAGCATACGGCGGCAGCCCTGATAGTAGATTTTCCCCGCTTCGGTGAGCCCGATACTGCGGGTACTGCGATTCAGCAGCTTAACCTGTAACGTATCTTCCAGCTTCGCGACGATCTGGCTGATTGAGGAGACACTCAGATGAAGCTGACGCGCCGCCGCGGTAAACGAACCAAGTTCGACCACTTTGGCGAAGACAGACATGCCCTTCAGTCGTTCCATTATTTACTCTGGCTTAAAAGTGATTTAGATCACATTCTGTAGAAAACTTATAGTCAGGCGCGTTATTATAAGCGCGCCGGGGTATCTCCCGGTGACTCTTCATTGCCTGATGCCCTGTGATGATACGCTATTATTAAGCCAGCTGCGGTTTGTATCGCGCTGTCAGCTGGGTTTGCTGTGACAGCTGAAAAGGCAAAGGAGACTCCCGGCAAGGTTGAACTAAGGATTTCTGATGAGTGTGCTTCCGGTATTTGTCATGTTTGGGCTCTCGTTTCCGCCCGTATTCATCGAACTTATTCTCTCACTGATGCTGTTCTGGTTAGTGAAACGTGTGCTGACGCCGAGCGGTATTTACGATCTTGTCTGGCATCCGGCACTTTTTAATACAGCGCTTTACTGCTGTGTGTTTTACCTTGTCTCCCGTTTATTAGTCTGAGGTTTAAGTGAAAGCACTCATAAGAAAAATCGCGCGTTACGCGATTACGCTCCTGCTGGTTATCATTGCTGTGGTTATCATCTTCCGTGCCTGGGTGTTCTATACCGAATCCCCCTGGACGCGTGATGCGCGCTTCGCGGCAGACGTAGTGGCGATCTCACCTGACGTGACCGGCCTGATCACCGACGTTCCGGTGCACGACAACCAGCTGGTGAAGAAGGGCGACACGCTGTTTGTGGTTGACCGCCCACGCTATCAAAAGGCGCTCGAGCAGGCTCAGGCAGACGTGGAATATTACCAGGCGCTGGTGAGTGAGAAGCGGCGCGAAGCTGGCCGCCGTAACCAGCTCGGCACCTCGGCGATGTCGCGCGAGGCGATTGAGCAGTCCAACAACGATCTGCAGACCAGCGAACATCAGCTGGCGAAATCGGTGGCGACACGCGATCTGGCGAAGATCGATCTGGAGCGCACCACCGTGAAAGCGCCCTCCGATGGCTGGGTCACCAACCTGAATGTCTATCAGGGCGAGTTCATTACCCGCGGCTCTGTGGCGGTCGCCCTGGTGCAGCAGCACTCCTACTATGTGCTGGCCTATCTGGAAGAGACCAAGCTGCATGGCGTAGAGAAGGGCTTCCGTGCGGAAGTGACGCCACTTGGCAGCAACATTGTGCTGCGGGGGACCGTAGACAGTGTGGCGGCCGGTGTCACCAACAGCAGCAGCTCGGTCGACAGTAAAGGCATGGCAACGGTCGATTCCAACCTGGAGTGGGTCCGTCTGGCGCAGCGTGTTCCGGTGCGCATCCGTCTGGATCAGCAGCCCGGCAACCGCTTCCCAGCCGGGACAACGGCGACCGTGGTCATTACCGGTCAGGCCGATCGTCAGCCTGAGCAGGTTTCACCGATGGTTCGCCTGTTTAATCGCCTGCGTGAGTTTGGTTAAGAGGGCGATATGATTGAGTTCCTGCGGTTCCCGGTAAAGCTGACCTTTGCGCTGGTGTTAGCGCTGATGGTCGGCTTTCACTTCAACCTCGAAACGCCGCGCTGGGCGGTGATGACTGCCGGTATTGTGGCGGGCGGCACCGCGTTTGCAGCGGGGGGCGATCCCTATTCGGGGGCGCTTCGCTACCGTGGCGTTTTGCGTATTATCGGGACCTTTATCGGCTGTATCGCCGCGCTGACCATCATGATCGCGACCGTTCGTGCGCCGGTTGTGATGCTGCTGCTGTGCTGCATCTGGGCAGGGCTCTGCGTCTGGCTCTCTTCGCTGATCAAAGTTGAAAACTCTTACGCACTGGGACTGGCGGGCTACACCGCGCTGATTATCGTGGTGACCGCTGACGCCAGCGGTGGTCTGACCCTGGTGCCGCAATATGCGGTCGAGCGCTGCAGTGAAATCGTGCTCGGCATTCTGTGTGCCATTCTGGCCGACATGATCTTCTCACCACGCTCGATCAAAAAAGTGATCGATGCGGAGGTCGACTCGCTGCTGGTGGCGCACTATCAGCTGCTGCAGCTCTGCGTCGCCCACGGTGACAAAGAGGAGGTCGATAAAGCCTGGAGCGCGCTGGTCCGGCGCACCACCGCCCTTAACAGCATGCGCAGCCAGCTGATGATGGAGTCGTCACGCTGGAAGAACAGTAACCGCCGGCTGCAGATGCTTAATACCCTGTCGCTGACCCTGATTACGCAGGCAGCCGAAACCTTTCTGATCCAGAATTCGCGTCCGGACTACATCCCCCCTCAGTATCGCCTGATGATTGAGAAGCCCGCCACGACGGTTGACGAGGTGCACAAGCGGATGAAGGTGATGCGGCGGGTGATGGGGGCCAGAGATAAAACGGCCCCGGTGACGCTGAGTAGCTGGGTGGGTGCCGCGACGGAATATCTGCTGCTGCTGAAAGGCATCCGAAGTAACAGCCGGATCACGTCGCTGGAGGAGGAGATCCTGCAGCGCGAGGTGGTGATTCAGGCGCGCTCCGCCGAAACACACCATGCGATGATCAACGGTATCCGCACCTTTGTGGCGACCGCGCTGGGTTCCCTGTTCTGGCTCTACACCGGCTGGACGTCGGGCAGCGGCTGTATGGTCATGCTGGCGGTTATCACTGCGCTGGCGATGCGGATGCCTAATCCACTGATGATGGCAAAAGATTTTCTCTACGGCATGACGGTTGCGGTGCCGCTGGGCGCGCTCTACTTTATGTATGTGCTCCCCTCGACCCAGCAGAGCGCACTGCTGCTCTGCATCGCCATCGGCCTGCTGGGCTTTATCGGTGGCATCTTCATTCAGCGGCGTCAGCTCGGCACACTGGGGGCGCTGATCGGCACGCTTAACGTGCTGGTTCTCGATAATCCGATGCAGTTCCACATCAACGTTTTTCTCGACAATGTGCTCGGCCAGGTCATCGGCTGCTTTGTGGCGATGATGGTTATCCTGCTGATTCGAGACAAATCGAAGGCCCGCACCGGCCGTAAGCTGCTGAACCGCTTTATGTATGCGGCGGTTTCGGCCATGACGACTAATCAGGCGCGTCGGCGTGAAAACCATCTGCCGGCCCTCTATCAGCAACTGTTTCTGCTGCTGAACCTGTTTCCGGGCGATATCAATAAATACCGTATTGCCCTGACGCTGATCATCGGTCATCAGCGGTTGCGTGACGCAGACATTCCGATCAACGCGGATCTCTCTGCTTATCACCGGCAGCTGCGCTATACCGCTGACCGGGTCATCTCTGCCAGCAGCGATGACAAGCGGCGCTACTATTTTGAACGCCTGCTGAAAGAGCTGGATCTCTATCAGGAGAAACTGGTCCATTACGAGGCGCCTGTCAGCGTTACGGAACCGGTAAAACGCCTGGCCGTGATGCTGGATAAGTACCAGAACACGCTCATCCAAATCTGAATCTGGCCGCTGCGATCCGCAGCGGCCTGCCCAATCCCCGCCCGTCACAAAACCTGTCGCTTTTGCCAACTATACTCTTCAGACGGAAGCGTAAAACTGACAGGAGCGAATCAATGACATCACTGCAACAGAGCGAGCTGTTTCAGACCGGCTATCTGGCAGACGGCCAGTGGCACCCGGCGGCATCCACCTTTGACGTAACCAATCCGGCAACCGGCGAGGTCATTGCGCAGGTCGCAAAAGCGGGCAAGGCTGAAACGGAACAGGCGATCGCCGCAGCAGAACGCGCCTTTCCCGCCTGGCGTGCGCAGACGGCAAAAGCGCGTGCTGAGATTCTCACTCGCTGGTACCAGCTCATCATTGAGAACAAACGCTGGCTGGCCGAACTGATGACGACGGAACAGGGTAAGCCGCTGAAAGAGGCGGAGGGTGAAGTGGAGTATGCCGCCAGTTTTATCCAGTGGTTTGCCGAACAGGCGAAGCGAGCCAATGGCGAGATCATTCCGCCCGCCAAAGCGGGTTCCCGCATCCTGGCCACCCGTGAACCGATTGGCGTTGTGGCGGCCATCACACCATGGAACTTCCCGATGGCGATGCTGACCCGCAAGCTGGGACCCGCACTGGCCGCAGGCTGTACCGGGATCATCAAACCCGCTAATAACACCCCACTCTCCGCCTTTGCCCTGCTGGCCCTGGCGAAACAGGCTGGCGTCCCGGATGGCGTGCTGAACGCGGTAGCGGGTGACACCCATGCCATCAGCGACGCCATTATGGCCAGCAAAGCGGTGCGGAAGATTTCGTTCACCGGTTCAACCCAGGTGGGCAAGCTGCTGATGCGCAATGCGGCCGAAACCATGAAGAAAGTGTCCATGGAGCTGGGCGGTAACGCGCCTTACATCGTCTTTGACGATGCCGACATCGATGCCGCCGTACAGGGTGCAATTGCGAACAAATTCCGCAATGCGGGTCAGGTGTGCGTCAGCGTGAACCGTTTCTACATCCACAACAGTGTTTACGATCGTTTCACCACGCAGCTGGCCGCAGAGGTGAACAGGCTTAAGGTGGGTAATGGTCTGGATGAGGGCGTGATTGTCGGGCCATTGATTGAAGCGTCGGCGGTGGAGAAAGTGGAACAGCACGTCAATGACGCGCTGGCAAAAGGCGGCAAACTGCTGGCCGGCGGCGAGCGCCATGCGCTGGGCGGCAACTTCTGGCAGCCAACCGTGATCGCCGAAGCACACGAAGGGATGCAGCTCGCTCAGGAAGAGACCTTTGGCCCGGTTGCCGCCTGCTTCCGCTTCGATGATGAAGATGAGGTGATCCGCCGCGCCAATGATACGCCATTTGGCCTGGCCGCCTACTTCTACACGCAGAATCTGCAGCGGGTGTTCCGCGTTTCAGCGGCGCTGGAAAGTGGCATGATCGGCATTAACGAATGTGCCGTTTCAACCGAGCTGGCACCCTTTGGCGGCGTTAAAGAGTCGGGTCTGGGCCGTGAGGGTTCGGTACTCGGCATGGAAGAGTATCTGGAGGTCAAAGCGCTGCATCTGGGCGGTTTGGGCTAGCAGAAGGGCACGGGCGGCGAAGGTCGCCCGCAGACGGAGCATGGGAGCCGTCAGCATGAAAACCGAGCGTTTTGATTTTAATGAAATTGTCGACCAGGCCCATTTTTTCCGCCAGTTTAGCGAGCGATTCGCGCTGGATGAGCGTCGCATCTGCGATCTGGATGGGTTATGGGATGTGGTGACGGGGGATCTGCTCCCGATGCCGCTGGAGATTGAGTTCATCAATCTGGGCAGAGGACAGCGACGGCGTTATGGGGCCCTGATTTTACTCTTTGATGAAGCTGAAGAGGAGCTGGAAGGTCAGCTTCACTTTAACGTCAGATGAAAAAAGGCCCCGGCGAGCGGGGCCAAAGGGTTCGTCATGATAGTGACGAGGAATTACTTATAAAGCTGTGCGGTGATGTGGTAGTTATCACCGGTACGCGCCTCGATCACTTTATAGGCGCTGGCACCCTGTTCATCGGCTTTCTGAGACAGTTCAGCGCGATAATCCATCGGTGCACCCGCGGTACCACTGATGGTTACGGTGCCCGCAGGCTGCAGGTTCTGCGTCTGATCGCCGGTTACCAGCTGCGCGGCGGAAGCGCCGAAAGCCATAACGGAAAGCAGACTGACTGTAGCGATGGTTGTTTTGATGTTCATGTTCGTCTCCTCATTACATTCAACAACCTGCGGTTAATCATTGGTGCGGGTCGTCGATATTTTCAACGCCACAAGGCGTCATCACAGTGAATTATTTATACAGCTCAGCGGTCACATGCCAGGTGTTGTCCTGGTTGTTTTCGATGATGCGATAGTGGCTTGCGCCCTGCGCATCCGCTTTCTCCGACAGAACCTGACGGATATGCGTCTGGTCGCCGTTACGGCCCGCAATGCTGATGGTCTGGTTCATTGACTGCAAACCCTGCGCCTGTTCATTAGAAACCAGGCTGGCGGCACTGGCACCTGCTGAAAACAGGGCGATGCTCAGTGCAGCGATGGCAAGTTTGGTTTTCATTTTCTGCTCTCCTGAAATTCTGCTTACGCTCTCCGGCACGCGGCTTATCGCATCAGCCGGAGTGGGGCGACGCCTTAGTTATAGAGCGCGGCGGTCGCGTGATAATTGCCGTTGTTGTAAGCCTCAATGACGCGATAGGCTTTTGCGCCCTGCTGATCGGCTTTGTCGCTCAGTTTCTGTCGGATATCCATCGGTGAGCCCGCTACACCGCTGACACTGATGGTGCCGACAGCCTGCAGATCCTGTGCCTGAGAGGCGGTGATAGATTCTGCTGCCACAGCACCGAATGACAGGGCAGAGAGCACGCTAAGAGCAGCGATGGTAGTTTTTACGTTCATGAAATTTTCCTCGTCGTCTGTTTTTATCTTTTTAGTTAGTGTGATTTGCATCACGAAAATAAGTATAGGACTAATAACGTCAGAAATTAATACCGCGCTAATAATGTTTTTTTGTGATTCTTTATCCTTATGGCTACTTTTAATAACCGGACGTTATAAAAACAGGGTGAAAAATGAGCTTTGAGCGTGTTTTAACAGCAGAAACAAGGGGATAAATGACTTTAACGTTTCGTGCGAAAGAAGGTGGTATATCGGGCTGGTGTTTGATCTGGATCCGGGCAATGCGGCCGGATTAGTGATGTAAAGCAGTGTAAAATAGCGCAAAAGGTGAAGCAGACGACGCTATCTGACCACCAGCCTGCTGCCTGAAAACGGGGGCAAGCCTCGCAGAACGGCAGTCACGAGAGGAGCGCGTAACGGGAAGAGGAGAAGCGCAAACCGCAGAGAAAGCGCGGCAGAGAGATGAACTGACGACCAGGCGCAGGATGGCCGGCCGCCAGTCAGCGATCAGAGTTCCTGTTCAAACAGGTTGAGGATCGCGCTATGCAGTTGCTTGACCGTGAAGTCACGCGCACGGGTAATAAAGATGGTGTCATCCCCGGCAATGGTGCCAAGAATTCCTTCCGACTTTCCTAATGAATCCAGCAGGCGTGCAATCAGCTGTGCTGCGCCCGGACTGGTGTGAATGACCACCAGCGCATCGTTGTAGTCGATATCCAGCACCAGGTTTTTTAACGGGCTGGTGGTCGTCGGCACACCCAGCTCGGCAGGCAGGCAATAGACCATTTCCATTTTGGCATTACGGGTGCGCACTGCGCCAAACTTGGTCAGCATCCGCGAGACTTTGGACTGATTGATATTTTCAAAGCCCTCATCCTGAAGCGCCTGAACAATTTCGCCCTGGGAACTGAATTTTTCTTCTTTTAATAAGGCCTTGAAAGCCTTGATCAGATCGTCTTGTTTCGATGGGTTTCGCATAGGTTACCAATAAATAGAAAGAATAACCGCGCATCCGCCCGCGGCAGAGTGGTGATTATGCATTTAAATGCATTTTTATGCAATCGGTCGATTGATGAGCAGGGTTCGGGCGGCTAGCGGGCGGCGATAATAGCAAATAAATCCCTTCAGACCAAAACCCCTGTCACAGCCCCGAAAGGCGAAGGTTGCAAAGTTGTTATACTATTGGTGGTGTAGTAACAGAAAACGAACATAGCCGTTCTCTGTCTGACGACGGCACGGTTGTCGGTCATTCAGGCGACATGATAAGTAACTTTTGAATCCGGCGATTAAGTGTGAAAACACGTAGAATTAACAGCGGATTATCATTATCGCCTGAGCAGTTGATTAAGGTCTTACACAGATAGAATTTCGGCCCATCTCTGCCCCACCTTAATAAGGAGTCAAGAATGAAAGTTGCCGTTCTCGGTGCCGCTGGCGGCATAGGCCAGGCGCTCGCACTTCTGCTCAAAACCCAGCTTCCGGCAGGTTCAGCACTCTCACTGTATGACATCGCCCCGGTGACACCGGGTGTTGCCGTTGATCTCAGCCATATTCCCACTGCCGTCACTATTGAAGGGTTCAGCGGAGAAGACGCGACGCCAGCCCTGAAAGGTGCCGACGTGGTCCTGATTTCAGCAGGTGTCGCACGCAAACCCGGTATGGATCGTGCGGACCTGTTTAATGTTAACGCCGGTATCGTCCGTAACCTGATAGAACAGGTGGCGGCAACCGCGCCGAAAGCCCTGATCGGGGTGATCACTAACCCCGTCAACACCACCGTTGCTATCGCGGCGGAAGTGCTGAAAAAGCATGGCGTCTACGATAAGAACCGTCTGTTTGGCGTCACCACGCTGGATATCATTCGCGCCAATACTTTTGTCGCGGCGCTGAAAGGCAAGCAGCCTGACCAGGTTGAAGTGCCGGTGATTGGCGGCCACTCTGGCGTGACCATTCTGCCGCTGCTCTCTCAGGTCAAAGGAGTGAGCTTCAGCGATCAGGAGGTGATGGATCTGACCAAACGTATTCAGAACGCCGGCACCGAGGTCGTGGAAGCCAAAGCCGGTGGCGGTTCGGCCACGCTGTCGATGGGGCAGGCAGCTGCGCGTTTCGGGCTGTCACTGGTACGCGCGCTGAATGGCGAAGCGAACGTGGTGGAGTGTGCCTATGTGGAAGGTGAGGGCGAACATGCGCGCTTCTTCTCACAGCCGCTGCTGCTGGGTAAAAACGGGATTGCTGAACGCAAGCCGATCGGCACACTCAGTGCGTATGAGCAGCAGGCGCTGTCAGGCATGCTGGAAACCCTGAAGAAAGATATCGAACAGGGAGAGGCGTTCGTTAAGCAGTAGCAGACGTCGCTGACTGAAAACGCCCGGCTTTCGTCGGGCGTTTTGTTTGTGACAAATTCGGGTTCATCTGGCTGTGAGAGTGTGCCTGCGCGGGGAACACGGTCAGATCGGAAAGACGCAAAAGCCGTCATCCATGACACGCTCGGCCCGCACCATCCCTGGTGCGGGACGCTTTCCTCTTCTGACCGTGTTCCCCTCGCTTCAGGTTTATTCGTCGCGGTTAAATTCACCCTGCGCACACTTTATCAGCTTAACTTCACATTTCCCCGACCCTGCCAGGCATGCTCTCTTACAGGCCACCCGATTTATAGGCACGGGCCGCCGGTGTCCCGTTACTGGCAGGCAGCTTCTTACCCAGGGTCTCCATGCGCATCTGGAAAGGCGGGAACGGCATCTCAATACCGTGCTGCTCAAATCCGCGCAGGATGAGCTGATGCAGCTCGTGACGCAGGGGCATACGATGTCCCATCTCAGCGGCATGCACCCGGAGTTCAAACAGCTGAATCCCCCGCTGCAAATCGACCAGGAAGGCTTCCGGCTGCGGTGTATCCAGCACATAACTGCAGCGTTCCGCCGCCTGCGTCAGGATGGTGGTGACCTGTTCGCTGCTCACTTTGGCCGGGGCCGGGATGGTAAGCACCACACGCGTAACGGAATCGGAGAGCGACCAGTTAATAAACTGTTCGGTGATAAAGGCCTTATTCGGCACGATAATCTCTTTGCGGTCCCAGTCGGTAATGGTGGTGGCACGGGTGTTGATCCGCGTAATGCTGCCGGTCAGGTCGCGAATCGTCACGGTGTCGCCAATACGAATCGGTTTTTCAAACAGAATGATCAGGCCTGAGATAAAGTTGGCAAAAATCTCCTGCAAACCAAACCCCAGTCCCACACCTAATGCGGCAACCAGCCACTGCAGCTTCGACCACTCTATGCCGATCATGGAGAAACCAATGAGCCCGCCTATCAGCAGCAGCAGATATTTGGTCAGTGTGGTGATGGCGTAGCCGGTGCCCGGCGTCAGATTAAGATGCTGTAACAGCGCCAGCTCAAGCAGGGCTGGCATGTTGCGCACCAGCTGAGTCGTGATGATAAACACCAGAATGGCAATCAGTACCGACCCCAGGGTAATCGGCTGAATCGACTCCACGCCCTGCACGGAGGTGCTGACATCCCACAGCTGGATATTCTCCAGGAAGCCGAAGGCCGAGTGAATTTCAGACCACAGGACAATCACCGAGACCAGGGCGATCAATGTCAGAAGGGAGCGCACCAGCCGCAGCGACTGCGCACTGATCGCATCCAGGTCGATCACCGGCTCCTCAACTTCAATCGCGTCGGTGTTCTGGGTGCCTTGTTCTTTCTCTTCTTCACTGCGCGCCCGGTTCGCCAGCATATCGGCACGGCGCTGACGGGCGCGATCAAAGCCCAGACGCCGCCGCTGAATCAGCATCCAGCGGCGGATGATGTGATAGATGACCAGCAGCAGGAACCAGATAGCGACTGAGGTTTCCAGACGAGCCAGCAGCGCCTGCGCGGTCGCCAGATACCCTACGGCAGAGGCGAGGGCTGCCATCAGCGGCATGGCGATCATCATGTTCCAGAGCATCCGGTTCACTATGTTATCGCCGTTTCCCTCTTTATCGAGATAGAGCGGGATGCCGGAACGCTTCAGGCTGACGGTGACGATGCTGATGGCCCCGCAGATCAGGATGAAACAGAGGCGGCCCAGCGATGCTGAGAACTTCCGGTCTTCAAGATTACCAAAGGCGATAAGCAACATGATCAGCGGCACAATCAGCCCGATACTCAGCGAGTAGTAGCGCATGGCGCGCGCGACCCGGTTCTGCGGCCAGCGGAAATGGACGATGAACAGTCCGTTGGGGCGGGCAAAGGCGGCGCTGATCATGAATGCCCACAGCAGCGGCAGCGTGGCGGTAATGCCATCACCAATCGCCACTGCGATAGGGTAGGGCCAGGCGTTCTGCAGGCCATACCCCAGCGTACCCCACAACACCGGCAGCGGCAGCGCCACCAGAATCGACCAGAACACGGTGCGGATGGTCAGACGAAAGCGATCCTGTGTCACTTTGCCGACTTTGCTGGCAGAACGATCCAGAAAAGCATTGAAGTGGCGGCGCGAGCTGATACTGAAGCCAACCAGCAGCAGCGCACCAATAATTGGCAGCACCGTGTTGCGACTGGTAAACATCATTGCTATCGCTTTCCCAAGCTGACCCAGCGTATCCAGCGACAGCAGCCGGGAAAGATCTCTCGCCAGGTCCAGCGGATAGCTTAACCCAATCGGGCTGACGTCGGCGGTCCAGAAGAGATAGCGGTGCGTCGCATCTTTGACTTCACTGAGCGCATCCTGAAGCTGAGTATTGCCGACCTTCAGCTTGGTGATCTCCAGAATCAGCGTGTCACAGCCGGAGATCAGCGAATTGAGCAGTTCACGCTGGGTGCGGAGCTGCGCATCGAGGATACGCTTCTGCTCGGCGGTAAAGGGCTGACCATTGGCCTGATGCCCCTTACGCAGGGTTTCCTGCTGCGCCATCAGATCTTCGTAGTAGAGACGCTGCACGCGAAGTTGCGCCATCTCGCTGTCAATCTGCTGGGACTTTGGCATCTCGGGCAGCCGGGCAACCTGCGCCCGCAGCGCTTCACCCAGCAGGTTAGAGGCACCCAGCCACTGCGACTGCTCACGCAGCGTCGAGAGAGCCTGACGAACCTGAATGATCTGGTTAGTGGCGAGACGCTGTTGCGATGCGACCAGATCCATCCGCTGCGCCTGCTGATTCAGGGCGACAGAGAGTTCACGGTTAACCCGGAACTGATCGCTGATGTCCTGCGGCAAATCACCGCTGTTTTCTGCCAGCTGCTCGGTGCGGGCCAGCGCAACTTCGGCTTCGCGTTGCCGCTGGTCATTGAGTTGATTGCGCAGCGCCTGCAGGTAGTTATCCAGCTGCGTTGCTTTACGCTGATGGGCTTCCGCCCGCATCCGCGCCAGTTCCTGACGGTTATTGGCAGAGAGTTGTGCCAGGTCAAGCTCATCGACGAGTGCTTTATTCGCCGCATTTTCCGCCTGGCGAGCCGCCAGCTGGAGCTGCCCCTGCGGTGAGCTGCTGTTGCTGGCACTCTGCAGACGACGCTCACTCTCCGTCATCGCCCGGCGGGCATCCGTCTGCTGCTGCGGCAGTTGCGACAGGGAATCACTGATTTCCCGCGCCCGATCCTGCTCCTGGCGCGCCTGCCGCCCCTCTTCCAGAAGCTGACTGCTGACCTGCAGGATCTCCTGATCCAGTTCGGCGCTGCTCATATTACTGCGCACTGTTTTTCCGCTGTCGCTGAGCGTGGCGATCTGCTGGCGCAGCTCCCGCGCCAGACGCGGAAAATCATCTATGACCTGCTGATACTGCGCTGCGCGCTCCAGGGAGTCATCACGTTCAGAGAGGAAATTCAGGGCGGCTTCAATCGACTGGATCTGCTCTGCCTGCGCGGGCGAGCTTTTGGCCGATTTTATCTCTTCCAGCTGCTGTTTGAGCTGGCTGGCGTCAGGAAGGCTGGCCGCAAAGGCCGGGCTGCTGAGCCAGAGGCTCAGCAGCAGGAGGAGAATCGAACGCACGGAGGACACTCAATTTAGTCGACGATGACGTCGGAGAGGTCTGTCGCGACCGGCAGCGCCAGGGCCAGCGGTTGTCCCAGACGGGTTTTACTTTCCGCTTCCAGGCTTTCAGCCAGTTTAACGCGGCCCGGTGCGAACAGGTTGATGACGGTAGAGCCGAGTTTGAAGCGACCCATCTCCTGGCCTTTCAGCAGGACCACGGCGCCTTCATCATCCGCTGCCGGATAGTGCCAGCGCTTAATTACACCTTCACGCGGTGGCGTAATCGTGCCTGCCCAGACGGTTTCGATACTGCCAACAATGGTGGCGCCCACCAGGATCTGCACCATCGGCCCGATATCGGTTTCAAAGTAGCAGATGACGCGTTCGTTACGGGCGAACAGATTCGGGATGTTACGCGCGGTCAGCGGATTGACCGAGTAGAGATCGCCAGGCACATAGATCATCTCACGCAGGATACCGTTGCACGGCATATGAACGCGGTGATAATCACGCGGGGCCAGATAGGTCGTGACGAATTCGCCCTCTACAAACCGGGCCGCCATTCGCTCATCACCCGCCAGCAGTGCCTCAAGCGAGTAGTGATGACCTTTGGCCTGGAAAATCTGGTCACCGTCGATGTGGCCGAGCTGGCTGATAGCGCCATCTGCGGGCAGGGCGATCAGGCTGGCGTCAGCATCCACCGGACGCGCATCCTCTTTCAGTGGACGCACGAAAAAGTCATTAAACGTCCGATAGCTGGCGGTGTCGGGCTTTCGTGCTTCCGCCATGTCGACTTTGTAAAACCAGACAAAGATGTCAATGACCAGTTTGGTCAACCAACCACCGCGGCGACTGGCGCCCCAACCGGCGAGTTCAGTCAGCCACTTCTTCGGGAGAATATGATTCAAGCCGAGTTTTAAACGATCAAACACCTTAGCCTCCTGGCTATTTTATGACGTTGAAAAAAGGAAGCGGATTGTAGCAGTGCCCCGTTCTGATGGCGACTATACCTGATTCCGCGCATGCTGCACGGTCTGGGTCGCCGAATGGAAGGCACCTCGCAAAATCTTCTGGTCAGACCGGATCACGCGGTTATACCGGTTAACTCTCACCGTCAGGGAAATTTTTACGCGTTTTTACCTGCGCCATGCTCTCCAGGATACGGTGGTAGTTGTCGAAACGGGAGCGATGAATTTTACCGGCTTCCACCGCTTCGCGAATCGCACAGGCCGGGTCGCTGCCATGTTTGCAGTCGCGGAATTTGCATGCACCCAGGAAGGCGCGAAATTCTACAAATCCACGGGTAATCTGTTCCGGCTCCAGATGCCATAAGCCGAACTCGCGCACGCCGGGTGAGTCGATAACATCTCCGCCGTGCGGGAAGTGATAGAGCCGTGAGGCAGTGGTGGTGTGCTGACCTAAGCCGGAGCCGTCTGACACCTCGTTGGTCAGAATCGCGAGCTGCTCTTCTTTGTCGAAGCCGAGCAGGGCGTTCAGCAGGCTCGACTTGCCGACGCCGGACTGACCGGCAAAGATACTGACGCGGTCGGTTAAGGCGGCTTCGAGATCGTCCAGGCCATTTTTCGCCCGGCTGGAGACCATCACTACGCGATAGCCAATCGCACGGTAGATATCCATCTGCTCATCGACCACGGCGCGCGCGCGCTCATCCAGCAGATCGGTTTTGTTGAGGACCAGTAGCGGCTCGATCTCCAGGGTCTCGCTGGCCACCAGATAGCGATCGATGATGTTAAGCGACAGTTCCGGCAGGATCGCAGAGACAATAATGATCTGATCGATGTTGGCCGCCATCGGCTTCACACCGTCATAAAAATCGGGACGGGTCAGTACGCTGGTGCGTTCATGCACCGCTTCCACAATCCCTTTGCCGCCGCTGGTTGCCGGACGCCATAGCACCCGATCGCCGGTCACCAGCGAACGGATCGTGCGGCGGATATTGCAGCGGTGGGCAACGCCTGCGCTATCCTCAACGTCAGCGTGCATGCCGAAACGGCTGACAACAACCCCATCTGCGGCTTCCCCAAACAGGTTGTCGTCCGCTTCCGGGCGCTCTTTACGCTGATTGAGACGGCGATCGTGGTTAGCGCTTACGCGGCGTTGTTGGCCCTTCGACAGTTTATTTTTACTCACTCACCCTCACAGCATTAGCCAGATTTCGCCCGGCTGGGCAAAACGTCTATGATACACCTTATTCATTGTGAATGACGACTATAGCAACCGCAGGAAACAGCATGGCTACTGGAAATGAACAGAACCTGATCTGGATTGATCTTGAGATGACCGGGCTTGATCCGGCTCACGACCGTATTATTGAGATTGCGACCCTGGTGACTGATGCCAACCTGAATATTCTGGCGGAAGGGCCGGTTATCGCGGTTCATCAGTCTGACGCGCAGCTGGCGCTGATGGATGAGTGGAATGTCCGCACCCACACCAACAGCGGTCTGGTTGAGCGGGTTAAGGCGAGCACGATTGACGATCGCGCGGCGGAGCTGGCCACCCTGGAATTTCTGAAGCAGTGGGTGCCGGCGAACACCTCACCTATCTGCGGCAACAGCATCGGGCAGGATCGGCGCTTCCTGTTTAAGTACATGCCTGAGCTGGAGGCGTACTTCCACTATCGCTATCTGGATGTCAGCACCCTGAAAGAGCTGGCCCGCCGCTGGAAACCCTCTATCCTGCCAGGCTTCAAAAAAGGCGGCACACACCAGGCGCTGGATGATATCCGCGAGTCAGTGGCGGAGCTCGCTTACTACCGCGAACACTTTTTGCAGCTTTAATCCGCGAAGGGTGCGCATGAAATCGCCAGGTTGCCGATTTAATCGGCAAACGCGCTGAAAACGAAAAATTCTGCTTTCAGACGCTTGCAGCAGCAATGATTTCTCGTATAATGCGCACCCCGTACCGGTGAAGAATTTAGTGTCGGTACAAGGCGCGGGAATAGCTCAGTTGGTAGAGCACGACCTTGCCAAGGTCGGGGTCGCGAGTTCGAGTCTCGTTTCCCGCTCCAGTTTTAATCAGCAGTACCCTCTTTGCGGGAATAGCTCAGTTGGTAGAGCACGACCTTGCCAAGGTCGGGGTCGCGAGTTCGAGTCTCGTTTCCCGCTCCAGTTTTGTTTAGCAGTGCCCTTCTATGCGGGAATAGCTCAGTTGGTAGAGCACGACCTTGCCAAGGTCGGGGTCGCGAGTTCGAGTCTCGTTTCCCGCTCCAGATTTAATATCAACCTCATTGTGATCAGTTATCCGACGGTTTATCGTCGTCTGATTTTGATTGTCAGCCTAAGGTTATCCACAGCACGGCACCCCATCGTCTGCGCCTTTTACGGCGATCTGTAAAATGTTTCTGAACAGAGTTATCCACAGCTTTATCGTTAAAACGAAGCGGTAGACTCATTATTAAATAAACACAACTTTTTCTTAAGTTGTTGATATTATTGATTATGAGGATATTTCAATTTGTTATTCCAGCGTGAAATGCCCGTTATTGCAGTTGAATGACAACAGCTTTTTATTTTTATTCACAGCGTGTGGAAAACGATAAACTGCCGGCTGGCTGGTTAATCACGCATCACGGGGTAAACCTTTTTCAACGGCACGCACCAGACGTTTCTGCTGAGCAGGCTGCACGTCCACGACGAGTTGCTGGCGTTTCTGCTGCTGACAGGCGACCGCCCACAGAATATGTTCATCCAGCAGTTCACTCTCTCCGAGCCGCTGTTCCAGTACTGGCACAATATCCGCTGACCAGGGCGCATTACCCAGCGCTACCGCAATATTACGCAGCCAGCGCAAATGACCAATCCGTCGAATCGCCGAGCCTTCGGTGATACGCAAAAATTTCGCCTCATCCCACTGAAACAGATCGATAAGCTCCGGTGCATGCAGGGCCGCGCGGGGAGAGAAGTCACTTTCATCGCTGAGTTGCCCGTAACGATTCCACGGACAGATCAACTGGCAGTCATCACAGCCATAAATCCGGTTGCCCATCAGCGGGCGAAACGCTTCCGGGATCGCTCCTTCCAGCTCGATAGTGAGATAGGAAATACAGCGGCGGGCATCCACGACGTAAGGCTCAACGATAGCGCTGGTCGGGCAGATGGTCATGCAGGCGACACAGCGGCCACACTGCTCCTGCTGCGGCGTATCAATCGGCAGGGGTATATCGATCAGCAGCTCGCCAAGGAAAAACCACGAGCCAGCTTCACGATTCAGAATCAGCGAATGTTTGCCGGTCCAGCCCAGTCCTGCTTTAGCTGCCAGCGGTCGCTCAAGCAGCGGGGCCGAGTCCACAAAGGGCCGGAAGTTAAGCTCGCTGCAATGCTGCTGGATCATTTCTCCGAGCTTTTTCAGGCGATTGCGCAATACTTTGTGGTAATCGCGGCCTAATGCATAACGGCTGACATAGCCCAGTCGGGGATTTTTCAGCGTGCTGGCAAAGGCGGCTTTGGCCGGAAGGTAGTTCATGCGAACGCTGATGACGCGCAGCGTGCCGGGAAGCAGTTCATGCGGACGCGCCCGCATCATGCCATGTCGCGCCATCCACTCCATCTCGCCATGATACTGCTTCTCCAGCCACGCCTGCAGGCGCGGCTCTTCCGCACTGAGATCGGTATCGGTGATGCCGACCTGCTGAAAGCCGAGATCTAATCCCCACTGTTTAATCTGTTGTGCGAACTGATGAAGATCGAGAGGGTATGACATGAGTGACCAGGATTCGAAGAGAAACGACCGCAGTTTACCATATTCTGTCTGGCCTGCGCAGGCGGTGGCGCAGCTTGAGCAGCAGGGAGCCGATGCCCTTGGCATTACCCTCTATGAACTGATGCTGCGCGCCGGGCAGGCCGCCTATGAGCATCTGAACCGGCACTGGCCTGACGCCCGCCACTGGCTGATTTTGTGCGGCCACGGTAACAATGGCGGGGATGGCTATGTGCTGGCCCGACTGGGACAGGCCGCGGGTAAAACCATCACGCTGCTGGCGTGTGACAGTGAAAAAGCGTTACCGGAAGAGGCGCAGCGCGCCCGGGACGCCTGGCTGGATGCGGGCGGCGAGATCCATGCGGCTGGTGCGGCCTGGCCAGAGCAGGTGGATGTGATTGTCGATGCGCTGCTGGGCACCGGCACACAGCGCGCGCCTGCGGAACCCTATGCCACGCTGATTCAGCAGGCAAACGCCCACGCGGCACCGATCCTCGCCATCGACATGCCCTCCGGCTTATCCGCGCGAAACGGCACGACGCCCGGTGAGGTGATTAACGCCACACATACCCTGAGCGTCGTGGCACTGAAGCCGGGCCAGCTTACCGGCAAAGCCCGCGACGTTATCGGCGCGCTCTATTATGCCGACCTTGGCCTGGCGACGTTTCTCGCGGGAGAAACCGCGCCGATGGCGCGTTATGATGCCAGCGCACTGACCCGCTGGCTCAAGCCGCGCAAACCCACCTCGCATAAAGGCAACCATGGCCGTCTGCTGGTCGTCGGAGGCGATGCCGGAACGGCCGGGGCAGTGCGCATGACGGCTGAGGCCGCGTTGCGCACCGGCAGTGGATTGGTGCGAGTACTCACTCACAAAGATAACATTATCCCGATCCTGACAGCCCGCCCCGAAGTGATGGTCGATGAACTGACCGATGAACGCCTGAAAGAGGCGCTGGAGTGGGCCGATGTCATCGCGGTCGGGCCTGGTTTAGGACAGCGCGAATGGGGTAAGCAGGCGCTGAAAGCAGTGGCAGGCAGTGAAAAGCCGATGCTTTGGGACGCAGATGCACTTAACCTGCTGGCAATCAGTGCGGAGAAACGTCAGAATCGCATCATTACGCCGCATCCTGGCGAAGCGGCACGTTTGCTGAATATCGAGACCAGTGAAATTGAGAGTGACCGCTTACATGCAGCGCAGAGACTGGCGCAGCAATATGGTGGCGTAGTGGTACTGAAAGGTGCCGGTACGATTATTGCCAGCGAGCAGGGCGAAATGGCCTTTGCTGATGTAGGCAATGCCGGTATGGCCTCCGGCGGTATGGGCGACCTGTTGAGTGGCATCATCGCCTCGCTGATGGGTCAGCAATTGCCGCTGTTCGGGGCGGCCTGCGCTGGCTGTGTGGCGCATGGTGCCGCAGCCGATGCGGTGGCGGCACAACGCGGCACGCGCGGTATGCTGGCAACAGATTTACTGGATCTACTGTGGCAGTTTGTTAATCCTGAGATGAATAAAGAAGCATGAAGACCTGTGTTATCTCTTTGCCCGATGAGGCGGCTACGCTCAGTTTGGGCGCTCAGCTGGCGCGCGCCTGTGGCAGCGCGGCAGTGATTTATCTCTATGGCGATCTGGGGGCGGGTAAAACCACCTTCAGCCGCGGCTTTCTTCAGGCGCTCGGCCATCAGGGCAACGTTAAAAGCCCCACTTACACGCTGGTGGAGCCTTATGCGCTGGGTGATCGCACCCTTTATCATTTTGACCTCTACCGCCTGGCCGATCCCGAAGAGCTGGAGTTTATGGGGATCCGCGACTATTTCAGCGGCGAGGCAATCTGTCTGGTCGAATGGCCGCAGCAGGGCGCTGGTTTTCTGCCGTCGCCCGATGTCACACTGACGCTGCGCTATGTGGGTGAGGCACGGGAAGCGGAGCTGACGGCACAATCCGCAGCCGGACAGCAATGGATTGAACACGTTGATCAGGGCAGGGATCAGGCATGATGTCACGGATGAAAATCGCGCTGGTGACACTGCTGCTGCTGGTCTGTACACCGCTGTTTGCCGCCACGTTATCCGATATTAAAGTGGCTAACGGCGACAGCCAGGCCACCATTACCCTGAACTTTGCCGGACAGCCTGTTTACGGCTTCTTCCCGCTGCGCAATCCCGATCGTGTGGTGCTTGATGTGCGCCAGAGCGGCGTGGTTCAGGGGCTGCCGCTGAACTTCAGCGGGGAAAATATCGTAAAGCGGATTCGGACCAGTACCCCGAAAGATAAACAGAGCGTGCGGCTGGTGTTTGAGCTGACGCAGGCGGGGAAAACCCGTGCGGTTACCCAGCGCAATGGCAACAGCTACAGCGTGGTCTTCACGATTACCGGTAAAGCGCCGGCGGTGACGCGCAGTGCACCCGCTCCGGTGACAGCCCCGTCGCGAGCGCCCGTCCAGAGTGCCGCTGCCAATCCGTTTAACGCCAATCCGGTTACCTCAGTGAGCAGTTCTGCCAGTACGGTACGCCCTGGCGCGACGGTCAGCCACAACGACACGGTGATTGTGGCGATTGACGCCGGGCATGGCGGTCAGGACCCGGGCGCCATCGGACAGCGCGGGCTGCAGGAGAAGAACGTCACTATCGCGATTGCACGTAAACTGCGGGTGCTGCTGAACAACGATCCGATGTTTAAAGGCGTTCTGACCCGCGATGGCGACTATTTTATCTCAGTGATGGGCCGTTCTGACGTGGCGCGTAAAGCCAATGCGAACGTGCTGGTGTCAATCCATGCGGATGCAGCGCCGAGCCATGCAGCTACCGGTGCATCGGTCTGGGTCTTATCCAACCGCCGTGCCAATAACGAGATGGCTAACTGGCTGGAGCAGAAAGAGAAACAGTCTGAGCTGCTGGGCGGCGCAGGCGACCTGCTGGCTAACAGCCAGGCGGATCCCTACCTCAGCCAGGCGGTGCTGGACCTGCAGTTTGGTCACTCGCAGCGCGTCGGATATGACATCGCGCAGAAAGTGTTGCAGCAGCTGCGCGGCGTCACCTCGCTGCATAAACGGCTGCCTGAACATGCCAGCCTGGGCGTGCTGCGTTCACCTGACATTCCTTCTCTGCTGGTGGAAACCGGCTTCATCAGTAATTCCTCGGAGGAGCGACTGCTTGGCAGTAGCGCACACCAGGATAAGATTGCGCAGTCGATCTACAAAGGTCTGCGCACTTATTTCCTGGCGCACCCGCTGCAATCCATCCCAAAGGAGGAAAACCGGCCGCTGGGCTCGTCGCCGGCGGTTAGCGTCGCCAGCAACCCGGCGACCGGGGTGACGCAATATACGGGGGCAACGCAGCGTCATACGGTGACGCGCGGTGAGACGCTTTCCGGTATTGCCGCGAAGTATGGCGTCAGCATGGCGACGCTGCGTGAGCTGAATACGCTGAAGCGGGATGTGGTCTGGGTCGGACAGCGGCTGAAGGTGCCCGCCAGTGCCACGGCCAGCCGCACGACCCGCGCCCGGGGTGTTGTGCGGCACAAAGTGGTCGTCGGGGATTCCCTGACCGGTATCGCCGCACACTATGGCGTCAGTCCGAAAGCGATAATGCAGACCAATAATCTGAAGTCGACCAACGTAATGTTGGGGCAGAACCTGAAAATCCCTGCATCCTGATTGTTCGCCCGGCTACGCGCCGGGCTGTCAGCCAAAAGGATATCCACCATGCCGATACAAATTTTACCGCCTCAGCTGGCAAACCAGATTGCGGCGGGGGAAGTGGTTGAGCGTCCTGCATCGGTTGTAAAAGAGCTGGTGGAAAACAGCCTTGATGCTGGCGCAACGCGCATTGACGTTGATATTGAAAAAGGGGGCGCAAAGCTTATCCGCATCCGTGACAACGGCTGCGGCATCGTGAAAAGCGAACTCTCGATGGCGCTCGCCCGGCACGCCACCAGTAAAATTGCCTCGCTGGATGACCTGGAGGCGATCATGAGTCTGGGGTTCCGGGGGGAAGCGCTGGCCAGTATCAGTTCGGTCTCCCGCCTGACCTTAACCTCGCGTACTGCCGATCAGACCGAAGCCTGGCAGGCTTATGCCGAAGGGCGTGAGATGGCGGTGACGGTCAAGCCGGCTGCGCACCCCTGCGGCACCACGCTGGAAGTGCTGGACCTGTTTTATAACACCCCCGCGCGGCGCAGATTCATGCGCACCGAGAAAACCGAATTTGGTCACATTGACGAGGTGATTCGTCGTATTGCGCTGGCGCGGTTTGATGTCGCCTTTTCGCTCAGCCACAACGGCAAAATGATGCGTCAGTATCGGGCCGTCAGCGAGGAGAGTCAGCGCGAACGGCGGCTGGCCGCCATCTGCGGCACCACCTTTATGCAGCATGCGCTGCGCATCGACTGGCAACATGACGATCTTTCGCTGCGCGGCTGGGTCGCCGATCCGGCCGGGTCGCGTCAGGTCAGCGAGCTGCAATATTGCTACGTCAATGGCCGTATGATGCGTGACAGGCTGATCAACCACGCTATCCGCCAGGCTTTTCAGGACCAGCTGCAGGATGAGCAGCAACCCGCTTACGTGCTCTATCTGGAGATCGATCCGCATCAGGTGGATGTCAACGTCCATCCGGCCAAACACGAAGTGCGGTTTCATCAGTCACGTCTGGTGCATGACTTTATTTATCAGGGCGTGGTCAGCGCGCTTCAGGCGGTTGCCGCACCAGCGCTGCCCGCGCTGAAAGCAGAAGAACCGGCCCCACGCTGGCAGCCGGAGAATCGTCAGGCCGCCGGGGGCAACCATTTTGCCCAGCCTGCGACCTCCGCCAGTGAGAACCGGCCGGCCGCGCCCGCCCGTGAGCCAGCCCCCGCATGGCAAAACAAAGAGAACGTCTATCGTCAGCGTGAAGGCGCGGTTTATCAGCAGCTGCTGAAAACGCCTGCCGCCAGTGCGGCGGCGCCTGAAGCCCGCGAACCGGCTGCGCGGCGTCAGCCGGAGAAAGCCACGCCGCTGGCGGCCCATGCGCAGAGTTTTGGCCGGGTGCTGACCGTCCTGCAGAACCACTATGCGCTGCTGGAACAGGACCAGAAACTGTTCCTGATGGCGCTGCCGGTCGCGGCGCGCTGGCTGAAGCAGGCGCAGCTCGAACCGGGTGAAGAGGGGCTTAAACCGCAGCCCCTTCTGATTCCGGTGCGCCTGAAAATGGCGCGGGAGGAGTGTCAGGCCGCTAAAGAAAACAGCAGTCTGCTCAGTCAGATGGGTATCGATCTGCAGCCTGACGGTGACCACGTGACCCTGCGTGCGGTGCCTTTACCGTTACGAACACAAAATTTACAAATCTTGATTCCTGAACTGTTAGGCTATCTCGCCCGGCAGCAGGAGAACTCTGCGACGCAGCTGGCCCAGTGGCTGGCACGGCGTCAGGATGCAGCGTCCTCCGACTGGAATCACTCACAGGCGATCAACCTGCTGGCAGAGCTCGAACGGCTTTGTCCACAGCTACTGAAATCGCCACCTTCAGGCTTGTTACAGCCCTTAGAGATTGAGAGCGCGATTAACGCGTTGAAGCATGAGTGAACTGAACCAGGCTGGCCGGCCAAAGGCGATTTTTTTGATGGGACCCACTGCATCGGGTAAAACCGCATTAGCCATTGAACTGCGCAGGCAGTTACCGGTGGAACTAATCAGCGTCGATTCTGCCTTAATCTATCGTCAGATGGATATTGGTACGGCAAAACCGTCGGCTGAGGAGTTAGCAGTGGCCCCCCATCGTCTGCTCGACATCCGCGATCCCGCAGAAGCCTATTCGGCTGCGGAGTTCCGGCGCGATGCTTTAGCAGAAATGGCGGATATCGTTCAGGCTGGACGAATTCCGTTGCTTGTTGGTGGAACCATGCTCTACTTCAAGGCGTTACTTGAAGGATTGTCGCCGTTGCCCTCGGCCGATCCCGACGTTCGTCAGCAGATAGAGCAAACGGCGCGTGAAAAAGGCTGGGAAGCTTTGCACCGCCAGCTGTGTGAGATCGACCCGGTTGCTGGTAGTCGTATTCATCCGAATGATCCGCAGAGACTTTCGCGAGCACTGGAAGTTTTTTTTATTTCGGGTAAAACTTTAACGGAACTGACAAAAACCTCCGGTGAAGCGTTACCCTACGACGTGCATCAGTTTGCCATCGCCCCCGCGAGCCGCGAACTGCTGCACCAGCGCATCGCGTTACGTTTTGAGCAGATGTTGGCGTCAGGATTTGAAGCGGAGGCTCGGGCCCTGTTTGCACGAGGTGATTTGCATACGGACATGCCTTCCATTCGTTGTGTTGGCTATCGTCAGATGTGGTCTTATTTATCAGGCGAAATCGATTACAGCGAGATGGTTTATCGGGGAATTTGCGCAACCCGGCAGCTTGCTAAGAGACAGATGACCTGGTTACGTGGCTGGGAAAACGTTCACTGGCTTGACAGTGACGAGCCCCGGCTGGCGCGTGATACGGTGTTACAGGTTCTTAGTGCGAAGCATGGGTGATTGTGTACAATTGATGAGTTATCGTGCGCAAATTTTTACGCAGTTTTTTTCAGAACCATAGGTTCTACGAGCAACAAACAACAAGCATATAAGGAAAAGATAGAATGGCTAAGGGGCAATCATTACAAGACCCGTTTTTGAACGCACTGCGTCGTGAACGTGTTCCGGTTTCGATTTATCTGGTTAACGGTATTAAGCTGCAGGGTCAGATTGAGTCATTTGATCAGTTCGTCATTTTGTTGAAAAACACGGTAAGTCAGATGGTTTATAAACACGCCATTTCTACCGTTGTTCCTTCACGCCCGGTTTCTCACCATAGCAATAATACCGGTGGCGGCAGCAACAATTACCATCATGGTGGCAGCAACACATCTGCGCAGCCACAGCCACAACAAGACGGTGATAACGCAGAGTAACGCGTCGCCGTACAGCCAGGATCGGAGAACAGTGGTTTTCCGTCCTGGTCTTTTATTTTAGCGAGGTTATAGCTTGTTTGACCGTTATGATGCCGGTGAGCAGGCCGTACTGGTACACATCTGGTTCTCCCAAGACAAAGAAGTAGAAGATCTGCAGGAGTTTGAAACCCTGGTCTCTTCTGCTGGCGTTGAGGCGCTGCAAGTGGTAACTGGCAGCCGTAAAGCGCCACACCCCAAGTATTTTGTCGGTGAAGGAAAAGCCGTTGAAATTGCCGATGCGGTAAAAACAACAGGAGCATCGGTCGTCTTATTCGATCATGCCCTTACGCCCGCTCAGGAAAGAAACCTCGAGCGCCTGTGCGAATGCCGGGTCATTGATCGCACCGGTTTAATTCTGGATATCTTTGCCCAACGGGCACGCACCCACGAAGGTAAATTGCAGGTCGAGCTGGCACAGCTTCGCCATCTCGCCACACGTCTGGTGCGCGGCTGGACCCACCTTGAACGCCAGAAGGGCGGGATTGGTTTGCGGGGTCCGGGTGAAACCCAGTTAGAAACAGACCGCCGTCTGTTACGCGGACGCATCAGCCAGATTCTGTCTCGCCTTGAGCGGGTTGAAAAGCAGCGCGAACAGGGGCGTCAGTCACGTGCCAAAGCGGATGTGCCGACCGTTTCGCTGGTGGGGTATACCAACGCCGGCAAATCGACCCTCTTTAATGCCATGACCTCGGCCAACGTCTTTGCCGCAGACCAGCTGTTTGCGACGCTCGACCCTACGCTGCGCCGTCTGAATGTGGCTGATGTCGGGGAAGTCGTGCTGGCGGACACGGTCGGGTTTATTCGCCATCTTCCTCACGACCTGGTTGCCGCGTTTAAAGCCACGCTGCAGGAGACACGCCAGGCGACGCTGCTGCTGCACGTGGTTGATGGCGCCGATGTTCGCGTCACCGATAATATGGCCGCCGTCGATGCCGTCCTCGAAGAGATTGAGGCGGATGAGATCCCGACGTTACTGGTGATGAATAAAATCGATATGCTCGACGGATTTGAGCCGCGTATCGATCGCAACGAAGAGAATCTGCCGATTCGTGTCTGGCTCTCTGCCCAGACCGGTGCAGGCCTTCCGTTGCTCTGGCAGGCGCTCTCTGAGCGGCTGTCCGGGGAGATTGCTCAGCATGCATTACGTCTGCCACCGGAAGCGGGGCGACTTCGCAGTCGCTTCTATCAGTTGCAGGCGATTGAGAAAGAGTGGAATGAAGAAGACGGCAGTGTAGGATTGCAGATACGTATGCCCATTATTGAATGGATGCGTTTATGTAAGCAGGAACCGTCGCTGACCAGTTACATTGTTTGATATTGCCAAAACGCATTTACCTTAACATTAGACGATTGTCGCATCCGAAAAATGAAGGGTAAAAACCGTAATTACAATAAATGGAGTAGAACATGGCGTGGAATCAGCCCGGAAATAACGGACAGGACCGCGACCCGTGGGGAAGCAGCAATAATCAAGGCGGCAACTCTGGGGGGAATAAGGGAGGACGGGAATCCGGGCCTCCTGATCTGGATGATATCTTCCGTAAACTGAGCAAGAAGCTTGGCGGACTGGGCGGTGGCAAACAGAGCGATAACGGTCAGCGCGGCTCCGGCAGCGGTGGCAAACTGGCTGGCATCGTCGCGGTAGCGGCGGTCGTCATCTGGGCTGCAAGCGGTTTCTACACCATCAAAGAAGCGGAACGGGGCGTGGTCACGCGTTTCGGTAAGTTCAGTCACCTGGTCGAACCAGGTCTGAACTGGAAGCCGACCTTCATCGATCAGGTTCGTGCGGTCAACGTCGAGTCGGTGCGTGAACTGGCGGCGTCTGGCGTCATGCTGACCTCCGACGAAAACGTGGTGCGCGTAGAGATGAACGTGCAGTACCGCGTAACCGATCCGGAACGCTATCTTTATGCGGTCACCAGCGCCGACGACAGCCTGCGTCAGGCGACAGACAGCGCGCTGCGTGGCGTAATTGGTCGTTCTACCATGGATCGCATCCTCACCGAAGGCCGTACCGTGGTGCGTAGCGATACCCAGCGTGAAATTGACGAGACGATTCGCCCGTACAACATGGGCATCGCGGTACTGGACGTCAACTTCCAGGCGGCCCGTCCGCCAGAAGAGGTGAAATCTGCGTTTGATGACGCTATCGCCGCACGTGAAAACCGCGAGCAGTACGTCCGTGAAGCGGAAGCCTACGCTAACGAAGTTCAGCCTCGTGCGAATGGCCAGGCGCAACGTATTCTGGAAGAGGCGCGCGCTTACAAAGAGCGTACCGTTCTGGAAGCGCAGGGTGAAGTGGCGCGTTTCGCCAAGATTCTGCCAGAGTATAAAGCGGCGCCAGAGATCACCAAGGAGCGTCTCTATATTGAGACCATGGAACGCGTACTGAGCCATACCCGCAAAGTTCTGGTTAACGATCGCGGTAATAATCTGATGATGCTGCCGCTGGACCAGCTGATGCGTGGCGGTCAGGCTGCATCCGGCCAGCACGGTCAGAAGGGCGGCACCAGCTCGTCACTGCCTGCGCTCTCCGATCGCAATGCCAGCCGCAATGACACGTCGTCATACAGTCCGGACAACATCATGGATCAGCGCCGGGCGAATGCTCAGCGCAGCGACAGCCAGCGCGAAGGGAGAGAGTAATCGATGCGTAAGCCAATAATATTTTTAATTATCGTCGTGCTGGTGGCGCTCTATGCGTCGCTGTTTGTGGTGCAGGAAGGCGAGCGCGGCATCGTGCTGCGCTTCGGTAAAGTCCTGCGCGACGGCGAAAACAAGCCGCAGGTGTTTGAGCCGGGTCTGCATTTCAAGATCCCATTCCTGGAAACGGTTAAGACGCTGGATGCGCGTATCCAGACCATGGACAATCAGGCCGATCGCTTCGTCACCAAAGAGAAGAAAGATCTGATCGTGGACTCCTACATCAAGTGGCGTATCAGCGACTTCAGTCGCTATTACCTGGCCACCGGTGGCGGGGATGTCTCTCAGGCGGAAGTGCTGCTGAAACGTAAGTTCAGTGACCGCCTTCGTTCTGAAATGGGCCGTCTGGATGTGAAAGATATCGTTACGGATTCCCGCGGTCGCCTGACCACGGACGTGCGTGACGCGCTGAACACCGGTTCTGTCGGCAGTGATGATGAAGTGGCGACGCCAGCGGCGGATGACGCGATTGCCAGCGCAGCGGCCCGTGTTGAGCGTGAAACCAACAGCAATGAGCCCGCTCCGAATCCGAACAGTATGGCCGCGTTAGGTATTCAGGTCGTTGATGTGCGCATCAAGCAGATCAACCTGCCGACCGAAGTGTCTGATGCGATCTTCAACCGTATGCGCGCTGAGCGTGAAGCGGTTGCACGCAGCCAGCGTTCACAGGGTCAGGAAGAGGCGGAAAAACTGCGCGCCCAGGCGGACTATCAGGTCACGCGTACGCTGGCCGAAGCGCAGCGTGAAGCGCTGATCACCCGCGGTGATGGTGATGCGGAAACGGCCCGGTTGTTTGCCGATGCGTTCAGCAAAGATCCTGACTTCTACGCCTTTATTCGTAGCCTGCGTGCTTACGAAAACAGCTTCAGCGAAAATCAGGACGTGATGGTGTTAAGCCCGGATAGCGACTTCTTCCGATATATGAAGGCGCCCTCTAACGCGACACGCTAAGAACTGATATAACCTACAGGCCGACAATGTTGTCGGCCTTTTTTTTGGGTATCAGAATGAAAACAAGCATCTGGATGGCACTGGCGCTGGTGTTGGTGCTCGAAGGGTTGGGGCCGATGTTTATGCCACGCCTCTGGCGACGCATGATCCTGTCGATGACCCGGTTACCGGATCGTCTGCTGCACCGTTTCGGCGGCGGACTGGTGGTGGCAGGCATGGTCATCTACTGCATGCTGAGTCTGCACGGCAACGTCTGAAACCGTGGCTAAAACCGGCTAAATTGTGCCTTTTTGCGCCAGAATCCCCAACATGTTGTAGTGATCAAAACTCAGGCAAAAAAGCGCGCAATCGTATGCTAAAAGTGCTGAAAACAGCGGGATCAGATGGTAGAATCCTTTTTTAAGCAATCGGTGATTTTGAGAAATGGGTAAGAACGTCGTCGTACTGGGCACCCAATGGGGTGACGAAGGTAAAGGTAAGATTGTAGACCTTCTGACTGAACGCGCGAATTACGTTGTGCGTTATCAAGGCGGCCACAATGCGGGCCACACGCTTGTCATCAACGGTGAAAAAACCGTCCTCCACCTGATCCCTTCTGGCATTCTGCGCGATAACGTGACCAGCATCATTGGTAACGGTGTTGTGCTCTCTCCTGAAGCCTTAATGAAGGAGATGAAAGGTCTGGAAGCGCGCGGGATTCCGGTACGTGAACGTCTGCTGATTTCTGAAGCCTGTCCGCTGATCCTGCAATATCATGTTGCGATGGACATGGCGCGTGAACGTGCGCGCGGTGCCAAAGCGATCGGGACCACCGGCCGTGGCATCGGACCAGCTTATGAAGATAAAGTGGCGCGTCGCGCACTGCGCGTCAGCGACCTGTTCAACAAAGAAACCTTTGCTGCCAAGCTGAAGGAAGTGGTCGATTTCTACAACTTCCAGCTGGTGGAGTACTACAAAGAGCCAGCCGTCGATTTCGACAAAGTGCTGAGCGATGTGATGGAAGTCGCTGACATCCTGACCGGCATGGTGGTTGACGTCTCTGAACTGCTGGACAGCGCGCGTAAGCGTGGCGATCTGATCATGTTTGAAGGCGCGCAGGGTACCCTGCTGGATATCGACCACGGGACCTATCCTTACGTGACCTCGTCCAACACCACCGCAGGTGGCGTGGCGACCGGTTCAGGTATCGGCCCGCGTTATGTCGACTACGTGCTGGGTATTGTGAAAGCGTACTCCACCCGCGTAGGTGCAGGCCCGTTCCCGACCGAGCTGTTCGATGAAACCGGTGAGTTCCTGTGTGCACAGGGCAACGAGTTTGGTGCGACCACCGGACGTCGTCGTCGTACCGGCTGGCTGGATGCGGTAGCCGTTCGCCGTGCAGTTCAGATCAACTCCCTGTCAGGTTTCTGCATGACCAAGCTGGACGTGCTGGATAGCCTGAAAGAGGTGAAAATCTGTGTCGCTTACCGTATGCCGGATGGCCGCGAAGTGACCTCTACGCCGCTGGCAGCAGAGAACTGGGAAGGCATTGAGCCGATCTACGAAACGCTGCCAGGCTGGAGCGAGACAACGTTTGGCGTTAAGACGCTGGAAGGTTTACCTCAGGCGGCGCGTGATTACATCAAGCGCGTTGAAGAGGTAACGGGTGTGCCGATTGATATTATTTCAACCGGTCCCGATCGCAGTGAAACAATGATTCTGCGCGATCCGTTCGACGCATAATGATTGAGGCCGGACGCTGTCCGGCCCTTGTTTTTCCACTCTCTGATGCCACTTATCTTCCCTTCGCTTGTCAAACCCGGTGCTGACTGAAAAAAACGCACGGCCAATCACACTCTGGTTTATCATCGTAGTTAATCGAATGGCGATCCGATTTAATCCCGACACCCATTGTAAGGCGAACAATGTCATGCCACGCCTGAAGGTTCACTGAGGTTACTGTGCAGCTCACGAGTTTTACTGATTATGGCTTACGGGCCCTGATTTATCTGGCCTCGTTACCCGAAGGCCAGCAGACCAATATTACTGCGGTAACCGACACGTACGGTTTGTCGCGTAATCATATGGTCAAAATCATTAATCAGCTGAGCCGGGCGGGCTATGTCGCTGCAACACGGGGTAAAAATGGCGGTATTCGTCTGGGTATGCCGCCGCGTCAGATTGTGATTGGTGAAGTGGTCCGCAGGATGGAGCCGCTACAATTAGTCGATTGCCCCTCCTGCTCCATTTCGCCCGCCTGCCGTCTTAAACAGGCGCTGCATGATGCAGTACAGCGATTTTTGCAGGAGCTGGATAACTATACGCTGGCCGATTTGGTCGAAGGCAATACGCCACTTTATGAAATCATACTGTCCAGATCGCCGGCGGATATAAACATTAAATGACATCGGAGGAACCGTTATGTCAAAAGATCCTTTTCAGGATAGAGAAGCTGAAAAATACGAAAACCCTATTCCAAGCCGTGAATTTATCCTGGCTTTATTAGAAAAACGTGAAAAACCGGCCAGCCGTGAAGAGCTGGCTGAAGAGATGAATCTGCACGATGAAGAGCAGCTTGAGGCGCTGCGTCGCCGCCTTCGCGCCATGGAGCGTGATGGTCAGCTGGTCTTCACCCGCCGTCAGTGTTATGCCCTGCCAGAGCGCCTCGATCTCCTGCGCGGTAAAGTTATCGGCCATCGTGATGGCTACGGCTTCCTGCGGGCGGAAGGTCAGAAAGATGACCTCTATCTTTCCGCTGAACAGATGAAATTCTGCATGCACGGTGACGTGATCCTGGCGCAGCCACTGGGTGCCGATCGCAAAGGCCGTCGCGAAGCGCGCGTGGTCCGGGTGCAGGAACCCCGCAACAATCAGATCGTTGGCCGCTACTTTACCGATGCCGGTGCCGGCTTCGTGGTGCCGGATGACAGTCGCCTGAGTTTCGATATTCTCATCCCGCCAGAAGAGACGATGCAGGCCCGTATGGGTTCCGTGGTGGTGGTAGAGCTGGTGCAGCGCCCGAACCGCCGCAGCAAAGCGATCGGTAAAGTGATTGAAATCCTCGGCGAAGATATGGGCACCAGCCTGGCCGTGGATATGGCGCTGCGCACCCATGAAATTCCGCACACCTGGCCGCCGCAGGTAGAAGCCCAGATCAGCCAGCTGAAAGAAGAGGTGCCGGAAGAGGCGAAAAAAGGCCGCGTCGATCTGCGCAAACTGCCGCTGGTCACCATTGATGGTGAAGATGCCCGTGACTTCGATGATGCCGTCTACTGTGAGAAAAAGCGCGGCGGTGGCTGGCGTCTGTGGGTCGCGATTGCCGATGTGAGCTACTACGTTCGTCCGGGCACGCCGCTGGATGATGAGGCGCATCAGCGCGGCACCTCGGTCTACTTCCCGTCACAGGTGGTGCCGATGCTGCCGGAAGTGCTGTCGAATGGCCTCTGTTCGCTTAACCCGCAGGTGGATCGCCTGTGTATGGTGTGCGAGATGACCATTTCGACCAAGGGTAAACTGACCGGCTTCAAACATTATGAAGCGGTGATGAACTCCCATGCGCGTCTGACCTATAACAAGGTCTGGAATATCCTGCAGGGCGACAAAGAGCTGCGTCAGCAGTACGCGCCGCTGGTTAAAGATCTTGAAGAGCTGCATAACCTCTATCAGGCGCTGGATGCTGCCCGCGAAGAGCGCGGCGGTATCTCGTTTGAGACGGAAGAGGCGAAGTTTATTTTCAACGCCGAGCGCCGTATTGAGCGGGTGGAACGCGTCTCCCGTAATGACGCCCACAAGCTGATCGAAGAGTGCATGATCCTGGCGAACATCGCCTCGGCACGCTTTGTGGAGAAAAATCAGGAACCGGCGCTGTTCCGCGACCACGATCGTCCGACCGACGAGAGCATCAAGAGCTTCCGTACCGTGCTCAATGAGCTGGGACTGAGCCTGCCAGGCGGCAACAAACCGCAGCCTGTTGACTATGCGGCGCTGCTGAAGCAGGTGGCCGATCGTCCGGATGCGGAAATGCTGCAGACCATGCTGCTGCGTTCCATGAAGCAGGCGGTGTACGATCCGGAGAACCGCGGCCACTTCGGTCTGGCCCTCTCCTCCTATGCTCACTTTACCTCGCCGATCCGTCGCTACCCGGATCTGACGCTGCACCGCGCCATCAAATATCTGCTGGCAAAAGAGCAGGATGAAGGCAAAGGGCTGGTTCAGCGCGCCATTAAGTACCTGATGCCGAAAGATCGCAGCGTCGCCAAAGATCTGACGACCGCGACCGGTGGCTATCACTATGACATGCCGCAGATGCTGCAACTGGGCCTGCACTGCTCCCTGACCGAGCGCCGCGCAGATGAAGCGACGCGCGACGTGGCGGACTGGCTCAAGTGTGACTTCATGCAGGATCAGGTCGGTAACGTGTTCAACGGCGTCATCTCCAGCGTCACCGGATTTGGCTTCTTTGTGCGCTTAAACGATCTCTTCATTGATGGTCTGGTGCATGTCTCCTCACTCGACAATGACTACTACCGTTTTGACCCGGTGGGTCAGCGTCTGATTGGTGAATCGGGCGGGCGCACCTATCGCCTGGGTGACACCGTGGAAGTGCGGGTGGAAGCCGTGCATATGGACGAGCGTAAAATCGACTTTGCCCTGATCTCCAGTCAGCGGCAGGTGCGTGGCGAAGGAAAAACCGCGCGCGACCGCGCAAAACGTGACGATAAAGCGCCAGCGAAGCGCCCTCGCGATGCGAGCCGTAAGTCTAACTTCGAGCCGGACGCCGCCTTCCGGGGAGGCAAAGGCAAATCTGCCGGGGCAAATAGCGAGAAAAAAAGTAAAAACGTCTCGGAAAAAACCCGTAAAATCGCCGCCGCCACAAAGGCGAAGCGCGCCAGAAGAAAGGCCGAGTCTGACTGAGGCGCGTCACCGCCTTTTCTCTCCGGAGAAAGGGCGGTCATTCTTTTCATTTCCAACCACTGAGCAGATTGATGAGCGAAATTATTTTTGGTATCCATGCCGTGCAGGCGCTGCTGGAACGTGCTCCACAACGTTTTCAGGAAGTCTTTATCCTCAAAGGCCGCGACGATCGTCGCCTGCAACCCGTGGTCGCCGCGCTGGAAGCTCAGGGGATCGTTATTCAGCTGGCGGAGCGTAAATGGCTCGACAGTCAGGTCGAAGGCGGGGTGCATCAGGGCATCGTGGCACGGGTAAAACCCGGCCGTCAGTATCAGGAGGGCGATCTGCCGGATCTGCTGCAGAGCCTGGACAAACCGTTCCTGCTGGTGCTGGATGGCGTCACCGACCCGCACAATCTGGGCGCCTGTCTGCGCAGCGCGGATGCGGCCGGTGTGCACGCGATTATCGTGCCGAAAGATCGTTCTGCCCCTCTGAACGCCACCGCCAAAAAAGTGGCCAGCGGCGCGGCGGAAAATGTGCCGTTGATCCGCGTCACCAACCTGGCGCGTACGCTGCGTCTGCTGCAGGAGTACAACATCTGGGTTGTCGGCACCGCAGGAGAAGCTGACCATACCGTCTTCCAGAGCAAAATGACTGGCCCGATGGCGCTGGTGATGGGCGCAGAGGGTGAGGGCATGCGTCGCCTGACCCGTGAACATTGCGATGAGCTGATCAGCATTCCGATGGCCGGCAGCGTTTCGTCGCTCAACGTCTCGGTGGCCACCGGCGTCTGCCTGTTTGAAGCGGTGCGCCAGCGCAACGCCTGATCCCCGATGTGATCCTCGCCACAAATTAGTTTCTGTACCAGGCATAACCCCGCGTCCTTCGCATACTTACGGAGTGACATCCGCGAGGAGTGGTTATGACCTGGACAACACACACCGTTTTTAATCAGCCCCATCCTCTCAGCAACAGTAATCTGTTTCTTTCCGATACGCCGCTCAGCGAAGCCCTTTCCCGTGAGGGGGCCGGATGGGATCGGGAATGGCTGACCTCCGTTGGCTCACAGCTCGGCGGGGCCGAGTCGCTGGAGCTTGGCCGGCTTGCCAATACTGAACCCCCTGAGCTGCAGCGCTATGACGCCCGTGGCGTGCGACTGGATGAGGTCCGTTTTCACCCCGCCTGGCACCTGCTGATGCAGGGCGTCTGCGCCAGCCGCCTGCACAACCTCAGCTGGCAGCCTGCGGTTCGGGAACAGGCGAGCGTGGCGCGCGCCGCGCGCTTTATCCTGCATGCACAGGTTGAAGCGGGCACGCTCTGCCCGATGACCATGACACATGCTGCCATTCCGCTGCTGCAGACCTGTCTGCCCGCCGCATTTGAGGGCTGGCTCGATCCGCTGCTCAGCGACCGCTACGATACCCATGCGCAGCCTGGCGACCAGAAACGCGGCCTGCTGATCGGCATGGGAATGACAGAGAAGCAGGGGGGCAGCGATCTGCTTACCAGCACCACCTTTGCAGAACCGCTTGAGGCGCGCGGCCCCGGCGAAGCCTGGCGGCTGACCGGCCATAAATGGTTCTTCTCCGTGCCGCAGAGTGATGCGCATCTGGTGCTGGCGCAGACGCCCGCCGGATTAAGCTGCTTCTTCCTGCCGCGACTGCTGCCCGACGGCACCCGCAATGCCATTCAGCTTGAACGGCTTAAAGAGAAGCTGGGCAATCGCTCGAACGCCAGTTGCGAAGTGGAGTTTCGCGAGGCGACGGGCTGGCTGCTGGGAGAAGAGGGTGAAGGGGTGCGGCTGATCCTGAAGATGGCCGGGATGACGCGCTTCGACTGTGCACTCGGCAGTCACGGGCAGATGCGGCGGGCCTTCTCGGTGGCACTCTGGCATGCTCACCAGCGTCAGGTGCAGGGGAAAAACCTCGTGGATCTGCCGCTGATGCGGCAGGTGCTGGCTCAGCAGGCGCTGCAGCTGGAGGGGCAGACTGCGCTGCTGATGCGCCTGGCGCGCGCCTGGTCCCAGCCGGCGAAACCGCATGAGGTCACCTTTGCCCGCTTATTTACCCCGGCCGCTAAGTATCAGATCTGCAAAGCGGGCGCGCCGTTTGTAGCGGAGTCGATGGAGGTGCTGGGCGGGATTGGCTACTGCGAAGCGAGTGAGCTGCCGCGTCTCTATCGTGACATGCCGGTCAACAGTATCTGGGAGGGGTCGGGCAACGTAATGTGTCTGGACGTCCTGCGCGTGCTCGCCCGCCAGGCTGAGGTGACTGAGATGCTGAATCAGGAGTTTGAGGCGGTAAAAGGAAGTAACCGGCATTTTGATGCGCGCTGGCGTCAGCTGCGGCTGAGACTCAGCCACATCCCTGAAGAGCAGGCGCGCGAGGTCACCCGCACGCTGCTGCTGCTGGCGACGGGCGCTCAGCTGCTGAAATATGCCGAACCGCCGCTGGCCGATGCCTGGTGCCAGCAGTGGCTCGACCCGCGCGGTTCACGCCCGCTGGAAGCCGCAGTGACCGATCGTTTACTGGCCCGCGCCTGTGGCCGGTGACGCACCATAAAGAATCGCACTGGCGTACCACAAGCCAGGCATCACCGTTTCACTCAGCGCCACGATCTGATAGTAAACCGCTCCGGCCTGATTGGCCCGGGCGGCCACCGCCCGCTGGGCGTCATCCGGCGAGCCATGCACGTTCACGGTGATATTACCCAGCTTCGGTAAGCCGCCACTCTGCGACCGTGAAATCTCCTGTGCCTGCTGCGCTGGGGCAGGCGGCGCTTCTGGCGTTGTCTGAAGGGCGGAACAGCCTGCCAGAAGCAGGCTCAGGATTAGTAAGTAAGCGGAACGCATAGCAAAACCCCTTTTCAGGACGAGACAGTAAGTGTATGTCATCGTCCTGAAGGCGGTCAGGCTTTAAGGCTGAATACGCTGACCAGCTGGGTGAGATGATGACCTTTATCACTCAGCGTCTGCGCACTGTTTTCCGCCTGCGCCACCAGCTCGCTGTTCTGATGGGTCGCCTGACTGATCTGATTCATCGCCAGATTAACCTGACCAATGCCCGCCGCCTGCTGCTGCGCCGCCACGTTGATCTCGCCCATCAGCGCCTGCACCTGCTCGATGTGCGTCACGATGTCAGTCATCGCATCACGCGTCTGTTCAGAGAGCTGATGTCCCTGTGCCACGTTGCCGATGGAGGTGGCAATCAGCCCATCGATCTCTTTTGCCGCCTGCGCCGAACGCTGTGCCAGTGCCCGCACTTCTGCCGCGACCACGGCAAAACCGCGGCCCTGTTCACCGGCTCGCGCCGCTTCAACGGCGGCATTCAGCGCCAAGATGTTGGTCTGGAAGGCAATCGACTCAATCACATGGGTAATGTCCGCAATGCTTTGTGACGACACTTTAATCGCTGACATGGTGTTTACCGAGCGCTCCACCGTCTGGCTGCCGTGGCTGACGATTCCGCTGGCTTCCGCCACCAGGGACATCGCCTGACGCAGGCTGTCGGCGGTGTGTTCCACCGTTGCGCCAAACTGCTCCATGCTGGCGGAGGTCTGCTCGACGCTGCTGGCCTGACGTCCAATCTGCTCGCTGATGTTATGGCTGCTGACGGCGATGGTATCCGTACCGTCACTGATCTCCTGTGCGGCAACGCGCACCTGGCTGACGATTTTTTCCAGACCGTTTCCAATACCGTTAATTGCCACGATCAGCTGGCCTACCTCATCAGAGCGGGTGGTCTTCAGGTTGACCTGCAGATTACCGGCGGCATACTGCTCCGCCAGATGGATCACCTGCTGCAGCGGATGGGTAATGGCCCGGCGGCTGTACCAGACAAACCCCAGCGCAAAGATCACCACCAGAATCAGTCCGGTCATCAGGAACAGGTTACGGCTGTGGGTAATCGGAGCCAGCAGGCTGGCACGGTTAACTTCGCCGGTGATCACCCAGTTCCAGCCCGGCAGCTGCTGCCAGGCCAGGATTTTCTGCTCACCGTCAATCTCCACCTGCTGCATGCCCTGTGGCTGCGTCAATAGCGGCTGCAGGATAGCGCTATCCCAGCCGGGCTGTTTTCCTTCGTTGTGCTGGTCAAACAGATAGTTGCCCTGCGTCTTACCGGGCGTGCCGTTGAGCACAAAGAAATGACCGCTGTCACCCAGCCGGCGAGCCAGGATTTTTTCGCGCATCAGCGCATACTGCTTGTCAATGCCGACGCCGACGAAGAGGATGGCAACGACCCTGCCACTCTCATCCTTTACCGGCTGGTACTGCGTGATATAGCGGTGGCCGAACAGCGTGGCCAGGCCCTGATATGCCCTGCCTTCGTGAACGCTTTTCCAGGCGGCGCCGGTGCGATCAAGCTGAGTACCGATAGCCCGACTGCCATCCTCCTTTTTCAGCGAGGTGGAGATGCGGATAAAGTCATCGCCATCGCGCACAAAAATCGTCGCCACCGCTGCGGTGCGGTCAGTGAAATCGTCGACGGCAACCTGATCGAGGTTCAGCGTTTTTAATCCGGCGCGCAGCACGGGCGTTGAAAATGCGCCCACCTGAATTCTGGCGCTGTCATCAAGGCTGAAGCGCCTGGGTAAAAAGCTGATAAACAGATTGGTATAGTGGCTCACCTCTTCGGTGAGGGTGGCGTTGAACATGGAGGCCATTTCATTAATGCCCTGCACCTGATTGTGCATGTCATCGATGGCGAGATTTTCCAGCTGGCGTGAGGCGTTGTGGCTTTGAGTCAGGGTGAGTACCAGCAACAGCAGCGCAACGCTGAGAGACGTCAGTACAGACAGCTTAACTCCAAGACTCAGGCCGCTGAGAGAGAGACGCGTCATAAATTACCTTTGAACAAGTTATGGGGGTACACCATCAACGGCAGGGAGGGGGAAAAGTTTAGGGCGAAATCCGGCCGCTAAGCGCAGCGGCACGTTTCGTTAAATCATCCACAGCACGTACACTGAAGCGGCACGCTTTCACCTCATCAGGAGAGACGATGATCGAACTCACGACAGAAACGCTGGCCGGTATTGAATGCCTGCACGCCACGCCTGCCGGACAGCGCCAGGCACCGCTGCCCACGGTGCTGTTTTATCACGGCTTTACCTCGTCGAAAGAGGTCTACGCCTACTTTGCGGTAGCGCTGGCGCAGGCAGGTTTTCGCGCGGTGATGCCCGATGCGGCGCGACACGGCGCGCGCTATGACGGTGATGCCGGGACACGCCTGGACCGCTTCTGGGAGATCCTGAAGCAGAACATTGATGAGCTGCCGCAGCTGGAAGCGGCGCTGCGAGATGAAAATCTGATCGCCGGTTCGTGTTTTGCGGTGGCGGGGGCCTCAATGGGCGGCATGACCGCCCTGGGGGCCATGGCGCGCTATCCACAGATTCACAGCGTCGCCTGCATGATGGGATCGGGCTATTTTATGCAGCTCAGTCACTCACTGTTTCCGCCGCGGCTCCCCGATTCGCCCGACCGGCAGGCGAAATTTGCTGCCCGTATGGCGCCTCTGGCGGAGTATGACCCCTGCAACCGGCTCACGGCACTGGCAGACCGGCCGCTGCTGCTGTGGCATGGCGAGGCGGATGAGGTGGTGCCCTGGGCGGAAACCGAGCGGCTGGAGAGAGCCCTGCGTGACAATGGCCTGGATCAGCATCTGACGTCGCTGTCGGAAAAGGGAATTGGGCATAAGATCACCCCCTCCGCCCTGACGGCGCTGGTCAGCTTCTTTCGTCATCAGCTGTAAACGATGAACGGGCGGAGCAGGATGCCGCCGCCCGTGACGCGACCGGTACTTACCAGCGCGCAGCCGATTTCTCAGCTGGACTGGCAGCCGCGCTGACCGGGTTTCGTTCCGGCCTGTCCAGCCGGTTAACGTAGACATAACCGGATGCCGCTTCACTGCTGTGACTTCTTATCTGCTGCGCACAGTCAGCATGGCTGGCAAGGGCGGGTGGAGACAGGAAGAGACCCAGGAAAGTGGCGATGACGAACGTTTTCATGCCCGACTCCTCACTTCAGGGAAGACACTCTGTGTGACGCCAGCGACCCTGTCGTGACGTCTGCTTTAATTTTAGCCACTGCCACTGCGAACGCCAGATCGTCCCGCTGAACCTCTCTGTCAGCGTTTTTGAACGATCCCGCGTTAACCCGCTGTTTTTACACTGTTCCCTTCCTGACCCACCGACTCCGCGTCCCCAGCCGCATTTTATTGAAATGCGCGCTTGAGTTTAGCCACGGTCGCCAGTATGATTACGCGTCAATTTTTCAGCCGCATTCTCAGGCTGTGTCCCACAAAGGCTCGTTACGGCGAACGGTTGTGGGACACAGCCTATAACGTTCCTTGCTTCCATGGGCCGCGGCTGACCCCGACAGGAGGCTGAATAATCCGTAAGGAGCAATTTCGATGCGTCATTACGAAATCGTATTTATGGTTCATCCTGACCAGAGCGAACAGGTTCCTGGCATGATCGAGCGTTACACTGGTGCTATCACTGGTGCACAGGGCACGATTCACCGTCTGGAAGACTGGGGCCGCCGTCAGCTGGCTTACCCGATCAACAAACTGCACAAAGCTCACTACGTTCTGATGAACGTTGAAGCGCCGCAGGAAGCGATCGATGAGCTGGAAACGAACTTCCGCTTCAACGACGCCGTTATCCGTAGCATGGTTATGCGCGTTAAACACGCGGTAACTGAAGCATCACCGATGGTTAAAGCGAAAGATGAGCGTCGTGATCGTCGCGAAGATTTTGCTAACGAATCCGCTGATGAGTCAGATGCTGGGGATTCTGAAGAGTAATCCATCGTGACGGTTAATCGACTGCGCTTGTCCGGCACTGTGTGCAGGACGCCGGTTCGAAAAATTAGCCCGTCAGGAATTCCTCACTGTCAGTTTGTGCTAGAGCACCGCTCAGTGCAGGAGGAGGCCGGGTTTCACCGGCAAGCCTGGTGTCGTATGCCGGTGATTATCAGCGGCAGCACCCATCAGGTGATTACTCAACATATAACGGTCGGCACGCAACTCACACTGGACGGTTTCATTAGTTGCCATCAGGCACGCAATGGCCAGAGCAAAGTGGTGTTCCATGCCGAGCAGATTGAATTGATAGATTCTGGAGACTAGCCTAATGGCACGTTATTTCCGTCGTCGCAAGTTCTGCCGTTTCACCGCGGAAGGCGTTGTTGAGATCGATTACAAAGACATCGCAACGTTGAAAAACTACATTACCGAAAGCGGTAAAATTGTCCCGAGCCGTATCACCGGTACTCGTGCAAAATACCAGCGTCAGTTGGCTCGCTGCATCAAGCGCGCGCGTTATCTGTCTCTGCTGCCGTACACTGATCGTCATCAGTAATCGGCAACTGTCCATTAACGACTTTAAGAGGATAAGGTAATGCAAGTTATTCTGCTTGATAAAGTAGCAAACCTGGGCAGCCTGGGTGATCAGGTTAACGTTAAAGCGGGCTACGCTCGTAACTTCCTGGTTCCACAGGGCAAAGCTGTTCCTGCTACAAAGAAAAACGTTGAGTATTTCGAAGCACGCCGTGCTGAACTGGAAGCCAAACTGGCTGACGTTCAGTCTGCAGCGACTGCACGCGCTGAGAAAATCAATGCACTGGGCACCGTGACCATCACGTCTAAAGCAGGCGATGAAGGTAAGCTGTTCGGTTCAATCGGTACCCGCGACATCGCTGATGCAGTGACTGCAGCTGGCGTTGACGTAGCGAAGAGCGAAGTTCGTCTGCCGAACGGCGTTCTGCGTACTACCGGTGAGCATGAAGTAGACTTCCAGGTCCACAGCGATGTATTCGCTAAACTGACCGTGAAGGTTGTTGCTGGTTAATTTTATTAACTGAGCACAACAAAATCGCCGGCCCTGTGCCGGCGTTTTTGTTTTTATGCTTGCTCAGCTACTGCGCGCGGATAAAGCTGCCGTCTGTCTGACGGGTAAACAGCACCGGGCCCTCTGCGCCCTCCACCGTCAGTCCCGTTACCACACCCTGTGCATCCTGTCGGATTTTGACCTGCTGACCACTTTTCAGTGAGCTGAGGGGCTGATCGTTGCCTTCCACCCGCGCCATCGCAAACACATCATTGACCGGCAGGCTGTTGTCACGAAACAGCTGCGCCAGCGTCTGGCCGGATGCGATGGTCAGACTGCGCCACGCGCCCTGAGAGTCTGCTTTTGGCGTCTGCTGTGATGAGGAGGCCTGCCCGGAGCGGGTGTTATCGTAGATATCCGCCTGCATCGGCACCTCTTTCTCTGCGGAAGGCGTAACCGGCTGCTCGACCGGATAGCGCGGCGTCGTGGCAGGCCAGAGAAACGCTACCAGCATAACCAGCAGCGCCGCCACAATGCCGCGACGGTGCGGTGCGGGCAGCGGTGCCATCCAGCGGATGTCGTCGGTAAAATGCCAGATTCGCTGAAGCCATGTCGGCAGGCGGGATGACGTCTCAGAAGCCATGCGGGGTTCCTCCTCTCCGGCAGGCTGCGCTGGCCTGCGTGCGGCCAGCCAGGTCTGCAGCCGGGATATCATATGTGTTGCGCGCGTCCGGCGGCGTCGTGGGGCGATCTGGCCCATAGTTGCTCTCTTCTTCGTGTGCCACAGACGGGGGGTATTCCGTCGTTAGTTATAGTATGGGCAATACTGGCGCGAAGTGCCTGCCAGCATTGATAAATCTGACGGCTCTATTGTTTCTCTTTCGCCGGGAAAAGTCATCTGCGATGCAGGGCATTTTACGCCAGCGGCCTGCGCTGCTATGCTGCCGGTTCGAATTTATCCGAGAGTGAAAGGAACGAAGATGACTACCCCTTCTTTCGACAGCGTCGAAGCACAAGCAAGTTACGGTATTGGTTTACAGGTTGGCCAGCAGTTGCTGGAATCTGGTCTGCAGGGGCTGCAGCCAGAAGCACTGCTCGCGGGCCTGCGCGACGCGCTGGAAGGGAACTCGCCTGCCGTACCGGTTGATGTCGTTCATCGCGCACTGCGTGAAGTTCATGAACGCGCTGAAGGCGTACGTCGTGAGCGCACCGAAGCCATGGCAGCAGAAGGTCAGGCGTTCCTGCAGGAACATGCGCAGCGTGAAGGCGTGAACAGCACCGAATCCGGTCTGCAGTTCAGCGTGATTACTCAGGGCGAAGGTCCTATCCCATCGCGTCAGGATCGCGTACGCGTGCACTACACCGGCAAACTGATCGACGGCAGCGTGTTCGACAGCTCGGTGGCGCGTGGCGAACCGGCAGAGTTCCCGGTGAGCGGTGTGATCCCGGGCTGGATCGAAGCCCTGACCCTGATGCCGGTTGGCTCAAAATGGGAACTGGTGATCCCACAGAACCTCGCGTATGGCGAGCGCGGTGCGGGTGCCTCCATCCCACCATTCAGCACCCTGATTTTCGAAGTGGAACTGCTGGAAATTCTGTAATTGCCAGACGCTGCAACCGCCCGGTTGCAGCGTTTTCTCCTGCCTTACTTCTGCTGTAAATTCACCTGCCACAACGCGAAGCCAGTCGCATCGGTCCCTTTGGGCTGAAGCGGATATTGCGCATGCTGCTTAATAAACCCGGTGGCTTTCTCACCCGGTGCCGTCTCAAACCGGATGTCCAGCGGCGTGGATGCGTTAATCGGGGCCAGCCGCCAGTTATTGTCCGCTTTTGGCTGGACTTCCCCGTGCGCTTTAGTCTCTGCACTGATATAGGCTGCCACCACCGAACGGTTCTCATCCGGCGAGGCAAAGGCGACATAGTTATCGCCGGTGCCGGCAAATTTGCCGCCATAAGCACGATAGTTGTTCGTCGCCACCAGGAAGGTCGCCTGCGGGTCGATCGGCTTACCCTGCCAGCTCAGCTGACGGATACGGGAGGCATCAGGATGGATCAGCTGGCACTCGCTGTCGTAGCGCGCTGGCTGGGTAACATCGATCTGATAGGTGACCCCGTCGATCACATCGAAGTTATAGGTGCGGAAATCCCAGTTAATCAGCGACTGGGTTTTCGTACTGTGCGGATCGATCTGGTTAAACTGGCCTGCAGAGCACTCCAGCCACTCTTTAACCTGCGCCCCGCTGACCTTCATGACCACCAGCGTGTTGGGGTAGAGATAAAGATCGGCGGCGTTGCGGAAGGTCAGCGGCCCTTTCTCCACTTCGACATAGCTGGCCGGATCGTTTTTACGCCCGCCCGCCTTAAAAGGCGCCGCCGCTGAGAGTACCGGCAGACGGCCCAGATCGGGATCGCCCTGAATGAAGTGCTCGACATAGGCGCGCTGAGCGTTGTTGACGATCTGCACGGTGGGATCGTCCTGTACCAGCGACAGGTAGCTGTACATCACGTCGGCGGACTTGCCGATGGGTTTCGCCACAAAGTCGCGCGTGGCGCGGTGATCCTCAGCCAGGACCTTCACCAGCGCGGGATCTTCGGCGGCGAGAGACTTTTTCGCTGCGGTGTCATAGATCGGGCGCGCCTCAGCTTTGCCGCTCGTGACCTGCCACCTGCCGTTGTCATTGTTCAGCACCAGGTCGACCACGCCCAGGTGATCGCCCCACATGCCGGGCATCACTGCAGGCACACCATTCAGGGTGCCGTTCTTAATGTCTGCGCCTTTAATCGCGGCAAAATCTTTACCGGGGAAGACGGCGTGGGCATGGCCAAACAGGATGGCGTTGATGCCTTCAACCTGACTGAGATAGTAAACCGAGTTCTCCGCCAGGGTGTGATACGGCTCGCTGCTCAGGCCGGAGTGCGGAATCGCGATGACCAGATCCGCGCCCTGCGCACGCATCTCCGGCACATAACGGCGCGCCGTTTCCGTGATGTCATCGACCCGCACCTTGCCCTGCAGATTGGCTTTATCCCACACCATGATCTGCGGCGGCACAAAGCCGATATAGCCAATCTTCAGGGTCCGGGTTTTGCCTTCACGATCAACCAGCGTGGTGGATTTGATGAGGTAAGGCGTAAACAGCGGCTTGCCACTCTTCACGTCAATGACGTTGGCATTGACGTAGGGAAAGCGGGCACCGGCCAGCGCTTTCTTCAGGTAGGGCAGGCCATAATTAAATTCATGATTGCCGAGGTTGCCGACGCTGTAATCCAGGGTGTTGAGCGCCTTGTAGACCGGGTGGATCTCCCCCTCACGCAATCCCTTTGCCGCCATGTAGTCGCCCAGCGGACTGCCCTGAATGATATCGCCGTTGTCGACCAGCAGGCTGTTTTTCACCTCCTGACGCGCGGCGTGGATCAGCGTGGCGGTGCGCACCAGGCCAAACTTTTCGGTTGGGGTATCTTTGTAGTAGTCGAAATCCATCATGTTGCTATGAAGATCGGTGGTTTCCAGTATGCGTAGATCGACCGTTGCGGCCTGTGCGGCGGCGGAAACGCCAAGTGCCAGTAAGACTATGCCGGGCTTAAACATGCCTGCTCCTGCTGCAAAATAATTGGGGATCTCAAAATAATGTAAAAGCCTGCCGGTGGGTCATTTTAAATCGTGATGGATATAACGTTTTGGCGCATCGGAGGCGGCACCGGATTCCGGCGGGCGCGCAAAGTGGCGCAGGCGTGGCGATAAACGGGTAACTATGATATTGATATATCTATAAATTGGCGCGCTGGTCAGCCCGTAAATGGGCAGGTCAGGCGAAACTGCTAAAATGTCACTGTCTGACGGACAGCTGATCCTGCAGCAGAAAGACACAACGAGGTGAAAAATGTTAGAGCAAATCTGCCAACTGGCACGCGAAGCAGGCGACGCGATTATGCAGGTCTATAACGGTGCCGCGCCGCTTGACGTTTCTCACAAATCGGATGATTCGCCGGTGACCGCCGCGGATATCGCTGCGCACGAGGTGATCCTCTCTGGCCTGAAGCAGTTAACCCCCGATCTGCCGGTGCTGTCAGAAGAAGATCCGCCCGCCTGGACAGAGCGTCAGCACTGGCAGCGCTACTGGCTGGTCGATCCCCTGGATGGCACCAAAGAGTTCATCAAACGCAACGGCGAATTTACGGTCAACATTGCGCTGATTGAGGCGGGCAAGCCGATTCTGGGCGTGGTTTATGCCCCCGCGCTGGGTGTGATGTACTCTGCGGCGGAGGGGAAGGCGTGGAAAGAGGAGGGCGGTCATCGTGAACAGATTCATGTGCGTGACGCACGACCTCCGCTGGTGGTGGTAAGCCGTTCCCATGGCGACGATGAGGAGATGAAAGAGTACCTGAAGCAGCTGGGCGAGCATCAGACCGTTGCAACCGGCTCCTCGCTGAAATTCTGCCTGGTAGCGGAGGGGAAAGCTCAGCTCTATCCCCGTTTCGGACCCACCAATATCTGGGACACCGGTGCAGGTCATGCGGTGGCGATGGCCGCAGGCGCGCATGTGCATGACTGGCAGGGTAAAACCCTGGATTACGCGCCGCGCGAATCTTTCCTGAACCCCGGCTTCCGCGTGTCGCTGTTTTAACGCGGGCTGAGCGTCTGTCTTCTGACGCCCCGGCGAGCTTCGTGCCCGCCGGGGCGTCTGCTATTCCGCCTTCAGCAGTGAGGTGACCAGAGCAATCACTCTTGTCACTTCATCCTGCGTCAGCGGGCCATCCTTCACAAATTTCACCGTGCCCTGTCTATCCAGCACGACGATGGCGGAGCTGCCTGGCTGCAGCTGCCAGGCGTGCTGCACATTGCCCTTGCTGTCGACGATAAACTGCGACCAGGGATACTGCTGCTTATTGGTTTCAATGCTGCTGCGCACAAACATGCCGGTGCCGGGGATCGCATCATCGGTGTTAACGATGGTAGTGGTCTGATAGCGGTCATGCGGCAGCTTCGCGGCCTTAATCGCCTCTATCAGCGCGGCGTTCATCTCTTTGGCGGAGGAGCGCCCGGCAATGTGCTGAATCACGCGAACTTTTCCACTCAGCTGCGCGCTATTCCAGTTTTTATAGCTAAACTTCTCCTGCTGCAGTATCAGCTCGCCTTTGTCGTTGACGCCCGTGGCGGGCACGCGGGAATCGAGCCTGAGGTCGTGGGCCATGACGCCCGCCGGCAGGAGTAATGACAGCGCCACGGCTGCCAGAATATTTCGCATCGCACTTTCCTTAAGTGATCAGACCAGTCAGTCATTTTACTGCAATAGTAAGCAGGGATGATGCGCCTGTCGTGGAAAGGTGTCAGGTTTGTTATGCCCGCCACAATTCCTTAACCAACGAAGGTTTATACTGTGTCATATGAGAGTCATAACAGACTGTTCTGTAATGATGTGTCAACTCAGTAAAAAAATTCATTTTTCGGAACACCAGTAGTGTTCAGTGTTCTATAGTTATCGCGAATTCGCGCTTCATGGGCTGGTACCTACTTTGGAAACGGCGAAGCGTGCTTTAAAAATGTACAGGAGTCAGTCAGTATGAAAATCTTCCAGCGCTATAATCCGCTGCAAATAGCGAAATATGTCAAAACGCTGTTCAAAGGAAGGTTGTATATCAAGGACGTTGGCGCGTTCGAGTTCGATAAAGGGAAAGTGTTAATCCCGCGCGTCAAAGACAAACAGCACCTGAGCGTGATGTCAGAAATTAACCGCCAGGTCGTTCGTCTCAAGCTTGAGTTCAACTAATCAAAAGGGCGCCGATGGCGCCCTGAGTGTTTTATAAGCCAGACCCTTCGCTATCCCTGCTCGTCTTCGCTTTTTGTCATGCTCAGCACCGGCGGTCGTTCATCGATGCGGGTGACCAGCAGCTGGTCGATGCGGTAGCTGTCAATATCCACCACCTCGAACTTGTAGCCGGCAAACTTCACAAAGTCGGTTCGCTTCGGGATCTTACGCAGCATATACATCATAAAGCCGCCGATGGTTTCGTAGTTGCCTGACTGCGGGAAATCGTCGATGTCCAGCACGCGCATCACGTCATCAATCGGCGTGCCGCCTTCAACCAGCCACGAGTTCTCATCACGCGCGACGATCTGCTCTTCCATGCCCTGACCGACCAGATCTCCCATCAGCGTGGTCATCACGTCGTTCAGGGTAATGATGCCCACCACCAGCGCATATTCGTTCATGATTACCGCAAAATCTTCACCGGCGGTTTTGAAACTTTCCAGCGCTTCGGAGAGGGTCAGCGTATCCGGCACAATCAGCGCAGAACGAATCTGCAGGCCGCTATTCAGCGCCATACTCTGGTTGCCCAGCACGCGCAGCAGCAGCTCTTTGGAGTCGACATAGCCGACGATATGGTCGATATCCCCGCTGCAGACTAAAAACTTAGAGTGCGGATGTTCGGCGATTTTACTCTTAAGGCTGGCCTCATCTTCATGCAGATCAAACCAGACGATGTTCTCACGCGAGGTCATGGAGGAGGGAACGGTTCGCGACTCCAGCTCAAACACGTTTTCAATCAGCTCATGCTCCTGCTTACGCAGCACGCCCGCCAGCGCACCGGCTTCCACCACCGCGTAGATATCATCGGAGGTGATGTCATCTTTACGCACCATTGGCAGCTTGAAGAGGCGGAAGAAGACGTTAGCCAGACCGTTAAACAGCCAGACCAGCGGACGCATCACCAGCAGGCAGAAACGCATCGGGTTGATGATGCGCAGCGCGATGGTTTCGGGGGCGACCATTCCAACCCGCTTTGGGGTTAAGTCGGCAAACAGGATAAACAGGCTGGTCACGATGGTGAAGGAGCAGATAAAGCTGAGCTGCTCAGCCAGTTCCGGCGGGACGAAGCGGCTGAAGAGGCCGCTGAAGACCGGTGAAAAGGCAGCGTCACCGACGATACCGCCGAGGATGGCGACAGCGTTAAGGCCAATCTGGACGACGGTAAAAAACATACCCGGCGTTTCCTGCATTTTCAGGACGCGCTGCGCATTAACGTTGCCTTCATCGGCGAGCAGTTTCAGTTTGATCTTGCGGGCGGCTGCCAGCGAGATCTCCGACAGAGAGAAAAAAGCACTGACGACAATCAGTAAAAGAATGACAAGTAAGCTATCTAACATAAGTGATCCAAAGGGTTATCCACTTGTCATTTTTGGCCTGGGCAGCGTGAGCAAGCGCGAACGGGGCGGTTACTCGTTAAACAGGGCTATCCGTGCCAAAAATGTCTGCGCCAGTTCGACAGGCTGAACGCTGCCGGGGCAGAAATGAAAACAGGCGGGATGCCTGTGGCTGCAGATTATAGCAGGAGCGCTTATCAGCCCGCCAGAGGGCAAACCGCCGGTTCGGGCGGCATTCACGGTCAGGGCGGTCAGTAGCCCGCTCAGATTTCTCTGAGTGACTCCATCAGGCGGGATCAATCCCCGTCGCAGGAGTTGTATCGATCTCCTCATTTACCGACAATAGCCCGGATATTTGACTTAGATGTTACTGCTACGCCGCCATTTGGCATAAAGTGCGGCTATGATAGGGGTGTTGCCGTTGCGGTAGTGCGGGCAAAGATGATTAATAAGCGCCCCGCGGAAAAGGGGCCGGCATGATTAACAGGAGTACAGGTGCCACGATTTCATACTTATTGCATGGCTGGCCTGCTGCTTGCTGCGCCTGCCCTTGAGGCGGCGACTGTGCGATTACAGGTAGACGGCTTAACCGGGGATCTGCAGCGAAATGTCAGAGCACGCCTCTCCACCATCGGCAGCGATGAAGTCTCCAATGATGGTCGCTTTCGTGCCCGCGTCTCTGTCGCGATAAAAGAAGGCCTGCGCGCGCTGGGTTATTACGAACCTGAGATCGACTTTGAATCCCGTCCTGCCCCCGCGCAGGGGGGACGGCCGGTGCTGATCGCGCACGTGAAACCGGGTCCGCCGGTTAAAATCGGCGGCAGCACCATCGTGCTGGAAGGGGATGCCCGCAATGATGCCGACTACAAAGAGTGGATAGCCCAGGGGCGTCCCAAAGTCGGCACGCAGCTTAACCACGGGCAGTACGATCGCTTTAAAAGCGGCTTCTCGAATCTCGCGCTGCGCAACGGGTACTTCGATGGCACCTTTAAAAAAAGCCAGCTGGGGGTGTCGGTCGAGCGGCATGAAGCGTTCTGGGATATCGACTACGACAGCGGCGAGCGTTACCGTTTTGGCGACGTGACGTTTCAGGGCTCGCAGATTCGCGAAGCGTACCTGCAGAACCTGGTGCCGTTTGAAAAGGGCGACTACTACAGCTCGCGCGATCTGGCTGAACTGAACCGTCGCCTCTCCGCCACCGGCTGGTTTAACTCCGTGGTCGTTGCACCAGAGTTCAGCAAAGGCCGGAAAACAAAAGTGCTGCCGCTGAATGCCTTGATGTCGCCGCGCACCGAAAACACCATCGAAACCGGGGTCGGCTACTCCACCGACGTCGGCCCGCGCCTGAAAGGCACCTGGAAAAAGCCGTGGGTTAACGACAGAGGCCACAGCCTGGCGGCCAGCGCCTACATTTCCGCGCCGGAACAGCAGGTCGATCTCAGCTACAAAGTGCCTCTGCTGAAAAGCCCGCTGGAGCAGTACTACACCTTCTCCGGCGGCCTGAAGCGCACCGACCTCAATGACACCAAAGCCGACACCACGACGCTGGCGATGTCGCGCAACTGGGACAGCAGCAGCGGCTGGCAGAAAGCGGTCAACCTGCGCTGGAGCCTGGATCACTTTACTCAGGGCAGCGTGACCAATACCACCATGCTGCTCTATCCCGGCGTCAGCGTAAACCGCACCCGCTCGCGTGGCGGCCTGATGCCGACCTGGGGCGACTCTCAGCGCTACTCAGCGGACGTCTCCGATACCACCTGGGGTTCAGACGTTGACTTCCTGATTTTGCAGGCGCAGAACGTCTGGATCCGTACCCTCGGCGACAGCCACCGCTTTGTGGCGCGCGGCAATCTTGGCTGGATTGAAACCAACGACTTTGAAAAAGTCCCGCCGGATCTGCGCTTCTTTGCCGGTGGTGACCGCAGTATTCGTGGCTACAAATATAAGAACATCTCACCGCGTGATGAGGATGGCAAACTCACCGGTGCGTCAAAACTGGCCACCGGCTCGCTGGAGTATCAGTACAACGTCAGCGGCAAATGGTGGGGAGCGGTATTTGTCGACTCCGGTGAAGCGGTCAACGACATCAAACAGAGTAACGTGAAAACCGGTGCGGGCGTCGGCGTGCGCTGGTCGTCACCGGTGGGTCCCATCAAATTAGACATCGCCAGACCTATCGGGGATGACGATGCACATGGACTGCAATTTTATATAGGACTGGGGCCAGAACTATGAAGCTGTGGAAAAAGGTCCTCATCGGCATCCTGATCTTTCTGGTGCTGCTGCTGGGTGGGGTGGCATTTTTAATCGGCACCACGCCGGGGCTGCATCTGGTGCTGAATGGCGCGTCGCGCTGGGTACCGGGCCTGTCAATCAAACAGGTCGAGGGCGGCTGGCGTAACCTGACCCTCAGCGGTCTGCGTTACGAAATGCCTGGCGTCAGTGTGGATGCCGGGCAGATCCATCTGGCGGTGAACCTTAACTGCCTGCTGCATTCGTCGGTCTGCGTGAATGATATCTCCCTGCGTGATATCAGCGTGGTGGTCGACAGTAAAAAGATGACGCCTGCCGCGCCAGCGCCGGAAGAGGAGAGCGGCTCGACCAACCTCAGCACGCCCTATCCGATTACGCTGCGCCATCTTGGCCTGCACAATATCAATGTCAAAGTGGATGACACCGCGATTTCGCTGCTCGACTTTACCACCGGTCTGCAATGGCAGGATCGTGCGCTGACGCTCAATCCTACCCATATTCAAAGCCTGCTGATTGCGCTGCCGAAAGCAGCCAAAGTCGTGAACGAACAGGTGGTGGAGCCGAAAGTTCAGCAGCCGCATCCGGCTGAGAAACCGCTGGGTGAAACGCTGCAGGCGATGTTTGCACAACCGCTGCTGCCTGCGCTGCCCGATTTCCGTCTGCCGCTGGATATCGACATTCAGCAGATCCTGGGAGAACAGCTGCGCATCACCGGCGACACCGATATTTCAGTCAGCCGCCTGCTGATGAAAGCGAAAACTGCCGACCGGCAGATGCAGCTGACCACGCTGGAGGTTGACTCTGACCTCGGCAATCTCAGAGGCAGCGGACAGGCGACGCTGGCCGATAACTGGCCGGTCGATTTTGCCCTGAACGGCACGGTCAACACCGCTCCGGTCAAAGGCGAAAAGATTGCGCTGAAACTTAACGGCGCGATGCGCGACGAGCTGAAGCTGGCGCTGAACCTCTCCGGCCCGGTGGATGCACAGCTCAGCGCCGCGACCCAGCTGGCGGTGGCGGGGCTGCCGCTGTCGCTGCAGCTGACCAGCCCGAAACTGCGCTGGCCGCTGACAGGCCCGGTCGCCTATCAGGCCGATAATCTGGACTATCAGTTCAAAGGCAAAGCCACCGACTATGTGATGTCACTGCAGACCGCCGTGAAGGGGGAGTCGGTGCCACCGGCGACCGTCTCACTGACCGGTAAAGGCAACGTTGAGCAGTTCAGTCTCGATCGCCTGCGCGTGGCTGCGCTGCAGGGCAACATCGACCTTACCGCGCTGGTGGACTGGAGCAAGGCGATCAGCTGGCGCAGCGAACTGACGCTGGCGGGGATCAATACGGCTAAACAATATCCCGACTGGCCGGCGCGGCTGGATGGCAAAATCACCACCCGCGGCAGTCTCTATGGCGGCAGCTGGCAGCTGAGCGTGCCGCAGCTGCAGCTGAAAGGGAATGTGAAACAGAACGCCGTCACCGCAGATGGCTCCCTGACCGGCAACAGCTACAACCAGTGGACGGTGCCGGGCATTAAGCTGGCACTGGGGCGCAACCAGCTGGATGTCAAAGGGTCGCTGGGCGACCGTCTGGATCTGGATGCCAGCATCAATGCGCCGCAGCTCGACAATGCGCTTCCCGGTCTGGGCGGCGTCGTCAACGGGGCCATCAAAGCGCGCGGCACCCTGAAGGCACCGCAGCTGCTGGCCGATCTCAATGGCCGGGGCCTGCGCTGGCAGCAGATGCGGATTAATCGCGTTACGCTCAAGGGCGACGTGCGCTCTGACGAACAGGTGGCGGGCAAACTGCAGCTGCGCGTCGAACAGCTGCAGCAGGATGCGCTGAACATCAGCCTGCTGACCCTGAATGCTGACGGCAATGAGCAGCAGCATCAACTGAAACTCAACGTGCAGGGCAAACCTGTCTCCGGCCAGCTGGCGCTCAACGGCAGCTTTGATCGCCAGACGCAGCGCTGGCGAGGGTCGCTGAACGACACCCACTTCGATACGCCGGTGGGCGAATGGCGACTGACCCGTGCGATGGCCATCGACTATCTCAACAGCCGTCAGACGGCGACCATCGGACCGCACTGCTGGCAGAACCCCAATGCCCGCCTCTGCGTGCCGGAACCGGTTGAAGCGGGCCCGGAGGGGCATGCCCATGTGGTGCTGAACCGCTTTGACCTGGCGATGGTGAAACCCTTTATGCCGGATGCCACCCAGCTCAGCGGCCTGTTCAGCGGCGACGTGCGCGTCAACTGGACGGCTGACGGGGCGCTGCCGACCGGAACGGTCGCGCTGAAGGGCAACGGCGTCAAGGTGGTGCAGGATGTGCAGGGCAATAACCTGCCGATCGCCTTTGATACGCTGAACCTCAATGCCGCACTGCGAAACGGTCGCGCGCAGCTCGACTGGCTGATCCGCATTGCCGGTAACGGGCAGCTGGATGGCAACGTGCAGATCGACGATCCGCAAAGCCGCCGCACGCTGGGCGGTAACGTCAACATCCGCAACGTCTCACTGGCGATGCTCAACCCGGCGCTGATGCAGGGCGAGAAGATCAAAGGCAGCCTCAACAGCAGCCTGCGTCTTGGCGGCAGCGTGCAGCAGCCGCAGGTCTATGGCCAGCTTGGCCTGACCGGGGTGGATGTGGATGGCAACTTTATGCCGGTTGACCTCACGGCCGCCAGCCTCAACCTGGTGTTCAATGGCATGAGCTCCACCCTGAACGGGCTGGTGCAGACCAGCCAGGGCAACATCAACCTCAGCGGTAATGCGGACTGGAGCCAGCTCGATAACTGGCGCGCCCGCGTCGCCGCGCAGGGCAGCCGGGTTCGCGTCACGGTGCCGCCGATGGTGCGCATGGATGTCTCGCCGGATCTGGTCTTTGAAGCGACGCCTGCCGCCTTTAACCTCGATGGACGGGTCGATATTCCATGGGCGCGCATCACGGTGCAGGAAGTGCCGGAGAGCGCCACGGGCGTTTCGTCGGATGAGGTGATGCTGGATAAACAGCTGAAGCCGATTGCGCCACAGACCGCGGCGATTCCGATCAACAGTAACCTGGTGATCCATGTCGGCAACGATGTGCGCCTTTCCGCCTTCGGTCTGAAAGCGCGACTGAATGGCGACCTGAAGCTGGTGCAGGATCGGTCGGGCCTCGGCTTAAACGGTCAGATCAACATCCCGTCCGGCCGCTTCCACGCTTACGGTCAGGATCTGATCGTGCGTAAAGGTGAACTGCAGTTCGCCGGCCCGCCGGATCAGCCCTACATCAACCTGGAGGCGATTCGTAACCCGGATGCCACCGAAGATGGCGTTACCGCGGGTCTGCGCGTCACCGGCCTGGCGGATGAGCCGAAAGCGGAGGTCTTCTCCGACCCGGCGATGTCGCAGCAGGAGGCGCTTTCTTACCTGCTGCGCGGTCAGGGACTCGGCAAAGATGGCGACAGTAATGCCCTCACTTCTGCGCTTGTGGGCTTAGGGGTTGCACAAAGTGGGCAGGTTGTGGGTAAAATCGGGGAGACTTTCGGTGTCAGTAATCTGGCTCTTGATACTGCGGGTGTTGGCGACAGCCAGCAGGTGCAGGTCAGCGGCTATGTACTGCCGGGTCTGCAGGTAAAATACGGTGTTGGCATATTTGATTCACTGGCGACGTTAACCTTGCGTTACCGCCTGATGCCCAAACTCTATCTGGAAGCCGTGTCCGGTGTGGATCAGGCTCTCGATTTGCTCTATCAGTTTGAGTTTTAGCAATGCGAATAATTGTCTACGGCAGTTTACGGCGCAAACAGGGAAACAGTCACTGGATGACGAATGCGCAGTGGCTGGGTGATCACCAGATTGAAGGCTTTGAGCTTTACAGTCTGGGCCATTATCCCGGCGTTATTGAGGGCAACGGCGCGGTACAGTGTGAAGTGTACCGCATTGATGCCTCAACCCTTGCGGAGCTGGATGCGCTTCGCACCAAAGGGGGAGAGTACAAACGTTTTCTGACTCAGACGCCGTTTGGCAGTGCATGGCTTTATGTCTATCAACGCTCAGTGGCAGGACGCCAGCGCATTACGAGCGGCGACTGGCTGAAGCGCGATGCGGAGCCAGAGGCCTGAACAAAAACACCGTCCTGATGGACGGTGTTTTTTTTTCGACTCACAAACGGGCAGCAGGCTTATTTCTTCTGTGCGCGCTCGAAAGAGGAGATGATTTCGGCTTTCGCGGCTTCGGCGTTGTCCCAGCCATCCACTTTCACCCATTTGCCTTTTTCCAGATCTTTGTAGTGCTCAAAAAAGTGGGTGATCTGCGCACGCAGCAGCTCTGGCAGGTCGTTCACATCTTTGATGTGATCGTACTCTTTAGAGAGTTTGGTGTGCGGCACGGCAACCAGTTTGGCATCTTCGCCAGACTCGTCGGTCATTTTCAGTACGCCAACCGGACGGCAGCGGATCACGGAGCCCGGTACCAGTGGGTACGGGGTCGGAACCAGTACGTCAACCGGGTCACCATCCAGAGAGAGGGTGTGGTTGATATAGCCGTAGTTGCACGGATAGAACATCGCGGTAGACATGAAACGGTCTACAAACAGGGCACCAGACTCTTTATCAACTTCATATTTGATCGGATCAGCATTCGCTGGGATCTCAATGACAACGTAGATATCTTCTGGCAGGTCTTTACCTGCTGGCACCTGGTTCAAACTCATCGGGTATTCCTTCAGTAGTCGTATGTTGAGTGTCGGCTATTATAGCCAACTGACTCTGAAAGTATGCCCTCTTTTTGGCGTTTCGGAATGCGCCCTAAGGCTACTTCGCCGACACAAACAGCGAAACGATTCCTGCGGCTATCAGTGGCCCTACCGGCACGCCACGGAAGAACGCCACGCCAATCACCGTACCAATCAGCAGGCCCCCGATAACCGACGGCTGAACGCTCATAAAACTGACGCCACGACCGCCGAGCCAGGCCACAAAAATGCCCACCAGGATAGCCACAATCGACTTCCAGCTGGCAAAGGATTTGATCAGCGCAGCGGCCGGCAGAGAGCCGCTGGCCAGCGGGGCCATCACGGCCACCGTCAGGATAATGATGCCTAAGGTAATGCCCTGTTTTTCCACGTAGGGAAAGAACTGTGCCAGCGGGGTTACTTTGATTGCCAGCAGCACCAGAATCGACAGGGTGACCGCGTTGTTGTGCACGAAATAACTCAGCACGGCGAGGCCAATCAGAATAAGCGTTGAAGCGTAAGCGGCCATGGTTTCTCCCTGAAGGTCAGTAAACGCGCCAGCTTCAGCCAGCGCAAAATCGGATCAGATCAACAGTCGTCGGGGTTAGCGCAGCTGCCCCTTGCCATCGCCTGCAGCATCTGCGCCTGATTGCGCACCAGGCTCAGACGCTGGGCGCTCAGCGCCACGCTGCCCAGAGAGCCCTGTGAACTGAGCTGGCTGTAGCCCGCCTCAAGCCAGCTGTCCCGATAGCTCAGCCAGGCGCGCTGAGCAGCACGCAGTTTATCCCGGGGTTCGCCGTTGAGGGTTTTCATCAGCCTGCCGTACTCCTTATTCATCGCCTGATCCCAGGCCTGAGTGGCGGCAGCGTAACACTGGTTCATGTCCAGCGTGGTCCGGGCGTTATTCAGGCAGCGGTCGAGCGAGGCATCTGACGGCAGATCCCCCGCTATCGTCACCGTGCTGGTCAGCAGCAGCGTCAGAAACAGGCCTGCTTTCATCGTGTTTCTCCGGGTCGGGGGTAAGCGGCGATTAGCTTGATTGATGTTTCCGTGATGATCAAGCTGTTAACACTCAATCAGGGTTAAAGTTTCGGTCCGTTACTGCCGATATCTGTTCCGTTTTAGGGCCGCTGGACATTTCGCCTATTCTCATAAACGGAAACGATCAAGATGAAACAGTTATCACTTCGCACGGGGTTGCTGGCACTGCTGGCATTTATGACACTGCTGCTGTTGGCGGTGAGTTTTATGGGTATTGTGGCAATTAACAAAGGGAACCGCTCGCTGGATGTTATCAACCGCATTCAGGGGATCGAGCTGAACAGTCTTTATCAGAGCAATGCAGATTTAATGCGGGCCCGCGCGAACGCGGCGCTGGCGGTACGAAAAATTGAAATCGGCATGCTGGAAGAGGGCGCCGCCGTCACCCGACTGTCGCAGGCGGATGTCGACTCCTCCCAGCAACAGCTCAAGCGCTTTATCGATGCCGGAACGGTAACGGCACACGGTAAAATGCTGGCGGATGCGATTTCAGCCAGCTACAAGGCCTATCTCGACCAGGGCATCAAGCCGATGATGAGCGCCCTGGACAAGCAATACACCGACGAGTATTACCAGCTGCTGGAAGGCAACCTGGCGACGCTGGCGGCCAGCTACAACAAGGCGGTCACGGACTTCAGCCAGTTCGCCGATCAGGTCACGGCGGCGCAGCTGGTGCAGGCGGCCCATAACGAAACCAAAATGAAAATCCTGATCGCCGTGGCGGTGGCCTTAACCCTGCTGCTGCTGGTGCTCGCCTGGCAACTGCTGCGCCGGATGCTGCTGCAGCCGCTGGATAGCGCGATTGTGCATCTTGAGCAGATCGCAGCGGGCGATCTCTCTCAGGTGCTGCCGCCGTCCAGCAACAACGAGCTGGGACGCCTTAACCATGCGCTGACCGGGATGCAGCAGTCGCTGCGTCACTCTGTCAGTCAGGTGCGTGAGGCGAGTATGCAGATCGACCTCGGCAGCCGTGAACTGGCCGCCGGCAACGTCAACCTGTCACAGCGTACGGAAGAGTCTGCCGCTTCGCTTGAGCAGACGGCGGCCAGCATGGAGCAGCTGACGGCAACGGTGCGGCTTAACGCCAGCAACGCTCAGCAGGCCCATCAGCTGGCAAATGCGGTCTCCGATACCGCCGACCGCGGCGCGGAGGTGGTCTGCTATGTGATGGAAAAAATGCATGAGATTACCGACAGCGCCAATCGCATCGGCGATATTCTCAGCGTGATCGACGGCATCGCGTTCCAGACCAACATCCTGGCACTCAACGCTGCCGTTGAAGCGGCACGTGCGGGCGAGCAGGGCCGTGGCTTTGCGGTGGTGGCGAATGAAGTGCGTACGCTGGCGCAGCGTAGTGCTAATGCAGCCAAAGAGATCCGCACGCTGATCAGCGATTCACAGTCGCGGGTCAAAGAGGGCAGTGAGATGGCGACGCGTGCCGGGGAAACCATGGATGAGATTTCCGGTGAGGTGATGCGCGTGACCTCCCTGATGAAGGAGATCTCCATGGCGTCTGACGAGCAGAGTCGTGGCATCGAGCAGGTGAATCTGGCGGTCACGCAGATGGACGTGGCGGCGCAGCAGAACGCGGCGCTGGTGGAGCAGGCGAAGGCCGCGACCGAGTCGCTGGAAGCGCAGTCCGATCAGCTTCAGGCAACCATGGCGCAGTTCAGATTGCAGCCAGCGTGATAAAAAAAAGGGCGCGATGATCGCGCCCTTTTTTATCTCTGCCGGATTAGCCCTGACGGCAATCCGGGAACTCAGCCAGGAAACGCTCAACGTCGTTGACCATCGCCTCATTGCCGCAGTAGAACGGGCAGCGCTGATGCAGCGTGACCGGTGGAATGTCCAGAATACGTCTCTGACCGTCGCTGGCTTTACCGCCTGCCTGCTCCGCCAGGAACGCCATCGGGTTGCACTCATAGAGCAGACGCAGCTTGCCCTGAGGATGGCTGGCGGTGCTGGGATAGAGGTAGATGCCGCCTTTCAGCAGGTTGCGATGGAAATCCGCGACCAGCGATCCGATGTAACGTGAGGTGTAAGGACGGTGCGTAGGCAGATCCTCTTCCTGACAGAACTTCAGATATTTCTTCACGCCCTGCGGGAAACGAATGTAGTTACCTTCGTTGATGGAGTAGGTGTAACCGGTCTCCGGGTAGGTCATACGTTCATGGCTGAGGCAGAAGACACCCAGCGACGGATCGTAGGTAAAGGCATGCACGCCTGCACCGGTGGTGTAAACCATCATGGTGGAGGAGCCGTAAACCACGTAACCGGCCGCGACCTGTTTGTTGCCGGGCTGCATGAAATCCGCTTCAACCACCGGGGTGCCCGGTTCGCTGACGCGATGATAGATAGAGAAAATGGTGCCGACAGAGACGTTAACGTCGATGTTAGATGACCCATCCAGCGGGTCCATTAACACCACATACTTGCCGTTCTCCTCACCTTCGAAGATGACGAACTCGTCTTCTTCCTCAGACGCGATACCGGCGACGATGCCACGCGCTTTCAGTGCGGCCTTCAGTTTTTCGTTGGCAAACAGATCGAGCTTCATCTGCTGTTCACCCTGAACATTTTCCACACCACTGGCACCGAGGATATCCACCAGACCGGCTTTATTGATGTCGCGGTGGATAATTTTGGCACCCAGCTTGATAGCTGAGATCAGCGCCGTCAGTTCCCCTGTGGCGTGCGGAAAGTCGTGCTGCTTCTCGACGATAAATTCGCCCAACGTTTTCATAACACATTCCCTGAATCTGCGATGGAGTGGCAGCACGCGTAACAGTCTGCCAACGGATGCGTACGCAGTTTAGCCGATTGAACTTCAAAAACCATAGTCCTAATCCGTTTCTTCCGTCTGCGAGCAGGGTTACACTGTGCGCCGAACTTTAGAGTAATGGATCACGTTATGCGCATTCACATCCTCGGGATTTGTGGCACTTTTATGGGCGGTCTGGCCGTGCTGGCCCGTTCACTTGGTCATCAGGTGACCGGTTCAGACGCCAACGTTTACCCGCCAATGAGCACATTGCTCGAACAGCAAGGCATTGAATTAACAGAAGGTTACGATGCGAGCCAGCTCGACCCGGCCCCTGACCTGGTGATTATCGGTAATGCGATGACGCGCGGTAATCCCTGTGTGGAAGCGGTGCTGGAACGCAACATTCCTTACCTCTCCGGCCCGCAGTGGCTGCACGATTTCGTGTTACGCGACCGCTGGGTGCTGGCGGTGGCGGGAACCCACGGGAAAACCACCACAGCCGGCATGGCAGCGTGGATTCTCGAGGCCTGCGGCCTGGAACCCGGCTTCATTATTGGTGGGGTGCCAGGAAACTTCGATGTCTCGGCAAAATTAGGAAAAAGTCCATTCTTCGTCATTGAGGCGGATGAGTATGACTGCGCCTTTTTCGACAAGCGTTCCAAGTTTGTCCATTACTGCCCGCGTACCCTGATCCTCAACAACCTTGAGTTCGATCACGCCGATATCTTTGACGACCTGCGGGCGATCCAGAAGCAGTTCCACCATCTGGTCCGGATCGTGCCGGGCCAGGGCAAGATCCTGCTGCCGGAGCATGACGCCAACATCAGGCAGGTAATGGCGATGGGCTGCTGGAGCGAGCAGGAGAGCGTGGGCGACCACGGGCGCTGGCAGGCGAAGAAGCTGACGCCCGATGCCTCGCACTGGGAAATCTGGCTCGACGGCGAGAAGGTCGGCGAGGTGAACTGGGCGCTGGTCGGCGAACACAATATGCATAACGGGTTGATGGCGATTGCCGCCGCGCGTCATGTGGGTGTGAAACCGGAAGATGCAGGCCAGGCGCTGAACAGCTTTATCAATGCGCGTCGCCGGCTGGAGCTGCGTGGCGAAGTGAACAGCATCAAAGTGTATGATGACTTTGCGCACCATCCGACCGCGATTCTGGCAACGCTGGCGGCCCTGCGCAGCAAGGTTGGCGGCAGAGCGCGCATTCTGGCTGTTCTGGAGCCGCGCTCGAATACCATGAAGATGGGCGTCAGCAAAAACGATCTGGCGCCGTCACTGGCGCGGGCGGATGAGGTCTTTCTGTTCCAGCCGCACCACATTCCGTGGCAGGTTTCTGACGTCGCCGAAGCGTGCATTCCGCCTGCGCACTGGAGCGCAGATATCGATACGCTGGTCGAGATGGTGGCGAAAGCCGCACAGCCAGGCGACTCGATTCTGGTGATGAGCAACGGCGGGTTTGGCGGCATTCACCAGAAGCTGCTGGACAGACTGGCCTGAGATGACGGGCGCCCGTAACGGGCGCTCATTTTCCGGTGACGTTCTGACGTGCTTCCTGCTACCGGCCACGACAGACCGGCTGTCCGGGCTATCAGGCTTCGGCCAGTTCGCGCAGGTACTGGAAAATCTGACGGGCTGACTTCGGCGGCTTGTTGCCCGCTTTCTCTTTCTGCGCGTTGCGGATCATACTGCGCAGCTGCTGACGGTCGGCGTCAGGATAGAGTGCAATCACGTCGCTGATCGCCTCATCGCCCTGTTCAATCAGACGATCGCGCAGCATTTCCAGTTTATGGAACAGCGCAACCTGCTGGTTGTGGCGGTTCTTGAGCTTGTCCAGCGCAACGCGGATCGGCTCGACATCAATACTGCGCAGCAGTTTACCGATCAGCTGCAGCTGACGGCGACGGCCCTCTTTCTTAATACGCTGCGCCAGTTCGATCTCGGTGCGCAGGCGCTCATCCAGCGGGATCTTATCCAGCGAGTTTTTACCCAGTTCTACCAGTTCGGCGCCCAGGCGTTTTAACTCTTCGGCATCGCGTTTAATTTCACTCTTACTGACCCAGATAATCTCTTCATCTTCCTGTTCGTCATTATCTGGCACATCGTCGAGCCACTCATCGGGCTGTCTGGTCATTTCCGGGCTCCCAAAAAAAAGAGGCTAATCCTACCAGTTTATCGGGTGACTGCGAAATTGTTCTCTGACTCTGATAGACTCAAATCATTCACACATAAGATTAGACGGCAGGTCGATGAACGTATCTACTCAGGTTGCAGAACAGCGAAAAGTACTGGAGCAGGCGATTGCGCAGGCACTTGAACTGGCTAAAGCAAGCACTGACAGCGCGGAAGTAGCGGTCAGTAAAACCACCGGCATCGGGGTCAGCACCCGCTATGGCGAAGTGGAAAACGTCGAATTCAACAGCGACGGTGCGCTGGGCATCACCGTCTATCATCAGAACCGTAAAGGCAGCGCCTCATCGACCGACCTCAGCCCGGACGCGATCAAACGTACCGTGCAGGCGGCGATCGATATTGCGCGCTACACCTCGCCCGATCCCTTTGCCGGCCCGGCGGATGCGGCGCTGCTGGCCTATGATGCGCCAGATCTGGATCTCTACCACCCGTGGGAGATCGATGCCGACCGCGCCATTGAACTGGCCGCGCAGGCCGAAGAGGCTTCACTGCGCGCAGACAAGCGTATCACCAACACCGAAGGCGGCAGCTTTAACAGTCATGTCGGCATCAAGGTGTTCGGTAACAGCCACGGCATGCTGCAGAGCTACTGCTCAAGCCGTCACTCGCTCTCCAGCTGCGTGATCGCCGAGCAGGATGGCAACATGGAGCGCGACTACGCCTACACCATCGGCCGCGCGTTTGAGGATCTGAAAAGCCCGGAGTGGGTCGGCGCAGAGTGCGCGCGTCGCACGCTCTCCCGTCTTGCCCCGCGCAAACTTCCGACCATGAAAGCGCCGGTGATTTTCGCCTCTGAAGTGGCGACCGGCCTGTTTGGTCATCTGGTCGGGGCGATCAGCGGCAGCAGCGTTTACCGGAAATCAACCTTCCTGCTGGATGCGATGGGTCAGCAGATCCTGCCGGAGTGGCTCACCATCAGTGAGCAGCCGCACCTGCTGAAAGGGCTCGCCTCGACGCCATTCGACAGCGAAGGGGTGCGCACCCAGGCGCGCGACATTATCCAGGCGGGCGTCCTGCAGACCTGGCTGCTAACCAGCTACTCCGCCCGTAAACTGGGCCTGACCAGCACCGGTCACGCGGGTGGCATTCACAACTGGCGCATTGCCGGTCAGGGCCACAGCTTTGACGATCTGCTGAAGCAGATGGGCACCGGTCTGGTGGTCACCGAACTGATGGGACAGGGTGTCAGCGCCATTACCGGTGACTACTCGCGCGGTGCGGCCGGTTTCTGGGTCGAAAATGGCGTGATTCAGTATCCGGTCAGTGAAATCACCATCGCCGGAAATCTCAAAGAGATGTGGCGCAATATGGTGACCATCGGCGACGATATCGAAACCCGCAGCAATATTCAGTGCGGTTCAGTCTTACTGCCTGAAATGAAGATAGCGGGACAATAACGACGCATTCCTGAAGCAGCCTGTTGGCTGCTTTTTTTTCGTCACAATAATAAGGAAGTAATGATGCGTAAGCAGCTAATTGCAATGTTGTCGGCTTCTCTGATGTTCTCCAGCGTCAGCCTCTGTGCGGCGGATCTGGAGCAGGATATGGACACGCTGAATGCGAACCTGAAAATCGTCAAAAAAACGGACGATGCCCGGGAGATGCAGCAGGCATTAACCCGGATGCGTGCGGCAGCGCAGGATGCGAAGCAGTCCACGCCCGATAAGCTGGAAGGTCAGCCTGCTGACAGCGCGCAGATCAAAGATTATCACGCCGGTCTCGACTCGCTGATTGCGCAGATCGACGTGGTCAGCACGCTGGCGAAAGCGAACAACGTGGAGGGCGCAAAGCGCGAAGCCGCGAAGTTTGATGAAATCCGCAATACCAACCATAAGAAATTCCGCTAATCAGACCGCCGGTCAGCCCGACCGGCGGTTTTTTCCATCACTTCTGCTTATCACCGCGCCTTAAAACGTATCGGACCTGCCGTGATGTTGCACAACATCAAGATCCGGCACGGTTAAATTCATTATTTTGCGCACAAAGAGTCATTTTTCGCACGAAGTGTGCACTCTGCGATCTGACGCACAGCCTTCACCTCCATTTCCGCTTGCTGCTGGAAATGTTGCCTCTCCACAGCGGGAGCCAGGACGGTTAATTTATTTTCAACGCGAATTATCCGGTTCAACAGGAGTAACAAGGTGAGCAATAACGGCATCCCGGTGTATGAAGCGCCACCGGAGAAAGTGCAGCAACTGGCAGAACGTGTCATGACGCAAATTGCGGCGATCTATCAGCAGCATGGTATCCAGCCCAACGCGGTTCAGCAGCAGATGCTGGAATCCCACGTCCGGGCCATGGCATCACGCTCTCTGAGTGGCGAGCCGCTGCCGGAAGTGGAAGCGGAGCTGTTTGAGGATATTCCGCCGGAAACCGTCGCGCTGGCGCAGCAGGTGGTGGATCTGTTTGGCAATCTGCCGCGTGAAGAGGCCTGGCTGCTGTCGGTTCACATTGAAGTCGCACGATCCAACAACTGAAGAGGAAAAGAACATGGTGACAGTCGTGATTGGCGATCGTTTAGGGAAAGGGCAGAAAGTGGCCGCAGGTATCGAAAAAGCGGGCGGTCGTGCGGTGGTGGTGCCGGGTGTGGCGGCGGACATGAAACTGGGTGACGTCATGAAGGCAGAAAACGCCGATTTCGGCATCTCGTTCTGCGGCAGCGGCGGCGCAGGCGCCATCACCGCGCAGAACAAATATGGCTACAAAGCGAAGCATGGCATGCGCTCTATCGATGAAGGGGTGACCGCCATCAACGAAGGGGCCACCGTACTGGGCTTCGGCTTTATGGACAAAGAAGAGCTGGGTGAGCGGCTGGTGCAGGCCTGGAACAAGAAGCACGGCAGCTGATTATGAAAGAACACTACGTTACCCAGGTGACGGTCGAGGGCAAAGGCGACACCAAAGCGAAAGCCTTCGCCGATGCCCTGAGTCGTGTGCAGAACCAGGTTCTGCGCGCGACGCAAAAAATTCTGCTGCGCATTGAACCTCAGGATGTCCGGGTGCTGCGCGCGCAGGAGAGCGTCAGAACCGAGAAGTTTCTCTTCTTCTTTCTGGCGCGCCAGCGGCGGAACTACAGCGTCACGCTGGAGATCACCGTCAGCGTCACCGTTTTCGACACCGAACAGGTGACGTTTACGGCGGCATCATAAAACAGCGCCTGTTAACGTCAGCCTGTCTGTAGCCCGCTCCTCTGCTGTCGCGCACGCGCGGCGGGCAGGCCGGAGTGAGGCGGCGGCGGCTGAAGTCTGACGGGATTAAAAAAACGACAACAAGGTACAACAACATGTTTTTAATCATTTTGTTTAAGTCGTTGATCATTGGCGGGCTGGTGGGCGTCGGCGTCGGCGCGGGTGCCGCACGCATGTTTCATGCGCCAACCACCCAGGGGATGGGCGCCTTTCGTACGCTGGGCGAGCTGAACTCATGCGAAGGCGATCCCGCTTCCCACTTCTCCTTTGGTCTCGGCTTCTTTTTCAACGCCTGGGCATCCTCTGTTGCAGCCGGTTCATTCACCCAGGATGTGGATCACCGCATCATTCCAAACTGGGGTGCGGCGGCACTGATGGTCAAAAACCGCAACGTGGCGGAAACGCTGCACAATCCGAAAAAAATGGCCATCGCCTGCGGCATTATCGGCATGGTCGTGGTCGCCTTCCTCAACTCCACCGCCTCGGCCGTTCCGGCGGCGCTTCAGGTCACGGCCGTTAAAGTGCTGGTGCCGGCGGCTAACCTGCTGGTTAACACCGTCATGCCGGTCATCTTCTGGCTGGCGGCCATCGACGCGGGCAAAAAGTCAGGCTTCTGGGCCACCATTTTTGGCGGTCTGGCACAGCTGATCATGGGCAATGCCGTGCCGGGCCTGGTGCTGGGTATTCTGATCGGCAAAGGGGTCGAAGAGAGCGGCTGGAACCGGGTCACCAAAGTGATGATGACCGCCATCGTCCTGCTGTTTGTGCTGAGCGGCTTCTTCCGCGGTTTCGATATGAAACTGCTGCAGTCCTTCCAGCTTGGCATTCCCGGCTGGCTCGACATGATCCATAACTCCGTCAGCGGCAAATAGGAGGCGATGCAATGAACGAAAATAAAGGCTTCTGGTACGCCGACTGGTCTTTCCCGATCTTTGTTGGCCTGCTCTCCGCCGGCGTGTTTGCCGGAACCCACATGTACTACCTCTATGGCATCGGCGCGTTCAACGAAGTGGCGTTTGTGTCGATGCTGCGCTCTGGCATGGAGACCGGCGTCTACGGCGCGGTCGCCGCCTTTGGTGCCAGCTTCCTGTTCGCCCGCATTATCGAAGGGTCGCTGGTGGGGATTCTGGATATCGGCGGCGCGATTCAGACCGGTGTCGGCCTGGGCGTTCCGGCCCTGCTGTTGGGCGCAGGTATCGTCTTCCCGGTGGCGAACTTTGCCGCCTCGCTGGCGACGGGTCTGGTGATTGGGGTGGCGATTGGCTACGTCATTATCCTGGCGCGTAAATTCACCATCAATCAGAGCGACTCCACCTACGGCGCAGACGTCATGATGGGCGCGGGTAATGCCTCCGGACGCTTCCTTGGCCCGCTGATTATCCTGTCAGCCATGACGGCGTCGATTCCGATTGGTCTGGGTTCACTGCTGGGGGCGCTGCTGTTCTATCTCTGGAACAAGCCGATCACCGGTGGCGCCATCCTCGGCGCCATGATGCTCGGTGCGATTTTCCCGATCGCGCTCTGATCTCACCGGCAGCCCGGTAGCGGGCTGCCGTTAAGGAGAAACCATGTACGACTTGATTATCCGCGCTGCACGACTCAGCGATGAGCAGGTGGTCGACATCGCGGTGCAGGATGGCCGCATCGCCGCCGTTGGCCGGGTGCAGGGCAGCGCACACCAGGAACGCGATCTGGCGGGTCGCTACTACCTCAGCGCAGGCTGGATCGACTCCCACGTTCACTGCTATCCCAAATCCCCCATCTACCATGATGAAGCCGATGCGATAGGCGTGGCCCACGGCGTGACGACGGTGGTCGATGCGGGCAGCACCGGTGCCGATCATATTGATGACTTTTACCAGCTGACCCGCGCGGCGCAGACCCAGGTTTATGCCCTGATCAACATCGCCCGCACCGGTATCGTCACCCAGAACGAACTGGCCGACATGAGGCAGATCGATGGCGAGGCGGTGCAGCAGGCGGTGGCCCGGCTGCCCGATTTTATCGTGGGCCTGAAGGCGCGCATCAGCAGCAGCGTGGTGGGTGAAAACGGTATCCAGCCGCTGATCCGCGCGAAGGCGATTCAGCAGCAGAGCGGCGGGCTGCCGCTGATGGTCCACATTGGCAACAATCCGCCCAATCTTGACCAGATTGCGGATCTGCTTACCACGGGCGACATCATCACCCACTGCTTTAATGGCAAACCCAACCGCATTCTGACGCCGCAGGGCGAACTTAAGGCTGCCGTTAAACAGGCTATCGCGCGCGGCGTGAAGCTTGATGTCGGCCACGGCGGTGCCAGTTTCAGTTTTGAGGTCGCCCGGGTGGCGATAGCGCAGGGCATTCTGCCCGATACCATCAGCTCTGACATTTACTGCCGCAACCGTCTGGCTGGCCCGGTTCACAGCCTGGCCCATGTCATGTCGAAATTCTTCAGCATCGGCATGACGCTGCCGCAGGTGATTGACTGCGTGACGGTCAACGCGGCGGCAGGGCTGCGGCTGCCGCGCAAGGGGCAGCTGAAAGTCGGCTATGACGCCGACCTGACCATTTTTAACGTCAAAGAGGAAAACCGGCCCTTCATCGATTCAGAAGGTGAAACGGTAACCGGTGAGAAGCATCTGGTCCCGCTGGCGGCAGTCGTCGCGGGTCAGTGGATCGCGACAGAAGAAGGAGCAGCACATGACCTCGGTTTATGAAAAGTATGGCCTGAAGCCGGTGATTAACGCCTCTGGCCGTATGACGATTCTCGGCGTCTCCACGCCGTCGAGCGACGTGATCGACACGGTGAAATATGGCCTCGATCACTACTTCGAAATGAAAGACCTGGTCGATAAAACCGGGGCTTACATCGCCGGTCTGCTGAAGGTGGAGAACGCGGTGGTGGTCTCCTGTGCCTCGGCAGGCATCGCCCAGAGCGTGGCGGCGGTCATCGTAAAAGATGACGAATGGCTGCTGGATAACCTGCATGCCGCGCCGCTCAGCGTCCCGCATCAGATCGTGGTGCCGAAAGGGCATAACGTGAACTACGGCGCACCGGTCGGCAGCATGGTGGCGCTGGGAGGCGGCCAGCTGGTAGAGGCGGGTTACAGCAATGAGTGCTCGCCCGCGCAGCTGGCGGCGGCGATCACCTCACAGACCGCGGCGATCCTCTATGTGAAATCGCATCACTGCGTGCAGAAGAGCCACCTTGATGTGGCGCAGGCCGCCGCCGTTGCGCGCCAGCACGGCGTTCCGCTGATTGTCGATGCGGCCGCAGAAGAGGATCTGCAGTGCTACTACGAGGCGGGCGCTGACCTGGTGATCTACAGCGGTGCAAAAGCGCTGGAAGGCCCGACCAGCGGCCTGGTGATTGGCCGCCACCACTACGTTGAGTGGGTCAAACGCCAGACCAACGGCATTGGCCGTGCGATGAAAGTGGGGAAAGAGGGCATTCTCGGCCTGACCCACGCGATTGAAAACTATCTGACTCAGCCAAAAATCAGCGGCGCGCAGATGGTGGAAAAAATGACACCGTTCATCGAACAGCTGAACCATCTGAATGGCGTCACAGCCCGCGTGGTGTGGGATGCCGCCGGACGTGACATCGCCCGTGCAGAGATCAAATTTGACGAAGCGGCGATCGGGCAGCGCACCGGCGATCTGGTGCAGGCGCTGAAAAACGGCGACGTCGCGATCTATTTCCGTGGCTACAAAGCTAATGAAGGGATCATTGAGGCGGACGTACGCAGCGTCAGTGCCGATCAACTGCACACCATTTTCACCCGTATTCAGACGCTGTTAACCGGAGAGAAAAACGCATGACGCTGACCCCCAACTTCTATCAGGATCGTCTCTGCCTTAACGTACTGGCGGGATCAAAAGAGAATGCGCGCGCCATCTGGCAGGCGGCCGAAGGGCATGTGCTGGTCGGCGTGCTGTCAAAAAACTATGCCAGCAATGACGCTGCTATCGCCGACATGAGCGAGTACGCTGCGCTGATCGACAACGCACTCTCAATTGGCTTGGGCGCGGGCGATCCCCGGCAGTCACAGATGGTGAGTGAGCTGGCGGAGGTGCTGCAACCCCAGCATGTCAATCAGGTCTTCACCGGCGTGGCTACCAGCCGGGCGCTGCTGGGCCAGTCGCAGACCGTCGTCAACGGTCTGATCTCACCCACCGGCACGCCGGGTAAGGTAAAAATCTCAACCGGCCCGCGCAGCGCAACACAGCCTGACGGGATCGTTCCGATCGAAACCGCGATTGCCATGCTGCAGGATATGGGCGGCAGCTCGGTGAAATATTTTCCGATGGGCGGTTTACAGGCGGTGGATGAGTATCGCGCCGTGGCAGACGCCTGCGCAAAAATGGATTTCTGGCTGGAGCCCACCGGCGGCATCGATCTGGAGAACGTCGGCGAGATCGTGCGCATTGCGCTGGAAGCGGGCGTCAGCAAAGTGATCCCGCACGTCTACAGTTCGATCATCGACAAAGCGAGTGGTGAAACCCGGATCGAGGATGTGCAGCGGTTGCTGGCGATCTGTAAAACGCTGCTGCCCTGAGGATCGCGCCGCGCGGCAGGCCGGTCGGGTGGCAGGTCGCGCACGCAACATGGACGTTGCGTCACGATCCCCGTAGGCTGAGTTTCCGTTTCCCTGATTTTCTCTGTAAACAGGTAACTGTCGTGAGATTTCCCAATCAGCGCCTTGCGCAACTGTTTGATGCCCTGCAAAACGAAACGCTGCCTCAGGATGAACTGGCGCGGCGTTTTGCCGTCTCGACCCGCACCGTACGCACCGACATTACGGCGCTGAATGCGCTGCTGGCTGAACATGGTGCGCAGTTCGTCCTGAGCCGCGGCGCGGGCTATCAGCTGAAGATTGAGGATGCTCAGCGCTTTCAGCATCTGCAGCAACACAGCGCCTCACCGCTGCGCATCCCGCGCACGTCGCCCGACCGCATCCGTTATCTGCTGACCCGGTTTCTCACCGCGGCCTATTCGCTGAAACTTGAGGAGCTGGCCGAGGAGTGGTTTGTCAGCCGCGCCACCCTGCAGAACGATATGGCGGAAGTGCGCGAGTGGCTGGGACGCTATCACCTGACGATTGAAAGCAAGCCTCACTACGGCATGAAGCTGTTCGGCAGCGAAGTGGCGATCCGAACCTGTCTGACCGATCTGCTGTGGCAAATCGATCAGTCACAGCCGGAGAGTCCGCTGCTGACCATTGAAGCGCTCAACAGCGGTATGCTGGAAACCCTCCAGCCGCTGCTGCAACGCTGCTTTGCTGAACACAATATCCGCCTCAGCGATGAGGGAGAACGCTATCTGCGGATCTACTGTGCGGTGGCGGTGCGCCGTATCAGCGAAGGCTATCCGCTTAACGATCCCGGCGCTGAGGAGATTGGGGATGACGTGCGCGAAGCGGCGCACCAGCTGATTACGCTGATGCGCCCGCTGGTCAGTAAACCGATCTCACCGGCTGAAGAGAACTGGCTGCGGGTCAACATTGCGGCACGGCGCATTCAGGCTATCGCCCCCAGCGCCATCAATGCGGATGACGCCGATGCGCTGGTGGATTACCTGCTCAGCTTCATCAACACCTACTACAACTTTAATCTGCAGAACGATCAGCAACTGCGTGCCGATCTGCTTACCCATATCAAGACCATGATCACCCGGGTGCGCTACCAGATCCATATTCCTAACCCGCTGCTCAGCAACATCAAGCAGCACTACCCCATGGCCTATGATGTCACCTTAGCGGCGGTGACCAGCTGGGGGAAATATACCCCTTACGTCATCAGCGAGAATGAGATTGGCTTTCTGGTGCTGCACATCGGTGTCGGGCTGGAGCGCCACTATGACGTGGGCTATCAGCGTCATCCCCAGGTGCTGCTGGTCTGCGACAGCGGTAACTCGACGCTGCGGATGATTGAGGCGATGCTGCTGCGCAAATACCCGCAGCTGAAGGTGACGGCACGCCTCTCTCAGCGTGAATATGAGGCGCGCAGCCGCATCGATGAGGACTTTGTGATCTCGACCATCCGGCTCAGCGAAAAAGAGAAACCGGTGGTGGTGATGTCACCGTTTCCCACCGGGTTTCAGCTGGAGCAGATCGGCAAGCTGGTGCTGGTGGATCGTACCCGTCCCTATATGCTGACGAAATATTTTGATGCTCAGCACTTTCATATCGTCGACAGGCCAATGACCCAGTCTGAACTGTTCCGGCAGTTGTGCGATCAGCTGGAGGCGGAGGGGTTCGTGGATGCTGCTTTCTATCCATCGGTGGAGGAGCGCGAAGCGATTGTCAGCACCATGCTCGGCGAAGGCATTGCGCTGCCGCACTCGCTGGGGCTGCTGGCGAAGAAAACCGTGGTCTACACCGTGCTGGCCCCGCAGGGCATCGCCTGGGGCGACGACACCGCCTATGTGATTTTCCTGCTGGCGATCAGCAAAAGCGAATATGAAGAGGCGATGGCGATCTACGATCTGTTTGTCACGTTTCTGCGGGAAAGGGCGATGATCCGCCTGCGGGAGAGCACTGACTTCAGCAGTTTCAGAGCGGTGGCGATGGATTGCCTGAGCCGCTCTTAACGCGAGGCTCTGCCGCCGTCAGTTTTTCTTCGCCAGCAGGCGCGGGATCTCACGCAGGCACCAGGCTTTGGCCTCGCCCATGCTGTCCCGCCGCCACGCCATAATAATGTCGACCTCGCGGGTATATTCCGGACTCACGACCCGCAGGCGGCCTTCCGCAATATCCTGCTCCACCAGCGGATAGGGCATGGTTCCCACGCCCAGACCCGCCAGCAGCGCACGGCGCTTGTCGTCCATGCTGCTGACGGTCAGGCGCTGCTGCTTATCCAGCAGCTGCACGGTCAGCACCGGGCGCTCACGCGCGGTATCCGCCACCGCAATGCCGCGGTATTTCACCCGCGTCACTTCAGACTGCGGTTCCGGCTCGTTATGGATCGGATGGTCGGCACTGGCGACATAGACGCTCATCATGGTGTAGAGCTTGCGGGTGTTGATCTCGGTTGAGGCGCGGAAGTGCATATCGGGGGCGATGACGATATCGGCCCGTCCCTGTTCCAGCCGCTCCCATGCCCCCGCCAGCACTTCGGTGACCAGCGAAAACTGGGTATTGGCTTTGTCGGCCAGGCGCGTCACCAGCGGAAAGAGGGCGTCGATGGGCACCAGCGCTTCGGTCACGATGGTCAGATGGGTTTCCCAGCCCCGCGCCAGCGCTTCGGCATCGGTGGTGAGTTTGTCGGCCGCTTCCAGCAGCACCCGGCCACGCTCCAGCAGCATGCGTCCCACGTTGGTAAATTTGGTGCGGTGGCCGGAGCGGTCAAACAGCACCACATCCAGCTCCTCTTCCAGCTTCTGCATGGTATAGCTGAGTGCAGAGGGCACGCGGCCCAGCTCATCGGCCGCCGCCGCAAAACTACCACGTCGATCAATCGCATCCATTACGCGTAACGATTCAAGGGTTAACGCACGCTCTTTAGCCATCCCGTTTCTCTGTCAGGAAATTTGAACATGCCCGGCAGATTAACTGGCTAACAATCCGGCGTCCAGACTTTTACCATGTGTGCATAGAGTCCGTGACCGATCCTCGTCACCGGATGCCGGAGGTAAATAATGATAACGACACGCAGTGCGTCCGCATGTGGCCAGGCCGACTTTGGCTGGTTGCAGGCCCGCTACAGTTTCTCTTTTGGCCACTATTTTGATCCAAAACTGATGGGCTACGCGTCACTGCGCGTACTGAATCAGGAAGTGCTGGCACCAGGGGCCGCCTTTCAGCCGCGCACCTATCCGCAGGTCGATGTGCTTAACATCGTGCTGCAGGGCGAAGCGGAATATCGCGACAGCGAAGGCAACACGATCAGCGTGCAGGAAGGGGAGGCGTTGCTGCTCTCAGCCCAGCCGGGGGTCAGTTACACCGAAATCAACCTGAGCAAAGAGCGCCCGCTGACCCGTATGCAGCTGTGGCTGGCCGCCTGCCCGGAGCGTGAGAATCCGCGGATGCAGAAACTGGCCCTGACGGCGGGCCGCACCTCTCAGCTGATCGCCTCGCCGGATGGCGTGGATGAGAGCCTGCAACTGCGTCAGCAGGTGTGGATCCATCAGGTCGAACTGGCACCGGGCGAGCAGCATGCGCTGCATCTGCAGGGGCCGCGCGCCTATCTGCAGTCGATTCACGGTTCGCTGGAAGCCCGATCGGGTGCAGCGCATCGGGAAGCGCTCGGGTGCGGCGACGGTGCCTTTCTGCAGGAAGAGTCGCTGCTGACGCTGACGGCGAAAACGGCGACCCGGGCACTGGTCATAGACATCCCGGTCTGATCCTCAGGCAATAAAAAAGGCGGCCATGGCCGCCTTTTTTGCGTCTTACGTGTTACTTCAGCAGGGTAAAGGCAGTGGTGACGTGCTTCACGCCACTGACGCGGCTGGCGATATCGGCCGCCGCCTGCGCTTCCTGTTGCGTCACCAGACCCAGCAGGAACACTTCGCCATTCTCGGTGGTCACCTTCACGTTGGAGGATTTCACCTGATCGCTGCCCAGCAGCTGCGAGCGGATCTTGGTGGTGATCCAGGTGTCTGACGAGGTGGTGCCGAGCGTCACTTTCTGACCAATGCGGATCTCGTTATAGACCTCGGTGGCGCCATCCACGCCCATGGTGATCTGTTTGGCACGATTGGCGATCTCCTGCGACGGCGCCTGACCGGTCAGCAGCACTTTGCCCTGATAGGCGGTGGCGATGACGCGGGCATCGGTTTTGATCTGCTGATCTTTCGCCAGCGCATTGGTGACGCGCAGCTCCAGCGTGCCGTCATCCACCTGCGTGCCGACCGTACGCGGGTCGGTGGCGGTTTTGGTGGCAACCGCTGCACCACCGGCAACCACGGCGACACAGCCCTGCAGCAGCATGGCGGTTAACAGAATAGCGATAGCGTTCAATGCTTTCATTCGTGCTCCTTCGGTCATTCCTGATGGGGAAAGAGGGTGTTATCGATCAGATCGCATAAGCAGTTAACGGTGAGCATATGCATCTCCTGAATCCGGGCACTGCGGTGTGAGGGAATGCGGATTTCCACATCCTGCGGGCCCAGCAGTCCGGCAAGCTCACCGCCATCATACCCGGTAAGCGCAACGATCGTCATATCGCGTGTTACCGCGGCTTCAACGGCCTTCACAATGTCGCGGGTGTTGCCACGGGTTGAGATGGCCAGCAGCACATCACCTGCGTGGCCCAGCGCGCGCACCTGCTTGGCATAAATTTCATCGTGCAGGCGATCGTTACCAATCGCGGTCAGCATCACGTTGTCTGCACTTAACGCCAGCGCCGGCAGGCTGGGGCGCTCGGTTTCGAAACGGTTGATCATGCTGGCGGCGAAGTGCTGGGCATTGGCGGATGAGGCGCCGTTGCCGCAGCTCAGGATCTTATTGCCGTTCAGCAGAGATTGCACCAGCGTCATGGCCGCACGGGAGATGGCATCGGGCAGCGCCTCAGCGGCAGCAATCTGGGTCTGAATACTTTCAGTAAAACACGCTTTAATTCTTTCCTGCACACAACCACCTGGTTCTAAACGTCTGCATTAAAGGCATCCGGCAGCCACTCGAGCGCCGTGCCGGTAATGGCGATGATGTCGAAACGGCAATTCACTGTTGCAAAACTGCCGCCGCGTTGCGCCAGCCAGAGAGCGGCAGCGCGCAGCAGCTTCTGCTGTTTGCTGCGGGTGATGCTGGCGAGTGCGCCACCGTAGCGCGCATCGCGGCGGTAACGAACTTCGACAAACACCCAACAGTGCCCGTCACGCATTATCAGGTCAAGTTCACCCCCGCGAAAGTGAACATTGCTGGCGACCCATTTCAGGCCCGCCTGCTCCAGATAGCGCCGGGCATCTTCTTCATACCGGGCGCCAGTCTGACGGCGGGTCAGTTGGCCGGTGCGATTTCGCCCCGACGATACTGGTTCCATGTCAACTTCCTGTTGATCACACAATCCGTGTTGGCGCTGAGCTTACCGGTGTTGCCATCCAGCGTATAACCCGGTGACTGACGCATCTGGTTAAAGTGATTGGCCAGCGTCCAGGCATCCATCCCCATGGCATAGAGGCGCACCAGCGAGTAGTCATTGTTGAATGACTTCGAGGTCTGCTGCATCAGGCCCGGATTGCTGCCGGAGAGCAGAGGAATATCGCTGAACTGCAGGCCATCCATCTCCAGACGGAAATCGGGACCGGCACCCGCCTGCGCGCTGCGCGAGCTGGCATAGAGCGAAATGTTGCTGCGGCTGCCGGTGCGCATGGCGATCATCGGCTTAATCAGCTGCAGCTCATCCTGGGTGGAAACGATATAGACCGCATCAACGCCTCCGCCGCTGCTGGTGCTGACGGCCTCTGGCGTGCTCTGCTGCGGTGCCGGAATGGTCAGGCCGGCAATGGACACACCCTGCTGCTGCTGGGCAGGGGCCGCATTCACCGGCGTGCCTGACAGGCTGATGCCCGCGCCACTGTTGATGCCCTGCTTCAGCTCAGCGGTCGAGCCAAAGCGCTGCTGCATCACGGTACCGCCACCCAGCGTCTGCCACTCCTGCGCGAAAGCATTGGTGACGCGATCGCCCAGACCGCTGCGCGGAACCAGCAACAGCGGCTCGCGTTTGCCCTGATCCCAGATATGGTGCGCGGCATCGCGCGCTTCGTCTTCAGGAGAAAGCGCAAAGTAGCAAATATTCGGATGGTTCTGGATCGTTTCCGGCTCGTTAAGCGCCAGAACATTGAGTGGCGTCTGACTGTTAGCCACTTTCTCCACGTTGCTCTTCAGCAGTGGCCCCACCACGAGGGTGGCGCCATCCTGCTGGGCCTGCTGCATCACCTGCTCAATCGGCTGGCTGCTGGTGTCATAGACCTTAATCTGAGCGTTGCTGGCCGGTTCGGCAGTGGCGGCAGGCTGAGACTGAGGCTGCGCCTGCGGGGTGGCCTCAGCCGCCTGCTGTTGCGGCGCGCTAATCGGGTCGGAAGCCGAGCCGGCGACAGCTGCCGGTTGCGTGCTGGCCGTGCCATCCGTCGCGGCGGGCTGTGCGGCGGCCGGTTGGGCGGCAGGGGCGGAGACGCCATTCTTCGCGTCAGTAAAGCCTTTCTGGATCGCATTCGCGAAGACCTGCGCCTGACCATTCATGGGCAGCAGCAGCGCGATAATGCTGGTTGAGGCTTTGGTGTAGTTCTGCATCTGGCTCAGCTGCGTCGGCAGCGTTTTGGCCGCCGGATTCTGGGGATAGCGGGTCTGCCAGTCTTTGATGCCCGACTTAAGCATCCCGGCATCCTGGGTGTTAGCCCGCCAGACGGCAAGCAGGTCGAGCCAGCCCTGCAGCACGTTTTCATCGGCGTTAATGACCAGGTTGCTGGCCTCCTGCGGCGACATCTGCGTCAGCGCCTGCCAGGTAGCATCGATGTTAGCCTGATGGTCGCTGCCGGTCAGCAGCGGCTCCTGCGCAATGTAGGTGCGCAACAGGGAGAGAGAAGGGCGACCCTGTGCACTGGCGATCTGCAGGCTGTAAAAACGCGCCAGCTGATCCTTCGATAATGCACCGGTTTTCACGTCAGCCAGCAGTGGCTCAGCCTCTTTGATCTTCTGCTGGGCAATCAGCAGCTGCGCTTTCAGCAGCAGCGATTCCTGCTGCTGCGTCTCAGAGAGCTGCTGCGGCAGCTGACTCAGTTGCTGGGTCGCTTCAGGATACTTTCCTTCCTTCAACAGGGCGCGGATTGCGAGTAATTGCCAGTCGGTCTTGCTATCATCGCTGCTTTGCTGCGCCTGCTGCAGATAGTAAGCGGAGCTGGCTGTGGCAGGCCCCTGAATATTGACGGTTGAGGTTTGCGGCCCCTGACCGCTACACGCGGCTAAAATCAGCCCAGCAAGAATGACAGGCAGAAAGCGTCCTGCTTTATGACGAACGACTTTTGAAGGAAGCATACTGTATCCAGTGATGTTTTTTTCAAGATGCTCAATATTAAATCGGCAATTCGGATGAAACAATGAAACAACTCGATCGGGCAGAGATTTCTGCCAGCACGCTCTACATCGTTCCAACCCCGATTGGTAATTTGGGTGATATCACCCAGCGGGCGCTGACGGTGCTTTCGAGCGTCGATCTGGTCGCTGCGGAAGATACACGTCATACCGGGCTGTTGCTACAACATTTCGCCATCAATGCGCGACTCTTCGCACTTCACGATCACAACGAACAGCACAAGGCTGAACTGCTGATTGCGAAGCTGGAGGAGGGTCAAAGCATAGCCTTAGTTTCGGATGCTGGCACGCCGCTGATCAACGATCCGGGCTACCATCTGGTGCGCCGCTGCCGCGAAGCGGGCATCCGGGTGGTGCCGCTGCCAGGCGCCTGTGCCGCCATTGCGGCGTTAAGTGCCGCCGGGCTACCGTCCGATCGTTTCTGTTACGAAGGGTTTCTGCCGGCCAAAACCAAGGGGCGTTGTGACGCTCTGCGTGCGCTGGTGCAGGAGCCGCGTACGCTGATTTTCTATGAGTCCACCCACCGTCTGATCGACAGCCTGCAGGATATGGTGAGTGAGCTAGGCGGGGATCGCTATGTGGTGCTGGCGCGTGAGCTGACCAAAACCTGGGAGTCGATCCACGGTGCGCCGGTGGCCGACCTGCTGGCGTGGGTAAAAGAAGATGAGAATCGTCGCAAAGGCGAGATGGTGCTGATCGTTGAAGGCCACAAGGCCGATGACGAGGACGCGCTTCCGGCGGATGCGCTGCGAACGCTGGCGCTGCTGCAGAAAGAGCTGCCGTTAAAGCGGGCGGCTGCGCTGGCGGCTGAGATCCACAGCGTAAAGAAAAATGCGCTTTATAAGTATGCGCTGGAGCAGCAAGAGGCGTGACAAATGCGGGCGAATGCCCTATTATCCCGCGCCGAAGCTGACCAGACAGTCGCCGCTTTGTCGTCGTCCTCACTTGTGGGGAGACGGGCAGAGGGGAGGAAAGTCCGGGCTCCATAGGGCAGGGTGCCAGGTAACGCCTGGGAGGCGCAAGCCTACGACCAGTGCAACAGAGAGCAAACCGCCGATGGCCCAGAAATGGGATCAGGTAAGGGTGAAAGGGTGCGGTAAGAGCGCACCGCGCGACTGGCAACAGTTCGTGGCACGGTAAACTCCACCCGGAGCAAGGCCAAATAGGGGTTCACAAGGTACGGCCCGTACTGAACCCGGGTAGGCTGCTTGAGCCAGTGAGCGATTGCTGGCCTAGATGAATGACTGTCCACGACAGAACCCGGCTTAACGGTCAGCTTCGACTTCTTACTAAAAAACCCCGCTCCGGCGGGGTTTTTGCTTTCAGGCGACGTGCATTCGGTGATGAATGACTGTCCACGACGCTTTTCATGAAAGGAGCGCGGCTTAACGGTCAGCTTCGACGTCTTACTACAAAACCCCGCTCCGGCGGGGTTTTTGCTTTCTGGCGCTGTCGGTCAGCCCCGGCTAGCGCTCGCCCTCCATACCCGCTTCACCGGACTGACTGAGCGGGGCCTGTTCAGTCAGCGGGCGATAGACCAGCGCGATTTATCGGTTACCCGAGGCTGCGGGCCTGATCTTCAGCAGTGGATTGCAGATTGGGATGCCGGTGGTGACGTTGCTGCTGGCGCTGAACCTGACGCTGGGCTTACTTAACCGCCTGACACCGCAACTCTCTATCTTTGTTATTGGCTTCCCCATCTCCATCACCCTGGGATTGGGGGCGCTGCTGCTGATGTATAACCTTCCGACCCTGTTTCAGGATCAGATGAATGAGATCTTCAGCGCGGTGAACAACATTCTGGTGGGGTTTCGCTGAGGGCGCGGGACGCCGCCGGGGTGAGACTCAGCCCCGCGCCACGGCGTGGGGCTGATGCCGCTTAATCGCGACCGTGCGGCTCATTCCAGTCAAACGCCGGGCCGAGAGAGATAACGCCGTGCGGGTTAATGGTTTTATGGCTGCAGTAGTAGTGATGACGAATATGCGGCAGACTGACCGTCTCCGCGATGCCCGGCATCTGATAGATGTCGCGCAGGAAACCGCTGAGATTCCGGAAATCACCAATCCGGTGACGATCGCATTTGAAATGCGTGACGTAAACCGGATCAAAACGCACCAGCGTGGTCCACAACCGCAGATCCGCTTCGGTCAGCTGATCGCCGGTCAGATAGCGGTGCTGGCCCAGAATCTGCTCCAGGCGCGACAGCGAGTGGAACAGGGCGGTGACGGCCTCGTCATAGGCGCTCTGTGAGGTCGCAAACCCCGCTTTGTAGACGCCGTTGTTCACCGTATCGTAGATCCAGCCGTTCAGCTCATCAATCTTCTCACGCAGGGCAACCGGGTAGTAATCCCCGGCGCGCGCACCCACCGCATCAAACGCACTGTTGAACATGCGAATGATATCGGCAGACTCGTTGCTGACGATGGTGTTCTGCTGCTTGTCCCACAGCACCGGCACTGTGACGCGACCGCTGTAGTGCGGATCGGCGTGCAGATAGAGCTGATAGAGGAAGTCATTCTGATAGAGTTTGTCGCCGGTTGCCTCCGGAAACGTATCGTCAAACGTCCAGCCATTCTCCAGCATCAGTGGATGCACCACCGAGACGTCGATCAGGTTATCCAGTCCCTTCAGCTGACGCATCAGCAGCGTGCGGTGCGCCCAGGGGCAGGCCAGCGAGACATAGAGATGATAGCGGTCGCGTTCGGCGGTAAACCCCGTCTTGCCTGTCGGGCCTGCGCTGCCATCGGCGGTCACCCAGTTACGGAAGGCGGACTCTGAGCGCTTAAAGCGTCCGCCGGTCGATTTGGTGTCGTACCAGGTGTCATGCCAGACACCGTCAATTAACTGTCCCATAATGGCTCCAAAGCAAACAGGGCGGGGAAATGTCCCCGCCCTGCTAAGTATATGTGGCATTACACGTTATGTGAGATTAGTGCGCAATCGCCTGCGGTTTTCTTTTGCTGATCAGGCGATCAATGCTGTATGCGCCCGGACCCACCAGACCCAGCACTAGGAAACCCCCGGCGATAGAGAGATTCTTCATGAACATCAGCTGGTTCACGCCTTCGGCAAAGTTACTGTGAAACAGGAACGCGGTCAGGATGGTGAAGCCGGCAGTGAACAGCGCGGTAAAACGGGTCAGGAAACCAAACAGGATAGCCAGACCGCCGCCAAACTCCAGCAGGATAACCAGCGGCAGCATAAAGCCGGGCACGCCCATCGCTTCCATATATTGCTGGGTGCCTGCATAACCGGTGATTTTGCCCCAGCCCGCGGTAATGAACAGGATTGGCATCAGGATGCGAGCCAGCAACAGACCAGTATCTTCGAATTTTTTCATCATTTACTCCAGCGTTATCAGTAGTGCAGGGCAGGCTGCCCGCAGGGTTTGTGCCCGCTGAAAGCAGTGATGCTTTTCATTGGGTTGATAGCTGGAGATGATAATCGCGGCGTGAAAAGGTTGTAAGCAGGAAAAACTGTCAGTGTTTTTCAGAAAAACTGATGAAGAAAGCCGGTCTTTTCAGGACCGGCTTTTCAGAGAGTTAACGCGGGGGCAGGGCGGACTTAATCATGCGCCAGGTACTCCAGGCACCAAATCCTCGCTTGGCCCAGCGCAGCAGCCGGTTGGGACTGCGAATCGAGTAGACGGCCAGCGCACTGCTGCCAATCGCCAGATAGCGACGTAAGCTCAGGAACGTGAACCAGCCACGATCGTACTGGGCGGTACTTTCCAGCCAGTCGCGCCGCGCCGCGCTTAAATCCAGCCGCTGCTGCTGCACGTGCTTAAGCAGTTCATGGATGCGTTCTTCACGCTCGCGGCGGCTCATCAGCGCTGCTCCTCAAGCAAATTACGGTCAGTCTCCAGCTCTTTACGCGTGTGGCGTAACAGCGTGGACTGACGGGATTTGTGAAGGGTCCAGAGTCCGAAGATAACCGCCAGCAGGAACAGAGTGCCGGTGGTGATCCCGATGGCCATCAGGCGATACTGCGCATCCACTGCCCAGATAATCAGCACCATCAGGCTCATCAGACCAAAGGCCGTGAACAGCATCGTCAGGCCCACCATCAACAGCAGCTGTATCAGGTTGGCTTTCTCATGCTCCAGTTCCACCACTGCCAGACGAACGCGCGTCTCGACCATGCCAACCAGCGTGGTGACAATACGCTGGCCGATGTTAATGACCCCTTTAGCCGGGCCGTGGTTCTGCTGTGAATCAGCCATAATCAGCGACGCGAAATGAGCATGCCCAGTGCGACGCCAATCGCTGCACCGATACCCACACCATGCCAGGGATTTTCACGCACGTAGCCTTCCGCCTTCTGCGCCGCTTCACGGGTTGTCGCCGCAAGGCGTTCGCCTGATTCACCCAGGCGCTCACGTGAGCTGTCCAGCGCCACACGCGCTTTATTACGAAGCTTATCCAGCTCCCCTTTCGATTTTTCAGTGCTGCTGCTCAGCACCTCTTCCAGGGTATCAGCCAGATTTTTCAGTTCAGCACGCAGATGTTCCGATGATGTGTCTTTAGACATAAAATACTCCTTTAACATCAGTAGATTAATTCCGATTAATAGGGCTCCGCCTGTAACTTTTTCAGCTCCCGGCGCGCTTCATCCAGTTTTTGTTGTCGCTTCGCAATCTTCTCCCTGTCGTGGCCCTCATCACGCTCTTCCCTGAGTTCGTGCTCGCGCTCAGCCACTTTCTGCTTCTGCGCGTTAATTCTTTCCAGATGGGCGGCTTCCAGCTTTTTGTCGCTGCAGTCCGCCTGGACTTCGGTCAGCGCCCGCTCAAGGCCGTTGACCCGGCGCAGATTGTTATGCTTCTGCGCCATCTCAATTTCGTGCTTAATGTCCTGCTCTTTCTGCTCGCACAGCGATTCGGCGGCCAGCAGTGAGCCAGACAGCGAAAAGAGGGCGACGCCCAGTAATAGGTGATATTTCATCCGTTTGGGTACCTTCCTTTGCGACCTGATTGTTCAGCAGCGGGATCAGATGTGGATCGCGGATGCTGAGAATCGACTCTCCGTTAAGCATAGACACGCAACGTAAAAAGTTCAAAGAAGACCGGGAGATAGAGAGGCTGTCAGGCCGCCACGCGATGCCGCGACGGCCTGAAAAGCAGGGACGGGGCGTATCAGGCCAGGGAAAGATGCTGAGCGTGATCGTGCTGCGCCACGATAAAGCCCTGTGGCAGCAGGCGGCGTAACACCTTTTGTGCCGCCAGACTCTGTTCTTCGCTGTCAAAGTGAATAATCAGTGCATCGCCCGCCGGGGTAATGCTTTTAATACGGATACCCTGCGCGCTGAGCTGCTGATAGAGATAAAAGCCATCGGGCAGAGTCGCGCCCGCATGGGAAACCCGGATCTGCACCACCGTCTCGTGCTGCATCAGGGCGGGAACCACGCAAAGCGCGATCAGCGCCAGCGCGCCCGCCATCAACCACGGCATCCACCGTTTTGGAATCGCCTGCAACGCTTTCATCACTCGGCTTTCCCGTTCTGATTCGCCTGACGTTTACGCCATAAAACGACCAGCGAACCTACCAGCCCGAAGACCAGCAGCGCCAGCGGCAGCATCATCAGGAAGAACATCATCTCATCTTCATAGCGCCGGAAAATCGGTGTTTTACCCAGAGCAAAGCCGATAACGGTCAGAATCACCACCCAGAGCAGCGCGCTGACCCAGTTGAAAAACTGAAAGCGGGCGTTGCTCAGACCGGACAGGCCGGCGATGGTAGGCAGCAGGGTGCGCACAAAGGCGATAAAGCGGCCAATCAGCAGGGCAGAGAGGCCGTGGCGGTGAAACAGGCTGTGCGCGCGCAGGTGGTACTGGGCGGGCAGATGGGAGAGCCATTTCTGTACCGTGGGGGTATTGCCGAGCCAGCGACCCTGGATATAGCTCACCCAGCAGCCCAGACTGGCCCCGGTGGTTAAAACCAGAATCGTTAAGGGGAAACTCATGGTGCCTTTGGCAATCAGCACGCCGACCAGAATCAGCAGACTGTCACCCGGCAGAAACGCGGCAGGAAGCAGGCCATTTTCCAGAAACAGAATCATGAACAGCACGCCGTAAATGGCCCATACCAGCGTGGGGTCGGAAAGGGTCTCGTAATCCTGTTGCCACAGGGCATGCAGCAACGCTTGCAGAATATCCATCAATCATTCCTGAACATCATTGTTAAACATGTCCCACAGGGACTTAAACGCAGACCGGCATGTCGTTATAAATTTTAGGAGCGCAGCCTGGGCGGGATTTTCCGGATCCTTCCAGAATTGATTGTTAAATCAGCGATTTTATAACCCCCTGTCTCAAAGGGTAATAAAAGGGCGATAACTGTAACAAAAATCACCTGTCTGAGACAGGAAAACTCGCTGACGAACAGGAGTTTTACCTTGTGAAACGGCGTGTAAAAAGGAGCTTTACATGACCTGACACTATTGCAGATTAACTGACCCTCACCGGCGCGTTCAGGCTGTTTAGCGGGCGTGGCTGGAGCCGTCAGGAAGGATGACCGGATTCTCACCGAACATGTATCGGTCGACATTAAATTCAAAATCATCCGCCGTCGCGTTAAACAGCATCTGTTTAGTATTTTCCAGATGTTGCCACATCGCCAGTTTGCTGGCGGCGGGATCTTTACGCATCAGGGCTTTGAGGATCTGATCGTGGTCGTCGCACCAGCTGAGAATGCTGCGCTGGTCGATGTGTTCGTGAAGTTTCAGCCAGTAGGGATTGTGCTGACGATGCAGCCACATTTTTTCAACGATGGCGGCTAACGCGCTGTTCTGCGTGGACTGGGCGATGCGGACATGAAACTGCATATCCCACTCTGAATCGCGGAAGTGATCTTCCTTACGGGCATTCTCCTGAATCGCCATCAGGTCGATGATGTCCTGTCGCGTCACCTGCGTGGCGGCAAACTCCGCCACGTTACTCTCAATCAGCTGACGTGCCTGCAGCAGTTCAAACGGACCGAACGTCGCGAACTCCAGCTGGCTGCTGGTCGGCGCGATGCGATTCTGCTGCTGGCTGGCAATGACGTGGATGCCCGACCCTTTACGGACCTCCACATAGCCTTCCACTTCCAGCATGATGATCGCTTCGCGCACCACGGTGCGGCTCACTTCCATCTCTTCGGCAATCAGACGTTCAGCGGGCAGCTTGTCACCGACCGGGTAGATCCCGGTTTCAATACGGCTTTTCAGCTCGCTGGCCAGCTTCTGGTAGAGTCGACGGGATTCGGTGAGGTCCATGGCACAGTCCTGATAGCAAAACAGATAAGTTGTTATACCACTTCAGGCGGCGGGAGGAAATGGGCTGGCGTATGCCAGCCCGGTGGGTTAGCTGCGAACGGCATTCGCAGGCGGCAGGGCGGCCTCAGCGCTCAGTTCGGCAACCGGTTTGTTTTTCAGTACGGTCCAGATCACCACCGCACCCAGCAGGTCGAACACCGCCAGCGCGGCAAACAGCGGGCTGAAGCCCAGCGTATCAGCCAGTGCGCCGACCACCAGCGCAAACATCGTACTGGCGGTCCAGGCTGCCATGCCGGTCAGGCCATTGGCCGTGGCAACCTCATTGCGGCCAAAAACGTCAGAGGAGAGGGTGATCAGCGCACCGGAAAGCGCCTGATGAGCAAACCCGCCCACACAGAGCAGCGCGATGGCGACATAGGGGCTGGTGAACAGGCCGATGGTGCCAGGCGCAATCATCAGGACCGCGCCCATCGTCACCACCAGCTTGCGGGAGACGATCAGGTTGACGCCAAACCAGCGCTGGAACAGCGGCGGCAGGTAGCCACCCAGAATGCAGCCGAAGTCCGCAAACAGCATCGGCATCCAGGCAAACATCGCAATCTCTTTGAGGTTAAAACCGTAAACCTTGAACATAAACAGCGGGATCCAGGCGTTAAAGGTGCCCCACGCCGGTTCGGCCAGAAAACGTGGCAGAGCAATCCCCCAGAACTGGCGGTTGCGGATAATCTCCAGCGCCGACATTTTGCGGGTGTTGCCGGTCTGATGCTGCGCCTCCTGACCGGAGATAATGTAATGGCGCTCCTCCTCACTCAGTTTCTTCTGCTGTTTCGGGTGTTTATAAAACAGCAGCCAGCACAGCGCCCAGACCATGCTCAGCACGCCGGTGATGATAAAGGCCATCTGCCAGCTGTGCGCCATGATGGCCCAGACCACCAGCGGCGGAGCCAGCATCGCGCCGATGGAGGAGCCGACGTTGAAGTAGCCGACCGCCACCGAACGCTCTTTGGCCGGAAACCATTCGCTGCTCGCCTTCAGGCCCGCCGGGATCATCGCGGCCTCAGCCGCCCCGACGGCACCGCGCGCCAGAGCAAAGCCGCCCCAGCTGCCCGCCATCGCCGTGGCCGCGCAGAAGATCGCCCACAATACGGCAAACACCGCATAGCCAATTTTGGTGCCGAGCAGATCGAGCACATAGCCTGCCACCGGCTGCATCAGTGTGTAGCAGGCCGAATAGGCCGCCACGATATAGGAGTACTGTTGCGTGGTGATATGCAGCTCGGTCTGTAGTGTCGGTGCCGCCACCGCAATCGTGTTGCGGGTCAGATAGCCCAGTACCGTGCCGAGCGTCACCAGCCCAATCATGTACCAGCGTAACCCTTTGATCTTACGCATCCTCTACCTCTTCCAGTTCTGTATGCGGTCATGCCGCTGTTGTTATCTGGAGCGGGACAGCACGTGATACTGCTCGGCTCACGCCCGCAGGTTCTGTGTCAGCAACCCCGTTTTTACCCTGCCATGTGTGGGTCGCCTGCGACCTCACGATGGGGCCAGAGCCTAACTTGTTATACAACTTTAAAAGTTGAGAGCCATCACAAAAACCCTTTCTGCGCTGTGGGATACTGGAAACCTGACAGATGACAGCCATTTAGCGCGCTGTGGGCGACAGAAATGTCCATGACGGCGGTGAGTGGCCGCGGTTTATGTGAGCAGGATCGCAAATAATTCCGTCACGGACCATAATTGGTATGATAACTTTGAGCCATACGTGGTTCAGCTGATGAGGATGTCTCTATGTCGCGTTTTATGACCGAGGATTTTTTACTGGATAGTGAATTCGCCCGTCGTCTCTACCACGACTATGCGAAGGATCAGCCGATTTTCGACTATCACTGCCACTTACCGCCGCAGCAGATTGCCGAAAATTATCGCTTTGCCAACCTTTATGACATCTGGCTGAAGGGCGATCACTATAAGTGGCGGGCGATGCGCGCCAACGGTGTGGCTGAGGCGTTCTGTACCGGGAACGCCAGCGATCGTGAGAAGTTTGATGCGTGGGCACGGACCGTACCGCACACCATCGGTAATCCGCTCTATCACTGGACGCACCTGGAGCTACGTCGTCCTTTCGGCATCACCGATACCCTGCTGTCTGAAAAAACCGCCGACAGCATCTGGCATCGCTGCAACGAGCTGCTGGCGCAGGACGCCTTTACCGCGCGTGGCATCATGCAGCAGATGAAGGTGAAAATGGTCGGCACCACGGACGATCCGCTGGATGACCTGCGCCATCATCGCGCCCTGGCAGAAGATGCCAGCTTCAGCGTGAAGGTGCTGCCGAGCTGGCGGCCGGACAAAGCCTTTAACATTGAAGCCGAAACCTTCCTGCCGTGGATCGGAGCGCTGGAGCAGCTGACCGACATCAGCGTGCAGCGTTTTGATGACCTGCGTCGGGCGCTGCATCAGCGGCTGGATCACTTTGCGGCGCACGGCTGTAAGGTGTCCGATCACGCACTGGATGTAGTCTGTTATGCCGACGCCGATGACGTCACGCTGGATAACATTCTGGCGCGCCGCCGCAGCGGCACCACGCCTACGCCACACGAGACGGCCCAGTTCAAAACCGCAGTGCTGGTCTGGCTGGGCAGCGAATATGCCCGTCGCGGCTGGGTGCAGCAGTATCACATTGGCGCGCTGCGCAACACGAACCCGCGTCAGTATCAGCTGCTGGGGCCGGACGTCGGCTTTGACTCGATCAACGATCAGCCGCTGGCCGAACCGCTGGCACGCCTGCTGGGCGCACAGAACCTCAATAACGCGCTGCCGAAAACCATTCTTTACTGCCTGAACCCGCGCGACAACGAAGTGCTGGCTACGATGGCGGGCAACTTCCAGGGCGAAGGAGAGGCGGGCAAAATGCAGTTCGGCTCCGCCTGGTGGTTCAACGACCAGCTGGATGGCATGCAGCGCCAGCTGACCCAGCTGTCGCAGATCGGACTGCTGAGTCGCTTTGTCGGGATGCTGACCGACAGCCGCAGCTTCCTCTCCTACACACGCCACGAATATTTCCGCCGCCTGCTGTGTCAGATGATCGGTCGCTGGGTAGACCAGGGTGAGGCGCCGGGCGATGAAGCCCTGTTAGGGCAGATGGTGCAGAACATCTGCTTTAACAACGCCCGCGATTACTTCGGCATTGAGCTGGGAGCCTGATGATGCAGAGGCTGAACCGCCGCGACTTTCCGGGCGCGCGCTATCGTGACCGGGTGATCCAGTTTGGCGAAGGCAATTTCCTGCGCGCCTTTATCGACTGGCAGATCGACTGGCTGAACGAGCATCAGGGCACCGATGCCGGGATCGTGGTGGTGCGGCCTCGTAACCGGGACGTCAGCGATACGCTGAATCAGCAGGAGGGACTCTACACCACGCTGATTCGCGGGCTGAACGCGCAGGGTGAGCCGGTCAGCGAAACCCGTCTCATCCGCAGTCTGAACCGTGAGATCCACCCTTATCAGCAGTTCGGCGACTTTATGGCGCTGGCGCAAAATCCTGACCTGCGCATGGTTTTCTCGAACACCACCGAGGCGGGTATCGCCTTTGCGGAGGCGGACCAGCTCACCGACCAGCCCGCCAGCAGCTTCCCGGGAAAACTGACGCAGCTGCTGTGGGCGCGCTACTCCCACTTCAGTGGGGCCAGCGACCGCGGCTGGCTGGTGGTGCCGTGCGAGCTGATTGACCACAACGGCGACACGCTGCGTGAGCAGGTGCTGCGCTACGCCGATCACTGGCATCTGCCGACCGAATTTAAAAGCTGGGTGCATCAGCACTGCGCTTTCTATAACACCCTCGTCGACCGCATCGTCACCGGGTTCCCGGCGGAGAGTGCGCAGCTGCAAAGCGAACTGGGCTATGAAGATCGCTATCTGGTGGCGGGCGAAGTCTACTACCAGTTTGTGATTCAGGGACCGTCGGCGCTGTTCAGTGAACTGAAGCTGGAGGCGCTGTCGCCGCAGGTGCGGCATGTGGACAACATCGCGCCCTATAAAGCGCAGAAGGTGGCGATCCTGAATGGTGCCCATACCGCGATGGTGCCGGTGGCGTTTCTGGCCGGTCTGGAGAGCGTGGGCGAGGCGATGGCCGATCCGGCTATTGCCGGGTTTGTGGCGTCGTTACTGCGCGAGGATGTCATCCCAACACTGGATCTGCCTGCTGCGGAGCTTCATGCCTTTGCCGATGCGGTTCTGCGCCGTTTCCGTAATCCCTTTATTCGCCATGCGCTGCTGTCGATTGCCCTGAACAGCATGACCAAATTCCGCACCCGTCTGCTGACGCCGCTGCTTACCGCACATCAGCAAACCGGGCAGTGGCCGGTGCACATTACCTTTGCGCTGGCGGCGCTGATCGCCTTTTATCGCGGCAGGCTCGCCGGAAAAGCGTGGCCGCTGCAGGATGATCCCCACTGGTTACAGCGCTATGCCGATGCCTGGCAGGCGCAGGAGAGCGGGGCGATGTCGCTGCAGCAGCTGGTGGAGAACGTGCTCAGTGATGCGCAGCACTGGGGCGAAGATTTAACCCGTCAGCCCGGGCTGGCTGAGACGGTTACCCGGCACCTGCAAAACATTACCGTCCACGGCGTTCGTGAGGCGCTGAGTCAACTGAGGTCACGCGATGCAAGACGCAATTAAAATCGATCCCCGCGACAATGTTGCCGTGGCGTTACGTGACTTAGCCGCGGGCGCGACGGTTGAGCTGCCACCACAGCGTGTGGTGCTGCATCAGGCCGTCGGGCGCGGGCATAAATTTGCCCTGCAGCCTGTCGGGCAGAATGAGTTGGTAATCAAATATGGCCTGCCGATTGGCCATGCCACGCAGCCGGTGGCGGCCGGAGAGCTGATCCACTCGCAGAATGCCCGCACCAATCTCAGCGATCTGGACCACTATGCATATCAGCCCGACGTCGTGACGCTGCCGCCGCAGCGTGGCGATCGCGAGGTGCAGATCTACCGGCGCGCCAGTGGCGAGGTCGGCATCCGCAACGAGCTCTGGATCCTGCCCACCGTCGGCTGCGTCAACGGCATTGCGCGTCAGATCCTGCAGCGTTTCCTGCAGGAGACGCAGCAGGCGGAAGATATTGATGGCGCGTTCCTGTTCAGCCACACCTTTGGCTGTTCGCAGCTGGGACAGGATCACGACAACACCCGCACCATGCTGCAAAACATGGTGCGGCATCCCAACGCGGGCGCGGTGCTGGTGATTGGTCTGGGGTGTGAGAACAATCAGGTCGATGTCTTCCGTGACACCCTCGGTGCTTTTGAAAGTGACCGGGTGGAATTTATGGTGTGTCAGCAGCATGACGATGAGGTGGAAGCCGGACTGGAACGTCTACATGCACTCTATCAGAAGATGCGTCACGATCGGCGTGAACCGGGCAGGCTCAGCGAGCTGAAGTTCGGGCTGGAGTGTGGCGGCTCGGACGGCTTCTCCGGCATCACGGCCAACCCGCTGCTGGGACGTTTCTCCGACCAGATGATCGCCAACGGCGGCACCACCGTGCTGACCGAGGTGCCGGAGATGTTTGGCGCGGAGCGGATTCTGATGAGCCGCTGTCGCGACGAGGAGACCTTCCATAAAACGGTCGCGATGATCAACGACTTCAAGCAGTACTTTATCGATCACCAGCAGCCGATCTATGAGAATCCCTCGCCGGGCAACAAGGCGGGTGGCATTACTACGCTGGAGGAGAAGTCGCTGGGGTGCACCCAGAAAGCGGGGCAGAGCCAGGTGGTCGATGTCCTGAAATATGGCGAGCGATTAACCACACCGGGGCTGAATCTGCTGAGTGCACCGGGCAACGATGCGGTCGCCACCAGCGCCCTGGCGGGTGCCGGATGCCACATGGTGCTGTTCAGTACCGGACGCGGCACGCCCTATGGGGGGTTTGTGCCTACGGTGAAGCTGGCGACGAATACGCCGCTGGCGGAGAAAAAACCGCACTGGATCGACTTTAATGCCGGACGGCTGATTGAGGGAATGAGCATGGAGGCGATGCTGGAAGATTTTGTCGATACCATCGTGGCGATTGCCAGCGGTCAGCCCACCAACAACGAAAAGAACGACTTCCGCGAGCTGGCTATTTTCAAAAGCGGGGTGACGTTATAATTTGCGGGCAAAAATGACGATCCAGAGGTCGTCATTACCGTCTGTTAATTCGGTGCACTTCGCGGGTGGCAGAGTCCGATCGCAAAGTCGCTTAAAGCATCCCTGCTCGCTCGGCCCGCGCCTTCCCTGGCGCGGGACGCTTTGCTCTTCGGACTCTGCCACCCACTCTTTGAACTGCTGAGCTATCTGAAAGATTAAGCCCGGCTGGTTTCGCGCTCCGCTTCTGCCTGACAGACAGCGGCGGTAAACAGAATATCCGTTGACGAGTTCAGCGCGGTTTCTGCCGAATCCTGCAGGACGCCGATAATAAAGCCGACAGCCACCACCTGCATCGCCAGGTCATTCGGAATACCAAACATGTTGCAGGCCACCGGGATCAGCAGCAGCGAACCGCCCGCCACACCCGATGCGCCACAGGCACAGAGGGAGGCTACCAGACTCAGCAGAATGGCAGTCGGCACATCAATGCTGATCCCCAGCGTATGCACCGCCGCCAGCGTCAGTACGGTAATGGTGATTGACGCGCCCGCCATACTGATGGTCGCGCCCAGCGGAATCGACACCGAATAGGTATCCTCATCCAGCTTCAGACGTTTCGCCAGCGCCATATTCACCGGAATGTTGGCGGCAGAACTGCGGGTAAAGAAGGCGGTGACGCCACTTTCGCGCAGACAGGTGAAGACCAGCGGATAGGGGTTACGGCGGATCTTCCAGAACACCAGCAGCGGGTTCACCACCAGCGCCATCAGCACCATACAACCCAGCAGCAGCGCCAGCAGATGCGCATACTGCCACAGCGCACCAAAGCCGGTGGAGGCCAGAATTGACGCCACCAGACCGAAAATACCGACAGGCGCACAGCGGATGACGCAGCGCACCAGCCAGGTCACGGCTTCGGACGCGTCATTAAGAAAGGCGCGGGTGGTGTCACTGCTGTGACGGAACGCCAGACCCAGACCAATCGCCCACACCAGAATACCGATGTAGTTCGCCTGCATCAGCGCGGTAATCGGATTCGACACCATGCTCATCAGCAGCCCGTGCAGGACTTCCGTGATGCCGGAAGGGGGAACGATTTCGGTACTCCCGACCGCCAGCGTCAGCGTCTGCGGGATCAGATGGCTGAACAGCACCGCGACCACTGCCGCGAAAAAGGTGCTCAGCAGGTAGAGCATGATAATCGGCCGGATATTGGTTTTCTGGCCCTGCTGGTGGTTCGCAATCGAGGCGATGACCAGCACCAGAACCAGTAAGGGGGCCACCGCTTTCAGCGCACTGACAAACAGTTCGCCCAGCAGGCCGACCGCTAACGCGGCATCGTGTGAGATCCAGGCGAGCGCGACACCGGCGACCAGCCCAATCATGATTTGCTTCACCAAGCTACCGGCGAGCAGCGTACCCAGACGTGCGGAGAGAGTTTTCTGCATAATAGTTTCTATATTTTGTCGCGAATGTAGTTTCAGGCGCGATGTTTTGCATCGGCTAAAACGGTTTGCCCGGCGGAGTATAAGGAAAAGATCGGACGAGAAAAGAGAAAGTTCTGCCGCTGTGGAGCGCGTCAGATTTTTATTATGCTGGATAGCGGAAGTGTGACAGAGGGATGAAACGGCGCGGCAGGCTGCCACAAAATAAAACAGGGGCATCCGCTGCCCCCGCAGGTAATTATGGTGCGAGCTTTTTCTGGTCTCTTTTGCGGTTAACCCAGGCATTAATCAGCAGGGTTGATGCCAGAATGACACCGACCACACTCAGCGAGATGCCGACCGGGATATGGTAGAGGTCGACAATCAGCATCTTAAAGCCGATGAACACCAGCACAATCGCCAGGCCATACTTCAGCATCGAGAAGCGCTCTGCCACGTTCGCCAGCAGGAAGTACATGGCACGCAGACCCAGAATGGCAAACAGGTTGGAGGTCAGGACGATGAACGGGTCGGTGGTGACGGCAAAGATCGCCGGAATACTGTCGACCGCAAAGATCACGTCGCTGAGTTCCACCATGATCAGCACCAGCAGCAGCGGTGTCGCAAACAGCACGCCGTTTTTGCGGGTAAAGAACTTCTCGCCGTCGAGATCGTCCGTCATGCGCAGATGCTTACGCAGCCAGCGCACCACCGGCTTGTCGCCTACTGCGCCATCATCCTCTTTCGCCAGCGCCATTTTCACCCCGGTAAACAGCAGGAAGGCACCGAACACATAGAGGATCCAGCTGAACTGGGTCACCAGCCAGCTACCGGCGAAGATCATGATGGTACGCAGCACGATAGCGCCTAATACCCCGTAGATCAGCACGCGACGCTGCAGGTTGGCCGGAATAGAGAAGTAGCTGAAGAGCATCAGCCAGACAAAGACGTTATCCACCGCCAGTGCTTTTTCCAGCACGTAACCGGTCAGGAAGGCGAGTGTCTGGGTGTTAGCCACCTCGCGTCCTGCGCTGCCTTCCAGATACCACCAGAAAGCGGCGCTGAACAGCAGTGAGACGGAAACCCAGATCAGCGACCAGATCGCCGCCTGTTTAAAAGACATGGTCTGCGCGCCGCGGCGTCCCTGCAACAGCAGGTCGATAGCCAGCATGATAAGCACCACAACCGCAAAGCTGCCCCAGAGTAAAGGTGTCCCCACAGTTTGCATATTCGTATCCTGTCTGAAAAATAAAAAAAACGGCTGAAGTCAGAAGACATCAGCCGCTTATTTTTGTGTAAGCAAACCTCGCCTTCCGGCAAGGTCTCACTTACAACACAGAAATCGATTCCGGGTTGCCTGACGACCGGATGCTTGCGCAACGTAGTGACGATCAATCAGATTACAAGTTACTCCCCTTTGCAGAAAGCTACGTTACGGTTTCACCGCCCAGGAAGCAACAGCTCGCAGACATATTTAGAAATATTTACACAACCGTCCGATCGGCCGGGAAGATAACACCGGTCTGCCGACGGATTTCAGTCAGCAGTGCCGCCGTGGTGCGTGAGATCGCAAGCCCGGGATGCGCCACCTGACGCTGCGCCACCAGCCGGGCAAATTCGGCCGCTTCATAACGCATCGTGTTGCTATGCTGTGGCTGACTTAGCACCTGCTTTTCTCCGCCGCGGGGCATAAAGGTCAGCTGCTGACACTCCGATAACTTCTCAATAAGCAGCGATCCGGCTTCTCCCTGAATCTCGCTGGGCAGGCTGGAGTCACTGACTTTCGAGTGCAGAATCGTCACGTCAAAATCGCCGTAGTCGAGCACCACCACCCCATGTCCGTCCACACCACTCTCAAGCAGCGTGGCGCTGGCCTGCACCCGCTGCGGCGCGCCCCACAGTGCCACCGCCGAGGCCAGGCAGTAATAACCGATATCCATGATTGAGCCGTTCGACCAGCGCGGATCAAAGGTGTTGGGGTTTTCACCATTGAGATAGCGCGGGTAGCGCGATGAATACTGACAGTAACTCAGCAGGGCTTTCCGCATCCGCCCCACGGCGGGCAGCGCCGCTTTTAAATGCAGGAAATTGGGCAGGCTGGCCGTTTTGAACGCCTCAAACAGCACCACCTGATGTTCCCGGGCGCAGGCGATCATCTGCTCCGCCTCGGCCAGATTGGAAGCCAGCGGCTTTTCACAGATGACATGCTTGCCGTGCGACATAAACAGCAGTGCCTGCTGGCAGTGCAGGGCGTTAGGGCTGGCAAGATAGACCGCATCGATCGCCGGGCTGGCGGCCAGGGCCTCCAGCGAGGTAAAGGTTGCCTGGCAGGGATAGTCGGCGATAAAGGCGTCCGCCTGCTGCTGACTGCGCGAATAGACCGCACAGAGTTGCATCCCGCCGGTTTCATGCGCGGCATCAATAAACTGGCGTGTTATCCAGTTTGTTCCCACAATGGCAAAACGAATCACGTTTTCTCTCCGGCAGCGGTAAAGCGGCAGAGTAACATCTCTCCGGCGCGGTGCAATGGGGAGGGGCGGGCAGGGATTGATCCTGCGATCCCGATTCCAATACTATGCGGGAGCGATGAATGTCAGGCACCAACCAGGGAGCGCAGGTGAAAGCAAGTAAGCACGCATTAAACTGGACCACACTGCTGATCGCCATTCCGGTCGGATGTGCCGCATCGCTGGTGACGCTGGCTTTTCGCGGCGTGATTGAACTGATCAACCATCTGCTGTTTGCCCGCAGCGGGGAGATCAGCGGGTTACTGCCGCTCTGGCCGTGGATTTTCTGGCCGCTGCTGGTGGGGGCTGGTGGTGTGCTGGCGGGCTTTTTTCTGCGTTATGCGGTCGCCATTGAGCAGCAGCAGACGGTGAAAACCGACTACCTTGAGGTGATCAACGCCCGGCTCGATGCGGTGCCGACCCGAACCTCACTGTTCCGCGCCTTGTCCTCCATCGCCAGTATCGGCAGCGGCGCGTCGATAGGGAAAGAGGGGCCGATGGTGCAGCTTTCGGCGCTGTGCGGCAGCGCGATTGGCCGCCTGCTGCCCGCCTCGCTTAACCTGAAAAACAGTGACGTGGTGGCGATGGCGGCGGCGGCGGGGCTTTCATCGGTCTACCATGCGCCGCTGGCTTCGGCTATCTTCGTCGCCGAAATCGCCTTCGGCATCTCCGCCCTGCAGCGGCTGATCCCGCTGATTATCGCCTCCGCCACGGCGGTGATGACCATGTGGACGCTGGGCTTTCGCAGCGCGCTCTACCCGCTGGCGGAGGCAAACTTTGCCATGGATCTCAGCAGCCTGCTGATGACGGTGCTGATTGGTTTGTGCGCCGGGCTGGCGGGCTGGCTGCTGATTAAGTGCATTGCCCGCAGTAAAGCGCTGTTCAGCCGGGTCGCCTCCCTGCCGCTGCGCCTCGGTGCAGGCGGAGTGGCCGTGGGCTTACTGGCACTGCTCTCGACCGATATCCTCGGCAACGGCTACGAAGTGATAGTGAAGGTGATGGCGGGCCACTATCTGCTGCCGGGTCTGTTGCTGCTGCTGCTGCTGAAAACCGTTGCCACCAGCCTCTCGGTGGGCTCGAATGCGGTCGGCGGGCTGTTTACGCCGTCACTGCTGATCGGCGCGCTGCTCGGCGTGATCCTGGCGACGCTGGGGGCGATGCTGCATCTGCCGCTCGGCAATGTGCTGCTCTATGCCGCTATTGGCATGGCGGCGGTGCTGGCGGCGGTCAGCCAGGCCCCGCTGATGGCGATGCTGATGGTGCTGGAGATGACCCTCAACAGCAGCCTGCTGTTTCCGCTGATGATCGCCACGGTGCTGGCCTCCATGGTGGTCTATCGGCTGCAATCGGCCAGCACCTACCCGGTAGTAAGCCATCACTTTACCCGTTCAGAAGCGAAATATGATTTCGATAACATGCGCATTGCCGAGCTGATTATTCCCGGCGCGGCGTTGCAGCCGGAAGCGTCGGTGGGGCAGGCGCTGGCGGTCAGTTCACTGAAGCGCGAGCGCTACGTCTATGTGATCAACGCCGGGGGGGCTTTCCTCGGCGTGGTCTCGATTCATGAGATTTCACGCCGGGTGCTGGCACAGGAGATCACCCTCGACTCGCCGGTGCAGTGCGTGATGGATCAGGATTTCCCGGTGATCTATCAGAACCAGAGCATGCGTGAAGGGTGGGAAGCCTTTGCCGCCGTCACGCTGGAGCGGTTGCCGGTGCTGAACAACCCCGCTGAGCGCCATTTTGAGGGCGCGCTGACCAAAACCAGTCTGATCCAGAAAGCGCAGGAGTTTCTTTAAGCCGCGTTGCCGCGCATCGCCTGGTCGGTCATCCAGAGCCGCGCATCAAATTCGAGCTGGTGGTAATCCGGCTCCATATGGCAGCAGAGCTGGTAAAACGCCTTATCGTGATCTTTCTCTTTCAGGTGAGCCAGCTCATGCACCACGATCATGCGCAGAAAAGGCTCCGGCGCGAGGCGGAAAAAGGTGGAGATACGGATTTCCGCTTTTGCCCGCAGTTTGCCGCCCTGCACGCGCGAGATAGCGGTATGCAGCCCCAGCGCATGCTTCATCACTTTAATTTTGTTGTCCCACACCACCTTACTGATCGGCGGCGCGTTGCGCATAAAGCGGTTTTTCAGCGCCTGGGTGTAGTCATACAGCGCCTTATCGCTCACGACATCGTGGGTATCGGGATAGCGTTCCTGCAGAAACGCGCCTAAGCGCTGATGGGTAATCAGGGTCTGCACCTGTTCAAGAAGGGGAGCAGGATAACCCTGAAGGTAGATGAGTGAGGACATTAGGGATTCCAGGCGAAAAAGAGTATACTGCGCGCCCTTTTTATCGGGGCGAAAATTAATCAAAGTGTACCACGCCGGAGAATTCATGAGCCAACTTGAACTGAACGATCGCACACTGATCCTGCATCGCTTCCCGCAGATGCGTGACGAAAGTCCATTACAAGCCTGGGATGCGGCTGATGAGTATCTGTTACAGCAGGCGCTGCCAGAGGGGCCGGTGCTGGTATTCAACGACAGTTTTGGTGCCTTAACCTGTGGTCTCAATCCGCGTCCCGTCTGGCACGTCAGCGACTCCTGGCTGAGCCAGCAGGCCGCCCGGCAGAACCTCTCTTTCAACGGGATGGATGACAGCGACGTCCACTTTATTGACAGCCTGGCGGCGCTGCCTGCTTCCCCGGCAGCGGTGCTGATTAAAGTGCCGAAGACGCTGGCGCTGCTGGAGCATCAGCTGCGCGCGATTCGTGAAGTGGTGACCCCGGAGACGGTGATTCTGGCGGCAGCCCGCGCCAAAGAGATCCATAACTCCACCCTGCAGCTGTTTGAACAGATCATCGGCGAGACGAAAACCTCGCTGGCGTGGAAAAAAGCGCGGCTGATCTTCAGTCAGTTCAGCCAGCCTGCCCTGCGCGAAGCCAGTCCCACGCAGGTCTGGCCGCTGGATGGCACCCCTTATCAGATCCACAACTACGCCAACGTTTTCTCACGCAGCTCGCTGGATATCGGCGCACGCCTGTTTGTGCAGCATCTGCCGGAAAATATCGAAGGCGAGATTGTCGATCTGGGCTGCGGTAACGGCGTGGTGGGGCTGATGGCGCTGGCACAGAACCCACAGGCTGAGGTGCATTTTCTGGATGAGTCCTACATGGCGGTCGCCTCCAGCCAGCTTAACGTGGAAGTGAACCGTCCGGAGGATCTGTCACGCTGTCAGTTCCTGGTCAACAACGTGCTGAGCGGCTATCCCTCGGACCGGCTGCACGCGGTGCTGTGCAACCCACCGTTTCACCAGCAGCACGCCGTCACCGATCACCTGGCGTGGCAGATGTTCCGTGATGCCAAACGCTGTCTGCAATATGGCGGCGAATTGCGCATCGTCGGCAACCGCCACCTCGACTATCACCAGAAGCTGAAAAAGCTGTTCGGCAACTGCACGCTGGTCGCCTCTAACCAGAAGTTTGTAGTGCTGCGCGCAGTGAAAATGCGCTAGTCAGACACGCAGCGCCAGCGCGGTCGCCTGTGCGATGGCGCGGCGCGCATCCAGTTCCTGTGCCACATCGGCACCGCCGATCACCGTCACCTTCTGTCCCCGTGCACGCAGCGCCGCTTCCAGTTCGCGCTGCGGCTCCTGTCCGGCGCAGATAATCACATTATCGACCGCCAGCAGCAGGGTTTCACCGTTGCGCCGCAGGTGCAGCCCGCGATCGTCAATCGCCAGATACTCCACGCCGCCCCACATCTCCACGCCGCGCGCCTGCAGACTGGCCCGGTGGATCCAGCCCGTGGTTTTTGCCAGCCCGGCGCCGGGTTTGCCTGTGCGGCGCTGCAGCAGCCAGATCTGCCGTAATGCGGCGGGCGGCTCGGGGGCCACCACACCGCCGCGCTGCGTCAGGCTCTGATCGATACCCCACTCAGCGTAAAAGGCCGCGCGATCCGCGTCATGCGAAGGCTGCGAGAGAAACTCCGCCACATCAAAACCGATGCCACCGGCTCCGATAATCGCCACCCGTTTTCCCACCGGACGCCCATCGCGCAGCACCTCAAGGTAGCTCAGGACGCTGGGGTGCTCGATGCCCGGAATATCCGGCGTGCGTGGCTGAATGCCGGTGGCCAGCACCACCTCATCGGCATCACCCAGCCCATCGGCCGTGACCCGGCAGCCGGTCCTGACCGTCACGCCGGCGGCCGCCAGCTGGTGACGGAAATAGCGCAGGGTTTCACTGAACTCCGCTTTGCCGGGGATCAGCCGGGCAATATTGAACTGGCCGCCGATATCGGCGGCGGCTTCATACAGCGTCACCTGATGTCCGCGCCCGGCCGCCTGCAGGGCAAAGGCCATTCCGGCCGGGCCACCCCCGACCACCGCCAGCCTGCGCGGAGCGCGACTGGGGATCACCGGCATCAGCGACTCGTGGCAGGCGCGCGGATTGACCAGGCAGGAGGTGATCTTTCCGGCGAACACCTGGTCTAGGCAGGCCTGATTACAGGCGATGCAGGTGTTAATGCTGTCCGGTTCGCCGCGCTGCGCTTTGCTGACAAAGGCGGCATCGGCGAGGAAAGGGCGCGCCATCGACACCATATCGGCGCAGCCTGACTGCAGCAGCTCTTCGGCGACGGCGGGGTGGTTGATGCGGTTAGTGGCGATGACCGGCACCGACACGTGAGCACGCAGGCGCTGCGTGACCCAGGCAAAGGCCGCGCGCGGCACGCAGGTGGCGATGGTCGGGATGCGCGCTTCATGCCAGCCGATACCGGTATTGAACAGCGTGACCCCACACTGCTCCAGCTCGCCCGCCAGCAGCAGCGTCTCCTCCAGCGTACTGCCCTCTTTGATCAGATCGAGCATCGACAGCCGGAAGATAATGATAAAACGGTCGCCGGTGGCGGCGCGCACCGCGCGGGTGACCGCCAGGGCAAACTGCATTCGCTGGCGGAAGTCGCCGCCCCAGCGGTCGCTGCGCTGATTGGTGTGCTTCACCAGGAACTGATTAATCAGGTAGCCTTCAGAGCCCATGATCTCGACGCCGTCGTAGCCGGCCTCTCGGGCCAGGCGGGCGCAGCGCGCAAAGTCATCAATAGTCTGTTCAATCGCCGCCTCGCTCATCGCCTGGGGCGTAAACGGATTGATCGGCGCCTGAAGGGCAGAGGGCGCGACCAGATCGGGCTGATAGCTGTAACGGCCAGTGTGCAGGATCTGCAGGGCGATTTTGCCCTGATGCTGATGAACGGCATCGGTAATCTGCCGGTGCCAGTGACACTGCGCCTCCTCTGTCAGCATCGCGCCGTGGGCGGTGGTAACACCCTGCGCATTGGGGGCAATGCCACCGGTGACAATCAGCGCGACGCCTTCGCGCGCGCGCTCGCCATAGAAAGCCGCCAGCCGGGCTGCGCCATCCGGGTGCTCTTCCAGGCCGGTGTGCATGGAGCCCATCAGGAAACGGTTTTTCAGTCGGGTAAAACCCAGGTCCAGCGGCCTGAACAGCGCGGGATAGTCGGAATGAACGGCCATGATCATCACTCACGATAAAGTGGTCGGATGAGTTAACTCTAGCCATTTCTGTGTTAAAAAAAAGTGAAAGAGTGTCAGGGTGTGAGTGAAATCAACATCAGCCGCGACAGGCCGTGCGTCCGCCGTGACCGATTTTCAGGGCGGGCGCGATTATCGCCGCCGGATCCAGGAGTAGCGGGATTGATAGCCGCTGCCCGTATGGGTGTTGAAGCGGTAGCTTGAACCGCTCTCGGCCATGCAGTAGGTGCAGACGCCGACATTATCGATCTGCGCAGCCGGAACGCCCGCATCGACCAGCATCTGCGTCGCCAGCGCCGGCAGATCGAACCAGACACCCTGCTGACGCGCCGTCGCCTGCGGGCGCTGAGCCTCACCATTGACCGGCTGCTGCCTGTGCCAGCGCAGCCCGCGGGCCAGCGCCGGATTCCGGGCGATCTCCGCCAGCTGAGGTTCGGCCAGCTCATAACAGCAGGGGCCGAGTGCCGGGCCGATCGCCACGACCAGATTCTCTGGCTCGCTGCCCTGTTCGCACAGTTTTTCCACGGCGCGGATCAGCACGCCCGCCAGCGTGCCTTTCAGTCCGGCATGCACCGCCGCCACGATGCGCTGCTGAGGATCGGCGATCAGCACCGGCAGGCAGTCAGCGGTATACACCGCCACCGGGCGCGTCCCGCTGCTGATAATGCCATCCGACTCGCAGCTTTTGGATGGCGTGTTTTCGACGTCGAAGACGACCGTGGCACTGTGGCGCTGATGCCCCCAGGCGCCGTCGGCGGGCGGTGGCTCACCGGCGGGCTGAAAGGCATAATCCACCCAGTCCAGCGAGTCGAGCAACGGCGAGCGCGGGATAACGGCCATAGGAATCTCCTGTGATAACAGCGTGCATTGGGCTGCCAACAGCTTACGTTAACTGCTACATTTTTGAAGCGTCTCCTCAGCCCTTTCTCACCTTAAGGATGAAATGATGAAAACCTCCGCAAAACTTGCCGCCTCCGGACTGGTTGCCCTGCTGCTGACCGGCTGCGCCTCCTCGTCACATCAGACCGCTCAGCAGCAGCTCGGGCAGCAGTCGGTGCTGGCGGTCAACTGGTTCCAGCAGTCCGGCGAATATCAGGCGCTGACCTGGCAGGCGTTCAACACCGCACGCATGGCGTTCGATCAGGCGCCGTCGCTGACCGGCAAACCGAAAGCTGTGATTGTCGATCTGGACGAAACCATGCTGGATAACAGCGCCTACAGCGCCTGGCAGGCGAAAAACGGTCAGCCGTTCAGCAGCAAGAGCTGGTCAGCCTGGACCCAGGCGCGACAGGCGAAAGCAGTGCCCGGCGCGGTTGAGTTTGCACGCCACGTCACCCAGAACGGCGGCACACTGTTCTATGTGTCGAACCGCGATCAGAAAGATTACGCCGCCACGGTGGCGAATATGCAGCAGCTCGGTTTTCCTGACGTCAGTGAAAAAACGGTGCGCCTGAATACCGACAGCTCCAACAAGCAGGCGCGTTTCGATGCCATCAAAAATGCGGGCTACAACGTGGTGCTCTACGTGGGCGATAACCTCAACGATTTCGGCGGAGCGACCTGGCATCAGGGCAATCAGCAGCGTCGCGATTTTGTGAATCTCAATCATCAGCAGTTTGGCACGCAGTTCATCGTGCTGCCGAACCCGCTTTACGGCGACTGGGAGAGCGGTATGGCGGAGAATTACAATAAGCTGACGCCGGATCAGCAGCTCTCCGTGCGGGAATCGCGCCTGCAAAGCTGGAACGGTAAATAATTCGTCAAGAAAAAGAGCCTGACCCGTTCAGGCTCTGTTAAATTCTGGTCCTGATTTACTTTCCGCTGTCACTATTTTGCTGCGAATCAAATTAATCATCTCTCGCTTTATTCTTATCTCAAAGCAGGCGTATTTAACTGGCTCTCTGCTATTAAGATGGTTGATTGTGCTAATGGTTAATTTTTTAATTAAGAGTAATCCTGGTAAAAGTGGGGCGAACGGGCAGGGTAAGAAAAAGCCATGCGGTTAGTGTTTGTATTAATTTGTCAGCAATAAATTAAGTCTTTTATTTTATATTTTTTAACTAAATGATATATATTATTTTAATCTTCGCTGTTTATGTGCCCTCATTTTTCTCCTGCTGAATTAAATTTACTTTCTTCTGACTTTTGCTGACGTTTAATTGACAAATCACACCATGTTAAAGCGTTGTGAAATATTGCTCGTGCATTGGCAATGGTTAACGTCTATAACCTTTTTCTGTGACTTGGTTCTTATTTACCTGGCGGCTCTCACGCTATTTGTGAGCCGATACACTTTGTGATCAGCCAGGATGCGACATCCCGGTAGTAGAGAGAAGATGAATGTGACGACACTTAAACCCTTATTAGCGAAAAATCGCAGTTGGGCATTACAGCGCCGCCAGCGTAATCCAGACTATTTCAAAAAATCCCTTCATCAGCAAAAACCGCACTCGCTCTGGATTGGCTGTTCAGACAGCCGTGTTCCGGCTGAAGTGCTGACCGGCTCCCACCCAGGCGAACTCTTTGTGCATCGCAATATCGCCAACATGGTGCTGGAGGAGGATGACAATCTGCTGAGCGTGCTGCAATACGCGCTCTTCTTTCTCAACGTGAAACGCATCGTGCTCAGCGGCCATTACGGCTGCGGCGGGGTAGAAGCCGCACAGAACCTGCCAGGCAGCGTGCTGGAAGGGCAGGACACCGCACTGGGAAGGCGTATTCAGCGGCTGCGTGATGACATTCAGCAGGGGCTGGCCGAGGAAGGGCCAGCAGACGCCACCCCCGATGAACAACGCGATCGGCTGGTTGAAGCCAACGTTAAAGCGCAATTCGCCAGGCTGGTGAAGTCTGAGCCGGTCAGGCAAATCTGGCAATCGGGCCAGGAACTGGAGGTGTTTGGTTGTGTTTATGACCTGCGCTCCGGCCATCTCAAAGAGCTGATTCATCAATCTTCAGAGGAGCCTTCATGATGAATTCTGATACCCTGCGCCGCGACATCCCGGCGGGTCTGGTGGTTTTCCTGGTGGCTTTACCGCTCTGTCTGGGTATCGCTCAGGCCAGCGGGCTGCCGCCGTTTGCCGGTCTGCTGACCGGGGTGATTGGCGGTCTGGTCGTCACCTCGTTAAGTCCCTCGCGCTTTGCCGTCAGCGGTCCGGCGGCGGGTCTGGTCACTATCGTTGTCGCCTCGATGGCGACGCTGGGCAGCTTCTCCGCCTTCCTCACCGCGCTGATTATCGCCGGGGCATTGCAGTGCCTGTTGGGTCTGCTGCGCGCCGGACGGTTTATCTCGCTGGTGCCGGGCAGCGTGATTAAAGGCATGCTGGCGGCGATTGGCCTGCTGCTGATCATGCAGCAGATCCCGGTGGCGCTGGGCGCGGCGGGCGATGCGGAGCTGGTTTCGCTGGTGAATGGGCAGATGACCTTCTCACTGCCGTCGATTGTCGTGGCGGCGGTCGGTTTAGCCATTTTATGCCTCTGGACAACCGCCCCGATCAAACGCATTAAGGCGCTGGCCTGGATCCCCGGGCCGCTGATTGCGGTGCTGGTCGGCTGCGTCGCCACGGTGGCAGGCGGAAGGCTGTTCCCGGAGATGGCGCAGGGGCTGGCACGCATCTCGCTGCCCGCCTTCGACAGCGTCTCTGCGCTGGTGGCTGAGCTGGAAACGCCTGACTGGATGGCCTGGCAGAATCCGCAGGTCTGGGTCGTCGCCGTGACGCTGGCTCTGGTTGCCAGCCTGGAAACCCTGCTGAGTCAGGAAGCGCTGAAAAAGCTGCGTCCGCAGACGCCCGCGCCGTCGCCCAACAAAGAGATGTTCGCTCAGGGCATCGGTAATCTGACCGCCGGTTTTCTGGGCGCGATGCCGATAACGGCGGTGATCGTGCGCAGTTCGGTCAACGTCAGCGCGGGGGCGCAGACAAAGCTCTCCATCTTCATTCACGGTGTGTTGCTGCTGATCTGCGGCATGTGGTTCAGTGAGATGCTGAACGCCATTCCCCTGGCCAGCCTGGCCGCGGTGCTGCTCTACACCGGCTATAAACTGGCGACCCCTAAACTCTTTGTCGAACAGTTCCGGATGGGGGCCCAGCAGTACGTGCCGTTCCTGGCGACCATCGTCGGCATTATTACGCTGGGGATGCTGGTCGGTATCGGCATCGGTATCGCCACGCAGATCCTCTACAGCATCTATAAAAGCCATCGCAACGCGCTGCAGCTTACCCGTTATGACGACCACTACGTTCTGCGCTTTCAGCAGAACCTGACGTTTATGCACAACCCAAAGCTGCAGGGATTGCTGGATGAGATCCCGGAGAACAGCGTGGTGATTATCGATAATGACAATGCGGAATATATCGATCCCGATGTGAAAGCGGTGCTGAAAGATTTTGGCGACAACGCGGACAAGCGCGGCATCCGCCTGAGTCAGTGGCCGGTGGCCGTAAAATAGCCTGAAGCGCAACGGCAGCATCAGCAGAAGAGTAAAAATCGGATATCTCGGATAGCCGATTTTTTTACTGGCGGGGCATAATAAAGCCCCGTTTTCTGCTGTCATCTGCTGTGCTTACCCGGCACTGGGTCATTTTATTGAGTTAGCCCATGAAGTGGGGTTTTATCGCAGGATGACATTGAGGGCATTCAGGATTTAATCATTCTGACACCACGCGCCTGTTCAGGCTGGCGTGGAGAGCCAGCCTCACCGCGATAAGGTCCGGACGCATGCGCACACCGCTGTTTGAAGAGCACAACGCAAAGAAGAACGCAGTTTTGCTGTTTTTAATCACGCTGCTGTTTTGTTTTATCGGCGGACATCTGCGCTTTCCCAAAGAGCTCTCTCTCTTCTGGCCGGTCAATGCGATCGTGACGGGCGTCATCGTCCGCAATCCCTTTCTGCACCGGGGCCGCTACTACCTGGCTATCCTGGCCGCCATGGTGTTCAACGACACCGTTTTTTCGGGCTGGGCGTTCTCAGCGTTAACCCTTAACGTGGCGAATGTGCTGTTTGTGCTGGTGGCGGTGACGCTGCTGGTCAGGCATCTTCAGCACGATTCCGGCAGTGAGCGGATTACCAGTGTGCTGCGAATCTTCCCGGCCTGCCTGCTGGCGGCGTTCACCTGTGCCAGCTGGGGCGCGCTGGCGCAGCAGGCTGATTTTGATACCGGGCTGGCGGTGGCATGGGCTGACTGGTTCAGCGAGCAGTTCTCCACCGGGCTGATGCTGCTGCCGTTTTTGCTGACCCGCGACTGGTCGTCGCTGTCGCCCCGCCAGTTTCTGCACATCCGCAAGCTGCTCCCGGTTATCGCCGTGGCGGGTTCGCTGACAATCGGGGCGATGATGGGTGGCGCGGGCAGCCTGACGTTCCCGGTTCCTGCGCTGATCTGGTGTGCGGTGGTGTTGCCCATGCCGCTGACCAGCCTGGTGATTTTACTGACCGGCATTACCGAAATTATCCTGGTGTCGCACGGCGTGATGAACATTCAGGGCAGCGACGCGATGCTGCCGCTTAACCATCTCACCTCGGCCCGGCTGGGGGTGGCGACCATCTCCATCAGCCCGCTGATCGTGGCCGCGAGTATGGATGCGATCCGACAGCTTAACCAGCGCCTGGCGCTGCGGGCGAATTACGACTTCCTGACCCGGCTGCTGTCGCGCTCCGGTCTCTATGAAAGCCTGCGCAGTGAACCCATCTTCCCTGAACGCAAAGCGGGCGTTATCCTGCTGGATGTCGACTACTTCAAAGCCATTAACGACAATTTTGGTCACGACGCGGGTGACAGCGTGCTGGAAGAGATCGCGCGTCGGATGCAGCGGGTGGTGGGCAAAGCGGGACGCATCTGCCGTTTTGGCGGCGAGGAGTTTGTGGTGGTGCTGTTCGATCAGAACCCGGAGAGACTCTATTTTCTGGCTGAGAATATCCGGCAGACGATGGCGAAAGAGAAGTTCTGGCTGCAGGGGAATACCGTGACGGTGACCATCAGTCTGGGACTGGCGCATGACAGCGCCGCTGAGGCGACGGAGTGGCCCCCCGTCATCAACCGGCTGATCTCTGCGGCAGATAAAAACCTCTATCTGTCGAAACGCAACGGCCGCAACCAGACCTCACCGGTTAACTACCGCACCTTTACCAGCGACGTGGCCTGACGCCACACCGCCGATGCACTCAGCTGACGCTGCTTTTCAGGTTGCTGGCCTGCTGGTGGCGCTCGATGGCCAGGTCGATCAGGCGGCTGATCAGATCCTGATAGCTGAGTCCGGCCGCCTGCCATAATTTCGGGTACATGCTGATATTGGTGAAGCCGGGCAGGGTATTCACTTCGTTGACAATAATCTCGCCGTCGTCAGTTAAAAACACATCGACGCGCGCCATACCAAAACACTCCAGTGCCGTGAAGGCTTTAATGGCAACCTCACGAATGGCATCGCTGGTTTCCGTGGAGAGGGCGGCGGGCACCACCGTCTGCGCACCGCTTTCCGAGATATATTTGGTGTCGTAGGAGTAGAAGGCGTCATGCACCACCACTTCGCCGCAGGGGCTGGCTTCGGGCGCATCGTTGCCCAGCACCGCGCACTCAATTTCGCGCCCTTTAATGCCCTGCTCGATCAGCACTTTACGGTCAAAGGAGAAGGCGAGCGCCAGCGCGGCGTCAAATTCCTCCGGGCTGTCCACTTTGCTGACGCCGACCGATGAACCCTGATTGGCGGGTTTGATAAACAGCGGCAGGCCAAAGCGGGCAATGACAGCCTCTGCATCCAGCTGGGCGCGCTGCGCCTGGGTGACGCTCAGCCACGGGGCGACCTTCAGACCGGCATCGCGTAACAGGCGTTTGGTGAAATCTTTATCCATGCTGACCGCAGAACCGAGCACGTCGGAGCCGACAAAGGGTAACGAAGCCATCCGCAGCAGGCCCTGCAGAGAGCCATCCTCACCCAGCGTGCCGTGAACGATAGGGAAGATGACATCGATCTGCGACAGCGGATGTGCGTTGTGACGGGTGATAACCTGCTGCTGAGTATGACCGGGTACCAGCGCCACATCGTCAGCCGCGCGATTCAGGGCGATCAGTGACGGATTCTCAGCGTTCAGTAAGAAGTTGGACGCATCGTTAAGACGCCAGTGCCCCTGTTTGTCGATGCCCAGCAGCACCACGTCAAACCGGGTTTTGTCTATCGCCTCAAGGATATTTTTGGCCGACTGCAACGACACTTCATGCTCAGCCGATTTCCCGCCAAACACGATCCCTACCCGCAACTTAGTCATCAATTTTGCCCACTGAAAAATCAAAACCTTAAGATAGCATGGGGTTTGCGCGGGAAAACAGGGTAAGGCGCGAGATAATTTTTCAGCGGCCGTTAACCCTCATCGCTGACGATAAAGCTGCCGTTAAGCTGCCACTGTTTCCGCTCACTCACCCGGGTGGCATCGGCAGCCAGCCAGGTGACTATCGTCACTTTTGCACGCAGCGTGCTGCCGGAGGCGATCTGGCCCTCTTTGCGGAACTGCAAAGGCTGACCGGCGCTGAATGCCATCGCTGCCGCCTCTGTTCCGGCTCGTTCGATCGTGACCGGACGATCGTCGAGCGTCGCATCATGCAGGGTCAGCGTCGCCCGGCCCTGTTCGCCAAACAGGTAGCTGTCGGCGTCTTTCGCGGGCCCGCTGAACATCAGTTTTAGCGGTGTCGGGCGGTCACAGATGACCGTGATCTCTGACTCTCGCGGGTCACCCATCCGCAGTTCGACGGCAGTCAGCGCATTGCCCGGGCGACCGAGCAGCTCGCCCCGTGTCATTTCACCGTAATCAATCCGTGGATCGCTGAGCTGAATTTCGCACGCCGCACGGGCAGGGAGTGCGGCAAAAAGGCCACTGAAAGCCAGCAGCAGAGGCAGAACAGAGAGCTGTTTCATGGGACGCATCTCGCGGAAAGTGAGGCATAAAGGGTGCCGGGCTGGTTATACCAGGGCGTAAGCATATCGATGGCACACTTGCTGCCATTGCGGTCGAGGCTGAATAGCGGCTCGTCCGGCAGGTCGTCGAAAAAGAGCGTGCCATCCTCATTCACAAAGGCGATCAGGTGACCTTTGCCATTTTTGACAGGGGCACCCGGTGCCGGACTTTGCTCTGGCGGGAAGCTCACCAGCGCCCGGCGAACCGTATAGGCGGGCAGAATCACCGGCACTACCGCGCCGCGGTAAGGCGTGATGTCTGCAATACCGCTGATGACCTGGACATTGTCAGGCAGGCTCTGGTTTTCGATCTGTACGGTATTCTTCTGCCACGGTGTCCAGGAGGTGATGGCATGACCCGTGTGGTCGCTCCACACCACGCCGCCAGGGGTGTGGATACTGACGTCAGGCTGGGGGCTGTTGAGGGAAATAATGCCAAAGGTATCGCCTGTTTTGCGGGGCGAAAAGGTCACTCCCTCACTATGCAGGACGGCGCTGCCACGCGCGCCCGCGTTGTAACTGGTGCTGTTTTCATTATGCGAAACGCCGCCGCTCAGCTGACTGTATTTGGTGGTCCAGGTTGCGGAACCCGCAACTGACGCATCCTCACGCTGACTTTTCTCCCCGGAGACGCTCCAGGCAAATTTATCATTCAGGGTGCTGTCAACACCCATGCCGGCGCGTGTTTTTCCCCGGGTGTCATTAACCCAGCTGCGCACGCTGCTGCGGCTGCCGAGCGGAACAGCGAAATTGAGGTATACGTAATGGTCATCAGTGTGGCGCTGATCCTGCGTAAGCCGGTTTTTCTGGATGCCGAGATTGACGTTCACTTTTCCGAAGGTGCGGCCCCAGCTGAACAGGTAGCCCAGACTTTCTGCATTCTGCCAGCTCTGTGACAGGCTGCCGGAAAAGGCGAGTACGCCGAGCTGCGGCTGGCTATAGCTTATCCCCGCGGCGTACTGTGAACGGATCTGTCCATTCTCCTGACGGGCGTCTCCGGCGCGCCATGAACTGCCGGGATCCCTGAAATCACGGCTGCGAAAGCTGGCGGAAGAGGTCAGTGATAATCGGGGCGTCACGCCTGCGCTGATGCTGAGCTGGTGATTGAGGCCCTGCATGTTGCCTCGCTCCCCGGCCGAATCCTGCATCTGCGAGGCGGTCTGGGTCAGGGAAGCGATAAGGCGTTCTGTCAGCCGCAGCGTGGTGCGCCAGGAGGCGGCCTGATAGTGCTCGCTCATCAGCCCGCCTGCCGTCACAGCCATGAAACCATTCTGATAAAGTCCGGCGGAACCGACGAACACCGGGAACGACTCATCGGTCAGGCGCAGACGTCCGGCGGCCAGAGAGAGTCCGGCATTTGCCAGAGAAACCGTGGTCAGAGCCTGAATATAGGGGATCGTCTGCTGCTGACGATGACCCGACTGGTCATGGCTGACGATCTCAAAATCATCGGACTGATTGATCGCCGGGATGTCAGCCAGTGTGTTCATGCCTGCTGTGACCTGATAGGTCTTCAGCAGGATGCCTGCCTGCCAGACCTCGGCAGTACCGGCTTGTGAGAAGAGCAGATTCAGCGACACGCCGCTGTTTCCGCTATTTTCTGCACTGCGTTCTGGCATGAGTTGTGCGCCCAGCAGGTTTATGCCGGAAAACAGGGTGTCGCCCGCGGTGATCTCACCTATCTGCACGACCGACGCCCAGCCGGGAAGGGAGCGCTGGGCATAACTGTAGAGTCGGGTCAGCTGGTGGTGTTCATTCTGGCTGGTATAGCTCTGCCCGCTGCGGAGTACCCAGTTGTTGATATTGCCCCCAATCTCGGAGGTCAGCGTCTGCGAGTGGTGGTTTTGTCCGGCGCGCGTCTGGTACTGATAGCGTCGGCCATCGTAATTCACCACCAGCGCATTTCCCCCGCTGGAGAAGCGCGGATGCGCAGACAGGTCGCCTGCCGGGACCTTCAGCAGCAGGCTACTGCGGTCAACCCGCTGCTCCAGCAGAATCGGGCTGTCGGATGGCAGCTGCAGGCAGCGTGCATCCTCTGCCTGACGAAAACGATCGGGGATGATCCCCAGCTTTTCTGGCAGATCGGCTGGCCAGCAGGGATTACCGGCCTGATCAAACGTCAGGATATGCACCCCTTTGCTTTGACCGTTAACGACAATATTGACGGGCTGTTTCCCCGGCAGAAAGTGCGTGCCTGCATCAAGCAGTTCAGCGGCACTGGCGTCGTAGCCGAGCGCTTTGAGCATCTCTTTGTCATAGCGGTTTGCCGCCTGCACACAGGCTGAACTGACCACAAGGCTGAGTATCAGAAATTGTTTCATGGATAAAGGTGAACGGACTCAGAGCGGCACATTAAAAGGGGCGGTTAAAATTCCATATCGGGTGACGGGGTGCAGAAGCAGGGCTTTCACCTTATTTGCGGAGGCAGCAGGCAGAGCCACATCAAACTTTTCACCCGGAAGAATGTAGGAATTTTTCAGTTCAACCGACCCTTTGCCGGGCAGTAAATTAATCTCTCTGGTGAGCCTGACGATATAAGGTGTCGGATTTTCAATGTGCAGAGAGGCACCTGAAAGATGGAAGGTCAGCCCTGTCCAGGGCGCGGTGTTTACCGGCAGGCTGGCGGGGGAGATAATGACCGGAATATTCTGGCCAATGAGAATGCGGGCGCGATTCTTTTTACCATCATCCTGCGGGATAGAGACAAAATTAATTCGCTGCATCTTCTGGGTATCCAGCCTGACACCCTCTTTTAACACCACCCGGATCTGCTGGTTTTTCCCTCCATCGACACGAACCAGTTGAGGGGTAATAATCAGCCGGTTTTCAGGGTCTTCAGGAATTGTCTGCAGGCTGCTGTGCAGCAGCGCCGTATCCCTGTCTGTGTTCAGTACATTAACCGTCACTTCACGATTCTGGTCATCAAGAAATAAAGCCGGTACTTCAGGCTTCATGCCGGCTGCAAATACGCCGGATACAGACAAGGAAAAGAGAATGGCAACAGAGAGAATTATTTTCATTTTATTTTTACCCTGTATTTAAAACGCGAAGGCCGGACGGCCTTCGCTGACAATCATGAAAAATTACAGATAAACCACAGAGAAAGTGACGTTACCGTCAATAGGCACTTCTTCCCCACTCGGGTAGGCATCCGCTTTCTTCAGAATCATTCTTGACGCAATGGAATAGGAGGCTTTAGTCATGGCTGCCGGGGTGGTGCTATTGGCATCCGCCGCCAGGGTAAAATAGCCGTTTTTAGTCAGCGTTGCGGGTGCTGTAGCCGTCACATGAGTGAGAGACCATGCCGCTTTATCGCTACTGGTCAGCACATTGGTATTCGCTGCACCGTCGGCGGTTGCGTCGGTAATCGCCAGTGCCATCGCCCCCACGTGTCCCTGAGCGCTGTCTGTCCCTAAGCCGAAAATGTGTGCATCTGATAAGCCTGAAACGGTTGCTTTCATCTCTTCAGACATGTTCGCTAGCGTCATGGCACTTGCCGCACGGTTATCTGTGGTCTGAACGGCAATCGCGACAGGCGCTTCACAATCCACATTCAGGGTAACGGTGTTGCCCTGTTTAACATTGCTGTCCTTCAGCAGTGTCGCTGCGGCGATGGTGCCAAGATCAATGCTTGCAGAGCTTAATGCCACACCACAGGCGGCTGGAGTGATGGTACCCGTGATGGAAAGGGTCGCAGATTCTGCAGCCTGAGCCGCAAAACTGACGGACGCCATCGCGGCAATAATGGCGGTGCTTAATAATAATTTTCTCATATTATCTCTCTTATCAGATTTGTTATAAATGAGCAGTTCTGAACAGACCGAACGCTCTCTTTGCTGTGCGGAGTAATCAGCGTGCAAAGTGATAATGAATAAGAGATATGAGGCGCATAATATTCTTATCCCTTAAACTGAGCACACTGATTAATCGCCTTCTCCTGATTTTTAATTTTGATTCAGGAAGGTCAGGCTAACATAGAACTTTATTAATGGTTTAGTTAACGAATAAGTAAAGTTGTCTTCATTTGCAGATAGTTGTTTATGGTGTATTTGATGCGTTATGGGTTTTTTACTTTAATATTGAATTTATGATCGAGCCATAACAGTAATGCGAAAATGATAATAATAAAGTTGCCGGTAATCTTGGTTTTTAAAATAGGGGAAAGCGGGAGTAAGAAATTGCGAGGGTGTCGTTTTTTTCAGCTCATTGCTGAAATGGGGTGAAGATGCGGCGGATGATGAACAGAAGTTTGCTGGCAGGCATAGAACCGGTCGCTGTGCTGCAATCTGCTGTGACACAGGAGCGCCTCTGCTATCCCTGCTTACCTGTCTCTATTGCAGTCATGCAGGGCATACCGACAGAGGCGAACTGAAACTTCCTTTAGCAGGGAATCAATGAGGCAGTTTGAAGTGGTTTAATTACTTACGAGAGTGCGTTTTAACGGCGAATAGAGTGCGATTGCCTGCTTTCCTCTTTCTGCTTTGTATTCGAAATGTTGTGATCGGTTGTTATCCTGCAGATAGGTTTGTAATCAAGACCTGAGATCTTCCTTTTGTCTTTGACTGGCTTTTTATCCCGCTTTCCTGAGGATACTGGCCAGCTCACCAGCAAATCTGCGAGCATTTCGAGTAAAGGATGCATCTGTATCGCTCCGTTTTCATCGTTGTGAACCCAGACTATCACTCTTCATCATAATCAATGAAGTGACGTTGCTGCTGTCTCTATAGCATTCGCATCAGGTGAGAAGAGGATCGCTGCCAGACTTCTCACCTGGATAAACACGCCCGTCCTGTTAAGACTCATGATAGCAAACACATCCATTGCCTGGCATCATTAATGGCGCAGACAAGGCACAGCAGGGCACAACAGGTTCGGCAGTGTAAAAGTTTGATAGTGCAACTCTGCAGGATATTATATGGCCGGAAAAAGCTGGCGATTAACCGCTTTACCTCGGTCGGGCCAGTTTATGTACCCTGTCTGCCTCCCGCGATACAGTAGTCTTACTGGCTCATTTAAAGCACTTCCTGCACAGTGGCTTTGCATCTTGCTCTATGTTTTCTTCAGGACAAGCGCCAAACTCATCGGTTTTTTTTGACTATAATTTCTGTATAATGACGCGCCATTAAAAAAGGATGATTACTAATGGCGCTATCACAATATTTAAAATTAAAGATCACAGCAGATAAGAAGATTGCCGATGCTTTCAGTAAGGGATTGCAGGGAGTAGGAAATGCTGCCAGAGAGAATTTAAGCGACATATATTCGGGTACAGAACGGCTTTCATGGCGCACTTCCTGCCTTACAGATAAGTACAGAGATGTTTGCAGCGAATTAAATCTTGAAGATAAACGAATGTTTCTTTCTGTCTATGAAGCGTACAAAAGAAAAGATGTCTTTTTAGATATGTTTCAACTCTACACTGCCTATCTGTTACGCGATCAGGATGCAAGAAAACTGGAAAACCCTGACTCTCCAATACAGAAAAAAGTCATGTCTATTGCTGGATTCGCTGCTAACGGCAAAGCATCGAAAGTCACAAAACTTGCTATCTCATATGCAATGGCTAAAGGAATGGCAGAAGCCGCGCCAATTTCTATAGCTATCAGAACGGCTATAAATGGTACCAGCTATATTGCTTTATCAGGATTAGGTTTTTATGGGAAAGTGCAAAAATCGGCTATGGCTGCGCGACGTCTCCACTCAACCAACCCTTTATTTTATCAGGCTCTTTACAAAAATAATCTTGAAATGCTCTATATTTATATTGAGAAAGTCATCAACACTTTTAATATGAAATTAAGTGGAAGAACATCGCCAACTGAGCAGGATATTATCAGGTTACTGGATGGTATAAAATGAGTTTCTTAACGAAGTTTATATTGAATATTGCTATTGATTATGCGCCTGTATTACTGGTGATTATTTCAGGGGTGTTTTATGTGGTATTTTTTCCAGATTACTGGGGAAGGCTATTGCTAATCACTATCGCCGTAATATTCGTATTGAGCGTTAAGGTTTTCAATAAAATACAGTTCAGATCTAAAAGAAAATAGTGAAAATTATTGGTGCTTAAGGGGGTGTATATCAAAAATGAGTCATCTTAACCACTATGAAGTGATTGCAGGTGATGCGACTTCCAGGTCCGTTAATGCCCCTCTGTATGGCCCGGCAGACGTTAACCTTATTATAGCCGCGAACTGCTGGCGCGCTCAGGTTGGTAAAGTCGCGCCAGAAGCAGAGTTATAAACAGGAAGTTGTCTGATTGATTATACGCCAGGCAGATTAGTTTTCTTTCAGCATCTAAAAGAGAATGGCGTTGGCTTCTGATCAGACCGCGCTCATGATGATGTTTTCTGGATTGTGATTTCTGCCCTTGTTTCTCTTTCGCAGGGTCTCCTTTATCTACAGGAGATGGTAAATCACATTCTGGTTGATATTAGCTTCATTGCTACAGATGACAACATGCCGCTGTTCTGACTCTGTGCAGGAGAGTGCATGTCTATGCTGCATGAGTCCGCACGATCCCATAAGGATCGTTGACGCTTCGGCCCGCCAGTACTGGCGGGCTTTTTTTTATGTCATGCACCTGCATGAAAACCGCTGCATAAAGCGGGCAGGCGTGGCGGGGATACGAGCGCGCGCCAGAAATGTTAATTGTGTTTTTAAATCTAACAATTTTTAGATATTGTTTCTTAACCATCAAAAGGAGGTAACTAAAAATGCAAAGAACGATTTTTTACTCATGGCAGTCAGATCTTGATTCAAGAGCTAACAGAAATTTAATCGAAGATGCTTTAAAAAAAGCAATGAAAGCAATAAAAAAAGATGATAGTGAAAGCATTTACCCTGTATTAGATAGAGACACAAGTGGGTTACTAGGATCACCATCTATTAGTGAAAGTATTTTCAACAAGATTTCACTGGCAGATATATTTGTTGCAGATGTTTCAATAATAAATGCACAATTATCCGGAAGAAAAACAGCAAATCCAAATGTGCTTATTGAACTGGGTTATGCAGTATCACAATTGGGCTGGGATAGGGTAATAATGGTACAGAACACATTTTATGGTTCACCCGAAGAACTTCCTTTTGATCTTAGAGGACGAAGGGTTATAGCATATTCACTTGATCCTTCTATCGAGTCAAAATCAGAAGCTAAAGGTCAACTTCAAGGCAGGATTGAATCAGCTTTGAAGGAGTCTCTTAACGATTCTAAGCTGGGTTCTATTTCCTCCGGTCAGGATGCCTTAATTTGGTGGGGGAAATGGTTTTCAGAGCAAAGAAGAAGCTATGGTGGTGAATTATTTATAAGAGAAACTTCTTCTAACGGATTTTTGTTTGATTTAAAAGTCACAAACGGAGCACATATTGGAGAGATAATCGGAGAGGCTGTCTTTGTTTCCAGAGATTCAGCATATGCGCGCATAAGGGAACCCGATGGGATAGGTTTTGGGGAACTAAGTTTCAGACGTAGCATTTTTGAGGGAAGAAGATACATTAAAATCAACGAAAATGTTAGTTGTCAGTACTGGCGCGGGATGGGAGCGACGTTCAATTGTGAGCTTCGGTGCGACGAAGATCATTTATTTGCTTTTGGATTTGCCAATGAAATGGAACTTCAACGTTTATACCAAGTAATGGGACAGCATTACTTTGAATTCAAGAGGGTTATGGAAGGAATTGGAGAGAGAGAGAATCTAGATACTTTCATTGGAAGAGCGTATGAAGGAGGGGTGCGAGGACTATATACATATAATGAAGGCGCAGTTATCTTTGGTACGGAAGGGGAGGTATGGGTGGCTTATCTGAATGATGAAAAAATAAGATATTTCACTAATGTACAAAAGTGGAAAGGACAGCTACCAAAAACGTTCCTAAATTGGATGAGTCGTTTCCCTCAAGTTCCAGTCGTTTATGATAACTATGTTTCTACACTTCCTGAATCTTCCAGTTTTTAATTAATTCCCCGTGACTTTTTTGTACGGGGATAAATTAATGATGTTGATGCAATAATGTGGGTATTTGATTTCTATATATTTTTTAATCTATTCGATTTTATAGGGTGAAAACTTTATTATTTCATCACCCAGCCAATCATTCAATTTTTCAAAACGCTTTTGGAGTGATATGAGTTCGTTACGCACGAACACGCGGCTGGCTTTTTCCACGTCACCGAATCCGCCAGTGTTATTTCGGATGAACCCATCAGCTGCGGCGGTACGCGGTGCTCCGCCATCATGTCATCACGGCCCACGTTATTGATGTTCAGAAATTCATCCTTTGCCGCCACCTCTGACAGGGAGATGGTCTGGATGCCGTCCTTTTTCCCGTTCGGGCTGTACATAAACAGGTTGCGGAAGTTGCCAGGGCCTTTTGCGCTTTTCATGGCGCTGCGGATATTATCCACGTCCCGCTGGCTCTGCGGCGGATCGATCATGTACATGATGAAACCGGTATCGCTGCCGTTCAGATAATACTTGCGGCGAAACAGCGTGGCTGCCTCGTTCAGCAGCGCCGGAGGAATAGCTGGTGGGTAGGGCCGTAAAACTCCTGATTGATGCCCGGCTCCATCAGGTGAAAGATCATGCTGCTGGCAAACTCATACGGCTCCATGTTAATGCCGTGATGTGCATACCTGTATGTATCCGGGGCCAGGCCGCGCCGGGTGAATATCGCCAGCAATGGTTCCAGCTTCAGCTCCTGAGAAACCGAACAGCAGCATGTTACCGAGGCGACTAATCCTTTTCTCAAGAGAGGCACTACCGTAAATCAGATGATCCAGCTCAAAACGGGTGAAAGAGCGTTAACTCAGTTGCCGATAGCCGTATGGTACGAAAGGTGGTGGTAACAGAGAGGAAGATGAAATTCTGCCGCCATTTTACCGCCAATAGCAAAGGCGGCCAACAAAAAAGCCACCCTGAAAGGTGGCTTTAATTTGCTGATTTAACAGCTAAAATTTGGTGGCCCCTGCTGGGTTTGAACCAGCGACCAAGCGATTATGAGTCGCCTGCTCTAACCACTGAGCTAAGGGGCCAGCGGAGCGGGGATTATAAAGTATCTCTTCAGGGCGATCCAGCACTCCGCCATCGGTTGCTGAAATAAACAGCAGCGATTTACCTGCTGATTTCTATAACAAAACTGGCGAACGGCGTTAGCGAAGTTTTAAAACAGCGTGGAAAATGCGACGCCGTGCCTTTAGCGAAACTGGACATCAGGCTGCAGCAGTCGTGTGCTGCCTCTGTCATGTCGATAGCGGAACGCGTTGAGTCCTGAAGGCTGGAATGTACTGAGCGTAATCACTACTATCTTAGCCAGAGATTACGTGGCAGAGAGCACAGGACGTTCTATGGAGAAGCAGAGCAGCAGAGCGCTTACGCCACAGCGTAGCGACAGCAGGGCGGGAAAGGCATGAGTGAACACGCTATCCGCGACATTATCACTCCGGGGCTTGATGTGCTGTTCTGCGGCATTAATCCCGGCCAGTCAACCGCCCATCAGGGCTTTCACTTTGCTCATCCCGGCAACCGGTTCTGGAAAGTCATCCATCAGGCCGGATTCACCCGGGAGCAGTTGAAACCGGAAGAGGAGCAGCGCTTAACCGAAACCGGCTGCGGTATCACCATGCTGGTTGAGCGACCCACGGTGCAGGCGAGCCAGCTTGCCACGGATGAACTACGTGAGGGCGGCAGACGCCTGATGGAAAAGGTGCTGAATTACCAGCCCGCCGCGCTCGCCATCCTGGGTAAGGATGCGTTTCGTCATGCCTTTCAGCAGCGCAAAGTGGAATGGGGTAAGCAGCCCGTCTTTATGGGGAAAACCCAGGTGTGGGTGCTGCCAAATCCCAGCGGCCTTAATCGCGCCTCACTGGAGGAGATGGTCGAAGCTTATCGTCAGCTTTACCGGGAGCTGCATCCGGAGGAGAGCAGGGCAGGGGAGTAGCAGGCATAAAAAACCCCGGCGAACCGGGGTTTTTGTCGGACTTAATCGTCGAGGAAGCTACGCAGCACTTCCGAGCGGCTCGGATGGCGCAGTTTACGCAGGGCTTTGGCTTCAATCTGACGAATACGCTCACGCGTTACGTCAAACTGTTTGCCCACTTCTTCCAGCGTATGGTCGGTGTTCATATCGATACCGAAACGCATGCGCAGCACTTTCGCTTCACGCGCGGTCAGGCCAGCCAGTACGTCATGGGTGGCAGAACGCAGGCTCTCTGACGTAGCAGAATCCAGCGGCAGCTCCAGCGTGGTGTCTTCGATAAAATCGCCCAGATGTGAATCTTCATCATCACCAATCGGCGTCTCCATCGAGATCGGCTCTTTAGCGATTTTCAGTACTTTGCGAATTTTATCTTCTGGCATCAGCATGCGTTCAGCCAGCTCTTCCGGCGTCGGCTCGCGACCCATCTCCTGCAGCATCTGGCGCGAAATACGGTTGAGCTTGTTGATGGTCTCAATCATATGCACCGGAATACGGATGGTACGTGCCTGGTCCGCGATAGAGCGGGTAATCGCCTGACGGATCCACCAGGTCGCATAGGTCGAGAACTTGTAACCACGGCGATATTCAAACTTATCGACCGCTTTCATCAGGCCGATGTTACCTTCCTGAATCAGGTCGAGGAACTGCAGACCGCGGTTGGTGTATTTCTTGGCAATTGAAATAACCAGACGCAGGTTCGCTTCCACCATCTCTTTCTTGGCGCGACGCGCTTTGGCTTCACCGATCGACATGCGACGGTTGATATCTTTAACCTGCTCAATGGTCAGGCCGGTCTCTTCTTCGACCTGCGCCAGCTTCTGCAGGGAACGCATAACGTCATCCTGCACTTCCAGCAGCTTCTCAGACCACGGCTTGTTCATCGCCAGCGCCGCTTTGAACCAGCTCTCATTGGTTTCGTTGCCGGTGAACAGGGTGATGAAGTTTTTCTTCGGCATTTTGCACAGCTCAATACAGAGCTTCATGATCAGACGTTCCTGGGTACGGACACGTTCCATCATGGTGCGCATGCTGCCTACCAGGTAATCGAACTGCTTCGGTACCAGGCGGAACTGTTTGAAGACGTCAGAGAGGTTCTGGATTTCAGCAACGGCGGCGGCATGGCTGCGACCTTTGCTTTTGATCACGCTGCGGGTGGTTTCGTACTGCTTGCGCAGATCGGAGAACTTCTCGCGCGCCAGTTCCGGGTCGATGGAGTTATCGTCCTCGGAGTTGTCGTCTTCGTCTTCGTCTTCATCCTCGTCGTCGTTACGATCGGCTTCAGACAGCTCGGAGCCCACGTGCGTAGCTGTTGGGGCCAGATCTTCTTCTGCGTTAGGATCGACGAAACCGGTAATCAGATCGGAAAGGCGTGATTCACCTGCTTCAACTTTGTCGTACTGATCCAGCAGGTAAGTAATCGCTTCAGGGTATTCGGCAACGGAACACTGAACCTGGTTGATACCGTCTTCGATACGCTTCGCGATGTCGATTTCGCCTTCGCGCGTCAGCAGTTCAACGGTACCCATTTCACGCATGTACATGCGAACCGGGTCAGTCGTACGCCCGATTTCAGATTCAACGCTGGATAACACCTGAGCGGCAGCTTCCGCGGCATCTTCGTCAGTATCGGAGCTGTTTTCGTTCAGCATCAGATCGTCGGCATCAGGGGCTTCTTCAACCACCTGAATACCCATGTCGTTAATCATCTGGATGATGTCTTCGATCTGATCGGAGTCGACGATATCTTCCGGCAGATGGTCATTGACCTCAGCATAGGTCAGATAGCCTTGCTCCTTACCACGGGTGACAAGAAGCTTGAGCTGTGACTGCGGGTTTTGCTCCATAAGACGGTATCCACACTTCTGTTAATTAGATTGGTGTCGGTCGGCAGCGAGCCAACAATAGCAGTGAAGGCCTTTAATTCTTGCCGCTGCCTTCGTCGCGGCGTGGGCTTTGCCCATCAGTAATCGGCACTTAAGCCGCGTGTATAAATCGTTGGTGGTACAGGCCTGGCTTAACGCCCACGGCCTTAAAACAGCCACGCCGCCCTCCATCAGAACGGGCAGCGTGCTAAATTATTTTCGGGCAAACGCCTGACTGAGTGTCCAGAGCTCACGGCGCTCATCGGCGCTCAGTCCCTGGGTGCGTTCACGCGCTATCAGAAACTCCAGACGCTCTTCCAGAGCTGAGTCGTAGACGCTGGCCAGCGAGTCCTGAAACACCGCTTCGGCTTCTTCATCTACTATCATGTGGTTCCAGATCGCCAGCGTTTCAAGCGTCTGACTAAAATTTGTTCCGCGATATAACTCTAGTAGCTGTCCGGTGGTCAATCCAGGATTCTCATTACAGCGACCGACTAATTCAATAAACAGCGGTAAACCCGGCATTTTTGACTCAGACAGCCCGTCAAGCGAAGGCACCATCGACGCCAGCTGCGGGTTCTGAATCAGTAACGCAATCAGCACGCGCATGGTGGTACGCTTAAGCGGCGGGGCAACCGGCGCCGTTCCGCTTGTGGCCAGCTTTGGCATCAGCTTTTCAAGCTGATTGTCATCGAGAATACCCAGTTTATTCCCCAGCTCCTGACGCATATAAATACGTAAGGTCTCACCGGGGATCTGCGTAATCAATGGTAAAGCCAGCGTACTGAGGCGCGCTTTACCGTCGCGTGAGCTCAGATCCACCTGCGGCAGCAGGCTATCAAACAGAAACGAAGAGAGCGGCATTGCCTGCTCCATCCTCGCCTCGAAAGCGGCTTTACCCTCTTTGCGAACCAGCGTATCCGGATCTTCGCCATCGGGTAAAAACATAAAGCGTAGCTGACGACCATCATTCATGTAAGGCAATGCGGTCTCAAGCGCACGCCATGCCGCTTCACGTCCGGCCCGGTCGCCGTCGTAACAGCAGATCACGGTGTCGGTACTGCGGAACAGCAACTGAATGTGTTCAGCCGTGGTGGAGGTGCCCAGCGACGCAACGGCATAATCGATGCCATACTGCGCCAGCGCAACCACGTCCATGTATCCCTCGACCACTAACAGGCGGGCGGGTTCAGGATGATTTTTTACTGCTTCATACAGGCCATAGAGCTGGCGGCCTTTATGGAAAATCGGTGTTTCCGGCGAGTTCAGGTATTTCGGCGTTTCGTTACTCAGGACACGTCCGCCAAAACCGATGACGCGGCCACGCTTATCGCGAATCGGAAACATGACGCGGTCGCGAAACCGGTCATAGGTACGGCCTTTGTCATTGCTGACCAGCATGCCCGCTTCCATCAGTGACTCGCGGTCTTCGGATTGCTTGCCAAAACGCTTGAGAACGTTGTCCCAGCCGGCGGGGGCATACCCTATCGCAAAGTGATCGATGATTTCGGCGCTCAGACCACGACGATCGAGATAGTCGCGGGCTGGCTGCGCGCTGGACTGCTGCAGGCTCTGCTGATAGAAACCGTTCAGGCTCTCCATCAGCTGATACAGGCTCTGGCGCTGATGGCGTTCCATCTGGCTGGGCCCGCTGCCTGCTTCATAAGGCACGTCTAAACCGTGGGCGGTGGCTAACTCTTCGATACTCTCAACAAACTCCAGACGATCAAAGTTCATTAAAAAGTCGATGGCATTGCCGTGTGCGCCACAGCCGAAACAGTGATAAAACTGTTTTTCGCCGTTTACGGTGAAAGAGGGGGTTTTTTCATTGTGGAAAGGACAGCACGCGTGGAAATTCTTACCCTGCTTTTTCAGCTTAACGCGGGCATCGATAAGATCCACGATATCCGTGCGGGCAAGTAAATCGTTGATAAATACGCGTGGAATTCGTCCAGCCATACGCCCCGGTTTTTCAGCTCATAAACGGCAACAAGCCGCGCTTCCTTTCGGAAAGCACGGCCTTTTACTTGACTCTGTCTGCGTGAATCACGCGGTGGAGGCGGACCTCCGGAACGACTTAGTACAGACGAGTGCGGCGTGCGTTTTCGCGAGCCAGTTTCTTGGCGTGACGCTTAACTGCTGACGCTTTAGCGCGCTTACGTTCGGTAGTCGGTTTTTCATAGAACTCACGACGACGAACTTCAGCCAGAACGCCTGCTTTCTCGCAAGAACGTTTGAAGCGACGCAGTGCTACGTCAAATGGCTCGTTTTCACGTACTTTAATTACCGGCATGTAACTCTCACCTCGATAAAATTCGGTTTTGCTGCTGACTGCGGCGCCAGCACATTTCAAAATGGTGCAGCATTTTACTCCAACCCAGGTTGGTTTGTAAAGCACCATGGACAATTTGAAACCAACAGGAGCGTTTGCCTGTGCGGCTGCCGGTTTTTCCAGGGGCGGGAGTATAGCGCACTCTTTAGCCGACAGAAAATGACTTTTTACGCGGGATGGCCGCGCTGCATCTCCCATTGCTGTGATAAACTGCGCGCCGCAAGAATGAGGTGATGCAATGCGAATTCTGGGTATTGAAACGTCGTGCGATGAAACCGGCATCGCAATCTATGATGACGAGGCCGGATTACTGGCTAACCAGCTCTACAGCCAGGTTAAAGTGCACGCAGATTATGGCGGTGTGGTGCCGGAACTGGCCTCACGCGATCACGTGCGTAAAACCGTGCCGCTGATTCAGGCGGCGCTGAAAGAAGCCGGTCTGGCACCACAGCAGATCGACGCGGTGGCTTACACCGCCGGGCCAGGGCTGGTCGGGGCGCTGCTGGTCGGGGCGACGATCGGTCGCGCACTGGCGTTTGCCTGGAAAGTGCCGGCGGTGCCGGTTCACCATATGGAAGGTCATCTGCTGGCTCCGATGCTGGAAGAGAATCCACCGGCATTTCCGTTTGTCGCGCTGCTGGTGTCGGGCGGACATACTCAGCTGATCAGCGTCACCGGCATCGGGGAATATCTCCTGCTGGGTGAGTCGATTGATGATGCGGCAGGTGAAGCCTTTGATAAAACGGCGAAGCTGCTGGGTCTCGATTACCCGGGTGGGCCGATGCTGTCGAAAATGGCGCAGCAGGGCACGGCGGGGCGGTTCACCTTCCCGCGTCCGATGACCGATCGTCCGGGGCTGGATTTCAGCTTCTCCGGGCTGAAGACCTTTGCCGCGAACACCATTCGCGCTAATCCGGATGACGATCAGACCCGAGCCGACATCGCCCGCGCCTTCGAGGATGCGGTGGTGGACACGCTGGCGATCAAATGTAAGCGCGCACTGGATGAGACCGGCTTTAAGCGTCTGGTGATTGCGGGCGGCGTCAGCGCCAACCGGACGCTGCGCGAGCAGATGGCGATCATGATGCAAAAGCGCGGCGGTGAAGTCTTCTACGCCCGTCCTGAGTTCTGTACCGACAATGGTGCGATGATCGCGTATGCGGGCATGGTGCGACTGAAAGGAGGAACGCGCGGGGGGTTAGGCGTCAGCGTGCGACCGCGCTGGCCGCTGGCGGAACTGCCTGCCATCTGATGTGAAAAAAGCCGGCTTGCCGGCTTTTTTTATGGCTGAGATTTCTTTTTACGCTTCCAGATCTTGCCTTCCTGTCCCCGCCACAGCCGCTGAATATTATCGTGATGACGCAGCAGGATCAGACAGGAGAGCATGGAAACCGGGAAGGTGAACTGCGGTTTGAACCACCAGACGTAAAACGGCGCGATCAGCGCGCTGACGATAGCGCCCAGTGACGAGTAGCCGCTGAGCAGAACCGTTAACAGCCAGGTGCCGGTGACCAGGCCGGTCAGATCCCAGCCAATGGGCGCGATGGCACCGAATGCCGTCGCCACGCCTTTTCCGCCACGGAAGCGAAAGAACACCGGATAGATATGACCCAGGCAGGCGGCAATCGCGGTGAGGCCAAGATAAAGCGGGGGAACGTGCATCAGCCAGGCCAGCCAGACCGGCACCATTCCTTTCAGCACATCAAACACTAATACGGTGGCGGCTGCGGCTTTACCGCCCAGGCGCAGCACGTTGGTCGCCCCCGGATTGCCGGAGCCGTGCGTGCGGGGATCGGGCAGGCCAGCGACTTTACAGACCAGAATAGCACTGGAAATCGAACCGCAAAGATACGCGAAAATAATCATACCAAGCGCGAAAGCACTCATAACACCGTACCGTTCCCTTCAGGGTCGTTTTGATCTCTTCAACCGTGGATAATACGCATAATCCGCCGGAAGTGGTATCCGGCTTAGCCAAAAACAGAGAGTCTTATCATGGATATCGTATTTATAGAACAACTCACGGTGTTCACCACCATTGGCGTTTACGACTGGGAACAGGGCATACAGCAGAAGCTGGTGCTCGATGTCGAAATGGCCTGGGATAACCGGCTGGCGGCCAGCAGCGACGATGTGAAGGACTGCCTCAGCTATGCCGATGTCTCCTCGGCCATTCTGACGCATCTGACCGGCAGCCGTTTCGCTCTGGTGGAACGGGTTGCTGAAGAAATTGCGGATCTGTTGATGAACCGTTTCAATTCGCCTGGCGTACGCATAAAGGTCAGCAAACCGGGCGCTGTGGCCCAGGCGGCGCAGGTTGGCGTGCGAATCGAGCGCGGGACTATTCCTAAATAAATACGATGTGATTGCCATCACAATGAAACCAAACCAAATTACTGTCTGTCATAGCCTGTACCGATGCGTTACAGCAGGCGAATCGGTTAGACCTTAAGGTTTACTTCAGGCTAACAGCGGCATGATTTCAGGCGATAGCAGCGCGCTACCGCCTTTTTAATGGTTTTGAAACGGATAGAGGGAACATTTGATGGCAGATATTCATCAGCTTTGGGTAGCTGCAATCCTGGGCGTTGTGGAAGGGCTGACCGAATTTTTACCGGTCTCTTCCACAGGGCACATGATTATAGTGGGTCACCTGCTGGGCTTTGAGGGTGAAAAAGCCGAGACCTTTGAAGTTGTGATCCAGTTAGGATCGATTCTGGCCGTAGTGGTGATGTTCTGGCGCCGTCTGTTCGGGCTGATCGGCATCCACTTTGGCGAAGTGAAACATGAGGGTGTCGGCAGCGGTCGTCTGTCGCTGATCCATATTCTGCTGGGCATGGTGCCGGCGGTCGTTGTGGGTCTGGTACTGCACGATCAGATTAAAACGCTGTTTAATCCGATCAACGTGATGTACGCGCTGGTGGTCGGGGGTGTGCTGCTGCTGGCCGCCGAGTTCCTGAAGCCAAAACAGCCGAAAGCCGTGGGCGTTGATGATATTACCTATCGTCAGGCGTTTATGATTGGCTGCTTCCAGTGCCTGGCGCTGTGGCCTGGCTTCTCCCGTTCCGGTGCCACTATCTCTGGCGGGATGCTGATGGGCGTGAGCCGCTATGCCGCGTCGGAGTTCTCCTTCATCCTGGCCGTGCCAATGATGATGGGCGCGACCGTGCTGGATATGTACAAGAGCATCGGCTTCCTGACGATGGCCGATTTCCCGATGTTCGCGGTGGGCTTTGTGACGGCATTTATCGTGGCGCTGATTGCGATTAAAGCCTTCCTTGAGCTGATCAAACGCATCTCTTTTGTCTCGTTCGCCATCTACCGCTTTATCGTCGCGGCAGCGGTCTACATGGTCTTCATGTAAACCGCAGGCAGACTGCTAGTCAGTCTGCCCGATCGCCAGACCCTGCGCGACGGCGTCAACCCGTCGTCGCGTTAACTCCTCCCGCACTTCCGCACCTTTAAATCCCGCCTCGATCACGGTTTTAGTGGGAACCGCCTGCGCCAGCGCAAAAGCGCGACGCAGATAGTCACCCTGCGGATAGGCCATACTCTCCAGCCCGGCACGCCCGCGTGCATCCGCTTCACTGGTCAGCGCCATCTGTTCGACGCGCTGCGGCTTACGCCACGCATCAATCCGGTCGAACAGCGCCACCAGCGACGCCGCGGATTGCCGCTCAATGGTGTGCACCACGTCGTGAAATTCGGTCACGATCAGGGCCAGATCGCGAATCGCGTTGGGCACCCGTAGCCGCTGACACAGCGCCTCAACCAGCGGCACACCCGCCAGACCATGACCATGATGGCTGGGCCAACGCTCAGGCGGCGTCAGTGCCTTACCGACGTCATGGAACAGCGTGGCGAAGCGCACCTCGATCTCTCCGGAGAGCGCGGCAGCCATCGCCAGCGTCATCAGCGTGTGGACGCCGGTGTCGATCTCCGGGTGCCACTTCGCAGGGGCCGGGATGCCAAACAGATTGTCCAGTTCGGGGAAAAGCACCTTCAGCGCACCGCAGTCGCGCAGTACCTGAAAATAGACCTGCGGATTACGGGTGCTCAGTGCTTTTTCCGTCTCCTTCCACACCCGCTCAGCCGTAAGATTTGCCAGCTCTCCGCTCTCTGCCATCTGCTGCATCAGCTGCCGGGTTTCAGGGGCGATACGAAAGTTGAGGTGAGCAAAGCGCGCCGCAAAGCGCGCGACCCGCAAAACCCGCAGCGGGTCTTCACTGAAAGCCGCAGAAACATGGCGCAGCAGGCGCTGAGCGATATCACGCTGGCCGTTGTAAGGATCGACCAGCTCGCCATGCTCATCCTGCGCAATAGCGTTAATCGTCAGATCGCGCCGCTGTAAGTCCTGCTCCAGCGTCACGTCGGGAGCAGACCAGGTCACAAATCCGGTATAGCCTTTCCCGTTTTTCCGCTCGGTTCGTGCCAGCGCATACTCTTCGCGGCTGACAGGATGCAGGAAAACGGGAAAATCGCGACCGACCTGCTGATAGCCCTGCTCCAGCATGGCTTCAGGCGTGGCACCGGTCACCACCCAGTCTTTGTCTGTAACCGGCAGATTCAGCAGCGCATCACGCACCGCACCGCCAACAAGAAACGTCTTCACGTAAAACTCCAGAGAAAAAGAAATGATCGGCACGCCGGGCGCATCCCGCGCCTGAAATCAGCGGTGCATCTGGTTTTATTGTTGCACAGATTGCCCGGATTGCAGACATGCCAAAGGGGGGATCGTCTGATCCCCCCTTTAAAACCGGCAGAATGCGGTCAGTTCATCCAGCGATCGCTTTTCTTGCGGCGCGGCAGCATGTGCGGCAGTAACAGACCCAGCAGCAGGCCGACGCCCAGCACGCCGCCGCCATACATAAACCACTGCATGATGATGGTACGCTGCTTGTCATCCAGCTGAACGTTGGCGGCGCTGACTTTCTTCTGCGCGACGATCAGTTCATTTTTCAGCTTCTGATTTTCGTCTTTCAGCCCGTTGATGACACCGTCGCTGCTGGCGACTTTGTTCTGCATCTCGGCGGTGCGCTGGTTCCAGCTGTTGTCGATGTTATCCAGCTTGGCGGTCAGATCTTTGACCTGCTGCTCAAGCTGCGGCACCCGGGTGCGCAGGCTCGGATTTGCGCTGAGCTGCGACAGGGGGATCCAGGTGGTGCGGCCTTCCGAATCGCGGATCTGGCCATAATGGGTATCATTGTTGGTCTGTAACAGCTGTACCTCTTCCCCGGCATTCAGCTTACCGAGCAGGCGGAACTGGTCGCCGGGGCCGCTGCGCACCCAGGTCGAGAGTTCATCAGAGACATAGCGTTTTTCGTCGGCGTGGGCAGGTGCAAGGGTGCTGAGGGCCAGCAAAGTGATTCCAGCGAGTGTGATTTTTTTCATTCGATTTCGTTTGGCTTAATCTGACTAAAAATTTACCGGCACAGTCTGGAGAGGCCCCGCATAAATCTGAATGAGAACTATCCTGGTCTCATGGGAGTGCGAAAAGGTCTGCAAAGCGCAAAGAAAGCAGAGACAGCGCCGCTTCTGTGCATTAATCTTCGCCTCATAACCCCTTGCCCTCAGGCGACAGCGTAACCAGCCTGCTGTTAATCGCCTGAAATATGCAGGAAAAACCCTCTTAAGTGCCAGCGGCGTAGTGAATAAAAAATTATGACCATCGAAATCGAACTAAAGTTCATTGCAACTCCACAAGCGGCCGGGAAACTGGCTGAGTACTTCTCCACTTTGCCGCATCAGCATCAGGCGGCCCGTGAACTGACCAACATCTACTTTGAGACCGATGACAACCAGCTGCGACGCTGGGACATGGGCTTACGCATTCGTGGCATCGATAAACAGTATGAGATGACCCTGAAGGCCGCAGGGCAGACGCTGGGCGGACTGCATCAGCGCCCGGAATACAACGTTGAACTCAGCGAACCGGTGCTCGATATTGCGCGCCTGCCCGCCACGATCTGGCCGCAGGGCACCGATGTCGCGGCGCTCCAGTCGCGCTTACAGCCGCTTTTCACCACCCATTTCCAGCGCGAGATCTGGCTGATTACCGCTGGAAACAGCGAAATTGAAGTGGCGTTTGACCAGGGCGAGGTGTCGGCCGGTGAGTTTAGCGAACCGCTGTGCGAGGTCGAGCTTGAGCTGAAGCGTGGCGAACGTCAGGATTTGCTGACCTTTGCACAGCAGCTGGTGGCGCAGGGGGGACTGCGGATGGGCAGCCTGAGTAAAGCCGCCCGGGGTTATCAGCTGGCGCAGGGGAATCCGCCGCGCCTGATCAAGCCGTTCCCGCTGCTCAAAGCGGGGGCGAAAGCCACCGTGGAGCAGGGGATGGTCGCCGCCATGTCGGCTGGCCTCAGCCACTGGCAGTATCATGAAGAGGTCTGGCTGCGGGGCAACGCGGCAGCACAGGATGCGGTGCGCGAAGCGCTGGATCTGCTGCGCCAGGCGTTCAGCCTGTTTGGTGCGCTGGTGCCACGCAAAGCCAGCAGCGCGCTGCGTCAGCAACTGACCACGCTGGAAGAGACGCTGGTGAATGAAGAGCAGGCCGCTGCTGCCTTCTGTCTCTCTTCACTCTCCGTTGAGACCCAGCTGGCTCTGACTCACTGGCTGGCGGAATCTCAGTGGCGTCAGTGGATCGACGCCAAAGGGGAAACCAAACTACAGGGCTCCTTTAAACGCTTCAGCGACATTATGCTGAGCCGCGTGAATGCCGATCTGAGAGAGACCTTCAGCACGGTGAAACAGCCGAACGAATATCAGGACAAGGCGACCCGTCTGGCGCGTCAGCTGCTGACGGTTCACCTGCTGGCCGGATCCTACGCGCCTGAAACCGTCGCCAGCTGGCTGGAACCCTGGCAGCAGCTGCTGTCAGCCATTCATGAAAAGCAGGAGTCGGGCTTAGCCTGGCTGGCCTCGCAGGCAATGAAACAGTCGCCGTTCTGGCTCACCAGCGGCACAGGCCGCTAACCGCTTTCAGGTCACGCCATCAAGGAGGGCGTTATGTTGTCAGCACTTCCCGCATTGTTACGCGATCAGGCCGAAGAGGCCGCCCGACAGCTTGGGGTGCCGCTGGCCTCGCTCAGCCCGGTGGAGGCTGCCGGGCTGGCTTTCAGTGATTTCGTGCTGGAAAACCTGCAACAACATCCCGACTGGTGGCAGGCGATGCGCGACCAGCTGCCGCAGCCTGATGAGTGGCAACACTATTCCGCGTGGCTGAACCAGGCGCTGAGCACGGTTGACAGTGAAGCGAGCCTGATGCGGGAACTGCGGCTGTTTCGTCGTCGTATGCTGGTGCGGGTCGCCTGGATGCAGGCGCTGCAACAGGCGACGACCGTACAGAGCCTGCAGCAGCTCAGCGTGTTAGCGGAAGTGCTGATCAGCCGGGCGCGTGACTGGGTCTGGCAGGCCTGCTGTCATGATTTCGGCACACCCTGCAATGCCGATGGCGAGGCACAGCCGCTGCTGATCCTGGGAATGGGCAAGCTGGGCGGCGGCGAACTCAATTTCTCCTCTGATATCGACCTGATTTTTGCCTGGCCAGAAAACGGCACCACGCGTGGCGGACGGCGTGAACTCGACAACGCGCAGTTCTTTACCCGCATGGGGCAGCGGCTGATCAAAGTGCTCGATCAGCCCACCATGGATGGCTTTGTTTATCGGGTGGATATGCGGCTGCGCCCCTTTGGCGACAGCGGCCCGCTGGTGATGAGCTTTGCCGCGCTCGAAGATTACTACCAGGAGCAGGGGCGCGACTGGGAGCGCTATGCCATGGTCAAGGCGCGGCTGATGGGCGATGACCAGGATCGCTGGAGCCTTGAGCTGCAGCAGATGCTGCGGCCCTTTGTTTACCGGCGCTATATCGACTTCAGCGTGATCCAGTCGCTGCGTAACATGAAAGGGATGATCAGCCGCGAAGTGCGGCGACGCGGACTGAAAAATAACATCAAGCTGGGCGCGGGCGGCATTCGCGAAACCGAATTTATCGTGCAGGTGTTTCAGCTGATTCGGGGCGGACGTGAGCGCTCACTTCAGCTGCGTGCGCTGCTGCCAACGCTGGAGGCGATTAAAACGCTGGCTCTGCTCCCTGCTGAACAGGTCGATGCGCTGCGCGAGGCCTACCTGTTTCTGCGGCGGCTTGAGAATCTGCTGCAGAGCCTGGGCGATGAGCAGACACAGACCCTGCCGGAGGATGCGCTGCATCGCGCCCGGCTGGCATGGGCAATGGATTGTGCCGACTGGGGGACGCTGATGACGCAGCTCGACAGTCAGATGGCGGCCGTACGCACTATCTTTGACGAGCTGATTGGTGAGGACACCCCGGAAATCGACGACCAGCGTGAGCTGGCGGAGTTTCAGGTTCTGTGGCAGGACCAGCTGGAGGACAGCGAGCTGGCTCCGCTGGTGCCGCAGCTCAGCGACGAGCAGCGGCTGTCGCTGCATCAGACGCTGGAGGCTTTTCGTCAGGACATCAGCCGGCGCACCATCGGCCCGCGTGGCCGTCAGGCGCTGGATCAGCTGATGCCGCGGCTGCTGAGCGAAGTCTGCCTGCGCGAAGACGCGGCGGTCACGCTCAGCCGCGTGACGCCGCTGCTGCTTGGCGTGCTGACCCGCAGCACCTATCTGGAGCTGCTCACCGAATACCATGGCGCGCTGCGTCATCTGATCCGGCTATGTGCCGCCTCACCGATGGTGGCCAGCCAGCTGGCACGTCACCCCTTGCTGCTGGATGAACTGCTCGATCCCGCCACGCTCTACCAGCCCACCGCCACTGACGCCTATCGTGACGAACTGCGACAGTATCTGCTGCGTATTCCCACCGAGGATGAAGAGCAGCAGCTGGAAGCGGTGCGGCAGTTTAAACAGGCTCAGCATCTGCGTATTGCCGCCGCCGACATCGCGGGCACGCTGCCGGTGATGAAAGTGAGCGATCACCTGACCTGGCTGGCGGAGGCGATTATCGACTCCGTGGTGCGGCAGGCGTGGACGATGATGGTGCAGCGCTATGGCCGCCCCTCGCACCTGACCAGCGAACATGAGCGCGGCTTTGCCGTGCTGGGCTACGGCAAGCTGGGGGGCTGGGAGCTGGGTTACAGTTCTGACCTCGATCTGGTCTTCCTGCATGACTGCCCGGCAGACGCGGTGACTGACGGCGAGCGCAGCATCGATGGCCGTCAGTTCTATCTGCGTCTTGCTCAGCGCATCATGCATCTGTTCAGTACCCGCACCGCCTCCGGCATTCTCTATGAAGTGGATGCGCGGCTGCGTCCTTCCGGCGCGGCGGGCATGCTGGTCAGTACTTTTGACGCCTTTGACGACTATCAGCGCAACGAAGCCTGGACCTGGGAGCATCAGGCACTGGTCCGGGCGCGCGTGGTATTTGGCGAGGCGGCGCTGGGGGAACGCTTCAATGCCATTCGCCGGGCGATCCTCTCGCAGTCGCGCAGCGCGGAAGCCCTGCAGACCGAAGTGCGTGAGATGCGTGAAAAGATGCGCACTCACCTCAGCAACAAGCACAAAGGTCGCTGGGATATTAAAACGGACGCGGGCGGCATCACCGATATTGAATTCATCGCGCAATATCTTGTCTTACGCTACGCCGCTGAGCAGCCTGAACTCACACGCTGGTCAGATAATGTGCGCATTTTTGAGCTGATGGCGACGTACCACAAAATGGCCGCCGATGAAGCGGAGGCGCTGACGCAGGCTTACGTTACCCTGCGCGACGCCCTGCACCATCGTGCGCTGCAGGAGCTGCCTGGCCACGTGGAGCCAGAGGCCTATGGCGCGGAGCAGCAGACGGTGCTGAGCAGCTGGCAGCGCTGGCTGGTAACGCCTGCGTCTATCCTGGCGTGATGCTGATAGCACAAATCGCAACTGTGCTATCATCCGCGCACTATTTTTAATGCAGTCTGGAGTGTCTGGAATGAAAGTGACTCTGCCCGCGTTCGGTCAAGCCTCAGTGCTGGTCGTCGGCGATGTAATGTTGGACCGCTACTGGTATGGCCCAACCAGCCGTATCTCCCCTGAGGCACCGGTGCCGGTGGTGAAAGTGGACACGGTTGAAGAGCGTCCTGGCGGCGCAGCAAACGTGGCGATGAACATTGCAGCACTCGGTGCCGCGTCACGCCTGATTGGCCTGACCGGCGAAGATGATGCGGCGCGCGTGTTAAGCAGCACGCTGAAAGATGTCAACGTACACTGTGACTTCGTGGCGGTTAAAAGCCATCCGACCATCACCAAACTGCGCGTGCTTTCCCGCAATCAGCAGCTGATCCGCCTCGACTTTGAAGAGGGCTTTGATCAGGTCGATCCGGAACCGATTCATCAGAAGATGCGCGAATCCCTGGTGGCTGCCGGTGCGCTGGTGCTATCCGATTACGCCAAAGGCGCGCTGGAAAGCGTGCAGACCATGATTACTCTGGCGCGTGACGCCGGTGTGCCGGTTCTCATCGACCCGAAAGGCACCGATTTTGCCCGCTACCGTGGCGCGACGCTGCTGACGCCAAACCTTTCAGAATTTGAAGCCGTGGTCGGCAAATGCAAAAGCGAAGAGGAGATTGTCTCGCGCGGCATGCAGCTGATTGCCGATTTCGATCTCTCTGCGCTGCTGGTGACCCGCTCCGAGAATGGCATGACGCTGCTGCAGCCAGGCAAAGCGCCGCTGCATCTGCCGACTCAGGCGCAGGAGGTCTATGACGTGACCGGTGCCGGCGATACGGTCATTGGCGTACTGGCGGCGGCGCTGGCGGCAGGCGATTCACTGGAAGAAGCCTGTTTCCTCGCCAATGCAGCGGCCGGTGTCGTGGTCGGCAAACTGGGAACCTCGACGGTCAGTACCGTTGAGCTGGAAAACGCCATTCATGCCCGACCGGAGCAGGGGTTCGGCATCATGACGGAAGCGCAGTTAAAAGCCGCCGTTGAGATGGCGCGCCGCCGCGGTGAAAAAGTGGTGATGACCAACGGGGTGTTCGACATTCTGCATGCCGGCCATGTCTCTTACCTGGCGAACGCCCGCAAACTCGGCGATCGGCTGATTGTCGCGGTTAACAGTGATGCGTCAACCAAACGTCTGAAAGGGGAGAGCCGTCCGGTCAATCCGCAGGAAAACCGCATGATTGTTCTCGGTGCGCTGGAAGCGGTCGACTGGGTGGTGCTGTTTGAAGAGGATACCCCGCAGCGGCTGATCGCCAGCATTCTGCCTGACCTGCTGGTCAAAGGCGGCGATTACAAGCCGGAAGATATCGCGGGCAGCAAAGAGGTGTGGGCAAATGGCGGCGACGTACAGGTGCTGAACTTCGAAGACGGTATCTCAACCACCAACATCATCAAAACCATCCGCAGCAGCTGACAGCGGTATTAAGCGGGAGCCGTGCTCCCGCTTAACGGCTTATTCTGGCTTGTTATCCGCAGCAGGTTTCACCACATCGGCAGCCGGTGTTGATACCGGTGCTGCTGCAGGGGAGGTCGCTACGGATGACGGCGGGGTAACCGGCGCAGCAGGGGCAACTGGTGCGGTCGCGGTCGGCGGCGTACCTGCTGATGAACCCTGACTTTCCAGCTGAGCCAGACGCTGCTCCAGTGCCGCCATTTTCTCACGCGTACGCAGTAACACCTGCGTCTGCACATCAAACTCTTCACGGTTAACCAGATCCATCCGGGTCAGCTGCGCCTGGAGAACCTGACGAATTTTCTTTTCGACATCATCGCCAAACTCGCGAACGCCTTTAGGCATCGCGTCGTGAACCTGGCGGGCAAGTTGTTCAATTTTTTTCGTGTCGATCATGATGATTTCCTGGTTACGGGAGCTGTGTCAGCGTGTTTACCAACGTAATAAGTGTTAAGTGTAATGCCAGAAATGAAAAGGATAAACCTCAAATCGGTAACGCAGAAAATGCAAAAGCAATTGCGCTATTGATGATTGCCGCTACAAACGATCGGCGTTATAGTTGATTTGCTTATTCTCAGGGCGGGGCGCAATTCCCCACCGGCGGTAAATCAGCTCAGCTGAAAGCCCGCGAGCGCTTTATTCCACTGAAAAGCGGGGTAAAGGACAGCAGATCCGGTGCAATTCCGGGGCCGACGGTTACAGTCCGGATGGGAGAGGGTAACGACACCTGTCGGACAATTGTGTCTGCATCACGTTATTGCCACGTCTTTTTGACGTCACTCCTAAGCATGCCCTGATTCTGGTAACCCATACATTTTAAGGTTTTTATTACCATGAATCAGACGCTACTTTCTGAATTTGGCACGCCTCAACAGCGTGTAGAACGTGCTATCGCCGCCCTGCGTGAGGGACGCGGTGTGATGGTACTCGACGATGAAAATCGTGAAAACGAAGGCGATATGATCTTCGCCGCAGAAACCATGACCGTTGAACAGATGGCCCTGACCATTCGTCACGGCAGCGGCATCGTGTGCCTCTGCCTGACCGAAGAACGTCGTCAGCAGCTCGACCTGCCAATGATGGTGGAGAACAACACCAGCTCGTTTGGCACCGGCTTCACGGTGACCATCGAGGCTGCAGAGGGCGTTACCACCGGCGTTTCTGCTCAGGACCGTATTACCACGATCCGTGCGGCGATTGCTGATGACGCTAAACCCACCGATCTGCATCGCCCTGGCCATGTCTTCCCGCTGCGTGCGCGTGAAGGCGGCGTCTTAAGCCGTGGCGGTCATACCGAAGCGACCATCGATTTAGTGACGCTGGCCGGCTTTAAGCCCGCAGGCGTACTGTGTGAACTGACCAACGACGACGGCACTATGGCGCATGCGCCTGAGGCAATTGCGTTCGCGCGTCAGCACAACATGCCGGTGGTGACCATTGAAGATCTGATTGCCTGGCGTCGTGAACACGAGACGCGTCACGCCAGCTAATCGCTGACCGTCAAAAACAGGTCACGCATCGTGACCTGTTTTCCTTTCTGAGTTATTCAAATTTTCTGATAATCATCATCACGCTTATCAGCGTGCTAACGTCGGGAATGCGCGTATCGTAGTGGCTATCACCTAACCGATCCCGGGGGATCACGAATGAGCCAGTTACGCATGCCGGCGCTGTTTTTGGGCCACGGCAACCCAATGAATGCCCTTGAAGAGAACCGTTATACGGCCGCCTGGCGCCATGCAGGTGAGACTCTGCCACGCCCGCGGGCGATTGTGGCGGTCTCTGCGCACTGGTATACGCGCGGTACGGCGGTAACGGCGATGGCTTCCCCCAGAACCATTCATGATTTTGGCGGCTTTCCGCAGGCGCTGTTTGACACCCGCTATCCCGCACCGGGCTCGCCTGAGCTGGCGCAGCAGCTGGTGGAGCAGCTGGCACCGGTGGCGGTAACGCTGGATCATGAATGGGGATTCGATCACGGTTCCTGGGGCGTGCTGATTAAGATGTACCCGCAGGCCGATATTCCGGTGGTGCAGCTCAGCATCGACGGCACAAAACCTGCTGCATTTCACTTCGGGATGGGGCAGAAACTGGCCGCACTGCGCGATCAGGGCGTGATGATCGTCGCCAGTGGTAACGTGGTGCATAACCTGCGTAAGGTACGCTGGGGAGGCGGAGACGAGGTCTATCCCTGGGCCAGCCGCTTTGAGCAGTTTGTCCGCGATAACCTTGAGGTGCAGAGCGATGCCGCTTCCCATCCGCTGGTGAACTTTATGACGCATCCTGATGCGGCGCTGGCGAACCCGACGCCTGAGCACTATCTGCCGCTGCTCTATGTGCTGGGTGCGCGTCAGCCGGATGACGCCATCACCCTTCCGGTTGAGGGTATGGAGATGGGTGCCATCAGCATGTTGTCGGTTCAGGCAGGTTAGGTCGACGCTGAGAGGAAACAGGCCAGAGGCTGGCCTGTTCTTGTCGCGCTGTGTTAACCGATAAACGCGTGCGGATAGAAACGTGAAAGATCCTGAGTGATCAGCTCGCGATCTTCACGCAGGCCGATACCGGCGGGTTGATCGTCAATCAGCCAGCTGCCGATCAGCGTGTAGCTGTCACCAAACTTAGGCAGCGGATGAAACTGCTGGACGATCATTCCCTCTTCACCGTAAGGCCCGTCGACGCGGGCGATCTCCTGACCCTTCTCGATGATGCGGATGTTCGCGCCCTCGCGGGAAAACAGCGGCTTAACCACATACTTTTCCATCGGCGGGACATCATCTTCCGCAAACCAGGCGGGCAGCAGATTAGGGTGATTCGGGAACATCTCCCAGAGCATCGGCAGCAGGGCTTTGTTCGACAGAATGCTCTTCCAGGCCGGTTCGAGCCAGCGCACGCCAGCATCAGCCAGCTTGGTGGAGAACATCTCACGCAGCATGAATTCCCACGGATAGAGCTTAAACAGGTTGCTGATCACCTGATCCTGGGCATCGGTAAACTCGCCTTTTTCTCCCAGGCCAATTTCATCAATGTAGAGAAATTCAACCGGTAGACCCGCTTCGGTCGCGCAGTCCTGAAGATACTGCACCGTGCCGCGATCTTCTTCGGTGTCACGGCAGCAGGCGAAATGCAGCAGGTTAAACCCATGCTGCTGATGCAGGGTGGCAAAGCGCTCGATCAGTTTTTCCTGCAGGCTGTTGAACTGATCGCTGCCAGCCGGGAGCTGTCCGGCATTTAGCTGGTCTTCCAGCCAGAGCCACTGGAAAAAGGCCGCTTCATACAGCGAAGTCGGCGTATCGGCATTGTTCTCCAGCAGCTTGATGTCGCCTTTGCCATCCCAGGCGAGATCGAGGCGCGAATAGAGCGAGGGCTGACGCTGACGCCACGAATCCCGCACAAAATCCCAGGTGTGCCGGGGAATGCGGAAGCGGGTCAGCAGGGCTTCACTGTTGGCCACTTTTTCCACCACCTGCAGACACATCTGGTGCAGCTCAGCCGTCACCTCTTCCAGATGATCGATTTGCGCCAGCGTGAACTGGTAGTACGCCTCTTCGCACCAGTAGGGCTCGCCATGCATGGTGTGAAAACGAAAACCGAACTCGGTGGCTTTTTCGCGCCAGCCCGGACGCTCTGAAATGGCAATGCGTTCCATCGGGGATTAGCCTCCCATTGAGCGGCTGGAAGTACCGCTGGCGCTGCTGCGCTGCATGCTGTTCTGCTTCGCCACGGTTTCACCGAAGCCACCACGGGTAATGGTCGAGGTCGTCGCCGGTTTAGGAGCCAGCGCCGTTTTCGGCACGTTCATGGTTTTGCCGGAGGTCGCGGCACCATAATTACGGCCGGAGGCATCGACAAACTGGCCATTTGCCGGACTGCGCGGGTTTTTCGACGAGAAGAGTGGCTGCTGTGCGAAGCCTGCGCCACCGCCCATCATGCGACCCATCATGTAACCGGCCATCAGCGGCATCCAGAAACTGCCGCCACTCTGCTGGGCTTCAGCATTGGTGGTGCCGGTGCCCGCCTGAGCCGGGGTCTGCTGACACTGGTTTTCACCAAATTCAGCGACACAATCTTCACGTGTGGCATATTTTGGCGCGGTGCGCTCCGCCTCTTTTTTGGCTTCATTGAAGGCGGTGGTACATTGCGCACTCTGACCCGGATTGGCTTTAGAACAGTCATCGGCGTTCTGATACATCGAAACCGTTTCATCGTTCTGCTCGCAGCCTGCCAGCATAAATACCGCTGAAACCGCGATAGCAACAGGCGTTAAATGGCGCGCCTGCCAGCTCTTACGAAAAGCGGCATAGCGAATAGATTTTGTGCGTTTCATTATGATTATCCTGTGCCCAAAGGTAGCGCATAGAATAGGGGATGGGGGGGTAAAATTGAAGCTGAAGGCCTGATGCCGCAGGGATCTTTACTTAGTTATACGTTCAACAGAGAGACGGGCCGCAAAGCAGCCCGTCAGTGCTGATTAGTTACCGAAAGGGTTACCGCTTTTCTGGCGGGCCGCGGCAGGACGTGCAGCCTCTGCTGAGCCCGTCGCGACCGGACCGTTGTCCACGCGCGCGGTCTGCTGCGCGTTTTCCGGTGCCACGGTTTCCGGAGAGGTCGGGATCTCTTTACCCAGCTGGCTGTTCAGTTTCTGCAGGCTCTGCTCGTTGAGCGTGCCCAGCGCATAGCTGATGTTCAGCTGGTTAATCAGGTAGCTGTAGCGCGCATCAGAAAGCTGCTGCTTGGCATTGTAGAGTACGGTGGTCGCATCCAGCACGTCGACGATAGTACGTGTACCCACCTGATAACCGGCTTCTGACGCATCCAGTGAACTCTGCGCAGAGACAACGGCCTGTTTATAGGCGTTGATGCTGCTGATCGAGGCGTTCACGTTGTTGAACGATGAGCGCACGGTCTGCACCGCAGTGCGGTGAGCGCTTTCCAGCTGTTCGCTGGCGCTGACGAAACCGTACTGCGCCTGTTTCACCTGAGAGGTCACGCCACCGCCGCTGTAAAGCGGCAGGGAGAAGCTCAGACCCACCTGGTTTGAACCGGTGATGGAGTCGGTAGAGCCTGCGCTCTGGTTAGCACGGCTGCCGCCATATTTGCTGTTCGACATGCCGGTAGAGGCGGTCAGATCCAGCGTCGGCATATGACCGGTTTCCGCGGAGCGGATCTGCTCACGGGCCAGATCCTGGTTCAGACGTGCAGAGAGCAGCGACAGGTTACGACTCTCGGCCTGCTTGAGCAGCGCGCTGACCGCTTCCGGCTTATCGGTTCTGAAACGGTCGATGTTCAGCGACGCCAGCGACAGGTAGTCCATGCCGGTGATCTGACGCAGCGTCTCTACGTTGTTATCCAGATTGTTTCGCGCGGTCACTTCGTTAGCCAGCACGCTGTCATACTGCGCGCGGGCGTTCTGAACGTCAGTGATGGCCACCAGGCCGACGTTAAAGCGCTGAGTCGTCTGGTCCAGCTCACGATAGATGGACTGTTTCTGCGCTTCGGTGTAAGAAAGCGTATCAATCGCTTTCAGCACGTTGAAGTAGGCGGTGGCGGTGTTCAGAATCAGATCCTGCTGTGCAACCTGATAGGTCACATCCTGAATACCGGCCGCTTTTTCCTGCAGGGTCAGCGCGCGCCATTTCGACATATCGAAAATGGTCTGGGTTAATTGCAGCGAGCCACTGGTCGTGTTGGAATGGAGGCCGCTGTTATCGCGATAACCGCTGTTGTAGGTGTAATCTGCACCCAGGCCGAGCTGTGGTAATAATGGGCTACGCGCTTCGTTAATTTTCTCAAAAGCAGAATCGCGATCGGCTGCGGCGCTGCGCAGATCCGGGTTGCTCAGACGTGCCTGCTGGTAAACCTGCAGCAGATCTTCGGCCTGGCCGGTAAAGCTGAAACCGCCCAGGCTCAGCCCAATAAAAAATGGGAGCAGTTTTTTCATTTGCATTCCTTTTGTTGCAGCAAATTGCAGTGCGTGCGCTGCCGGGTAAGCCAAAAATTATCGCCGATTCTAGCAGAGGGCAACTGTGAGATAAGTTGGCTGAACGTGCCTTCTCCCTCTAATTTACGTAAATAATTCAGAAAGAACACCCTACATGGAGCACGGTCAGAGGCTTTTTTCGCTCCACCCAATCTGCATAAGGAACCTGATGATGCCGGAAGAAAAAAAATCCCCCGTGACTTTCACAAAAAACGATGTAGAAATTATTACACGCGAAACCGTCTATGATGGTTTTTTTTCCGTTGTACGTTACCGCTTCCGCCACCGCCAGTTTAATGGCGAAATGAGCGGCGAAGTGCAGCGCGAAGTTTTTGAGCGCGGACATGCCGCCGTGCTGCTACCTTATGATCCCTTACGTGATGAAGTGGTGCTGATTGAACAGATCCGCATCCCGGCTTATGACAGCAGTGCCTCGCCCTGGCTGCTGGAGATGGTCGCCGGCATTATCGAACCGGGGGAGTCGGTTGAGCAGGTCGTGCGTCGTGAAGCCGTGGAAGAAGCAGGATTAGAGGTCGGCCGGATTAAGCCTATGCTGAGCTATCTGGCCAGCCCTGGTGGCACCAGCGAACGACTGTCGGTGCTGATTGGGGAAGTGGATGCCAGCCTGGCAGAGGGATGCCATGGTCTGGAGGAAGAGAATGAGGATATTCTTGTCCATGTGGTGAGCCGCGAACAGGCTTATCGCTGGGTGGAAGAGGGGATTATCGATAATGCGGCGTCTGTCATCGCCCTGCAATGGCTGGCGTTGCACCATGAAAAACTACGTGAAGAGTGGATACAAAAATGAAACAGCGCTATACCCCTGATTTTCCCGAAATGATGCGGCTCTGCGAAACCAATTTCGCCCAGTTACGCCGCCTGCTGCCGCGCAGCGATGAGGCGGGCGCATCGGTGATCTATCAGGTGAGTGGCGCCCGTTATCAGCTGACCATTCAGGAGTCGACCCGCTACACCACGCTGGTGGAGATTCGCCAGGTCGCGCCTGCCGTGAGTTACTGGAGCCTGCCTTCAATGTCGGTACGGCTCTATCATGATGCGATGGTCGCTGAAGTGTGTTCAACTCAACAGATCTATCGCTTTAAAGCGCGCTATGATTATCCTAATAAAAAATTGCATCAGCGCGATGAAAAACATCAGATAAACCAGTTTCTCGCAGACTGGCTGCGCTACTGCCTGGCACATGGCGCAATGGCAGTTCCGGTCTGCTGATGCGTATAATGCAGTAAATGGCGTGGAGACGAAGGAAACGCTTTGGATAGCCTGCTAACTCTTCCTGTGGCGAACGGTTCCGAAATCAGGATTTTACAAATCACGGACACCCACCTGTTCGCTGGAAAACATGAGTCGCTACTTGGGGTGAATACCTGGTCGAGCTATGAAGCGGTCGTGGAGGCAATTACTGCGCAGCAGCGCGACTACGACCTGATCATTGCCACCGGCGATCTGGCTCAGGACCACTCAGTGGAGGCCTATCAGCATTTTGCTGAGGGTATCTCACGTTTGCCCCGCCCCTGCGTCTGGCTGCCGGGAAATCACGATTTCCAGCCCGCGATGGTCGATACGCTGGCAGCCGCCCATATCAATGCCCACAAGCAGGTGCTGCTGGGCGAACAGTGGCAGATCGTCCTGCTCGACAGCCAGGTGCCCGGTGTGCCGCACGGCATGCTGAGCGACTACCAGCTGGAGTGGCTCGATAACGCGCTGGCCCGCTTTCCACAACGACACACGCTGGTCCTGTTGCATCACCATCCGCTGGCCTCAGGCTGCACCTGGCTCGACCAGCACAGCCTGCGCAATTCCCATCAGCTTGACGCGGTGCTACAGCGCTATCCGCTGGCCCGGACGCTGGTATGTGGTCACATTCATCAGGAGCTGGATCTGCTGTGGCATGGCCGCCGGGTGCTGGCGACGCCATCGACCTGCGTGCAGTTCAAACCCCACTGCACCAGCTTTGCGATTGATACCGTCGCGCCAGGCTGGCGCTGGTTTACCCTGCATCCGGATGGCGGCGTCGAGACCGAGGTTAACCGGCTCGACACCGACGCTTTTCGTCCCGATTTAGACTCAGAAGGATACTGACGCGTGGCGGCACTGCTCTATCTGCACGGTTTTAACAGCTCGCCGCAGTCGGCGAAGGCGACGCAGTTCCGGCAATGGTTAGAGACGCATCATCCGTCGATTAAGATGATTGTGCCGCAGCTGCCAACCTTTCCGGCGGACGCTGCCGCCCTGCTGGAAGAGCTGGTCCTGAGCCACAGCGGTGAAACCCTGGGGCTGGTCGGCTCGTCGCTGGGGGGCTATTACGCCACCTGGCTGTCACAATGCTTTATGCTGCCAGCGGTTGTCGTCAACCCTGCGGTACGCCCCTTTGAGCTGCTGGCCGATTTCCTCGGCGACAATCAGAATCCCTACACCGGCCAGCAATATGTGTTAGAGTCACGCCACATTTACGATCTGAAAGTAATGCAGATCGAACCGCTGGAAGCGCCCGATTTACTCTGGCTGCTGCAACAAACCGGCGATGAAGTTCTCGATTACCGTCAGGCGCTCGACTACTACAGCGCGTGTCGCCACACGGTAGAAGAGGGCGGAAATCATGCATTTACTGGATTCGAGCGCCATTTCCCGCAGATTCTGGACTTTCTTGGTCTGAATCACACCTGAGTAACGCGGAAATCGCACCCCATTTCACCCATCTGACAGACATTTACGATGAGTCAATCAAATTATAACGCGGATGCCATTGAGGTCCTGACTGGCCTTGAGCCTGTTCGCCGTCGCCCGGGGATGTACACCGATACGACGCGGCCCAACCATTTGGGTCAGGAAGTGATTGATAACAGCGTCGATGAGGCGCTGGGCGGCCACGCGAAGCGGGTTGAAGTGATTCTGCACGCCGATCAGTCGCTGGAAGTCATTGATGACGGGCGCGGCATGCCGGTGGATATTCACCCGGAAGAGGGCGTGCCAGCCGTCGAGCTGATCCTCTGCCGCCTGCATGCGGGCGGCAAGTTTTCCAACAAGAACTACCAGTTTTCGGGCGGCCTTCACGGCGTCGGGATCTCGGTCGTTAACGCCCTCTCTAAACGCGTCGAAGTCACGGTGCGCCGTAATGGCGAGATCTATGACATGGCGTTTGAGAATGGCGACAAAGTTCAGGATCTGACCGTGACCGGCACGGTGGCGAAACGCAACACCGGTACGCGCGTCCACTTCTGGCCCGATGAGAGCTTCTTCGACAGCCCGCGTTTCTCGGTTTCGCGCCTTTCACATCTGCTGAAAGCCAAAGCGGTACTCTGTCCGGGCGTTGAGATAATCTTTAAAGACAAGCTCAACAACACCGAACAGCGCTGGTGCTATGAAGATGGCCTGACCGACTATCTGTGTGAAGCCGTGAACGGCCTGCCTACGCTGCCTGAAAAACCGTTTGTCGGCAGTTTTGCCGGTGATGTGGAGGCGGTGGACTGGGCGCTGTTGTGGCTGCCGGAAGGCGGTGAGCTGTTAACGGAAAGCTACGTCAACCTGATCCCGACCATGCAGGGGGGAACCCATGTTAACGGTCTGCGTCAGGGACTGCTGGATGCGATGCGTGAGTTCTGCGAATACCGCAATATCCTGCCGCGTGGCGTGAAGCTCTCTGCGGAAGATATCTGGGATCGCTGCGCCTATGTGCTGTCGGTGAAGATGCAGGATCCGCAGTTTGCCGGTCAGACCAAAGAGCGCCTGTCATCACGTCAGTGTGCCGCCTTTGTGTCGGGCGTGGTGAAGGATGCCTTCAGCCTGTGGCTGAACCAGAACATCCAGACGGCAGAACTGCTGGCTGAACTGGCGATCTCCAGCGCCCAGCGGCGTATGCGGGCCGCCAAAAAGGTGGTGCGTAAGAAACTCACCAGCGGGCCGGCGCTGCCGGGCAAGCTGGCGGACTGCACCGCCCAGGATCTGAATAAGACAGAACTGTTCCTGGTCGAAGGGGACTCGGCAGGCGGATCGGCCAAGCAGGCCCGCGATCGTGAATATCAGGCGATCATGCCGCTGAAAGGCAAGATCCTGAACACCTGGGAAGTCTCGTCCGATGAGGTGCTGGCGTCGCAGGAAGTGCATGACATCTCGGTGGCGATCGGTATCGATCCCGACAGCGAAGATCTTTCTCAGCTGCGTTACGGCAAGATCTGCATCCTGGCGGATGCGGACTCGGATGGGTTGCACATCGCCACGCTGCTCTGTGCGCTGTTCGTGAAGCATTTCCGTTCCCTGGTCAAAGGCGGGCACGTCTACGTCGCCATGCCGCCGCTTTACCGTATCGACCTCGGCAAAGAGGTTTACTACGCGCTGGACGAAGATGAGAAAGAGGGCGTGCTGGAGCAGCTGAAACGCAAAAAGGGTAAGCCTAACGTACAGCGCTTCAAAGGGCTGGGTGAGATGAACCCGCTGCAGCTGCGTGAAACCACGCTCGATCCGAATACCCGCCGTCTGGTGCAGCTGACCATCAGCGATGAGGATGCGGATCAGACCCTGCGCATGATGGATATGCTGCTGGCGAAAAAACGTTCCGAAGACCGGCGCAACTGGTTGCAGGAAAAAGGCGATATGGCCGACATCGAAGTGTAAAAGCAGGACGCGAAAGCGTCCTGTTCTTTTATGCCCGACGCATCACCCGTGAACGGTGGCCGGAAAGCCAGTCCACTCAGCAGAGACAGTAACCCTTGTGAAAATTACCCTGGAAGAGCTACGCGCCTGGGTGGCGGTGGTGGACAGCGGCTCGATTACGGCGGCGGCCTCTCAGCTGGCGCAGACCAGTTCCGGTATCAGTCGGGCACTGTCGCGGCTGGAGAGTAAACTGCAGACCACGCTGCTGCATCGCACCACCCGACGGCTGGCACTGACCGAAGAGGGGCAGGTCTTTCTGGAGCATGCGCGCCAGATTCTGGCCTCGGTTGAACAGGCTGAAGAGCAGATTGCCCTGCGGCGTGAAATGCCGTCAGGACGGCTGCGGGTCAACGCAGCGACGCCCTTTATGCTGCATGTGATCGTGCCGCTGGTGGAGGATTTCCGCGCCCGCTATCCGCTGATCCAGCTTGAACTGAACACCGACGATATTCTGATCGATCTGCTGGAGCAGCAGACCGACGTGGCCATTCGCATTGGTGAACTGCGTGACTCCACGCTGCGCGCCCGGATGCTGGGCAGCAGCGCGATCCGGCTGATGGCGAGTCCGGCTTATCTGGCGAAGGCGGGCACACCGCAGAGCGTTGCCGATCTGGCGCAGCATCAGACCATTGGCTTCAGTCATCCTGAGATCCATAACCTCTGGCCGGTCTGGCAGGCGGAAGGGGAGTTTATGCGGGTTAAGCCGACGATCGCGGCTTCCAGCGGAGAGACCATCCGGCAGCTGGCGCTGGCAGGACAGGGGATTGCGCGCCTTTCCGACTTTGTCAGTCGGGAAGATTGCGCCGCCGGGCGACTGGTGCCGGTGCTGGCAGCGGAAACCCGCGAGCTGCGGCTGCCAGTGCATGCGGTCTACTACCGAAACACCACGCTCTCTTCGCGCATTGGCTGCTTCCTGGATTTTCTTCGCAGCGAGATCGACCGTCGACAGCTGCTCTGAGCCGTCTGTCAGAAAGAAAAAACCCCTGTCGCGGGACAGGGGTTCAGATGAGAAATCTGGCCGGATTTGCTGTGATACCGTGCCTGCACAGGGAACAGGGTCAGATCGGAAAGACGCAAAAGCCGCCATCCCTGGCATGCTCGGCCCGCGCCATCCCTGGCGCGGGACGCTTTCCTCTTCTGACCCTGTTCCCTGCGTGTTGCGCTAATCTGTTGCTGCCAGAGGCTCTCTGGTTTACGTTTTCTGCGGTCTTTACTGACGACCCGGAGCAGAAAGATCAGCGACAATCAGGCGCTGGGTTCCAGCACCAGAATCTTCACATCCACCACGTCATCTTTGATCAGCGCGCGATGGGCATCCATGTGCGGCATCTGCTGATGCTGCTCCAGATGGCGCAGCGTTTCCCACTGTTCCAGCATAAAAATAGAGTCGGGGGAGTTCTGCTTCCACGGCACCTGAGCCTGATGATCCAGCAGCGCGTCATACTGATGGCAGCCATCTTCTGCCAGCACCTGCGGGATCAGCTTGTTCACGGCATCAAGCACGGCCTGACGGCGTCCGGGTTTGACACAAATTTCTGCTACAACAGTTAACATTCGCGAATTCCTCTTTCGTGGGAAAAGTGTAAGTCTCCACCCTCTATCTTAGGCAAAAACCTGGCTAAGATGGTTCCGATAAGCGGCGATGTCGCGTGGCACGTCCGGGGCTTTAATCACGTCGTTGCAGATAAAGGTCGGCAGCGCTTCCATTCCCAGGAACTGATTCGCTTTGTGGAAGTGCAGATAGAGACCATCCACGCCGACGCCTTCAAAGAACTGCTCCGGATCGGTAAAGGCCTGCAGCGGCGCGTTCCAGGTCAGTGACAGCATATATTTTTTGCCCTGCAGCAGGCCGCCGGAACCATACTTTTTCGCAGCATCGGAGCGGGTACGACCATCGCTGGCGTAGAGCGAGCCGTGGCCTTCGGTGAAGACTTCGTCGATGTAACGCTTCACGGTCCAGGGCTCACCCATCCACCAGCCCGGCATCTGATAAATCACCACATCGCTCTCAACGTACTTCTGTACTTCATCCGCTACCACGTAGTCGCTGTCCGCGACGGTGACAGAAACCTCATGTCCCATGTCACGCAACTGACTGGCCGCCACATCGGTCAGGGTGTGGTTCAGTTCGCCTTTAGAGTGGGCAAAGGTTTTGCCACCATCGATAATTAAAATTTTGCTCATCAACTGTTTACCTCATTGTCTGAATATGGGGCTCAGCTTACGCGCGCTGCGGCCGCAGAAAAATGGGATGTTGATCACAAGACTTTTGCTATGACAGCAATAATCGGCCCGTCTATGGCACGATGAGTGGGCAAACTCATCATGAAAAAAACACCAATGAAAAAAATCGTCTTCGCTTTGCTGCTGGCCAGCGGTGCTGTCCAGGCTCAATCTCATCTCGACACTATCCTCAGTTCTAAAGTCCTGAAAGTCTGTACCACCGGCGACTACAAGCCTTACAGCTTCCTGCGTCCCGATGGTCAGTATGAGGGCCTGGATATCACGATGGCTGACGCGCTGGCGACCTCGCTGAACGCTAAGGTGCAGTGGGTGCCGACCACCTGGAAAACCCTGATGCCCGACTTTCTGGCGAAGCAGTGTGATATCGCCGTCGGGGGCATTTCGGTCACCCTGAAACGCCAGCAGACTGCCTGGTTCGCCCAGCCACTGGATGTCGATGGCAAAATCCCGCTGGTGCGCTGCGCCGATAAAGCGCGCTTTCAGACGATTGAGCAGCTCAACCGTCCCGATGTGCGCCTGATTGAACCGGCAGGCGGCACCAACGAAGCCTTTGTTCACAGCCATCTTCCCAACGCATCACTGACGCTGTTCCACGATAACGTCACCATCTTTCAGCAGCTGGTGGACAACAAGGCGGATGTCATGATCACTGACGCCTCCGAAGCGCGCTATCAGCAGCAGCACTATCCGACGCTCTGTGCCCTGAATGCTGACAAGCCGCTGCAGTATGGTGAGAAGGCGTACATGATTCCGCGTGACGACATCAGCTGGAAGCTCTATGTCGATCAGTGGCTGCACCTCAGTACCGCGACCGGGGAATACCGTGATATTGCCCGCCAGTGGATGGGTGCCGCGCGCTGACCTGCTCCTGCCTGACGACGCGAGGCGTGCCGGTCGCTGACTGGCAGGCCCTGGCGGCTGAAATCGCGCGGGTGCACGGCGCGCAGACCCGCGCTTCCCCTGTGACTAACACCAGCGAATAAGGTACTATCCTCGCCAAACCACCGCCGGGTGTCCCGCCGTTGTGGGCCACGATGTGAGGATGAGAAATTAATGAGTGAACTGACTCAGGATGGTGCAGAGCGTCTTGCCCTGCATACGTTTACCGAGAACGCGTACTTAAACTATTCGATGTACGTCATCATGGACCGCGCCCTGCCTTATATTGGCGACGGGTTAAAGCCGGTCCAGCGCCGTATTGTCTACGCCATGTCCGAACTGGGACTGAACGCCAGCGCAAAATTTAAAAAATCGGCGCGTACTGTCGGTGACGTGCTGGGTAAATACCATCCGCACGGCGACAGCGCCTGCTACGAAGCGATGGTGCTGATGGCGCAGCCTTTCTCCTACCGTTATCCGCTGGTTGATGGCCAGGGAAACTGGGGGGCGCCGGACGATCCCAAGTCGTTTGCCGCGATGCGTTACACCGAATCGCGCCTGTCAAAATATGCTGAAGTGCTGCTGAGCGAACTGGGGCAGGGGACGGTCGATTATCAGCCGAACTTCGACGGTACGCTGCAGGAGCCGAAGATGCTGCCGGCGCGCCTGCCGAACATTCTGCTCAACGGCACCACCGGTATTGCAGTCGGTATGGCGACCGACATCCCGCCGCACAACCTGCGCGAAGTGGCGCAGGCGGCGATTGCCCTGATCGACTCGCCAAAAACCACGCTGGAACAGCTGCTCGATATTGTTCAGGGGCCTGATTATCCGACCGAGGCGGAGATCATCACGCCGCGTGACGAAATCCGCAAAATCTATCAGTCCGGGCGTGGCTCCATCCGCCAGCGCGCGGTCTGGAAAAAGGAAGAGGGCGAGGTGGTTATCACCGCGCTGCCACATCAGGTTTCAGGCGCGCGCGTGCTGGAGCAGATCGCCAGCCAGATGCGCAATAAAAAGCTGCCGATGGTCGAGGATCTGCGTGATGAGTCGGATCATGAGAACCCGACCCGGCTGGTGATCGTGCCGCGATCCAACCGCGTCGATCTCGATCAGGTCATGAACCATCTGTTCGCCACCACCGATCTGGAAAAAAGCTACCGCGTTAACCTCAACATGATCGGGCTGGATAACCGTCCGGCGGTGAAAAATCTGCATGAGATCCTGACCGAATGGCTGGTGTTCCGTCGCGAAACGGTAAAACGCCGTCTTAACTACCGACTGGATCGCGTGCTGCGTCGCCTGCATATCCTGGAAGGGCTGCTGGTGGCGTTCCTCAACATCGATGAGGTGATCGAAATCATCCGCACGGAGGATGAGCCGAAGCCGGTGCTGATGTCGCGTTTTGGCATCAGTGAAACTCAGGCCGAATCGATTCTCGAACTGAAGTTACGCCACCTGGCAAAACTGGAAGAGATGAAAATCCGTGGCGAGCAGGCGGATCTGGAAAAAGAGCGCGATCAGCTGCAGGCCACGCTGGCCTCAGAGCGCAAGATGAACACCCTGCTGAAGAAAGAGCTGCAGGCTGACAGTGCCAGCTACGGCGATGAGCGTCGTTCGCCGCTGCGTGAGCGTGAAGAAGCCAAAGCCCTGAGTGAAACCGAGCTGGTGCCGTCTGAGCCGGTCACCATTGTGCTGTCGCAGATGGGCTGGGTACGCAGTGCTAAAGGGCACGATATCGATCCGGCGGGCCTGAGCTACAAAGCGGGTGACAGCTATCTGGCTGCCGCACGCGGCAAGAGCAATCAGCCGGTGGCCTTCATCGACTCCACCGGTCGCAGCTACACCCTGGACCCGACGTCGCTGCCTTCTGCACGCGGACAGGGCGAGCCGCTGACCGGCAAGCTGACGCCACCGCCGGGCGCCGTGGTTGAACAGGTGCTGATGGAAGCTGATGACCAGCGTCTGCTGATGGCCTCGGATGCGGGTTACGGCTTTATCTGCACCTTCAGCGATCTGGTGTCGCGCAACCGCGCCGGTAAAGCGCTGCTGACGCTGCCGGACAACGCCCGCGTGATGACGCCGATGGCCGTGCATCATGAAGATGACATGCTGCTGGCGATCACGCAGGCGGGACGGATGCTGATGTTCCCGGTCGGAGAGCTGCCGCAGATGTCGAAAGGCAAGGGCAACAAAATCATCTCCATTCCTTCCGCGGAAGCGGCCGCCGGTCAGGATAAACTGGCCTGGCTGATGATCCTGCCACCGGGCAGCGCGATTACGCTGCACGTCGGCAAGCGTAAAATGTTGTTGCGCAGTGAAGAGCTTCAGAAATTCCGCGCCGATCGCGGACGTCGCGGCACGCTGTTACCGCGCGGCCTGCAAAAAATTGATCGTGTTGAACTGGATGCGCCTGCGCGTCCGGCGAGCCCGGATAGCGAAGCGTAAACAACCCGGCTGACCCCGCGTCAGCCGTGGCTCAATGAGGGAACTATGCTACTGATTCTGCGTACCATTATTGTCATCATCTATTCGATTTTGATCTGTGTGTTTGGCTCTGTCTGGTGTCTTTTTTCACCGCGCGATCCGCGTCACGTCGCCACCTTTGGCCATCTGTTTGGCCGCTTATCGACGGTGTTTGGCCTGAAAGTCGAACTGCGTAAACCGGAAGGGGTGGAGAACTACGGGAATGCGATCTACATCGCGAACCACCAGAACAACTACGACATGGTCACCGCCGCCAAAATTGTGCAGCCCTCGACGGTCACGGTCGGTAAAAAGAGCCTGTTGTGGGTGCCGTTTTTTGGCCCGCTCTACTGGCTGACCGGCAACCTGCTGATTGACCGTGACGACCGTGCTAAAGCGCGCGGCACCATCGGTGAGCTGGTGGATCAGTTCAACCGCAAGCGCATCTCCATCTGGATGTTCCCGGAAGGCACGCGCAGTCGGGGCCGTGGCCTGCTGCCGTTTAAAACCGGGGCATTCCACGCTGCTGTCGCGGCGGGCGTGCCGATCATTCCGATTGTGGTCTCCAACACCCATGACAAGATCAACCTTAACCGCCTGAAAAATGGCCTGGTCATCGTTGAGATGCTGCCACCGGTTGACGTAAAGGCGTTCGAATCGGTTTCGGTGCGTAAGCTGGCTACCCACTGTCGCGAACTGATGGCCGCGAAGCTGGAAGAGCTGAACGCCGAAGTGGCCGAGCGCGAAAAAAACGGAAAAATCTGACCGGCGAGCCGTTCGCCGAACTATCCTGCATGGATGCCACACGGCGTGGCAGTGACTGCCCGCCGTCGTGAACGCAGCACAGCAAAAACAGAGCAATAAAAACAGGGTCGGCGCGTTAGCGCCACGCGTAAAGGGTCAGAAGTTTTATGTCTTTCAGCAGACGTCAGTTCATCCAGCTTTCTGCCGGAGTGGCGCTTAGCGCCGGTATCATCCCTCATGCGGCCCGTGCCGCGTCTTCTGCCAGTGGCGACACACCGCTTCCGGTTCCGCCGTTGCTGGAGTCCCGTCGCGGCCAGCCGCTGTTCCTGACGATGCAGCGCAGCCACTGGTCCTTTAATGGCGACAACAACAAAGTACCGGTCTGGGGCATCAATGGTCTCTACCTGGGGCCGACCGTCCGGGTTTACAGCGGCGATGACGTTAAGCTGATCTACAGCAACCGGCTGAATGAACCGGTCTCCATGACCGTCAGCGGCCTGCAGCTGCCAGGCGCCCTGATGGGCGGCGCGCCGCGCATGATGTCGGCCGGGGTTGACTGGGCACCGGTCCTGCCGATTCGTCAGGCCGCCTCGACCTGCTGGTATCACGCCAACACGCCAAACCGCATGGCTCCGCATATCTACAATGGACTGGCGGGCATGTGGCTGGTGGAGGATGACGTCAGCAAGCAACTGCCGTTGCCAAAGCACTACGGCGTGGATGACTTCCCGATTATTATTCAGGACAAGCGGCTCGATAACTTTGCCACGCCGGTCTATGACCCGCCGCAGGATGGCGGCTTCCTGGGCGATACGCTGCTGGTGAATGGCGTCCGCAATCCGTACGTCGAAGTGTCACGCGGCTGGGTGCGTCTGCGTCTGCTGAATGCCTCAAATGCGCGACGCTATGAGATGGTGCTCAGCGATAATCGTCCGTTTATGGTTATTGCCAGCGATCAGGGTTTTCTCTCTGCCCCGGTGGCGGTGCAGCGTCTCTCGCTGGCACCCGGTGAGCGCCGGGAGGTGCTGATAGACATGTCGCAGGGCGATGAAGTGTCGATTACGGCGGGAACGGCGGCGGGCATCATGGATCGGCTGCGTGGCTTCTTCGAGCCCTCATCGATTCTGACCTCTACCCTGATCCTGACCCTGCGGCCCACCGGTTTACTGCCGCTGGTGACCGATAACCTGCCGATGCGGCTGCTGGCCGATCAGATTCTGGATGGGGCGTCGGTTCGCACCCGCGAATTCCGTATCGGCGACACGATGCCGGGCATCAATGGCGCGCTCTGGGATATGAACCGGATTGATACCACCGCGCAGCAGGGCACCTTTGAGCGCTGGATCCTGCACGCCGACCGGCCACAGGCGCTGCATATTCAGGGCGTCATGTTCCTGATTAAAAGTGTCAATGGCGCACAGCCGATGGGCGAAGATCGTGGCTGGAAAGATACGGTGTGGGTCGATGGCAGTGTGGAACTGATGGTCAGCTTCCCGCAGAGTTCGTCAGACCATTTCCCGTTCGTCTATTACAGCCAGACGCTGGAACTGGCCGATCGTGGCACGGCCGGTCAGCTGGTGGTACAGCCTTCTGCATAACGCACAGGGTCAGGCGGGGAGACCCGCCTGACCCACGCTTTCTGCTCCGCAGCCGCAGAGCGGTCAGTGCGTTACCGGGCTTAGTTAAAGGTTTCCGGGTCCGGCCCCAGACGATTGCCGCTGTCCAGCTTCGCAATATCACTCACTTCATGCTTATCCAGACGGAAGTCGAACACCTTAAAGTTCTCTTCGATACGGGCTGGGGTCACAGATTTCGGGATCACCACCAGGCCACTGTCCAGATGCCAGCGGATGACGATCTGGGCCGGGGTCTTGCCATACTTCTTCGCCAGCGACTTGATGATCTCCTGATCGAACACCCCTTTGCCGCCCTGCGCCAGCGGACTCCAGGATTCGGTCTGAATCTGGTGCATCGCGTTCCAGGCGTGAAGGGTGCGCTGCTGCAGCATCGGGTGCAGCTCAATCTGATTGACCACCGGGGTGACACCGGTTTCATCCATCAGTCGCTTCAGATGCGCTTCATGGAAGTTGCAGACGCCGATACTTTTCGTCAGTCCCTGCTGCTGCAGCTCAATCATCTTCTTCCAGGCATCCACATAGTGATCTTTTTCCGGGCAGGGCCAGTGCATCAGGTAGAGATCGACCTGATCCAGCTGCAGTTTCTGCAGGCTGGTTTCCATCGCCTGCTGAACGTTCTGCTGATCGTCATTCCACAGTTTGGTGGTGACAAAAATCTCTTCACGCGGCACGTCGGTTTCCTGCAGTGCCTGACCAATCGCCTCTTCATTTTTGTAGGCCGCGGCGGTGTCGATTGAGCGATAGCCGACTTCCAGCGCTTTCAGCACCGCATGACGCGCATCTTCAATGCTGGCCTGCCACACGCCGAGTCCCAGTTGCGGCATCATATTGCCATCGCGCAGTTTAATAATGGGCTGGTCTGCCATAGTTGCTCCTTTCCGTTGCGGTTAACCCGTGAGATTTCACTGTGCTTAAGTCTAGCCAACAATTTTCAGCCTGCTCAGTGAAGCGCTCCGCCCGCGTTCTGAAGCCCTGCCTGATTCGGTAAAATTCTTGCCTGATTCTCCAGCCCGCTGGTGATTTGCACATCCGCGCGGCACACTGGATTTTTACCCGTAAAGGAGTCGCTATGGCGCACGATGCACTGTGTCACCGGCTGGCACAGCAGGTAGTTAACTTAATGACTCAGGGTCGCGACCGGCTCTGTCAGGTCGAAAATGTGTCGCTGATCTACGCAAATCAGTATCGTCCCCGGACGCCGATGATGTATCAGCCCGGCATTGTCATTTTGTTTCAGGGCAGCAAAACCGGCTACCTTGGCAGCACCGTCTTTCAGTATGACGCCAGCAAATATCTGATGCTCACCGTGCCGCTGCCGGCGGAGTGCGAAACCTGGGCGTCGCCGGAAACCCCGATTGCCGGGCTGTGTCTCAATGTGGACACCGCCAGCCTGCAGGATCTGCTGATCGAAATCGGCGATGACGACCAGTTTCAGCCGCAGCCGCTGACCTCCGGTATTCACTCGGCGTGGCTGACGCAGCCGATGCTCTGTGCCGCCGAACGCCTGCTTGATGTGATGACTCAGCCGCGCGAAGCGCGGGTGCTGGGACCGCACATTGTGCGGGAGATTATCTATTACGTGCTGACCGGCCCGATTGGCGGCGCGCTGCTCTCACTGGTGAGCCGGCAGACCCAGTTCAGCCAGATCGCGCGTGCGCTGCGCCGGATTGAGAATCACTATGCGGATAACCTCAGCGTCGATGCACTGGCGGCAGAAGTGAACATGAGCGTTTCCGCTTTTCACCATAACTTTAAAGCGGTCACCCAGACGTCGCCGTTGCAGTACCTTAAGCGCTATCGTCTGCATCAGGCGCGGCTGCTGATGTTGCACGATGGGCTGAAAGCGAGCGCGGCGGCGGTGCGGGTTGGCTATGAAAGCCCTTCACAGTTTTCGCGGGAGTTTAAGCGCTACTTTGGCGTAACGCCGGGGGAAGAGGTGAGTCGGGTCAGGCAGACGGTCGCGGATCCGTCCGCCTGAGAGGCGGCAGATCCTGGCACCGCGTGCTGCGATCAGGCCTGTTTCTGTCGACGTTTTTTCCAGATCACCAGAATGCTGCCAAACAGGCCGACCACCAGCAACACCATCGGCAGCACCATCAGGATCGCCATCACCTGATCTTCATGACGCTTGATAAACGGCACCTGGCTGATGCCATAGCCAAAGGCGACCACAATGCCGACCCACAGCACGCCGCTGAGCCAGTTAAAGAGCTGGAAGCGACTGTTCTGCAGGCCCGCAATTCCGGCCATGGTGGGCAGAATGGTGCGGATAAACGCGAGAAAGCGGCCGACCAGCAGCGCCATCAGGCCGTGACGGTTAAACATATTCCAGGCACGCTGATGATACTGCGCGGGCAGATGCATCAGCCAGCTCTTCACCAGGCGGGTATTGCCCAGCCAGCGCCCCTGCAGATAACTCAGCCAGCAGCCGAGGCTGGCGGCGGTCGTGAGGATCACCATCGTGGGGACAAAATCCATGACCCCTTTGGCCACCATCGCACCCGCCAGTAACAGCAGGCTGTCGCCCGGCAGGAAGGAGGCAGGTAACAGACCATTTTCCAGAAACAGCGTCAGAAACATCACGCCATATACCACCCATACCACATCCGGATTTGCCAGCGCGGCAAAATCCTGATGCCAGAGCGCCTGGACAATCTCGTGTAAAACACCCATTAGCGATTCCATCACGTCACAAGGAACTATTCGTCTGCATTCCGCGCGCGCAGTGACTGCACTGACACGCTGAACGATACGGGATAAATGTTAACAACAAATCCGTCATAGCCCGGCAAACTCACTGGTCAGCCGCGACCCGGTTTATCTTCTGTTTACTTTTTTCTTTGCTCAGCGCGTCAGACGCGCAAAACCGGCTTCCAGATCGGCGACCAGGTCATCCACATGCTCCAGACCGATGTGCAGCCTGACCAGCGTACCGGTGAAATCCACGCCGCCCGCCGGACGAATCGCGGCCAGTTCCTCAGGCTGATTGGCCAGGATCAGCGATTCATAGCCGCCCCAGGAGTAAGCCATGCTGAAATGATGGAAGTGATCGAGATATTCCGCCAGCTGCGGGGCGCTCAATTTTTCCTGCAGAATGAATGAGAAGAGGCCGCTGCTGCCGTTAAAGTCGCGCTGCCAGAACGTATGGCCTTTGCTCTGCGCCAGTGCAGGATGGTTGACGCGGGCCACCTCGGGCCGTGCTGCCAGCCACTCCGCGACCTGCAGGGCGCTCTCTTCATGCTGACGCAGACGGGTGCCCAGAGTGCGCAGGCCGCGGCTCGCCATATAGGCGGTATCGGCATCGACCATCTGGCCCATCAGATAGGAGTTTTCGCGCAGCTGATCGATGCAGCGCGCATTGGCGACCGCCGTGCCGATCATCGCATCGCTGTGTCCAATCAGATATTTGGTCCCAGCCTGAATCGAGATATCGACGCCGTGCGCCAGCGCATCAAACAGGATACCGGCTGCCCAGGTGTTATCGAGCATGATGATCGCCTCGGGCGCGATGGCGCGCACCGCCGCCACAATCGCCGGAATATCCTGCACTTCCATGGTAATTGAGGCGGGGGACTCCAGAAACACGACGCGGGTGTTGGGCTGGACCAGCGCACCGATTTCGCTGCCGATGCTGTGATCGAACCAGCTGGTCGAGACATTCATCTTCGCCAGAATTCTGGTGCAGAAATCCTGCGTCGGTTCATAGACCGCGCCGCTCATCAGGAGATGATCGCCCGCTTCGACGAAGGCCAGAATCGCATTCGCCACCGCTGCCGCACCGCAGGGGTAGAGCACGCAGCCCGCGCCGCCTTCCAGCTCCGTCATCGCATCCTGCAGCGCGAAGTGCGTCAGGGTGCCACGACGGCCATAAAAGAGTTCACCTTTTGCCCGTCCTGCGGTCGCGCGTTTTTTTTCCGCGACCGTATCAAAAACCAGCGAGGAAGCGCGCTGAATCACGCTGTTCACCGAACCCTGGGTATAACGCTTGCTGCGTCCTGCACTGACGAGCGTGGTATCAATTTTTCTGGTGGTCATGAGTCGCCCTTGCCGCTTCTGACTAAGCTCTCACGTTACCACGAAACGGCCAGCAGGGTTGAGACTCAATGGCGATTATCAGAACAGAGAGCAGGATAAAAAGCGGGTTGAAAGCCGCGCGGGTTACGGCAAAGCGGGCGGTCAGAGTTTGTAAATAGTAATGAGAACTACTATCAATTCGCCATTATTTTGCTATTATTCGCGCTTGTCCCGCATCCCTGTATATGAAGTTGGAGAAGCAGCGTGGTAGCCAGTGATTTGATGCAAACGGACCTCTCCGTTTGGGGCATGTATCAGCATGCCGATATCGTGGTAAAGGTGGTCATGATTGGCCTGTTGTTGGCCTCCGTAGTGACCTGGGCGATATTCTTCGGCAAATATGCCGAACTCAGCGCCGCGAAGCGCCGCCTGAAGCGCGAGCAGCTGGCGCTGGGCGAAGCGCGCAGTCTGAATGACGCCGCCCGCATTGCCCAGTCGTTTACCGATCACAGTCACAGCGTCGTACTGCTGAACGATGCGCAGAATGAACTGACGCTGTCGGCGGGTGTGGAAGATACCAACGGCATTAAAGATCGCACCAGCTTCCGCCTGGAGCGCCGCGTTGCTGCGTTCAGCCGCCACGCCGGACGCGGAAATGGCTTCCTCGCGACCATCGGCTCTGTCGCGCCCTTTATCGGTCTGTTCGGCACCGTCTGGGGCATCATGAACAGCTTTATCGGTATCGCCAAAACCCAGACCACCAATCTGGCGGTGGTGGCACCGGGTATCGCCGAAGCGCTGCTGGCGACCGCGATTGGCCTGGTCGCGGCGATCCCGGCGGTGGTGATCTACAACGTCTTTGCCCGCATGATCGCCAACTACAAAGCCTCGCTGGGTGATGTCGCTGCGCAGGTGATGCTGCTGCAGAGCCGTGACATCGACCTGGGCACCGTGGCCACTGAGGTTCCGCGTCCTGCAGCGGCTCAGAAACTGCGCTTAGGGTAAGTTCTTATGGCAATGCGATTAAACGACGATCTGCAAACCGATGGTGAAATGCATGAGATCAACGTGACGCCGTTTATCGACGTCATGCTGGTGCTGCTGATCATCTTTATGGTGGCCGCGCCACTGGCCACGGTCGACGTGCGCGTCAATCTGCCCGCCTCTACCAGCGCGCCGCAGCCGCGTCCGGAAAAACCGGTTTACCTGTCGATCAAAGCGGATAAGCAGCTTTACGTCGGTAACGACGCGGTGACGCCGGACTCACTGGTGAATGTGTTGACCAGCCAGACCCAGGGCAACAAAGAGACCACCATTTTCTTCCAGGCCGACAAGTCGGTTGATTATGAAACGCTGATGAGCGTGATGGATAAGCTGCGCACGGCGGGCTACCTGAAAATTGGTCTGATGGGTATGGAAACCGTGAAGAAATAGCGGGTTATCCGGCACGACAAAGAGGCGACTGAGGCAGTCGCCTTTTTTTATGGCCCTCTGCTGACCAGATGATATCTGGCCGATCCGCCGTGACACCGATCACTTATGCTGGCTGGCCTGTATTGTTAATTTGTTGTTACTTATGTACATAGAATTGTAAAGTGCAATGGTGAGCCAGGTCACATTATTCTCGCGGCAGGCAGGCTAAAACGGCTAAAAAACAACAGGAAGCCGTTATGAGTCACGCCCCGTCTTTACAAAAGCCCCCGAAAAGCGCCGCCCGAACCATCTTCAACGTCACCAGTGGTAACTTCCTGGAGATGTACGATTTCATGGTCTTTGGCTACTACGCCACGGCCATTGCTAAAACCTTCTTCCCCGGCGATGACCCGTTCGCTTCCCTGATGCTGACCCTGATGACCTTTGGCGCAGGCTTTCTGATGCGCCCGCTGGGGGCGATTATTCTGGGCGCGTACATCGACCATCATGGTCGCCGCAAAGGCCTGCTGCTGACGCTGGGCCTGATGGCGATTGGCACCCTGACTATCGCGCTGGTGCCGGGTTACGCCACGCTGGGCGCTGCGGCGCCGATTCTGATCCTGCTGGGACGTCTGCTGCAGGGCTTCTCCGCGGGCGTTGAGCTGGGGGGCGTGTCGGTCTACCTGGCCGAAGTGGCGCCGAAAGGGCGCAAAGGCTTTTTCGTCAGCTGGCAGTCGGGCAGTCAGCAGATTGCGGTGATCTTCGCCGCCCTGCTGGGTCTGATGCTGAACCATCTGCTGGCGAAAGAGGCGGTGACGGAGTGGGGCTGGCGTATCCCGTTTGTAGTGGGCTGTCTGATTGTGCCGTTCCTGTTTTATATCCGCCGCACGCTGGAAGAGACTGAAGCGTTCAGCAAACGCAAGCATCATCCGCGCATGACGGAGATCATGCGCTCGGTCGCCAGCAACTGGGCGCTGGTGCTGGCGGGGATGCTGATGGTGGTCACTACCACGGTGATGTTCTACATGATCACCGCCTTTACCCCGACCTTTGGCAAAACCGTGCTGATGATGAGTGATAAGCAGGCGTTCATGGTGACGCTCTGCGTCGGCGTCTCCAATCTCTTCTGGCTGCCGCTGATGGGCGCGCTGTCGGACCGCATCGGGCGTCGTCCGCTGCTGATCGCCTGTACCCTGCTGATGATTGTCACCACCTGGCCGGTGCTGCACTGGCTGGTCGGTTCAGCCAGCTTCGCCCATCTGCTGGAAGCCGAGCTGTGGCTGTCGTTTCTCTATGCCAGCTACAACGGGGCGATGGTGGTCTATCTGGCAGAGATCATGCCTGCTGAGGTGCGCGCGGCCGGTTTCTCCATGGCGTACAGCCTGGCGACGGCGCTGTTTGGCGGCTTTACCCCTGCCATCTCCAGCTACCTGATCCACGCCACCGGCGACAAGGCGATGCCGGGCGTCTGGCTGACCTTTGCGGCCATCTGCGGGCTGATCGGCACCCTGCTGATTGGCCGGATGGTGAAGCAGTATCAGCTGCGCCACAGCGGTACGCCGGTCAGCGCCTCGCTCTAAAAGGCTAAATCGACCACCACGCTGTCGCTGTAGTTTCCGGCGGGCGGCGTGGCCTGCGTCGTCAGGATGCGCGCGGTGTAGTTAAAGCCGCGCGTCAGTCCATCCGCAGAGACTGCGGTCGAGGTCGTGCTGCTCCAGCGCTCCGTCCCTGAGGGTCCCCAGCGATTGCTGGTCGTGCCTTTGTAGATCTCATAGCTCAGACGATTCGTTCCGCTCGCCATATTCCTCACGCTGCTCACCGGATAGCTGCCGTTACTCAGGCCGACCGTATAGGTGCTGCCTTTGCTGCACAGCACATTGATGGTCTGCGACACCGCAGAGAAGCTGCCGACCAGCGGCGCGCTGCCGAAGCTGATGTTGGGCGAGGTAATGGTGGTGCAGTCATTGGTGAGCGTAGCGGTCACGGTTATCGGGATCACGCCACTGCCGTTCTGTTCGCTTAAGCAGACGTTTCCCACGCTGACACTGGTACAGACGCGATACGTCACGGCCATGTTCAGCGTCACCTGATAGGTGCCGGCGGCCACCACCTGACCGGGAACGGTGCGCAGGTAAACCGGGATAGCGAAGTTGAGGCTGCCCAGTAACCCCGCCAGATTGACCAGCGTCTGTGACCCATAGACGTAGGCCGCGCCGCCAATCGTCAGTTCACTGGCGCAGGCGCTGTCGGTGCAGAGCCGCACCGGCACATTATCGCTGCCGGTGTCACCGCTACGTTTCAGGGTGCCGCGCGTGCCGCTGACATTCGTCGCGCCGGTCAGCTGAAACGTAATCTGGTTATTACCCAGCAGCGAGAGCGCGCTGCCCGAGCCACAGTTGACGTTGGCGTTGGTGGTGGTGGCATTCACAGTGGTATTCGCCACAAATGTCGTGAGGGAGCCGAAGCTGGCGGTGGAGGCGGGAAGGGTACAGGCAGCATAACCCAGCGACGGCAGACAGAGCAGCAGGCCCGCAGGGATCAGCCATTTCAGCACAATTTTTATCATGGTCGCGCTCCGGAAGAGAAAGTATCAGCGGGCGTGGCGGCGCTGCCCGCGGCCGGTGCAGGCAGCGGACAGGTCAGCGGGCCATAGGTTTTCAGCGCCCGCGGCTGACCGCTGGCGATGTGCAGTTCGGTTTCACAGCGGCGGCCGTCGGGTGTGACTACCGCGATCGGATTGCTGACCGTCAGCGCCTCCATCCAGACAATCCCATCCCAGCCCACATACTCCGTGGGATGATCGGGCCGCACGACCTGGCTTGAGACCGGCAGTGGCTGGCCCTGCGCATCGACCAGAATCACGCTGGCCGATCGCAGCCTCTCTACCGGGAAGTTGAGCAGATAGCCACTCTGACGCCGGACGGCAACGCGCTGCTCAACCTGCGGCGTGGTCATATCGGCGGGCAGATCCAGGGTGTCGATATCATATTTAGCCGGGTAGTAGCTGCTGATGGTGGGCACCAGCAGATAGCCCTGCGGGTTGGTTCGTCCCATCGACTGATTCTCGTAGCGGACGTTGACGTCGGGGTAGCGGGTTTTCACCAGCACAAAGGCGTCGTTGATGGCGTTGGCGGCAAAGACGCTGTTGTCCATCAGCACCAGCGCGCCGGAGAGATCGGCCCACTGCGTGAGGTTGTCGTCGTCGCCATAAAAGCCTCCCGAGGCGTCAACCTGGTTGTTGCGGTAGCGCAGGCTGCCCTGACGGTAATCGCCGCTGTCACCGCTCTGATTCGCCCAGGAGGCATCCCAGGCGAATCCGCCGTCGCTGGGCATGGCGCGTGAGGCGTAGACGCGCTGGCTGTTGCGGCCGCGCCGGTCGCGTTCGGTGCTGATTGCGGCACTGCCCTGTTCGCCAAAGGGGATCACCAGCGAGATGGCGCCGGTCCAGCTCTTCTCCTGCTGATCGCGGCTGGCGGAGACGTAGAGGCTGCTGTTGCCCCACAGGTTTTTACTCCAGGAGAGATTCCACAGGCGGGTGCGGTCGCCCTGACCGTCGGTAATATCGATAAAGGCGGCGCCGACGCTGCCAAAACGGTTCAGTGAGACGCTGGCGCTGTACTGCGCACTGCGGCGCGACAGCGCGAAGCGGCTATCTGCCTGACTTCCGGCACGGCTGCCGACCAGCGCCAGGTTGCCAAAGTCGCGGCTGCGCCGGGTCTGCTGCGTGCCGAAATTGAACCAGCGGTTGTTGTACTGATAACCCCAGCTGTACTGCCCGCCGCGCTCGCCATCCAGCTGACTCTGCGCCACCGCGCCGTTTACCACCCCCCAGCTGCCGACGCGCAGCTGGCCGCCCAGCCCGCCCATTGCCAGGTTTTCGCTGCCCTCGGCCTGGCTCTCCAGCGTCAGCCAGTCGGTCATGCCATAACGATACGCGCCGCTGGCAGCGGCCTGTCCGTAATCGAAATTTTTAATGCCGTAGTTCTCGCGGATCGCCCCGGCGGAAAAGGCGTAATCCGACAGTCCCGCTTTCAGCAGGTTACTGGAGACGTAAAAGGGCATGGTCGTGGTGACGCGTCGGCCTGTTGCATCGGTGGTGGTGATCACTGCATCACCCGCGCCGTTGACGAACGGGACATTGGTCAGCGACCAGGGGCCAGGCTGCACGTTCGCCTGGCTGGAGCGATAGCCATTAATAAACAGATCCACAGTGGAGGGGACGGCGGCCTGGCCGGAAAAGGCGGGCAGCGGGTAGGTGACCAGATCGGGCCGGATGCTGAAGTCGCGACCGATGCGGATGCCGCCGAGCCGCACGCTGCTGCCCCAGGCGAGCGAGTCGCTGACCAGATCCCCGACCCGCCAGCTCACAGCAGTATTTTCATCTTCGTTGCTCCACCAGGTGTCGTAGCGGATGTAGCCATTATCCTGATAAGAGGAACTGCCTTCCAGCTGCTGCTGCCAGACGCCGTTGCTGGAGAGGTGCCCGGCCTCCCCGAACAGCCGCAGCTCATTCCAGGCGGAGAGGCGGGTGCCGCTGTTGTCGGTGCGGCTGGCGTAAAGATCGTAGTTAAGCAGCGCGCCGCTGCTGGTCCGTCCCGGATAGCGCGGCCCGTTTTTCGCCTCGCCGATCACCTGGCCGGGCAGCCACTCTGGCGGCACGGTCAGCAGCAGCCGCTGCCGCGCAGCATCATAGTCCACCCTGACCAGAGGCAGGCTGCTGACATCGACCTGCGGCTGCTGGCCCAGCTTTTCCCGCGGCAGACCGGCACGCTGCAGATCGCCGCTGCGCAGCCAGAAGTGACCGTCGCGCTGCTCTGCCGGTACGATATTGCCCTCTGCCTGCTGATTCACCACCAGCTCCAGCATATATTGCTGGCCGCTGTCGCGGGACTGCAGGCTCGGCGGCGGTGGCAGGGAGGAGTAAGTCTCCGCCAGCACGCTATCCGGCGAGCAGGCGTAGCAGAGGCTGGCAACCGCCAGCGCACAGGGATGAAGCGGGTAGCGTTTCATTCAGCACTTACTTCTGAGCCGCGCTGCGCCACGGGCGCTTGTTGACCTCAGCGCTCAGCTCGCCGCTGACCGGGGAGGTGAGCGGCCAGCGATGCATGCTGTCCGCCAGCACATAGCCATACAATCCTTCCCCCAGCTGGCGACCGCCAATCGTGACATTGCTCAGCCGGGCGTGGCCGCTGCCGCTGTTAGTCAGCTGAAGCCAGCGCTTGCCGCCGTCGCTGACCTGCTGCCAGCGCAGCACCGGCCGGGCGCTGTCGGTGTTCAGCCCGGTGCCATAGACAAACAACGGCACGGAATAGCGCATCTGAAACGTCAGCCCGGCCTGATTCTCACCGGGATTGCGCGGCGCCGGGATCTCATCCAGCACCACCCGATAGGCCAGCTCTTTACCGGCCGCAGGCGGCGTCTGTTTAATCAGCCTGACCAGCTGCTTCTGGCCCGGCTCCATCCGCACCATCGGCGGGCTGGCCACCACCTGCTGCTGAGTCTGATACTGCTCCTGGCCGCTGACCTGCTGCCAGCTGAAGACGCGGATCTGCATCAGCGTGGTGCTGTTACCGCGATTTTCCAGCCAGAGTTCGCTGGCTTTCTCGTCAGGATTAATGGCGGGATCGATGGGCCAGATCATCACCGAGTTAGCGGCGAAGGCCGGAGAGAGCAGGGTGGGGCTCAGCAGCAGCAGAGCGCACAGTGACTTCATGATCATATCCTTGTTTTTTATCGCCTCACCAGCTCAGGGTGACGGTCAGCGTGTCGGTATAAACGCCGGCGCGCGCGGTGCCGGGAAGTTGCAGCTGGCCATAAATCGGCAGCGTAATGTTACCGGCATTGCTGTAGCTCAGCGGCACGGCCTGGTTGATCGGGATCACCGTGGTGCGGCTGGCATTGCTAAAGAGCATATAGGGAACGGTATTGCTGAAATTGGGCAGCTTCAGGTTGCGGGTGGTGGTGTAGTTGTTGCCCTGATTGATGCTCATGCTCAGCGTAGTGCCGGGTGTGCAGGCGAGATTGATGGTCGTGCTCTGCAGAAAGCTGGCGTTGACGGTCGCTGTCGCCACGCCAGACTGCGTGCCGAAATTGAGCGTGCCGAAAACGCCGGTATTAGTACCGGATATCACGCAGCCTGCCACAATCGATGCGGAGACCTGAAAGGTGCTGGTGGGCAGCCCCCAGGCGCTGACGCTCCCTGTCAGCAGAGGCAAAGCACGTGCGATCATCAGGCAGGATCGCCAGAGAACCACCCTCATTGACCTGCGGCTGCAGTTAATAGTTCACGGCGACGTTAATGGTATCGGTGTAGGTTCCGGCCGGAATCAGCGGGTTAAAGCCGCCGCCGACCACCCGGCCATAGATGGCGTAGTTGGTGCCCAGCGTCGGATCGTTGGTGCCGCTGGCGGCAATCGGCGTATTGTTGGCGATCGCGGTAGTGAAGGAGGCATCGCTGTAGAGGGTATAGGCGATGCCCTGCGCATTGTCCGATCCCAGCAGCAAATAGCGCGGTGACGCAGAGGCGGTGCCATAGATGGTTGCTGGCGCCGCGTTGCTGCTGGTCACCACCACGTTATAGTCCTGACCGGTGGTGCAGCGCACGTAGATGCCGTTACCGGCGGCGCCCACCAGGGTGGCGTTCAGCGTATCAAAGGTGGCGGCGCTGCTACCAAAGTTCAGCGTACCGAAGTTAACGCCTGCCGTGGCGGACTGACCGTTGACCAGGCAACCGGTGGTCAGCGTGAGGGTGGCATTGATGGTCCCGGAGGTGGTTGCCGCCTGGGTTAAGGTCGGAAGTGACAGCGTTAAGCCCGCAGCAGCACACAGAAAAAGCTTGAGTTTCATAATATTTCCTTACGGATTATCAGGAGTCAGTGCTTTTTCACCTGGTATTAATTAACGATTCGGCCCAAAAATAAAAAATAAATAAAGCAGTGCCCGCAACGGGACTGTCTTAAGAAAAATCTCAGACTTAAGGGTGCTGATTTATATCAGTTTTACTTACTATAGAACAGTTAACGCGTCTGGCGAAGTGCTCCTGATTATTTTTCACTAATCTAATGGTCACTTCAGCCGATAACCCAGTAATAGCAAGGTGTGTAAGCGTAACGGGAAAGCAGAAATCCCTGCTTTTTTCCTCGCGTACAGGCTTTCCGCTTCGGTAATATGTTGCTGTATCAATCAGACATAATAACGATTTACCGGCTCGCTTAGCGGATGCGGGAACAGGATGCTGCGCATCGTTCTCCTGCGCTGGCGGGCGGGTTTTGCCGGAAATAATTCCTGGCGAAATACCGGCATTAAATAACTTTTACCCCCGCGGGGGTTTTCAGATGACTTATCAGACTTTACACAGCACCCGTTCAGCACGGGTGGTGAGGAGTGGCACATGCTGCAGATCACCTGGGATAACGTCCTGATCGGCATTTCGCTGATCGTGGCGTTTGTTGCCTCTTTTACAGCCCTGGATACCGCCGGACGGGTGGCGGTCTCCCAGGGCTGGCCTGCCCGATTCTGGCTGCTGGTCGGCGGCACCGCCATGGGAATTGGCATCTGGGCCATGCACTTTATCGGCATGCTGGCGATGATGATGCCGATGACGATGCGCTATGACGTGCCGCTGACGGCAGGCTCGCTGCTGGTGGCGATTCTGGCCGCCATGCTGGCTTTCGGACAGACGGTGGGAGGCGTACATCTCACCCGTTTCCGGCTGCTGCGCGGCAGTCTGATCCTGGGCGCGGGGGTGGTGGTCATGCACTATCTCGGCATGTCTGCGCTGCTGATTGAACCGGGACCTGACTGGAATCCTCTGCTGGTCGCCCTCTCTGTGCTGATCGCCTTTGTGGCCTCTGCGCTGGCGTTGTGGCTGGCGTTTCATCTGCGCCAGGGGGAGCAGCATCTGCTGCTGATGCGCAGTCTGGCTTCCCTGGTGATGGGGATCGCCATCGCCGGTATGCACTACGTGGGCATGGCCGCCGCACGGTTCAGCCCGAGCAGCACCATGCAGCCGCATGGCCTCAGCAATCCGGGGCTGGCGGTATGGGTAACGCTGATTACCCTGCTTATTCTGAGCGTCACGCTGCTGAGTTCCATGCTGGATGCTCAGCTGCGCGCGGCACGGCTGGCGGCGCGGCTCAATCGCGCCAACCAGGAGCTGCGCCAGCTGGCGATGCACGACAACCTGACCGCGCTGCCGAACCGGGTCATGCTGGAGCAGCAGCTCGATCTGGCGATTAAGCAGGCGATGCTGCAGGAGAGCCGCTTTGCCGTGTTCTATATGGATCTGGATGGCTTCAAAGCGGTGAATGACACCTGGGGACATCACGTCGGTGACCGCCTGCTGGTCGCAGTCGCGGAGCGGCTGCGCAGCCAGCTCACGACCACGATGCTGCTGGTGCGTCTGGGCGGCGATGAGTTTGTGCTGATGGCAGAGGCGCTGGATATCACGCCGGCCCGTCAGCTGGCGCAAAAGCTGGTTAAGGTGATCAGCACCCCCTTTGAACTTGACCGCTATGTGCTGCACGTATCACTCAGCGCCGGCATTGCAATCTTTCCGCTGCACGGGCGAAACCGGCATGAGCTGCTGTTCAATGCGGATGCGGCGATGTATCACACCAAACACAACGGGCGCAATGGCTGGTGTCTGTTTGAACCGGCGATGAGCGATGCGACCCAGCATCAGCTGGAGCTGGCGAACGATCTGTGGGAGGCGATAGAGCGCCAGCAGATGCGCCTGTTCTATCAGCCCAAATTCAGTTCCGGCGGCACCCTGTTACTGGGATTCGAGGCGCTGCTGCGCTGGCAGCATCCGCTGCGCGGGTTACTGACGCCGGAGCTGTTTCTGCCGCGTGCCGAAAAGACCGGCCAGATCGTCGCGCTTGGCAACTGGGTGATCGAGGAGACCTGCCGCCAGCTGAGAAGCTGGCACAATCAGGGCCACAGTGACTGGACGGTGTCGGTGAACCTCTCCGCCCTGCAGTTTCATCAGCGCGATCTGCTGACCACGCTGACCCGGACGCTGGCGCACTTCCAGCTGCCAGCCAGCGCGCTGATGCTGGAGATCACCGAAACGATAGCCATGCGTGACCCGCTGTTCAGCCAGCAGCGCATCCGCGAACTGCAGCAGGCGGGTATCAGCGTCGCCATTGATAATTTTGGCATCGGCTATGCCAACCTGCTGCATCTCAAAGATCTGGATGCCTGCGAACTCAAAATCGACCGCAGCTTTATCAACTGCCTGCGGCCCGGCAGTGAAGATGCAACGGTGGTCAGCGCCATGCTGACGCTGGCGCAGAGTCTCAACCTGCGGATGGTGGCGGAAGGGGTGGAAACCGAAGAGCAGCAGCATTTACTCACCAGCTTAGGCTTTGATGCCCTGCAGGGGTATCTGCTGGGTAAACCGACCCCGGCGGATCGGGTTGACGCGTTCCGTTTCGCCTCACGGCGGCAGCCGGTGGCGTCACTCTCCGGCTGAGTGTCACGATAGTTTTCAGCAATCAGAGTAAGTGAAAGCACGCAGCCTGCGCGGCTCATTAACCGCCGGGCGGTGCCGATAACAAAAAGAACACTCTCCTCTGTCTAACCACAAGCACGGCTTTTTGCGGGAATGCACTATGTTAGCGACCTCATACGACTCTTTTATTGTTATCGTCTCGATTCTGGTCGCGATGCTGGCTTCGTTTACCGCGCTGGATATGGCAGGGCGGGTGGTGCATTCGACCGGCAAAGTCGCGCTGGTCTGGCTGTTCGGCGGCGGTTTTTCCATGGGGATCGGCATCTGGGCGATGCACTTTATCGGCATGCTGTCGATGAATATGGATATGGTGATGAGCTACAACGCCTCACTGACTGCGCTCTCTGCCGCCATCGCGGTGTGTGCGTCGATATTTGCGCTGTGGCTGGTCTGCCATAGCGATCTGCCCTGGCCGCGGCTGGCGGGCGGCGCGCTGATCCTCGGCAGCGGCGTGGTGGCGATGCACTACACCGGCATGGCGGCCCTGATGTTCTCGCCCGGTATCGTCTGGCAGTGGGGCTGGGTGGGACTGTCGGTAATCATCGCCCTGGCGGCCTCTGGCGCGGCGCTGTGGCTCGCCTTTAACCTGCGCGAGGGGCAGACCAGCCGGGTCACGCTGCTGCGGATTGGCGCCGCAGTGGTGATGGGGTTTGCCATTGCGGGCATGCACTACACCGGCATGATGGCCGCCGAATTTCCCGCGCACAGTCATTCGGTGGGGCAGGGCGTCAACAGCAACTGGCTGGCGATTCTGGTCACCGTGGTCACCCTCTCTATCCTGGGGATTACCCTTCTGGTCTCCATGCTGGATGCGCGGATGCAGGCGCGCACCTCGATTCTCGCCAGCTCTCTGGCGGAGGCGAATCGCGAGCTGGCCCAGCTGGCGCTGCACGATAACCTGACGCGGCTGCCAAACCGCATCCTGCTGGAAGATCGGCTGGAGCAGGCGATCAACAAAGCGAACCGTGAACAGACGCAGTTCGCCCTGATGTTTATGGATCTGGATGGCTTCAAGGCGGTTAACGACGCCTTTGGTCACCATATTGGTGACAGTCTGCTGGTTGGCGTAACCGAGAGAATGAGTCAGCAGATGACCGGCTACTACACGCTGGCGCGGCTTGGCGGCGATGAGTTCGTGCTGCTGGTGGAGATTGACGATCCCAATGATGCCGCGGCCGTCGCCGATAAGCTGGTCAAAGCGGTGGATCGTCCGTTTGATATCTCCCGCTATGAACTGGTGGTTTCCCTGAGTCTCGGCATTGCCGTCTATCCCGGCGACGGGGTGGATGAGCGGGAGCTGATGTTCAATGCGGATGCGGCGATGTACCACACCAAAAATAATGGCCGCAACGGCTATACCTTCTTTCAGCCCTCCATGAATATTCAGGCACAGAGTCAGCTGCAGCTGAATAACGATCTCTGGCAGGCGCTGGATAATGATGAGCTGCGCCTCTTCTACCAGCCAAAATTCTGCGCCCCGCGTGGTCCGATCCTGGGTTTTGAGGCGCTACTGCGCTGGCAGCATCCGCAGCACGGCCTGCTGTCGCCCGACAAATTTCTGCCGATGGCGGAAAAGACCGGGATGATTGTCAATATCGGCAACTGGGTGATTCAGGAAGCCTGCCGCCAGCTGCGCCAGTGGCATCTGCAGGGGCACCCGCACTGGTCGGTGGCGGTTAACCTCTCGGCGTTGCAGTTTGAGCAGTCGAATCTGGTGGAGACGGTGGTTGAGGCGCTGGCAAAACATCAGATTCCGGCCGAGCTGCTGACCCTGGAGGTGACAGAAACCACCGCGATGCGCGACCCCGATGAGAGCGTGCGTATCCTGACCGAGCTGACCCGGCTGGGCGTGAAAGCCTCGATTGATGATTTCGGCACCGGCTACTCGAGCCTGCTCTATCTGAAGCGATTACCGGCCAGCGAACTGAAGATCGACCGGGCCTTTGTGAACGAGCTGCAGCATCAGAAAGAGGATGCCACCATCGTGTCGGCCATCGTGGCGCTGGCGCAGTCGCTGCAACTCAAAGTGGTGGCTGAAGGGGTAGAAACTGCCGAACAGCAGGCGTTTCTGACCAGCCTGGGCTGCAATACGCTGCAGGGCTATCTGCTGGGCAAGCCGGTTCCGCCGGAGCGGGTGCCGGAGCTGACCGACTTTGTCGCGGCAGAAACTGAAGAAACGGTGGCCAGCACGGGCCTGATTGCGGATGTCGATCGGCCGCTGACGCCCGAGGTGGCAGCGGTCTGACGCGCGCGTCGGGGTTGAAAAAGCGTCCCGTGCGCGTTGCATCAGTGCAATGGGGCTGTAGAAGCGGTTCATGCCGCCTGTCATTGGCCGCCGCGCGTGGTAAAGTCACTCGGTCAGACAAGGAGAGATGAGCCGTGGCGAAATACCAGCGATTGATGGATGAGATTCAGCAGCAGATAGAAGCCGGCATCTGGCTGCCGGGCACACGCTTACCCTCATTGCGCCAGCAGGTGGCGCAGCAGGGCGTCAGCCTGATGACGGTGCTGCACGCCTATGAGCTGCTGGAGAGCCAGGGCTGGATCGTCTCCCGTCCCCAGTCGGGATACTACGTCGCGCCCCGCGCGCTGGCACCCGCGCCCATGAGCGTGGCGATCAGCGAGCAGGTGGATATCAACGACTTTGTATTTGATGTGCTGCAGGCAACGCGCGATCCGGCGATTGTGCCGTTTGGCTCCGCCTTTCCCGACCCCGCGCTGTTTCCGCAGCGTCAGCTGATGCGCTCGCTGGCGAATGTCTCCCATCACCTCACGCCAACCGATGCGCTGCATAACCTGCCGCCCGGTAACGCCACGCTGCGACAGCTGCTGGCGCAACGCTATGCGCGTCAGGGCATCACGCTGTCACCGGATGAAATTGTCATCACCAGCGGGGCGCTGGAGGCGCTGAATCTCAGCCTGCAATCCCTTACCGAGCCGGGCGATTACGTGGTGATTGAGCATCCCGGTTTTTATGGCGCGCTGCAGGCGATTGAGCGGCTCAAGCTGAAAGCGCTGGCGATCCCGGTGGATGCAAAACAGGGCATCGATCTTGTCCAGCTGGAGGAGGCGCTGCAGCGCTGGCCGGTAAAAGCCTGCTGGCTGATGACCACCCTGCAGAACCCGCTCAGCGTCACCCTGACCCCGGAACGCAAACAGCAACTGGTGGCGCTGCTGGCGCGCTATCAGGTGCCGATGATTGAAGATGATGTCTATGCCGAACTCTGGACAGGCGATGTCGCGCCGCTGCCGGCCAAAGCCTGGGATCGTCAGGGCAACGTGCTGCACTGTGGGTCATTTTCAAAATCGCTGGTGGCGGGATTTCGCGTTGGCTGGGTGGCGGCGGGACAGCATGCGCAGCGCATTCAGCGGCTGCAACTGATGAGCACGCTCTCGACCAGCGCGCCCATGCAGCTGGCGCTGGCGGATTTTCTGGCGACACGGCGTTATGACACCCACCTGAAGCGCCTGCGGCAGATCCTGGCGAAGCGACAGCAGATGGTGCGCCAGGCGCTCCTGAAGGTGCTGCCACCCCAGGCCACACTCAGCGAGGCGCTCGGCGGTTATTTTCTCTGGGTGACGCTGCCGGAGCGGATCAATACCACCCGGCTTTATCAGCGCGCGCTGGCACAGGGGATCAGTATTGCACCGGGACAGTTATTTTCGGCAGGCGAGCAGTTCAGTCACTGCTTCAGGCTGAATACCGCCTGGCCGTGGGACAGCCGGGCCGAGGCGGCAATCGAAACGCTGGGTCGGTTAATGGCGGAAAGCGGGGCAGATTAAACCCGCGCCGCTTCCTGATGGCCCCAGGTCAGGTAGTAGACATCATAAAAATCGACTTCGCCTTTTTGCGACAGCAGACGCTGGATGCCGCTCTTCACCCGTTCCGGCGTCTCAGGCAGCGACAGAATCCGCGAAACGGCCTGCTCGCGCACCGGCTGAACGTAATACCATTCACCGTTGTAGCAGACGCGCAGATCGAGTGCGTCGATATCCTCAAAGCGATATTTCGGGTTGATGTCCATCAGCATCAGCAGGCTCATCACCAGGACAAAGATGGTCGCAAACCAGAAGGCGGGCCAGCCGAGCATCTCGGTAGTGAAAATCAGCGCAACGCACAGGCCATAGCACAGGTACATCACCGCCCAGAGGCCGGGATGGTTTTTCAGAAACGAGAGGCTGAAGCGCGGCAAATTGTCGCGACGTTCTTCGCGGTTAAGCGTGGCGATCTCGTCAATCAGGATTTGTTTAATAGCGTCCATTGGTTACCTCTCTGTGATCTGCTAGCGATTAGAACAGATAACAGTCAAGGATATCAGAAACAGATCTGTGCGATTTTTATATAACAGTTGAACCGTGACCAGAGTCCTGCTCCGGGCGGCCTGACATTTTGCAACATTTTACCGTAGTCAGAACCGCTTCCCGTGGTGGTGCAGGGCGGGTAACACCCTGTAGTTAACGCCGCATTTGGCTTTAGTCAGCAATATCAGTCAATTATCTCAATTCTGTCGCCTGGCGCACATTGCATTATGGCGCAGGTTTGCCACACTGATAAAAAAGCGGAGAACCTGCATGCGTACCCCATCCTCCAGTCTGTTATTGATGATGTCTTTTGCCGCTGGCACCTTTTCGGCCGGGGCGTCTGACAATCCTCAGCACCTGATGCTCGCCATTCCGTCGGGCGGCGTGCCGAATAACCCGTTACCTCTGATTATCTGGCCACGCGTGGTGCCGGAAGAGGAGGAGATCGCCGCATGGTTTGAGAAAACCTTCGAAGAAAACGGCTGGCCACCCGCCTGGCGCTATCCGATTTTTCCTTACACCCACTACCACCCCAACACCCATGAGCTGCTGGGTGTGGCTGAAGGCTGGGCGGAAGTGCTGTTTGGCGGTGACAGTGGCCGGATGGTGACGCTGCGCGCCGGCGATGCGGTGCTGATCCCGGCAGGCGTCGGCCACCGGCAGGTCAGCGCCAGTGAAGACTTTATGGTTGTCGGAGCCTATCCGCGTGGCATGTCGCCCGAGACACTGCGCGATGAGCCAGCGAAACTGAAAATGGCGCAGGAGCAGGTGAAAAAAGTGCCTCTGCCGACCCAGGATCCCTTCACCGGTAAAGAGGGCGCACTGACAGAAATCTGGCAGCCGATTGCCGCCATGCAGCCGCAGCCATAAGGGAAGGTGCTTCAGACACGCTGCTGAATAACGATGCGCGAGCCCGTCTCGCGCTTTTCCCCTCTCTTCCCGGAATCCCGCTCTGCGCCTTAGGCGCGCGCGCTCGCCCCGATCGCGACACCATTGAACATTTGCTCACCGCTGCCGATAACTCCCCTGTTAAGATTAGTTATTCTTCTTAATACACTTGTCTTCACAGCCCATTTCCGCTGTAGTCTCCGCAGATGTATTAAGAACATTCCTAAGCCATGACCAGGCTACCGAGCAGCAGGCAAATAACAATGGATAATAACTCTGATGTCATCTATCGCATGCTGGTACAAAGCGTGATCGACTACGCGATCGCCATGCTCAAACCGGACGGAACCGTCGCCAGCTGGAATGAAGGCGGGCTGAACGTTCTGGGTTACAGGCCAGAAGAAATTATGGGTCAGCATGCCGCCGTGTTTTACAACGAAGAGGATCGTCGTCGCGGTCTGCCGCAGCGGGAACTCGATATTGCCGCCACCGTGGGACGTTATGATTACGAAGGCTGGCGCTGCCGTAAAGATGGCAGCACCTTCTGGGCGCATGTGGTGATCTATCCCATCCGCAATGATGTGGCGCAGCTGGTGGGCTTCGCTGTGGTCTGCCGCGACTGTACCCGGCAGCAGGAGCAGCAGCGCAAAGAGCGGGAACAGGAGGCGCGCTTCCGTCTGCTGGTGGAGGGCGTCACCGATTACGCCATCTATATGCTGGATATCGACGGCAACGTCGTGAACTGGAACGCCGGCGCCCAGCGCGCCAAAGGCTATGTAGCCGAAGAGATTGTCGGCCAGCATTTTTCCCGTTTCTACAGCGCGCAGGATCGTCTGAATCACGTTCCCAGCCAGAACCTGCAGATCGCCTATCGCACCGGCCGGTTTGAAGATGAGGGCTGGCGCTACCGCAAAGATGGCAGCGCCTTCTGGGCGCACGTGGTGATCGACACGATCCGTGACGATCAGGGTAAGCTGCTGGGTTACGCGAAGATCACCCGCGACTGTACCGAACAGCAGCGCGTACGCAATGAGCAGCGCGAGCAGGAGCGACGCTTCCGGCTGCTGGTGGAGGGCGTCACGGATTACGCCATCTATATGCTGGATATCGACGGCGTGGTGGTGAACTGGAACGCCGGTGCCGAGCGCGCCAAAGGTTACCGGGCTGAAGAGGTCGTGGGTCAGCACTTCTCGCTGTTTTACAGCGCTCAGGAGCGGCTGAACAGAACGCCGGAAGCTAACCTCGGCATTGCGCTGAAGACCGGTCGCTTCGAAGATGAGGGGTGGCGCTACCGCAAAGATGGCAGCGCCTTCTGGGCGCACGTGGTGATCGACGCGATTCACGACGATGACGGCAAGCTGATCGGCTTCGCCAAGATCACCCGCGACCGGACGGAACGCCGTGAGCAGGAGCAGCAGGTGCTGCGCGCCCGCGATCTGGCGGAAGCCCAGAGTACCCAGAAAACGGCGCTCTCCCGCTTTCTGGATAACATCATCGCCAACATCCCCTCCTGCGTGATTGTCGAAGATGCCATTACCCGCGAGATTCTGCTGGTCAACGACCGTACCCAGCAGCTGTTTGGCCTGTCGAAATCGCTGATCGTCAACAAACGGCCGCATGAATGCATGTCGCCTGAGTTAAGCGACTATTTCAACAATCTGGCGGATGTGGCGCTGCGCAGCGAGGGGATGCATGAGCGTGAACAGCTGCTGATGACCGCCAGCGGTGAGCGCATCCTGCACACCCGCGCCACCGCGATTAATGGTCAGGATGCACGGCGTAACTATCTGATGCTGCTGGTGGAAGATGTGACCGACCAGCGCGCCGCGGATGCCCGCATTCACCACATGGCGCATCATGACAACCTCACCAGCCTGCCGAACCGTATCCTGTTCCGCCAGCGCCTGAGCGAAGCGCTGCGCAACGCCGGTCAGACGCCGCGTCAGACCGCCGCGCTCTGCCTGGATCTGGACAATTTCAAGAATGTGAACGATGCGCTGGGCCACCAGATTGGCGATGAGCTGCTGCGCAGTGTGGCGAAGCGGCTGCGCAACGTGCTGCGCGATCAGGATACCCTGGCGCGTATCGGCGGCGATGAGTTCGCCATCGTGCTGCCGTCGGTTGCCAGCGGCGAAGAGGCGAGCGTGGTCGCGCAGCGGCTGATCGAGGCCATTCGTCCGCCGGTCAACATCGAAGGTCATAACCTCTCGGTCGGGCTCAGCGTCGGTATTGCGCTCAGCACCACCATCACCAACACGCCGGAACAGCTGCTGCGCTGTGCCGACATGGCGCTGTATGAGGCCAAACGCAACGGCCGTAACCGCTTTGAGCACTTCACGCTGGAGATGGACGACGTGGCACGCAGCCGCCGCCTGATTGAAAATGACCTGCGCGATGCGATCAGCGGCGGGCATCTGCGGCTCTACTACCAGCCCATCACCAATGGCGACCACCACACCATCATTGGCTATGAAGCGCTGATGCGCTGGCATCATCCCATCCGTGGCCTGATCATGCCCAACGACTTCATTCCGATTGCGGAAGAGACCGGCCTGATTCATATGCTGGGCGCATTTGCGCTCTATGAAGCCTGTCGTGAAGCGGCGAGCTGGGAAGGCAACCAGTCGGTGTCGGTTAACCTCTCACCGCTGCAGTTTAAAAACAGCTCGCTGGTGCCGGTGGTGGAGGGCGCACTGCAGGAGTCCGGGCTGGATCCGGCGCGGCTGGAGGTGGAGATCACCGAATCGGTGCTGCTGGATGATTCGCTGGGGAATATCCGTACCCTGCAGAATCTCAAGGCGCTGGGCGTGCAGATTGCGCTGGATGATTTTGGTACCGGCTATTCGTCGCTGAGCTATCTGCGATCCTTCCCGTTCGACAAAATCAAAATCGACAAATCCTTTATTAACGACATGGGGGACAGCCGTGAGGCGCTGGCGATTATCCGGGCCATTACCGGCATGAGTCGCAGTCTGGATATCCAGATCACCGCCGAGGGGGTGGAGAGCGATGAGCAGTTTATGAAGCTGCGCGATGAGGGCTGTACGCTGTTCCAGGGCTTCCTGTTCGGGCGTCCTCAGCCGTCGGAACTGCGGCTGAAAACGCTGGGTCAGTCGTAAAGACCATGCTGCTGAACCGGCGCATGGCTAAGGTTGTCGCGGATGCGGCGCACCGATTCGCGCACCACCAGCCGGCCATTCAGCAGCAGGGTGCCGGCCGGGGTGGCAGGATTGAGTCGCATCTCCTGCAGCACTTTCACGGCGGCGGCCCCCAGCTCATCACGCGGCACCTGCACTGAGGTCAGGGGAATATCGTGGATGGCGGCCAGGTTAAAGCCATCCATGCTCATGACCGAAATATCCTGCGGCACCCGCAGGCCCGCCTGCTCCAGCGCGCTGACCGCACCTGCGGCAATGTAATCACCGCTGGCCAGAATGGCGGTCGGACGCAGCACGTCCGGGCAGTGGCGCAGATATTCACCGAGCCGTTCCGCCGCTTCATTGCTGCTGAAGCTGTTCAGCGTCAGCAGATGCTGACGGCTGTCGAAGCGCAGATTCATCGCATGCCAGGCGTCACGCACGCCCTGCAGCCGCTGCTCCATGGTGTAGCGGCGCAGGCAGTGCAGCGACAGGATCTGCCGGTGCCCCTGCTCAAACAGGTAGCGGGCTGAAAACTCCCCAATCAGCTGATGATCCGGCGAAACCGAAGGCAGCCGCATACGGCGATCGCGGGCGTTAATCAGCACGCAGGGTTTGTTCATCTCCGCCGCCAACTGATGAATGTGCTCATCATCAATGCCGATCAGGATTGCCGCTTCGGTCTGCTGCATCTTGTCGATAAACAGCGCCGCGTCACTCTCCACCTCTTCCAGCGGAGAGAAGCGCAGCCGCACCTCGTGCGGCTCCACCGCCTGGCTGATCCCCTGAATCACTTTGTAGTAGAAGATGTCACTGCGCACGTCGAAGGCACGCGGCGGCGCGAAGACCATCAGATTATTCAGCAGCAGACGACCGCTGTGCAGGTTATCCAGCACACCCTGCTGCTGCGCCACGGCCAGCACCTTGTCGCGGGTGGCGGGGCGGGTATTGGCTTTGCCCGCCAGTATCCGTGACACCGTGCTGATCGAAACGCCGCTCAGCGCCGCAATTTCGCTTACTTTCAGCCTTTGTTTCATTCTGTGATCGCCTTCAAATCTGCCAGTGAAAAATTTTTCATAACCTGCTGAATCGCGTCAGATGGGCGTTTCAGTGTCATTTCCTGCCGGTAATCAGCCTGCCATGAAAAGATTTGCAAAAAAGAGGCTGTACCCACGTTTCGCACTTTTCTAAGTTCGCTAAAAGGACACGCGGTACGCCAGCAGGCGGTGTGATTTATCAATGGAAATCAGGAGTGGCACTATGAGCCTCGAATCGACAACCAAACCCGTCAGTGCTTCACGCACGGTGCGCGTGATTAAAAATTTACGCTGGTGGATGCTGGGGATGTTCCTGCTGGGTGTGACCGTTAACTACATCACCCGCAACTCGCTCGGCATTCTGGCACCGGAACTCAAAACCAGCCTCAACATGAGTACCGAACAATACTCCTGGGTGGTGGCGGCGTTCCAGCTGGCCTACACCCTGTTTCAGCCGGTCTGCGGCTGGCTGATCGATGTGATCGGCCTGAAGATGGGCTTCCTGATCTGTGCGCTGGTCTGGTCGGTCACCTGTCTGCTGCACGCGGGGGCCGGAAGCTGGCTGCATCTGGCGCTGCTGCGCTTTGTCATGGGGGCGTCTGAAGCGGCCGCCACGCCAGCCAACGCCAAAGCGATTGGTGACTGGTTCCCGAAAAAAGAGCGGCCGGTGGCAGCAGGCTGGGCGGGCGTCGGCTTCTCCATCGGGGCGATGCTGGCACCGCCCATCATCTACGTTTCCCACATCAACTTTGGCTGGCAGGGTGCCTTCCTGCTGACAGGCAGCCTGGGGCTGCTGTGGGTGCTCTTCTGGTGGTGGGGCTATCACGCTCCGCAGAGCCATCCGCGCCTTTCTGCAGAGGAGCGCGATTTTATCAATCAGGACAACGAAGCCATCGGCGAGAAGCTGCCGTTTTTCAAAGCGCTGAAAGTGATTGGTAAAGAGAAGAAGTTTTACGGTATTGCGATTCCGGCCTTTCTGGCTGAACCCGCCTGGGCGGTGCTGAGCTTCTGGGTGCCGCTCTACCTCGCCAATGAGCGCGGCATGGATCTGAAGCAGATCGTGATGTTTGCCTGGCTGCCGTTCCTCGCAGCTGACCTTGGCAGCGTCGCCAGCGGTTATCTCACCCGCATTTATGTGCGCTGGTTCGGTTTTACCCGCGTCAACTCGATTGTCGCCAGTTCGGTGACGGGCGCGCTGTTAATGGTTTCGCTGGCGCTGATGACGCTGGTGAAAGATCCCCTGCTGGCTATCGCGCTCATCTCCATCGGTGGCTTCGGGCATCAGGTCATCTCCTGCATGCTCAGTGCGCTGGTGGTAGAGCGTTTTGATCGCCGTCAGATGGCGACGGTCAACGGTATGCGCGGCTCCTGCGCCTGGATTGCCAGCTTTATCTTCTCGCTGATTATCGGCGTCACCGCCGACACCATCGGCTTTAATCCGCTGTTTGTGGCGATGGGCTTTTTTGACCTGATTGGTGCCGTTTTCCTGGTGATGCTGATCGCCGAACGACGCCAGCGCCCGGCTAACCCATAAGGATATCGTGATGAAAACCCTGAAGAACTGGACGCTGCATCAGCAGGCCGACCACTTTGTTGAACTCAAGGTCGAAGAGCGGCATCACCTGCGGCTTTACGTGCTGGAGGAGAAGCTGATACGCGTTCTGCTGAAGCGCGATGGCGAGCTGGCACTGGACCGCACCTGGAGCATTGCGCCGGTTACGGATGTGCCCTGGCAGGGACGGGACCGTGAGGCGCTGGACGGCTTTACGCTGCCGCCCTTTCAGGTTGAGCACGATGCCCAGCAGCTGCGCCTCAGCACGTCACGGCTGCGGGTTACGGTGCATCAGCCGCTCTGCCTGAGCTGGGAGCAGTTTGATGGTGAGAGCTGGCAGCCGCTGACCGCCGACCGTCACACCGGCGCCTATCTGCTCAATGCGCACGGGGATGGGGTGGAGCACTATCAGCGTCGTCAGCCCCAGGATCGGGTTTACGGTCTGGGCGAGAAGAGCGGCGACCTGAACCGCGTCAACCGTCGCTTTGAGATGCGCAACCTCGACGCGATGGGCTACAACGCTGCCAGCACCGACCCGCTCTATAAACATATTCCCTTTACCCTGACGCAACGCGATGGCGTCAGCTTCGGTTTGTTTTATGACAACCTCAGCAGCAGCTGGCTGGATCTCGGTAACGAACTGGATAACTACCATCTGCCTTACCGCCGCTACCGCGCTGAGGCGGGCGACCTTGATTACTATATGATGCTGGGCCCGACGCTGCTCGACGTCACCAAAGCCTTTGTCCGCCTGACCGGACGGACACTGTTTCAGCCGAAGTGGAGCCTGGGCTACAGCGGCTCGACCATGCACTACACCGACGCGCCGGATGCGCAGCAGCAGCTGCAATCCTTTATCCGCCTGTGTCACGAGCATGAGATCCCCTGCGACTCGTTCCAGCTCTCTTCCGGCTATACCTCGATCAATAACAAGCGCTACGTGTTCCACTGGAACTATGACAAAGTCCCGAATCCCGACGGCCTGAGCGCGGCGTTTCACGATGCCGGGATGAAGCTGGCGGCTAACATCAAGCCCTGTCTGTTGCAGGATCATCCGCGCTATCAGGAGGTGGCGGCCCGGGGGCTGTTTATTCGTGACTCTGAGCAGGATCGCCCTGAGCGTTCGGTGTTCTGGGATGATGAGGGCTCGCACCTCGATTTTACCCATCCGGAGGCGGTGCGCTGGTGGCAGGAGAACGTCACCCGGCAGCTGCTGGAAAAGGGCATCGACGCCACCTGGAACGACAACAACGAATATGAGGTGTGGGATGGCGAGGCACGCTGTCACGGCTTTGGTCAGCCGATCGCCATCAAGCATATCCGGCCGGTAATGCCGCTGCTGATGATGCGCGCCTCCATGGAAGCGCAGCAGCAGTTCGCCCCGAACAAGCGTCCCTATCTCATCTCGCGTTCCGGCTGCGCCGGGATGCAGCGTTACGTACAGACCTGGAGCGGGGATAACCGCACCAGCTGGCAAACCCTGCGCTACAACATCCGCATGGGGCTGGGCATGAGCCTGTCAGGGCTGTTTAACGTCGGACACGATGTCGGCGGATTCTCGGGCGATAAACCCGATGCCGAGCTGTTTGTGCGCTGGGTTCAGAATGGCGTGATGCATCCGCGCTTTACCATTCACTCATGGAATGACGACCACACGGTGAACGAACCCTGGATGTACCCGGAGGTGACGCCGATGATCCGCGAGGCGATCCGGCTGCGCTATCGTCTGATGCCTTATCTCTACACGCTGGCCTGGCTGGCCAGTTCAGAAGATGAGCCGATGCTGCGTCCGACCTTCCTCGACCACGAGCAGGACCCGCGAACCTATGAGGAGTGTGATGATTTTATGCTGGGTCGTGATCTGCTGGTCGCCAGCGTGGTGGAGCAGGGCGCGCGCAGCCGTCAGGTCTATCTGCCCCATCATGCCGGTGGCTGGTATGACTGGCACAGCGGCAGGGCGTTTGCGGGCGGCGAGACGATCACACTGGATGCGCCGCTCGATCGGCTGCCTTTGCTGGTGCGGGCCGGTGCGGTTATTCCGCTGGGTGAGTGTGAAAGCACGACCAATGCGCGGCGCGATACGGTGCGGCAGTGGCAAATATGGCCTGCACCTGAAGGGGTAACAACGCAGGGGCAAACCTTTGACGATGATGGTGAGAGTCACGGCTGGCAGCAGGGGAACGCCCTGTGGCTCAGCTGGACGTTGTGCAGCAGCGCCACGCGCATCGATCTGACGGTGGAAAAACGCGGTGATTATCAGCCTGCCTGGCGGGAGATCGCGCTGTTACTGCCTGCGGGTGAAGATCGCGAGCTATGGGTGAATGGCGAGAAAGCGGCGAGTTACCGGCTGCAGTAGCTGTGTTGAGGTGGCAAAGCCGAATCAATCAGGTTCCGGACAGCAACGCTTAAGTTCAGCTGGCAGGGAACAGGGTCAGAGGAGGAAAGCGTCCCGCGCCAGGGATGGCGCGGAACGAGCGTGCCAGGGATGGCGGCTTTTGCGTCTTTCCGATCTGACCCTGTTCCCTGTGAAAGCACGATCTCACAGCGACCCGGTCTTCTGACTCAGTGGTCCCGACAGAGATTACTCCGCGTGGTTCTCGGTGCTCATGCGGCCCAGATCTTTGTCGACCAGGAAGAGACCGTTGCCGCTGTTGCTGACCAGCGCCAGTTTATCCAGCACGGTTTTGAACAGCTTCTCTTCTTCGTGCTGCTCGGCAACATACCACTGCAGGAAGTTGAAGGTGGAGTAATCCTGTGAGGTCATGGCGGCATGTGCCAGCTCATTGATTTTACGGGTGATAAGCTGCTCGTGCTCCAGCGCCTGCTCCAGGATCTCATTCAATGAATTGAAGGAAACCGGCGGTGCCGCGATGGTTCCCAGTACCGGCATTGCGCCGGTGTCGCTCAGGTAATCAAACAGACGCTGCATGTGCTGCATCTCTTCACGTGAGTGCATTTTAAGGAAGGACGCGGCACCCTCAAAGCCTTTGTCACAGCACCAGGCGCTCATTTGCAGATAAAGATTGGCAGAGAAAAATTCCAGGTTCAGCTGGTCGTTTAAACGTCCAGTCATTTCAGCAGTCAGCATGGCCGAGTCCTTTTTACGAAGATGTTAATTAAACAGGCAGATGCGGCGAATTATGCATCAGATATGTTAGTAATGTGAAGTCTTTTTCGCAAAACAGGGCAATTTATCTGTTTGATTTAAATAGAATTATTCAGCAATTTGAATGCGACCAATTCTCATTTTGTATTACAGGTTATCGGCCTGAAAACAGAGGGGGCGGCACCACGCTAGTGCACCTGTACAGCATCCTGCTGGTGCAATCGCCCTGATGGCGGCATACGAGCGCGGCTACCGGATACGGCCAGCAGGCACGCATCCGCAGCGGACACAAAATAAATTTCCGTGCAGTCGCGCATATCGCGGGGATGAGAGAGCCGGAGAGGCGAAACAGGGCAGGAATAAAGGCTGACTGCGGCAGCACTGGCATAAATCCTGCTTAGAACTTAGTTCCATATATTGAAACTTGCCCCGACAGGGAACAGGGGCTGGTCTGGTGATCAGGAGAAAATCATGTCAGATGAAACCCGCGTTACACCGATGAAAATGACGGCGACCCGAGGCAGTTATGTCGCGTTAATTTTTGCCATTCTGTTTTTTTCCGGGCTCTTTTATAACGTCGACGGTCTGAAATGGCTTGGCGCGTTTGATTTCACCACGCTGGGCGGCAGTTTTGGCACCATGAAAGATCCCGCCAGTAACACCTTTCTCGGCGCAGGCGGGCTGAGTGCCAAAGCCGGCTTCCTGTTCGCCCTGTCGCTGACGCCTACCGTCATGCTGGCGCTGGGCGTGCTGGAGATCTTTACCCACTACGGCGCGATTCGGGCGGCGCACCGGCTGCTGACGCCCTTACTCAGACCTCTGATGGGGCTGCCGGGGCATTGCGGGCTGGCACTCATCACCGACCTGCAAAGCACCGACGCGGGTGCAGCGTTAACGAAAGAGATGGCCGATCAGAAGCAGATCGGTAAGAAAGAGGTGGTGGTCATGAGCGCCTGGCAATATTCCGGGGCCGGGTTAATCAATAACTACTTCGCCATCGGTTCCGCACTCTTTGCCTCAATGACGCTGCCGATCATCATTCCGCTGTTAGTCATGTTCGCGCTGAAATTTGTCGGTGCGGCCATCACGCGCGCTGTGCTAAACAGTGTTTATAAGAAGGATTTTATCGATGGAAAATAAAAGCGTTACTGCCAGCAGCAATCCGTTTGACGTATTTGTGACCGGCGCACGGAAAGGTTTTCATATCGCCATCCACAACCTGATGCCGAATGTGGTGATGGCCTATGTGCTGGCGGAGGTGCTGAATCTGCTGGGCATCATGCAGTTCCTTGGCCATGTTTTTGCGCCGGTCATGGGGCTGTTCGGCTTGCCGGGTGAAGCGATCACGGTGCTGCTGACGGCCTGGCTCTCGTCGTCGGCAGGAACCGGCGTGGCGGTCAGCCTGCTGACCAAAGGGCTGCTGACCGGGGCAGATATCACCATCCTGGCGCCGGCGATTTTTCTGATGGGATCGCAACTGCAATATATGGGACGGCTGCTGGGTGTGGCCGATGTACCCAAAAAATACTGGCCGCTGCTGATGCTGGTCAGCATCATCAACGCGCTGATCGCCATGTCTGTTATGCGTCTGTTTATTCAGGAGTAACGTTTTGACTAAGGTACTGGAGCATTATCACACGCTGCATGAAATCCCGGAGCTCGGTTTTCAGGAGTTCAAAACCTCGGCTTATATCGCTGATCAGCTGGAGAAAGCGGGCCTGAAGGTGACGCGCAACATTAACAACACCACCGGTATCGTGGCGGAGATTGACAGCGGTGTCCCGGGGCCGGTGCTGGCGCTGCGGGCGGATATGGATGCACTGGGACACGTGATCGACGGTGTCCCCTGCGCGCGGCACACCTGCGGTCACGATGGTCACTCGTCGGTGGTGCTGACGGCGGCCGCGGCGCTGCTGCAGGAGGGCACAGTGAAACGTGGCCGGCTGAAGATCCTGTTTCAGCCCGCCGAGGAGCTGGGCGCCGGTGCGCTGTCGATGATCGAGGGGGGCGCGCTGGATGATGTAGAGATGATTCTGGGCTTCCATCTGCGTCCGCTGGAGGAGTGTGTCGTGGGGCAGGCGGTGCCTGCGGTGCTTTACTCCGCCTGCAGCACGCTGGAAGCGACGATTAAAGGCCAGCCTGCCCACGCGGCGCGTCCGCATCTGGGCGTGAATGCGCTCGATGCCGCCGTTCAGGCGGTGCAGGCGGTCAACGCCCTGCATCTCTCTCCCGGCCTGACCTGGAGCGTTAAAGCGACCCGTTTCCTGTGTGATGCCGGGGTAACAAACTCGGTGCCGGATGAAGCCCGTGTGGTGTGGGATCTGCGCTCTCAGGAGAATGGACCGATGACCCAGCTGAAAGAGCAGGTCACGCGCGCCATTACCCACAGCGTGGCGGCGCTGGGGGCCAGCGCCGAGGTCCGGGTGCTGAAAGAGATGCCTGCGGCCGAGATCGATGATGAAGCCACGGCGGTGATCCGCGCCGCTATCGTTGAGGTACTGGGCGAAGCGGGTGCACTGCCGGCCCGCACGACGCCAGGCAGCGAGGACTTTTTCTACTATCCGGTGAAGCGTCCGGGGGTGAAAGCGGGGTTCTGGGGGCTGGGTACTAACCTGACGCCAGGGCTGCACCATCCCGATATGCGATTTGACCTCAGCTCGCTGGAGATCGGCGTGCAGATCTTCAAAGCCTGCGTCAGAAAGGTGCTGGGATAACGAAAACAGGGCGGGCGCGGGACAGCCCCGCCCTGAGCTACTCTTCACCGCGCTATCTCCGCTAAATCCCGCCCCTTCCCCTGTAGGCCGCGCGCGCAAAATATTGTATGCTATGCCGCCTTAAAGCTGACCAGGTAACCGGAATTCACGCCAATGTAACTTCGCGCTGACCCGCCAACGATAAAAGTTCGTTCTGGCACCGTTTACCCGCCGGTAAGGTTCTGCCGGCCACCGTGATTTATCAGCAGCGCCTGTGACCCGCGCTGCTCCATTGAGAAGAATTCATGTCTAATCCCTTTTTAGAAGAGGTGGCACGCCGCCGCACCTTCGCGATTATTTCGCATCCGGATGCCGGTAAAACCACGATTACCGAAAAAGTGCTGCTGTTCGGACAGGCTATCCAGACCGCCGGTACGGTAAAAGGCCGTGGCTCTAACCAGCACGCCAAGTCGGACTGGATGGAGATGGAGAAACAGCGTGGTATCTCCATTACCACCTCGGTGATGCAGTTCCCTTACCGTGACAGCCTGGTGAACCTGCTGGATACCCCAGGTCACGAAGATTTCTCGGAAGACACCTACCGCACCCTGACCGCCGTGGACTGCTGTCTGATGGTGATCGATGCCGCGAAAGGCGTCGAGGATCGTACCCGTAAGCTGATGGAAGTCACCCGTCTGCGCGATACGCCGATCCTGACCTTTATGAACAAACTTGACCGTGACATCCGCGATCCGATGGAGCTGCTGGATGAGGTGGAAAGCGAGCTGAAAATCGCCTGCGCACCGATCACCTGGCCGATTGGCTGCGGCAAGCTGTTCAAAGGGGTTTATCACCTCTACAAAGATGAGACCTACCTCTACCAGTCCGGTAAAGGGCACACCATTCAGGACGTGCGCATCGTGAAGGGGCTGAATAACCCGGAACTCGACAGCGCCGTCGGTGAAGATCTGGCGACGCAGCTGCGTGAAGAGCTGGAGCTGGTGCAGGGTGCCTCGCACGAGTTTGAGCAGGAAGCGTTCCTGAGCGGCGAACTCTCGCCGGTCTTCTTCGGCACCGCGCTGGGTAACTTTGGCGTGGACCATATGCTGGATGGCCTGGTCTCATGGGCGCCGCGTCCGATGCCACGTCAGACCGACACCCGCACTGTAGAAGCGCAGGAAGAGAAGTTCACCGGCTTTGTCTTTAAGATCCAGGCAAACATGGACCCGAAACACCGTGACCGCGTCGCCTTTATGCGTGTGGTTTCCGGGAAGTATGAAAAGGGGATGAAGCTGCGTCAGGTGCGCACCGGCAAAGATGTGATGATCTCCGATGCGCTGACCTTCATGGCGGGCGACCGTTCCCATGTGGAAGAAGCCTATCCTGGCGACATCATCGGCCTGCATAACCACGGCACCATTCAGATCGGCGACACCTTTACTCAGGGTGAAAATATGAAGTTCACCGGGATTCCGAACTTCGCGCCAGAACTGTTCCGCCGTATCCGCCTGCGCGATCCGCTGAAGCAGAAACAGCTGCTGAAAGGGCTGGTTCAGCTGTCGGAAGAGGGCGCCGTGCAGGTGTTCCGCCCGGTGCACAACAACGATCTGATCGTGGGTGCGGTCGGGGTGCTGCAGTTCGACGTGGTCGTCGCACGCCTGAAGAGCGAATATAACGTCGAAGCGATCTACGAAGCGATCAACGTCTCTACGGCGCGCTGGGTTGAGTGCGACGACGTGAAAAAGTTTGATGACTTCCAGCGTAAAAACGAAGTTAACCTGGCGCTCGATGGCGGCGATAATCTGACCTATATCGCGCCTACCATGGTCAACCTCAATATTACCCAGGAACGTTATCCGGACGTTCGTTTCCGCAAAACGCGCGAGCACTGATCGCGCTGTTTCCGGGCCATTCCAGCAGGGAATGGCCCTGTTTTCCCCGCTACAGACTCCTCCTAAAAACCCTGTTTTTCTGCTGTTTTAACGTGCGATCAACCAGTTAGCCAGGCAAATCACAAAATGCCGACTATGATTATTCTATCGGACGGCGAAAGAGACTTCTCTTGTCCTTACGTCCTGTAACGCAGCGGCACCTGTGCTGCTGTTTCGCCCACAGTTTTGGGTGAGTTAACTGATAGAAGGAAGATATCGATGAACAAGACTAAGATTGCTAAAACCCTGATGGCCGCCATGATTGGCTCAGCACTGATCAGCGGCAGCGCCCTGGCTGACGAATCACTTTCTCAGAAAGCGTCTCAGACTGCCGACAGCGCGGGTTCGAAAATCGATAGTTCTATGAAAAAAGTCGATGGTTATATGGATGACAGCGGCATCACCGCCAAAGCCAAAGCGGCACTGGTGGATGACGACGCCATTAAAAGCACGGATATCTCGGTAAAAACGCATCAGGGCGTCGTGACCTTAAGCGGTTTCGTCACCTCACAGGATCAGGCTGAAAAGGCTGTGGCTGTGGTGCAGAAAATCGAAGGTGTTAAATCCGTCAGCGACAAACTACACGTCAGAGACAGCAAAACCACTTCTGTGAAAGGTTATGCGGGCGATGCCGCAACGACCAGCGAAATTAAAGCTAAGCTATTAGCGGATGACATTGTTCCGTCGCGCAACGTTAAAGTTGAAACCACCGACGGCGTTGTTCAGCTTTCAGGGCACGTGGCGAGTAAGGCACAGTCAGACCGTGCTGAAAGCATCGCTAAAGCCATTGAAGGCGTGAAAAGCGTTAAGAATGACCTGACGGTTAAATCTTAATGGCTGCAGTGCGGTCTCGGTTGTGGCCGCACGAATAAAAGAGACCCATCCGGGGATGAAATAAGCAGTTCGAATTTAAATAGGGTAAGGAGAGGCTTATGTTTCGTTGGGGCATTATTTTTCTGGTGATCGCACTGATTGCTGCAGCGTTAGGTTTTGGCGGTTTAGCGGGTACAGCAGCATGGGCAGCTAAAGTTGTCTTCGTTGTTGGTATTATCCTGTTCCTCATCAGCCTGTTTACCGGCCGTAAAAAGCTTTAGCCGATGAGTCCTGCAGTGTAATGCAACGCAAAGCATAGAGCGGAGACCAGTCATCGTCAGCGACAGACGTGAAGAGAGGGACACCTTCATATCGCGACGGTGGTAAGCCTGCCTGACAGGTTTACCGGTTAAAGGAATAGAGGACTGGTTCTCCGGAATGCTGCCGCTGCAAGCGGATTGCTCCCCCAGCCTGCCCGGAGCCCTTCTGAGGTTCGTACAGTGGGTATACGCATTCCTGTCACGCTTGGTGCCATTGAACCTCTGGCACTGATCCCCTTTAAATCGCAGAAGATTGCCCTGGTGTGTGAAGGCGGCGGTCAGCGCGGTATTTTCACCGCCGGTGTCCTGGATGAATTTCAGCGCGCCCGATTTAACCCGTTTCAGCTGATGCTTGGCACCTCTGCCGGTGCACAAAATCTCTCTGCCTATGTCTGTGGTCAGCCCGGCTATGCCCGGCGCGTCATTACCCGATATACCACCAGCAAACTCTTTTTCGATCCGCTGCGCTTTGTGCGCGGGGGAAATCTGATCGATCTCGACTGGCTGATTGAGATTACCCGCAGTGAATTTCCGCTGGCGATGAGCAGTGCAGAGCAGATGTTCTCCAGCGGCCGCGAATTTTATATGTGCGCCTGCCGCAGTGACGATTACACCCCTGGCTACTTCACGCCCACTGCCGACAACTGGCTGGATCTGATCAAAGCCTCCAGCGCCATCCCCGGCTTTTACCGGCTGGGGGTCAATCTGGAGGGGATCAGCTATCTCGACGGCGGCATCAGCGATGCCATTCCGGTGCGGGAGGCGGCCCGTCGCGGGGCTGACACCATCGTGGTGATCCGCACCGTGCCGTCGCAGATGTTCTACACCCCGAAATGGTTCAGGCGGATGGAGCGCTGGCTCAGTACCGGCGCGTTGCAGCCAATGGTGAATGTGGTCAACCGGCATGAACAGAGCTATCGGGAAATTCAGCAGTTCATTGAGAATCCCCCCGATGATTTGCGTATCATCGAAATCTTTCCGCCGCATGCGCTGGCCAGCAGTGCGCTTGGCAGCCGCATCAGCTCACTGAATCAGGATTATCATCTGGGACGGCGCTGCGGCCGCTATTTCCTCGCGACGCTGGGGCAGTGGCTGAGCGATGCGGAACCGCTGACCTCGCCGCGCATCGTCACGCCCGCTGCCCCGGTGGCGAACGCGCCCGATACCCGCCAGATTATCACGCCGCCGCTGGCGGATAACGATGAGCATTACGACAAAGGATCGCTGGCATGAAGTTTATCGACACGCACTGCCACTTCGACTTTCCGCCGTTTGAGGGGGACATTTCCGCCAGCCTGGCGCGCGCCGCTGAGGCGGGCGTGGAGAAGATCATCGTTCCGGCGATTGATGCCACCCGCTTTGAGCGGGTCTCTGCGCTGGCCGCGGCGCATCCGGCCTTATATGCCGCGCTGGGGCTGCATCCGATCGTGATTGAAGCGCATCAGGCCTCCCATCTCGACCAGCTTGAAACGCTGCTGCAACAGCGACCGCGTAAGCTGGTGGCGATCGGCGAGATCGGGCTGGATCTCTATCGCGACGATCCGCAGTTTGATAAGCAGCAGCGCTTTCTTGAGGCGCAGCTTAAGCTGGCGAAAACCTATCAGTTGCCGGTGATCCTGCATTCACGGCGCACGCATGACAAACTCGCGCAGATCCTGCGTCGTCACGATCTGCCGCGCCGTGGCGTGGTGCATGGCTTTGCTGGCAGCCTGCAGCAGGCGCAGGCTTTTATCCGGCTGGGCTATGCGATTGGCGTTGGCGGCACCATTACCTATGAGCGCGCCAGCAAAACCCGTCAGACCGTGGCGCAGCTGCCACTCTCTTCGCTGCTGCTGGAAACCGATGCCCCTGATATGCCGCTGCAGGGCTTTCAGGGCCAGCCCAATCGTCCTGAACGGGCGCGTCGGGTGTGGGAGGTGCTCTGCAGCCTGCGTGACGAGTCACCTGAAGAAATTGCCGATGCCTTGTGGCACAACAGCCAGCAGCTGTTCCGGCTCGATCCCGCCTTTCCGGCGCTGCGCCCTTAAATGTGATAATAGTAACATCGCATCGCGTGACGTATAATGGCCATTAATCCGCGTTATCTGCGATTTTTGTCACAGCCTGCGTGGTAATTTTGCACCAATTTCTTATTTCTATGTGACTGCTGGCACATATCAGGCCGCTTCAGAGTGTTATTATTATAACATTCCGCCGGCGAGCCGGTGGGTTGCACCCCGATTCTTTGGAGAGCCTCATGACCGATATCAAACACCTCGCCCTGCGCGCCCTGAAACTGATGGATTTGACTACCCTGAATGAGGACGACACCGATGCAAAAGTGATCGCCCTGTGCCATCAGGCCAAATCCCCGGCAGGCAACACCGCCGCAATCTGCATCTATCCGCGTTTTATTCCGATTGCGCGTAAAACGCTGCGCGAGCAGGGCACGCCGGAGATTCGTATCGCCACGGTGACGAACTTCCCGCACGGCAATGATGACATCGACATTGCGCTGGCCGAGACCCGTGCCGCAATCGCCTACGGTGCCGATGAAGTGGATGTGGTGTTCCCCTATCGCGCGCTGATCGCCGGGAACAGTCAGGTCGGCTTCGATCTGGTCAAAGCCTGTAAAACGGCCTGTGCGGAAGCGAATGTGCTGCTGAAAGTGATCATCGAAACCGGTGAGCTGAAGCAGGAAGCGCTGATTCGTCAGGCGTCAGAAATCGCCATCGACGCCGGTGCCGACTTTATCAAAACCTCTACCGGCAAAGTGCCGGTCAACGCGACGCCCGAAGTGGCGCAGATCATGATGAATGTGATCCGGGATAAAGGCGTCAGTGAGCAGGTTGGCTTCAAACCTGCGGGCGGCGTGCGCACCGCGGAAGATGCCGCACTCTATCTGCAAATGGCGGAAGAGACGCTGGGCGCCGACTGGGCCGATGCGCGCCATTTCCGCTTTGGTGCCTCCAGCCTGCTGGCGAGCCTGCTGAATACCCTGGGTCACGACAGCGACACCAGCAAAGCTGGTTACTGATCCTTCTGGCGGTCGCGGACCGCCTTTTCCCCACCGCATCTTTTCTGAACCAGGGGGCTTTCGTGTTCCTGCCACAAGAAATTATTCGTAAAAAACGTGACGGCCATGCGCTGACTGAAGAGGAGATTCGCTTCTTCATCAACGGCGTGCGCGATAACAGCGTTTCGGAAGGCCAGATTGCTGCGCTGGCGATGACCATCTATTTTCATGATATGACCCTGCCTGAGCGGGTGGCGCTGACGATGGCGATGCGCGACTCCGGTACGGTGCTCAACTGGCAATCACTCCATCTCAACGGCCCGGTGGTGGACAAGCACTCTACCGGCGGCGTTGGCGATGTGACGTCACTGATGTTAGGACCGATGGTGGCGGCGTGCGGCGGCTATGTGCCGATGATCTCCGGGCGCGGATTGGGCCACACCGGGGGCACGCTGGATAAGCTGGAGGCGATTCCGGGCTTCGACATCTTCCCCAGCGATGACCGTTTTCGCGAGATCATTAAGCAGGTGGGTGTGGCGATTATCGGCCAGACCAGCTCGCTGGCCCCGGCGGACAAGCGTTTCTACGCCACGCGTGACATCACCGCCACCGTTGATTCCATTCCACTGATTACCGCCTCGATTCTGGCGAAGAAGCTGGCCGAGGGACTGGATGCACTGGTGATGGATGTGAAAGTCGGCTCTGGCGCGTTTATGCCAACCTATGACGCCTCTGAGCAGCTGGCGCAGTCGATCGTGGGCGTCGCCAATGGCGCAGGCTGTCAGACCACAGCCCTGCTGACCGACATGAATCAGGTGCTTGCCTCCTCCGCAGGTAATGCGCTGGAAGTGCGTGAAGCGGTGCGTTTCCTTACCGGAGAGCAGCGCAATCCGCGCCTGCTGGAGGTGACGCTGGCGCTCTGCAGTGAAATGCTGATCTCCGGTAAACTGGCTGCCAGCGACGCCGAAGCGCGTCAGAAGCTGATGGCGGTGCTGGACAACGGCAGCGCGGCCGACTGCTTCGGGCGTATGGTTGCGGCTCAGCAGGGGCCGGCCGATTTTGTCGAACGCTACGACACCTATCTGCCACAGGCGATGCTGAGCAGACCGGTATATGCCGACCAGCCAGGCATCGTCAGCCGTATGGATACCCGTGCGCTGGGGCTGGCTGTGGTCGCGCTGGGCGGCGGACGTCAGCGTGCCAGCGACAGCATTGATTACAGCGTCGGCCTGAGCGACATGATCACCCTGGGCGAACGGGCCGACGCACAGCGTCCTCTGGCGATGATTCACGCCAGCAGCGAAGAGCAGTGGCTGCAGGCCGCCGCCGCGGTGAAAGCCGCGCTGGTGCTGGGTGACAGCGCCCCGGCTGAGACGCCGGTTGTCTATCGCCGTGTGAGCGATATCCGCTAACTGGCCCGTAACCCGTGCCAGCCGCGATGCATTCAGGTATACTGATCTGATCGCTTTTTTTTGACTTGTCACGCGCCAATGCGCAGGAGACTTGCATGAAACGTGCTTTTATTATGGTTCTCGATTCCTTTGGAATTGGCTCCAGTAAAGATGCCGATAAGTTCGGTGACGCAGGTTCAGATACCCTGGGTCACATCGCTGAAGCCTGTTTTAAAGGTGAAGCAGACAAGGGACGTAAAGGCCCTCTGCATCTGCCTAATCTTACCGCGCTGGGTCTGGGTAAAGCCGCGGAGCTGTCGACCGGTCGCTTCCCGGCCGGTCTGGACCCTGAGGCGACGATCACCGGCGCCTACGCCTACGCCAGTGAGCTGTCTTCGGGCAAAGATACGCCGTCAGGCCACTGGGAAATCGCCGGTGTGCCGGTACTGTTTGACTGGGGCTACTTCAGCGACAAAGAGAACAGCTTCCCGCAGGATTTGCTGGACAAGCTGGTGGAGCGCGCTGACCTGCCGGGCTACCTCGGAAACTGCCACTCATCAGGCACCGTGATCCTCGATCAGCTGGGCGAAGAGCATATGAAAACCGGCAAGCCGATTTTCTATACCTCGGCAGACTCGGTGTTCCAGATCGCCTGTCATGAAGAGACCTTTGGCCTCGACCGCCTCTATGCGCTGTGCGAAATCGCCCGTGAAGAGCTGACGGAAGGGGGCTATAACATCGGCCGCGTGATTGCCCGTCCGTTTGTGGGTGACAAAGCGGGGCAGTTTGAGCGCACCGGTAACCGTCACGACCTGGCGGTTGAGCCACCTTCAGCCACCATGCTGAAAAAGCTGGTGGATGAGAAAGGCGGGCATGTGATTTCAGTGGGCAAAATCGCCGATATCTATGCGGAGCAGGGCATTACCAAAAAGGTCAAAGCGACTGGTCTGGATGCGCTGTTTGACGCGACGATCCAGGAGATGAAAACGGCGCCGGATCAGGCGATTGTTTTCACCAACTTCGTGGATTTTGACTCCACCTGGGGGCATCGCCGCGATGTCGCCGGTTATGCTGGCGGCCTGGAGCTGTTTGACCGTCGCCTGCCTGAGCTGATGGAACTGGTCGGCGAAGATGACATTCTTATCCTCACCGCGGACCACGGCTGTGACCCGACCTGGCAAGGCACCGAGCATACGCGTGAGCACATTCCGATTCTGATCTACGGACCGAAGGTGGAGCCAGGCTCACTGGGCTACCGCGAGACGTTCGCCGATATTGGTCAGACAATTGCACACTACTTTGGCCTGTCCGACATGGACTATGGCAAGAACATGCTGTAAATCAGCACTTTAATAAGGATTTAAACCATGGCTACTCCTCACATCAATGCTGAAATGGGCGATTTTGCCGATGTTGTTCTGATGCCCGGCGATCCGCTGCGTGCAAAGCACATCGCAGAAACCTTCCTGGAAAACCCGGTTGAAGTGAACAATGTGCGTGGCATGCTGGGCTACACCGGCACTTACAAAGGCCGCAAAGTCTCTGTCATGGGTCACGGAATGGGTATCCCTTCCTGCTCCATCTACACCAAAGAGCTGATCACTGACTTCGGCGTGAAGAAGATCATCCGTGTTGGCTCCTGTGGAGCCGTGCGTCCTGACGTCAAACTGCGTGACATCGTGATTGGTATGGGTGCCTGCACCGATTCCAAAGTGAACCGTATGCGTTTCAAAGATCACGACTTCGCGGCGATTGCTGACTTCGACATGGTGCGCAACGCGGTGGATGCGGCGAAAAACCTGGGTGTTGAAGCACGCGTCGGTAATATCTTCTCTGCCGACCTTTTCTACACCCCGGATCCGCAGATGTTCGACGTGATGGAAAAATATGGCATCCTCGGCGTTGAGATGGAAGCGGCAGGCATCTACGGTGTGGCCGCTGAGTTTGGCGCCAAAGCCCTGACCATCTGCACGGTATCAGACCACATCCGCACGCATGAGCAGACCACAGCGGCTGAACGTCAGACGACGTTCAACGACATGATTAAGATCGCACTGGAATCTGTCCTGCTGGGTGATTAATCCCTCTGGCGGGCGCTGTCGTCCGCCATCTGTTCAGATCCTCTTTACCCGGAGGATCTGCCTCACTCCCCCGCGCTCTCCCGTAACATTCACATCAAATGACACACTTTTGCCGAGGCTTGTGCATCTTCGTGCTGGCACCGCCGCGAACGCGCTTTATTATGGTGCGCAACAACAGATAATAATTAATCGCCTGATAATGCCCCCTGATGAATTTTCGTAACTTCGAAGCTGAAGAGAAGCTCTTTGCCCGCCGTGCTGCAGTTGCCTTTGCTCTGGTCTGTCTCTGTTTCACTATTCTTGGCGTGAACCTTTTCCGTCTGCAGGTGCGCGATCACGGCTATTACCAGACGCGCTCCAATCAGAACGACATCAAGATGATCCCCATCGCGCCGACGCGCGGATTGATCTATGACCGCAACGGCATTCCGCTGGTGCGTAACGTCAGCTGGTACGCCATCACGCTGACGCCGTATAAAATCAGCGACATGGAAGCGACGCTGCGCGAGCTGACGCCGCTCGTGGATCTGACGCCCGATGAGATCGACACCTTCCGCCATGCGCTGAAGCAGACCAGCCGCTACAAGCCGGTGGTGCTGAAAGAGGAGCTGACCGAAGAGGAGGTCGCCCGCTTTGCGGTGAATCAGTTTCGCTTCACCGGTGCCAGTCTTGAGACCTATCAGGATCGGGAATATCCCTACGGGGCCGATCTGGCACATGTGGTCGGTTATGTTTCGAAAATCAACGACAGCGACTACAAGCGCCTGAATGAAGAGGGGATCGCCGAAAACTATGCGGCGGACCATAACATCGGCAAGCAGGGCATTGAGGGCTATTACGAAGCGCTGCTGCACGGCAAGCCGGGCTATCAGGAAGTGGAAGTGGATAACCACGGCCGCATTGTCCGGGTGCTGAAAGAGGTGCCGCCGGTGGCAGGGAAGAACCTGACGCTGACGCTGGATCTCCATCTGCAGCAGTATGTGGAAAGCCGCCTGGCGGGGCAGCGTGCGGCGCTGCTGATTGAAGATCCGCACGACGGTTCGGTGCTGGCGATGGTCTCCAGCCCCAGCTATGACCCCAATCCGTTTGTCAAAGGCATCAGCTATCAGGCCTACAAAAAGCTGCTGCAGGATAAAAACCTGCCGCTGATTAACCGCGTCACGCAGGGACTCTATCCGCCCGCCTCGACGGTAAAACCTTACATGGCGATGTCGGCTCTGCTGACCCATGTGATTACGCCGCAGACGCAGTTCTTTGGCGCGCCGACCTGGACGCTGCCGGGCACCGACCGGCGCTATCGCGACTGGAAAAAGACGGGCCACGGTATGCTGGATGTGACCCGCGCCATTGAAGAGTCTGCCGACACCTTTTTCTATCAGGTGGCGTTTATGATGGGCATCGATCGCATTCACACCATGCTCAGCCAGTTCGGCTATGGCAAATCGACCGGTATCGATCTGAATGAGGAGTATAACGGCCTGCTGCCGAGCCGCGAGTGGAAACAGAAGGTGCATAAAAAGCCGTGGTATCAGGGCGATACGGTCTCCGTCGGCATTGGCCAGGGCTACTGGATTGCGACGCCGATTCAGATGGTGAAAGCGATGGTGGCGCTGATCAACAACGGCCGGGTGATTGCGCCGCATCTGCTGGAGAAAACCCAGCGCGGCACCCTGGTAGAGAACTACCATCCACCGCTGCGCGAAACGCAGATTGGCGATCCCCATTCTCCCTACTGGGCGCTGGTGCGCCGTGCGATGTTTGGCATGGCGAACTCACCTAACGGCACCGGCTATAAATATTTCCACACGGCGCCTTATGGCATCGCCGCGAAAAGTGGCACCTCGCAGGTTTTCAGCCTGCGCCAGAACCAGACCTATAACGCGAAGATGATCCCGGTCCGGCTGCGTGACCATATCTTCTACACCGCCTTTGCCCCCTTTAACGACCCTAAGGTCGCGGTGGCCCTGATTCTGGAGAATGGCGGCGGGGAAGGGGTGACGGCTGCGCCGGTGATGCGGGACATTCTGGACCATATCTTTATCCCGCCCGCGTCAGAGGCGACGGCGTCCGCCACCCAGACCGCGCAGACCGCGCAATAAAAGGGGGCAACAGCCCCCGCAGCCACTCAGGCCTTAAGCGTTCTGGCGACCTGGCCGATGGCACGCACCACATCGGTTGCGCCTTCGCGGATTTCGGCGATGACGCCGCCCGCTTCCTGGGCCAGCTGCACGCCCTGATCCGCGCGCTTCAGGTTCGATTCGATCCCCTTCAGCGCGCGGCTCGCCAGCACGTGGTTTTGCTGTATCCGGTTTTCGATGTCGGTAGTCGCGCGGTTGATGTTCGCCGCCAGCGTGCGCACTTCGTTTGCCACGACCGCAAAGCTGCGGCCATGGCTGCCCGCTCTTGCGGCCTCAATGGCGGCATTCAGTGCCAGCAGGTTGGTCTGATCGGCAATGCGCCGGATCCCTTCGACAATCGCGCCGATACGATCTGATGACTCGCTCAGGCCGGTAATATCGCCGGAGATGCCCTGCAGTTCCCCCGCCAGCGCATTCATGGTCTGAACGCTGCTGGCAATCACATCGGCACCCAGCCGTGTACTCTCATCCGTCTGCAGCGCGGTGTGATAAGCCTGCTGCGCCGCGTCATGCTCCTGCTGATTCTTTTCTACCTGAGCGGTGACATCTGTCGCGAATTTGACGATTTTGTAGAGCCGGCCCTGTTCGTCAAACACCGGGTTGTAGGTTGCGCGCAGCCAGATAGTCTCACCGGCTTTGTTGACGCGGGGAAACTGACCGGAGACAAATTCACCCCGGTTGAGCTGCTGCCAGAATTCGCTGTATTCCCGGCTGTCGCGCAGCGCCTGCGAGCAGAAGTGGCTGTGATGGATACCTTCGATCTCCTCGCGGCGGTAGCCCATAGTTTTCAGAAAGTTATCATTGGCTTTGAGCACCTCGCCCTTGAGGTTAAAGGCGATTACTGCCATAGAGCGCTCAATGGCGGTCGTGATGGCGCGCTGCTCCTGGGCGTCGTTGATATGGCCGGTAATGTCGGTGGCCAGCTTAACGATTTTGATCACCCGGCCATGTCGGTTCTGCACCGGGACATAGTTGGCTTCGAGCCACACAGGGCGGCTGTTTTTGGCTACGCGCAGAAACTTGTCGCTGAAGCTCTCTCCCCGGTTCAGTCGCCGCCAGAAATCCTGATAATCTTTCGACTGTAACTGCTCTGCGGTGCAGAACAGGCTGTGGTGCTGGCCTTCTATCTCTGCCAGCGTGTAGCCCATCCGCGCCAGAAACAGCGAGTTGGCGCTGAGAATGGTGCCGTCAGGCGAAAATTCGATCATGGCGATAGATCCGTTAAGCGAGCTCAGCGTGGCTGCTGAGTGTGCGCGTTTCTGCCAGCTGTGACGTGCAGCGATTCCTGATGTAATGGTGGAAAACATAGCGATCCTTATTATTAGTGTGGGATTCGCCTTATTTATCGGCATCCGCGCGGCACAATGGAGTTTTTACCGGTCCGCTGACTACAATTTATTCTGACGACAGTCACGTTTTTGGTCTCAGGAGAGCCACAGCGGGCGGGTTGATGGAAAAGCGGGCAGTCGATCTGATTTTAGCGAAAAGCGTTTGACGCTGCCGGGCCGCTTTGGTTTAATGCGCCCCGTTGCCCGAATAGCTCAGTCGGTAGAGCAGGGGATTGAAAATCCCCGTGTCCCTGGTTCGATTCCGGGTTCGGGCACCAAAATTTGAAACCCTCGCTTCGGCGGGGGTTTTTGCTTTTCAGAGCGAACCCGTTATCGAACGTTCGATACACGCGCCATATCCCACTTCATAACCCTCCACTGATTTGCCCGCGTTCGCTCACTCATCCGGTCACCCGCCAGAAAGATTTCACGGCGAAATCAATTTACCGTCTCGCCTCTGTGCTGTGTTGCCAGGCTGCCACCGCCTGATATGCTGCTCAGCCTGCAATTGGCCGCGACTAATCGTGTTTTATACGCCTCTCTTTACAGAATCACTCTGACAGGCACAATACCCCTTTCTCAATCCTGTCTTACGGTCATGTCAGAAGAAGCGCTGCGTCTGCAGATACAGAACCTGAAAAAGCATAATGCGCGGCTGAAGCGTATAGCGCATGACGCCCGGACAAAACTCAATGCGGCGCTGGATGGCACCGGGCTGTTTCTGTGGCAACTGGACATTCCCAGCGGCAAGCTGGTGATCTTCAACCGGCGCTGGGGTGCCATGCTGGGCTTCCAGCCGAAAGAGACTGACGCCACGTTTGAATCCTGGAAAGAGAGCCTGCATCCCGATGATGCCGCCGAGGTTTTACGCGCGTTTTACGACCACATTACCGGGAAAGCGCCCTACTACGAGGCCCTGCATCGCATGATCGCCAAAAATGGCAGTATCGCCTGGGTACTGGATCGTGGCCGGGTCAGCGAGTGGAATGAAGCGGGGCAGCCGGTCAAAGTAATCGGCACGCATATCGACATGACCAAAGAGAAGCAATATGAAGAGCAGCTCGCGCTGCTGGCGCTGCACGATCCCCTGACATTACTCAACAATCGTCATGCACTGCAAAGTGCCTTCTGCGAACTCAAAGCGCAGGGGCCGCTCTGTGTCGTCTTTATTGACCTGGATAACTTCAAGCACGTCAATGACACGCTGGGTCACCGCAGCGGTGACGAAGTACTCATTGAGCTGAGTCAGCGGCTGACGCAAAGCGTTCCGGAAGCGGTCATCACCGGCCGGCTCGGTGGGGATGAGTTTGTCCTGTTGCTGCCCTTTGCCATCATTCATCCGCAGGTCAGAGCGCTGGCCCATGCCTGCCTGGATGCCGTTCTGACGCCGTTTGAGATGGCAAACGGACACGCCATGATCGGGGCTTCTGTGGGCGTATCTCAGGTGCAGGCCAGCGATGATTTCGACACCGCGCTGGCGCGCGCGGATGAAGCGATGTACCGCATCAAGAAAAACGGCAAACGCGGTGTGGCTTTTGATCCTGACATTACCCGATTACTGTGACCTGATATACCCGGCTGTGCGCGCTCTCCATCAGGCGTAACGGCACACCCCACCAGATCTTCTCTTTTCACACTTCATCACACTCCTGCCTGTGTCGCAGAGCGGCAGGGTTGATGCCAGCCTCCGCAGAAAACACTTTTTAGTACTATTCCGAAAGCCTCACCTTCACTCTCCACATGCTTAAATTATACCGCTTCGCTTAGTCATTAATTTCAGGGCCGGAAATGGCCTATGATTTTAATTAAAATTCTCGTTAAACCATGATAATTGATCATTTATTGATCAAATTCACCATTTTAAACCTGATGCTCATAATGCCGTGCGCTTCGCTTAATTCTGATCCTGAAAAGACGCGGCCTGGATTTATTTCGCGCTTCGCTTAGGGAAATTGATCGTTTGTTGATCATCTTCACCACCTGATATTGAAGAAGTTATGTTGCAGCCGCTTCGCTTACGATTTTTTCAATTGGACATTTTTCGAAAAAGATCGATTAATAGGGCGCGGCGAATTTGGTTATAAAGTTTTGACACGCCGTTGCGCTTTTTTGAATAGGAAAAGGCGATAGTTGAAATGCGTTATCAATCCGGATGAGGGCAGAGCCACCAATAAACCAGAGCGATGACGGATTTTTATTTGGCTCGCTTGATCGGTCCGATTTTCTGTCTACATTTAGATTGCTGAATCGGCCTGATGAAGCATTAACTGTGCAAATTCTGATTTTTAATTCAAAGAGGAACACAGAATGACTCAATATCGTGGTGGGGCCGGAAACTTTGCGGCTGACAAAGAGCGTGCGGCTGAAGCCGGGCGCAAAGGCGGCCAGAAAAGCGGCGGGAACTTTAAGAATGACCCCGAGCGGGCTATTGAGGCAGGGCGCAAAGGAGGTAAGGTCAGTCGCCGCAGCTAAACCCTTAAGCGCTGTCATCACAGCAGGTTAACAGGTTAAGCGGGCCACAGAGATTCTCTTTAATTTTCCTTAAAGATAATTACCCCCTGAATTATGTCGCTGCTTAATGACTGGCAGCAACAGATATCCTTAATTAAACCGGATGGGTTTACCTGTCCGGTTTTTTTATTTCCGTTTCGTTAAAGCTATACGGTTTAATAAAAGTTTGTACAGATGAAGTTTTGCTTGGTGCATTTTTTATGCGCCGGATTCCGGAAATGTATACAGTGATTTATAACCTTGTACAAATTCCGATGTCGCGAGCGAAGCCGTAACGTGGAAAATGCTTTTCAGCTAACATGCTTCTGCAAAAAGGAAAATGCATTTTACATGCCACTTTTGTCTCAAATTCATACTACCGAAGCGTGCGATATTAAGAATCTCCACTAGACTTTCCATGTGTCAACGATATGACTGGCGTTGCGTTATTACCGACGCAGCTTTTTAATCAATGAGGCTATCTTATGACAGTGAAAACGTTAAACGATCTGTTCATCCATGACTTATCCGATGTATACAGCGCTGAGAAACAGATAACCCGTGCATTGCCTAAAATGGCGCGTGCTGCCAGTGACGAAACGCTTGTTGCTGCGTTTAATCAACACCTGGAAGAGACCCGGGTGCAGATTGAACGCCTCGACGAACTGGTAGAGGTAACACCTGAAGTTAAAATTAAACGTATGAAATGCCATGCGCTTGAAGGTCTGGTTGAGGAAGCGCAGGAGATCATCGACTCGGTCGAGAAGGGAGAAGTCCGCGATCAGGGGCTGATCGGGGCAGCGCAGAAAGTTGAGCACTATGAGATTGCGACTTACGGCACCCTGCATGCGCTGGCGTTAAAGCTGGGCTACACCAAAGCCGCCGAGCTGCTGGAAGCGACACTGAATGAAGAAAAACAAACGGATGAAAAGCTGACCTCGGTCGCTGAGTCGATTACCGTCTCTTAAGGAGTGACACATGACTGCAATTGAGCATTATCATGACTGGCTGCGCGATGCGCATGCCATGGAAAAACAAGCGGAAAGCATGCTGAGCAAAATGTCGGGCCGTCTTGAACATTATCCGGCGCTGGAACAGCGCCTGGCCCAGCATCTGGATGAGACAAAACATCAGCTGACATTGCTGGAACAGCTGCTCGACAGCCACGGTATCGATCATTCCGTGATGAAAGATGCGATGGGCAAAATGGCGGCCACCGGCCAGGCCGTGGGCGGCATGTTTAACTCTGATGAAGTGGTGAAAGGCGCTATCAGCGGCTATGTGTTTGAGAATGCCGAGATCGCCAGCTACACCAGCCTGATTGCGGCGGCAGAACAGGTAGGGGATACCCAGGGTGTACGGATCCTCAGCGAAATCCGTGACCAGGAAGTGGCAATGGCAGAGTGGCTGTTGCAGCATCTGCCTGAAGTGACGCAGCAGTTCCTGCAGCGGGCGTCACAGCCAGGCACGGAAGCGAAGAAATAGCGCAGAAACAGTCTGCATAAAAAAGCCGGGATGCCCCGGCTTTTTTGCGTCAATGCTGTTCTGTGTGTCAGTCTGCCATCAGATGACCATACATCGTCATCAACTTACGGGTTACCCCGTTGGTCCAGCCAAAGCCATCCTGTAGCGGATATTCACCGCCGCCACCCGGACGGGCGCGATCGCCGCTGATGTCATATTTCTCGACCAGCTTATGGTGCAGCTGATAAAAGTTATTGACCGTGTTGAGCCAGTTAACCGCCACTTCACTCGCCAGCGTCTCTTCGCCATAGTTATTCAGGCCAACCACGGCCATCCACTGCATCGGCGCCCAGCCGTTTGGACGGTCCCACTGCTCGCCGCTTTCAACCATAGAGGTCAGCAGACCGCCGTTGCTCAGCAGCAGATGGCGCAGCGAGATCGCCTGCAGATGTGCCTGATGCGGTGTAGCCAGCCCGACAAACAGCGGCACGACTGACGCTACCGTAAAGGCCCCAAAGCGCTCACGCCGCCAGTCATAGTCGCGGAAAACGCCTGCGGTGCTGTCCCACAGATAGCGGGTGATGGCGCGTTTACGCGCTTCCGCTTTTTTCTGCCACGCCAGCGCCGTCAGCTCTTCGCCTTTGGCATGCGAAAGCGTGGCGATCATCAGTTCCAGCTTGTAGAGAAACGCGTTGAGATCGATCGGGATGAACTGCGTCGTCCGGATGCTCGACAGCCGTTTCGGGTTACGCAGCCAGCGCGAGGAGTAATCCCAGCCCGATTCCGCCCCGGCGCGCAGGTCGCGATAGACCTCGCTGGCCGGACGTTTAGATTCACGCGCGGTTTCCACATCTTCGCTCCAGGATTCATCACGCGGCGTATCGCGGTCATCCCAGTAGCGGTTGAGCAGTGAGCCGTTTGGCATGCGCACCACATGACGATAGGCCTGGTTCGGCATCAGTGAACCGGCGCCGTCCATCCAGAACTGATATTCCTTCATCAGCTGTTCCTGATAGCGTTTGGCACCGCGCACGCCATCTTCTTCAAACAGCTCGACCATCAGGGCAAATACCGGCGGCTGAGAGCGGCTCAGGTAATAGGTGCGGTTGCCGTTAGGCACATGACCGTAGTTATCGATCAGCCACGCAAAGTTGTCCGCCATATGACGCAGCAGATCGTCGCGGCCCGATTCTGCCAGGCCGAGCATCGTAAAGTAGGAGTCCCAGTAGTAGGTTTCACCAAAGCGTCCGCCGGGAACCACATAGGGTTTAGGCAGTGGCAGCAGCGATGAGTGCGGCATATGCTGCTGCGGCATTTTGGTCAGAACCGGCCACAGGTCATCAATATGCTCGTTGAGCGTTTTATCCGGGTTGGAGACATAGAAGCTTTCATTTACGCCAGGCAGATAAAAGTGATCGGCGACAAAACGCGACAGGTCGAAGTCACTGCTGCGTTTCTGCCGACGATATCGCATCAGCACATCCAGCGGATCGTACTTTGGCGAACAGTCGGGGAAGGTTTTGCTGTCCTCGAAAATTCGCGACATCTGGACATGTTCAAACAGTTCCAGATAACGATCGGCAGGCGTCAGCGCATCCGGCGCCGGCAGGCCTTCGATCAGCTCCGGTTCCGGTTCAGAATCCTGCATGCGATCCAGTTTCAGTTCATGGGGATCGTATTGATACTCAACTTCCGCCCCGGCACGAACCTCTTCAAGTGCATTTTGTTGCTGGCGATAAGTATTAATAGCGGCCTCCTGAGCGGTCATGGTTGCACAAAGGACAAATTATAGACCTCTCAATCTGCGGAACAACAATGCAGATTGCCTATGAACGTAATAAAAATTGTCTATTAATTGAGGTTTTTGAATAAATTCCAGACAATTCAACCAAATATGCTGCTGTTCACAAAAAACGCATTTCAGATGAATCTCTTAGGTAACTAAAGAAAAAAATTTAAGCTGAAGAAAACAGGCGTCTGTTTACATTTTGTAAAGAAACCAGAGGCCCTGGCAGGGTGCAAAAAGTGGCATACCCAACGGAAGAAGGAGGGAAACGGGCAGGGAGCGAACCAGGCTGTCCGCTCCCTGCCATCAACATTACTGTTTCGCCAGCGTCGCGGCAATCACCGCCTGCCAGGTGGTCGTCGGGCGACCGATTAGCTGACTCAGCTGGCGGGAATCATCAAACAGGCCGCCTTTCTCTGCGCCGGCGTCGGAATCCGCCAGCATCTCCGCCAGGCCGTCTGGCAGACCGGCGTTTTTCAGCGCTGCGGCGAAGTCACTCTGTGAGAGATTGACGTAATCGACCTTCTCGCCGCTCTGGGCGGCAATCTCCGCAGCGAACTGCGCCAGGGTGTAGCTCTCATCACCGGCCAGTTCGTAAACCTTACCGGCCTGATCGTCACGGCTCATGACTTCTGCCGCCGCTTCCGCATAGTCCTGACGGGCTGCCGAGGCGATACGGCCTTCGCCTGCCGCACCGATAAAAGCGTGGTGCGCCAGTGACGGAGGAATGCTGGCTGCATAGTTCTCGCTGTACCAGCCGTTGCGCAGCAGCGCAAAGGGGATGCCAGAGGCCTGCAGCAGCGCCTCGGTCGCGCGGTGCTCAACCGCTAATCCCAGCGGTGAGCTGTCGGCATGTAACAGACTGGTGTAAGCGATAAAACCCACACCCGCCGCCTGCGCCGCCTCAATAACGGCTTTGTGCTGCGCTTCACGCTGGCCCACTTCACTGCCGGAGATCAGCAGCAGCTTATCCACGCCCGAAAACGCGGCCCTGAGGGTCTCTGGCTTACTGTAGTCAGCCTCACGGACAGTGACACCCTGCGCCGCAAGATCCGCCGCTCTGGCGGGCGAACGCACCGCAGCGATGATCTCTCCCGCCGGGACTTTTTTCAGTAAGGCATCGATCACGAACCGGCCCAGCTGGCCGGTAGCTCCTGTTACGGCAATCATGTTATCTCTCCTGTGACGGTTGGTGAAAATCAGACTACGGGATAGACTAATTTTTAGTAAGTACTTACAGAATTGTTAGTTTGAACGGAGCGAAGTAAATGTCTGAAAAACTGAGTGAAAGATTTAGCCGGGGTGAGCTGCTTAACGTTAACTGCCCGTCCCGTGACGTGCTGAAGCGCGTGACCAGCCGCTGGAGTGTGCTGATCCTGTTAGCGCTGCAGGGTCAGACGCTGCGCTTCAGCGCGCTGCGCCGGACGGTGGGGGGCGTCAGTGAGCGGATGCTGGCGCAGAACCTGCGCTATCTGGAAGAGGATGGCTTCGTGCAGCGTATCGCCTATGACGTGGTGCCGCCGCATGTGGAATATTGCCTGACTCCGCTGGGTCGCGAAGTCGGTGAGCAGGTTGTCGGGCTGGCTGACTGGCTGGAGCTGAACGTGAGCCGGATTCTGGCGCAGCGCGAAAAATCCGCCGCAGAGTAGTTCCCCTCTGTTTTCCGGTCTCCGTCTCCACGCGACGACTCACTCTTCAGGCGCTCGCGCAGTTCTCCGGCTGCATCCGCTGTGACAGATTCTCTTCGATGCCAAAACGGCAGAGCGCAACGGCGGCACAAATAACCCCAGCGGCCCGTTGCCGCTTATTAAACCGTTTTTTCTCGCGCGGGTCCGGAATAATCGTCGGCCTGCGTGTGACGTTTAATTCAGCTCTGCTTTTTGACTCATTTTATTAACATTTACAGCTGCGCTTAAATCGCTTTCCTCACGGTTTTTCTATGCGGTTTTAATGGCGGTATTAGCAGGGTTATGCGAAAAAGCAAACAAAGCGGCAGAGATAAAAGCTTGCGGTTTTAACCTGTTAAAAAACCAAGCGATTTAATTTTCCCTCTCTCATTTTTGACCTTTCCCTGAGTGGGGTTTATAACAAAATAGTGTCTGAAAACAGGCTGTTGAAGACCTTTTTCATGCAGGCCTGACTCAGGCCAGTCTCTCTTTTTGAGGGGGGTGTTACTGTAACATTAGCGACACATAAGTGCGCTTAAATTAACCTTTAAGCCTTATTTTTAAATAAGTAATTCCTGCTAAAAACAATGATCAGAATCAACAAATACTGTTATAGTTTTCATTCATCCCACTGTTTCTGTTTCCGCGTCGCAAATAGTTTTAAATTTGCGGCGGGAATTTCAATAAGCGCAGAGAAACCCGCGCATCAGGCTTAAGTTGTTAATTATAAGTAAATACATGGTGTTCTATGTGGCAAAGAGGTAAGCAATGTTCGGATTAGATGCCTTTCATCTGGCCAGGATTCAGTTCGCATTTACTGTGTCCTTCCATATTATCTTTCCCGCCATCACCATCGGTCTCGCCAGTTTCCTGGCCGTACTCGAAGGTATGTGGCTCAAAACCCGCGATCAGTCCTATCGCGATCTCTACCATTTCTGGTCCAAAATCTTTGCCGTTAACTTCGGTATGGGGGTGGTCTCAGGGCTGGTTATGGCGTATCAGTTCGGGACTAACTGGAGTGGCTTCTCGGCTTTTGCCGGGAGTATCACCGGCCCGCTGCTGACCTATGAGGTGCTGACGGCGTTCTTCCTGGAAGCGGGTTTCCTGGGCGTGATGCTGTTTGGCTGGAATCGCGTGGGGCCGGGTCTGCACTTCTTTGCCACCTGTATGGTTGCCCTCGGAACACTGATTTCAACCTTCTGGATCCTCGCCTCTAACAGCTGGATGCATACGCCACAGGGCTACATCATTCAGAATGGCATCGTGGTTCCGCAGGACTGGTTCAAAATCGTCTTTAACCCCTCTTTCCCTTACCGGCTGTTTCATATGTCGGTGGCGGCATTCCTCGCGAGCGCGTTTTTCGTGGGATCGTCGGCGGCCTGGCATCTGCTGAAGGGCAACAACAATCCGGCTATCCGCCGTATGTTCTCGATGGCGCTGTGGATGGCACTGATTGTCGCGCCCATTCAGGCGATGATCGGTGATGCGCACGGCCTGAACACGCTGGAACATCAGCCTGCCAAAATTGCAGCGATTGAAGGGCACTGGGAAAACCCGCCGGGTGAAGCCACACCGCTGATCCTGTTCGGTATTCCCGATATGGAGCAGGAGCGGACGAAGTATGCGCTGGAGGTGCCGTACCTCGGCAGTCTGATCCTGACGCACAGCCTGGACAAGCAGGTTCCGGCGCTGAAGTCGTTCCCGAAAGAGGACCGTCCCAACTCAACCGTCATTTTCTGGTCCTTCCGCGTAATGGTGGCGCTGGGCCTGCTGATGATTACGCTGGGCGTGGTCAGCCTCTGGCTGCGTTTCAAAGGACGTCTCTATGAGTCGCGTCCTTTCCTGTGGTTTGCGCTGCTGATGGGGCCATCGGGTCTGATTGCGATCCTGGCTGGCTGGTTCACCACCGAAATTGGTCGTCAGCCGTGGGTGGTTTATGGCGTGCAGCGCACCATCGATGCGGTGTCGGCGCATGGTGACATTCACATGAGCATCAGTCTGCTGGCCTTTATTCTGGTCTACAGCTCGGTGTTCGGGGTGGGCTACCACTACATGATGCGTCTGATTAAGCAGGGACCGGTTACTGGCGAAGGTCATATCACCGAAGAGGGTGGACCTGGTCAGAAGAAAACGCCGGCGCGTCCGCTTTCGGCTGCCACCTTTAAGGATGGAGACCACTAAGATGATCGATTTTTCTATTATCTGGTTTGTGATTATCGTCTTCGCAACCCTGATGTATATCGTGATGGATGGCTTTGACCTGGGTATCGGTCTGCTCTTCCCGTTCAATAAAGATGCCGGTGAGCGTGACATGATGGTGAATACCGTCGCGCCGGTCTGGGATGGTAATGAAACCTGGCTGGTGCTGGGCGGGGCAGGCCTCTACGGCGCGTTCCCGCTGGCCTACGCGGTGATTGCCGATGCGCTGACCATCCCGCTGACCGCCATGCTGATTGGTCTGATATTCCGCGGCGTCGCCTTTGAATTTCGCTTCAAGGCGGTCGAAGGTCATCGCGCCTTCTGGGACAAGTCATTTATTGCCGGTTCGATCATCGCTACCTTCAGTCAGGGTGTGGCCGTGGGCGCGTTACTGGATGGCATTCCGGTTGAGGGACGCCGTTTCGCCGGTTCCGCCATGGACTGGCTGGCACCGTTCCCGCTGTTCTGCGGCGTCGGTCTGGTGGTGGCCTACGCGCTGCTGGGCTGCACCTGGCTCATCATGAAGACCGAAAATGAGCTGCACCGCAAAATGTCCGCGCTGGCGACACCGCTGGTCATCGCCCTGTTAGTGGTTATCGGGATTGTCAGCCTGTGGACGCCGTTTGCCCATGGCGACATCGCGCATCGCTGGTTCAGTAAGCCAAACCTCTTCCTGTTCCTGCCGGTTCCGGTGCTGGTGCTGCTCTGCTCGTGGGGCATTGTGCGCGCCATCAAACGTGAAGCGCACTATTCTCCGTTCCTGCTGACGCTGGCGCTGATCTTCCTGGGCTTCTCCGGACTGGGCATCAGCATCTGGCCAAATATTATTCCACCGTCAGTGACCATCTGGGCCGCCGCGGCACCGCCACAGAGTCAGGCCTTTATGCTGGTGGGTAGCCTGCTGATCATCCCGATGATTCTGGGCTACACCTTCTGGAGCTACTACGTGTTCCGTGGAAAAATCAAAGCAGACGCAGGATATCATTGATATGAAAAGTCTCAGCAGCATGAAAAACCACAACGAAACGAAAGCTGACAATGGCGCAAAAGCACCCTGGTGGAAGCGCGTCATGTGGCTGGTGTTTATCTATGCCGCCAGCGTACTGGCGCTGGGTGTTGTTGCCTCTCTGTTCCGGATGATGATGACGGCGGCGGGGATGCGCAGCCATTAATTGTCCCGGTAACGGCGGTGGGTGCTGCTAACGCGCAGGCTCAGTGCGGCGCAGATTTTTTTAATCATCAGGAGGCTGGCGCGAGCCAGCCTTTTTTAGTTAGTAACCTAAGCAATTAATGCGAAATCGCCCTGCACGGGCGTGTTCGCCTTACCCTTTCCTTACACCGATTCGCGATTTTTGTTATTCTTTTGTAACGAAATTCTCAGTCTTAACTCGCGTCGTAAATCGCCATCATGCTCAGCCAGGCCATCAAAAAACAGCACATTCACGACTTAGTCGAATGGATAGAAGCCAATCTTACCGACGACCTCAATATCGATCAGATCACCCTGAAATCGGGCTACTCCAAATGGCACATGCAGCGCATGTTCAAGGAGATGACCGGACAGACGCTGGCTGCCTATACCCGCAAACGGCGTCTGACAATGGCCGCCATGGCACTCCGGCTGACGCGCATGACGCTCATTGATATCGCCGTTCGCTTTGGCTTTGATAACCAGCAAAACTTCACCCGCGTATTCAAAGGGCACTTCTCGCTGACGCCCGGCGCGTTTCGCCGTTTTCCTCATCTGCCGGTTAAAAACTTTCACGGCCGTATACTGGCGCGTTCGCTGGATGAGCGCGCGACGCTGGTGGAGCGCGAGGAAGAACTGCCTCTCTGCGGCGAGACGCTGGAGTGGGAGTGTCAGTTCGGTAATTACATCGCCGACCGCGAACACCGGGTAGCCGACCAGGCACGGCAGCTGGTGGCGCTGGCGGGCAGTCATGTGAAGCAGGGGTGGATAGGCTTTCAGTACGGACCTGGCCACAGCTCGGCTGACCAGCAGAATATCAGCCTGTTTCAGGCGCTGGAGCCGCAGCATGCGGCGCTACTGGGCGAGCATACCGTCAGCTGGCGCGAAGAGCGGGGCCTCTATGCGCGTATCCGCTGGAGCGGCAGGCCGGAGCAGCTGACGCGTTTTATTGAAGATATCTACTATCAGCATCTGCCCGGACTGGGCGTGTCACGCCGTCAGGGCAAAGATCTGCTGAGTCTCGATTTTACGCAATGTCAGCCCGACTGGCTGAGCGGCGTTTTTTCCATTCCGGTCACCCGGGCGTAGTCAGTGGAGCAGGGCACACTGCCAGCGGCGTGCCGGATGCATCTTTCGTGCGGTGAACCGTGATAAACCGCACGATTTTATAAAATAACTCCCCGTTCTGGCGTAAAATTCTCCTCCGAAACCCTGCTGTACCTTAATCATCGTGCATCTGTATCAGGGCTGGAATAATCATCTGCATTTCAGGCCGTTCACGGCCAGAACACAAACGAAGACACCTATGCGACGCTTAATAATCTCACTGATTCTGGCATTGCCCGTTATGGCAATGGCACAACAGGCTGAACCCTTTTCACCGCCAGCCGGACTGCATCCGCACTCTCAGAGCGCCGGTCATGAAATTGTGGGTGATGGTGAGCTGCCGGAACAGAACAGCAGTAATCACTGCTTCTCCGGATTCGGCGATACCCTGTAACTGTGAATGCGCGGCCAGCCCCGGCGGCGCAGACGTTGCCCGGCTCATCAGGAGCCGGACAGCCTGACCCCTCTCTGTTCACATCCGCTCTTCTCTGATTTGCCGCTGCCGCGTCTGACGCTTCGTTTCCGGGCCGTCTCTGCTGCGCGTCCGGCGAGGCCTGCTCTGCGGCTGACCTTTGTTCTTAACGCCTTCCCGCTCTCTGTTTAATCCAGGGCCTGCACTCATCGCGTCGGTATAAAATATATCTTAAACCGTCGGATCGCATTTTTCGTCATTGTGCTCAAGATATATCATCGCTTATCTTCTGGCTTCAGATGAGAATGATTGTTATTAACTAATCATCGCCAACCCTTTGAATAACGGGTATCTGTCCCGTTCCAGGAGAGACATTTTGCCAGCATCAACGAATCCGCGCGTGCCGCAGCGCGTCCGAAACGAACTGCGTTTCCGTCACATCCAGGTCGAAAGTAAAACTCAGATTGCCGGGCACTTCTGGCGCATCCGCTTCAGTGGCAGCGATCTGGCGGGCTTTACCTCACCTGGCTTCGATGACCATATCAAGGTTTTCTTCCCGACGGCAGAAGGGGCCGAACTGGCGCTGCCGCAGATCACCGATGGAGCGATTGTCTGGCCCGAGGGCGAGCGTCCACCGGCCCGCGACTACACGCCGCTGGAATTTGATGGCGAATCGTCACTGACGCTCGACTTCTATATTCATCAGCAGGGTGTCGCCAGTGACTGGGCAACCCAGGCGAAGCCGGGCGACCGGTTAGTGATCGGCGGGCCACGCGGTTCGCTGGTGGTGCCGACCGATTACGCCTTCCAGCTCTATGTCTGCGACGAAACCGGGCTGCCCGCCTTTTCACGTCGTCAGCGCGACGCCCGGGCGCAGGCCCTGCATCTCTACGCCTTTACCGATGAGGCAATGGGCCGTGACTACCTGCCGGACACCACCGGCGTGACGCTGAACTGGCTCGGCAGCGGTCAGATGCAGACCTCGCAGCTCAGCCAGCTGATTGCCCGGCTGGATCAGGTGACATTCCCGGCGGAGGATTACTTTATCTGGCTGACCGGTGAAGGTGAGTTTGTGAAGGCGCTCTGCGACTACTTCACGATGCAGCGCGGCATCAACAGTGACTTCGTGCGGGCGGTGGCCTACTGGCACCAGAAGTAACCGGCGCTGACAATTGAGTTTTGCCTGGCGGCAGACTACCATCAGGCTCCTTTTTTCGCAGGCCAGACTATGAAACAGCACCCCACGCCCTTTTCCGCTGACGACCCGAGTGCCCGCACAGGCGGTTGTGGCGGGCGGCGTAAACGCCGCGAAAAAATGCTGGAAGCGAGTGAGATTCGTCTGCTGATGCTGCATTTTCTGTCGCAGCATGCGGCGCACGGTTATGAGCTGATTAAGTCGGTTGAGGAGCTGTCAAAAGGGGAGTACACCCCCAGCCCGGGGATCATCTATCCCAACCTGACGCTGCTGGAGGAGATGGAGGCGATTGAGGTACTGGATGCTCAGGCCGCGCGCAAAGCGTATCGCCTGACGGCGGCCGGTAAGGCGCTGCTGGCAGATAACCGCGAAACGGTCTCCCGCCTGATCACGCGTCTCTCCACGCTGGCGATTCTGGTCAACAATCGCAGCATTCCCGCCGTCGAGCAGGCGATTTACGGACTGAAAGTCGCCCTGAACCAGCGGCTGGCGCAGGAAGATATCTCTGATGCCGCGTTGCAGACGCTGATTGCGGCCCTGCACGACGCGGCAGAGAAAATTACTCACAGCTGAGCCGGATAGCTTAGCCGATCTCCGTTTTGTTTTTATCGATGTGACCCAGCGTGCGATCCGGGAAACAGATGTCGCGCACCCGCTGTTTCAGCGTGGTCGCATCAGGAAAGCCGCCATCCCGCTTACGTTCCCACAGCAGATGCTCATCCAGCATGATCTCAAACACACCGCCGGTGCCGGGTTTCAGCGTCACCTCCGCCAGATCCTCAGCAAAGGTATGCAGAAGTTCCTGTGCCATCCACGCTGACCGCATCAGCCAGTTGCATTGCATACAGTAGTGAATAACTACCACAGGTTTTTGCGCCATAACTCTCTTCCTTACGTATTGATAAATGCCAGTGCATTCAGGTTAAAAAAGTGTGCGCTGTGGTTGTTTATGAACTCATAAAGCTATTTAAAACAGTATTTTAATTCAATTTTCTCGGGTCAGCGTCTCGCTCAATGTGCTGTTCTGCTTTTTTGCGGCTTTTATGCAGCGCCGTCTTTGGCATGTCAGCAAGCAAGTGAATACTAACAAGTAATCAAAGGATTCGCTGCTCTGTTACCTCATTTTTGGCGAGGGAGGTAACGACGCTGGCGTAGCAGGTGCTCATCCGCGCCGCTATTTATCGCGGCTCTGAGAGACATCACGACAGGAATAAACACCGATTTACGAAGGCTGGCGGACTACTCTCATCCTGTTTCGCAGCAGGACGCTTTGATCAACTGAAGGCCTGGTTTTCTGCCGGGCAATCTGACCGTTTCGCTTTAAAAACATTGCCTTGCGTCTATTTGTTCACGGATTTTGCGCTATACCTGGAGTTCCGGACTGACGATTAAGGAAACCATAATGGCAAAATCATTAGCGCAAACGGCTGAACAACTGGGCACACTTTTACTCTCTTCCGGACTGCATCTGGCGACCGCCGAATCCTGTACCGCCGGGCTCATCAGCATGACGCTGGCGGCGGTGGAAAGCAGCGGTGACTTCTACACCAGTGGATTCGTGACCTACAGCGATAACGCCAAAATCCGTCTGCTGGGCGTGCATCCCGCCACGCTGAAACAGCACACGGCGGTGAGCGAACAGACGGCGCGGGAGATGGTTCAGGGGGCCTGCGCACGCTCGGGTGAGCCGGTGGGATTGTCGATTACCGGCTATGCCGGGCCGGATGGCGGTGAAGATGGCACCCCGGCAGGCACCATCTGGTTTGGCTGGGTCCTGCCCGACGGCCGGGATGAGGCGGAGTGCCACCGGTTCAGTGGCGATCCGAAATCGGTGATGGAGCAGGGCACGCAGTTCGCGCTGGAGGGGCTTATCAGACGGTTGCAGCAAAGCACGCTCTGAAGGCGCGAAGCGCGCCTTCAGAAGCCGTCAGCGGCAGTCGACAATCAGCCGGCCCTGCACTTTTCCGTCCAGCAGATCCTGCGCGCCCTGTTTCGCCTCACTCAGCGGGATGACCCGGCTCAGCCGGCTGAGCCGTTCGCCATCCAGCAGCTCACCCAGCCGCTGCCACGCCTGCTGGCGAAGCGGTGTCGGGCAGAGCACGCTGTCCACACCGGCAAGCGTGACGCCGCGCAGAATAAAGGGGGCGACGCTGGCAGGCAGGTCGAGACCCTGCGCCATACCGCAGGCGGCTACCGCGCCGTCCCGCCGGGTGGCGGCCAGCACGTTCGCCAGGGTGTGGCTGCCCACGCTGTCTATCGCGGCAGCCCAGCGCTCTTTTGCCAGCGGCTTGCCTGGCTGCGACAGCTCATCACGATCGATGACTGAGGCCGCCCCCAGGGTGTCGATCAGGTAGGCATGGTCGCTGGCGCGTCCGCTGGAGGCGATAACCTCATATCCCAGACGCGCCAGCAGGCTGACGCTGTAGCTGCCGACGCCGCCGCTGGCACCCGTCACCAGCACCGGCCCGTGGTCAGGCGTGATGCCCTGTTTCTCCAGCGCCATCACACAGAGCATCGCGGTCAGTCCCGCGGTGCCCATTGCCATCGTCTGTAGCGGAGTGAGAGAGGCGGGAACGCGCACCAGCCAGTCGCCGCTGACGCTGGCTTTCTGTGCCAGGCCGCCCCACTGTTTTTCGCCCACCCCCCAGCCTGTCAGCAGGGCCATATCTCCCTCTTTCCAGTCGGGATGGCGGCTGGCGGTGACCCGGCCCACAAAGTCGATACCCGGCACCATCGGGAACTGGCGCACAATCGGGCCTTTGTTGCAGATAGCCAGGGCATCTTTGTAGTTCAGGGATGAGTAGCTGACGTCGAGCGTGACATCGTGGTCGGGCAGTTGCGATTCGGGGAGATCTTTGAGCAGGGCGCGGTAACCCTGCTCGTCATTTTCAATGATCAGTGCCTTGAACATGCATCCTCCAGGAGTGTGACAGTGAGGATGAGTGTACGCCCGGCAGAGGCAATGCGGTAGGGCAAGGGGCAGGCCAGGGGGCAGTGAATCCCGCTCACGCGCATCGTCAGCCGCCGATCGCACTCTGCATAAATCTGCATATATTTCATATAATTAATCGTGCTGTTAATTTTAATCTGTAAATTATCCATTAAAAACAGGGTGTTATATTTTTTGTCGCCTGCCGGATAATTGCCTGGCTCGGGTTGTCCACGTAAAAAAAAGATGACATCATGACCGCCACTTTTTGGCCCTGTTTATACATCACAGAGGACGTCGCCATGTCCGGTTCACCGCGCACCCGCCCGGATTACCGTTCGCTCTTTCCGGCGCGCACCGGTTTTTCCTCTTTCCTGAACACGCTGCGGTTCTCCATGCGGTGAGGCCAGCCTGGCAGCGGCCGGTTATCTGCTCTTCAACGGCTGCACAATGCCTTCTGACGGTTTTCACTGACATTCTTCGCCGGGGCGCTGTCCCCATGATTGTGCCACGGGCACGTCCTCCCTGCCGTTAGGGACGCTTTATGACTCCACTGAAAATTGCTGCCAGCGCCGCTGTGGCGCCCAGTCTGACTCTGAACACCGCGCGCGACGTGGTGACGCTGGATAACACCGACTTTACCGATGTCGCGGCGGTTGTCGTCTCGCTGGCGGATACCCGCAGCGGCATACTGACACTGCTGCGTCATACCGGATTCGACCTGCCGGTATTTGTCGCCAACGCCTTTGAAGAGGAGGTGATGCACCTGCCCGGCGTCAGCGGGGAGCTGAATGGCGATCCGCAGGAGTGGATTGCGCTGGAGGCGGCCGCGCAGGCCTATGAAGCGGCGCTGCTGCCGCCCTTTTTTGAGACGCTCTCCCGCTATGTTGATATGCAGAACAGTACCTTTGCCTGCCCCGGTCATCAGGGCGGCGCGTTCTTCAGGAAACATCCGGCGGGTAAACAGTTCTATGACTTCTATGGCGAAAATGTTTTCCGCTCGGATATGTGCAATGCCGACGTTAAACTGGGCGATCTGCTGATCCACGAAGGATCGGCTAAAGATGCACAAAAGTATGCGGCAAAGGTATTTAACGCCGACAAAACCTACTTTGTGCTCAACGGCACCTCAAGCGCCAATAAAGTGGTGACCAATGCGCTGCTGACCCGGGGCGATCTGGTGCTGTTTGATCGCAACAACCATAAGTCGAACCACCATGGCGCGCTGATCCAGGCGGGGGCCACGCCGGTTTATCTGGAGGCGGCACGCAATCCTTTCGGCTTTATTGGCGGCATTGATGCGCACTGCTTTGATGAGGCCTATCTGCGCGAGCAGATCGCGGCGGTTGCGCCCCAGCGCGCAGAAGAGGCGCGGCCTTTCCGTCTGGCGATCATCCAGCTGGGCACCTACGACGGCACGGTCTACAACGCGCGTCAGGTGGTGGATCGCATCGGTCATCTGTGTGATTACATCCTGTTTGATTCCGCATGGCTCGGCTATGAGCAGTTTATCCCGCTGATGGAAGGCTGCTCGCCGCTGACGTTAGAACTGAACGAGAACGATCCCGGCATTTTTGTCACGCAGTCGGTACATAAGCAGCTGGCGGGTTTTTCACAGACCTCGCAGATCCACAAAAAAGATAATCACATTCGCGGACAGCGCCGCTTCTGCCCGCACAAACGGCTGAATAACGCCTTTATGCTGCACGCCTCAACCAGTCCGTTTTATCCGCTGTTTGCCGCGCTGGATATTAACGCCCGGATGCATCAGGGCGAGGCGGGGCGTCGCCTGTGGGATGAGTGCGTCACGCTGGGGATCGATGCGCGTAAAGCGATCCTGGAGCGTTGCGAAATGATCCTGCCATTTGTGCCGGAGCGCGTGGCCGGGCAGCGCTGGCAGGATGCGCCCACGGAGACGATCGCCCGCGATCTGCGCTACTTCAGCTTCGAACCACAGGAAAAGTGGCACGGTTTTGCCGGTTATGCGCGCGATCAGTATCGGGTCGATCCCTGCAAGCTGCTGCTGACTACGCCGGGGATCGATGCCGCCAGCGGGGAGTACAGTGATTTTGGGATCCCGGCCACGATTCTGGCGAACTATCTGCGCGAAAACGGCATTGTGCCGGAGAAGTGCGACCTCAACTCGATCCTGTTCCTGCTGACGCCAGCAGAGAGCCCGGAGAAGATGGCGAATCTGGTGGCGATGCTGGCGCAGTTCGAGCAGCACGTCAGGGATGATGCGCCGCTGGCCGAAGTGCTGCCGACGATCTACCGTAAAAATGCGCAACGCTATGCCGGTTACACTCTGCGTCGCCTCTGTCAGGAGATGCACGATCTTTACGTCAGTCACAACGTGAAGGATCTGCAGCGTCTGATGTTCCGCGCCGCGGAGTTCCCGCCGGTCAGGGTGAATCCGCAGGATGCCCATCAGGCGTATATTCGCGGTGAGGTCGAGCTGGTGCCGATAGCCGAGGCCGCAGGACGGATTGCCGCCGAGGGCGCACTCCCTTATCCGCCGGGTGTGCTCTGCGTGGTGCCGGGAGAGATCTGGGGCGGCGCGGTGCAGCGCTATTTCCTGGCCCTGGAAGAGGGGCTGAACCTGCTGCCAGGCTTCTCGCCAGAGCTGCAGGGCGTTTACACCGAAGAGGATGAGCAGGGACGTAAGTATCTGGTGGCCAATATGATGGTGAGGGGGTAGTTTCGCTGCGCGAAGGGGCGATGAGATTCTTTCGCCTGCCAGGCGGTGGGCTGGCTCTGAGAAGGTTTCGCCCGCCAGGCGTGAGGGAGTTATTACCTGGCGGTGGGCTGGCTCTGAGAAGGTTTCGCCCGCCAGGCGTGAGGGAGTTTCAGCCTGCCCGTGCAGGCGGACGCGTCAAGGGGCGGACGCCCGCCCCTTAACAATCCCGGCGTCCGGCAGCCTTTGCGCCCCGCGTTGCGGGGTACCTTCGTCCCGCCCTGCGGCCGACGGACCGTCCGGACTCGCCATCCCTGGCTCGTGCCGTCCTTTCGCCGACGTCCTGTCGGCTCATCCTGGCCTCCGGTTGCTCCTCAGCGCGCCGGATGCCTCTCCCACACCCCCGCCTTTGATATCTTCTATTTTCTGATGTGAAGCATCGTCTGCTGGCCTGAAGGCTAAAGCAGTCCCCTAAACGCACCGCGATATGAGAGCCAGATAGATAGAAAAGTTAACAGCGGGGGAGGGAGGCCGTCTGAGCCGCTGAGCGGATGAGGGATTTCAGGACGAGCGACAGGGATGTCGCGAAGAGGCAGGGTCGCGCCAGGGATGGCGCGTCCTGCCGGTCCGTGAGAAATCCGGAAGAAGCGAAGGGACCGCGAAGCGGCGGTGAGGCAGGCCGGAGCCCGGGGTCAAGGGGGCGCGGCGACTGGCGCCCCCTTGTCGGTCGCCTGCAGAGGCGAAACTGAAACTGCCCAACCCGTTGGGCGAACGAAACCTTCTCATAGCCCGCTCGCGCAGCGAACACCCCCGGATCCAATCAGAACCCCCGATAACTCCGCTGTGCGGTACTCACCTTATACAGATAACGGCGCGACTCCGCCGACGGATGCTGGCTGGTCAGGATCTGATAGACCCTGTTCGGCGGCAGGTCGTTAATCATCGCGAATGCCCGATCTTTATCGCTGGAGAAGACGCGCAGAACGCTGCCTGCACCACCGTTGTAGGCGGTGATCACCGCATAGCGGCGGGACAGCGGATCCTGAATGCCGCCCAGATAGCTGCGCTGCAACAGCGACAGATAGGCGGTGCCCGCATCGATATTGTTCTCCGGGTCCAGCAGATAGCTGCGGCTTGGCTTGCCCCATTTCCCCTTCATGCGGAACACGTCAACACCGGCGGTGTGCTGCACCACCTGCATCAGGCCCAGTGCATCGGAGTGGCTCACGGCGTAGGGGTTAAAGCTCGATTCGGTCTGCATAATCGCCAGAATCAGTGACGCATCCACACCATACTGTTCGGCGGCTTTGCGCACCATCGGCAGGTATTTGTGTGCACGCTTATCCAGGTGGTTCGGCACCATCGGAATTGTAATGGTGTAAATCACATGCAGACCCGACGTGCGGCGCTGCAGTTTGTGCTGGATCAGATAGTCAGCAAAGGCTTCAGCGCGGCCCTGCCAGCGGATCGGCTGCCCGGTGTTATCCAGCACCTGACCATAGAGCAGTGGCTCTTTACTGATCACGATATCGTTGGCATCGGAGTAGAGATCGACATTCCCCGGATCGTCGCCAATCAGCAGGGTGGTCACGATCGCCTGACGCAGGCTGGCCATGGGATCGGTGCCCGAAATCGTCTCGATAGTCAGCTTACCGCTTTCAAAGTTGATGTGGCTGCGGGTGTAATAGTTGTCGCTGTATTTGACGTAATCTTTGGGTCCGGCGATCAGGACCTCATTGATACCCCAGATATTCTCAATATTGTGAGCAAACTGCCCCATCAGAATATCAAAGCCGTTAGTGTCTTTTACCCACTCTTCGTGGAACTGCTGTTTTTTCGACCCGGAACAGGAAACCAAAAGTGGTGCTATCACCAGCAGGGCGATTAATTTTTTATTCATTGGGAATGCAAGCCTGACCTGGATAACCGGCCCCAGCGATGAGGCCCGAAAATTTACGCTTCTGGCGGTGTATAGCCTTCGATGTGAACGTCTTTGCCTTCGAACAGAAAGTTGACCATCTCCTTCTCCAGGACTTTACGATCCTCAGGATTCATCATGTTGAGCTTCTTCTCGTTGATCAACATGGTCTGCTTCGCCATCCACTTCTGCCAGGCTTCTTTCGAAATCTCGTTGTAAATGCGCTTACCCAAATCGCCCGGATAGAGCTGAAAATCCTGTCCTTCCGCGTCGCGCTGTAAAAACGTACAAAAGATGGTGCGGCTCATTCTTCTTCCTCATTAATCTCACAACTGTCCAAAGCCAGTTGTCGGGGATGGCGCAGCTCGTGCAGCAGGCGCTCAACGGGTGCAGCTAATCCCACAGATGGTGGCAGCGCTAAGTTATACCAGAGACCGTCTGCTTCATCCATCGCCGCCCCGACAGAAGGCCATGCCAGCCACATTGGCACAATATCGAGATGGAAATGGCTGAAGGTGTGACGAAAGGCCGTCATCTGCTGCGGTCTGGCGTGGATGCCGCGCGCCGCCAGCCAGTCGTTCAGCGCCGCTTCGGTGGTGAATTGCGGGAAGCAGAACAGCCCTCCCCATAAACCCACGGGGGGACGCTGCTCCAGCCAGACATCATCGCCATCCTGAATCATCAGGAACCAGCCGCTGCGCTCCGGCAGCACCTGTTTAGGCTTCTTACCGGGATAGCTGGCCCAGCTGCTGCTGGCATAGGCTTCACAGCCGCTGTTCAGCGGGCAGATTTCACACTTCGGTTTCGAGCGGGTGCAGACCAGCGCGCCCAGATCCATCATCGCCTGGTTAAACTGGCTGACGCCCTCAGCGGGGGTGACCTCTTCACTGATCTGCCAGAGCCGCTTCTCGACCTCTTTTTTGCCCGGCCAGCCGCTGACGGCATAACAGCGGGCCAGCACGCGCTTGACGTTGCCATCCAGAATCGGGAAGTGCTGTCCCAGTGACAGCGACAGGATCGCCCCCGCCGTCGAGCGGCCTACGCCGGGCAGGGCAGAGACATCATCGAAATTCGCAGGGAACTCGCCCTGATGAACATCGACAATCTGTTTTGCCGCCTTGTGCAGGTTACGCGCACGGGCGTAGTAGCCGAGGCCGGTCCAGAGATGCAGAACCTCATCCAGCGGTGCCGCCGCCAGATCGCTGACCGTGGGGAAGCGCGCCATAAAGCGTTCGAAGTAGGGAATAACCGTGGCAACCTGGGTCTGCTGTAACATCACTTCAGACAGCCACACCTTGTAAGGCGTTTTCTCCAGCTGCCAGGGCAGGGTTTTGCGGCCAAAGCGCTGATACCAGTCCAGCACCTGTTGCGCGAACTGCGGCGCTTGCATCATAAGAAGGAAAATTTCCGTGTTTACTCTACACTCAGGCAGGAATTCCAGCACATGCGCACCTGGGTGTAAACCGGAAGATTGCAAAGGCTTGCTTCTGCTTATGAACTTTGCATAATGCCCGTTTCCCGGAACAGGCTAACCAGCAGGCTTTTACATGATTAATGACGTCATCACCCCAGAATTTGATGAGAACGGGCGGCCATTGCGCCGGATCCGCAGCTTTGTGCGCCGCCAGGGTCGCTTAACCAAAGGCCAGCAGCAGGCGCTGGACACCCTGTGGCCGGTCATGGGGGTGGAATATCAGCCGGAGCCGATCGATTTAGTCGCGCTGTTTGGCCGCGAGGCACCGGTGACGCTGGAGATTGGCTTTGGTATGGGCGCGTCGCTGGTCACCATGGCGCAGAACACGCCGCATCAGAACTTCCTGGGTATTGAAGTGCATGCGCCAGGCGTGGGAGCCTGTCTGGCCGCCGCGAAAGAGGCGGATGTACAGAACCTGCGGGTGATGTGTCATGACGCGGTGGAAGTGCTGGAGAAGATGATCCCGGATAACTCGCTGCGCATGGTTCAGCTCTTTTTCCCCGATCCGTGGCACAAAGCGCGTCATAACAAACGCCGTATCGTCCAGGTGCCTTTCGCCGAACTGGTAATGCGTAAACTGAAGCTGGGCGGCGTTTTCCACATGGCGACCGACTGGGAAGCCTACGCGGAGCATATGCTGGAAGTGATGAACAGCATTGATGGTTACCGCAACCAGTCAGAACAACAGAATTATGTGCCGCGTCCTGAGACGCGTCCACTGACCAAGTTTGAGCAGCGCGGGCAGCGTTTAGGCCACGGCGTATGGGATTTAATGTTTGAGAGGGTGAAATAATGGCCACACAACGCAGCCGCCGTTTACGCAAAAAACTGCACATTGATGAGTTTCAGGAACTGGGGTTCTCGGTTGCCTGGCGCTTCCCGGAAGGCACCAGCGAAAGTGAAATTGATGAGACGCTCAACCAGTTCATCAACGAAGCGATCGATCCTAACGGTCTGGCTTTTGATGGCAGCGGTTACCTGGTGTGGGAAGGTCTGGTCTGCCTGCAGAAAACCGGCAAATGCACCGAGGAGCATCGCGCTCTGGTCCGCAAATGGCTGGAAGATCACAAGCTGCAGGATGTGCAGATGACGGAACTCTTCGACGTCTGGTGGGACTAAAGGTCAGGTCGGTCAGGCTGCTGGTCTGCCATCCCGGATGGGGCAGAACGCCAGGCCGCCGGCCCGGTTTTAAGAAACACGGTGTCGGGCTGAGGCCCGATCGCTGAACGGTTCCGCACCAGATGTTAGGGAGTAGATATGATGCGTAAAGCGCTTCTTGCTGTGCTGCTGGCAGCAGCGACCCAGGCTCAGGCAGCCTATGAATGCAGCGTTAAGCCGCAGGATGATGTGGTGATTAAGCCGCAGAGCGTGCAGGTGGTCGGTGCCAACGGCAATCTTGAGATCTCGCCGCAGGGCGACGTGCAGTTCAACGGGCAGAAGGTGTCGCTGAGCACAGCGGAACGCCAGAAAGCGATCGATTACCAGAACGCGCTGCGTCGCGATCTGCCGTGGATTGACAGCGGGGCGACCTCACGTCTGGAGAAAGGACGTGCGGCACTGGATCGGGTGATCGTGGAGAAACTGGGCACCGACAGCAACGTCCGCAATCGCCTGAGCACGCTGAATGGCCAGCTGAAACAGCAGATGAACCGCATCATCGAGCACCGTGACGACGGGCTGACGTTCCACCATCAGGCGATCGATAAGGTGCGCGCGGAAGGGGAGCGGCTGGTTCAGTCGACGCTGGGCGGCGTCATGCAGGATAGCCTGAATGAGATGGGCAGTAAGCAGGGCAGTGGCGGCAGCAATCCGCTGCAGGCGATTATGGGAAATCTTGGCGGTCTGCAGCAGTCGATTCAGGCTGAGTGGAGCAAGCAGGAGCAGGATTTCCAGAACTTCGGTCACGAGGTCTGTAATCGCGTCATTTCGCTGGAAGATCAGCGTAAGCAGCTTACGGGCGCCCTGAAAAAATAGTATCACGCCTCAGCCTGCCGGGCTGAGGCGCCTTTGTTACTCTTCCGCCAGAAACAGCTCCAGCAGCGAATTCAGAAACAGTTTTCCTTTCTCTGTAATCTGCCACTGATCCGCCGTTTCCGTCACATAACCTGCGGCGATCGCGGCATCCATCTGCGGACGGATCGCCTGCTCTGACAGACCGGTGTAGCGGCTGAACTCGTCGCGCGGTGCTGCTTCCAACAGGCGAAAGCGGTTCATGAAATATTCAAACGGCTTGTCGCTGTCGGCCACCTCATACTGCTTCTCGCGGTAATTTCCCTGCATGAATCCACGCGGATGACGGGTTTTCACCGTGCGTACAATGCGCCCATCCGGTTGCGTCAGCTTGCCGTGTGCGCCACAGCCGATCCCCAGATAGTCGCCGAAACGCCAGTAGTTAAGGTTGTGCTCACAGCGATAACCCGGCTTCGCGTAGGCGGAGGTTTCATACTGCTGATAACCGGCCTCCCGCAGCAGCTGATCGCCCTGTTCGAAAATATCCCACAGCGCATCATCATCCGGCAGCACCGGCGGACGGGAACCAAACAGGGTGTTGGGTTCGATGGTCAGCTGATACCAGGAGAGGTGCGGCGGATTGAGCGCAATCGCCTGACGTAAATCGTCGAGCGCCTCTTCCAGCGACTGGTCCGGCAGGCCGTGCATCAGGTCGAGGTTGAAGCTGCGCAGTGACAGCGACTGTGCCAGCCGGGCGGCACGGGTCGCCTCGTCAGGCCCGTGAATACGGCCAAGGCGCTGCAGCTTCTGCGGACTGAAACTCTGAACCCCAATCGAAATACGGTTAATGCCGGCGCGCTGATAGGCGCTGAAGCGATCGGCTTCCACGGTGCCCGGGTTGGCCTCCATGGTCACCTCCGCATCGGGAGCCAGCGTCAGACGCGCCCGCACCCCATCCATCAGCATCTGCATCGCGCTGCTGCTCAGCAGGCTGGGTGTGCCGCCACCAATGAAGATGGTGCGCACTTCGCGGCCATGAATCAGCGGTAAATCGATCTCCAGATCGCGCAGCAGGTGCTGCACGTATTCAACGTGCGGCACCTCATCCTTCAGCGCATGGGAGTTAAAATCGCAGTAGGGACACTTCTGAACGCACCACGGAATATGGATATAGAGACTTAACGGCGGCAGATTAGGCATTACGCATCGCTTCCAGCAGCAGCGTCAATGCTTTACCCCGGTGAGAAACGGCACCTTTTTCCGCTTTGCTCAGTTCAGCGGCCGTTTTACCCAGCGCCGGAACAGAGAAAATCGGGTCATATCCAAAGCCACCGGCACCCGCAGCGGAACGGGTAATTTCCCCCTCCCAGCTGCCGTGGAACACCAGCGGCGTAGGATCGTCCGCATGACGCAGATAGACCAGCACGCAGTGAAACTGCGCCTGACGCTGGCCGTCCGGCACGTTTTCCAGCGCCTGCAGCAGCTTCTCCAGATTCTGCTGATCGCTGGCATCTTCTCCGGCGTAACGCGCCGAATAGATACCAGGCGCGCCACCCAGCGCATCCACGGCTAGGCCGGAGTCGTCGGCAATCGCCGGCAGTCCGGTGATCTGCGCCGCGTGACGCGCTTTGAGAATGGCATTCTCGATAAAGGTCAGGCCGGTCTCTTCCGCCGACTCAACCCCCAGGTCACTCTGAGCGACGATATCCAGACCAAAGGCGGAGAGCAGCTCCGCCAGTTCACGCACTTTGCCGGGATTACCGGTGGCGAGCACAACTTTTTGCATAACAGTTCCAGTTTGATTCATTTACAGCAGGTACCAGAGACCCGGGAACAGGTCCATGCCGAGAAAGTTCAGGGCATACAGCACCAGAATGACGATCATCGCGGAGAAATCGATACCGCCCATGGCAGGCAGAATACGGCGAATCGGTGCCATCATCGGTTCGGTCAGCTGCACCAGCAGGTAGTCGACCGGGCCGCGACCCTGGCTGATCCAGCTCATCAGTGAGCGAATGATGATCACCCAGAAGACCAGATAACCGGCCGATTTAATCAGCGACAGCAGGCCGACCAGCAGGTTGGTCGGATCAACCGAGAACACGCCCACCTGAATCAGCAGTAAAATCGGGTATTTCAGCGTGGTCAGGACAAAGGCCAGCAGCAGCGAGGCGGTATCAATCGGCCCCAGTGCCGGAATGATGCGGCGCAGCGGCTTAACAATCGGCTGCGTGACTTTGACGACGAACTGCGCCACGGGATTATAAAAATCGCAGCGTGACCACTGCATCCAGATGCGCAGCAGCAGCACCATGACGTAGAGATCGATCAGCGTTTTTACTAAAAACGTCAGTGTTAACATGAAGTTCCTCTGTTATTGTTGTGAGTTGTGCGCATAATCGCGTGCGCCAAAAATGGCGGTGCCGATGCGCACCATCGTACTGCCTGCGGCGATGGCCGCCTCCATGTCATCGCTCATTCCCAGCGAAAGCGTATCAATATGCGGATAGTGCTGCTGCAGCTGACGGAATGCTTCCGCCATCTGCTGACACACCGCCAGCTGCTTCGTGTAGTCACTCTCCGCCGCCGGAATCGCCATTAATCCCCGCAGTCGCAGCTGCGGCAGGGCCGCTATCGCCTCTGCCAGCCCGGAAACGGCCTCCAGCATGATGCCAGATTTACTCGTCTCGTCACTGATATTTACCTGAATTAACACATTCAGCGGTGGCAGTGAGGCGGGACGCTGATCGTTGAGCCGCTGGGCAATGCGCAGACGGTCAAGGGTGTGGCACCAGGCAAAATTTTCCGCCACCAGTCGGCTTTTATTGGACTGCAACGGACCGATGAAGTGCCACTCCAGTTCCGGATGTGCGGCCAGCGCCTGAACCTTTTCAACCCCTTCCTGCACGTAATTTTCGCCAAAGGCAATCTGACCCGCGGTAAAGGCTTCTTCGACCGCGCTCGCAGGTTTGGTTTTACTGACGGCAAGCAGGGTAATTTCTTCTGGTGCGCGGCCGCAACGCGCGGCAGCGGCCGCAATGCGCTGCCGGACTTGCTGTAGGTTGTGCTGGATTGAGGTCATAGTCAGGAGACATTATGAATCTGGATGAAATGGTGGCGCTTAGTGTAAAGCATAATGCGGCCGATCTGCACCTTTGCAGCGGACATTTGCCCTACTGGCGGCGGCAGGGGAGGCTGGAGGCGATTCCGCAGCAGAGCCCGCTCTCGGCCGCCTGGATGACGGAGTTTATGGCCCGCTGGCTCAGTGAAGCCCAGCGCCAGCAGCTGGCGCGTGACGGGCAGATCGATTTCGCCCTGAGCCTCGCCGACGGTCAGCGTCTGCGCGCCAGTCTGTTTATGCAGCGCAACGGCCTGTCGCTGGCGCTGCGCCTTATCTTTGCGGTCTGTCCCACGCTGGAGAGCCTGCAGCTTCCCGCCGTGGTGCCGACGCTGCTGGAGCAGCAGGATGGATTGATTCTGGTCACCGGGGCGACCGGAAGCGGCAAATCCACCACGCTGGCGGCGCTGGTGGATGCGCTGAATCGCCAGCAGGCGCGCCATATCATCACGCTGGAAGATCCCATTGAATTTATCCACCACAGCCAGCAGTCGCTGATACAGCAGCGTGAAATCGGCCTGCACTGCCCCTCTTTCTCACTGGGCATCAGAGCGGCGCTGCGGGAAGATCCCGACGTGATTCTGCTGGGCGAGCTGCGCGACAGCGACACCATCCGTCAGGCGCTGACGGCGGCGGAAACGGGGCATCTGGTGCTGGCAACCCTTCACACCCGCGGCGCAGCGCAGGCGGTGGACAGGCTGGTGGATGTCTTTCCGGCGGAGGAGAAAGCGCTGGTGCGAACGCAGCTGGCGGGCAGCCTGAAAGCGGTCATTGCGCAGCGGCTGGTGTCTTCCGTTGGCGGATCGCGCATCGGGCTGTTCGAGATCCTGGTTGCGACACCGGGCATCACTCATCTGATTCGTGAGGGCAAGATGCACCAGATCCCTGCTCTGTTGCAGACTGGCGCACAGGCCGGTATGCAAACCTTTGAGCAGAGCAGGCTGGCACGTGAAGCTGCCGGACTGATCGCGTCAGGTCAGTAGTGGTTCTCGAACCAGTCCTGCAAAATGATGGCGGCCGACTGTGAATCCACCGACCCTTTACTGAGCGCACGGTAACCGCCACGTTCGAAGAGACCCGCACGCGCTTCGACGGTGCTGAGGCGCTCATCCTGCAGCTCGACCCGGATGCCAAACCGACCGTGCAGGCGATTGGCAAATTTTCGTGCCCGGGCCGTTAAGGGCTGTTCAGTGCCATCCATATTGAGGGGTAAACCCACCACCACGAAATCGGGCTGCCACTCTTTCAGCAGCTTTTCAATGAGCAGCCAGTCTGGCGTACCATCCTGGGCTTTCAGCGCCGCCAGGGGACGGGCGCTGCCGGTGAGTTGCTGACCGACGGCGACACCAATGCTTTTGGTGCCGAAGTCGAAACCTAACAGTGTTTGCGTTGACATCAGGCGTGTCCGGCGTCGCTGGCCATGTTGTGAATATCGACGCCGATGCTGCGCGCCGCTTCGCGCCAGCGCTCTGCGATAGGCGTCTGGAACAGGATATTGCTGTTGGCAGGGGTCGTGAGCCAGGCATTTTCCATCAGCTCATTTTCCAGCTGATCTTTTTCCCAGGCGCAGTACCCCAGCGCCACCAGCACATTTGTGGGCTGAGAGGCGGTGCCAATCGACTCCAGCACGTCACGGGATGTGGTGATGACGGTGTTGTCGGAGACACGAATGCTGGAAGTAAAAGTCCGTTGCGCTGAGTGCAGAATAAAGCCGCGATCTTCCGCCAGCGGGCCACCGGTGAAAACCGGCTTATCCAGCCTGATGGCCGGGTCGCGATCGTCAGCAGAGATTTTCAGCTTCTTCAGAATGCCTTCAACCGTCAGGTTTTCCATGGGTTTATTGATGATCAGTCCCATTGCACCTTCTTCGTTATGTTCGCAGAGATAGACCACGGAACGCTTGAAGAAAGGGTCCTGCAATGAAGGCATGGCAATCAAAAAGTGATGTTGTAAATTCATTCTCACACGATGTACCAAAAAAATAACCGGCACGCGACGGCCGCACCGGTATTGGGTTGATCACGGAGCCTCGCCCCGGCGTCTTGCTCAGCCCAGGCGTTTCTCAATGGCATCCATCAACATGCCGGTGATGGAGATCGGGAACGCAGCCTCAATTTCACGAATGCAGGTCGGGCTGGTCACGTTAACTTCAGTCAGTTTATCACCGATGATGTCGAGACCGACAAAAATCAGTCCTTTTGCTTTCAGCGTCGGGCCAACACGGCGCGCAATTTCCCAGTCGCTTTCGCTCAGTGGACGGGCTTCACCGCGCCCACCGGCGGCGAGATTGCCGCGCGTTTCACCGCCCTGCGGGATACGCGCCAGGCAGTAAGGAACCGGCTCGCCATCCACGACCAGCACACGCTTGTCACCCTCTTTGATAGCCGGGATATAGTTCTGCGCCATGCAGAAGCGGCTTTCGTGCTCGGTCAGGGTTTCCGTGATGACGCCAAAGTTAGGATCGTCCTGCTTCACGCGGAAGATAGAGGCGCCGCCCATGCCATCCAGCGGTTTCATGATGATGTCGCCGTGCTCCTGCCAGAACGCGCGCAGCTGCTCTTTGCGGCGGGTCACCAGGGTCTCAGGCGTGAACTCCGCAAACCAGGCGGTGTAGAGCTTTTCGTTACAGTCACGCAGGCTCTGCGGTTTGTTCACGATCAGCGTTCCCAGCTCTTCTGCGCGCTCCAGAATGTAGGTCGCATAGATGAACTCGGTGTCGAAAGGGGGATCTTTACGCATCAGGATCACATTCAGGTCAGCCAGCGGGATCTCCTGCTCGCTGCCGAACTGATACCACTTATCCGCATTCTGCTCAACGCTCAGCAGGCGGGTGCGGGCAGAGGCGACGCCACCGCGCATCGAGAGATCGTGCATCTCCATGTAGTGAATTTCGTAACCACGGCGCTGTGCTTCCAGCAACATGGCGAAGCTGGAGTCTTTTTTAATATTGATGGACGAAATAGGGTCCATCACGATGCCAAGCTTAATCATTATTATCTCCTCGGTAAGGCGTTGATCGCCTCGTTCGGTTCGGTCTGCAGTGGGCCGAACAGTCAGGACACTATGCCTGCTCTCTCACCGCCGAAAGTATCGCTTAACCCAGGTCGCCAAACCTCACCTGAAGTGCCGTAATGGCGGTCAGCGCGGTGGTTTCGGTTCGCAGAACCCGTGGGCCAAGCAGGATATCCGTAAAATCGTGCTGCGCCGTCATCGCAATCTCGTCCGCTGACAGGCCGCCTTCCGGGCCAATCAGCAGCCGGATCCGCTCCACAGGCTGTGGCAGCGTGTTAATACTCTGGCTGGCACGCGGATGCAGGTTGAGCTTCAGACCGCTGTCCGCTTCCGCACACCAGGCTTCCAGCGTCATCGCTTCACGAATTTCCGGCACGCGATTGCGGCCACACTGCTCGCAGGCGGCAATCGCAATTTTCTGCCACTGCTGGATCTTCTTCGCCAGACGTTCAGCATCAAGCTTTACGCCACAGCGCTCGGAAAACAAGGGTGTAATGACGTTCACGCCCAGTTCAATTGATTTCTGGATAGTGAATTCCATTTTTTCACCGCGCGACATCACCTGACCTAAATGCAGATGCAGAGGTGACTCGCGATCGTCCGGCTGGCTCTCTGTGACCGATACTTTTACACGCTTTTTATCAACATGCGTGATCTCTGCTGCAAAAGTCAGATTAGTGCCATCAAAGAGTTCCAGACGCTGGCCTGCCGTCATCCGGAGGACCCGGCCCACATGGTTGGATGCATCTTCATCCAGAGTAATCTCACTGCCGATGTTCAGAGGCGCGGCGTGATAGATGCGAGGTATGCGCATAAGGTTCCTGAGACCGGACGCCGCGCTGCAGCGGCGTCATGGGAAAAGAGCTAGTGTAGGGCAGGGATTTTAGCGCTGGCAAGCCTGCTGCACATAAGGATTGTGATTGCCCTGCACCCTGGCAATCCGCTGGTCGCGTTCGCACTCCCACGGCGTGACAGGATAGAGCTTATCCCAGGCGGTAAACAGCTGCGTCTGCTGGCGTGAAATGCGCAGATGGTATTGGTCGCGCATATAGAAATAAGTGCGGGCAATCGCGCCCCGCGCCCGCGCAGGCGGCTCCGCCTGCTTCAGTTTAAAGTCGATCTTCATCTCACACTGACCATACTGCTTCTCGCTGCCGTTCCACTGACTGTAGGCGAAGTTGCCGCGGTCGCCATTCACTTCACCCACCGCAGGCTGCAGGTTGTGCAGATCGGTTTCGATGCGGCGATAGTCGGGGTCTTTGTTGCAGTTTTTGCGGCCACCGTCCTGCCAGCACTGGCGCTGATGTCCAAACTCCCACGCAGGCATCACATGTTCCCACTCAATGCGTGCGGCGCGATTCGCATTTTTGCGCACCTGATAGCCACAGCTGTTGAGATCGGGAATGCCCTTTTTTCCCTGCCACGTAATTTTACAGCCACAGTAAAAGGAGCCCGGTGCATCGGCATTAATCGCCGCAGCAAAGGTTTTGGCCTGCTGAAAGTTATTCTGATGATAGTTATTCAGGTTGATAGCGTCAGCGGCAGGGGCAAACAGCAACGCCACCGCCAGACTTAAAATGCGAGACATATTCCAGCTTCTGTTCAGTACAAAAAAGGGCGGCAGGTTAACAGAATGTCCAATAGGGCGGAATGGGGAATAGTCTCAGGCTGGCACAAACTCGCCCGCGGTCAGCAGGCTTCCGCAGTGCACGCAGCGATACTCACTCTCTTTGCGCACCACCCGATTGTGGCGCCGCACCGTAAGCTGGTGCTGCTGGCACTGACAGCGATAGGCAAAGGTCTTACTGCGCACGGAAGCGATCTCAAACTGATGGGTGCGCCGCGCCGGCACGCCCAGCACCTGCTCCATCATCCACTTCCACTCTTTGCCGTGCGGCGCAACGCGACCAAACTGTTTCCAGACCAGCAGATGCGCCAGCTCATGCGGCACCACTTCATCAATAAACGCCTGCTGATTTTCCAGCAGCAGTACCGGATTAATGCGGATTTCCCAGGCGGCCAGCCAGGCCGTGCCCGCCGCCGTGCCACGCTGCTGGTAGAGCAGGGCAGGTTCCGGGTAGTCCGTTTTCAGGGCCTGATTGGCACGCGCAAGCGACTGGCGCAGCGAGCGCATCACCGCCTGCTGCAGGGCAATAGGAAGACGAGGTGTTTTCATGGCGTTCAGGATAATCATCGCTGTCCGGGAACTCAACATAACCCGCGAAAATGGCAGCAGCGTGGCTGTAATCTGCCGCCCCGTTTCCGGCACGGCAGGCGGCGGCCACAGGGTGGTCAGACGAGGCGCGGCAGCGGCGGAAATTTCCGGATTCAATATGGTTATCGGCGTTTTTAGAATATCCTATTGATAAGGTTCACTGCAGCGTGAACCGATGAGATGCGACAGGCACAGTGTACGGACAACGCAATGAAAAATAATAACATCAGGAAGCAGCGCATTGTGCTGGTGACCGATTTGATGGCAGGTCGCGGCGGTATGGAGAATGTGACCGGTCAGCTGATTACCGCGCTGAATGCAGAGGCCGGAACGGAAGCGGGGCTGTTTATTATCAACAGCGGCGAAGAGAGCCACTCCCGTGCCTGGACCGCCAACGCTGTTTTAGCCGAGAGCGTCTGCACGCTGCGCAACAAAAAGATAAAAAATCTGATTCATACGCTGCGAATGGCCGCCTTTTTTCGCCGCTATCAGCCCGATCATGTCCTGACCCTGAATACGATTCCCTGCCTGATGACGCGCCGCGCCATCAGCCTCTCCGGCCGTAAAATCATGCTGTCGAGCTGGATGCATCTGCCCCCGCGTGAACGTTACCGTCCCCATTATCTGCTGCGGGCCGATCACCATTTCGCCATCAGCCAGCAGATTAAACAGCAGCTGGTGGATCTGGGTGCCCGCGATACAGACGTTGATGTGATCTATAACCCGGTAAAGCGCACTGAGGTGGTCATTGGCCGCCCGCAGGGGCTGAAGTTTCTCTATATCGGGCGCATCCACTTCCAGCGACAGAAACAGCTGAAAGATCTGTTTGATGCCCTGCAGCAGGTCAGCGTCCCCTGGACGCTGGAGATGGTGGGAGATGGCGAGGATCTGGCGCAGTGCCAGCACTACGCGGCGCAGCTTGGGATTGCGGATCGCATCACCTGGCATGGCTGGCAGGAGAACGCCTGGGAGTATGTCCTCCACCACATCAGACAGGTCAGCTGTCTGCTCATGACCTCCAACTTTGAGGGTTTCCCGCTGATCCTGCTGGAGGCGATGTCGCGCGGCGTCTACTGCGTCTCATCCGACTGCATCAGCGGTCCGGCGGAAATTATTCAGAACGGTCACAATGGTCAGCTCTACCCTGTCAATGACAGCATGGCGCTGGCCGCTATTCTCAACGCCATGAGCGGGGATTTCCGTTTCCCTGACCATCAGGTTATTAAAGCGAGCATCACCGGTTTTTATGAGGAAAATTATATGAAGCACCTGATGACCGTGCTTAATCGCCTTACTGAGGTTAAGCATGACGAATAAAACCGAACGCAATGGATTAACGTTACTGGTTAATTTCTCCGTGATTGCGCTCTGCCTGTCACTCTCACTGAATATGTTTGTTACCGGTCTGCCGCAAAAAATATTCTACTTCGTCTCCTATCTCTCCGTTGCCTCCATACTCTATGGTCTGGTGCGCAGACGGATCGACTTCAGGGGAGCGGGTTTTTATCTCGCGCTGTTCGCTGTTCTGATTATCTTTGCCCTGATCCGTCTGTTCTGGGCCCTCCACGTTAAGGGGATTGAGACAGCCCCCTCAACCGATGCGATAACCAATATCGGCAACTACCTGCTGGGCGCGAAGCGGCTGTTGCTGGGCGCGTTTATTCTCCTCAGCCTGGCTATTTATGGCGATCGGGTTTCCCTGACCACGCTGCGTATCGGGAAAGTGCTCATTCTGATCGGACTGCTGATTACGCTGGGCTTCGGTATTCATGAGCATCTCTACACCGCGAACATCCGCATCAAACTCACGACTGAAGCGGCGTCGATGTCCTCCTACATGATTCTGTTTATCTACTGCGCCTGGCTGTGGCTGAGTCGTTTTGAGACGCATCGCTACTGGAAAGTTGCCGATGTGGTGGTGCTGGCTGTCACCTTCGCGCTGCTCTACCTGTGTGCGACCCGCGTGACCCTGATTGCGCTGATCGCCACAGGCCTGCTGTTTGTGGTGCAGAGTTACCGGCTGTCGCTGCTCACTAACTGGCGCGTCGGCACGCTGGCGGTAGGCGTCGTGGCGCTGCTGATCCTGATGACCAGTAACCGCTGGGTGGAAGGGGTGCAGGATATTGAGAACTTTGGCTCCAACAGCTCGACCTCGCTGGGTGCACGCGTGGCGATCTGGAGTGGAGCGATGAACTTTATTGAGCATCACGGCGGCTTCGCGACGCCGGATGCGCGCACCACGGAGGCGCGTCAGTTCATCATCAAACACTATCCGCTCAATGTGGAAGGCTACACCAACGTCAAATACAACATGCACAACGAGTTTCTCGAAGTGACGACGTTACAGGGATGGCTGGGGACGCTGTCGCTGGCGCTGCTCTATCTGACGATGCTGGCGGGCTGGCTGAAGAAGTGTGATCTGCGCGGGGCGGCGCTGCCGATGCTGGCGCTGTTTATCACCGGGCTGACCGATTCGGTGCTGCCCTATAACCAGACTGCCACCATCTTCATCATGGCGCTGGCGCTCTGCTGCCTGCCGCGGCCTCGGCCGGACGTGCGGGTCACCCCGGTATGATAAGGGGCTGAACCAATAAAAAGGGCGGGGTTTCCTGAGAAACCCCGCCCTTTTTTTAGTGCTTAACGGTTAGTCGCGTGCACCGATGTCGCGCAGTTTTTTACCGGCCATCAGGTTACGTTCGATGTGTTCCAGCGAGACGTTTTTGGTCTCCGGAATCAGCATCAGCGTCAGCAGAATGAAGAACAGGTTAAGCAGCGCGTAGACCCAGAAGGTGTTGGCGTTGCCCAGGGTATTCAGCATCGTCAGGAAGGTCGCACCCACGATCATGTTGGCGATCCAGTTGGTGGTGGTCGAGACGGTGATACCGAAATCGCGGCCTTTCAGCGGCTGAATTTCAGAACAGAGTACCCAGATCAGCGGACCGGCTGACATCGCGAAGCCAACGATGAACATCAGCAGCATGCCTACCGCGAAGTACTGTGCGCCCGGCGTGGTAATGCCAAAGTGCAGCATCGTTCCCAGCACGCCCATACCGGCAGCCATCACCATAAAGCCCAGAATCAGGGTCGGTTTACGGCCCCAGCGATCCACCAGGCCAATGGCAATAAAGGTCGCCAGCACGTTGACCAGACCGACGATGACCGTACCCCACATCTGCTGAGTGGTGTTGGCGAAGCCGGCAATTTCAAAGATTTTAGGTGCGTAGTACATGATGACGTTCATACCGGTAAACTGCTGCATAACCTGCAACAGAATGCCGAGGTAGACGGCACGACGGAAGTGGCTGCTGCTGGTAAACAGACCCCAGCCAGACTGCTTGATCTTCAGGCTTTCACGAATCTCATCCAGCTCACGTTTTGCCTGCTCACTGGTGTCGCGCAGACGGTCCAGTACGCGTTGCGCATCGCGGAAGTTGCCACGCGCCGCCAGCCAGCGTGGGCTGTTTGGCAGGAAGAAGACACCGATCAGCAGCAGCAGGGCAGGGATCGTGATGACGCCCAGCATCCAGCGCCAGTTGCCGGTAAAGCTGAAGGCGGTATCAGACAGGTAAGCACCCAGAATCCCGATGGTGATCATCAGCTGATAGAGCGAAATCATACTGCCGCGAATTTTTTCTGGAGCGATTTCAGAAAGATAAAGCGGGGCGGTATAAGAGGCGACACCGACTGCCAGACCCAACAATACGCGGGCGCTGATCAGCATTTCCGGGTTTGGCGCCATCGCCGACCAGAGAGAACCGATAACGAACAGAATCGCACCGGCCATCAGGCTCTTTTTACGGCCCAGGCGGGAGGACATCCAGCCGCTGCCGATAGCCCCCACCGCAGCACCAAACATCATGGAACTGACGATCCACTCCTGCTGATGAGCGGTAACGTTGAAGTCCTTTGCGATAAACGGCAGGGCACCGGCAATCACGCCGATATCCAGACCGAACAGCAGACCCGCAAGGGCTGCCAGAAAGCAGACAAATAAGGTCATCGCCTTATTTGAAGTTCTGCTTTTGTGTGTATTGCCAGGCATTTTAGCCTCCAGGTTTATCCATCATTGTTTTTATCAATGTTAAAAAACCTTTTACGGGAAAAAAGTGAGTCTGATCACATCAGTGTAATCGCTTACACACGCTGAAACCCTGAAATTCAGCATATTTTACCCGTAAAGATTAATTAACCAGTGAGGTATAGCACTCATTAAGTTTCTGACAATGCTCTATTTATTGGCTATCAGACGACGCTGAAAATAACGCATTTTGAACAGAATAACCACGTGCGTTAAATCTTAAATGTCAGATAAACAAAGCATTTCAATTTGTAATCGTTAACATTTTGTTGTCAGAAAAAGCGCAATGAAGTGTAGCTGAGATTAGGAAACCTGCTGAGGGGCGGTGGGAAGGTCGGGCAGAAGCGTTTTATCCGGTCAGAATGGGGCAGGCCGGTAATGCAAAACAGATAACAATCTGCCCGTGCTGCACGAAGGCAAAGCCACTGAAAAGGCAATAAAAAACCCTGCCGGCGTGGCAGGGTTTCATGATCAGCCGGAAAACTTACAGGCCAGCCGCTTCACGCAGCAGGGCGGCTTTATCGGTTTTTTCCCATGGGAAATGTTCGCGACCAAAGTGACCGTAAGCGGCGGTCTCTTTGTAGATAGGGTGCAGCAGATCCAGCATCTGAATCAGACCATATGGACGCAGGTCGAAGAATTCACGCACCAGCAGCGTCAGCTGTTCGGTCGCAATTTTCTCGGTGCCAAAGGTTTCCACCATGATGGAAGTCGGTTCAGCAACGCCAATCGCATAAGAGACCTGAATTTCACAACGGTCAGCCAGACCGGCTGCGACGATGTTTTTCGCCACATAACGCGCTGCATAGGCCGCAGAGCGGTCAACTTTTGACGGATCTTTACCGGAAAACGCACCGCCACCGTGACGCGCCATGCCGCCGTAGGTGTCGACGATGATTTTACGACCGGTCAGACCGCAATCGCCCATCGGGCCGCCGATCACAAAGCGGCCGGTCGGGTTGATGTGATATTTGGTTGAGGCATTCAGCCACTCGGCAGGCAGAACCGGCTTGATGATCTCTTCCATCACCGCTTCCTGCAGATCTTTCTGGCTGATGGACTCCGCGTGCTGCGTTGACAGCACAACCGCATCGATGCCGACAATTTTGCCATCGTCATACTGGAAAGTGACCTGGCTCTTGGCATCCGGACGCAGCCACGGCAGGGCGCCGTTTTTACGCACTTCTGCCTGACGCTGAACCAGACGGTGTGCATAGGTCACCGGTGCAGGCATCAGAACGTCGGTTTCGTTGGTCGCATAACCGAACATCAGGCCCTGGTCGCCCGCGCCCTGTTCCAGCGGATCGGTGCGGTCAACACCCTGATTGATATCCTGAGACTGTTTGCCAATCGCGCTCAATACGGCGCAGGAGTTGGCATCAAAGCCCATATCGGAATGAACATAGCCGATTTCGCGAACGGTGTTACGGGTGATCTCTTCGATATCGACCCAGGCGCTGGTGGTGATTTCACCACCAACCAGTACCATACCGGTTTTAACGTAGGTTTCGCAGGCCACACGCGCTTTTGGATCCTGTTCCAGGATCGCATCCAGCACGGCATCGGAAATCTGGTCGGCGATTTTATCGGGATGTCCTTCTGATACGGACTCGGACGTAAAAAGGTGTTTAGCCATTCTGTTCTTTACCTTAAATATGGTTTGAATTCGACTGCATAGCGCCAGTGAGGTTATCTGACCTGACGCCCCTTCAGGCAAAGCCGCGAGCAGTGAGGTTGTGTCAGCACAGCAGGCCAACACCGCCTGGATATTAACCTGTTTAGATGGAAAACCATCTGGACGGCTATTTTAGGATAGAGGATAAACTAATTACCAGCCCTTTTTCTGTTTCGGCATTTTACCTGTCAGCTTTATCGGCATAATTTGCTGACACTCCACGGAATTACCCGATAATCTTTTTGCTTTTTAGCGCCGTAAACGGTATAAAACGCCGCTGCTTCGTTAGCCGCAGCAAGGATGACGCCACTGTGTGCGTCGCGCCCGTCAGACACCGCTCTGGCTTTCACCCTGGTTGTTCTCCATGTGCCCCTGGCATATGCGGAGGTGATACAAGTAATGAACCACGCTTTTTCTTCTCCCGGTTCTCTGCGCTCTGGCGCAACACTGGCGCGCTCCTGCCTCCCCTCTGTTTCTCTTTCCAGCCGACAATATCTGCGATGCGGTAATTTTACCGACACGAGCGCTGGCTAATCTTTACCTCTGTTCTCAGGGCTTTGTCTCCTCTCTGCGTCCCCGCAGTGGAACGAGACCGGTTATCTATGGTCAATAAAGATCGGGTAAATGTTCTCTGTTTAAACGGATCTGGCCAGGGTGTTTTACACTTAACTCATATGCGTGAAGCGCGCTGACGGCAACGTCAGGTGAACAGGACATGACGTTTAATGGGGTATCTGCGTTTCAGATTAGCGGCCATAAAGCCGGTTAACAGTTTCATCTTTCAACGGAAAATTGAGGTTCGCGATGTCTGACGACATGAAGAATATCAAAGGTTCGTCAGCTGGCGAACAGGGTGCACTCCGCTCCATGCAGGAGGTTGCAATGAACGATCAGGACGCGAGCAAAATGTTGCGGACGTACAACATCGCCTGGTGGGGCAACAACTATTACGACGTCAACGAACTGGGCCACATCAGTGTCTGCCCGGATCCGGATCGCCCGGATGTACGCGTCGATTTAGCCCGGCTGGTGAAAGAGCGCGAAGCACAGGGCCAGCGTCTGCCCGCGCTGTTCTGTTTCCCGCAGATTCTGCAACATCGTCTGCGCTCTATTAACGGCGCGTTCAAACGTGCGCGTGAATCCTACGGCTATACCGGTGACTACTTCCTGGTTTACCCGATTAAAGTCAACCAGCATAAACGCGTCATTGAATCCCTGACCCAGTGCGGTGAACCGCTGGGCCTGGAGGCTGGCTCGAAAGCGGAGCTGATGGCTGTGCTGGCACATGCGGGTCAGACCCGCACGGTGATCGTCTGTAACGGTTATAAAGACCGGGAATATATTCGTCTGGCGCTGATTGGCGAGAAGATGGGCCACAAGGTCTATCTGGTGCTGGAAAAAATGACCGAAGTGCGGCTGGTGCTGGAAGAGGCGGAGCGTCTGAACGTGGTGCCGCGTCTCGGTATCCGTGCTCGCCTGGCGTCACAGGGCTCCGGCAAGTGGCAGTCGAGCGGCGGCGAAAAGTCGAAGTTTGGCCTGTCAGCGACGCAGGTGCTGAAGCTGGTTGAGATTATGCGCGAAGCGGGCCGCATCGACAGCCTGCAGCTGCTGCATTTCCATCTCGGTTCACAGATGTCCAATATCCGCGATATCGCCACCGGTGTGCGTGAGTCGGCGCGTTTCTATGTCGAACTGGCGAAGCTGGGCGTAAACATCAAATGTTTCGACGTCGGCGGCGGTCTGGGTGTCGATTATGAAGGCACGCGCTCGCAGTCTGACTGTTCGGTCAACTATGGCCTCAATGAGTACGCTAACAACGTGATCTGGGGCATCGGGGCCGCCTGTGATGAACACGGCCTGGAGCACCCGACGGTGATCACCGAGTCCGGTCGCGCCGTGACCGCACACCATACGGTGCTGGTTTCTAACATCATCGGCGTGGAGCGCAACGAGTTCAGCGAACCTGAAACGCCGGATGCCGATGCGCCGCGCCCGATTCTCAGCATGTGGGAAACCTGGCAGGAGATGCACGAGCCGGATACCCGCCGTTCGCTGCGTGAGTGGCTGCACGACAGCCAGATGGACCTGTTCGATATCCACACCGGCTACTCCTCCGGCACTTACGATCTTAAGCAGCGTTCATGGGCTGAGCAGCTCTATCTGAGCATCTGTCACTATATTCAGCAGCATCTCGATCCGAGCAACCGTGCGCATCGTCCGATCATCGACGAACTGCAGGAGCGAATGGCGGATAAGATCTACGTTAACTTTTCGCTGTTCCAGTCGATGCCGGATGCATGGGGTATCGATCAGCTCTTCCCGGTTCTGCCGCTGGAGGGGCTGAATAAGAAGCCGGAACGCCGCGCTGTGCTGCTCGACATCACCTGTGACTCTGACGGTACCATCGATCACTATGTGGATGGTGACGGTATCGCCACCACCATGCCGATGCCGGAATATGACCTGGATAACCCGCCGATGCTGGGCTTCTTCATGGTCGGGGCCTATCAGGAAATTCTGGGCAATATGCACAACCTGTTCGGTGACACCGAGGCGGTGGATGTCTACGCGCGCGAAAATGGCGAAGTGGAAGTGCAGCTGTCGGATGAGGGTGACACGGTGGCAGACATGCTGCGCTATGTGCAGCTTGATCCTAACCAGCTGATGTCGCTGTTCCGCAATCAGGTGCAGGCGTCCGATCTCGACGAAGAGCTTCGTGCCCAGTTCCTGGAAGAGTTTGAGAGCGGCCTCTACGGATATACCTATTTAGAAGATGAGTAATCGCATCGTTCAGCCCGCAATCGTATATTGCAGTTGCCGCTGACTATGCCGATAATCTGACTCACTCAATCCCTTCCTCGTCGGGCCTAACGACGCGGAGGGGATTTTTTTTATCTCAACCTTAATGGCTTGCGGGCCTGGCCCGACTTACGCATAGAGAGAGCAATTATGTATAACACGCTTGGCAATCAGTACGACAACTCCCTGGTCTCTAACGCCTTCGGCTTCATGCGTTTTCCGCTGAACTTCCAGCCTTATGACAGCGACGCAGAGTGGGTGATTACCGGTGTACCGTTTGATGCTGCCACCTCTGGTCGTCCGGGCAGCCGCCTGGGGCCGGGCGCCATCCGCCAGATCTCCACCAACCTGGCCTGGGAAGGCTGCCGCTGGCCGTGGGATTTCGATCTGCGTCAGCGTCTGAACGTTGTCGACTGCGGCGATCTGGTTTACGCCTTCGGTGACTCACAGGATCTCTCCGATAAATTACAGGCTCACGCCGAAAAACTGCTGGCCAGTGGCAAGCGCATGATGACTTTTGGCGGCGACCACTACGTGACGCTGCCGCTGCTGCGCGCGCATGCGAAACATTTCGGCAAGATGGCGCTGGTGCACTTTGATGCCCACACCGACACCTACTCCAACGGCCCGACCTTTGACCACGGCACCATGTTCTTTACCGCGCCGAAAGAGGGGCTGATCGATCCTCAGCACTCGGTGCAGATCGGTATCCGAACTGAATTTGACCGGAGCCTGGGCTTTAACGTGCTGGATGCGGCGCAGGTCAATGACCGCAGCGTTGACGATATCCTCGCTGAAGTAAAACGCACCGTCGGCGATCTGCCGGTCTATCTCACCTTCGATATCGACTGTCTGGACCCGGCTCATGCACCTGGCACCGGCACGCCGGTCATTGGCGGCCTGACCACCGATAAAGCGACCAAACTGATCCGTGGCCTGCAGGGCATGAACATCGTGGGTATGGATCTGGTGGAAGTGGCACCGGGCTATGACCATGCGGATTTAACCGCGCTGGCTGCGGCGACGCTGGCGCTGGATATGCTGCATGTTCAGGCGGCCAACAAGGGCTGATTTGCCGCACCCCTCTGATAAGTCTGCCGGGATAATCCGGCAGGCTTTGCTGCCGTCTCCGGCCATTCCCCCTTTGCGTTTTCCCCACGAATACCCTGTCTGACCGGCTGCTGGCTTCGGCCATGCGGTTCAGGCGCAACTGCACATCAGCAACTAAACTTAGTGACATCAATTTTCGACGTGGAGGCAATCATGGGCTTTCTTGATGAACTGGCGGGCTCACTGCAGGGCAGTCAGAGTGACGGGCATCTGCCCGGCCAGCTGCAGGCGGTGTGGCACTGGGTACAGGAGCAGGGCGGCATTGAAGTGCTGCTGCAAAAATTTCAGCAGGGCGGGCTGGGTGAAGTCTTTAGCTCGTGGATTGGCACCGGCAGCAATCAGCCGGTCGCGCACAGCGATATCCACTCGGCGTTTGGTCAGGCGGAACTGCAGTCACTGGCGGATAAGCTGGGAACCGACGTTAAGGGCGCAGCAGGCACGCTGGCGGTGATTCTGCCGCAGCTGATCGACAGGATGTCACCGCAGGGGCGCATGGATGAGGCGTCACTGCATGAGAATAAACTTGATTTAGGCTCAATGGTGGATCAGATATTTAAGCGCTGAATCAGCCAGAATCGAAAGGTATCAGGCGCTTCGCCCTGAAGGATGATGCGCCTGATTGTCTTTTATTTCGCGTCGGCAGCAATGCGATCGCGGATATGCTGAGCGCGCGCTTCTGAAGCCGGATGGGAGTCAAACATTGAACTCTGACGGCCCTGTTCCAGCTTCGCCAGTTTCTCAAAGCTGGTGACCAGCCCCATCGGGTTAATGTTGCGCTTCTTCATCAGGTCATAGGAGTAGTCATCCGCCTGTGACTCCTGCGACTGGGAGAACTGCGCGTTGACCAGTTTCTCACCCAGTTCGCCCAGCTGCGACTGCGACAGCGAACCAATCACCCCGCCAACCGACGCGGCAGCCGTGCGGGCCGCAGTGGTGGCATACGCCAGCTGCATCGCTTTACGGGTGTGGCCCAGCGCAACGTGCCCCATCTCATGGCCCAGTACCCCTTCGACTTCATTGTCGGTCATCATATCCATCAGTCCGCTGTAGACACGGATACAGCCGTTTGCCATCGCCCAGGCGTTGACATCTTTCGTCTGGTAAACCTTATAGTTAGCCGGGACGCCATTGATGTTGTCACCCAGCGCGGCGGCAATCTTGTTCAGACGCTGCTGATATTGGCTGTCAGCCGGCGCGATCTGATTCTCTTTGTCCATCTGCTCACAGGACTTATCGCTCAGCTGCTTGACCTGATCGTCGCTCAGCGTGTAAGCCTGATAGGCCTGTGCGCCTGACTGCATCAGCGCGTTATTGTCCAGCCCCTGACAGCCGCTCAGCAGCGTCGCCAGTCCAAGCGCTAATACCGTTTTCTGGATTTTCATGCTCTATCCCATTCATAACAAGGTAAGAAAAACAAACACCTGAAATCGTGCCAGGTGAATAAACGTTTTGGTTATAGCCTGCCAGTCTGCACTTTGCTAGCAGAGTTGGCCGGAAAAGCCATACGAAGCGGTGACATTTAGCGTTTTACAGCATGTACTTTTGCCCCGATTTTCATGTACATTGATGGGCAACTTTTTCCTTGTTTTGCCCGGTAACTCATTAATAACAATAAGTTAAGGCGCGAAGCATTAATCCGACCTGGAGTAGAAAATGCCCTCTCGTAAAGAGCTTGCCAACGCCATTCGTGCGTTAAGTATGGATGCAGTACAGAAAGCGAAATCGGGACATCCGGGTGCCCCAATGGGTATGGCGGACATCGCTGAAGTACTCTGGCGCGGTTACCTGAACCACAACCCGACCAACCCGCAGTGGGCTGACCGCGACCGTTTCGTGCTTTCCAACGGTCACGGCTCCATGCTGATCTATAGCCTGCTGCACCTCACCGGCTACGATCTGCCGATGAGCGAACTGGAAAACTTCCGCCAGCTGCACTCAAAAACTCCAGGTCACCCGGAATATGGCTACACCGCCGGCGTTGAAACCACCACCGGTCCGCTGGGGCAGGGCATCGCTAATGCGGTCGGTTTCGCTATCGCTGAGCGCACCCTGGCCGCGCAGTTCAACCGTCCGGGTCATGACATCGTAGACCACAATACCTATGTCTTCATGGGTGATGGCTGCATGATGGAAGGCATCTCGCACGAAGTCTGCTCACTGGCGGGTACGCTGAAGCTGGGCAAACTGGTGGCCTTCTATGATGACAACGGTATCTCTATCGACGGTCACATTGATGGCTGGTTCACCGATGACACCGCTAAGCGCTTTGAAGCTTACGGCTGGCACGTTGTGCGCGGCGTTGATGGTCACGATGCGGACGCGATTGCTAAAGCGATCGACGAAGCGAAAAGCGTCAGCGACAAGCCATCACTGCTGATGTGCAAAACCGTCATCGGCTTCGGTTCGCCGAACAAAGCGGGCACCCATGATTCACACGGCGCACCGCTGGGTGATGACGAAGTGGCGCTGACCCGTAAACAGCTGGGCTGGAACCACGCACCGTTCGTTATCCCGTCAGAGATCTACGCTGAGTGGGACGCGAAAGAAGCGGGTCAGGCGAAAGAGTCCGCCTGGGATGAGAAATTCGCGGCTTACGCGCAGGCTCACCCGGAACTGGCCGCTGAGTTTAAGCGTCGCATCAGCAATGAGCTGCCTGCTAACTGGCAGGAAGAGTCTCAGAAATTTGTTGAGCAGCTGCAGGCGAACCCGGCGAAGATCGCCAGCCGTAAAGCCTCACAGAATGCGATTGAAGCCTTCGGTAAAATTCTGCCGGAATACCTGGGCGGTTCAGCTGACCTGGCGCCGAGCAACCTGACTGTCTGGTCGGGCTCTAAGCCAATCAATGAAGATGCGGCAGGTAACTACATCCATTACGGCGTGCGTGAATTCGGTATGACCGCTATTGCTAATGGCCTGGCGCTGCACGGCGGCTTCCTGCCTTACACGGCCACCTTCCTGATGTTCGTTGAGTATGCGCGTAACGCTGCGCGTATGGCGGCACTGATGAAGATCCGTCAGATCATGGTCTACACCCACGACTCCATCGGTCTGGGCGAAGATGGCCCGACGCACCAGCCGGTTGAACAGATGGCCAGCCTGCGCACCACGCCAAACATGAGCCTGTGGCGTCCGTGTGACCAGGTTGAATCTGCCGTGGCGTGGAAATACGCGATTGAACGTCAGGATGGCCCGACGGCACTGATCTTCTCCCGTCAGAACCTCGCGCAGCAAGCGCGTGACGCTGAGCAGCTGGCTAACGTGGCGCGCGGCGGCTATGTGCTGAAAGATTGCGACGGCACGCCTGAGCTGATCCTGATCGCCACCGGTTCAGAAGTTGAACTGGCTGTCGGTGCGTGGGACAAACTCACCAGCGAAGGTCGTAAGGTGCGTGTCGTCTCTATGCCTTCAACGGATGCCTTCGACAAGCAGAGCGATGCGTATCGCGAAGCCGTTCTGCCAAAAGCGGTCAGCGCACGCGTGGCTATCGAAGCGGGCATCGCAGATTACTGGTTCAAATACACCGGTCTGAATGGGGCCATCGTCGGCATGACCAGCTTCGGCGAATCAGCGCCTGCGGATCAGCTGTTTGAACTGTTTGGCTTTACCGTCGACAACGTTGTGGCGAAAGCCAAAGCGCTACTGGCGTAAAAACCGCTCAGGCGGGCCTGAATCCGCCTGGCGCTAAACGCAGAGGGACGACTTTTTCGTCCCTCTCGCTCTTTTATTCCTGCAGTAATAACCTGTTTTCGCCTCAATTTGTGACGCAGATCTAAATATAAGCAGTCAGATTGATCACAGTCATTCCCGTTATTCCTTCCTTCTATTATTGTAGCTGAACCGTTTCAGTCGCCAGGCAACTTGCCCTGGTTTCGGACAATGCCGGGTAAGAATCTCCTGTACAAAATGCAGTGAAACGCTCAGGCTAACGGCACGTTTTTTTCAGTCTGACGTGGCAGGAGAGAAATGACGGTACGGGTAGCAATAAATGGTTTTGGCCGGATTGGACGCAACGTTCTGCGCGCGTTATATGAAACGGGCCGGCGGGCGGAGATTACGGTGGTGGCGATCAACGAGCTGGCGGAAGCCACCGGGATGGCGCACCTGCTGAAATATGACACCAGCCATGGCCGTTTTGCTTTTGATGTGCGGCAGGAGCGCGATGTGATGTGGGTGGGGGGCGATACCCTGCGCATTCTGCACCGTGCAGAGATTGCCGATCTGCCGTGGCGTGAACTCGACGTTGATGTGGTACTGGACTGCACCGGCGTTTACGGTTCGCGCGCGGATGGCGAAGCGCATCTTCAGGCGGGTGCCAAAAAAGTGCTGTTCTCTCATCCCGGCGGAAACGATCTCGACGCGACCGTGGTGTATGGCGTTAATCAGCAGGATCTGAGCGCCAGCGACCGCATCGTCTCCAATGCCTCCTGTACCACAAACTGCATTATTCCGGTGATTAAACTGCTGGATGATGCGTTTGGCATCGAATCCGGCACCGTCACCACGATTCACTCGGCGATGCACGATCAGCAGGTGATCGACGCTTATCACAGCGATCTGCGCCGCACCCGAGCAGCCAGCCAGTCGATCATTCCGGTCGACACCCGGCTGGCGGCGGGCATCACCCGCATTTTTCCGAAATTCAACGATCGCTTTGAGGCGATAGCGGTTCGCGTCCCGACGATCAACGTGACGGCTATTGATCTCAGCGTTTCTGTTCGTCAGGCAGTGAAGGCGTGCGAGGTTAACACCCTGTTGCAAAGCGCGGCAGAGGGGGCATTTCGTGGTATAGTTGACTATACGGAATTACCGTTAGTCTCAGTAGATTTTAACCATGATCCGCACAGCGCCATTGTGGACGGAACGCAAACGCGGGTCAGCGGTCAACACCTTATCAAGACCCTGGTCTGGTGTGACAACGAATGGGGCTTTGCTAACCGAATGCTCGACACGACGTTAGCCATGGCCGCAAGCGGTTTCAGGTAAGACGCGGTTTGCGTCTGGCAAAACTTATGAGAATCAACGAGAGGGTTCACCATGTCTGTAATTAAGATGACCGATCTGGATCTGGCTGGCAAACGCGTGCTGATCCGTGCCGATCTCAACGTACCGGTTAAAGAAGGTAAAGTGACGTCTGATGCACGTATCCGTGCTTCTCTGCCCACCATTGAAGCGGCGTTGAAACAGGGCGCGAAAGTAATGGTTACCTCTCACCTGGGGCGTCCGACCGAAGGTGAATACAACGAAGAGTTCTCGCTGCTGCCGGTCGTGAACTACCTGAAAGAGAAGCTGAGCGGCACCAATGTGACCCTGGCAAAAGATTACCTCGACGGCGTGGAAGTGGGCGCTGGCGAACTGGTGGTGCTGGAAAACGTTCGCTTTAACAAAGGCGAAAAGAAAGACGACGAAGCGCTGTCTAAAAAATATGCCGCCCTGTGCGACGTCTTCGTGATGGACGCGTTTGGTACTGCACACCGCGCGCAGGCCTCTACTCACGGCGTCGGCAAATTTGCGCCTGTTGCCTGTGCCGGTCCGCTGCTCTCCGCTGAACTGGAAGCGCTGGGCAAGGTGATGACCAACCCTGAGCGTCCGCTGGTCGCTGTCGTGGGCGGTTCTAAAGTTTCAACCAAATTTGATGTGCTGCAGTCGCTGGTGAAAATCGCGGACACCGTGATTGTCGGCGGCGGCATCGCGAACACCTTCGTGGCTATCGACAATAAAGTCGGTAAATCCCTATATGAGCCAGACTTCGTTGAAGCCGCGAAAGGCCTGCGCGATCAGCACGGTATTCCGGTTCCGACTGACTCACGTGTCGGCACGGAATTCTCCGAAACTGCACCAGCAACCGTGAAAAAGGTTTCGGAAGTGGCGGATAACGAAGAGATTATGGACTTCGGTGACGAAACCGCACAGGCGATGGCTGCCATCCTGAAGGATGCGAAAACCATCCTGTGGAACGGCCCGGTGGGCGTATTCGAGTTCCCTAACTTCCGTAAAGGCACCGAAATCGTGGCGAACGCCATTGCGGACAGTGAGGCGTTCTCTGTGGCTGGCGGCGGCGACACCTTAGCGGCGATCGACCTGTTCGGTATCGAAGACAAAATTTCCTACATCTCTACCGGTGGCGGCGCGTTCCTTGAGTTCGTGGAAGGCAAGAAACTGCCTGCCGTCGCCATGCTGGAAGAGCGTGCGAAGCAGTAAACCTTTGGGGGTGATGCCCTGCGGCATCGCCTGAAGTCTTGCCCGTCTGGGCGTTTAAATCGACGTTCCTTAAGGGGAACAACGGTCACGAAACAGGACACAATCATGTCTAAAATTTTTGATTTCGTAAAACCCGGCGTTGTCACTGGTGATGACGTACAGAAGATCTTCAAAGTCGCGAAAGAGAACAAATTCGCACTGCCAGCCGTAAACTGCGTCGGCACCGACTCTATCAATGCCGCACTGGAAGCTGCTGCGAAAGTTAAAGCGCCAATCATCATTCAGTTCTCTAACGGTGGTGCGGCTTTCATCGCGGGTAAAGGTTTCAAGACTGATAAACCACAGGGCGCCGCTATTTTCGGTGCAATCTCGGGTGCACACCATGTTCACCTGATGGCTGAGCAGTATGGCGTGCCGGTAATTCTGCACACTGACCACTGTGCCAAGAAACTGCTGCCGTGGATCGACGGTCTGCTGGACGCGGGTGAAGAGTACTACCAGAAAAACGGTAAACCGCTGTTCTCTTCTCACATGATCGACCTGTCAGAAGAGTCTCTGGAAGAGAACATCGAAATCAGCAGCAAATACCTGGCGCGCATGGCGAAACTCGACATGACCCTGGAGATTGAACTGGGCTGCACCGGCGGTGAAGAAGATGGCGTTGATAACAGCCACATGGACGCATCTGCACTCTACACCCAGCCAGAAGATGTGAACTACGCGTACGAAAAACTGCATGCGATCAGCCCGCGCTTCACCATTGCGGCGTCATTCGGTAACGTCCACGGCGTGTACAAGCCAGGCAACGTGAAACTGACCCCGACCATTCTGCGTGATTCGCAGAAGTTTGTGTGTGAAAAACATGGCCTGCCGCACAACGCGCTGGACTTCGTTTTCCACGGCGGTTCAGGTTCTTCAGCAGCAGAGATCGAAGAGTCTATCAGCTACGGCGTGATCAAGATGAACATCGATACCGATACCCAGTGGGCAACCTGGGACGGCATTCTGCAGTACTACAAAAAGAACGAAGGCTATCTGCAGTCGCAGCTGGGTAACCCGGAAGGCGACGACAAGCCAAACAAAAAATACTATGACCCACGCGTCTGGCTGCGTTCTGCCCAGGCGTCTATGGTGGTCCGTCTGGAGCAGGCTTTCAAAGAGCTTAACGCTGTCGACGTACTGTAACACCCTGGCGGTTACCGTATAAAAAAGGCCCGAAAGGGCCTTTTTTTTGCCTTTTTTTCAGCAGATTTATGTCAAAGGTCATGCAGGTTTGGCACACCGGCATTTATTGTTTACCCTTTTGTCAGGGATTGTCAGAGCGGTTCTGACAATGTGGTCTCATTCCCTTTGGGATTTAATTACAGGATGGTTACATGCAGGATACGGGCATGATCGATGAAATCAACAACGCGGGAAACTGGATTATACGAAATCAGGAACTCCTGATTAGCTATGCGGTAAACATCGTCGCCGCGATTGCGATTATCGTGGTAGGGCTGATGATTGCGCGCATCATCGCCAATGCGGTCAATCGTCTGCTGCGCGCGCGTCACATTGATACCACGGTCGCTGACTTCCTGTCTGCGCTGGTACGCTATGGCATTATCGCGTTCACGCTTATCGCCGCACTGGGGCGTATCGGCGTCCAGACCACCTCGGTCATTGCTATTCTGGGTGCAGCCGGTCTGGCTGTGGGCCTGGCATTAAAAGATTCCCTGTCAAACCTGGCGGCGGGTGTGCTGCTGGTGATTTTCCGCCACTTCCGGGCTGGTGAGTTTGTCGATCTGGGCGGCATCATGGGGACGGTCATGAACGTACAGATCTTCTCCACGACCCTCAAATCGGCTGACGGCAAGCTGGTGGTGGTGCCTAACGGTAAAATCATCACCGGTAACATCGTTAACTTCTCGCGCGAGCCGGTACGCCGCAATGAATTTATCATTGGTGTCTCTTACGATGCGGATGTTGATCAGGTGCTGACGCTGCTGCGCGAAGTGGTGGATGCTGATAGCCGTGTTCTGCAGGAGAAAGGCGTGCAGGTGGGTCTGAATGAGCTGGCGGCCTCCTCAATGAACTTTGTGGTGCGCTGCTGGAGCAACAGCGGAGACCTGCAGGATGTTTACTGGGATCTGCTGAAGAACTTTAAGCGTGCGCTGGATGGAAAAGGGATTGGCATTCCTTATCCACAGATGGATGTGCATCTGCACCGTGTTAAAAAGCCGGAGACCGCCGCGCCAGAGACAATCGCGCCACAGGCCCAGCCGGAGTAATCGTTTTATGGGCGACCCCGGTCGCCCATTCATTTTGCTAATCGCAGATTAATTCTTTCAATTTCCGCTAATCATCGCCCCCTCTTATACTGCTTCACATCTGACGATGTGAGGACATAATTCTGTGATATCTCTCTACTTTCAGGGGTTTGCCCTGGGTGCCGCACTGATTCTGCCGCTGGGTCCGCAGAACGCCTTTGTCATGAATCAGGGGGTAAAGCGGCAGTACCACCTGATGACAGCGGCGCTCTGCTCGCTGAGCGATATTCTGCTGATTTGCGGCGGTATTTTCGGCGGAAGTGCACTCCTGAGTCACTCTCCGCTGCTGCTGGGGGCAATCACCTGGGCGGGCGTGGCATTTCTGCTCTGGTACGGCTGGGGCGCGCTGCGTCACGCCTTTCGCGGCGATGTCGATCTGGCAGAGGGGTCGGCCCGCAGGCAGAGCAGGGGACGCATCGTGGCGACGCTGCTGGCGGTGACCTGGCTCAACCCGCACGTCTATCTTGATACCTTTGTGGTGCTGGGCAGCCTTGGCGGTCAGTTGCCGACCACCGCGGCGCGTCAGTGGTTCGCGCTGGGAACCATCAGCGCCTCTGTCCTGTGGTTTTTCGGCCTGGCCGTGCTGGCCGCGTGGCTCTCACCGCGTCTGCGCACTGCGACGGCACAGCGCATCATTAACCTGCTGGTCGGCGCAGTGATGTGGTTTATTGCCCTGCAACTGGCGCGCCAGGGTATCGCCGCTTTCTGAACAGAACGCGAACAGCCTGCGGTTATTGCCGCACCGCTGGCGAACTTTTGCCATAATGACCACTCAAAGCATGGCGCATACCGATGCGCTGCTGGGCTTCGCCGGTTAGAAGCCGTCATAGTGACCTTTTCAAGGAGGACTTTCATGAAACTGAAAGCATTGGCTCTGGCCGCAATCATGAGCGCCGGAGCACTGCCTGGCGTACACGCTGATGAGTTACCAAATGGGCCGCACGTGGTGACCTCAGGCAAGGCAACAGTCGATGCCCGTCCCGATATCGCCACGCTCTCTATCGTGGTGAATGTCTCATCCAAAGATGCCGCCGATGCGAAAAAGCAGGCGGACAGCCGGGTTGCACAATATTTCGATTTTCTGCAGAAAAACGGCATTGAGAAGAAAGATATCGATGCGGCTAACCTGAGTACCCAGCCAGAGTACGATTACACCAAAGAGGGTAAATCTGTCCTGAAAGGCTATCGCGCGGTGCGTCAGGTTCAGGTCACTCTGCGTCAGCTGGACAAGCTGAACGATCTGCTGGATGGCGCACTGAAATCGGGTCTGAACGAGGTGCGCAGCGTCGAGTTAGGCGTAGCAAACCCGGAGAGCTACAAAGAGCAGGCACGTAAAGCGGCAATTAAGAATGCGACTCAGCAGGCCTCACAGCTGGCTGAAGGCTTTAACGCGAAGCTGGGCCCGATCTACAGCATCCGCTATCAGGTCGCTAACTATCAGCCGATGCCGATGAACCGCATGTATAAAGCGGCGGCAGCAGCCGATACCTCAGCTCAGGAAACCTACGATCAGCAGAGCATTAACTTTGACGATCAGGTCGATGTGGTGTTTGAACTCAAGCCCAACGCGCCATAATGCAAAACGGGGCTGATGTCCCGTTTGAAATTGTTGACAAAACCTGGCCCGGTTCGCTGTGAGACGGTGCCTGCACAGGAAACAGGGTCAGATCGGAAAGTCGCTAAGGCCAATCCCTGGCCGCTCGGCCCGCACCATCCCTGGCGCGGGACGCTTTCCTCTTCTGACCCTGCTCCCTGCGCGTTTAACTTTTCTGTTGTTGTAAGAGTCTTCTTTATCCCGATTTGTCAGCAACAAAAACGGGGCTTTCGCCCCGTTTTTGTTTTCAGGCTGCCACGTCATCCTGACGCAGCACCCGATGTCCATGCGCTATCAGCGCATCGGTGACCCGACGCATCAGACGGCTCTCCGGCGCAAAACGATGCCAGTAGAGCATCCGGCGCTGATACAGGCCAGGCGTCAAATCGATTAACTCCCCGCTTGCCAGCTCGCGCTCAATCTGCAGATGCGGAATCATACAGCAGGTCGACCCCTGTCGCGCCATCTGCACAAAGGCTTCCGATGAGTTGACGATGTGGCAGGGCACGCTCCCGGGTGAGAGGTCGAAATTCTGCTGCAGAAAGGCCTGATGCATATCATCAAGGTGGTCGAACGCGACCGCAGGCGCCTTCAGCAGGGCAGAGCGGGTCACCCCGTTGGGGAAGAAGCGATCGGCAAAGTCGCGCGACGCCACAAACAGATAGTCGAGCGCGCCGAGCTGGTCCACCAGGCAGCTGGGCAGCGGCTGCGGCTGAATACTGACCGCGCCCACCACCTCACCGCGGCGCAGACGCTCCTGGGTGCGGGTTTCATCTTCCACCTGCAGATTCAGGCGCACGGGCGAGTCGGCCAGCACATCTTTCAGGGCGGGCAGCAGCCAGGTCGCCAGACTGTCGGCGTTGACCGCCAGCGACAGCAGCAGCGGCGTGGTTCCACTGTTCTCATCACCCAGCCACTCCTCTTCCAGCAGCTCGACCTGATGCAGTAACGCCAGTAGTTTCTGGCCCTGTTCGGTCGGACGCGGCGGCACGGTGCGCACCAGCAGCGGCTGACCAAACAGGTTCTCCAGCTGCTTGATACGCTGAGACACCGCCGACTGGGTGATGCAGAGTTTCTGTGCGGCTCGCTCAAATCCGCGTTCGCGGATCACTGAATCCAGCGCCTGAAGCGTTCGATAATCCGGGCGTTTCATTATTCTTCTCTCTCCTTCAGGGTGGACGTCACTATGCCACAAAAGTGCCGCCTGTGATGGCTCACCTGTTTTTTGTGGGCTGGCTTCCAAAGCGTTAAATCCACGTCGGTCAGCCGAGCATTTTCAGCCAGCCTTGTTTTATACTACGCGCACTTCGTTGTCGCACAGGTTTTAAACATACCATGACCCAGGATGAACTGAAAAAAGCCGTTGGCTGGGCTGCACTTGAATACGTGCAGCCGGGGACGGTTGTTGGCGTAGGCACCGGATCCACCGCTGCCCACTTTATCGATGCGCTTGCCACAGTCAGGCATCAGATCGAAGGTGCCGTCTCCAGCTCGGATGCCTCGACTCTGAAACTGAAAAACCTGGGCATTCCGGTGTTTGACCTGAACGAGATCGATCTGCTGTCGGTTTACGTCGATGGTGCGGATGAGATCAACCCGCAGATGCAGATGATCAAAGGCGGTGGCGCGGCGCTGACGCGTGAAAAGATCGTGGCCGCGGTGGCGCAGACCTTTATCTGTATCGCCGACGCCTCTAAAGAGGTCGATGTGCTGGGCCGCTTCCCGCTGCCGATCGAGGTGATCCCGATGGCGCGCAGTTACGTTGCGCGTGAGCTGGTTAAAATGGGCGGCCTGCCGGAGTATCGGCAGAATGTCATCACCGATAACGGCAACATCATTCTCGACGTGCATAATCTGACTATTCTCGATCCGATTGCGCTGGAAAAGAGCATCAACGCTTTGCCTGGCGTGGTCACTGTGGGCCTGTTTGCCGCACGCGGCGCCGATATTGCGCTGATAGGCGGTCCGGATGGCGTGAAAACCATCAAAAAATGATCTGTCCGGCGTCGATACGGCGCCGCTTATTTCTGCCTGCAAATCATCTTTTCTCGCCCGGGTGAAATTTGGTGACTTATGTCACATAACCGTTATCCGCAACGGTTTCATTCTCTCTTCAACCCTGACCCCGTGATTTTGTCTGGCATTGTGGTGCTGCCAGCCGTTGCCGTGCTGGCTCCCGGGCAATCGTTTGTATTGCCCGACGCGATTTTTTTGATATTTTGACAGAAGGCTGGCTTATGGTACTCCTCATTGAATGCTGAATAGGATCGGGAAATGGCAAAGGTATCACTGGATAAAGATAAGATTAAGTTCCTGCTGGTGGAGGGTGTGCATCAGAGCGCGCTGGACAACCTGCGGGCTGCAGGCTACACCAACATCGAATTTCACAAGGGCGCGCTGGACGCTGACGCATTAAAAGCCTCCATCCGTGATGCGCACTTCATTGGTATCCGTTCCCGCTCCCAGCTCACTGAAGAGATTTTTGCGGCGGCTGAAAAGCTGGTCGCTGTCGGCTGTTTCTGTATCGGAACCAACCAGGTTGACCTGCAGGCCGCCGCCAGCCGCGGGATTCCGGTCTTCAATGCGCCATTCTCCAATACCCGCTCGGTCGCTGAACTGGTGATTGGTGAGATGCTGCTGATGCTGCGTGGTATCCCGGAAGCGAACGCCAAAGCGCACCGTGGTATCTGGAACAAGAATGCCAAAGGCTCATTCGAAGCGCGTGGGAAAAAACTCGGCATCATCGGTTACGGCCATATCGGGATGCAGCTGGGCGTGCTGGCAGAGAGCCTGGGCATGCACGTTTTCTTCTACGACATTGAAAACAAGCTGCCGCTGGGTAATGCCACTCAGGTTCGCCATCTGGCGGAACTGCTCAACATGAGCGACGTTGTGAGCCTGCACGTACCGGAAACCGTGTCGACACAGGATATGATCGGGGCGGAGCAGCTGGCGCAGATGAAGCCTGGCGCGCTGCTGATTAACGCCTCTCGCGGCACGGTTGTGGATATCCCGGCGCTGTGCGAGGCACTGGCCAGCAAGCATGTGGGAGGCGCGGCCATCGACGTCTTCCCGGTCGAGCCGGCCACCAACAGCGATCCCTTTATCTCTCCGCTGAGTGAGTTTGACAACGTGATCCTGACGCCGCACATTGGCGGTTCGACAGAAGAAGCGCAGGAGAACATCGGTATTGAAGTTGCGGGCAAGCTGGCGAAATACTCCGACAACGGCTCCACTCTGTCGGCGGTCAACTTCCCGGAAGTCTCACTGCCGATCCACGGCATCAGCGCCAGTCGTCTGCTGCACATCCACGAGAACCGTCCGGGCGTGCTGACGGCGATCAACCAGATTTTCGCCGAGCAGGGCATTAACATCGCCGCCCAGTATCTGCAGACGTCGCCATTTATGGGCTATGTGGTCATCGATATCGATGCTGAGCCGGAAGTGGCTGAGAAAGCTCTGCAGCTGATGAAGGCTATTCCGGGGACTATCCGCGCGCGTTTACTTTACTAAGCGCTACCCGCCTGGAGAGGCGCTGAGTTGCGTCTCTTCAGGTTTCATTGCGGACAGATGCGCCCGGACAGGGGATTAAGCCATCTGAAAATTCCGTAACACTACTTTCTCTACTCCCTCTACTCCCACTGCCACAGCTTTGACGGCGTCATTACGGCCGGCAAAGGCACATCCCATTCTGCCACCGGCAGGCTGTCAACCTGCTGACAATCGTGGGCCAGACCCACGGGCAAAAAGCCGTGCTGCCGCCAGTTCTGCAGCGTGCGATCGTAGAAGCCTCCGCCCATCCCCAGACGCTGACCGGCGTGATCAAACGCCACCAGCGGCACCATCATCAGATCCAGCTGATCCAGGGTGATCAACTGCCGGATATCCAGCGGCGGTTCGGGAATACGCAGCTTATTGGTCTGCAAAGGGGTGTCGGGCGAATAGCGCAGAAACAGTAAATTACCGGGAGAGAAGGGGTGCAAAACCGGCAGACAGACCGTTTTTTTCAGATGCCACAACCGGGCAATCAGCGGACGGGTGTTGAGCTCCCCATCCACCGACAGAAACAGGGCAATGTTTTGTGCGGCAGTAAGCGGGGCGTAGTTCAGGGCCAGCTCCGCAAGCTGTTCGGCCGCCTGGGCCTGCTGCTCGTCCGTCAGCGCCCGGCGCAGATGACGCACCTGCTGGCGAATTTCCTGACGCTGTGACATGGAAGGTGCAGAGATGGAAGGTTCAGACATGATTTCCCCGCCGGATAAGTCGCTGTTCAGCGACTATAACATGTCGGTCGGGGGAAAAAAGCAGGAGTGCTGAAAGGGAGATCTCCGAGATGCCGCCGTAGGCTGTAACCCTTGAACCCTTGGTTCAAGGTGAACATGCCGTCGTAACCATCAGGCTTCTCGGACGGACCGAGCATGCACACAGGTTACAGAGCGTCACATTCTGTTTTTTCGAAATATCGGCTCAGGGGACTGGCCCACTTGCAAACATCTCAGAGAAAATTTACCTCACCGTTACTGTAGCACAGCAACCATGAAGTTTTATTCGAACTTCGCATCCTGGCGGTCGGTTATGCGACCCTGCTCAACTAACGCCTGCTCAATCGTCTGCTGCAGCATACGGATACGCTGTTCCATATTAGCAGCATAATCGCGCGTTTTCACTTTCTCTTGCGCCAGTTCATGGCAGACGTTTAACGCGGCGATGAACACCAGTTGCTCTGTATTTGTGACTCTAGTGCGAACTTTTAAATCTTGCAACCGCTGATTGAGATCGTCAGCCGCACTATTGAGCGCATCTTGCTGCTCTGGCGGACAATTCACTCTTAACGAACGACCAAAAATTTGTAAATCTACCGGTTGTGCAGACATGCCACCTTCCTGACTGATTACTTCGCTCGCAACTCCCTTAGCAGTCAATGGCTTGGGAGGCGGGCAACTATATAGACCCACGAAATAAGATACAACCCCTTTTCTGGAAACCTTGAGGCAGCTAGTGGTAGCATAACACGAACTTATTCTGCCAACGACGATGAAAACTTATGTCCTTACAGAACGCAACCCCCGATTACAACGCGCTTGCGGCGGTGCTCTCACAGCAGGGTGTTGGAATGACGCCCGCAGAAATGCACGGCCTGCTGAGTGGGATCCTCTGCGGCGGTAACCAGGACACCAGCTGGAAGACGCTGGTCCACGATCTGGCTAACGAAGGCATGGCGTTTTCTCACTCTCTCGCAGTGCCACTGACAGAACTGCACGCGCACACGGCGACCACGCTGGAAGATGAAGGCTTTCTGTTTCAGCTGCTGCTGCCCGCTGATGATGACATCACCGTCTTTGACCGTGCCGATGCGCTGGCGGGCTGGGTGAACCATTTTCTGCTCGGCCTGGGCGTAACACAGCCTAAACTGGATAAGGTCACCGGGGAAACCGGCGAAGCCATTGATGACCTGCGCACCATCGCTCAGCTCGGTTATGAAGAGGATGAAGACCAGGAGGAGCTGGAGCAGTCGCTGGAAGAGGTGATTGAGTATGTGCGCGTGGCAGCCCTGCTGTGTCATGACACCTTTACCCGCCCACAGCCCACTGCGCCAGAAGTGCAAAAGCCGACGCTGCATTAAGTCAGGCGTTTCAGGTCAACGAGTTTAACCGGTCAGTTTACAGGGAGTGCAGAGATGATTTCACTGGAACGATTCCTGCAGCGCCGTCAGGCGCTGTTAGCGAAGATGGCGCCAGGCAGCGCCGCGTTAATTTTTGCTGCGCCTGAAGTGACGCGCAGTAATGACACCGAGTATCCGTTTCGTCAGAGCAGCGATTTCAGCTATTTCACCGGTTTTAACGAGCCACAGGCGCTGCTGGTCCTGATCAAAAGCGATGAGAATCACAACCACAGCGTGCTGTTTAACCGCGTGCGTGACCTCACGGCAGAGATCTGGTCTGGCCGTCGGCTGGGTCAGGAGGCGGCTCCTGCGAAACTGGGCGTGGATCGCGCCTTGCCCTGGGACGACATTGGCGAACAGCTGCACCTGCTGCTCAACGGCCTGGATGTGATCTACCACGCACAGGGTGACTACAGCCATGCCGATGCCCTGGTGTTCAGCGCTCTGGAAAAACTGCGTCGTGGGTTCCGTCAGAACCTCAGCGCGCCTGCCACCCTGACCGACTGGCGTCCCTGGGTGCATGAGATGCGCCTGTTCAAGGATGCGGATGAAATCGAGCTGATGCGCCGCGCCGGGAAGATCAGTGCCCTGGCCCATACCCGTGCCATGCTGGCCTGCCAGCCAGGTATGTTTGAGTATCAGCTGGAGGGAGAGATTCATCACGAATTTGCCCGTCATGGCGCGCGCTTCCCGGCCTACAACACCATTGTCGGTGCCGGAGAAAACGGCTGCATTCTGCACTACACCGAAAATGAAAGTGAAATGCGCGACGGCGATCTGGTGCTGATCGATGCCGGCTGCGAGTTCCACGGCTATGCCGGGGATATCACCCGTACCTTCCCGGTTAACGGCAAATTCAGCCCGGCGCAGCGCGCGATTTATGACATCGTTCTGGCTTCACTGAACCGGGCGCTGGAGATGTTCCGGCCTGGCATCAGCATTCGCGAAGTCAACGATGAAGTCGTACGCATTATGATCACCGGCCTGGTTGAGCTGGGCATTCTCGACGGTGACGTCGATACGCTGATTGCCGAAGAGGCGCATCGTCAGTTCTACATGCATGGTCTGGGCCACTGGCTGGGGCTGGATGTTCACGATGTTGGCCACTACGGCACGCCGAGCCGCGACCGGATACTGGAACCGGGCATGGTGTTAACGGTTGAACCGGGCCTCTACATCGCGCCGGATGCGGATGTTCCTGTGGCGTATCGCGGCATCGGTATCCGTATCGAAGATGACATCGTGATCACCGAAGAGGGCATTGAAAATCTCACCGACAGCGTCGTGAAAGAGGCCGATGAGATTGAGGCGCTGATGGCGGCGGCTAAACAGGCATGACGATTCTGATTGCCGGTGGCGGCATGACCGGGGCGACGCTGGCGCTGGCGATCTCCCATCTCACTAAGGGCAAACTGCCGGTGACGCTGATCGAGCGCAGCGAGCCTGCCAGCCGGGCGCACCCCGGTTTTGATGGCCGGGCGATTGCGCTCTCAGCCGGCACCTGCCAGCAGCTGGCGGCGATTAACCTCTGGCAGCGCATCGCCAGTTGTGCCACGCCGATTACTGATATCCATGTCTCCGACCGCGGCCACGCAGGCTTTGTCTCGATGGCGGCGGCTGACTATGAGATTCCGGCGCTGGGGCAGGTTGTCGAGCTGTTTGACGTCGGTCAGCGGCTGTTTGCTGAACTGAAAAAAGCGCCGGGCGTGACGTTGCGCTGTCCGGCTCGTGTGACCCAGGCAATCCGCAGTGATGAGCAGGTTGAGGTGACGCTGGACAACGGCGAGCAACTCAGCGGAAAAGTGCTGGTGGCGGCGGATGGCACACGCTCTGCACTGGCGGCATCCTGTGGCATCCAGTGGCAGACTGAGGCGTATCAGCAGCTGGCGGTTATCGCCAACGTCTCCACCGCACTGCCTCATCAGGGCCGGGCGTTTGAACGTTTCACCGAGCATGGCCCGCTGGCGCTGTTGCCGATGTCCGGGAACCGTCTGTCGCTGGTCTGGTGCCATCCGGCGTCGCAGCGCGAAAAAATAGTGCAGTGGAGTGATGCTGAATTCCTCAGCGAGTTACAGCGCGCCTTTGGCTGGCGGCTTGGGAAATTCACCCACACCGGTCAGCGCGAATGCTACCCGCTGGCGCTGCACCAGGCGGTGCAGACGGTAACGCATCGCGTGGCGGTGGTAGGCAATGCGGCACAGACGCTGCATCCGATTGCCGGGCAGGGCTTTAACCTGGGCCTGCGTGACGTGATGTCGCTGGCGGAAACGCTGGCCACTGCCCATCGGCAACAGCAGGACCCCGGCAGCTATGCGGTCCTGAATCACTATCAGCAACGCCGGCAGTCGGACCGTGCCGCCACCATTGGCATCACAGACGGGCTGGTTCGCGTCTTTGCCAATCGTTACGCCCCGCTGGTGGCAGGACGTAACCTGGGCCTGCTGGCGATGGACCATCTGCCGTGGCTACGAAATCAACTGGCTGAGCGCACGCTTGGCTGGGTTAAGCGTTAACAAAGAGGCTCAGATGCAAACTTTTGATGTGGTGATTGCCGGTGGCGGAATGGTGGGGCTTGCTGTCGCCTGCGGCTTGCAGGGCAGTGGACTGCGCATCGCCGTACTGGAAAAATCGCCGGAGCCGCTCCTGGCGCTGAGTGCGTCACCCTCCGTCCGTGTTTCGGCAATTAATGCCGCCAGTGAACGTCTGCTGCAGAAGCTGGATGTCTGGTCGACAATCCTTTCCCTGCGCGCCAGCCCCTATCACGGTATGGAAGTGTGGGAGAAGGACAGTTTTGGAGCCATCGCGTTTGATGATGAGCAGCAGGGCCTGTCGCATCTTGGCCACATTATCGAAAATCCGGTGATCCAGAGCGCGCTCTGGCAGCGCGCCAGCACCTGCAGTGACGTCACGCTGATGGCGCCTTCGCAGTTGCAGCAGGTGGCATTTGGTGACAACGAAGCCTTTATCACGCTGCAGGATGGCAGCATGCTAAGCGCGCGCTTAATGATTGCTGCTGATGGCGCAAACTCCTGGCTGCGCAACAAAGCGGATATTCCACTGACCTTCTGGGATTACGACCACCACGCGTTAGTGGCTAACGTTCGCACCGAACAACCTCACGACGCGGTGGCGCGTCAGGTGTTCCACGGCGACGGCATACTGGCGTTCCTGCCGATGCAGGACCCACACCTCAGCTCTATCGTCTGGTCGCTGTCGCCTCAGGAAGCCAGCCGCCTGGAAACCATGCCGGACGCGCTGTTCAACCAGCAGCTCTCCGTGGCGTTTGATATGCGCCTCGGCCTCTGCCAGCTGGAAAGCGAGCGCAAAACGTTTCCGCTGGTGGCGCGCTACGCCCGCAACTTCGCGGCGCACCGTCTGGCGCTGGTCGGGGATGCGGCTCACACCATCCATCCGCTGGCAGGACAGGGGGTTAACCTGGGCTTCATGGACGCCGCAGAGCTGATCGGTGAGATCCGGCGTCTCCATCAGCAGGGCAAAGATATCGGTCAGCACCTCTATCTGCGCCGCTATGAGCGCAGCCGTAAACACAGCGCCGCCATGATGCTGGCGGGCATGCAGGGCTTCCGCGAAATGTTTGCAGGCAACAACCCGGCGAAAAAACTGCTGCGTGATGTCGGTCTGAAGCTGGCGGACCGTTTACCGGGCGTCAAACCGATGATGCTGAAACAGGCGATGGGCCTGACCGATTTGCCCGCCTGGCTTCGCTGAACCTGCCCCTCTGCTAAGCCAGCTTCTGCTGGCTTTTTTATCTCTCAACCCCCCTCTGCACCACAAAAAGGCAACGCTGCACCAGCAGGGTTCCTCGTTTGATTTATTCTAATTTTGCGTGAGATTTCGCATTACTTTTTTTTATCCGGAAGCGCGCTGAAGGCGGGATCTTTTTAACAACCTGGACGCCGTGCCGCATAAATTTGCTGCGTATATTTAAATAGCCTGCATTTATTGCGCGATTAATCACAAAAATGCAGTTTATTATCCTGTCGCCTCCGATTCCTGGTTAGTCTGTGCCTCTGCTTTCGACCCCGATTTGCTTATGGTTAATCACCAGATTCGGTGGTAACGTCAGCCTCAGGAGAACGTTTGCGTCGGCACAGTATGACGGCGCGCTTTTGTACTCATTCGCTTCTGCACAGGATGGTTATGACTCAGCAAACACCTCTGTTTGAACAGCATCAGGCCTGCGGTGCCCGCATGGTGGACTTTCATGGCTGGATGATGCCTTTGCACTACGGCTCCCAGATGGATGAACATCATGTCGTGCGCAGTGACGCCGGCATGTTTGATGTCTCCCACATGACCATTGTCGATCTGACCGGTCCGCGTACCCGCGAGTTTCTGCGCTACCTGCTGGCGAACGATGTCGCAAAACTGACCCAGCCCGGCAAGGCGCTCTACACCGGGATGCTCAATGCCTCGGGTGGCGTCATTGACGATTTAATTGTTTACTTTATGAGCGAGACGTTCTTCCGGCTGGTCGTGAACTCCGCGACCCGTGAGAAAGATCTCGCCTGGATAGCGCAGCACGCGCAGCACTACGGCATTACGCTGACCGAACGCGATGATCTGGCCCTGATTGCCGTGCAGGGTCCGCAGGCACAGCAGAAAGCGCAGACGCTGTTCAGCGAAGAGCAGCGTCAGGCCGTCGCAGGCATGAAGCCCTTTTTCGGCGTACAGGCGGGCGATCTGTTTATCGCTACAACGGGTTACACCGGCGAAGCGGGATATGAGATTGCACTGCCCGCAGGCGAGGCGGCGGGGTTCTGGCAGCGTCTGCTGGCTGCAGGGGTGAAACCGGCCGGACTGGGCGCGCGCGACACCCTGCGTCTGGAAGCGGGGATGAACCTCTATGGTCAGGAGATGGATGAAGGTGTCTCACCGCTGGCCGCCAACATGGGCTGGACCGTCTGCTGGGAGCCTGCAGACCGCGATTTCATCGGCCGGGAAGCCCTGGAGCTACAGCGTGAACGCGGAACGGAAAAGCTGGTGGGACTGATCATGACGGAAAAAGGGGTGCTGCGTCACGGGCAGCCGGTGCGTTTCACGGATGAGCAGGGACAGCAGCAGGAAGGGATCATTACCAGCGGTTCTTTCTCACCGACCCTGGGTTACAGCATCGCCCTGGCGCGCGTCCCCGCTTCCGTCGGCAGCGCCGCCATCGTTGAGATCCGTAACCGCCAGATGCCGGTACAGGTCACCCGTCCCATTTTTGTCCGCGCCGGTAAGCCGGTCGCTCAGTAAATTTTATTCAGGAGAAATGGCCAATGAGCAATGTGCCGAATACGTTGAAATACCGCGACAGCCACGAATGGGTGCGCAAAGAAGAGGATGGCAGCTACACCGTGGGCATTACCGAACATGCGCAGGAGCTACTGGGCGACATGGTGTTTGTCGATCTGCCGGAAGTGGGCGCGACGTTCGCAGCCGGTGAAGAGTGTGCGGTAGCGGAATCCGTTAAAGCGGCTTCAGATATTTATGCGCCCCTCAGCGGTGAAATTGTGGCGGTCAACGACGCGCTGACCGACTCACCGGAGCAGGTTAACAGCGAGCCTTATGCCGGCGGCTGGTTATTCAAAATGAAAGCCAGCGACGCGTCCGAACTTGACTCGCTGCTGGATGCGGATGCCTATAAAGCCTCCATCGACGAGTAATCGTCAGGCGGCCTCCTGCAGAGGCCGCTGACTTCTGTTTGATCTCCGGTTCCCCAGCCCGATTCAGGATTTACTGCTAATGACTCAGACTCTCAGCCAGCTTGAACACAACGGTGCCTTTATTGAGCGCCATATCGGTCCTTCACCTGAGCAGCAGGCGCAGATGCTTGACGCGATTGGTGCCCGTTCGCTGGACGCGTTAATCGGCACCATTGTGCCTGCCGACATTCAACTGCCAGGCCCGCCTGCGGTAGGCGAAGCCGCCACTGAACAGCAGGCGCTGGCGGAACTGAAAGCCATCGCCAGCCAGAATCTGCGTTACAAATCCTGGATCGGCATGGGATACAGTGCGGTGATCACCCCGCCGGTGATCCTGCGTAACATGCTGGAGAATCCCGGCTGGTACACCGCTTACACCCCTTATCAGCCTGAGGTGTCGCAGGGCCGTCTGGAAGCACTGCTGAACTTCCAGCAGCTGACGCTGGATCTCACCGGCATGGATATCGCCTCCGCCTCACTGCTGGATGAAGCGACCGCCGCCGCCGAAGCGATGGCGATGGCAAAACGCGTCAGCAAGCTCAAAAACGCGAATAAATTTTTCATTGCCGATGATATCCATCCGCAGACGCTGGATGTGGTGCGAACCCGTGCAGAAACGTTCGGCTTTGAACTGATTATCGACCGTGCAGAGAAAGCGCCTGAGCATGACGATCTGTTTGGCGTGCTGCTGCAACAGGTGGGCACCACCGGTGAAGCGCACGACTACCGCGCTCTGATTGCCGCACTTAAAGCGCGCAAAGTGGTCGTCAGCGTGGCCGCCGACTTTATGTCGTTAGTCCTGCTGGAAGCGCCTGGTAAGCAGGGCGCGGACATCGTGTTTGGTTCGGCTCAGCGCTTCGGCGTGCCCATGGGTTACGGCGGGCCTCACGCGGCGTTCTTCGCCAGCCGTGACGAGCATAAACGCTCTATGCCGGGCCGCATCATTGGTGTCTCGCGCGATGCCGCAGGCAATACGGCGCTGCGCATGGCGATGCAGACCCGCGAGCAGCATATCCGCCGCGAAAAGGCCAACTCCAACATCTGTACTTCACAGGTGCTGCTGGCCAACATTGCCGGTCTCTATGCGGTGTTCCACGGCCCGGCCGGACTTAAACGTATCGCCTCACGCATTCACCGCTTCACCACGATTCTGGCAGCCGGCCTGCAGCAGGGCGGTCTGACGCTGCGCCATCAGCACTGGTTCGATACGCTGACGGTCGAGGTGGCGGATAAAGCCGCCGTGCTGAACCGCGCCCTGAGCTTTGGCGTTAACCTGCGCAGCGATATTCACAACGCGGTCGGCATCACGCTGGATGAAACCACCTGCCGCGAAGATATTCTGACGCTGTTCGCTATTCTGCTGGGTGACGATCAGCGTCCGGACCTGGAAAAACTCGACAGCGAAGTCGCCAGCGAAGGCCACGCTATTCCCGCCGGCCTGCTGCGCCAGAGCGACATTCTGACTCATCCGGTCTTCAACCGTCATCACAGCGAAACTGAGATGATGCGCTATATGCACAGCCTGGAGAAAAAAGATCTGGCGCTGAACCAGGCGATGATCCCGCTCGGCTCCTGCACGATGAAGCTCAATGCCGCGGCGGAGATGATCCCGATCACCTGGCCGGAGTTTGCTGAGCTGCATCCTTTCTGCCCGGCTGAACAGGCCGCTGGTTATCTGCAGATGATCAGTCAGCTTTCACAGTGGCTGGTGCAACTCACCGGCTATGATGCGCTCTGTATGCAGCCTAACTCCGGGGCGCAGGGGGAGTACGCCGGACTGCTGGCGATCCGCCGCTATCATGAAAGTCGCGGCGAGGGGGATCGCCATCTCTGCCTGATCCCCAGCTCAGCCCACGGCACTAACCCGGCCTCTGCTCAGATGGCGGGTATGGATGTGGTGGTGGTGGCCTGTGATAAACAGGGCAACATCGATCTGGGTGACCTGCGCGAAAAAGCCGCTCAGGCAGGTGATAAACTCTCCTGCATCATGGTGACTTATCCCTCTACCCATGGCGTCTATGAAGAGACCATCCGCGAAGTGTGCCAGATTGTTCATCAGTATGGCGGTCAGGTCTACCTGGATGGCGCAAACATGAATGCGCAGGTCGGCATCACCACGCCGGGATATATCGGCGCGGATGTGTCGCATCTCAATCTGCACAAAACCTTCTGCATCCCGCACGGCGGTGGCGGTCCGGGTATGGGACCGATTGGCGTCAAGGCGCATCTGGCTCCGTTTGTGCCGGGTCACAGCGTGGTGCAGATCGACGGTGTGCTGACGCAGCAGGGCGCGGTCTCCGCTGCACCGTTTGGCAGCGCCTCCATCCTGCCTATCAGCTGGATGTACATTCGTATGATGGGAGCCGAGGGGCTGAAACAGGCCAGCTCGGTCGCTATCCTCAATGCTAACTACATCGCCAGCCGCCTGCAGTCCGCCTATCCGGTGCTCTATACCGGCCGCGACGGCCGCGTGGCGCACGAATGTATTCTCGACATTCGTCCGCTGAAAGAGCAGACCGGCATCAGCGAGCTGGATATTGCCAAGCGCCTGATCGATTACGGCTTCCACGCGCCGACCATGTCCTTCCCGGTCGCGGGCACCCTGATGGTGGAGCCAACCGAGTCGGAGAGCAAAATCGAACTGGATCGCTTTATTGATGCGATGCTGGCGATCCGCATCGAGGTTGACCGGGTGGCGGCCGGTGAATGGCCGCTGGACGACAACCCGCTGGTGAATGCACCGCACACCCAGCTGGAAATTGTCGGTGAGTGGTCTCACCCTTACAGCCGTGAACTGGCGGTCTTCCCGGCGGGCAGCCACAACAAGTACTGGCCGACGGTGAAGCGTCTTGACGATGTCTTTGGCGATCGCAATCTGTTCTGCTCCTGCGTACCGATCAGCGACTATCAGTAAATCGCGGCAGCAGAATCTCATCCCCAGGGGCCGGTTTCCGGCCCTTTTTTATGGAGAAACAGTATGAAACTGGCACTGGTTACGGGAGGCAGCCGCGGCATCGGACGGGCAACGTCGCGGCTGCTGGCCGCTCGCGGTTATCGGGTCGCGGTGAACTATCGCCAGCGCGAGGCAGAAGCGCAGGAGGTGGTCAGCCAAATCCGGCAGCAGGGCGGGGAAGCCTTTGCGATTCAGGCTGATATTGCGGATGAAGAGGCGGTGAAGGCGATGTTTGCGCAGCTCGATCAGCAGGCGGAACCGCTGGCGCTGCTGGTGAACAACGCCGGTATTCTGTTTCAGCAGTGCCGCACCGAACAGCTGGATGCGGCGCGTCTGCAAAAGGTGTTTGCCACCAATGTTATCGGCACCTTTCTCTGCTGTCGGGAGGCGGTTAAGCGGATGGGTACCCATCATGGCGGCCAGGGCGGGGCGATCGTGAACGTTTCATCGGCGGCGTCCCGCACCGGTGCACCGGGCGAATATGTCGATTACGCCGCCTCAAAAGGGGCGATGGATACCCTGACCAGAGGATTGTCGCTGGAAGTGGCGCAGCAGGGCATCCGGGTAAACGGTGTCCGGCCAGGATTCATCTATACAGAGATGCATGCTGACGGCGGCGAGCCAGGCAGAGTAGACCGGCTTGCCAGTGCGATTCCGATGGGACGAGGCGGAGAAGCGGAGGAAATTGCGGAAGCGATCGTCTGGCTGGCCAGTGAAGCGGCCTCATACGTGACCGGCAGCATCATTGACGCTGCCGGTGGGCGCTGAGGCGTTTCGCCTCCGCGGCGGCGGGGCGCGTCAGAGGTTATCACCATTGCTGGCGATAACCTGCTGATACCAGCCGAAGCTCTTCTTCTTCGCACGGGAAAAGTCACCGCTGCCATCATCGTTTTTATTCACATGAATAAAGCCGTAACGCTTGTCGTACTGTCCGGTGGTGAACGAGACGCAGTCCAGGCAGCCCCACGGGGTGTAGCCCATTAACTCCACGCCATCATAGCTGACGGCTTTCTTCATCTCTTCAATGTGTGCGCGCAGATAGTCGATGCGGTAATCATCGTCAATCATCCCGTCGGCACCCGGCTTATCGATCGCGCCAAAGCCATTTTCCACAATAAACAGCGGCTTCTGATAACGTTCATAAAGGTCGTTCAGGGCATAGCGCAGGCCAACCGGGTCGATCTGCCAGCCCCAGTCGGAGGCTTTCACATGCGGGTTTTTCACTACGCCTTCAAAGCCGGTAATCGGATCGTCAACGCCGCTGGCATCGGTCTTCACGGCGTTGCTCATGTAGTAGCTGAAGCCAACGTAGTCTGCGCAGCCCTGACGCAGCGTTTCGGCATCGTCAGCGTCCATCTGAATGTCATACCCTTTGCGCGCCCACTCTTTCAGGGTATAGGCCGGATAGTATCCGCGCATCTGCACATCACTGAACACATAGCGCTGATGCATCGCTTCCTGCGCCAGGGCTACATCATCCGGATGGCAGGAGAACGGGTAGACCGGCACCATGGCGATCATGCAGCCAATCTGAAAGTCCGGATTGATGTCGTGTCCGAGTTTCACCACTTTTGCGCTGGCAACAAACTGATGGTGCATCACCTGATACATCGCCTCTTCAGGCTTCTCATGTTCAGTGAAGATCACCCCTGAGCAGCAGTATCCGAACAGCGGATAGCGCCAGTTGCGCTGGTTGTTGATCTCGTTAAAGGTCATCCAGTATTTCACTTTGTTTTTATAGCGCTTCAGCACCACTTCACTGAAGCGCACAAAGAAGTCGACCACTTTGCGGTTATGCCAGCCGCCATACTCTTTAACCAGGTGATAAGGCATTTCGAAGTGAGAGAGGGTGATGACGGGTTCAATGCCATACTTCAGCAGTTCATCAAACAGATCGTCATAAAATTGCAGGCCCGCTTCGTTGGGCTGCTGCTCATCCCCGTTCGGGAAGATGCGGGTCCAGGCGATGGAGGTGCGGAAACATCTGAAGCCCATCTCGGCAAACAGCGCGACATCCTCTTTATAGTGAGAGTAGAACTCCACGCCCTGATGGTTCGGATAGAAATGGCCGGGCTGCACGCCATCGGTGATGACCCGATCAACACCATGTGAACCGCCGGTCAGGACGTCTGCAATGCTGACTCCTTTGCCGCCCTGATCCCAGCCGCCTTCAACCTGATGCGCTGCCACCGCGCCACCCCAGAGAAAGTTTTTGGGTAACTGCAATTCTGCACTCATGTTTCACTCCGTTCCGGATAAAGAAATTGCGATGAGTGTAGCAAGGCAATAATCAAAGTCACGATATAACACCGCGCGAGAAATGGCGTTTGTTACCTGTGAAAAACAGGCTGTTTTATTTTCGCAGCTGGCGGCCGATCGCCTCAATAATATAGGTTACCGGAACCTGTGTCGTAATATCCGTGTTGTCAGCCAGACGAATAATCGGCACATGGTAGCAGAGGGTAAAATCGCCGATTTTCGCCAGCGAGCTGCTCTCCGTATTCGTTATCGCAATGATTCTGCACTTGTTCAGGCTGAACTGGCTGGCAATACGCAGGATCTCTTCGGTTTCACCGGAGACGGATAAAATAATCGCAATCGCGTTCTGATAGAGGTCGGGACTGATCGGGTAATAGGGATCATCAATTGCGTGACTGAATTTACCGAGGTTAGAGAAAAAGCGGGCACCATATTTCGCCAGGCTGCCTGATGTGCCGACGCCAATAAAAAAAACCTGCTCAGCCTGAGCAATTTTCTGTGCGGCCTGAGCGATGAGCTGTTCAAACGCCGGATTGTTAATGCTGTTAAAGAAACTCAGCATCTCGCTCACCCCGGCGGTATTCAGCTGAGGCGTATGCTGCTGTTCGGCTAAGCGCAGACGAATGCGAAATTCTGACCAGCCTTCACAGTGCATCTTACGGCAGAAGCGCAGCACGGTGGTCGTGGAGACCCCCGCCTGCTCAGCCAGTTCGCGGATGGTCATATAACTGACGCCTTCACGATGTTTAATGATGAACTGATAGACCTGCATTTCCAGATCGTTAAGACGGGCGAGATCGCGGTGCGAAAACATGGATGACTCGTTGAACGGTTGACCTGGGCTCAGTTTATCAGATTCAGCAGCCGGTTTAACGGTTACAGAATTTCATAAGATAATTTTAGCGTACAGGTGTACACTGAAATCGTTATCAACCCGGCTGGAGAATATTATCACTGCGATTACGCTGTTCAGGACACACATATGACCCCCACACTTTCTCACAAACCACGACCCGCAGCGGACGACTGGTTCGGCGAAGAAATTGCCAACAGTATCAGTCATGGTCTGGGCTGTCTGTCAGGCATCGCTGGCCTGGTGCTGATGCTTCATCAGGCCATCGAACGCCAGGCGGATACCCTGACCTTTGTCAGCTACAGCCTTTATGGCGGCAGTATGATCCTGCTGTTTCTGGCTTCGACGCTTTATCATGCCATTCCCGATGGCCCGGTCCGGCCCTGGCTGAAAACGTTTGACCACTGCGCGATCTATCTGCTGATCGCCGGAACCTACACGCCGTTTCTGCTGGTGGGACTCAGGACGCCGCTGGCGTATGGATTAATGGCGGTAATCTGGGGTCTGGCGCTGGCCGGTATTCTGTTTAAGCTTACCATTGCCCATCGCTTTAAAGTGCTGTCGCTGGTGACCTATCTCTGTATGGGGTGGCTGTCGCTGATCGTGGTTTATCAGCTGGCCATGATTATGCCGCCAGCCTGTATCTGGCTGCTGGCAGCAGGCGGGATAATCTACTCGCTGGGGGTGATTTTCTATGTGGCACGCCGCATTCCCTACAATCATGCCATCTGGCATGGATTCGTACTGGGCGGCTCACTCTGTCATTTCTGCGCCATCTACTTCTATGTACGCTGACGCTTCGCGAATGTGGCCCTGACGTGACGTCAGGGCCAGAAGGTGACTCAGCTCTCATCCAGCGAATAGGGCAGGGGCTGCACCGTCAGATGACCACCTTCATCGCCTTCAACCCGAAGCACGCTGTCCGGCTCCAGATCGTTGTTCAGCACCACCTGAATCCAGCTGGTGCCATTATCCAGCTGCACAGCCGCCAGCACGCTGCCGGTACGACGCCAGCGCTCACCCATCTGCAGCTCCAGCGGCGCGTTAGCTTCAGGCAGATGGCTTGCCTTACCCGCCAGCCAGTAAAGGGCGCGTTTGTTAGCACCGCGATATTTCGCCCGGGCCACCATCTCCTGTCCGGCATAGCACCCTTTTTTAAAGCTGATGGCATCCAGCGCCTGCAGGTTGGTGGCCTGCGGAATAAACTGCACGCTGGTGGCGGGAACGATAACCGGAATACCGGCTTCGATATCCAGCGCCAGCCACTGCTGGCTGTCGTTGAACTGTGCATCCTCGCTGAGTTTCTGCTTCAGCACGTCGGCCTGGGCCGGTGATGTCACAATCAGAAAACGTTCGGCCGGATGCGCAAACCACAGCAGGGTAGTTTCACCCTGATGCACCACTGGCTTCTCGCTGTCAGGCAACGCCTCAAACAGGTTAGCCAGGGCAGCACGCGCCTGGAAACCAGCCACACCCAGCAGAAGTGCTTCATCGTCGGGCGTCATCGTGACTTTTGAAAACACCGCATATTTCTTCAGCTCGGCCAGCTGGGTGTCGCGCAGTTCGCGCTGGATCAGGTAGGCATACCCTTCACCGCGATGAAACAGACGCAGATTGCTCCACATTTTGCCTTTGGCGTCGCAGTGCGCGGCGGGGGAGTGATGATTGGCATCCAGCGCCGCGACATCCAGCGTTAACTGACCCTGCAGGTAGGCAGTGCTGTCCGCACCGGTAATCGAAACCAGTGCCCAGCTGTCCAGTGACATCAGGGTTAACGGCAGACGGGACGACGCGGCAGGCTGGCGCGGCGGTAAAGTAAAAGTGGGCATGGAGATATCCTGTGTAAGAAGGTTCATCCGGAACAATGTCTTCAATGTTAAAAGAGCCGCCTGGCAATGCAACCTGTTTACGGAAAACGGCGCACAAAAGGCGTGATAACCCTGCAAAGAGGCCGCCTGAAATGTGGCAGGTTGCACAGCATGCGACGCAGCGCCTGCGAGCCGTAGTAAACCAGGTTACACTAAGCGCCACGTTGTGAACTGTGGAAACTGATGCATGGATATTAATGATAAATCACGTATTCAGTGGGCCTGCCGTCGCGGCATGCTGGAACTGGATGTGGCGATTATGCCGTTCTTCAAATTTGAGTATGACACGCTGAGCGACACCGATAAGCAGGTCTTTGTCGCGCTGCTGAAGAGTGACGATCCCGATCTGTTCAACTGGCTGATGAATCACGGCGAGCCAAAGGATCCTGAGCTTAAGCGGATGGTCAACCTGATCCAGCAGCGCAACCATGAGCGCGGCCCGGTGGCAATGTAAGCTGCGGCCCTCCCGGCTGGCGTGCGGGGTGCTGTGCGTCTGGCTGGTGGCTGCCGTTTCGGGCGTGCTGCTGATGGCGCTGCCCGTGGGTGGGGAGCTGCTGCGAAGCGGAATGATCCTGCTGTTACTGGCGGAGGGCGCGCGTGTCTGCCGGCGGCTGAGGCTGCGGCGCGGGACGCTGGAGCGGGAAAGTGTCCATTGCTGGATCTGGCAGGGAAAACGCTGGCGTCCCACTCAGCCACTGCGCTGGTTACCAGCGGGCGTGCTGCTGGTGGCGAAGAGCGAAGAGGGTGACAGGCTGCGCTGGTGGCTGATGCAGGACGCTATGCAGCCTGACGAATGGCGGGCGTTGCGCGCCTGCTGCTTCAGCAGGGCGCGACATTAACGGCGAAGAGGCATAAGCGCGCATGTCGACTGACCCGCGGCCGGTCAGGTTCTGCCGGGCATTCCGCGCCGTCTCCGTATGTGGCTGGCGGCCGCAACGGCTGAAGAGGGTTACAGCAGTCCGGCAGTCTCGGTTAACACCTGCTCGCACCACTGCTCAACGCGCTCATCCGTCACCTCAAACTGATTCACGTCATCCAGCGCCAGTCCGACAAACTGTGTGCCATCGGCAGTGAGCGGTCGGGGACTGGTGAACTCATAGCCCTCCAGCGGCCAGTAGCCTACGAAACGTACCCCCATCGGCTGCAGCAGATCGTGCAGCATGCCGAGCGCATCCAGAAACCATTCACCGTAGCCAATCTGATCGCCCATGCCATACAGCGCCACAATCTTATTCTGCAGATTCAGCGCGGGCAGCTGCGTCCAGATCGCCTCCCAGTCCTCCTGCAACTCACCAAAATCCCAGGTGGGGATTCCCATGATCAGCAAATCGTACTGCTCCATCAGGCGCGGGTCATCATCCTTAACGTTATGCAGCGTGACCAGCTCGTCGCCGATGAAATCGCGAATTTTCTCCGCCACGATTTCGGTGTAACAGGTACTGGAACCGTAAAACAGACCGATTTTCATGCAGATAACACTCTGTAAATACTGACTTTGGCGCAATTGTACCAGAAGCGCTGCTGAATCAGGCATAATGAGCATGATTTTACACCAGACGGCGGAGATAACGTGCAGGACAGCGAACTGACAGAACAGTTTCTTGATGCGCTCTGGATTGAGCGCAATCTGGCGCAGAACACGCTCTCCTCCTATCGCCAGGATCTCCAGACGCTGACCGGCTGGCTGGCGCATCACCAGCTGACGCTGCTCAGCGTGACGCCAGCCGATCTGCAGCAGTTTCTGGCTGAACGGCTGGAAGGAGGCTACAAGGCGACCAGCTCAGCGCGGCTGCTCAGCGCCATGCGTCGCCTGTTCCAGTATCTGTACCGTGAAAAAGTGCGCCCCGACGATCCCAGTGCGCTGCTCTCGGCACCCAAACTGCCACAGCGACTGCCGAAAGATCTCACTGAGGCGCAGGTCGAGCGGCTGTTGCAGGCACCCAATACCGATATCCCACTGGAGCTGCGCGATAAGGCGATGCTGGAGCTGCTCTATGCCACCGGCCTGCGCGTCTCCGAACTGACGGGGCTGACCCTCAGCGACATCAGCCTGCGTCAGGGCGTCGTCCGGGTAATCGGTAAAGGTGATAAAGAGCGGCTGGTGCCATTAGGTGAAGAAGCGGTTTACTGGCTGGAGCAATATATGGAACATGGTCGCCCGTGGCTGCTTAATGGTCAGACGCTGGACGTGATGTTTCCCAGTAATCGGGCGCAGCAGATGACGCGGCAGACCTTCTGGCATCGTATTAAGCATTACGCCACGCTGGCGGGCATCGACGCCGAAAAGTTATCACCCCATGTGATGCGCCATGCCTTTGCCACGCATCTGCTGAACCACGGCGCCGATTTGCGTGTCGTACAGATGTTGCTGGGGCACAGCGATCTCTCCACCACGCAAATTTATACGCATGTCGCCACCGAGCGCCTGCGTCAGTTGCATCAACAACACCATCCGCGAGCCTGAACCGCGGCCATAAGGACAACGATGAACAAGCATTTTGCCATGCTGGCCCTGTTAGCCAGCGCCTTTTCCGGTCTTGCTCAGGCCGATGACAGCGCCATTCAGCAATCCCTGAAAAAGCTCGGGCTGAATCAGACAGAGATCAGCCCGTCCCCGCTGCCAGGGTTCAAAACCGTGCTGTCAGAGAGCGGCGTGCTCTACGTGACCGACGACGGTAAACATATGATTCAGGGTCCGCTGTATGACGTCAGCGGCACTCAGCCGGTTAACGTCACCAATAAGCTGCTCGACAAAAAGGTCGAGGCGCTGGTGCCGGAGATGATCGTCTACAAAGCGCCTAAAGAGCAGCATGTCGTGACCGTCTTTACCGACATTACCTGCGGCTACTGTCACAAGCTGCACGAGCAGATGGCGGACTACAACGCACTGGGTATCACCGTGCGCTACCTGGCGTTTCCACGGGAAGGGCTGAATGGTCAGATCGCACCGGCGATGAAAGCGATCTGGTGCAGCGCCGACCGCAACAAAGCCTTTGACGAGGCAATGAAAGGCAATGCGCCGAAGATGGCTGCGCCCGACAGCTGCAAAATTGATATTGCTCAGCACTACAAGCTGGGCGTGCTGTTCGGCATTCAGGGCACCCCGGCCATGCTCACCGACAGCGGCATGATGATCCCCGGTTATCAGACGCCGCAGGAGCTGAAGCAGGTGCTGGACAATCAGAAGCGTGGTGGTTAATCGGTGGTAAAACAGGATGTGGAACTCCGTCGCCGTGAGGTGACGGTAGACGATGCGCTGCCGGCGACCCTGCCGCCGCTGCTGAAGCGACTCTATCTGCACCGCGGTGTGCGCGATGCCGCAGAGCTGGAGCGCGGTGCAAAAAATCTGCTGCCGTTTCAGTCCTTAAGCGGGATTGAGAGCGCCGTTGCGCTGCTGCATCAGGCGCTGCTGGATGGCCGTCGCATCATGGTGGTCGGCGACTTTGATGCCGATGGCGCGACCAGTACCGCGCTGACGGTGATGGCGCTGCGCAGTATGGGCGGCAGTAACGTGCAGTATCTGGTGCCGAATCGCTTTGAAGATGGGTATGGCCTCAGCCCGGAAGTGGTAGAGCAGGCGCGTGCACGGGGCGCCGCCATGATCCTGACGGTCGATAACGGCATCTCCTCCCACGCCGGGGTGGAGTACGCGCATCAGCACGGCATTCCGGTGCTGATCACCGACCATCACCTGCCGGGCGAGACCTTACCGGCCGCTGAGGCGATCGTGAATCCTAACCTGCCCGACTGCGACTTTCCTTCACGGGCGCTGGCGGGCGTTGGCGTTGCGTTCTATCTGATGCTGGCGCTGCGCGCCCATCTGCGCACCCAGGGCTGGTTCGGCGTTACCCGCGCCGAGCCAAATCTGGCCGGGATGCTGGACCTGGTGGCGCTCGGCACGGTCGCCGATGTGGTGCCGCTCGACGTTAACAACCGTATTCTGGTATGGCAGGGGCTGAGCCGTATCCGGGCCGGAAAATGCCGGCCAGGCATCCGGGCGCTGCTGGAGATTGCGAATCGCGATGCGCGTCAGCTGGCGGCCAGCGATCTCGGTTTTGCGCTGGGGCCACGGCTTAATGCCGCGGGGCGGCTCGACGACATGTCGGTGGGCGTGGCGCTGCTGATGACTGATGACCTGAGTCAGGCGCGGATGTTAGCCAGTGAGCTGGACGCACTCAACCAGACGCGAAAAGAGATCGAGCAGGGCATGCAGAGCGAGGCGCTGGCGCTGTGTCAGGCGCTGGAGCGTGAGCAGCGCGATCTGCCGCTGGGACTGGCCTTCTATCATCCCGAGTGGCATCAGGGCGTCGTGGGCATTCTGGCCTCACGACTGAAAGAGCGTTTTCATCGTCCGGTCATTGCCTTCGCGCCCGCGGGCGATGGCACGCTGAAAGGCTCGGGACGTTCGATTGCCGGCCTGCATCTGCGTGATGCGCTGGAGCGGCTGGATACCCTGAACCCCGGTCTGATGCTGAAGTTTGGTGGTCACGCGATGGCGGCAGGCTTATCGCTGGAAACGGACCGCTACGAGGAGTTCCGTCAGCGCTTTGCCGACCTGGTCGGTGAGTGGCTGGACGGCGAATCGCTGCAGGGCATCATCTGGTCTGACGGTGCGCTGCAACCGCAGGATTTTTCGCTGCAGACGGCTGAGATGCTGCGTGAGGCGGGCCCCTGGGGCCAGGCGTTCCCGGAACCGGCCTTCGACGGCCGGTTTAAGCTGCTGCAACAGCGGCTGGTGGGCGAGCGGCATCTGAAGGTGATGGTCGAACCGCTCGACGGCGGTCCGCTGATCGACGGTATCGCCTTTAATGTCGATACCACACTGTGGCCCGACAGCAGCGTGCGTCAGGTCGAACTGGCTTATAAGCTGGATATCAACGAGTATCGCGGTAACCGCTCGGTACAGCTGATCATCGACCATCTCTGGCCGCTGAACTAGGTTCTGTCAGGTTTGCGCCTCTGCGATGATGGCAGGCGCGCATGCCTGACTGCCTCCCGTCGTCTCCTCTGACGGGGCTGCAGCGCCATCAGCCGGGAAGAAAATGCGGCGCGTCACGCCGTTCCCGCATCCCCCTGTCTCAACGCTACAAACTGCCGCCAGTTTCGGGTAAACTTGTGCGTTAAATTTCCTGTCCCATCGAACATAAGAAAGACGCTAAAGCCATGTTTGAAATCAACCCGGTCAAAAACCGTATTCAGGACCTCAGTGAGCGCAGCGACGTTCTTCGGGGGTATCTTTGACTACGATGCCAAGAAAGAACGCCTCGAAGAAGTAAACGCCGAGCTGGAACAGCCCGATGTCTGGAACGAACCTGAGCGTGCTCAGGCGCTGGGCAAAGAGCGCGCCTCGCTGGAAGCGATCGTGCAGACGCTGGATCAGATGGCGCAGGGCCTGGAAGATGTGCAGGGTCTGCTGGAGCTGGCCGTCGAAGCGGAAGACGAAGAGACTTTCAACGAAGCGGTTGCCGAGCTGGACGTGCTTGAGGGCAAGCTGGGCGAACTGGAGTTCCGCCGCATGTTCTCCGGCGAGTATGACAGCGCTGACTGCTACATCGACCTGCAGGCCGGTTCCGGCGGCACCGAAGCGCAGGACTGGGCCAGCATGCTGATGCGTATGTATCTGCGTTGGGCCGAAGCAAAAGGCTTCAAAACCGAAATTATCGAAGAGTCTGAAGGTGAAGTCGCGGGCATCAAATCCGTGACCATTCGCGTGTCAGGCGACTACGCCTTTGGCTGGCTGCGCACGGAAACCGGCGTCCATCGCCTGGTGCGTAAGAGTCCGTTCGACTCCGGCGGCCGTCGTCACACCTCATTCAGCTCCGCCTTTATTTACCCGGAAGTGGATGACGATATTGATATCGACATCAACCCGGCGGATCTGCGTATTGACGTCTATCGCGCATCGGGCGCGGGCGGTCAGCACGTTAACCGGACGGAATCTGCGGTGCGTATTACCCACATTCCAACCGGAACGGTGACTCAGTGTCAGAACGACCGTTCTCAGCACAAGAACAAAGATCAGGCGATGAAGCAGATGAAGGCGAAGCTGTACGAGCTTGAGATGCAAAAGAAAAATGCTGAGAAACAGGCGCTGGAAGACAACAAGTCTGACATCGGCTGGGGAAGTCAGATCCGTTCTTACGTGCTTGATGATGCCCGCATCAAAGATCTGCGCACCGGCGTAGAGACGCGTAACACCCAGGCGGTACTGGACGGCGATCTGGATCGATTCATTGAAGCTAGTTTAAAAGCAGGGTTATAAGGAACCGACATGTCTGAACAACAACCGCAGAGCGCTGACGCCGCCGTTGAGTTAAATAACGAACTGAAAACGCGTCGCGAAAAGCTGAGCGTGCTGCGTGCAAATGGCGTGGCGTTTCCTAACGATTTCCGTCGTGACAGCCTCTCTGACCAGCTGCACGCCAGCTATGGCGAGAAGAGCAACGAAGAGCTTGAAGATCTCGGCATCGAAGTGAGTGTGGCGGGTCGTATGATGACCCGTCGCATCATGGGTAAAGCCTCTTTCGTGACCCTGCAGGATGTGGGTGGCCGCATTCAGCTGTACGTTTCGCGTGATGACCTGGCGGAAGGGATCTACAACGAGCAGTTCAAAAAGTGGGATCTCGGCGATATCCTCGGCGCGCGCGGCAAGCTGTTTAAAACCAAAACCGGCGAACTGTCGATTCACTGTTCTGAACTGCGCCTGCTGACCAAAGCCCTGCGTCCGTTACCGGACAAGTTCCACGGCCTGGCCGATCAGGAAACCCGTTACCGTCAGCGCTATCTCGACCTCATCGCCAACGATGAGTCGCGCAATACCTTCCGCATTCGTTCGCAGATCATGGCCGGCATTCGTCAGTTCATGGTGAGCCGCGACTTTATGGAAGTGGAAACGCCGATGATGCAGGTGATCCCGGGCGGCGCGTCTGCGCGTCCTTTCATCACCCATCACAATGCGCTGGATATCGATATGTATCTGCGTATTGCCCCGGAGCTTTACCTGAAGCGTCTGGTGGTGGGCGGGTTTGATCGCGTGTTCGAGATCAACCGTAACTTCCGTAACGAAGGGATTTCGCCACGTCATAACCCAGAGTTCACCATGATGGAACTCTATATGGCCTACGCGGATTACAAAGATCTGATCGAGCTGACCGAGAGCCTGTTCCGCACGCTGGCGCAGGATGTGCTGGGCAGCACGGTGGTGCCTTACGGTGAGCAGGAGTTTGATTTCGGTAAGCCGTTTGAAAAACTGACCATGCGCGAAGCGATCAAAAAGTATCGTCCGGAAACCGATCTGGCCGATCTGGAAGACTTTGATAAAGCGGTGGCGATTGCGCAATCACTGCACATCAAAGTTGAGAAGAGCTGGGGTCTGGGCCGCGTCGTAACGGAGATTTTCGAAGAGACGGCAGAGGCGAATCTGATTCAGCCAACCTTCATCACCGAATATCCGGCAGAAGTGTCGCCGCTGGCCCGTCGTAACGACGAGAACCCGGAAATCACGGATCGCTTTGAGTTCTTCATTGGTGGTCGTGAAATCGGTAACGGCTTCTCGGAGCTGAACGATGCGGAAGATCAGGCTGAGCGTTTCCTGCAGCAGGTAAATGCCAAAGATGCCGGTGACGACGAAGCGATGTTCTATGACGAAGACTACGTTACCGCACTGGAACATGGTCTGCCGCCAACCGCCGGTCTGGGTATCGGTATCGACCGTATGGTGATGCTGTTTACCAACAGCCACACCATCCGTGACGTCATTCTGTTCCCGGCACTGCGTCCAGGCAGCAAGTAAGTCTGACTGTTAACAGAAAAGGCCGGGATATCCCGGCCTTTTTTATGCTGCCAACGCCGAATCAGCATGTGTCTGACAGCAATAGATAAACTCAGCGCGCAGGGAGCAGGGTCAGAAGAGGAAAGCGTCTCGCGCCAGGGAGGGCGCGGGCCGAGCGGTCAGGGATGACGGCTTTTGCGTCTTTCCGATCTGACCCTGCTCCCTGAGCCGGCACCGTCTTATAGCGAAACGGGCCAGCTGTTGTCAGTAATTTCAGCAGATATCAGGATTTAATCGCCTGATCCAGCCAGGTCTGAAAGCGGGAATAGGGCACATAGAGCGCAACGTTCTTGTAGAGCGTCTTACCGGTGACATTGTCATCGATGTTATTGCTGTAGCCCACAATCACCCCCGCCAGCGTATCGTCAGAGGCGTTATAAACCGCACCGCCTGACATGCCTTTTACTACTCCCGCATTCGCCGCTACCACGACGCAGTCTGGTTTGTTCCAGCTGTTCGCCAGCGTGGTATTGATCAGGTTCTGCCCGCTGGAACTGACCGGCATCGCCGAAATAAAGCTGTAGCCGTAAAGGTTCACCCTGTCGCCGATATGGCTGTTGCGGAAGCTGGGAGGCAGGTTTACTTCGCTGTTTTTGTGGTAGACCACCGCCAGGTCACATTGCGGATGCCAGGCTTTGACCCGATAAAGCGAAAACTTCGCCACATGGGCGGCGGTCAGGCTGTACTCCGGCGTCAGCGGGATGGTGGTGCCGAGCGTGCCGATACCCAGTATGGTCGGAATGCCGGTCACGGTCATATCAACCCGCTTTTCAGCTTCTTTACTGTACTCATAATGACCAACCGAGCAGCCGGTCAGAGCAAAGACCATCAAGGCTATGAGTCGTTGCATTCTCTCTCCCTGCGTCAGAAGTTGATAACTACACCTGGCAATTGATTAGGGATATATCGGCAACGTTGCGGAATAATTAATGAATCACATATAAAAAAGGTAACCGGTTAACGGGAAATGGCAACCTGACGCGATGCAGACAGAGCAGCCGCTGCCCCTCAGATAGCGAGAGAGAGCATCAGGAGGCGAGGATTATTGCGGCAACGGCAATAATCCTTTGCGCTTCGCAGGCTATGTCGCTTATCCGGGCTGTGCTGTAATACCCACTGTGACGCAGATCAAATTTTAATAAGCGTCGAGGGGCTGCGTGTCCGCGCGGTTCACCTGCAAATAAGACTGGGAGAGTGTTATGCCTGTTGCATTACTGGCGCTGGCGTTGAGTGCGTTCGCCATCGGAACCACCGAATTTGTCATCATGGGATTGCTGCCTGACGTGGCGCGCGACCTTCAGGTTTCCATTCCGTCGGCGGGCTGGCTGATCAGCGGCTATGCGCTGGGCGTGGCGATCGGTGCGCCGATTATGGCGCTGCTCACCGCCAGACTGCCGCGTAAAAAAACGCTGATTCTGCTGATGGTGATCTTTATTGTCGGCAACCTGCTCTGCGCGCTTGCGTACAACTACAACCTGCTGATGCTGGCACGTATCGTCACCGCGCTCTGTCACGGGGCCTTCTTCGGTATCGGTGCGGTCGTCGCCGCCAGTCTGGTGCCAGCCGGACGTCAGGCCTCCGCTGTCGCCCTGATGTTTACCGGACTGACCCTGGCTAACGTGCTGGGCGTGCCGCTGGGCACCAGCTTCGGTCAGATGTTTGGCTGGCGGGCCACGTTCTGGGGTGTGGCGGTGATCGGTGTGCTGGCCTTTATCGCCCTGATTGTCAGCCTGCCGACAAACAAACAGGAGAAGCCGGTTCATCTGGCGAGTGAAATTGGCGCGCTGGCTAACGGAAAACTGTGGCTCTCTCTGCTGATGACGGTCTGCTTCGCGGCGGCGATGTTTGCGCTGTTCAGCTACATCGCGCCTCTGCTGTTAGAGATCACCGGGATCAGCGACCGCGGCGTCAGCTGGACGCTGTTCCTGATTGGTGCGGGCCTGACGGTGGGGAATATCCTTGGCGGCAAACTGGCCGACTGGAAAGTCTCATTCAGCCTGATCCTCAGTTTTTCGCTGATCGCCATCTTCTCTCTGCTCTTCAGCTGGACCAGCCACGCGCTGTGGCTGGCGGAGATCACCCTGTTCCTCTGGGCGATGGCCACCTTCGCCACGGTACCGGGCCTGCAGATCAACGTGGTCCGTCACGGTAAAGAGGCTCCTAATCTGGTCTCCACCCTGAACATTGCGGCCTTTAACGTGGGCAATGCGCTGGGTGCCTGGGTCGGCGGTGCGGTCATCGGTCGCGGTTATGGCCTGACGGCGGTGCCGGTCGCGGCGGCTGCGCTGGCGCTCATCGGCCTGCTGGTCTGCCTGATGACCTTCCGCAAACCAGGCCACCCGGCTGCCAGCGTCCGCGCCTAAGCCAGGCGAGCGGCGATACGTGCCGGAAAGGCGGTCACCTGCTCCTGCAGATGGCTGACAAAGGCATCGACCAGCGCTGAGGCGGGTCGGTGCCGCGGCCTGACCAGGCTGACGGTAAACGGCACTGCTACGCTGAACTTACGCATCACCAATCCGCTGTCGGCGTAATCCAGCGCCGTCAGCGGATTAACAATCGAAATGCCTGTACCCGCCCTGACCATGGCGCACACCGAGGCTGCGCTGTGCGTCTCTATCACCAGCCGCCGTTCAACCCCCTGCTCCTGAAACAGCGCATCCAGCAGCTGACGATAGCTGTCGCTGCGCGAGAGGCTGACATACCGCTCCCCAGCGAAATCATGCGGCGTCAGCACGGCACGCTGACTCAGGGGATGGTGCTGTGGCAGAACGCACACTTCATCACAGGTCAGCAGGGCGAGACGATCGGTACCGGCCGGGGCGTGCTGGGTTTCGGTTAAACCGATATCGTAGCGCTGTGCTGAGAGCCACTCCTCCAGCAGCGGCGACTCCTGCGGGATCACATTGAGGCTCACGTCGGGGTAACGTGCTAAAAAGGGCTGGCACAGTGGCGGCAGCAGCGACTGAGAAAAAACCGGCAGGCAGGCAATCGACAGCTCGCCCTGACGAAACTGGCGAAGTCCCTCTGCGGCTTCCCGGATGCGATCCAGACCGTACCAGGAGCGCTGCACCTCTTCAAACAGGCGCAATCCCTGCACCGTCGGCTGCAGCCGGCCGCGTACCCGTTCAAACAGTTGTAGTCCCAGCTGCTGCTCCAGCCGCGCCAGCTCCCGGCTCACCGTCGGCTGAGAGGTGTGCAGCAGCGTGGCGGCCTGAGTCAGATTGCCACTGGTCATCACCGCATGAAAAATTTCAATATGCCGCCAGTTGATGTTCGCCATGTCGCCATCCTATATCCATTCTGCATAGATGCTATTAAAACAGATATTTTTCGCTATGGCATGATTCTGGCTTAATGGAACTATCGCCACAGGAGAATTGTCATGCCACGTTCCTTACAGAGTACCGAAACCGCCCTCAACGCCGCTCATCTGCTGCCGCTGGCCCGCCGTTACGCCGGACCTTTCTGGGCCTATGACGCGCAGATTATTCAGGCGCGCATTGCGCAGCTGCAGGCGTTTGACGTCATACGTTTTGCGCAGAAAGCCTGCTCAAATATTCATATCCTGCGCCTGATGCGGGCGGCGGGGGTCAAAGTGGATTCGGTTTCGCTGGGTGAAATCGAACGTGCGCTGGCGGCGGGCTACCAGCCGGGTGGCGATGAGATTGTTTTTACCGCCGATCTGTTTGACCAGCCGACGCTGGAGCGGGTTGCGGCGCTGAAGGTTCCGGTGAACGCCGGTTCAATCGATATGCTGCATCAGCTTGGCGCAGTGTCACCCGGTCACGCAGTGTGGTTGCGGGTCAATCCTGGCTTTGGTCATGGTCACAGCCAGAAAACCAATACCGGCGGCGAAAACAGCAAGCACGGTATCTGGCACGGTGATTTAGCCGCGGCGCTGGCCGCCATTGAGCAGCACGGCCTGCAGCTGGTGGGCATCCATATGCATATCGGTTCGGGCGTCGATTATGCGCACCTGCAGCAGGTCTGCGATGCGATGGTCGGACTGGTTATGGCGTCCGGTCAGGATTTGACGGCAATCTCTGCGGGCGGCGGCCTCTCTATCCCTTATCGCTTTGGCGAAGAGGCGATCGACACCGATCACTATTTCGGCCTGTGGGATGCGGCCCGGCAGCGGATTGCTCAGCATCTGGGGCACGCGGTCAAGCTGGAGATTGAACCGGGCCGTTTCCTGGTGGCTGAGTCAGGTGTGCTGGTCTCTCAGGTGAGAGCGGTTAAGTCGATGGGCAGCCGTCACTTTGTGCTGGTCGATGCCGGTTTCAGTGACCTGATGCGTCCTTCCATGTATGGCAGCTATCACCACATCTCGCTGATGGCGGGTGATGATCGCGCGATTGATGATCGGCAGACGATCGACACCGTCGTCGCGGGGCCGCTGTGTGAGTCGGGCGATGTCTTTACCCAGCTGGAAGGCGGTATGGTAGAACCGCGTGCGATCCCGGCGGCCAGCGTCGGCGACTACCTCGTGTTTCACGACACGGGCGCTTATGGTGCCTCGATGTCCTCAAACTACAACAGCCGTCCGTTAATCCCGGAAGTGCTGTTTGAACAGGGCAAGCCGCGCGAAATCCGCCGTGCGCAGACCATTCAGTCGTTGCTGGCACTGGAGATTGGCGAATAAGCGATACAGTACGACCGGACGGCCTGTACGCAGGCTTACCGCGTCAGCGTTTTTCAGAGGAGAGCGGGAGATGGAGATTGTCTTGCTCAGCGACGCGCCCCACTTTGCCGATCAGATTACGGACTGGCAGTGGCGGGCATTCGGTGAGGCCAGCAGCCGGGCGTTCTTCGCCAGCGTGGTTAACAGCAGCCTGACGGGGGCAGAGTTTCCCGTCACCTTTGTGGCCGTGGAAGCGGGCAGGGCGATCGGTACAGTGGGATTCTGGCGCTGCGATCTGATCAGTCGTCAGGATCTCTTCCCCTGGCTGGCGGCGCTCTATGTGGATGAATCGGCGCGCGGCAGAGGAGTCAGCGAGGCGCTGCAGCAGCACGTTATCGGCTATGCAAAGGCGCGGGGCTTTCCACGCTTGTGGCTCTGGTCGGCGTTCAGAGGGTATTACGAACGGTTTGGCTGGCAGGCGGCGGGAGAGGCGCTGGAGTATCCCGACAAGCCTGTCTCGCTCTACTGCCGCACGCTGTGAGAGAAGCCAGCCGCCTCTGCGGCAGCTGGCAGTCGCACTCAGGGAGCCGGGTAGGTAAAACGACGGTGAATCGCCTCAATCCCTTCCAGAATCTCGGCATTCAGGGTCAGATTGAAGCTGTCGATATTTGTCTGCAGCTGCTCAAGGGTGGTGGCACCCAGCAGCGTGCTGGCGACAAACGGCTGCTGACGCACATAGGCGAGGGCCATCTGCGACGGGTCAATCTGATGCTGTCGGGCCAGCGCCACATACTCAGCAATCGCCTGCTGTGACTGCTCACCGCTGTAGCGGGTGAAGCGGCTGAACAAGGTGTTGCGTGCGCCCGCAGGCTGCGCGCCATTCAGATATTTACCGCTCAGCGTACCAAACGCCAGGCTCGAATAGGCGAGCAGTTCAACGCCCTCATGCTGGCTGATTTCGGCCAGACCCACTTCAAAACTGCGGTTCAGCAGACTGTAGGGGTTCTGAATGCTGACGATGCGCGGCAGCTCATGCTTCTCCGCCAGTTGCAGATAGCGCATCACCCCCCACGCCGTTTCGTTCGAGACCCCGATATAGCGAATCTTTCCTGCCCGCACCTGTTCGGTCAGTGCCTCCAGCGTCTCCAGCAGGGTTACCTGCGCGGTGGTTTCGCTGTACTGATAGCCGAGCTTGCCAAAAAAGTTAGTCTGGCGCTGCGGCCAGTGCAGCTGGTAGAGATCCAGATAGTCGGTGTTCAGCCGTTTCAGGCTGGCGTCGAGGGCGGCACGGATGTTTTTACGATCCAGCGCCATGTCCGGACGGATTGAGGCGTCGTTGCCACGGGAAGGGCCGGCGACTTTACTGGCCAGAATGATTTTGTCGCGGCTGCCGCGCTGTTTCAGCCAGCTGCCAATGTATTGTTCGGTCAGACCCTGGGTTTCCGGGCGCGGTGGCACCGGATACATCTCGGCAGTATCAATAAAGTTGATGCCGGAACGGATAGCCAAATCCAGTTGAGCATGCGCGTCAGCTTCGCTGTTCTGTTCGCCGAACGTCATGGTGCCCAACCCCAGCTGACTCACTTCCAGCGTGCTGTGGGGAATACGATGATAGTGCATTGCCAGCTTCCTTTTCTTTATCGGGAATAGAGCGAATGGAATGTTGTGTCCTGAGGGACTATAGCGCGAGCCATGGCGGGGAAGGAAGGGGGAAAAATCGGGGAAATCATCTGCCAGCGCAGAATGGGTGGCAGATGATTAAATCAGGCACTTAACGTTCAATGATCGTTGAAACCTCATCGCTGTTAATCTGCACTGCGTGACCTGACTGATCGGTGTATTCCACCAGGCCGGTCTCTTTATCAATGCTCGGCTTGCCTTCGGTCATAATCATGCGGCCATCTTTGGTCGCCATCACATAATCTGAACTGCATCCGCTTAATAACGCTGCGGTTATCACTACCGCTGCTAATCCTGCCAGCCCTTTCATCACGCCTTCCCCTCACAAATCGTCAAGTGCAAAAAGTGTAGTAATAAATGGTTTTGCCGGCAGGATTAATCGCAGAATTCTGAAAATATCCGGGCGAGCAGGCTCGCCCTTGACTTTATCAGGCGGGCTTTTTCTTACTGCGCATCAGGTTAAGGCACTCAACCGCCATTGAGAAGAACATGGCGAAATAGATGTAACCTTTTGGTACGTGGACCGCAAAACTCTCCAGAATCAGGGTAAAACCGACCAGAATTAGGAAAGAGAGGGCCAGCATTTTCACTGACGGATGGCGATCGACAAACTCACCGATAACCCGCGCCGCGAACATCATCAGCAGCACCGCGATCACGACTGCCGCCATCATAATGAAGAGATGATCGGAGAGGCCGATGGCGGTGATAACGGAGTCCAGGCTGAAAATAATGTCGAGCATCATGATCTGCACAATCGCGCCGAGGAAGGAGTGAACGCGGGTATTGTGTTCCCCTTCGCTGCCTTCAATCGTTTCATGGATCTCCATGCTCGATTTCCACAGCAGGAAAAGGCCACCGAACAGCAGGATCAGATCGCGCGCCGAGAAGGGGTGATCCAGCAGCGTAAACAGCGGATTAGTCAGACGGGCAACCCACGCGATTGAGGCCAGTAAGGCCAGACGCATCAGCATCGCGCCCATCAGGCCAATGCGACGGGCGCTGGCCTGCTGGTGTTTAGGCAGTTTCGCGACCACCAGTGACAGGAAAATGATGTTATCAATACCCAGCACCACCTCAAGGATGGTCAGGGTACCCAGCGCCAGCCAGGCGTTGGGATCGGAAATCCACTCAAACATACCGACATTCAATCCTAAACGAAAAGTAAACGGCGATTATACGCAATGGCTGCGCCGATCACCCACAAAATTGCGACATTTCCGCCAGGGCGGTGGAGTTCAGAGGAGAAAATGACGCGCCAGCAGGGGGCCGGTGAAACTTTTCTTCAGATAGAAACCGCGCGGCAGGGTCATGATCGGCTGGCCCTGATCGCCAATGCCCTCCGTCAGCGCTTTACTGTTGGCGGCCTTGGGTCGAATCTGCAGCCAGGCGCCATGCCGGGCGGTGATCTGCTCAACGCGACCCAGCACGATCATATCCATCAGCTCCTCCCAGTCCTGACGCAGCATCTCCTCCTCCTCTGCATCGGGGCTCCACAACAGCGGCGCGCCGACACGGCGATGCCGCAGTGGAATCTCACGCTCGCCCTCTACCGGGATCCATAACACCCGCGCCAGCTTGTGCCGCACGTGGCTGTTCGACCAGGTCACGCCGCTGTTACCGGTCAGGGGGGCGACGCAGACAAAGGTGGTTTCCAGCGGTTTGCCCTGTGCATCAATCGGAATAGTTTTCAGTTCGATACCCAGATGGGCAAAGTCCTGCTCCGCTTTGCTGCCTGCGCTGGCACCCAGATGCCACTCCAGCAGCATCCCGACCCAGCCTTTATCGCGTTTAAGATCGGCAGGCATGGGCAGCCCGGCGCGAGCGGCCAGCGTTTCCAGTGTTAATCCGGCTAACTCCTGCGCCCGGGCCAGCAGGCTGGCTTCATTTTCAGGCGGGCCTGGTGGGTGACTCATGTTGATAACTCTTGCTGGTTAAAATTTGAACAATAAAAAGAGGGTAACCTGTGCGGCTGAAATAAACCCTATCGGGCTTCGATAATAACATGATAGATCGTGCTTTTTTTAGTGGATCCGCATGATGTCACCCTCAGGCTGCCAGGGTTATCCCGGCTTACCCGCAACAATGAACAGGATCTCCAGCCCGGTTATCCACAGAAAAATGGGATAACCCCCTTCCCGATGCGGTACTGGTTCCATTTACAGCCTTGACTTTTCACGATCTGACCATAATTTCGTCGCTCTGGCCTAACCCTGAGCGATTCTCTGTGGATAAAAAGGGGTGTGGTGATATTTTAACCGATTGTCAGCGGGCGTGAATTTATCCGCCTGCCAGGAAACGCATTAACGTGGCGAACTTAAAGTTATTATTTTTTAAATCAAAGACATAAAATGCGGCCTCTTTTCAGCGGTTCAGAGTGCGCTGAAAAGGTTATTCAGTTAACTCCCGTGTTCTGCACAAAGCTATCCACAGAAAAGGTGAATAAGATCGATCATTTTTCTGATTACTGTTCATAACTTTACCATTTTCTGTGAGTTATCCCGACAGAGACGGCGCAACCCCCCATGAATCCAGTGGTTTACCGCCTGTAAGGAGTGTGAAACAATCAGCTTATTCAAATTTTGCTTTGAGGTAGTCCGGTGATCGATGATGATGGCTACCGCCCGAATGTTGGTATCGTAATCTGTAACCGGCAGGGACAAGTGTTATGGGCCAGGCGCTTTGGACAGCACTCCTGGCAATTTCCTCAGGGAGGCATCAATCCCGGTGAAACCGCAGAACAGGCGATGTATCGCGAACTGTTTGAAGAGGTCGGATTGCACCGGAAAGATGTCCGAATACTTGCCTCTACCCGTAACTGGCTGCGTTACAAGTTGCCAAAACGTTTGGTGCGTTGGGACACAAAGCCGGTATGTATCGGCCAGAAACAAAAGTGGTTTCTTCTGCAGTTAATGTGTAATGACGCGGATATCAATGTGCAGCACAGCAGCACGCCGGAGTTCGATGGCTGGCGCTGGGTCAGTTTCTGGTATCCGGTGCGTCAGGTTGTCTCCTTTAAACGCGACGTCTACCGCCGGGTGATGAAGGAATTCGCTGGCGTGGTGATGTCTATGCAGGAGAGTGCGGGGCAGCGAAACAATCCTGCCCATCGACGTAAGAGAGGATAGGCCACGCCCTTTATGCTCACTCAGTTGCGCGAAATTGTAGAAAAAGTGGCGAGTGCGCCGCGTCTCAATGAAGCACTCGACATTCTGGTCAATGAGATCTGTCTGGCGATGGAAACGGAAGTCTGTTCCGTTTACCTCGCCGACCACGATCGTCGCTGCTATTACCTGATGGCGACGCGCGGACTCAAAAAACCGCGTGGCCGCACTGTGACGCTGGCGTTTGACGAGGGGATCGTCGGTTTAGTGGGCCGTCTGGCCGAGCCGATTAACCTTGCGGACGCCCAGAGCCACCCCAGCTTCAAATATATCCCCGCAGTGAAAGAGGAGCGCTATCGCTCCTTCCTCGGCGTGCCCATTATCAGCCGCCGTCAGCTTCTTGGCGTGCTGGTGGTGCAGCAGCGCGAACACCGTCAGTTTGATGAAAGCGAAGAGTCGTTTCTGGTCACCCTGGCGACCCAGATGGCGGCGTTGCTGTCGCAGTCTCAGATGGGTCAGCTGTTTGGTCAGTTCCGGCAGACGCGGGTGCGCGCGATTGCGGCCGCGCCTGGCGTGGCGGTGGCACCAGGCTGGGTCGATGAGACGCAGCCGCTGCTCGATCAGGTTTCCGCCGCCTCCACGCTGGATGTGCAGCGTGAGCGTGAGCGACTGTCGATCGCCATGACCGAGGCCGCGAGTGAGTTTCGCCGCTTCAGTAAACGGTTCAGCGCCAGCGCACAGAAAGAGAGCGCGGCCATTTTCGACCTCTACTCCCACCTGCTGACCGATGCCCGACTAAAGAAAGATCTGTTCGATGAGATCGAACGCGGATCGGTCGCCGAGTGGGCGGTCAGACAGGTGATCGAGAAGTTTGCTAAGCAGTTCGCCAGCCTGACGGATAACTATCTGCGTGAACGCGCAGGCGATCTGCGGGTGCTGGGCCAGCGTCTGCTGTTTCACCTTGATGACTCGCTGGTCGGCACCAATGCCTGGCCGGAACGCTTCGTACTGGTGGCCGATGAGCTGACCGCAACGACCCTGGCTGAGCTGCCGCAGGAGCGGCTGGCAGGCGTGGTGGTGCGGGATGGTGCAGCCAACTCCCATGCGGCGATCCTGACCCGGGCGATGGGGATCCCGACCGTGATGGGCGCGGATATCCAGCCGCATCAGCTCAACAAACGTCTGCTGATTGTCGATGGCTATCGCGGTGAGCTGCTGATCGATCCGGAGCCGGTGCTGGTGCAGGAGTATCAGCGCCTGATCAGCGAAGAGAATGCGCTGAGCAGGATGGCGGAAGGGGTTGTCGATCAGCCGGGCGAACTGAAAAGTGGCGAGCGGGTGCAGGTGATGCTCAATGCCGGATTAAGCCCGGAGCATGAGCAGGCGCTCGGCAGCTGGGTGGATGGCATCGGGCTCTATCGCACCGAAATTCCGTTTATGCTGCAGAACGGTTTCCCGTCGGAAGAGGAGCAGGTGGCGCAGTATCAGGGCATGCTGCAGCTGTTTCACAACAAGCCGGTCACGCTGCGAACGCTGGACGTCGGGGCGGATAAGCAGCTGCCCTATATGCCGATCAGTGAAGAGAACCCCTGCCTGGGCTGGCGCGGCATCCGCCTGACGCTCGATCAGCCAGAAATTTTTCTGGTGCAGGTGCGCGCCATGCTGCGTGCCAATGCGGCATCCGGCAATCTCAGCATTCTGCTGCCGATGATCAGTCACATCGATGAGATCGACGACGCGAAACGGCTGATCGATCGCGCCGGTCGCGAAGTGGAGGAGATGCTGGGCTACCCGATCCCCGCGCCGCGCATTGGGGTGATGATCGAAGTGCCTTCCATGCTGTTTATGATTCCGCATCTGGCGTCGCGGATCGATTTTATCTCGGTCGGCACCAACGACCTGACGCAGTATCTGCTGGCGGTAGACCGCAACAATACCCGCGTCGCGAACCTGTACGACTCGCTGCATCCGGCGATGCTGCGCGCGCTGAATGCCATCGCGCAGGAAGCCCGTCTCGCGAATCTTGAACTGTGTTTGTGTGGTGAAATGGCAGGCGATCCGATGTGCGTGGCGCTGCTGGTCGGGCTGGGGTATCGCCATCTCAGCATGAACGGTAAAAACGTCCCGCGGGTGAAATATCTGCTGCGTCATCTGGATCACGAAGAAACGCAGAAGCTCAGCGAGCAGGGAATGAATGCGCATACCGCCACCGAAGTGCGCCACCTGGTATCGGCCTTTATGGAGCGGCGCGGCTTAGGTGGCCTGATTCGCGGCGGGCGCTAAGCGCCATCCTGACAGGCTGAATTTTCGTCCTGTTCCGGACGGGTGCTCACGCTCTTCACGTTCTGCCTCTGCGCGTTATTCGTGTTTACATTTGCACGACAATTCAAAAAACCGGCTGTGCTATGATGCGCAGCCTTAATTTATGTGCCTGACAACGCCCCTTTTCAGGGTAGAAAAATAGACGGTGAAAGATGAATAACGGCTATATTGCATTTCCGCAGTTCGATCCGGTGATCTTCTCGATTGGACCGGTTTCGCTTCACTGGTACGGTCTGATGTATCTGGTGGGCTTTGTTTTCGCCATGTGGCTGGCGGTACGCCGTGCTAACAAACCTGGCAGCGGCTGGAAAAAAGAGGAAGTTGAGAACCTGCTTTACGCGGGTTTCCTGGGCGTCTTCCTGGGTGGACGCATTGGATATGTGCTGTTCTACAACCTGCCGCTTTTCCTGGAAAATCCCCTCTATCTGTTCAAAGTCTGGGATGGCGGCATGTCATTCCACGGCGGCCTGATCGGGGTGATCGTGGTGATGCTGATTTTTGCCCGCCGGACTAAACGTAATTTCTTCCAGGTCTCCGACTTTATTGCACCGCTGATCCCGTTTGGTCTGGGTGCCGGGCGTCTCGGTAACTTCATCAACGGCGAACTCTGGGGTCGTGTCGATCCAAACTTCCGCTATGCGATGCTGTTCCCCGGCTCCCGCAGCGAAGATGTGGCACTGGCCGCCACCAATCCGCAATATCAGGCGCTGCTCAACACCTACGGCGTGCTGCCACGTCATGCCTCGCAGCTGTATGAGCTGGCGCTGGAAGGGGTGGTGCTGTTCATCATCCTGAACCTGTTTATCCGTAAACCCCGTCCGATGGGCAGCGTGTCTGGCCTGTTCCTGATCGGCTATGGCGCATTCCGCATTATCGTTGAGTTCTTCCGCCAGCCGGATGCTCAGCTGGGCCTGTTTGAAGGCGGTATCAGTATGGGACAGATCCTCTCTGTGCCGATGATTATTGCCGGTATAATCATGATGATCTGGGCGTATCGTCGTCGCCCGCAGCCACAATTTCGCGAGGAAAAATGAAACAGTATCTGGATTTAATGCAGCATGTGCTGAACGAAGGCACGCCAAAAGCTGACCGTACCGGCACCGGTACGCTTTCAATTTTTGGTCACCAGATGCGTTTCAATCTGCAGGATGGTTTTCCGCTGGTCACCACCAAGAAATGCCACATCCGCTCGATCATTCATGAGCTGCTGTGGTTCCTGAAAGGGGACACCAACATCGGTTATCTGAAAGATAACAAGGTCTCCATCTGGGATGAGTGGGCCGATGAGCAGGGCGATCTCGGCCCGGTGTATGGCAAACAGTGGCGCAGCTGGGGGACGGCCAGCGGTCAGGAAATTGACCAGTTAAGCCAGGTGATGGAGCAGCTGAAGCGCGATCCCGACTCCCGCCGGATCATCGTTTCAGCCTGGAACGTCGGCGAACTGAGCCAGATGGCGCTGGCACCCTGCCATGCTTTCTTCCAGTTCTATGTGGCGAACGGCAAGCTCTCCTGCCAGCTCTATCAGCGTTCGTGCGACATTTTCCTGGGCCTGCCGTTTAATATCGCCAGCTATGCGCTGCTGGTGCATATGGTGGCGCAGCAGTGCGAACTGGAGGTGGGCGACTTCGTCTGGACCGGCGGTGACACGCACCTCTACAGCAATCATCTGGAGCAGGCGCGTCTGCAGCTGACCCGTGAACCGCGCCCGCTGCCGAAGCTTGTTATCAAACGCAAACCGGCGTCACTGTTTGACTATCAGTTCGACGATTTTGAGATTGAAGGCTACGATCCGCATCCTGCGATCAAAGCCCCCGTCGCCATCTGACCCGCGATAAACATCAAGCCCTGGCGCACTCCGCCGGGGCTTTTTTTTGCCTGTTGTCCGGAACATCTGCGGCATCGCGCGCACGCTTCCTGAGATTGTCTGTCTGTCACGCCGGTTCTCTGCGACAGCCTCTCCAGCCCGTGACGCTGCGGCTTGTCTCACCCGCTCATTCCCGCCAGTCTGATGCCATGAAAAGTGCAAACGTTCGGGGTTTTACCCTGCCGGAGCTGCTGCTGGTGATGGTGATTGCCGGCATGCTGAGCCTTGCCGCACTGCATGGCTGGCAGCGCTGGCAGCAGCGGCAGCAACTGCGCGACAGCGCACAGCAACTGCAGGGCTTCCTGTTGCGGCTGCGTGCGCAGGCCAACCGGCAAAACCGTGACCTAATCCTGTGGTCGCAGCCGGGCAGCCCATGGTGTATCGGGGCAGGCCGCCTGCCTGCGGCCGGTTGTGAAGGGGGAAAACGGCTCCATTTCATCGCTCCCCATGCCGGAGTTACGCTGCATGGGCTGCGCGGTGAACCGGGCTTCTATGGTCGTCGTAATGTCGCCAGGGCGGGCAGCATTGAGCTGGGCAATGCTGCCGGGCGCATCTGGCTGATTATCTCCGCCAGAGCCCGTATTCGTCTTTGCCTGAACGATGAGGAGAACTGCCGTTGAAAGTCGCCGGATTCAGCCTGCCGGAGATGCTGGTCGCCCTGGCCATCAGCGCGGTCGTGATGCTGAGTGCCGGGCGGCTTCTGCCGCGGCTGCTGACAGAGAACGCCGGGATGCTGCAGCGGGCACAACTGCGTCAGGAGTTACAGCAGATGATGGCTACCCTGGAAAAGGCGGTGCGGCGTGCCGGTTACTGTCACGGCGAGTGCGGCAGTGGCGCACTCACTCTGCAGGAGAACTGCCTGCTGCTGCGCTGGGATGAAAACAGCAATGGAAGGTGGGAAGGGGTCGGCCATGCCGAAAGTGACTATTACGGCTATCGCCTGCGACAGCAGCAGCTGGAGATGCAGCGGGGTGTGGACCAGTGTCAGTCTGCGGGCTGGGAGCGGCTCTCCGACCCCGCGTTTATGCGCGTGGAGCAGTTCAGCGTCAGCCGGCAGGGCGGACAGATCAGGATCATGCTGCAGGGGCGGGCCGGACGCTGGCACGAAATGACAGAGCGCTGGGTAGAAGGAGAGAACCTGTGAAGCAGCGAGGCAGCAGCGCGCTGGGCATGGTTCTGATGATCATGGTGATGGGCAGCGTGGCGCTGCACGCCAGCCGCAGGCTGTCAGAGCAGGGTATGCGCGTGCTGGCGGATGAACAGCAGTTTATCCAGGATTTCTGGCGGGCGCAGTCTGCGCTGCAATGGGGCTTAACGCTGAGCTGGTCAGCGCATGCGGATTCAGGCTGTCAGCAGGAGGCGCATCAGGGCTGGATCAGCTGCCTGCAACGGAGTGAAAAAGATGAAGGTCTGCTTAAAGGGGAAGCCAGCGGCAGTGGCATGGCGGTCTGGCAGTGGGTCCGGTTACGGGACAATCAGATCCGCGCGTTGCCGCACGGCTGGATTGACTACTGCCCGCTCACACCTCCCGCCGCCTGTCTGTAAAGGCGCAGCCTTCTCCCTGCCAGAGGTGTTATTTGCTCTGTTGTTAATGGCATTAAGCAGCAGCACGCTGTTGCACTATCATCGCGCTCTGGCGCGGGGATTCAGTCAGCAGTGGGCGCAGCAGGAGGCCTGGTACGTCGCTGAACAGCGCCTGGCGGGGCATGAGGTTGCGGGCTGGCAATCCACACTGCAACAGCAGCCGGGGCCCGCGGGCTGCATACTGGAACGGGCCGACGTCACCGGTCCCTTCGGGCGTCATGCCTCCCTGAGTAGACTGCGATGTTAACGCCTGCGGGACGCCCTTTTGATGGGTTTCAACAGCGATACGCGGTAAAGTGACAGGGCCGCAATACCGCAGTCATGTTCTGAGTTACCACAGGAGTTGTCATGTTTCACGTCTATCACTCAAATCAGCTCGATGTGCTGAAGATTCTCGCGGCTGCGGTGATTAAACATGATCCTCTTGATGACCCTTTCGCGTCAGAAATGATACTGGTGCAGAGTCCGGGTATGGCGCAGTGGCTGCAGATGGAGCTGGCGCAGACCTTTGGCATTGCAGCCAACATCGAATTTCCGCTGCCCGCCAGTTTTATCTGGGAGATGTTCGTGCGCGTGCTGCCCGACATCCCGGTAGAGAGTGCCTTCAGTAAGGCCAGTATGAGCTGGAAGCTGATGCACCGGCTGCCGGTGATGCTGGAGCAGGAGGAGTTTACCTCCTTACGTCACTATCTCCATGACGACGGCGACAAGCGCAAACTGTTTCAGCTCAGCTCCCGTGTCGCGGATCTGTTTGACCAGTATCTGGTCTATCGCGCTGACTGGCTTAACAGCTGGGAGCGCGGCGAAAGTATCGACGGGCTGGGCGAAGCGCAGCGCTGGCAGGCCGCCCTGTGGCGCGATCTGGTGAGCTACACCCGCACGCTGCGACAGCCGGAATGGCACCGCGCGAATCTCTATGCGCGATTTATCCGCACGCTGGAGCAGGCGAAGAGCACGCCGGAAAACCTGCCCAGGCGGGTCTTTATCTGTGGTATCTCCGCACTGCCACCGATCTATCTGCAGGCGCTGCAGGCGCTGGGACGTCACATCGACATCCACCTGCTGTTTACCAATCCCTGCCGCGACTACTGGGGCGACATTCAGGACTATGCCTTCCTGGCGAAGCTGCAAAGCCGTCAGCGCCGCCGCCATGACGCTGAGGCGGCGCGTGGGCTGTTCCGGGACGCAGAGCAGGCGCCGCAGCTGTTTAACGAAGCCGGTGAACAGCAACTGACGAATCCGCTGCTGGCCTCCTGGGGCAAGCTGGGGCGTGACAACCTCTTTCTGCTCAGCCAGATGGATGCCAGCGACGACATCGATGCCTTTGTGGATGTAGAGCCGGACAACCTGCTGCACTGCATGCAGTACGATCTTCTCAATCTGCAGGACAGTGCCATCATCGGGCTGAACGCGGCGGAACTGGCGCACAGCGATCGCAAGCGCCTCCTCGATCCGGCGGATCGTTCGATCGTGGTGCAGGTCTGCCACAGTGCGCAGCGCGAAGTTGAGGTGCTGCAGGATCATCTGCTGGCGATGATGGAGGCTGATCCGACGCTGAAAGCACGCGACATTATTGTGATGGTGGCCGACATCGACGCTTATGCACCGTTCATTCAGGCTGTGTTCGCCAATGCGCCCGCCGATCGCTATCTGCCTTTTGCGATTTCAGACCGGCGGGCCAGTCAGGCGCATCCGGCCATCGTGGCGTTTCTGCATCTGCTGGCGCTGCCGGACAGCCGTTTTGTCTCAGAAGATGTGCTGGCGCTGCTGGATGTGCCGGCGCTGGCGTCCCACTTCGCCATCGATGAAAGCGGCCTGCGTTTGCTGCGGCGCTGGGTCAGCGAGTCAGGCGTGCGCTGGGGGCTGGATGATGCCAGCGTTGAAGCCCTCTCACTGCCGATTACCGGCCAGCACACCTGGCGCTTTGGCCTGCAGCGTATGCTGCTGGGTTATGCGATGGAGAGCCACAATGGCGACTGGGAGGGGATTCTGCCTTATGACGAGTCGAGTGGCCTCGTGGGGGAGCTGGCGGGCCATCTGGCTGAGCTGCTCGCGCGGCTGAATCACTGGCGTGAGCGGCTGGCGGAACCCCGCCCGCTGGCGGAGTGGCTGCCGATGTGCCGGGAACTGCTGAACGCCTTCTTCACGCCTGACGCGGAAACCGAGGCCGCTTTACTGCTGGTGGAAGAGCAGTGGCAGCAACTGATTCAGTACGGGATGGATGCGCGGTTTGAGGAGGCGATCCCGGTGGCGCTGCTGCGCGATGACCTGCGCAGCCGGCTCGATCAGCAGCGCATCAGCCAGCGCTTTCTGGCCGGGCAGATCAACTTTTGTACCCTGATGCCGATGCGTTCAATACCGTTCCAGCTGGTCTGTCTGCTGGGGATGAACGACGGCGTCTATCCGCGCACGCTTGCGCCGTTAGGCTTTGATCTGATGCAGCAGCAGTCCCGTAAAGGCGACCGCAGCCGCCGTGATGATGACCGTTACCTGTTTCTTGAGGCGATGCTCTCCGCTCAGCAGCAGCTCTATATCAGCTATATCGGCCGGGCGATTCAGGATAATACGGAACGCTATCCCTCGGTGCTGGTCACAGAACTGCTGGATTACATCGGACAGAGTTTTTACCTGGAGGGGGATGGTCATCTGGAGCTGGATGAGAGTGCCGGACGGGTGCGGGCGCATCTGCAGCACCTCAACAGCAGGATGCCGTTTGCCGCTGAGAATTTCCAGCCTGCCGCCAGACTGCAGAGCTTCGCCCGCGAGTGGCTGCCTGCCGCCCAGGGGGCGGGGCAGCCGCAACCCGAATTTGTCCAGCCGCTGACGGCCCCGGACATTGATGCACTCACCTTAGAGGCCTTTCTGCGCTTCTGGCGGCACCCGGTTCGCGCCTGGTTCCACCAGCGTCTCGGCGTGAGCTTCTGGCTGGAGGAGGATGAGCTGCCCGACAGCGAACCTTTTGCGCTCGACAACCTGGAGCGTTACCAGATCAATGCCCAGTTGCTGAATGCCCTGGTCGAAGGCGAGGATACCCAGCGGCTCTATGCGCACCATCGCGCCGCCGGTAATCTGCCCTACGGCGCATTTGGCGAACTCTTCTGGCAGGCGCAGCGTGATGAGATGCAGGAAGTGGCGGCGGAAGTGGTGAACCAGCGCAGCGACGGCGAGAGCTGGGAAGTGAATCTGCAACTGGAGCAGGTCAGCTTAACCGGCTGGCTGACGCAGGTGCAGAGCGACGGGCTCCTGCGCTGGCGGCCTGGCGTCCTCAACATGAACGATGGCCTGCTGCTCTGGCTGGAGCATCTGATTTACTGCGCGCTGGGCGGCACCGGCAGCAGCCGTATGTATGGCCGCCAGCAGAGCCGCTGGTGTTTTCCTGCCGTGCCGCAGTCAGAGGCGATGGCCGCCCTGAATGACTATATCGCCGGTTACCTCGACGGGTTGCGTCAGCCGCTGATGCTGCTCAGCAAAAGTGGCGGTGCGTGGCTGACCGCCAGCTACGACAAAAAGAGCCAGCAGTTACTCACGGATGAAGCCACGCAGCTGAAGGCGCGCAATCGCCTGCTGACGGCCTGGTCAGGCAGCTACCAGGTGGAGGGAGAGGGCAGCGACCCCTATCTGCAGCGGCTCTGCCGCGTGCTGGATGAGGCGCAACTGCAGCAGATCACTGAGGCGGCGCAGCGCTGGTATTTGCCGGTGCTGGCCGCACATCAGGATGATGAATAGCAGGTCAGATCGCATTTTGCAGACTGACTACACACACAGAAATTTTTGCCTGGCTTTGAGCCGCCGCGTCAGTAATTGGCGGCTTATCGGGAAACAAGAGGGGTTTACATGCGGCTACACGCACGCTGGATAGCGGCACTACTGTTGAGCCTGGTGGCTTGCACAGCCCAGGCGCAGACATCTGCAGGCTGGCAGCCACTTAACGACACCATTCGCAAAAGTGACCAGGACCCCCGAAACTATCAGGCCATCCGTCTCGATAACGGACTGACGGTATTGCTGGTGTCCGATCCGGTGGCACCGAAATCGCTGGCGGCGCTGACGCTGCCGATTGGATCGCTGGACGATCCCGATCAGCAGGCGGGACTGGCTCACTACCTCGAACATATGGTGCTGATGGGCTCAAAGCGCTACCCGCAGCCGGACAACCTGGCCGAGTTCCTGAAAAAGCACGGCGGCAGTCACAATGCCAGCACCGCCTCTTATCGCACCGCCTTTTATCTGGAAGTGGAAAATGCGGCGCTGGAACCGGCGGTCGACCGCCTGGCGGATGCCGTGGCGGCACCGCTGCTGGATCCGGTCAACGCTGACCGCGAGCGTCACGCCGTCAATGCCGAGCTGACCATGGCGCGCGCGCGTGACGGCCTGCGCATGGCTCAGGTCGGCGCTGAAACCCTGAACCCGGCACACCCGGCGTCGCGTTTTTCTGGCGGTAATTTAGAGACTCTGAAAGATAAGCCGGGCAGTAAACTGCACCAGGCGCTGCTGGACTTCTACCACTCGCATTACTCCGCCAACCTGATGAAGGCGGTCATCTACAGCAACAAACCGCTGCCGGAGATGGCGTCGATTGCGGCCAGAACCTTTGGCCGCATCAAAAATCACCATGCCAGCGTGCCGGAGATTAACGTGCCGGTGGTCACCGATGCGCAGCAGGGCATCATCATTCACTATGTGCCCGCCCAGCCGCGCAAGCAGCTCAAAATTGAATTCCGCATCGGAAACAACAGCGATCGTTTTCGCAGTAAAACGGACACGCTGATCAGCTACTTAATCAGTAATCGCAGCAAAAATACGCTGACCGACTGGCTGCAGAAGCAGGGGCTGGCGGACGGTGTCAATGCCGGCGCCGACCCGATGACCGAACGTAACAGCGGCGTATTTGCCATTACGGTCTCCCTGACGGATAAAGGCCTGGCGCAGCGTGATGAAGTGGTGGCGGCGGTATTCAGCTACATCAATCTGCTGCGTCAGCAGGGCGACGATAAGCGCTATTTCGATGAGGTCTCTCACGTACTGGCGCTCGACTTCCGCTATCCCTCCATTACCCGCGATATGGATTACATTGAGTGGCTGGCCGACACCATGCTGCGGGTGCCGGTGGAACACACGCTGGATGCGCCTTACCTGGCCGATCAGTACGATGCCGCCGCGATCGCTGCCCGCCTGCAGGAGATGACGCCGCAACGTGCGCGTATCTGGTACATCAGCCCGCAGGAGCCGCACAACAAAAAAGCCTACTTTGTGGACGCGCCTTATCAGGCAGAGAAAATCACGCCGCAGACCTTTGCTGACTGGCAGCAGCGCGCCAGTCAGATCGCGCTGGCAATGCCTGCGCTGAACCCCTATATTCCGGACGACTTCACGCTGCTGCCCGCTGACGGTAAAACCTGGCAGCATCCGGTCAGACTGGCTAATGATGACGGCATGCGCATTTACTGGATGCCCAGCCGCTATTATGCCCGCGAGCCAAAGGCGGCGATCACCCTGGCCTTACGCAACAGGCACGCTATCAGCGATGCGCGTCAGCAGGTGCTGTTCGGCCTGAATGACTACCTCTCCAGCCTGGCGCTGGACGAGCTAAATTCGCAGGCTTCGGTGGGCGGCATCAGCTTTTCAATCGGTGAAGATGAAGGTCTGGTGTTCAATGCCAGCGGCTTCACGCAGCGCCTGCCGGTGCTGCTGAAGAAACTGGTCGAAGGGTATGCCCACTTCCAGCCGACAGAGCAGCAACTGGCGCAGGCAAAATCCTGGTATCTGGAGCGGCTGGAGGCGGCGGAAAAGGGCAAGGCGTTCGAACAGGCGATTCAGCCGATGCAGATGCTCTCTCAGCTGCCTTATACCCAGCGCGAGACGCGCCGCAGACTGGTCAGCACGATCACGCTTGATGAGGTGACGGCTTACCGCGACGCGCTGTTCCGCGATGCGACGCCAGAGATGCTGGTGGTCGGCAACCTCAGTGCAGACAGCGTGACGCAGCTGGGACATGAACTGAAACAGCAGATGCAGAGTCACGCGACCCGCGACTGGCAGAGTCAGTATGTCTCGTTCGATAAACCGCTGAAGGCCAATCTGCAGCAGCCGGGCAGCAGTACCGACTCGGCGCTTGCCGCGCTCTATATTCCGCTGGGCTACAGCGAATATCAGAGCATGGCCAACAGCTCCATGCTGAGCCAGATCGTGCAGCCGTGGTTCTACAATCAGCTGCGCACAAAAGAGCAGCTCGGCTATGCGGTGTTTGCCTTCCAGATGCCGGTCGGCCGACAGTGGGGCGTTGGCTTCCTGCTGCAGAGTAACAGCCGGCAACCTGACTGGCTGCTGCAGCGTTACCAGGCGTTCTATCCCGAGGCGGAAAAACGTCTGCGCAACATGAGCCAGGCCGATTTTGCGCAGTATCAGCAGGCGATGATCAATGACCTGCAGCAGCGTCCCCAGACGCTGGATGAAGAAGCCGATCGTTACAGCCGTGACTTCGATCGTCAGAATGAGACGTTTGATACCCGGCAGAAAGTGATAGAGCAGGTGCAGCTGCTCACCCCGGCCAGCGTGGCAGACTTTTTCCGTAAAGCGGTTATCGAACATAATGGCATGGTCATGACCTCGCAGATTGCGGGCAGTAACAATGGCAAAATTGACTATGCCCGGCAGCCTGGCTGGAAAACCTGGGATGAAGTGGCGCAGTTGCAGCAGTCGCTGCCGGTAAAGAGTGAGACCCAATGACGCAGTTACCCCCCGTATCGCTGAATCCTTTAACGCTGCCGCTCAGGGGTGAGCGGCTGATTGAGGCGTCTGCGGGCACCGGAAAAACCTTTACCATTGGCCTGCTCTATCTGCGCCTGCTGCTGGGGCTGGGCGAAGAAAACGCCTACAGCCGGCCGCTCTCGGTTGAAGAGATTCTGGTGGTGACCTTTACCGAGGCCGCCACCGCCGAGCTGCGCGGCCGTATCCGCGAGAACATCCACCAGCTGCGTCTGGCCTGTATCCGCGGCAAAAGCAGCAATCCGATGCATCAGCAATTACTGGAGCAGATGCCGGATCTGAGTCAGGCCGCGGCGCAGCTACTGGCCGCCGAAAGGCAGATGGATGAAGCCGCCATCTTTACCATCCACGGCTTCTGTCAGCGGATGCTCAATCTGAATGCGTTTGAGTCGGGCATGCTGTTTGAGCAGGAGCTGATCGAAGATGAGCAGGCGCTGCTGAAGCAGTCCGCCGCCGACTTCTGGCGTCGCCAGTGCTATCCGCTGTCGCTGGATGTAGCGCGGATTATCGCCGCAGAGTGGAGCGGGCCGGACAGCCTGCTGAACACGCTGCGTCCCTGGCTCCAGGGCGAAACGCCAGGACTGAAACGACCGCCCGCGGCCGATGAGACGCTGGCCTCCCGCCATGCCCGCAATCTGGCGCGCATCAACGCCATCAAACAGCAGTGGCAGGCGCTGAGTCGCGACGTTGAAGGCATCATCAGCGCCTCAGGCGTGGATAAGCGCAGCTACAGCAGTAAACATCTGCCCAACTGGGTCGCCAGAGTCACCCAGTGGGCCAGCAGTGAGACGCTGGATTATCAGCTGCCGAAGGAGCTGGAGCGGTTTGGCCAGCAGGTGCTGGAGGAGAAAACCAAAAAGGGTGAAGCACCACGCCACGCCCTGTTTGAGGCCATCGACCAGTTTCTGGCAGAGCCGCTGTCGCTGCGGGATGTGATCATTGCTCAGGCGCTGATCGATGTGCGCGCCACGGTTCAGCGCGAGAAGCGGTTGCGGGCGCTGTTAGGTTTTGACGACCTGCTCAGTAAGCTGGATGAGGCGCTGCGACAGCCTGGCGGGGTTCTGCTCGCTGAAACCATCCGGGCGCGTTTCCCGGTCGCCCTGATTGACGAATTCCAGGATACCGACCCGCAGCAATATCGTATTTTCCGCACGCTCTATGTGAATCAGCCGGAGCAGGCGCTGTTTCTGATCGGTGACCCGAAACAGGCGATCTACGCCTTTCGCGGCGCGGATATCTTTACCTATCTGCGGGCCAGAAACGAAGTCAGTGCTCACTACACGCTGGATACGAACTGGCGCTCTTCGCCGGAAATGGTCGAAAGCGTTAACCGCCTCTTCTCGCAGCTGGAGTCACCGTTCCTGTTCTCGGCAATCCCTTTTCAGCCGGTGCAGCCTGCGGCACCCAATCAGTCACTGAAACTGATTTATGATGGGCAGCCGCAACCGGCGTTACGCTTCTGGCTGCAACCCGGTGAGGGCGTCGGCAGCAGTGATTATCAGCAGTTTATGGCGCAGCAGTGTGCCGCCGACATCAGCCGCTGGCTGGTGGCCGGACAGCAGGGGCGCGCCTTTGCAGGTAGAGGGGAGGCGCTGCAGCCGGTGCGGGCTTCCGATATCACGGTGCTGGTGCGCAGCCGCAATGAAGCCACCTTAATCCGCGATGCGCTGAATGCGCTGGCGATCCCCTCGGTCTACCTCTCCAGCCGCGACAGCGTCTATACCACGCCGGAAGCGCGTGAATTACTCTGGCTGCTGCAGGCGATTCAGGCCCCGGAGCAGGAGCGCTTACTGCGCAGCGCGCTGGCGACTTCTATCTTTGGCATTGATGCGGCGACGCTGGAAACGCTGAGCCAGAATGAACGCGACTGGGATGCGCTGGTCGAGCAGTTTGCCGTCTGGCAGCAGCTGTGGCACCAGCGCGGCGTGTTACCGATGCTGCGCGACGTGATGATCAAACGACAGCTGGCGGAGAATATGCTGGCGTCGGAGAACGGAGAGCGGCGCCTGACCGATCTGATGCATCTTGGGGAATTGCTGCAGGAAGCCTCAGTGCAGCTGGAGAGCCCGCACGCGCTGGTGCGTTTTCTGGCGCAGCAGATTGCCCGCCCGAACAGCCAGGCCGCCAGCCAGCAGCTGCGTCTGGAGAGCGACCGCCACCTGGTGCAGATCATCACCATCCACAAATCGAAAGGGCTGCAATACCCGCTGGTCTGGCTGCCGTTTGCTGCCGGATTCCGCGAAGCGGCCAGTGCGCTTTATCACGACCGCGAAAGTTTTGCGGCTCTGCTGGACGTTCAGGGCGATGCACAAAGCCTGGCGCTGGCGGAAGAGGAGCGTCTGGCAGAGGATCTGCGCCTGCTCTATGTGGCGCTGACCCGCTCGGTGTATCACTGCAGCGTCGGGATTGCGCCGCTGATCAAAGGCACGCGCAAAAAAGAGGGCGAAAGCGACCTGCACAAGAGCGCGCTCGGCTATCTGATTCAGAAAGGCGAGGCGGCCGATGCGCAGCAGCTCAGCCGTTCTCTGCAGGCGTTAACCGGGACGGGCATTGCGCTGGTCGAGGCAGATCTGCTGCCCGGCGAACGATGGCAGGATGCGCAGCCGGGCGACGACGTCCTGAGCAGCCGCGTCGTGACTCAGGCGCGAACGGATGTCTGGCGGGTCACCAGTTATTCCGGCCTGCAGCAGCACCACAGTTCGCCGCTGCTGGACGCATTGCCCAGCTTCGATATTGACGCGGCGGGCGAAGAGGAGAGCGGTGAAGAGACGGCACTGACGCCGCACCATTTTCCGCGCGGTGCGGCAGCCGGTACGTTTCTGCACGGCCTGTTTGAGTCTATCGACTTTACTGAACCGCCGGACCGCATCTGGCTGGAAGATCAGCTGCAGCACAATGGCTACCCGCTGAGCTGGTTGCCGGTGCTGGAAGCGTGGATCGCGCGGGTGTTAGAGACCCCGCTCAACGCGGAGGGGCTGACGCTGTCGGCGATCAAAAGCAGCGAACGGCTGATCGAGATGGCGTTTTATCTGCCGATCGATAATCTGCTGACGGCAGCCGGGCTGGATGCGCTGCTGCGGCGGCACGACAGCCTCTCTCAGCAGGCTGCCTCGCTGGATTTTCGTCAGGTGCGGGGCATGCTGAAGGGCTTTATCGATCTGGTCTTCCGCTGGCAGGGAAAATATTATCTGCTCGACTACAAGTCGAACTGGCTGGGGGAAAGCCACAGCGCTTACACCCAGGAGGCGATGGCGCAGGCGATGATCGGGCACCGCTACGATCTGCAGTATCAGCTCTATACGCTGGCGCTGCATCGCTATCTGACCCATCGCCTGCCGGATTACCGCTACGATCGAGATTTTGGCGGCGTCTTTTATCTGTTTTTGCGCGGGATGGATGGCAGCTCGCCCGACAACGGCATTTTTGCTACCCGCCCCTCCGCAGAGTGTGTGGAGGAGATGGATGCACTGTTTGGTAAGAACGGAGAGAGAGGATGAGTGACATGCTGAGTCTGCTGCTGCAGGCAGTCGACAAACGTCTCCTGCGTCCGCTGGATATTCAGTTTGCCCGCCTTGTGGCTGCTGAATCACAGCCTGCGCTGCTGCTCGCGGCGGCCTGCGTCAGCGCCGAGGCGGGCGAAGGGCACGTCTGTTTACCGCTGAGCAACCTCTGTGAAGCCCGGCTGTTTGCCGGCCGGCAGCCTGCACTGGCTCAGGCGATCTGGCAGGCTGCTGGTGCGCCCGATAACTGGTCAGCTCGTCTTGCTGACTGGTCGGCGGTCAGCGACGGCAGTCGGGTGACGCCCCTGGTGCTGAGCAATCAGCGTCTCTACCTGCATCGTCTGTGGCACAGCGAAGGCCGGGTCGCCGACTTTTTTGCCGCTCAGGAGATGACCTCCGCGCTGGATATGCGTGCCGCCGGTGAGGTGCTCAACAGCCTGTTTGGTGACCAGCCGGAAAACTGGCAGAAGATTGCGGCGGCGGTGGCGCTGACCCGCAAGACGGCGGTGATCTCCGGCGGCCCCGGCACCGGGAAAACCACCACCGTGGCGAAACTGCTTGCGGCGCTGATTCGTCTGCATCCCGGCGCGCTGCGGATCCAGCTGGCGGCCCCGACCGGCAAAGCTGCCGCGCGGCTGACCGAATCCCTGGGCAGGGCACTGCAGGATCTGGCCGTGAGTGACGAAGAGCGTCAGCGTTTTCCTGCTGAAGCCACGACCCTGCATCGCCTGCTGGGCGCGCAACCTGATACCCAGCGCCTGCGCTATCATGCCGGTAACCGGCTGCATCTTGATGTGCTGGTGGTGGATGAAGCCTCGATGGTCGATTTGCCGATGATGGCCAAACTGATTGCCGCGCTGCCGCCGCATGCCCGCGTGGTGTTTCTGGGCGATCGCGACCAGCTGGCCTCGGTTGAGGCGGGGGCGGTATTGGGCGACATCTGCCGCTGTACCGAAAGTGGCTACAGCCAGGCGCGGGCAGAACAGCTTGCCCAGCTGACCGGTTGCACCCTGCAGGGCAGTGACGATCTTCAGGCGCCGACGGTGCGCGACAGCATCTGCCTGCTGCAGAAAAGTTACCGTTTTGACGCCTCATCCGGCATCGGTCTGCTGGCAAAAGCCATTAATCGTGGTGACGCGGAGGAGGTCAGGGCGGTGTTTGCTGAGGCCTATGAGGATGTCAGCTATCAGCCGCTGGACAGTGCGGAAGCCTATCAGGCGATGCTGGATGAAGTCGCCGCCGGTTATCAGCCCTTCCTGCAGCTGATCAGGGAGCAGGCCTCACCCGCAGAGGTGATTGCGGCGTTTGGCCGTTATCAGCTGCTCTGTGCACTGCGAGACGGCCCCTTTGGCGTGCAGGGGCTGAATCAGCGCATCGAACAGCGGCTGATGCAGCTGCAGCGCCTCCGTCGTCCTGGCATCGGCAGCCGCTGGTATGCCGGGCGGCCGGTGATGATCACCCGTAATGACAGCGCGCTCGGCCTGTTTAACGGCGACATTGGCATAGCGCTGCGTGATGATGAGGGCAACCTCCGGGTCTTTTTCCCGCTGCCGGATGGCACGATCAAAGCGATTCAGCCGAGCCGTTTACCCTCACATGAAACCGCCTGGGTCATGACGGTGCATAAATCACAGGGGTCGGAGTTTGACCACACTGCGCTGGTCATGCCAACTCAGTCTCTGCCGGTACTGACCCGCGAACTGGTTTACACCGCCATTACGCGCGCGCGGCGTCAGCTGACCATCTACAGCGAACCGGGTGTGTTTCAGCGCGCCGTGCAGCTGCAGACGCAGCGACGCAGTGGTCTGGTCGATCGCCTGAGCGCAGCAGGATAGAAGAGAGGGGGAGAGTTCACATCCATGATCGCTCTCCCCCGGAGGGGTAAAATCAGGTGAGGTCGGCCATCAGCACTTTTGAGCGCCGCTGATAGTTGTACATCTCTTTTTTACTTTCCGGCAGTGACTCGATATCTACCGGCGTAAAGCCGCGCTCCTGGAACCAGTGGATGCTGCGGGTGGTTAACACGAACAGTTTTTCCAGCCCCATCTGGCGCGCCTGAAGCGCCACACGCTGCAACAGCATCTCACCGCGTGAAGAGCTGCGGTAGTCCGGATGCACCGCCACACAGGCCATTTCGCCAATCTTCTCATCCATAAAGGGATAGAGTGCCGCACAGGCGATGGTCAGGTTATCGCGCTGAATGATGGTGAATTTATCAATCTCCATCTCCAGCTGCTCGCGTGAGCGGCGAACCAGAATGCCCTGCTGCTCAAGCGGCCGGATCAGTTCGAGGATGCCGCCAATGTCGTTGATGTTGGCACGGCGGATCTGTTCTGCCGACTCCATCACGATCTGCGTACCGATACCGTCGCGAGAAAAGAGCTCCTGCAACAGCGCGCCATCTTCCTGATAGCTGATCAGGTGGCTGCGGCGGACTCCGCTGCGGCAGGCTTTCACCGCCCCCCTCAGGAAGCGCACCGTGCCGGAAAGATAGTCACCTTCCTTTTCAATCTCGTCGATGCGGGCCTGCGCATCGTTCGGGAAGAGTTCGGAAATGATCTCGCCGTCGCTGTTCAGCACGCCCTGCTCAGAGCAGAAGCCGATCATTTTTTCCGCTTTAAGTTTGATCGCCAGCTGGGTGGCGACCTCTTCGGAGGTCAGGTTAAAGCTCTCGCCGGTCACGGAAACTGCCACCGGGCCAAGCAGCACAATGGCGTCGTTATCCAGCTGACGATGAATCGCCGCCTCATCAATACGACGGATGCGGCCGCTGTGGCAGTAATCCACGCCATCATCCACGCCCAGCGGCTGTGAAATGATGAAGTTGCCGCTCACCACATTGATATGCGCACCCTGCAGCGGCGTGTTGTTCAGACTCATCGAGAGGCGGGCCGTAATATCTAACTGCAGCCGGCCGGCCGCCTGTTTTACCAGCTCCAGAGATTGCGCGTCGGTCACCCGGGTAAACTTATGATAAACCGGCTCCAGTTGCTGCTGCGCCAGACTGGCATCAATCTGCGGGCGGGCGCCATAGACCACCACCAGGCGGATACCCAGGCTGTGAAGCAGGCCGATATCATTGACGATGCCGGAGAAGTTCTCATGCTCAATCGCCTCGCCACCCAGCATGATGACAAAGGTTTTACCCCGGTGGGCATTGATATAGGGAACGGTATGGCGAAACCCCTGAACCAGCTCGGTACTACGTTCCTTCACGGCCAACCCTCAATGAATGTTTATTCGTATTTTTTGTATTTTTATGCTTTTGCGTGCCATTTTGCAAGCCTTAATCCTGACGAAAATTTACGTTTTTATGAGTGTCAAAGCCGCTAACAGCCTGCATTATTTAGGTTTTCCGGGGTGACATCATTCCGGGGATTAGATAAAGTTTTCGCCGCCATTTTATTAACTGGCGCTTTTTTAGACATTACTCAGCAGCTGGAGCGGCATGTCAGACGTTAATTCCCATTTTTCACGCAGACGATTTTTACAGGGGACAGGCGCCTTACTGCTGTTAAGCGTCAGCCGCACCGGGCTGGCGGCAAAAAATCACATTGTGGCCGTGCGCATCTGGCCCTCATCGACCTATTCACGGATGACGCTGGAATCCAGCGTTGAGCTGAAATATAAGCAGTTTGCGCTGAGCAATCCTGAACGCCTGGTCATAGATATTCAGGGCCTGCACCTTAATCCGGTCCTGAAAGGGGTCAATAAACTGGTGCGGGTCGATGATCCCTTTATCAAACATGCCCGGGTCGGCCAGTTCGACAGCGACACGGTTCGCGTCGTTCTCGAACTAAAGCGCAACGTTTCGCCGAAGATCTTTAATCTGGCCCCGGTCGCCGGAATCAATCACCGGCTGGTGGTGGACCTCTATCCGACCCAGAACCAGGCGGAAGACGATCCGCTGCTGGCGCTGCTGAAAGATTATAATCAGGGCGCGCTGGAGAAAGACGCCGGGGTTCAGGCCCCTCTGCCGGGCAGGGCGGGACGCGATCGACCGATTGTCATCATGATCGATCCGGGGCACGGCGGGGAAGATCCGGGCGCGCACGGCAAATATAAGACCCGTGAAAAGGATATCGTGCTGAAGATCGGACGGCGGCTTAAAGCGCTGATCGACAAAGAGTCCAACATGAAGGCGTACATGACGCGCAATGAGGATGTCTTTATTCCGCTGCGCGTCAGGGTTGCTAAAGCCCGTAAACAGCGCGCCGATCTCTTTGTTTCCATCCATGCAGATGCCTTCACCAGCCGGGCGGCACGCGGTTCGTCAGTCTTTGCCTTATCCACCAGCGGGGCAACCTCCGCCGCGGCCCGTTTTCTGGCTCAGACGCAGAATGAATCCGATCTGATTGGCGGCGTCAGCAAAAGCGGTGACCGCTATCTCGATCACACCATGTTCGACATGGTGCAGCGTCAGACGATCCATGACAGCCTGAAGTTCGGTAAAGAGGTGCTGCATCGCATGGGCCGCATCAACCATCTGCACAAGCGCACTGTCGATCAGGCGGGATTTGCCGTGCTGAAAGCCCCGGATATCCCCTCTATTCTGGTGGAAACGGCGTTTATCAGTAACGTGGAGGAGGAGCGGAAGCTACGCACCACCCGCTATCAGCATCAGGTTGCGGAGGCGATTCTGAACGGCATCAAAGCCTATGTGGAGAGCGGGGCCGCGCTAGCGCATCGCTAATTAACGTGCGGGTAGCCCCGGTTATCCGCAGACTTTTCGCCGTGGAAAGAGAGAAAACAGAAGAGAAGGGGAAGGGCAGAAACAAAAAAACACCCTTTCAGGTGTTTAAATAGTGGTTGCGGGGGCCGGATTTGAACCGACGACCTTCGGGTTATGAGCCCGACGAGCTACCAGGCTGCTCCACCCCGCGTCCGTCATGCGCTTTGCGACTTTTTATTTTCTGACATCTGTGAAACCGCTGCAAAAGTGTGGTTGCGGGGGCCGGATTTGAACCGACGACCTTCGGGTTATGAGCCCGACGAGCTACCAGGCTGCTCCACCCCGCGTCCGTCTTGCGCTTTGCGACTTTTCACATTGTCACTTCTGCCAGAGTGCTACAGAAGTATTGGTTGCGGGGGCCGGATTTGAACCGACGACCTTCGGGTTATGAGCCCGACGAGCTACCAGGCTGCTCCACCCCGCGTCCGTGGAAGCGCACTATACTCTCCGCGCTGATTGATGCAACCCCTTTTTGCAGATAAAAGCCAAATTAACAGCCAGTTGCTGAAGGATTCCCCCATCTGGCTAATTATTGAACTGTTCCGCGCGAGGTCAAAGCGGATGCATTTCATTCTGCCGGGGGCTTTGCTATCGTCGCGGGGCGAACAGTTATAAAAAGAGAAGAGAATGAAATTACATTGGGTGAAGTATGCACTCACTGGCGCGTTGATTACGCTGCTGGCGGCCTGTAGCTCTAAACCGACCGATCGCGGTCAGCAATATAAAGATGGCAAACTGGAACAGCCGCTGGCGCTGGTGAATCAGCCCAATGCCAAAGGCGCGCCGGTCAATGGCCGGGACTTTGGCGAGCAGGTTCGCCAGATCCAGTCCGCCTCGTCTGCGCTCTATGGTCGCCAGAACGGCACCTACAGCGCGATTGAGAGCTGGCTGATGGCGGGCGCCGACACCCGGCAGCTTCGTCAGTACGGGCTGAACGCCTGGCAGATGGAGGGCACGGATAACTACGGTAACGTACAGTTTACCGGTTACTATACGCCGGTGGTGCAGGCGCGCTACACCCGCCAGGGTGAATTCCAGTATCCGATTTACCGCATGCCGCCGCGCAAACGTGGTGCAAAACTCCCGAGCCGCGCCTCTATCTATAGTGGTGCACTCGATGACCGCTACATCATCGCCTACAGCAACTCGCTGATTGATAACTTCATGATGGATGTGCAGGGCAGTGGCTACGTCGACTTTGGCGATGGTCGCCCGATGAGCTTCTTTGGTTACGCCGGTAAAAATGGCTGGGGTTATCACAGCATCGGTAAGGAGCTGATCGATCGCGGTGAAGTGAAGCGCGAAGATATGTCGATGCAGGCGATTCGTCAGTGGGCGCAGGAGCACTCGCCGCAGGAAGTGCGTGCGCTGCTGGAGACAAACCCCTCTTTCGTCTTCTTTAAGGCGGAGCCTTTCACGCCGGTGCGCGGTGCCAGTGCGGTGCCGCTGGTGGCGAAAGCCTCTGTGGCTTCTGACCGCTCCATCATTCCGGCAGGCACGGTGCTGCTGGCTGAAGTGCCACAGCTGAATGAGAAGGGCAAATTCAACGGTAAGTATGAGATGCGCCTGATGGTGGCCCTCGACGTGGGCGGTGCGATTAAAGGGCAGCACTTTGATATCTATCAGGGTATCGGCCCGGACGCAGCGCATCTGGCGGGCTTCTATAATCACTACGGACGCGTCTGGGTGCTCAAAGCCGCGCCGGGGGCCGGTCAGCCGCTGTTCTCCAGCCCGCAAAACGGCAACAGTGGTTCACTGCTTCTGGGCGCTAACTGATTTCTTCTCTGCGGGCCAGCGGGCCCGCACGACGTAACAGGTTCAACTATGAAAGTGTTAAACGACGCCTGGCATCAGCGCTTTGGCGGCACGGCGCGTCTCTATGGTCAGGATGCGCTGCAACGGTTTGCTGACGCTCACTTCTGCGTGATCGGTATCGGTGGCGTCGGCTCCTGGGCCGCAGAGGCGCTGGTGCGCACCGGCATTGGCAAAATTACCCTGATTGATATGGATGATGTCTGCATCACCAATACCAACCGACAGCTTCATGCGCTGCAGGGCAACGTCGGTAAGGCGAAAACAGAGGTGATGGCTGAGCGTCTGCGCGCCATCAATCCTGACTGTGACGTGATCTGCATTGATGACTTTATTACGCCTGATAACACCGCGGAACTGATGGCAGCCGGTTTCGACTACGTGATTGACGCGATCGACAGCGTGCGGCCTAAAGCGGCGCTGATCGCCTGGTGTCGCCGCAATAAGATCCCGCTGATCACCACCGGTGGCGCAGGCGGGCAGATTGATCCTACCCAGATCCAGGTCGCCGATCTGGCGAAGACCATCCAGGATCCGCTGGCGGCAAAGCTGCGTGAGCGACTGAAAGGTCTGGGCGTGGTGAAAAACAGCAAAGGAAAACTGGGCATCGACTGCGTTTTTTCCACCGAGGCGCTGGTCTATCCGCAGGCGGATGGCAGCGTCTGTGCGTCACGCGCCACGGCAGAAGGGCCAAAGAGAATGGACTGTTCGTCTGGCTTTGGTGCGGCCACCATGGTGACCGCCAGCTTTGGCTTTGTCGCCGTTTCGCACGCGCTGAAGAAATTTCTGGCGCGCGCAGCCCGTCAGGATGCCGTCAGCGCCTGACGCGCGGCCTGCCGGACCGCGTCGGCCAGCGCCTGCAGGCCGCTGCTGCGTGAAGCACTAAGCTGAGCGCGCAGTCCCAGCGTATCAAACAGCGTCAGGGGATCGTCTGCCAGCAGCTGGTCAGGCATCCGGCCCTCAACAGCGGTCAGCAGTACCGCCAGCAGGCCACGTACGATGCGTCCTTCGCTGTCACCGTAGAAATGCAGCGCGCCATCCTCACGCAGCTGGCTGCCCAGCCAGACCCGGTTTTCACAGCCGCTCAGCTCAATGTCCGCGGTTTTCAGCGCTTCCGGCAGAGCCGGCAGCTGACGACTCAGCTGAATCAGCTGACGATAGCGATCTTCCCACTGATGAAAGTGGCTGAAACGCTCTGTCAGGCTGGCAACGGTAATCTGCTCGCCAAACGGGTGTGGCGCTAACAGCGATGAACACATAATCAAAACTCCGATAACAGCGCGACGGCGCTCTTCATGGCGCGCACCAGCGCATCAACATCCTGCAGGTTATTATAGGGGGCAAAAGAAGCCCGCAGCGTGCCGCTGACGCCCAGCGCCGCCAGTAGCGGCTGCGCACAGTGCTGACCGGCCCGCAGCGCGATACCCTGTTCGGCCAGCAGCGTCACCAGATCGCTGTGATGCTGATCGGCAAAATCAAAGGCCAGCAGGCTGGCAGTGCCACAGCGGAAGCTGCGGAAACCCGGCAGCTCCGCCAGCTGCTCCTCGGCCAGCGTTGCCAGCTGCTGGCTCCAGCGCTCCATCTGCGTCAGGTCGTACTGCGACAGCCAGCTCAGCGCGGCACTTAAGCCCACCACGCCCGCCACATTCGGTGTTCCTGCCTCGAAGCGCCAAGGCACCGGCTGCGGCGTAAAGCCCGTGAAATCGACATCGGTAATCATCTTGCCGCCGCCCTGCCAGGGTTCCATCGCCTCCAGCAGTTCAGCTTTGCCATAGAGCGCACCGATGCCCATCGGCGCGTAAATTTTATGGCCGGAAAAGGCGTAAAAGTCGATATCCAGCGCCTGCAGATCGGGCGGGCAGTGCACCACCCCCTGCGCGCCATCGACCATCACCCTGGCACCCACATCGTGCGCCAGCTGAATCGCCCGGGCGAGATCGGGACAACCGCCAGTGACGTTCGACATCTGGCCGAGCGCCAGCAGGCGGGTGCGGCGGTTCAGCAGGGCGGGCAACAGGTGGATATCGGGCAGCCGGTCCGGCCCTAAGGGCCATTTCACCACGCGCGCACCGCAGGCCTGGGCGGCCATCAGCCAGGGCACCAGGTTTGCGTGATGCTCTGCTTCGCTGACCACAATCTCGTCGCCGGGCTGTAAGCGCGGACGCAGCCAGCTGTTTGCCACCAGATTGATCGCTTCGGTGGTGCCGCGTGTCCAGACGATCTCACGATCGTCCGCGGCGTTAAGCCAGCGGGCAACCTGCGATCGCGCCTGCTCATAGCGCTGGGTCAGGGCCTGCGCGGCGGCAAACTGACTGCGGTGCACCGTGCCCGCACTCAGGCTATAAAACTGCTGCGTACTCTCAATAACAGCCTGGGGTTTCAGCGTGGTCGCTGCGCTGTCGAGATAGACACCGGCGTCGGCGAGTGCGGGAAACTGCTGGCGAAATGCGGTGGGATTAAATGCGGTCATGCCTGGCCCATAGTGTGAATAATCAGGACCACACTGAAAGCGTGGTCGGCGTCTGGCAAAGCTGGAAAAGCGCGTTATGCTGAATATTGCAAGGTTTGAACCAAACCCGCATAACGATCGGACGTTCACTGGTCGATCTCACTTATCGGCTGCCTCTGGTTAGCGTAACGCGGGTGGTTTGATGCAATCAATCTACAAGGAGATAGCAGATGAATAAACTTACCGCAGTGCTGGCCGTGTGTACTCTGGCTTTTACCCTGGCGGGCTGTTCAAGCAATTACGTGATGCATACCAATGATGGACGCACCATTGTTGCTGATGGCAAGCCTAAGGTTGATGATGATACCGGTATGATCAGCTATAAAGATGCGAATGGCAACGAGCAGCAGATTAACCGTACTGACGTCAAAGAGATGGTTGAGATGGGCCAGTAAGCAGCAAAAAAAAGCACCGCAATTTGCGGTGCTATTTAAAATCACTATGGACAGACAGGGTAAATCTACAGGAATTAAGAGTTCGATCCGCAATCGTCGGATCAAAAAATTGCAAACACAACATCACGACCACAAGCCAAAAGCTTTCAGAAAATCTGCGAACTCACTCACAAATCTAAAAACTTTTCGTTCCGGCTCAGGAAGTGCGGCAACTATAGGTATTTGCTGGTGGTTCCTCAACGGACAAATTATAATGCCTCGGATTAAAAATTCTAATACGTAAACGCTTTGTATAAGCCCGCGTATTTTTCGCCGATCCGGATACGGAAAACCATGTCGAAACGCCTTCCTCCTCTCAACGCACTGCGTGTTTTTGACGCGGCTGCGCGTCATCTCAGCTTTACCAAAGCCGCTGAAGAGCTGTTTGTCACCCAGGCAGCTGTAAGCCATCAGATAAAGTCTCTGGAAGATTTTCTCGGGTTAAAGCTGTTCAGACGGAGGAATCGTTCGTTATTACTGACGGAAGAAGGACAAAGCTACTACCTCGATATCAAAGAGATCTTCTCGGCGATAAACGAAGCGACCCGCAAGCTGCAGGCGCGCAGCGCCAAGGGGGCGCTGACCGTCAGTTTACTGCCGAGCTTTGCCATTCAGTGGCTGGTTCCCCGTCTCTCCAGCTTTAATATGGCTTATCCGGGGATCGATGTGCGCATCCAGGCCGTAGACCGCGACGAAGAGAAACTGGCCGACGATGTTGACGTGGCGATCTTTTACGGACGCGGTAACTGGCCGGGGCTGCGGGTAGAAAAACTCTATGCCGAATATCTGCTGCCGGTCTGTTCGCCGTCGCTGATGACCGGCGATAATCCGCTGAAAACGCCGATGGACCTGTCGCGCTTTACGCTGCTGCATGACGCCTCCCGCCGTGACTGGCAATCCTATATCCGGCAGCTCGGCCTGCAGCATATTAATGTGCAGCAGGGGCCGATCTTCAGCCACAGCGCCATGGTGCTGCAGGCGGCGATTCATGGTCAGGGCGTGGCGCTGGCAAATAATGTCATGGCGCAGAGCGAAATCGAAGCGGGGCGGTTAATCTGTCCGTTTAATGACGTCTTAGTCAGTAAAAATGCTTTTTATCTGGTTTGTCATGACAGTCAGGCAGAACTGGGTAAAATAGCGGCCTTCCGACAGTGGATCCTGGCAAAAGCCGCAACCGAACAAGAAAAATTCCGCTTTCGTTACCAACAATAACATCTTGATTTGTTTGCATTTCGATGCAAAAGCACCCTGAGGATCGGTTAATGTCCAGTCGTGCCATGTTTGTTTTTGCGGCTATCAGCGGTTTTCTGCTGGTGGCTTTTGGCGCATTTGGTGCCCACGTTTTACGTCAGTCGCTGGGCGCGGCTGAAATGGCCTGGATTCATACCGGGCTGGAATATCAGGCTTATCATACGCTCGCGGTGATGGGCCTGGGGGCGGCGATGTTGCGCCGTGCCAATATCTGGTTTTACTGGAGCAGTGCGCTGATGGCGCTCGGCACCGTGCTGTTCAGCGGCAGCCTCTATTGTCTGGCGCTGTCGCATCTGAAGTTTTGGGTTTTTATCACCCCCGTGGGCGGAATCTGTTTCCTCGCCGGTTGGGTATTGATGTTGATTGGCGCGCTGCGTCTTAAACGAAAGGCAGAACGCCATGAATAAAGTTTTACTCTATTGTCGTCCCGGTTTTGAAAAAGAGTGCGCGGCGGAAATCAGCGCCAAAGCGGCAGAACGTGAAGTCTACGGTTTTCCGCGGGTTAAAGAGGATGCCGGCTATGTGCTCTTTGAGTGCTATCAGTTTGAAGATGCTGAGCGTCTGGTGCGGGAACTGCCGTTTCAGGAGCTGATCTTTGCCCGGCAGATGCTGGTCGTGGGCGAACTGCTGCGTGACCTGCCGCAGGAGGATCGCATTACGCCGATTGTCGGTATGCTGACCGGCGTTGTTGAGAAGGGCGGCGAACTGCGTGTTGAAGTGCCGGACACCAACGAAGCCAAAGAGCTGACCAAATTCTGCCGTAAGTTTACCGTGCCGCTGCGCGCGGCCCTGCGTGAGAGTAAGATCCTGCTCAACTACGAAAGCCCGAAACGGCCGGTGGTGCATGTCTTCTTCATCGCGCCAGGTACCTGTTATGTCGGCTACTCCCTGCCGGAAAACAGCTCGCCGTTTTACATGGGGATTCCGCGCCTTAAGTTTCCATCGGATGCGCCAAGCCGCTCTACCCTGAAGCTGGAAGAGGCGTTTCACGTCTTTATTCCGGCCGATGAGTGGGATGAGCGCTTAGCCAGCGGCATGTACGCGGTCGATCTGGGTGCCTGTCCGGGCGGCTGGACCTATCAGCTGGTCAGACGCAGCATGATGGTTTACGCGGTCGACAACGGTCCGATGGCCCCGAGCCTGATGGAAACCGGTCAGGTGATGCACGAAAAAGCGGACGGTTTTAAGTTCCGTCCGCCACGCACCAATATCAGCTGGCTGGTGTGTGACATGGTGGAGAAACCGGTTCGCGTGGCAAATCTGATGGCCGACTGGCTGGTCAACGGCTGGTGCCGTGAAGCGATCTTCAACCTCAAGTTGCCGATGAAAAAGCGTTATGAAGAGGTAACGCAGAATCTGGCGATGCTTCAGGAAAGGCTGAATGAGAACGGCATCAACGCTCAGATCCAGGCGCGTCAGCTCTATCACGATCGCGAAGAGGTGACGGTGCATGTCCGTCGCATCTGGGCCGCCACAGGGGGGCGTCGCGACGAACGTTAATCGCCGGGCTGAGTGTTGCGGCACTCAGCCACGATAACGCAGCGTGTTCAGATTCCCTGCCAGCAGCAGATCCCGTTTCAGCGTCGCGACCTGACGGCTGATTTCCGCCATCTGCTGTCCTTCCGCGAGCTTTTCCCGCCATTTAGCCGGCACCTTATCGAGTTGCTGATAGATCCCCTCCAGCGTGTGAAACTCTGCGAGCAGCTGTTTCGCGCTTTTCGGGCCGATACCGCTGACACCCGGGATCTTACTGCTGCTGATCCCGCATAATCCCCAGAAGTCGGGCAACCGCTGCGGGGGAACGCCAAATTCGGCGTCGATAAAGGGCTGGTCGAGCCAGCGCTTCTGGAAGTAATCGCGGATGCGGATTTCCGGAGCCAGCAACTGGCAGTAGCCTTTATCCGTGGAGACAATAGTGGCCTGATGGCCAGCCTGGGCCATTTTGACCGCCAGCGTCGCCGCCAGATCATCTGCCTCATCCTCGCCCGCCATCCAGCAGCTTACCCCGGCGGCACGAAAGGCTTCCTGCAGCGCCGGCATCTGCGCCTGCAAATCCTCAGGCATCGGCGGACGCCCGCTTTTGTAATCGGCTAACAGCTGATGACGCCAGCCCTGATGACGCGCGTCGCCATCAAATACGGCCACGGCGTGCGTCGGGCGGGTGTGGCCTAAGACCTGACGCAGCGCGGCGACGCAGCCTTCGACACAGGGGGAGCCCTGAACCGCATGGAGACGGCGTATCAGGTTCAGCGCATCAACAATAACAAGATGAAGAGCCATGAGAGTCCGGGCAGCCCGATGGGCTGCCTCCTGGTTTATTTAATGATTTCGTAGCAGGGGATGTAGGCGGTGCCGGGCAGTTTCATACGCTGCTGAGCAACGAAGCCCTGCAGCAGCTCATCCATGCGGTGCATGATGTCGGCATCGCCATGCAGCCGGTAACGTCCCTTCTCACGGATTTCGCGGATCCCGATCTCTTTCACGTTACCGGCTACGATGCCTGAGAAGGCCCGGCGCAGGTCAGCAGCCAGCTTTTCAGGAGGCTGGTTGGTGTAGAGATTGAGGTTCGCCATGTTTTCATGGGTCGGCAGGAAAGGGATCTGCAGATCGGACTCGATGCGGATGGACCAGTTGAAACTGTACGCATCGCCGGTTTCGCGACGATTCTCTTTGACCTGCGGCATCGCTTTCTTCATCAGACGCGCCACTTCGGCTGCATCGTTGATGATGATCTGATAATGCTTACGCGCCTGCTCGCCCAGCGTGTTAACAATGAAATCATCCAGCACGCGGAAGTAGTCGGCACTCTCTTCCGGTCCGGTCAGGATCAGCGGCAGCACCTGGTCCTTGTTCTGCGGGTTCATCAGAATGCCCAGCAGGTAGAGCAGCTCTTCGGCGGTGCCGACCCCGCCCGGGAAAATGATAATGCCGTGGGCGATGCGCACAAAGGCTTCCAGACGTTTCTCAATGTCCGGCATGATGATCAGCTCATTGACCAGCGGGTTAGGCGGTTCAGCCGCAATAATTGAGGGTTCTGTGAGACCAATAAAGCGGCTGTCACGGTAGCGCTGCTGCGCATGGCCGACGGCGGCCCCTTTCATCGGTGCTTCCATGACGCCGGGTCCGCAGCCGGTACAGATATTCAGCTCACGCAGGCCCAGCTGTGTGCCGACATTGCGGCAATACTGATATTCAACCGCGTTAATGGAGTGACCGCCCCAGCAGACCACGGTGTTAGGGTACTCACCGATGTGCAGTGCCCGTGCATTACGCAGAATGGAGAAAACGGTGTTGGTGATCGTGGCGGAGTCATTCTCTTCACCCGCGGTTAAGCGCCCCGGCATGGCGAGCTGGCCGCTGACAAACAGGATGTCGCGCAGTACCGCAAACAGGTTCGCCTGCAGGGACCGGATGATGCGGCCATCCACAAAGGCCTCTTCCGGTGGGTTGATCAGCTCCAGTTTGACGCCACGCTCACGGCGCAGCACGTTGATGTCGAAGTTTTCAAAGCGGGAGAGCAGTTCGTGGCTGCTGTCAGTCTGGCTGCCAGAGTTAAGCACGGCCAGAGAGCAATTGCGGAACAGCTGATAGAGGTCGCTGCTGGCGGTGCGCTTGAGCATATCGACTTCCAGCTGCGAGAGCAGATCCATTGAGCCAAGGGGGCTGATATGGGTAATCAAATGAACTCCTTTACACCCGCCTGGGTGCGTGTTGGCACTGCAACGGCAGTGACGAAAATCCCTGGTCGGCAACCCGCAGATTGCCGCCATCACCAGAGTAGCCTTGTCGGCCCGCCCAGCTCAAGCGGAACTGCGCTTCCTTCATGCAGCCTGCGAGAGCTCTCGCAAACTACTGACGCACCAGACGCGAAAAACCGGGCGAGAAGGGCACATTCGTGCGCCATGGGTTGATATCCAGCCCGCCGCGCCGCGTGTAACGCGCATAGACCGTCAGCGCTTCCGGGTGGCAGAACCGCATCACATCGTTAAAGATGCGTTCGACACACTGTTCATGAAATTCGTTGTGCTGGCGGAAGGAGACCAGATAACGCAGCAGCGCTTCGCGGTGAATGCGCGGACCTTTGTAGCGGATCATCACCGAGCCCCAGTCGGGCTGATGGGTAATCAGGCAGTTTGATTTGAGCAGATGGCTGACCAGCGTCTCTTCCACGATTTCGCTGCCTGCGGCATCGGCCAGATAGTCAGCGTTGAAGCGATAATCCTCGATAGCGATATCCTGCTCATCAATGCAGCTCCCCTCAAAATGGCCGATCGGCTGTCCTTCGATTTCATTCAGACGGAACAGCGCCACCCGCACGTCACCTTCAGCACAGGCGCGGAGATCACGCTCCAGCGTCTGACGCACCTCACCCCAGTCGGCAAAGCGGGTCTGGTTGAAACTGTTGAGATAGAGCTTGAAGCTTTTCGACTCGATGAGGTTGCGGCTATGCGCATCCAGCACCACTTCGCCCACGGCAACCTGCGGCAGCCCCTTGCTGTTCAGCCAGGAGAGCTCATACAGCGTCCAGATATCGCCGCCGGTAAACGGCAGACTTTCAGGAAACAGGCCAAGAGGTTCGCGGTTCAGGCTGCGCGGCACCGCCTGCAATAAGCCATTGTCATAGCGATCGTGATAGGCTGTGGGCTTGCCCAGCGTCAGGTTGCTGAGTGCCTGATCCTGTTCGTGTGTAGTCATTGCGGTTACCACCAGAATTCATCAAAGTGGCTAAGTGTAACCCATCAGAAGTGAGAATATGAATGATGCAGCAAACTGCCGCCGCGTTGCGCGACTTTACCACCCGTTACTGCCAGCACTGGCTGGCGCAGACGGGGCATGCTCCGGCCAGCCGCGATCTCGCTGGCGTCGCGTCGCCCTGCGCGCTGGAGGAGCGCGAGGAGCAGGTCATCTGGCAGCCGCAGCCTTTTAGTCTGCCGCCGACACTGGATGGAGTAGAGCGGGCCGTGGATCTGCAGCTGCAGCCGTCAGTCACCGCCTTCTATACCACGCAGTTTGCCGGCGACATGCCGGCGCGTCATGGTGAGAATCAGCTGACGCTGTTGCAGGTGTGGAGTGAAGAGGATTTCCTGCGGCTTCAGGAGAACCTGATTGGGCATCTGGTTATGCAGCGCCGCCTCCGACAGTCACCGACGCTGTTTATCGCCACAACGGCGTCAGACGAGGAGATCGTCTCCCTCTCTAACCTGACTGGCGAGGTGATTCTGGAACAGCCTGGCCGTAAACAGCGCCAGATTATTGCAGAAAATCTTGAGATGTTTCTTAAGTCATTACAACCGGTTATCATCTGAATTGCAGTGATTTGCCGCCTCGCTTGTGAGATATCTCTTACATGTGGTGTGAGAGATCGCTATATAAAATCTGAGCCATCCGGAAGGCTGCAATGTAAAAATATTGTGAATCATCAACTTAATGGCGATTATCTGAATTTGTGCCGCACATTTTGTAAAGTTCAGCTGTAAGTCACTTGTGCGCGTAACGAGTTCTGTCAAAATATTTCCCACTGCAGGATGCTCAGGAAAAAGATATCGTCAGGATGATGATAAGCCATGAGGCAGGAACGTAACGGAGCTTACGGCACACGGAAGGTTTCAGGATGAAACAGGATCGCTCAGGATTGAGTCAGGGACACCTCCAGGATGGAGAACGGGAGCCCCTCGGACGAGGTGGCGGGCCAGGATGCTTAGGAATCATCAGGACGATGCGCGACAGGAGTTCGCACTGGACAAGTTGTCACGGAAGAGCAGGGAGCATTAACGTAGCAGGATGGCTGCAAACGAACCGGGAGCACTGTTTATACAGTGCTCCCTTTTTTTGTGCCTGTGCCAACAAGTGATATGCTTGCCGCCCATTTTTTGACGGCTAGCCGGAGGTGGCGCATGACGCCTGAACAATTGATTACGCAGCGGCTGGAGCAGCTGGAAGCGGTGATGCGTGAGTACCAGCTCTGGCAGAGCACGCCGCCTGCCGTGGAGGCACTGGAGAGTCGTGAACCCTTCTGCCTCGATACGCTTGAGCCGCTGCAATGGCTTCAGTGGGTGCTGATTCCGCGGATGCACGCCCTGATGGCGGCCGGTCATCCGCTGCCGCAAAACTTTGCCGTCGCGCCCTATTATGAGGTTGCGCTGGTGCCTGACCAGCCCGGCATTGCGCCGCTGCTGCTCACGCTGCGTCAGCTGGATGCGTTGCTCAGGGATGCGGCCCACTGATGCTGGAGATACTCTATCAGGATGCGTGGCTGGTTGCGGTCAACAAGCCCAGCGGTTGGCTGGTGCATCGCAGCTGGCTGGATCGGCATGAAACCGTGTTTGTGATGCAGACCGTGCGTGATCAGATCGGCCAGCATGTCTTTACCGCGCATCGTCTGGACAAGCCGACCTCCGGGGTGCTGCTGATGGGCCTTTCGAGTGAGGTTGGCCGCCAGCTTTCTCAGCAGTTTGAACAGCATCAGATGCAGAAAACTTATCACGCCGTGGTGCGTGGCTGGCTGGAGAGCAGCGGGACGCTGGACTATCCGCTGGTTGAAGAGCGGGACAAAATCGCGGACAAGCACGCCACTGAAGCACGCGCCGCGCAGCCCGCGGTCACCGACTATCAGTCGCTGGCCACGGTCGAGATGCCGGTCGCCATCAGCCGTTACCCCACCTCGCGCTACAGTCTGGTTGAGCTCTCACCTAAAACCGGTCGCAAACATCAGCTGCGCCGTCATATGTCCCACCTGCGTCATCCGATTATTGGCGATTCGGCGCATGGCGACCTGCGTCAGAACCGGGGCGCCGCGCAACATTTTGGCGCGGACCGGCTGATGCTGCACGCCAGCAGTCTGGCCCTGACCCACCCGGTGACCGGCGAGCCACTGGTGCTGCGCGCCGGGCTGGATAGCGTCTGGCAGAGGCTGATGACGCAGTTTGGCTGGCAGGATTGCATTCCTGAGGTGCCGCGGGTTGAGTTTGACGCCGCGCCAGGACAGGATAACGTTTCAGAATAAGGGAGAGATCAGATGGCAAAGATTGGCATTTTTGTGGGGACGGTCTATGGCAATGCGCTGCTGGTGGCGGAAGAGGCCGAGCCGGTTCTGCAGCAGCAGGGGCACAGCGTGACCCTGTTTGATGACCCGACGCTGGCGGACTGGCAGGCCTTTGCTGGTGATGTGGCGTTAATCATCACCTCAACCACCGGTCAGGGCGATTTTCCTGACACCATTTCCGGTCTGTTCCACGCGATAAAGGATCAGCTGGGGCACCAGCCCGCGCTGCGCTATGGCGTCATTGCGCTGGGCGACAGCAGTTACGACCACTTCTGTGGCGCGGGCAAAGCCTTTGATGCGCTGCTGCAGGAGCAGGGCGCACAGCGGGTCGGTGAGGTGCTGCTGGTGGATGCCACCGAAAATCCAGAACCGGAAGCGGTGACCTCGCCCTGGGTCGATGCCTGGGGTGCGCTGCTCTGATCGCCTCGCCCGGGCTCTCTCTGCCAGCTGACGGCAGGGAGACGCCGGGCACGGCTCACGTCACCGGTGCCGGATTAAAGACCGCCAGCTGATTACGGATGCCCCAGCGATCGGACCAGGTCTGCTTCCTGCCACTGGCGATATCAAGGATCAACGCAAACAGCCGCCAGCCGACCTGCTCAATACTCTCTTCTCCGGTGGCAATCGTGCCGGCATTGATATCCATCAGATCGTGCCAGCGTTCGGCCAGCGCATTACGGGTTGCCATCTTGATGACCGGAATGGCCGCCAGCCCGTACGGGGTGCCGCGACCGGTGGTGAAGACCTGCAGCGTAATGCCGGAGGCGAGCTGCTGGGTGCCGCAGACAAAATCGCTGGCGGGCGTTGCTGCATAGATCAGTCCGCGGCGGGTGGGGCGCTGACCGGGGGACAACACTTCCACAATGGCGCTGCGTCCCGATTTGGCGATGGAGCCGAGCGCTTTCTCCACCACGTTCGCCAGTCCCCCTTTTTTATTGCCCGGTGACGGATTGGCGCTGCGGTCGGTGTTGCCCTGGTTGAGGTAATTGTCATACCAGGCCATCTCTTCAAGTAAACGTCTTCCGACCTCCTCATTAATGACCCGCGGCGTCAGCAGATGAATGGCATCCCGCACCTCCGTGACCTCAGAAAACATCACGGTAGCCCCGCAGCGCACCAGCAGATCCGAGGCGAACCCCACCGCCGGATTCGCCGTCACGCCGGAAAACGCATCGCTGCCGCCGCACTGCATGCCGACAATCAGTTCCGAGGCGGGACAGGTTTCGCGCTGACGCTGATTCAGACGCTGAAGATGACGCTCTGCCACCTGCAGAATCGCCTTTACCATCGCACCAAACCCCACCAGCTTTTCATCCTGCAAACGCACGATGTCATCATCATCCAGCGAAATCGCCTGCACGTCGGGGGTGCCGGTCAGCAGACGCTCCGGCTGTAACTTTTCGCAGCCGAGGCTGATGACCATCACTTCACCGCCGAAATTCGCATTCAGCGCCAAATTGTGAATCGTGCGAATCGGCACCACCGCTGCAGGGGCGTTGATTGCCACGCCGCAGCCGTAGAGGTGATTCAGCGCGACCACGCCATCCACATTCGGATAGCGCGGCAGTAACTCCCGTTCGATGATCTGCACCACATGATCCACCACACCCGCCACACAGTGGACGCTGGTGGTGATGCCGAGCAGGTTACGGGTACCCACGCTGCCATCCGCATTGCGGTAGCCCTCAAAGGTGTAGCCCTCCAGCGGCGGCAGGTCGGGCGGGACCTGGGTGGCTAACGGCAGGCTCGCCAGCGGCGGCGCCTCCGGCAGCGCCACCAGTGACTCATCGATCCAGCTGCCGCAGGCTATATCCCGCACGGCATAACCGATCACTTCGCCATAACGCACGATCGCCCCTCCCTGGTGAATCGCCTGCAGCGCGACTTTATGCCCCTGCGGCACATGTTCCGTCAGCGTCAGGCCATCCGCAAACTGCGTGCCAGCGGGCAGACCCAGCGTGTTGACCACAATCGCCACGTTATCATGCTCATGGACTCTGATGCAGAGCGGCTGTTCATCTGTTGTGGGGTTCATCGCCTATCTCCTGTCGGGCGCACCGGCTTGTCCGGCTCGCATAATCTGATCTGTTACCTGCGGTGTATTAGCCAGCTTCAGTATAAAGAGGGGAAGCAGGCCACACATTGTGCAACTGACCACTATTACGCCGATCTGCCGCGCTGTTTTGGGTCGATTCTCCAGAAGCAAGTGAAACGCCTCACAAAGCGGAGGGGAAAGGGCGACCTGGCACCGTTTCGGCCGCGCTATTTGCCGCTTTCGTGAGCCATGCCGCAGGGTTTCGTGCATCCGCCAGACAATCACTTCATAACGGCCATTATTCCAGGGCGATACGCCAATGTGCTCGCCACAGGCTGTTTTTATACTGAGCGCCGTTAGCCAAAGTCAGGTTATCTGTCACGACGTATTAGCCCGTCCTGAACCAAAGAGATCGCCGTGTTTAACCCAACTTCTCTCTGATACCCAACGCGATGTGTATGCAGTCAGAGCGAATGTAGCTCACGCTATATTTCAGGAGTGCATCATGAATAGTTTCAGCCAGACTGCGGAAGCGGTGCAGAAGCGCACCAACGCCCGTTACTGGATTGTGGTGATGTTATTCATCGTCACCTCATTCAACTACGGCGACCGCGCCACCATTTCGATAGCCGGTTCGGCGATGTCGAAAGATATCGGCCTCGATTCGGTCGGACTGGGCTACATCTTCTCTGCTTTCTCATGGGCGTACGTGATTGGTCAGATCCCAGGCGGCTGGCTGCTCGATCGTTTTGGCTCAAAGCGCGTCTACTTCTGGAGTATTTTTACCTGGTCGCTGTTTACCCTGCTGCAGGGCTTTGTCGATATCTTCAGCGGCTTCGGCATCATCGTGTCACTCTTTCTGCTGCGCTTCCTGGTGGGGCTGGCTGAAGCCCCCTCTTTCCCTGGCAACAGCCGCATCGTGGCCGCCTGGTTTCCGGCGCAGGAGCGTGGCACCGCGGTGGCGATCTTCAATTCAGCGCAATATTTCGCCACGGTGATCTTTGCGCCCATCATGGGCTGGCTGGTGTCGGAAGTGGGCTGGGCACACGTCTTCTGGTTCATGGGCGGGCTGGGGATCATCCTGAGCTTCATCTGGCTGAAAGTGATCCACGATCCCACCGACCACCCCGGCGTAAACAAAGCCGAACTGGCCTATATGGAACAGGGCGGGGCGCTGATCAATATGGATGTCAAAAAGGAGAGCCGCAGGGTGAGCTGGAGCGAAAAGTGGTTCCAGATTAAACAGCTGCTGACCTCCCGCATGATGCTGGGCATCTACCTCGGCCAGTATTGTGTTAACGCCTTAACCTACTTTTTTATCACCTGGTTTCCGGTCTATCTGGTGCAGGCGCGCGGCATGTCGATTCTCAAAGCGGGCTTTATCGCTTCGGTGCCGGCGGTGTGTGGCTTCCTCGGCGGGGTGCTGGGTGGGGTGATCTCCGACTGGCTGATGCGCAAAACCGGCTCGCTGAATATTGCACGTAAAACGCCGATTGTGCTCGGCATGCTGCTCTCTATCTCAATGGTGATGTGTAACTACACCGAAACCGAGTGGCTGGTGGTCTTCTTCATGGCGCTGGCGTTCTTCGGTAAAGGGATCGGCGCGCTGGGATGGGCGGTGATGGCGGATACCGCCCCCAAAGAGATCAGTGGCCTGAGCGGCGGCCTGTTCAACATGTTCGGCAACTTCTCCGGCATCGTGACGCCCATCGCCATCGGCTACATCATCGCCACCAGCGGCTCCTTTGAGGGTGCGCTGATCTATGTCGGTATCCATGCCTTCGTCGCCGCCTTCAGCTTCCTGGTGATCGCCGGTGATATCAAACGTGTTGAACTGAAAACCCGGCCGGTTAAGGACGCCTCATGACGACGCAAAGTTCACCCGTGATTACGGCGATGCAGGTTATCCCGGTCGCCGGTTACGACAGTATGCTGCTCAACATTGGCGGCGCGCACAACGCCTGCTTTACCCGCAATATCGTGGTGCTCACCGACAGCGCCGGACACACCGGCGTGGGTGAAGCGCCCGGCGGCGACACCATCTATCAGACCCTGGTGGCGGCCATTCCGCAGGTCGAAGGCCAGCAGATTGCCCGCATGAATCGTCTGGTGCAGCAGGTGCACAAAGGGAATGCGTCGGCTGACTTCACCACCTTTGGCAACGGTGCCTGGACCTTTGAGCTGCGGGTCAACGCCGTGGCCGCGCTGGAAGCGGCGCTGCTCGACCTGCTGGGACAGTGTCTGGGCGTGCCGGTGGCGGAACTGCTGGGGCCGGGCAAACAGCGGGATGAAGTCACGGTGCTGGGCTATCTCTTCTATCTCGGTGACCGGCGCAAAACCGATCTGCCCTATCAGAGTGGCGAGCAGGCCAGCCACGACTGGTATCACCTGCGTCATCAGGAGGCGCTCACCAGCGAAGCGGTCGTGCGGCTGGCGGAGGCGGCGGCAGATCGCTATGGCTTTAAAGATTTCAAACTTAAAGGGGGCGTGCTGCCGGGCGAGCAGGAGATCGCCACGGCGGTGGCGCTGAAGCAGCGTTTTCCCGGCGCGCGCATCACGGTGGACCCCAACGGGGCATGGCGACTGGATGAGGCTATCACCCTCTGTAAGGGGATGCAGGATGTGCTGAGCTACGCCGAAGACCCCTGCGGGGCAGAGCAGGGCTATTCAGGACGTGAAGTGATGGCCGAGTTCCGGCGCGCGACCGGCCTGCCGGTCGCCACCAATATGATCGCCACAAACTGGCGGGAGATGAACCACGCGGTGATGGTTAACGCGGTCGACATCCCGCTGGCGGACCCCCACTTCTGGACGCTGAGCGGGGCCGTGCGGGTCGCCCAGCTGTGCGATGAGTGGGGCCTGACGTGGGGCTGCCATTCCAATAACCATTTCGATATTTCGCTGGCGATGTTTACCCATGTCGGTGCAGCCGCGCCAGGTAACCCGACCGCGATTGACACCCACTGGATCTGGCAGGAGGGCGATCAGCGCCTGACGAAAAAACCGCTGCAAATCCGCAACGGAAAGATTGCCGTGCCGGATGCGCCGGGCCTGGGGATCGAGCTCGACTGGGACCAGGTGCACAAAGCCAGTCAGCTCTATCAGTCACTGCCCGCCGGTGCACGCAACGACGCCACGGCGATGCAGTATCTGATCCCCGGCTGGACATTTGATCGCAAGCGCCCGGCATTCGGCCGCGCAACAGCATAAGGAGCAGGAGATGAGTTCAACACCCAAAGTGACCGCCATGCAGGTGATCCCGGTTGCCGGCTACGACAGTATGCTGCTGAATCTCAGCGGCGCGCACTCGCCATTCTTCACCCGCAACATTGTCATTATCAAAGATAACGCCGGACATACCGGCGTCGGTGAAATCCCCGGCGGGGAGAAAATTCGTCAGACGCTGGAAGATGCCGCCTCGCTGGTGGTCGGCAAAACGCTGGGCGAATATAAAAATACCCTCAGCCTGGTGCGCACGACCTTTGCCGATCGGGATGCGGCCGGTCGCGGCAACCAGACCTTTGATCTGCGCACCACAATCCATGTGGTCACCGGCATTGAGGCAGCACTGCTGGATCTGCTGGGTCAGCACCTGGGCGTTAACGTCGCCTCGCTGCTGGGTGACGGGCAACAGCGCGACCGCGTGGAGATGCTCGGCTACCTCTTCTATATCGGCGACCGCAGAAAAACCGCCCTGCCATATCAGAGCCAGCCGGACGATCCGTGCGACTGGTATCGCCTGCGTCATGAAGAGGCGCTGACCCCCGAGGCCGTGGTGCGCCTGGCGGAGGCCGCCTATGAAAAATATGGCTTCAACGACTTCAAACTCAAAGGCGGTGTGCTGCGCGGCGGCGAAGAGGCCGAAGCGGTGACGGCGCTGGCAAAACGCTTTCCCACGGCGCGTATTACCCTCGATCCCAATGGAGCCTGGTCGCTCAATGAGGCGATCCTGCTCGGCAAACAGCTCAAGGGCGTGCTGGCCTACGCAGAAGATCCCTGTGGCGCGGAGCAGGGCTACTCCGGGCGGGAAGTGATGGCGGAGTTCCGCCGCGCGACCGGCATGCCTACCGCCACCAATATGATCGCCACCGACTGGCGGCAGATGGGTCACACCCTGTCGCTGCAGTCGGTCGACATTCCGCTGGCCGACCCCCATTTCTGGACGATGCAGGGTTCGGTGCGGGTCGCACAGATGTGCCACGATTTCGGCCTGACCTGGGGCTCCCACTCCAATAATCACTTCGACATTTCGCTGGCGATGTTTACCCACGTTGCCGCGGCCGCGCCGGGCGCGATCACCGCCATCGATACCCACTGGATCTGGCAGGAGGGGAATCAGCGTCTCACCAGAGAGCCGTTCCTGATCAAAGGCGGCATGGTGCAGGTGCCGCAGAAGCCCGGTCTCGGTATCGAGCTGGATATGGATCAGGTGATGCAGGCCCACGCGCTCTATCAGAAGCAGGGGCTGGGCGCGCGTGACGATGCCGAAGCGATGCAGTTCCTGGTGCCAGGCTGGACTTTCGATAACAAACGTCCGTGCCTGGTTCGTTAATCTTTCTGGCTCACGCGGAGCCGTCGTCACAGGAGTTCAACCATGAGTAATGCAGCCTGGCCCAACGGATTTCGTCGTCGCCTGTTAGCGGGTGAAACCCTGATTGGCAGCTGGTGCGCGCTGGCCAGTCCGATCTCTACCGAAATCCTGGGGCTGGCCGGTTTTGACTGGCTGGTGCTGGATGGGGAGCATGCGCCCAACGATATCACCACGTTTGTGCCACAGCTGATGGCGCTGAAAGGGAGCCACAGTGCGCCGGTCGTACGGCCGCCCTGCAACGAGCCGGTGATCATCAAGCGCCTGCTGGATATCGGGTTTAACAACTTCCTCGTGCCCTTTGTTGAGACAGAAGAGGAGGCGCGGCGCGCGGTCGCTTCAACCCGCTATCCGCCCACCGGTATTCGCGGCGTGTCGGTCTCCCATCGCAGCAACATGTACGGCACCCTGCCGGATTACAACCAGAGCATCAATGACAACATCACCGTGCTGGTGCAGATCGAAACCCGGCAGGCGGTTGACCACATCGACGCCATAGCCGCAGTCGATGGCGTGGACGGCATCTTCGTCGGGCCGGGCGATCTCTCTGCGGCGCTGGGCTACCTCGGCCAGCCCGCCCACCCGGAGGTGCTGGACGTGATTAAACACATTTTTGACCGTGCCAGAGCGGCCGGGAAGCCGGCGGGCATTCTGGCCCCGGTGGAGGCGGACGCCCGTCGTTATCTGGAGTGGGGAGCCACCTTTGTGGCGGTCGGCAGCGATCTCGGGGTATTCCGCAGCGCCACCCAGGCGTTGTGCGACAAATTCAAGCGCTAAGCAGCAAGGAGACACGCAATGAAGATTGGATTTATTGGCCTGGGCATCATGGGTAAACCCATGAGCAAAAATCTGCTGAAAGCGGGCTATTCACTGGTGGTGCGCGATCACCACGCCAGCAATGAAGCTGAACTGGCTGAACTGGGCGCGACCGTGGCAACCTCGCCGAAAGAGGTGGCTGAGCAGTGCGAGGTGGTCATTACCATGGTGCCCAACTCGCCGCAGGTGAAAGCGGTCTGTCTGGGAGAGGGCGGCATTATCGAAGGCGCGAAGCCGGGCCTGGTGGTGATCGACATGAGCTCGATTGCGCCGCTGGCGAGCCGGGAAGTGCACGATGCGCTGGCAGAAAAAGGGATCAGCATGCTGGACGCCCCGGTCAGCGGCGGGGAACCGAAGGCGATTGAAGGCACGCTTTCCGTCATGGCCGGCGGAGAGAAAGCGGTGTTTGATCGCTGTTACGACATCATGAAGGCGATGGCGGGATCGGTAGTGCACACCGGTGACATCGGCGCAGGCAACGTCACCAAGCTGGCCAATCAGGTGATTGTGGCGCTGAACATCGCGGCGATGTCCGAAGCCCTGTCGCTGGCGACCAAAGCGGGGGTCAGTCCGGAGCTGGTGTTTCAGGCGATTCGTGGCGGCCTGGCGGGCAGCACGGTGCTGGAGGCGAAAGCGCCGATGGTGATGGATCGCAACTTCAGACCGGGCTTCCGCATCGACCTGCATATCAAGGATCTGGCGAACGCTCTGGATACCTCGCACACGCTGGGCGCGCATCTGCCGCTGACGGCGGCGGTGATGGAGATGATGCAGGCGCTGCGTAATGATGGCCAGGGAACGTCCGACCACAGTGCGCTGGCCTGCTATTATGAGAAGTTAGCGAAGGTTGAAATCGCCCGCTAAATCCCGGTGCCGGTCTCCGCGGAAACCGGCCGGGTTCAGCGCCGTTTCAATGACTCAACTGTGCTCGGATTGCCTATGAAAATCGTAATCGCACCGGATTCATATAAAGAGAGTTTATCCGCCCTGGAGGTGGCATCGGCGATTGAAGCGGGATTCCGTGACATCTTTCCCGATGCCCACTACGTGAAAATACCGGTCGCCGACGGCGGCGAAGGAACGGTAGAAGCGATGGTCGCGGCGACGAAAGGAAACATCGTCAGGCTGAAGGTGACCGGGCCACTGGGCACACAGGTCGAGGCTTTCTATGGCCTCTCCGGCGATGCGTCCACCGCCTATATCGAAATGGCGGCAGCCAGCGGACTGGAGCGGGTGCCCGCCGCCCAGCGCGATCCGCTGATCACCACCTCGTTCGGCACCGGCGAGCTGATCCGGCATGCGCTGGATAAAGGCGTCGGCCACATCATTATTGGCATTGGCGGTAGTGCGACCAACGATGGCGGTGCCGGGATGATGCAGGCGCTGGGCGCCCGGCTGCTGGACGATCGCGGCCAGCAGATTGGTTACGGCGGCGGGGCGCTGCCTGATCTCGCCACCATTGAGATTGACGCACTGGATGCCCGTCTTCGGCAGTGTCGCATTGAGGTGGCATGCGACGTCACCAATCCGCTGACCGGAAAGGAGGGCGCTTCGGCTGTTTTCGGTCCGCAGAAAGGGGCGACACCGGCACTGGTGCAGCAGCTCGATCAGGCGCTGACCCACTACGCCGCGATTATTCAGCGCGACCTTGATATCGACGTGCTGCATATCCCCGGCGGCGGTGCGGCGGGCGGCATGGGGGCGGCGCTGCACGCCTTTTGCCAGGCAGAACTGCGGCGCGGCATCGAAATTGTCACGGAGGCGCTGGGGCTGGCGGAGCAGGTAAAAGATGCCGACCTCGTGATTACCGGGGAAGGTCGCATCGACAGCCAGAGTATCAATGGCAAGGTGCCGGTGGGAGTCGCCAGCGTGGCAAAGCGCTTCAACAAGCCGGTGATAGGCATCGCCGGCAGCCTGACGGCGGATGTGGGGGTAGTGCATCAGCATGGCATCGATGCGGTGTTCAGCGTGCTCTACAGCATCTGTACGCTGGATGAGGCGCTCGCCACGGCCGGCAAAAATGTAACGATGACGGCGCGTAACGTCGCCGCCACGCTAAAGCTGGCCGGCTTTCACTGATCCTGCGGCCAGCCCCGGATTACCCGATGCCCAGCAGCTGCCGGGCTTCACGCGCCACGTTCTCCATCTCATCCTGCAGCTCCAGCAGTTCCGGCTCCAGGGCGGCAATATCGCTGGCCTGCAGCAGCTCTCTCTCCAGCTGGTGGCAGAGCTGCTTCATGCGCGGCACGCCGCTGTAGCTGGCACTGCCGTGCAGCTTGTGAATGATCTCCCGCAGGGCCGTGACCTCATTGGCGGCCATAAACTGCGCCATCTTCGCGTGAACTTCCGGTAAAAACTCCAGCAGCATCCGCAGCAGATCCCGTGCCAGGTCGGGTTTATTCGCCGCCTGCCGCAGTGCCAGCTGCCAGTCCAGCGTCGGCAGTATCGGCGACAGTTCCGGCACGGCGACCACCGGCGCGGGTGTATAGCGTGCCAGAAGCTGCCTCAACTTGCTCTCATCAATCGGTTTGGCAAGATAGTCATTCATGCCCGCTTTGATGAGCTGCTCGCGTTCGCCATCAATGGCGTGAGCGGTTACCGCCACGATGGGAGTCGTGGCGTGCAGCGGCAGACCACGGATGATTTCGCTGGCGCGAATACCATCAATGTCAGGCATCTGAATATCCATCAGAATCACATCCAGCGACTGCTGGCGCGCCTCGCGGATAGCGTGTTCGGCGCTGCTGCACAGCAGGATATTCTGCACCTGCTCCTCCAGCAGCGCACCGATCAGCTTGAGGTTGGCAGGGTTATCATCCACAGCCATCACCGTCAGCGGCAGGCGCGGGGAGAAGGGCAGCTCGCTGATCTGGCGGGTGTGCAGATCCAGCAGCATCGGCAGGAGTCGCGTCAGGGAGATTGGCTTCGCAATGCAGCCGTCAATGCCGCGCACCTTCAGTTCATCAGCCAGCAGCATCATCGGGCTGGGCAGGGCCATCAGCACATTATCTGCCCGATCCAGCAGCGCATTGATCCTCCCCTCGTTCAGCAGTTCGGGCTGGCTGATGCTGACCGGCATCGCCATCAGCAGCAGCGGATAGTGGGACGCCGGCAGGCCCTCCAGCGTTTCGCTGTAGTCGATCTGCAACGGCGTGGCGCTCAGCATCTCCAGCGCCGCGCGGGCGACGGTGGCATCCGCCTCGACATAGGCGATGCGGGACTGTGACAGCGCTTCCAGCACGCGCGGCATACCGGGCGCGTTGGGGTTAAGATCCAGCTGCACACGAATCACAAAAGTAGAGCCCTGATCCGGCTGGCTGCTGAAGGTGATATCCCCGCCCATCTCCCGCACCAGTTTCTGGGTGATGACCAGCCCCAGCCCGGTGCCGCCATGACGGCGCGAAATACTGGCGTCGGCCTGGCGGAACGCCTGAAACAGCTGCGTCTGCTGCTGCTCAGAGATACCGATGCCGCTATCCTCTACCTGAATCTCCAGCTCGACGCGCGTCTGGGTCATAACGCGCTGCGTGACGCGCAGGCCGATGTGGCCCTGTTCAGTAAACTTGATGGCGTTGCCAATCAGGTTGATCAGAATCTGCTGCAGGCGCAGCGCATCGCCGATGACGTTGTCCGGCACGCTGCTGTCGCACACCACCGTCAGCTCCAGCCCCTTGTCATGCGCCGACGGGGCCAGCAGCACCAGGGTCTCATCCAGGGTGGCACGCAGGGGGAAGGGGATCGCCTCCAGCATCAGCTTGCCCGCTTCCAGCTTCGAAAAATCGAGCACGTCATTAATGATGCTGAGCAGGTTGTTGGCCGAGCGCTCGATGGTCTGCATGTAGTCGCGCTGGGTCGTGCGCAGCTGAGTTTTCAGCATCTGGCGGGTAAAGCCCAGCACGCCATTAAGCGGCGTTCGCAGCTCGTGCGACATGTTTGCCAGGAACTCCGATTTGATGCGCGCCGCTTCCTGAGCGCGCTTCTTCGCCAGATCCAGTTCGACGTTCTGAATCTCCAGCTGCTCCAGCGTTTCCCGCAGATCGTACGTCGCCTGATCGATGTTGTGCTGCATCTCTTCGTGATAGGCGGTCAGCGACATCGCCATGGCATTGATGCCGTTTTTCAGCGTGCTGAGTTCGCCCAGCATGTACCCCTCAACGCGGCTGTCGAGCTGACCGCGACGGATGCGGTCAACGGTGGTCACCATGTTGCGGATCGGGCCGGTGACATCACGCATCAGACGATAGGCAAACAGCATCGCAAGGCAGAGGCAGAAGAGCAGCATCAGGGTCGCGACAAACACCTCTTTATACTGCTGCAGGCGCACCGACTGCAGATCGAGTTCAATCGCCACATAGCCCAGGGGGTTGCCCGAGGGTTTGACCTTTTCATCGGGCAATTCATCCAGATCGTAGCGCTCGGCCGTGATCGGCGTTCGCAGAATCAACAGATTACCGTGACGCTCCATGGAGACATCATCGGGCAGGGCGTGGATATCCTCCTGCTGCAGCAGGCTGAGGTTCTGCCGGTTATTGGAGGTGACGTAGAGCTGGTTATGATTATCGAACACCGAGATCGCCCGGACGATGCCGGAGTGGCGGCGGTGCAGTAAACTCACCAGCTCCCGCATCGCATCGCGATCGTCCCAGGTCATGCTGTATTCGCTGGAGATCGCCAGCGGTTCGATGATATTCGCCCCGGCATCGATTACCTGGCGCTGCAGTTCATTGTAGCGATGGACTACAAAAAATGAGCTGAGCAGCAGGCCAACCATCAGCGTGGGTGCCAGAATTAAAATCATCATTCGCGCCCGCAGGCTGTATTTGGTCATAATAGTCGCCTGGCTACTCCGGCATTAACCTCCCTGCACATCCTGTCGACAGCACCGTGCAGGTCGTTTCGATAAAGAGAACTGATAACACTATGGCGCAATTTTACGTTGCAAAACAGCGCGTGGCGACACAACAGCGGATCACCGTCACCATCGATGAGCTCGATCCGTTCGGGCAGGGCGTGGCGCGTCACAAAGGCAAAACGATTTTTGTCGCCGGTGCCTTGCCGGGTGAGCAGGCGGAGATCACGCTGACAGAGGATAAACGCCAGTTTGCCCGGGGGAAAGTGAAACGGCTGCTCAGCCGCAGTCCGGCACGTGTCGCACCGCGCTGTCCCCACTTTGATCGCTGCGGTGGCTGCCAGCAGCAGCATGCAGAGGTGGAGCTGCAGCAGCAGAGCAAAGCTCAGGCGCTGAGCCGGATGCTGAGCCAGGCCGCCGCGCAGACGATCGCGGTGGAGGAGGTGATCGCCGGTGAACCCTGGGGCTACCGGCGTCGCGCCCGTCTGGGTCTGCAGTGGCAGAATAAAGCGCAGCGGCTGCAGATGGGGTTCCGCCAGGAGGCGAGCAACGATCTGGTCGATATCCAGCACTGCCCCGTTTTAGTGCCCGAACTTGAGGCATTGCTGGTGCCGCTGCACCACTGCCTGAGTGCACTGCGCGCCGTCAGGCGTCTCGGTCATGTGGAACTGGTGCTGGCGGATAACGGCCCGCTGATGATCCTGCGCCATCTTGATGCGCTGCATCCGGACGACCGTGAAAAACTGGAACAGTTTTCGCATAAGCATCAGCTGATGCTCTTCCTGGATGCGGGTGATGAAGGGTTAACGTCGTTAACCACCCGGACACCTTTTTATCACTCTCACCAGCTTAAGCTAACCTTCAGTCCACAGGACTTTATTCAGGTTAACGATGCGGTGAATCAGCAGATGGTGGCAAAGGCGATAGCCTGGCTCGATCTGCAACCGGAAGACCGGGTTCTGGATCTCTTTTGCGGCATGGGAAACTTCACACTTCCTATAGGAATCTTCGTACAAAATGTGGTTGGTGTGGAGGGGGTTGCAGCATTAGTGCGGCAGGCAGCGTATAATGCTGATTCGAATAATCTTAAAAACGTCAGTTTTTTTCAGCATAATCTGGAAGAGACGGTGTCGCGCCAGCCGTGGGCGGCACAGGGATTTAACAAGGTATTACTCGATCCGGCACGCGCCGGGGCTGCGGGCGTAATGGCACATGTGGTTAAACTTGCGCCAGAACGCGTGGTCTATGTGTCGTGTAATCCAACAACACTCGCCCGCGACAGTCAGGTCTTGCTGTCGGCAGGCTACCAATTGGAAAGGGTCGCGATGCTGGATATGTTCCCTCATACCCGTCATCTCGAATCCATGGTGCTGTTCAGAAAAACATAAGCGATGTATGTCGTTGTGCAGGAGAGGTTATGGTTGCGGTCAGAAGTGCGCATTTAAATACTGAGGGGGAATTTGCCCTCGACCAGTGGATCGCCAGTCTCGGTATCGCCAACCCGCAATCATGTCAACGCGTTGCCGATACCTGGCGCTACTGTGAAGCGCAGACGCAGGACCATCCCGATCAGTCGCTGCTGCTGTGGCGCGGGATCGAGATGGTGGAAATCCTCTCCATGCTCAGCATGGATATCGAAAGCCTCTGTGCGGCGCTGATCTTCCCGCTGGCTAACGATGAAGTGGTGAGTGAGGAGGAGCTGGAAACCGCCGTCGGCAAAGGCATCGTCTCGCTGGTGCACGGCGTGCGCGACATGGACGCCATCCGCCAGCTTAAAGCGATTCACAACGACTCCATGGCCTCTGAACAGGTCGATAACGTCCGCCGTATGCTGCTGGCGATGGTCGAAGATTTCCGCTGCGTGGTGCTGAAGCTGGCCGAACGCATCATGAACCTGCGCGAAATGAAAGATGCGCCGGAAGATGAGCGGGTGCTGGCGGCCAAAGAGAGCACCAACATCTATGCCCCGCTGGCCAACCGTCTCGGCATCGGTCAGCTCAAATGGGAGCTGGAAGATTACTGCTTCCGCTATCTGCATCCCGACGAATACAAGCATATCGCCCGGTTACTGCATGAGCGGCGTATCGACCGCGAGCAGTATATCGACAACTTCGTCAGCAACCTGCGCAAAGAGATGGCCAAAGAGGGCGTGCGCGCCGAGGTCTACGGTCGTCCGAAACATATCTACAGCATCTGGCGTAAGATGCAGAAAAAGTCGCTGGCCTTTGATGAGCTGTTTGATGTGCGGGCGGTGCGCATCGTGGCCGATCGCCTGCAGGATTGCTACGGCGCGCTGGGCACGGTGCATACGCTCTATCGCCATCTGCCCAGCGAGTTTGATGACTACGTCGCCAACCCGAAACCCAACGGCTATCAGTCGATTCATACCGTGGTGTTAGGCCCGCAGGGCAAAACGGTGGAGATCCAGATCCGTACCCGCCAGATGCATGAAGATGCGGAGCTGGGGGTGGCGGCGCACTGGAAATACAAAGAGGGGCCAACCTCGAGCAGCGCGCGTGGCGCTGCCGGCCACGAAGAGCGCATCGCCTGGCTGCGTAAGCTGATCAGCTGGCAGGAGGAGATGGCGGACTCGGGCGAGCTACTTGAAGAGGTGCGCAGCCAGGTGTTTGATGACCGGGTCTACGTCTTTACCCCGAAAGGGGACGTGGTGGATCTGCCTGCCGGATCGACACCGCTCGACTTTGCCTACCATATTCACAGCGACATCGGTCACCGCTGCATCGGCGCAAAAATCGGCGGCCGCATTGTGCCGTTTACCTATCAGTTGCAGATGGGCGACCAGGTTGAGGTGATTACCCAGAAGCAGCCGAACCCGAGTCGCGACTGGCTCAACCCGAACCTGGGCTACATCACCACCAGCCGCGGACGCTCGAAGATCCACAACTGGTTCCGCAAGCAGGATCGCGACAAGAACATTGCCGCCGGACGGCAGATTCTGGATAACGAGCTGAACCAGTTCGATATCAGCCTGCGCGAGGCGGAAAAACTGCTGCTGCCGCGCTATAACGTGACCTCGCTTGAAGAGCTGCTGGCGGCGATTGGCGGCGGCGATATTCGTCTTAATCAGATGGTGAACTTCCTGCAGGCGAAGCTGAACAAGCCGAGCGCCGAAGAGGAAGATCGCGAGGCGCTGCGCCAGCTGACGCAGAAAGCCTACACTCCGCCAGCGCGCAAAGAGAGCGGGCGCGTGGTCGTGGAAGGGGTGGGCAATCTGATGCACCATATCGCCCGCTGCTGCCAGCCGATCCCGGGCGACGATATTGTCGGTTTCATCACCCAGGGACGCGGCATCTCTATCCACCGCGCCGACTGCGACCAGCTGGCCGAACTGATTTCCCACGCCCCGGAACGCATCGTCGATGCGGTGTGGGGCGAAAGCTACTCCAGCGGCTATTCGCTGGTGGTGCGGGTGACGGCCAACGATCGCAGCGGGCTGCTGCGCGACATCACCACCATTCTTGCCAATGAGAAAGTGAATGTGCTGGGCGTGTCGAGCCGCAGCGACACCAAAAAACAGCTCGCCACCATCGACATGGACATCGAGATCTACAACCATCAGGTACTGGGACGTGTCCTGGCGCGTCTGAACCAGGTCTCTGATATCATTGACGCCCGTCGCCTGCACTGATTGTCAGTCAGGCCCTGCGGCAACCGGCAGCGTGCGGTTGCGCGGGCGCAATCTGCACCCCGGGGCGCTGCCGGACGCGCGTTACTGCATCCGTCAGCGCCTGTCATGCGCCTCTCTGTTTCCTGTCATCTGACCATCAATCAAGGATCTACCCGAATGAACGCTATTGAGCGCCTGCTTGGCATTATGAAAACCCTGCGCGATCCCGAGCATGGCTGTCCGTGGGATCGTGAACAGACCTTTGCCACCATCGCGCCCTATACGCTGGAAGAGACCTATGAGGTGCTGGACGCCATCCAGCGCGAAGATTTCAGCGACCTGCGCGGCGAGCTGGGCGACCTGCTGTTTCAGGTGGTCTTTTATGCCCAGATGGCGAGCGAAGCGGATCGCTTCAACTTTGAGGATGTCTGCCACGCCATCAGCGACAAGCTGGAGCGCCGTCATCCGCACATCTTTGGCGAGGCCACGGCGGAAACCAGCACGGAGGTGCTGAAAAACTGGGAAGCGATTAAGAGTGCAGAACGGGCAGAGAAAGCGCAGCATTCGGCGCTGGACGATATCCCCAAAGCACTGCCTGCGCTGATGCGCGCCCATAAAATCCAGAAGCGTTGCCATAATGTCGGCTTCGACTGGACCACCCTGGGGCCGGTGGTGGCGAAAGTGCATGAAGAGATTGATGAGGTCATGCACGAGGCGCAGCAGAGCGTGGTGGACAGCGAAAAGCTGGAAGAGGAGATTGGCGATCTGCTGTTCGCCACCGTCAACCTGTCGCGCCATCTGGGCAGCAAAGCAGAAACCGCGCTGCAGAAGGCTAACGACAAGTTTGAGCGCCGCTTCCGCGCGGTGGAAGCGATCATTGCCGCGCAGGGACTGAGTATGCCGGGTGCGACGCTGGAACAGATGGAGGCCGCCTGGCAGCAGGTCAAAGCCGGGGAGAAGTGATGATTATTCCAGCGCTGTGCATAAAGTCGCCGTTTGCGCTTACACGATTCAGCGCGCCATCAACTTTGTGACGCACGTCAACATTTCTTTGGCGGCTATCCGCTATGTTAGCCGCAGCAATGCGTTGGAGGATGGCTGTGATTCATCAATTGTGGCTGATAGCGGTTTCCAGTATACTGTTTTCCCGTCCTGGTTATTCCACCGTCTTTAAACCTAAACTCTCAGGTTCAGCATGACAACGAATTATATTTTTGTGACCGGCGGGGTCGTTTCCTCTCTGGGTAAAGGCATTGCCGCAGCCTCCCTCGCAGCCATTCTCGAAGCCCGTGGTCTGAACGTGACCATCATGAAGCTGGACCCGTATATCAACGTGGATCCAGGCACCATGAGCCCGACGCAGCACGGCGAAGTTTTCGTCACTGACGACGGCGCCGAAACTGACCTGGATCTGGGTCATTACGAGCGCTTCATCCGCACCAAAATGACGCGTCGCAACAACTTCACCACGGGTCGTATCTACTCAGATGTCCTGCGCAAAGAGCGCCGGGGCGACTATCTGGGCGCAACCATTCAGGTTATCCCGCACATCACCAACGCCATCAAAGAGCGCATCATTGAAGGCGGCGAAGGTCATGATGTCGTGCTGGTCGAAATCGGCGGCACGGTAGGCGATATCGAATCGCTGCCGTTCCTGGAAGCGATTCGTCAGATGGCCGTCGATGTGGGCCGCGAGCACACCATGTACATGCACCTGACGCTGGTGCCTTATATGGCGGCGGCGGGTGAGGTGAAAACCAAACCGACTCAGCACTCTGTGAAAGAGCTGCTGTCGATCGGTATCCAGCCAGACGTGCTGATTTGCCGTTCTGACCGTGCCGTACCGGCTAACGAACGCGCCAAAATCGCCCTGTTCTGTAACGTCCCTGAAAAAGCGGTGATCTCGCTGAAGGACGTCGATTCCATCTACAAGATTCCTGGCATGCTGAAATCGCAGGGCCTGGATGACTATATCTGCAAGCGCTTCAACCTGAACGCACCGGAAGCCAACCTGGCCGAGTGGGAGCAGGTGATTTACGAAGAAGCCAATCCGGGTGGCGAAGTCACCATCGGTATGGTGGGCAAGTATGTTGAGCTGCCGGATGCTTACAAGTCCGTGATCGAAGCGCTGAAACATGGCGGCCTGAAAAATCGCGTGACCGTGAACATCAAACTGATCGATTCGCAGGATGTGGAATCACGCGGTGTCGAATTGCTGAAAGATCTGGATGCGATTCTGATTCCGGGTGGCTTCGGTTACCGTGGTGTGGAAGGCAAGCTGATGACCGCGCAGTATGCGCGTGAAAACAATGTGCCGTACCTGGGTATCTGCCTGGGCATGCAGGTCGCGCTGATGGAGTTTGCGCGCAATGTCGCCGGGATGCCGGGCGCCAACTCCACCGAATTTGTGCCAGACTGTAAATACCCGGTGGTGGCGTTAATCACCGAATGGCGTGACGAAGAGGGCAACGTCGAAGTCCGCAGCGAGCAGAGCGATCTGGGCGGCACCATGCGTCTGGGCAGCCAGCAGTGTCAGTTAACGCCGGGCAGCCAGGTTCGCCAGCTCTACGGCTCTGACACCATCGTTGAGCGCCATCGCCACCGCTATGAAGTCAACAATATGCTGTTAAAGCAGATTGAAGCAGCCGGTCTGCGCGTGGCGGGTCGCTCTGGTGATGATCAGCTGGTTGAGATCATCGAGATCCCGAACCACCCGTGGTTTGTGGCTTGCCAGTTCCACCCGGAGTTCACCTCGACCCCACGCGACGGCCATCCGTTGTTTGCCGGCTTTGTGAAAGCCGCGCATGAGCATCAGAAGCGTTTAGCGAAGTAAATTTCACAAACAGCGCGCGAACTTTTCGCGCGTTGTTTGTCTTAGGATTGACTAACTTGTACTGAGGAAAATCGTAATGTCCAAAATCGTAAAAGTCATCGGTCGCGAAATTATCGACTCACGTGGTAACCCGACTGTTGAAGCTGAAGTGCATCTGGAAGGCGGTTTCGTAGGCCTGGCCGCTGCGCCATCAGGTGCTTCTACCGGTTCACGCGAAGCGCTGGAACTGCGTGACGGTGACAAATCACGTTTCCTGGGCAAAGGCGTAACCAAAGCCGTTGCTGCAGTAAACGGTCCGATTGCTGAAGCGGTAAAAGGCAAAGACGCGAAAGATCAGGCGAACATCGACAAGATCATGATCGACCTGGACGGTACTGAGAACAAATCTAACTTCGGTGCAAACGCCATTCTGGCCGTTTCCCTGGCGGCGGCAAAAGCGGCGGCGGCGTCTAAAGGTCAGCCACTGTATGAGCACATCGCTGAACTGAACGGCACCCCGGGCAAATACTCTATGCCTCTGCCAATGATGAACATCATCAACGGTGGCGAACATGCCGACAACAACGTCGACATCCAGGAGTTCATGATTCAGCCGGTTGGCGCAGCTAACGTGAAAGAAGCCATCCGTATGGGTTCTGAAGTGTTCCACAACCTGGCAAAAGTGCTGAAAAGCAAAGGCATGAGCACCGCTGTCGGTGACGAAGGCGGCTACGCACCAAACCTGGGTTCCAACGCTGAAGCACTGGCTGTTATCGCAGAAGCGGTAAAAGCAGCAGGCTACGAGCTGGGCAAAGACATCACACTGGCGATGGACTGTGCGGCATCTGAGTTCTACAAAGATGGCAAATATGTTCTGGCCGGTGAAGGCGGTAAAGCGTTCACCTCTGAAGAGTTCACCCACTTCCTGGAAGATCTGACTAAACAGTATCCGATCGTCTCTATCGAAGATGGCCTGGACGAATCTGACTGGAACGGCTTCGCTTACCAGACCAAAGTTCTGGGCGACAAAATCCAGCTGGTGGGTGATGACCTGTTCGTAACCAACACCAAAATCCTGAAAGAAGGTATCGAAAAAGGTATCGCTAACTCCATCCTGATCAAATTCAACCAGATCGGTTCTCTGACCGAAACTCTGGCTGCGATCAAAATGGCGAAAGACGCGGGCTACACTGCGGTGATCTCTCACCGTTCAGGTGAAACCGAAGATGCGACCATCGCTGACCTGGCGGTTGGTACTGCAGCAGGCCAGATCAAAACCGGTTCAATGAGCCGCTCTGACCGTGTTGCTAAGTACAACCAGCTGATCCGTATCGAAGAAGCGCTGGGTTCTAAAGCGCCATTCAACGGTCTGAAAGAAGTTAAAGGTCAGTAATGACCCGGTGCTGATGCCACGTTGCGTGGCATCGCATAAACAGAAAGCCCCGCCCTGTGCGGGGCTTTTTGTTTATGCAGTGTACAGTCACGGATGGCAGGGCCCGATCAAGCGGCAATCCTGCCGGCCCGTGCAGTTCCCTGCGCGCGGAGAAAAGGCACAACGCGTGGTTGAGCTGCGCGACAAATCTGCCATAATCAGCGCCCCGATTTATCCAGGCGAGTAAAAAATGTTCTACCCGATTAACGAAATGTTCCAGACACTGCAGGGCGAAGGTTACTACACCGGCGTGCCTGCTCTCTTTATCCGCCTGCAGGGATGCCCGGTGGGCTGTAGCTGGTGCGATACCAAACATACCTGGGACAAACGGGCAGATCGGGAGACCTCGCTGGGCGACATTTTGATTAAAACGGTGGAGAGTGACGCCTGGGGCGATGCCGACGCGGCGACCCTGCTTCGCGCCATCGAACAGCAGGGCTGGACGGCGCGGCACGTGGTGATTACCGGCGGTGAACCGGCGATATACGATCTGCGTCCGTTAACCGCTGCGCTGGAGCAGCAGGGTTTTCAGTGCCAGATTGAGACCAGTGGCACTCACGAAATCCACTGCTCTGAACGGACCTGGGTGACGGTGTCGCCGAAGGTGAACATGCGCGGCGGCTACGACGTGCTGCCGCAGGCCCTGAGCCGGGCTGATGAAATCAAACATCCGGTGGCGCGCCAGCGTGATGTCGAGGCACTGGATGAACTACTGGCGGGCATTGAGGACAGCAAACCGCGCATCATCGCGCTTCAGCCCATCAGCCGCAAAGAGGAGGCGACCCGCCTCTGCATTGAGACCTGCATCGCCCGTAACTGGCGTCTGTCGATGCAGACTCACAAATATCTCAATATCGCCTGATTTTCATCGCGGCGGTTTCTGCGCGCGGAGGGGAGTGCAGGAAAGGGGGTGGCAGAGGCGAAAAAGGGGAGCCGCGTCGGATCGAAGGATTCGATCCGACAGGGTCAGCCGCGGTAAACGCAGCCCGCAGTGCAGGTTTCTTTGATCATGACCGCGCTTAACAGCGGCAGTTGCGGCTTCATCTGATCCCAAATCCATTTCGCCAGCACTTCGCTGGTGGGATTTTCCAGGCCGGGAATATCGTTCAGGTAGTAGTGATCCAGCCGATCGTAGACCGGCTTAAAAGCCGCTTTCAGTTCAGCAAAATCCATAACCCAGCCGGTATGCGCATCCACTTCGCCGGTAATCTCCAGACGAACCAGGAACGAATGACCGTGCAGACGGCCACATTTGTGTCCGGCCGGCACATTCGGAAGATGGTGCGCGGCCTCGAACTGGAATTCTTTAAACAGGGTGGTAGACATAGTGGTTCTCAGACATTAAAAAACCGCTGGATTCTACCTGATTACCGCTTTTTTCGCACCCGCTGCGCACGAAGCGTTCTCTTTCTTTACCCGTCTTCCTCTGACGTCCAGCTAATTAACTGATATATCGCCGCTTTGCTTACCACTTTTGCTGATTAATCCTACCTGAAAAACCATTTAGTCATTTTGGTTATTTGATATGTCGAAGGCGTATTTAATCGTTAATATACAGCCCGGTAACCTACGCACTCTTCCGCCATTTTACGGTCCGGACTTCTGATACTGGAATTTTTAACGCGATGACGACTCAGGCACCTGGTTCAATGCTTCCGCTCTCTCCGGAACAACTCGCCCGCTTACAGGCGGCGACGACAGATTATTCCCCGACTCAACTGGCGTGGCTGTCAGGCTATTTCTGGGGCAGGGTAGAACAGGCACCGGGTAGCGCCGTCGCCAGCAGCACACCGCCTGCGGCGGCCGCTGAAGCACCGGTTATCACACTGCTTTCCGCCTCACAGACCGGCAATGCCCGTCGTCTGGCCGAGCAGCTGCGTGATGACCTGCTGGCCGCCAAGCTGAATGTCAACCTGGTGAACGCCGGTGATTACAAGTTCAAACAGATTGGCCAGGAAAAGATGCTGGTCGTCGTCACCTCGACCCAGGGCGAGGGCGAACCGCCTGAAGAGGCGGTGGCGCTGCATAAGTTCCTGATGTCGAAAAAGGCACCGAAAATGGAGGGGGCCGCCTTTGCCGTGTTTGGCCTGGGCGATACCTCCTATGAATTCTTCAGTCAGGCGGGCAAAGATTTTGACAGCCGTCTGGCCGAGCTGGGCGGCGAGCGCCTGCTTGATCGCGTGGATGCGGATGTCGAGTATGCGGAGCAGGCCACGGCCTGGCGCAGTGCGCTGACAGCGATCCTCAAAGCGCGGGTGCCGACTGAATCGCCGGCGCAGGCGGCCGCGACAGTAGCAGGCAGCGTCAACGAAGTGACCACCAGCCCCTACAGCAAAGAGGCGCCGCTCAGCGCCAGCCTGGCGGTGAATCAGAAAATCACCGGACGGGATTCCGACAAAGATGTGCGCCATATCGAAATCGATCTGGGCGACTCCGGTCTGCGCTACCAGCCCGGCGATGCGCTGGGCGTCTGGTATGAAAACGACGCGGCGCTGGTCAGCGAACTGCTGGAGCTGGTCTGGCTGAAAGGCGATGAACCGGTTGAGGTTCAGGGCAGCACGCTGCCGCTGGCCGAGGCGCTGCAGAAGCATTTTGAGCTGACGGTGAACACGGCGCAGATTGTTGCGCAGTACGCTCAGCTGTCGCGTAACGCCGAACTGCTGGCACTGGTGGATGATAAAGCCAGACTGCAGCACTATGCGCAGCAGTACCCCATCGTCGACATGGTGCGCCTGGCTCCGTCTGAGCTCAGCGCAGAACAGCTGACCGGACTGCTGCGTCCGCTGACGCCGCGACTCTACTCTATCGCCTCCTCTCAGGCAGAAACCGATACCGAAGTGCATATCACCGTGGGTGCCGTTCGCTTTGATATCGAAGGTCGCCAGCGTGGCGGCGGCGCATCCACCTGGCTGGCCGATCGCATCGAAGAAGAGGGCGAGGTCCGGGTGTTCATCGAACATAACGACAACTTCCGCCTGCCGGCCGATCCGGATGCTCCGGTCATCATGATCGGGCCGGGCACCGGCATCGCTCCCTTCCGCGCCTTTATGCAGCAGCGCGATAACGACGGTGCGGGCGGCAAAAACTGGCTATTCTTTGGCAATCCCCACTTCACCGAGGATTTCCTCTATCAGGTCGAGTGGCAGAAATATGTGAAGGATGGTCTGCTGACCCATATCGACCTCGCCTGGTCACGGGATCAGGCTGAAAAGATTTACGTTCAGGATAAGATCCGCGCGAAAGGTGCCGAAGTGTGGCGCTGGATTCAGGAGGGCGCGCATCTTTATGTCTGTGGCGACGCCAATCGCATGGCAAAAGACGTCGAGCAGGCATTGCTGGATGTGGTGGTCGAACACGGCGGAATGGATCGTGAAACGGCCGACGAATTTTTAAGTGAGCTGCGCATTGAGCGCCGTTATCAGCGAGACGTTTACTAATGAGCGATAAACACCCTGGACCGCTGGTTGTAGAAGGCAAATTAACCGACGCTGAGCGTCTGAAGAAGCAGAGCAACTATCTGCGCGGCACCATTAAAGAAGATCTGGAAGAGGGTCTGACCGGTGGATTTACCGGCGACAACTTCCTGCTGATCCGTTTCCACGGCATGTACCAGCAGGACGATCGCGACATCCGTGCCGAGCGTGCTGAGCAGAAGCTGGAGCCGCGCCACGCCATGATGCTGCGCTGCCGTCTGCCGGGCGGGATCATTACGCCGACCCAGTGGCTGGCTATCGACAGATTTGCCACCGACAAAACCCTTTATGGCAGCATCCGTCTGACCAACCGTCAGACCTTCCAGTTTCACGGCATTCTGAAAAAGAACGTGAAGCCGACGCATCAGATGCTGCACGAAGTGGGGCTGGACGCGCTGGCGACCGCCAACGACGTCAACCGTAACGTGCTCTGCACCTCGAACCCGGTTGAGTCGGAGCTGCATCAGGAAGCGTATGAGTGGGCGAAGAAGCTCTCTGAGCATCTGCTGCCGCGCACCCGTGCCTATGCCGAGATCTGGTGGGATAAGGAAAAGATCGCGACCACCGATGAAGAGCCAATCCTCGGTGAAACCTATCTGCCGCGTAAGTTCAAAACGACGGTGGTGATCCCGCCGCACAACGACGTGGATCTGCACGCCAACGATCTGAACTTCGTAGCGATCGCTGAAAACGGCAAGCTGGTGGGCTTCAACCTGCTGGTGGGCGGCGGCCTGTCGATCGAGCACGGCAACAAAGCGACCTACGCACGCACCGCCAGCGAGTTTGGCTACTTCCCGGTGGATAAGATCCTCGACGTGGCTGAAGCGGTTGTCACCACCCAGCGCGACTGGGGTAACCGTACCGACCGTAAAAACGCCAAAACCAAGTACACCCTGGAGCGCGTGGGCGTCGAGACCTTTAAGGCGGAAGTGGAAAAACGGGCCGGCGTGACCTTTGAGCCGATCCGCCCGTATGAATTCACCACCCGTGGCGATCGCATTGGCTGGATTAAAGGCATCGACAATAAATGGCACCTGACGCTGTTTATCGAGAATGGTCGCCTGCTCGACTATCCGGGCCGTCCGCTGAAGAGCGGCATTGCTGAAATTGCGAAAGTCCATCAGGGCGATTTCCGCCTGACCGCCAACCAGAACCTGATTGTGGCGGGCGTGCCGGAGAGCGAGAAAGCGAAGATTGAAGCGATCGCCCGTGAACATGGTCTGATGGATCACGTCACGCCGCAGCGCGAAAACTCGATGGCCTGCGTGGCCTTCCCGACCTGTCCGCTGGCGATGGCGGAAGCAGAACGCTTCCTGCCCGCCTTCGTGACCAAAGTCGAGGGCATCATGCATGCGCACGGCGTCGGTGATGAGCACATAGTGTTACGCGTTACCGGTTGTCCGAACGGTTGTGGTCGTGCCATGCTGGCAGAGCTGGGTCTGGTGGGTAAAGCGCCAGGCCGCTATAACCTGCATCTGGGCGGAAACCGCACCGGAACGCGTATTCCCCGCATGTACCGTGAGAACATTAACGAAAGCGAAATTCTCGCCACCATTGATGAGCTGGTGGGACGCTGGGCCACCGAGCGCCAGGCCGCAGAAGGCTTTGGTGACTTCACCATCCGCGCGGGCATTGTCGCGCCGGTGCTGGACCCGGCACGCGACTTTTGGGAGGAGGCAAAATGAGTCATCCTGACCTCGCAGCACTGAATGAGATGTCCAAAGTCCAGCGCGCAATGGCGCTGGCGGCGACCAATGCGCAGCTGGAGAAGGCGTCAGCAGAAGAGCGGGTCAGCTGGGCGCTGGAGCATCTGCCGGGCGCCTATGTGCTCTCCTCCAGCTTCGGTATTCAGGCCGCGGTGTCGCTGCACCTGGTGACGCGTCAGCAGCCCGATATTCCGGTGATCCTGACCGACACCGGCTATCTCTTCCCGGAGACTTACCGTTTCATTGATGAGCTGGCAGACCAGCTCAATCTCAACCTCAAAGTGTTCCGCGCCGAAACCTCTCCGGCCTGGCAGGAAGCACGCTACGGCAAACTGTGGGAGCAGGGCGTCGAGGGGATTGAGAAATACAACGAGATCAACAAAGTCGAACCGATGAACCGCGCGCTGGAAACCCTGGGCGCGCAGACCTGGTTTGCTGGTTTGCGCCGCGATCAGTCAGGCAGCCGGGCGAATCTGCCGGTGCTGGGCGTGCAGCGCGGCGTCTTTAAAGTGCTGCCGATTATTGACTGGGATAACCGGAAGATTCATCAGTATCTGGAACAGCACAAGCTGAAATACCACCCGCTGTGGGATGAGGGCTATCTCTCGGTGGGCGATACCCACACCACCCGCAAGTGGGAACCGGGCATGGCAGAAGAAGAGACCCGCTTCTTCGGTCTCAAGCGTGAGTGCGGCCTGCACGAAGGCTGAATCCCGTGCCTCTTCTCTCCCTCTGGCTGGCGGGAGAGAAGGGCGTCACTGCCCGGTCTCACACGCCGGTTAAGCCACTGAAGGCTTCCGCTGCCCGCGTGACATTCACCTTTGTCACCTCATACTGCGCCACGGCGACAAAAGGATCTTCCGCTAAGATCGCCTCCAGCCGTTCACGCTCAATATCCCTCACCAGCAGCATGCCGCCGGTGCGCGGATCTTTCCGTCCCGCCGCAATAAAAATGTCCGCGTCAAAATAGCGATTAAGCCAGTCGATATGGCCAGCCAGCAGGGTTTCAACTTCCTCTACCGGACGAATGTAATTCAGAAAGACGACGTACATGTCAGATCCTCACACGTTGGGATTGGTCAGTTCTCTGAGCAGCGGCAGCAGCACGCTGACACTGTCATGGGTTCGCCGGGCTATCTGACCCGGCAGCCAGCGGTCAAGGTAGTTCAGATTATCCAGGTCAGTCTGATGGCGGGTGATGCCATCGGGAAAGTGGCGGCTGCGGTGACGCTGCAGCGCGCCATCTTTATTCCCCAGCGTCCAGTTACTGGCGGTCACATCCAGCAGCGGAAAGCCAGCCCTGTCAAAGGCATTCAGCCCGCTGACATCTTTGCGGGTCAGCTGATGACTGGCGGCGGGAATGCCCAGCTGGCGGGCCAGCAGCAGCGCCCGATCGCTGGTCTGCTTGCGTACCGCCCGGGGCGTATTCATGCCGCTGTTAAAATAGAGGTGATCGCCGGTGATCAGGCTGTTGAGATCGATGACCAGCAGGGTGTTCTTCTTCTCACGCGCGCTCATCCGCTCCACGTAGTCATCCATGCCGTGCAGATCGGCTTCTCCGGCGCTCAGCGCCACAAAGCGGACGCCATAGTGCAGCGGTTTCTGACTCAGCTGCTGCGCCAGTTCCAGCATCACGCCCAGCCCTGAGGCGTTATCATCCACCCCCTGCAGACGCAGGCCGCCCAGATTGCGGTGAACCTGAGCGCTGTTCAGCGGCGTCCAGGTATCCAGATGGGCCACGATCAGGATCTCCTGCGGCACGCTGCCGGCGCGTGCGGCAATGACCGAGGTGGCGGTCAGCTTGTGCCAGCGCCGCGAGCCATCCTCTTCCTGCCAGTTGTAACCGGTGTTGAACTGGCGGGTATTGGTCTGATAACCCAGCGCGGTAAATTGCTGCTGCAGATAGTCAGCCGCCATCAGCTCTGCCGGGCTGCCACTCATGCGGCCCGGGAAAAAGGTGGCGATGTGCCGGACCTGCTGCTCGGCAAACTGGCCGGGCGGCGTGGCCAGTGCCAGCGGGGAGAGGAGTGCGCCAGACAAAAGAGTGGCAACCCTCAGACGGAGGGAACAAAACATAGTGTATCCTTTTTTTTATTTGTCCGGAGCGGGCCTGTACAGGGGCCAGGGCCGCTCATGCCGGGCGTATTATACGCTTTTTGTCCCGCAATCCTGTTAGTGGAATTGGGCGCTGTCGCCTCCGGCACAGAGAGGCAGACCTTTGCGCTGGCACTTATCTGCTTTTGCAGCGCAGCAGGTGCGGAGGAATCTGTGAGCCTGTTCACGAAAAAGCCATTACATTTCATCTGTTAAGATCAAATTGTTCTGTGCTTTGCGCCACCGTTATTCCATTCGGTAACTACTCATTCCAATTCGTAATTTCATCTGGATAAACTCAGCGACGTATAGTCCCGTTAATACAAAGTTAAAACATCAGGGTTAACGTGGACTATTTGCCTCTTTTTGCCGATCTCTCTGGCCGCCCGGTTCTGGTTGTCGGCGGTGGAGATATTGCGGCGCGAAAAATTGAACTGCTGCGTCGCGCGCGCGCGCGTGTTCAGATCGCCTCTCGTGAACTCTGCCCGGAACTGCAGGAACTGCTGGATAAGCAGGAGCTGGAGTGGGTGGCGACCGAATTTGATCCGTCCCAGCTGGATGGCGTTTTCCTGGTGATTGCTGCCACCGACGATAACCATCTCAACACCCAGGTTTTTGAAGCCGCTAACGCGCGGCATAAGCTGGTTAACGTGGTCGACGACCAGCCAAAATGCACCTTCATCTTCCCGTCGATTGTTGACCGCTCACCGCTGGTAGTAGCGATCTCCTCCAGCGGCACCGCGCCGGTACTGGCACGCATGCTGCGCGAAAAAATCGAAACGCTGCTGCCCGCCAGTCTGGGTCAGATGGCGGAGGTAGCCGGACTCTGGCGCGATAAGGTCAAACAGCGCTTCAGCCGCATGTCCGATCGTCGGCGTTTCTGGGAGCGGGCCTTCGACGGTCTGTTCGCCAGTCAGATGTCCGCCGGTAACGTCGAAGAGGCGAAACGCACCCTGGATCGTGAACTGCTGGAAGAGCCAACCCGTCAGGGCGAGATCTTTCTGGTCGGTGCCGGGCCGGGCGACAGCGGCCTGCTGACGCTGCGTGGCCTGCAGGTAATGCAGTTAGCCGATGTGGTGCTCTATGACCATCTGGTCAGCGAAGAGGTGCTGGACCTGGTGCGTCGTGACGCCGACCGCATCTGCGTCGGTAAACGCGCCAGCGCGCATACGTTGCCGCAGGAAGAGATTAATCAGTTGATGGTTTCACTGGCGCTGAAAGGTAAGCGCGTTGTCCGCCTCAAGGGCGGCGATCCCTTTATCTTTGGCCGCGGCGGCGAAGAGCTGCAGGCGGCACAGCAGGCGGGCGTGCCGTTCCAGGTGGTGCCGGGCGTCACCGCGGCTGCCGGTGCGACGGCCTATGCCGGGATTCCGCTGACCCACCGCGACTATGCCCAGAGCGTGATGTTTATTACCGGTCACTGCCGTCCCGATGGGGATGATATTGACTGGCCATCGCTGGCGCGTGCGCGTCAGACGCTGGCGATCTACATGGGAACGGTTAAAGCGGCCCTGATCAGCGAGGCGCTGATTCAGCATGGTCGTGCGGCCTCCACGCCGGTGGCGGTGATCAGTCGCGGCACCCGTCAGGATCAGCAGGTGCTGACCGGCACCTTAGAACACCTTGAGGCGCTGGCCGCCTCGGCACCTACTCCGGCGCTGCTGGTGATCGGAGAGGTGGTTAATCTGCACGGGCAACTCGCCTGGTTTAAACATTCAGCACAGCAGGGGGCTCGCGAGTCCGCCGTTGTCAATCTGGCTTGAGGGAAAATCATGGACCAAAAACGACTCACTCATCTGCGTCAGCTGGAGGCGGAGAGCATCCATATCATTCGCGAAGTGGCTGCAGAGTTCAGCAACCCGGTGATGATGTACTCCATCGGCAAAGACTCTTCGGTCATGCTGCACCTGGCACGCAAAGCGTTCTATCCGGGCACGCTGCCGTTTCCGTTGCTGCATGTGGACACCGGCTGGAAATTCCGCGAGATGTATGAATTCCGTGACCGCACCGTGAAAGCGATGGGTGCCGAGCTGATCGTTCACCGCAACCCGGAAGGGGTGGCGATGGGCATTAACCCGTTTGTCCACGGCAGCGCCAAACACACCGATATCATGAAAACGGAAGGGCTGAAGCAGGCGCTGGACAAATATGGTTTTGACGCGGCCTTCGGCGGCGCACGTCGCGATGAAGAGAAGTCGCGTGCCAAAGAGCGTATCTACTCGTTCCGTGACCGCTTCCATCGCTGGGACCCGAAAAACCAGCGCCCTGAGCTGTGGCACAACTACAACGGTCAGATCAACAAGGGCGAAAGCATCCGCGTTTTCCCGCTGTCGAACTGGACCGAACTGGATATCTGGCAGTACATCTTCCTGGAAAACATCGAGATCGTGCCGCTCTATCTCGCCGCCCCGCGTCCGGTGCTGGAGCGTGACGGCATGCTGATGATGATTGATGACGATCGTATCAATCTGCAGCCGGGTGAAGAGATCACTCAACGGATGGTCCGTTTCCGTACCCTCGGCTGCTGGCCGCTGACTGGCGCAGTAGAGTCCGAAGCGCAGACGCTGCCGGAGATCATCGAAGAGATGCTGGTGTCCACCACCAGTGAGCGTCAGGGCCGCATGATCGACCGCGACCAGTCCGGTTCGATGGAACTGAAAAAACGCCAGGGTTATTTCTAAGGAGACGCCAGATGAATACCGTAATTGCACAACAGATTGCCGACCAGGGCGGCGTTGAAGCCTGGCTGACCGCTCAGCAACACAAGAGCCTGCTGCGTTTTCTGACCTGCGGCAGCGTGGACGATGGAAAAAGTACGCTGATTGGGCGTCTGCTGCACGACACCCGTCAGATCTATGAAGACCAGCTCTCTTCACTGCACAACGACAGCAAACGTCACGGCACCCAGGGCGAGAAGCTCGATCTGGCGCTGCTGGTAGACGGTCTGCAGGCGGAGCGTGAGCAGGGCATTACCATCGACGTGGCCTACCGCTACTTCTCGACCGAAAAGCGTAAATTCATTATTGCCGACACGCCGGGCCATGAGCAGTACACCCGCAACATGGCGACCGGGGCCTCCACCTGCGACCTGGCGATCCTGCTGATCGACGCGCGAAAAGGCGTGCTGGATCAGACCCGTCGTCACAGCTTTATCTCGACGCTGCTGGGCATTAAGAACCTGGTGGTGGCGATCAATAAGATGGATCTGGTGGACTACAGTCAGGATCGCTTCGAGGCGATCAAACAGGATTATCTCGATTTCGCCGCCCAGCTGCCGGACGATCTCGACATCCGCTTTGTGCCGATGTCGGCGCTGGAAGGGGACAACGTTGCGACGGCCAGCCAGACCATGCCGTGGTACACCGGCCCGACGCTACTGGACGTGCTGGAGACCGTGGAGCTGAAGCGCGTTGTCGACCATCAGCCGATGCGTTTCCCGGTGCAGTATGTGAACCGTCCTAACCTCGATTTCCGTGGCTATGCCGGTACCCTGGCGTCAGGCAGCGTACAGGTGGGGCAGCGCGTTAAAGTGCTGCCGTCTGGCGTGGAGTCGACGATTGCCCGCATTGTGACCTTTGATGGCGATCTGCAGGACGCGGGAGCAGGGGAGGCGATTACCCTGGTGCTGCAGGATGAGATTGATATCAGCCGTGGCGATCTGCTGGTGGACGCCAGCGAAACGCTGACGGCAGTGCAGTCGGCCAGCGTAGACGTGGTGTGGATGGCCGAGCAGCCGCTGCAGGCGGGTCAGAGCTACGATCTGAAAATCGCCGGTAAGAAAACCCGTGGCCGGGTCGAAAAGGTGCTGCACCAGGTCGACATCAACTCGCTGGCGACCCATCAGGTCGATGCGCTGCCGCTGAACGGAATCGGCCGCATTGAGATCGTCTTCAATGAACCGATGGTGCTCGACAGCTATCAGCAGAACCCGGTGACCGGCGGCATGATCTTTATCGATCGCCTGAGCAACGTCACGGTCGGGGCGGGCATGATCCATCAGCCCAACCAGGATGTGCCGGCCAGTACGGGTGAGTTCAGCGCCTTTGAGCTGGAACTGAATGCGCTGGTGCGCCGTCACTTCCCACACTGGAACGCGCGCGATCTGCTGGGCGGTCAATAATGGCGCAGCACGACGATAACGTGGTGTGGCATGACCATCCGGTCACCCGCGCGGCACGCGAACAGCAGCACGGCCATCAGGGCGTGGTGCTGTGGTTCACCGGGCTGTCGGGCTCGGGGAAATCCACGGTCGCCGGTGCGCTGGAGCAGGCGCTGCACCGCATCGGTGTCAGCACCTATCTGCTGGATGGGGATAATGTGCGTCACGGCCTGTGCCGTGACCTCGGTTTCAGCGATGACGACCGTAAAGAGAATATCCGTCGGGTCGGTGAAGTGGCGAAACTGATGGTGGATGCCGGATTAGTGGTGCTCACCGCCTTTATTTCACCGCATCGCGCCGAGCGGCAGATGGTGCGCGATCTGCTGGAACCGGGACAGTTTATCGAGGTGTTTGTCGATACGCCGTTAGCGGTGTGTGAGGCGCGCGATCCTAAAGGGTTATATCGCAAAGCCCGGGCCGGAGAACTGCGAAACTTCACCGGCATCGACAGCGTTTACGAAGCCCCCGATAGCCCGGAAATTCAGCTGGATGGCGAACAATTGGTTACAAAACTGGCCGCCCAATTGTTAGACCTGCTGCGTGACCGCGATATCATCAGATCCTGAAGAGACAGCGGCAAATCGTCTCTGATTTGCCGCCCTCGCACCAACAGGATGCCTATGCAGAACATAACCCCACTGCTCGCTCGTAAAGATGACACCAACCCGGATGAGCCGCGCTCACTGCTGCCGGGCTGCGTGATCGGCTTTCTCGCTTACTGGTGTGCGCTGGCGATCCCGTTCCTGCTGTTCGGCTCTAACACGCTGTTTTTCTTTCTTTATACCTGGCCATTCTTTCTGGCGCTGCTGCCGGTTGCGGTGGTCGCCGGTATTGCCCTGAATACCCTGCTCAGCGGACAGTGGCTCTGGACCGCACTCGCCACCGTGATTCTGGTGGTCTCCCTCTTCTGGTTAATGTTCTCTTTTCTCTCCGGCTGGTAAGCGCTGATGCTCCTGCGCTGATGTGCAAACGCATCGGCCGGTTACAAATCTTTTCCCCCCGGAATCGCTGCTGATTCATATTTTGTGCAGACGCGCGGCAAAGCGCGCCATTTTCTCCGCTGGTGTGGAGTCCTGTGCAAAGTTATGGGATGATTGGGCCGTTTTTAGGGGGCGGGATGGGAAAACTGACGTTACTGTTACTGGTGCTGCTCGGCTGGCTGCAATATTCATTGTGGCTGGGGAAAAATGGCATCCACGACTATACGCGCGTCAATGATGATGTCGCGGTGCAACAGGCTAACAATGCCAAACTGAAATCGCGCAACGATCAGCTGTTTGCCGAAATTGATGACCTCAATGGCGGCTCGGAAGCGATCGAGGAGCGTGCACGCAATGAGCTGGGCATGATTAAGCCCGGTGAGACCTTCTATCGTCTGGTGCCTGACCAGAACAAACGCAACGCGCAACAATCAGCGCAAAACCAACAACGATAAAACATGAATACTCTGGCCTCCCTTGCGGATGTGATTGCCGTGGTGCCCGCGGCCGGGATCGGCAGCCGCATGCAGGCAACCTGTCCTAAGCAGTATCTGACGATTGGTCAGCACACCCTTCTGGAACACAGCATTGCACGTCTGTTTTCCCATCCTGCCATTAAACAGGTTATTGTCGCCCTCAGTCCCGACGATCAGCACTTCGCCTCACTGCCGCTGGCGCGCGATCCGCGCGTGCTCAGGGTCACTGGCGGAGAGACCCGCGCCGAATCGGTGCTGGCTGGCCTGCAGGCCGCGCAGGGTTCCGCGTGGGTTCTGGTTCACGATGCTGCCCGTCCCTGTCTGCATCCCGACGACCTGCAGCAGCTGCTTAACGTGCGCGAACAGAGCCACGTCGGCGGGATTCTGGCCGCACCGGTGCGCGACACCATGAAGCGGGGCGAGCCGGGCAAAGCCGCGGTGGCCCACACGGTAGAGCGTGACGATCTCTGGCACGCCTTAACCCCCCAGTTTTTCCCGCATGCGCTGCTGACAGCCTGCCTGACGCGGGCACTGACCGAGGGCGTAACCATTACGGATGAGGCCTCGGCGCTGGAGTATTGCGGCTACCATCCGCTGCTGGTCAGCGGACGCAGTGATAACATCAAAGTCACCCGGCCAGAAGATCTGGCGCTGGCGGCTTTTTATCTGAGTCAGATTCAATTAAAGGAGAGCGCATGATGCGTATCGGTCACGGTTTTGACGTTCACGCCTTTGGCGGAGAGGGTCCGTTAGTGATTGGCGGTGTGCGGATCCCGTTTGAGCAGGGGTTTATCGCCCATTCCGATGGTGATGTGGCGCTGCATGCGCTGACGGACGCGCTGCTGGGCGCGGTCGCCATGGGCGATATTGGCAAACTGTTTCCGGACACGGATCCCGCGTTTAAAGGCGCGGACAGCCGCGGCCTGCTGCGCGAGGCCTGGCGTCGTATCGAAGCCAAAGGCTATCGCATCGGTAACGTGGATGTCACCCTGATTGCCCAGGCGCCGAAAATGCTGCCGCATGTGCCGCAGATGCGCATCAACATCGCGGAAGATCTGGGATGTCACATGGATGCGGTCAATGTCAAAGCCACCACGACCGAAAAGCTGGGCTTTACCGGGCGCGGTGAAGGGATCGCCTGCGAAGCGGTGGCCCTGCTGCTGAAAGCCGACACTCAATGACGCTTCACTATCTGCACGGCACGCCCGCTGCCACCGGCGTCATCAAAGCCAGCCCGGAAGATTTTGTGGTGGTTGAAGATCTCGGTTATGGCCCGGATGGGGAAGGTGAGCATCTGCTGGTGCGCATCCGTAAAGTGGGCGCGAATACCCGCTTCGTGGCGGAGGCGCTGGCGAAATATCTCGGTGTGCATCAGCGTGACATGAGCTATGCCGGGATGAAGGATCGCCATGCCGTGACGGAGCAGACGCTCTGTTTCCGTCTGCCGGGGAATGCGATGCCCGATCTGCGCGGTTTTGCGCTGGAGGGGGTTGAGATCCTGCAGGCGGTACGCCACAAGCGCAAGCTGCGCACCGGCGCGCTGGCCGGAAATGCGTTCCGGCTGGTCATCCGCCAGATCAGTGACCGTGAGGCGGTTGAGACGCGCCTGACGCAGATTTGTGACGCGGGTGTGCCGAACTATTTCGGTGAGCAGCGTTTCGGGCGCGGCGGCAATAACCTGGTGATCGCAGAGAAGTGGGCGCGCAACGAGATTACCCTGCGCGATCGCAACAAGCGCAGCCTGATGCTCTCTGCCGCGCGCAGTGCGCTGTTTAATCAGGTGACCAGTGCGCGTCTGGCGCAGCAGGGCGGCCTGAGTCAGGTCCTTAACGGCGATGCCCTGCAGCTGACCGGGCGAGGCAGCTGGTTTGTTGCGCAGCCGGATGAGCTGGAAGCGTGCCAGCGCCGGGTTGAACAGCATGAACTGCGCATCACCGCGCCGCTGCCGGGGCGGGGCGAGCCGGGTCCGCAGGCGGATGCGCTGGCCTTTGAAGAGCAGGTGCTGGCTGGCGAAACGCTGCTCACCGGCCTGGTTGAGCGCGAGCGGGTGGATGCCGCACGCCGTGCCATGCTGGTCGTGCCGCGCGATCTGCGCTGGAGCTGGTGGGATGAGGTGACGCTGGAGCTGACGTTCTGGCTGCCCGCAGGCAGCTTCGCCACCAGCGTCGTCAGAGAACTGCTGGTTCAGGCCGACGCGTCCGATCAGATTGATGAGTAATCTTCGCCGCAACCTGAACCGCTGTGTGGGGAATGTTGCGGCAACCCCCCTCTGCTGTGTGATTTACGCCTACCACTTCCTTGCGTGCCTCGCTAGAATGCAAAAATCGCCGCCCATTCCTCACCTGTTGCCATGCCGTTCAGACAGGTTCAGTCGCGGCGATCAGTCGAATAAAAAAAGGTCAGAACGAAATGCGGATATTGCTCAGCAACGATGACGGCATTCATGCGCCAGGTATTCAGACTCTGGCGAAAGCCCTGCGGCAGATTGCTGACGTGCAGGTGGTTGCCCCCGATCGTAACCGAAGCGGTGCGTCAAACTCGCTCACCCTGGAAACGCCCCTGCGAACGTTCACCCATGAAAACGGCGATATCGCGGTGCAGATGGGTACCCCGACCGACTGTGTCTATCTGGGGGTGAATGCCCTGATGCAGCCGCGGCCCGATATTGTGGTGTCAGGCATTAATGCCGGTCCCAACCTGGGGGATGATGTGATTTACTCCGGCACGGTCGCGGCGGCGATGGAGGGGAGGCACCTGGGCTTACCGGCGGTGGCCGTTTCGCTCAATGGTCATCAGCACTATGAGACAGCCGCGGCGGTGACCTGTGCGCTTCTCCGGGCGCTGACGCATGAGCCGCTGCGCACCGGTCGCATTCTCAATATCAACGTGCCTGATCTGCCGCTCTCCGAACTCCGGGGCATTCGCGTGACGCGCTGTGGCAGCCGCCATCCGGCCGATCAGGTGATTGCGCAGCAGGACCCGCGCGGCAATACCCTCTACTGGATTGGCCCGCCGGGTGAAAAACTGGATGCCGGGCCGGATACGGACTTCGCCGCCGTAGATCAGGGCTATGTCTCTGTCACCGCGCTGCACGTCGATTTAACGGCGCACAGTGCCCAGGAGGTGCTCAGCGACTGGCTGGCGAAAGCTGAGGTGAATCTGGCATGGTGAATCGGCGTATTGAGACGTTGCTGTCACAACTGCGTCAGCAGGGCATCCATGACGAAAACCTGCTGAAAGCCATCAGCGAGGTGCCACGCGAACGCTTTATCGATGAGGCGTTCGAGCACAAGGCCTGGGACAATGTCGCCCTGCCTATTGGCTCCGGTCAGACCATCTCACAGCCTTACATGGTGGCGCGGATGACCGCGCTGCTCGGGCTGAATCCCCATTCGCGGGTGCTGGAGATCGGCACCGGTTCGGGTTATCAGACCGCCATTCTGGCCCACCTGGTTGATCACGTCTATTCCGTGGAGCGGATTAAAGGGCTGCAGTGGCAGGCCAAGCGCCGGCTGAAACAGCTCGATCTGCACAATGTCTCCACCCGCCATGGCGACGGCTGGCAGGGCTGGCCATCCCGTGGCCCGTTCGATGCGATTATCGTCACGGCGGCCCCGCCGGAAATTCCGATTGCGCTGATAGCGCAGCTGGCAGAAGGCGGCATTATGGTGCTGCCGGTGGGGGAAGATCAGCAGGTACTGAAACGGCTGCGTCGTCAGGGAAAAGAGGTGACGGAAGAGACCATCGAGCCGGTGCGTTTTGTTCCGCTGGTGCAGGGCGACCTGGCCTGACCCTCTACGTATTTCTTCACAACTGTTTCATGGCACCACGTACCTGATGTTGTTACTATCCGGTTTACCTAACGAAAACACAGCTTTTATCGCGTCACGCAGAGCATTCTGCTGGCAGATACAGTGAAACAGATAGATCAGAGTTGCCATCACGGGGGATTAATGAGCACGGGAAGCACACTTTTTCAGTTACGCCGTCTGGCGGCGCTTTCACTGGTAGGTTTCTGGCTGGCAGGCTGCAGCTCCAGCGACAACTCGCAGGCGCCCATCAGTCGCGTGGGCGACAATGGCGGCATGAACAGCAGCCCGTCTGACACAGGCATGGTTTCGGGCGGCGTACCTGCCACACCTGCCCAGGGACAAATGTTAAGCACAAATTCAGGATCTGCTCCCCGTAGCGGTGGAATGATTAGTACCAGCGATAATGTTGAGACACAGAATGGCCGGATTGTGTACAACCGCAGTTATCAGAATATTCCAAAGGGTAGTTACTCCGGTGAAACATATACCGTTAAGCGCGGTGACACATTGTTTTACATTGCCTGGATTACCGGCAACGACTTCCGCGATTTAGCCCAGCGCAACAACGTTCCGGCGCCCTATAGCCTGAATGTGGGGCAAACGCTGCAGATTGGAAATGGGTCAGGTCAGCCGATTACGGGCGGAAATCCCATTACCGTTGCTGATGCAACGCAGGGCGGTGTCCCGGCGTCGCCACAAATTAAAGCGCCTGTTGTTGCACAGCAACCTGTTATTACGTATTCTGATGATTCGGGTAATTCGGGTGGCAGCAAATTGTTGCCTTCGAAAGGAGCAAATGTTGCAACGACAACAGCTCCAGTCGTTACCGCCCCCCCAACGGTGAGCAGTACCACCAACAGTTCAACGCCGGTCGGAAGCTGGCGCTGGCCGACCGATGGGAAGATTATCGATAACTTCTCTGCCGCCGAAGGTGGCAATAAAGGGATCGATATCGCCGGAACGCGCGGACAATCTGTCGTTTCCACCGCATCAGGACGCGTGGTTTACGCAGGTAACGCACTCCGGGGGTACGGTAATTTAATCATCATTAAACACAACGATGATTACCTGAGTGCCTACGCCCACAACGATACAATGCTGGTTCGGGAACAACAGGAAGTTAAGGCGGGGCAGAAGATCGCTACCATGGGTAGCACCGGAACCAGTTCAGTCAGATTACATTTTGAAATTCGTTACAAGGGGAAATCCGTAAACCCGTTGCGTTATTTACCGCAGCGATAATCCGGCAGAACAGACCCTTTTTATGTTCTGCCCTGGAATCACGGGTAGGAGCCGCTTATGAGCCAGAATACGCTGAAAGTAAACGAGTTACATGAGAACGCGGAATTCGATGAGAACGGAGCTGAAATTTTTGACGAGAAAGCACTCGTTGAAAACGAAGCCAGTGATAGCGACGTAGCGGAAGAAGAGTTGCTATCACAGGGTGCGACGCAGCGTGTTTTAGATGCGACGCAGCTCTATCTTGGGGAGATTGGCTATTCTCCGTTGTTAACGGCAGAGGAAGAAGTTTTCTTCGCTCGCCGTGCATTGCGGGGTGATATTCCTTCCCGTCGCCGTATGATCGAAAGTAACTTACGCCTGGTGGTGAAAATCGCCCGTCGTTACAGCAATCGTGGTTTAGCCCTGCTGGACCTGATTGAAGAAGGTAACCTCGGCCTGATTCGCGCCGTTGAGAAATTTGACCCGGAGCGCGGGTTCCGTTTCTCAACGTACGCCACCTGGTGGATTCGTCAGACCATTGAACGGGCGATCATGAATCAAACCCGTACTATCCGTCTGCCGATTCACATTGTTAAAGAACTGAATGTTTATCTGCGTACTGCGCGTGAACTGTCCCACAAGCTCGACCATGAGCCGAGTGCGGAAGAGATCGCGGAGCAGCTTGATAAACCGGTTGATGACGTAAGCCGTATGTTGCGTCTCAACGAACGCATTACCTCGGTTGACACGCCATTAGGCGGTGATTCTGAAAAAGCGCTGCTGGATATTCTGGCCGATGAGAAAGACAACGGCCCGGAAGACACCACGCAGGACGATGACATGAAACAAAGCATCGTCAAATGGCTGTTCGAACTGAACGCCAAGCAGCGCGAAGTGCTGGCACGTCGTTTCGGCCTGTTGGGCTATGAAGCGGCAACGCTTGAGGATGTCGGCCGTGAAATCGGCTTAACCCGTGAGCGTGTCCGTCAGATTCAGGTTGAAGGTTTGCGCCGTCTGCGCGAAATCCTGCAGGCGCAGGGCCTCAACATTGAAGCACTGTTTCGTGAATAATTGATCTGAGCATGAATGCGAAAAGCGGTGGTGAAAACCACCGCTTTTTTTATGCCTGCAGAAAAGGTCAGGCAGAAACGTAGCGGGCCTGTCCGCGCTTTCACGCGGCACGGCGAACCTTCAGACCAGCGACTTAAGGCGATAGATCCAGTCGAGCGCCTGACGCGGCGTCAGCGTATCCGGGTCCAGCGCCTCCAGGGCTTCTACCGCCGGTGAGGTCTCTTCAACCAGCAGCGGCAGCTGAGAACCGTCGACCGTCGATGAGGCGGAGTGACTGGAGACGGTCTCCAGCTCTTTCAGCTTGCTGCGCGCGCGCCTGATGACCTCTTTGGGCACCCCCGCCAGCGCTGCCACGGCCAGACCATAGCTCTTGCTGGCGGCCCCCTCCTGCACGCTGTGCATAAAGGCGATGGTGTCACCGTGCTCCACCGCGTCCAGGTGAACATTGACCACGCCCTCCATTTTCTCCGGCAGGGTGGTCAGCTCGAAGTAATGGGTCGCGAACAGCGTCATCGCCTTGATGCGGTTGGCCAGGTTTTCGGCACAGGCCCAGGCCAGCGATAAGCCGTCGTAGGTGGAGGTACCGCGTCCAATCTCATCCATCAGCACCAGACTGTTTTCGGTGGCGTTGTGCAGGATATTGGCGGTTTCGGTCATCTCCACCATAAAGGTCGAGCGTCCGGAAGCGAGATCGTCAGCGGCACCGACGCGGGTGAAGATGCGATCCAGCGGGCCAATCAGCGTCTCATCGGCGGGAACAAAACTGCCAATCCACGCCATCAGCGCAATCAGCGCCGCCTGACGCATGTAGGTACTTTTACCGCCCATGTTCGGACCGGTGATGATCAGCATTCTGCGCTGGGGGGCCAGGGAGAGCGGGTTCGCAATAAACGGCTCTTTCAGCACCTGTTCGACCACCGGATGGCGACCGCCGCTGATTTTGATTCCGGCTTTATCCTGCAACACCGGCCGGCAGTAGTTCAGCGTCCAGGCACGCTCGGCCAGATTGCTCAGCACATCCAGCTCTGCCAGCGCCGCGGCACTCAGCTGCAACGCTTCAAGATGCGGCAGCAGCTGATCGAACAGCGCCTCATAGAGGCTTTTTTCCAGCGACAGCGCTTTCCCCTTCGAGGTGAGCACCTTGTCTTCGTACTCCTTCAGCTCCGGGATGATGTAGCGTTCCGCATTTTTCAGGGTCTGACGACGGACATAGTGCATCGGCACCTGATGGCTCTGCGCGCGGCTTACCTGAATGAAGTAGCCGTGTACGCCGTTAAAGCCAACCTTAAGGGTATCCAGTCCCAGCTTCTCGCGTTCGCGAATCTCCAGCCTGTCGAGATAGTCCGTTGCACCATCGGCCAGCGCACGCCACTCATCCAGCTCGGCGTTGTAACCGGGAGCAATCACGCCGCCGTCGCGGATCAGCACCGGCGGGGAGTCGATGATCGCCTGTTCCAGCAGCTCACGCAGCGCGGCGAACTCGCCCATCTGGGTGCGCAGCTTCTGCAGCTGTGGCGCTTCAACATCGGCCAGCAGCTGGTTAAGCTCCGGCAGCTGCTGAAAAGCGTGCCGCATGCGGGCCAGATCGCGCGGGCGGGCGGTGCGCAGCGCCAGGCGGGCCAGGATTCGTTCCAGATCGCCGACCTGACGCAACACCGGCTGAAGCACCTCACTGAGAGGCTGCAGTTCTGCAATCGACTCCTGACGCTGGGTGATCGTGCGCACGTCGCGCAGCGGCATATGCAGCCAGCGTTTGAGCATGCGGCTTCCCATCGGGGTGACCGTTTTGTCCAGCACGGCCGCCAGGGTGTTGTCGGTGCCGCCTGCCAGGTTCTGGGTGATCTCCAGATTACGGCGGGTGGCCGCATCCATAATGATGCTGTCCTGCTGCCGCTCCATGCTCAGCGAGCGGATGTGTGGCAGGGTAGTGCGCTGGGTATCTTTGGCATACTGCAGCAGACAGCCCGCCGCACTCAGTCCGAGCTGCGCATTCTCCACGCCAAACCCGTTAAGGTCACGGGTGCCGAACTGCAGATTGAGCTGCTGCCGGGCGGTGTCGATCTCAAACTCCCACAGCGGACGGCGGCGCAGGCCACGACGCTGATCGATCAGTGACATCGCCTGGAAATCTTCAGGGTAGAGCAGCTCGGCCGGGTTGGTGCGCTGCAGCTCTGCCGCCATAGTTTCGGCATCGGCAGGTTCGCTGAGGCGAAAACGGCCCGAGCTGATATCGAGCGTGGCGTAGCCAAATCCCCGCGGACTTTGCACAATCGCTGCCAGCAGGTTGTCGTGCCGCTCCTGTAACAGCGCCTCATCGCTGATGGTTCCCGGCGTAACGATACGCACCACTTTGCGCTCAACCGGACCTTTGCTCAGCGCCGGGTCACCGATCTGCTCACAGATCGCCACGGATTCGCCCAGCTGCACCAGCTTAGCCAGATACCCCTCAACCGCATGATAGGGCACACCGGCCATCGGGATCGGTTCGCCTGCCGACGCGCCGCGTTTGGTCAGCGAAATCTCCAGCAGCTGTGAGGCACGTTTCGCGTCGTCATAAAACAGCTCGTAGAAGTCACCCATACGGTAAAACAGCAGAATGTCAGGGTGCTCTGCCTTGAGGCGCAGGTACTGCTGCATCATGGGCGTGTGAGAAGGAAAGTCCTTTTCGGTTGGCTCTTGCATAAGGTTTTAACTCATTTTTGATGCGGTAAATTTCTGGCGGTCAACGCCCATGAAACCGAAAGGGATTCCAGGCGCGCAGGATAATCAGATGATAACGAATAGGGCAGGGCATATGCCAGCCTGATGCACAGACCGTGAACCTGACCGGCCAGGAGGCATCCTGGCAAATGGCAGGGCGGCTGGCGACAGAAAAATGTCACTTTTGCACTCTCTGATGTGCTGTTGCGAGGCGGCTCGCGATTTCTGACAGGATAGCGCACCGGGGAATTGCCGATCAGGCGGCTGCGCGCGGAGCGTGCGGTTCACCGGCAGGGTCGCGCGGATTAAAGGAAATCAGTCCGCCGTGCCCGCCTGAAAAAGAGACACCGGTCAAAGAAGCGGCACGCACATCTGCACCCGGCGGACAAAAGTGGTTGAATCAACGGGTTACATTTTCAGCGCGCAAAATTTACCCGGCGCAGTCAGGTCAGCATCACGCCGTCATAGCGGCGACCGGGAGAGTTTGCCGGGATGATGACGTCGCGCTCAGGATGGAACGGAAAGTCTGAATAACGGCTTTAATGAGCTTAATTATCAGGAGGATAAATGTCACTAACCCGTCGGCATTTCTTACACTCAGGCGCGGCGCTGGCTTTCGCGGCGACGTTTCCCGTCTTTGCAAACGTGCCTTACAGTTCGGGCGAGAAAAAACCTCAGCTGATTCCGCCGCCAGGCAGCGTCGATTGCCATATGCATCTGTACGACAGCCGCTGTCCTGCCGTGCCTGGCACAAAACTGATGAATCCGGCGAACGCCTCACTGGAAGACTATCGGAAGCTTCAGCAGAGACTGGGCATCAACCGGATGGTGATTGTCACGCCCTCCCGCTATGGAACCGATAACAGCGTCCTGCTGAATGGCCTGGCGGCGAGCGGGGGAAATGCGCGCGGCGTGGTGGTGCTGGATTCGTCGGTCAGCGATGATGAACTGCAGAAGCTGCATCAGGCGGGCGTCAGGGGGATCCGGTTTAATCTGCGTTACAGCGCGGTTAACCTTAATGATATGGAGAAGTTAGCAGCACGCGTGAATCCCCTGAACTGGCATATTCAGGTGGTGACCTCTGGTAAACACTTAACCGAACTGGAAAGCCGGCTGCAAAAACTCCCGACCCCGGTGGTGATCGATCATATGGGGCACGTGCCGCAGCCGGAGGGCATTACGTCGCCGGTGTTTGCCACGCTGCAGCGGATGCTGGATGGCGGGAGAAGCTGGATAAAACTCTCCGGAATTTATATCGACTCCTTAACCGGCGCGCCGGGCTATAACGATGTGACGCCGGTGGCACAGAAACTGGTGCAGATTAACCCGGAACGGCTGCTGTGGGGCAGCGACTGGCCGCACCCGACCGAACCGGACAACCATAAGCCGGACGATGCGGTGTTACTCGATCTGATGCGGGTCTGGGCGCCGGAGAGCCGGGATCGGCAGAGAATACTGCGTGATAACCCCGTTAAGCTCTATGACTTCTGACGCACCATTTACAGGCAGCCAGGTCAGTTCAGCCCGTGTTGCAGCGCCCAGACCGCGGCTTCCAGCCGGGATTTAAGCTTCATCTTCTTCAGCAGATATTTGACGTGGACCTTAACGGTGCTTTCGCTGATGGCCAGCTTACGGGCGATCGCTTTGTTGGTCATCCCGTCGCTGATCAGCTGCAGGATTTCGCGTTCGCGTCGGGTCAGCTGCGTGATGTCACGCGGCCGGGCAGGCCGGGCGTCGCGCAGCCGGGTGACCAGCATTGGCGTTAACGCCTCGCTCAGTACGATCTGACCGGCCGCCGCCTGATGCAGGGCTTTCAGCAACGCTTCCGGCTCCATATCCTTCAGCAGATAGCCATCGGCGCCGCGCTGCAGTGCGTTGACGACATCCTCTTCCTCATCCGACACGCTGAACACCACCACCCGCCCGGAGAGGGGGGCTTCGCGCAGTCGGGTCAGGGTATCCAGCCCATTCAGTCCCGGCATATTCAGATCCAGCAGGATCAGGTCAGGATCGTGCTGCTGCGCCAGCGCCACGCCCTGCGCACCGTTTCCCGCCTCGGCAACCACCTGCAGTCTCTCATCCAGCGCGATTAGCTGCTTCAGCCCGTTGCGCAGCATGGGGTGGTCGTCGATCAATAAAAGCGTAAATGTCTCTGCCGTCACCATGACTCCTGTTCCTGTCGCCGCTGCCCGTCCGGATCGGGCGTGGGCCTATCTTACCGGTGAGGCGGGGACGCTATATACCCCCAAAGGACTACTCCTTTATTTCCATTTTCCCTCTCCCCGGCTCACCATTTTCAGTGCAGCCGATTAACCTTATGATTTGCAATGACTCTCTGCTGCCTCTCCGCTACTTATCCCGGCTGAGGCAGGATGACCACGCCCGGATAACCTGCATTGCCGTTGATTTGTATCAAGCAAGCGGGCAGGGCGGATACGCAGGATATGCCCCATTATTCTTCTGCTGATGAGAGAGTCATGACCCAATCTGCCCCTTTGCAAACCCCGACGCGCGGCGCACCGATCCAGGAGTGGCAACCGGAAAATGCGGCCTTCTGGCAGGCGCGGGGTAAACGCATCGCCAGCCGCAACCTCTGGATCTCTGTCTTCTGTCTGCTGTTGAGCTTCTGCGTCTGGATGCTGTTCAGCACCGTCGCGGTTAACCTGAATAAGGTCGGCTTCCGCTTCAGCACCGAACAGCTCTTTCTGCTGACCGCGCTGCCGTCGGTCTCCGGCGCGCTGCTGCGTGTGCCCTACTCATTTGTGATTCCCGTCTTTGGCGGACGCCGCTGGACCGCCTTCAGCACCGGCATCCTGATCGTCCCCTGCCTGTGGCTCGGTTTTGCGGTGAGGGACAGCCAGACCTCCTTCGCCACCTTTATGGCGATCGCTCTGCTGTGCGGTTTCGGGGGGGCGAACTTCGCCTCCAGCATGGGCAACATCAGCTTCTTCTTTCCCAAAGCCCGTCAGGGCGGCGCGCTGGGCATCAATGGCGGCCTGGGAAACCTCGGCGTCAGCGTCATGCAGTTTGTTGCCCCGCTGGCGATCTCCTGCGCCATTTTTGGTTTTGCCGATGGAGGGCAAGTCACCGCGAGCGGCGATAGCCTCTGGCTGGAAAATGCGGCCTGGATCTGGGTGCCGTTTCTGGCCATCGGCACGCTGGCCGCCTGGCTGGGGATGAACGATCTGGCGGCAGCGAAATCCTCGCTGCGCGAACAGTTGCCGGTGCTGAAACGTCCGCACCTCTGGATCATGGCGCTGCTCTATCTGGCGACCTTCGGCTCCTTTATCGGCTTTTCAGCCGGCTTCGCCATGCTGACAAAGACGCAGTTTCCCGGGGTGGTGATTATGCACTACGCCTTTTTTGGCCCGCTGATTGGCGCACTGGCGCGCTCAGCAGGCGGCATGATCTCGGATCGCTTCGGCGGAACCCGCGTCACCCTGATCAACTACGTGCTGATGGCGCTGTTTGCTGCGCTGCTGTTCCTCACGCTGCCGGGAGCCGGACATCAGGGATCGTTCGTCGCCTTCTTCGCCCTGTTTATGGGCCTGTTCCTCACTTCCGGCCTCGGCAGCGGTTCCACCTACCAGATGATTGCCGTGATCTTCCGCCGTCTGACGCTGGAACGCATCAAGGCCGAAGGCGGTGACGAGGCGCTGGCACAGCGGGAAGCCGCCACAGAAACCTCCGCGGCGCTTGGCTTTATCTCCGCTATCGGCGCGCTGGGCGGCTTCTTTATTCCGCAGACCTTTGGCCTCTCGCTTGCCATGACCGGCTCTCCGGCCGGGGCGATGAAAATCTTTCTGGTCTTCTACCTCTGCTGTATCGCCGTGACCTGGCGGGTCTACGGACGAAAAGCGCGCGCCGGATAACGACAACGCCGGTGTGGCGCACCGGCACTCCCTTTATTTTCTGCATCAGCACGCATGCAGAGTAAGCAATGTGACACCAGGCCTTCAGGAGCCTTCCGGATGAGCAAATTTCTCGATCGATTCCGCTATTTCAAACAGCTGGCTGAGCCCTTTTCCGGCCAGCATGGTCAGACGCTGAACAGCAACCGTGACTGGGAAGATGGCTACCGCAGTCGCTGGCAGCACGATAAAGTCGTGCGCTCCACCCACGGCGTTAACTGCACCGGCTCGTGCAGCTGGAAAATCTACGTCAAAAACGGCCTGGTTACCTGGGAGACCCAGCAGACTGACTACCCCCGCACCCGTCCCGACCTGCCGAACCATGAACCGCGCGGCTGTCCACGCGGTGCCAGCTACTCCTGGTATCTCTACAGCGCCAACCGTCTGAAATATCCGCTGATGCGTAAGACGCTGATCCAGCTCTGGCGCGAGGCGAAGGCGCAGCATAGCGATCCGGTAGAGGCCTGGGCCTCCATCATCCGCGATCCGGAAAAAGCGCGCAGCTATAAACAGGCGCGCGGACGCGGCGGGTTTGTGCGATCCAGCTGGCAGGAGGTGAATGAGCTGATTGCCGCCGCGAATATCTGCACGGCCAAAACCTACGGCCCTGATCGCGTGGTCGGCTTCTCGCCGATTCCGGCCATGTCGATGGTCTCCTATGCCGCCGGGGCGCGTTACCTGTCGTTAATTGGCGGCACCTGCCTGAGCTTCTATGACTGGTATTGTGACCTGCCACCGGCCTCACCGATGACCTGGGGCGAGCAGACAGACGTGCCGGAATCCGCCGACTGGTATAACGCTTCCTACATCATTGCCTGGGGCTCAAACGTGCCACAGACCCGCACCCCGGATGCGCACTTCTTTACCGAAGTCCGCTACAAGGGGACGAAAACCGTGGCGATCACCCCGGACTATGCCGAAGTCGCGAAGCTGTGCGACCAGTGGCTGAGTCCGAAGCAGGGCACCGACAGCGCGATGGCGCTGGCGATGGGCCACGTGATGCTGAAAGAGTTTCACCTCAACCGTGATGTCCCCTATTTCCGCGACTATGTGCGCCGCTACACCGACATGCCGATGCTGGTACTGCTGGAGCCGCGCGAAGGCGGATTTTATGCCGCGGGTCGCCAGCTGCGCGCCAGCGATCTGGTCGATGGGCTGGGTCAGAAAAACAACCCGGAATGGAAAACGGTGGCGCTGGATCAGACCACCGGCGATCTGGTGGCCCCTCAGGGCGCGATCGGCTTCCGCTGGGGTGAAAAAGGGAAATGGAATCTGGAGCAGCGCGATGGCCTGTCGCAAAAAGAGGTGGAGCTGCAGCTGAGTCTGCTCGGCAGCCACGATGAGGTGGTCGAGGTCGGTTTCCCTTACTTCGGCGGCATCACCAGCGACCATTTTAACAGCGTGGCGCTGGATGAGATCCTGCTGCATAAGCTGCCGGTCAGACGCCTGACGCTGGCAGATGGCAGCGAAGCCCGGGTCGCCAGCGTCTACGATCTGACCCTGGCGAACTACGGTCTGGATCGCGGTCTGGGTGATGCTCACTGCGCGCAAAACTATGATGAGATCAAAGCCTACAGTCCCGCCTGGGCGGAGCAGATCACCGGCGTCTCCCGGCAGAACATCATCCGCCTCGCGCGCGAGTTTGCCGGGAACGCGGAGAAAACCCACGGACGTTCAATGATCATTGTCGGTGCCGGTATGAACCACTGGTATCACATGGACATGAACTACCGGGGACTGATGAACCTGCTGATTTTCTGCGGCTGCGTCGGTCAGAGTGGCGGAGGCTGGGCGCATTACGTCGGTCAGGAGAAACTCCGTCCGCAGACCGGCTGGGCTCCGCTGGCCTTTGGCCTCGACTGGCAGCGTCCGCCACGCCAGATGAACAGCACCTCTTTCTTTTACAACCACTCCAGCCAGTGGCGCTATGAAACCCTGGCGACCGAAGAACTGCTCTCGCCGCTGGCCGATAAAAGCCGCTTCAGCGGCAGCCTGATCGACCTTAACGTCCGATCCGAACGCATGGGCTGGCTGCCTTCCGCGCCGCAGCTTAACGTCAACCCGCTGCACATCGCCGCCCGGGCCAGCGCCGCCGGGCAGTCGGTAATTGACTATACCGTGGCGAGCCTGAAGCAGGGCACCCTGCGCTTTGCCGCTGAACAGCCGGACGATCCGCAGAACTTTCCGCGAAACCTGTTTGTCTGGCGCTCTAACCTGCTTGGCTCGTCAGGGAAAGGGCATGAGTACATGCTGAAGTATCTGCTCGGCACCGAAAACGGCATTCAGGGAAAAGATTTAGGCCAGCAGGGGCGCGTGAAGCCGGAGGAAGTCGAATGGCTGGCGCAGGGCGCCGAAGGAAAACTGGATCTGGTGGTGACCCTCGATTTCCGTATGTCGAGCACCTGCCTCTACTCCGATGTGGTGCTGCCGACCGCCACCTGGTATGAAAAAGACGACATGAATACGTCGGATATGCATCCGTTTATTCATCCGCTTTCGGCGGCGGTCGACCCCGCCTGGGAGTCAAAAAGTGACTGGGAGATCTACAAAGGCATCGCCAAAGCCTTTTCCGAACTCTGCCCCGGTCATCTAGGCGTTGAAACGGATGTGGTGACGCTGCCGGTGCTGCACGACTCGCCCGCCGAACTGGCGCAGCCGTTTGAAGCCAGAGAGTGGAAAAAAGGGGAGTGCGATCTGATCCCCGGTAAAACGGCACCGCACATCATGGTGGTGGAGCGTGACTATCCGGCGACCTGGGCGCGCTTTACCACGCTGGGGCCACTGCTGGAGGCACAGGGCAACGGCGGCAAAGGGATTAGCTGGAACACCTGCAAAGAGGTCGATCTCCTGAAGCAGCTGAACTATGTCAAAGCGGATGGCCCGACTGCGGGACGGCCCAATATCGACACGGCCATTGATGCGGCCGAGGTGATTCTGGCGCTGGCGCCGGAAACCAACGGTCAGGTGGCGGTAAAAGCCTGGCAGGCGCTGGGCGCGATAACCGGTCGCGATCACACTCACCTGGCGCTGAACAAAGAAGATGAGAAGATCCGCTTCCGCGATATCCAGGCGCAGCCGCGCAAAATTATCTCCAGCCCGACCTGGTCAGGTCTGGAAGATGAGCATGTCTCCTATAACGCCTGCTACACCAACGTTCATGAACTGATCCCGTGGCGTACCCTGAGTGGCCGTCAGCAGCTCTATCAGGACCATGAATGGATGCGCGCCTTCGGCGAAAGCCTGATGGTCTACCGTCCGCCGATTGACACCCGGGCAGCGAAGCCGTTGCTCAACAGTAAACCCAACGGCAACCCGGAGAAGGCGCTGAATTTCCTGACGCCACATCAGAAGTGGGGCATTCACTCCACCTACAGCGACAACCTGCTGATGCTGACCCTGTCGCGCGGCGGCCCGATTGTCTGGATGAGTGAAGAGGATGCCCGCGAACTGGGCATTGCGGATAACGACTGGATCGAGGCGTTCAACGCCAACGGTGCCCTGACCGCCCGCGCGGTGGTGAGCCAGCGCATCCCGGCCGGTATGACCATGATGTATCACGCTCAGGAACGCATCGTGAATATCCCCGGTTCGGAGATCACCCGCCAGCGCGGCGGGATCCACAACTCTGTGACCCGGGCCTGCCCGAAACCGACCCATATGATTGGCGGCTACGCCCAGCTCTCCTGGGGCTTTAACTACTACGGCACCGTCGGGTCGAACCGCGATGAGTTCGTGGTAGTGAGAAAAATGAATAACGTTGACTGGTTAGACGGGGAAGGGCACGACGCCTGCCAGGGCGGCCAGCAGGAGGTGAAACCATGAAAATTCGCTCACAGGTCGGCATGGTGCTGAACCTCGACAAATGTATCGGCTGCCACACCTGCTCGGTGACCTGCAAAAACGTCTGGACCAGCCGCGAGGGGATGGAATACGCCTGGTTTAACAACGTCGAGAGCAAGCCCGGCGTCGGCTATCCGCACGCCTGGGAAGATCAGCAGAAGTGGAAGGGGGGCTGGATCCGGAAGATCAACGGCAGGCTGGAGCCGCGCATGGGCAGCCGTGTCGGGCTGCTGTCGAAGATCTTTGCTAATCCGGACGTGCCCGCGCTGGATGATTACTACGAGCCGTTCGATTTCGACTACCAGCATCTGCACAATGCACCCGCCGGAAAACAGCAGCCGATCGCCCGCCCGCGCTCGCTGATCACCGGTCAGCGGATGAAAAAGATCGAGAATGGCCCGAACTGGGAGGAGATCCTTGGCGGCGAGTTTGCGAAGCGCTCGCAGGATAAGAACTTCGATAACATCCAGAAGGCGATCTATGGCCAGTTTGAGCACACCTTCATGATGTACCTGCCGCGCCTCTGTGAGCACTGCCTTAATCCGGCCTGCGTGGCAACCTGTCCCAGCGGCGCCATCTACAAGCGCGGCGAAGATGGCATCGTGCTGATCGATCAGGATAAATGCCGCGGCTGGCGCATGTGCCTGACCGGCTGTCCCTACAAGAAGATCTACTTCAACTGGAAAAGCGGCAAATCTGAGAAGTGCATCTTCTGTTATCCGCGCATTGAATCGGGCCAGCCGACCGTCTGTTCGGAAACCTGTGTCGGCCGGATCCGCTATCTCGGCGTGCTGCTCTATGACGCTGACCGGATTGAACAGGCGGCGTCAGCGGAAAACGAAAAAGATCTCTACCAGCGTCAGATGGATATCTTCCTTGACCCGCACGATCCGGCAGTGATCGCCCAGGCGCTGAAAGATGGCGTGGCGCAGAGCGTGATCGACGCGGCGCAGCGTTCGCCGGTCTACAAAATGGCGATGGAGTGGAAGCTGGCGCTGCCGCTGCATCCGGAATACCGCACGCTGCCGATGGTCTGGTATGTGCCGCCACTGTCACCAATTCAGTCGGCGGTGGATGGCGGCGCACTGGCTCACACTGGCGTGCTGCCGGATGTGGAGAGCCTGCGCATCCCGGTTGAGTATCTGGCCAACCTGCTGACCGCAGGCGACACCGCGCCGGTGCTGCGGGCCCTGAAACGGATGCTGGCGATGCGCCACTACAAACGCGCTGAGAGCGTGGAGGGGCAGCGCGATAGCCGGGCGCTGGAACAGGTCGGCCTGACCGAAGCACAGGCGCAGGAGATGTACCGCTATCTGGCGATCGCCAACTACGAAGATCGTTTTGTGGTGCCTTCCAGCCATCGCGAGCTGGCGCGTGAAGCCTTCCCGGAAAGTAAAGGCTGCGGCTTTAGCTTTGGCGATGGCTGCCACGGCAGCGACAGCCGGTTCAATCTGTTTAACAGCCGTCGCATTGATGCCATCGACATCGCCAGTCAGACCCGCCGCCAGGAGGATGCCTCATGATGACGTTACGGATGCTGTCACGGCTGCTGGATTACCCGGACGAGGCGCTGTTTGCTCATCACTCTGAGCTGATCGCGGCGCTGGACGCGGCAGAGGAACTTGATCTGCCGCAGCGGGCAGGGCTGCAGCAGTTTATTCAGCAGCTCTGTGCGCGGCCACTGCTGGATGCGCAGGCGGACTACTGCGCCCTGTTTGATCGCGGCCGCGCCACTTCGCTGCTGCTGTTTGAGCATGTGCATGGCGAATCCCGCGATCGCGGTCAGGCGATGGTCGATCTGCTGGCGCACTACCGGGCCGCCGGTCTGGAGCTGGACAGTAAGGAGCTGCCCGACTTTCTGCCGCTCTATCTGGAGTATCTCGCCTGTCAAAGTGACGAGGCGGCGCGTCAGGGACTGGAGGATATCGTGCCGATTCTGGCTCTGCTGGCGGCGCGTCTGGAAGCGCGCCAGAGTCCCTATGCCGACCTTTTCACGCTGTTACTGACGCTGGCGGGCAGCGCGGCTGACCCGGCCGCCCTCCGGCCGCAGGTGGCGAAGGAAGCGCGTGACGACACCCCGGCGGCGCTGGATGCGGTCTGGGAAGAGGAGCAGATTAAATTTCTCGGCGAGCAGGGCTGTGTCTCAGCGCAGCAGGCGATGCATCAGCGTCGTTTCGCCGATGCGGTCGCGCCGCACTATCTGGATATTGCCGCGGCGACGGCACGCCCTACAGGAGAGTCAGCATGAATGTTCTGAACACTTTCTTCTTCGATATTTACCCCTATCTTGCCGGAACGGTTTTTCTGGTGGGGAGCTGGCTGCGCTATGACTACGGGCAGTACAGCTGGCGGGCGGGTTCCAGTCAGATGCTGGATAAAAAGGGGATGCAGCTCGCCTCTAACCTGTTCCACATCGGCATTATCGGCATCTTCTTCGGGCATTTCGTCGGGATGCTGACGCCGCACTGGATGTATGAGTCGTTTCTGCCGATCGACGTGAAGCAGAAGCTGGCGATGGTGGCGGGTGGCCTGTTCGGGGCGATGACGCTGGCCGGGGGAGCGCTGCTGCTGAAGCGTCGTCTGACCCATCCGCGAGTGCGGGCGACCAGCAGCGTCGGCGATATTCTGATCCTGACCCTGCTGGTGGTGCAGGCCACGCTGGGCCTGCTGACCATTCCCTTCTCTGCTCAGCATATGGATGGCAGTGAAATGATGAAGCTGGTGGGCTGGGCACAGGCGGTGGTGACTTTCCACGGCGGTGCTTCACAGCATCTGGCCGGGGTGGCAGTGATCTACCGCGTCCATATGGTGCTGGGGATGACCCTGTTCCTGCTGTTCCCCTTCTGCCGGCTGGTGCATATCTGGAGCGCACCGGTTGAGTACCTGACCCGGCGCTATCAGCTGGTCAGAAACCGTCGCTGAATGCTGAGCCGCCGCGGGGGCAGGGCAGCCCTGCGGCGGTTTTCACCGGTGTCAGCCTTGACGTTTTTTTAAGAATTTGCCCTGTATGTCGCTGCGCTGAACGTCTACTATTACCGCATCTGATTTTACCCCCTCGTTTATGGATAACCGATGCGTCTCAAGCTAGCCCTCCTTGCCCTTATTCCGCTTCTGGCCTCCTGCAGTAGCAAACCTGACGTTCCCTCCCGGCAGAAGATGCTGGCTGCGCCGCAGGGCGGTTTTTTACTGCAGCCGTCGCATAACGGATCGGGCATGTCTGGCGATTTTGCCGGCAATCCGGCCGCCGAGAAATTTATCGATAAGATGGTGAAAGAGCATGACTTTGATCGTCAGCAACTGCACGACATTATCGGTCAGGCAAAACGGCTGGATTATGTGCTGCGGCTGATGGATCGTCAGGCCCCGAGCTATACGCCTGCGCCAGGTCCTAACGGGGCCTGGATCCGCTATCGCAACAAATTCATTACGCCGGATAACGTGCAAAACGGGGTAGCGTTCTGGAACCAGTATCAGGATGCGCTGCAGCGCGCGCAGCAGGTTTACGGCGTGCCGCCGGAAATTATTGTCGGCATCATCGGCGTGGAAACCCGCTGGGGGCGCGTCATGGGGAAAACGCGCATTCTGGATGCGCTGGCGACCCTGTCGTTCAACTATCCACGCCGTGCTGAGTACTTCAGCAGCGAGCTGGAAACCTTCCTGCTGATGTCGCGTAAAGAGCAGGATGACCCGCTGGCGCTGAAAGGCTCTTTCGCCGGCGCGATGGGCTATGGTCAGTTTATGCCCTCTTCTTATCAGGAGTATGCGGTTGATTTCAACGGCGACGGTCATGCTAATCTCTGGGATCCGGTGGATGCGATCGGCAGCGTGGCGCACTACTTCCAGAAACATGGCTGGCGCAGCGGTGAAAATGTTGCCGTTCCGGCCAGCGGTCAGGCACCGATGCTGGATGATGGCTTCAAAACCCGCTACAGCGTGAGCATGCTGGCGGCCTCAGGATTATCTCCTCAGGGCTCGCTGGACGGCAACGATGAGGTGAGTCTGCTGCGGCTCGATCTCGGCACCAGTTATCAGTACTGGTATGGCTTGCCCAATTTTTATGTCATCACCCGCTATAACCACAGCACCCACTATGCGATGGCGGTGTGGCAGCTGGGTGAGGCGGTCGGCAAAGCGCGACAGGGTGGTCTGTTATAAAGGCTACCCTTGTTAACTGTAAGGTTATATGATGTCGGCCTTTTCAGGCCACACAGCCACAGTTATCTCTGGAGTCGTTATGTCTTTACCTGCCTGCCCAGCCTGTCACGCCGATTACACCTGGCAAGATGGTGACAACCTCAACTGCCCCTCCTGCGGTCATATCTGGACCGAAGGAGAGGGCGACAGCAGCAACGCACAACTGGAAGTGCGTGATGCCAACGGCAATCTGCTGGCGGATGGCGACAGCGTCACGGTGATCAAAGATCTCAAGGTGAAGGGCAGCTCCTCTTCACTGAAGATCGGCACCAAAGTAAAAAGCATTCGTCTGGTTGAAGGGGACCACAACATCGATTGCAAAATCGACGGCTTTGGCCCGATGAAATTAAAATCTGAGTTTGTGAAAAAGAACTGAGTTCAGGGGCGCAAGGACGCGCCCGCGCTCACTCTGCCTTATCCGGTTCCGCCTTCCTCTCCCCCCTTTTTCCGCCGCCGCTAACTGTACAGTCAGTAAAACGCCGTCACGGGTCGCACTTTTTTGCCTTTCATCCGTCTCAGTAAACGAAGGGCTGATTGCTGAATGAGAGGTCAGGATGAAAGAGTGGGATCCCGTGCTGTATCGTAAATTTGAAGCGGAACGCACACGTCCGGCGCATGAGCTGCTGGCGCGTATCCGTCCGGAGCAGGTTGAGCAGGTCACCGATCTGGGATGCGGGCCGGGCAACAGCACGGAGCTGCTCGCTGATGCCTGGCCGCTGGCGCAGATTACCGGACTGGACAGTTCCGCAGCGATGTTAACGCAGGCCCGTGAACGCCTGCCACACTGCCGCTTTGTGCAGGCGGACATCCGCAGCTGGCAGGCAGAGGTCCCGCAGCAGGTCATCTACGCCAACGCTTCCCTGCAGTGGCTGGATGATCACACTGCGCTGTTCCCCCATCTGGTCAGGCAGCTGGCCCCCGGTGGTGTACTGGCGGTTCAGATGCCGGATAACCTCAATGAACCCTCGCACCAGCTGATGCGTGAGGTCGCCGCATCCGCGCGCTGGCGTTCACAGATCCGCACCGCTGATCGTGTCGCGCTGCTCTCTGCCGGCGCCTATTACGATTTGCTCACCCAGGCGGACTGTGAGGTGGATATCTGGCGCACCACCTATTATCACGTCATGGCTGATGCGCAGGCGATTATCAGCTGGCTGCAGGCAACAGGCTTGCGCCCGTTCCTGGCGTCACTGGATGAGGCATCCCAGGCGGCGTTTCTCGCCGATTATCATCAGCAGCTGCTCAGTGCCTATCCGGCCCGGGCCGACGGTCAGGTGTTGCTCGCTTTCCCGCGTCTTTTTATGGTGGCGGTGAAAAAAGGGGCGTGAGCTGGAAACTCAGCCGCAAAAACAGGGCAATAGTGCAGAGAGCCCTTGAAAAAGTGCGCTTTCTGCACCACCTTCAATCCACACCCCACGGGAGAGTCGCAATGGATGATCAGCAACTGCAGGCGCTTAGCGCGCAGATAGGTGAGAAGCTGAAGCAGCGCAACGCCACCGTCACCTGTGCGGAATCCTGCACCGGCGGATGGATTGCGAAGGTCTTTACCGATATCAGTGGCAGTTCCGCCTGGTTTGAACGCGGTTTTGTGACCTACAGTAATGAGGCAAAACAGCAGCTGGTGAACGTACAGGCCGCCTCGCTGGAACAGTATGGTGCGGTCAGCGAGGCGGTGGTGCGGGAGATGGCGCAGGGTGCCCGTCAGGCCGCTCAGGCAGACTATGCCATTTCAGTCAGCGGCATCGCCGGACCGGATGGCGGCAGTGAAGAAAAACCGGTCGGCACGGTGTGGTTTGGCCTGGCCGGCCCTGAAGATAAAGTGCTGACTTTTCAGCAGCATTTCAGCGGCGATCGTGATGCCGTACGCCGCCAGTCGGTGGCATGGGCCCTGCAGACACTGTATGGCGAATTTCTGACAAATTAAACTTGATACTGTATGACTATACAGTATAATTGTCGGCAACAGAAAGAGTGCAGGCACCCTGAGTGCGTGTTTACCCGGCTTGATTAGGAGTTGAAATGGCGATTGATGAAAACAAACAGAAGGCTTTAGCTGCCGCGCTGGGCCAGATTGAGAAACAATTTGGTAAAGGCTCCATCATGCGCTTGGGTGAAGACCGCTCAATGGATGTGGAAACCATCTCTACCGGTTCGCTGTCGCTGGATATCGCGTTAGGCGCAGGCGGTCTGCCAATGGGTCGTATCGTTGAGATCTACGGACCTGAGTCTTCCGGTAAAACGACGCTGACCCTGCAGGTCATCGCCGCAGCTCAGCGTAAAGGCAAAACCTGTGCCTTTATCGATGCCGAGCATGCGCTTGACCCGGTCTATGCCAAGAAGCTGGGCGTTGATATCGACAACCTGCTCTGCTCACAGCCGGACACCGGTGAGCAGGCGCTGGAGATCTGTGATGCACTGGCCCGCTCTGGCGCGGTCGATGTCATCATCGTCGACTCCGTTGCGGCGCTGACGCCGAAAGCGGAAATCGAAGGTGAGATCGGTGACTCTCACATGGGCCTCGCGGCACGTATGATGAGCCAGGCGATGCGTAAGCTGGCCGGTAACCTGAAGCAGTCAAACACCCTGCTGATCTTCATCAACCAGATCCGTATGAAGATTGGTGTGATGTTTGGTAACCCGGAAACCACCACCGGCGGTAACGCGCTGAAGTTCTACGCCTCTGTCCGTCTTGATATCCGCCGTATCGGTGCGATTAAAGAGGGCGATAACGTAGTCGGCAGTGAGACCCGCGTTAAAGTGGTGAAAAACAAAATCGCCGCGCCGTTTAAACAGGCTGAATTCCAGATCATGTACGGTGAAGGGATCAATACCTTCGGTGAGCTGGTTGACCTGGGCGTGAAGCACAAGCTGATTGAAAAAGCGGGTGCATGGTACAGCTACAATGGCGACAAGATTGGTCAGGGTAAATCGAATGCCAGCAACTTCCTGAAAGAGAATGCGGCTGTGGCAAACGAAATCGATCTGAAGTTACGTGAGTTACTGCTCAACGGCGCGGATGAATCACTCGAAGCAGACAAATCTGCTGAGAATGAGAACGCAGCCAGCGAAGCGAACGAAGACTTCTGATGACTAAGACGGGAGAGGCGCATGCCTCTCCCGTTGTTTTTACTTCCCTCTGTACCTCTCCTGCCTTCCCTCTGTCCTGTTCTGTCGCCATAATCTTTCCCCTGTTTGTACAAGGTGCGCAGTATGACTGAATCTACTCAGCCCCAACCCCAATCCAATGTTGTCTCCTATTCCCGCCTGCTGGACCGCGCGATGCGTATTCTGGGCCAGCGCGATCACAGCCGTGCAGAGCTGGCGCGTAAGCTGCAGCAATCGGCGCAGCGTGCGGCATGGGCGCAGAAAAAAGAGCCTGAGATCATCACCGACGCGCTGCTGGAGCAGGTGCTGAACTGGTGTCAGGAGAACGGCTGGCTGAACGACGCGCGTTTCACTGAACGGTTTATTCAGAGCCGCAGCCGGAAAGGCTTTGGCTCCCAGCGTGTCCGTCTTGAACTGGCCCAGAAAGGCATTGACCGTGAAGCCATTGATATTGCGATGGAAGAAACGGAGGTGGACTGGGCTGCCTGTGCGGCGGAACTGGCCGAACGAAAATTCGGGCATCCGCTGCCTGTCGAGTGGAAAGAGAAAGCGAAAGTACTACGCTACCTGCAGTCAAAAGGGTTTATGAGCGAAGATATCCAGTCTGTTTTCAGAAATTTTGATGACTAAGGGCCGATGTAATTTTACTTCCCACTGAAGAAAATTTATCTTATTCCCACTTTTTGTTCCGCTGATCCGGCACCAGGAAAATGGGGTCGCACCGATCGGTGGGAACGTTCGTTAGCGTGATTCCAGGACATATATGAGCAAGAGCACTGCTGAGATCCGTCAGGCGTTTCTCGACTTTTTTCATAGCAAGGGACATGAGGTTGTAACCAGCAGCTCCCTCGTACCGAATAACGATCCAACGTTGTTGTTTACTAACGCCGGGATGAACCAGTTTAAAGATGTGTTCCTCGGTCAGGACAAACGTGATTACACACGGGCGACCACGTCGCAGCGCTGCGTGCGCGCGGGCGGAAAACACAACGATCTTGAAAACGTCGGCTACACCGCGCGTCACCACACCTTCTTTGAAATGCTGGGTAACTTCAGCTTTGGTGACTACTTCAAGAAAGAGGCGATTGGTTTTGCCTGGGAACTGCTGACGAGCGAACAGTGGTTCGGCCTGCCAAAAGAGCGTCTGTGGGTAACGGTTTATGAAACCGATGATGAAGCCTACGCGATCTGGGAAAAAGAGATCGGTGTGCCACGCGAGCGCATTATTCGCATCGGCGACAACAAGGGCGGCGCCTACGCGTCAGATAACTTCTGGCAGATGGGTGACACCGGTCCGTGTGGTCCGTGCAGCGAGATTTTCTACGATCATGGCGATCACATCTGGGGTGGCCCGCCAGGCAGCCCGGAAGAGGATGGTGACCGTTACATCGAGATCTGGAACATCGTCTTTATGCAGTTCAACCGCCAGGCGGATGGCACCATGCTGCCGCTGCCCAAACCTTCGGTTGATACCGGGATGGGTCTGGAGCGCATTTCTGCCGTTCTGCAACACGTCAACTCTAACTACGAAATCGACCTGTTCCAGAAACTGATTCAGGCTGTGGCGCAGGTTACCGGTGCGACTGACCTCAGCAACAAATCGCTGCGCGTGATTGCCGACCACATCCGCTCCTGCGCCTTCCTGATTGCCGATGGTGTGATCCCGTCCAATGAGAGCCGGGGCTACGTGCTGCGTCGTATCATTCGTCGTGCCGTGCGTCATGGCAACATGCTGGGTGCCAAAGAGGCCTTTTTCTATAAGCTGGTTGCGCCGCTGGTTGAGGTCATGGGTGCTGCAGGCGAAGAGTTGCAGCGCCAGCAGGCTCAGGTTGAGCAGGTGCTGAAAAGCGAAGAAGAGCAGTTTGCCCGCACGCTGGAACGCGGACTGGCGCTGCTGGACGAGGAGCTGGCAAAACTGCAGGGCGACACCCTGGATGGTGAAATCGTCTTCCGTCTCTACGACACCTTTGGTTTCCCGGCGGATTTAACCGCTGACGTCTGCCGCGAACGCAATCTGAAAATCGACGAAGCGGGCTTCGAGCAGGCGATGGAGCAGCAGCGTCAGCGTGCCCGTGAAGCGAGCGGCTTCGGCGCTGACTACAGCAACGTAATCCGCATCGATGCGGCCTCCTCCTTCAAAGGCTATGACCAGCTCGATTTAGCCGCCACCGTAAAAGCACTCTATGTTGCAGGTGAGGCGGTGGATGAAGTGTCCGCAGGTCAGGATGCCGTCGTTGTGCTGGATGAAACGCCATTCTATGGCGAATCGGGTGGTCAGGTTGGCGATACCGGTCTGCTGAAAGGGAAGAATGCTGAATTTAGCGTCCAGGATACACAAAAATATGGTCAGGCAATCGGTCATGTCGGTAAGCTGACCGCCGGGCAGTTGCGTATCGGCGACCGCCTTGAGGCGCAGGTTGATGCGGCACGTCGTGCACGCATCCGTCTTAACCACTCTGCCACGCACTTATTGCACGCCGCATTACGCCAGGTTTTAGGTGAGCACGTGGGGCAGAAAGGCTCTCTGGTTAATGATAAATATCTGCGTTTCGACTTCTCGCATTTTGAAGCGATGAAACCTCAGGAGATTCGTCAGGTCGAAGATATCGTCAATGCACAGATTCGTCGCAACCTGCCGGTGGAAACCGAGGTGATGGATCTTGATGCGGCGAAGTCTAAAGGGGCGATGGCCCTGTTCGGCGAAAAGTATGATCAGCGTGTTCGCGTGCTGACCATGGGTGACTTCTCTGTCGAACTGTGTGGGGGAACCCACGCGGCACGCACTGGCGATATCGGTCTGTTCCGCATTCAGGCTGAGTCAGGCACCGCTGCCGGCATCCGTCGTATCGAGGCGATTACCGGTGAAAGTGCGCTGGCTCAGGTCAACGCGCAGAGCAGCCAGCTGCAGGATATTGCGCAGCTGGTAAAAGCGAACAGCAGCAACCTGAACGAGAAGGTACGCGGTCTGGTTGACCACGTCCGGGCTCTGGAGAAAGAGTTGCAGCAACTGCGCGATCAGCAGGCTGCGCAGGAGAGCGCGTCACTGAGCAGCAATGCCATTGATGTCAAAGGGGCGAAGCTGCTGGTGAGCGAGCTCAGCAATGTTGACCCGAAAATGCTGCGTACCATGGTTGACGATCTCAAGAATCAGCTGGGATCGGCGATTATCGTGTTAGCGACGGTGGCGGAAGGCAAGGTATCGCTCATCGCGGGTGTGACCAAAGATCTGACCGACCGTGTTAAAGCAGGCGAGTTGATTGCCGGTCTGGCGCAGCAGGTAGGCGGGAAGGGCGGTGGTCGTCCGGATATGGCTCAGGCGGGTGGTAACGATGCTGAGGCGCTGAAAGGCGCGCTGGCAGGGGTTGAGAGCTGGGTTAGCAGCCGCCTGTAATGAAATAAAACAAAGCATGGTCAGAAGCGTCAGAACCCCGGTTCCGGCGCTTTTTAATACGATGCTAAAGCAGCAAATGACAAAGTCAGGTTGATGTAGTGTATTTCGGCTAAACTAACTATCAGCAGAATGTATTGGCGCATCGATGTGCATTGGTGTATTCCTCATAGTCAATGCGCAGCGTTAAATGATGGATAATGCCGGGAGCCTGTACAAGCCCGACTCTTTTAATCTTTCAAGGAGCAAAGAATGCTTATTCTAACTCGTCGAGTTGGTGAAACCCTCATGATCGGTGATGAGGTAACGGTAACGGTGCTGGGTGTTAAGGGTAACCAGGTTCGTATAGGGGTTAACGCGCCGAAAGAAGTGTCTGTGCATCGCGAAGAGATCTATCAACGCATCCAGGCTGAAAAAACGCAACAGACCAGCGTTTAACGGATTCAGCGTCTCGCACCTGTGCGAGGCGCTACCGCTTTCTGCAAAAAATCCCACCCTTTGTTCTCTCCCGCTGTTCTCCGTTTTGTTAACGTCCTCCTCTTTCATTGTTGATAATTCACTCTTTTTGCCGCCATTTTGTTCCAATTGTGTGTGATTTGCTCAATCAAACAAAGTTTCGGAAAAATTGTTTGACTTAAAAGTCCGGGAAAGTAATATGTGCGCCACGCAGTGCCGATGAGCAGAAACAAGTTCAGAAGCACGGTTCGAAAGAAAGCGTAAGGTGAGGTGGCCGAGAGGCTGAAGGCGCTCCCCTGCTAAGGGAGTATACGGTCAAAAGCTGTATCGAGGGTTCGAATCCCTCCCTCACCGCCATTTTCGATGCATCCATAGCTCAGCTGGATAGAGTACTCGGCTACGAACCGAGCGGTCGGAGGTTCGAATCCTCCTGGATGCACCATCGAAATAAAGCGAATTAGCAATTCCTTTCATGGTGAGTAGTCAGCACCCTGCGTTGTACAAGAATCAGATTTATGCATCCATAGCTCAGCTGGATAGAGTACTCGGCTACGAACCGAGCGGTCGGAGGTTCGAATCCTCCTGGATGCACCATTCTTTGTAACATCCTCAGGTTGGTTTCTGAACGTCCATAAAAAAACGCAACACCCCAATGCATCCATAGCTCAGCTGGATAGAGTACTCGGCTACGAACCGAGCGGTCGGAGGTTCGAATCCTCCTGGATGCACCATATTCTTCAATATGGTCAGTGCCTCAGTGTGTCATGACGTAGTTAGCGTTCAGGCCGCACTAAGGAGGATAAGGTTGCATCAGCAACGGCCCGCAGTGCGAAGCGCAAGCTGAGTAATCCTCCTGAATGCACCATTCTTTGTAACATCCTCAGGTTGGTTTCTGAACGTCCATAAAAAACGCAATACCCTCAATGCATCCATAGCTCAGCTGGATAGAGTACTCGGCTACGAACCGAGCGGTCGGAGGTTCGAATCCTCCTGGATGCACCATATTCTTCAATATGGTCAGTGCCTCAGTGTGTCATGACGTAGTTAGAGTCCAGCCCGCATTCTCGCTCTTCTCTTTTTCTCTGGCTCCATCCACGCGGCTTTTCAGCCTCATCTGCGTAACAGATTCATCATTTCATCTTAAGCAACGCCCAGCCACACCTGTCCTGCATAACCCGCTGCAGTTTGCCTCTCATGCAGGTGCGCCGCCGCCCTGGCACCAGACGATTGTTAAAAAATCGCTGTAAATTCGTACTGTTATCGCTGGTCGCGCACGATCACCTTTATCTGAAAAGAAAAATTGTTAATGCTTTCAAAGCATTTGCTGTTCATCCCCCCTGGCGACAACCTGTCCACATTAGGCTAAAGTAATGTCTCATTTGATGAATGTCCGGAGTGACAATGTACGATCACTATGACGCCCTGATTTTCGATATGGACGGCACGATCCTGGATACAGAGCCGACACATCGAAAAGCGTGGCGTCAGGTACTGGCGCACTACGGATTAACGCTGGATGAAGCACGTATTATCGACTTCAATGGCGCACCCGCCTGGCGGCTTGCGCAGTTCATCATTGACACCAATCAGTCGTCTCTCGATCCCCATCTTCTTGCCGCAGAGAAAACCGCTGCCGTGAAAGCGATGCTGCTGGACAACGTCAGGCCGCTGCCTTTACTGGAAGTGGCTAAAGCGTACCACGGGCGTCGTCCGATGGCGGTGGGCACCGGAAGCGAGCACAGCATGGCGGAGGCGTTACTGACGCAACTGGGCGTGCGTGAGCTGTTTTCGGCTGTGGTGGGTGCTGATGATGTGAAGCGACACAAACCCGAGCCAGAAACCTTTCTGCGCTGCGCAGCGCTGATGGGGGTGGCGCCTGAACGGTGTGTGGTCTTTGAGGATGCCGATTTTGGCATTCAGGCCGCGAAAGCGGCAGGGATGGATGTGGTGGATGTGCGCTTACTGTGAGTGACATCCTCACCTATGCCTCCATGTTCGGCAGCAGTTTTTTGAGTGCGACGCTTCTGCCTGGAAGTTCTGAAGCACTGCTGATAGCACTATTGATAGCAAAAAAGACATCAGTTTACGGATTGCTTTTAGCCGCATCACTGGGAAACACACTGGGCGGCTTAACGAACATTCTTATTGGTCGCCTGCTGCCGTTAAAAGGTCAGGGGCGATGGCATGACACAGCAATGACGTGGTTGCACCGGCTGGGACCTGCAGCGCTGCTCTTCAGCTGGCTACCGGTGATAGGTGACCTGCTCTGCGTTCTCGCGGGCTGGTTACGGTTCGCCTGGCTGCCAGTGATGCTGTTTCTCGCTGTCGGTAAAACACTGCGTTATATCGTTATCGCGATAGCCACATTACAGGGTATGGAATGGTGGCATTGATTCGCACAGATTCGAGGCTACGGTTAAGATTATGCTGAACAAAAATAAATTATTATCACAGCGGGGGGGGAATGTGATCCCGGACGTCTCTAAAGCGCTCTCCTGGCTGGAAGCGCATTCCAATGCTCTCAAGGGCATTGGCCGTGGCATCGAGCGTGAAACACTGCGCGTACAGGCAAATGGCGACCTGGCAAAAAGCGGACACCCGGCCTCGCTGGGGTCGGCGCTGAAGCATGACTGGATCACCACCGATTTTGCCGAAACGTTGCTGGAGTTTATTACCCCAGTGGATCACAGCATCGATCACATGCTGGCTTTCCTGCGCGATATCCATCGTCACGTTGCCCGTGAGCTGGGTGACGAGCGTATGTGGCCTTTCAGTATGCCGTGCGTGATTGACGATGCGGACAATATTGAGCTGGCACAGTATGGTCAATCCAACATTGGTCAGATGAAGACCCTCTATCGTCAGGGCCTGAAAAACCGCTACGGCGCGTTGATGCAGACCATCTCCGGCATTCACTACAACTTCTCGCTGCCGCTCTCCTTCTGGCAGGAGTGGGCGGATGTGAAAGATCTGGAGAGCGGAAAAGAGACCATCTCGGCGGGCTACCTGCGGTTGATCCGCAACTACTATCGCTTCGGCTGGGTGATCCCTTATCTGTTTGGCGCATCGCCAGCGATCAGCTCCAGCTTCCTGCAGGGCCGTGAGAGCCCGCTGCCGTTTGAAACCAACGATAAAGATACAATGTGGCTGCCTTATGCAACCTCATTACGTCTGAGCGATCTCGGCTACACCAATAAATCGCAGAGCTCGCTGGGCATTACGTTTAACTCGCTGGAAGGCTATGTCACGGCGCTGAAGAAAGCGATCAAAACGCCGTCAGAAGAGTTTGCGGGCATGGGCACGAAAGATGCTGACGGCAACTGGCTGCAGCTCAATACCAACGTGCTGCAGATTGAGAATGAACTCTATGCGCCAATCCGGCCAAAACGGGTGACCCGTTCCGGTGAAGCGCCATCTGACGCGCTGCTGCGGGGTGGCATTGAGTACATTGAAGTCCGTTCACTGGATATCAACCCCTTCTCGGCTATTGGGGTGGATGAGAACCAGGTGCGCTTCCTCGACCTGTTCCTGATCTGGTGTACGCTGGCCGATGCACCGGAGATGAGTGCAGAAGAGCTGCAGTGTACCCGTAAAAACTGGAACCGCGTGGTGCTGGAAGGCCGTAAACCGGATCAGAAAATTGCCGTAGGTTGTGGTGAAGCGGAACATTCGCTGGTTGAAGTGGGCAAAACCCTGTTTGCCGATCTGCGTCGGGTTGCTGAAGTGTTAGACAGCAACAATCAGGCGAGCACGGAATATCAGCAGGTTTGCGATCAACTGGTAGCATCGTTCGACGATCCTGAGCTAACCTACTCGGCGCGCATTCTTCAGGCCATGAAAGATAATGGTGTGACCGGAACCGGCGTAGCGCTGGCTGAACAGTATCGTCATCTGCTCTGCGAAGAGCCGCTGGAGGTGCTGACCGAAGAGGATTTCTCGCGTCAGGCGCAGGAATCTGTCGCGGCGCAGCAGCAGCTGGAAGCGAACGATAAGCTGGATTTTGAAGCGTATCTGGCGAGCCGGGAAGGGTAGAAAAGAAAAAGGCCACATCAATGTGGCCAAATTAACATCTCTGTTGTCAGGGATGATGATAACAAATGCGCGTCTTTCATATATTCAGACGTTGGGCGAACAGAAAAGTTTCATCGTTTTTAAAAAAATTCTCAGAACAGGAGGTGACGTATGCCACTACTGGATAGTTTTACCGTTGATCACACCATCATGGGCGCACCGGCGGTTCGCGTTGCGAAAACCATGAAGACTCCGCATGGCGATACGATTACCGTTTTTGACCTGCGTTTCTGCCGCCCGAACATTGATATCCTCACTGAGCGTGGCATTCATACGCTGGAGCATCTCTTTGCCGGGTTTATGCGTGATCACCTCAACGGTGACGGTGTGGAAATCGTCGATATTTCACCAATGGGCTGCCGTACCGGCTTCTACATGAGCCTGATCGGTACGCCAGATGAGCAGCGCGTGGCGAAAGCGTGGAAAGGGGCAATGGAAGACGTTCTGAAAGTGAAAGATCAGAACCAGATCCCTGAGCTGAACGAATACCAGTGTGGCAGCTACAAAATGCACTCACTGGATGAAGCGCAGCAGATTGCCCGCAACGTGCTGGCGCATGAGATCGGCGTTAACCGTAACGAAGATCTGAAACTGCCTGCTGAAAAGCTGAAAGAACTGCACATCTAGTCAGAGCTGCCCGGCTAAAAAAAACGCCGCATCGTGTCGATTGCGGCGTTTTTTTATGGTTTCAGGAACCGACCGATTTTTTCAGCGGGGTCTTCGGCGTGATGCGCACCTGCTTAATCATGTTGTCCTGCACGTCCAGGATATCGATATTGTAGTGACCGATCTGAACGCGGGTGTTGATAGCGGGGATCTCCTCCAGCGCTTCCAGCAGCATACCGTTGATGGTGCGGGCTTCCTGCTCTGGCAGATGCCAGTTAAACGCCTTGTTGATTTCACGCACGCTGGCACTGCCTTCGATCAGCACGGAACCATCATTCTGGGGCATTACCTCTTCGGCCAGCGACGGCGACATTGAGGTGGTAAAATCCCCCACGATCTCCTCCAGAATGTCTTCTATGGTCACCAGTCCTTTGATATCGCCATATTCATCCACCACCAGGCCCGTTTTCTTTTTGTTGCGCTGGAATTTTACCAGCTGGGTGTTGAGCGGTGTTCCTTCCGGGATGTAGTAAATCTCATCCGCAGCGCGCAGCAGCATCTCTTTGGTGAACTCTTTTTTCTCGGTCATCATGCGCCAGGCTTCACGCACCCGCAGCATGCCGACACAGTCATCCAGTGAGTCACGGAACAGGACAATGCGGCCATGCGGTGAGTGGCTCAGCTGGCGGACCACTGATTTCCAGTCATCGCTGATGTTGATACCGACAATCTCGTTACGCGGCACCATGATGTCATCAACGCTGACCTTCTCCAGATCGAGTACCGAAAGCAGCATATCCTGATTACGGCGCGACATCAGGCTACGTGACTCATAGACGATGGTGCGAAGCTCCTCTTTGCTCAGCGCAGAACTGATTGCGCCTTCAGCCCGGATTCCCACCATCCGCATCAGCAGACGGGTAATGGTATTCAGTAGCCAGACCAGCGGCAGCATGATGTATTGCAGCGGGACCAGCAGCAGGCTGCTGGGAAAGGCGACCCGCTCCGGATAGAGCGCGGCTACCGTTTTCGGCAGCACTTCAGCAAAGACCAGTACGACGAAGGTCAGGATACCGGTCGCGACGGCGACCCCTTCGTCACCGTGCAGGCGCATGCCGACGATGGTGGCGAGGGCGGAGGCCAGAATATTTACCAGGTTATTGCCGATTAATACCAGGCTCAGCAGCCGATCGGGACGCCGCAGTAACTTTTCCACCCGGCGCGCAGCGCGACTGCCGTTTTTAACCTGATGGCGCAGCTTATAGCGATTAAGCGTCATCATGCCGGTTTCCGACCCGGCAAACCAGGCGGAGACCAGAACCATGACGCACAGAATAATAATCAGCGTGGTGGTTGAAACATGTTCCAACGCAGAACTTCCTTTTTAATGAGAGACAGGGACAAGCAGATGCTGCAGGATGCGACTGCCGAAGTAAGCCATGGTCAACAGCACCGCACCGCTGCAGTTAAACCAGACGACGCGGCGACCACGCCAGCCTTCATGATAGTGTCCCCAGAGCAAAACGATATAAACAAACCACGCGATAATCGAAAGCACGGCTTTATCGACGTTTTCGGCGCTGAAAAGATCCTGCATGTAAAACAGACCGGTGCAGAGCACCAGCGTTAACAGAACTACCCCGACCTGCGTGATATGAAACATCTTGCGTTCGATGGTCAGCAGCGGCGGCATATCCTGCGTAAACGCCAGGCGCTTGTTTTTTAACTGGTAATCGATCCATGCCAGCTGCAGCGCATAGAGGGCAGCGATAATCAGCGTTGCATAGGCGAAGAGCGACAGGCCGATATGGATCATCATCCCTGGCGTCGTTTCTAGGTGGGTGATGAAGGCATTAGGGACAAAGGTCGCAAAGGCCAGATTGATCAGCGCGAAGCTGTAGACAATCGGCAGCAGCAACCAGCCGCGGTTGCGTGACGCCACAATGGTCATAATGGCGCAGATCAACAGGCTGACCAGTGAACCGATGTTGAGCAGGCTTAAATTCTGGCCGCTATCAACCGCAAATATGCGCTGCTGCAGGGCTACCGCGTGTGTCACCAGCGCCACACAGGCAGAGAGCATCGCCATTCGCCGCCAGCCGCCATTACGCTTCAGCAGGCTCGGAATGATCAGGGCAAGACTTAAGGAGTAGGCTAACAGCGCCACTATCGGGAAAACGAACATAGATCCTTTCAGGTTCAGTCAGATAAGGAAAAAGGCAGTATAGCGCCAGCCGCAGCAGGCTCCAAACGATCTGAGGGGCAATTGCAGAGATCGCGGCGGCTTCGTGTTATAATCCGCCGCATTCTGCCGATCAGGCGCCTCGCGATCTTTTTAAGTGAGAGACCATGTTTGATAATTTAACCGATCGTTTGTCGCAAACCCTGCGAAACATCAGCGGCCGCGGAAGGCTGACTGAAGAGAACATTAAAGAGACCCTGCGTGAAGTGCGCATGGCACTGCTTGAAGCTGACGTTGCGCTGCCGGTGGTGCGTGACTTCATTAACCGCGTGAAAGAGAGCGCGGTCGGCCATGATGTAAACAAAAGCCTGACGCCGGGTCAGGAGTTCATCAAAATCGTTCGTAACGAATTGGTTGCGGCGATGGGGGCAGAGAACAATGCTCTCGACCTGGCCGCTCAGCCGCCAGCCGTGGTGCTGATGGCGGGTCTGCAGGGTGCCGGTAAAACCACCAGCGTGGGTAAGCTGGGTAAATTCCTGCGCGAGAAGCACAAAAAGAAAGTGCTGGTTGTCTCTGCCGACGTTTATCGTCCGGCGGCAATCAAACAGCTGGAAACGCTGGCGCAGCAGGTTGGCGTGGATTTCTGCCCCTCTGACCTCAGCCAGAAGCCAGTAGAGATCGTCAACAATGCGCTGCGTGAAGCGCGCCTGAAATTCTACGATGTGCTGCTGGTGGATACCGCGGGTCGTCTGCACGTTGATGAAGCGATGATGGACGAAATCAAACAGGTTCATGCCGCGATTAATCCGGTAGAAACGCTGTTTGTGGTCGATGCCATGACCGGTCAGGATGCGGCCAACACGGCCAAAGCCTTCAACGAAGCGCTGCCGCTCACCGGCGTGATCCTGACCAAAGTTGACGGTGATGCACGTGGGGGTGCGGCGCTGTCGATTCGTCATATCACCGGCAAGCCAATTAAATTTATGGGGGTCGGCGAGAAAACCGAAGCCCTGGAACCGTTCTATCCGGACCGTATTGCATCACGCATCCTCGGCATGGGTGACGTGCTGTCACTGATCGAAGATATCGAAAGCAAGGTTGACCGCGATAAAGCAGAGAAGCTGGCGAAGAAGCTGAAAACCGGTGACGGTTTCGATCTCAACGACTTCCTTGAGCAGCTGAAGCAGATGCGTAACATGGGCGGCATGGCCAGCCTGATGGGTAAACTGCCCGGCATGGGACAGCTGCCTGACAATGTGAAGTCGCAGATGGATGACAAGGTTCTGGTGCGCATGGAAGCCATCATCAACTCGATGACACGCAAAGAGCGTGAGAAGCCAGAGATCATCAAAGGCTCGCGTAAACGCCGCATCGCCACCGGCTCCGGCATGCAGGTGCAGGACGTTAACCGCTTATTAAAGCAGTTCGACGACATGCAGCGTATGATGAAGAAGATGAAGAAGGGCGGTATGGCGAAAATGATGCGCGGCATGAAAGGTATGATGCCGCCAGGATTCCCTGGCCGCTAAGGGTTCCACAAAAAAGCCCGAAAGGACGCGGTTTAGGTTGCTTTTTGCGCCAAAATGAGTAAAATTTTCGGGCTTTTTATACAGCACCCGGACCCCGTTCCTCGATGGGGGCCGGGTGTTTTATTAACTGAAGAGGATGTTATGGTAACAATTCGTTTGGCACGTCACGGCGCTAAAAAGCGTCCGTTCTATCAGGTCGTCGTTACTGACAGCCGCAATGCACGCAACGGTCGTTTCATCGAGCGCGTTGGATTCTTCAACCCGATCGCTTCTGGTCAGGCTGAAGGTCTGCGTCTGGATATGGATCGTATCGAGCACTGGGTTGGCCAGGGCGCAACGCTTTCTGATCGCGTTAACGCGCTGGTCAAAGAAGCTAAGAAAGCAGCTTAATCTGTCACGGTGGTGAGCATGAGCAGACAAATTGCCGCACAGCCTCCTGTCAACCCGATTGTATTGGGCAAGATGGGAGCCGCCTACGGTATTCGCGGCTGGCTCAAAGTGTTTTCCTCCACTGAAGACGCTGAAAGCATCTTCAGCTACCAACCCTGGTTCATCCAGCGCGCCGGTAAATGGCAGCATGTCGAACTGGAAAGTTGGAAGCACCACAATCAGGACCTGATCATCAAAGTCAAAGGCATTGAAGATCGGGATGCGGCGGCTCAGTTAACCAATTGCGAAATTCAGGTTGACTCGACGCAGTTGCCATCGCTGGAAGAGGGTGACTACTACTGGAAAGACCTTATGGGCTGCCAGGTGGTTAACCTTGAAGGCTACGAGATGGGCAAAGTCATCGATATGATGGAAACCGGCTCGAACGACGTTCTCGTCGTTAAGGCAAACCTGAAGGATGCATTCGGTGTTCAGGAGCGGTTAATTCCGTTTCTTGATGAACAGGTTATCAGGAAAGTCGATCTCTCTACTCGCGTCATTGAGGTAGATTGGGATCCTGGTTTTTGAGCTCCGAATCGAGCGGTAACGTAACGGCGAATACAATGTGGATTGGTGTTATTAGCCTGTTTCCAGAAATGTTTCGCGCTATTACCGACTACGGGGTAACTGGCCGGGCTGTAAAAAACGGTCTGCTCAGCATTCAAAGCTGGAGTCCGCGTGACTTCACGCACGACCGGCACCGTACCGTGGATGATCGTCCTTACGGCGGCGGACCGGGAATGCTGATGATGGTACAACCCTTACGGGATGCCATCTCCGCAGCGAAAGCAGCGGCAGGTGATGGCGCCAGGGTGATATATCTTTCACCTCAGGGGCGCAAACTGGACCAACAGGGCGTTTGCGAACTGGCGGCACGAGACAAGTTAATTCTGGTCTGTGGCCGTTATGAAGGGATAGATGAGCGCGTAATTCACGCCGAAATTGATGAAGAATGGTCAATCGGTGATTACGTTCTCAGTGGCGGGGAACTGCCAGCCATGACGATGATTGACGCAGTCGCCCGGTTTATTCCCGGCGTACTCGGCAAGCAGGCGTCAGCCGATGAGGATTCGTTCTCTGACGGCTTGCTGGATTGTCCGCACTATACCCGACCTGAAGTGTTAGAGGGCGTGGAAGTCCCGGCAGTTTTACTGTCAGGTAACCATGCCGATATTCGCCGCTGGCGTCTGAAGCAGTCGCTAGGCCGTACCTGGCTAAGAAGACCTGAACTTCTGGAAAACCTGGCTCTGACTGAAGAGCAAGCAAGGTTGCTGAATGAGTTCCAGCGGGAACATCAGCAGCAACAAAACGATGATGTGGAAGAGTAATCTTCCCCGACTATCAGTTTACCCAGGATATGAGATTTAATTATGAGCAACATTATCAAGCAAATTGAACAAGAGCAGATGAAACAGGACGTACCTTCCTTCCGCCCGGGTGATTCCGTGGAAGTGAAAGTATGGGTCGTTGAAGGTTCTAAAAAACGTCTGCAGGCATTCGAGGGCGTGGTTATCGCTATTCGTAACCGCGGTCTGCACTCTGCATTCACTGTTCGCAAAATTTCTAACGGCGAAGGCGTTGAGCGTGTATTCCAGACTCACTCGCCGGTCATTGACAGCATCGCTGTTAAACGTCGTGGCGCTGTGCGTAAAGCCAAACTGTACTACCTGCGTGAGCGTACTGGTAAGTCTGCTCGTATTAAAGAGCGTCTTAACTAAGGTATCGCTAACGCGACATCTGAAAGTTAATAGCAAACAAGGGGTTGGCATCTGCCAGCCCCTTTTTTTTTGTCCTGTTGCCTGCCGTTAAGCAGTCTCTGGCCGCTGAAAATGATAAATCGCGGTATTGACCGGCCCGTCATTGAGCACGATCAGGCCGTAACGACAGCCAATAAAATCGCCGCCCGACTTCTCCGCGACGGCTCGGCTGGCGAGATTATCCTCGGCCACCAGAATCTCAATCACCCGTGTTTCAGGACGTGAAAACCCCAGCGGCAATAAAGCGGCGACGGCACGGGTCGCAATCCCCTGACGCTGAACATCACTGCGCACCCAGTAGCCAATCGCACTGGCAGCGCCGGGATGGCGGGCAAAGCGCACGCCTGCGCCTCCCAGCAGCTGATCGTGCTGATCGACAATCGCAAACTCTTCAGCTTCTTCCCGCATCCGTTGCCAGTGGGTAAAGCGGATCCAGCTCTCCGCCTCATGCGGCTGATAGTCGTGATGTGCCCAGGCCATCCAGGGGATCAGGCTGTCCAGCGAGGCGTTCACCGCAGCGGTAAACGCAGGAACATCGCTTAACAGGAAAGGTCGCAGATGCGTCGTGCGTGGTGTTGAAGGCATATCATTCCCGGATGCAAACCCTTAATCGTTTCATTTTGCCTGCGCCGGCAAGAAAAACAATAAAAGCGGGTGTAAAGATATAATTACATTTTAGTCTTGGTGCTCTATTCTGTATTATTATTTATGCATTTGATTTTATTGATTAAATTATAGGTTGCTGCGACGGTTATTGATCTGTGGTAATTAATGTGTACATACTATCTTGCACTGTGTACCGGCTGTGATACAGTGACGTCAATCCTCAGCGAGGAGTCCAGAACCGCCAATACGAGATAAAGGATCGCCATCATGCAAAAAGACGCGCTGAACAATGTGCACATCGCCGGTGAACAGGTTTTAATTACACCTGAAGAGCTGAAAGCGAAGTTTCCACTGACGCCGGAACAGCAGGAGCAGGTTGCGGCTTCACGCCAGACCATCTCTGACATCATTGCCGGGCGCGATCCGCGTCTGCTGGTGGTATGCGGACCCTGTTCAATTCACGATACCGAAGTCGCACTGGACTATGCGCGTCGTCTGCAAACCCTTTCTGAACAGCTGAGCGATCAGCTCTATATCGTTATGCGCGTCTACTTTGAAAAACCCCGTACCACCGTCGGCTGGAAAGGGCTGATCAACGATCCTTACATGGATAACTCGTTCGATATGGAAGCGGGTCTGCACATCGCTCGTAAGCTGCTGGTGGACCTGGTTGAAATGGGCCTGCCGCTGGCGACAGAAGCGCTCGATCCAAACAGCCCGCAATATCTGGGTGATCTGTTCAGCTGGTCCGCCATTGGCGCACGCACGACCGAATCCCAGACGCACCGCGAAATGGCTTCGGGTCTCTCCATGCCGGTAGGCTTTAAAAATGGCACCGATGGCAGCCTGGGCACGGCGATCAATGCGATGCGCGCCGCGGCAATGCCGCATCGCTTCGTCGGCATCAATCAGGCGGGTCAGGTCTGCCTGCTGCAGACGCAGGGCAACCCGGATGGGCATGTAATCCTGCGTGGTGGTAAAGCGCCGAACTACGGTCCTGACGATGTCGCACAGTGTGAAAAAGAGATGCAGAAGGCGGGACTGCGTCCTGCCTTAATGATAGATTGCAGCCATGGTAATTCGAACAAAGACTACAGCCGTCAGCCTGGCGTAGCGGAATCCGCTATCGCCCAGATCAAAGACGGGAACCGTTCAATCATTGGTCTGATGCTGGAAAGCCATATCAATGAGGGTAACCAGTCTTCTGAACTGCCACGCAGCGAAATGAAATATGGCGTTTCCGTCACCGATGCGTGCATCAGCTGGGACGTGACCGAAACGTTGCTGCGTGAGATGCATCAGGATCTGAAGGGAGTGCTGTCGGCGCGTCTGTCACAAGAGGTATAAGAGGAATGGTGGCTGAACTGACCGCGTTACGCGATCAAATTGATAGTGTTGATAAAGCGCTCCTTGATCTGCTGGCCAGACGTCTGGAGCTGGTCGCTGAGGTAGGGGAAGTTAAAAGCCGTTACGGCCTGCCTATCTATGTGCCTGAACGGGAAGCGTCAATGCTGGCTTCCCGTCGCAAAGAGGCTGAAGCGCTCGGTGTGCCGCCGGATCTGATTGAGGATGTGCTGCGTCGCGTGATGCGCGAATCCTATACCAGCGAGAATGATAAAGGCTTTAAAACCCTGTGCCCGGCACTGCGTCCGGTGGTGATCGTTGGCGGCAAGGGCCAGATGGGCCGACTCTTTGAAAAGATGCTCGGCCTGTCAGGCTATACGGTGAAAACGCTGGATAAAGAGGACTGGCCGCAGGCGGAGACCTTGCTCCGTGATGCCGGTATGGTCATCATCAGCGTGCCGATTCACCTGACTGAACAGGTGATTGCACAATTACCCCCTCTGCCAGACGACTGCATTCTGGTCGACCTGGCGTCGGTCAAAAATCGCCCTCTGCAGGCGATGCTGGCCGCCCATAACGGTCCGGTGCTGGGTCTTCATCCGATGTTCGGTCCGGACAGTGGCAGCCTGGCGAAACAGGTGGTGGTCTGGTGTGATGGCCGGCAGCCGGAGGCGTATCAATGGTTCCTGGAGCAGATTCAGGTCTGGGGTGCGCGCCTGCATCGCATCAGTGCGGTTGAGCACGATCAGAACATGGCGTTTATCCAGGCGCTGCGTCACTTTGCCACCTTTGCTTATGGCCTGCATTTAGCCGAAGAGAACGTCAATCTTGACCAGCTGCTGGCGCTTTCATCACCGATTTACCGGCTGGAACTGGCGATGGTCGGGCGGTTATTCGCTCAGGACCCGCAGCTTTACGCCGATATCATTATGTCTTCAGAGAGTAATCTGGCGCTGATTAAACGTTACTACCAGCGGTTTGGTGAAGCGATTGCGCTGCTGGAGCAGGGTGACAAACAGGCGTTCATCGCCAGCTTTAATCGCGTAGAGCAGTGGTTTGGCGATCATGCCCGACGCTTCCTCATTGAGAGTCGCAGCCTGCTGCGATCGGCGAACGACAGCCGCCCATAAAGAAAAAGGCATCCTTCCGGATGCCTTTTTTCTATTCGGCAGGTTCAACGGGCACGACATTCTCGCTGGGATAACAGCCCAGCACCTTCAGCGAGCGGGTCATTGTCTGTAATTCCTGCAGCGCCTGCTGCATCCGCTCTGATTGCAGATTGTCCTGCACATCAATGTAGAACATCTCTTCCCACGGATTACCGTGAATCGGGCGTGACTCCAGTTTGCTCATAATCAGGTTGTGCTGACGCAGTACCAGCAGCGCATCGACCAGCGCGCCCGCCTGCTGACCGGTTGCCATGATCAGCGTGGTTTTGGCTGGCACCTGATCTGACACATCGATCGCCTTACGCGCCAGCACGATGAAGCGGGTGTGGTTTTGCTGCTGATTGGCCAGATTCCGCTCCAGCACCTGCAACTGATAGAGTTCACCACCGGCTTCACTGCCCAGGGCCGCAACGGCAGGGGAGTTGAGCGCTGCGACCTTTTCCATTGCCGCGGCCGTACTCTCGGTATATTCGATTTTCCAGTGCGGGAAACGGTTAATAAACTGGCTGCACTGCTGGAACGGCTGAGGATGGCTGTAAACCGTCTCTATCTGCTGCAGGTCACTGCTACCCTTCACCAGGACGCAGTGGTCGATAGGCAGCGTCAGTTCACCCACAATGGAGAGGCTGGTCTGCTGCAGCAGGTCATAAACATCATTGATGGAGCCTGAACTGGTGTTCTCAATCGGCATGACGGCGTAATCGGCTGCGCCATTTTCGACCTGTTTGATGATGTCGTGAAACTTCAGGCAGCCACACTCCACCATATTATCGAAATGGCGCGATGCATAGTTGCGTGCCGCCAGATGGGAGTAAGAGCCTTTGGGTCCAAGGAAGGCGATACGCGCCGCATGGGCATGAGGGTGGTTGAGGTTCTTTTGCAGCAGCGCCTGCTGGGTCAGAACGGAATCTTCAATGACCAGCTGAAACAGACGGGTGATATAATGCGCATCCAGGTGATGGGCCTTACCCAGCACAATCAGATTTTCCAGCAGCGCGCGTTCGCGCTCGACATCCCGAATCGGGCGATGTGTAGCCAGCTTGGCCTGCGCAACTTCCACTGCCAGCAGACGACGCTCAGCCAGCAGCGTCAGAAGTTTTTTATCCACTGCGCTGATCTTATCGCGTAGCGCCAGCAATGGATTGTCGGGATTCATAGGGCTCACCTGTATGCTATCCAAAAAAAAAGCCTCCCGGTTGGGAGGCTTGGTTGTTCGTCTTCGCTTTCATTTTCTCACGACGAATGGCCTCCCGTTCAGGGGAAGGTAAAAAAGAAAGCGAAGAAAAACAGATCATGTTTCATGGAAATGTCCGCAAAAGGAGTAGGGGGAGAGTAACCGTACAGCTTAAAAGCTGTCAATAAAAAACGCGCCCGGAGGCGCGTTAAGAAAATCAGGACGCTTCGTCAGCAGGAATGATGTCTTTCACGCTGGCACTGGCGCGGCGTGCTTCAGACTTGTGCTGTACTTTGTTGAGCTGGCGCTCCAGCTTCGCAATCAGGTCGTTGATCGCGGTGTACATATCGTCATGTTTGGCACTGGCCACCAGAGTCCCGTTTGGGGTGTTAATGGTGGCATCGGCCACGAATTCTTTGGGCTCTTTCGACAGAACAATATGCGGATTAATCAGGTCGGTTTGCCATTTTTCGAGCTTGGCGAGACGGTCTTCAACATGGCTTCGGATGGCCGGGGTGATTTCCATTTGCTTACTGGTAATGTTCAGAATCATCGTTCTTACCTCTCTGTCATTTCCGTCTTGGTCTTCTCAGCATAGCGCGAAAAAGCGCTGAATGTGAGATTTCTATCACGGAAAAATGTCACTTTTTGTCAGTTTTGACAATCTGTGAGAAAGGCTCAGAAACGGGCGGAAATACCTTGAAGCGAACCGATAAACCCGGCATTCTTGATGGGTTAGCTCGCTGATTTCAGATCCAGTTATGACTGTTTTGTGAGCAAAAAAAAGCAGCCTTTCCGGCTGCTTTTTTTATGGCTGAAACGCAGCCTGCTGTCAGCTATTGTTAGCCGCGATGATTTTCGCCACTTTATCCGCTTCAGCGTTCAGCTGCAGGTTGCGGTAGGCATTCTCCATCAGCGGCAGTGCGTCGTGTGTCGCCTGCGTATCCGGATAATCGCGCATCATCCCTTCAACCCGGTTAACAACCGCGACATAAGCCTCACGCTTAGTATAGAATTGCGCCACTGAAAGCTCATATTTGGCCAGGCGATCTTTCAGGTAGACCAGACGTTTCTGCGCGTCAGCGGCATACTGACTGTTCGGGTAACTGCGCAGCAGCTGTGAGAAGTCACGGAAAGCATCACGTGCGTGCGTCGGGTCGCGGTCAGAACGATCGATACCGAAGAAGCCCTGCAGTGCTGAATCATCCAGCGCCATGTCCGTCAGACCTTTCATATAGATGACATAGTCGATGTTCGGATGGGTCGGGTTGAGGCGCATAAAGCGCGCAATGGCAGCCTGTGCCAGAGGCAGATCGGCATTTTTATAGTACGCGTAGATTAAATCCAGCTGCACCTGCTGCGAGTAAGGACCGAACGGATAACGATTATCCAGCGCTTCCAGTTGCTTAATCGCAGCTTTAAAGTTACCGTCCTGCAGCTTTTGCTGCGCTGTGGCATAGATTTCAGAAGGCGGGCTGTCCGGTACCGCGTCATTTGAGCCGGAACAACCAACAAGTGCCAGGCTCAGTGTGGCAGCAGCCACCAGATGTTTCATACGCGTCATGACGAAGTGATTATCCTCAAATGTTATGGCGGAAGCTGTCCGTATAGCTCCCGGTAATGACCAGGTACGATAGCACATTATATTAAACGGCATCGCCGTGAAAACCCAACGTTAACGAAGAAGCTGTATATGGCACAACAAGTTCAACTCACCGCAACGGTATCCGAATCACAACTCGGACAACGCTTAGATCAGACTTTGGCGGAATTGTTCCCTGATTATTCACGTTCACGCATAAAAGAGTGGATCCTCGATCGTCGCGTGACGGTAAACGGCGTCATGGTCGATACCCCAAAAGAAAAAGTGTTGGGCGGCGAGCTGGTCGCGATTAACGCTGAGATTGAGGAGGCACAGCGCTGGGAACCGCAAAATCTGCCACTCGACATCGTTTACGAAGATGAAGACATCATTGTCATCAATAAACCCCGCGATTTTGTGGTGCATCCCGGTGCCGGTAATCCGGATGGCACGGTGCTGAATGCATTGCTTCATCACTATCCTGCGATCATGGATGTGCCTCGTGCGGGCATTGTACACCGCCTGGATAAAGACACGACCGGCCTGATGGTCGTGGCGAAAACCGTACCGGCGCAGACGCATCTGGTGGAATCACTGCAGCGGCGTGAAATTACCCGCGAATATGAAGCCGTTGCGATTGGTAATATGACAGCGGGCGGCACGGTCGAAGAGCCGATCAGTCGTCACTCCACCAAACGTACGCACATGGCCGTACACCCGATGGGGAAACCGGCGGTCACGCACTACCGCATCATGGAGCATTTCCGTGCGCACACGCGTCTGCGTCTGCGTCTGGAAACCGGGCGTACTCACCAGATCCGCGTTCATATGTCGCACATCAGCCATCCGCTGGTGGGCGATCCGCTCTACGGTGGGCGCCCGCGTCCGCCAAAAGGCGCGTCAGAGGCGTTTATCGCTACGCTACGGGGCTTTGACCGTCAGGCGCTGCACGCTACGATGCTGCGTCTTTACCATCCTATCAGCGGTATTGAAATGGAGTTTCATGCGGTTATCCCGCAGGACATGGTCGATCTGATTGCGGCGTTAAAAGCAGACACCGCAGAATTTAAAGATCAGATGGACTGGTGATGGATCTGATTATTCCTCAATGGCCCGCACCGGCGCGTGTCCGGGCCTGCTCAACCCGCCGCCAGGGCGGAGTCAGTCATTCCCCGTGGGATGCGCTTAACCTGGGCGGGCACGTGGGGGATAATCCCGACGCGGTTGCGCGTAACCGTCAGTTGCTGGTTGATGAGGCGGGGTTGCCTGCGATGCCACAGTGGCTGGATCAGGTGCACGGCACCGGCGTCGTGCGTCTGGCTGAGGGCGGAGAGACGCCATTACGCGCTGACGCCTGCATTACCTCCGAGCCTGGCGTGGTCTGCGCCATTATGACGGCTGACTGTCTGCCGGTGCTGTTCTGTTCGCAGGACGGTGCTGAAGTGGCGGCCGCGCATGCCGGCTGGCGTGGCCTCTGTGCGGGCGTTCTGGAAAATACCCTGGCGCAGTTCCGATCGCCGCCCGATCAGATTCATGCCTGGCTGGGGCCGGCAATCGGCCCTGATGCGTTTGAGGTCGGTGCCGAAGTGCGCGACGCCTTTGTGGCTCAGGACCCCCACGCCGGACAGGCTTTTCATCCGTCGGGAGAGCGATTCTACGCCAATATCTGGCTGCTGGCGCGCAGGCGACTGCAGGCTGCAGGCGTCCGTTCCATCAGCGCCGACAGTCGCTGTACCTTTACACAGCGTGACGATTTCTTCTCTTTCCGCCGCGATGGGATCACCGGGCGTATGGCAACTTTGATCTGGCTGTTATAACCTTACGCGATAAGACGGTCCAGTTAGCGTATTTTTTACTCAAATCTCAGGTCATTAACCTTGAAAATTTGAGGGATGACCTCATTTAATCTCCAGTAGCATTTTGACCTGTAATGGGAGGAATTATGCGTCTGGATCGTCTTACCAACAAATTTCAGCTGGCTCTCGCCGACGCGCAGTCCCTGGCTCTGGGACACGACAACCAATTTATTGAACCTCTGCACCTGATGAGCGCATTGCTCAAACAGGAAGGCGGATCGGTTTCGCCTTTACTGACGTCGGCCGGTGTCGACGTGACACCTTTTCGCGCGCAGGTTGAGCAGGCCATTGACCGCCTGCCGCAGGTTGAAGGCAGCGAAGGGGATGTTCAACCCTCATCTGACCTCGTCCGGGTATTAAACCTGTGCGACAAACTGGCGCAGAAGCGCAACGACAACTTTATTTCATCTGAATTATTTGTTCTGGCTGCCCTGGAATCACGCGGCTCTCTGGCCGATCTGCTCAAAGCGGCAGGTGCCACTCGCGAAAAAATCACCAGTGCGATTGAACAAATGCGGGGAGGAGACAACGTGAACGATCAGGGGGCTGAAGATCAGCGCCAGGCACTGAAGAAATATACCATCGATCTGACCGAGCGCGCCGAGAAGGGCAAACTCGATCCGGTTATCGGCCGTGATGAAGAGATCCGTCGCACCATCCAGGTGTTGCAGCGCCGTACCAAAAATAACCCGGTGCTGATTGGTGAACCCGGCGTGGGTAAAACAGCGATTGTTGAAGGGCTGGCGCAGCGCATTATCAATGGCGAAGTGCCTGAAGGTCTGAAAGGCCGGCGGGTTCTGGCGCTGGATATGGGTGCGCTGGTGGCCGGTGCTAAATATCGCGGTGAATTCGAAGAGCGCCTGAAAGGGGTGCTTAGTGATCTGTCGAAGCAGGAAGGTAACGTCATTCTGTTCATCGACGAGCTGCATACGATGGTCGGTGCCGGTAAAGCTGACGGCGCGATGGATGCCGGCAATATGCTTAAACCCGCGCTGGCGCGTGGCGAGCTGCACTGTGTCGGTGCCACTACGCTGGATGAGTACCGGCAGTATATTGAAAAAGATGCTGCGCTGGAGCGCCGTTTCCAGAAAGTCTTTGTGGCGGAACCGAGTGTCGAAGATACCATCGCCATTCTGCGCGGCCTGAAAGAGCGTTATGAACTGCATCATCATGTGCAGATCACTGACCCGGCGATCGTCGCGGCTGCAACGCTTTCTCATCGTTACATTGCGGACCGGCAGCTGCCTGACAAGGCGATTGACCTGATCGACGAGGCGGCATCCAGCATTCGTATGCAGATGGACTCTAAGCCGGAGTCACTGGATCGCCTGGAGCGTCGCATCATTCAGCTGAAGCTGGAGCAGCAGGCACTGAAGAAAGAGGCTGATGATGCCAGCATCAAACGCCTTGAGATGCTGGAGAGCGAGCTGAATCAGAAAGAGCGGGAGTATGCCGAGCTTGAAGATGAGTGGAAAACCGAGAAAGCCTCATTATCTGGCACGCAGAACATCAAAGCTGAACTGGAGCAGGCGCGTCTCAATTTAGAGCAGGCCCGTCGTCAGGGCGATCTCGCTCAGATGTCAGAGCTGCAATACGGTAAAATTCCGGCCCTGGAAAAACAGTTAGCTGCAGCGACCCAGGCGGAAGGCAAAACCATGAAGTTACTGCGTAACCGGGTAACAGATGTGGAGATTGCCGATGTGCTGGCCCGCTGGACCGGTATCCCGGTAGCACGAATGATGGAAGGTGAGCGCGATAAGCTGTTGCGGATGGAGCAGGAGCTGCATGGCCGGGTTATCGGACAGGATGAAGCCGTTGAGGCGGTATCCAATGCGATTCGTCGCAGCCGTGCCGGTCTGTCGGATCCTAACCGTCCTATCGGTTCGTTCCTGTTCCTGGGGCCGACCGGTGTAGGTAAGACCGAGCTGTGTAAATCGCTGGCTAACTTCCTGTTCGACAGTGACGATGCCATGGTGCGTATCGACATGTCCGAATTTATGGAAAAACATTCGGTGTCACGGCTGGTGGGTGCCCCTCCGGGTTATGTCGGTTATGAAGAGGGCGGTTATCTGACTGAAGCGGTACGTCGTCGTCCTTACTCCGTCATCCTGCTGGATGAGGTCGAAAAGGCGCATCCTGATGTCTTTAACATTCTGCTGCAGGTGCTGGATGATGGACGCCTGACGGATGGACAGGGCAGAACGGTCGATTTCCGTAACAGCGTGGTGATCATGACCTCTAACCTTGGGTCAGATTTAATTCAGGAGCGGTTCGGTGATCTCGGCTATCCGGAAATGAAAGAGATTGTGATGGGTGTGGTTGGCCAGCACTTCCGTCCTGAATTCATCAACCGTATTGATGAGGTCGTGGTGTTCCATCCGCTGGCTGAGAAGCATATTGCCTCTATTGCTCAGATTCAGCTGCAGCGGCTGTATCACCGTCTGGAGGAGCGGGGCTATCAGTTGCATATCTCCGAGGAGGCTCTGCGGTTGCTGGCGGAGAATGGCTACGATCCGGTCTATGGTGCTCGTCCGCTGAAACGGGCGATACAGCAGCAGATCGAAAACCCGCTGGCACAGCAGATCCTTTCTGGTTCACTGGTGCCGGGCAAAACGATCCAGATGGATGTGGAAAACGATGTGATCACAGCTCATCAGTAATCCTGCGAGATAAAAACGGGCCTCTGGCCCGTTTTTTTATGCCCTGTTACCTGGCTTTTGTTTAATAAGGCAGCGAATTGAGTGCAAAGTGAACGGTCGGTAAAAAAGTTGTCATTTGCACTTGCGCTATCTGAACGGCTCCCTATAATGCGCCTCCATCGACACGGCACACCGGCAACGGGAAACGGGTTGAAGGTTCAGGAGACTGAGCTGCCGGAGAAAAACTTCTGAAAAAAGAGGTTGACTCTGAAGGAGGAAAGCGTAATATACGCCACCTCGCGACAGGACGCTAACGCACTGTTCGCACTGCTCTTTAACAATTTATCAGACAATCTGTGTGGGCACTCGCAGGATTGATATCAGCGTCTTTGGACGCACAAAAATATCAAAGCCTCACGAGTGAACACATAATGAAATTCATTATGACGTTTTACAGATGAGCACCGCTGAACTCGTTTCAGCAAATCAAACTTTAAATTGAAGAGTTTGATCATGGCTCAGATTGAACGCTGGCGGCAGGCCTAACACATGCAAGTCGGACGGTAGCACAGAGAGCTTGCTCTTGGGTGACGAGTGGCGGACGGGTGAGTAATGTCTGGGGATCTGCCCGATAGAGGGGGATAACCACTGGAAACGGTGGCTAATACCGCATAACGTCGCAAGACCAAAGAGGGGGACCTTCGGGCCTCTCACTATCGGATGAACCCAGATGGGATTAGCTAGTAGGCGGGGTAATGGCCCACCTAGGCGACGATCCCTAGCTGGTCTGAGAGGATGACCAGCCACACTGGAACTGAGACACGGTCCAGACTCCTACGGGAGGCAGCAGTGGGGAATATTGCACAATGGGCGCAAGCCTGATGCAGCCATGCCGCGTGTATGAAGAAGGCCTTCGGGTTGTAAAGTACTTTCAGCGGGGAGGAAGGCGGTGAGGTTAATAACCTCGCCGATTGACGTTACCCGCAGAAGAAGCACCGGCTAACTCCGTGCCAGCAGCCGCGGTAATACGGAGGGTGCAAGCGTTAATCGGAATTACTGGGCGTAAAGCGCACGCAGGCGGTCTGTTAAGTCAGATGTGAAATCCCCGGGCTTAACCCGGGAACTGCATTTGAAACTGGCAGGCTTGAGTCTCGTAGAGGGGGGTAGAATTCCAGGTGTAGCGGTGAAATGCGTAGAGATCTGGAGGAATACCGGTGGCGAAGGCGGCCCCCTGGACGAAGACTGACGCTCAGGTGCGAAAGCGTGGGGAGCAAACAGGATTAGATACCCTGGTAGTCCACGCCGTAAACGATGTCGACTTGGAGGTTGTTCCCTTGAGGAGTGGCTTCCGGAGCTAACGCGTTAAGTCGACCGCCTGGGGAGTACGGCCGCAAGGTTAAAACTCAAATGAATTGACGGGGGCCCGCACAAGCGGTGGAGCATGTGGTTTAATTCGATGCAACGCGAAGAACCTTACCTACTCTTGACATCCAGAGAACTTAGCAGAGATGCTTTGGTGCCTTCGGGAACTCTGAGACAGGTGCTGCATGGCTGTCGTCAGCTCGTGTTGTGAAATGTTGGGTTAAGTCCCGCAACGAGCGCAACCCTTATCCTTTGTTGCCAGCGATTCGGTCGGGAACTCAAAGGAGACTGCCGGTGATAAACCGGAGGAAGGTGGGGATGACGTCAAGTCATCATGGCCCTTACGAGTAGGGCTACACACGTGCTACAATGGCGCATACAAAGAGAAGCGACCTCGCGAGAGCAAGCGGACCTCACAAAGTGCGTCGTAGTCCGGATCGGAGTCTGCAACTCGACTCCGTGAAGTCGGAATCGCTAGTAATCGTGGATCAGAATGCCACGGTGAATACGTTCCCGGGCCTTGTACACACCGCCCGTCACACCATGGGAGTGGGTTGCAAAAGAAGTAGGTAGCTTAACCTTCGGGAGGGCGCTTACCACTTTGTGATTCATGACTGGGGTGAAGTCGTAACAAGGTAACCGTAGGGGAACCTGCGGTTGGATCACCTCCTTACCTGAAGATACCTTCCCGCGCAGTGCTCACACAGATTGTCTGATAAAAAGTAATGAGCAGGACGGCTGCGAAGTCGTGACACTATCGTGTCCCCTTCGTCTAGCGGTTAGGACTCCGCCCTTTCACGGCGGCAACAGGGGTTCGAATCCCCTAGGGGACGCCACCTGCTTGGTGACAGGTGAAAGGTGTCTCCATACAGTATCTCAAAACCGTTTCCGCTGCGCGAGCAGGGAGACGCGTCTGAGATATTTGCTCTTTAACAATCCGGAACAAGCTGAAAATTGAAACGACATGACGCGTTCATTCTCCGTAATAAGAATGAAATGGCGACATGTTCGAGTCTCTCAAATGCTTACAGTCTGCAGCGTGAAAACGCCTGTGGGTTGTGAGGTTAAGCGACTAAGCGTACACGGTGGATGCCCTGGCAGTCAGAGGCGATGAAGGACGTGCTAATCTGCGTAAAGCGACGGTAAGGTGATATGAACCGCTACAGCCGTCGATGTCCGAATGGGGAAACCCGGTGCACTCAGTGCATCATTGCAGCATGAATACATAGTGCTGCAAGGCGAACCGGGGGAACTGAAACATCTAAGTACCCCGAGGAAAAGAAATCAACCGAGATTCCCCCAGTAGCGGCGAGCGAACGGGGAGCAGCCCAGAGCCTGAATCAGCATGTGTGTTAGTGGAAGCGTCTGGAAAGTCGCAGGGTACAGGGTGATACTCCCGTACACAAAAGCACACGCGCTGTGAGCTCGATGAGTAAGGCGGGACACGTGGTATCCTGTCTGAATATGGGGGGACCATCCTCCAAGGCTAAATACTCCTGACTGACCGATAGTGAACCAGTACCGTGAGGGAAAGGCGAAAAGAACCCCGGCGAGGGGAGTGAAACAGAACCTGAAACCGTGTACGTACAAGCAGTGGGAGCACCCTTGTGGTGTGACTGCGTACCTTTGTATAATGGGTCAGCGACTTATATTCTGTAGCAAGGTTAACCGTATAGGGGAGCCGCAGGGAAACCGAGTCTTAACTGGGCGTTAAGTTGCAGGGTATAGACCCGAAACCCGGTGATCTAGCCATGGGCAGGTTGAAGGTTGGGTAACACTAACTGGAGGACCGAACCGACTAATGTTGAAAAATTAGCGGATGACCTGTGGCTGGGGGTGAAAGGCCAATCAAACCGGGAGATAGCTGGTTCTCCCCGAAAGCTATTTAGGTAGCGCCTCGTGAACTCATCTCCGGGGGTAGAGCACTGTTTCGGCTAGGGGGCCATCCCGGCTTACCAACCCGATGCAAACTGCGAATACCGGAGAATGTTATCACGGGAGACACACGGCGGGTGCTAACGTCCGTCGTGAAGAGGGAAACAACCCAGACCGCCAGCTAAGGTCCCAAAGTCATGGTTAAGTGGGAAACGATGTGGGAAGGCACAGACAGCCAGGATGTTGGCTTAGAAGCAGCCATCATTTAAAGAAAGCGTAATAGCTCACTGGTCGAGTCGGCCTGCGCGGAAGATGTAACGGGGCTAAACCATGCACCGAAGCTGCGGCAGCGACACTATGTGTTGTTGGGTAGGGGAGCGTTCTGTAAGCCGTCGAAGGTGTGCTGTGAGGCATGCTGGAGGTATCAGAAGTGCGAATGCTGACATAAGTAACGATAAAGCGGGTGAAAAGCCCGCTCGCCGGAAGACCAAGGGTTCCTGTTCAACGTTAATCGGAGCAGGGTGAGTCGACCCCTAAGGCGAGGCCGAAAGGCGTAGTCGATGGGAAACAGGTTAATATTCCTGTACTCGGTGTTACTGCGAAGGGGGGACGGAGAAGGCTATATCAGCCGGGCGACGGTTGTCCCGGTTTAAGCGTGTAGGCGGAGGGTCCAGGTAAATCCGGACTCTTTTAACGCTGAGGCGTGACGACGAGGCACTACGGTGCTGAAGTGATAAATGCCCTGCTTCCAGGAAAAGCCTCTAAGCATCAGGTAACACAGAATCGTACCCCAAACCGACACAGGTGGTCAGGTAGAGAATACCAAGGCGCTTGAGAGAACTCGGGTGAAGGAACTAGGCAAAATGGTGCCGTAACTTCGGGAGAAGGCACGCTGGCGCGTAGGTGAAGGGACTTGCTCCCGGAGCTGAAGCCAGTCGAAGATACCAGCTGGCTGCAACTGTTTATTAAAAACACAGCACTGTGCAAACACGAAAGTGGACGTATACGGTGTGACGCCTGCCCGGTGCCGGAAGGTTAATTGATGGGGTTATCCGTAAGGAGAAGCTCTTGATCGAAGCCCCGGTAAACGGCGGCCGTAACTATAACGGTCCTAAGGTAGCGAAATTCCTTGTCGGGTAAGTTCCGACCTGCACGAATGGCGTAATGATGGCCAGGCTGTCTCCACCCGAGACTCAGTGAAATTGAACTCGCTGTGAAGATGCAGTGTACCCGCGGCAAGACGGAAAGACCCCGTGAACCTTTACTACAGCTTGACACTGAACATTGAGCCTTGATGTGTAGGATAGGTGGGAGGCTTTGAAGCGCGGACGCCAGTCTGCGTGGAGCCATCCTTGAAATACCACCCTTTAATGTTTGATGTTCTAACGTGGCCCCGTGATCCGGGGTGCGGACAGTGTCTGGTGGGTAGTTTGACTGGGGCGGTCTCCTCCCAAAGAGTAACGGAGGAGCACGAAGGTCAGCTAATCACGGTCGGACATCGTGAGGTTAGTGCAATGGCATAAGCTGGCTTGACTGCGAGAGTGACGGCTCGAGCAGGTGCGAAAGCAGGTCATAGTGATCCGGTGGTTCTGAATGGAAGGGCCATCGCTCAACGGATAAAAGGTACTCCGGGGATAACAGGCTGATACCGCCCAAGAGTTCATATCGACGGCGGTGTTTGGCACCTCGATGTCGGCTCATCACATCCTGGGGCTGAAGTAGGTCCCAAGGGTACGGCTGTTCGCCGTTTAAAGTGGTACGCGAGCTGGGTTTAGAACGTCGTGAGACAGTTCGGTCCCTATCTGCCGTGGGCGCTGGAGAATTGAGGGGGGTTGCTCCTAGTACGAGAGGACCGGAGTGAACGCACCACTGGTGTTCGGGTTGTCATGCCAATGGCACTGCCCGGTAGCTAAGTGCGGAAAAGATAAGTGCTGAAAGCATCTAAGCACGAAACTTGCCCCGAGATGAGTTCTCCCTGACCCCTTGAGGGTCCTGAAGGGACGTTGAAGACGACGACGTTGATAGGCCGGGTGTGTAAGCGCAGCGATGCGTTGAGCTAACCGGTACTAATGACCCGTGAGGCTTAACCTTACAACGCCAGAGGCGTTTTTTGAGAGACACGATTTTCAGTTTGTGACGGATAAAGAATAAGCAGAAGCGAAGATTTTTTCGTTTCGTGCACCAAGATTTGCCTGGCGGCTTTAGCGCGGTGGTCCCACCTGACCCCATGCCGAACTCAGAAGTGAAACGCCGTAGCGCCGATGGTAGTGTGGGGCCTCCCCATGCGAGAGTAGGGAACTGCCAGGCATTATACAAGTGAAGAAGCCCCGCACCGACGTGCGGGGCTTTTTTACGTCTGAATTTTTCTGTTTTAAACTGAAATGCGGTACTGATCCTCTGCATTCCTTCACTTTCTGACCCACCATTTTCCCTGCCTTTATCGCCAGCAAACCGCTGATTTTTCGATAATTAGCGATGCGGCTCACAATAATAATCTCAGATTAGGCCGCCTTTACCTTCCGTGGACTTAAATGCTTTACTCATACTTTAAACGCTGTTGATCAGCAAGGAACAGAGGTAAGGCATGACACCCACAACAAATAAAATGCAGACGGATGATACAAAAAAGCGTATCTGGGCCATCGTCGGTGCGTCATCGGGTAACCTGGTAGAGTGGTTCGACTTTTATGTCTATTCATTCTTCTCACTCTATTTTGCGCACATTTTCTTCCCGCAGGGCGATACCACGACCCAGCTACTCCAGACAGCGGGCGTATTTGCGGCCGGCTTCTTAATGCGTCCGATAGGGGGCTGGCTGTTCGGCTATATCGGCGACAGACATGGCCGAAAAAATTCGATGCTGGTTTCAGTCTGCATGATGTGTTTTGGCTCACTGGTGATCGCCTGCTTACCCGGTTATGCCACCATTGGTGTGGCGGCTCCGGTCATTCTGCTGCTGGCGCGTATGTTTCAGGGCCTGTCGGTAGGGGGCGAGTATGGAACCAGCGCAACCTACATGAGCGAAGTTGCGCTGGAAGGGCGCAAAGGTTTTTACGCCTCATTCCAGTATGTCACGCTGATCGGAGGCCAGTTAGCCGCAGTGCTCACCGTCGTGGTGTTGCAGTTTCTGCTCACCGATGCAGAACTGCGGAGCTGGGGCTGGCGTATTCCGTTCTTCCTTGGTGCGCTGCTCGCCGTTGTTGCGCTCTGGCTGCGCCGATCGCTGGAAGAGACCTCAGATAAAACCAGCCGTGAACATCGCGATGCAGGAAGCGTAATCGGGTTGCTGCGCAATCATACCCGTCCCTTCCTGATGGTGCTGGGTTTCACCGCTGGCGGCTCTCTGAGTTTCTACACGTTCACGACCTATATGCAGAAGTATCTGGTTAACACCTCGGGAATGGATCCTAAGACCGCCAGCGGCCTGATGACCGGCGCACTGCTGGTCTTTATGCTGATTCAGCCCATTATTGGTGCTCTGTCAGATAAAATTGGCCGTCGTACCTCAATGATGATTTTTGGCGCGGGCGCGGCCATCTGTACCGTTCCGATCCTGACGCTGCTGCAAAATGTGCAGAGCCCCGGCGTGGCTTTCGTGTTGATCATGCTGGCGCTGCTAATCACCAGCTTCTACACCGCCATCAGCGGCATCCTTAAAGCCGAAATGTTTCCGCCTCAGGTGCGTGCACTGGGGGTAGGACTCTCCTATGCGGTCGCCAATGCGATTTTCGGTGGGTCGGCCGAGTATGTGGCCTTACTGATGAAGAAGCAGGGCATTGAGACAACCTTCTTCTGGTATGTCTCCGCAATGGGGGCGGTGGCCTTTTTGGTGTCGCTGTTACTGCATAAGCGCGGGAAGGGAATCAGGCTCTGACGCGATTACTGGCTCAGATTCCACGGGGCAATGCCGCTGGCTGTACCGGCGGCATGCCGGGCGGAATCTGAGCCATCCGATCGGCTCTCATATCCCTCTTTGCCTGCTCCGGGGCCGCAGGATTCACATAGTGCGGCCTCTGAGCGGCAACCTTTTAAAGAATACGGCTGATTAGGCGATCGATACGGATCCGGCGCAGACGGCGGATCAGTTTCCGCACCTTGGCTGGATAATCCGCAATACTTTCGAGTTCACGGAAATGGTTCACGACCGTGGTGTGCTGCCGGATTAACGTCAGCTCCTTCTCACGCTGGACTGCTAACTCCTGATGCGGATCGTGGATCAGCACCGCATTTTCCAGATCGAGTCGCCATGCGCGCGGATTGAGATTATTACCGGTGATCAGCTGCCACTCATCATCCACCCACATCCCTTTGAGGTGATAGCTGTTCTCGCCATCCTTCCACAACCGCACGACCAGCTGTTCGTTGCTGACGTAGTATTGCAGGCGGCTCAGGAAGCGACGCAGGTTAATCTCATAGAGATAAGGCAGCGCACCTATGATCTTGAAGGGCTGATCGGGGGCGATGTAGAAGTCATTGGCGGTTTTATCCCCCACAATGATCTCAACCTGCTTACCCTGACGCAGCAGATGAATGATATTGCGAACCAGCAGCGCAGGCAGGTTGAAGTAGGGGGTGCAGATAATGAGTTTCTGCTCAGCACAGGGCATCAGGTGGAAAATCGTTTTGTTCAGCAGGCTATGCTTACCCAGTCCCACCAGCGGGGTGACCGCCAGCTCTTCGTTACCCGCATTTCCGTCGAACTGATAGTTAAAGCCACGCAGATCCTGACGAAACTGACGCGTTTCATTTTTGATTTCAGGACTGGAAGGGCGTTCTGCCACGTCGAGCCGGTTGACCGCTTCTGCTGGTTTGAGATTGAGATCGATCCAGGCATACATCGTATCGGTCAGCTGAGCATTGCGGATGATCTGGTAGCGGTCATAGCGATATTTATCATGCTGATGCAGATAGACATCATTAATGCTGGCTCCGCTGTAGATCAGCGTGTCATCAATAATGAAGCCTTTCAGATGGAGCACACCCAGCGCTTCGCGGGTATTAACCGGGATGCCATACACCGGAATCGCAATGTCGGCATGGCGGGTCGCCATTTCGCAATACCAGTCAGCGTTAGTGACGCCTCGCGCGGAACCAATGCGTCCACGCTGTGCACGATGCCAGTCAACCAGAATTGAAATATCCAGTTCCGGACGCGCCTGCTTCGCACGGTAGAGCGCATCCATGATGGCGCGCCCGGCATCATCATTTTCCAGATAGAGCGCAACGATACAGATGCGGGTCTGCGCTGCGGCAATTTTTTCCAGCAGCGTCTCACGAAATTCGGCAGGCGAGTAAAGTGTCGACACATCCGCAACGGATTGTGACAGTTTCGGCAACTGTGCGAGGTGTTGTTGGTGTTTATTACGTTTGAATTTAGACAACATCACAGTGCACTTCTTCTCTGTTCATTGCATGGCCTTTTGCCATCAAATCAGGGTTATAACCATAAATAATAACATTAACTCCGTCGACCCGAACCTTTTTTACTTTTCTCTACAAGGTTAGTTGATCCCCTCCTGTAAAGGCAATTTCAGGCTGACAATACCGTCATCCAGTTGAATATCAACATGAAAGTTAAGTTTTCGTGCCAGCGTAATCATGCCGCGGTTGTGGGGCATGGTGATACCGTTTAATTGTTGCAAGCCGTGATGGCGCGTATAGCGGATCATCTTTTCCAGCAGACGGCGCCCCATACTCAGCCCTTTGAGGTCTGAACGCACCAGCACCGAGAACTCGGCGTCGATGTTATCGGCATCTGAGATAGCACGTGTGACGCCGATGATCTCAGGCTGTCCCTGATGCTGACGCACGGCCACTATCGCCATCTCACGGTCATAATCGATTTGCGTCATGTTGGCGAGGTCTTCATGGGTAAACTCATTGATTTCGCTGAAGTAGCGGTAGTAGAGATCCTCTTTCGTGACCTGGCTGATAAAGTCGCGCAGCAGGGGTTCATCTTCAGGCAGGATGGGACGGAACAGGCAGAATTGCCCATCTTTTAATTCGACCTGCTCTTCCAGATGCTGCGGATAAGGGCGGATAGCCAGCCGTGCTTCATTGTCACCGTGGAAGGGGGCCAGCGTCAGGGTGACGTCCAGCAGGGTAAAATCACTACCCGCCGCCAGCAGCGGATGGATATCGAGCCGATCGATTTCCGGGCAGTCGACCACAAGGTTTGAGACCTGCACCAGCAGCTGACTTAATCCGGCGATATCCAGCGGATTCAGGGCGCTGCGGCTGCGGATTTTTCCGCTCTTGATCGCCTGAATCACCAGATAGCGCGCCAGCGTCATGTTGAGCGGCGGCAGCGCAACGGCGGCCTGTTTGTCAGCCTGCCACTCGACGCCGCCTTCGCCCAGCATGATGATCGGGCCAAACAGTGCATCCTGTTCGACCACAACCCGCAGCTCCTGTGCGCCCGCACGGCTTGCCATGCCCTGAACCAGTAGCCCTTCAATACGCGCCTGCGGCAGCGTCTGCCTGACCCGATCGAAAATGGCTTCGGCGGCGCGCTCCACTTCACTGGCATTACGCAGGTAGAGCATCACCCCTTGCACCTCCGACTTATGCGCGATATCGGGTGAACGCAGCTTGAGCGCGACCGGATAGCCAATCTGGTCGGCAATCGTTACGGCCGACGCGCTGTCGCTGGCAATCCAGGTCGGTAGCGTGGTCAGCCCGTATGCCTGAAGAACCGGCTGCACTTCGTGCGTATCCAGCGCTGTGATCCCGCGCGCCAGGGCCTGGGAAAGTAACTGGTGAACATGCGCGCTATCCTGCGTCAGCGTCGCGGGGAGGGCAGGGGTTTCACGCAGCTGCTTCTGGTTACGCCGGTATTCAACCTGATGCATAAACGCGGTGACGGTGCCCTCTGGCGTGCGCCAGGTGGGGATTCCCGCCTGGGTAAAGGCGCGTCGTGCCGCCTGCGAAGAGAACTCTCCGCTCCAGTTAGTCAGCAGGGTTACCCGCTTACCGCGCGGGTGACGGGCAAGGGTTTCGATAAGGTGGCTGGCCGTTTCGGTAGGGGGCGCAACCGCGCTTGGCGCATGAATAATCATCAGCGCATCAAAGTCATGACTGTCGAGCAGGATCTCCACACAGGCAGCATAGCGCGCGGGAGTTGCATCATCCTTTAAGTCGAGCGGATTTCCCCGGCCCGCGCCTGCGGGCAGCAGCGCCTCCAGCTGCTGACGGGTCTGTTCGCTGAGCTGTGCTAGTTTGCCGTTGCGGGCATAGAGCTCATCCAGCGCCAGCGCAGCAGGGGCTGCACCATTACTGACGATCATCAGCCGGTCACCCCGCAGTGGCCGCATATGACTCAGCGATTCCACCGCAGAGAAGAGCTCATGGGTATCCTGCACCCGTAACAACCCGGCACGCTGAATGGCGGCATCCCAGGCCGCATCCAGGCCGCTGTGGGTGCCGAGCAGCGCCTGCGCTTCACGGCTGCGACCGCTCTTGATCACCAGAATCGGCTTGTTGCGGGAGGCACTGCGCGAGGCAGAAACGAAACGGCGTGCGTCACTGAGGTGTTCAAGGTAGAGCAGAATGGCGCTGGTTTTACCGTCGCGCGCCAGGAAGTCGAGCAGGTCGTCGACATCGGTGTCCAGGCTGTCACCCAGAGCGATAAACCAGGAGAACCCGAGGTTACGCTGCTGCGCCCAGTCGAGAATGGTATTCGAGACGGCGGCGGACTGGGAGATAAAGGCGAGTCGGCCTTTGGCTATCGGCACCGGTGAGAAGCTGGCATTTAATCCCTGCCAGGGGGCCAGCAGGCCAAGACTGTTTGGTCCCAGCAGGCGTATCTGCCACTGACTGGCGCACGCTTTAAGTTCAGCAGACTGGCTGGCGGGGGCCGAAAGGATGATGCAGGCCTTGCAGCCTTTTTCGCCGAGCTGTTGCAGCAGCGCAAGGTTGCGCTTTGAATGGGTGCAGATGACCGCCAGATCCGGCGCGAAAGGCAGGCTGTCGATGGTGGGCCAGGCCAGGACACCGCTGACCGCCTTATATTTCGGTGTCACCGGCAGCACCGGTCCGCTGAATCCGCCCGCCAGCAGGTTTCGCATCATAAAGTAGCCGGCGCGCCCCGGCGTCACCGAGGCACCAATAACCGCAATGGATTTAGGTCGTAACAGCGCTTCCAGCCCACGTTGACTCATCGCGTCCTCCAGAGTTCGGGATTTGCGTGATTGTAAACGCTTTTTGCGGGCCGTGCTTTCGGGCAGATCGCAGCCTGAGCATCCGGCCGCGCAGGCCTCAGGCAACCGGTGAGAAGCGGGGCCGGTTAATCCTGCCCGGCATGATGCGGTTTGCCTGCCAGGTAGGCGGCACGAAAGCGATCAAAATGGTGAGATAACGCGTCTGCCGCGAGCCGATCGCCCGCCTGCTCCAGCAGTGCCGCGGCGACTTCGGCGGTACAGTGCTGACCTGCGCCATGGGCTTCGCGTAGCGTGTAACGCGAAGGAGTAGTGACATTCAGCGACATGACCGGCAGGGCATCGAGCCAGGGGCTTTTGCGGAACATTTTGCGCGCTTCGGTCCAGGTGCCATCCAGCATAATAAACAGCGGCGGTTTTCCCTGCGCGGGCGGCGAGGTCAGCACCTCCCGGCCCGAATCGGCATAGCTGGCCGGAAAGACCACCAGCGGCTGGTAATCGGGGTTGCGCACAGCCGCCAGCAGCAGCGGATCGGGCTCGGTGCGTGACCAGCCGAAGGCCTGGGTGTCGGGCAGAATATCGGCAATCAGACGGCCGGTGTTGCTCGGCTTCATCGGCTCGGTATCAAACATCACCAGACAAAAGCGGCTGCGGGCGGCTTGCGGGACGATCTGGCTGCAGAGACAGCTGGCCTCGGGCAGCAGGCAGCCCTGGCAGCGAATGACCCGGTTTCCGCGCGCGAGGAAAGGACGGGTCGCGCGGGCGAGACGTTGGGTGCGCAAGCGCAAAACAGCATTATCAGACATGAGTATTCAGGGCAGGAAAAACGTCAGTGTAATCGAAGCGCAGGCGAAAAGGAAAAGGCCAGCCGGGCTGGCCTGGGAAGATTAAAGGGATTCATCCAGCCATTCGTTAAACGGCGCTTTGGGCATGGCCCCGTTCAGCATGTCGACCCGCTCGCCGTTTTTAAACAGCATGATGGTCGGGATACTGCGAATGTTGAAGCGGGCGCTCAGCGCCGGTTCCGCTTCGGTGTTCACTTTAATGAAGCGCACTTTACCGCTGCGCTCACTGGCGACATCTTTAAAGACCGGCGCAAAGTTGACGCACGGACCACACCACGGCGCCCAGAAATCAATCACGACGGGCAGGTCGTCCTGAAGATATTTGTCGAAGGTCGCGGCGGTGGCGTTGACCACTTCACCGTCGAACAGTTCGCTTCCACAGCGTCCGCATTTCGCCGCATCGGCAAGGCGCTCTTCGGGAACGCGATTAGTTGCCTGGCAGGAAGCGCATACCGTATTCATAGGAACCTCTGAAGTTGGAAAGTGTCAGTCTGGTAATTATTGTCCATTATGAAAGGGGAGCGATTTACCCTCAATCTGGATCGCTCTATAGGTTCAATAGTTGATAGCTAAGCGCCGGCACATCAGGTAATCTGCGCGCTCTCAATGCAGGAGGAAGACATGAACGACGAATTTAAAGGCAAAAGCGGTAAGGTTAAGGTGATGTACGTGCGTGGCGAGGATGAAAAGAGCACATCTAATCCTCGTACAGGCAAAGGGGGTTACGCTGCCGCCCGCCAGGATGATAATCGTCGTTCATCGGGTTCCCGCACAGAACGTAGCCAGGAAGGCGGCCGCTCTGCGGGTCGTCGCAGCGACGACAGCGGCCGCAGCGGTTCAGCGCGCCGCGACGAAGGCGGCCGGGGTGCACCACGCCGCTCGGGTGAGGGTTCAGGCCGTCGCAATGAGCGCTCCGACGATCGTAGCTACGGCAGCAGCGACTCCCCATGGCGGACTGTGTCACGCGCGCCTTCTGCCGATCGCGCCGCGACATCAGAAAGCGACAAGCCGGATCACGGCGGCATCAGCGGCAAGAGCTTCGTCGATCCGGAGCAGATTCGCCGTCAGCGTAACGAAGAGACGCGCGTCTATGGTGAGAACGCCTGTCAGGCCCTGTTCCAGAGCCGCCCGGAAGCGATTGTCCGCGCCTGGTTTGTGCAGGAAGTGACACCGCGTTTCCGCGAAACCCTGCGCTGGCTGGCGGCCAACCGCAAAGCCTATCATGTGGTTGAAGATGCAGAGATCACCAAAGCCTCCGGCACTGAGCATCATGGCGGCGTCTGCTTCCTGATCAAAAAGCGCATGGGTATGGCGGTTTCTGAGTGGCTGGGTCAGGCGAATGCCAAAGATTGTGTACTGGCACTGGAAGATGTCAGCAACCCGCATAACCTCGGCGCAATCATGCGCAGCTGCGCGCACTTTGGCGTGAAAGGTCTGCTGGTCAACGACGCCTCTCTGCTGGAGTCCGGTGCGGCGGTGCGAACCGCAGAGGGCGGAGCCGAGCATGTGCAGGCGATCAGCGGTGCCACCTTCAGTGAAGGTCTGGAAGCGTTTCGCAAAGCGGGTTACACCATCGTCACCACCTCCAGCCATCAGGGTACGCCACTGGCTCAGGCTGAGCTGCCGGAAAAAATGGTGCTGGTGTTAGGTCAGGAGCGCGAAGGTCTCTCTGACACTGCGTTTCAGCAGGGGGATATGAGCGTGTCGATTGGCGGCACCGGCAACGTCGAGAGCCTTAACGTCTCGGTTGCCACCGGCGTGCTGCTCGCCGAATGGTGGCGTCAGAACGCATAAAAAAACGGGCCGAAAGGCCCGTTTTGCTGTGTCTCATCAGTGCGCGCCACCGCCACCGCCGCCCGCGCCAAACGGCGGACGGGCAAACCAGATCAGCACCAGCAGGATCAGAAACACCCCCGCCGACGCCCAGAAAATTTCATTCGCTGAAATAATCAGTCCCTGGTTAGTGATCTGCTGCGCGATCCAGGCCGACGCCTGTTGCTGCGTCATCCCCATGCCCTCCAGCTGGCTGTACATCTGCTGCGAATTGACGTTGTACGGGGTAATCGACTCCGTCAGATAGCTGTGATGCATTGACTCGCGATTGGTCCACATGGTGGTGGTAATCGACGTACCGACTGATCCGGCAAAGGTTCGCAGGAAGTTCGACAGGCTGGAAGCGGCCGCCAGACGCTCCGGGGGGAGGCCCGACAGCGTGATGGTGGTCAGTGGCATAAAGAAGCAGGCCACGGCAAAGCCCTGAATAAACTGCGGCCAGGCGGAAGCGCCGAAGTCCATACCCGGTTCAAACGTCCAGGCGCGCCAGTAGAAGCAGACCGCATACATAATGAAACTGAAGGTGACCAGCCGTCGCATGTCGAGCTTGTGGGCGAAGCGACCGATAATCGGCGACAGGATCACGGGGATGATCCCCACCGGCGCAGAGGCCAGACCGGCCCAGGTTGCGGTATAGCCGTAGACCTCCTGCAGCAGCTGCGGCAGCAGCACAATCGAGCCAAAGTAGAGCATGTAAGCCAGACTGATCGACAGGCAGCCGATAGTGAAATTGCGCGACTTAAACAGCGACAGGTCGATGATCGGATGATCGTCCGTCAGCTCCCACACCAGCAGCACGGAGAGCGCAATCACGGCCACTACCCCCAGCACGATGATCTCCGTCGAGCTGAACCAGTCGAGCTCTTTCCCGCGATCGAGCATCACCTGCAGACAGCCGATCCCGACGACCAGCAGCACCAGACCGACCGTATCGATGGGGCGGATTTCGGTTTTGGTTTCCCGGCCTCGCAGCGTCTGCAGCGTCAGCATCACCACCACCGCACCAATCGGTACGTTGATGAAGAAGATCCAGCCCCAGTGATAGTTGTCGCTGATCCAGCCGCCCAGAATCGGGCCGCAGATCGGCGCTACGATCACCGTCATCGCCCACAGCGACAGCGCGATACTGCGTTTAGCGGGCGGATAGTTACTGAGCAACAGACTTTGCGACAGCGGGATCAGCGGACCCGCCACGATCCCCTGCAGGATACGGAAGAAGATCAGCATCTCGAGGCTCTCTGACATGCCGCACGCCCAGGAGGCGACAGCAAACAGAATGGTCGCCCAGGTAAAGAGCTTCACTTCACCGATGCGTTTGGCCAGCCAGCCGGTCAGGGGGATCGAAATCGCATTGGCTACGCCAAACGAGGTGATCACCCAGGTTCCCTGCGAGTTAGACGCGCCCAGGTTTCCGGCAATGGTGGGGATAGCCACGTTGGCGATGGTCGAGTCCAGCACCTGCATGAACGTGGCCAGCGACAGCGCCACGGTCATCAGGACCAGCGGCATCCCTTCAAGCGGTTTTTGTGCCATTACAGCCTCCGCGCCATCATCCGGCGTTGGCGCGGACGATATCGGTGATCAGTTTATTGACCGGCGCAAGGTCAATCGCCAGGGCGTTGCTGCTGTAAGCGGCCTGCTGCCGGACACTGTTCGCCAGCGTAATGCCCTCTTTGCTGGTGGTATCGATCTTCACCAGCGTTGAGAGGCCAATACGCAGCGGATGTCTGGCGATATCGTCCTGATTCAGTTCGATTCGCACCGGCAGGCGCTGAACCACCTTAATCCAGTTACCGGTGGCATTCTGGGCGGGCAGCAGCGAGAAGGCGCTGCCGGTGCCCATATCCAGACCGGCAACTTTGCCGTGATAGACCACATCATCACCATAGATATCCGCCACCACGGTAGCGGGCTGACCAATACGCACGCCAGCCAGCTGTGTCTCTTTAAAGTTGGCGTCGACCCACAGATTGGTTGCCGGGACAACGGCCAGCAGCGGGGTGCTGGTGGAGATTTGTGAACCTACCTGAACGCTGCGGCGGGAGACATAACCGTCCATCGGGCTGCGGATGTCGGTTCGCTGCAGGGCCAGCCAGGCGTCACGCAGTTCAGCGGCGCTCTGCTGCACCGCAGGCTGATTTTCCAGCGTGGTATTGAGGATCATCGCCTGATTGGCATTGTATTGCTGAACGGCGACGTCCAGCTGCGCTTTGGCGGTCGCCACGGCGTCGCGGGCGTGCTGCAGCTCTTCACGGCCAATCAGATTAGCGGCACCCAGAGGCTCCCGGCGTTTCAGGTCAGCCTGCGCCTGGGCCAGAGCGGTCTGCTGCAGGGTGATGCTGGCTTCATACTGCTTACCGTTGATCATCAGCTGATGCGTCTGACGCACGCTGGTGGCGAGGGCCGTCTGCGCTTTTTCAAACGCCTGCTCGGCATCGGTCTTATCCAGGGAAACCAGCACATCGCCTTTTTTGACGTAGTCAGTGTCTTCAAACCAGACTTTATTGACGCTGCCGGAGACCTGGGCCATCACCTGCACCTGGTTACCGGCAACGTAGGCATCATCCGTTTCCTGAAAATGGCGCAGTACCAGGAACCAGTAAACACCCCAGGCAATCCCAATTAGCACAAAGATCAGCGCCAGCACAATGAGCACACTTTTGCGCTTCTTCTTTTTGTTGCTGACTGACGGTTGCGGGCTCTGTGCTTCTGCCGTTGCACTCATGTCTTTCTCCACGTATTCCATTGAGTCGGGTAGGGGCAGGGATCCCTGTCCGCCGGCGCCCGAGTCGAAAAAGCCAGCGACTGAGCGCTGGCCAGATAAAAAAGGAACTTAAAATAACGATTCCGACAGGTGATTGTGTCGCACTTATTGCTATCAGCGGGACAGTGAGGCGATCAGCTGATCTTCATCCATTTTGTCGAGGCGATTAAGCAGCTTGCGGGTAATCCCTTCCAGCTGCGACTTCTCATCAACCGACAGAGAAGACCAGAGATATTGCAGGCTCTGATGCTGCGGGGGCAGCAGCTGACGCAGGAACTCCATGCCTTTGTCGGTCAGATGCAGGTGCAGGCAGCGGCGGTCGTGATCGCTTTCGCGACGCTCAATCCAGCCGCGTTTTTCCAGCTCATCAGCAATGCGCGTAGCATTGGTGCGTGACGAGCCGAGGGCCGAGCTGAGTTCCGAAGGCTGAATGCTGTGATTTTCCTGAGCATCCAGCGTGATCAGCGCCATAAACAGGGTTTCGTTGATCCCCTGTGCTTTCAACATCTTATTACGATTGTCCAGCAGTTTACCCTGCATATGCATACAGAGACGCGTCAGGATAATTTCCTGTAACGGAAAATCCTTATGGCGATTGGCACGGATGTTTAGCATCTGCTCAATGGGAGTAAACGAACTTTCCATTAAAAAAAACCTCACTAATTGCAACTTGTATAATAACTATGGTGACAGGCTAAGCGTAGTCACTTTTCGGCAGGTGATCGCTGACCGACGCACGCTGCACCATTAAAGGTGTTCCAGGCCATTCCCTGGCCCTGGGTCAAAAACCCGTCCGCCCGGCGGCAGCCGCAGTGCCAGAGCGTTATCAAAAAGGGGGCAAATTTAATAATATCGCGAGGAAAAATAACTGAAGTGAATAGGTTTGCTGCTAACCATAACAAACCTAACCATTTGTGACCAGATGCAATCCGCTTTCCGGACAGAGTTCAGTGAATTTTTCGGGTTCAGCATGCGATCTGCCGGCTCCCACCCGACCCGGCAGGCCGATTTCACCCTCTGAGACGTGACAGGGTGCTCCGGCGAGGCTGACAGAGAGGAAAGAGTGCTGAGCAATCGTATGAGCAGGGGCTGAACGTCGTCGTTGCTGCCCACGCAGAGGCCGGTGGCTACCGACTGCGGGAGCACTGAAACGGGCGTCAGACCCTGACGGGGCGCAGGCATAAACCGTGTCGTTCGCTAATAATCATATGAGGTTAATAATAACTCAAAAAACTATTTCACACGCATGTTTATTAGCAGGCCAGACCAGTCATAACAAGAGGTGTAAACCTCGGTAGAGGATTTACGGGTGACGTTATGCGAATAGGCTCAGGAAGCATACGCCTTTCGCAAAGACGCAAAAGATGCCATCCATGGCAGGCTCAGCGCGGGCCATCCCTGGCCCGCTATGCTTTGCTACAGGCGTATGCTCCCATCGCTTTGAGTTTTGGCGCCGTCTGAATAAAGAAACGCTTTCAGATCACGACGATCTGCCCGACTATCAGAAGTTCCAGTCCTCATCTTCCGTCTCGACCGCCTTACCCATCACATAGGATGAGCCCGAACCGGAGAAGAAGTCGTGGTTTTCATCTGCGTTGGGTGACAGCGCTGACAGAATGGCCGGATTCACCGCCGTCAGCTCCGCCGGGAACAGCGCCTCGTAGCCGAGATTCATCAGGGCCTTGTTGGCGTTGTAGTGCAGAAAGGTCTTCACCTCCTCCACCCAGCCGACATCACCATACAGCGCTTCGGTATAAGCCACTTCATTCTCATACAATGCCAGCAGCAGATCGTATGCGAACTGCTGCAGCGCTTCGCGGCGCTGATCGTCCACCGTCGCCAGCGCCTGCTGGAACTTGTAGCCAATGTAATAACCGTGCACCGCCTCATCACGAATAATCAGGCGGATCAGATCCGCGGTGTTGGTCAGCTTGCCGCGACTCGACCAGTACATCGGCAGCCAGAAGCCGGAATAGAACAAAAACGACTCCAGGAAAACGCTGGCGATTTTCTTCTTCAGCGGATCGTCGGCCTGATAGTGTTCCAGAATGATGCGCGCCTTGTTCTGCAGCGGCGCATTCTCTTCGCTCCACTGATAGGCGGCATCCACATCCTGTGTGTTACACAGGGTTGAGAAGATGGAGCTGTAGGAGCGGGCATGCACCGCCTCCATAAAGCTGATATTCGACAGCACCGCCTCTTCATGCGGGGTTATCGCATCGCCCATCAGTCCCGGCGCACCGATCACGTTCTGAATGGTATCCAGCAGCGTCAGACCGGTAAAAACCCGGATGGTCAGCTGCTGCTGCTGTTTATCCAGCGTCTGCCAGGCAGGCAGGTCGTTGGAGAGCGGCACTTTCTCCGGCAGCCAGAAGTTGCTGGTGAGGCGGTTCCAGACCTCAAGATCTTTCTCATCCTGAAGACGGTTCCAGTTAATGGCCTGAATCTGTTTTAGTTGCATAGTGTTTATCACAGGGAGCAGGAGACGCAGCCCTGAACCTCCGTGCCCTGAAGCGCCATCTGGCGCAGTCGAATGTAATAGAGCGTTTTGATGCCTTTCTTCCAGGCGTAAATCTGTGCTTTGTTGATGTCACGGGTGGTGACGTCGTCGCGGAAAAAGAGCGTCAGCGACAGCCCCTGATCAACGTGCTGAGTCGCCTCTGCATAGGTATCAATAATCGCTTCCGGCCCAATCTGATACGCATCCTGATAGAGATGCAGATTCTCATTGGTCATGAACGGCGCGGGATAGTAGACGCGTCCGGTTTTGCCCTCTTTGCGGATCTCGATCGGCGAAACAATCGGATGGATACTGGAGGTGGCGTGGTTGATGTAGGAGATCGAACCGGTCGGCGGGATCGCCTGCAGGTTCTGATTAAACAGCCCGTGCTGCATTACCGCAGCGCGCAGCGCCTGCCAGTCTGCCCGGGTCGGCAACGTCACGCCGGCGTCGGCAAACAGTTTTGCCACCCGTTCGGTGCGCGGCAGCCATTCGCGCTGCAGATATTTGTCGAAATAAACGCCGCTGGCGTACTGCGAATCAGCAAAACCGTCGAAGGTCTGCTGACGCTCCTGTGCCAGCTGATTAGAGGTGCGCAGCGCGTAATAGGTGATGCAGTAAAAGTAGAGGTTGGTGAAATCGAGCGCTTCCGGCGAACCGTAAACGATGCCTTCCCGCGCCAGATAGCCGTGCAGGTTCATCTGACCCAGGCCAATGGCGTGCGACCGCCGGTTTCCTTCGGCGACCGACGGCACCGACGCGATCTCACTCATCATCGACACCGAAGTCAGGGCGCGAACCGCCACCTCCACGGTGCGCGCCAGATCGCGGGAATCCATGGCGTGGGCAATATTGAGTGAGCCAAGATTGCAGGAGATATCTTTGCCGACCCGGCGATAGCTGAGATCGTCAAAGTACTCGCTGGCGCTGTTCACCTGCAGGATCTCTGAACAGAGGTTGCTCATATTGATGCGACCGGCAATCGGATTGCTGCGGTTCACGCTGTCCTCATACATGATGTAGGGGTAGCCTGACTCAAACTGAATCTCGGCCAGCGTCTGGAAGAAGTCACGCGGCTGAATCCAGGTTTTGCGGATGCGATCGTCGACCAGCATCTCGTCATACTTCTCGCTGATGCTGATATCGCCAAAGGCCTGGCCGTAAATGCGCTCAACATCGTAGGGCGAGAACAGCGCCATCGGCTGGTTCTCTTTCGCCAGCCGGAAGGTGACATCAGGGATCACCACGCCCAGCGACAGGGTCTTGATGCGGATCTTCTCATCGGCGTTTTCGCGCTTGGTGTCGAGAAAGCGGAAAATATCGGGATGGTGCGCGTTCAGCCATACCGCGCCCGCGCCCTGACGTGCGCCCAGCTGATTGGCGTAGGAGAAGGCATCCTCCAGCATCTTCATGACCGGGATGACGCCCGACGACTGGTTTTCGATACGCTTGATGGGCGCACCGGACTCACGCAGGTTGGAGAGTAAAAAGGCAACGCCGCCGCCGCGCTTTGAGAGCTGCAGCGCGGAGTTCACGGCACGGCCAATGGACTCCATGTTGTCTTCAATGCGCAGCAGGAAGCAGGAGACCAGCTCGCCGCGCTGCTGCTTGCCGCAGTTGAGAAAGGTGGGGGTGGCAGGCTGGAAGCGGCCGCTGAGGATCTCCTCCAGCAGCGCCCGCGCCAGGGTTTCATCGCCCTGAGCCAGCGTCAGCGCCACCATGCAGGCGCGCTGTTCAAAGGTTTCCAGATAGCGTTTGCCGTCGAAAGTCTTCAGCGTGTAGCTGGTGTAGTACTTCCAGGCACCCAGGAAGGTTTTGAACTCAAATCCCCACGTCTCCGCCACCTCATGCAGCGCAAGCAGGAAGTCGAAATCGTACTGGTTCAGCACCTCAGCTTCGTAATAGCTCTCCGCCACCAGATAGCGTAAACGCTCGGCGCGGCTGGCAAACTTCACCGTGTTCGGCTCCACATGCTGCAGATGAAACTGACGGGTCGCTTCGCGATCCTTGTCGAACTGGATGCGCCCCTCCGCGTCATAGAGGTTGAGCATGGCGTTGAGCGCGTGATAGTCGAGCGTCACGCCGTTGAGGGTGTCTGTTGTTGCCAAAATTGGGTTACTCCCGCTTTAACGTTCGCGATGTCGTCCGGGGTTCCCATCAGCTCGAAACGATAGAGCAGGGGAACCTGACATTTTTTTGCAATGATGCTGCCCGCCAGGCAGTAACCGGCGCCGAAGTTCCGGTTGCCCGCGGCGATGACGCCACGAATTTCCCGCCGGTTGGCCTCATCATTAAGAAACTGAATCACCTGACCGGGTACGGCACCGCGACTGCTGCCACCGCCATAGCTGGGCACGACCAGAATATAGGGCTGGTCGATATGCAGCGTCTGACGGGCGTCAAGCGGGATGCGCCGGGCTGGCAGGCCAAGGCGCGTCACAAACCGGTGGGTGTTTTCCGACTGGCTGGAAAAATAGACCAGCGGGAACATGCGTTTATCCCCCGACAGCGGACAGGGTGCGCAGGGAGGCGATTTTGTCCGGGCGGAAGCCGCTCCAGTGATCGTTATCCGCCATCACCACCGGCACCTGGCGATAACCCAGGGATTTCAGGTTGTCGATCGCCTCGGGCTGGCTGTCGAGATTGATGAGCTGATAGGTCAGACCCTGACGGTCCATCGCACTCTTCGTGGCATTGCACTGGACACAGTTATCTTTAGTGTAAATAATAATGCGCATGATTCGTATTTCCCTCTGTATGCGGTTCGGGTGCCCGGCAATAACGCCACCCGCCTGATTTGCGGGCTTCACTCTGGCGGACATCGGGTGTCAGACTGATGGGTTAAATACTAGATGTAGGGGTTTTGGTGGTCAAGCCCACCAGATATAGGGTTTTATGATTTGCATTTGCGCAACACGACCAAAGCCAGCAGGCGTGCGCCCTGCGACGCGGAAAAAATCTTTTGTAAATTTTACGGGCCGGATGACGGGCAAAAAAAAGCCCCGCACGCGGCAGGGCTCAGAAGATTTTTCGCGCTTAGCGGCGTGAGGCCAGCAGGACACCCACCACGATACCGAAAGCGGCACCGATACCGACACCGTGCCACGGCTTATCATGTACATAGGTATCAACCTGTGCACCGGCATCACGGGCAACCTGGGTCACACGGTTGCTGCCACCATTCAGTTTAGAACGGGTCTGCTTCAGCAGTTTTTCTGCCTGACTGCGGGCAGAGTCCACTTCGTCTTTGGCATCACTGCCGTAAGATTTCAACAGCGCTTCCAGTGAATCGGCCAGTTCGTTAACGTCCTGATTGATATCAATGTCATCGTTTTTTACAGTGCGATTAAACATTTTTTGGCTCCCTTTGATTTAAAAACGTAATACTAGTGTAGACGACCTTGAGATAAACGAGACGCGGGAGGGGGCTTTAGGGAAAATTCCGAATGCCCGCTCTGTCATGCTGATGTAAGGTTGCGAAGCTTTTGAAAGAGGAGAGGATCGAGCATGTATTTACGACCAGATGAGGTAGCGCGCGTACTGGAAAAAGCGGGTTTCGAAATGGATCAGATTACCCCACGGGCCTATGGCTATCGCCGGGGGGAGAACTATGTCTATGTGAATCGCGAAGCGCGTATGGGGCGCATGGCATTAGTGATTCATCCGACCCTGAAAGAGAAGAGCCAGCCGTTCGCTGAGCCGGCGTCTGAAATGAAAACCTGCGATCACTACACCCAATTCCCTCTCTACCTGGCGGGTGATTCACAGGAACATTACGGCATCCCGCACGGATTCAGTTCCCGCATGGCGCTGGAACGCTACATTCAGAGCGTTTTCGGCTGAGGCATCAGGCCCCGCCGCGACGGGGCACTGACGCGCATGACCCCGCTCCCTGTTCTCCTGCCGTTGCAATTCCCGGCTGTGACGCGTATAAATTTGTCCCTTATAGATGTTTAGACGTCCATACGGATAAAATTGATGAGCGAACAGCCAACTTCCCCGCAGCAACAATTTAAACGCACCATGAAAGTCCGCCATCTGGTGATGTTATCGCTGGGCGGTGTCATCGGCACCGGCCTCTTTTTCAACACCGGCTATATCATCTCCACCACCGGGGCCGCAGGCACGCTGCTCGCCTACCTGATTGGGGCGCTGGTGGTGTGGCTGGTAATGGTCTGTCTGGGTGAACTGTCGGTGGCGATGCCGGAAACGGGCGCGTTCCACGTCTATGCGGCGCGCTATCTCAGTCCGGCGACCGGCTACACCGTGGCCTGGCTCTACTGGCTGACCTGGACGGTGGCGCTGGGCTCCAGCCTGACGGCGGCGGGCTTCTGTATGCAGTACTGGTTCCCGCAGGTGCCGGTGTGGGTCTGGTGCCTGGTATTCTGCTGCGCCATCTATCTGCTGAACGTGGTTTCTGCCCGCTTCTTCGCCGAAGGGGAGTTCTGGTTCTCGCTGATCAAGGTGGTCACCATCATCGCCTTTATCCTGCTCGGCGCGGCGGCGATGTTTGGCTTTATCCCGATGAAAGATGGCACGCCTGCACCCGGTCTGAGTAACCTCACGGCGCACGGCTGGCTGCCCAACGGCGTGCTGCCTATCCTGATGACCATGGTGGCGGTGAACTTTGCCTTCTCCGGCACCGAGCTGATCGGGATTGCCGCCGGTGAAACCCAGCAGCCGCAGAAGGTGCTGCCGCTGGCGATTCGCACCACGGTGGCCCGGTTGATCCTCTTTTTTATCGGTACGGTGCTGGTGCTGGCGGCGCTGATCCCGATGGATCAGGCCGGTATTGTGAAAAGCCCGTTTGTGCTGGTGTTTGAAAAGATCGGTGTGCCCTGGGCTGCGGACATCATCAACTTTGTGATCCTGACGGCCATTCTGTCAGCGGCCAACTCCGGCCTCTATGCGTCGGGACGTATGCTCTGGTCGCTGGCTAATGAGAACACGCTGCCACGCGCCTTTGCGAAGGTGAACCGGCGCGGCGTGCCGCTGCTGGCGCTGACCGTCAGCATGATCGGCGGCCTGCTGGCGCTGATCTCCAGTGTGGTCGCGCCTGACACGGTATTTGTGGCGCTGTCGGCCATCTCCGGCTTTGCAGTGGTGGCGGTCTGGCTCAGCATCTGTGCCTCACACTTTGTGTTCCGTCGCCGTCACCTTCAGCAGGGCAAATCGCTGGCCGATCTCGCCTACCGCGCGCCGCTCTATCCGCTGACGCCTGTCCTCGGCTTTCTGCTCTGCCTGCTGGCGTGCGTCGGCCTGGCGTTTGATCCGACACAGCGCATCGCCCTGTGGTGTGGCATCCCGTTTGTACTGTTCTGCTACGCCGCGTACCATCTGACCCACAAATCATCCCCGAAGCCTGAGGAGGCCAATGATGTCGTATAACCCTGTCGCGCAGGCTTTAACAGAGTCACCGCTGCTGATTCTGGATGGCGCGCTGGCCACCGAGCTGGAAGCGCGCGGCTGTCAGCTTGCCGATGCCTTGTGGTCGGCCAAAGTGCTGATGGAGGATCCTGAGCTGATCTATCAGGTGCACTACGACTACTTTGTGGCGGGTGCCCGCTGCGCCATCACCGCCAGCTACCAGGCGACCCCGCAGGGCTTTGCCACGCGTGGCCTGAGTGAGGATGAGTCCCTGGCGCTGATCGCCCGCAGTGTTGAACTGGCACAGCGCGCCCGTCACGACTATCTGGCGGTGCGGCCCGATGCGAAAACGCTGCTGGTGGCAGGCTCGGTGGGGCCTTATGGCGCTTTCCTGGCGGACGGGTCGGAGTATCGCGGGGATTATGCGCTGCCGGAAGCGGTGATGATGGCGTTCCACCGCCCGCGCGTGCAGGCGCTGCTGGCGGCAGGAGCCGATCTGCTGGCCTGTGAAACCCTGCCTTCCTTTGCCGAGGCGCAGGCGCTGGTGAAACTGCTGGCTGAGTTCCCTGACGCCCGCGCCTGGTTCTCGTTTACGCTGCGTGACGCCGGACACATCAGCGACGGCACGCCGCTGGCAGAGGTGGTGAGCTGGCTGAATCAGCAGCCACAGGTAGTAGCGCTGGGGGTGAACTGCGTGGCGCTGGAGAGCGTAACGCCCGCCCTGCAGCAGTTGCAGACCCTGACCGACAAACCGCTGGTGGTCTATCCCAACTCCGGCGAGCAGTATGATGCCGGCAGCAAAACCTGGCATTCTGCGCCGTCGGGCTGCACCCTGCATGACAAGCTGGCCGAGTGGCAACAGGCGGGTGCCCGGCTGATTGGCGGCTGCTGCCGCACCTCACCTGGCGACATCGCGGCCATCGCCCGCACTTGTCAACCGCAATAAGCTGCCGGAATCGGGCGATGATAGCCCGATTGAGGCGGAGAGGGGAGACTACACTCTGATCACTGATCACTCTGTGGACCCCCTCTATGAAACAGCGAATTCTGGCTCTGGCCGCCGCGCTGCTGCTCAGCGGCTGCGCCACCATTGTCGGCAATGAAACCCAACTGGTGCGCATTGACTCTCTGCCGCAGGGCGCGCGTTTTACCGTGCAGGATGAGCGCGGCTATGCGGTGGCGCAGGGTTTCACGCCCCAGACCGTTGAACTGGCCAAATCGACCGGCCGCTACTTCGGCAAAAAGCACTACCTGCTGATGCTGGAAAGTCCGGGCTACGTGCCGGTCACGGTGCCTATCGAAGCACGCGCTAACCTCTGGTATCTGCTGGGCAACATTCCGCTGGGCGGTTTCCCCGGCTGGCTGCTGGTCGACCCCTTCTACGGCGGCATGTATGACCTCAAGCCGGAACATCCGCGTCCCTTTATGAACCCGGTTGGCGCGCGCGGCTGATTACTGCGCGGTCGGCTTCACCATTCCGCCTGGCGTTTTGTGGCGTTCCAGATACTGATGCTGGAAAATGCACATGCGGATGGTGTTGCGATACTCACCGTTGATAAAGAACTCATGCTTCAGCACGCCTTCGATTTCGAAGCCGAGTTTGGTGTAGATGTGAATCGCCTTTTCATTCTCCTGATCCACAATCAGGTAGAGCTTGTAGAGATTCAGCACCGAGAAGCCGTAATCCATCGCCAGTTTCGCCGCCTGTGTGGCCAGCCCTTTGCCCTGATGGGCCGGATCGATGATGATCTGAAACTCGGCGCGGCGGTGCACATGGTTAATCTCAACCAGCTCCACCAGTCCCGCTTTCTGGCCGTCATGCTCCACCACAAAGCGACGTTCGGTCTGATCGTGAATGTGCTTGTTGTAGAGATCGGACAGCTCCACAAACGCCTCATAGGGCTCCTCGAACCAGTAGCGCATCACGCTGGCGTTGTTATCCAGCTGATGGACAAAATGCAGATCTTCCCGCTCCAGCGGACGCAGTTTTACCGTCATCGTCAGACTCCTTGTTAAAAACGTCGTCGCGAGTATACCGCAACGGCCGTGCGTGAGCAGGCGGGAAGCGCGAGCCGTGATGGCCGGGGAGACGATAAGGCGGGCAGAGGCGGAGCAGGAGAGGCCGGACAGCGGAGCGGTGCCGTCCGGCCGGCGATCAGGCGGTGATCTCTTCGATAATACGACCCTGCGCCATGCGCACGGCGCGATCGCACATGTGATCGATCACATCGGGATCGTGGCTGACCAGCACCATGGTCAGGCCATCCTGCCGTTTCAGATCGTGAAGCAGGTTGAGGATCTCCGCCTGCACGGACATATCCAGCGCCGACGTCGGCTCATCCAGCAGCAGGATCTTCGGCTGCAGCAGCAGGGCGCGCACGATGGCGACGCGCTGACGCTGACCACCCGAAAGCTGATGCGGATAGCGATCGGCCAGCGCCGGGTCCAGCCCGACGTGACGGAAACCCTGATCGATACGGTCGTTGATATTATCGCGTTTCAGCAGCTTCAGCGGCTCCGCCAGCGTGCGGCGCAGACGATGCCGCGGATGCAGCGAGGCATAAGGATCCTGAAACACCATTTGCACTTCCTGTCGCAGCGCGCCGGTGAAGGCTTTGCCGGGCTGGACCTGATGACCGGCAAGCTGCATCTGACCCTGCCAGTGCGGGTTCAGCCCCGCCAGCACCCACAGCAGCGACGACTTGCCGCAGCCGGACGGGCCGACCAGGCCAAAGCACTCACCCGCTCTGACCGTGAGGTTAACCTCATGCACCACGGTGCGCAGCTCGTAGCCCTGCTTGTGGGCGACGCTTAAATTCGCAAGCTCAATCATGATTCGCCTCCAGTGCAGCGCGGTCCAGCACCGGTAACGCCTGGCCGTGGGTCGCCTTGCCCGGCCGGCAGGCCCACAGCGTGCGGGTGTAGGGGTGGGTCGCGCGGGGCAGGTCAGCGGCAGGCAGCGTATCGAGCAGCCGGCCCTTGTACATCACCATCACCCGTTCGCAGTGTTCCGACACCTGCTGCAGGTCGTGGCTGATCAGCAGCAGACCCATGTTGCGTGCCTCCACCAGACCGCGGATCAGCGCCAGCACCTGATCGCGCATCGCATGATCCAGCGCGGAGGTGGGTTCATCGGCAATCAGGAAGTCGGGATCGGTGATCAGGGCGATAGCCAGCATCACGCGCTGGCCCATGCCGCCCGAGAGCTGATGCGGGTAGTGCTGCATCAGGCGACGCGGGTCGGGCAGGCCGACCGCATCCAGCATCTCACACACCTTCTCTTTGCGCTCGGCACGGCTCAGGCGGCGATGCAGGATCAGCGGCTCCTCCACCTGCCAGCCGATGGTGCGCGTCGGGTTCAGGGCATATTTCGGGTCCTGCATCACCATCGCCACGCGGTTACCGCGCAGCTTGCTCCAGTGGCGCTCACTCAGCGTCAGCGCATTTTCGCCTGCGACCTGCAGCTGGCTGGCCTGCAGATGCAGCGCCGGAGAGAGTAAGCCCATCAGGCTGCGGGCAGTCAGGGACTTACCGGAACCGGACTCACCGACCAGCGCCACGCGTTCGCGGCCCACGGAAAAGGTGATGTTATCGACCAGCAGCGCATCATCGCTGCGAATGGTCAGCCCCTCAGCAGAGAGCAGATTATTTTGCATGACGGGTATCCAGTCGGTCGCGCAGGCCATCGCCTGTCAGGTTAAAGGCCAGGCTGGCAAACAGAATCGCCGCGCCCGGTGCGGCAGCTACCCACCACTGATCGAAGATCACTTTACTGCCTTCTGCCACCATCGACCCCCATTCTGCCGTCGGCGGCTGAACGCCCATGCCCAGGAAACCGAGTCCGGCAGCGGCCAGAATAATTCCGCCGAGGCTCAGCGCGGCGCGCACCACGGCGGTCGGCAGGCAGAGCGGCAGAATGTGACCAAACATCAGGCGAAAGCCGGTAATGCCCTGCATCCGCGCGGCGGCCAGGTAGTCGCTGCGGCGCAGCGCCAGGGTTTCCGCGCGCGCCTGGCGGGCAAACGGCGGCCAGCTGGTCAGCGCCAGCGCCAGCGCGCCGTTCATCAGGCCGGGGCCGAGAATCGCCACCAGTGCCAGCGCGATGACCAGGTTCGGCAGCGACAGGAAGATATCGGTAATGCGCATCAGCACGCGCTCCGTCCAGCCGCCCACATACCCGGCGGTGATGCCGATCAGCAGCCCGGCCGGAATGGTCAGCACCAGAATCAGCGACACCAGCAGCAGGGTAGGGCGCGCGCCATAAATCACGCGCGACAACAGATCGCGGCCAAAGCCGTCGGTGCCGAACCAGTGCTGCGCCGAAGGCGGCAGCAGGCGGCTCGACATGGTCTGCAGGTTGGGATCGAACGGCGCAATCAGCGGGGCTAACAGCGCCATCAGGATCAGGATCGCCACCAGCGTCAGCCCAACGGTTAACGAGGTAACGCGTTGACGGCGACGGCGTGGTCGCAGCGTTTCGAGTTCAGAGAGTTGTTGCGTCATCGGGTTCTCGGATCGGTTAACCAGGTTAAAACATCCGCCAGGGTGTTAATCAGAATAAAGCAGCCGCCGATTAACAGGGTTGAGCCCAGAATCGCCGGCACGTCGCCGGAGAAGAGCGCGTTGGTCATATAGCGGCCCACACCCGGCCAGGCGAAGACGGTTTCGGTCAGCACCGAGCCTTCCAGCAGCGTGGCGTAGGAGAGGGCGATAACCGTCACCAGCGTCCCCAGCACGTTGGGGAAGATGTGACGCAGCAGGATGCGCACCCGACCCGCGCCTTTGGCTCGCGCCAGCACCACATACTCTTTGCTGCTCTCTTCCAGCAGCGCGGCACGCAGCAGGCGGGTAATGCCCGCCATCGCCAGCAGGCCCAGAATCACCACCGGCAGCCAGAGGTGCGCAATCGCGTTGCGGAACATCTCCGGTTCACCCGACAGCCAGCTGTCGATCAGCACAAAGCCGGTTTTCGGCTCCAGGGTATAGACCCAGATGTCATCCAGCCGTCCCGGTCCGGCAGACCAGTGCAGCACCGCATAAAAGAGCAGCAGACCCAGCAGGCCGAGCCAGAACACCGGCACCGAGTAGCCGAGCAGGGAGATAAAGCGGGCGAGGTTGTCGATCCAGCTGCCCGGTTTCCAGGCCGCCAGCAGCGCCAGCGTAACACCGAAGATAACCGCGAAGATCATCGCACAGGTGGCCAGTTCGATGGTGGCCGGGAAGGTGGACATCAGGTCGCTGCTCACCGACTGATTCGTCAGGCGGGAGACACCGAGGTCGCCCTGCGCCAGATGTTCAATGTAGCGCCAGAACTGTGTCAGCACCGGCTGGTCAAGACCGAGATCGTGACGCACCTGCGCATAGGTCGCTTCACTGGCGTGATCGCCCGCAATCTGCTGCACCGGATCGATCGGTGAGAGATGCGACAGCATAAAGGTAAAGGCGAGCAGGCCGAGCAGCGTCACCAGCAGCGACAGCACGCTGCCGAGCAGACGCCCGCCCCGCTGCCAAAAAAGCCGGGCGAACCCGGCTGAAGGAACAGACTGAGCCATTACTTGGTGACCTGCGAGTAATACACCATGTCAGGGTTGATGCCCTGGACATAGCCTTTCAGGTTGTCGCGCAGGGCGATCAGGTTCTTCGCCTGCATCCCAATCACGTAAGGTGAGTTCTTCATCACTTCACGCTGCATCGCTTCATACAGTGCCACCCGTTTTTTCGGATCGCTTTCGGCGGTCGCCGCAATCACCTGCTTGTTCAGCTCAGGAATGTGCCAGTCTGAACGGTAAGCAATGGTTTTGCTGCCATCTTCCGGATTGTAGGCAAAGGAGGCGGCATTGGTGTTGGGATCAAAATAGTCGGAGCCCCAGGCGTTCAGCGTCGCTTCATACTTATGCGCTTTCACGTTGGTGGAGACTTCGGAGCTCAGGCCCGGCACCACTTCGACTTTCACGCCGCCTTTGGCGAAGCTGCCCTGCAGCGCCTGCGCGATATCCAGATAAGGCGGCTGGTTGCTGGTGGAGAGCTTAAAGGTCACATTGGTCAGGCCCGCTTTCTTCAGAATCGCTTTGGCTTTTTCCGGATCGTAGCTGTAAGGCGTGTCGTTGATCGCGCCCAGGAAGCCTTTGGGCAGGAAGGACTGGTGCACGTCGAACTGGCCTTTCAGCAGCTCATTGGCGATGCCTTTGTAATCCCACAGGTAGCGCGCCGCTTCCCAGAAGGCCGGGTTCTTCAGCGTGTCGTTCGCGCCGATGTTGAACTGGATATAGTAGAGCGACGCCATCGGGATCGCTTCGGTCTTCACGCCCGCTTTGCCGTTCAGCGCGGCGATCTGGTCAGCCCCCAGGTTACGGGCGATATCCGCATCACCCTGTTCCAGCAGCAGACGACGCGCGGCCGGTTCCGGCACGTTTTTGATCAGGATGTTTTTCATTTTGGGTGCGCCCGCCGGTGAGGTCGGGTTAGCACTCAGCAGCACCACCTGATGCATGACCACTTTACGGATCTGATACGGGCCGCTGCCCGCAGAGTGGGTGGCCAGCCAGGCGTTACCGAAGTCGCCATTTTTCTGGTTCGCCATCGCGGTTTTCTCATCGACGATTGAGGAGACCGGCGCGGAGAGCAGGCTCAGAACGTAGGTCGGGCTGACGTTGGCGGTCCAGCTAATCTGCACATGGTTGTCATCGACCTTTTTCAGGAAGCCATCGACGTTATCTTTGGTCCAGCCGAGCTGCGTCAGAATGAAAGAGGGGTCCAGGTTCAGTTTGACCACGCGGCCCAGCGAGAAGATCACATCTTCCGGGCGTACAGGGTTGCCGGTAGAGAACTTCGCATCTTTGCGCAGTTCAAAGGTCAGACTGCGGTTGTCGCTGCCAGGCTGCCAGGCGGTCGCCAGCGTCGGCTTCAGATCCACCGGGTTCTGCGGGTCAGACTGGACCAGGCGCTGATAGATGTTGGTGAAGGCCTGAACGCTGGTCAGTTCAAAGCCTTTTGCCGGGTCAAAGCTGTCTGCATCGTCTGTGGACTGCGCGATGACCAGCGTATCTTTGGGGGTGGCGGCCTGGGCTGTGAAGGAGGCAGCCAGCGTCAGCGCCAGCAGTGATGGAATTATAGTTTTCATGAAATTTCCTTGCCTTAGAAAGTTACGCGAGTTTACGAAAGGGCCGATGTGAAGAATAGTCGAATATGGGCTAATCATATGCCTTAAAGTTATAAGCGATGGGTTGTGGTTATAACAGCGTAACGGCGCTGTTAGCGAAGCGGCAGGCTGAGCAGAAACAGAACCTCAACGAAGCGGTTATTTCCCGCGAAACGGCTTTACCACAATCCTGCTCTTCTTATAATAGCGGCATCTCACTACTGGAGTATTCCGTTGGACAGTCACCCTGAATTAACGATTATTCTGGCAAGCTGAATTTTCTCTGCTGCTTGCCAACCGGCGAGCAGCGATCCCCCGTTTTAATTCCCGATCGCGCTCCTTAATAATTTCCCGTTGCCTGTGGGAGTGCGCGTTATGCTGCTGTTTATCTTAGCCCTTTTTCCTCCGCCTCGTCTGGCGTAGCTCAGGCTGCGCCCGACCGCTGATATCAGACCCGGATTACGCTGTGTTTAAACAGCGTCACGCTTCGCTGCGCGCGACATTGTTTTCTGCGCCGTCAGAAACGCGTGTTCATTTCTCAGGGTCGCCTCATTAAATAACCCGGCTACGCCAGGTTTTATCCATGCACGTTATTTTGCGTGCAGGACAACCATTGCTTTAAAACAGGGAGATGTCGAAATGAGCGACATGAAACTGGAACAGGCTGCCATCCTCGCCTCCGGCAACCGCAACGATAAAAAAAGTAAAAAAACATTTGCCGTGACCCGGCAGGCAGGGCAGCACGTTGAGATGACTCTGGCGAACCTGCGCACGCATCGCCAGGGGCTGACCCAGGCTGAAGCGGCGAAACGCCTGGCCACCTATGGCCGCAATGAAGTGGCCCATGAGAAAGCGCCACCGGCGCTGGTGCAGCTGCTGATGGCGTTTAACAACCCGTTTATCTATGTTCTGCTGGTCCTGGCGCTGGTCAGCCTGTTTACCGACTACATACTGCCGCTGCGCGCCGGTCAGGAGACCGATCTCTCCGGAGTGATCATCATCTGCACGATGGTGACGCTGAGTGGCCTGCTGCGTTTCTGGCAGGAGTTCCGCACCAACCGCGCGGCGCAGGCACTGCAGTCTCTGGTGCGCAGCCAGGTTACCGTGCTGCGGCGCGAGGTGGGCAGTGAAACCGCACAGCGTCAGGATGTGGATATGAGCGAACTGGTGCCGGGCGATATTATTCTGCTCAGCACCGGCGATCAGGTGCCCGCGGATGTCCGGCTGCTGAGTTCACGCAATCTGTTCATCAGCGAAGCGGTGCTGACCGGAGAGTCTCTGCCGGTGGAGAAACAGAGCCTGGATGCCGGTATCGACGCCCATGACCGAACCGATCAGGAGCTGCTGGCGTCAGCCAACATCTGCCTGATGGGCACCAGCGTGGCCAGCGGCACCGCCAGTGCCGTGGTGGTGGCGACCGGTGGCGACACCTGGTTTGGCTCACTGGCCTCCTCGCTGACCGGCAGCCGTCCGCAGACCGCTTTTGATCGCGGCGTTAACAGCGTCAGTAAATTGCTGATCCGCTTTATGCTGGTGATGGTGCCGGTGGTGCTGCTGATCAACGGCTTTACCAAAGGCGACTGGATGGATGCGACGCTGTTTGCGCTGGCGGTGGCGGTCGGGCTGACCCCGGAAATGCTGCCGATGATTGTCAGCGCCAACCTGGCAAAAGGCGCCATTGCGATGTCACGCCGCAAAGTGATCGTTAAAAAGCTTAACGCCATTCAGAACCTCGGTGCGATGGATGTGCTCTGCACCGACAAAACCGGCACGCTGACCCAGGACACCATTCTGCTGGCGCATCATCTGGATACCCGGGGCGCGGAGGATGCGGAGGTGCTGCTGCTGGCCTGGCTCAACAGCGGCAGCCAGAGTGGCGCAAAAAACCTGATGGATCGCGCCGTGCTCTGCGCCGGAGACAAGGTTATTTCACAGACCCGGCGCAGCCAGTATCAGCTGATCGATGAGGTGCCATTCGATTTTACCCGCCGTCGCGTTTCGGTGCTGGTGGAAGATCTGGCGCAGCATCGCTCACAGCTGATCTGCAAAGGGGCGGTGGAAGAGATGCTGGCGGTGAGCATCGCCGTCCGGCAGGGCGATGAAGTCGTCGCACTGGATGCGGCACAGCGCGAGGCGCTGCTGGCGCAGACCGAACGCTACCATCAGCAGGGCTATCGGGTGCTGCTGGTGGCGACCCGTGATGATGAGCTGCATGCGCCGCTCAGCGAAAGTGATGAGCGCGAACTGGTTATCCAGGGAATGCTGACCTTCCGCGATCCACCGAAAGCCAGCGCCGGCAAGGCGATTAAAGCCCTGCGCGACAGCGGCGTGGCGGTGAAAGTGCTGACCGGGGATAACCCTCTGGTGACGCAGCGGGTCTGTGCCGATGTCGGGCTGACCGATCCGGCGATGCTGACCGGCGAACAGATTGAGGCGATGGACGACACGCAGCTGGCGCAGGAGGCGGAACGCTGCACCCTGTTTGCCAAGCTGACGCCGCTGCAGAAATCACGTCTGGTGCGCCTGCTGCAGCAGAACGGCCATACCGTCGGGTTTCTGGGCGATGGCATCAACGACGCGCCTGCGCTGCGGACGGCCGACACCGGGATTTCCGTAGACAGCGCGGCGGATGTGGCGAAAGCCTCGTCAGACATCATCCTGCTGGAGAAAGATCTGCAGGTGCTGAACGAGGGGGTATTAAAGGGACGTGAGACCTTTGGCAACATCATCAAGTATCTCAACATGACCGCCAGCTCGAACTTCGGCAACGTTTTCTCGCTGCTGGTCGCCAGTGCCTTTATTCCGTTTCTGCCGATGCTGTCGATTCATCTGCTGATTCAGAATCTGATGTATGACGTCTCCCAGCTGGCGCTGCCGTGGGACAAGGTTGACCGTGAGTTCCTGAACAAGCCGCGCAAATGGGATGCCGGCAACATCAAACGCTTTATGTTGTGGATGGGGCCAACCTCGTCGATTTTTGATATCACCACCTTTGCGCTGATGTGGTTTGTCTTCAGCGCGAACCATGCGGGCGTGCAGTCACTGTTCCAGTCCGGCTGGTTTATTGAGGGACTACTGTCGCAGACGCTGGTGGTGCATATGCTGCGTACCCGGAAGATTCCGTTTATCCAGAGTCGCGCCACCTTGCCGGTGATGCTGACGACGCTGGCGATTATGGCGCTGGGCATCCTGATTCCGTTCTCACCGCTGGGCGCGATGGTCGGACTGGTGCCACTGCCCTGGCAATATTTCCCCTGGCTGGTGCTGACGCTGTTCAGCTACTGCCTGGTGGCGCAGGGCATGAAACGTCTCTACATCCGTCGTTTCGGTCAGTGGTTCTGAGGAGGGGAAGATGAAAAAAAGCAGGCTGGATCGCGTTTTTGTCAGCGTCATGATTATCGGCGTCACCCTGATTGCGCTGACGGTCCTGGTACGGTGACAAAAGGAAGAGCGTGCGGCAGCGAGGTGACTCGCTGCCGTTTTTACTGGCGGGGCACCTATTCCTGGTCGCGCTCCCGGCTGGCACGCTGACGCTCGTAATACTCATCTTCAGCGGTGATGATCTCATCCAGCAGGGAATCCATATCCACGTCACGCTCCTCTTCCACAAACTGGCCGGTGAGCGTCGTTTCCGGGGTTAACTTACCCTCTTCATAGAGCTGCCAGATCTCGCCGGCATAGCGCGTCTTTAACAGCTGCGGGGCGAACTGCCCGTAGTAGGCGGTGATGTTATTCACGTCACGCGCGAACATCGACTCCGCATGGTTGTTGGCCGCCGCATCCACCGCCTGAGGCAGGTCGATGATCACCGGTCCCTGATCATCCAGCAGGACGTTGAACTCCGACAGGTCACCATGAACGATACCGGCACAGAGCATGCGAACGATGTTGCGGATCATGGTGTTAAAATCGGTGATCGCCTCCTCTTCGGAGAGCGTTACGTCGCTGAGGCGCGGCGCGACCGAACCATTGGCGTCGGTGACCAGCTCCATCAGCAATACCCCGTCGATGCAGAGATAGGGCTGAGGCACGCGCACACCGGCGTTAGCCAGGCGAAACAGGGCGTCGACTTCGGCGGTCTGCCAGGACTCTTCCTGCTGCTTACGGCCAAACTTTGAGCCTTTCTGCATGGCGCGGGCGTTACGGCTGTTACGGGTTTTCCGGCCTTCCTGATACTGAACCGCCTGCTTAAAGCTGCGCTGGGTAGCCTCTTTATAGACTTTGGCGCACTGCACTTTGTCACCGCAAAGCACGGTGTAGACGTCTGCTTCCTTGCCGCTTTTCAGGCGCTGCAGCACATCGTCAATCAGGCCGTCATCGACCAGGGGCTGAATTCTGTTTGGGATTTTCATGCGGCTTTATACCTTATTTCACCCGCTTTTCGTATCAATTTGCGCTGATGGAAAACCTGAGCCATGCGTGAACAAAGTCTGTAATTCTACCCTGGAAAACGCTTCAGGGGGATGATCCTTGCCTGACCCGCGTTTCTGACCGGTTTTTTTCCGCAGGCCGTCAGAGGGTGGCGTGATGAAGCAGAAGGGGACACGTGCGGCCCCGTGGCGCAACAGAGAAACCTATGGAGCATGGCGTCAGATGCGCAGCGACGGGACGGGTTCAGGGAGAGAGGGGCAGCGGGCCGGTATCCTGGTGCGGCGGCGCACAGGCATCCGGCCCTGCGGCGGGGTTACTTCAGGGACTTGAGCACTTTGACCGTGCTTTCAATGTCGATCTCATCTTCGGAGAAGATCAGCGTCGAGCCCTGGAAAGTGGTGACCGCCAGCTTTTTCAGCGAGCGCATCTCACCCGGTTTCGCGTCCGATTTAGGCCGGATGTTATTCAGCAGCAGACCTACTGAGAGCACCGCGTTCTCTTTGTCGATACCGGTATCCGCTGGCACTTCTTCGCTGTAGACCAGGTAAGACTTGATCGAGGTGATTTTCAGCCGCTCGCCCGCGATGAAGATATATTTACTCTCCGGGGCCACCTTCACCGCATAGGCGGATAAGCCTTTGTTGTTGGTGGTTGGCTCAAACGTTACCGCCGCATCTTTCTTAATCAGATCAGGATTGGCGACCTTAATCACATGAAAATAGCGGTTATCGCCGTTTTCATCTTTGATAAAGCCGAATCCTTTATCTTTGAACCAGGTTGTGATTGTTCCGTTCATCGCCATTTTTCTTGCCTGCTTACTCTGCTCAGTTTTTACAGCGCGCAGTGTAAAACACAATGCCTGCGCAGACTATATCAGTCTGGACGATAATTTTCCGGCATGCCAGGGACGGCGGCGGGGTTAAAAGCGGGGCGGAAAAGGGGAAGGCGGGGATATCAGGCTGTCCGGCGCCGTGCTCGGCAGCGGAGCTATCGGGGAGGCGGACCAGACGGGCTGGCGGAAAGCGCAGGCCCGCCTGAGGGTCAATCGCCGTTACTCATTGCCCCAGCGGTTCAGGAATTCAGCGATATCATCAATACGCTGCTCGTCGATGCCCGCTTCACGCGCCATCTCCTGCTGCGACGCTTCACTGATCTCCTCGTTGTTCATTAAACGGGTGATCAGCAGCTGGAAGTAGTGCGCCAGCGGGGTGCGTTCCGCTTCGTCCACCGGCTTCGCGGACTCGGTCGCATACTCATCGGCGACATCGTAATACTTAAGAGGGATTTCGTTGGTCATAATGGGGTCCGCTGGATTAACGTCGGTTCAGAGGCTGCCAGGGGGCCTGGCGTGTGGCGCTATTATTTCGTGTCTGGACGGGGGCTGTAAAGGGGGAGAGGCGGCAGATGACACTGCCGCGTAATCGGGCTGCCTGCATCAGGCGGTGATACTCTCAATTGGCTCGACAAGACACTCCGGGTGCGCCTGCAGGCGTGCCAGCGCCTCGGCATAGGAGGGCATGGAGTCGGCCGCGCCAGCACGCTCGACACAGAGGGAGGCAAATGCCGCAGCAAAGCGCGCCGCCTGCGGCAGGTCATCGCCCGAAGCGAGCCGGGCGGCCAGCGCGCCATTGAATGCGTCTCCCGCACCGGTGGTATCGCGCGGCTGCGCCGGGAAGAGCGGAATGCGCTGTTGCTCCGCAGGCGTTGACAGCAGCGCTCCGGCGATGCCCAGCGTGATGATCACCTGACGCGCCCCTTTGCGATGCAGCACCGCGGCGGCGCGGCGGGCGCTGTCGAAATCGGTGACGGTCACGCCGCTGAGCTGGGTCGCCTCGGTGCTGTTGGGCGTCAGCAGATCGATCTTTGCCAGCAGCGCATCGCTGACTTTCTGCCAGGGGGCCGGATTGAGGATCACAAAGGTGCCGCTGGCTCGGGCGTTATCGATCATGCGCTGGATGGCGCTGAGGTTATTTTCGAGCTGCACCAGCAGGATATCTGCGGCGGCTACCGTCGGCTGACAGCGCGTCACCTCTGCGGCCGTCACGGTGGTATTGGCGCCGGGATAAACCGAAATCATATTTTCCGCATCATCGCCTGCAACATAGATCAGGGCGTTACCGGTGGGCTTCTCCTTACAGGTAAACAGCGTAATGGCGTCAAAGCCGGTTTTCTCCAGATGACGACGTGCAAAGAGGCCGAAATCGTCGTTACCCACTTTCCCGATGTAGTGCACCCGCGCACCTGCGCGCAGCGCCGCCGTGGCCTGATTTGCTCCTTTTCCGCCCGCACCCATCATGCTGTGGTGCGCCGTCAGCGACTCACCCGGTAGCGGAAAGCGACGCATCACGGCGACCACATCGAGATTAAAAGAGCCGAACACACACACTTTTCCTTTCATCCTGCGCTCCTGAACAGGCGTTCGGCGGCGAGACAGGCACCGCGACAGCCCGTGTAGTCGGTTGAGTGGCTGAAAACAATCTTCAGGTTTTCGCGTGTGACCGGTGGCCGCAGATGCTGCTGGATCTGGCTGCGCAGCAGGGCCAGCGGAAAATCAGCCATCGCCAGCACGCCGCCGCCAAGGATCAGATATTCCGGGTCGAGTATATTCATCTCGGTGGCAATCAGCTGCGCCAGACGTCGCACAAACGCCTGAAGTTCCGGTTGCTCCCCGTGGCGGGTAAACAGCGCGGCGATAGGCGTGTCGGCGGCGTTCAGAGCGGCCCAGTGACTCAGCCAGTGGCCCGAGGTCAGGGTTTCCGCACAGCCGCGATTGCCGCACGGGCAGGGGAGGTCGTTTCCGGCGACGGGCACGTGGCCCAGTTCCCCTGCACCACCATGCTCGCCGTGATAAAAGTGGCCATTCAGCCACAGGCTGTTGCCCATCCCGGTGCCGGGATAGAGGCCCACGGCGTTAGCCGGCAGCTGCTCCAGCTGCAGCAGATCCCACAGCATCAGATGGTTCACATCTTTGTCCATCGCGACCGGCACGCCGAGTTGCGCCGCCAGACGCGCCGCCACCGGCTGATGATCCAGCGCCTGAATAAAAGGCAGCGAGATCACCTGTTTCCTGTCGCGGCTGAGGATGCCGGGCAGCCCCAGCATGATGCCACTGACCGGCTGCTGCTCCAGCGTTTCATCAATGAGCTGTGCCAGGGCCTGCAGCGCATCGGGCTGCTGCGCCCAGCTGGTGGTGGGCACCTTGCGAAAGCTGCTCCAGATGCCCCCCTCTTCCATCAGCTGCAGCCGGGTACCGGTGCCGCCGATATCGATACCGAGCCAGCGTGATCTCATGCGGACACCTTCGCCAGCCCCTGGGCCTCATCAATGCTGTCGCGCATCATCTCCCACGCGGTGGCTAAATCGTCGTGGATATTGAACAGGCCGGAGGTGCCGACAATCAGCACTTCCGCGCCTGCGCCGATCAGCTGGTGATAGGTGCGGGTGTTGCAGGAGCCGTCGATCTCGATCAGATAGTGGAAGCCATGCTGCTCCTTCAGCGCTTTCAGCTCACGCACCTTTTCCACCATTTCCGGAATAAAGGGCTGTCCGGCGTAGCCGGGGTCGACCGTCATCACGGTGATCTTATCAAGCAGATGGATATAGTGCTGAAGGTATGACACCGGCGTCGCCGGATTCAGCACCACGCCCACCTTTTTGTCGAAGCTGCGGATCAGGTTAATGACGCGAAACGCATCGCGATTGATGGTCTCCGCGTGCGGACAGATATAGTCAGCGCCCGCTCTGGCGACCGCCTCGATAAAGTCGGTTGGCTCTTCCACCATCAGATGCACGTCGATCGCCACGCGGGTAAAAGGACGGATCTGCTCAATAAAGAAGGGAGAGAGCGTGATGTTCTTAACGTAGTGACCATCCATGATATCCACATGAAGAAAGTCAGCGCGCGAGTCGAGGATCTGCAGCTGGTGCTTGATCTCCATCAGGTTCATACACATCAGTGACGGGGAGATTTGAGTACGCATCATACTTCCTTCTTTTCAGTCAGAGGATTAAGCACCGCGGCCAGCCTGCTGAGCTTTACGGCACGGTGTTCGTTGAATCGGGTTTTGAATTGTTTGAAGGCGAGAACCACAATCAGCACCGCGCCCCACATGGCCAGGCTGACGTGCTGGCTGATATTCATCAGATTGAAACCGGTGGAGAGCACCTGCAGCGCAATCAGCGCCAGCACCACGCCGGTCACACGGCCGAAGCCCCCGTTGGGATCGGTGCCGCCGAGAATAATGGCCAGCACCGTCAGCAGCAGATAGGCGTCGCCGTAGCCCATACGGGCGGAGTTGAAGCGCGCCATCATGATCAGCCCCGCCAGCACGCAGAGCAGGCTGGAGATCACATAGACCAGCATCACCATGCGATGGGTGTTGATCCCGCTGAACCAGGTGGCGTTGATGTTGCTGCCGCCCATATAGATGCATTTACCGGCGCGGGTTTTACCGAGGAACAGCGCCAGCAGCGCGGCGGCGACCAGGAACACCCAGAGCGGCAGCGGCATACCCAGCAGCGTGTCAGCTCCCAGCGCCTGCACCACCGGCGGCATGCCGCTGACGGCCGCGCCGTGGGTCAGCCAGATCCCGATGCCGTTCAGCGTCATCATCGTCGCCAGCGTCACCAGAATCGGATGTGCGCCGATCCGCGTCACCATCAGCCCCGTCACTACGCCGATCGCGGCCGCGATCAGCATGGCGCCAAGGATGGCGATAAAGAGCCATAGCAGCTGCAGCGCCATTCCGGCACCGGCGGGCAGGGCGCTCATCAGCGTCCAGGCGATAAACAGCGCCGTGAGGTTGGCGGTCGCGATAATGGCGAGGTTCAGGCCGCCGCTGAGGATGGCGATAAACATCGCCAGCGTCAGTAAACCGAGTTCCGGCAGCTGAAACGCCATACTCATAAAGGTGGAGTCGGTCAGGAAGCGCCCCGGCAGCATCACCGTGAAGGTGGCCAGCGCCAGCGCAATCAGCAGCATCAGGCCGATGTTGGTCCCGTCGGGTCGCAATGCAGTCAGTGATTTCATTATCAGTGCCCTCGGTCACACAAAACTGACGTCAGTTTCTTTGCGTTTTTTGTAGTGGGTCACGGCGATCGCAATCATGATGACGCCGCCTACCACGATATTCATGAAGTAGTTCGAGACGCCGACCAGGTTGAGGCCGTTCTTGAGAATGGCGATCAGGAAGACCCCCATCAGCGTGCCGCTCACCGTCCCTTTGCCTCCCATCAGGCTGGCACCGCCCAGCACCGTGGCGGCCAGCACGTCCAGCTCGCCGCCAACCAGCGCGTTGGGCACCACCTCGCCCATGCGATAGACCTGCACCAGCCCGCCGATGGCCGCCATCGCGCCCAGCCAGCCGTAAGCGAATACGTGAATCAGGCCGACGCGGATACCGATACGGCGGGCCGACTCTGCATCGCCGCCAACGGCGTAGAGCTGGCGTCCAAGGTTGGTTTTGTTCAGCAGTAGCGCGGTGACAGCGGCGATCAGCAGCATGGTGACCAGCGGCAGCCCGACCTGGAAGCTCTCACCCTGCCAGCTGAACGGCAGCACGTTGCGCAGCGTGATCCACCACTCCGGCAGCGAGTAGAGGCTGCGGCCGCCGGTAACCCACATCAGCAACCCGAACAGCAGCGACTGCATGCTGATGGTGATGATGATGGAGACCACCCGCAGCGTGGTGATCAGCAGGGCATTGACCACCCCGAACAGCGTGCCGCACATCACCGCCAGCAGAATGCTGAGCAGCGCATTGTCGAACTGGAACTGTACAAACAGCGACGCCAGCAGGTACTGCACCACCGAGGCGACGGCCGCAAACGAGATATCGATCCCGCCGGTGACCAGCACCACAAACAGGCCCAGCGCAAAGATGCCGGTAACGGCGTAGCTCTCCGCCAGATCCAGCAGATTCTGCATGGTGAGAAACTGGTCGCTGGCGAGCGAGAAAAACAGAATGAACGCCAGCAGCACCCAGGCGAGCCAGCCCTGACTGGAGTGCGGACGGAAACGGGAAAAGTCAGGCATTGATCACCTCCGCCAGCTGCTGCTGTTCGACGCTATCGGGTTGATATTCGGCATGGATCGTGCCATCGCGGAAGTGCAGGATCCGATCGCAGTTGTACCAGACCTCCGGCACCTCATCGGAGATGAGGATGATCGACAGACCCTCTTTCGCCAGCTCATGGATCAGCTGATAGATGCTGGCCTTGGCACCCACATCGACGCCGACGGTGGGGGAGTCGAGGATCAGAATGCGCGGCTGGGTCAGCACCCATTTCGCCAGCACAATTTTCTGCTGGTTACCGCCGGAGAGGGTGGAGATAGCGAGATTCGGATCGGCGACGCGCACGCCAAGCTGCTGGATCCACTGCAGAATCAGCTTGTTTTTACGGTACTCATCGATCAGGTGAAAGCGGTTCTGCAGCTTGTCGAGGATCGGCAGCACCATGTTGTCCGCCACCGACTGCTGCTGCACCAAGCCCAGCGTCAGCCGATCCTCCGAGACGTAGCCGATGCCCGCTTTGATCGCATCTTCATGGCCGCGAAAGCGCACCGGCTTGCTGTCGAGCCAGATCTTGCCGCTGTCGGGACGGGTCATGCCGAACAGCGACAGCGCCAGCTCGGTACGGCCGGAACCGAGCAGCCCGCACAGTCCGAGCACCTCACCTTCATAGAGTTTAAAATTGACGTCGTGATACTGACCGGCGCGGGTTAACGACTCGATCTCCAGAATGGCGCGATCGCTGTTGCGCGTCGGGGCTTTCAGCTGATAGTCGAGTTTCAGGCCGGTCATCAGCTCTGTCAGATGGTGCGGCGTCATCTCCCGCGCAGGCCAGCAGCCCATTTTGCGTCCGTCGCGGATCACCGTTACGCGGTCGGAGATCTCCAGCACCTCATCCAGCCTGTGGCTGACAAACACCACGCAGATGTTCTTATCTTTCAGGTAGCGCACGGTACGCAGCAGCTGATTGACCTCAGTGCGGGTCAGCGAGGCAGTCGGCTCATCCATGATCACCAGCCGCGCATCGGCGACCAGCGCACGGCAGATCGCCACCTGCTGACGCTGCGCGATAGAGAGCGCCGCGACTTTCTCATCCAGATCGAGATCGAACTTCAGTTCGGTAATGATAGTGCGCGCGCTCTCCCGCAGACGTGCGCGGTGGTGCCAGCGCAGCAGGCCGTTGAGGTTATGCTCGAAGGCGATGTTCTCTGCCACGCTGAGGTTGGGGAACAGCGAGAGATCCTGATAAATCACCTGGATACCGAAGTCGCGCGCCTGCCGGGTAGTGAGGCGCGGCAGCGTCGGACCGTCGCCCAGCGTGATGCGGCTGCCGCTGTCCGGGGCGTGCACCCCGGAGATAACTTTGATCAGAGTGCTCTTGCCACAGCCGTTGGTACCCGCAAGGCAGTGCACTTCGCCTGCCCGCAGAGTCAGGGAGATATCGCTGAGTGCGCGGTTACCACCAAATGTTTTCGACAGATTCCCGAGCGCAATCAGTGTCTGTGGAGTGACCTCTTGCATATCAGAGCCCCATTTTTACCAGTTTTGGCAGGTTGGCTTTATCCAGACTTTCGGTGCTGTTACCCAGAATGGTGTGGGTGGCTTCATCCACTTTGACTTTGCCCAGCCCTTCAATCGTCATGCCATCGGTGATCGGCTCCTTCTTCTGCATCATGTCGGCGATGCGGACAAAGACTTCGCCCGCGGTCTCCGGATTCCAGATGAAGCCCCCTTTGATGGCGTTACGCTGCACCAGCGAGGCACCCTGGCCCGGACTGAAAGAGCCAATGACGCAGACCTGGTCGATTTTTTTACGGTTCATCACCGCACGCCCGGCGCCGATAGGCCCCTGTGAACCAAACGCCAGGATCCCTTTCAGATCGGGATATTTGGACATCAGCTCATTGGTGGTACGGATAGAGTCATCCAGCGATTCGCCGACGCCAAACTTGTCGGTGACCAGCTGCATTCTGGGATAGTGTTCTTTCTGATAAGTGAGCGCGGCGTCGGTCCACTGCTGATGCAGAGGCACCGTCAGGCTGCCGACGTACATGGCATATTTGCCTTCGTCGTGCATGCAGCTCGCCAGCGCTTTCATGTGGTTGATGCCGTGAGTGGTCGCATCGACCAGTTCGAAGTCCCAGTTGGCCCCCTGCTGGCCGGGTGACTCATGGGTAATCACTTCGATACCGGCGTCACGGGCCCGTTTCAGCACCGGCTCCAGCACTTTCGGGTCGTTGGGCACCACGCCGATGATATCGACTTTCTGCGCAATCAAATCTTCAATGGCGCGCACCTGAAGCGCCGGGTCCGCGGCGGTCGGCCCCACCATCCACGCATCGATACCGCGTTTAGCCGCTTCACTTTTAATGCCCGTCTCCATGGCATTGAACCAGGGAATACCGCCTATTTTGACCACAATACCCATACGTAATTTATCTGCGGCCTGCGCACCTGAGGCGGCAAACAGGGCAAGCAGAGAGCAGGCGATAAGATGTTTTTTCATACAGACTCCGGATTAATTTTTAATTAGCTGCATGGATTGATAACGCTGAGAACAGACGATGACGTTGACACCATTCCATGCCAGTTCCTGTTCAAGCTCTTTATCTTTTAACTGGTCGGTAATAAGAAAATCGACATCACGGTAGTGACAGATTCGGGCAAAAGAGGGGCGCAGAAATTTACTGCCATCCATTAAAAGATGTTTTCTTTCTGCGGCCAGCAGCATCTGTTGTTTCAGGTGCGCATTATTCTCATTGCCTTCGCGTAAATATCCGTCGTTGCCCAGACTGCTACAGGAAAAAAAGATTTTATTAATCTGAAATTCACGCAGTGGCTGCTCGGCCACCACGCCGTGAAAATCTTCATCGCGATCGGAATATTCCCCACCCAGGCAGATCGTGCGGATACTGCCGCGCGCCGCCAGCGTCTGCACGATACGCAGCGAATTGGTTAATACCGTTAACTCAATGTCCGGCAGCTGCCGCGCCAGATACCAGCAGGTGGTGCTGCTATCCAGCAGGATGCAGTCGCCGGGGCTGATAAAGTCGAGCGCACGCTTGGCAATGATCATTTTTTCATCGGCGTGCTCATTAATTCGCTGCCGGAAGGATAATTCGTTCTCTTTAGCGATTCTGTTATTTCCCGGCGAGCCGGTGCTTTGTTTTTTTATCAGCACAGCGCCGCCGTGGCTGCGCTGTAATAAGCCGCGCTTTTCCAGCTGACTTAAATCCCGGCGAATGGTTTCCTGTGAAACCTGACACAGCGTGACCAGTTCTGAGACAATTACCCGGCCATTAATATTAATCTCATTAATAATTCTTTGCTGTCTTTCAATCGGCAACATACTTTTCCTCCGATGGAGATAAATTACTGGAAGCGAACATGGGAAAATGTGGACTGGGCAGGAGTCCACGTGGGCAAATAGTGACGCCCTTTATTAAGTGATGAAGTCGAAATAAAACATGCAAAGCCATGCAATTAATTGCAGTTGAAAGTGATTCCTCTCACATATTTTCGCGCTGAGGGCCGGTAAAAACAAAATACCGGCTGAACAGACTATACCGCTATTACGGGGAAGGCATGACTGTTTGTGACCGTTTATGTGGGTTTGACCGTTTAAGCTTACGCTTTAACGTTTTCATGAAGGGAACAGGTCCATCTGACAGCGGGCGGAGGGTGAGAGTCGTACGGCGATTCCGGGCATGGTGAGGGATGGCGCTGCTTTTCTGGCCGGGACTTCGGGTCCCGGCTGTACACTTTATATTCTGCGTCGCCAGCGGCAGACTTACCGGCGCATAAAGCGTGCCCGCCACGGCTTGAGAACCCATAACGCCAGCCCGGCCGTGATGAAGTCGAAGGTAATCGCGCAGCCAAAGACCAGGTGCCAGTTATGGGTGTGCTGATACATCAGCGCCGCCAGCGGGCCGCCAAAGATCGAGCCTATGCCCTGAGAGATATAGAGCCAGCCATAGTTGGCTGAGGCATTTTCACTGCCGAAGGTGTCGGTGAGTGTGGAGGGAAAAAGCGAGAAGATTTCACCCCAGCCAAAGAAGACGACGCCTGAGAGCAGAACGAACAGCAACGGATCTTCACGGCACGCCAGCCACAGCGTCATCGCCACGCCCTCCAGTGCGAAGGCAATAAACATGGTGTTTTCACGCCCATAGCGGTCGGAGATAAAACCAAACAGCGGTCGCGTTAATCCGTTGGTGAAACGATCGATGGTCAGCGCCAGAGGCAGCGCGGCCATACCGAAAATGACCGCCTTGCTGATGCCAAAGTCTTCGGCAAAAATCGCCATCTGCGACGTCACCATCAGACCCGAGGTCGACATCATCGTCATCATCATAAACATCAGCCAGAACAGCGGCTGACGCAGCATTTCCCCGGATTTAAACTGGCGCTGACTCACTACGGGTGCGGATGGTGTGCTGACCGGCGTCATCATGCTGGTGCCGGGCAGCCTTAAGTTCTGACTGGCGAGAAGACCCACCGCGGCGAAGAGCAGGCCAAAAACCGTCATTGTCTGTTCAAGACCGTAGCTGTTGAGAGAGATGGAGATGGGGAAGGTGGTAAAAATTGCGCCCATGCCGTAGCCCGCCGCCACGGTTCCGGCGGCAAAACCGCGCTGCTGTGGAAACCATTTCATCACCAGCCCCACGACGCCGATATAAACAATCCCCGTGCCCAGTCCGCCGAGGCAGCCATAAACCAGATAAAGTGCGGCCAGGCTATCGACCCGGGCGGCGATGACCCAGCTGAAGCCGGCCATCACCGTACCAATCGAGATCAGCAGACGCGGGCCAAAACGCTCCACCAGCCGACCCTGAAAGGGTGAGAAAAAGGTCTGCAGAATAATCAGCACTGAGAACGTAACCTGCAGTTCCGCCAGCCCGACGCCGAGTCTGGCCATCATCGGTTTGGTCAGCAGCGTCCAGACGTACTGCGGGCTGGAAATGGCTGCCATGCAGATTAAGCCAAGCAGAAGCTGTACCCACTTGCTGTGTTTCGCTATTACCACTGGTTCGCTAATTGAGGTCATGGCTCTCTCCGGAAGTACGTTCTGTTATACAGCCAGATTCCACCCGCTCTGTATGCCACTCTTATGGCGTCGCAGATATCCGGACGGTTAACGGCTGATACCAAATCTTTAAGATCATCATCCCTGGGGAACGACGTGACTGGAGAAGTTTGCAGGAAGTGTGCCAATCCAAAAACTCTTCAAAATCAGGGGTTAAAAGGGATGGCAAAGTGATAAGTGTGATGCAGTGCAAAATATGAGTGCGCTGAGTTGGTGCGCAGGAAAGGGATAAGCGCGGGGTAGGGGAGCTGTAGATCAGGGACTGGTTACCGGCTGCCGTCAGCCCTGGCTGGCGCAGGGGTGGCGGTGATAGCAATGTATTTTCTTAATCCCACTGGACGGCTTACACCAGGAGGATCGGTAAAGGGTAATCTCAGAGAGGGAGTTGGCAGCACGTGCACAGTCCATGTCGTATTTCCAATAAAGCTAAAGCTCACAGAATTTTCATTCACATTCAAATTCGCGAAGGTGCCAGTAACATAATGACCACCGAGAGAAAGGCGTTCAATAATTCCAGATTCAATATCTATATAAAATATATTAAGGCTTTCTTCGTAAACGATATCGTCGGTGGTAAAGAGTAAAAACCGTTTATCGGACACTCTGACAGCAGCTTCGAGTTCTTTTCCGAAAACAATAATGCCCGTGTTTTTATCTTCAAGACATATTTCGCACTGGGTTTCGCTGAGCCTTTGGGCTTCCTTTACGACAGAGAGCGAAATCTTGTCAATTAGCTTCATGTTCATTTCTAAACCTTCCCATTTCTCATGTTGTCACTTTCTACCTGGAGAGAAAGCCTCCTGAGTGTTTCAGGGATGGCTGATACAGGCGTGGAAGATGGATAGGGTTACTACTCCCCCTGTGCAAATATGTCAAACTCAATCGGCTCTGTCTTTTACTATCTTACCGTTATTTTTCACGCGATATACATTATTGTTGGTTGTAAAAGAGAGTCCCATATTTCTACCGTAACGAACAGTAAGAATTTTGTCTTTTTCTATACAGTTCACTGGTGGTTTCATGTCTTCGAAACATAGCCTGTCATACTTACCTTCTTCTTTATAGCCATCGCCAAAATCCCACAAGACGACAGTAAAATAACCATCATTATCAGGCGCCGGGACGCCATGACTGTTTTTAAGCATAGGTTTGTTTTCCTGCCACCAGTCTATTCTCTCTTTATCTGTAAAAGGGAAGTTTTTTACCAGAACGTAACTGTGATTACCATTTTTATGGACAGCAACGATTTCTGCAGGACGCAGCAACAGCCAGAAAACATAGGCCAGCAGAAGGCAGGAAAGCAACGATAGTATGAAGATAGCTGGTTTGTTTTTAAATTTTACTTTCTCATTTCCCATGTTGTTACTTTCACTCCTGTAGAAAAAGCTTCATGAAAATTTTGCCAGTTTTCAGGATGGCTGATACAGGCGTGGAAGGTATTACTATCCCCACGCGCGAGAGAGAGAGTCTATTCGTCTTCAGGTTTTAATATTTTTCCATCTGGTATAAGACGATGTTCGCTATCGCTTCCTGTCAATATGGTGCCTCTGTTCTTGCTAAAACTGATTGAAAACACTCTCTCCTTATCAATACAGTTTACGGGTGGTTTCATATCATCAAAGCAAAGTCTGTCATATTTCCCTAACTCTTTATAACCATCCCCGAATAACCAAATAGTCAGGTAAAAATGACCGTTTCTATCAGGTTTTGGAATACCATATTTATCATTTAACATCTCCTTGTTTTTTAACCACCAGTTGATTTTTCCCTTATCAGTTGGCGGGAAACTATTGACCAGAACATCACTGAAACCACTACTTCTGTGATGAGCGGCTATGACATCCACGGGGCGCTGAGACAACCATAGCCAGTAGCTAAGTAGCACACAACCAGCCAGAAAAAGCAGAGCGATAATTAACTTTTCTTTTAGTCTCATTTGCGAATTCCAGTAATTTTCAGAGTTTTTTCCACATTGGTCATGAATAGTTTGAAGCTAAACTGATTGTATCGCTGTAACACGAAACAGATACAAAAGAAATGAAACTGACTGACTTTTGTATTCAGAATATCATCACTATCCAGACCGAAGTGATCCTGAACTTTGTAACGTACCACTGCCCGAAGACGATTATTATTAATATTCAGTGGTTTTATGGTGATATGCGTTGCTCAGGTATCATGAACGGTGATACCCAAGTCGTCAAAATTATCCTGGGATCTGTCGAGTTTTGGCAGTTTACCACCCGATATGGCTTCATGCAGCTTTGGCTTTTCAAAAGATGAATAGATATTATTTTGCCAGTCAATATTGTCTTCAAGCGCTTTCTGCAACAATAGACGTGTACTATTTCACAGCGAGTTATCATTGATTATATGTTCTTTTGATGCCTGGTTCAGCGACATATCGTGGAAGGGCGTACCATAGCCATTCTGCATGATCATCTTTTTGATCAGATGACTATAGGGCCCGTAAAGGGAAAATTTATGGGATAACGAGCGATCCGTCAAACAACATTGCGGCACTGCTGGCGGGTAATTTTCTCCCCGGATTCGCGCATTACAGCAAAACATGGACTGTGGACGATCCATTGATGAACGTCGGGTAAGCGTCCAGGGATTCAACTTTTTTGGCATGGCAAAACGCGCACAAGTACGCCCGGGAGTGAGTAGCGTCTATACGTGAATCTAATGTGGGGGAAAATACCTCACCGAAAGAAATTGAAGCAGCGGTAAGACGTTGCTGCTTCGGTTAGCCTCTTAGGCATTTTGCTATGCCTGCGTGACTGGCGCAAACCATATAGGGTGGATGATGTTATTGCTGTCTCCAGGAAAGAGATGCGAGTTTGTTAATATTTTCTTTTTTCAATCTCACCGTTTTCCTTTATATAATATTTACCGCTATCCAGTCGAAAATACAAACCCGTTTTTTTACTGTATACCACCATCATTAGTGAGTTTTTATCAATGCAATTTATTGGTGGCTTCATCTTTTCAAAACATAGTCGGTCGTATCCATCAGTTTCTTTATATCCATCTCCAAGATCCCAAAATATTACGGTAAAAAAACCATCTTTTGCCGGTTTGGGGGTGTTATATGTATCGTTGAGATTTTTTTTGTTTTTCAACCACCAATTGATTTTCCCTTGTTCTGTTAATGGAAAGTTTCTCACCAATACATCACTATAGTTACGTCTTTGGTGAACGGCTATGACTTCCACGGGACGTAACGAAAACCAGATAAAGTAACCCAGCAGGGCGCAGCCAGTTAGTAATGATGCACAAAGCAATTTTTTATTTTTAGATTTCACACTGGCTCCCGGAAATATCTATGAAGGCTTCAATGTTGGTAATGAACGGCTTAAAGCGAAACTGATTGTATCGTTGGAGAACAAACCAGATACGGAAGAAATGAAACTGGCTGAATTTTATTTTCAGTATGTCGTCGCTGTCGAGACCAAAATGATCCTGTACCTTGTAATGCACCACTGCCCGGTAACGATTATTATTAATCTGTAGTGACTTTATAGTTATATGCGTTGCCCAGACATCATGAACAGTGATACCCATGCCGTTATAATTATCCTGAAACCTGTTAAATTTGGGGAGTCTTCCGCTAAGTACAGCGTCCCTCAGTTTTCCTGATTCTTCTCGTGGGTAATATTTATTTTCCCAGTCGATATTTATACTTAAGGCTTCTTTCAATAATAAGTATGTACTATTTTTTGTTTTATCATTCAGAATATGCTCTTTCAAGGCCCGGTCCAGCGAGATATCACGAAAGGGCGTACCATTGCCGTTCTGCAGGTGAGTGATCATCTTTTCGATCAGGTGGCTATAGGGTCCGTATAGAGAAAATTTGCGGGATAACGAGCGGAATTCGTCAAACAGCATTGCGGCGCACTGCTGGCGGGTAATCTTTTCACCCTGGCCACGCAGATTACAGCAGAACATAGACTGCGGACGATCCATTGAGGAGCGTCGGGTAAGCGTCCAGGGATCAACCCGGTCAGAAATGTAATCCAGCCGGTACTGAGACTTTAGCTGTGCTTCGGTCAGATCGCCGCAGCGCATGTCTTTAGCGCTGTAATCGTCCATCAACTTTTGCGTTTTGAATATGGTGCAGGGAAAATGTAATGCAGCCATGATTTTACATTCCTTGTGTAATCATCCGTGGTGCTCTTGGCAGGGAATAATACGCTGTTAAAGGTCAGAGTGTAAACACCATATAGCCTCTTCCCTTCATTTTTACAGATGCACTTTTGAGAATATGAGCTGATTGATTCTGTATAACACGATAATTAGTAAAATCAGTAAATGATGAGCTTTTAATAAGATGAAGGCTGAAAATGTACGACATATGGTTAGAGATGTAATGATGGCGAAATGAGCGTCGCAGGAAGAAAACCACGTTAACTGGCCGCTGGTCTGCGCCACCTTCCACGGTATTCTGCCGGGTCAGGCTGCTTTGCACTCGTGCTTTAGCAATGCTGACAGAAAGGTAATTTACGACTGCATGACTAGACTGAATATCGCTGATGCTGAACTTGAGGGCCTCTATACCTGATATGACTTGCTCACCATTGATTAATACTCCACGATGTTAATAATGCCTTTATAATCCATATGAGGATATTCACATGAAGAAGCGATTCTCTGATGAATAAATCATTAGTTTTCTCCATGATGCAGAGGCGGGATTTCAGCTCAGGAACGCCAACTTATCAATACCAGGCCCCTTACTTTTAGCCTTGTCAAAATGATAAAGCTTTATGAGATGTTTAAAAGGTTAGGGTTTGATTCGTTCTTTTCGGTTTTCGCGGGGTAAGTTTAAGGAAAAAAAACGCAGGGCTTGTTCTGTGAGGGCTTCCCGGACGCTGGCGGATGGCTCTGTGCTGGCGGAGTCTGAATATGCTCTTCAACTATCAGATTATATTATTTATTTGTGTTTTTTTATGATTGGTATACCTGAGCGTATACCAATCTCATTTATCAACCTATCTTTCAAGATCTGTTAAGACTTAACTTGTATCGTTAGATATGCTTTAACTACTGCACTTCTAACACCTGAGTGCTTAGTGTCAAGGATTCCAGAACGAAGGAGGGCATTCATCGGCGAAAAATTCAGCCCTCATAAACACATCTTACATTAACTAATTCTATACTGAGTCATGAAATCCAAGCATGAAATATGATATATGGCTGATGGTTGATTTTTTAGTCAAACCCTTCGAGTAAGTCATTTACCCCGTTAGATGTGTCTGAAGTAATATCATGTAGAATCTTGCTAGCTGCTTGTCTTTGTATTACAGGAGTCGTCAAAGTATGCCTAAACTGAAGTATAATACCTATAATATCTGGGATGATCTCATTGTTAAAAGCAACAACCTCTCCATTTTTAGTCCTGATTATCATGTTTTCCGGCACTTTAAGTGCGTCAAAGTATAATCTATCGTAATAATCTTTTTCTCTGAAGAAATATTCCGGGTTCCTTAACCTAATTATTTCGAAAACAGTGCTCTTGAGAGAGGATGGATATGTGATGTGAGTGACGTAATCACGAAATCCTATAAAGCTGTTTTCAAAATTGCTATTAGGAGTTTTTTCATTTTCAAATATATCGAAATCTCCTAAACTTGCGTGACTATAGGGAGTTAGAAGTAGGCTTAAATCAGAGAAAAAACTAATGCTCGTCCAAATTTCTTTATCACTTTCATTAAGGGCTTCAAAAGATGATATTTTTTCTGAATGTTCGAAATATTCGTGAAGGCTTTGTTTGAGTATGGACTTTCTGAAAGAATCATAATCAATATCAGAGCAAAGTTCAATTATGTTTTTAAATTTGACTGGGCTATTGCTTTCATACATTTTCAGTAGCAATTCATCTCTCTTATCTTTAACCTCAATACAAATAAACTCAGCACAAAAATATTCCATTAGTGACTTGTGAGACCAACGATAAAGCGAACCTTCCTTAATGAATAAGGGGACTGAATATGTAAGATCACTTATAAACTTTATAGGTTTTACATTGATTCCCTTGATTTTTTCGATGATGCCAGTCAGTACACTTTCAAGCTCTCCTCTACTGAACTCTAATCTACCATTGTTTTTTAAACACCAGAAAGCTAATCTGCGCAAAATTATGCTGAAGTCAGTTATGTCTAATCCAGACTCTTTTCTTCTAACGTAACCTGTTTCTTTACTGAGATCATGAGTCTCAAAAAGCGCTTCAAAAACTTGGCTGTAAAAAAGGTCCTTGCGTCTCGGGATTACAGGTTTATATTTATATGAACAGAAAAGAAGAGAAACATATAAGGGTGTTGTTAAGAATTCAATGATGGCGCTATTATCTGCTTCCTTCATCGCTTTTATTTCGGTAATAAGTTTATTGGAAAGGACTAAGCTATTGCCAATCTTCGATGAGTTTATATCATACAGCTTTATTAGATCATATGATTGATTTAAATTTAGTGGTCGAATTTTAAATCTACTAAAAGAATGCAATTCGAGTAGAGACTGGTCTGGTCTTGAGGTTATAATTATTTTAGATTCAGACATTTCATCGCTAAAGGTTTTTATTCTTTTTATTAGATCATTCTTAATGTCGAAAGGTATTTCATCAACACCGTCAAAGAAGTAGGTGAAAGGTATTCTTTTTAATGTACTATCATCCTTGAAGCTATCTAGCCCTATAAGGTTTTTAATTTGATCTATAATTGGGCTGTTGTTAAGGGTTCTTAATTCTATATATATGGGGATTTCACCCGAGTTGTCTATGACGTCGACAACGATTTTCTTCATCAGCGTCGACTTACCCATTCCGGCATTGTCTATTATTAAAATGTTCTTAAATTGCTCTAAAAGTATATCGCCCCTACGAACTATATGATCACTTGTTTCTCTAGAGTCTAACTTTGATAGAGTTAGTGGGACATATATATCATTAACCTTTTTTAGAATGTTTGGGAAAGCCAGCGAGTTAATTAATGAGCATTGCGCTTTTGTTTTTGCTAAATAGTCAGACATCTGATTTTTTAGCTTAAAAATATTCTTTTCTTTCTTATAAAAGTCAGCGCCTCTATTAAATAGAAAAGGGAGTATTTTTTCTTCGAATAGCTTCATTGCCCAAGGTCTAGCTAAATCAACTGCATGCTCAATAGTGATCATTTATGCCGCCCGCATCATACGCATTAAAATTTGATAATAATATATCACGCTTAATCTATGGAGGAAAAGCCATCTGCTGATGGCAGCATACTGGTTAGAAATGAATAAATCATTGCAGTAGAACTCAATAACACTCCATAAAAAATTAAAAGAGTCAGCATCAGGAATGGCAAATCGTCGCGACTATCGAGGAGGGCACCAGCAGGCCACAGACACAAAAAAGCCCGCAAGGCTTTCACCGTGCGGGCTTTCAGGACTTAAACGGACGATTCTGGTATCGCCGCGAAAGAATTTTGGTGGAGCTGGCGGGAGTTGAACCCGCGTCCGAAATTACTACACCGTCGGCACTACATGCTTAGTCAGTTTTTACATTCGCCGGTCAGCTGCGAACAGACACGCCACTGACAGACTAGCCTGATTGGATTTAACGCTTCAACCCCAGGCAGGGCCTCCACGCGATCTCTTTTGGGTTTGACCTCTCTTGATCCCCGTCTTAAGAGCGGAAGCTAGGGAGAGAGGGCTCAGAGCAGGTTATTAAGCTGCTAAAGCGTAGTTTTCGTCGTTTGCGACTATTTTTTTGCGGCTTTTTACGAGGCAAACCGCCCCTCGGCATGCTCCTAAGGCTTCACAATCCCGTCGAATCCAGAATCAGCCCCAGAACTTCAAATATTAGCAATTAAACAGCATAAAATCCAGTGTTTAGCGCGCTGAATTCTTCATGATACGGGCTTTGTCTAATTTCCATTCACGGTCTTTGATGTCGTCGCGCTTGTCGTGCTCTTTCTTACCGCGTGCCACACCAATCTTCAGTTTGCACCAGGCGTTCTTCCAGTAAAGCGACAGCGCCACGAGGGTGTAACCTTCGCGGTTAACGCGCCCATAGAGGGAGTCGAGTTCGCGTTGCTTCAGCAGGAGCTTACGGTTACGGGTCGGGTCACAGACCACATGGCTGGACGCAACCGCTAAGGGTTGAAAGGTTGAACCGAACAGGAACGCTTCGCCATCGCGCAGCAGAATATAGCTGTCGCTGATGTTGGCTTTACCGGCACGAAGTGATTTAACTTCCCATCCCTGTAACGATAATCCCGCTTCATACTCCTCTTCGATGAAGTATTCGTGGCGGGCGCGTTTGTTCATGGCAACAGTGGCCGAACCGGGTTTGTGTGCTTTTTTCTTTGTCATAATGAGGCGTATTTTACATCACTTAGTCGGTTATCGCATCCCCAGTCCAGCGGGGCAGCAGGAAACGGGATATTCTAGCACACCCTTTACCAGGGACATTTTTGTTTGATCGCTGAAAATGCTATTATTCAGCGGTTTCTTGATGAACAGGAACCATTATGGCTCAGATTAGTCGTTCGGCACTGGTCCCGTTTAGTGCCGGGCAGATGTACAAACTTGTAAATGATGTGGATGCCTATCCGCAATTCCTGCCGGGTTGCACCGGAAGCCGCGTGCTGGATGCGTCAGAGAATCAGATGACGGCATCTGTGGATGTCTCGAAAGCGGGTATCAGCAAAACCTTTACCACCCGTAACACCCTTACGGATAACCAGAGCATCCATATGCAGCTGGTTGACGGCCCGTTCCGTAAGCTGACCGGCGGATGGAAGTTCGTCTCGCTGGGCGATGACGCCTGCAAAGTCGAATTAAGCCTGGAGTTTGAATTTACCAATATGCTGGTAGAGATGGCCTTTGGACGCATCTTCAAAGAGCTTGCCAACAGCATGGTCCAGGCTTTCACCCAGCGCGCCAAAGAGGTCTACAGTGCCTGACATCACCGTTGAGGTGGTCTATGCGTTGCCTGAAAAGCAGTATCAGCTCTATGTCAAAGTGGAGCAGGGCAGCACGGTAGAACAGGCCATCGTAAAATCAGGATTACTGGAGCTGCGTCGGGAAATTGACCTCGCCAGCAACAAGGTCGGCGTCTACAGTCGGCCGGTGAAGCTGGATGATGAGGTAAATGAGGGCGATCGTATCGAGGTTTATCGTCCGCTGATTGCCGATCCTAAAGAGCTTCGTCGTCAGCGTGCAGAGCGGGCTGCGGTGAGCAAAAAATAAGTTCTTTCTGGCTTTACAGATAACGGACATAAAAAAGGCGCTCGGTGCGCCTTTTTGCTGCCTGTTTTTCAGACTCTCTGGGGTGTGATTAATCGCTGTTCTGAGACAGATTCGGCTTATTGTCGATGTTGGTCAGCACACCGTTGCCATCAAAGGTCAGCGTCAGCGTCTGCTGTTTGACGCGCTCATGACCGGGTTCCTGACGGAAGATGTAATACCAGACGTTGCTGCCAAACGGGTCTTTCATCATCGGCGTGCCGAGGGTGTAAGCCACCTGCTGCTGTGTCATACCGGTATGGATCTTGGCCACATCGTTGGCAACCAGATAGTTGCCCTGGTTGATATCAGGACGGTAGACCACGCGCTCTAAAGTGGAACATCCGGCGGTCATCATCAACATTACCACTGCCGCGGCAGTCAGCGTTTTACAGCGCATCTATACATTCCTTTTCCGGGGCCAAACGCCTCAACAGGCGATTTTATTGCCATCAAAATCTGAACTCTGCCTGCGGCAGGCTTTATTACTCTGGCGACATAAGTGCCGATGATAATAAACCTTTTCGCTGTTGGAAACCTCTGCAGAGCAAGCATATGACCCCGTCAGGTTAAAAAAGTGCGCTGCTATGCGGCTAAAAGTTCTTTTGCATTCGCCAGGGTGTTGCGGGTGACCTCGCTGCCGCCCAGCAGTCGTGCCAGTTCCTGCAGGCGCGCCCGCTTGTCCAGCGGCTGCATGTGGGTTTCAGTCATTGCGCCGTCGGTCTCTTTGCTCACAAAGAAGTGCTGATGACCGCAACCGGCGACCTGCGGCAGGTGCGTGACACACATAACCTGCGTCGATTCACCCAGCTGACGCAGCAGTTTACCTACGACAGCGGCGGTCGGGCCGCTGATACCGACATCAACCTCATCGAAAATCATTGCCGGCGTTTCCATTTTCTTCGCGGTGATCACCTGAATCGCCAGCGCGATACGTGACAGCTCACCGCCTGACGCCACTTTACCCAGCGGCTGCAACGGCTGACCAGGGTTAGTGGTGACCTGGAAGTCGACGCGGCTTGCGCCATCAGCCGTCAGCTGATCCGGGTTAAAGGTCAGGGCGATTTTAAACTGGCCGTGCGGCATCGAGAGCAGATGCATACTCTGAGTAATCAGATGCTGCAGCTCATCTGCAAAGTGGCTGCGCTGCTGATGAAGCTCTTCGGCGCTCTTAAGAGCCGCCTGATAGTGTTCACCGACCAGCGATTGCAGGCTCTCCTGATCGCTTTCGTGCTGTGACAGCAGCTCCGCTTCATCCAGCAGCTGCCGATGCAGTTCAGGCAGCGCTTCTGGCGTGACGTGATGCTTACGCGCCAGGGCTATCTGGCGTGAAATCCGTTTTTCCAGTTCGTACAGGCGATTAGGGTCCAGATCGAGGCTGTCACAGTAGTGACGCAGCTCATCGCTCGCTTCGCTCAGCTGGATAGCCGCCTCTTCCAGCAGGTTATGCACGCCGTTCAGCTTCTCATCCAGCGAGGTCAGCTCAGAAATCAGCTCACGGGCGCTGTAGAGCAGGCTGTTGAGATTGGTGTCATCACTGTCGGAGAGCATCTGCAGCGCCTGCTGGCTGGTTGACAGCAACTGGCCGCTGTTCGCCAGACGCTTGTACTCTTCGTCGATCTGCTCATATTCACCCGGCTGCGGGGCAAAGTCGTTCAGCTCTTTAAGCTGATACTGCAACAGTTCACGGCGCGCTTCGCGCTCCTGCGCCTGCTGCTGATGCAGCGCCAGGGTGCGGCAGCTCTGATGCCAGGTCTGATAGCTGGCACGCATGCGCTGCAGCAGATCATCATGGCCGGCATAGGCATCCAGCAGATGTTTCTGGTGATCGGGTTTAAGCAGAAGCTGATGGGCATGCTGACCGTGGATCTGAATCAGCAGCTGACCAAGATCGCGCAGCTGAGAGAGCGGGACCGCGGTGCCGTTGATAAAGCCGCGCGAACGGCCATCGGCGCTGATCACCCGGCGCAGCAGACACTCGTTGCCATCATCCAGCTGATTATCCAGCAGCCAGCGCTGGGCTGAAGGGGAGGCCTTAAGCTGGAAGCGGGCACACAGGTCAGCCCGGCTGGCTCCCTGACGCACCATGTCGGCGTCAGCACGACCGCCAAGACATAATCCCAGCGCATCAATCGCGATGGACTTACCGGCACCGGTTTCACCCGTGATGGCTGTCATGCCGCGGTGGAAATCAATGTCGAGCTCACGAACGATAGCGAAATTACTGATGGTCAGTTGGGCCAGCATAGGTTCACCTGTACGAATAAACACATATGGTTTTTCATACAGTATAAACTGGTTTTTTATCCAGTAAAGAGGCTGCACCCCTTTTCAGAACAATTTTTTTGACCAGCCCAGTTTAGAGCTCAGCGTGTTGAAATAGCTGTAGTTTTTAGGGTGAATCAGGTTGAGGTGATGATTGCTGCGCCGGATCAGAACATCCTCGCCCTCCTGTATCGGCAGGGCAATCTGACTGTCGCAGCTGATTTCCAGGTCGCTGCGGCGGGACGAAAAGCGCAGGCGGATGGTGCTGCTGCTGTTGATGACCAGCGGCCGCGCCGAGAGCGTATGCGGGAACATCGGCACCAGCACGATCGCTTCCAGCGACGGTGTCAGAATCGGGCCCCCTGCAGAGAGCGAGTAGGCGGTCGAGCCGGTAGGGGTGGAGATAATCAGTCCGTCAGAGCGCTGCGAAAAGGCGAACACCTCATCGATGTAAACCTCAAATTCGATCATGTGCGCAACTTTACCGGGATGGAGTACCACCTCGTTGATGGCGGTGCCGATGCGCGGCGAACAGGCCGATTTGCACACCTGCGCTTCCAGCAGAAAGCGGCTCTCGACAAAATAGTTGCCCTGCAGCACCTCATCCAGCTGCTGCTGCGCATTGTCAGGGTCGAGGTCGGTAAGAAAGCCGAGGTTACCGCGGTTAATGCCAATCACCTTGATGTCGTAACGGGCCAGCACCCGTGCAGCCCCCAGCATATTGCCATCACCGCCTACCACCACCGCTAAATCGGCCTGCTGACCAATCTCCGCCAGCGTGCCGGTCTGCACATCGTGAAGCGATAGCTCCTGCGCAATCTGTTGCTCGACGATCACTTGATAACCTTTGGCTGTCAGCCAGCGCCAGAGCATCTCATGCGTGGTTAGCGCGGTGGGATGGCGTGGATGACCCACAATACCAATGCAGTTAAAGTGTTTGTTCATCTGGTCGGTGTTCCTTATAAGCCAAAACGGCAAGGCAATGTGACAGGTTCCCTTGAAACCGCTATTTCAATCCCCATAATAAGCCAACCAGCGAAATGAATGTGCAAAACGCGGAGAAATTCATGAGTAGTAAAGAACAGAACACCCCAAACGAGCAAGTCTCAGACGAAATTCAGCAGGATCAGCAGCAACCTCAGGAAGCGGAGACAGCGGCAGAGGTGGATCCGCGTGATGAGCGTATCGCTCAGCTCGAAGCTGAATTAGCGCAGTCGCAGACCGGCGTGCGTGATGCTCAGCTGCGTGCGCAGGCTGAAGTCGAAAACATTCGTCGTCGTGCGGAAATGGACGTTGAGAAGGCGCACAAATTTGCGCTGGAGAAATTTGCCAACGAACTGCTGCCGGTTATCGACAGCCTTGAGCGCGCGCTGGAAGTGGCGAACAAAGAAGATTCACAGCTGGCGCCTATGATCGAAGGGGTTGAACTGACTCTGAAAGGTCTGCTGGGTGCCGTGCGTAAATTCGGTGTTGAAGTGGTCGGCGAAACCGGCGTGCCGTTTAACCCGGAAGTGCATCAGGCGATGTCGATGATGGAGTCGGAAGAGTTCGAGCCTAACCATGTCATGCTGGTGATGCAGCGCGGTTATACGCTGAATGGTCGCCTGCTGCGTCCGGCGATGGTTGCCGTTGCCAAAGCCAAAGGCTGATTCAGCACCGGAATCCCGCTACACGGCCGCGCACTGACGCGGCCGTGTGCATTCTGGCGTCAGTCCGGTAAAACCGGCGTCCAGTCCACCGGTTTTTTTCCGGCCGCGCTGAGCAGTTCGTTGGTTTTTGAGAAATGGTGGCTGCCGAAAAAGCCGCGATGCGCAGAGAGCGGCGAAGGGTGCGGCGCCTGCAATACATGATGGCGCTGGCGATCGATGATGCTGCCTTTCTTCTGGGCATGCGATCCCCACAGCAGAAAAATGACCCCTTCACGATGCTGATTGATCGCTGCAATCACATTATCGGTAAATGTCTCCCAGCCGAATCGCGCATGGGAGTGCGCTTTGCCCGCCTCGACCGTTAAAACGGTGTTCAGCAGCATCACACCCTGTTTCGCCCAGCTCTCCAGGAAGCCGTGACTGGGTTTCTCAAAGCCCGGAATATCCTGCTGCAACTCTTTATAGATATTTTGCAGGGATGGCGGCACCTGAACGCCTGGCAGCACAGAGAAGGCCAGGCCATGTGCCTGGTGAGGGCCATGATAGGGGTCCTGGCCGAGGATGACGACATTGACGTTGCCCAGTTCCGTCAGGCGAAAGGCATTAAAGACATCTTTCTGCGGCGGATAGACGGTGACCCCCGCAGCGCGTTCATCGGCGACCAGCTTCAGCGTCTCGACAAAATAGGGTTTCTGTTTCTCTTCAGCCAGCACGTCGTGCCAGGTCAGCTTTTCAGCCATGTTTAACTCCCTTTCCGTTAGTGCCGTAAGCTTAGCCGTTCCTGCCGCCCAGCTGAAGGTAAAATAAATTTGAAAAATACAAATAAAGTTAAGTGGTAATGCATTTTCAGATCAACGGGTTAGCCTGAATGGCCACAGAGCGCCGGGTGAAGATTGATGCAGGTCAAGGCTGGTCGAAAGGATGGGTGGTATACCGGAGCCTTAAATTTGATTTATTCACCTATTATTCGGGAGATGCAAAGATGATCACAGGAATCCAGATCACTCAATCCAACCATGCCAACCTGCTGAACTCCTTCTGGCTGCTGGACGAAGAGAAAGCCCAGGCGCGTTGCCTGTGTGCCGCCGGGGGTTATGAAGAAGACCAGGTTGTGGCTATCAGCGAGCTGGGCGAATTTGCTTATCGTGAAGTTCCGGTAGAAATCAAACCGCAGGTGCGTGTTGAAGGCGGTCAGCATCTGAACGTCAACGTGCTGCGTCGTGAAACGCTGGAAGATGCGGTGAAGCACCCGGAAAACTACCCGCAGCTGACCATCCGCGTGTCGGGCTATGCCGTGCGCTTCAACTCACTCACACCTGAACAGCAGCGTGACGTGATTGCCCGTACTTTTACCGAAAGTCTTTAAGTGGCCTGAGTGATCGGACGCTGAAAATAAACGCAAAGCGCATACAGCATATTTTATCATCCTTATCAGCAAGATAGAGAGTCATGTACAGCGAGCCGGTCAGTGAGTATCGCCAGCAATGCGATCAGGCAGGTAAAATGGTGTGAAAAGGCTGTTAACAGCTGTCAGCTAAAAAAAATCGCCTCATCAGAGGCGATTTTTTTGTTTAAGCGCTGTTTTATTCCGCATTCTCGTTAGCGGCCGCGCTGCCGCTTGCCTTACGGCGTTTGCCGATATTTTTGGCGTCACGATGACGTTTTTTTACGCGGGGTTTTTCAGTTTCGCTCGCTTTCTTCTCTGCGCGCTTAGCCAGCACCTTTTTCGACGGTTTGCCGGTGGTTTTCGCACTTGGAGCGCGGGTCACCGGACGCAGCTCGTCAATGACGCGCGCTTTAATCGGCTCATTAACGTAGCGGGTGATTTTACCCAGCAGGACGTAATCGTGCGCTTCCACCAGCGAGATGGCGATGCCTTTACGACCGGCGCGACCGGTACGGCCAATACGGTGCAGATAGGTATCGGCGGTGCGCGTCATGTCATAGTTGAAGACGTGGCTGACATCTTCAACGTCGATGCCGCGCGCCGCAACGTCGGTGGCAACCAGCACGTTCACCCGTCCTTCACTCAGACGTTTAATTGCTTCGTTACGCTTCGCCTGCACCATTTCGCCTTCCAGATAGCTGGTGCGGATCCCCGCTTCGTGCAGCCAGCTCACCAGCTCATGCAGACGCTCACGCTTGCGCACGAACACGATGCTGCGTGTCACTTCCGGCTGCTTCAGCAGATGGATCAGTAGTTTGGTTTTGTGCTCAAGATCGTCAGCGCGGTAGTACCACTGCTGGATCTTTTTGCGCTCGCGACGGCTCGGATCCGCTTCCAGCTCAACCGGATCGTTCAGCAGACGTTCGGCGAAATCGCGGATATTGTCGCCTTCCAGCGTGGCGGAGAAGAGCAGGGTCTGTTTGCGCCAGCGCGTTTCAGCCGCGATGGTTTCGATATCCTGGGCGAAGCCCATATCCAGCATACGGTCCGCTTCATCCAGCACCAGCGTTTCCACAGCGCGGCAGTCGAAGTTCTCTTCTTTAATATACTGCAGCAGGCGGCCGGTGGTCGCGACCACGATATCCTGGTTTTCGCTGAACACTTCGGCGTGGTTCATGTAGGCCACGCCGCCCGTGATGGTAGCGATATCCAGATGGGTATGTTTCGCCAGTTCACGCGCATGTTCGGCGACCTGCATCGCCAGTTCGCGGGTCGGGGTCACAATCAGGATGCGTGGCGGGCCAGATTTCTTGCGCGGAAAATCAAGCAGGTGCTGCAGCGCCGGTAACAGATAGGCGGCGGTTTTCCCGGTCCCGGTAGGTGCCGAACCCAGAACGTCGCGGCCCTCCAGCGCGGGCGGAATTGCAGCAGCCTGAATCACTGTTGGACGCGTGAAGCCTTTTTCCTGCAACGCTTGTAGCAGGCTTTCGTCGAGTTCGAGTTCGGAAAATGTGGTTACTGTCATGGTCTACCTCAGTTTGGGGCGCTGATTATAGACAGATCAGACTGAATCTTCATCTGTTAATCCGTTTCCGCTGCGCCTGGGGGTGTCTGCCGCGTGAATTCCCTCTGTTGCCACGTTACACTCATGCGCTGCCGGACGGCAGGAAAAAACGATGGTAGTGAAGAATGATGCAGGATAAGCCGCGTGAACGGCCACAGTTAAACAAGAACGGTTTTACCTTTAAACAATTTTTTGTCGCGCACGATCGCTGTGCGATGAAAGTAGGAACCGATGCCATTCTGCTCGGGGCCTGGGCACCGGTGGCCGGGGTCAGGCGCATTCTGGATATCGGCAGTGGCAGCGGGCTGATTGCCCTGATGCTGGCGCAGCGTACACCGTCGCAGGTGCTGGTCGATGCGGTTGAATTAGAGCCAGAGGCCGCGCAGCAGGCGCAGGAGAATGTGCAGCAGTCGCCGTGGCCTGAACGAATCCGGGTGCATCAGCACGACATCGCCCGCTGGGCAGAGGAGTCCACCGCGCGTTACTCCCTCATCGTCAGCAATCCCCCTTACTTTGCGCCTGGCGTGGCCTGTTCTACGCCAGCGCGGGACAGCGCCCGCGCCACAGCCTCGCTCGACCATCAGACGTTACTGCGCAGCGCGGCGTTACTGATTGAGGAGGAGGGGATGTTCTGCGTGGTGCTGCCTGCCGCCATCGGCCAGGATTTTATCGCGCTGGCAGAGGCGGATGGCTGGCATCTGCGTTCGCGCCTTGATGTGGCGGAGTATGCCCATCGTCCGCCGCACCGGGTTGTGCTGGGCTTCTCGCCGCAGCCTGGCGAAACCCTGCTGGAGCGGCTCGCTATCCGCGCAGCAGACACCCACTATTCGGATGAGTGGTGCAGCCTGACGCGGGCGTTCTATCTCTTTATGTAGCCGGGCGGCGTCAGAATTGTCGGTCGCGCCTCAGGCAGCAGGTTCGGGTAGTCGCGAATGTAGTGCAGGCCGCGACTCTCTTTTCGCTCCAGCGCACAGCGCACCATCAGATCCGCCACCTGAACCAGATTCCGCAGCTCCAGGAGATGATTGGAGAGGCGGAAGTGACGGTAATACTCATCGATCTCCTGCTGAAGCAGGGTGATGCGGCGCAAAGCCCGCTCCAGTCGCCGCGTCGTACGCACAATGCCGACATAATCCCACATGAAGAGCCGCAGCTCATGCCAGTTGTGCTGGATGACGACGCGCTCATCGGCATCATCGACCTGGCTCTCATCCCAGGCGGGCAGGGTGGTCACAGCCTCTATGCCAGGCAGGCTCTGAATCAGCGCTTCGGCGGCTGACCAGCCATAGACCAGGCACTCCAGCAGCGAGTTGGAGGCCATGCGGTTCGCACCATGCAGGCCGGTGTAGCTCACCTCTCCGATGGCATACAGGCCGCTGACGTCACTCTGCCCATGCTGATCCACCATCACGCCGCCACAGGTATAGTGGGCAGCAGGCACGATCGGGATCGGTTCCCGGGTCAGGTCGAAGCCAAAGGTCAGCAGCTTTTCATAAATCATCGGGAAGTGGGCGCGCACAAACTCTTCCGGCTGGTGGCTGATATCCAGATACATGCAGTCCACGCCCAGCCGCTTCATCTCATGATCGATGGCGCGTGCGACGATATCGCGCGGAGCCAGCTCGGCGCGCTCATCAAAATCGGGCATGAAACGGCTGCCATCGGGACGCACCAGCCAGGCGCCTTCTCCGCGCAGGGCTTCAGTCAGCAGGAAGTTCTGCGCCTGGGGATGAAACAGGCAGGTAGGATGAAACTGATTAAATTCGAGGTTGGCGACCCGGCAGCCCGCACGCCAGGCCATCGCGATCCCGTCACCGGAGGCGACGTCAGGATTCGTGGTGTACTGATACACTTTGGCGGCGCCGCCGGTCGCCAGCACCACCGCCCGCGCCTGACAGGTTTCCACCTGCTCGCGGTTACGGTTCCAGATCCAGGCACCCACCACCCGGCGCGGGCCAGGCAGGCCGATTTTATCGGAAAGAATCAGATCGACCGCGTTGGTGCGTTCCAGAATGCGGATATTGGGGTGGCTGAGCGCCTGGCTTACCAGCGTGGTTTCAACCGCATGACCGGTGGCATCGGCACTGTGCAGAATACGGCGATGGCTGTGTCCGCCTTCGCGCGTCAGGTGATAGCGCATCTCGCCTGAGGCCTGCGGATCGAGATCAAAGGCAACGCCGTTGTCGATCAGCCACTGCACGCAGTGCCGCGCATTGCTGGCGATAAACGAGACCGCCTCCCGGTCGCACAGCCCTGCGCCGGCAATCAGCGTATCTTCTATATGCGCTTCAATACTGTCGGTCTCATCGAACACCGCCGCAATGCCGCCCTGAGCATAAAGCGTAGAGCCTTCATTGACCTGCGCTTTGCTGAGCACCGTGACCTGATACTGTTTCGCCAGGCGAAGCGCTAAAGAGAGGCCCGCCGCACCGCTGCCCACAATCAATACATCACACTGATAATCCGGATTCGCATTTGTCATGGTGTTTAATTTACTAAACAAAGATTGCCCTGAGCATAAGCCCTGAGCCGGTCGCTGTGAAGTATTTTAAACAAAAGTTCGCAGATTCACGGTGTGAATTCAGAAAAATCACCGATAATCATTAAGTTATAAACAGTACAATTTGAGCTCTGTTTTCTATACCAAACTTATTATCGGCGGAGGATTTAATGATGAAAAAGCTGTTGTCATAGGTTACTCTGCCTGCGATTTGCGCTCCTTACACTGAACGAAAACGAACAACCTGTGTAATCAATTCCGGAGCGGCAAATATCAGGTCGGGAAGTGAACTTCGCACCACATCACAACTCTAAGCGCATGCTTGCTCAGAACCAATGAGATGTGCTGGCAGTTACTTTATGCGTAAGAAAAGTTTGGGGAGACATTACCTCGGATGAGCGAGCAGTTAACGGATCAGGTTCTTGTCGAGCGGGTTCAGAAGGGAGATCAAAAAGCTTTCAACTTACTGGTGATTCGTTACCAGCACAAAGTGGCGAGCCTGGTTTCACGCTATGTACCTTCAGGCGATGTGCCTGATGTCGTACAGGAATCATTTATCAAAGCGTATCGCGCACTGGATTCATTCCGTGGCGATAGCGCCTTTTATACCTGGCTGTACCGCATTGCGGTCAATACAGCGAAAAATTACCTGGTTGCTCAGGGGCGTCGTCCGCCATCCAGCGATGTGGATGCGATTGACGCAGAAAATTTCGAAAGTGCGGGCGCATTAAAAGAAATTTCGAACCCTGAGAACTTAATGTTGTCTGACGAATTGAAACAAATTGTCTTTCGTACCATCGAGGCGCTACCCGAGGACTTGCGTATGGCAATCACCCTCAGGGAACTGGACGGCCTGAGCTATGAAGAGATCGCCGTCATTATGGATTGCCCGGTAGGCACTGTTCGATCACGTATCTTTCGTGCGCGAGAGGCTATTGATAACAAAGTTCAACCGCTTATCCAACGTCAGTGATAACGGCTACTGGAAGGGTACATAGGCATGCAGAAAGAAAAACTTTCCGCTTTAATGGATGGTGAGACCTTAGATAACGAGCTGTTTTCCGCCTTATCGAAGGACGCAGAACTGCAGAAAAGCTGGGCAAGCTATCACCTCATCCGCGATACCATGCGCGGTGACGTGAGTGAGCACCTGCATTTCGATATCTCTGCGCGCGTCGCTGCTGCTATCGAAAAAGAACCGCTGCGTTCTGTCACAACGCTGATTCCTGAAGCTCAGCCAGAACCTTCCCGCTGGGAAAAAATGCCGTTCTGGAAAAAAGCGCGTCCGTGGGCAGCTCAGCTGACGCAGGTGGGTGTGGCAGCCTGTGTGTCACTGGCCGTCATCGTGGGTGTTCAGCACTACAATCAGCCTGAGGGCAGCGCGACTCAGACCTCTGACTCGCCGGTGTTCAATACGCTGCCGATGATGGGTAAAGCGTCGCCGGTCAGCCTGGGCGTGCCGTCTGATGCGTTTGACACCAACAGTTCTAATCAGCAGGTTCAGGATCAACGTCGTCGCGTCAATGCGATGCTGCAGGATTATGAACTGCAGCGTCGTCTGCACGCTGATCAGCTGCAATTCGAAACCGATGCCCCTAAACAGGCACAGGTGGATGTTCCCGGAAACCAATCTTTAGGACAGCAGCAGCAGTAATGAAGCCGCATTGGTATGCTGTTAGCCTGCTGGCAGGCAGCCTGTTGTGGTCATCTGTCTCCCCGGCGCAAACTTCGGCGTCCGGGGCGCTATTGCAGCAGATGGAACAGGCAAGCCAGAACCTCAACTACGAATTCGCCTATATCAACGTCTCCCGCATCGGCATCGAATCGCTGCGCTATCGTCATGCTGTGATTGATAACCGGATATTCGCTCAGCTGCTGCAGATGGACGGGCCGCGTCGGGAAGTGATCCAGCGCGGCAACGATATCAGTTACTTCGAACCTGGCCTCGATCCCTTTTCGCTTCCCGGCAATCACATCATTGACGCACTGCCGTCTGTGATTTTTGCTGACTTCAGCAAGCTGGCCAGCGCCTACGATTTTATTACCGTGGGACGCTCGCGCATTGCCGATCAGATGTGTGATGTACTGCGTATCGTTTCACGGGATGGGACCCGCTACAGCTATGTGGTCTGGCTGGATGTCGACACCAAACTGCCGCTGCGCATTGACCTGCTTGACCGTGATGGTGAAACGCTGGAGCAGTTCCGCGTGATCAGTTTTGCGGTGGATGAGGGGGTGCGTAACCTGATGCAGGGGCTGGAGAAAGCCAATCTGCCGCCGTCGCTGTCGGTGCCGAAAGGGGATGCGGTCACGCTCACCTGGCAGCCAGGCTGGATCCCTGCCGGGATGTCACTGGTGTCGCAGAATCGCCGTTCGCTGCCGGCGCTGAACAAAAATATGGAATCGAAGCTCTACAGCGACGGCCTGTTCAGTTTTGCGATCAACGTGACGCCGGCGGATAAAACCAGCCTTACCCAGACATTGCGCACTGGGCGTCGTACGGTTCAGACTGTTGTGCGCAATAATTACGAGATTGCGGTGATTGGCGAGATACCGCCTTCAACCGCTAAACGTATTGCGGACAGCATCGACCTGGGATCACAGAAATGATGAGAGAATGGGCCACCGTGGTGGCATGGCAGGATGGCATCGCCACGCTGCACACTGAAGCAAAAACCTCCTGCAACAGCTGCCAGGCGCGCAAAGGCTGTGGCAGTCATATGCTGAATAAACTCGGCCCGAAAAATGCTCACGTGATGCAGATCGCCAGCAGCGAGCCACTGCAGCCGGGGCAGCGGATCGAACTGGGCATCAGAGAGAGCAGCCTGCTCGGTTCGGCGCTGCTGGTCTACATGACGCCGCTGCTGGGCCTCTTTCTGGTGTCGGGTCTGTTTCAGTCGCTGTTCAGCAGCGATCTGGCGGCGGCCTGCGGTGCGCTGCTGGGCGGCGTTGGCGGCTTTATTATCGCCAAAGGCGTTTCACTGAAATTTGGCGATCGCGAAGCCTTTCAGCCGGTGATCCTCAACATCGCTTTACCTCCCGATGCGCTGCGTGTCGAAAGCGAAGCGTAATGCACGTCCAGGCCGCGCACTCCGCGGCCTTTGTCCGTTCTGCCCTGCGCAGATATCTGTTTCGCTTCCACCTCGTTCCATTCTTTTATGCGCGGCGTTAACAGTGTAATATGCGTCGTCATTAATGAGGCTGACAGGATTGTGGGTAAAGAGCGATCTTCCTGAATGTGTCTGTGCTCAGGTTTTCAACTGAATTTTAAGCGAAGATATCCCTATAAATGAAGCACATAAGAAATTTCTCCATCATCGCTCATATCGACCATGGTAAATCCACGCTCTCTGACCGCCTTATTCAGATCTGCGGTGGCCTCACAGACCGCGAAATGGCTGCGCAGGTTCTTGACTCTATGGATCTGGAGCGTGAGCGTGGCATCACCATCAAAGCACAGAGCGTCACACTCGACTACCATGCGAAAGACGGCGAAACTTACCAGCTCAATTTCATCGATACCCCGGGCCACGTAGACTTCTCCTATGAAGTGTCCCGCTCACTGGCTGCCTGTGAAGGGGCACTGCTGGTGGTGGATGCCGGTCAGGGTGTTGAAGCGCAGACACTGGCGAACTGCTACACCGCGATTGAGATGGATCTGGAAGTAGTGCCGGTTCTGAACAAAATCGACCTGCCGGCTGCCGACCCTGAGCGCGCGGCGCAGGAGATTGAAGATATCGTCGGCATTGATGCCGCCGATGCGGTGCGCTGTTCTGCCAAAACCGGCGTTGGCGTGCCTGACGTGCTGGAACGTTTAGTGCGCGATATTCCGCCGCCGGAAGGCGATCCGGAAGCGCCACTGCAGGCACTGATTATTGACTCCTGGTTTGATAACTACCTGGGCGTGGTCTCACTGGTGCGTGTGAAAAACGGCACCATGCGCAAAGGCGACAAGATTAAAGTCCTGAGCACCGGCCAGACCTACAATGCGGATCGTCTGGGCATCTTTACCCCGAAACAGGTCGACCGTACCGAACTGAACTGCGGTGAAGTGGGCTGGCTGGTCTGCGCCATCAAAGATATCCTCGGCGCGCCGGTGGGCGATACCCTGACCACCGCCCGCAACCCGGCTGACAAAGCGCTGCCTGGCTTCAAAAAAGTGAAGCCGCAGGTTTACGCCGGTCTGTTCCCGATCAGCTCCGATGACTATGAAGCCTTCCGTGACGCGCTCGGCAAGCTCAGCCTGAACGACGCCTCGCTGTTCTATGAGCCAGAAAGCTCAACGGCGCTGGGCTTTGGTTTCCGCTGTGGCTTCCTGGGTCTGCTGCACATGGAGATCATTCAGGAGCGTCTGGAGCGTGAATACGATCTCGACCTGATCACCACCGCGCCGACGGTTGTGTATGAAGTCGTGACCACAAGCGGTGATACGGTCTATGTCGACAGCCCCTCTAAGCTGCCGCCACTGAACAACATTGAAGAGCTGCGTGAACCGATTGCGGAATGTCACATGCTGCTGCCGCAGGAGTATCTGGGCAACGTCATTACGCTCTGTATTGAGAAGCGTGGCGTGCAGACCAACATGGTTTACCACGGCAACCAGGTCGCGCTGACCTACGAAATTCCGATGGCAGAAGTGGTGCTCGACTTCTTCGACCGTCTGAAGTCGACCTCACGCGGTTATGCCTCGCTGGATTACAACTTCAAGCGTTTCCAGGCCTCTGACATGGTGCGCGTTGACGTTCTGATCAACTCAGAGCGCGTGGATGCGCTGGCGCTGATCACGCACCGCGACAACGCCCCTTATCGCGGCCGTGAACTGGTTGAGAAGATGAAAGATCTCATCCCGCGTCAGCAGTTTGATATTGCTATTCAGGCCGCCATTGGTAACCACATCATCGCACGTTCAACGGTTAAACAGCTGCGTAAAAACGTGCTCGCCAAATGTTATGGCGGTGACGTCAGCCGTAAGAAGAAACTGTTGCAGAAGCAGAAAGATGGTAAGAAGCGAATGAAGCAGGTTGGCAACGTTGAGCTGCCACAGGAAGCGTTCCTCGCCATTCTGCATGTCGGTAAGGACAGCAAATAAGGATTTCCAATGGCTAATATGTTCGCCCTGGTTCTGGCGATAGCGACGCTGATTACTGGCATCGTCTGGGTAATTGATCGTTTCAAATGGGCGCCGGAGCGCCGTGCAAAGCAGGCCGCGGCGCAGGCGCAGACCGGCAATGCACTCGACAGCAAAACGCTGGCGAAGGTCTCTTCACAGCCTGGCTGGGTGGAGACCACCGCCTCTGTTTTCCCGGTGCTGGCCGTGGTGTTCATCGTGCGTTCGTTTATCTACGAACCGTTCCAGATCCCGTCTGGCTCGATGATGCCAACCCTGCTGATCGGTGACTTTATCCTGGTGGAGAAGTTTGCCTACGGGATTAAAGACCCGATCACCCAGACCACGCTGATCCCAACCGGTCAGCCGAAGCGCGGCGATATCGCGGTCTTTAAATACCCGAAAGATCCGAGCCTGGACTACATTAAGCGCGTGATTGGCCTGCCGGGCGATAAAGTCATCTATGATCCTTACAGTAAGACGCTGACGGTGAAACCGGCCTGCGATGAGGGCAAAGCCTGTGACTCTGCGCTGCCGGTGACCTACACCAGCGTTGAGCCAAGCAAGTTTATCCAGACCTTCAGCGGCTTTGATGGCAACGAAACCGGTAACGGTTTTTATCAGGTGCCGCAGGGCGATACCCTGCGCGGCGGACTGCGCCTGGGCACCCGTAAAGAGACCATCGGAAGCGTAACGCATGACATTCTGCTGGTAAACGAAGCGCAGAGTCAGGCAGGCATGTATTATCAGCAGCCGGGCCAGCCGCAGGCGACCTGGGTGGTGCCGAAAGGGCAATACTTCATGATGGGCGACAACCGTGATAACAGCGCCGACAGCCGCTACTGGGGCTTTGTCCCGGAGCGTAACCTGGTCGGTAAAGCGGTCGCTATCTGGATGAGCTTTGAGAAACAGGAAGGCCAGTGGCCAACCGGCGTACGATTCAGTCGTATCGGCGGTATTCACTGATAAAATTGTCTGATTAACAGGCAAAACGGGTGGCCTCCTTTGGGAGGCCACTGCACACCAAACGGAACGTGCTGGAAAGCCAGCCCCGTTTGGTATGCAGAGTCACAGACGCAACAAAGAACTGGAATCGCATGAACCCCATCCTGATTAATAAGCTTCAGCGCAAACTGGGCTACACTTTTACTCATTCGGAACTGTTACAGCAGGCCCTGACACACCGCAGCGCCAGCAGTAAGCACAACGAACGCCTGGAATTTCTTGGCGATTCTATTCTTAGCTATGTGATTGCGAATGCCCTTTATCATCGCTTCCCGCGGGTTGATGAAGGTGACATGAGCCGCATGCGCGCCACGCTGGTGCGCGGCAATACGCTGGCTGAAATGGCGCGCGAATTTGACCTCGGTGAATGCCTGCGCTTAGGGCCGGGCGAGCTGAAAAGCGGCGGCTTCCGCCGCGAATCGATTCTGGCCGATACGGTCGAAGCGCTGATTGGCGGCATCTTCCTCGACAGCAGTATCGAACGGGTAGAGCAGCTGATCCTCGACTGGTACCGGACACGCCTTGATGAGATCAGTCCGGGCGATAAACAGAAAGATCCCAAAACCCGCCTGCAGGAGTATCTGCAGGGACGACACCTGCCGCTGCCCAGCTATCTGGTGGTGCAGGTGCGTGGCGAAGCCCACGACCAGGAATTCACCATTCACTGTCAGGTGAGTGGCATGGCCGAGCCGGTTGTCGGCGTCGGCTCCAGCCGTCGTAAAGCTGAGCAGGCTGCCGCTGAGCAGGCGCTGATCAAGCTGGGCCTCGAATAGCACTCCGGCATACCGGCGTCTGCGGACGCCGGATGCGCTAAGACACATTGCACTCTTTCGGCGCCACAACAGGCGCTGAATAACTCAGGATTCGAATGAGCGAAAACGTTACCTATTGCGGCTTTGTCGCGATTGTTGGCCGACCTAACGTCGGTAAATCCACCTTACTGAACCAGCTGCTGGGGCAGAAGGTGTCGATCACCTCGCGTAAGCCGCAAACCACGCGCCACCGCATCATGGGCATTCACACCGAGGGCGAATATCAGGCGATCTACGTCGATACCCCAGGTCTGCACATGGAAGAGAAGCGCGCGATTAACCGCCTGATGAACCGCGCCGCCAGCAGCTCTATTGGCGACGTGGAGCTGGTGATCTTCGTGGTGGAAGGCACCCGCTGGACGCCTGACGATGAGATGGTGTTAGGCAAGCTGCGTGACGGCAAAGTGCCGGTCGTCCTGGCGATCAACAAGGTTGACAATATCCAGGACAAGAGCGTGCTGCTGCCGCATCTGCAGTTCCTGAGCCAGCAGATGAACTTCCTCGACATCGTGCCAATCTCTGCCGAAAGCGGCAAAAACGTCGATACCATTGCGGCGATCACCCGCAAGCATCTGCCGCAGGCCGATCACCACTTCCCGGAAGATTACATCACTGACCGCTCACAGCGCTTTATGGCATCTGAAATCATCCGTGAAAAACTGATGCGCTTCCTGGGCGCTGAACTGCCTTATTCCGTCACGGTGGAGATTGAACGCTTCGTGAGCAACGAGCGGGGCGGTTACGACATTAACGGTCTGATTCTGGTCGAGCGCGAAGGGCAGAAGAAGATGGTGATTGGCAACAAAGGGGCCAAAATCAAAACCATCGGCACCGAAGCGCGCAGGGACATGGAAGAGATGTTCGAAGCGAAAGTGCATCTCGAACTGTGGGTGAAAGTGAAATCCGGCTGGGCAGATGACGAACGTGCTCTGCGCAGCCTGGGTTATACAGACGATCTCTGATCTGATGGAAGGCTGGCAACGCGCTTTTGTGCTGCATAGTCGCCCCTTCAGCGAAACCAGCCTGCTGCTCGACCTGTTCAGTGAAAATGAAGGGCGGGTGCGGGTTCTGGCCAAGGGCGCACGTTCCCGGCGCTCACAGCTGAAGGGCGCGTTACAGCCTTTTACCCCCCTGCTGGTTCGCTGGAGCGGGCGGGGTGAAGTCAAAACCCTGCGCAACGCCGAAGCGGTGTCGCTGGCACTGCCGCTCAGCGGCATCACCCTCTACTGCGGTCTCTATGTGAATGAGCTGGTCTCTCGCGTGCTGCAGCAGGAATCGCCTTTCCAGGAACTCTTCTTCGACTACCTTCACTGTCTGCAGGCGCTAGCCTCAACGCACGGCCAGCCCGAACCGGCCCTGCGCCGTTTTGAGCTGGCGCTGCTCGGTCACCTGGGCTATGGCGTCGATTTCCTGCATTGCGCGGGCAGCGGCGAGCCGATCACGGATAACATGACCTACAGCTACCGCGAAGAGCGCGGCTTTATCGCCAGCCTGGTGCTCAATCAGCGCAGCTTTACCGGCCGCGAACTGCGTGCCCTCTATGAACGCGACTTTCCCGATGCGGAGAGCCTGCGCGCCGCGAAGCGTTTTACCCGCATCGCCCTGAAGCCCTATCTGGGCGGCAAGCCGCTGAAGAGTCAGGAGCTGTTTCGCCAGTTTATCCCGAAGAAGAAGCCCGAACAGACAGATGAATAGCGCTGGTCGTACCGCCTGCTGACATGGGCGCGGTACACTCAACACCCCGATGGAAAAGAAGTGAGGATAGTCATGGCTGAGTTGCTGTTAGGCGTCAATATCGATCACATTGCCACGGTGCGAAACGCCCGTGGGACAAATTATCCCGATCCGGTGCAGGCGGCGTTTATTGCTGAGCAGGCGGGCGCAGATGGCATCACGGTGCATCTGCGGGAAGATCGCCGCCACATCACTGACCGCGACGTGCGTATTCTGCGCGACACCATCCAGACCCGTATGAATCTGGAGATGGCGGTGACCGATGAGATGATCGGTATCGCCTGCGATATTCAGCCCCATTTCTGCTGCCTGGTGCCGGAAAAGCGTCAGGAGGTCACCACTGAAGGCGGCCTGGATGTGGCAGGGCAGCAGGAGAAGATCACTGCAGCGGTGCGACTGCTGAGTGATGCGGGCATTCTGGTGTCGCTGTTTATTGATGCCGACCACCGTCAGATCGAAGCCGCCGTTGCCAGCGGTGCGCCCTATATCGAAATTCACACCGGTGCCTACGCCGAAGCACCGGAAGGGCTGGCGCGCGAGGCGGAACTGGCCCGCATCCGCCACGCCGCGACCTTTGCCGCCAGCCTGGGGCTGAAGGTGAATGCCGGTCACGGCCTGACCTACCACAACGTCCTGCCCATTGCGGCACTGCCGGAGATGCATGAGCTGAATATCGGCCATGCCATTATCGGTCGTGCGGTGATGAGTGGCCTGCCGGAAGCGGTCAGAGAGATGAAGCAGCTGCTGCGTGAAGCCCGTCGCTGATGGCTATTCTGGGACTGGGCACGGACATCGTTGAGATTGAACGCATTGCCGGGGTGATTGAGCGCTCCGGCGATCGTCTGGCGCGTCGGGTGCTGAGCGAAGCCGAATGGCAGCAGTATCAGGCCCATCAGCAGCCGGTGCGTTTTCTCGCCAAGCGATTTGCGGTGAAAGAGGCGGCGGCCAAGGCCTTTGGTACCGGCATTCGCGGTGGCCTGGCGTTTAATCAGTTTGAAGTTTACAACGATGCGCTGGGAAAACCGGGATTACGCTTCTTCCAGCACGCGGCGGAAGTGGCACAGCAGCTGGGCGTCAGCCGGGTACACGTGACGCTGGCAGATGAACGGCACTACGCCTGCGCCACGGTGATTATCGAAAACTAGCCGTGCAGCAGCACAAACTTTTCCCACAGCGCATCGCGTGATTCGGTGTGCTGTGGGTTAACGATGATGGTGTTATCGATAGGGCAGACCTGCTGACAGGTTGGCGCCTCATAATGGCCGACACATTCGGTGCAGCGGCTGACATCTATCTCATAGATCGCCTCGCCCAGTGAGATCGCCTGATTCGGGCACTCCGGTTCGCACATATCGCAGTTAATGCATCTGGACGTAATCAATAACGCCATGTTTCCCACCTGATAACAACAGAAAAAGCGCGGGTATTATACGCGCTCCCGCTGATCAGACCAGCTTTTTCACCAGCGCCTCGCTGTGGCGAATGTGGCTGGAGGCGCGCTCCGGATCGTTTTGCACCAGCGCCATAAACAGCAGATCGGTCAGGGCCAGCTGAGCCGTCGTCGAGGAGATCGCCGCGCTGCGGGTACTCTGCTCTTCCGCCACCGTATAGAGGCAGTAACTGGCGCTCTGCTGCAGCGTATTCGGGGTAAAGCCGGTAAAGGCGACCACATCCGCACCCACCTCAGCGGCCTCCTGCGCGGCCAGATTGATCTCGCGCCGTTCACCGGTATAGGAGATGGCGAGCAGCACATCGCCCGGCCCCATCGCCTGGACGCTGGCCAGCAGGGCGTGCATATCCTGCTCCGCCACGGCATTGATCCCGATCTTCATCAGCTTCCAGGAGAAGTCTTTTGCCACCAGACCTGACGCCCCAATCCCCACCAGCAGAATACGCCGGGCATTCTTCAGCAGCTGCAGCACATCGTTGAGCTTCTCTTCGCTGTTGATATCCAGCGTAGCGCGGATCGCCGACAGCTTTTCGGTCAGCAGTTTTTCACCCACCATTTTGAGCGGGTCGTCGCTGAGAATATGGTTATGCACCGTGATGGCATCCTTGTCCGCCAGCGACTCACTCAGCGCCAGCTTCAGCGCCGGAAATCCTTTGTATCCCAGCTTCTGCGCAAACTTCACCACGCTCGACTGGCTGACGCCGGACTCCTCTGCCAGCTTCTGCGAGCTGAGATGACGTGCCCTGTCAGGTTGCGACAGTAAAAAATCGGCCAGCCGGCGCTCGTTCAGTGCCAGACGTGGATAAAGCTGGCGAATGCGCAGCAGTGAACTCATGCCCAATCCTCATCATTCAGGGGATAATCGGAGAAGAATAAACTATTCATCAGGCATTGTAGTCATCGGAATTAAAAATGACACTCATCGCCGTTACGCCTGATGATGGCTACACTACTCTTTATTATTCCGGAACCAGACCCGAAGGAGAGTTGTTTGACCAGGGGAACACAACGTCGCATCGTATTTTTCGACCTGGATGGCACTTTGCACCAGCAGGACATGTTCGGCACCTTTATGCGCTATCTGCTGCGCCGGCGACCGCTTAATCTGGTGCTGGTGGTGCCCCTCCTGCCGGTGGTGGGGATCGGCCTGCTGTTTAAAGGCCGGGCGGCCCGCTGGCCCATGAGCCTGCTGCTCTGGTCGATTACCTTTGGCCGTTCAGAGCAGACATTGCTGCGTCTTGAGGCGGAGTTTGCCCGGTGGTTTCGCCAGCGGGTTACCGCCTTTCCGGTGGTGCAGCAGCGCCTGACCGACTACCTCGGCAGTGATGACGCCGATGTCTGGCTGATCACCGGATCGCCTCAGTCGCTGGTGGAGCAGGTCTACTATGACTCCGCCTTTCTGCCGCGCGTGAAGCTGATTGCCAGTCAGATGCGGCGCGGATGGGGGGGACGGGTGCTGGCCATGCGCTGCCTCGGCCATGAAAAAGTCGCCCAGCTCGAAGAGAAAATCGGCACGCCGTTACAGCTCTACAGCGGCTACAGCGACAGCAAACAGGATAACCCGCTGCTGTTTTTCTGCCAGCATCGCTGGCGCGTGACACCGGCAGGTGAGCTGCAACAGCTGGAATAAGTTTTGGCACCCGTTATAATGCGCCGCTTTTCTGTCGCCCGGAGTGGTCTGCATGAAACAACAAGATGAATACTGGATGCGCCATGCGCTCAGCCTGGCACGCCGGGCCTGGGAGCAGGGCGAAGTGCCGGTGGGGGCGGTGCTGGTGCAGAATGACCGGGTGATCGGCGAAGGCTGGAACCGGCCCATCGGCCAGCACGATCCCACCGCTCATGCGGAGATCATGGCTCTGCGTCAGGGCGGCAAGGTGCTGGAAAATTACCGTCTGCTGGAAACCACCCTCTATGTGACGCTGGAACCCTGCGTCATGTGCGCCGGGGCGATGGTGCACAGCCGGATCACCCGTCTGGTCTATGGCGCGCACGATCTGAAAAGCGGGGCGGCGGGTTCGCTGCTGGATGTGCTGGGGCACCCCGGCATGAACCATCAGGTTGAGTTAGCGAGCGGCGTGCTGGCGGAGGAGTGTGCTGCGATGCTGAGCGACTTCTTTCGTATGCGTCGCGAAGAGAAAAAAGCGTTGCGTCAGGCGCAACGCCAGAGTTAGTTCATGGCGATCTTCGGCTCCACCGCCGGATAGCCTTTGGCCAGTTCGGCCTCGGCTGCTGCCTCCGCCGCCTGGCGTGCCAGGCGCTTCTCCTGCTCCTGCAGATAGCCCACCAGACTGATCTGATACTTGCGGATGTTCTCCACATAGTTATAGGCCTCATGCCCGCGCGCATAGCCGTAAGTCGTCTGGGTGTAGTAGCGTTTCTGGCTCAGCATCGGTAACCTCAGCTTCACATCCGCCCAGCTGTCCGGATTGCCACCCTGGCGGGCCGTGAGTTTCCGCACATCCAGCATATGAGCGTAGCCCATGTTGTAGGCGGCCAGCGCAAACCAGATGCGCTCATCTTCCGGGATGGTCTGTGGCACTTTCGACATCATATCCTGCAGATACTGACTGCCACCGCGAATGCTCTGTTCAGGGTCGGTGCGGTCGCCCACATCCAGGCTCTCTGCGGTATTGCGCGTCAGCATCATCATGCCGCGCACGCCGGTAGGGGAGGTGGCCTGAGGATTCCAGTGTGACTCCTGATAGGAGATCGCCGCCAGCAGCCGCCAGTCAATGCTGGTGGCGTACTTCTCAAACAGCGGCTTAATGTCGGGCAGCGTGTTGTCGATCGCGCGCAGGAAGGTGCGGGTATCGACATAATCGAAGGTGCCGACGTGGCCGAGATACTTCTCCTCCAGTCGCGCCATCGCGCCTTCTTCACCCATGCCATTAAAGAAGTCGAGCATCGCGGCATTTAGGCTGTCATCGTCGCTGTGCCGCACATACCAGGTGACCGGCTCCTCATCAGTCACGTCGAACGCCACCGCCAGCTGCGGGTAGATACGCTGCAGCAGGGCGATGGTGACGGAGTCACCAATGGTGTAGTCGAGCTTGCCGTCTGCCACCGCTTCCAGCAGGGCTTTCGGGCTCTGGTCGGTGGAGATGGCCCAGTCCAGATCGGGGAACTGATTGGAACGGGCACTCTTCAGCGTGGAGAGGTAAGCCGATCCGGACGCGACCGTTAACCGCCCCTTTAAGTCACCGAGGTTTTTGGGGCGAGGCTTATCCACGCGGTAGACCAGCTGCTGCGATACGTTGTAGTAACCCGGCCCGGTCTGATAACGGGTCAGGCGTTCGCTGTTGTAATTCAGGCCAGCGGCCAGCAAATCGGCTTTGCCATCATCCAGGTCATCAAACAGATCGCTCAGGTTAGGGCGCACCGTGACCTTGAGCTTTACGCCCAGATAATCAGCAAAACGTTTTGCCAGCTCATAATCCATACCGGCCGGAGATTGATTGACGGTGTAGTAAGTCAGGGGGGAATTGATGGTGCTGACGCGCAGCACTCCCCGTGATTTAATCTGTGAAATCGCATCCTGCCCACCCCCATACCAGGGAATGGATGGCCACAGCGCTAACGCTAACAGCACGGCAACCAGACCGATAAACAGATAATTAAATTTTAGGCGTTTCAAATAGTTATCTCTCGCTGGCTCTAAGGCCTCTGTCTTTTAAAGGCAGTATTTGTCTTCTTTGAACTCCCAGAGCGAGGGGCATTTTGCGCAACAAAATGACGCTGAGCAACTTTTATAGCAGCTTTTGCGCAAATTTCAGGCAAATCCGTGTCGCCAAAAATTGTGCGCAAACGGTTTCGTCGCGAAGGCGCTTTCTCTATAATACGCCCCGTTTTCCCTAGTTGCGCCCAATCAAGCGTCGCCCGGCGCCCTGACGAGAGACTTATGTAATGGAAATTCTGCGTGGTTCGCCCGCCCTGTCGGCATTTCGTGTAAACAAACTGCTGACCCGCTTTCAGGACGCTCATCTGCCGGTGAGTGATATTTACGCCGAGTACATCCATTTTGCTGATGTCAGCACGCCGTTAAGCGCAGACGAACAGAGCCGTCTGCAGCGCCTGCTGAAATATGGTCCCTCTCTTGCTGAACATGCCCCGCAGGGCCGTCTGCTGCTGGTGACCCCGCGTCCCGGTACGATTTCGCCCTGGTCATCCAAAGCCACCGACATCGCCCACAACTGCGGCCTGCCGCAGGTTCGCCGCCTCGAACGCGGCCTGGCCTTTTATGTGCAGGCCCCGCAGCTGACCGAAACGCAGTGGCAGGCGCTGAGCACACTGCTGCATGACCGGATGATGGAAACGGTCTTCAGCGATCTGGCGCAGGCTGAGCAATTATTCGCGCACCATACGCCGCAGCCGGTGAAGAGTGTCGATCTGCTGGGTGAGGGCCGTCAGGCGCTGGTTCAGGCGAACACCACGCTGGGTCTGGCGCTGGCGGATGATGAAATCGACTACCTGGTGACGGCCTTTACCGCGCTGGGGCGCAACCCCAACGATATCGAACTCTATATGTTTGCTCAGGCGAACTCTGAGCACTGCCGTCACAAGATCTTCAACGCCGACTGGATTATCGACGGCGAAAAACAGCCAAAGTCGCTGTTTAAGATGATCAAAAACACGATGGAGCAGACGCCGGACTACGTGCTCTCCGCGTATAAAGATAACGCCGCCGTGATGGAAGGTTCCGAAGTGGGCCGCTTCTTCGCTGACGCCGGAGAGAGCGAATATCGCTGGCATCAGGAAGCGGCGCACATCCTGATGAAGGTGGAAACACATAACCACCCGACGGCCATCTCACCGTGGCCAGGCGCAGCGACCGGTTCCGGTGGCGAAATCCGTGATGAAGGCGCAACCGGACGCGGCTCCAAGCCGAAGGCGGGCCTGGTCGGCTTCTCCGTTTCTAACCTGCGCATCCCGGGCTTTGAGCAGCCGTGGGAAGAGGACTTCGGTAAACCGGCTCGCATCGTCAGCGCGCTGGAGATCATGACCGACGGCCCTCTGGGCGGGGCGGCCTTTAACAACGAATTTGGTCGTCCGGCTCTGAATGGCTACTTCCGTACCTACGAAGAGCAGGTCACCAGCCACAACGGCACCGAACTGCGCGGCTATCACAAGCCGATTATGCTGGCAGGCGGCATCGGTAATATCCGTGCTGACCATGTGCAGAAAGGCGAAATCAGCGTCGGTGCCAAACTGGTGGTGCTGGGCGGTCCGGCCATGAACATCGGTCTGGGCGGCGGTGCCGCGTCATCAATGGCCTCGGGCCAGTCTGATGCTGACCTCGACTTCGCCTCCGTTCAGCGCGATAACCCGGAGATGGAGCGCCGCTGCCAGGAAGTGATCGACCGCTGCTGGCAGCTGGGCGATGAGAACCCGATTCTGTTTATCCACGACGTGGGCGCGGGTGGCCTCTCCAATGCGATGCCAGAGCTGGTCAGCGACGGCGGCCGCGGCGGCCGCTTTAATCTGCGTGACATCCTGAGCGATGAGCCGGGCATGAGCCCGCTGGAAGTGTGGTGCAACGAATCACAGGAACGTTATGTGATGGCCGTGGCTCCGGATCAGCTGGCGCAGTTTGAAGCGATCTGCCAGCGTGAACGCGCTCCATTCGCGGTGATTGGTGAAGCGACCGAAGAGCAGCACCTGAGCCTGGAAGATTCGCATTTCAATAATAAGCCGATCGACATGCCGCTTGACGTTCTGCTCGGTAAAACGCCGAAGATGACGCGGGATGTGGTAACGCAGCAGGCGCAGGGCAACGCGCTGCAGCGTGACGGCATTACCCTGGTTGATGCGGTCAATCGTGTCCTGCATCTGCCAGCCGTGGCGGAAAAAACCTTCCTGATCACCATCGGTGACCGCAGCGTGACCGGCATGGTGGCGCGCGATCAAATGGTCGGACCGTGGCAGATCCCGGTCGCCAACTGTGCCGTGACCACCGCCAGCCTCGACAGCTATCACGGTGAAGCCTTTGCCCTCGGCGAACGTTCGCCGGTTGCACTGCTCGACTTCGCCGCCTCGGGCCGCCTGGCCGTGGGTGAAGCGCTGACCAACCTGGCGGCAACCCAGATTGGCTCGCTTAAGCGCGTGAAGCTTTCGGCAAACTGGATGTCTGCAGCCGGTCATCCGGGTGAAGATGCCGGTTTATATGCGGCAGTGAAAGCGGTCGGCGAAGAGCTCTGTCCGGCGCTGGGGATCACTATCCCGGTCGGTAAAGATTCGATGTCGATGAAAACCCGCTGGCAGGAAGGCACCGAACAGCGTGAGATGACCTCTCCGCTGTCGCTGGTGATTACCGCGTTTGCCCGGGTCGAAGATGTGCGCCGCACCGTTACGCCGCAGTTGCAGGCCGACCGGGATAACCTGCTGCTGCTGATCGATCTTGGCAATGGGGCAAACACCCTCGGCGCAACCGCGCTGTCTCAGGTCTATCGTCAGCTTGGCGACAAGCCTGCGGACGTGCGCGATGCCACACAGCTGGCGGGCTTCTTTAACGCCATTCAGGCGCTGGTGGCTGAGCAGAAACTGCTGGCCTACCACGACCGCTCAGACGGGGGCCTGCTGGTGACCCTGGCCGAGATGGCTTTTGCCGGTCACTGCGGCATCGACGTTGACATCGCTGCGCTGGGTAACGATGCGCTGGCCGCGCTGTTTACTGAAGAGCTGGGCGCCGTGATCCAGATTAACGCCGCCGATCGTGCTGCGGTGGAGCAGATCCTTGCCGATCACGGCCTTGCCGCCTCAACGCATCTGCTGGGCAGCGCGCAACCGGGCGATCGCTTCGTGATCCGTGCCGGCGAGAGCGCCGTCTACAGCGAAAGCCGGACCACGCTGCGCACCTGGTGGGCAGAGACCACCTGGCAGATGCAGCGCCTGCGTGACAACCCGGCGTGCGCCGATCAGGAGCATGAGGCGAAGAAAAACGACAGCGACCCAGGCCTGAACGTCAATCTGACCTTCGATCCGCAGGAAGATGTGGCGGCACCGATGATCGCCACGGGTGCGCGTCCACGGGTCGCCGTGCTGCGTGAGCAGGGGGTCAACTCCCATGTTGAAATGGCTGCGGCTTTCGACCGGGCCGGATTCACCGCCATTGATGTGCACATGAGCGACCTGCTGGCCGGTCGTCGCGGTCTGGAAGAGTTCCAGGCGCTGGTTGCCTGTGGTGGCTTCTCCTACGGTGACGTGCTGGGCGCTGGCGAGGGCTGGGCAAAATCGATTCTGTTCAACCCGCGCGTGCGTGATGAGTTCGAAACCTTCTTCCACCGTCCGCAGACCCTGGCGCTGGGCGTCTGTAACGGATGCCAGATGATGTCGAATCTGCGTGAGCTGATCCCGGGCAGTGATCTCTGGCCGCGCTTTGTGCGTAACCAGTCTGAGCGCTTCGAAGCCCGCTTCAGCCTGGTCGAAGTGGCCGCCAGTCCGTCACTGCTGCTGGACGGCATGGCTGGCTCGCACATGCCTATCGCGGTTTCCCACGGTGAAGGCTTCGTTGAGGTGCGTGATGCGGCGCATCTGGCCGCGCTGGAATCGAAAGGTCTGGTGGCGCTGCGCTTCGTGGATAACTTCGGCAAGGTGACCGAAACCTATCCGGCTAACCCGAACGGCTCGCCAAACGGTATCACGGCCGTGACGAACGAAAGTGGTCGCGTCACCATCATGATGCCGCATCCGGAGCGCGTATTCCGTACCGTCAGCAACTCCTGGCATCCGGCAGAGTGGGGCGAAGACAGCCCGTGGATGCGTATTTTCCGCAACGCGCGCAGACAGCTGGGTTAATCTTATCCGCTGCAATAAAGAGGAGGCCTCCGGGCCTCCTCTTTTTTTGCCCTCTGTTGGCAAAAGGCGACAGAGCGGTAAGGACAATGTCGCTTTCTGGCGACATCTATCCTGCTGATTTTATTGGGTTGCTGAACAGATGTGATTTTGTGTCGCTTTCGGACGACACTCCGCCCCTGTCATCATCAGACTTTTCGCACGGGGAGGCGGGCTAAGGCAGGCAATATGCTGAAAAATATAATCATTTATTTTCTGGCACGGAACTTGCTATAATCCTGCAGCTGCTCATTCACCTGTTTATGATTGCCCCGCCTGGCGGAAAAGAGCTCATAAAGCCCGAATGACGCACCAAACGGAGCCTGCCGTCCAACTGACCGATAATCGCTTGCGTTATCAAACACCGGACGTAACGTTGAGTAAGGCTCCACCCATTCTTACACGAGGCATTGCGCGTCGTGTCCACGGCAGGCCACTGAGCCTGCCGTTTTCTTTTCTTCCCCTTTCTTCCGTCAGCAGAGTCCGCTAGCATCCTGTCAGCACTCTTTTAAGGAAGCGGCCGCGTGAAAAAATGGCGTTTATTTCCCCGTTCTCTGCGTCAGCTGGTGCTGATGGCTTTCGTGCTGGTGTTGCTGCCTTTACTGGTGCTGGCCTGGCAGGCGTGGGAAAGTCTCTCTGCGCTAAGCGAGCAGGCCGCTGACACCAACCGTAATACGTTTACCGATGTTCGCCGCAGTGAGGCGATGGCGCGCACGGCGGTGGAGCTGGAGCGAAGTTATCGTCAGTATTGCGTGCTGGACGATGCCTCACTGGCCCGCCTCTATCAGACCCAGCACACCCGCTACAGTCAGATGTTGAGTTCGCACAGCGCCAGCCTGCCGGAACTGCCCGTCTTTCAGACGCTGCAGGCCACCCTGCCGCTGCTGACGCCACTGAAATGTGACAACGGCAATCCGGTGCCGGTTGCCGCGGAGGCGCTGGATCGCTTTTCTGCCACTAACGCGCAGATGGTGCAGGACACGCGTGAAGTGGTGTTTGCGCGCGGCTTACAGCTGCAGCGCGAAATTGCCGATCGCGGCCAGTTTTTCGGCTGGCAGGCGCTGATTCTGTTTATCATCAGCCTCGCGCTGATGACGCTGTTCACCGGCATGATTATCGGGCCGGTCAAGCGTATCGAGCGGATGATCAACCGGCTGGGGGAAGGGCGGGAGCTGGGGAACAGCGTGAAGTTTCGTGGCCCGCGCGAGCTGCGGTCGCTGGGACAGCGCATCGTCTGGCTGAGCGAACGGCTGGCCTGGCTGGAAACGCAGCGCCATGAATTTCTGCGCCATATCTCTCATGAACTGAAAACGCCGCTGGCCAGCCTGCGCGAAGGCACGGAACTGCTGGCGGATGAGGTGGCTGGCTCGCTGAATGCCGATCAGAAAGAGGTGGTCGCTATCCTCGACGGCAGCAGTCGCCACCTGCAGCGCCTGATTGAACAGCTGCTTGATTACAACCGCAAACTGGCCGATGGCCCGATTCGGCTGGAGCCGGTCAGCGTAGTGGATGCGGTCGGGTCGGTGGTGAACGCGCATGCACTCTCGGCCCATGCCAGAATGATGCAGACGGTGGTCGACCTTAAAGTCAGCCACTGTCTTGCTGAACCCACGCTTCTGGTGCGGGTCATCGATAACCTCTACTCGAACGCCGTGAACTACGGCAGCGAATCCGGTACCATCTGGCTGCGCAGTCAGCAGCAGGGGGATCGGATCTGGATTGATGTCGCCAACAGCGGCACGCCGATCCCGCCGGAAGAGCAGGTCATGATTTTTGAGCCGTTCTATCAGGGCAGCCAGCAGCGTAAAGGGCCGGTCAAGGGCAGCGGGCTGGGTCTGAGCATTGCCAAAGATTGCCTGCGCCGGATGCAGGGCGACCTGACGCTGGTTGCCTGCGAACAGGCGGATGTCTGTTTTCGAATTGAACTGAACACCACAGCCGGGAACGTCTGACTGATGAAATATTTACCCGCTTTGCTGCTGAGCACGCTGGCGACGCTGCTGCTCAGCGGATGCACCACCGCACCGGCCACCTCCTCTCTGCCGTCTGGTCATCAGGTGGCGGAGCCGGAGGTGACGGTCGCTGACTACCTGGCGACCCGCTGTAACGATCTGTGGCCGATAGAGAAGAGCGCGGCGCTGAGCAATCCCCTCTACTGGATGCGGGCGATTGACTGCGCGGAACGCCTCTCTCCCGCCGAAGCGAGAGCCGAAGCCCACCGCTGGCCGGCAGAGAGCTGGTCGCGCGCGTTCAAGCAGGGCGTGCTGATGGCCAATGGCAACGTGACCCCGGTTGAACGCCGTGACTATGTGGCAACCCTGGATCGCTACAACAGTGATTTTCCGCCGTCCGTGCGCCCGCTGATTCAGCTGTGGCGCAGTAACCAGACCGCGCAGCTTGACCTGAGCGAAGCGCGCACCCGCTATGCGCATCTGCAACAGAGCAGCGACCTTCAGCAGGAGATGCTCCGCCAGCAGATGGTTAAACAGCAGCAGCAGCTCAGCGATACCCAGCATAAGCTGGAGCGGCTGACGGACATTGAGCGTCAGCTCTCCTCGCGCAAAGCCCCGGATGTCTCTGAAAATGGCCACGGCACCGCGCTGCCGCAGGATGAGGAGCAATAATGGTCAGACAAGCGGCAAAACTGCTGCTGGTGGATGACGATCCCAGCCTGCTGAAGCTGCTGGGCATGCGTCTGAGCAGCGAAGGCTATCAGGTCACCACCGCAGCCAGTGGACCAGAGGCGCTGCGCCTGCTGCAGAAAGAGAAGATTGAGCTGGTGATCAGCGATCTGCGCATGGATGAGATGGATGGCCTGGCGCTGTTTGGCGAGATTCAGAAACGCCATACCGGTCTGCCGGTGATTATCCTGACCGCACATGGATCGATCCCGGATGCGGTTTCTGCTACGCAGCAGGGGGTGTTCAGCTTCCTGACCAAACCGGTCGATCGCGATGCGCTCTATAAAGCGATTGATGAGGCGCTGGCCCAGCAGGCGCCGGTCAGTGATGACCGCTGGCGGGAGGCGATCGTGACCCGCAGCCCGCTGATGTTAAGGCTGCTGGAGCAGGCCCATATGGTGGCGCAGTCGGACGTCAGCGTGCTGATCAACGGACAGAGCGGCACCGGTAAAGAGATGCTGGCGCAGGCGATCCACGCCGCCAGCCCGCGCAACGGCAAGCCGTTTGTCGCCATTAACTGCGGCGCGCTGCCGGAGCAGCTGCTGGAGTCGGAGCTGTTCGGTCACGCCAAAGGTGCCTTTACCGGCGCGGTCAGCGCCCGCGAAGGGCTGTTCAAAACCGCGGGCGGCGGCACGCTTTTCCTGGATGAGATTGGAGACATGCCGCAACCCTTGCAGGTCAAGCTGCTGCGGGTGTTGCAGGAGCGCAAGGTCAGGCCGCTGGGCAGCGATCACGACAGCGAGATCGACGTGCGCATTATCTCCGCCACCCACCGCGATCTGCCGAAGGCGATGGAGAAAAAGGAGTTTCGTGAGGATCTCTTCTATCGTCTCAATGTGGTGAACCTGAAAATTCCGGCGCTGCATGAGCGCACCGAAGATATTCCGCTGCTGGCTAATCATCTGCTGCGTCAGGCTGCGGAACGCCATAAACCGCAGGTGCGCAGTTTTTCAGTCGATGCGATGAAGCGTCTGATGGCCGCCAGCTGGCCTGGCAACGTGCGTCAGCTGGTTAACGTGATTGAGCAGTGCGTGGCGCTGAGCTCATCGCCGGTCATCAGCGATGCGCTGGTGGAGCAGGCGTTAAGCGGTGAAAACAGTGCGCTGCCCACCTTTGCCGAGGCGCGTAATCAGTTTGAGCTGAACTATCTGCGTAAGCTGCTGCAGATGACGAAGGGCAACGTGACCAACGCCGCGCGACTGGCTGGACGCAACCGCACGGAGTTCTATAAGCTGCTTTCCCGTCATGAGCTGGATGCCAGTGATTTCAAAGAGTAGGGCAGGCTGAGACGGGCGAGCGGCAGGTTGCCTGCTGAGGCCCGGATCGTGGCCGGGCACGCTCCCGGCGCTGACAGCGCTTGCGGCAACCTGAAGAATCCCGGATATTAGCGCCCGACAGCGCCAGCAACATTTATACTTGATAAACCCTCTGACCATGGAGGGAGTGAAAAAGGGTCTGACATGAAAAAGATTGATGCGATTATCAAACCATTCAAGCTCGATGATGTTCGTGAAGCCTTAGCGGAAGTGGGCATCACCGGGATGACCGTGAGTGAGGTTAAAGGCTTTGGTCGCCAGAAAGGGCACACCGAGCTGTATCGCGGCGCAGAGTATATGGTCGACTTTTTGCCGAAAGTGAAGATCGAGATGGTGGTGGGCGACGATATCGTTGATACCTGCGTCGAGACCATTATGCGCACGGCGCAGACCGGCAAAATCGGTGACGGTAAAATCTTTGTCTTTGACGTTGCGCGCGTGGTGCGAATCCGTACCGGCGAAGAGGATGAAGAGGCAATCTGATGTCCTCCTGCGCCTTGCGTCTATCCGCTGCTGCCAGCATTACCCTGCATCGTTCAACAGATTAAGCCCGCGCTGCGGGCTTTTTCACGCTCATTACATGCCTTTATGCGGGCCAAACATTTCGTAATGAATGCGTGTGTCTGCCACGCCGGCATCCCGCAGCTGCGCCACCACGTGCTCCATAAAAGCCAGCTGACCGCAGAGATAGAAGTGGGTAGCGGGTGAGGCCAGCCGTGCAGAGAGGGCGGTGAGATCCATCACGCCCTGAGCATCATAGTGCCTGGCATCCTCAGCTGCGGGCTCACGATACCAGACCCGGTGGGTGAAATCGGCCAGCTGTGCGCCTGTCGCGGCCACTTCATTGCGGAACGCATGCTGTCTGCCGTTCTCTGCCGCGTGCAGCCAGCTGACCGGCGCGCGATGATGACCGGCGGCCAGCGCATGCAGCATCGCCAGCATCGGCGTCTGACCCACGCCCGCGGAGATCAGCGCCACCGGCGTAGCAGGGGTGACTTCAAGGAAGAAATCCCCGTGCGGCGCAGTCAGCTGCAGCACATCACCTTCGCAGGCATGGTGATGCAGCCAGCCGGAGACGCTGCCCGCGGCTTCACGTTTCACCGCGATACGGTAATCTCTGCCGTTGCTGAGGTGAGTAAGCGAATACTGACGGATCTGACGATGGTCGAAAGAGGCGGGCTGCAGATGAACGGTCAGATACTGACCCGGTTTAAAGGCCGCTACCGGCCCCCCGCCAACCGGCGTCAGGGTAAAGCTTTTGATCACCTCACTCTGCTGTTCAATCACGCTGATGCGAAACGCACGGGTGCCGCGCCAGCCACCGCGCTGGTTCTCTGTCGCCTGATAAATCTCCTCCTCACGCTGGATGAACAGATCCGCCAGCACGCCATAGGCTCGTCCCCACGCGGCCAGCGCCTCTTCACCCGGATTCAGCAGCTCGCGCAGCGTTGCCAGCAGATTCTCCCCGACGATAGCGTACTGCGCAGGCTGAATATTCAGGCTGGTATGCTTCTGCGCAATCTTCTCTACGGCGGGCAGCAGTACGGCCAGATTCTCCAGATTCGCGCCATAGGCGCAGAGGGCGTTAAACAGGGCTTCGCGCTGAGCACCGTTGCGCTGATTGTTCATGTTGAAAACGTTTTTCAGCTCCGGGTGGCGGGTCAGCATGCGTTCGTAAAAGTGCGCGGTCAGCTTCGGACCGCAGGCGGCGACGGCAGGGAGGGTCGATTTAACAGCGGCGATTGTCTGTGCATCAAGCATATCAGTGACCTCATTTTAAAGATGCATTTTAAATGCATCTTAATACCGTCTCGCTTCTGCTGTAAACCCGCCGGTCAGTTTTCACCGGCTGCCGGTGGCAACTTTTCCGTGCATCCGGAAAAAAGCGCCTGTTATCAGACGCGGATTCGGCGGGCCGGAGAGGGGAGAAAAGGTGTAAAAAAGCAGTGCCACCCGCCAGCCAATCGTTTGCGTAAAAAGAGGCGGTTCACCCTACCTTCACCTGTTAAAACGGTTTACACTGTTGGCCTTCGCTCCCAGAGGGGGCAAATACCGTCAGAAAGTTAGCTGAGTCAGGAGATCCGGATGTTAAAGCGTGATATGAACATTGCCGATTATGATGCCGAGTTGTGGCAGGCGATGGAGCAGGAGAAAGTGCGTCAGGAAGAGCACATTGAACTGATTGCTTCTGAAAACTACACCAGCCCGCGTGTTATGCAGGCGCAGGGTTCTCAGCTCACCAACAAATACGCTGAAGGCTATCCGGGTAAACGCTACTACGGCGGTTGTGAATACGTTGATATCGTTGAGCAGCTGGCGATCGATCGCGCAAAAGCGCTGTTTGGTGCCGACTACGCTAACGTGCAGCCTCACTCCGGTTCACAGGCAAACTTCGCCGTCTACACCGCGCTGCTGCAGCCGGGCGACACCATCCTTGGGATGAACCTGGCGCACGGTGGACACCTGACTCACGGCTCACCGGTTAACCTCTCCGGCAAACTCTATAACGTGGTTGCTTACGGTATCGATGAAACCGGTAAAATCGACTATGACGAGCTGGCTGAACTGGCGCAGACCCACAAGCCAAAAATGATCGTGGGTGGCTTCTCTGCCTACTCCGGCGTCTGCGACTGGGCAAAAATGCGTGAAATCGCCGACAGCGTTGGTGCCTGGCTGTTCGTCGACATGGCGCACGTTGCCGGTCTGGTCGCGGCTGAGGTCTATCCGAGCCCGGTTCCGCATGCGCACATCGTCACCTCCACCACCCACAAAACCCTGGCGGGTCCGCGTGGCGGCATCATTCTGGCGAAGAACGGCGACGAAGATTTCTACAAAAAGCTGAACTCTGCGGTCTTCCCGGGCGGTCAGGGTGGTCCTCTGATGCACGTTATCGCCGGTAAAGCGGTAGCCTTCAAAGAGGCGATGGAGCCGGAGTTCAAAACCTACCAGCAGCAGGTGGCAAAAAACGCCAAAGCGATGGTAGAGGTGCTGATTGAGCGCGGTTACGACATCGTCTCTGGCGGAACCCATAACCATCTGTTCCTGATCGATCTGGTGAGCAAAAACATGACCGGTAAAGAAGCGGATGCCGCACTGGGCCGTGCCAACATCACCGTCAACAAAAACAGCGTGCCAAACGATCCGAAGAGCCCGTTTGTCACCTCGGGTATCCGTATCGGTACCCCGGCCGTCACGCGTCGTGGCTTTAAAGAAGCAGACGTGCGTGAACTGGCTGGCTGGATCGCGGACGTGCTGGACAACGTCAATGACGAAGCGACCATTGAGCGCACTAAGCAGAAAGTGCTGGAAATCTGCGGTCGTCTGCCGGTCTACGCTTAATCGCTAACCTGTTGTAAGACACCACAAAAAGGATGGCATCTGCCATCCTTTTTTATTGCCTGTCCGGTGGCGCTCTGCCAGAGTAGCGCCCACCTGTGCTGCAAGGCAGCAAACCTGCTGGAGGGAATATGGCAATCGGCTCCGCCAGATGGCTCGGACTGGGCTACTTCACTTACTTCTTCTGTTACGGCATCTACCTGCCATTCTGGGGCGTGTGGCTGAAAGGCACCGGCCTGGATGCAGAAAAAATCGGCCTGCTGCTGGGCTGTGGCATGGTGGCGCGCTTTGTCGGCAGCCTGCTTATCGCGTCTCAGGTCAGAAATCCTGCCCGGCTGATTACGGCGCTGCGGCTGCTGGCCCTGATGACCTGCCTGTTCATCATCGGATTCTGGGTGGGTGAGCAGTGGATGTGGCTGATGGCGGTGATGATTGGCTTCAACCTCTTTTTCTCCCCGCTGGTGCCGCTCAGCGATGCGCTGGCCGCCACCTGGACACGGCAGATTGGTCTGGCTTATGGACCGGTGCGACTGTGGGGATCGCTGGCCTTTGTGCTCAGCTCGGCGTTAACCGGTGTGCTGGTCAGCGCCTGGACCTCCCAGGCGATTCTGCTGCTGCTGTCGCTGGGCGCGGTCAGTATGCTGGCCGGTATGATGCTGACCCCCGTCACGCAGCCACAGGGCGATGAGCGTCAGGGTGCCGCAGGTGGGGGCTGGCAGGCGTGGCGGGCGCTGCTGCGTGAGAATGCCGTCTGGCGGTTCATGCTCTGCGTGACGCTGCTGCAGGGGGCGCACGCCGCCTATTACGGTTTCAGTGCTATCTGGTGGCAGGAGAGCGGCTACTCCGCCTCGACGGTGGGCTATCTCTGGTCGCTGGGCGTGGTGGCGGAAGTCGTGGTCTTTGCCCTGAGCAACCGCCTGTTCCGTCGCTGGAGCGCCCGGGATCTGCTGCTGCTTTCAGGCATCTGCGCGCTAATCCGCTGGAGCCTGATGGGAGCCACTACCGCACTGCCGCTGCTGATAGTGGCGCAGATCCTCCACTGTGGCAGCTTCACCGTCTGTCATCTGGCGGCGATGCGCTTTATTGCGGCGCGGCAGGGAGCCGAAGTGATCCGCCTGCAGTCGCTCTACTCCGCCCTGGCAATGGGCGGCGGGATTGCGGTAATGACCATGATCTGTGGCGTGCTATTTACCCATCTGCAGGGCCACCTTTTCTGGGTCATGGCGCTGGTGGCGCTGCCCGCCCTGTTCCTTCGTCCCGGCTACGACTCCAGTAAATAACGAATACGCTGCTGATGGTGTAACGTCAGCGGCAGTTCAGCGTGCACCAGCGGCGGCGAGAAGAGAGGCAGCGAAGTAGGGTAGGGCGAGATGATGATATCGACATCTCGCGGTGCACCCTCCTGCTGAAACTGTCTGATATCCTGATAGGTAATGTTGATCGGCAGCAGCGTGATCTCGCGGATCTGCTGCTCCACATCCTGCTCCAGCTGCGTATCATCGCCCGTCAGAATCAGCACCTGCTTCTCCTGCAACGCACTCTCCTGCATCAGCCAGGCACCGAAGATAATGGTCATTAAACTCACCTCTTCCGGCGTAAAAGCGACGCTGTAGTGCTGTTCAAAAGGCTGTAATGCCTGCTGGGTGGTGCGCAGCAGACGGGGATAGAGGCGGCTGACATCCAGCGCGACGCTGTTGTCGATACCGATATGGAAGTGGGTGCGCTCCAGCGCCTGGGCCAGATGCGGGTAGAGCTGGTTCAGCAACCCGTCGCGGTCAGCAAAGGTAACACCGGCGCACTGTTCGAAATCATTGATCAACTGCTGCGTCGCCGTCATTAACTGCTGCTCGGCAGGATGATGAATGGCATGGGTCAGCGGCGTATGGATCTGGCTGAAGAGCAGCGTCCAGAAATCCGCTTCGCTGATCGGCGGGGCCAGGTGGCAGCGTTTGCGCCAGTGGTGGATCACATCCTCGGCGGCCTGTCGCTCTGCCTTATGCAGCAGCCAGTGACGCTGCGCTTCACTGAACAGCACCGGCTGGCGCTCGCATAAGCCATATTTCATAAAAATCTGCAGAAAAAGGCGATCGCGCTCGCTGAAATCCCGCTTCAGGCGCAGGCCGCAGTGCTGGATCAGTGCCTGCAGATTGGTCTCATCCCACAGCGCTTTCTCAATCTTCATCACCTTCAGGCGCTGGCGCAGCGGGGCGGCAAAATGCGCGCAGACAAACTCCTGCGACAGACGCAGACTGCGCCGCAGGTTGTGCAGCAGACAGAGTCGCCGATTCAGCTCTGTGCCATGAAGACGAAAACTGCCGTCCACCATCTGGTGCAATTCCAGCTGGTGATATCGCTGTATCTCATGACCGACATCCGCGATATCCTGTCGGGCAACGGCAGGATCGACGCCATTAAGCTGGCAGACTTTCTCAAGTGTGAGCGCGGATGATGGCAGAAACAGCAGCAATAAAAGGTGGCACTGACGCTGTGAACGGGTGAAGAGTGGTGCCAAAGGGGTAGCAGAACTCATCAATCAGATTTCCAGCAGGCTATTTTGAGCTAAGAATAGTCAACCGCGTCAGCGCCTGTGCGCTTTGCGCGGTTTATTTGCCGGAGGTTTAAGGCGGGTCACAAAATTTTGTTACTTATAGATTCTTTTCATCGGGAACGTTACTTTATAACATTATGAAACGCGCACTTTTAACCTTACTGATGGCACTAAGTCCGGCTGTCGTGGCTCACCCTCACAGTTTCATCGACATGAAAACCGCGCTGGTGGCACAGGGTGACACCTTTACCGGTTTAAAGATGACCTGGACCATGGATGAAATCACCTCCGCCGATCTGCTTTATGATGCAGGCGACGCCAGGCCGGGCAGCGTGGTGTGGAAAAAGCTGGCGGCGGGCGTGATGGCGAACGTTCTTGGCCAGCACTACTTTTCTGAAGTCTGGCATAACAAACAGCGGGTAAAGTTTTTGAATCTGCCAACGGAATATAATCTGTCACGCAATGGCCACAAGGCGGTGCTCGAATTTATTCTGCCGCTGGCGGAGCCGCCGACGCTGACCGGACAGCACTTTGAGATCCTGACCTTCGATCCCACCTACTTCGTCGATATGTTCTATGACAATCCCGGTGCCTTAACGCTGCCGCCTGCACTGCAGGGGCGCTGCCGCTTTACCCTGACAACACCGAAACCCAATGATTCGCTGAAGCAGTATGCGCTGTCGCTGGATAAAGCCGATGCCCCCGCAGAGGAGATGGATCTGGGCCGCCAGTTTGCTCAGACGGTGGGGCTGACATGTCAGTAATGTCCACACCGGGGCGGGGATCGCGGCTCTGGCCACTCTGGCTGATGGCGGCGCTGCTGCTGAGCGGCGGACTGCTGGTCTGGATCTACTGGTCACAGATTCTGCTGCAGAGCGTCTTGTGGCAGAAAGATCTGCACCGGCAGATGACGCAACTGTTGCAGCAGGTGGCTGAGCAACCCCATCAGGCGGGTCTGTCGCTGGTGATTTTCAGCCTGCTGTATGGCGTGCTGCATGCGCTGGGGCCGGGCCACGGAAAAGTGGTGATCGCCACCTTTCTGGCGACCCATCCTGCCAGAGTGAAAACCAGTATCAGGCTGACGCTGCTCGCCTCACTGTTGCAGGGCTCGGTAGCTATCGGGCTGGTGACGGTGATGCTGGTCATACTGCAAACCTCGTCGCGGCAGCTGCACCTCAGCAGTTTCTGGCTGGAGAAGGGCAGCTATCTGCTGGTGATCGGTCTGGGTGTGCTGATGGGCTATCGGGCGCTGCGTGCCCTGTGGCGGGCTTTGCGTCCTCGGCCTGCGCCACTGTTTCGCGCCTTCCAGCCCCATCATCAGCATGATGCGCAGTGTGGATGCGGACATGCGCACCTGCCGACACCGCAGCAGATGCAGGGAAGTGTCAGCCTGAAAACTCAGCTGCTGGTCGTGGTGTCGATGGGATTACGCCCCTGTTCCGGCGCGATCATGATGCTGCTGTTTGCCAAAGTGATCGGCGTTTATGGCTGGGGCGTGCTCTCGGCTGCGGTGATGGCGCTCGGCACGGCCCTCACCATTTCGGCCATAGGCGTGCTGGTTCAGCAGGCGCGCTCGGTGGCGCAACGGCTGGCGCAGCCCCGCGAAACGGCGGGCAGGGCGCGGCTGCTTATCCCGCTGCTGACCCTGACCGGCAGTCTGATTTTAATCGTCGCGGGTCTCGCCCTGTGGCAATCAGCCCAGCTGACGCTGGGCGGTGGTATCCGGCCTTTCTGAATTAAAAACGCAGCGGGAATAAAATAGCCGCTGCGTTCTTCTCTTCGCTAATCCGCTTTAAATTCACATCTTTATTATTTTCTCACGCCGCTTTAGTGGAGAAGTGACTATTTCCTGTCTACGCTGTTAATACCAAATCGGCACGTCGCCGTCGGGATGATAAAAGATCAAAGCAGCTTTCTTTTTTGCGAGGAGTATATTTCATGGCTGATACCCGTATTAATAATGGTTATACCGAAACGCTGGCGACCGGGCCCGCAGGATTACCGTTAAAGCGTATTTCCTGGAGCGCCGTATTTGCCGGTGTTATCTGCGCGCTTATCGTTCACATCATTCTGACGCTGCTGGGAACGGCGATCGGTGCTACCACCATTGATCCGATGAAAGAACAGAATCCTCTGGATGGCCTTGGTACGGGCGCACTGGTCTGGACGGCGATTGAGATGCTGGTTGCCATTGCGGCGGGTAGCTATGTGGCAGGACGTCTGGCGCAGCGCGAAGGCGCCATGCACGGCTTACTGATGTTTGGCCTTAGCACGATTTTCACTATTTACCTGGCGGTTACGCTGGCTTCCAGTGTATTAGGCGGCGCGATGAATATTGTAGGCTCCGGCTTCCAGGCGCTGGGTAACGGTATTTCCGCAGCGGCACCTTCGGTAACGCAAATGGCAAAAGAGAAGCTGCAGGAAAATAATATTAATCTGGATAACCTGCAGAGCGAACTGGAAACCACGCTGCGTCAGACCGGTAAGCCGGAATTACAGCCAGAGAATTTAAAACAGGATGCGAATAACGAAGCGCAGAATGCAGAGAATCAGGCGAACAATACCGCAAACCATCCGCAGACGGCCGATACCGATCTGGCTAACTGGTTAAAAGGTGTGATGGATCGTCATTCCGATACGCTGCAGGCCGCTGACCGTGATGCGCTGAAAAATATTATCAAGGCGCGCACCGGTAAAAGCGATGAGGAAGTGGATCAGATCGTAGCCAAAACCGAGCAGAGCTATCAGCAGGCCGTTCAGAAGTATCAGGAACTGAAACAGCAGGCTGAGCAGAAAGCGCGTGAAGCCGGCGAAAAAGCGGCCGCCGCCACTGCAAAAGCGAGCTGGTATGCCCTGATTCTGCTGATCATCGAAGCCGTGCTGGCGGGTGTGATGGGTATGGTGGGTCGTCGCACTCAGCCTCGTCAGGTGCTGGCGCACGAACGTCGCTAATCCCCTGTAACAGGCAATAAAAAAGGCGGCTGAGAAGCCGCCTTTTTTCTGTCTGAGACTTAGCGCTTTAACGCTTCGCTCAGCTCATCACGCATGGAGGAGAGCATCGCTTTCACTACACGCGGGTTACCGGCAACGATATTACCGGAGTGCATATAGCCATGGTTACCGGTGAAGTCAGTTACCAGACCGCCCGCTTCACGAACCAGCAGTTCACCCGCCGCAAAGTCCCACGGCTTCAGGCCGATTTCAAAGTAACCGTCCACGCGACCGGCGGCCACGTAGGCCAGATCCAGCGCAGCTGAACCAGTGCGGCGGAAATCGGCGCACTGCGTAAAGAGTTTGGTCAGGATGTTCATGTAAGCCGGTGCATGCTGCTTCATCTTGAACGGGAAGCCGGTTGCCAGCACGGTGCCATCCAGATCGCGGGCAATGCTGCCGCGCAGACGATAGCCGTTCAGCTGGGCGCCCTGACCGCGTGAAGAGGTGAAGAGCTCATTGCGCATCGGATCGTAAACGACCGCGACTTCAGTGCGGCCTTTAATGCGCACAGCGATAGAGACAGCGAAATGGGGCAGACGTTTGATGAAGTTTGAGGTGCCATCCAGCGGATCGATAACCCATTGAACGTCCTGATCTTCGCCCGCCAGCTCACCGCTTTCTTCGGTGATGATGGTGTGTTTCGGGTAAGATTTACGAATGATTTCGATAATCAGGCGTTCTGCTTCACGGTCAACATTGGTTACGAAGTCGTTGCTGCCTTTCTGGCTGGCTTCGACGGCGTCCGGGGTTTCATAATATTTGGCAATTAAATTTCCGGCCTTGCGCGCTGCGCGCACGGCAATGTTGAGCATTGGATGCATCGGTATCTCTCGCTGGATGTTAAAGAACGGGGAAAACGGCGCGGAGTATAGCAGTGTGTTCGGTAAATGTCCTGCTTTATGTTAGGATTCTCCCCACTGATTTTACTGACCCGTTTCTGAGTATCCCTAATCATGCTGCAAAATATTCGTATCGTTCTGGTTGAGACCTCTCACACCGGTAACATGGGCTCCGTTGCGCGCGCCATGAAAACCATGGGCTTAACCAACCTCTATCTGGTGAATCCGCTGGTCAAGCCCGACTCACAGGCCATCTCACTCGCGGCGGGTGCCAGCGACGTTATCGGCGACGCGAAAATCGTCGACTCGCTGGATGAGGCGATCGCCGGCTGCAGCCTGGTCGTGGGCACCAGCGCCCGTTCCCGCTCACTGCCATGGCCGATGCTGGATGCGCGTGAGTGCGGCGTGAAAAGTGTGGAAGAGGGCCAGCAGGCACCGGTCGCGCTGGTCTTTGGGCGTGAGCGCGTCGGCCTGACCAACGAAGAGTTGCAGAAGTGTCACTATCACGTCGCGATTCAGGCGAATCCGGAGTACAGCTCACTGAATCTGGCGATGGCGGTGCAGATTATCGCCTATGAAGTGCGGATGGCATGGTTACAGTCGCAGGAGCAGGCCAGCCCGCCACCGAAGTATGAAGAATCGCCTTATCCGCTGGTCGACGACCTGGAGCGCTTCTATCAGCATATGGAACAGATGATGCTGAACAGCGGCTTTATCCGTGAAGCCAACCCTGGTCAGGTGATGAGCAAACTGCGCCGTCTTTATACCCGCGCGCGTCCGGAACGCGATGAACTCAACATTCTGCGCGGCATGCTTTCCTCCTTTGAAAAGCCAAAAAGCGATAAAAAATAAGCGGTTAATAGTTGACTGAATTACCAGGTTAAATAGTTGAGTGTTTTACCAGGTTAAATAGTTGACCAATTTACTCGGGAATGTCAGACTTCAGAGCATCTGTTGCTAATCCTCCGATAACCGGACGCTATTGAGGTCGTATGCTATGAGACTGACATCCAAAGGACGTTATGCCGTTACCGCAATGCTGGACGTGGCCCTTCACTCCCATGAAGGCCCGGTCCCGCTGGCTGATATTTCAGAGCGTCAGGGCATTTCGCTCTCCTATCTGGAGCAGTTATTCTCGCGGCTGCGCAAAAACGATCTGGTCTCCAGCGTCCGGGGACCGGGCGGCGGTTATCTGCTGGGCAAAGCGTCCAATACCATCTCTGTCGGTGAAGTGATCACCGCCGTGGATGAGTCTGTAGATGCGACGAAGTGCCAGGGGAAAGAGGGCTGCCAGGGCGGCGAACGTTGCCTGACCCACGTACTGTGGCGCGACCTGAGCGTGCGCATCAGTGACTTCCTGAATAACATCACGCTGGCTGAGCTGGTGAACAATCAGGAGATCCTGGATGTCGCCGACCGGCAGAATGCGATTGATAATCGCCGCTTCCAGAGCCCGCGTACTCAGGAAATCAACATCAATCAGCGCGCCTCGTAATCCCCCCTGTTCCGGCCCTTACTGCTAACGCGGTCAGGGCCGAATCTGCTATAAAGACGTATGATTTTTTATACGGAGCTGTAGCGCAATGAAATTACCGATTTACCTGGATTACGCCGCCACCACGCCGGCCGATCCGCGTGTGGCCAGCAAAATGATGCAGTTTCTGACGCTGGATGGCACGTTCGGTAACCCGGCCTCGCGATCGCACCGTTTTGGCTGGCAGTCTGAAGAAGCGGTCGATGTTGCGCGTAATCAGATCGCCGAACTGGTCAATGCCGATCCGCGTGAAATCGTCTTTACCTCAGGCGCCACCGAATCTGACAACCTCGCAATCAAAGGTGCGGCCCACGCCCATCAGGCGCGCGGCAAACATATCATCACCAGTAGGACCGAACACAAAGCGGTACTCGACAGCTGTCAGCAGCTGGAGCGTGAAGGCTTTGAGGTTACCTGGCTTACGCCTGGCACTGACGGCATTATCTCCCCTGACCAGCTGCGGGCGGCGCTGCGCGACGACACCATTCTGGTCACCCTGATGCACGTCAATAATGAAACCGGCGTGGTTCAGGATATCGCCGCCTTTGGTGAACTCTGCCGCGAACGTGAGATTCTGTTTCATGTGGATGCGACCCAGAGCGTCGGCAAGCTGCCTGTCGATCTCGGCGTGCTGCCGGTGGATCTGATGTCCTTTTCTGCTCACAAACTCTATGGCCCGAAAGGCATCGGCGCGCTCTATGTGCGGCGGAAACCGCGCGTGCAGATCGCCGCCCAGATCCACGGTGGCGGGCACGAGCGCGGTATGCGATCCGGCACCCTGCCGGTTCATCAGATTGTCGGGATGGGGGAAGCCTTTCGCATCGCAGCTGAAGAGCGCGAAACCGAGATGGCGCGTCTGCAGGCGCTGCGTGAGCGTCTGTGGCAGGGCATCAGCGCACTGCCGGGCGTGACCCTTAACGGCCATCCTCAGCAGAGCGCGCCGAATATTCTCAACGTCAGTTTCGCTGACGTTGAGGGTGAATCATTGATCATGGCGCTGAAAGATCTGGCGCTCTCTTCCGGCTCGGCCTGTACCTCCGCCAGCCTGGAGCCTTCCTATGTTCTGCGGGCGCTGGGGCTGAGTGAAGAGCTGGCGCACAGTTCGCTGCGCTTTTCGCTGGGACGCTTCACCACCGAGGAAGAGATCGACTATGCCATCGCGCTGGTGCAGAAATCCGTGACGCGTCTGCGGGCATTAATGAAATCCTGACACCCGGTCAGAATCCGGAAACGGCACCTGTCATTGCACTTCGCTGGCATCACCCGACGGAATCTGTTATCAGGTCTGTCTGCGGATTGCATTTAACATCTTATTAAAGCCGTTATAACAATCAGGCTGGATGAAACAGATAACGATTATGGAGCTTTTCGATGACCACACAACCGATGAACATCACGCTTAGCAGCCAGCCCGCCGATGCGCGCTGGGGCGAAAAAGCGATTCTCAGCAGCAACGACAGCGGCATGATGCTGCATCTGACCGGCGCGGATGCGCTGAATACCATTCAGCGTGCGGCGCACAAAATCGACAGCCAGGGGATCCGCCACGTGGCGCTCACCGGCGAAGGCTGGCACCTTGAGCAGTGCTGGGCATTCTGGCAGGGCTTCCGTGGCCCGAAAGGGCAGCGTCAGGTGGAGTGGCCGGCGCTGGGTGAACATGAGCAGGCGGAGTTTGACCGTCGTCTGAAAGCGATCGACTGGGTCCGCAACGTCATCAACCTGCCTGCAGAAGATCTGGGGCCGGAACAGCTGGCACACATGGCGATCGATCTGATCAGTGAAGTGGGCGGCAGCGCCGTCAGCTATCGCATCACCAAAGGTGACGATCTGCGCGAGCAGGGCTACATGGGCCTGCACACCGTAGGACGCGGCTCGAATCGCCCGCCGGTTTTCCTGGCGCTGGATTACAACCCGACCGGTGATGAGAGTGCGCCGGTCTACGCCTGTCTGATCGGTAAAGGCATCACCTTTGATACCGGCGGCTACAGCCTGAAGCAGAGCAGCTTCATGGATTCGATGAAGTCAGATATGGGCGGAGCGGCGACCGTCACCGGCGCGCTGGCGCTGGCGATTTCCCGTGGCCTCAACAAGCGAGTCAAACTCTACCTCTGCTGTGCCGACAACATGGTCAGCAGCAACGCCTTTAAACTGGGCGATATCATTCGCTATCGCAACGGTAAATCGGTGGAAGTGATGAACACCGATGCGGAAGGACGTCTGGTTCTGGCCGACGGCCTGATCGATGCCAGCGAACAGAATCCGACGCTGCTGATCGACGCTGCCACCCTGACCGGCGCAGCCAAAACGGCGCTGGGTAACGATTACCATGCGCTGTTTACCTTTGACGACGTGATGGCGCAGTCGCTGATGGGCAGCGCGGTGAGCGAGAATGAACCTTTCTGGCGTCTGCCGCTGGCAGAATTCCATCGCAGTCACCTGCCGTCTAACTTCGCTGACCTTAACAACATCGCCAGTCCTTCCCATGCGGCGGGGGCCAGCAGTGCGGCAGCGTTCCTGTCCCACTTCGTCAGCCACTATCAGCAGGGCTGGCTGCACATCGACTGCTCTGCGACCTATCGCAAAGGCGCGGTCGATCAGTGGGCCGCAGGCGCAACCGGCCTGGGCGTGCGCACTATCGCCAACCTGTTACTGAAATAAGCTGACCCCAGCGGTGGCCGATGCCACCGCGATGCAGAGAGCAACTATGAACCGTCTTGAAGAGGTGCTGAAGCTGGCCGCAACTGAGCCAGCCCATCGGCCCGAATTTTTTCAACTGCTGCTGGAGTCCGATGTCTGGATACCGGGTGAAAGCACCCAGCCACAGCTCGATGCCAGTACGCCGGTTGATCTGCAGCACTGGGAAAAAGAGGATGGCAGCAGCATCATTCCTTTTTTCACGTCAGAACAGGCGATGAGCGAAGCCGTCACGGGTGAACAGGCCTGGCTGCGTCTGCCGGTGCGGACGCTGTTTGAGATTACGCGCGGCGAAACGCTGTTTCTCAATCCAAAGCTCCCTTCCGGCAAAGAGTTTACCCCGGCAGAGATTACGCATCTGCTGGCGGAGCAGGGCAGTGCGCTGAGTCAGCAGACCGTGCTGGAAGGCGGGCACGCCCTGCTGCTCTCTGAGGTGGCCGAGCCGCCTGCGCAGATGATCGACTCGCTGACGCAGCTGTTCAGCAAGCACAAAGAGGTGCGGCGCGCCTTTGTTGCCAGCATTCGTGAGCAGGCCGACGAAGCGCCTAATCTGCTGATTGGTATCGAAGCGGACAGCAACATTGAGGCGATTATTCAGGCGGCGGGCAGCGTGGCAACGGATACGCTGCCGGACGATGCGCCGATTGATATCTGCGAAGTTACCCTGCAGGACCGCGGTATCAGCCACTTCTTTACCGCACACATCACGCCCTTTTATGAACGTCGCTGGGGCAGTTTCCTGCGTGACTTCAAGGGCAGCGAGCGGATTATCTGACGCAGTTAAAAACAGGCGGCTCATGGGCCGCCTGTTTTTTATTTTGCAATCGGTAAGTCGTCGCGACTGCCCCATTCACCCCAGGAGCCGTCATACAGCGTGACATCCCGCGCCCCCAGCGCCGTCAGCGCCAGAATCACCACCACCGCCGTGACGCCAGAGCCGCAGCTGGCCACTACCGGTTTGCTGATATCGACACCGGCGTCAGCAAACAGCTGGCGCAGCGCCGCCTCCGGCTTCAGTTCTCCCTGCTCTACCAGACTGTTCCACGGCACGTTCAGACTGTTGGGAATATGCCCGCGATGTAATCCGGGACGCGGCTCGTCCACTTCCGCGTTGAAGCGATTGGCCGCACGTGCATCCACGATCTGTGCGCCGCCTTCATGGCTGATCAGCAGCACATCCGTCAGACGTTTCACCCGGCTTTCATCCGCCTGAGCCTCAAACTCGCCTTCCGGCAGGCTGACCTCGCCGGTTTCCAGCGCAAAGCCCGCTGCTTTCCAGCCCTGCAGTCCGCCCGCCAGGATCGACACCTGCGCGACACCAAAGGTCTTCAGCATCCACCAGGCGCGTGGCGCGGAGAAGAGATTGCCTTCGTCATAGACCACCAGGTGTTTATCGCTGCTGACGCCCAGCTCGCGCATCGCCACGGCAAAGCGTTCGGCGCGCGGCAGCATATGGGGATAGGGGCTGGTGTGGTCGGACAGCGCTTCGATATCGAAGTAAGGGGCGTCGGGTAAGTGTCCCGCCAGATATTCAGCCTGAATATCACGCACGGCCTCCATGCCGGGTGGCAACATGCGCGCATCCAGTACCTGAAGCCGCTCATCGTCATAGTGCTCTTGTAACCAGTCGGCGGACACAAACAGTGGCGTCGTCATAACAACCTCATCTCTGCAATCTGTGATAGCAGTGTCGGGGAATGTGGAGACCATCTCAAGCGATGCGTTAATAAAATGGGGCAGGGGAGGAGAAAAAGCCTGGCGTGCTGCTCAGGAATCGTCCGTCAGGGCCGCAGCACCGGCGCTTTTTCAGGCAAAATCATAACGAAGACGCCTCTGCGTCGACTCAGATCAAGAATTTTCAACAAATTAGGGATCTCTGATAGGCAATGCCGCACTCAGCCCCTATAATCGGCGCCGTTTATTGGCCGGGGGCTGCGCCGCCGGTTTCTTCAGGACGTCAAGACAGAGGTCATCATGGCAATCGAACGTACTTTTTCTATCATCAAGCCAAACGCCGTCGCTAAAAATGTGATTGGTGCTATCTACAACCGTTTTGAAAGCGCTGGCTTCAAAATCGTTGGTGCAAAAATGCTGCAGCTGAGCAAAGAGCAGGCTGAAGGTTTTTACGCTGAGCACCAGGGCAAGCCATTCTTTGATGGTCTGGTTGAATTCATGACCTCTGGCCCGGTTGTCGTTTCTGTACTGGAAGGTGAAAATGCCGTTCAGCGTCACCGTGACCTGATGGGTGCGACTAACCCGGCAAACGCACTGGCTGGCACCCTGCGTGCTGACTACGCAGACAGCTTCACCGAAAACGCCACGCACGGTTCAGATTCTGCTGAATCCGCTGCCCGCGAAATCGCCTATTTCTTCGGCGAAAACGAAATCTGCCCACGTACCCGTTAATCGCCTGGCGATAAACAGCAGGTCGGCTTTACAAAAATCTGCCTGAGGGAGCCACTCCCGCCTGTTATCAGGCCGCAGATGTTGTACAATATTGCGCCTTCATTGACTTCGCTTAATGAAGGCGCAATTTTTTTCACCTATCCCTGAACAGCGCCATAACGTGTAACAACGAGGCCAGAGAATATTATGTCCGAACAGATTGTGACGTCCGCGTCCGCATCCCCCATTGTCGTTTCCCCTAAAAGCCAGAAAATCAACCTGCTGGATCTCAACCGTCAGCAGATGCGCGAGTTTTTCCAGTCGCTGGGCGAAAAGCCGTTCCGTGCCGATCAGGTCATGAAGTGGATTTACCACTACTGCTGCGACGATTTCGAGCAGATGACCGACATCAACAAAAAGCTGCGTAACCGGCTGATGGAGCTGACGGAGATCCGCGCACCGGAAGTGGCTGAAGAGATGCGCTCCACTGACGGCACCATTAAATGGGCCATCCGCGTGGGCGATCAGCTGGTGGAAACGGTCTATATCCCGGAAGGCGACCGCGCCACGCTGTGTGTTTCTTCGCAGGTGGGGTGTGCGCTGGAGTGTAAATTCTGTTCGACCGCACAGCAGGGCTTTAACCGTAACCTGCGGGTGTCAGAAATTATTGGTCAGGTGTGGCGTGCGGCGAAAATCGTCGGCGCAGCAAAAATCACCGGCCAGCGTCCTATCACCAACGTGGTGATGATGGGCATGGGTGAGCCGCTGCTCAACCTCAATAATGTGGTTCCGGCAATGGAGATCATGCTGGATGACTTCGGCTTCGGTCTCTCCAAGCGTCGTGTGACCCTCTCTACTTCAGGTGTGGTGCCTGCACTGGACAAACTGGGCGATATGATTGATGTGGCGCTGGCCATTTCACTGCACGCGCCTAACGACAAGCTGCGTGATGATATTGTTCCGATCAACAAAAAGTACAATATCGAAACCTTCCTGGCAGCGGTGAAACGCTACATTGGCAAATCTAACGCCAACCAGGGACGCGTGACCATTGAGTACGTCCTGCTGGATCATGTCAATGACAGCACCGACGATGCGCATGAGCTTGCCGCATTACTGAAAGAAACACCGTGTAAAATCAACCTGATTCCGTGGAACCCCTTCCCGGGTGCACCTTATGGCCGCAGCTCAAACAGCCGCATTGACCGCTTCTCCAAGGTGCTGATGGACTACGGTTTTACCACCATTGTGCGTAAAACCCGTGGCGACGATATTGATGCCGCCTGTGGTCAGTTAGCGGGTGAGGTGATCGACCGCACCAAGCGTACGCTGCGTAAAAAAATGGCGGGTGAAGCCATCTCTGTGAAGGCGCTCTAGAAGCGTGACAGAGAACGTTTCCTGACGTGAAGACGCGTGGCAGGCTGCAGCCTGTCAATGTCAGGCAGAGGGAAACGATCGTGCGTAACGGATTACCCGCCAGTGTACTGGCGCTGTTTGTTGTAAGCGGGTGTGTCAGCCAGCCGCACTCATCCGGTGCTGAAGAGGTGCGTCTGCAGTTAGGGATGCACTATCTGGCGGCGGGTGATTATGCCGCCGCTGAGCGAAACTTTCTGCGCGCGCAGGCCGCCGCGCCAGAAGATTACCGGGTCTCGCTTGCGCTGGCACGACTGGCGCAACAGCAGGGCAATCAGACAGCAGCCCAGGCAGGGTTTATACTGGCACAGCAGCAGGCCCCGGATAATGGTTTTGTTGCTAACAATTACGGTGCGTTTCTCTGCGCTTTAGGGCAGTATGACGAAGCGCATCAACAGTTTAGTCGGGCAGAAACCGCTCTGTCGTCTGATGCACGCAACGACGCGCTTGAACTGGCAGGTTTTTGTTACCTGCAGGCGGGGGATGTTGTTGCCGCCCGCAGGACGCTCCGCCGGGCCATTGAAGCCGACAGGCGAAAAGCTGATTCGCTGCTGGCGGAGGCTGAAAAGCAGATGGCTGATAACCATCTGGCGAGGGTGCAGATTTTGCTCGACGTTTACCAGCTACAGTTGCCCGAAACGGCACGCAGTCTGGCGTTACACTTACGTTTCGCCGCGCTACAGGGAAATGCCGCAGACGTTTCACGTTATGGCGACCAGTTAGCGCGACGTTTTCCGCAATCGATACAGTACCAGCGTTATTTAGCTAATGAATACTGAAGCCACTCAAGAAAACTCTGCATTACATTCAACAGGTGATCGCCTGCGTCTGGCCCGTGAGCAGATGGGGCTGTCACAGCAGAACGTCGCTGAACGTCTGTGTCTGAAACTCTCTACCGTGCGTGACATCGAAGAGGACAAATCGCCTGCCGATTTAGCCTCGACGTTCCTGCGCGGTTACATCCGCTCTTATGCGCGTCTGGTGCACATTCCTGAAGAGGAACTGCTACCGATGATGGCGAAACAGACGCCGGTCCGGGCGGCAAAAATCGAGCCGATGCAAAGTTTCTCCCTGGGCAAGCGCCGCAAGAAACGCGACGGCTGGTTAATGATTTTTACCTGGCTGGTGGTGTTCGTGGTGATTGGCCTGACCGGCGCCTGGTGGTGGCAGAATCACAAAGCGTCGCAGGACGATCTGGTGCCGATGACCGACCAGAACGGCAGCAGCGGCGATAGCGGCCAGTCGATTCCGCTGGGTGAGACCAGCGGTGACAGCGCGGCGCCAGCCGCGCCTGACGAAAGTAATACGGCCGCCAGCGACAACAGCGCGACCAGCACGCCAGCCACCTCTGCGCCGGCTGCCAGCACGACCACTACCCCAGCCACAACGCAGACCGACAGCAGCAATGCTGTCGTGTCACCGAGCCAGGCGCCACAGGACACCACATCGGCAGCACCGGCCACGACTAACCCTGCCACCAGCACGACGCCACAGATGCCGGTCGGCGCTGCCGCAGTCAGTGAACCGGCGGCCGACCCGAATGCGGTGGTCATGAACTTCACCGCCGACTGCTGGCTGGAAGTGAGCGATGCCACCGGCAAAAAACTGTTCAGCGGCATTCAGCGTAGTGGTGGTAAACTGAGCCTCGCGGGCACACCTCCGTATCGTCTGAAAATTGGCGCGCCGTCCGCGGTTCAGGTGCAATATCAGAATCAGCCCGTTGATTTAAGTCGTTTTATCCGTAATAACCAGGTTGCTCGCCTGACGTTGGGTGCGCAATAACAGCGTATCGCGTACCGGGCAATTGTGGAGAAGAAATATGCATAACGAAGCACCCATTATCCGTCGTAAATCCAGACGCATTTACGTCGGCAAGGTGCCGGTCGGTGACGGCGCACCTATTGCCGTCCAGTCGATGACCAACACCCGCACCACTGACGTGGAAGCGACGGTAAATCAGATCAAAGCCCTTGAGCGCGTCGGTGTCGACATCGTTCGTGTCTCGGTGCCGACCATGGATGCCGCAGAAGCGTTCAGGCTGATCAAACAGCAGGTGAACGTGCCGCTGGTTGCAGACATCCATTTTGACTACCGCATCGCCCTGAAAGTCGCCGAATATGGCGTTGACTGCCTGCGCATCAATCCTGGTAATATCGGGAATAATGAGCGTATTCGTATGGTGGTTGACTGCGCGCGCGACAACAATATTCCGATCCGGATTGGCGTTAACGCCGGTTCGCTGGAAAAAGATCTGCAGGAAAAGTATGGCGAGCCGACGCCGCAGGCGTTGCTGGAATCAGCCATGCGTCACGTCGATCACCTCGACCGTCTCAACTTCGACCAGTTTAAAGTCAGTGTAAAAGCCTCTGACGTCTTCCTGGCGGTGGAATCTTATCGCCTGCTGGCAAAACAGATCGATCAGCCTCTGCATCTCGGGATCACCGAAGCGGGCGGGGCGCGCGCTGGCGCAGTCAAATCGGCGATTGGGCTGGGTCTGCTGCTGTCAGAAGGGATCGGCGACACGCTGCGTATCTCGCTGGCGGCCGATCCGGTTGAAGAGGTCAAAGTCGGCTTCGATATTCTGAAATCACTGCGCATCCGTTCGCGTGGGATTAACTTCATCGCCTGCCCGACCTGTTCACGTCAGGAGTTTGACGTGATCGGCACCGTCAACGCGCTGGAGCAGCGTCTGGAAGATCTCATCACGCCGATGGATGTCTCCATTATCGGCTGTGTGGTCAACGGACCGGGCGAAGCGACGCTCTCGACCCTGGGCGTAACCGGTGGCAGCAAGAAGAGTGGTTTCTACGAGGATGGCGTGCGTCAGCGCGATCGTCTCGATAACCATGACATGATCGATCAGCTGGAAGCGCGCATTCGTGCCAAAGCGTCGATGCTGGATGCCAGCCGCCGTATTGACGTGCAGCAGCTGGAAAAATAATGGCGTGCGCAGCCTGCGTGCGTGACTTTTTTGACTGAACCTGTGCGGTTTCATCCTCATAAGGTATGATGCCGGACAGGTTTTTTTGCATTAAGAGATTTTAACGTGGCGAAGAATATTCAGGCGATTCGCGGGATGAACGACTACCTGCCTGCGGATACCGCTCTCTGGCAACGGATTGAAGGCGTACTCAAGCAGACGCTGGCGAGCTACGGCTACAGCGAAATTCGCTTGCCGCTGGTGGAGCAGACCCCACTGTTTAAACGCGCCATCGGTGAAGTCACCGATGTGGTTGAAAAAGAGATGTACACCTTTGAAGACCGCAATGGCGAAAGCCTGACGCTGCGTCCGGAAGGAACCGCAGGCTGTGTGCGAGCCGGTATCGAGCACGGTTTACTCTACAATCAGGAGCAGCGCCTGTGGTACATGGGGCCGATGTTCCGCTATGAGCGTCCGCAGAAGGGCCGTTATCGCCAGTTCTACCAGATCGGCGTCGAAGTGTTTGGTCTGCAGGGGCCGGACATCGATGCGGAGCTGATTATGCTCAACGCCCGCTGGTGGAAAGCGTTAGGCATTGCCGACCACGTTCGCCTGGAACTCAACTCCATCGGCTCACTGGAAGCGCGTGCGCACTACCGCGACGCACTGGTCGCCTTCCTCGAACAGCACAAAGAGGTGCTGGATGAGGATTGCAAACGCCGCATGTACAGCAACCCGATGCGCGTTCTCGACAGTAAAAATCCCGATATTCAGCACCTGCTGAATGATGCGCCGCAGCTCGGCGACTATCTTGATGACGAATCACGCGACCATTTCAGCGGCCTGTGTGCCCTGCTGGATGACGCGGGCATCCGCTACACCGTCAATCAGCGTCTGGTGCGCGGCCTGGATTACTACAATCGCACCGTGATTGAGTGGGTCACCGACAGCCTGGGTTCACAGGGTACCGTGTGCGGCGGCGGTCGCTATGACGGTCTGGTAGAGCAGCTTGGTGGACGTGCCACCCCTGCGGTGGGCTTCGCGATGGGCATGGAGCGTCTGGTGCTGCTGGTTCAGGCGGTCAATCCGGAATTTGAACCGACGAGCAATGTGGATGTCTATGTTATCGCTTCCGGTCAGGGCGTGCAGTCCGCTGCGATGCAGCTGGCTGAGAAATTGCGCGATGAAGCGCCAGAGCTGAGGCTGATGACTAACTTTGGCGGCGGCAACTTCAGGAAGCAGTTTGCCCGCGCTGACAAGTGGGGCGCTCGCGTCGCGCTGGTGCTGGGCGAGGATGAAGTCAAAGCCGGTCAGGTCGTGGTGAAAGATCTGCGCCGTGGCGAGCAGCAAACGCTGGATCAGGCAGAGGCTGCTGCTGTATTGCGCACGCTGTTACAGGCGTAACACAGCACCAACCATAGAAAGGAGAAGGATTGCGTGGAAGTGTATAGCAATGAGAACGAGCAGACCGAAGCGCTGCGCAACTTTTTTACCAGCAATGGTAAGGCGTTAGCCATTGGCGTAGTCATCGGCATTGCTGCGCTGGGTGGCTGGCGTTACTGGAGCAGTCATCAGGACGATACTGCGAAAACGGTATCGGCCCAATATCAGCAGCTGACCACCGCCATGCAGGCGGGCAAACCTGAGACGCTGGAAGCGGTCAACCGGTTTGCCAGCGAAAACAGCAACACTTATGGTGCGCTGGCGGCGATGGATCTGGCGAAGCAGTATGTGGATGCCGGTCAGCTTGATAAAGCCGCAGCACTGCTACAAAACGGACTGAAAGATACCAAAGATGCCAATCTGCAGGCGGTCATTAACCTGCGTCTGGCTCGCATTCAACTGCAACAGAATCAAGCGGATGCGGCGCTTAAAACCCTTGACGGTGTGAAGGGTGATGGCTGGACAGCCATTGTGGCCGATATTCGCGGCGAAGCGCTGCTGGCCAAAGGCGACAAGCAGGGCGCGCGCGATGCCTGGAGTAAAGGGGTGGAATCTGACGCCTCTCCGGCATTGAAGCAAATGATGCAGATGAAGATGAATAACTTAAGCTAAGCCAGTCAAGAGAGAGCGCATGGAATTACGTAAATACCTGCTGCCGGGACTGATTTCAGTCACTTTGCTCAGCGGTTGTTCGCTGTTTAGCGGCGAAGAAGATGTAGTGAAAATGGCCCCGCTGCCGAAGGTGGAAAATCAGTTTACGCCAGAGAAAGTGTGGAGCACCTCAGTCGGCGATGGCGTGGGTGATTTCTACTCTAATCTGCATCCTGCCTGGCAGGACAGTACGGTCTTCGCAGCCGACCGCTTTGGTATCGTGAAAGCGCTGGATGCCGCAGACGGTAAAGAAAAATGGAAAGTCGATCTCTCTGAGAAAACCGGCTTCTTCTCGAAAAATCGCTCAGCCCTGTTGTCGGGCGGCCTGACGGCGGATGGCGATCGGATCTATGTCGGCAGCGAGCGCGGTCAGGTTTATGCCCTGAACAGCAGCGATGGCAGCCTGGCCTGGCAGACGAAAGTCGCCGGTGAAGCGCTGTCACGTCCGGTGGTCAGCGATGGCCTGGTGCTGATCCATACCAGCAACGGCATGTTGCAGGGTCTGGATCAGAGCAGCGGGGCAGTGAAGTGGAGCGTTAACCTGGATATGCCTGCGCTATCACTGCGCGGTGAATCGGCTCCGGCTGTTGCGTTTGGCGGGGCCATTGTCGGTGGTGACAACGGCCGCGTCAGTGCCGTTGTGCTGAACCAGGGACAACTGATCTGGCAGCAGCGTATTTCTCAGGTCAGCGGCGCAACCGAAATCGATCGTCTGAACGATGTCGATACGACCCCGGTTATCGTCAACGGCGTGGTTTACGCGCTGGCGTACAACGGTGACCTGACGGCGCTGGATCTGCGTTCCGGCCAGATTCTGTGGAAACGCGAAATCGGCGGTGTGAAAGATCTGATTGTTGATGCCGGCCGCATCTATCTGGTCGATCAGGATGACCGTGTGATTGCCCTGAACGCGGATGGTGGCGTCGCTATCTGGCGTCAGAGCGATCTGCTGCATCGCAACCTGACTTCACCGGTGCTCTACAACGGCTATCTGGTGGTCGGCGACAGCGAAGGGTATATGCACTGGCTGAACACCACCGACGGTCGTTTTGTCGCGCAGCAGAAGCTGGACAGTTCCGGTTTCCAGACCGAGCCTGTGGTCGCCAGCGACAAGCTGCTGATCCAGTCGAAAGATGGTGAGGTTTATGCGATTACCCGTTAACGGGTAAACGTCCGGCAGGTGAAATCCTCCGTTCCGACGGCTCCTGATTTAATCAGGGGCCGTTTCGTTTTTAGTCAGGCATGGTATTCTTTGCGCCTTAAGCCTGAACTTAACGGCCAGAGCCGTTATAATCACGCCATTCGGGCGATTCATTTTTTATTGAGGCATTTTGTTATGGTACCTGTGGTCGCGCTGGTTGGGCGTCCCAATGTGGGAAAATCTACGCTATTTAACCGCTTAACCCGCACTCGTGATGCGCTGGTAGCGGATTTTCCCGGACTGACTCGCGATCGCAAATATGGTCGCGCCGAAGTGGAAGGGCGCGAATTTATTGTTATTGATACCGGTGGTATCGACGGCACCGAAGAGGGTGTTGAAACGCGGATGGCCGAGCAGTCACTGCTGGCGATTGAAGAAGCGGATGTCGTACTATTTATGGTCGACGCACGTGCGGGCATGATGGCCGCCGATCAGCAAATCGCTAAACACCTGCGTTCCCGCCAGAAAGCCACTTTCCTGGTGGCGAACAAAACTGACGGGCTCGATCCGGATCAGGCGGTTATCGACTTCTATTCACTCGGCCTGGGCGAGATCCACGCCATTGCGGCGTCGCACGGTCGTGGTGTCACCAGCCTGATTGAAACGGCGCTGCTGCCGTGGATGGAGACGGTTGAGCCGGTCGAACTGACCGAAGAAGAAGAGAACCAGGCTTACTGGGCGGCGCTGGACGCCGAGGAGATCGCTGAGCAGGAAGCCGCCGAGGAAGAAGAAAACTTCGACCCGACAGGTTTACCTATCAAGCTGGCCATCGTGGGGCGTCCTAACGTAGGTAAGTCAACGCTTACTAACCGTATCCTCGGTGAAGACCGCGTAGTGGTCTACGATATGCCCGGCACCACTCGCGACAGTATCTATATTCCGATGGAGCGTGACGGACGTGATTACGTACTGATCGACACCGCCGGGGTGCGTAAGCGCGCCAAGATTTCTGACACCGTAGAGAAATTCTCGGTGATCAAGACGCTGCAGGCGATTGAAGATGCCAATGTGGTGATGCTGGTCATCGACGCCCACGCCGGTATCTCGGATCAGGATCTCTCCCTGCTGGGCTTTATTCTCAACAGTGGCCGCTCGCTGGTAATCGTGGTTAACAAATGGGATGGCCTGTCGCAGGAAGTGCGTGACGAAGTGAAAGAGACGCTGGACTTCCGTCTGGGCTTTATCGATTTCGCCCGCATCCACTTTATCTCTGCGCTGCACGGCAGCGGCGTGGGTAACCTGTTTGAATCGATCACTGAAGCCTATGACTGTTCGACCCGGCGCGTAAACACCTCGCTGCTGACGCGCATCATGAACATGGCGGCAGACGATCACCAGCCACCTCTGGTGCGCGGCCGTCGCGTTAAGCTTAAGTATGCCCATGCCGGTGGTTACAACCCGCCCATCGTGGTTATCCACGGGAATCAGGTGAAAGATCTGCCAGATTCTTACAAGCGCTACCTGATGAACTATTTCCGCAAATCCCTGAATGTGATGGGAACGCCAATCCGTATTCAGTTCAAAGAGGGTGAGAACCCTTATGAAGGCAAGCGTAACCTGCTGACGCCGACGCAGCAGCGTAAACGTAAGCGTCTGATGGCGCATATGAAAAAGAATAAGCGTTAACGAGAAGAGGGCCATGAGGCCCTCTTTTTTTTTGTGCTGAACACGCCACTCAGGAGGAGAAAGGTGACTATTCACTGCGAAAAATGTCAGCAGCCACTGCGGCTCAGCGACGGCGAATTTATCTGTGACCGCTGCAGTGCGCACTATCCGGCGCAGCCCGTCTGTCCGGAGTGTTACCAGCCACTGACGGTACTGAAAGCCTGCGGTGCGGTCGACTATTTTTGTCAACATGGCCACGGATTGATCTCGCGCAGGCGGGTGCAGTTTCAGCCGTCCACACCGTAAGATTTGGCTATGATTAAACGCACCGGCGAACCCGACCCGCCCGCCGTTTTGTAGCAAAAATGCTATTACGTCGTAACAAATGAGTTGTATATGTTCACTCGGTTATGTACCAGGTGGTACAATCCTGCCGCGTCGTGGGAGGGGCCAGCCACATCTGTAGGCTTCCGGCCCTCAGATTCTTACGGACGCGGGTCTGTTTATAATTGATTTGAAACAGAACGGGGCTCTGCGCAGAACGTTTAAGGCGCGGAGTCCGGACGGCACCTGTCCGGACGTTCTGTTTATTCAGGAGAGATAGTTTATGGCTGAAACATCCTCCCGCTCCGCCAGGGGGTTGGGAATCGCATCCGTGCTGCTCGGACTGGTGCTGCTTGCAACCGGTCTGTTCTTTGCAATCGGTGGCGGCAAACTGGTTGCGCTTGGCGGCAGCTGGTACTTTTTGATTGCGGGGATCGTCATCGTACTTTCCGCAATTCAGTTCTTCCGCCGCAAATCGTCGGCAGCGGTTCTTTTCCTGCTGGTCTTTATCGGCACGCTGATCTGGTCGCTGTTTGATGCCGGCCTGGATTTCTGGCCGCTGGTCTCACGCCTGATGGTGCCAGCCGGACTGACACTGCTGGCCTTCCTGATCTGGCCTTCACTGCGTAAGCATGAAGGTAAGCCCTCACTGGCAAAACCTTCCTATATCTTCTCCGCACTGCTGGCCGCAGGCATGGTGGTCACGCTGGTGCAGATGTTCCAGCCGCATCCTACCGTGGCCGGTAATGGTGAAGAGCTGCCGCTGATCCCGGTCGATAAAACCAAACAGCAGAAAGACTGGGATAACTACGGCAATACGCCGCAGGGCAGCCGCTTTGTGGCGCTGGACCAGATTACCCGCGACAACGTGAAGGATCTGAAAGTTGCCTGGACCTTCCGCACCGGTGACACCCCGGTCAGCCCGACCGGTAACGGCGCAGAAGATCAGCAGACGCCGTTGCAGATTGGCAACACGATTTATCTCTGCACCCCACACAATAATGTGATTGCGGTGGAAGCGAACAGCGGTAAGCAGATCTGGAAACGCGAAATCAATGCGCAGGCTGAAGTCTGGCCGCGCTGCCGTGGTCTGGCTTACTTTGACGCGACGAAACCGCTGCAACAGCCGGACAAGCCGGGGTCAGTTCCGGTAACGGCCGTTACCCTGCCTGCCGGTGACACCTGTCAGCGTCGTATTCTGATGAACACCATCGACGCGCGTCTGATTGCCATCAACGCCGACAACGGTGAGTTCTGTGAAGACTTTGGCGATCACGGCATTGTCGATCTGAAAGCCGGCATCGGTAAGGCGCCAGACCCGCAGTATCAGCTGACCTCAGCCCCTACGCTGGCAGGCACCACTGTCGTGGTTGGCGGACGCGTGGCGGATAACGTACAGACCGATATGCCGGGCGGCGTGCTGCGTGGATTCGACGTTATCACCGGCAAGATGCGCTGGGCGTTTGACCCGGGCAACGTTGACCCGAATGCGATCCTGATGCCGGGCAAGGAGTACACCCGCAGTACGCCGAACTCCTGGGCACCGATGTCATACGATCCGACCATGAACACCGTGTTCATTCCGATGGGCAGCTCCTCTGTTGACCTCTGGGGCGCGAACCGTACCCCACTGGATCACAAATATGGCGCATCCGTGCTGGCGCTGGATGCCACCACCGGTAAAGAGAAGTGGGTCTATCAGACCGTGCACAACGATCTGTGGGACTTTGACCTGCCGATGCAGCCAAGCCTGATCGACTTCCCGCAGAAAGATGGCAGCACCACGCCAGCGGTGGTGATCGGCGGTAAAACCGGCATGATCTTTGTGCTCGACCGGATGACCGGTAAGCCTTTGACCAAAGTCGAAGAGCTGCCGATGCCGCAGGGCCATATCCCGAACGAGCAGTACACCAAAACCCAGCCACACTCGACCGGCATGCCGCAGATTGGCAACCAGACGCTGAAAGAGTCTGACATGTGGGGAGCGACGCCGTTTGATCAGCTGGCCTGCCGTGTTGCTTTTAAATCGATGCGTTATAACGGCCTGTTCACCGTGCCGGACACCGACAAGTCGCTGAGCTTCCCGGGCTCGCTGGGTGGAATGAACTGGGGCAGCATGTCGACTGACCCTAACAACCATCTGCTGTTCGTTAACGATATGCGTCTCGGCCTGTGGGTGCAGATGATCCCGGCTGACACCAACAGCATTTCACGTGGCAGCAATGGTGGCGAAGCGATCAACACCGGTATGGGTGCGGTACCGCTGAAAGGCACGCCGTACGCCGTAAACAAAAACCGCTTTATGTCTCCGCTGGGCATCCCTTGTCAGAAGCCGCCATTTGGTACGCTGTCGGCGATCGACATGAAAACCCAGAAAATCGTCTGGCAGGTACCGGTTGGTACCGTGCAGGACACCGGACCGTTTGGTATCAAAATGGGCGTGAAAATGCCGATTGGTATGCCGACGCTGGGCGGAACGCTGGCAACGCAGGGTGGCCTGGTCTTCATCGCCGGTACCCAGGATTACTATCTGCGCGCCTTTGATTCTTCAACCGGTAAAGAGGTGTGGAAAGCGCGCCTGCCGGTCGGCAGTCAGGGTGGCCCGATGAGCTACGTCTCACCGAAAGATGGTAAGCAGTACATCCTCATCTCGGCAGGTGGTGCACGTCAGTCACCGGACCGCGGTGATTACGTGATTGCTTACGCGCTGCCAGACAGCAAGTAATATCGCAAAAGGAAAAGGGCCGACATTGTCGGCCCTTTTTTTGCTTATTTGCCGTCGCGCCACAGCGCCTGCAATTCGGGAGGGGCGACCTGTTCCGGGATCAGCAGCACAATGGTGCCGACCTCACGGCGGGTCGCATACTGGATCTGGATGCGAAAATAGCGCTGATCGCCACTGCCCACCTGCGCGGCTTTCTCCTCGGGTTCGCCCAGCGGCATCGCCTGTTCCAGCGCATGGCAGACGCGCTGTTTTTCAGGCGGTGGCAGATCGCCCAGCATAAAGCGACGCTCGGCGCGCAGCCCCGGAATAAAGGCCATGCCGCCTTCACGCGCGACGATGACAGTGGCGTCATCGGTGAGTTCGGGCAGTTCACTCATAGCACGCCAACCTCCTTCCACGCCTGTTCAATGGCACGGCCGACCGACGAATTAAAGCGCTTTTCACCGTGCTGAACGGTGAAGCGGGCAAAGGTCTTAAAGTCCGCATCCTGAGGCAGCTCGTCGTCACACAGGGTGTCATACCAGGCGTAGCCTGCCTGCTCCCAGGCAAAGCCGCCCAGCGCGGTGGCCGCCAGATAAAATGCCCGGTTAGGAATACCGGAGTTGATGTGAACTCCGCCATTATCTTCACGGGTTTTCACATAGTCATCCATGTGCGCCGGTTGCGGATCTTTACCCAGCATCGGGTCATCGTAGGCGGTGCCGGGTTCAGACATTGAACGTAACCCGCGCCCATTGATGCCGCTTGCCAGCAGACCTTCACCGATAATCCAGTCCGCCTCTTCGGCGCGCTGTTTCTTGCTGTACTGTTTGACCAGGGAGCCGAAAACGTCAGACAGGGACTCATTCAGTGCGCCCGCCTGCTCAAAGTAGATCAATCCGGCTTCATTTTCCGTGACACCATGCGCGAGTTCATGCGCCACCACATCAATCGCAATGGTAAAGCGATTAAAAATTTCGCCGTCACCGTCACCAAATACCATCTGCTGACCGTTCCAGAAGGCGTTCTGATATTTTTCCCCGTAATGGACGGTACCAAGCAGCTTCAGTCCCTGATTATCCAGCGAGTTACGCTGATAAGCCTGCCAGAAAAAGTCATAGGTCACGCCGAGGTAGTCCCAGGCTTCTTCAGCCGCCACATCATCGCTGGCGGGCTGGCCCTCCTGTCGAATCAGCTTACCGGGCAGGGTTTCTCTGCCCTGGGCATCATAAATTTCCCGGTCCACATGGCCGCCCGCAGCCGTTTTAGCCACGGCGGGCTTTTGCCAGTGTTCTGCCATCAGGTGCTGAACGTGGGTCAGGGTGCGACGCGCCTGCGCCTGCTGGTGACCGGAACCGTGAGCAATGATCTTACGAAGGATATAGGGAGGAATAACGCAGTAAGCCATCTGAAACTCCTTGGCAGCTGAGAAAGAGGTACCGGAGAGTATAGACCCGTCAGGCAGACAACTTTGACAGGCCATCTGAAACTCCCTGGCAGCAGAGATGTACCGGAGAGTACAGACCCGTCAGGCAGACCACGCTGACAGGCCATCTGAAACGCTCTGGCAGCAGAGATGTACCAGAAGTATAGACCGGTCACGGCGAATGCACGCGGTAAATGAGACCAGCCATAACTGGAAAGGAAGGGTGATGAGGGCGGAACGGGTCAGGAGGCGGTTTTGCGGCGACGCTTTTTCTCAGGCAGTAACTGTGTGACCTGGCTTTCGACCCAGCCATCATCCAGACGGGTGCGCAGCAGGTCGCCGCTCTGCAGCTGCGCCGTTTTTTTCACCACCTGTCCGGTGGTGTCGGTCGTGACGCTGAATCCGCGTGCCAGCGTGGCCAGGGGACTGACGCCCTCCAGCTGCGCTACCAGCTGACCAAACTGCTGTTTTCCGCTGCTCAGCTGAGTGGTCATACTCTGCTGCAGGCGGTAGTGCCAGCTTTGCAGCTGCTTCTGCGCTTCGAACAGGCGCTGCTGCGGCTGTTGGGCACTGAGCCGGTGCTGCAGGCGATCCTGCTGACGGGTAGCGTGACGCAGGCGGGTTTCCATCGCATCACCCAGACGCTGCTGCAGGCGAAAGAGGGCAGTCTGCTGGCGGGCCAGACGCAGCTGCGGATGCTGCTGCTGCAGGCGATGCTCCAGGCGGCTGTAAAGCCGCTGCTGGCGCGCCAGATAGTAATCCATCGCCATCTCCAGCCGCTGCTGCTGCGACTGCAGTTGACGCAGCAATTCAAGCTGATTGCGGCTGACAATTTCTGCTGCGGCCGACGGTGTGGGCGCGCGTAAATCTGCGACGAAGTCGGCAATGGTGACGTCGGTTTCGTGTCCGACTGCGCTGACGATGGGAATGCGGCTGGCAAAAATCGCGCGCGCTACCCGTTCGTCGTTAAAGCTCCACAAATCTTCCAGCGAACCGCCGCCGCGCCCGACAATTAACACGTCGCATTCATTGCGCAGGTTAGCGACTTCAATCGCCCGGACGATAGCCGCAGGCGCATCGACACCCTGCACGACAGTAGGATAGATGACCACAGGCAGGGAGGGATCGCGGCGATGCAGCACGCGTAACACATCGTGCAGGGCGGCGCCGGTCGCCGAGGTGATCACCCCGACCTGACGCGCCGGTTCCGGCAGCGGCTGCTTATACTGCGGGTCGAACAATCCTTCGGTCGACAGCTTTGCCTTCAGCAGTTCAAACTGCTGCTGCAACAGCCCTTCGCCCGCCGGATGCATACTTTCGGCAATCAGCTGATAGTCGCCGCGTGGCTCGTAGAGGGTGATGCTGGCGCGTACCAGCACCTGCTGGCCGTGCTGCGGACGAAAAGTGACGCGACGATTGCTGTTGCGGAACATGGCGCAGCGAACCTGAGCACCATCATCTTTCAGCGTGAAGTACCAGTGACCGGAAGCCGGCTGAGTAAAATTGGAGATCTCGGCGCTGATCCAGACCAGGCCCATCTCTTTCTCCAGCAGCTGACGCACTGTCGTATTGAGACGGCTGACGGTAAAAATATTGGCGTTGGATGGCAGCGACATGTGACGAAGATCAAATTCCAAATCAGCAGGTTAATTCACCGATACTACAGGGCTGTCAGTGCGGATCAAGAGTTTTTCGTAAATAATAGTGGAGGCAATCGATTACGGCCTGTATAATGCCGCGGCAATATTTTATCTAATCTCAATCACCCGAGGTGGAGTATTGCCATGTTAAGAATCGCTAAAGAAGCACTCACTTTTGACGACGTTCTGCTCGTTCCTGCTCACTCCACCGTCCTGCCTAATACGGCCGATCTCAGCACACAGCTGACCAAAAACATCCGTTTAAACATTCCTATGCTTTCCGCTGCCATGGACACCGTGACCGAAGCGGGTCTGGCAATTGCGCTGGCACAGGAAGGCGGCCTTGGCTTCATCCATAAAAATATGTCGATTGAACGCCAGGCGGACGAAGTGCGCAAGGTGAAGAAACATGAGAGCGGCGTCGTGACTGAACCGCAGACCGTACTGCCGACCACCCCACTGGCTGACGTCAAAGCGCTGACCGAGCGCAACGGCTTTGCAGGCTATCCGGTGGTTAACCGCGACAATGAACTGGTCGGTATCATCACCGGTCGTGACGTGCGCTTTGTGACCGATCTCTCTCAGCCTGTTTCTGCGGTTATGACCCCGAAAGATCGTCTGGTGACGGTGAAAGAGGGTGAAGCGCGTGATGTCGTGCTGCACAAAATGCATGAAAAACGTGTAGAGAAAGCGCTGGTCGTGGATGACAGCTTCCATCTGCTGGGCATGATCACCGTTAAAGACTTCCAGAAAGCCGAACGTAAGCCTAACGCCTGTAAAGATGCGCAGGGCCGTCTGCGTGTGGGTGCCGCTGTCGGTGCCGGTGCAGGCAATGAAGAGCGCATCGATGCGCTGGTTGCTGCGGGCGTTGACGTGCTGCTGATTGACTCTTCTCACGGTCACTCTGAAGGCGTGCTCTCCCGTATCCGTGAAACCCGTGCTAAATATCCGGACCTCGAAATTGTCGGCGGTAACGTTGCTACCGGTGCCGGCGCACTGGCACTGGTTGAGGCCGGCGTCAGCGCGGTCAAAGTCGGTATCGGCCCTGGCTCTATCTGTACTACCCGTATCGTCACCGGTGTCGGTGTTCCGCAGATCACCGCCGTCTCTGACGCCGTGACTGCACTGGAAGGCACCGGTATTCCGGTCATCGCCGATGGCGGTATCCGCTTCTCCGGTGATATCGCAAAAGCGATCGCGGCGGGAGCCTCCTGTGTCATGGTGGGTTCAATGCTGGCGGGCACCGAAGAGTCTCCGGGCGAGATCGAGCTCTACCAGGGTCGTGCATTCAAATCCTACCGCGGCATGGGTTCACTGGGCGCGATGTCCAAAGGCTCTTCAGACCGTTACTTCCAGACTGATAACGCCGCAGACAAACTGGTGCCGGAAGGCATCGAAGGCCGCGTGGCTTATAAAGGCCGTCTGAAAGAGATCGTCCATCAGCAGATGGGTGGACTGCGTTCATGCATGGGCCTGACCGGTTGCCCGACCATTGATGACCTGCGCACCAAAGCGGAGTTTGTCCGCATCAGCGGCGCTGGCATTAATGAGAGTCACGTACATGATGTGACCATCACCAAAGAGTCACCGAACTACCGTATGGGCTCGTAATTCCGATTTCCCGCCCGGCTTAAGCCGGGCGCTTTTATTTATTAAGTCACCGTTCTGGAACCCCCTCAATGACGACGGAAAATATCCATAAGCATCGCATTCTGATTCTCGATTTCGGCTCGCAATATACTCAGCTGGTGGCACGCCGCGTGCGCGAGCTTGGCGTTTACTGTGAACTCTGGGCATGGGATGTGAGCGAAGAGCAGATTCGCCAGTTCAACCCAAGCGGCATCATCCTTTCCGGTGGCCCGGAGAGCACCACCGAACTGAACAGCCCGCGTGCGCCGGAATATGTCTTTAATGCTGGCGTGCCGGTCCTCGGCGTCTGCTACGGTATGCAGACCATGGCGATGCAGCTGGGCGGCGCCGTTGCCGGTTCAAACGAACGTGAGTTCGGTTATGCGCAGGTTGAAGTGACCACGCCAAGCGCTCTGGTTCGCGATATCGAAGATGCGATCAGCGCGGCCGGTAAACCGCTGCTGGATGTCTGGATGAGCCACGGCGATAAAGTCACCGCTATCCCGGCTGACTTCGTAACCGTTGCCAGCACCGAAACCTGTCCGTTTGCCATCATGGCGAACGAAGAGAAGCGTTTCTACGGCGTGCAGTTCCACCCGGAAGTGACCCATACCCGTCAGGGCCTGCGGATGCTTGAGCGCTTCATCATCGACATTTGTGAATGTGAAGCCCTATGGACGCCAGCTAAAATCATCGAAGATGCGGTAGAACGTCTGCGTGAGCAGGTAGGAAATGACAAAGTTATCCTCGGTCTGTCTGGCGGTGTGGATTCATCGGTAACGGCGATGCTGCTGCACCGTGCCATTGGCGACCGTCTGACCTGCGTGTTTGTGGATAACGGTCTGCTGCGCCTGAACGAAGCGCAGCAGGTGATGGATATGTTTGGCGATCACTTTGGTCTCAACATCGTCCATGTCCCGGCTGAGCAGCGTTTCCTGGACGCACTGGCGGGTATTGATGAACCTGAAGCCAAGCGTAAAACCATTGGTCGCGTCTTTGTGGAAGTGTTTGACGAAGAAGCGCTGAAGCTGGAAGACGTTAAGTGGCTGGCGCAGGGCACCATCTATCCGGACGTGATTGAATCGGCGGCGTCAGCCACCGGTAAAGCGCACGTCATCAAGTCGCACCACAACGTTGGCGGCCTGCCGAAAGAGATGAAGATGGGCCTGGTTGAGCCGCTGAAAGAGCTGTTCAAAGACGAAGTGCGTAAGATTGGTCTGGAGCTGGGCCTGCCGTACGACATGCTGTTCCGCCATCCGTTCCCGGGCCCGGGTCTGGGCGTGCGCGTGCTGGGCGAAGTGAAGAAAGAGTATTGCGATCTGCTGCGTCGTGCCGATGCTATCTTCATCGAAGAGCTGCACAAAGCGGATCTCTACAACAAAGTCAGCCAGGCGTTCACCGTCTTCCTGCCGGTTCGCTCGGTCGGTGTGATGGGCGATGGCCGTAAATATGACTGGGTGGTTTCACTGCGCGCGGTGGAAACCATCGACTTTATGACCGCTCACTGGGCGCATCTGCCGTATGATTTCCTGGGCCGCGTCTCTAACCGTATCATCAATGAAATCAACGGGATTTCCCGCGTGGTGTATGACATCAGCGGTAAGCCACCGGCGACAATTGAGTGGGAGTGATCGGCCTGTAGCCGGTTTACCCTGACGATGTTCAAGCCCGCTTCTCAGCGGGCTTTTTTCTGCCCTGGCTGGCTGCCGAACCGCCGTTTTAACCTTTCAGCACATCCGCACCCGACCCTGGCGATTTTCTGTTCACTTTGCCGCAAATTGCGCTATTCTGCTGGTCAGCAAAAGTACGTCGGGTTTCCTGTCTGACACCCGCTTTTGACTCGCCGCTTTTACCGATTATCCATATCTCAAAGCCGCCGCTTACGGAAACCGCCCGCACCGCAGGCGTTTCCTGATTCTGACGCCACCAGGAATGTTGTCATGCTCTCACTCAAAGTGTTCAGCCTGTTTTTTGTTGTCGTATTGCTCCTCTCTCTGGGAGCCAGTATCGCCCAGGCAACCCGTCACAGCGAAACCGCAGAGCGGGGCGGCTGGTGGTCGGCGCGACGCGATTCAGCCGGTATTGCGCCCGACCCGCGCGCTTTCGCTAATCTGGCTATCGTGCAGGTCTATGCCGCGGCCACCTATGGCTGGAAAGGGCGGGTCGCGGTGCATCCCTGGATCATCTTCAAACGTGCCGGTGAAACGCACTACAATCGCTATGAAGTAATCAGCTGGGGCAGTGGCGATAAAGTGCGTCACAATACCAATCTTCCCGATGGCTACTGGTATGGTGCAAAACCGCGGCTGCTGGTGAACCATCGCGGACCCGAGGCAGAAGCGATGATCCCGCAGATTGAAGCGGCTATTCAATCCTATCCCTGGCCGACGACCTATCACGCGTGGCCGGGGCCCAACAGCAATACTTTCCTGGCGCACATTGGTCGCGAAGTCCCGGCCTTAAAACTCGATTTACCTGCGAATGCCCTGGGCAAAGATTACCGGCCACTGTGGCGTCCGGTCGGGCTGCCGCCATCCGGGCGAGGGCTGCAGGTATCGGTCCTGGGTGTGGCGGGCGTCACGCTGGGAGCGGAAGAGGGGTTCGAAGTGAATCTGCTGGGTCTGAACATGGGCCTCGACTTTACCCCGTTCCGCCTGCGGTTGCCGTTTATTGGCGGGCTGGGTAACGACAATCTGCAGCAGGATAAGCCCTGATCGTCTGGCCCCGCTAACGGGGCCGGTTTGTTTCAGCACACGCCAAAATCGCCCTCTTCGTGATAGAGGTTGACGCTCTCTGCCTTCACTTCAATCTCTTTTTTGGTCGCATCATCCACCCGTGCGCAATACAGGGTGTCACCTTCAACGCGCAATACCTGCATTTTAGGGCCACCGGTTTTCGACTGAACAAAATCCTCTGCTTTAAACATAGTTTCTCCGTCGTGAGTCGTGATTGCTGCCAGCATCGCACTGGCATTTTTTTGCGTAACGTTTTCCAGTTTAGATCCTGACCGTTTTACTGTGTGAAAAAGTCTGCGCATGCTCAGCCTTACAACAATATTTTTTCTGATTGTCAGATGACAACTTATTAATCCGGCGGGAGGATAGGGAGGACGTGCGTAAGGAGAGGCATATGGAATATTGTTTTACATTACGGTTCAGCCTGCCGGAAGGGCATGCGCCGGCAGATGAGATGATGGAAGTGCTGGCCGCAGCCGGCTGTGACGATGCGCTGATCGGTCTGGGGATGCCGGGGCGAATCGCACTGGAGTTTACCCGGGAGTCAGGCTCCGCGACGGAGGCACTGGCAGAGGCAGAAGCGGCGGTCCTGCGCGCGATACCGGGTGCTACGCTGGTGGAAGCGGCGCCTGACTTTGTGGGACTGACTGATGTAGCCGAGCTGATCGGCATGTCGCGGCAGAACATGCGCAAGCTGATGCTCAGCCACCGCCCGCCATTTCCGCTGCCGGTGCATGACGGTAAAACCGCCATCTGGCACCTGGCAGATGTACTGGAGTGGCTGAACCAGCGCGGTAACTATGCGCTGCCGGTAGCGACCCGGGAACTGGCGCAGGTGACGCGCCAGCGTAATCTCAGCGGGTCACTGCAACGCTACGGTCTGCACGCCTGAGGGTCAGTGCGAGGTCAGAAACAGCGTCGCCAGTCCCAGGAAGATAAAGAAGCCGCCGGTGTCGGTGATGGCGGTAATCAGAACGCTGGAGCCGACGGCCGGATCGCGCTTCAGTCTGGTCATCACCAGTGGCACCAGCACGCCCATCAGCGCCGCCAGCAGCAGATTAAGCGCCATGGCCAGCATCATGACGCCGCCCAGCGCCATATTGTCATACATCAGCCAGGTGATGCCGCCCATGATGCCGCCCCAGAAGAGGCCGTTGATCAGTGCCACGCCCAGTTCACGGACGATCAGAAACGAGAAGTTACCCGGCTCTACCTGATGCAGCGCCAGCGCGCGCACAATCATGGTGATCGTCTGGTTACCGGTGTTGCCCCCGATCCCGGCCACAATCGGCATCAGTGTCGCGAGGGCGACGATTTGCGAAATGGTCCCTTCAAACAGCCCGATAACGCGTGAGGCAACAAAGGCGGTGCAGAGGTTGATCGCCAGCCAGGCCCAGCGTTTACGGACTGACTTATGCACCGGGGCAAAGACATCCTCTTCCTGACTGATACCGCCCATCTTACGGATATTGCTTTCGTTTTCGGCGTTGACCAGGTCGATGATATCTTCAATGCTTACACGGCCAATCAGTTTGCCTTTTGCATCGGTAACGGCGGCAGAGATGAGGTTATAACGCTCAAAGGCGCTGGCGGCGTCTTCTGCCTTGTCATTAAGCTGGAAGGTGGTGGGGCGTGCGTTCATCACTTCACTCACCAGCGTTTTGGGCTTATTCAGCAGGATATCGGTCAGCAGCAGTTCACCCAGCAGCTGATTATCTTTATTCGTGATGAAGAGCTTATCGGTGCCGCCCGGCATACTTTTGCGCTTGCGCAGGAAACGCTGCACCGTCGCCAGCGTGACATCTTCACGCACCGTCAGGATGTTGAAATCCATCACCCTGGCGACGCGGTCGCGGTCAAACTGCACCATGCTGAGCATCCGGGCGCGCAGGCCAGGTTCCACGGTGGCCAGCAGGCGTCCGGTCAGGTCACGCGGCAGATAGCGCGCCAGCCAGACCTGATCGTCGATATCCAGCGGCTGGATGGCGCGCAGGATATCACGGTCGCTCATCTCCTCCGTGAGGCTGGCCCAGACCGTTTCTGACGCTTCAACCAGCACGTGACCGCGCCGCTCGTTTGGCACCAGCCGCCACAGCGCCTGGCGCTCCTCTTCCGGCAGGGCTTCGAGAATATCGGCAAGGTCAGCGGCATGCAGCTGAAGAATATCCTGTTCCAGCGCTTCACGCTGGGCCGCATTTTCACGTTGCTGTTCAGGCGGGCGATCGCCGGATTTCTCCAGCAGGGCATCAACCAGATCGTGTTCATTGAGCAGCAGCGTCAGAATGCGATGACGGGTTTCACTTAAACGTTGAGAGTGAGAGGCAGACACATTGGATCCCTTTAGTCTGAAAGCACCAGCACGAAGTGTAGCGTTTCGCCTGAAAAAGGGATGCAAAAAAGCGTCCGATCGGTCGGATAACGTTTTAAATTCAGTTCAGAAGGGGACTATGCGTTAGCGGGTATCGCCTGATGTCACTGTAACCGGTCCAGGCGTCGCTTTCTGTTGCTGATGATGTTCGAAGGCAGCAGGCAGGATGAAAATCAGGCGACTAAAGAGAATGATAAAACTGATCAGCAACACGATGCGGGTCATGGTGCCGGTTTTCTGACGTCTTCGGGGAGAAATAGCGCTGTTCACGCGGGGTGGTTCCTGTAGTGACCCTCATCGGGGCGATTGCAATATTTAGTCACAGTCGCCCGATGAAATCAATCGCTGTTGAAAAAAACAGCAGATAATGATCAGTAACTCGCTTTCTGCGCCAGCAGCGTGGCAAAGCGGCAGGTGATGCGCTGGCCGTTTTCATCTTTACGGTGCAGCTGGCCGGGATGCTCGTTGTACTTCACGATGTGCCAGTTGCGGTAGTAGTGACTGAGTTCCCCCGATTTAAACGCAAAAGAGAAATCAGCCGGGCAGGGCATATCGTCCGTGTTCATCGCCGCGACAATCAGGTTAAAGCCATATTTCACCGTGCAGGCCTGCATGTCCGCAATCAGCTGTGGAATGGTCTGCGGCTGCAGAAACATCATCACCACGGTCGACAGCACAAAGTCATAGCCGCCATTAAAGCGCGTCGTGTTCAGGTCATGCTGCGCGGTGTGGATACCGCTGAGGTTTTCCTGCGTCACAATCTCCTGCAGGCGCGCCAGACTTTGTGGATTGTGATCCCACGCCGTCACGTCAAATCCCTGCTGATTCAGAAACAGCGTGTTACGGCCCACGCCACAGCCAAGATCCAGCGCCTTGCCGACGGTGAGCTGGGGCAGAGCCGCAACCACTTCAGAGTGAGGCGGAGTCAGGCCATAGGTTTCGGCGAAGTAGTTTGCGCCTGAAAGCAGTGTGGTTGGTTGTGTCATAGTCATCAGTTCAGTTAAAAGGGCGCCAGGCGCCCGTAAGGTCAGGCTTCTTCTTTAAGGATCAGTTTCCATCCCGTCACGTCATTCCAGTAAACCTGCTCACGTTCGAGATCGAGCTGAACCAGGTTGTTCTGACTGAAATAGCCTGCCGGGAAGGTCAGCGTCCAGTGGCCGTCATCACACTTCAGGCTTAACGCATCCGGGCGCGTCGTGGCCTGGCGCTGATTATTGAGCAGCGTACCCAGGCGCAGCAGGAAAATCAGCGGAATAAACTGCTTTTTCTTGAACAGCGTGACGCGCGGCAACTCATCGAGTTTAATCGCTTTGCGATGGAATCTGACCAGCGCAGCCAGCAGCATCTGCTGATCCTGATTGAAACCGGGCAGGTTGGTGTTTTGCAGGATGTAGGCGGAATGGCGCTGCAGCGCGCTATGGTTAATGGTCAGGCCGACTTCATGCAGCATGGCCGCCCACTTCAGCAGCGCAGCCAGTTGCGGATTGGCCAGCTTTGGATTCTGCTCGCTCCACTGCACATAAAGCTGCTCGGTGGTGTCAAGCACGCGTCGCGCCTGATCGCTGTCGATGGCGTAGTGATTCGCCAGACTCTGTGCGGTCCGGCTGCGAATATCCTGATGGCGGAAGCGGCCTTCCATCTCATAGAGTACGCCTTCACGCAGCGCACCGTCAGAGAGGCGCAGCTCGCGGATCGCCAGCGCATCAAATACGCCACAGAGAATCGCCAGTCCCGGCACGAAGACGTTTTTGCGCTCTTCAGAGAGGCCCGGCAGGCTCAGTGCCGCAAAGGATTTATGCTTCATCACCTCGTCATAGAGCTTGTCGAGACGCTCAGGGGTGATCAGCTTCTCTTTCTCATCCATCGCCTGCAGCACTTCACAGGCGGCTTTAATAGTTCCGGACGCCCCCAGCGCATATTTCCAGCCATGCAGACGATACTGCCACGCCAGCGTTTCCAGCTTCTGCGCGGCCGCTAAACGGGCACGACGGAAGTTTTCACGGCTGATTTCCCCCTTAGGGAAATAGAGCTGGGCGAAACTGACGCAGCCCATGCGGCGGCTTTCAACCAGCTGCGGTTCAAAATCCTCGCCAATCACCAGCTCGGTTGAGCCGCCGCCGATGTCGATCACCAGCTTGCGGCCTTTTTCCGGCTGCGTATGCTCCACGCCCATAAAGATCAGACGCGCTTCTTCATGACCTGAAATCACCTCGATCGGGTAGGGGATCACCTCAGCCGCCCGCTGCAGGAAGGTTTCGGCGTTTACCGCCTCACGCAGCGTATGGGTGCCGACAATGGTCACGTTGCTCGGGCTGAACCCCTGCAGGCGCTCGGCGAACAGCGCCAGACAGGCTAAGCCGCGCTCCATCGCCTCTTCGCTGAGTTTGTGCTGAGCATCCAGCCCGTCAGCCAGATGGACGCGCTGCTTCAGGCGACCCAGCACCTGCATCGCACCGTCGACGACCCGCGCAATCACCATATGGAAACTGTTCGAGCCCAGGTCAATCGCCGCAAACTCCTGGGGTTTAGGCGTACTTTTATGAGAAATTGGCATAGGATTTAGTCAGGTTGTTCCAGTTTCTTGATGTAATCATAGATGGCCAGCTGCGAGCGCACTTTACGGCGATTGCCTCGCTGGACGTAATGGTTACTCAGCTCTTTGTCGACGATGCGGGCTTTCACCGTATCACTCAACTGAATGGCAATAATGTCGAGTATGCGCTGCCGGATGCGCGGATCGAGAATCGCCACCGCCACCTCAATACGGTAATCAATATTACGCGTCATCCAGTCAGCGGAGGAGAGGAACACCTTCTTATCGCCGCCATTCTCAAAAATATAGACGCGATCGTGTTCCAGATAGCGGTCAACAATACTGATGACGCGAATGTTCTCGCTGATCCCCGGCAGATCCGGGATCAGTGAGCACATGCCACGCACCAGCAGATTGACTTTTACCCCTACGCTGGAGGCTGTATAAAGCCGATCAACCAGCCCTTTGTCCACCAGATTGTTTATTTTCAGAGTAATGCCGGAGGGCTTCTGCTGCTGGGCATTGGCGATTTCGGTGTCGATCAGTTCATACAGCATCCGGCGTGAGTTCTGCGGAGACACCATCAGGTGATCAAACGTCACGGGCCGGTAGGGGTTCTCAATAAAGTTGAACACCCGACGCACTTCGTTGGTGATACGCGCATCGGCGGTCAGCAGGGAGTAGTCCGTGTAGAGCCGGGCGGTCTTCTCGTTAAAGTTGCCGGTGCCGATGTGGGCATAGCGCACAATCTCTTCCCCTTCACGGCGTGAAATCAGGAACAGCTTGGCGTGGATTTTCAGGCCAGGGGCGGAGAAAATCACATGCACACCGGCTTCGGTCAGGCGTTTAGCCCAGTAGATGTTGGCTTCTTCATCGAAGCGCGCCTGCAGCTCAACCACCACCGTGACCTTCTTACCGTTATACGCGGCGTGGATCATCGCATCCATGATGCGCGAGTGTTTGGCGACGCGGTAAATATTGATTTTGATCGCCAGCACGCTCGGGTCAAACGACGCCTGACGCAGCAGCTCCAGCACATGCTCAAAGGTGTGATAAGGATAATAGAGCAGCACGTCGCGGTCGCGGATCGCATCAAAGCCGTTGCGGTAGCCGTCGAAGCCGATGTGGCGGATCTGCGGCAGCGGACGATTTATCAGGTTGTTTTTGCCGACGTTCGGGAAGCCGATGAAATCTTTAAAGTTGTGATAGCGACCGCCGGGCAGAATCGAATCGAAGTTAGAGATAGAGAGCTTGTGGCACAGCAGTTCAACCATCGCCTCCGGCATATCACGCTGATAGACGAAACGCACCGGCTCTGCCGTCAGTCGCTGCTTCAGGCTGGAGGACATCAGCTCCAGCAGGCTCGACTCCATCTCCGTCACCAGATCGTACTCGGCGTCACGCGTCATTTTCATGGAATAGGCGTTGAGCGCGTCGTAGTCGTAAAAGCCTTTGAAAATATCATCCAGGCAGTAACGTAAAATGTTGTCGAGCAGGATCATCGGCTTACGGCGACGTGGTGGCTCCGCCGGAAGATTGATAAAGCGCGGCACCTTGTCGGACGGGATCTCCAGCAGCGCATAGCGGATGTCGTCACCCCGGATAATCTCGACCGCCAGGTAGGTGTAGTCATCTTTAAGAAATTCGGTCAGGTCGGTTTCATGGGTGATCAGAATCGGCGAGATGTGCTGACGCAGCTCATGCTTAAAGTAGTGACGCAGCCACGCCTGCTGATTGGGCGACAGCTGACGTTCGTTGATCAGGAAGATCTGGTTGCGCGCCATCTCCAGCAGCAGTTCGTTATAGAGGGCATCGAACTCCTGATCGGACTTCATCACCCGCTGCTGAATTTTTTTAAACAGATGACGTGGCGTACTGGCGGAACCCTGCTCTTCACCAATCAGAATACGGCGTTTCAGGTCGGCAAAACGCACTTTATAGAATTCATCGAGGTTGTTGGAGTAGATACCCAGAAAGCGCATCCGCTCAATCAGTGGATTGCTTTTATCTGCCGCTTCCTGCAAAACCCGTTCATTAAAGGATAACCAGCTCAATTCTTTTTCAATATAAAGCTTTACCTGACCCATTCTCACTCCATTTAGCGGTTGCAGGACTGAAGATCCAGTGTCCCTGAACATTATGGCGAGAGTATGGCAGCGTTGTCCAACGCCAGGAGTTGTCTTATCAACCCGCTACGGGCAACATAGCGGCTTATTTCAGCCTGCTGCCGGAACCGCATGAGCGTAAACCACATTCCTGTCCAATTCAGCGATCGTAAGCGTCGTGCCATTGACCGCCTGACGCGGCGGCTGGTTACCTGCTGCGGCGTGGCGATCCTGCTGCTGATGCTGCTGCTGTTCTGCTGGCTGATTGGAGTGGTACTGCCGCTGTTTACGGCGCCGGGTCTGCAAATCGCCTCCAGCCAGCAACTCTGGGATCGTGCGCCTGCATTAGCGATGGGCAATCAGGGCAAGGTCGGCTGGCGTATCAGCGATCGCGGCGCGGCGCGCTTTATTCCGCTGGATGGGCAGCCCGCAGAACCGGCACTGGCGCTGACGCCACCACCGGGTGCGATTGAGCAGAGTGCCGACGGGCAGACGCTGCTGCTCAATATTGAGGGAGCGCTGACGCTGCTGCAGCCCACAGCCGACCAGCAGTGGCGCTTTCCGCTGGGCGACAAACCCTTTCATCTACCCGCTGGCGCGGTGACGAAGATGGCGCTGGCAACCCGCCATGCCGATCAATGGCGTATCGCGGCGCTCACCCAGGCCGGACTTCAGGTGCTGACGATCGGCACCGATCGTCAGGCTGCTATTCTCTCGCTGCCTCAGCATCAGCTTGATCTGCTGGCGCTTTCACCGACAGGCGATCTGCTCTACACCACGGAAGGCAATCTGCTGCGCGTCTGGCAGCTGGGTGATGCACAGGCGTCATTACGCGAAACGCACACCCTGCCGCAGCCGCCGCAAAGCCTGCACCTGCTGGTGGGCGGTGCAAGCCTGCTGATTCAGGATCGCAGCGGCGTGACACAGTGGTTTGCTGTGGCCGGCGAGCAGGGGCCGCGCCTCCAGCGCATAAAGACCTTCGCGCAGAGCGACGGTGAGACGCTTCTGGTGACGGAGCCGCACCGTCGTGTGTTCGCCACACTCAGCAGGCAGGGGCTGCTGCGGCTGTTCGCCAGCAAGCAGAGCGGCCCGATACTGGAGCGTCAGCTGGCGCCCGGCATCGTACAGGCGCAGTTTTCACCCCGCGGCGACAGCCTGCTGATTGAGCGGCCCGGACACTGGCAGATGCTGCGGCTCGATAACCCGTGGCCCGACGTCACGTGGCGTAATTTCTGGCAGAAAATCTGGTATGAGAACTATCCCGCGCCGGACTGGGTCTGGCAGTCGACCGCCGCGGGCGACGGCTATCAGGCAAAGTTCAGTCTGGTGCCGATGGTGACGGGCACGCTGAAAGCGGCCGGGTTAGCGCTGCTGTTTGCCACGCCGCTGGCGCTGGCCGCCGCCATGTACACCGCGTGGTTTATGGCCCCCGGCCTGCGACGCTGGGTGAAACCGGCGATTGAGATGATGGGGGCGCTGCCGAGTGTGGTGGTCGGGCTGATTGCCGGACTCTGGCTGGCACCGCACATCGGGCAGGCCCTGCTGGGGGTGCTGCTGCTGCCGCTCACCCTGGCGGGCGCGCTGCTGCTGTGCGGGGTATTCAGCGCCCGCTTACCGCCGCGCTGGCGTCAACCCGGTCGCGAAGTGCTGATTCTGCTGCCGCTGCTGCTGTCAGTGACGCTGCTGACGCTGTGGCTGCCCGCTCGATTTATGCCGGATGCCGGCGACTGGCTGCCGCATTATGAACAGCGAAATCTGCTGGTGGCCGCGCTGGCGATGGGCTTTGCGCTGGTGCCGCTGATCTTTACCCTCTCGGAAGATGCGCTCTTCAGCGTCCCCGCGGCGCTGGGACAGGGCTCGCTGGCGCTGGGCGCGACGCCGTGGCAGACGCTGACCCGCGTGGTGCTGCCCGGTGCCTCTGCCGGTATTTTTGCCGCGCTAATGGTCGGTCTGGGGCGCGCCGTGGGAGAAACCATGATTCTGCTGATGGCGACCGGTAACACGCCGCAAAGTGAAGGGGGCCTGTTCAGCGGCCTGCGCGCGCTGTCCGCCAATATCGCTATCGAGATGCCGGAAGCGGCGGCGGGCAGTGCCCACTACCGGGTGCTGTTTCTCAGCGCTCTGCTGCTGCTGCTGTTTACGCTGGTTATCAACACCATTGCAGAGCTGATCCGTCAGCGGCTGCGTCAGCGATACAGTCAGCAGGAGGAGCAGGCATGAAGGTGATGCGCCAGAACGATCGCTGGCGGTGGTTAACCGCCGGCGCGGTAGCCGTCTGCCTGCTCGCCTTTACGCTGCTGATTGGTTTGCTGGCCTGGCAGGGGGTGCGTGCCTTCTGGCCGCAGCGCGTTGACCTTTACAGCTTCAGCCAGCTGGACGGCGGCGAGACGCGCCTGCTGGGTGAAACGTTGGAGCATCAGCGGCACTTTCCCGCCCCGGCCGATGAGCAGGGCAACCAGGGGGAGAAGGTTCATCGCTATCTGATTAAGACCGGTAACCGGGAGTGGGATGCGCCCGATTTCCGCGTGGTTTACAGCCGTCAGGCGGCGCAGGTCACTCAGCCCGCCGATGTCATGGTGCTGCAGCGGCGCGGCCACGGTCAGGCCTATGGCTGGTTTGTCGGGCTGCGTGAAGACAATGAAGAGTTAACCGCCAGAGACCCGGATGCGCTGCTGCATCAACGGCTCGCGCAGGTGCAGACCCTGGTGCGCCAGGCCAGCCAGATCCGTCGGGTCGATATGGCGCGTCTCAACAGCCAGCGGGAGCAGTTAGACGAGCAGGCGGAGGCACGACGGGCCGCCGGACGCTTTGATCTGCAGACCGAGTCGGAATTTCAGGCCAATCAGGCCGCCCTGCAGCGCCGTTTCAATCAGCTGAGTGAGACGCTGGCCTCTCTGCAGCAGCAAAGTCAGCGCGATCTGCTGATCCTGCGGGATGTACACGGCACCGAACATGCGATTCCGCTGACCGACATTGTGGACAGCTGGAAGCCCAATGCGATGACGGCAGGCGGCAAAATGCTGCATTTCCTGCATCAGCTGTGGCGCTTCGTCAGCGACTCCCCTGCGGAGGGCGAGAGTGAATCGGGCGCGTTTCCGGCCATTTTCGGCACCGTGCTGATGGTGCTGCTGATGTCGGTGGTGGTGATGCCGCTGGGCGTGATCGCGGCAATCTGGCTGCATGAATATGCCGGACGTCATGCGCTGACCCGGCTGGTGCGGATCGCGGTGGTCAATCTGGCGGGCGTCCCCTCGATTGTCTATGGCGTCTTTGGCCTGGGCTTTTTCGTCTGGCTGGTGGGCGGCACGATCGACCAGCTCTTCTTCGCCAGCGCGCTGCCCAATCCGACGTTTGGCACGCCAGGGCTGCTGTGGGCCTCACTGACGCTGGCGTTACTGACGCTGCCGGTGGTCATTGTCGCGACCGAAGAGGGGCTGTCCCGTATTCCCAACAGTCTGCGACAGGGGTCGCTGGCGCTGGGCGCAACGCAGGCGGAAACCCTGTGGAATGTGGTGCTGCCTATGGCAGTACCCGCGATGCTGACCGGTCTGATCCTGGCGGTGGCGCGGGCGGCCGGGGAAACCGCACCGCTGATGCTGGTGGGGGTAGTAAAAATGGTGCCGGAGCTGCCGGTAGACGCGGTGTTTCCTTATCTGCATCTGGATCGCAAGTTTATGCATCTGGGCTTCCAGATTTACGATCTGGCGTTTCAGAGCCCGAATATTGAAGCTGACCGGCCGCTGGTGTTTGCCACCGCGCTGCTGCTGGTGCTGATTATTCTGTCGCTTAATCTGCTGGCGATGGCCCTGCGTCACCGTCTGCGTGAACGCTATCGCCTTATGACTCAATAACAGGCTATGACTATGACGTCCGACACGGATATGGCGCTTACCGTTAACCATCTGTCGCTGTGGTATGGCGAGCGCCAGGCGCTGCAGGATATTTCGCTGCAGGTGCCGAAAAACAGGATCACCGCGCTGATTGGTCCTTCAGGCTGTGGTAAATCGACGCTGCTGCGCTGCTTTAACCGCATGAATGATGTGATCGATCACTGCCGGGTTGAGGGAGAGGTGCTACTGGGCTCGCTGCCGATACTGCGACCGGAGCAGGATCTCTCCGCGCTGCGGCGTCGGATCGGGATGGTGTTTCAGCGGCCGAATCCGTTTCCCAAGTCGATCTATGAGAATGTCGTTTACGGGCTGCGCCTGCAGGGGGTACGCGACCGGCGGGTGCTGAACGAAGCCTGTGAGCGTGCGCTGCGTGCGGCGGCGCTCTGGGGTGAGGTGAAAGACCAGCTGTCTCAGAATGCGCTGACGCTCTCGACCGGACAGCAGCAGCGGCTGGTGATTGCCCGCGCTATTGCGATTGAACCGGAGGTTCTGCTGCTGGATGAGCCGACTTCTGCGCTGGACCCCATTTCGACGCTGGTGATTGAAGAGCTGATGACCACGCTGAAGCAGCATTTTACGCTGGTGCTGGTGACGCACAACATGCAGCAGGCCTCTCGCGTGTCAGATTACACCGCGTTTATGCATCAGGGCGTGCTGGTGGAGTTTGATGAGACCGACCGTATCTTCACCGCGCCGAAACAGCGCCGGACCGAAGATTATATTACGGGGCGTTACGGCTGAGTCCGCAACGGGAAAGGGGCGCTCTGTCACCGGCTCAGGGGGCCTGTGTCCTGCGTAAAGACGCAAAAGACGCCCTCCATGGCGGGCTCAGCGCGGGCCCTCCATGGCCCGCTATGCTTTACTCCGGACACAGGCCCCCATCGCTTCAGGTTTAACAGCTGTCTGTGTGACTTCCCGTCTATCAGTCGTTAGCATAGCCCTGCGGCGGCAGCGGTTCGCCATCCAGCCAGGCCTTACCGTCACGCATCGCCAGCCGTCCCTCAACAAACCAGTCGATGACCAGCGGATAGATGGCGTGCTCCTGATGCTGCACCCGCTCCGTGATCTCCGCCTCCGTGTCGTCGGCAAAAATCGGCACTTTTGCCTGCAGGATCACCGGCCCGCCATCCAGCTCGTCAGTGACAAAATGCACTGACGTGCCATGCTCGCTGTCACCGTTCTCCAGCGCCTGACGGTGCGTATGCAGGCCCGGATATTTCGGCAGCAGGGAAGGGTGAATATTCAGCAGGCGATCGTGAAAATGGGCCACGAATGCGCTGCTGAGAATACGCATATACCCCGCCAGGACGACAAGGTCGGGCGAGTACGCTTCAATCTCAGCGATCAGCTGGCGATCAAAGGCGTCCCGGTCGGTGAAATCGCTGGCGGCCAGCGCGTGAGCCGGGATGCCCGCCTCACGCGCCCGCGTTAAGCCAAAGGCAGCGGCGCGGTTGCTGAACACGGCAGCCACGCTGCCGTGAATGCGCCCGCTGGCGCAGGCGTCAAGGATGGACTGAAGATTGCTTCCGTTGCCGGAGATCAGTACAACCAGCTTTTTCATCCGTTGATGACCACACGCTCTTCCGCCTCTGACGCTTTGATCACGCCGAGCTTCCAGGCTTTCTCTCCGGCCGCTTCCATCAGCGCAATCGCTTTATACGCGTCGGCCGGGCTCAGGGCGATGACCATCCCGACGCCGCAGTTAAAGGTACGGTACATCTCGAAACGGCTGACGTTACCGGCCTGCTGCAGCCAGCTGAAGACGGCCGGCCACTGCCAGCTCTTCTCATCAATCACCGCCTGGGTGTTGTCGGGCAGCACGCGAGGAATATTTTCCCAGAAGCCGCCGCCGGTCAGGTGTGCGATAGCATGCACATCGACCTGTTCAATCAGGCTCAGGATATTTTTCACGTAGATGCGGGTCGGTTCCAGCAGATGATCAGCCAGCGGTTTGCCTTCCAGCTGTTCGGTCAGCGGATCGGTGTTGCTGACTTCCAGAATCTTGCGCACCAGCGAATAGCCGTTGGAGTGCGGGCCACTGGAGCCGAGGGCGATCAGCACGTCGCCATCCTGCACCTTGCTGCCATCAATGATTTCTGATTTTTCCACCACGCCCACGCAGAAACCGGCCACGTCGTAATCTTCGCCGTGATACATGCCTGGCATCTCGGCCGTTTCACCGCCGACCAGCGCACACCCTGACTGCAGACACCCTTCGGCGATGCCGGTGATCACCGCAGAGGCAGTGTCCACGTCCAGTTTGCCGGTCGCGTAGTAATCCAGGAAGAAGAGCGGCTCAGCACCCTGCACCACCAGGTCGTTAACGCACATCGCCACCAGGTCAACACCAATGGCGTCGTGACGTTTGAGATCCATCGCCAGACGCAGCTTGGTACCAACGCCATCGGTGCCGGAGACCAGCACGGGTTCACGGTATTTCTGCGGCAGCGCGCAAAGCGCACCAAAACCGCCCAGTCCACCCATCACTTCCGGGCGACGCGTCTTTTTCACTACGCCTTTAATACGGTCAACCAGGGCATTACCAGCATCAATATCAACACCGGCGTCTTTGTAACTGAGAGAGGTTTTGTCGGTCACTGCGAGGTCCCCACGCGAGTTGCGGTTGGTGGTTAAAATAAAGCGCGGCAATTCTAACAGTGCAGGCAAACGTTTGCGAGTCCGGGATTGCGCATCGGACAATTTTCATTAATCCTTGTTTTATCCCGGCCAGACTCGCGGCTTTGCGCAAGGACAGGTGGCGCAGAGCGGAAAAGGCGGTATAATCCCGCGATTTTTTTTAGCTCAACTCATTCCGGGAGAACACCAATGAAGATCGTGGAAGTCAGACACCCGCTGGTCAAACATAAACTGGGCCTGATGCGTGAGCATGATATCAGTACAAAGCGCTTTCGTGAGCTGGCGTCTGAAGTGGGCAGCCTGCTGACCTACGAAGCGACCGCCGATCTGGAAACGGAACGCGTCACCATTGAGGGCTGGAACGGCCCGGTTGAAATCGATCAGATCAAAGGCAAAAAGATCACGGTGGTGCCGATTCTGCGTGCCGGTCTTGGCATGATGGAAGGGGTTCTGGAGCACGTTCCCAGCGCCCGTATCAGCGTGGTTGGGGTTTACCGTGATGAAGAGACGCTGGAGCCGGTTCCCTATTTCCAGAAGCTGGTTTCTAACATCGAAGAGCGCCTGGCGCTGGTGGTAGACCCGATGCTGGCGACCGGGGGCTCAATGATCGCTACCATCGACCTGCTGAAAAAAGCGGGCTGCACCAGCATTAAAGTGCTGGTACTGGTTGCCGCCCCGGAAGGGATCGCTGCACTGGAGAAGGCACACCCTGACGTTGAGCTCTACACGGCGTCTGTGGATCAGGGACTGAATGAGAAGGGTTACATCATTCCCGGACTCGGCGATGCCGGGGACAAGATTTTCGGAACCAAATAAATCGCATAGCCGACCAGAGAGTCGGCTTTTTTTTGCAAAAAAAAGCTCTCCGACCGGGGCGGATTTGCCGCAGGGCTGACCCGCGTGCCTGAGGCTGTGCCTGAAGCGCGCACCCGTGGGGAAAATAACATAAGGGGATAAATGATGACTCGTCGCGCCATTGGCGTCACTGAACGACCGCCGTTACTGCAAACCATTCCACTCAGCCTGCAACACCTGTTCGCCATGTTTGGTGCCACGGTACTGGTGCCGATTCTGTTTCACATCAACCCGGCGACGGTTCTGCTGTTTAACGGCGTCGGCACGCTGATCTACCTCTTTATCTGTAAGGGCAAAATCCCCGCCTATCTCGGTTCCAGTTTCGCCTTTATCTCGCCGGTACTGCTGTTGCTGCCGCTGGGCTATGAGGTGGCGCTGGGAGGATTTATCCTCTGCGGGGTGCTCTTTTGCCTCGTGGCGCTGATTGTTAAACGCGCGGGAACCGGCTGGCTGGACGTGATGTTTCCGCCAGCGGCGATGGGTGCGATTGTCGCCGTAATCGGTCTGGAGCTGGCGGGCGTAGCGGCCAATATGGCGGGCCTGCTGCCGGCAGAAGGCAGCGCACCCGACAGTAAAACGGTGCTGATTTCGCTGGTGACCCTGGCCGTCACGGTATTTGGTTCGGTGCTGTTCCGCGGCTTCCTGGCGATCATCCCTATCCTGGTCGGCGTGGTGGCGGGTTATCTGCTCTCCGCGTTTATGGGCATTGTGGACTGGCGCGGCGTGGTCAGTGCCCCCTGGTTTGCCCTGCCGACTTTCTACACGCCGCGCTTTGAGTGGGTGGCGATGCTGACGATTCTCCCCGCCGCGCTGGTGGTGATTGCCGAACATATCGGGCATCTGGTGGTCACGGCTAACATCGTGAAGAAAGATCTCATCCGCGACCCCGGCCTGCATCGCTCAATGTTCGCCAACGGCTTATCGACGGTGATCTCCGGCTTCTTTGGCTCCACCCCGAACACTACCTATGGCGAAAACATCGGCGTCATGGCGATTACCCGTGTCTACAGTACCTGGGTAATTGGCGGTGCGGCGATTCTGGCGATCCTGCTCTCCTGCGTCGGCAAACTGGCGGCGGTGATCCAGGCGATCCCGGTGCCGGTTATGGGCGGCGTGTCGCTGCTGCTGTATGGCGTGATCGGCGCATCGGGTATCCGCGTTCTGATCGAATCGAAAGTCGATTACAACAAAGCGCAAAACCTGATCCTGACCTCGGTGATCCTGATCATTGGCGTCAGCGGCGCGAAGGTGCACATCGGCGCGGCAGAGCTGAAGGGCATGGCGTTAGCGACGATCGTGGGCGTCGGACTCTCATTGATCTTCCGGGTGATCTCGCTGCTGCGTCCGGAAGAAGTGGTGCTGGACGCCGAAGAATCCCGCGAGCCCTGATCGCATCGTGACGGACAGGATCGGGGCAGGGACGCCCCATTCATCTCTTTCTGAAAACTGTGGTAGACTTCCCCCGATTTTTTGCTTGTTCTCTTGCTGAGGTGCTTCTGAACACGCCGGCACAATTGTCATTGCCACTCTATTTACCTGACGATGAAACCTTCGCCAGCTTCTGGCCGGGGGAGAACCCGTCGCTGATTGCCGCGCTGAAAGGCGCTCTCAGCCAACAACATGGCAGCTATCTCTACTTCTGGTCACGCGAAGGCGGCGGGCGGAGTCATCTGCTGCACGCCGCGTGCGCCGAAATGTCCGCTCGCAGTGAAGCGGTGGGGTATGTGCCGCTGGACAAACGCACCTGGTTTGTACCGGAAGTGCTGGAGGGGATGGAGCAGCTGTCACTGGTCTGCATCGATAATATTGAGTGCATTGCCGGCGAGCCGGAGTGGGAGATGGCGATCTTCGATCTCTATAACCGCATTCTGGAAACCGGCAACACGCGGCTGTTCATCACCGGCGATCGTCCACCGCGCCAGCTGAATCTGCAGCTGCCGGATCTCGCCTCGCGCCTGGACTGGGGGCAAATCTATCGCCTGCAGCCGCTCTCCGATGAAGATAAACTGCAGGCGCTGCAACTGCGCGCCGGCTTACGCGGCTTTGAGCTGCCGGAGGATGTGGGACGTTTCCTGCTGAAGCGACTGGATCGTGAAATGCGCACCCTGTTTGAGACGCTGGATCGGCTGGATCGTGCCTCGATCAGCGCCCAGCGCAAACTTACCATTCCCTTTGTTAAAGAGACGCTCGGCCTTTAAAGAATGTCGAGCACCGCTTCGGGCGGACGTCCGATTCGCGCCCGATCGCCCTTGATCACAATCGGCCTTTCAAGCAGTTGCGGATGGGCGGCGAGCGCGTCCAGCAGCGCACTTTCCTCTTTATCACTCAACGCCAGTTCGCTGTAGAGCGCTTCTTTCGTCCGCATCAGCTGGCGTGCGCTCTGCATCCCCAGCTTCTGCAGCAGACTCTGCAGCGTCTCGCGGTCAGGCGGCGTCTGCAGATAGAGCACCACTTCCGGTACAAGGCCGCGGGCGTTCAGCAGGGCCAGAGTTTCGCGGCTCTTGCTGCAGCGCGGGTTGTGGTAAATCGTCACCATGTCAGGCTCTCCTTTTCCGGCTGTTATGCTCAGCCTTTCTGATATTGTTTGAAACGCTGCTGCAACTGACGCAGCTGATCGATACGGGCATCGTAGCGCGCCTGTTTCAGACTGCCGAGCGGCACCTGGGCGCTGGCGCTGCTCAGTGCGCTAATCGCCTGATCGAGCTGACCATTCAGTGCCAGACTCTCGGCCCGCGCCGAGAGCTCCTCATCATTCAGCCCCTGCTGAGCAGAAGCCTGCGCCAGTAAATCCCAGCCGTTGGGGTCATCCTTGTTTGCCCAGGTGTAGCGATTCAGAATGCGGCTGGCGCTGGCATACTGTTTCGCTTCTACATAGGCATTCGCCAGGTTGAGCTGCACCACCGGGCTGTTTTTCGCCCCGGTAGCCGCGGTGAGCAGGGCAATCGCCTGCTGCGGCTGGTTCAGACCGATATCGATATCGGACATGATGTCGAGGAACCAGACATTACCGGGCTGCTTCGCCAGCAGCGGGGTCATAATCCGCTTCGCGTCGGCAAAACTCTTCGCCTGCAAAAACTGTATCGCTTTGCCATATTGTGAGGCCTGCTGCTCACGCGAATTGCCGCTGGCATACTGGCTCAGCAGTTCGTCAGTGAGCTGATTGCGCCCGGTGGAGTACATGCCCAGCGCCCGGACCTTCGCCAGATAAAAATCCTCCGTCGACTGCACGACCACTGGCCGCATCTGGTTGGCGCGGTTTCGGGCATCCGCCAGACGGCTGTCGGGCAGGGGGTGCGTCAGCAGAATTTCCGGTGGCTTTGACGAGAAGCGGCTCTGATCGGCCAGCTTCTGCAAAAAGTTCGGCATCGCCTGCGGATCGAATCCGGCGCGCTGCAGCACCTGAATCCCGATGCGATCTGCCTCCTGCTCATTGCCCTGGGTAAAGCTGATGATCCCCTGCTGGGTGCCCGCCAGCGTACCGGTCAGTGCGGCCATGCCCGCCTGCGGACTCGCCATCGCCAGCAGAATAGAGCCCAGCGCACCGACCCAGGTCAACGGCGCATTGCGCTTCTGATCTTCCATCGCGCGCGCCAGATGGCGCTGGGTAACGTGAGAAATCTCATGCGCCATTACCGACGCCAGCTGGCTTTCATTCTCGGTAAAGCGGAACAGCGCGGAGTGCAGCACCACATTGCCGCCAAAAAAGGCAAAGGCGTTCAGCTCATCGTTCTGTATCAAAAAGAAGTGGAACGGCGTTTTCACCGAGTCAGCGTGCGCAACCAGGCGCTGGCCGAGCTGATTGATGTACTGATTAAGAAGCGGATCGTTGATCAGCGGTGCGCTGGCGCGAAGCTGGCGGACATAGAAGTCGCCCATCTGCAGCTCCTGATTAATCGACAGCGTCGAACCGGCCGTGGTGCCAATATCGGGAAGAGAATCACTGACATCAGCGTAAGCCGGTGACAGCGTGGACAGAATGAGCGTCGGCAGAAGCGCGGCGATCAGCGTTTTTTTTAACCGGTTCAACATGCCTTAATCCTGTAGAGAGGCTCTGAAAAGAGACAGGTGCGCAGCGGGTAGGTTCCCTTTTCCGCAGATAACGACGGTTTGCGCCTATCTTAACCAGTGCCCGAAAAGAAAGAAATGCTGTTTTCGGGACCAGCCGGCGGCGCGGTTTGTGCAAGATCAGCGAATATAACGAAAAAATTTGAACATTCCTGAAACCTAAACCGCAGTTAAACGGATAAGCCGGGGCAGGGGATTGCCCGCGCCGCCGCGCAATTATACAACGGCTTATTTACCCTGCTGATTGAGTCCGGCATGAATAAAGCAGAATCTTCTGTCGGTCTTCTGACGTTAATCCGCATTACTTTTTAAAGTTATGTAAATTCACTCAAAAAAACTGAATATGGCATGATTTTTTCCAGGCCAAATCTGAAAAAAACAGCGAAACGCATGGGTTTAATCCTTTTTTTACATTGATAAATTCAATCGTTATTCCGGCCATATCTGTTTTTTTCTATTTAACGCTGGCTGTTATTTTTTAAATCTTTCCCCTGTCGCCATAAATAAGGCGGCCCTTATCGCGGGCCAGTAATAAGAAGACGGTTTTTGGTCGCTAATGAAATTTTTCGATTAATTCAGGCGGTGAATCATTTCTGCTGTCATCAGCAGCGTGCCTGCCCGCCTTTCCTTCAGGAGAGAATCACGTCCGCGCTGTGATATAGATAGCCGACCTGATTCAGTCCTGAATCGGCCAGAGATTATTTGCCGGAGAGAAGTGTTATGCGTTCAGCTATTTCGTACGCGTTAATCGCCATTATCGGTGGCGTAGTGGGTGCGGCTGTTACACAGAGTGGCACTATTTATGACAAAGTCACACGCCATTTTGCCTCAGAGCCTCAGGAACCTGCCGGATTCTGGAGTACACCGGCGATTGAAGGCTACGGGAAAATTCATTATGAGCCTGATGCCGCTTTTAAACCGGTGCCGGGTCTGAGCAATAAAATCGTTTTCCAGATCACCCGCAGCGATGGCGCGATGACCGCACCCAATCTGGGACTGGAGCGCGTCGCGCGGGTAGTGAATCTTTATATCGCCTCTGGCGTTTCGGCCGATCAGCTGAAGTTTGTGGTTTCGGTTACCGGTGACGCGACCCCCGCCATGCTGGATAACGCCCATTTCAAACAGTTTTATGGCATCGACAATCCCAACCTGAAGCTGATTAACGAGCTGAATCAGGCGGGCGTCAAAGTCTCCGTGTGCGATCAGTCGGTGGCCTTCCACCACTATCCTAACAACTGGATTGATAAATCCGTTGTGCATGCGCTTTCCAGTCCAACCACGGTCTCAACGCTGCAAAACCAGGGGTATGCGTGGCTGGCAATGTAATTAACGTTTTATTTAATCGGGAGAATATCTGATGCGTCCAGCAGCTTTAGTGGTGGTGGCAGCCGTCGCGGGATTTATTGGCGGCAATGTTTTACAGCTGCCCGCTTTATTTGGTAAGGCCAGCGATAAACTGGCGGAGAATAAAACCGAGCCTGCCGACTTCTGGAGTACACCGGCAATTGAGGGGTATGGCAAAATACATTATGTCGATACGCCAGCCTTTAAACCCGGCACAACGACAGGCCTGAGTAATAAAATCGTCTTTCAGATCAACCGCAGTGAAGGGGATATTCGTAAGCCGAATCTCGGTCTGGAGCGCGTCGCGCGTGTAACCAACCTCTATTATGCGGCGGGTGTTCCGCTCGACCAGCTGAAATTTGTGGTATCCATTAATGGCGATGCGGTTTCATCTGCCCTGAATAATGCGCAGTTCAGCAAAGCCTACGGTGTCGATAACCCGAACCTGAAATTAATCAGCGAACTGAAAAAAGCGGGTGTGCAGGTCACTATCTGTGACCAGTCAGTGGCGTTTCATCAGCTGGAGCGTGACTGGATCGACCCGATGGTCACCCACACGATCTCCAGCGGCACAACAGTTGCCACCCTGGAAAACAGCGGTTACGCCTTCCTGATGCTCTGATCCTCCTGACAGCGGCGTTATTGCCGCTGTCATCTGCTGTGCTTTGCTTTTCCTGTAAGGCGGACCGGCCTTACTCCTTTCTTCTCACCGGATGCGACCTGTCGCTTCAGGCTGGCCTTAATTGCCGCGCCTCCCACGGTAAAACGTCATGTTTACCGGGATTCGGGACCCCTATCTATCGTGCTTTTTCTCTGTCAGCAGAGAAGCCCTCATCATTAAATCAGTGCCAGGATAATTTGTATTTAGTCGGCTGAAATTTGTCTTAATGCTGCTCAAAAAGGCCAGCAGGGTGTAGACTTAAGCCCGGATTATCAGCTGGCTTTCATTAAAAAAATAATCAGGCATTCATGACATGACTTCCTTCTTCGGGGCGGCAACGCCATGCTAAAGCTGTTTCGGCCTAAAGCCGATTTGCGCAATCTGATCGCCCTGCTGGTCATTGTCAGTATTGTCATTACGCTCGCCAACACACTTTACGCCACCTGGCGGGTGCAGCGTCAGGTGCTGATCGATTCCACGCTTGAAGCTAACCGCGCCTATGCCGCCAAGCTCGCCTCTACCAGTGAAATCTTCTTCCAGCTGGCGCAGTCACAGCTGCACTTCAGCGCCAATCAGCTCAGCCGTGACTTCAATAATGATGCGTTGCTGAGCAGTGAGGTCAACCGCCTGCGTGAGCAGACTACCAGTTTTAACTCGGTGGTGGTGGTGGACGGGCAGGGCGTGGTCAAAGCGATCTCGCCTGAGTCCCTGACCCTGAAAGGCATGCATCTCACCAGTGACGCCTCGCGCGAAGCGCTGACGCTGCGGCAGCCGGCAATCAGCAAACCGACGCTGTCACCGGCCAACAATCTGCTGGTGTTTGTCTCGTGGCCGATCTGGAGCGAACAGGGCGACTATCTGGGCTACGTCGGCGGCACCATCTATCTGAAAAAGAAAAGTATTCTGAATGCGCTGCTGGGTGAACAGTTCTATCGTGATGGCACCACGGTCTATGTGCTCGACAGTAATAATGAGGTGCTGTATCACCAGAATCGTCAGCTGGTGGGCAAAACCCTGCCTGCCATCGTCAGTCCCAACGGTGAGGAGACCAACGGCTCGCTGATGATGACCGGTGCGGGAGAATCCACGCAGCTGGCAGGCTATGCCGTCGTTCCGACCACCGGCTGGACGGTGGTGGCCCTGAAGCCCATCAATGCCACGCTCGACCCGCTTTCCGGGCTGTTAATGAAAGTGCTGAAAAACTCGGTGCCGTTTGCGCTGCTGACCCTGCTGGTGGCTGTGGTGCTGGCGCGACTGATCGCCCGCCCGCTGTTTCAGCTGGCGCGCAAAGCCAGCCGGATGGATGCGCAGGGCGTCTCTAAGGAGATTGGCGGTATCAGCGCCTGGTATTTTGAGGCCGCACAGGTGAAGCGCGCGCTGCTCACCGGTATCGGCCTGGTGCAGGATAAAATCGGCCGTCTCAGCTCAGAAGCGCAGACCGATCCGCTCACCCAGCTGCTGAATCGCCGCGGGCTGAACGCGGTCCTGGAGTATTACCGCACGCTGCGCCAGCCTTTCGCGGTGCTGGCGCTGGATATCGACCATTTCAAAAACGTTAACGACAGCTGGGGCCATGACGTCGGTGATCGGGTGATTCAGCAGGTGGCCAGCACGCTGCGTGCCAGCGCCCGTCATTCGGATGTGGTGTGCCGCAACGGCGGAGAGGAGTTTCTGATGCTGCTGCCAGGAACGTCGCTGGATGAAGCGCAGGTCATCGCAGAGCGGGTGCGGCAGGGCATTGCAGAAGCCTGGCTCAGGGATGTGGGGCGGATTACCCTCTCTATCGGCGTCGCGGCCTGGAAAGGAACGCAGGATGCCGGGCTGGAAGTGAGCCTGAAACAGGCGGATGCCGCGCTTTATGAAGCAAAGAATGCCGGGCGCAACTGCGTTATCGTCGTCCGATCTTAACGGTTCGGGAAGCGGGGAGGGCGGGAAAAGAGAATGAAGAAGGGCGCGGCACCCAGGCTACCGCGCCCTTAAGATCAGGCGGACTTAACGTAATCCAGCACCATGTCGTGGTGATTCGAGGTCTTGAAGTTATCAAACACTTTCTCAACCTTGCCCTCTGCATCTACCAGGAAGCTGATGCGATGAATGCCGTCATAGGTTTTACCCATAAACGTTTTTTCACCCCAGACGCCAAACGCCTGGCAGACTTCATGGTTTTCATCTGAGAGCAGGGTAAAGTTCAGCAGCTCTTTTTCCGCAAAACGTGACAGTTTTTCCGGTTTGTCGGTGCTGATACCCAGCACTTCCACACCCGCTTTTTTCAACTCATCCATGTTGTCACGCAGACCGCACGCCTGCACGGTGCAGCCTGGCGTCATCGCTTTCGGGTAGAAGTAGACCAGAACGCGCTGTCCCTGGAAGTCGGTCAGATTCACTTGTTCGCCGTCCTGATCGGGCAGGCTAAATGCGGGTGCGGTGTCACCGGCTTTCAGTGGATTCATCACATCTCTCCATTTTTTTATTCAGGCTGTGGGTAATACACCATCCAGCGAAAAACAACCAGAGGGAACGTTACCATCAGGGGGTATTTCACCACATAGCCGGTCACGTTTCAGTGGCAGTAATGTGGAGAAATAACTCCGGTTTATTTTCAAAGCTTAGCGCACCGCGCTGACAGATTCGCTGCTGTCGGCGTCTGACACACTGTAGAGGCGCAGCGTGCCCTGGGCATTCAGCTCCTGACACAGCGCATTGAACGCCTGCTCAAAGGTGGTGCCGCTGGTGCGTGTCGGACTGTGTGCCGTCATCTGAATATAGAGTGTCGGCGGCAAACTCTGTTGCGCGGGGGTGATGCGCGACACCAGTTCGGCCACGTTCATCTGATGCTTATCAATGAGATCGGTAAAGCGCTCGATGATGTGCGGTGAATCGGCGACCTCAACCTGGATAAAGGCGGTATCCGGCATCGGCGGGCGTAACCGCGCGTTGGTACGCTTCATGACGATCAGCAGCTCCAGCTCTGCCCCTTTCAGCGGCAGCGTCGATTCAATCAGCGTGATCGCATTCCAGCTGCCGGACAGCAGCATGATAAACGTGAACTCATCCCCGAGCATGGCAAGACGGCTGTCTTCAATATTGCAACCACAGCTGCTGACGTGTCGGGTAATGGTGTTGACGATACCCGGGCGGTCAACACCGAGGGCGGTGATCACCAGATGATGGGGCTGAGATTGCGACAAAATGGCTTTTCCTCTGCTTTCGCTAATAACCATAAGGTAAACATAAAAAAAACTGCTGACAAGCGCGGGAATGGCGTGGCTTGCTTGCTTTTCCCTAAGCGTAAAACGTACCATGAAGCACTTGTTTGTCGAGGGGATCGCCAATGTTTACGGGAAGTATTGTTGCACTCGTTACGCCAATGGATGACAGCGGTAATGTCTGCCGGTCGAGTCTGAAAAAACTGATTGATTATCACGTCGCCAGCGGCACCGCGGCGATCGTTTCCGTCGGCACCACAGGCGAGTCTGCCACCCTGAGTCATGAAGAGCATGGCGATGTGGTGATGCTGACCCTGGAACTGGCCGATGGCCGTATTCCGGTGATTGCCGGAACCGGGGCTAATGCCACCGCTGAAGGCATCTCCCTGACGAAGCGTTTTGAACATTCCGGCGTGGTGGGTTGCCTGACCGTCACCCCTTACTATAACCGCCCGACGCAGGAAGGGCTGTTCCAGCACTTTAAAGCGATTGCTGACAGCACCAGCCTGCCACAGATGCTCTATAACGTTCCCTCACGTACCGGTTGTGACATGCTGCCGGAAACCGTTGCCCGCCTGGCCGAAATCAAAAATATTATCGGAATCAAAGAGGCAACCGGGAACTTATCGCGGGTTAGTCAGATCCAAGAGCTGGTTAATGAAGATTTCATTCTGGTGAGTGGCGATGACGCGACGGCACTGGACTTTATGCAACTGGGCGGCAAAGGCGTCATCTCGGTGACCGCGAACGTGGCTGCGCGCGAAATGGCGGAAGTCTGCCAGCTCGCACAGCAGGGCAATTTCGTCGAGGCACGCCGCCTGAATCAGCGTCTGATGCACCTGCACCAGACGCTTTTCTGTGAACCCAATCCTATCCCGGTGAAATGGGCAGCGAAGCAGCTGGGATTAATCGCTAACGACACGCTGCGTCTGCCAATGACGCCACTGACAGCAGCCAGCCAGCCGAAAGTGGAACAGGCGCTGGTGAAAGCGGGTTTGCGATAATTTAGGGAGTTTGAATGAATTACTCAGTAAAGCGGTCAACAATTGCCACAGTGGTGGGGCTTTCTACCCTGATGCTGTTGTCGGCCTGTTCAACCGATCAGCGTTATAAGCGCCAGGTCAGCGGCGATGAATCCTATCTTCAGGCCAGTGAACTGCATGAGCTGAAAGCGCCTGCCGGGATGATCCTGCCGGTGCAGCGTGGCGACTATGATGTGCCCCGCACCGCCAGTCAGGGCCCTACCGGCAAGCAGCTGGACATCCGTCCGCCAGCACAGCCGCTGGCACTGATGAACGGCACCCGCGCGCAGTTCAGTAATAACACCGGCGCGCTGATCATTGATAACAGCCGTGGCTCGGTCTGGTCGCAGGTCGTCAATGTGGTGCAGTCCTACAAATTCCCGATCGCCTCCCGCAATGATGCCGGTCAGCAGCTGACGACCGACTGGGTTCAGTGGAACCGTGCGGATGAAGATCAGCAGTACCGCGGTCGCTACCAGATCAGCGTACAGTCGCAGAGCTATCAGCAGCTGCTGACCGTGCGTCTGCTGGAGCTGCAGCAGGATGGGAAAACCATCACTTCACCTGCCCAGATTCAGCGTTACACCGCGCAGATGCTGAATGACATCAGCACCGGCATGGACAAGATCGATACCGCCAGTGAAAACGCGGCATCCGGCCGGGTGAACGGCGCGATCGATGTGCAGAGCGGTGCCGATGATACCGGTCTGCCTATGCTGATCCTGCGAACGCCTTACAACGTGGCCTGGCAGCGTCTGCCAGACGCAATGAAACGCGTTGGCATGGAGGTGACTGACACCACCCGCTCAACCGGCAGCATGAAGGTGACCTACAAGTCACTGAGCAGCAGCGACTGGGATTCCTTGGGCGCGAAAGATCCGGAATTGCCGAACGGCGATTACAAAGTGCAGGTCGGCGATCTCGACAACCGCACCAGTCTGCAATTCATCGACCCGAAAGGGCATGTGCTGACCCAGTCGCAGAACGATGCGCTGGTGGCCGTGTTCCAGGCGGCGCTGAACAAATAAAGTTGCCTCAGGCCGGAGATTCTCCGGCCTTTTTATTTTGTTTTTGGCATAATAGCGCGCGGCGAAGTAAACGATTGCGTCAAGGCAATCGCCGCAGCGGCGCTGGCCGCTGAACACCCGTTATTTCAAGTCTGGAGTGAACAAGATGCAAAAGCGAGCTGAGTTGTATCGCGGTAAAGCGAAAACCGTATACAGCACCGATAACCCGGATCTGCTGATACTCGAATTCCGCAACGATACGTCAGCAGGTGATGGCGCCCGAATCGAGCAGTTTGATCGTAAGGGAATGGTTAACAATAAGTTTAACCACTTCATCATGACCAAATTGCAGGAAGCGGGTATCCCGACCCAGATGGAAGCGCTGCTGTCCGATAACGAGGCGCTGGTCAAGAAGCTGGAGATGGTACCGGTAGAGTGTGTGGTGCGTAACCGCGCCGCAGGATCGCTGGTAAAACGTCTGGGCGTGGAAGAGGGCATGGTGCTTAATCCGCCGCTGTTTGATCTTTTCCTGAAAGATGATGCAAAGCATGACCCGATGGTCAACGAATCCTACTGCGAAACCTTTGGCTGGGTCAGTAAACAGAACCTGGCGCGGATGCAGGAGCTGACCTTTAAAGCTAATGAGGTGCTGAGCAAGCTGTTCGACGAGGCGGGTCTGATTCTGGTCGACTTCAAACTGGAGTTTGGTCTGTTCAACGGTGAAGTGACGCTGGGTGATGAGTTTTCCCCGGACGGTGCGCGCCTGTGGGACAAAGAGACGCTGGATAAAATGGACAAAGACCGTTTCCGCCAGAGCCTGGGGGGTGTAGTGGAAGCCTATGAGGCGGTGGCACAGCGACTGGGCGTTAAACTCGACTGAGTCTGACGACCGTGCAGAACATAAAAAGGAGAGCCCCGGCTCTCCTTTTTTCATTTTGGCGTAAAGCTGGTGATTGCTTCGTCGCACAACTAAAATCATGCCATCTGAAGATTATCAAAGGGAGTAGAGCATGCGCTGGCAAGGGCGTCGCGAGAGCGACAATGTAGAGGACCGTCGCGATCAGTCATCCGGTTTTGGCGGCGGCGGACGCCAGATTCGTCTGCCACGTGGCAAAGGTGGCATCGTGCTGCTGATTGTGGTGGCGGTAGCAGGCTATTACGGTTACGACCTCACCGGACTGCTGACCGGCGGCGACGTGGCACCGACCAGCCAGCAGCAGCGCAGCGTCAGCGCCAATGATGATGAGGCGGCGAAATTCACGAAGGTGATTCTGGCTACCACCGAGGATACCTGGGGCAAACTGTTCCAGCAGATGAACAAGCAGTATGTGGCCCCGAAGCTGGTGATGTATCGCGGCGCAACCCGGACCGGCTGTGGCACCGGCCAGTCAGTGATGGGACCGTTTTACTGTCCTGCTGACCAGACCGTCTACATTGACCTCTCCTTCTACGACGAGATGAAGACGAAACTGGGCGCGGGCGGAGACTTTGCTCAGGGGTATGTGGTCGCTCATGAAGTGGGTCACCACGTGCAGAAGCTGCTGGGCATTGAGCCAAAAGTGCGTGAAATGCAGCAGGGCGCCAGCCAGACACAGGTCAATCAGCTCTCCGTCAAAATGGAACTGCAGGCGGACTGTTTTGCCGGTGTCTGGGGACACTACATGCAGAAGGAAAACATCCTGGAAGCGGGCGATCTACAGGAGGCGCTGAATGCTGCCGAGGCGATTGGTGATGATCGCCTGCAGCAGAAAGGTCAAGGGCGCGTGGTGCCGGACAGCTTTACCCACGGTACCTCTGAGCAGCGCTACACCTGGTTCAAGCGCGGATTTGATGGTGGCGATCCGGGACAGTGCAACACCTTCGCCAGCAACTGATGTCTCTGCCACAGCAGACGCAGCTAATGCAGCAGGCCGGTGTCCGTCGTCTGGCGGTGATCAGCGGCGACCTGGCCTGGTGTGTGATGCGGGCCGCAGAGTGGCGTGAAATGCTCCCGGGCGACTGGCTCCAGGTGGGCCCTGAACCGCTGTTTACAGGTCCCTCTGACGCTCCCGAACCGCATAAACCGCCGGGAGCGCTGCGAACGCTGCTTGGCCGTGAGTTTCATCACGCCATTTTTGACGCCCGACAGGGCTTTCATGCCGAGGCTTTCGCTGCGCTGGCGGGGACGCTCAGCGCCGGTAGCTGGCTGTTACTGCTGGTGCCGCCCTGGGGGCAGTGGTCGCAGCAGCCTGACGCCGATAGCCTGCGCTGGGCAGATGTTGCGGAACCGATCGCGACGCCCGGTTTTGTTCGCCATCTGCAACAGCTGATCATCGGCGATAAGCAGGTGCTGCTGGCGCGTCAGCATCAGCCTGACCGTTTTCCGCCCCCACCGGACTGGCCGCTCTGGTACTGTCAGGCGCCACAACAGCAGCAGGCGATACTCGATCAACTGGCGACGATGCCTTCCGGCGTCGCGGTCCTGACGGCCGCCCGCGGACGGGGCAAATCGGCGCTGGCGGGCATGCTGGCCCGGCAGAACGGGCAGTGTCTGGTGACCGCCCCGGCCAGAGCCTCCACGGAAGTGCTGGCGGCCTTTGCTGCTGAGGCTTTCCATTTTATGGCCCCGGATGCTCTGCTGGCGTCTGATCCCCTACCAGCGGCGTCGTGGCTGATCGTGGATGAAGCGGCGGCCATCCCGGCTCCGCTGCTGCAGGCGCTGGTCAGCCGCTATCCCCGCGTCCTGCTGACTACCACCGTGCAGGGCTACGAGGGGAGCGGGCGCGGGTTTATCCTTAAATTCTGTGCCGGGCTGCCGCAGGCACGCTACTTCACGCTGGATGAGCCGCTGCGCTGGTCGCGTCACGATCCGCTGGAGCAGTGGCTGAATGCGGCGCTGCTGTTTGAGGATGCTGCTGCCATCACGCCTTCTTCTGCCGTGACGCCACACCCGGTCCCGCGTCACGATTTCCCTATGCTGGAGGCCGCCTATCGTCTGCTGACCAGCGCGCATTACCGCACCTCGCCGCTCGATCTGCGCCGCCTGCTGGATGCTCCGGGTATGCAGCTGTGGCGGGCAGGGGAGCCGCCGGGTCTGCAGGGGGCGCTCTGGCTGGTGGAGGAGGGCGGGCTGGAGCCCGCCCTGGCGCAGGCGGTCTGGGCAGGTACCCGGCGACCGCGCGGCAATCTGGTGGCGCAGTCACTGGCCGCACACGCGGGTCTGGCTGAGGCGGCGACCCTGCGCTCGCTGCGCATCAGCCGGATTGCCGTGGCGGCGGAGAGCCGCCGTCGGGGAATGGGGCAGCAGCTCGTGGCCGCCGCCGCCCGCGCCGCCGCCGATCGCGACTACCTCTCGGTCAGCTTCGGCTACACTGAATCTCTCTGGTCATTCTGGCGCGCCTGTGGTTTTACGCTGGTACGGATTGGCAGTCAGCGTGAGGCCAGCAGCGGCTGTTATGCGGCGATGGCCATCCTGCCCTGTTCTCCAGCCGGCGAGGCATTGCAGCGTCGCGCGGCAGACCAGCTGGCGCGTGACTGGCCGCTGTTGCGCCAGCACATCGCGCTGGATCTGCAGTTTGAGGCGAGGTGTGATGATGGATGGCGTGTGCAGGACATCCCGCTGGCCGCGGGTTTTGCCTGGGCGCAGCGCCCACTGGAAGCGAGCCTGCCGGTGTTGCAGCGTCTGGTGGCGGCCAGTGCGGCCCCAGACTCACTGCTGGCTGCAGCGGTAAGCACACCGGATGCGTTAAGCGGGCTGGCACACCAGGCGGGCATAAGCGGACGCAAGGCGCTGATTTCGGTACTGCGTCAGCAGGCGGCAGCCGCCCTGGAAAGTCTGGGCATTCGGCAGGATGCGCTGCACCCGTCGTTGAAATAATTCGACCAGCGGGTTCAAATAATCCTCATATCATTCTTTGCCAGCTGGCGTAGAGTGAATAACGGAGGTCACTATGACACTGAAATATGTAATCGTTCAACAGCCTGCCACCACGGCTCAGCTGTTTCTGCTCTACCATGGCGTAGGCGATAACCCGGATTCTATGGGTGAGATTGGCAGCTGGTTTGCCCGGACATTTCCTGAGGCGCTGGTGGTTTCTGTTGGCTCGCCGGCTGCGGGCCGTCAGTGGTTCAGCGAGGCTGAACTGCACGATATGACGCTACAGCAGCGGGTTAACGCGGCGATGCCACAGTTTGTGGAATCTGTGCGTCACTGGCAGAAAAAAAGCGGTGTGCGCCCGGAAGCAACGGCGTTAATCGGTTTTTCCCAAGGCGGCAGTATGGTGCTGGAAGGGGTGAAAGCCCATTCCGATCTGGCCGGCCGCGCGGTGGTGTTCAACGGCCGGTTTATTACCCTGCCAGAGAAAGCCAGCACCCGTACCACGGTTCACCTGATCCACGGTGATTATGATGAGCAGATTCCGGTGTTTCATGCGCAGCAGGCGGAGCAGCGACTCACCGCCAGCGGGGGCGACGTCACGCTCGATATCGTCGACGATCTGGCGCACGCTATTGATGACCGCAGCATGACGCTGGCGCTGAATCATCTGCGCTACACGGTGCCAAAACGCTACTTCGATGAAGCGTTAAGCGGGGCAAAGCCCGGTGACGATGATGTCATTGCGATGATGTAAAAATGCCCCTGCAGAGCAGGGGCATTTTCGTTACTTCTTCTTCGGCCAGTCGTCTTCGTCATCCCACTTATCGTTAAAGTCACGGTGGGGCGGCAGGTCAGGTTTGTTATCCATGAATTTTTTATGGTCGATCCGTTTCAGATCTTTATAGACATTCATCAGCACGCCAACCATCAGCAGGATCACCAGGATCCACCAGTAATCTTTGATAAATTCCATTTGCTGCTCCTTAACATCGCCATCAGGCGATCAGTTGTTCCATGATGCGTTGGTACATCCGGCTTAGCATCTGCAGGTCGGAAGCTTTCACACACTCATTGATTTTATGAATGGTGGCATTCACCGGCCCCAGTTCCACCACCTGCGCTCCCATCCGGGCGATAAACCGGCCATCGGAGGTGCCGCCCGTCGTCAGCAGCTGCGGCTTAATTTCATTATAGTGCGCTACCGCTTTCACGACGGCATCAACCAGCTTTCCGCGTGAGGTCAGGAAGGGCTGACCTGAAAGTTTCCACTCAATGGTGTAACGCAGCTGGTGACGATCCAGCAGTTCTGCGACCCGCTGGCGGATCATCTCATCGGTGAGTTCGGTGCTGAAGCGGAAGTTGAACTGCACAAACAGCTCGCCGGGGATCACATTGTTGCTGCCGGTGCCCGCCTGGACGTTGGCAATCTGCATACTGGTGGCCGGGAAGAACTCATTACCCTGATCCCACTCCGTCGCCACCAGCTCATTCAGGGCAGGCATCGCGCGGTGAACCGGGTTGTCAGCCAGATGCGGATAGGCAACGTGACCCTGCACGCCATGTACCATCAGGTTGGCGGTGATCGAGCCGCGTCGGCCATTTTTTACCACGTCACCCACCACTTCGGTGCTGGAAGGCTCACCGACCAGGCAGTAGTCGAGGCGTTCCCGGCGCGCCATCAGCCGTTCCACCACTTTCACCGTGCCGTTGGCACCGCTGGCCTCTTCGTCAGAGGTGATCAGAAAGGCGAGTCGCCCTCTGTGATGGGGACGGGCTGCCACAAAACGCTCGGCCGCGACGACCATGGCCGCCAGCGATCCTTTCATGTCGGCCGCACCGCGACCAAACAGCATGCCGTCGCGGATGGTGGGTTCAAACGGCGGGTTAATCCAGCGGCTGGCATCGCCCGGCGGTACCACATCGGTGTGACCGGCAAACGCCAGCGTTTCCCCTTCGCCACGGGTGGCCCAGAAGTTCAGGGTATCGTCGATGTTCATCGTCTCAATCTGAAAGCCAATGGCTTCAAGACGGGCGATCAGCAAAGCCTGACATCCGGCATCATCGGGGCTGAGAGAGGGACAACGAATAAGCTGCTGCGTCAGCTCAATGACCGGGCAAAACATATTATGGCTTCTCCTGAATAGCATTCTGATAGGTGGCTTCGCTGAAACCGGCGAGCAGGCTGCCATCCGGGGCGCGCAACAGCGGACGCTTAATCATGGCGGGATGCGCCAGCATCAGCGCTTTGGCGCTGCGGGCATCGGTCACCGCGTCGCGGTCAGCCTCGGGCAGTTTACGCCAGGTAGTGCCGCGGGTATTGAGCAGGGCTTCGTAGCCCAGCGCATCGATAAATTCCTGCAGCAGTGCATCGCTCAGGCCATCGGCCCGGTAATCGTGAAAGTGATAATCAACGCCTGCATCTGTTAAAAAGCGCCGGGCTTTTTTTATGGTGTCGCAATTTTTTATCCCGAACATCACCCACTGCGTGCACATCGCCTGATCCTTATTGTTATGAAGCGCGTTAAGCTGAAAAAGCAGCCAAAGCGCGAGTTTAGCATAGTGTGATCCGTTGCGGCATCTGCCCTGACGGCTGATCGTGCGTAAAGCGAGTCTCAGGCAGAGGATCATTTCCCCCCGGGTAAACGCTATCAATTCAGCGGGCAATCATTACCCTGCTCATCATTTCGCGATTAAGAATTTCGCCATGTTGAAAAAATCGTCTACCGCTGGGTTAATCGCGAAATATTTCCTGCGTAGTTAGGAGGTTGCTGAAATGTGCGTCAGCTTACAAAATCCGCAATATTCATGTTTTCATCGCTGCTGCCGATAGTGATAACAGGTGTAAACGTATTCACCTGGCGAAAAAAAACGCGTAATATTGCCAGCACAATAAGAGAGGGCATTATGATTGACACTGAAATGGGAACCTGGAAAGAATTCATCGAAGCGATGTTACGCAACAAGTAACACGTGGAGATTAAAGCAGGACATTCCCGCTTGCTGACATTCTTACCACACACAGAAATAAGGCGGCCGCTGATCTCAGGGGGCCGCTTTTTATTGGCTCCGCATTCAGTCATGCGGCTTCTCTTTCAGCGGGAAGCGACGGCGTACCAGCACAAAGAACAGCGGCACGAAATAGATCGCCAGCAGCGTCGCGGAGATCATGCCGCCCATCACGCCGGTTCCCACGGCATGCTGGCTGCCGGAGCCTGCTCCGCTGCTGATCGCCATAGGCAGCACGCCAAAGATAAAGGCCAGTGACGTCATGATGATGGGCCGCAGGCGCTGACGCGACGCCTCGAGCGTAGACTCCACCAGCTCACGCCCTTTACTGTTCATCTCACTGGCAAACTCGACAATCAGGATGGCGTTTTTCGCCGACAGGCCGATCACTGTCAGCAGGCCCACCTGAAAATAGACATCATTTTCCAGCCCGCGCAGCCAGGTGGCAATCAGCGCCCCGACGACGCCGAGCGGCACCACCAGCATCACCGAGAAAGGAATCGACCAGCTCTCATAGAGCGCGGCCAGGCAGAGAAAGACCACCAGCAGCGAAATGGCATAGAGCGCCGGGGCCTGTGAGCCGGAGAGGCGCTCCTGATAAGAGGCGCCACTCCACTGGAAGCCGACACCCAGCGGCAGGGCGTTAACCAGCTTCTCCATCTCATCCATGGCAGCGCCGCTGCTCACGCCACTGGCGGCTTCGCCCACGATCTCCAGCGATGAGTAGCCGTTATAACGCTCAAGGCGTGGCGAACCGGTCTCCCAGCGGCTGGTGGCAAAGGCGGAGAAGGGCACCATTTTGCCGCTGCTGTTGCGGACATACCATTTGTCAATGTCGTCCGGCAGCATGCGGAACGGAGCGGCGGCCTGCACATAGACCTTTTTCACCCGGCCGCGATCCAGAAAATCGTTGACATAGCTGGAGCCCCACGCGGTGGTCAGGGTGTCGTTGATGGTATCCAGTGACACGCCCAGCGCCTGCGCTTTGCGCGCATCCACATCGATCTGCAACTGCGGGCTGTCATCCAGGCCATTGTGCCGCACCCGCGACAGCGCCTTATCGTTGCCCGCCATCTCCAGCAGCCTGTCGCGCATCGCCATCAGCTGGGTATGACCGATGCCACCGTGATCCTGCAGCTGCAGGTCAAAGCCGGAACTGCTGCCCATACCGGTAATCGCGGGGGGACTGCTGGCTATCACCCGGCCCTCTTTGATCTGCTGAAAAGCTTTGGTCGCGCGCTCGATAATCGCAAAGGAGGTGCGATCGTCACCGGGCCGCTCCTCCCAGTTTTTCAGTCGCACAAACAGACGCGCGACGTTCTGTCCGTTGCCGCCCGGGCCTGCGCCAATGGTGGAGAAGACCGACAGTACGTTCGCTTTCTCCTGAGTCAGATAGTAGTGCTCCACCCTGGCGACCACGCGAGCGGTCTGCTCCAGCGTCGAGCCCGCCGGCAGCTGCACCTGCGTCAGGAATACACCGCGATCTTCCAGCGGCAGAAACGAGGTGGGCAGGCGCAGAAACAGAAAGGCCATCAGGCCGATAAGGCCGAGATAGAGCAGCAGCCAGCGACCGCCGCGGCGCAGAATCGCCGCGACCCCGCGCTCATAGCGGTCAGCATTGCGGTTGAAGTGACGATTGAACCAGCCAAAAAAGCCGCGCGCCGCATGCTGTTCGCCCTGTGCCACCGGCCTGAGCAGCGTGGCGCAGAGTGCCGGCGTCAGGATCATCGCCACCAGCACCGACAGCACCATCGCCGACACGATGGTGATGGAGAACTGACGGTAAATCGCGCCGACGGTTCCGCCAAAAAATGCCATCGGCACAAACACGGCTGACAGCACCAGCGCGATACCGACCAGCGCGCCCTGAATCTGGCCCATCGATTTCCGGGTGGCGGCCCGCGGCGAGAGTCCCTCTTCGCGCATGATACGTTCCACGTTTTCCACCACCACGATGGCATCATCCACCAGTAACCCGATCGCCAGCACCATGGCAAACATGGTCAGGGTGTTGATGCTGAATCCGCAGGCGTAGAGCACGCTGAAGGTGCCAAACAGCACCACCGGCACCGCAATAGTCGGAATGAGGGTGGCGCGAAAATTCTGCATGAACAGGTACATCACGCCAAACACCAGCACGATCGCCTCCAGCAGCGTCTTCACCACATCGGTAATTGACGCTTTGACGAACGGCGAGGTTTCATAGGCCACTTTTGCTTCCAGCCCGTGCGGGAAGTAGTGCGACAGCTCCTCAATGCGCGCCCGCACCAGCTTATCGGTGTTCATCTCGTTGGCGCCGGAGGCGAGCTTTACCCCCAGCCCCGAGGCGGGCTGACCATTGTAGCGGCTCAGATAATCATATTTCTCCGCCCCCAGCGCCACGCTGGCGACATCGCCCAGCGTCACCACGGAACCGTCAGGATTGTTCTTCAGGGTGATAGCCCGGAACTGCTCCGGGGTCTGCAGCATCGACTGCGCATTGACCGTAGCGTTCAGCGCCTGCTTCTCCACCGAGGGCAGGCCTCCGACCTGACCCACAGCAACCTGTGTGTTCTGCGACTGAATAGCGCTGACCACATCCCCGGTGGTCAGGGCATAGGCGATCAGCTTGTTGGGATCGAGCCAGATGCGCATGGCATATTGCGAGCCGTAGGCGTCCACCTGGCCGACGCCATCAATGCGGCTCAGGGGGTCCTGAATGTTGCTGGCGACATAGTCTGCAATATCCTGCTTATCCATGCTGCCGTCGGTGGAGACGAAAGCCACCATCAGAATGTTACTGTCACCGGTTTTGTTCACCGTGACGCCCTGTGACTGCACCGCCTGTGGCAATTTGCGCAGCGCAGACTGCAACTGGTTCTGCACCTGCTGACGCGCTTCATCAGGATCGGTTCCGGCGGTAAAGGTGAGGGTGATTTGCGCCTGGCCGGTGTTGCTGCTGTTGGAGGACATGTACATCAGGTTATCGATGCCGGTCATGTTCTGCTCGATCACCTGGGTGACCGTATTTTCCAGCGTCTGGGCCGATGCGCCCGGATAGTTAGCGGTAATGCGGACATTGGGCGGGGCCAGGTCGGGGTACTGCTCAATGGGCAGTGACCTGATCGACAGCGTGCCGCACAGGCACAGCAGAATCGCCAGCACCCAGGCAAAGATGGGGCGGTCGATAAAGAAATTCGACATTAAACCGACACTCCTCACGACAGTTAAAATCGACCAGGCCTGCCCGCTACGGGCGCACTGACAGACAAATCGGATGTGCTTTGCCACGATTCGCCGCCGCCATTCACTCTACGTGCGGCAGCGGGGGAAATCGTGGAGAAATTGAGGAGAAAGTGTAAATTCGTTGGCTATTTGCGGCTTTCCAGCCACATCACCGTGGCGGCGACGCGCGAACGCACATCCAGCTTGCGCAGCAGATTGCGGATATGCACTTTTACCGTCTCTTCCGAGATGTGCAGAATAGCGGCAATCTCCTTATTCGACAGGCCGCGCGCAACCTCCTGCAGCACATCCCGCTCGCGATCGGTGAGCTGACGCAGCGGATCGGCGCTGTGCTGACGATTGGTCAGATAGCTGGCGACGCCTTCGCTGAAAACCTTTTCGCCACGCGATGCCTGCAGAATATGCGCCAGCAGGATCTCCGGTTCGCTGTCCTTGAGCAGATAGCCATCGGCACCGGCATCCACCATCGCAAAAATGTCACTGCGGGCATCAGAAACGGTCAGCACCAGAATGCGGGCGCTGATCCCTTCATGGCGCAGCGCCTTCAGCGTGTCCAGCCCGGACATGCCTTTCATATTCAGGTCGAGCAGAATGATGTCGGGCTCCTGACGGCGCGCCTCGGCCAGCGCCTCTGTGCCGTTATTCGCTTCGGCGACCACCGTCAGTTGCGGCTCCAGCGCCAGCAGCTGACGAATACCGCGACGCATCAGCGGGTGGTCATCCACAATCATCAGGGTTAATGCGGGTTGTTGCATAGTCTCTCCGTTTATCGGTTCAGTGAAACCGACAGTCTGTTCTGGCGAGTAAACCAGGCGGCGGCCCGTTACTCCAGCGGACGGGCAGGCTGCGGCGGAAAGCGCAGTTCGACCCGGGTGCCCCGCGGTTGCGCGTGGATGGTCAGGTTGCCGCCCAGGCGCTGAGCGCGTTCCGCCATAATGGTCAGGCCATAGTGGCCGGGGGGTTCGTCGGTGCTGTTCATGCCCACACCGTCGTCCGTAATCGTTAGTAAGTGCTCACCTTTTTCACTGTGCTGATACTCCACCCGGATGACCTCTGCGCTGGCGTGACGTATCGCGTTCAGCAGCGCCTCTCGGGCGATCTGCAATACATGCACCTGCTGCTGCGCTTCCAGACTCAGCAGCCCGGTCTGATAGTGAAACTGTATCTCTGCGCCACTCTTCTCCTGCAGCGAGGCGATCATCGCCTGCATCGCCGCGACCAGATCTGCCTGCTCAATGGTCAGGCGGAAGGTGGTCAGCAGTTCACGCAGCTGCCGGTAGGCATCAGCCAGCGCCCGATCGAAGTCGGCAATGATAGTGTGCGCTGCGCTATCCTCTTTATCGACGGTGCGGCGCAGCAGGGTCAGCTGAATGCGTAAAAAGGAGAGCGATTGCGCCAGCGAATCATGCAGTTCACGGGCGATGGTGGTGCGCTCTTCGATCAGCAGCATCTGCTGATACTGCTGCTGCGCCTGCCAGATCCAGATAGCGCGTCCGAGCATCGCCGCGAGGCTGCGCATCAGCTCATCCGGGGGAGAGGCACTGGCTGTCTGCCAGCGCAGCTCGCCCATTGGCTGGTCGGCCTGCCGGACCGGCAGCCGCTGCCACTGACCCCCGGCCTCTTCATCACCGGCGCAGAACTGAAACTGATCGCTGTCGAGCCGGATAGCCGTCAGTTTTTCACGCGTCAGCACGCGGCTTAAGACGGCTTCAAATAGGGCCGGATGCAGCGGGCTGGCCGTCAGCATCTGTGAGCTGTCATAGAGCAGAGACAGGGTGCGGTTCGCCTGGGTTAAATCTTCGGTCTTTTCACGCACCGTACTTTCCAGCAGCTTATAGTGCGAGTGCAGGCGTGCCGCCATGCCGCTAAAGGCGTGTGACAGTACCCGCAGCTCATTCTGCTGTTCGACCTGCAGCGGCGGAAAAGCAAAATTGCCGCTCTCAACGTAGCGACTGGCGGTGACCAGCGCATTGAGGGGCCGTACCACCTGCAGACGGGTAAAGCGAATCGTCATCAGCGCCAGTGCCACAATCGCAATCACCCCGACCAGGCTGCTGCCCGCCACCAGATGCATTTTCAGTTCGGTGTAACGCTGTAAGCCCAGCACAAAGCGGTCGATCTCGGCGACGTAAACCGGGATCTGATGCTGCCAGGTGACGGTATCGCCCTGCAGCAGCTGCTGTTGCAGGTCGGGCCAGGCGGCGCGCAGACGTTGATAGCGAGTACTGACTTCACGCGGAACCCAGGGGCGATCCAGCTTCTGCAATACCGGAGAGTCCAGCGTCTGCTGATAGAGCGCCAGATGCTGCGGCAGATTCTGCGGCTGACGGCTGGCATCCCAGGCCATGCGGTAACTCTGCATACGCAGTGAACCGGCCAGATTGATCGCCTCTGCGTCGCGCTGACTGCTGAGCAGCGTGACCAGGGCCAGACCTGTTGTGAGCAGCGACAGCAGGACAATTGCACTGAGCGCCTGCGCGATGCTTTGAGTTACGGAACGTTTAACAATCACATGAATGGCCCTGTGGTGAGTGCGGGATTATAAAAGAGCAATCCCCTGACGCAAATGATCCTGCTGCGGTTTATCGCACCCGTCGTGTCGGACCGAACAAAAAATGACCGCAACTGACAGTTCCCAGGATCGACGACGGTTCTGTGGTCAAAAAACAAACAGCTTTACACCGCCCCGATGTTGCTTTTCATTGCAGCGCTAATAATTCTTCCAGTCACTGACTTACCCCCGATTACAGATTAAGGAGCATCCCATGAAAAAACTGAATGCTGTTCTGGCGGGCGCCTTACTGACTACCGCCTCATTTGCCACTTTCGCTGCTGCACCGGTCGATCAGGCCCAGGCGCAGAACCTCCAGAGCATCGGCAGCGTCTCGGTCTCCGGCGTGCGAGGCTCGCTGGATGATGCCAGCCGCCATCTGTCGCAAAAAGCGGAAGAGATGGGTGCCAGCCACTACCGTGTTATCGGCGTCGATAACCCAGGCGACTCCAGCCTGTGGAGCGGCACCGCAGAGATTTATCGCTAGCTATACCCTCCTGTTTCCATCCCTGTAGCTCTTACCGGCCTGAAAATGGCCGGTTTTTTTATTTTTGTGCATCATGACGGATTCTTACAAATCAGCCTGTGCATCCGCCCGGTATATTTTGCTTCGTTCCTGCATAACGGGTAGGATTCATCGCCGTAAATTCCCGCCTTGCCTGGCACTCACTCACAGGCAAGCGCACAGAGGAAAATACCCCATAACTCAGGGCATGACACCTGCATGGGGGAAGCGACGACTGATGGTCAGGACAAACAGGAAAGCTATGAAATCTAAAAAGAAAACCCCAGGCGAGTTGCGCGCTGCGAAACGACGCTGGCTCAATTCTCATGACGCGGGCTACCAGAAGGCTATGGGTAACCGGCACGTACAGATGATCGCAATCGGTGGTGCCATCGGCACCGGTTTGTTCCTGGGCGCAGGTGGCCGTTTGCAGGCTGCGGGCCCCGCCTTAGCCATCATCTATCTGGTGTGTGGCATTTTCTCCTTCTTTATTCTGCGTGCGCTGGGTGAGCTGGTGTTACACCGTCCCAGCAGCGGCAGCTTTGTCTCTTATGCCCGTGAGTTCCTCGGCGAGAAAGCCTCCTACGTGGCGGGCTGGATGTATTTCGTCAACTGGGCCATGACCGGTATCGTGGATATCACCGCCGTCGCGCTCTACATGCACTACTGGGGCGCGTTTGGTGATGTGCCGCAGTGGGTCTTCGCCCTGGGTGCGCTGGCGATTGTTGGTACCATGAACATGATCGGCGTGAAGTGGTTTGCCGAAATGGAGTTCTGGTTCGCGCTGGTGAAAGTGCTGGCCATCGTGGTCTTCCTCGTGGTGGGCGTGGTGTTCCTTGGCACCGGCAAACCGCTGGATGGCAACAGCACCGGCTTCCATCTGATTACCGACAACGGCGGCATCTTCCCGCACGGCTTACTGCCTGCGCTGGTGCTGATTCAGGGGGTAGTGTTCGCCTTTGCCTCGATCGAACTCGTCGGAACAGCGGCGGGCGAATGTAAAGATCCGCAGACCATGCTGCCGAAAGCTATTAACAGCGTGATCTGGCGTATCGGTCTGTTCTACGTCGGTTCGGTGGTCCTGCTGGTGCTGCTGCTGCCGTGGAACGCCTATCAGGCCGGTCAGAGTCCGTTCGTGACCTTCTTCTCAAAGCTGGGCGTACCTTACATCGGCAGCATCATGAACATCGTGGTGCTGAGCGCGGCGCTCTCCAGCCTGAACTCCGGCCTCTATTCGACCGGACGTATTCTGCGTTCCATGTCGATGGGCGGTTCTGCACCGAAGTTCATGTCTAAGATGAACGGTCAGCAGGTGCCTTATGCCGGGATTCTGGTCACCATCGGCGTTTATGTCATTGGCGTAGTGCTTAACTACTACGTGCCGTCGCAGGTGTTTGAGATCGTCCTGAACGTCGCCTCACTGGGTATTATCTCCTCCTGGGCCTTTATCGTGGTCTGCCAGCTGCGTCTGCGTAAGGCGATCAAAGAGGGCAAGGCGGATGATGTGAGCTTCAAGCTGCCGGGCGCGCCGTTTACGTCCTGGCTGACCCTGCTGTTCCTGTTCAGCGTGCTGGTGCTGATGGCGTTCGACTACCCGAACGGCACCTATACCATCGCCTCTATTCCGCTGATTGCCGTGGTGCTGGTGCTGGGATGGTTTGGCGTGCGTAAGCGCGTTAACGCTATCGCCGAAACCGAGCATGATCATCATGAAGAGGAGGCAAAGCCGACCCAGCTGGCGGATGAATCCTCCCGCTGATCGCCATTGCCGTCATCAGGCCAGCCTCCGGGCTGGCTTTTTTTTGGGCGCAAACCGGCGCCGCGAATTAGGATAGTTTTCCCGCCTCCTTGCCCCTATGATGAAAGGCTCCCTTTATGCGGTAGCGGAGTCTGCATGTCGTTTAAGATCAACATCATCAAAGATAAACTCCTGTCTGAAAACTGGTTTGTGCTGCGTAACTACACCTATGAGATAACCGACCGTCAGGGTGAGGTGATCCGCCACAAGCGTGAAGTCTATGACCGCGGCAACGGGGCGACCATCCTGCTCTATAACCGTGAAAAAAACAGTGTGGTGCTGACGCGCCAGTTCCGCATCGCCACCTACGTCAACGGTAACGACAGCGGCATGCTGATCGAAGCCTGCGCGGGTTTGCTGGATGATGACACGCCGGAAGATTGCATCCGCAAAGAGGCCATCGAAGAGACCGGCTACGCCGTGGGTGAGGTGGAAAAACTCTATAGCTGCTACATGTCACCGGGCGGCGTGACCGAGCTGATCCACTTTTTCGCGGCGGAATATCACGACGCGCTGCGTGACAATGCGGGCGGGGGCGTTGATGATGAGTCGATTGATGTACTGGAGCTGCGCTTCCCGGATGCGCTGGCGATGGTCGCCGATGGCCGCATTCGCGACGGTAAAACCATTATGCTGTTGCAGCATGCCCGCATCGCAGGCTGGCTGACGCCATAATCGTGCCCTGAACGGCCCGCCACGCGACAGCCCGGGCTGCAATGCGGACACTGTCTCCAGGTTATGCACGCTTTTTAAGCAGTTAACTGCGCTTTTTGCACGGGTTCACAGAATGCGAACCCTGTCTGGCCCATTGATGCGCTATCCTCTCCACTCTGGGTTTTTGGGGATCGATTTTCTTAATGTCGTACTGGATGAAATCGCTGTGGCTGTCGACGTCTCTGTGGGTGACCTGTGTTCAGGCGGAACCGTTGCAAAAGTCATTCAACGACTGGCAAATCACCTGCAACAACGAAGCCTTCTGCGTGGCCCGCAATATCCCCGGCGATAAAGGGCTGGTGATGACGATTTCGCGCCATGCGGGCGTTAACGATCGCCCCTTACTCCGCATCGACTACGGCAGTGCCTATACCGGCGCGCTGCCTGGCGGCCCGCTGCAGGATAATCTGCTGCTCGACCAGCGGCGTCTTAAACCGGACCTCAAACACTGGACGGCAGAACCGCACCATCTCGCCACCAGCAATGCTATCGCCATTGATGAATTTCTTGATCTGGTGATGGAAGCCAAAACCCTGCAACTCACCTACGATGCCAGTGCCGCGATCTCCCTGCGCGGTATGAAAGCTGCACTGCTGCTGATGGATGACAGGCAGGGGCGGGTGAACAGCATGAGCGCGTGGATTAAACGTGGCGACCGCGCCAGCTGGGAGGTTCCGCCGCCGCCAGCATTGCCACAGCTGCCTCCCGCCGTGAGGCCGCCTGCGCCCCTGACGCGCGAAGAGACCAGCGGATTAATCGATTACGGCACCTGGCGCATCAATACCGACTCCTGCTCACTCGACCCGCTGCGGCGTGAGGTCAGCGTTGCGCCTCTCACCGATCAGCATGCGCTGTTGCTGGTCAGTTGTGAAATGGGGGCATACAACGTCATCGATCTGGCGTTTGAAGTGACGCGCAGCACGCCCTACGTGGCACGGGGCATCACGCTGACGCTGCCCTTTACTCCGCCGAGAGCGAGTGACCGCCAGCTTGAGCTGATTAACGCTGAGTATGATGCGGCCAGCGGCCAGCTTTATACGTTTGGCAAGGGGCGGGGGCTCGGTGACTGCGGCAGTGCCACACGCTGGCAGTTTGATGGCACCCGCTTTGTGCTGGCGGAATATGCGGAGGAGTCGACCTGCGATGCCTGGCATAGCAGTGATGACTGGCCAACCCTGTGGGTCAGCCAGTCAGACGGTGGCGTCCAGCAGCGTTAGCGGATGACCTGCACCATCATCGGAGAGCCGGTCTGGTTGCCGACCAGCTCAGCCAGCATGTTGTTTACGCCGTCGCTCATTGGCGTAAAGCGGGTCAGCGGCGAGCGCGTCACCACGACAAACACGCCCACGTTATGCTGCGGCACCATCGCCATATAGGTAATGAAACCCCCGCCACCGCCGGTTTTCTGAATAATCCCGGGACGACCATTCTTTGGTCCCATGTAGACCCAGCCCATCCCCAGCGCATCCGCTTTCCCTGGCACATCCATGCCTTCCACGCGGGTCAGCTGATCGCGGCGATAGATCAGCGTTTGCAGCCGATCGATCTGCGGGGTGCGATGGTTAACCGACGAGTTAAGGAACTGCTGCATCCAGCGGCCCATATCATCCGGCGTGGAGTAAACGCCGCCGCTGCCAATCGCCGCCAGGGTGTTGTTGCAGGGGCTGGCCCCTTTCTCAGCCACCATCAGGCGACCACACTGCTCAGGCGAAGGCGTAAAGGTGGTGTCTTTCATACCCAGCGGACGGGTGATCAACTGCTGAAACAGGGCCGGGTAGGGCGTGCCCGCCGCGCGCGACAGCGCATCGCCCAGCAGATCGTAACCCAGGTTGGAGTAGGCGGCACTGCTGCCCGGTGCGGCTTTGAGGTTCGCCCGTGACAGCCACGTCCAGCGTTCACTGCGCGTCGGCCAGACAAACACCGGCCGCTGCGCCTTGCCGCCAGGCTGTTCACGCGGCAGTCCGCTGGTATGGGTGGAGAGGTTGATCAGACGAATGGGCTGTCCGTTATAAGCAGGCACGCGGGTGCCCGGCGGCGCATATTTACTCAGCGGATCGTCGAGGCGAATCTGTCCGCGCTCCGCCAGCTTGACCATCACTTCACTGGTCATCAGCTTACTCAGCGAAGCGATACGAATCAGCGAATCTTTTTGCGGGCGCACATTGTTGCCTGGCCGGGTTTCACCAAAGCTGGCGAAGACCCGCTGATTGCCATCAATCGCGACCAGTGCCATACCGGTTGCACCGCTGCCATAAAAGATATGCTCCGCATAGCGGTCAACAATCTGAGAGGCGAGCAGCGGATCGGGCGCGACCTGCGCCATGCTTTTTAATGGAAGCAGTGAAACCATCAGGGCCAGAAAATAGGGTGTGCGCATGTTCAACGGAAATGGCTTCGCTATAGAGATCGGAGGAGATCTGCCTTCACGCATCGGACAGACGCGGGCAGCACATCGCGTTATTCCGGCAGAAGAGCAGCAGGAACAGGCGGGCAGCCAGGGCGCAGGCAGCATTAACTATGACGGCTCTATAGTAATCAGTTTGTGCGGGGCGTGAAGAGGGGAGACGAGATTTTTTTCTGTTTCGGGCTATGTGATGAAATGGCCCTTCCCGGTGTGCCGGGAAGGGCAAAAGCATTACACCGGCTTGAGTAATGCTTCAGCGTGACTGACGATATTCTCCACCGTGAAGCCAAACTCCGGGAACAGCTTGCCGGCTGGCGCTGATTCACCAAAGGTGGTCATACCGACAATCGCGCCTTCCAGACCCACATACTTGAACCAGTAGTCGGCGATTCCGGCTTCCACCGCCACGCGCGCCTTCACGCCGACAGGCAGAACGGATTCGCGGTAGGCAGCATCCTGCGCATCAAACAGGTCGGTTGAAGGCAGTGAAACCACCCGCACCTTGTGACCGCCTGAAGTGAGCTTATCGGCTGCACCCAGGGTGATCTCAATTTCTGAACCGGTGGCAATCAGGATCACTTCGGGGGTGCCGTCGCAATCTTTCAGCACATAGCCGCCGCGTTTGATGTTCTCGATCTGCTCCGGGGTACGTTCCGGCTGCAGCAGATTCTGACGGGAGAGGATCAGCGCAGTCGGGCCATGATGGCGTTCGATAGCCGCTTTCCACGCCACAGCCGTTTCCACCTGATCGCACGGACGCCATACGCTCATGTTGGGCGTCAGACGCAGGCTGGCGATCTGCTCAACGGGCTGGTGGGTCGGGCCATCTTCGCCCAGACCGATGGAGTCATGGGTGTAGACCAGAATCTGTCGCGCCTTCATCAGCGCCGCCATGCGTGCTGCGTTACGCGCATATTCGACAAACATCAGGAAGGTGGCCGTGTAGGGGACGAAACCGCCATGGTGTGCGATACCGTTACCAATCGCCGTCATCCCGAACTCACGCACACCGTAGTGAATGTAGTTGCCGGCCGGATCTTCTTTGATCGACTTGGAGCCAGACCAGATCGTCAGGTTACTGGGCGCCAGGTCTGCAGAACCGCCGAGGAACTCCGGCAGTAATTTGCCGTAGGCTTCCAGCGAGTTTTGTGAGGCTTTACGGCTGGCAATTTTCTGCGGGTTAGCCTGCAGCTCCTGAATGAAACGGGTGGCTTCGCTTTCCCACGTTGACGGCATCTCGCCATTCATACGGCGTTCGTACTCTTTCGCCAGCTCAGGATGTGCCTCTTTATAGGCCGCAAATTTTGCATCCCAGGCTTTTTCCCGTTCCGCACCGGCGGCTTTGGCATCCCACTGCTGATAGATTTCAGCCGGGATCTCAAACGCCGGATAGTTCCAGCCGAGTTGCTTGCGGGTCAGGGCGACTTCTTCCTCACCCAGCGCTGCGCCGTGCGACTCCTCTTTACCGGCTTTGTTCGGGGAACCGAAACCGATTATGGTGCGGCAGATAATCAGCGAAGGCTTATCGGTAACGCTCTGCGCCTCTTTGATCGCCTCGCGAATGGCGTCCGCGTCATGGCCGTCGATGTCGCCGATGACGTGCCAGTTGTAAGACTCGAAGCGCTTATGGGTGTCGTCGGTAAACCAGCCTTCGGTTTCACCATCGATCGAGATACCGTTATGGTCATAGAAGCCGATCAGTTTGCCGAGACCCAGGGTGCCCGCCAGGGAGCAGACTTCGTGCGAAATCCCTTCCATCAGACAGCCATCGCCCATAAAGACATAGGTATGGTGGTCGACAATCTCATGATCCGGACGGTTAAACTGCGCGGCCAGCGTGCGCTCTGCAATCGCCAGACCAACGGCGTTCGCCAGACCCTGACCCAGCGGGCCGGTCGTCGTTTCCACGCCTGGCGTGTAGCCGATTTCCGGGTGGCCCGGCGTTTTGGAGTGCAGCTGACGGAAGTTTTTCAGCTCTTCAATCGGCAGGGCGTAGCCACTCAGGTGCAGCAGGCTGTAGAGCAGCATTGAGCCGTGGCCGTTGGAGAGGATAAAGCGGTCGCGATCAAGCCAGGCGGGATTGGTCGGATTGTGCTGAAGGAAGTCGCGCCACAACACTTCGGCGATATCGGCCATTCCCATTGGCGCACCGGGGTGGCCGGAATTTGCCTTCTGAACCGCATCCATGCTCAGTGCACGAATCGCGTTTGCCAACTCTCTGCGTGAGGACATAAAGTTCTCCCTTGTTATGCATCAGGGCGGGAAAGTCCCGCCCGACTAAAATGAGGACTACAGACGTGCGGCCAGTACATCTTCCAGCTTCTGCTGGTCAACAGCGAACTGGCGGATACCATCAGACAGTTTCTCAACCGCCATCGGATCCTGATTATGCTCCCAGCGGAACTCCGCCTCAGAGAGCGGTGATGGCTGATGGAAGCCTTCGGTAGACGGCTCCAGCTTGCGCTCCAGCGGCGCGTCGCTGTTCTGCAGCTCTTCCAGCAGGTTAGGGGAGAGCGTCAGGCGATCGCAGCCCGCCAGCGCCACAATCTGCTCCACTTTACGGAAGCTGGCACCCATAATGATGGTGCTGTAGCGGTGCTTTTTGTAGTAGTCGTAGATGCGACGCACGGATTTCACGCCCGGATCTTCATCTGCCACGTAGGGTTCCATCGGCTTGCGTGAGTTATACCAGTCGTAGATGCGACCCACGAACGGCGAGATCAGGAACACGCCCGCTTCCGCGCAGGCACGCGCCTGCGCGAAGGAGAAGAGCAGAGTCAGGTTGCAGTGGATACCATTCTTCTCCAGCTCTTCCGCAGCGCGGATACCTTCCCAGGTTGAAGCCAGCTTGATCAGTACGCGCGAGCGGTCGATACCCTGCTCTTCGTACATCCGAATCAGTTTTTCTGCTTTGGTCACACACATGCCACGATCGAAGGAGAGGCGCGCATCCACTTCGGTCGAAACACGGCCCGGTATGCTTTTAAGGATTTCCATACCGAGATTGATTGCCACTTTGTCGCTGGCGTTGATGATCTGAGTCTCTTTGCTGCCGCCCTGTTTTTTAGCGTACTCGATCGCGTCATCCATCAGGTGCTTGTACCCTTCGAGACCGGATGCTTTCAGAATGAGTGAAGGGTTGGTGGTGGCGTCTTCCGGGTGGTAATGACGAATCGATTCGATATCGCCACTGTCCGCCACCACGGTGGTGAACTGTTTTAGGGCTTCTAGCTGGTTCATCTCTAAACTCCTTGAAAAGAAAAATGAAAGCGAACAGGGATCACCTCAGGCCTCGCAGCCGGTCTGTGGCATGTGCTGCTAGCGGGAACGCGAACCCATAACATTGCAACAGACACTTTCTGATGAAAATGCGGTTTCTCTGATTGTTGCGCTGCGAGGCGGTGCGAAGGAGCCTTCATGCGGTGTAACCCGAGGGGTGCGCCATATTCCATCCTTAAGCATAGCAGTCGGGGAAAATGACGCAGGCAACACTGTAGCAATCCGTGCCCTCTCCGCATCAAAGCGGCGTGACGACACTCACTCTCGTCATACGCCGGGAGCAGAAAACGGTGCGGTGAATCGGCAAGTAAAAACGCGGGGACGGGAAAAGCGCTGCCACAGTGAAACGTGGCGGGGCAGGCTGAATGCTAAACAGGAGGGATGTCTGAGCCTCCCAGGGAGAGGCGTTTTAAAACAGGCCGCGATGAGAGTACAGGCGGCCCGAATCACGCGCTGCGCTATTGCCGCTCAAAAAATTGCGCCAGCGTTATTTTGGGGTGCGGGTAGTAAAATTTATTATGCGCCAGCGGGATATACATCCCTTCGGGTTCACCCGGCATAAAATAGTTGCCCTGCCAGCGGTTCGGTTCACAAACCGGCCCGTCGTTATAGACGGTACCCAGCGGCGCATAAGTGACATCCCGACCGAAAATAGAATAGACGGCGGCATCGACAAAATTGAAAGATTCAGGAACGCCACGCAGATGGGTATCCTGAATCAGTAAGCTGTGCAGTTTATCTTTGATATAAAAGAGGCTGCCGAGGTCACGGATCACCTGTTCGAAATCGTGCGCGCCATCATGATGAATGATGACGTTTCCGCCTTCTTCTTTCATCAGCACATCCCTGACATACTCCGGAAGGGTGCCATGGTACATCCTGACCCGGCTTTCGACGGTTTCCGGATAGGCTCTTCTTGCGCGCTCTCTGGCGAACTGTAAATGGTCCGGACTGATGTCGATCAAATCGAGTTCAATACCCAGATAGTGTGCACAGCCAGCCAGAACAGAGGTGCTGCCTCCCATAAAGACGCCCACTTCAACGATTCTGCTGACTTCACCCAGTGCCGACTTAATGGTATTAAAAATATCAAAGTAATATTTCCCGGAGCATTGATCTTCGTAGTGTCCTTCAGTCGCCGCTCTCTTTGCGATGATGTCGTCGAAGATAATATTTCTGCCCAGCCAGGGAGAAAGGTCGGGTTTGAAACCACTGTATATTTCGATGTTAAGCCGTTCCGCTATCTCCGCAAAACTCAGTGTTTCAAGGTTTTTATCGGGGTCTGTGAATGAAGCCATCATTGGTGTCCTTATCCTGAATATGGCCTAGTGTATCAATGAAATTCAGGGCACTAATGAATGAGAAACAAACGGAACTGAACCCTTTTTATCGGTTATCAGGTCGGGTGGGAGCGGCAGGAAGATGAACGGTTTCAGGCGGTTGAGACAGCGTAATGAACCGCAACGCAGGCAGAGAGCCACGTTGCGGTCCGGGGGATTATGACGGCAGATTGAGCCAGTTCTTCACCGGCAGGAAGTCGCGATAGAGGGCCGCTTCAGGCGAGTCTGGTTCAGGCTGATAATCATATTCCCAGCGCACCAGCGGCGGCATCGACATCAGGATCGATTCCGTGCGGCCGCCGGTCTGCAGGCCAAACAGGGTGCCACGGTCCCACACCAGATTGAACTCCACATAACGCCCGCGGCGGTAGAGCTGGAACTGGCGCTCGCGATCGCCCCACGGATGATCTTTGCGGCGTGCCACAATCGGCCGGTAGGCATCAATAAAGCCGCATCCCACCGCCTGCATAAAGCTGAAGCTCTGCTCAAAATCGGGCGTGTTGAGATCGTCAAAAAACAGGCCGCCAATGCCGCGCTGCTCATCGCGGTGTTTCAGATAGAAATAGTCGTCGCACCACTTTTTATATCGCGGATAAACGTCGTCGCCAAAAGGCTGACAGAGGTCGGCGGCAGTCTGATGCCAGTGCAGTGCATCTTCTTCGAAGCCGTAGAACGGCGTGAGATCAAACCCGCCGCCAAACCACCACACCGGATCGGCACCGGGTTTCTCCGCGATAAAAAAGCGCACGTTGGCGTGGCTGGTGGGCACATAGGGATTGTTCGGGTGGATGACCAGCGACACGCCCATCGCTTCAAAGCTGCGGCCCGCCAGTTCCGGACGGTGCGCCGTAGCCGAAGCCGGCATCTTATCGCCATGCACGTGCGAAAAGTTTACGCCCGCCTGTTCAAACACCGCACCGTTTCGCAGTACGCGGCTCTGACCGCCGCCGCCGCCCGGACGCTGCCAGCTATCTTCTGCGAACGCTGCGCCGCCATCTTCAGCCGCCAGCTGGTTACAAATCTCATCCTGCAGAGCGAGCAGGAATGCTTTTACGCGGGAAATATCAGCCATCTTTTCGCTTATCGTCGGTTTTAATTTAGGGCGATTATACGCAAAATCGGGCTGCTTGCATGAGTGCGGCTATCCAGGCAGGCATACAATGGGAAATTTTCATGTCTGAAGAACCCTGCAGAATTTTATAAAAATGGGTGAAGCGCTGTGCAAAAATCCATCGGCCGCGGAGGAGTTTATTAATGCTATCGAAAACTATCAGGCTGATCCGTAAGCTGATAGCCGAGGTGTCAGGCGGACTTGTGCTTATGGCGATAGTGATTGGCATATTTCTGACCGCAACGCTGAATGAAGGGGCGATGCGTATTGTCGGGCCGCTGCTGGTGCTTGTTGCTGGTCTGGTGATTTATGGGCTGACTTATCTTATCGCGGATAAGTCTGACCGCCGATAACCCTCTGCCACGATTAACTTCCGGCAGAGAGGCAGACAGAAGGCCGTCAATACGGCCTTACTTAAAACATAATTCAGGATGGTCTCCGCCGCTCGCTTCGCCTGAACGTTACGTCGGATGGAGCATTTCTCAGGTTCACATGCGTTTATTCAAGCTTCTGCACTGAGTCATTGTTACTTTCCGCATCAGGCATTACGGCGATCAAACTCATCAAAGTAGTTGACGATGCCGCTGGCAATGGCGGCGGCAATTTTCTGACGAAACGCCGTGGTGCCGAGCAACTGCTCTTCGTGCGGATTGGTAATAAAGGAGGTTTCAACCAGCACCGAAGGGATGGAGGGCGACTTCAGGACCGCGAAAGCCGCCTGTTCCGTGTGCTGGCTATGCAGATGATGAACCGGGCGAATCTGATCCAGCACATGTTTGCCCAGCGTCAGGCTGTTTTTGATGGTGTCAGTCTGAACCAGATCGAACAGGATCTGCTGCAGATAGTGATCCTGCTGCTGCGCCTTCACGCCGCCCAGTTTGTCCGCATCGTTCTCACGCTGAGAGAGATAACGCGCCATTGAACTACTGGCACCGCGATTGGAGAGCGCAAATACCGAGGCGCCGCTGGCATCGGGGCTGGTAAAGCCGTCGGCATGGATCGACATGAACAGATGCGCGCCATGCTGATGAGCAATCTCCACCCGCTGGTAGAGCGGAATAAAATGGTCGCTGTCGCGGGTCAGACGCACTTCGATGCGCGGATGGCTCTGCAGCTGCCGTTTCACGTTACCGGCAATCTCCAGCACGATGTGCTTCTCTTCTGAACCCTCCTCGCCGACCGCGCCGGAGTCGATGCCCCCGTGGCCGGGATCAATCATCACAATGCGCTTTCCGTTACTGGCTGGCGGAGCAGGGCGTGCATGGCGGCCTGTTCCTGTAAGCGCTGAAGGCTCTCTGGCCTGAACCGCGCGCGGCGATAAAACGGCCAGAGCCAGACCGGAAAGGAGTAACTGACGGCGATGAATCAAACGTTTAAGCAGGTGCATGTGCGGGTCCGGTAACAGAAATCCTGCCGGTGTTATAGCCTAAGGCTCTGTTGTCTGCGATCACATAACCATTTCAGGGCATTACTTTGTATTGCAGGCCGCGAACAGAAAATTTGCGCTTTTTTATTTGCCGCCGTTCAGCTGAGGGTTGCGTGCGGCAGAGAATGCGTGATAATCAGCAAATTGTGCTTAATTGCAGGTGAAGAAGATGGAAATCCGCGCCTTCCGCCAGGAAGATTTTGAAGAAGTGATCACCTTATGGGAACGTTGCGATTTGTTACGGCCATGGAACGATCCGGAGCTGGATATCGAACGCAAAATGCATCACGACCCCGATCTCTTTCTGGTTGCTGAAGTCGGCGGCGTGGTCGTCGGCACCCTGATGGGAGGCTACGATGGTCATCGCGGTGCGGCCTATTATCTGGCGGTGCATCCTGACTATCAGGGACGCGGTTTTGCGAATGCGCTGATGAATCGTCTGGAGAAGAAGCTCATCGCTCGCGGCTGTCCGAAGCTGCATCTGATGATCCGCGAAGAGAACGATCAGGTGGTGGCCTTTTACGAGAAGCTCGATTATGAGCCGGTCGATGTGCTGCTGTTTGGCAAACGTCTGATCGAAGATCGTGAATACTAAGCCGTCCCCTGACTATCAGCCGGACCACTATGACGCCAGAGGGCAGCTGCGGCTGCCGTTTCTTTTTTGGCTGATCCTGTTACTGCAGGCGCGCACCTGGCTACTGCTGGTGATGGCCGGGGCGTCACGGCAGCAGGGTAACGATCTGCTGGCGCTCTTCTATCCGGATCGCCAGGCGTTCTGGATCGGTCTTGCCCTGGGATTACCGGCGCTGGCAGGTCTGCTGCTGACCGGTTACCGGCTGCGGCTGCCGCGACTCTGGCAGCACTGGCGCAGCGTGCTGTCGCTGTCGTTTTTAGTGAATCTTATCTGGCAGGGGCTGCAGTTTGTGCAGGGTGATCTGCTCAGTTCGCCACTGCCCCTGTTGCTGACGCTGTTTGACCTGCTGGCTCTCATCTGGCTGCAGACTGACCGTCGCTGCCGCGACTGCTTTCTGCCTGAACATCATCTTAAATAAACTTTTTGGCGCTTTGCGACTCCAATCAGTTCCGCCTTCCGGCATCGTATTTACAGGAGTTCTCATGAAAGCTGTTCGTTCCACGCTACTGATCGCCGCCGTTGCACTGAGCGGCTGTGCCAGTTCGGGTTCCGGCACTGACAGCAGCCAGCAGGCCAGCTGGTGGAATCCGCTGACGTATCACTGGTCCTCGGCGCTGCCGTGGAACTGGTTCGGTTCATCGCTCACCGCGACGGAGCAGGGCGTAGGCGGACTGACCGCCTCGACGGCCATGAAAGAGGAGGCGATTAAAGCCGGCCTGAACGGGGATTACACCCTGCGTCAGGGCATGCGTGGCGAAAACGGTCAGGTGGTTGCGTTCTGGCAGGCGCTGGATGACGACAAGGTGAAGCTGGTGATTTACGGGCAGTCGCAGGTTGAACGCATTGAGGTGATGGACAGCCAGATTGCCAGCAGCGACGGCAGTAAAGTAGGCGATGCTTTCAGCAATAAGTTCACCAAAGCCTTCAGCAACTGCACCCTGGCCAGCGGAACGGATGCGCGAGACGTAGCATGCCGGGCCCCCGGCAGTCAGCATCTCACCTATCTCTACCATGGCGACTGGCATGGACCGGAAGGGCTGATGCCTTCCGATGACACGCTGAAAACCTGGAAACTCAGCAAAATCGTCTGGCAGCGTTAACACTGCCTGCTAAACGCCATGCGCTGACGCGCCTGGTTACCCCCGCAGGCTGGTGCTCAGCGGGGGTTATCCTCTCTGCGGCTTTTGCTGATTTCTGCATAAACTCTGCCGCTGTCTTATGCTTTTTTCGACTTTGAAATCATCAAACGATATATAAAACCGTTACTGGTTTTCCCTGAGTTATAAATAAACTGATGTTTCAGCGGGTGAGATCCGCATCAAATTTTTTCAGGGTGCCAAATGACATTACAAGCGATGAAAAAAGTCGTGAGCGGTATCGCGTTGTCGCTGAGCCTTGCTGGCGCAGCCAATGCCACTGAACTTCTTAACAGCTCTTACGATGTGTCCCGGGAGCTGTTTGTTGCCCTGAATGCCCCTTTTGTTAAACAGTGGGATGCCAGCCATCCTGCCGACCCGCTGACCATCAAAATGTCCCATGCCGGTTCATCTAAACAGGCGCTGGCTATCCTGCAGGGACTGCGCGCCGATGTTGTCACTTACAACCAGGTGACAGATGTGCAGGTCCTGCATGATAAAGGCAACCTGATTGCCGCAGACTGGAAAAGCCGTCTGCCGAATAACAGTTCACCGTTCTATTCCACCATGGCGTTTCTGGTGCGCAAAGGAAACCCAAAGCAGATTCATGACTGGTCAGATTTGACCCGTAACGATGTGAAGCTGATTTTCCCTAACCCGAAAACGTCCGGCAATGGTCGCTATACCTATCTGGCCGCCTGGGGGGCTGCTGATAAAGCGGACGGTAACGATCAGGCTAAAACCCGTGCCTTTATGACGCAGTTTCTGAAAAACGTTGAAGTTTTCGATACCGGGGGCCGTGGTGCGACCACGACCTTCGCTGAGCGCGGTCTGGGCGACGTACTGATTAGCTTTGAGTCGGAAGTAAACAATATCCGCAACCAGTACGGCAAAGATGAGTATGAGGTGATCGTGCCGAAAACCAACATTCTGGCGGAGTTCCCGGTGGCGTGGGTAGATAAAAACGTTGCCGGTAACCACACCGCGGATGCGGCCAGCGCCTATCTCCACTACCTCTACACACCGGAAGCGCAGACGATTATTACGCACTACTACTATCGCGTGAACAATCCGCAGCTGATGGCAGAGCAGAAAGATCGCTTCCCGCAGACCAGCCTGTTCCGGGTTGAAGAGGCCTTTGGCGGCTGGGACAACGTGATGAAAACGCATTTCGCCAGCGGCGGTGAGCTGGATAAATTGTTAGCGGCGGGGCGTGGATAATGTTTGCAGCAAGTGATAAACGCGTGTTGCCCGGCTTTGGACTGAGCCTGGGCACCAGCCTGCTTTTTACCTGTCTGATTCTGCTGCTGCCCATCAGCGCCGTGATCATGCAGCTGTCACAGATGACCCTTCAGCAGTACTGGGATGTGGTGACCAACCCGCAGCTGGTTGCGGCCTACAAGGTTACGCTGCTCTCCGCCGGTGTCGCCTCGCTGTTTAATGCGGTGTTCGGCATGCTGATGGCGTGGATCCTGACCCGCTACCGCTTCCCTGGCCGCACGCTGCTGGATGGCCTGATGGATCTGCCGTTTGCACTGCCGACCGCCGTCGCGGGCCTGACACTGGCCGGACTCTTTTCGGTCAACGGCTGGTATGGACAGTGGTTTGCTCATTTCGATATCAAAATCTCCTACACCTGGATCGGCATCGCCATCGCCATGGCCTTCACCAGCATCCCGTTTGTGGTGCGCACGGTACAGCCGGTGCTGGAGGAGTTAGGCCCGGAGTATGAAGAAGCCGCTGAAACGCTGGGTGCCACACCGTGGCAGAGCTTCCGTCGGGTTGTGTTACCGGAAGTCGCCCCGGCGCTGCTGGCGGGCACGGCGCTCTCCTTTACCCGCAGCCTGGGTGAGTTTGGTGCGGTGATCTTTATTGCCGGTAACATCGCCTGGAAAACGGAAGTGACCTCGCTGATGATTTTTGTCCGGTTGCAGGAGTTTGACTATCCGGCCGCCAGCGCCATCGCCTCGGTGATCCTGGCCGCCTCGCTTATCCTGTTATTTGCGATTAACACCTTACAGAGCCGCTTTGGCCGTCGACTGGGAGGTCACTAATGGCTGAGGTCTCACAACTGAATCATGCGGATCGTCAGCCGGTGAACTGGGGCAAATGGCTGCTGATTGGTATCGGCGCGCTGCTCTCGATTCTGCTGCTGCTGGTGCCGATGGTCTCCATCTTCTGGGAGGCGCTGAATCAGGGGCTGCTGGTCTCCCTGAGCAACCTGGCTGACCCCGATATGCTGCACGCCATCTGGCTGACGGTGATGGTGGCGCTGATCACCGTTCCGGTTAACCTGGTGTTCGGCACGCTGCTCGCCTGGCTGGTGACCCGCTTTACCTTTCCGGGGCGTCAGCTGCTGCTGACCCTGTTTGATATTCCGTTTGCCGTGTCGCCGGTGGTGGCCGGTCTGATGTATCTGCTGTTCTGGGGCGTCAACGGTCCGGCGGGCGGCTGGCTGGATGCGCATAACATCCAGGTTATGTTCGCCTGGCCGGGCATGGTGCTGGCGACCGTGTTTGTGACCTGTCCGTTTGTGGTGCGCGAACTGGTGCCGGTGATGCTGAGCCAGGGCAGTCACGAAGATGAAGCGGCGGTGCTGCTGGGCGCTTCAGGCTGGCAGATGTTCCGTCGTGTGACATTGCCGAACATTCGCTGGGCGCTGCTGTATGGCATCGTGCTGACCAACGCCCGTGCGATTGGTGAATTTGGTGCGGTCTCGGTGGTATCGGGATCGATTCGCGGTGAGACCTATACGCTGCCGCTTCAGGTTGAATTATTGCATCAGGATTACAATACGGTCGGCGCCTTCACCGCTGCCGCGCTGCTGACCCTGATGGCCATTGTAACGTTGTTTCTGAAAAGTATTGTGCAGTGGCGTCTGGAGCAACAGCACAAGCACCTGCAACAGGAGGGAAATCATGAGCATTGAGATTAACAAGATCAACAAATCCTTTGGTCGCACCTCGGTGCTGAACGATATCTCTCTGGATATTGCCTCGGGTGAAATGGTGGCGCTGCTTGGCCCATCCGGCTCCGGTAAAACCACGCTGCTGCGCATTATTGCCGGGCTGGAGCATCAGAACAGCGGCCAGATCCGTTTTCATGGCAACGATGTGAGCCGTCTGCATGCGCGCGATCGTCAGGTTGGATTTGTTTTTCAGCACTATGCGCTGTTCCGCCATATGACGGTGTTCGACAACATCGCCTTTGGCCTGACGGTACTGCCGCGTCGGGAACGTCCTTCTGCGGCCGAGATCAAACAGCGTGTTACCCGTCTGCTGGAGATGGTGCAGCTGGCCCATCTGGCGAACCGCTTCCCGGCTCAGCTGTCGGGCGGGCAGAAACAGCGTGTGGCGCTGGCGCGTGCGTTAGCGGTAGAACCGCAAATCCTGCTGCTGGATGAACCTTTTGGCGCGCTCGATGCGCAGGTGCGTAAAGAGCTGCGTCGCTGGCTGCGTCAGCTGCATGAAGAGCTGAAATTTACCAGCGTGTTTGTGACCCACGACCAGGAAGAGGCGATGGAAGTGGCAGACCGCGTGGTGGTGATGAGCCAGGGTAATATCGAGCAGGTCGGCACGCCAGATGACGTGTGGCGCGATCCGGCAACCCGCTTTGTGCTGGAGTTCCTGGGTGAAGTGAATCGCTTTGATGGTGAGATCCACGGGTCGCAGTTCCATGTCGGCGCGCATCACTGGCCGCTGGGGTATACCTCGGCACATCAGGGCCCGGTTGAGCTGTTCCTGCGTCCGTGGGAAATCGATGTGTCCCGCCACAGCAGCCTGGAAACCCCGCTGCCGGTGCAGGTGCTGGAAGTGAGTCCGCGTGGACACTTCTGGCAGCTGGTGGTGCAGCCCGCTGGCTGGCAGAGCGAGCCGTTTTCGCTGGTATTTGAAGGTGAACAGACCGCCCCGATTCGTGGCGAACGCCTGTTTGTTGGCCTGCAGCAGGCGCGTCTCTATAAGGGGGATACCCCGCTGCGCGCTGTTGCCTTTGCCCAGAGCGCCTGATATTTTCTGATCAACACCGGGCGGGAGTGTGACTCCCGCCTTTTTTTTGCCTTCTGTTTGCATTAAGCCAGGAACCTTACCGTGACGACTCTCGAAAATACCATCGGCAATACCCCGCTGGTCAGGTTACAGCGCCTGACGCCCGCTAACGGCAGTGAGGTCTGGCTTAAGCTGGAAGGCAACAATCCGGCGGGTTCGGTCAAGGATCGTGCGGCCTGGTCGATGATCAATCAGGCGGAGCTGCGCGGAGATATCACGCCCGGCGATCAGCTGATCGAAGCCACCAGTGGCAACACCGGCATTGCGCTGGCGATGATCGCCGCGATGAAAGGCTATCGTATGCGCCTGCTGATGCCGGACAACATGAGTCAGGAGCGGCAGGATGCGATGCGTGCCTATGGCGCAGAGCTGATACTGGTGCCGCGCGAGCAGGGAATGGAAGGGGCGCGCGATCTGGCGCAGGCGATGGCGGCACGCGGCGAGGGCCGGGTGCTGGATCAGTTCAACAATCCCGATAACCCGCTGGGCCACTATCAGACCACCGGCCCGGAGCTGTGGCAGCAGTCGAATCAGCGTATGACCCATTTTGTCTCCAGTATGGGCACCACCGGCACGATCACCGGCGTGGGACGCTACCTGAAAGAGCACAACACCGGCGTGCAGGTCATTGGCTTACAGCCCAGCGAGGGCAGCAGCATTCCGGGCATCCGTCGCTGGCCACTGGCCTATCTGCCGGGGATCTACCGTCCCAATCTGGTGGATGACGTCATCGATATGACGCAGAAGGAAGCGGAGGAGACCATGCGGGCACTGGCACGCCGTGAGGGCATCTTCTGTGGCGTCAGTTCAGGCGGCGCGGTGGCGGGTGCACTGCGCATCGCCGAGGCAAATCCGGGAAGCGTGGTGGTGGCGATCGCCTGCGATCGCGGCGATCGTTATCTCTCGACCGGTCTCTATCACGCGTAACCGCTGTGGATGCGAAACCTGGCCTGTGAAGCGTCTGCTGCCCACAGGCCTTTTTTTTGCCCGGTTTACTGTGCCAGCGAGTGTGAATCTGTAAGGATCACGTAAATCAGGCTGCGCCGATCGGCCGCACAGGTGAAAATAGCGCCCGTTCTCCGGAGAAATGACCATGAAAATTCTGCTTGTTGATGATGATGTAGAGCTCGGCACGATGTTAAGCCAGTACCTGATTGCGGAAGGCTTCGATGCTCAGCTGGTGCTGACCGGCAGCGCCGGGATTCAGGGCGCGCTCTCCGGCCAGTTCACCGCGATGATCCTGGACATCATGCTGCCCGACATGAGTGGCATTGACGTTCTGCGCCAGGTGCGTCAGAACAGCCGCATACCAGTGATTATGCTGACCGCCAAAGGCGATAACATTGACCGCGTAATCGGTCTGGAGATGGGGGCCGATGACTATATGCCCAAGCCCTGCTATCCGCGCGAGCTGGTGGCGCGTCTGCGGGCGGTGCTGCGGCGTTTCGAAGAGCAGGCCCCGCAGCCGGATAGCCAGGAGCCGCTGCGCTGGGGGGTGCTGACCCTCAATCCCGCCACCCGTATCAGTGAATGGCAGGAGAAAGCCTTCGATCTCACCGCCTCGGAATTTAATCTGCTGGAACTGCTGATGCGCGCCCCGGACAGGGTGGTCTCAAAAGATGAGCTGTCGGAGAAGGGACTTGGTCGCCCGCGCGAGGCGTATGATCGCAGCGTCGATGTGCATATCAGCAACATCCGTCAGAAGCTCAGTGCCTTAACCGCTGACAGCATCACGATCGAAACCGTTCGCAGTATCGGTTATCGCATTCGATGAGGCACTACCGTGGACGCCTGTTCTGGAAGATCTTTATCGGCTTCTGGATCGTCTTTGTCATCATCAGTCAGCTTATCTGGCTCGGCTTTTCGCTCTCCGGTAGACGACACGAGCCGCCTGAACTGGTGGCGGTCCGCCGCGTGGCCGATCTGCAACTCACCTCGGCGGCGACGGTGCTGGCGCAGAACGGGCCTGAGGCGCTGAACGCGATGCTGTCGGGCTGGGACAAACGTGACCGGCAGTTTTTCCACATCCTGCCACAGGCGCAACCGTCGCCCGCACAGGCTAACCCGGATGGGGAGGCGCATCGGCCCGCCGAAAGTGAACGCTGGGTGCGCGGCGCCGATGGAAAAGGGTATCAGCTGCGCTATGACATCGATGGCATGCGAAAAGAGAGCATGATGAACAGCATGCCGCGCAAATTCCTCAATATCCCTGAACCGATGTTTGTCTTCGCCGGTTCGGTGGGATTGCTCTTCAGCCTGCTGCTTGCCTGGAATCTGACGCGACCCATGCGTCAGCTGCGCGAAGGGTTCTCCCGGGTCGCAGAGGGCGATTTAAGCGTACGGCTTTTTCCGGTGATGCGTAAACGGCATGATGAGATTTCTGATGTCGCCCGGGCCTTCGATACCATGGCTGAGCGGCTGGAGACCCTGGTCCGTGCGCGCGAAGAGCTGCTGCACGATATCTCACACGAGCTGCGTTCACCGCTGGCGCGCCTGCAGCTGGCGACCGGGCTGGCCCGACAGACGCCTGAAAATGTGCACAGTTCGCTCGATCGTATCGACGAAGAGGCGCGCCGGCTGGATAAGATGATCGGTGAACTGCTGACGCTGTCGCGGGCTGAGCATGAAAGTATTCCGGATGAGCAGTACTTTGACCTCACCGGCCTGCTGGAGGCGGTGATCACCGATGTCCGCTATGAAGCGCAGCTCCCCGGCGTGCAGGTGGCGTTTCAGGTGGACGATCGGGCCGACTACACCGTGCGTGGCAATGCCGAACTGATACGGCGCGCCACCGAGAATGTGTTACGCAACGCGCTGCGCTTTTCCCTGCCAGGCCAGCGGATCGAGGTTGAACTGCGCACCGCGCAGCAGTGGCTGGAAATTCAGGTGCGCGATCAGGGGCCGGGTGTCGATGAAGAGAAACTCTCCAGCATCTTTGACCCGTTTGTGCGGGTCAACTCACCGCTGATGGGAAAGGGCTATGGCCTTGGGCTGGCGATCGTCCGCAAAGTGGTGCTGGCGCATCAGGGTGAAGTCGAGGCACGGAACCGGCCGGAAGGAGGGCTGGAACTGACGCTGCGACTGCCGCACTGGCCATCCTGAAAAGCGCGGAGAGCAGAAACGAAAACGGCACCCGAAGGTGCCGTCAGAGCAGGAACAAAGCCTTATTTTCTGATGCGAATCACCGGCGTTTCGCCGACGGTGACCTGGCCAGAGAGCTTAATCAGTTCCTTGATTTCATCCATGTTGGAGATAACAACCGGAGTCAGGGTTGATTTTGCTTTCTCTTCCAGCAATGGCAGATCGAACTCGATAACGACGTCGCCTTTTTTGACCTTCTGGCCTTCTTCAGCGATGCGTTTGAAACCTTCACCTTTCAGTTCAACCGTATCGATACCGAAATGCACGAACAGCTCGATGCCGTTGTCCGATTCGATTGAAAAAGCATGGTTGGTTTCAAAAATCTTACCGATAGTGCCATCCACCGGCGCAACCATTTTGTTGCCAGTCGGTTTGATCGCGATACCGTCGCCCACGATTTTTTCTGCAAACACCACATCTGGTACGTCTTCAATATTCACAATTTCGCCTGACAGAGGCGCTACGATATCGATTGTCCCAGCGCTATCCGTTTTTTCGCCAAAAAGTTTAGAAAACAAACCCATGATCTTCTCCTAAGCAGTAATTTGGGGCCAGCATCATGCAGATTAGCAGAGCGTTTTTTCTTTAATGAACTTGTTCACCAGGTTCATTAAATCTTCCGCTGTCGGTTGAGCCAGTGCCTGCTCTGCCAATGCCTTCGCATCTTCAAAATTAGTATTACGAATGATTTTCTTGATGCCAGGGATAGAAATGGCACTCATGCTGAACTCGTCCAGCCCCATTCCCAGTAACAGTAGTGTAGCACGTTCATCACCTGCCAGCTCACCACACATGCCGGTCCATTTACCTTCAGCGTGAGATGCATCAATGACTTGCTTAATTAAGTTAAGCACAGACGGCGTCATTGGATTGTACAGGTGCGAAATCAAATCGTTACCACGATCGACCGCCAGAGTATACTGCGTCAGGTCGTTTGTCCCAATACTGAAGAAGTCGACTTCTTTCGCCAGATGACGTGCAATCACCGCTGACGCCGGGGTTTCCACCATAATACCGACTTCGATGGACTCGTCGAACGCTTTGCCTTCTTCACGCAGCTGCGCTTTCAGCAGTTCCAGTTCCGCTTTCAGCGAACGCACTTCTTCAACGGAAATGATCATCGGGAACATAATGCGCAGTTTGCCGAAGGAGGAGGCGCGCAGGATAGCACGCAGCTGCGCATGCAGAATCTCTTTGCGGTCCATGGCGATACGGATAGCGCGCCAGCCGAGGAAAGGGTTTTCCTCTTTCGGCAGGTTCATGTAAGGCAGATCTTTGTCACCGCCGATATCCATGGTACGGACGATAACGGCCTGTGAACCCATGGCTTCAGCGACGGCTTTATACGCCTGGAACTGCTCTTCTTCGGTCGGCAGCGCATCGCGGTCCATGAACAGGAATTCGGTGCGGTAAAGACCCACGCCTTCTGCGCCGTTGCGCTCTGCGCCGGCGACGTCGCGCACGGTGCCGATGTTGGCGCAGACTTCAACCTGATGACCATCCAGCGTGACCGCAGGCAGGTCTTTCAGCTTGGCTAATTCGTGTTTTTCCGACAGATACTGGTTCTGTACGGCTTTCAGCTCTTCCTGAACGGCGTCAGAAGGATTGACGTGAATCGCGTTGTTCACACCATCCAGAATCAGGAAGTCGCCGTTTTTAACCGTGACGGTGACATTGCCGGTGCCGACAATGGCTGGGATCTCCAGCGAGCGCGCCATGATTGAGGTATGTGAGGTACGGCCACCCAGATCGGTAATAAAGCCCAGCACCTTTTTCAGGTTCAGCTGTGCGGTTTCTGACGGCGTTAAATCTTTGGCTACCAGAATGGATTCATCCGGAATGGCGCTCAGGTCAACGATATGCAGACCGAGGATGTTTTGCAGCAGACGCTTACCGATGTCGCGCACGTCAGCCGCACGCTCTTTCAGATACTCATCATCTAACTCTTCCAGCGCTTTCGCCTGACCATCGATAACCGAGTCGACAGCAGCATCGGCAGAGGCGTGATCTTTTTTGATCAGGTCGATGATTTCCTGCTCCAGCTCTTCATCTTCCAGCAACATAATGTGGCCTTCGAAGATCGCAGCTTTCTCTTCACCGAGGGTTTCACCCGCTTTGACGCGAATCGCTTCCAGTTGCTGTGCCGCTTTACCGCGACCATCGAGGAAGCGCTGAACTTCCTGCTCAACCTGGTCATCAGAAATTTTTTTACGGTTGATGACGATCTCGTCTTCTTTCAGCAGCAGTGCTTTGCCGAAAGCGATACCTGGTGATGCTAAAATGCCTGAAATCATAACGCTACCTTTTAATCACGATGGCTGATGGGACTCTTTGCGGTGCCATTGTCGCGGGACACGTACTCTACGAAAGCAATAACGCGGACAGATTGTCCGCGATCAAGATGTTTGCACTCAATGGCGCAGAGGAGTCGATTGGCTGGAGAGCTGAGCGGAGATTACTCCAGTTCAGCCATCAGTTTGACCAGATGCTCAACTGCTTTCTGTTCGTCTTCGCCTTCTGCTGACAGGGTCACAACGGTTCCCTGCGTTAAACCCAGTGTCTGCAGCTTGAACAGGCTCTTGGCGCTGGCAGATTTACCGTTAGAGGTCACAGTGATTTCTGACTGGAAAGCTTTGGCTTCTTTAACGAATTGCGCTGCTGGGCGAGTATGCAGACCGTTTGGTGCAGTAATGGTAACTTCTTGCTGGAACATTCTATTTCCCCAACGTTATCAGAATGAGTGTTATGGATCTAAAGTCTAGCCTGGAGCCTTCACTTTAGCCTGTGTCGGTGCGCGGGTATAGCTTCATGCTGACCCAGGACGCGCATGCGTCAAATCGACATTCCGTTGCGTCGTAAAACCGATTCTACACGTCACCGGTTAATTATGCCGTGATTCGCCGTTTCACTGAATCCGTAAATCGATTCAGCTTGATCCACTTCAAACGCGGATTAATTTCAGGCATCGAAATAATTGGCAGTCTAAATACCAGAGCGGCGTCACTGAAATCAATCTGCCGGGTGGTGAAAGTGAGATCTGCGCCACAAAAAAGCACCCGGGCGGGTGCTTTTTGCGGCATTTTCAGACTTTCTGCCCCGACTACTGCAGCTCTTTTTCTGTAAAGAGATCGGCGAACAAAGCGGTACTCAGATAGCGTTCACCTGAGGAGGGGAGAATCACCACGATATTCTTGTTGGCGAAGGTTTCCTCTTCCTGCAACTTCAGTGCGGCGGCGACCGCAGCACCGGAGGAGATACCTGCCAGAATGCCTTCCTGCTCCATCAGCAGACGCGCAGTGCTGATCGCTTCCTCATTCGTGATAGCCACAACCCGATCAACCAGATTCAGCTCTAGGTTGCCCGGAATAAAGCCTGCGCCGATCCCCTGAATTTTGTGAGGGCCAGGCTTGATCTCCGCTCCTGCCAGGGCCTGAGCAATGACCGGCGAATCGGTTGGTTCCACCGCGACGGTGATCAGATCTTTTTTGCCTTTGGTGTTCTTGATGTAGCGGCTCACGCCGGTCAGCGTACCGCCGGTGCCGACACCAGCAATAAAGACATCCACTTCGCCGTCGGTATCTTCCCAGATTTCCGGGCCGGTGGTCTTTTCATGGATCTCCGGGTTAGCCGGGTTGCTGAACTGCTGCAGCAGGACATATTTATCCGGGTCGCTTGCAACAATCTCTTCAGCTTTGCCGATAGCCCCTTTCATGCCTTTGGCACCTTCAGTCAGAACCAGATTCGCGCCCAGCGCTTTCAGCAGTTTACGACGCTCAACGGACATCGTCTCAGGCATGGTCAGGGTCAGTTTATAACCGCGCGCGGCGGCCACATAGGCGAGGGCAATCCCGGTATTGCCGCTGGTCGGTTCAACCAGTTCAATACCCGGTTTCAGAATACCGCGTTTCTCTGCGTCCCAAATCATATTGGCACCGATACGGCATTTTACGCTGAAGCTCGGGTTACGGGATTCAACTTTCGCAAGGATGCGGCCGTTACCGATGCGGTTCAGTCGAACCAATGGCGTATGACCAATTGTCAAAGAGTTGTCTTCGTAGATCTTACTCATAGCCTGTCCTTAACTGTATGAATTATTGGGAACCCTATGAGCATACCTGTTCTGCCTGGGGGCGGAAGGAAAGAAATCGCATATCTATATGTCACCCGGCAATAAGCCTTGTTAAAAAGAGCATAAGGCGCGCTGATATATTCAGCGCACTTCCTGCCGCGCCAGTTGCTGCCGGTAGCGATCGACCCACATCGCTGTGGCCCCGCAGACGGCCACTGGCATGATGACCAGGTTCAGCACCGGGATCATGGTAAACAGACTGGTAAGCGCACCAAACTGCATATTGGCGGTTTTATGCCGACGCAGGGCGTTACGCATCTGCTGAAAAGGCACTTTGTGATTATCGAAGGGGTAGTCGCAATACTGGATCGCGAGCATCCAGGCGCTGAACAGGAACCACAGTACGGGCGCGACCGTCTGGCCGAAACCCGGGATAAAGTAGAGCAGCAGCAGTCCCACCGCACGTGGCAGGTAGTAGCCCAGCTTTTGCAGCTCGCGCTTCATGATGCGCGGCACATCTTTGATCAGACCCGCCCAGCCGCTGTCAGGCAGCGGTTTACCGGTCAGGCGTCCCTCAAGCTGCTCGGCCAGCAGGCCGCAAAACGGTGCGGCGATAAGGTTAGCGAGGGTGGAAAAGAAGTAGCTGAAGACCAGCACAATCGCAATCACCGACAGTGGCCATAACAGATAGCTGAGCCACTGCAGCCAGTCCGGAATCGTGGCCATCAGCCGCGGGATCCAGTCACCCAGACGATAGAAAAGCCAGATGAATGCGCCACCCAGCATCAGAATGTTGATCAGCAGCGGCATGACCACAAAGCGACGAATGCCAGGCAGACGCATCAGTTTCCAGCCCTGGCTGAAGTAGTGTATGCCGTTAAAATCTGAGACGGACTTCTCAAGGGCCATATAGGCAATTCTCCTGAAGGTATTAGGGCGGGCCCACTATAACCTGGCTTTTTCCCCAGGCCAGGTGCCGTTTGGGTAAAAAAACAGCGAAAAAGCGTGGGTTGCCTATCTTATTTGTTAGAAAATAGTGCACAGACTTGCACTTGTGTAGCAGGGCAAATACAGTTAGAGGATAAAGTTTGCCGCGGTGGCAAGGTATTGGAACAACAGAGAATACAATGATGCAGGATTTGCGTCTGATATTAATCGTTGTTGGCGCGATCGCCATAATAGCGCTCCTTCTTCACGGACTGTGGACCAGCCGTAAAGAGCGTTCGTCAGTGTTCCGCGATCGCCCGCACAAACGTCTGAAACAACGTGATGAACATGATGAACCGGACCTGATCGACGACGAAGATGATGGCGTCGGCGAGGTTCGTGTTCGCGCTGAGCGCAGCAACCATCAGGAACCGCGTTTCGATGATATTCGCGAATCCCAGCCGGTTGCGCCGCGTAAGCCCGCGCCTGCTGAGCCTGTTCGTCAGCCTGCGCCACGACCTGCTCCGCAAGCCGAACCGGAAAGCGATCCGCTTTTCAGCCCCGCACCGCAGCCTGCTCCTCAGCCGCGTCCGGAACCGGCTCGTCAGCAGCAACAGCCTGCGCCTGCTTTTGTCGCACCGCCTGTGCAGGCCGATCCGCTGCTGGATCTGGACCCGCTGGAATCGGTGCAGCCCGCACCGCAGTACCAGGCTGAACCCGAGCCGCAGCCTGAAATCACTCAGGCGCCGGAACCGACTCCCGTTCCGCCGTCTGCACCTGCCGCACCGGCAGAGAAGCCGAAAGAAGCCGTGCTGGTTCTGCACGTTGCCGCACACTCGGGTGGCGAACTCAATGGTGAGGCTCTCCTTCAGGGGATTCTTCAGGCGGGCTTCCAGTTTGGTGAGATGAACATCTTCCATCGCCATCTCAGTCCGGCAGGCAGTGGTCCGGTCCTGTTCAGTCTGGCCAATATGGTCAAGCCTGGCTCGTTTAACCCTGACCTGATGACAGATTTCAGCACGCCGGGTATCTCTATCTTTATGATGGTGCCTTCCTATGGCGATGCGAATCAGAACTTCAAGCTGATGCTGCAGTCGGCACAGCGCATCGCTGATGATGTTGGCGGCGTAGTGCTGGATGATGAACGTCGCATGATGACGCCGCAGAAGCTGGAAACTTACAAGGCGCGTATTCGCGATGTGGTCGGTGTCTGACCACGGCGCAAACCGCTATCTGAACTGTTAAAACAAACCCCCGCATGTCGGGGGTTTTTTATCTGATGGGGCTTTATGAAATCCGTCCAGGATCACATCACCGAACTGCGCACTACGTTGCGTCATCACGAATACCTCTATCACGTCATGGATGCACCGGAAGTGCCGGATGCCGAATATGATCGCCTGATGCGTGAACTGCGCCAGCTGGAAGCGGATCATCCCGATCTCATTACGCCGGACTCACCAACCCAGCGCGTCGGCGCTGCGCCGCTGACGGTGTTTGAACAGGTTCGCCATGAAGTCCCGATGCTGTCGCTGGATAACGCCTTCGATGAAGCGACCTTTATGGCCTTCAACAAGCGGGTGCGCGATCGGCTGAAAAGCAGTGAAGAGATTACCTACTGCTGTGAACTTAAACTCGATGGCTTAGCGGTCAGCCTGATGTATGAAAACGGGCTACTGGTTCAGGCCGCCACGCGGGGAGATGGCACCACCGGCGAGAATATTACCGCCAACGTGCGCACCATTCGCGCTATTCCGCTGCGTCTTAAAGGTGACAACATCCCGGCGCGGCTGGAAGTGCGTGGCGAAGTCTTTATGACGCAGCGCGGCTTCGAAAAGCTGAATGAGGAAGCGCGCCGCACGGACGGCAAAGTCTTTGCTAACCCGCGCAACGCAGCGGCAGGTTCGCTGCGTCAGCTTGATCCGCGCATCACCGCAAAACGTCCGCTGACCTTCTTCTGCTACGGTTTCGGCCTGCTGGAAGGCGGCGAGATGCCGCACAGTCACATGGCACGCCTGCAGCAGTTCAAAGCCTGGGGGCTGCCGGTCAGCGACCGCATTAAGCTGGTGCATAATGCGGAAGAGGCACTGGCTTTTTATCACGACGTTGAGCAACAGCGCCCCAGTCTCGGATTTGATATCGATGGCGTGGTCATCAAAGTCGATTCACAGGCGCAGCAGGAACAGCTGGGCTTTGTGGCGCGTGCGCCGCGCTGGGCGATAGCCTTTAAATTCCCGGCGCAGGAGCAGCTGACCTGGGTGCGGGATGTCGAGTTTCAGGTTGGCCGGACCGGGGCTATCACTCCTGTCGCCCGCCTGGAGCCGGTGCAGGTAGCGGGTGTGATTGTCAGCAACGCCACGCTGCACAACGCCGATGAAATCGCGCGGCTGGGACTGCGCATCGGGGACCGGGTCGTGATTCGCCGTGCAGGCGATGTGATCCCGCAGGTCGTGAATGTGGTCACCGCTGAACGTCCTGAAGAGACGCGTGAAGTGGTGTTTCCTGCTCACTGCCCGGTCTGTGGTTCTGAGGTGGAACGGGTCGAAGGTGAATCGGTCACGCGCTGCACCGGCGGTCTGATTTGCGGCGCGCAGCGAAAAGAGGCGCTGAAGCATTTTGTCTCGCGCCGGGCGCTCGATGTCGACGGCATGGGCGATAAGATTATCGACCAGCTGGTGGAGAAAGAGTATGTCTCGACCCCCGCCGATCTCTTCCGTCTCACGGCGGGTAAGCTGACCGGGCTGGATCGCATGGGGCCAAAATCGGCGCAGAACGTGGTGGATGCGCTGGAAAAAGCGAAGTCGACGACGCTGGCGCGTTTCCTCTATGCGCTGGGGATCCGTGAAGTGGGCGAAGCCACCGCCGCCAATCTGGCAAACCACTTTGGTGAGCTGCAGAAGGTGATGGATGCCGATCTGGAGGCACTGATTGCCGTGCCGGATGTGGGTAAGGTCGTCGCCGCGCACGTTCGCAACTTTATGGAAGAGGAGAGCAACCGCGAGGTCATCCGCCAGCTGACGGACGATATTGGTGTTCACTGGCCAGCTGTTGTGGTGGTGAAAGCCGAAGAGATTGACAGTCCGTTTGCCGGGAAAACCGTGGTGCTGACCGGTTCGCTGTCGCAGATGAACCGCGACGATGCCAAAGCGCAGCTGATCGCGCTGGGAGCTAAAGTCAGCGGCAGCGTGTCGAAGAAAACGGATCTGCTGATTGCCGGTGAAGCGGCGGGTTCCAAGCTGGCTAAAGCGCAGGAGCTGGGCATCGAGGTGATCGATGAAGCTGAAATGATCCGTCTGCTGGGTGCCTGAGATGGATAAGCATCAGCTGGTGGCGATAGCGAACACGGCGATGCCGTTTGGGAAATATAAAGGGCGGATGCTGATCGATCTGCCTGAACCCTACCTGCTGTGGTTTGCCCGCAGTGGCGACTTCCCCTCCGGCCTGCTGGGTGACCTGATGCAGCTCACGCTGACGATAAAAATCGAAGGTCTGGAGGGGCTGGTGAAGCCGCTTCAGACCCGGAAATAACGTGGCCCGCACAGGCGGGCCATGCAGACTATTTCTGCGACTCCATCACGGAGGTTTTCACCTCTGAAGCCTGCTTTTTCTCACCGCTCTTCTTGTAGCGTCCGGCGATGAACGAACAGACCATCAGCTGAACCTGATGGAAGATCATCAGAGGCAGCACGATAATCCCCACGGTACTGGCCGGGAACAGAATATTTGCCATGGGTACTCCATTCGCCAGACTCTTCTTCGATCCACAAAACAGCACCACAATCTCATCGGCGCGTTTGAAGCGGAACAGGCGCGAAGCCAGCAGGTTGATAATCAGCACGGTGGCCAGCAGCAGAATGGAGCCCGCCACAATCCAGAGCAGGGTAATCACGCCCACGCGATGCCAGATGCCGTTCACTACCGCCTCACTGAAGGCACTGTAGACTACCAGCAGAATCGAGGTCTGGTCAGTTTTGCCAATCAGGCTGCGGTGCTTTTCAACCCAGCCGCCGATCCAGCGGCGTGAAAGATGGCCCAGTATGAACGGCACCATCAGTTGCAGCATAATCTTACCGATCTGCTCCAGACCGTCAGTCGGCGCGCTGCTGTGGATATCCATCACCACATTCACCAGCAACGGGGAGATGAAGACCCCCAGCAGGCTGGATGCCGAGGCGCTGCACACGGCGGCGGCGACGTTACCGCCGGCCATCGAGGTAAATGCGATGGCGGACTGCACGGTGGCAGGCAGGATACAGAGATAGATAAAGCCGGTATAAATTTCCGGACCGACATCAACCGGATGCCACCAGACCAGCAGCATGCCCAGCGCCGGAAAGAGCACAAAGGTGCTGAACATGATCCAGAGATGCAGCTGCCAGTGGCTGCTTCCCGCAATGATCTTCTCCCGCGACAGCTTGGCACCGTGCATAAAGAACAGCAGTGCGATAGCCGCGGTGGCGAGGTAGCTGAAGATATCGACGTAGATCCCTCTGGCAGGCAGGAAGGTGGCCAGCAGTACGGTGATGATGAGCTTAACCATCATCGGATCAAGTTTTAAAAATCCCATTGTTAAAATCCGGTAAATTTTTCAATAGGCCGATTGTGCGGGAATCATTTTTAGAAATAAAATTGATTTATTGCATTAATCTATGAGCGTAATCGATGAATTACACCCTGCGTCAATTGCGGACTTTCATTGCGGTGGCACATTACGGTGGTTTCAGCCAGGCGGGGCAGGCGATAGGCCTGAGCCAGTCGGCGGTGAGTCACAGCATCAAAGAGCTGGAGGCGGAAACCGGCGTGCGGCTGCTGGATCGCACCACGCGCGAGGTGATGCTGACCGAGGCAGGAAAACAGCTGGCATCCCGCATGGAACGTCTGCTGGAGGAGATTAATACCACGCTACTGGATATCCGCAGTTTTGGCGAACAGCGCAGCGGCACCGTGCGGGTGGCGGCCAGCCAGACGATTTCCGCGCATCTGATGCCTCAGTGTCTGGCGGCCAGCCAGCAGCACTTCCCCGACATTAAAGTGATACTGCACGACCGTGCACAGCAGTGGGTGCTGCAAAGTGTGCGAAACGCCGAAGTCGATTTTGGCATCGTAATCGGGCCGCTGCGCGACAGCGATTTTGACACGATTGCCATTCTGGATGAGCCTTTCTTACTGTTGTGCCGGGATGATGATCCGCTGGCGCGGGTGGACAGGGCGGAATGGTCGATGCTGGATGGGCGCACGCTGGTGTTGCAGGATTATGCATCCGGCAGCCGGGTACTGATTGATGCAGCCATGCAGCAGCAGAATATTCAGGCAGAGGTGGTGCAGGAGATTGGTCATCCTGCCACGCTGTTTCCGATGGTGCAGGTAGGGATTGGTATCAGTATTCTGCCCGCACTGGCATTACCTCTGCCGGCGGATCGCGCGCTCACCGTGCGGCGGCTTTATCCCGAGATCAATCGAAGTCTGACCCTCATTAAACGCAAAAACCGCTCGCTGACGCCCGCCGCCGAAGCCATCTGGCAGGAGGTGCGCCAGCAGGCGGCGCTGCTGGCGCAACAGCGGGCCATTACGCCCGCGTTTTAGATATAGACATCGACATTATTTTTGTCAGTCGGGCGGTTAATCCCGTTCGCCTTGCTTTCACTGACCGGGTTAACACTGTCGCTTTTCTGCTGCGCCTTTTCGGCCTGCTCAGCCTGCTTCTTTTGCAGCTGAGCAATCTGCGCTTCCAGCATGGTGATCTGCGACTGGTACATCTGCGCTATTTTAGATTTCTGGTCTTCGTCAAGATCGTGGTTGTCGGCCAGCTCTTTGACTTTTTTCATCACGCTCTGAATCTGTTTATTCAGTGCGGCGATCTGCGAGGCGATACTGCCGCCGCCGCTGTCACCGCCACCTGACATAACTTTTAAAACTCCGGCTATCGAGGACATCATTTTCTCCCTGTAGTTCGTCTATAAGGTTATCGGCGCAGGCAGGAATAACTGAAGTGTCAAAAAGAGCAGGGGAGTAAAAAAGCAGATTCTTCTTCTGAAAGCCCCTTTCTGAGGGGAGTCGTCATTCAGGCTGAGCCTGGCGCAGTAAAATAAACGTGGCACTCAGGCAGCCAGAATAAGTGAAGGGGGGCAGAAACGAAAAAAGCGCCTGAAAGGCGCTTTTCTCTGAATTGGTGGGTCGTGCAGGATTCGAACCTGCGACCAATTGATTAAAAGTCAACTGCTCTACCAACTGAGCTAACGACCCGAAGTGGTGGGTGATGACGGGTTCGAACCGCCGACCCCCTCCTTGTAAGGGAGATGCTCTACCAACTGAGCTAATCACCCACTTCGTACTTCAGTAGTGCTAACAGGCAAGATATGGTGGGTGATGACGGGTTCGAACCGCCGACCCCCTCCTTGTAAGGGAGATGCTCTACCAACTGAGCTAATCACCCATATCTTCATACCTGTTCACTGCGGGCACCCTGTTAAGAGTGGTGGGTGATGACGGGTTCGAACCGCCGACCCCCTCCTTGTAAGGGAGATGCTCTACCAACTGAGCTAATCACCCCCGCTGTGTGGAGTCGCATTATAGGGATAGTTGATTTTGAGTCAACGCTTTTTAAAACATAAATGTTCGTTCGGTTTATTTTTAAACATCCTGTCGCGCTTTTAGCCAATATGCTGGTTTTACTGGCAGAAAAGCGCCTTTTCACGGCCGGCAACCGGCCGGCATCCATTGAGGATTCATGGGCAGATGCTAGAATGTGCCCACTGTTTTTCGCGTCTAACCTGTTTTTTGTCATCCAGACAACGAACCCGCGCATCTAAGGCAATACTCAATGAAAATCAAAACACGCTTCGCGCCCAGCCCGACCGGCTACTTACATGTCGGTGGCGCTCGTACCGCACTTTACTCCTGGCTTTTTGCCCGTCACAACCAGGGCGAGTTTGTGCTGCGCATCGAAGACACCGATCTGGAGCGCTCCACGCCGGAAGCCATTGAAGCCATCATGGATGGGATGAACTGGCTGAGCCTCGACTGGAATGAAGGCCCTTACTACCAGACTAAACGTTTTGATCGCTACAACGCGGTCATTGATGAAATGCTGGAAGCGGGCACCGCCTATAAATGCTACTGCTCTAAAGAGCGTCTGGAAGCGCTGCGTGAAGCGCAGATGGCCAATAATGAAAAGCCGCGTTATGACGGCCGCTGCCGTGACAGCCATGAACATCATGCCGATGATGAGCCCTGCGTCGTGCGCTTCCGCAATCCGCAGGAAGGCTCGGTCATCTTTGACGACCAGATCCGTGGCCCGATTGAGTTCAGCAACCAGGAGCTGGATGACCTGATCATCCGTCGTACCGACGGTTCGCCAACCTACAACTTCTGCGTCGTCGTAGATGACTGGGATATGGGTATCACCCACGTTATTCGCGGTGAAGACCACATCAACAACACGCCACGCCAGATCAATATCCTTAAAGCGATTGGTGCACAGGTTCCGGTCTATGCGCACGTTTCGATGATCCTGGGCGATGACGGTAAAAAACTCTCTAAACGTCACGGTGCGGTAGGGGTTATGCAGTATCGTGATGATGGCTACCTGCCGGAAGCGCTGCTGAACTACCTGGTGCGTCTTGGCTGGTCACACGGCGATCAGGAAATTTTCAGCGTAGCTGAAATGACCGAGCTGTTTACCCTGGATGCGGTCAGCAAGTCTGCCAGTGCGTTCAACACTGAGAAACTGCAGTGGCTGAACCATCACTACATTAACGCGCTGCCGCCTGAATATGTGGCGACCCATCTGCAGTGGCATATTGAACAGCAGAACATTGATACCCGCACCGGCCCGGAACTGGCGAAGCTGGTGGGTCTGCTGGGCGAACGCTGCAAAACGCTGAAAGAGATGGCGGAATCGTGCCGCTACTTCTATGAAGACTTTGCCGAATTTGATGCGGATGCCGCGAAGAAACATCTTCGTCCGGTGGCGCGTCAGCCGCTGGAAGTGGTGCGCGATAAGCTGGCCGCAATCGCTGAGTGGAACGCTGAAAACGTGCATCAGGCTATTCAGAGTACGGCAGATGAGCTGGAAGTCGGGATGGGCAAAGTCGGCATGCCGCTGCGTGTTGCGGTGACCGGTGCTGGTCAGTCTCCGGGTCTGGATGTCACCGTGGAGGCGATTGGCCGCAGCCGCAGCGTGGCGCGCATTGAGCAGGCTCTGGCCTTTATCAGTGAGCGGGAAGCGCAGGCTTAATTCACACAGCCGGAAGCTTCACGCTTCCGGTTTCTTTACTCCTGGCTGATGCCCAGTCGCTGCAGCACGCCTTTTATCCCTTCACGTAAGATTAACGCAGTGAACTGATCCTGCTCTTCCTGACTCATTTGCTGGACGGAACTTATTAATAACGCAGGTAACGAATTGGCTGCGGCACCGTAGGTTGCCACCGGTTCGTGGAGATTGCGGGTAGACTGAATAAAACTTTTCACACGCTCATCAATATGGATGAGACGCGCTTTGCCGCCTTGCACACCGGGCTTCGGTGTCGTCGTCCAGTTCTCACGCTTAATCCATTTATTCACCGTTTGCCGACTGTAACCCGTTTCTGCAGCCAGCTCTTCGGGAGTAAGCCATTCCTTTTTCACGATGCTATCCCTGTTAAATACATTAGCGGTACATATTACAGCAAAACCTAACGCGTGAAAGTAACTGAAGCAGAAATTGCCTTTTGTCGCTCGACAAAAGGCAAAAGAGGATTATTGCGGGTTGCTGGCAGGTTCAGCGGCAGGACGGAAGGCAAGGAAGTAGGCCAGGCCGACGAAGACGGCGCCCCCAACGGCATTACCTGCGAAGACGGCAACGAAGTTGGGGAAGTATTCCGCCCAGCTCAGCTGACCTGCAAAAATGGCGGCCGGAATAATGAACATGTTCGCGACGACGTGCTGGAAGCCGATGGCCACAAACGCCATGATCGGGAACCACATGCCAAAGATTTTGCCCACCACATCTTTACTGGCAAACGCCAGCCAGACCGCCAGGCAGACCAGCCAGTTGCAGCCGATGCCGGAAATAAAAGCGTGCAGGAAATCGGCGTGAACTTTTGCCGAGGCGATGGCTACGGTCTTCTTCAGATAATCGCCTTCGGTCATGCCCAGGATGTGGCCAAAGAACCAGGCGACAGCCACGCTGCCGAGGAAGTTAGCCAGGGTTACCCAGAACCAGTTGCGCGCCACGCTCATAAAGCTGATGCGACGGGCGAACCAGGCGACAGGCAGGGTCATCATATTACCGGTCAGCAGCTCACCACCGGCCAGTACCGTCAGAATCAACCCGACCGGGAAAACGGCTGCGCCGAGCAGGCCGCCAAAGGAGCCCCAGTCTGCAGGCAGGGAGTTAATGACATGAAGATCCAGCAGGAAGCCGGTCGCGATAAACGCGCCCGCCAAAAAGCCGAGAATCAGAAGGATGCTGACAGGCACACGGCTTTTAGCCACGCCTGCCTGGATCGCCAGTTGTGCGATTTCTTTAGGTGTATGCAGCGACATAGTATCTCAGTAGTTTTTTTATGAATAATGGGACGATAAACGCCTGGTGGACGCGCGGCGCGCGGGAGAGGGTCCCGGCATCCGCTAAATTAGCGGGCTAAGTTTTGCATGCGTAAAAGATGAAGACAAGAAAATTCCTATAACATATTTAACCATGAATTAACCTGACCTCAGGGTAAATAACAGCCGTTGTCCCCGTATGAGGTCAGCATCACGGTTTTCCGCTGCGCCATGCTGCTGAAACTTCGCAGGTTGCCGCCTTTTTCAGCGATCAAACCGAGAATGTGATTTTGCCGTTGACACCCCGGGGACGGTTTCATATTATGCCGTCCGTCGCTTAACACGACAGTTTTTCGGTTCGGGGCTATAGCTCAGCTGGGAGAGCGCCTGCATGGCATGCAGGAGGTCAGCGGTTCGATCCCGCTTAGCTCCACCAAACTTCTTCCCAAAAGTTTGGTACTGAAAAATGATTCCAGATGTGGGGGTATAGCTCAGCTGGGAGAGCGCTTGCATGGCATGCAAGAGGTCAGCGGTTCGATCCCGCTTATCTCCACCATTTTCTGACACATCGCTGTCAACATCCTTTCTGTAGTACGCATTCTTCGCCTTTTCTGCGAGTCTCACTTTCTGTTGCTGTTTCTCCCGCTTTGCCCTCGTTAACGCTTTTCGCCATCAGGGTTGTTCTGCGCCATGCTGCTGTCCCGGACATGCTGCGCGGCCTCTGCACGGCTGTTAAACGAAGAGAACAGGCCTGAGCAGGCGGGCGGAAGGGGAGCGAAGGGGATAAGTTAAAGCGATGCAGGGAAGAGAAGGGCAAGGCAGAAGAGAAGGGCGAGACCGGCTCGCCCTCTGAAACTTAAAACGCCAGCACCAGCCCGGCGATAGCGGCGGAGAGCACGCTGACCAGCGTAGAGCCGTACAGCAGCTTCAGGCCAAAGCGGGAGACCACGTTGCCCTGTTCTTCGTTCAGACCTTTAATCGCACCGGCCACGATGCCGATGGATGAGAAGTTAGCAAACGACACCAGGAACACCGACAGGATACCTTCTGAGTTTGGCGACAGCTGACCCGCAATTTTCTGCAGATCCATCATGGCAACAAACTCATTGGAGACCAGCTTGGTCGCCATGATACTGCCAACCTGCAACGCTTCACCGGACGGCACGCCCATCATCCACGCAAACGGATAGAAGACAAAGCCAAGCACGCCCTGGAAGGTGACGCCGAAGATGAGGTCAAACAGCGCATTCAGGCCTGAAATCAGCGCGATAAAACCAATCAGCATGGCCGCAACGATAATCGCGACGCGGAACCCCGCCAGAATATATTCACCCAGCATCTCAAAGAAGCTCTGACCCTTGTGCAGATCCTGCAACTGGAGGTCTTCTTCGTTCTCAACGCGATAAGGGTTAATCAGCGACAGCACAATGAAGGTGCTGAACATGTTGAGCACCAGCGCCGCGACCACATACTTTGGCTGCAGCATGGTCATGTAGGCACCGACGATAGACATCGAGACGGTCGACATCGCGGTTGCTGCCATGGTGTACATGCGGCGGTTAGACATTTTGCCGAGGATATCTTTATAGGCAATGAAGTTTTCTGACTGTCCCAGAATCAGAGAACTCACGGCGTTGAAAGATTCCAGTTTTCCCATGCCGTTCACTTTCGACAGCACGGTGCCGATACCGCGAATCACCCACGGCAGGATACGGAAATGCTGCAGAATGCCGATCAGCGCAGAGATAAAGACGATAGGGCAGAGGACGTTCAGGAAGAAGAAGGCCAGACCTTTGTCGTTCATGTTGCCAAAGACAAAGTTGGTTCCCTGGGCAGCATACTTCAGCAGATGGTCAAAGAAGCCTGCGAAACCTTTAACGAAGCCCAGTCCCGCTTCTGAGTTCAGGAAGAACCAGGCGAGGACTATTTCAATCACAAGTAGCTGTATGATGTAGCGGATGCGAATGCTTTTACGATCGTGACTGACCAGCAGGGAGAGTATCCCGACCACCACCAGTGCTAAAATAAACTGCAAAATATGGGACATAGTTGCTCCAAATTTGAGGAGGATTGTATTTTGCTGCGTATTCTATGTAACGCGTTACTTAAAAACGAGATCTGAACCACAATATAAGTATTCGCTATCGCTATATTTTCCAGAAAAGTTTCCGTGATCACGTCCTGTTTACAAATCATTTACCTCTTATAACCACATAATTATTGTCTATATTTTACACAGAGCGTAAAGTGACATGCTTGCTCACATTTTTAGCAGTCACTTCCTTTGCTGTAATGTATAGCAATGGCTATACTTTATAGCAGTATCTATTACACCGATAACAATAAACGAATTTCACTTGCTCATGCCAACCCCTAAGCTGCCGGGGCAGGCACATGTTCAGACAGGGTACCGGATATGTTTGAAAGTCGTACCGCCGAGCGCGCCGCTCGCGGAGTCAGAAAAGTCAAACTCGCACTGCTGGGGCCCGCCTTTATCGCCGCTATCGGCTATATCGATCCGGGCAACTTTGCGACCAATATTCAGGCGGGCGCCGCTTACGGCTATAAGCTGCTGTGGGTCGTGGTGTGGGCAAACGTCATGGCCATGCTGATCCAGCTGATGTCCGCCAAGCTGGGTATCGCCACGGGTAAAAACCTCGCTGAACATATCCGCGATCGTTTTCCCCGGCCCGCCGTCTGGTTCTACTGGGTGCAGGCAGAAATTATTGCGATGGCGACCGACCTGGCGGAGTTTATCGGGGCCGCGCTGGGGTTCAAACTGCTGCTCGGTATCTCGCTGATGCAGGGCGCAGTGCTGACCGGTGTCGCCACATTCCTGATCCTGATGCTGCAGAGCCGGGGGCAAAAGCCGCTGGAGCTGGTGATCGGAGGACTGCTGCTGTTTGTGGCGGCGGCCTATATCGTCGAACTCTTCTTCTCTCAGCCTGACGTCAAAGAGCTGGTGACCGGGATGGCACTGCCCGCGCTGCCGACATCCGATGCCGTCTTCCTGGCGGCCGGTGTGCTGGGCGCCACCATCATGCCGCACGTCATCTATCTGCACTCTGCCCTGACGCAGGGTAAAAGTGAGGAAAGTAAAAGTCAGCGTTACTCCTCGACCAAGCTGGACGTGGCCATTGCGATGACGATTGCCGGATTCGTCAATCTGGCGATGATGGCGACTGCGGCAGCCGCCTTTCACTTCAGCGGTCACAGTAAAATTGCGGAACTCGATCAGGCCTACCTGACGCTGCAACCGCTGCTGGGTCAGGCAGCGGCGACGGTCTTCGGTCTGAGTCTGGTCGCCGCGGGATTATCCTCGACCGTGGTGGGCACCCTGGCGGGACAGGTGGTGATGCAGGGCTTTATCCGCTTCCATATTCCGCTCTGGTTACGCCGCACCATCACCATGCTGCCCTCGTTTATTGTCATCGCGGCAGGCTGGGACCCAACCCGGGTTCTGGTGATGAGTCAGGTGCTGCTGAGTTTCGGAATTGCACTGGCGCTGATCCCGCTGCTGGCTTTTACCGGCAATCGCGAGCTGATGGGGGAGGATATGGTTAACTCCCGCCTGATGCAGAACACCGGCCGCCTGATTGTGCTGCTGGTGATTACGCTGAACCTCTATTTGCTGGTGGGAGAGGCGCTGGGGCTGTAACGCGCCTGACTGACAAAAAACGCCCGGTTATGCCGGGCGTTTTGTTTAGTGACGATCGTGGCCGTGCGGGCCCGGTCCGTGAGGCCCGAACCCATGCGGCCCCGGACCACGACGGTCATGATGATCCCAGTCACGATCGCGGCGATGCTGATGTTCCCAGCGACGCTCACGGTCGCGCTCATGCCAGCGACGTTCACGCTCCCACTGCTGATGACGCCGCCACTCTTCGTGGCGCCACCAGCGGCGTTCATTATAAGAATAACGATCGTTCCACCAGCGCGGTTCACGCCAGCGACCGCCATCCCAGTAGTAGCCACGGCGATCGCGGTCACCCAGGTTCAGGGTTACGCCGGGGGACAGTGTAATAGAGGCTCCAGAGGCCTGGGCGGTCTGGTGTGCCAGTGGCGACAACAGGGCCAGCAGGGCAGCAAATATCAGGGCTCTTTTCATTTTTTTCTCCTCATCAACAGTCTGATGCTGTTGCGGCGCAGTCTGTGCCTGCGGATTGCTGTTGTTACCGTATCATTGTGTCGGAAGATTGTGAGGAAATTGGGGAGAGAAAGGGGATTGAGACAATTCTGGCCCTGAAACTGCCCGGTGAGCACCGGGCAGGGCAGGGATCACATCAGGGCCGCGTCAATGGCTGCCAGCTCGTCGTCGCTGAATTCACGGCGGGCCAGCATCGCCACGGCATCATCAATCTGCGCCGTTTTACTGGCACCAATCAGTACCGAGGTGACGCGCTCATCGCGCAGCACCCACGCCAGCGCCATCTGCGCCAGCTTCTGCCCGCGCTGCTGCGCCAGGGTATTCAGTCTGCGCACCCGCGCCATTTTCTCCTCCGTCAGCTGGTTCTCATCCAGGAAGCGGCTGCCGCTGGCCACACGCGAATCGGCCGGGATGCCCTGCAGATAGCGATCGGTGAGGACGCCACCCGCCAGCGGGGAAAAGGCGATACAGCCGACGCCCGCCTCGCCGAGCGTCTGAATGAGTCCCTGCTCCGGTGTGCGTTCAAACATCGAATAGCGCGGCTGGTGGATCAGACAGGGCGTGCCGAGATCGCGCAGGATCGCTATCGCGTCAGCCGCGAGCCCGGCCGGATAGTTCGAGAGGGCGGCGTAGAGCGCTTTGCCCTGACGCACCACATGATCCAGCGCGCGCATCGTCTCCTCCAGCGGGGTGTCCGGATCGGGGCGGTGATGATAGAAAATATCCACATACTCCAGCCCCATACGTTTCAGGCTCTGGTCCAGACTGGCGACCAGATACTTACGCGATCCCCAGTCGCCATAAGGCCCCTGCCACATGGTGTAACCCGCTTTAGTGGAGATAATCAGCTCATCGCGATGCGCCCGAAAATCTTCCCGCAGAAGCCGGCCGAAGTTTTCCTCTGCCGAGCCGGGCGGCGGACCATAGTTATTCGCTAAGTCGAAGTGCGTAATGCCACGGTCAAAGGCATGGCGCAGCAGTTCACGGCTGTTATCGACGCGGGTGCTGTCACCAAAGTTATGCCACAGCCCCAGCGAAATGGCGGGCAGCTTAATGCCGCTGCGGCCGCTGCGCCGGTATTCCATCTGCTGATAACGGTCGGGATGGGGGAAAGAGGACATTCAGCGCTCCTGAGTAAAAACGGGAAGATGTGCCAAAAGTCTATCAGTGTATACGGTTACACTTGGTCGCAATGCGCACCAGTTCGCAATTTTACAGAATATTCCGCCAGCGTAACGCCCGCTTTCCGCACATTGCGGCGGCTGAAAGCTACCCCTTTTCTCGCTAATTTCAACGGCTGTCAGATACTTAAGCCGACTCTTCCCTGAAAGGAATGCGCGATGTCTACATTTACCGTTGGCGATTACCTGCTAAGCCGTCTGCAGGAGATTGGTATAGAGCATCTGTTTGGTGTGCCGGGCGACTATAACCTCCAGTTTCTTGATCGGGTCATTGCCCATCCCACCCTCAGCTGGGTGGGGTGCGCCAATGAACTTAACGCAGCCTATGCGGCGGATGGTTATGCGCGCTGCAACGGCGCAGGGGCACTACTGACCACCTTTGGTGTCGGCGAGCTGAGCGCAATCAACGGCGTCGCAGGCAGCTATGCTGAATATCTGCCGGTCATTCACATCGTGGGTGCGCCTGCGACAGGCGCACAGTCGCAGGGTGACTGCGTTCACCATTCGCTGGGCGATGGCGATTTTCAGCATTTTATTCGTATGGCCGGGGAGGTCAGCGCCGCAACCGCCCGGCTTACCGCGGACAACGCCACGGCTGAGATTGACCGGGTGATAACCCATGCGCTGCAGGCTCGTCGTCCGGGTTATCTTTCGCTGGCGGTTGACGTCGCGGCGACGGAAGTCCCGCCACCCGCCCGGCCGCTGATTATCCGGCAAACCTCTTCGCCCGACGTCCGCCGTGCTTTCCGCGCTGCGGCGGAGCGGATGCTGGCTTCGGCGCAGCGCGTGTCACTGCTGGCGGATTTCCTTGCGCTGCGCTGGCAGCAGCAGGCGGCACTGGCCGCGCTGCGTGAACAGCGTGCGATACCCTGCGCCACGCTGCTGATGGGTAAAGGCGTACTGGATGAACAGCAGCCGGGTTACGTCGGCACCTATGCCGGTGAGGCGAGCGCCGGACAGGTGCGTGAACAGATTGAGCAGGTGGACGTGGCGATCTGCGTCGGCGTCCGTTTTACCGATACGATCACCGCGGGCTTCACGCAGCAGTTCGCCCCGGAGAAATGTATTGACCTGCAGCCGCACAGCGCCCGCGCAGGCTCGGAACAGTTTGCGCCGCTGTCGATGGCCGATGCGTTAAGCGAGCTCCAGTCGCTGTTCGCGCAATATGGGCAGCAGTGGCAGAGTGGTGACACGCCCACCGTCGCGCAGCCCGAAGCGCCAGCGGCGATCATCAGTCAGCAGGCGTTCTGGCAGGCCATGCAGTCATTCCTGCAACCCGGCGACCTGATTCTGGCCGAACAGGGTACGGCAGCCTTTGGTGCAGCAGCCCTGCGACTGCCTTCACAGGCACAGCTGGTGGTGCAGCCATTGTGGGGCTCGATCGGCTATACTCTCCCGGCAGCCTTTGGCGCGCAGACGGCCGCGCCGGATCGCCGGGTTATCCTGATCATCGGTGACGGCTCGGCGCAGCTGACCATTCAGGAACTGGGCTCAATGCTGCGTGACCGGCAGTCGCTGATTATCTTTCTGCTGAATAATGAAGGTTATACCGTCGAAAGAGCGATTCACGGTGCAACTCAACGTTATAATGATATTGCACAGTGGAACTGGACCGCCTTACCGCACGCTTTCAGCCTGCAGGGCCAGGCGCAGAGCTGGCGCATCAGTGAAACGGTGCAGTTAAACGAGGTGATGGCGCGGCTCTCACGGCCTCAATGGCTGTCGCTGGTTGAGGTGGTGATGCCGAAAGACGATCTGCCGCCGCTGTTACGAAAAGTCACGGCCTGCCTGAATCAACGCAACGGCGGCTAAGATTCAGATAGTTGCCGCTGTGCAGGGTTGACTATCGCGGTTAGGCTGTAGCACACCTGAGTAAGACGCTCACCAATCGCACCGGTGAGCGTTGTTGTTTTATGGGCAGAATTTTATAGTGTCCTCCAACTCTTAAGACCCCAAGCGGAGCAACAGAAGAATGACAACCTATGCCTTGGTCGGCGATGTCGGCGGGACTAACGCGCGCCTCGCCCTGTGTGAGGTGGAAAGCGGCAGCATCTCCCAGGCCAAAACATTCTCAACATCAGACTACGACAGCCTCGAAGCTGTCATCCGCCACTATCTTGATGAACAACAGCAGGATGTTAAAGATGGCTGTATTGCCATTGCCTGCCCGATTACCGATGACTGGGTTGAAATGACCAACCATGACTGGGCGTTTTCGACGCGCAAGCTCAAAGAGAACATCGGTTTTGAACACCTGGAAATCATTAACGACTTCACGGCCGTCTCAATGGCGATCCCGATGCTGACCGCTGACAATGTGATTCAGTTCGGCGGAACTGAACCGGTAAAAGATAAACCTATCGCGATTTATGGTGCCGGAACCGGATTAGGCGTCAGCCATCTGGTGCATGTGGACAAGCGCTGGGTAAGCCTGCCGGGCGAGGGCGGCCATGTCGATCTGGCGGCCAACAGCGAAGAAGAAGATCAGATTCTGGAAGTGCTGCGCGAAGAGCTTGGCCATGTTTCCGCCGAGCGCGTGCTGTCGGGTGCCGGTCTGGTTAACCTCTATCGCGCGATTGTTAAAGTGGACAAGCGCGTGCCGGAGAACCTGAAGCCGAAAGATGTCAGCCAGCGTGCGCTGGATGACAGCTGCACCGACTGCCGTCGTGCGCTGTCGATGTTCTGCGTCATCATGGGCCGTTTTGGCGGCAATCTGGCGCTGAATCTCGGCACCTTCGGGGGCGTCTACATCGCAGGGGGCATCGTGCCTCGCTTCCTGGAGTTCTTTAAGGCGTCCGGGTTCCGCGCTGCCTTCGAAGACAAAGGGCGTTTCCGCGACTATGTGGCCAGCATTCCGGTCTATATGATTACGCACGATCAGCCTGGCCTGCTGGGCGCGGGCGCGCATCTGCGTCAGACCCTGGGTCGCGAAATCTGATCCGGCTTCCGCTCGTGCACGGCATCTGACTGTGCGCGAGCGGGTTCCCGGCTTGATCAGGGCGGCCCGGGCACGCCTTATCCGCTTTACGACTCCCTTCCCGGACACGCTTTTCCCCGGCGTCAGAGCCGCATTAACTGTCGAAACAGCTTGACCTTGCTGCGACTGACCGGCACCTGAAATTCCAGATCGCGCAGTTTCAGCAGATAGGTATTGTTAAACCAGGGTTCGATTTCGCGAATTTTGTTCAGGCTGACGCAGTAAGAGCGATGGCAGCGGAAAAACTGCTGCTCCGGCAGGCGGGAACAGAACTCGGTAATGTTCATCGACATCACATAGGATTCACGCCGGGTGTAGACGAACGTCAGCTTCTCATGTGCCTCAACGTAGTAAATATCATTCACGTCCGTGACGATGATGCGCTCATCTTTGACCAGATTGACCGTCTGCGGGGCGGGTGTGGCACTGAGGTGGCTGACCGCCTGCTGCGCCTGTGCCGTGGCTTCAAGCTTGTTCAGCATGGTGACAATCCGTGATTCCTGATAGGGCTTGAGAATGTAGTCAAACGCCTCCAGCTCAAACGCCTCCACCGCATGCTCTTTCCAGGCGGTAATGAAGACAATCAGCGGCTTGTGGGCAAACTGATGGATGTTCTGCGCCAGCAGCATGCCATCCAGTGAAGGAATGTTGATGTCGAGAAAGATCACATCCACCCGATGCTGTTGCAGATACTTCAGCACGTCGAGGCCATCATCAAAGCAGGCTTCAATTTCGATTTTGCTGTGATGCTGGATCATCCAGCTCAGCTCCTGCTGCGCCAGGAATTCATCTTCCACAATAATGGCTTTCATAACAGATTCTCCGCCAGCCGCTGGCCGTTTTTACTGAGCGTAAAAGAGATTTCCGTGCCCGGCTCATGTCGCACAATGCACAATCCCTGACCCGACAGCAGTTTCACCCGGTGATGCACGTTGAGCAGGCCGATTTTATTGCCGGGCATGTCGTTGCGCGCCACCCGGGCCATCACCTCCTGGCTGATCCCCTTGCCGGTATCCCGCACTGAAATCCGCACCTGGTCGCCCTGATCCCGCACGCTCAGCGTCACCACGCCTTTGCCTTTACAGGGCTGGATACCGTGCACAATGGCATTCTCCACCAGCGGCTGAATCAGCAGGCTGGGCAGCAGAAAGTGCAGATCTTCATCGACGTCATAAATCATCGTCAGCTTGTCGCCAAACCGCGCCTGCTCTATGGCGATGTAATCTTTGACCTGCCACAGCTCTTTGCGGATGTCGATCAGCTCATCGTCGTTCAGCTCCAGGTTGTAGCGCAGATAGCGCGACAGGTTAATCACCAGCTGGCGGGCGGTATCGGGATTGAGCCGGATGGAGGAGGAGATCGCGTTCAGGGCATTAAACAGAAAATGGGGATTTATTTTGCTTTGCAGCGCTCGCAGTTCCGCTTTATTGGCCATTTCGCGCAGCTGCTCGGCGCGCGACACCTCCAGCTGCGTAGAGATAATCTGTGACAGACCGATCGCCATCTCTTTCAGCGAGCCGGTAATACGATGCGCACGACGGTAGTAAATTTTCAGCGTACCGGTGACCTTGCCCTTTTCCCACAGCGGAATCACAATCATGGAGTGAATGTCTTTGGTGCGATGGGCTTCATCATTGTTTTTGATGATAATTTTACCGCTGGCGATCGACTGCGCGGTGGTAGGACTGATACCGTCATCCCCGTGCTGATAGTTATGTTCGCCATAGCCAACATAGGCCAGAATCTGCTTTTTATCGGTCATCGCCACCGCATCGGCTTTGATTTCCCGCCGGATAATGTCACAGATGTTGCGCAGTGAGTCGCTGTTAACCTGACGAAACAGCGGCAGCGTTTTATTGGCGATCTCCAGCGCCAGCTTGGCCTGACGCGCGGCAATCGCCTCTTTTTCCCCTTCAACGCTCTGCACCAGCAACACAATCAGGCCGATGCTGGAGGCGCCGAGGATCATCGGCAGGGCGATTTCGGACACTATCGCCAGGCCGAGCGATGTGGGGCGCGCCCACAAGACAATCAGCACCATCGTCAGGGCTTCACACAGCATCCCGCCGACGATACCGGCACGCCAGCGATGCTCTTTCAGGACCCGCCGGTTAATGCCCCCCGCCACAACACCGGCAATGATGCTGGTAATCAGACAGGGAACGGAAGTCACGCCGTGGATATCGATCAGAAAGCGGTGCAGGCCGGCGATGATGCCGGTGGCGATACCGACCCAGGGACCAAACAGGATGCCGCCCGCCATCACGGCGATCACCCGCACGTTCAGCAGCGACCCATCCACATTGACCCCCGACCAGGTGCTGAACAGGGCAAACAGGGAGAAGATCGCGGTGACCGCTATCTTCTCTGCGCGGGTATGTTCATCTTTCTGCAGCAGCTGACGAAACGGACGGGTGCGCGTCAGGAAAAACAGGCAGATCAGCATCAGGGCGGCGCGGTCAAAAACGGCCAGCAACATCGTGAAGTGGGAGGGCACAGGCGGCTCGTCGGCAAGGGAAAGTGACCCTATGATAAAAAATGTGATCGCGAACCGCCAGCCTCCTGGTGAATCGTGCCGGGCATTCCTGCTGCAGGTCAATTTTTAAGGGAATGCAGCTAAAAGAGGAAAGCCTGAGCGCAATAAAGGGGAACAGATTTCCCGCCGGTTAACGCTGGTCGCTGGAAGGCCGTTTTGCTATGTTGCGCGCTAACGCGTGCCAGCGATCGCCGGTAAACCGCATCACCCGGGAGCAGCAGATGCAACTTGTCACCACCCGTTTAACCCTCACCCGACTACAGCCAGAAGACTGGCAACTGTTTCGCGCCGTCCATGAAGATCGCGACACCATGGCCTGGGTGAGTGAAATCCCTGATGAGGCGGATATCCGCCAGCGTTTCACGTCGCGTCTGGCCCCCTGGCAGCCCGGGAGCTTTCATATGCTCTGTCTGGTTGCGCGGCGGCGGGATAACGGGGAGCCGATTGGCCTGTTTGGCTGCAGCCCGGAGTGGGAGCCGCATCGGCAGGCAGAAGTGGGCTACATGCTGCTGCATCGCTACTGCGGTCAGGGATATGGCAGCGAGGCGCTGGCGGCCCTGTGCCAGTTTTTACTGGAGGCTGATTTCCATAAACTTAAGGCGCTGGTGGTGGAAGGTAACTGGGCCTCGCGCCGTATTCTGGAGAAGAACGGTTTTCAGCTGGAGGGGACGCTGCGGGATAATTATCTGCTGAACGGCTGTTGGGTGAACGACTGGCTGCTGGGACGACTGAATCCGCAGCAATAAAAATATTTTCTGCCATGCTCGACAAAATGATCCTCACCACGTTATGTTCATAACGGGTCACTGCAGTGACCCGCGTCGCTCGGACGGTCCGGGCGCTTACGTAATCCAGAGGACACTATGGCTGATAACAGCACACCCCGTCGTTTCTCGCGTATTGAACGTTTACCCCCTTACGTTTTTAATATCACCGCTGAACTGAAGATGGCTGCGCGCCGGCGCGGCGAAGATATCATCGACTTTTCAATGGGCAATCCCGATGGTCCGACCCCACCGCATATCGTCGAAAAGCTCTGCCAGGTGGCACAGCGTGATGACACCCACGGTTACTCGACTTCCCGCGGCATTCCGCGTCTGCGCCGGGCCATTTCCCGCTGGTACGCCGATCGCTATCAGGTCGAAATCGATCCGGAATCGGAGGCGATTGTCACTATCGGCTCTAAAGAGGGGCTGGCGCATCTGATGCTGGCAACGCTGGACCACGGCGACACCGTGCTGGTGCCGAACCCCAGCTATCCGATTCATATCTACGGCGCGGTGATTGCGGGTGCGCAGGTGCGGTCAGTGCCGCTGGTGGCGGGCGTTGACTTCTTCAACGAGCTGGAACGCGCCATCCGCGAGAGTTATCCCAAGCCAAAAATGATGATCCTCGGCTTCCCGTCCAACCCCACCGCCCAGTGTGTGGAACTCGACTTTTTCGAACGGGTCATTGCGCTGGCGAAACAGTACAACGTGCTGGTGATCCACGATCTGGCCTACGCCGACATCGTCTACGACGGCTGGAAAGCGCCGTCAATCATGCAGGTGCCGGGGGCGCGTGATGTCGCCGTGGAATTCTTTACCCTGTCGAAAAGCTACAACATGGCGGGCTGGCGCATTGGTTTCATGGTGGGCAACAAAGAGCTGGTTGCCGCACTGGCGCGTATCAAAAGCTACCACGACTACGGCACGTTCACACCGCTCCAGGTGGCGGCGATTGCTGCGCTCGAGGGCGATCAGCAGTGCGTGCGCGACATCGCCGAGCAGTACAAACGCCGTCGCGATGTGCTGGTGAAAGGTCTGCATGAAGCGGGCTGGATGGTGGAGAATCCGAAAGCGTCCATGTACGTCTGGGCAAAAATTCCGGACCACTATGCGCATCTGGGATCGCTGGAATTTGCCAAACATCTGCTGCAGGAGGCAAAAGTCTGTGTCTCGCCCGGTATCGGATTTGGCGACTACGGTGATACGCACGTGCGTTTTGCGCTGATTGAAAACAGCGATCGCATACGTCAGGCGGTGCGGGGGATAAAAGCGATGTTTCGTGCCGACGGCGTGTTGCCGGGCAGCATGAAACTGCAGGAAGAAGAACGCTGACAGCCAGCAAGGGCGACGTTAACGTCGCCCTCTGGCGGCACTGTCACGCCGTTACTTCAGCAGCAGAACGAAGGTTCCGAACCAAAGTAATGCGAAAAAAGAAATTCCCATCAAGGCATATTTCACAAAGCAACTCCTCTGAGCGGTTACGATGATGGCGATCCCAAACCAGTGCAACGCGAACAGATGTGGAAAAGAGAGCGCCATAAGCGGCAGGGTCTTCTCTTGTCCGGGTCGATCTGAATAACTCAGAACAGGATCGAGCGCTAATTTACGCGTAATCCCGCCCAAATGAAATAGGTCCGTTCTGAGATATTGCTCACAATATTACGGTACGTCGATGTCCGGGATCGCAGACATGCCGACACGCAACTGGGCCAGATTGGGTTGGTCACTATCCAGCACAATTTTGACCGGCAAACGCTGAACCACTTTAGTGTAGTTGCCGGTAGCGTTATCGGGAGAGATAGCGGAAAAAGTTGCGCCGGTTGCCGGTGCAATGCTGTCCACGTGGCCGGTGAACGTCCTGCCAGGCAGGGCATCTACCCGGATCTGCACCCGCTGACCGGGACGCACATCGCTGAGCTGCGTCTCAAGATAGTTCGCGGTCACGTAGGTTTGCTGCAGCGGGACCACCGCCAGCAGACGTGTTCCGGCGGAGACATAGGCGCCTGTCCGCACCGCACGCTGACCGACCATGCCGTCCACCGGGGCGACAATACGCGTGTAGGAGAGATTCAGCCGGGCCTGATCGACGCTGGCCTTCGCGGCAGCCACATCCGCTTCCGCCGACCGCACCGCTGCCTGGAGTACCCCCACCTGTTTAACGGCTGACGCCAGCGCGGCCTGACTCTGGTGAACCGCCGCCAGGGCTGAGCGCTGAGTTGAGCTCGCTTTTTGCTGATCGTCGGCTGCAACGGTGCCGCTCTTATAGAGGCGGTTGTAGCGTTCCGCGCTCTGACCGGCATACTGTGCTGACGCCTGACTGGCCGCTACGCTGGCTTTTTGCTGATCGATCACGGACTGCTGCTGTTCAAGCTGCGCCTGACTGCTGAGCAGCTTCGCCTGGCTCACCTGCAGGTCAGCGGTGGCGCTCTCCAGCGCCACGCGATAGTCACGATCGTCCAGCGTGGCCAGCAGCTGGCCTGCTTTAACCTGCTGATTATCCTGAACCTGCACGCTGCTGATATAGCCCGGGACTTTCGGTGCCACCAGCGTGTAATCGGCATTGATGTAAGCATCGTTGGTGCGGTGATCGTTGCCGTTCATCAGTGACCAGACGACAAAGGCCATGACCAGCAAAATCACCAGCAGCAGAGTCAGCAGCAGGGTTCTTTTCATTTCAAAAGCACGCATATTCAGTTATTCCGGGAAGGGGGTTGAATCAGAGTCTGCGGCGGCCAGACCCGTTTTGGCAGGATGGCGGTCAGCACCAGCAGGCAGGCGGCAAAGCCTGTCAGCATCAGCCAGCTGTCGCTCAGGCCCAGCACCGTTGCCTGATGCCGCACCAGGGTGGCGAATCCACTCAGATTCGCGCTGGTACTGATGCTGCCGTCAGGCAACAGCGGCAGGCTGCTGCTGGCCTGAGCGGCGGTCGGTGCGGTCATCAGCCAGCTGCGGCTGGCCGCCTGGTCGATCAGCACGCTGGAGTGAAACTGCTCGCGGTGAGTCAGGAATACTTCAACCAGTGTGGAGGCTGCGATGCTGGAAAAGCCGCGCACCGTATTAAACATCGCCGAGGCAAAGGGGCCTTCGGGTGGCGCCACGACGCTGGTGGCGCTCATCAGAATCGGCAGAATGATCATGGGTTGTCCGAACGCCTGCAGGATCTGCAGCAGCCAGAAATTCTGTCGCGCCCAGTCGCTGGTGATCTGTGTGCCCAGCAGACAGGCAACCACCAGCAGGCCGACGCCCGCCGTCAGCATCCAGCGGCAGTCGACCCGGCGAATATTCAGCAGGGCGGCAATCAGCGGCGCGATCAGCAGCTGCGGCAGGCCGACCGTCAGCGCCAGCGGGGCAAACTCCAGGGTGCGAAATCCGCTGACCTGAGCAAAATAGGCGGAAGGCAGGGCAGAACCTGACAGTCCCAGGATCAGCACGCAGGCCAGGCCCAGCAAGCCATGCGCCAGATTGGGCCGCCGGAGCATCTGCAGCTTAAACAGCGGCAGCGGGTGAAACCACTCGTTAATCAGAAAGACCAGCAGCAGCGGCAGAGCCGTCAGCAGCATCCCGGTAATCAGCGGCGAATTGAGCCAGTCGAGTCGCTCCCCCTGGGTCAGCACCAGCACCAGCAGCGCCACCCCACTGCAGCCGGTCACCATGCCGAACAGATCGATCTGCTGAAAGCGTTCGGGACGCAGCGGGTCCTGCGGGATCCCGCGGCTGATCAGCAGCATGGCAATCAGCATGCCGGGCACCACCTGCCAGAAGACCATCATCCAGCTGACGTGATCGGTCCACAACGCGGCGAGCGAGGCCGCCATGTTGGGACCGAACGTCGCGGTCAGGGCATAACCTGCCAGGCCAAAGAGTTTAAACGGGGGCGGCAGAAAGCGCAGGGCAACCGTCATCAGCATCGGCGGTAATGCGCCGCCAAAAAGTCCCTGCAGAACGCGCAGGCTGATAAACAGCGTAGGGTCAGGCACCAGCGGCAGCAGAATACCGGTCAGCATAAATCCCGCTGACACGCCGAGCGTGAAGCGTCGCAGCGACAGCGTGACGGCAAACCAGGGCGCAATCATCATGGCAGCGACTTCGGCCGCCTGATAACCGGAAATAATCCAGCTACCCTGATCGACACTGATACCGATTGCGGCACGAATATCGGCCAGCGCAATATCACTGACGCGATCGTTCAGTCCGGAGGTCAGGGCGGCGATCAGGACACCGACTAAACCCAGCGCCAGACGCAGCGTAAAGGGGTGGGGGGCCGGCACAGCGGCGGACCTGGCGTTCATAGCAGGCGATCTCGTTATTATGATGCAGTGTATTGCGATGTGATACAGCCGGTAATATTACATCCCGGTATGCTGTATTGCAATGTGGTACAGGCTGTAAAAAGTGCGGCAATCGGGTTACAGTAAGGCAGCTCAAACAGGACGACGCTATGGCACATCACCCCTCCAGCCGCGAGGATGAAAAAACGGGCGGTATACAGGTCATCGCCCGTGCGGCAAAAATTCTTAATGCGCTGGGCCAGCAGCCGGGCGGCATGAGCCTCGGCGAGATCGCGCAGGCGGTCGAACTGCCGCGTTCAACGGTGCAGCGCATTGTCGCCGCGCTCGACAGCGCAGAGCTGGTGCGCAGCAGCGGGGCGGGCGGACTGCGGCTGGGGCCGGCACTGCTGAAACTCATCTCCAGCGTCCATACCGATGTCGTAGACCTGGTCAGCCCGCTGCTGGAAAAACTCTCCTCCGATACCAACGAAACCGTCTCACTGGCACGCGCCAGCGGCAGCCAGCTGGCGATTGTTCATCACGTGGTGGCATCGCGTGAGCTTCGTGTCGTTCCGCATATGGGACTTAATCTGCCGCTTTACAGCACATCCGGGGGGCGGGCACTGCTGGCGCTCGAGTGTGACAAAGATGTGCGAACCATTGTCGGCGATGACTGGCAGGAGTTAACGGATATGACCGTGAAAACCCTGCCGCAGTTGCTGCAGCTGCTCGGGGAGGTTCGCGAAACCGGCATTGCCGTGGATCGGGGCGAAACGCTGGAAGGGGTCTCTACCATGGCGTTTGCGCTGGATACGCTGTTTGGTCGTTTTTCTGTCTCTTTGCTGGTGCCCTCTGCACGTTTTCTGCGACACGAAGCCCGCTTTCGTGACGAGATGCTGAAGTGTAAAGAGGCACTGGTACGTGAAATCGGCAAAGTTGCCGCGATAGAAGGATAAGCATCTGATGAAAACCCTGCTGATGGCCATTGATCACTCTCCGGTAGCGGAGAAAGTGGTCGCCTTAACCATTGAAGAAGCGCTGGCACATCGTGCGGAAGTGGTGGTGCTGTGCTGTATAGATCCTGCCTACTCCGCCTGCAATCAGCCGATGGAAATCGACGCGGGTGAAGATCCGGCCGATTTTGTGGCCGCGCAGGATGAGCAGAACACTGCGGAGCTGGTGGTGCGCCATGCGCTGGCACCGCTGCTGCGCGCCGGCATTACGGCCCGAGGCATGATTCTGGCCGGTGACGCGGCAGAGTCTATCGTTGCCCAGTCGCAGCAGCTCAAGGCCAGCATGATCATTATGGGGCGTCGCCATCTCTCCTCTTTTAACCGGTTATTGAAAGGCTCCGTCAGCGCGTCGGTCATTGAACGTGCGCACTGTCCGGTGCTGATCGATGTGCGTAAGGATTAATCCCGCCGCATGAATGGGCTGCTTTTTATTACGCTGGCGGCGTTTGCGCTGCTGGCGCTGATCATTATTGTTCTGATCAAAACGACCCGGCTGCGTTTGTGGCAGGGGCTGGTTCTCTTTCTGCTGCCGCTGATACTGGCGAATCTGGTCTGGTTCAGCTGGGTCGTCCCGCATCGGTTGCAGGCCAGCCAGCATGAGCAGGCGGTGAAGCAGCTGGCAACAATGCCGGGCTACCGGGTGCTGCAGACGCAGGAACCGGCGCTGTGGCTGCTGCTGACCCAGGAGCTGACCCGCCGCATCCGGGCCGGAGAACCGGCTGAGCAGGCGACGGGCGAACTGCGCGGCTGGCTGATCGAGGTGATTAATCAGCGGCTGATGCGCGGAACGGATCAGGCGGTTGTTAACTATATCCGCGTTTCAGTCGAAGAGATGAAGGCGCTTAACAGACTCGATCCGGGCCTCTGCTTCCGTTATCTCTATCCGCAGGTGAGCGGAGGCATCAATTTGCTGACCACGCTGCCACCTTCCCTGAACCGCAAGGAGGCGGATGCGATGGAACAGCTGCTGCTGAACAGTCCTCCGCCCGATCAGCCACTGGATAAGCCGCTGGCACAGGCGGATCTGCAGAACATCGTCGGTCGCCTCTATCAGCAGTGGGGCGAAAAGCTGCAGCAGCTGAATATGCCTGCCGACACGGCGGTAGACCGTTCCTCGCTGTGTGCCATGTCTATCGATCTCTACAGTGCCATTCTGGCATTACCTGACAAGCGCGCCGCTAATCTGTTACGTAGAATGATTGCCCTGACCGGTCAGTAACGGATGGCCGGAAGCGGGCAAAAAAAGCCCGCTAAGCGCGGGCAGGGAAGAAAGGAACAGATTCTTATTTTTGGCATTTCCTGGTGTGGTGCAGTCTTTCGTTGGGTCTGACTGCATCCTGTCATGTCTGGTACGATAGCGATAGCCGTTTAATCGTATCGCATTAATTGTCAAAATCTTCTAAGGTTTCGATTTTTCGCGCATTAATCCTATGGATGCGTGACAGGCCGCGTCATACACTGCGCGGCAAAGTGAGGACAACGAAATGAAAAAATTAATTACCGGCGCACTGGCGCTTATTCTGCTGAGTGGATGTACCTCCAGCAAACCCGGGGCATTTGAACGTGTTGACGAAGATCCCAGCTCAAATACCGTTCAGTATCGGTTTGACCCGCTGAAGGTCAATCGTGATGCGATGGATATTGACCTGGCGAATTACTGCAGCAACAAAGGATTTGATAAAGTGGAGGCGCTGCCGGCACAGGAAAGTCATATTCCGGGGCTGAAGAAAGCGTGGTTCCAGTGTAATTACGCCATAAAAAGCTAAATAAAAAAGGGCGGGATAATTATCCCGCCCTGACGATTTTATATTTTTATTTTATGCTGTGTGACATCTTTGCCCGTTAATGGCGATGGTGACCGCCATGATACCCTCCGTGATGACCTCCGTAATAGCCTCCGTGATACCCGCCACCTCCATGGTGCCAGCCGTTGTCGTGCCTCGGGCTGATGATACAACCGCTTAATAAGGTCATCAGCGTTACCACCGAAGCGACTTTAATTAATCTCTTCATCGGAAGCGTCTCCTCTTTTCCAATGACTATGACATTACGACGGAAAAGTGGAGTGAGAATGCAGGCTTTGTAGAGTTATTTAAACAGATATGACGGAATATTTCAGCGCGGTCTTTTCTGCGGCGGCTGAAAATAAAGAAATCAGAATGGGCTGAATAATAAACACTATCAGAGAGAATCTTCTTAAAATCAAGCGAAAATAATTCTCATATGACCGTTTTTATCACTACATTATTAGCAGGTCAGTTTAACGGGAGAAAAACATGGCACATGAAGTAAGACATATTCTGGCATTACAGGCTGAGCTGGGCGAATGTCCGCTCTGGTCAGTGGAAGAACAGGTGTTGTGGAGTGTCGATATTCTGGCACCGGCGATTCACCGTTTCGACCCGGCCAGCGGTGAACTGCAGACTTTTCCGCAGGCGGAAGAGGTAGGCTGCATTGGTCTGCGCGAGCAGGGTGGACTGATCGCCGCCTTGCGTAACGGTGTCTGGCTGCTGGACGCACAGGGCCGGCCTGAGAAAAAGATTGCCGAAAATCCGGGTGACGCGCCGTTAAGCCGGTTCAATGATGGACGCGTCGATCCCTGGGGCAATTTCTGGTGTGGCAGCCTGTGGGAGCCGCAGGATAAAAATGGCGGCCTGCTTTGCCGCGTCACGCCCGACCTGACGCTGGAGGTGAAAGCGCGCGACATCAAAATCTCTAACGGGCTGGCTTTCTCCCCCGATCGGCGCTGGATGTATCACAGTGACACGCCGAACGAGACCCTCTATCGCTATCCTTTAGATGAGCAGGGGGAACCGGGCGAGCGTACGGTATTCCGGCGCTTCGATGCGAAAGGGGGACTACCGGATGGTGCTGCGGTGGATAGCGAAGGATTTTACTGGTCAGCCCAGTTCGATGGCGGACGTGTGGTGCGTATCGACCCGCAGAGCAGTGAAATCGTCGATGAGATCCTGCTGCCGGTGAAGTGGCCAACCATGGTGGCCTTTGGCGGCGCCGACCTTAAAACGCTGTTTATCACCAGCTCACGGGAAGATCGAACGGAGGAGGAGCTGGCGCGCTATCCCCTGTCGGGCGATCTCTTTGCTGTGGACGTGGCCGTGGCGGGTGTGGCAGAGCCGCGTTTCCGCGGCTGAGGATGATTGGGCCGTGGCAACACGGCCCGACAGGATCAGTGGCGCTGCAATACCGGTGCTGGCGCAACCGTACGCTGTGGCAGACGGATAGTGAGTGACAGGAACAGGGAGATGACCAGCAGCGTCATAATCAGGCTGAATGTCACCGTGAAACCGCCAAACAGTGAGGCAACCAGTGAGCCCAGTACGCTGCCGATGCCAAAGCCGAGATAGAGCAGGCCATAGTTTTTGGTCAGGTTATTAAGGCCGAAGAAGTCACTGACCAGCGAAGGAAATACCGTGATGGTTCCGCCAAAGCTGAAGGCCACACAGGCGAGTGACAGGAAGAAAGTGCTCTCATTCATCCGGGTGAAAAGCAGCACGCTCATCCCGATCAGCGACACGATCTGCGCCAGCGAAATCACCCGGATGCGCATCATCCGGTCGGACAGCACGCCCAGCACCAGACGACCGCTCAGGTTAGCGATGGCGATCACGGTGACGGCACTGGCGGCAGTCTGGGTGGTCAGATGCACCAGGCCTTCACCGATGTCTTTAGCCACCCCGATAACATAGAGACCACTCATGCAGGCGGTCAGGAACATCAGCGCCAGCATCCAGTACTGCGGCATACGCACCGATTGTGCCAGCGTATAATCACGCGCCTGTTGCTGACCTCGCTGGCTGCTGCTGTTTTCCTGCAGAGGCGCATCGCGCATCAGCAAAGCCCCCAGGATAATCATCGACATGGCCAGCACGCCCCAGATCATAAAGGTCTGCTCCAGACCTACCGAAGCCAGCAGAGCGCCGCAGATGAACTTGAATCCCAGACTGCCCAGGCCATATGCGCCAATGGCACAGGCAGAGATCATCCCTTTGCGCTCCGGGAACCACTTCACGCAGTTTGACAGGGTCATCAGGTAACCGGCCCCATCGGCCAGACCCACCAGCAACCCGGCGCTGAAATAGAGCATCATCAGGTTATCAGCCTGCGCGGTCAGCCAGAAGCCGACCGCCATTAGCACACCGGCTCCGATTGTGACGCGGCGCACGCCAAAACGTTCCTGTAATTTACCGGCCAGTGACGAGGCAATTGCCAGCCCCAGACTCAGCAGGCCAAACGAAAAAGCCACCTGACTGATCGGTGCATTCAGCTTGTGGGAGAGCTGGCCGTTGAAAAGACTCCATGTGTAGACTGACCCCAGCGCGAACTGAGTGATTACGGTGCCGAACAATGTAAGCCAGCGGGAACGCTGGTATGAAGCCTGCTGTGTCTGGTTCATCATTTATCTCTCCCGTCCGGGAATCTGGAAACTGCGGTCAGAATAAAGCAGTAACGCGCGCGCAGGCGTAGCAAACGCATGAACGGAACGGATCAGGGAATGAAATGCCATCCAGCGGGTATGAATGGCATTGTGCACTCTCTGTGAGGTCGCGCTGAAGGTAACCAAAGCGGCAACCTGATGAGTAAGCGTAATGAGCGGTAAGATAATGTTTCACACTGCTGTTTCTGTAAGCAGGTTTCCGGATCTTTTGCCAGGATAGGGGTTCACTCAACAGGAGGAAATATGAAAGACCGGACATATGAATCCACTACCAGTGAAGATGAAGTCTGCTGCATCATCGGTCAGGCCGTGGTTGAACTCAGTACAGAACAGCAGCCTGTGACGAAATCGACGCTGGCACTCAAGCTGCTGTCGATGGCTGACCGTGACGGTGACGATGAGCGTGTTCTGCTCTACTGGATTGCGCGCAAAGCGATCAATCAGCCGCAGCAACTCCTCCCGCAGTCGTGGGCATAAAAGCCAGCCCATGCGGACGCTACGCCCGCATCTCTGTCAGACGGTCGCCCGGCTTACGCTGAGCGGCCAGCGGGCAAACATCACGATATTGCCCAGCAAAATCATGACAAGGCCAGGGATGGCACTGGCGTGCCACTCATATCCCTCATAGCGGGTTGACAGTGCCAGCGCGACCAGCGGAAACAGCACCGTCGTATAGGCCGCCCGGCTGGCACCGATGCGACCCACCAGCGTAAAGTAGGCACCAAACCCCATCACCGATCCCACAATCGCCAGATAGCTTACCGCGCCTGTCCACTGCGCGTTCCACGTCGGCTGCAGTGAAACCCCCTGAAGCAGTGAAACCAGCGCCATCATTAACGCGCCGTACAACATGCCATAGCTGTTGGTGGTCAGCACGTCACGATGCAGACGCTGATGCCGCTGACTGATCATATTGCCGAATGAGAATCCCAGCGTGCCCAGCGCACTTAATCCAATGCCCCATAGCAGGCCCGCAGAGGTCTCTGTGTTGCGCAGATCGTGCCAGAACAGCGCCACAATGCCTGCCATCCCCAGTATCATGGCTGGAAGCAGTCGCGCGGAAGGGCGCTGACGGAAAAATATCCAGCTGTTAATGGCGTTATAGATCACCGCCATGGAGAAGATGACCGACTCCAGACCACTGCTGATATATCCCGAAGCGTAATAGAAACAGACAAAATTGAAGCCAAACACACAGCAGCCCTGCAGCAGACAGAAGAGATGATCGCGCAGGGTCAGCTTATCCAGCCGCTTCATCAGCTTAAGCAGAAGCAGCATCACCACCGAGGCCAGTAAAAAACGCCAGAAAACCGCGACGGTCACCGCGCTGGCGCCCGCAGACTGTTGCGCATAAATCGCAATCCAGGTTGTGCCCCAGATCACCACCACAGAAAGATATAAAAACAGGTTCATGGCCTGAATCTCCACGTTAAAACACGGAGTCTGCACCGGTACGGCAACCAGGTCTTACAGCGGATTGCGCGGAGTTTGCAAAATCTTGCGCATTTTTCTGTGTCGTCCCGATGTGACCTGTTTTCTGTCCCGCGTTGTCCGTAAACTGGCACTCTGTTCAACCTGAAACGCGACCCCGATGCCTGTTTATCAGACTTTTGAAATGCTGCAGCGCCAGAAAGCACAACTGCGTGATCAGGTGCAGCTTCACAGCGGCATTCAGCTGGCCGCCTGGTTTAACAGTGGCGATCGTGTCACCAACTTCAGCGATCACCACACGCTGAGCCTCTATGTCGCGGGGGGATATGACACCTGGCACAAAACTGCGCATGGCTGGCGCAACGGTGGGGCACCGGATCGCTTCTGTCTGATGCCTGCCGGCACCGAGTCGACCTGGGACCTGCGGGCCGATCTCGCCTTTGTCCATCTCTACTGCAGTGAGACGCAGCTGCGACAACTGGCTGAGCGGGTATGGGATCGCAGCCCGGCACAGTTAACCCTGCATGAGAAAATCTTTTCTGCTGACGACCGTATCACGCAGCTTTACCGACACTTTCTGCTGAGCTGCGACTGGCAGCAGCCTGCCAGTCAGGTGATGCTGAGCAGCGCCTCCACCTTACTGCTGACCCACCTGTTGCAGCGCTACAGCGACGTGCAGTGGCAGCTGCCTCAGGTGCGGGGCGGCCTGGCACCGGCGGTGTTACGGCGGGTGCTGGACTTTATTGAAACCCATCTCGACCAGCCTTTAACCCTGGCGGTGCTGGCACAGGAAGCGGCGCTCAGCGAGTTTCACTTTGCCCGCATGTTCCGGCACACCACCGGCGCAGCGCCACACCAGTTTGTGATGCAGCGTCGGATGGCACGCGCACACGCTTTGCTGGCACGTCCCGATCTGACACTGACTGAAATTGCCTTTCAGTGTGGTTTTCACTCTTCCGCGCATTTCAGCCATCGGTTCCGCCAGGTTTATGGCATGACGCCCTCCGCCTGCCGTCGGGCGCAGAGCTGAAGGCGGTTTTAAAAACGTTTTAAATGATCTCCGGCCACATATTAAAGAGTGCGTGAATCGGTATCTTCTGGTGGCGAAAACCACCGCGCTGGCTGGGTGTGAGGGAGGGTTTAAATCTATTCTCACCAGCGGTTCCTGCAATTATTGCATTAAATCAGGCACGCTTTGTCTTAATAAAAATTCGATGTCATTCTGGACATCTTTCTTAGGAATATTCCACAGTTTCTCCTGTCAGCCCGCGTTATAAAGTCCGACGTTTCTTTCCGCTTTTATATCTTCTGTTCCAGAATGCTCCTTCAGTCAGTCAATGACTCTTTTTGGTGTAGCTGTATTGATGCAAATCAATGCCATAACCATTTACGAGCAATTTTTCGTTCGTTTTCACTGCAGCGACATAAATGTTTATTTAATTGCTCACTTCTGGCTCAAATCGCTGGTATGGCGACAATCACCGCTATTAAAATTCAGCAGAAAATTCTTAATATGTTTGGTAAATAGCGTAATGATCTTAAGATTTGATCTTATATCGATCATTATTCTATTATCGTGCGTCTATAGCTTTAGTCTGAAAAATCCATGTAGCGATAATCTGAGGGATGATGAGATGTCGGATAGTTTCCAGAGTGAAGTGCCGAAGGCACGTATTAATTTGAAACTCGATTTGCATACGGGGGGCGCAAGCAAGAAAACGGAACTCCCCCTTAAATTACTGGTGGCGGGTGACTTCAGTCATGGTCAGGAATCTGCACCCCTGTCTGAGCGTAAGAAAGTTAATCTCAACAAAAATAACTTTGACGCAGTGCTTTCCGAATATTCCCCAAACGTCAATCTGACCGTTAAAAACACACTTGCCGGTGATGGCAGTGAGGAAAATATCACGCTGACATTCCAGAGCATGAAGGATTTCACCCCGGAACAGGTTTCACGGCAAATACCCCAGCTGAAAGCCATGCTTTCCATGCGCAATTTACTTCGCGATTTAAAAGCCAACCTGCTGGACAACCAGGCATTCCGAAAAGAGCTGGAAAAGATTCTGCTCGATCCGGCATTGAGCGCAGAACTCAGAGCCGAACTCTCCGCCCTGGCCCCGAAACAGCCATAACGATCACGATGCTTTAACGGATTAATAAGGAAGATGCTGATGTCTGTAAAAAATGAGAATGCCGCGGGTGGCGAGAGTGTCGTGCTGGAACGTCCTGCTGCCGGTGGGGTATATGCCTCCCTGTTTGAAAAAATCAACCTGAACCCGGTGTCTGAATTGAGTGCGCTGGACATCTGGCAGGACGCGCAGGCGATGTCAGATGCGACCGCGGATGAGCGTCTGACTGCCGGGATGCAGGTGTTTCTGGAATGCCTGACAAAGTCGGGCTCAAAAGTCGAAAAGCTCGACAAAAACCTGATTGACCACCATATCGCGGAACTGGACTATCAGATCAGCCGCCAGCTTGATGCCGTGATGCATAGCGAAGAATTCCAGGCAGTGGAAAGCCTGTGGCGCGGCGTGAAATCCCTGGTTGATAAAACCGATTTCCGTCAGAACGTGAAGGTTGAACTGCTGGATATGTCAAAAGAAGAGCTGCGTCAGGACTTCGAAGACAGCCCGGAAATCATCCAGAGCGGATTGTATAAGCAAACCTATATTGAAGAGTATGATACACCGGGTGGCGAACCGATTGCCGCGCTGATTTCCGCTTACGAGTTTGATGCGTCTGCGCAGGATGTCGCGCTGCTGCGCAACATCTCCAAAGTCTCTGCCGCAGCACATATGCCGTTTATCGGCTCGGCTGGCCCGAAATTCTTCCTGAAAGATTCGATGGAAGAAGTGGCTGCTATCAAGGATATCGGTAACTACTTTGATCGCGCGGAGTACATCAAGTGGAAATCCTTTCGCGAGACGGATGACTCCCGCTACATCGGTCTGGTCATGCCGCGTGTGCTGGGCCGTCTGCCCTATGGCCCGGACACCGTGCCTGTTCGCAGCTTCAATTATGTTGAGGAAGTGAAAGGCCCGGATCACGACAAATATCTCTGGACCAACGCCTCTTTTGCTTTTGCCGCAAACATGGTGCGCAGTTTTATCAATAACGGCTGGTGTGTACAGATTCGGGGCCCGCAGGCCGGTGGTGCGGTTCAGGATCTGCCTATTCATCTGTATGACCTTGGCACCGGCAATCAGGTGAAAATTCCGTCCGAGGTCATGATCCCGGAAACCCGCGAATTTGAATTTGCCAACCTGGGTTTCATTCCGCTGTCATATTACAAAAACCGCGACTATGCGTGCTTTTTCTCGGCGAACTCCACTCAAAAACCTGCACTCTATGATACCGCGGATGCGACGGCCAACAGCCGTATCAATGCCCGTCTGCCCTACATCTTCCTGCTTTCGCGTATTGCCCACTATCTGAAGCTGATTCAGCGTGAAAACATCGGTACCACCAAAGACCGTCGTCTGCTGGAGCTGGAGCTGAATACCTGGGTGCGCAGTCTGGTCACGGAAATGACCGACCCGGGCGACGAGCTGCAGGCCTCTCACCCGCTGCGGGACGCCAGAGTGGTGGTGGAAGACATTGAGGATAACCCCGGCTTCTTCCGCGTGAAGCTCTATGCCGTGCCGCACTTCCAGGTGGAAGGGATGGACGTCAACCTCTCACTGGTTTCTCAGATGCCTAAGGCCAAATCGTAAGCTAAGGCAGGAAGCCAATGAAAACGGAACAGCCGTTATGGGGCCGGGGGCAGATGATCTCACCCCAGCACTTCCAGCAGCAGGCCGCGTATGCGGCCTGGTCAGCGGAATGCATCGCCCGACTGGGGCTCTCCCATCCCTGGGGGGTGATTGAGGCAACTTTTGAACCTGACGCATTAAAACTGGGCCGCCTGCAGGCCAGTCATCTGCACCTCCGCTTTCCCGACGGCACGCTTGTCGACACGGATAGGGGGGATGACCTGCCACCGGTGCTGGCGCTTGAAGGGGAATCCCGGGATGTCGGGGTGGTTCTGGCGCTTCCGCTGATGCGGGCAAACGGGGGCAACTGTCTTAAGCCTGATGAGGTAGCCGATCGCCCGGTTCGTTATCGTCAGTGCTGGCGGGATGTTCGCAACCTCTTTGGGGAAGATACCCGTCAGATTGCGGTGATGCAGCCCGCGCTGACGCTGCGTTTTGCTCATCAGAACAACAGTGATTACCTGACCTGCCTGGTCGCCCGCCTGCAGCAGGATTCGCAGGGCCGCTGGACACGCGATGATGCATGGCTGCCCCCGTTGCTCGCTCTGCAGGGCAGCCGCTGGCTGGTGAATCAGCTGGAGCAGTTGATGACACAGCTCCGCGCTCGTCTGAGTCGCCTGATGGCGATGCGCCGGGAAAGTAACGAGCGTATGGCGGATTTTGCCGTAGCCGACGTGTCACTCTTCTGGCTGCTCAATGCCCTGAACAGCGCCGAGCCGGTATTGGGTCAGTTTCAGCGCCACCCGCAAAGCCCGCCGGAGCGTCTGTACCCGGAACTGGCGCGGCTGGCGGGCAGCCTGCTGACCTTCTCGCTGGAGCATCAGGTGAGCGCGATTCCGATCTGGCAGCATGAGCAACTGAATCACGTATTCCCGCCGCTATTTGATTTGCTGAGTGATCTGCTGGAAGCCAGCCTGCCGTCACGGGTGGTGGCAATTGAGCTTGAACAGGATCCCCGGCTTCACGTCTGGCAGGCTCGTCTGCATGACCCACGTCTGCGTGAAGGGGCGGATTACTACCTCTCCGTGCGTTCACCGATACCGGTGGCACAACTGCAGGAGCAGTTCCCGCGCCAGTGTAAGGTCGGCACGCCTGATCACGTCAGAAGTATCGTCAATTCTTCGCGGGTAGGTATTCCTCTGACGCCATTGCGTCATGTGCCGGCCGCCATTCCGCTGCGCCTGGAAAACCAGTATTTCAGCCTTGATGTTTCTCATCCTCTGGCCACTGAAATGCTTCAGAGCGGTACCTGTATGTTTTACGTGCCGGGCATGCTCGGCGAGCCTGAACTTGAACTCTTTGCGGTACTGAGAACATGAGTAAGCCTGAACGCGGTGTTTCCACATCTATCGATATTGATGCTCTGCTGCAGAATACCTGGCTACAGGTGATTAGCCTGCGTTACGGCCCGATATTTCAGGAGGGAGAAGGGCGCATGTTATGGGAGCGTTGCATTGCTGATGTCGAACGGGTCCAGCGCGAACTTAAAGCGAGCGACCTTGATGAAGCCAGCTGTCAGCATATTCTCACGGCACAGTGTGCGCTGCTTGATGAGGCGGTCAAAGGTCGCGGTGTGGAGGATGATGCCTGTGTGCAGTGGTATGGCATTCCCCTGCAGGGGTACTTCCTTGGCACCATGGACGCGGGTGACACGTTGTGCGATCGGATGCGCGCAGTGCTGCGTGACCCATCGCCCGATCGGGCCGTCCTGACCTGCTTCCAGCGGGTCATGATGCTGGGATTCCTGGGCAGCTTTCGTGCTCTGAACGATCCGGAGCGTCAGAAACTTGTCAGCGCACTGAGTGAACAGGTCTCACCGTTCAGCTATCCCAATACGCTTCCGGTTCTGGCAGAAAGTGGTGCCGGACGGGGGATGGGGCGCTGGCTGGACTCATGGCCCGTGCGTATCGGCCTGAGCGTCGTGGTGGTGGCCGCACTCTGGTGGGGGCTGGATCACTGGCTGGATCAGATGCTGCAGAGCCTGTTACCGGGAGCCGTGAAATGAGTCAAGCACAACAGCGCGCGCTTGTACTGTGGGCCGCCCTGCTGAGTGCCGTGGTCTGCCTGAATTTCCTGCCGGTATCCCGACTGGTTTCTGTGCTCCTTCTGCTTATCGTTCTGGGGGGTACCCTGGCGTTCCGGACGATCGCCAGTCGTCGTGCGGAGCATGACGTTACCCTGCGTCTGGATGACCTCCCGGAAGCTTCCTGGCGTCAGCCTGTGGTGCTGTTCTGTGGCGATCTGCCGCTGACATCCCGACAGCCGTCACCGGTGTTCACTGGCACGCAGGGATGCTGGATCCGTGTGACGGATCATCAGGATCTGGTTCAGGTCGCTCAACAGGTTCTGTCGCTGCGGCCTGACTGGGGTCGCCAGCTATCGGTGATGGTCAGCGTCTGTCCGCAGAAACACGCCGACAGCGAAGCGCTGACCCGTCGTCTGCTGGCCCTGCGCTGGCAAATCAGCCAGTTGCGTAAAAAAACGGGTCATTGTGTGCCACTGGTTCTGAAGGGGCAGATTGGCAGCGCGATGACGGATGATCTGCTCTGGCAGGCGGCTATTCCGGGTGAAGGCGTGAGGGTCTGGCGGGCGTCTTCAGCGCCGGGTTCAATCGCTGAATGGATCACCACCGGTGGGTCGCCAGCGATGCAGCAGCAGGTGCTGATAAACAGCCTGATGGCGTGGTTTCAGCAGCATGTCACTGCGCGCTTCATGGATGAAAATCCCGATGTTCCGGTCATCGCACCTGTTGCGGTGTTGTGGGGAATGGGACCGATCCTTGCCGGCAGTCTGGCCACATCTGCCTGGACTGCATGGCTAGCCCGTCACACTGCGATCCAGCAGGTTGCGGGCTGGCAGCCGGTGGGAACGGACAGCACGGTGGTTTCCCCCTTCCCGGATTTTATTCTGCCGCTGCTCCCTGAAGGACGCGGCCTGACGCCACGTGGGCGAGCCTGGCGTTATGCGCTCGGGATTTTCACGCTGGCTGCCATTGCTGCCCTGCTCAGCAGTAGCTGGAACAATCGCCAGCTGCTGCGGCGTGTGAGCTTCGATATTGCCCGCTATGACCGTATCCCGATGCAGGATTTCGGCCCCAAAGCCGATGCCGTGGCTGTCCTGCGTAACAATGCGGCAGAACTGGATGACCAGGCGCGCAATGGTGTACCGGCTCGGATGAGCCTGGGTCTCTATCAGGGAGAGCGTTTGCGAATGCCGGTGCTGGAGGCGATCCGTTCGTATGTGCCGCCACCGCCGCCGCCTGAACCGCAGCCGGAACCTGAGCCGGTACCCAAAATTATCCGTCTCGACAGCATGTCGCTGTTTGATTCCGGCAAATCTGCGCTGAAAGCGGGCTCCACCAGAATGCTGGTGAACTCACTGGTCGGCATCAAAGCGAAGCCGGGCTGGCTGATTGTCGTGTCCGGCCATACAGACAACACCGGTAACCCAAAACTGAATCAGACGCTGTCACTCGAGCGTGCCGCAGCGGTACGCGACTGGATGCGTGACACCGGTGACGTACCGGAAAGCTGTTTTGCGGTGCAGGGCTATGGCGCAAGCCGTCCGATCGCAACCAATGACACCCCGGAGGGGCGTGCGCTCAACCGCCGTGTCGAAATCAGTCTGGTACCGCAGGCCAGTGCCTGTCAGATACCGGGCCACACCCAGGCGTCATCGCAGGATGATGACGCATCACTACACAATGGAGAGTAATTTCATGGCAATTCCTGTTTATCTCTGGCTGAAAGACGACGGCGGCGCGGACATCAAAGGGTCCGTGGACGTTCAGGATCGAGACGGCAGCATCGAAGTGGTGGCACAGCAGCATAACCTCTACATCCCGACCGACAACAACACCGGCAAGCTGACCGGCACCCGTATTCATACCCCGTTCCTGTTTACCAAGGAGATCGACTCCTCCAGCCCCTACCTGTACAAGGCAGTGACCACCGGGCAGACCCTCAAGTCTGCTGAATTCAAATGGTACAGGATCAACGACGCGGGCCAGGAAGTGGAGTACTTCAACACCAGACTGGAAAACGTGAAGGTGGTGAAAGTGAACCCGGTGATGCACGACATCAAAAATCCGGCTTTCGAGAAGCATAATCATCTTGAGCAGATTGAACTGCGCTACGAAAAAATCACCTGGACCTACAAAGACGGCAACATCATTCATTCCGACTCCTGGAACGAACGCGCCACCGCATAAGTCACGAGCGGGCAGAGCTTCTCTGTCCGCTCTTTTTGCTGAGCGTCTGCCTGTGCGGGCGCTCAGCAAAAACATCACATCCCGGAAACAGACCTTATGGGCCTCGGTAACGGCCAGGGGCGGTAGCGTGCCTGAACGGTCCTCAACAGTGAGCAAGCAAATATGGAAAACCCGGCAATCCTTCTTCGACGTCTCAACCCTTACTGCGCCCGTGCGATGGAAGGGGCAGCTTCCCTGTGTCAGATTCGCGCCCATGCTGAAATCCTGCCGGAGCACTGGCTGCTGAAACTGCTGGAGCAGGGTGAAGGCGATCTCACCGTGCTGGCCCGCCGCTATGAGTGGGATATGGACGCCATCTGGCAGGATTTGCTTGCCTGGCTGGATAAGCAGCCGCGTTCAGTACGCCAGCGTCCTCAACTGTCTGACGCCATTCAGACATTGCTGCAGCAAGCCTGGCTGATTGCTTCTCTGAACGGTGAGGAACAAATCCGCAGCGTCCATCTGCTGATGGCGCTGGCAGATAAACAGAAACTGGTGCGCTGTGACGGGCTGTGGCCACTCCTGACGCTGGGCCAGAGTCAGCTGGAACGTCTGCGTCCGCTGCTCGATGCACAGTCGGACGAACGCCCGGAACTGCAGCAGGAAGCGGAACTTGCGCAGAGCCACAGCGGCGGGATGGAATTTGTCGGCCGTCCGGTGGGTGCCGAGCTGAAAGAAGGCGAGCTGAGCCCGGCGCTGCAGAACGCGCTGGATAAATTTACGCTCGACGTCACCGCCAAAGCGAAAGAGGGCAAAATCGACCCGGTGTTTGGCCGTGATACGGAAATCCGCCAGATGGTGGACATTCTCTCGCGCCGTCGCAAGAACAACCCGATTCTGGTGGGCGAACCGGGTGTGGGGAAAACCGCGCTGGTGGAAGGCCTGGCGCTGCGTATAGCCGAAGGCAACGTGCCGGAATCTCTCAGGCCGGTTGTTCTGCGCACCCTGGATTTGGGGCTGCTGCAGGCGGGCGCGGGCGTAAAAGGCGAGTTCGAACAGCGCCTGAAAAACGTCATCGACGCGGTGCAGCAGTCTCCGCTACCGATTCTGCTGTTTATTGATGAAGCCCACACCATTATCGGTGCGGGCAATCAGGCGGGTGGCGCGGATGCCGCCAACCTGCTGAAACCGGCGCTGGCGCGCGGCGAACTGCGCACTATCGCCGCGACCACGTGGAGCGAGTACAAACAATATTTCGAACGCGATGCCGCGCTGGAGCGTCGCTTTCAGATGGTGAAGGTCGACGAGCCGGACGATGAGACCGCCTGCCTGATGCTGCGCGGTCTCAAATCCCGCTATGCCGAGCACCATAACGTGCATATCACCGATGATGCGGTGCGCGCTGCGGTCACGCTCTCCCGCCGTTATCTGACCGGTCGCCAGCTGCCGGACAAAGCGGTCGATTTGCTCGACACCGCCGCCGCCCGCGTGCGCATGAGCCTTGATACCGTTCCGGAGCAGCTGACCCGCATTCGCGCGCAGATAACCTCGCTTGAAATGGAGAAGCAGGCACTGCTGGAAGATATTGCTTTTGGCAGTCAGAGCCACAGCGAGCGTCTGACGCTTATCGGGCAGGAAGAAGTACAACTGATCCTCAAACTTGATGAGCTGGAAACCCGGCACGGTCAGGAGCTGAAAGTCGCAGAGCAGTTGCTGCAAAGCCGCCAGGACCTCTCCCGTCAGGGCGAAACTCAAGCGCTGCAACAGCAACTGAACGGAATGCAGCACAGCAATCCACTGCTCTCGATCGATGTGGACGTGCGCACCGTTGCCACCGTCATTGCCGACTGGACCGGCGTGCCGCTCTCTTCGCTGATGAAAGACGAACAGACCGAACTCCTGAGCCTGGAGAAGGAAATCGGCAAACGCGTGGTTGGCCAGGATGTGGCGCTGACTGCCATCGCCCGGCGTCTGCGAGCGGCGAAAACCGGCCTTACGTCCGGGGACGGTCCGCAGGGCGTATTTCTGCTGGTTGGCCCGAGTGGCGTCGGTAAGACTGAAACCGCGCTGGCGCTGGCGGATGTGCTGTTCGGCGGCGAGAAGTCACTCATCACCATTAACCTGTCCGAGTACCAGGAGCCGCACACGGTGTCGCAGCTGAAAGGCTCACCGCCGGGCTACGTCGGCTACGGCCAGGGTGGCATCCTCACCGAAGCGGTACGCAAGCGTCCCTACAGCGTGGTGCTGCTCGACGAAGTGGAAAAGGCACACCGCGACGTCATGAATCTGTTCTATCAGGTCTTCGACCGCGGCTTTATGCGCGACGGTGAAGGCCGCGAAATCGACTTCCGTAATACCGTTGTCCTGATGACCTCAAACCTCGGCAGCGACCTTTTGATGCAGCTGCTGGATGAGCAGCCGGAGGCCACCGAAAGCGACCTGCACGAACTGCTGCGCCCGATCCTGCGCGATCACTTCCAGCCGGCGCTGCTTGCCCGCTTCCAGACCGTGATCTATCGACCGCTGGCTGAAGCGGCCATGCGTATCATCGTGGAGATGAAGCTCGACCAAGTCAGCAAGCGTCTGAGCCGCCACTACGGCCTGACCACCCATATTGATGTGAGCCTGTACGACGCACTCACCGCCGCCTGCCTGCTGCCGGATACCGGCGCACGCAACGTCGACAGCCTGCTTAATCAGCAGATTCTGCCGGTGCTGAGCCAGCAACTGCTGACCCACATGGCCGCGAAGCAGAAACCACACACTCTGAAGCTTGGCTGGAGCGACGAAGAAGGTATCTCGCTGGACTTTAACCGGACTGAGGGAGAGAACGTATGAGCAGTCATCCCCCGATCAGATTCAGCCACAACCACCACCTGCTGGCGGTCAAAGGCTGTACGGCGGAACCTGACGTGCTGGCCTTTGAGGGCGATGAGGCCTTAAGTAAACCGTTCAGCTACCGCATTGAATTCACAAGCTCTGACCATGCCATCAGCAAAGAGATGATGCTGATGAAAACCGGCTCGCTGACGCTGCAGGCCCCGGTGGACCAGGGTTACGGCATTAAAGTGCAGCAGGCCGTGCGCACCCTTCAGGGGGTAGTGACCGGCTTTGAACGCCTCAGCACATCAAAAGATGAAACCCATTATGCCCTGACGCTCCGGCCACGCCTGGCGCTGCTTGACCGTTCGCACCAGAACGCCATCTACCAGGACATGTCGGTCCCGCAGATTGTGGAAAAAATCCTGCGCGAGCGTCACAACATGCGCGGCCAGGATTTTCTGTTCTCGCTGTCAAAAGAGTACCCGCGCCGTGAGCAGGTGATGCAGTACGGTGAGGATGACCTGCACTTTATCACCCGCCTGCTGGGTGAGGTGGGCATCTGGTTTCGCTTCACCACTGACACGCGTCTGAACATCGACGTGGTGGAGTTTTACGACAGCCAGCAGGGGTATGAGAAAGGCCTGACCCTGCCGTCAGTCCCGCCGTCGGGCCAGCACTCAAAGGGCGTGGACTCGGTCTGGGGCATGGCGTGCCACCACAACGTGGTGCAGAAGCAGGTCAGCACCCGTGACTACAACTACCGTCAGGCCACGGAAGACATGAACAGCCAGGTGGACGCGACTCAGGGCGACAGCACCACCTGTGGCGATGCCTACCACTGGGGGGACAACTACCTTACCCGGGGTGATGCATACGACCGCAATCCGGCCCCGGAGTCCGGGGCGTTTTATGCCCGCATTCGTCATGAGCGCTACCTGAATGGCCAGACGCGGACGCAGGGCATCACCAGCTGTCCGACGCTCTTTCCGGGCCAGGTGCTGAAAGTCACCGGCGGGTACGAAGTGGCAGAGGTGTTCAGCGCGGGTGTGGTCATCACGGCGATGCGTACGCATGCCTGTCGTGATAAGGACTTTGCCGTTGATTTTGACGGCATTCCTGATAACACCGATTTTGGTTTCCGCCCTGAGCCTGGCTCACGTCCGGTGATGGCCGGGACGCTGCCGGCCCGCGTCACCAGTACCACTGAAAATGACACCTACGGCCACATCGACAAAGACGGTCGTTACCGCGTCAATATGCTGTTTGACCGTGACAGCTGGGAGACCGGATTTGAGAGCCTTTGGGTGCGCCAGTCCCGCCCGTACGCAGGGGATACGTACGGCCTTCACCTGCCGCTGCTGGCAGGAACCGAAGTGGCGATTGGCTTTGAGGACGGTAACCCGGACCGGCCGTACATTGCCGGCGTGCTGCACGACTCGGCGCACGGCGACCACGTCACCATCCGCAACTACAGACGTAACGTCCTGCGGACGCCTGCGAACAATAAAATCCGCCTCGATGACGAGCGCGGAAAAGAGCATATCAAGGTGTCGACGGAGTATGGCGGCAAGAGTCAGCTGAATCTCGGGCACCTGGTCGACAGTGAGAAACAGCAGCGCGGCGAGGGGTTTGAGCTCAGGACGGACAGCTGGGGGGCGATACGGGCGCAGAAGGGGATTTTTATCTCGGCGGACGGGCAGGCGAAGGCGCAGGGCGACGTTCTGGCGATGGAGCAAGCGATCAGCCTGTTAAACGGTGCGGTAAATCAGGTTGCAGAATGGGGAGGGCTTGCAAGAACCCACCAAAACTGTGCACCGGATACACAACCTCTTCAGGCGCTTGTTTCAGGAGCCTGTGAACTTAAAGAACCGACTTTGTTGATGTCTGCGCCGAAAGGGATTGCTGCCGTCACGCCGGAAGCGGCAGTGCTGCACACTGGCAAGGGCCTGTATCTGCAAAGCCTGGGGGAGGTTGATCTTAGCGCGGCGCAGCGTTACTCCGTCAATGCCAGCCAGGCTATCTCTATTCTGGCTCATCAGGAAGGTATGCGTCTGGTCTCTGCCAAAGGCCCGCTGGCGGTGGAATCCCATGCGGATACGCTGTCGCTCACATCGATGAAGGATGTCACGGTGCAGTCCACCCAGGGGCACCTGCAACTGACGGCAAAGAATGGGATCACGCTTGCCTGCGGGGGCGCTTACATCAAGCTCACGCCACAGGGCGAAATCAGCGTGCATGGTCCAGGCCTGTTAAGCCTCAAAGGGCAACATAAATTACAGGGCCCGGCGAGTGAAGATTATCCGCTGCCAGAATTGCCTTCGTCCGTGTGCAAAGAGTGTCTGAAAAAGGCGCAGCGGCTGGCTCAGGGCTTTGTGCCAAGGGAGGCATAAGTGAATACGACCCCTGTTACCGACTGGGTGAATCTGCTTCAGCAAACCTGCGCTGATATAAAAATGACCCACCTTGATTTTATTCTCGACCAGTGCGGTATTGATTTTTCCATTATCCCTGTACTACGGGATTTTTCACCGCCTCTGGTATGGCAGTCTCTCTACCAGGGCTTGCCGGAAGATGCCCTGACTGAAGAGTCGCCGCTGTTGATCAGGATCTCTTTAAACGATCCTCATCAGAAGCAGTGGTTCAATGAGCTGGCTCTGAAAGTACAAAAGACGGCCCCGCTGATGGTGCTCTGTTCTCCCTGGCCTTTCACTGCTCTGGCTGAATGGTTAACTGCCTGCACCGATGCGACACATGAGGGACGTGCAGGGCTGTTCAGATACTTTGATGCCCGTATTTTCCCTTATCTGTTCTCTCATATTCTGGAACCTGATCAGCAGGCTCAGTTGCAGCGCCCGGCGTTGTTCTGGAGTTGGCTGGATCTTGACGAAAAGCCGGGATTGCTGATGGGGCAGGGAGCACAGCCCGCCATCAACGAGAAGTGCCAGAACATCGCTTTGAGCGATAGCCAGTTTGAAGCTCTGATGTGCATCTGCGATGCCAGGCTGATGCTTCGCTATCGTGACGTTCCCGATACGGGATTTGCTTCGCAGGTTGAACGGTTTACGGCCTGTTTCATCGGCATGCTTTCAGCCACCGCCAAAGGGATGATACTGGATAAAGAGCGCGAGGATTGGGTGATTAAGAACCTGATCGTACGGTCCTCAGCAGAAGTCTGAAAGTGGGTTCATGAGGCAGTTCGCCTTCCGGAGAGGCTGCCATACAAGGAATGTAAAATGAAAATAAGACATTACCTCGTGGTACCGGGTGCCCTGCTGCTGGCGGGCTGCAGCCAGCCGGCGGCGAATGCGGAAACCCGGAGTGGCGGTGGTGGAACCATTGTTGCCATCAACCACACCAGATGGGCGATCAACCATTTCAGTGTCGACGGTCAGTCGGGAATAGACATCATCGGGCCGTATCAGGGCGGCGGGGGCGGCTGCTGCTATGGTGTGCCGGCGAAGTGGCGGCCGGGTATGACAGTGAGGGTGAACTGGGAAACTGGCGAAGCATCAACAAAAGGGTTTCCAGGATTCGCTGATTCAAAAAAATACAGAGAATGGCGAGATAAAATTAAGGCCCAGAATAAGCAGCACAGCGCAGTAGTACCGGTTCCGGACTATACGGAACAGGAAACCTGCGGGATCACGTTACATTTTCTGCCCTGTGATGAGGTGAAAGTGACGACCAGCTGTGCCAACTATGGTCACCCGGAACACCCGATCAAAGAGCCCCTTAAGATGCCGGAGCCCAAAGTATGTCCGAAATAATCACCAGCCTGACCTTTATTCCCCTTCAGTAATGCTCAGCCATGTCATCCCTGAAAGTCATGGCAAAGCAGGGCGCAGTACCATGTTAATTCATCTAAGGAATGCAAAATGAAAATACGATTTTACCTCGTGATACCGGGTGCCCTGCTGCTGGCGGGCTGCAGTCAGCCTGTGGCGAAGGCTGAAATCCGGAGTGGCGGTGGTGGAACCATCGTTGCCATCAACCACACCAGATGGGCAATCAACCATTTCAGCGTCGACGGTCAGTCGGGGATAGACATCATTGGGCCGTATCAGGGCGGCGGGGGCGGCTGCTGCTATGGTGTGCCGGCGAAGTGGCGGCCGGGAATGAAGGTGAAAGTCGACTGGGAAAGTGGCGAAGCGTCCACAGATGATTTCCCTGGGTACCAGGATAGGGCTAAGTATCTGGCCTGGGAAAAGAAAATTGACGAAAGTAATCGAAATCATAGCAAAATTGTGCCAGTTCCGGACTATACGGGACAGGAAACCTGCGGGATCACGGTGCACTTTATGCCCTGCGATGAGGTGAAAGTGACAACCAGCTGCGTGAGCCCCGGCCGGCCGGGCTACCCAATCAACGAGCCGCTGCAGATGCCGGAGCCAAAAGTCTGTCCGCAATAATCACCAGCCTGACCTTTTTTCTACTTCATAAATGCTCAGCCATGTCATCCCTGAAAGTCATGGCAAAGCAGGGCGCAGTAACGCGTTAATTCATCAAAGGAATACAAAATGAAAATACGACTTTACCTCGTGGTACCGGGTGCCCTGCTGCTGGCGGGCTGCAGCCAGCCGGTGGCGAAGGCTGAAGTCCGGAGTGGCGGTGGTGGAACCATTGTTGCCATCAATCACACCAGATGGGCAATCAACCATTTCAGCGTCGACGGTCAGTCGGGTATAGATGCTATTGGTCCGTACCAGGGCGGCGGGGGCGGCTGCTGCTATGGCGTGCCGGCGAAGTGGCGGCCGGGTATGACGGTGAGGGTCGACTGGGAAAGTGGCGAAGCATCAACAAAAGGGTTTCCAGGGTTTGCAGATACGGAAAAGTATCTGGCCTGGGAAAAAAAAATGAGTGCTAATAATCGGCAGCATAGCAAGGTTGTCCCTGTACCGGACTATACGGGGCAAAAAACCTGCGGGATCACGGTGCACTTTATGCCCTGTGATGAGGTGAAAGTGACCACCAGCTGTGTGAGCCCCGGCCGGCCGGGCTACCCAATCAACGAGCCGCTTAAGATGCCGGAGCCAAAAGTCTGTCCGCAATAATCACCAGCCTGACCTTTATTCCCCTTCAGTAATGCTCAGCCATGCCATTCCGAAAAGTCATGGCTGAGCAGGACGCATGTCATCTGTTTCTTCATCAAAGGAATGCAAATGAAAATACGACATTACCTCGTGGTATCGGGTGCCCTGCTGCTGGCGGGCTGCAGTCAGCCGGCGGCGAATGCTGAAACCCGGAGTGGCGGTGGTGGAACCATCGAGGCCATCAACCACACCAGATGGGCAATCAACCATTTCAGCGTCGACGGTCAGTCGGGAATAGACATCATCGGGCCGTATCAGGGCGGCGGGGGCGGCTGCTGTTATGGCGTGCCGGCAAAGTGGCGGCCGGGTATGACAGTCAAAATAGACTGGGAAACGGGAGTGGGTGATATGGATGGGTTTCCAGGGTTTGACAGATGGGATGAGTATCTGGCCTGGGAAAAAAAAATGAAGGCCCAGAATAAGCAGCACAGCGCGGTGGTACCGCTTCCGGACTATACGGGACAGGAAATCTGCGGGATCACGGTGCATTTTCTGCCCTGTGATGCGGTGAAAGTGACGACCAGCTGTGCCAACTATGGTCACCCGGAACACCCGATCAAAGAGCCCCTTAAGATGCCGGAGCCAAAAGTCTGTCCGCAATAATCACCAGCCTGACCTTTATTCCCCTTCAGTAATGCTCAGCCATGCCATTCCGAAAAGTCATGGCTGAGCAGGACGCATGTCATCTGTTTCTTCATCAAAGGAATGCAAATGAAAATACGACTTTACCTTGTGGTACCGGGTGCCCTGCTGCTGGCGGGCTGCAGCCAGCCGGCGGCGAATGCTGAAACCCGGAGTGGCGGTGGTGGAACCATTGTTGCCATCAATCATACCAGATGGGCAATCAACCATTTCAGTGTCGACGGTCAGTCGGGAATAGACATCATCGGGCCGTATCAGGGCGGCGGGGGCGGCTGCTGCTATGGCGTGCCGGCGAAGTGGCGGCCGGGAATGACGGTCAAAATCGACTGGGAAACTGGAGTGGGCGATATGGACGGATTTCCGGGGTTTGCAAATAGGGAAAAATACAATGCGTGGCGAAACAAAATGAAGGTCCAGAATAAGCAGCACAGCGCGGTGGTACCGCTTCCGGACTATACGGGACAGGAAACCTGCGGGATAACGTTACATTTTCTGCCCTGTGATGAGGTGAAAGTGACGACCAGCTGTGCCAACTATGGTCACCCGGAACACCCGATCAAAGAGCCCCTTAAGATGCCGGAGCCAAAAGTCTGTCCGCAATAATCACCAGCCTGACCTTTATCTCCCTTCAGTAATGCTCAGCCATGTCATCCCTGAAAGTCATGGCAAAGCAGGGCGCAGTAACGTGTTAATTCATCTAAGGAATGCAAAATGAAAATACGACTTTACCTCGTGGTTCTGGGTGCCCTGCTGCTGGCGGGCTGCAGCCAGCCGGCGGCGAAGGCTGAAGTCCGGAGTGGCGGTGGTGGAACCATTGTTGCCATCAATCACACCAGATGGGCAATCAACCATTTCAGCGTCGACGGTCAGTCGGGTATAGATGCTATTGGTCCGTACCAGGGCGGCGGGGGCGGCTGCTGCTATGGCGTGCCGGCGAAGTGGCGGCCGGGTATGACGGTGAAAGTCGACTGGGAAACGGGGGTGGGTGGCTCAAAGGGGTTTCCGGGCTTTGCTGACTGGGAAAAATATAAGGCCTGGGAAAAAAAAATGAAGGCCCAGAATAAGCAGCACAGCGCGGTAGTACCGGTTCCGGACTATACGGGGCAAAAAACCTGCGGGATCACGGTGCACTTTATGCCCTGTGATGAGGTGAAAGTGACGACCAGCTGCGTGAGCCCCGGCCGGCCGGGATACCCAATCAACGAACCGCTGCAGATGCCGGAGCCAAAAGTCTGTCCGCAATAATCACCAGCCTGACCTTTATTCCCCTTCAGTAATGCTCAGCCATGCCATTCCGAAAAGTCATGGCTGAGCAGGACGCATGTCATCTGTTTCTTCATCAAAGGAATGCAAAATGAAAATACGACATTACCTCGTGGTATCGGGTGCCCTGCTGCTGGCGGGCTGCAGTCAGCCGGCGGCGAATGCTGAAACCCGGAGTGGCGGTGGTGGAACCATTGTTGCCATCAATCATATCAGATGGGCAATCAACCATTTCAGTGTCGACGGTCAGTCGGGAATAGACATCATCGGGCCGTATCAGGGCGGCGGGGGCGGCTGCTGTTATGGCGTGCCGGCAAAGTGGCGGCCGGGTATGACAGTCAAAATAGACTGGGAAACGGGAGTGGGTGATATGGATGGGTTTCCAGGGTTTGACAGATGGGATGAGTATCTGGCCTGGGAAAAAAAAATGAAGGCTCAGAATAAGCAGCACAGCGCGGTGGTGCCGGTGCCGGACTATACGGGGCAAAAGACCTGCGGGATCACGGTGCACTTTATGCCCTGTGATGAGGTGAAAGTGACCACCAGCTGTGTGAGCCCCGGCCGGCCGGGCTACCCAATCAACGAACCGCTGCAGATGCCGGAGCCGAAAGTATGTCCGAAATAATCACCGATCTGGCGTGGTTCCCACCGGCGTTTCCGGCACAGGGGCGTTTACCCGCTCAGGCTGCGCTGGTTGGCACAAACTGCGCGCAGCAGGATAACCACGAGCTGGCTTACCGGCAGGAGCTGTGCCTGGCCGCCGGGCGGCGCGTGGAGCCCCCCTGCTGCAAGACCCTGCATATCAGCCTGTTTTTTGACGGCACCGGTAATAACCTTAATCACGACTTATATATTGCTGACCCGAAGCACCCCACCAATATTGCCCGTCTGTTTCGCGCCACCATCGGGCAGGGGACTGCCGGGGGAGTAGAAAAAGGGGAGGAGCTGCTGGATGCTGATGGCAGCGGCGATGACAAATACTACAAATATTATATTCCCGGCGTCGGGACACCTTTTCCCGAGGTGAACGATCTGGATTTCAGCATGATGGGGCTGGCGGCAGCGACCCACGGTGAGGACAGAATCAACTGGGGCCTGCTGCGGATTATCGATGCGCTGAAACGGACGACAACCAGGAAGAGTCTGTCGAACAGGGCGAGCTGGAAGGCGGTGAATAAAATGGCGACCTCTGTGGCGTCCTTTGGACTGACCGGCAGCGCTAACCGCTATGAGACCTTCCAGAGCCTGCTGAAAGATATGTCATCAGAACTGCAAAAGGCCCTGGTACCGGCCGAACCCGGTAAGCCGAAGCTGCTGGGCATCAAACTGTACGTCTACGGCTTCTCGCGCGGGGCAGCAGCAGCGCGGACCTTTGTCAACTGGCTCAGTGAGCTGCTGCCTAAGCCTGAAAAGGGGAAGGATAAGCCCGAGCAGTGCCTGGCGGTAGGGGGGCTGAAAATTCCGCTCAGCGTGGAGTTTCTTGGCCTGCTGGATACGGTGGCCTCGGTGGGCGTGGCACATATCGCCCCGGTCGCGGAAGGGCATATGGGCTGGGCGGACGAGACCCAGGAGCTTCCGGCAGAGAAGGTCTACGGGGGCTTGATTAAAAACTGCGTCCACCTGGTCTCTTCCCACGAGCAGCGGCTGTGCTTCCCGCTGGATTCGATCCGCCGCCCGGATGGTCATTATCCGGCGAACAGCCTGGAGGTGGTTTATCCGGGAATGCACTCGGATTTAGGGGGTGGCTATCCACCGGGGGACCAGGGAAAGGCTAATGCAGGCAACGACGGTTATTTGTTGTCACAAATAGCGCTGCATGAAATGTATGCCTCTGCCTTCGGAGCTGGTGCCCCTTTAAAAGTACCAAAAGGAGCATTGCCCTCTGATTTAGCAGAGGATCTTTGGAGAACAATGTCCTTTGAGCTGGGGACAGAATTCGCGACTGCACCTGAATTAATCAACCGTTTCAACGCCTGGCGCGAGCTAACCCTAGGCCTGAGTTCGCCCGCGGCCCCGATTCCTCCTGAACAGGCCGCAAAATACGATCCGCCGCGCGCGCCGGTCAGCCTGGAGAAAGCGCTTGAAGATCAGATGGGCTGGATCACCGCGTGGCGTATCAACCGCTATGCCGGGGGAGCCTACAAGACCCAGCGCTTCTATATTGATTCGGCGGCGAACGGACTGGATAAAGACAGCGATCCGCTGGTCAGAAAACAGTCTGAGGCGGAGAGAGATGACTTACAGAAGGAGATTGAGAAAGAGCGCAAGAAAAAAATAGCCGGACATAAACCTGAAGAGGGTTTCCTGATGCTCCCGCCGGGGCTGAAAGATTTCGACGCCGCGCTGGGACAAACCCAGCTGCGCCAGGCCGCCGGGGAGTTCAGAGAGGATTACCACGGTCTTTCCCGTTCCTGTACCGGCAACTGGATGTTTACCGCCGTTGATTCAGTGAGTAACGCCATCTTCCTGCTGAATAACGACAATGAGTATGGCGAATGGCTCCGCATGAAAACCGCCGGGGACGATCGTGTAAAAGTGCTTTTCCCGGCGAGCGGCGAAGCGGGTAACGCCACTGAACCTGGCGGGCTGGTGCGGGCGCTGTTTGACGATCAGGTCCATGATTCCCGCGCATGGTTTATGCACAACGCCTTAGGCTCCCGCGAACCCTGGGGCAGCTATTTCCTCTACCGGATGATCTACTTCGGCAGCCGCTGCAGTAAGCCGATGACGCCGCTGATGATTGCCGGGGCGGTGGTGGGGGTGGCGACCCTTGCCGCAGGCGCGGCCGTTATCATCAGACAGAAAAGCGCGAAGGGCAAACTCACGGGACTTGCCGGTACCGTGGGGGCCGTTTACCTCGAAACACAGGCCATCGATCTGCTTTCCGGCAAACCGCTGCCGATGCTGCCTGATGCCGCACAGCTGCAGGCACCAACGATGGAGCCAGGCACGGTGGTTGCACAGCAGACTCAGGTCGTCAGCGAGCAGCGGCTGGCGCTGGCAAAATCGATGATTGAGTCCGGCTGGGCGGAAAATCTTAAGGCGACCGTAACGGCCTGATTCAGGGAGGAACAAAGGATGAAAGCAGTGATACGCGAGGGCGATACCCTGCGGGAGTACGGCGGGAAAGTGCTGGGCGGGCATTATCTTTGCTTCGGGAAAGGGATGGCCTGTAAAGGCGATGCGGTGAAGTGCAATAAACATGGCATGACGGTCATCAGCGAAGGCAGTTCGTTATCGGAAGCAGACGGACAGCCGGTGGCGCTGCACGGTCACCGTTGTGCCTGCGGCTGCACGCTAGTGAGCTCCTTTCCCGATTGCGGCATTGAACTGTGAGGCCGTTACCGGAGTATCCGCCCTACCGGGGCGCGCGCCCTCCTGATGGCAAGCGATGGCTGTCCGCGGGCGCGCTGATGGTGTTGCTGTTCGGAGGGGGCGGCGCGCTGCTTCATTCTGCCGGGAGCGGTGCAGGGCTGGTTATAAAAGGAATGGCTGGTGCGGTGGTTCTGATGGGCGTGCTCTGGTTAATACGCCAGCTGTATTACCGGACTTCGGTTCATAACGCCCGGTATTATGAACAACTGATTGAGCAGCAGCGACAGGCCTGGTGGGAGCAGCATCAATACCGTTTTGCGCTCAGTGAAATGGTGCTGCTGGGCCCGGCCGGAACCGATATGCAACACTGGCTGAGGCTGCTAAAGCGGGAGCATCGTGTTCCTGAGATCAAAAATGAGTCGAGCGGGAAAGCGCTGCGTATTGGTCGAACGCTGGTTGATACGGTGGCTGAACGTGAGGCTTTGCTGGCAAAACTGCTGGTGTTGCAATGGCAGACGCAAAGCGCAGATTCCTCCCTCCCACGCTTATGGCGCTGCTACTGGCAGGGTTCTCTGGATGCCTGGCGTGCTTTCTGTACTCAAATGCAGGTTTCATTTCCGGACGTGGCGCTTCCTGACAAACCGGAGACATGGCAAGGCGAGGAGACGCTGTCTGAACTTGCCGCAACGGCTCAAACGCTCCCTGAATCAGAGGCTATTCTGGTCGCCGGGTGCCATTCGATAGCTTCTTCGTTTAATTCTGCACAGCCTGCCGGTGAGTCCGCTGCACTGTGTCTGGTCGCGCAGAAAGGGCTGGTCAGCGTTACCCGGGGGGAGGTTTACGATATCGCTGGAAAAGAGGTTTTAACCGCAATCTGCGAGCGCGCGGAGCAGCAAAGCGACCTCAAAAAACCGCCTGACGTCTGCATGCTGTTCTCACAGCCGACGCTGCCCACCCTGGCGCAAAGCGGCTGGAATGTGACCCATCACGTTCAGGACCTCAACTGGGGGAACCCCGGTGATATGGAAATGCTTGTCGTGCTGATTCTGGCGGCCCTTTACGCAAAAAATTATCAAGAACCCTGCGGCTGGATAGCCAAAGACCCTCTACATACTCTCGCTCTTGGAATTATTAAACCTTATGGTGAAGGAAAATAAACCCGCTGAATTTTCGGTGCTTGCCACGGCGGTGTTGTTTGTTGCTACTGTCACGCTGCTTGTACTGGCAGGTGGATTGTTGTGGTGGTATTGGGGGGAAGATCTCTCCACGGAATGGGACGTGATACGTCGAATTATGACGGCCTGTTTTGTTGTCTGGGGAGTGTCGCTCTGCGTACTGGTGCTGGGGTTTATCGCTTTTCATTTAATGATTCGGGATAAAGTGATGGGAGAGTCTTCTTCCAGACCGGTCAAAAAGAAAAGAACGCCCCTGCTGCCGCTCAAGGCAGACATCGGTAGCCATCTCCGCCGCCGCTATAGCTTCTTCTGGCGAAGTAAAGTTCGTCTGCTATTAGTCACAGGCGATGAAAACGCCATCGCACAGCTCGTGCCCAACCTGCAAACCCGTCAGTGGCTGGAAGGTAACCGCACGGTCTTGATTTACGGCGGCAGCCTGACCGCTGAACCCGACGAAAAAAAATACACCGCCCTGCGCAAGCTGCGACGTGGTCGTCCTGTGGACGGCATCGTACGCGTAAATGGCGAAGGACAGAATATTACGCCGCAGATGAGCGAAAGTGATCTACGCGGACTGGAAAAAATCAGCGAACTGTTGCGTTATTCTGCCCCGGTTTATTTATGGCAGTTGTGCGACAGCACCTGGTCGCAGGCAAAACGTAATGAACAGACGGTTGGGGCTACTTTCCCGCTGCGTGCCCAGCCTGACGACATTACCCGCCAGCTTGAACGGATGCTGCCAACACTGCGAAACCAGGGAATGAGTCAGGTCGCTGAGAACAACAGCCACGACTTTCTGCTGCGACTGGGCCAGCACCTCAAAAACGGCGGTATCGCCCGCTGGGCTCAGCAGCTGGTGCCATGGCTGGCAGCCTCCCAGCAGCGCATTCCGCTGCGTGGCCTGATGTTCAGCCTGCCGGAGTATAAGCCTGCTGAAACGTTTGAGGGTGAAGCTGTTGCATCTGCCGACCCTGATAAATATGTTCCCGAATCACAACGCCACGCTCTGAGCCTGCCAGCAACCTGGCAGGGCATCGTGGATGACTGCGTCCGTGTTCGTGGCCGCCGTGTCGGTATGGCATGGGAACAGACGCTTGCCTGGACGCTGATGGCCCTTATCGGTATCTGGGGCGCGGGAACGCTGCTGTCTTTCGCGGTCAACCGTCAGCAGATCGTTTCTGTTGCCGGGCAGGCGCATGCCCTGGCAGAACATCCCTCTGTTTCGGATGACCAGCTCACGGCGCTGCATACGCTGCGTAATGACGCCGGCCGCCTGAAGCACCGTATTGAAGACGGCGCACCCTGGTATCAGCGCTTTGGTCTGGACCATAACCCGCAGCTGCTTGACGCGATGCTGCCCTGGTACGGCGTGGCAAACAACCGCCTGATACGCGACCCGGCAAATCAGGCGCTGATGCAGAAACTCAGTGCGCTGGTGAATTCAGCTCCCAACAGTGACCAGCGCGCTGCGCTTGCTAAACCGGGTTATGACCAGCTTAAAGCCTGGCTGATGATGGCTCGTCCGGATAAAGCCGATGGTGCCTTTTATGCGCAGGCTATGAAAACCGTGCAGCCGGCGCGGATAGGTATTTCAGCCGGCCTGTGGCAGAGCCTGTCGCCGGATTTGTGGGCGTTCTATATGTCCGAACTGCCAGAGCAGCCACAGTGGAAAATCACGCCGGATGCGCAGCTGGTTAGCCAGAGCCGCCAGGTCCTGTTGCAGCAGATTGGACGGCGTAATGCTGAAAGCACGCTGTACCAGAACATGCTCAAATCCGTGCGGCGTAACTTCGCCGATCTCTCTCTGGAGGACATGACCGGCGGTACCGATGCCCGTCGTCTGTTCACGACTGAAGATGTGGTGCCGGGCATGTTCACGCGCCAGGCCTGGGAGGGGGGCATTCAGCCCGCTATCGAAAAAGCGGCAAATTCCCGCCGGGATGAAATCGACTGGGTGCTGAGCGATTCCCATAAAGCAGTCTCAGCCGATCTGTCGCCGGAAGCCCTGAAAGCCCGTCTGACGCAAAGGTACTTCACTGACTTTGCTGGTCGCTGGCTGAGTTTTCTTAACAGTCTGCACTGGAACCCGGCAGACAATATCGCCGACGTCACCGACCAGCTGACGCTGATGAGTGATGTCCGTCAGTCGCCACTGATTGCCCTGATGAATACGCTCGCCTGGCAGGGACAGACCGGTCAGCAACGCGAAGGTCTGTCGGACTCGATCATCCAGTCGGCTAAAGAGCTGGTGGGCGGCAAAGATAAACCGGCGATTGACCAGTCGGCGGCAGGCCCGCAGGGTCCGCTGGATGAAACCTTTGGCCCGCTGCTTCAGCTGCTGGGTAAAAACAAAAGCAGCAACGTCATGTCCGCTGACAATTCGCTGAGCCTGCAGACCTGGCTGACCCGTATCACACGTGTGCGTCTGCGTCTGCAACAGGTGGCCAGCGCCTCTGATCCGCTGGAGATGATGCAGACCCTGGCGCAGACGGTATTTCAGGGTAAAAGCGTGGATCTTACAGATACCCAACAGTATGGCAGCCTGATTTCTGCCAGCCTGGGTGAAGAGTGGAGTGGGTTTGGCAACACGATGTTTGTGCAGCCGCTGACCCAGGCCTGGGAGACCGTGCTTCAGCCCTCCGCAGCCAGCCTGAACGATAAGTGGAGTCGTTCCGTTGTCGCAAACTGGCGCACCGCCTTTGACGGGCGCTTTCCGTTTACTGCCAGTAAAAGTGATGCCTCCCTGCCGATGCTGGCTGAATTCGTGCGTAAGGATAGCGGACGTATTGAGCGCTTCCTGGCGACGGAGCTCAGCGGTGTGCTGCACAAAGAGGGCAGCCAGTGGGTGCCGGATAAGATTAACAGCCAGGGGCTGAGCTTTAACCCGGCCTTCCTGCGTGCGGTTAACCAGCTGAGCCAGCTGTCGGACATTCTGTTTACCGATGGCAGCCAGGGCATCAGCTTTGAGCTGCAGGCGCGACCTGTACCTCAGGTGGTGGAGACGCAGTTGACCATTGATGGGCAAAAGCTGCATTACTTCAACCAGATGGCCGACTGGCAGAGTTTCCGCTGGCCGGGAGAGACTTACAGGCCGGGGACGATGCTGACCTGGACCACCGTCAACGCCGGAGCGCGCCTGTTCGGGGATTACAGCGGGACCTGGGGCTTTATTCGCTGGCTGGAGCAGGGCAAACGCCAGCAGCTTGACCGCAGCCAGTGGATGATGAGCTTCACCGCCCCGGACAGTCGCACTTTGCAGTGGGTGCTGCGCTCACAACTCGGCAAAGGTCCGCTGGCACTGCTGGACCTTCGCGGTTTCACGCTGCCCGATCAGATATTCAGTGTCGACAGTGCGGCCACCGCGCAGGCGCTGATGGCCAGTACCGGAAACAGTGACAGTGATGGAGTCGAATAATGAGTACACTGCAGAATCTGGTTGCCGCCTGTCAGGCAGACGAAACTCAGCTGCGACAACAGGCGCAGACGCGCATGGAAAACTGGCAGGGCTGGCTTACGCCAATAAGTGGCAGCAGTCTGACCGGTGAAGACCCGGGATATGATGATGATTTTCAGCGTATCCGCGAAGAGGTCAATAAGCTCACCGGGATCGATACCGGGCTGATATGCACGCTTGCCGAGAAGTTACTGATCGCCGGGGCGAAAGATATTCGGGTGGCGACGTATTACTGCTGGGCGCGCCTGCACCAGGATGGCGAGGCTGGCTTTGCCGAAGGGCTTGAACTGCTGGCGGGATTACTGCAGCGCTTCGGCATGCAGCTTCACCCGCAGCGGGATCGCAGCCGCAGGGCCGCGCTCGAATGGCTCGGCGGTACCCGTGTTCTGGACAGTCTGTCATTGTATCCGGAGGTTGTCCGCGAGGATGCACAGCGTACTGCCGGGGCGCTGTTGCTCATTACGGACAGCCTGGAGAGAGAGCCGGAGGCGTCACGGCCGGCGCTGAATGCTCTGTACAGCGCGCTGGAATCCCGCCTGATGAAGGCCGGGGGTGTGGATGCCGTGGTACCTCAGAATGTCAGTAACAAGAGTCAGTCACAGACCTTACACGCGACAGAGCCTGACGCGCCGATACTGAGCCGCATTACCTCTGGTCAGGATTTACTGGCTCAGGCTCGCATCCTGACAGGGTATCTGCGTGAACAGCCCGGTGGCTGGCTTGCGGCGCATCGGCTGATGAAGAGTCTGCGTCATGACACGCTGAACATTATTCCGGCCCCGGATGCTGAGGGGAAAACGCGCATCGAACCGCCAAGGGCTGACCAGCGAGCCATGCTCAAACGGCTATATCTCCAGCAGAGCTGGCTGGAGATTCTGGAACAGGCGGACAATACCTTCTCGCGCGGTGCCAACCACCTCTGGCTGGATTTACAGTGGTATATCCACCAGGCCCTGATGAAATCAGGGCAGGATGTACTGGCCGAGATCATCACCGCAGACCTGAAAGGGTTGCTGCGCCGCCTTACCGGGCTTGAAACCCTGGCCTTTAATGACGGAACGCCGTTTGCTGATGAAGTGACGCTGAACTGGATAAACCAGAGCGTGCTGGACGATATGTCCGGCTGGCGGAATGAGCCGGTCAGCGCCGGTGAGACAGATAACGATATTCTGTCTCTTGAGCCGGAAGCGCTGGATAAAGCGGATAGTGACGGTCTGGATGCCACACTTCACTGGCTGCAGACCCGCCCGGGCACTGACACCACAAAAGACAAATGGTTGCTGCGTCTGTTGATGGCCCGCGTAGCAGAGCAGAAGGGCAAAAATGAACTGGCCCTGCATCTGCTGGGTGAGCTCGATAGTGCCGCAGAGTCCATTACTCTCACGCAGTGGACGCCGGCACTGCTGTTTGAAGTGAAATCACGCCGCCTCAGACTTCTGCGCATGAAAGCCACACGCAGTGAAACCGATAAATCACGGTTACAGCCAGAGATGGACCAGCTTCTTGCAGGGCTGATTGCGCTCGATCCAGCCAGCAGTGCAGTGCTTTGCGGGTAAAAATCCCTCGCATACCTTTAATTCACACTTATTCAGGTTTTTATGGATGATTTAACCCTGCGTTATTATGACGCTGAAATGCGCTACCTGCTGGAAGCCGGTGAAGAGTTTGCCCGTGCGCATCCCGAGCAGGCAGCAATGCTCAATCTCGACAAGGCAGCTGCACGTGATCCGTTTGTGGAGCGCCTGTTCGAAGGCTTTGCTTTCCTGATGGGCCGCCTGCGGGAGAAGCTCGATGACGATCTGCCTGAACTGACCGAAGGCCTGGTCAGCCTGCTTTGGCCGCATTACCTGCGCACCATTCCGTCGATGTCGGTGGTGGAATTCACCCCTGACTGGCGCGAAATGAAAGAACCGATGCGAATCGTCAAAGGCTTTGAGGTGAACTCAAGGCCGATCGGTGAGAAGGGCACGCGTTGCCGCTATACCACCACCAAAGCGATTACCCTTCGGCCACTGTCGCTTGAGCACGCCCGCCTGTCGACTGACTCTGACGGACGTTCGGTTATCAGCCTGCGCTTTAACTGCAGCCACCTTGCCGACTGGCGTCGTGTCGATCTCACTCAAATCCCGTTCTATTTTAATGCCGACGCGCCGCTGGCCTGCGCCATGCATGAAGCTTTTACTATGAACATGGCGCATCTGTGGTTGCGCATGCCAGGCGATGTGGACAGAAAACCGCTGGACGGCTATTTCGCTGCACTGGGCTTTGGCGATGATGACGACCTGTGGCCGAAGGGGAGCAGCAGTTTCAGCGGCTATCAGCTGCTGCTGGAGTATTTCACCTTCCGCGAGAAGTTCATGTTTGCGGGCCTGCGTGGGCTGGAAACTGTCGTCTTTCCGGCTGAGCTCCCCTGGTTTGAAATCGACGTGGTGCTGGCGGAGCGCTGGGAGCATGACTTCAGCTTTACCGAAAAGCATCTGCGCCTGAACTGTGTGCCGGTGATCAACCTGTTTCCGCTGGAATCTGACCCACTGACGGTCAACTCCCTGCAGACCGAATATATGCTGCGCCCGATGCGCGTTCAGGATGGCCATACCGAGATATACGCGGTGGATTCTGTGGTGTCATCAAGCCAGCATACCTACGTGCCGTTCTCAAGCTTCCGTCATAAAGGCGGCATGATGCGTCATGAGGCGCCGGAATATTATTACCACACCCGCGTGCGACGTGGCCCGTCCGGGCTGCATAACACCTGGCTTGTCCTCGGTGGCGAAGCCTTTGATAACCATACCGTTCCGGAGAATGAAAGCCTGTCTCTGACGCTGACCGGTACCAACGGCCAGTTACCACGCCGCGCGCTACAAAGCACCGTCCTGGATACGGTGATGAAAACCACCTCAGCCAGTATTGCCGTCCGCAACCTGTGTGCACCGACATTACCCTGTTACCCACCGGATCAGGATCGCTTCCACTGGCGCGTGCTTAGCCACCTTGGCAGCGGCTTCCTGTCGATGATGGATAATGCCGACGTGCTGCGCGGCACCCTGGCGCTGTATGAGTGGACGGACAGTGAGATGAACCGCCGTCGTCTGGAGGCGATTATCGACGTGAAGCATAGCGAAACGGAGCGCTTCGAACAGGGCTACCTGGTGCGCGGCGTGCAGATTGACGTGACGCTCGACAGCCACGGCTTTGCCGGGCGCGGTGACATCTGCCTGTTTGGTGAGATGCTGAGTCGCTTCTTCGCGCTGTATACCGATATCTATCTGTTCAACCGCCTGATTATCATCCTGCAACCGACCGGAGAGCGTCTGAAATGGGAAGAGAAGCACAACCGCCGTATTCCCGGCTGACCCCACGACTGGAGGCTGACCTTAACCGGATAAACTTTTACCGTTTCTGCCAGCTACTGGAGAAGCAGAATCCGGGCAGGCCGCTGATAGGCTCAACCAGCCATCCTTCTGACGATCCGGTGCGTTTTGCGCCGCATCCCGGAATGGGCTTTCCGGCTGGCGAACTCAAAGCCGTCGGGTATGACGAAGAGAATGGCAGCAAACCACCGCTCATTCGCACCACGTTTATGGGCATGTATGGCGTGGATTCGCCGCTGCCGACCGCCTATCTTGATGACATCGCCCAGTGCCGGGAAGGGCATGAGGCGCTGCAGGGCTTTCTGGATATCTTCAGCCACCGCATCCTGACGCAATTTTATCGCATCTGGCGTAAGTACTCGTATCCGGCCACCTTTGAGCCAGGCGGTACTGATGCGATTTCACAGTCGCTGCTTGGCCTGGTGGGGCTGGGTATTCCCGGGACGGCAAAGCATATTGCCACGCCGGTGTCGCGCTTTCTGGCGCTGCTTGGTGTACTTCGCCAGCCGGGAAAAACGCAGGAGGGATTACAGGCGCTGGTGACGCTGCTTGCCCCGGATACCACCGTCAGGGTCAGCCCATATTGCCTGCGTCCGGTGGAAATCAGTCAGCCATTAGGTTTTTACGGAGACGACGATTTTCTGCTGGATGGCAACACGCCGCTGGGTGACGAGGCGATGGATGCCAGCAGCCAGCTGCTGATTGCCCTGTCCACCGAAAACGAACAGGAGTCGCAGGGCTGGAAACCGGACGGGCTGCTGTATCAGGACTTTCTGGTGATGCTGCGTGTCTACCTTGGCTGGCGTTTTAAGGCAAAAATCACCCTGACCACCCGAACCCGACTGCTGGCCGCGCCGCCGCTCGGCGAAGGGCCTTTCTGGCTGGGGATGAATGGCGTGCTGGGCGCGGAAGACGAAGCCCTCCCGGACGATATCCCGCAGACTTTTACGACAGAACTGGGCTATTACACCGGCATGAAGCCCGCCACACCACAACAAGGAAACCGACGTGTTACGTACAAGTTTAACTAAGACCGCGCGCTGGCTGTTACCCCTGCTGACATTCAGTCTGGCGGGCTGCGGGGTGACGCAGGGTATTAGCGATGGCACCAAATCAGCATTTAACGCGGTGTTCTACAAAAAGATTAAGGTGCTGCACCTGGATTTCACTGCCCGTGAGGCACTTAACACCGACTCCAGCGAGAGTAATTCGCTGTCTGAGCCGGTGATTATTCGTGTCTGGCAGCTGAGAGATCGCAAAACTTTCGACAAAACGGTCTACCAGCAGTTGCTGAAAGAGGGGGAAACCATTCTGAAAGCTGACCTGCTGGCGAGCCGTGATGTGGTTTTGAAGCCGGGCGGTGATGCGGACCTGAATATGCCGATGGAGGCCGATGCACAGTTTGTCGCGGTGGCTGGGCTCTTCCGCCACCCGGACAGGGTTAACAACAACTGGAAGCTGGTGATTGAGCGCGAAGATCTTGACCCGGATAAGCCGCGCATTCTTGAAGCCGGTAACAACCATCTGACGCTGAAACCGCTCAGGGATGACTGATGCCACAGGGAAACAATACGCCTTCACTGTATGAAATGCTGACGGGCAACTTCACCGGCGGCCTCGATCTCCATCAGGTCAGCGAGGAGAACCAGCTGATTCTGTCCGTACTGGACAATATGCAGCGTATCCTCAACTGCCGTGCCGGTACGCTGGCGCATCTGCCCGACTACGGCCTGCCGGATATGACCCGAATCCTGCAGGGCATGCCAGGTACTGCTCATGAACTGATGGGCACGCTTTCGACGCTGCTGCTCAGATATGAGCCCCGCCTGAAAAAGATAGACGTTGTTCTGCTTGAGCAGCACGTGCCCGGCGAACTGCGCTATGCCATTGATGCAGAGCTGAAAGGCGTCGGACTTGTCCGCTACGGCACTGAGTTTATGCCCGAGGGGCGGGTGCTGTTGAGGCACCTGAAGCAACAGCACTATCTCGACACCACAACCCGGATCTGAGGCCAGAAAGCACCATGTCTCTAAAAACACAGTTCCTCAAAAAACTGCAGGACAGGCAACGTGACCCGGTCTCATTTACCTGTAAAACGCAGGCTGATATAGCGGCATTCCGCCTGCGAATGACACAGCTTCAGGAGCAGATGGATATATGGCTGACAGATACCGGCCTGCATGTTGAAACGCAGTCCGTGTCCGTCACGGACCTGCTGGTCGACAGCGGAGCGTTTGAGATTGCCAGCATCGCCCTCCATATCGACAACCGGTCTGTAAACTTTGTGCCGGTATTCCTGTACGGTCAGGGCGTAACAGGATGCGTGGAGGTGACCTTCCGGGATGGCGTGCAGGTGACGCCATTGGGACGACTATTCATGCGGTCAGTTTCGGTGAACGACTGGACCTTTGCTCCGTCTGGTGATCTCTCCCGTTCCGGGCAGGGGTTTAACGAGAGCACATTTTTTAGCCTGATTATTGCGCTCCTGCAGTAGCGTCTGAGGCTGTAAAAGAGTGCGTGATTTTTAAACCTGTTAATTGCCTGAAATCCTCCCTGCCATTTAAACGAACATCTTTCATCCCTTCAGATCTACCCAATGGACAACTGGTCATGAATGACACTTCCCCGCGAAAAATCAAAACCGGCGGTGACCCGCGCACGCTGCCGGATTACAGCGCCCTGCGCGATGAACTCGGTAAGCTGACACATCCGGCGCGCCCGGATGTGAACTGGCAGTATGTTGAAAAGCTCTGCCTTTCACTGTTTGAGCAGAACGGCGTGGAATTGCAAACGGCAGCCTGGTATACGCTGGCGCGTGCGCAACTGGCTGGCTTATTCGGGCTCAATGAAGGGCTGACGATAATCGAGGCCCTGGTCAGACATCAGTGGGGGGCGCTGTGGCCTCAGCCAGTCCATGCCCGTATGGAAATCCTCAGCAGTCTGAGTCACCGTTTGCAGCAACGAATGCGCTCGCTCCCGTTAAATTACAGCGACCTCAGCCAGCTCTATCGGGCGGAGCAACTGCTTACCGGACTGGGAGAGGTACTGCAGCGTCTGGAGCTTAAGCATCTGAGCCAGCTCGATACGTTGCGTACTCAGATTCACATGAGTGCTGTCCGGCTGGAAAATAGTGATGGCACGGCCTGCACTGCGCCGGACACTCAGCCAGATACCGTATTGCCTGCCACCGTGATGAAGGAGGCGACAGCCGCCTCAAAGGAGCCTGCCGGTTGCCGGTCTGATGATGCTCAGGGCAGGGCAGTGAAGTGGATATATGTCGCGCAATCGGAACCGCAGCCGAACGTGGACGTGCTGGCCGCTGCGCCCGTCCCGGTTAACAGATGGACATTCTTTGCTGCCGGGATGTGCGCCATGCTGATGATATGCATGGTGGCAGGGTGGGCATGGCATTCTCTGAACCGGTCCGAACCCCTGAAGGTCCGGTTTGCCGCATCGCTGGCACCGCTACCTTCACCGCTTGCGCCGGAAGATCTGGATCGGTTACGTCGGCAACCGCCGCTACCCCAGTCTCTCATTACACAAACGGAGCAGCAGATTGCCCGACTGGACAGATTGCCTCCTGACTGGAGTATCGCCTACAGCCGGACACTCACAGAGCAGGCTCAGGCGCTGTGGCCGGAGCAGGGCAATTCCCTGGCAGATCAGTGGCAGCAAAACCTTAATGCGGCCGTGTTGTCGTCAGAGCAGCGCAATGGCTGGGATCAGGGAATGACAACGCTAAAAAATCTGAGCAACAGGCTGAACGGGCTGGATCAGCAGAAAGGCAAATACATCACGGTGAGTGAGCTGAAATCCATTGTTTTTAATGCGATGCACTCATTTCACAAATCGATACCCGCTGAAGAACAACTGCGCGTACTGTCTCAACAACCGGCTGGTGCGCCTTTGCCTGCCGCAGCCCGCGCACAGCTGGAGATGCATCTGAAACAGTTAACAGCCAGCTATGCTGAAATAAAACAGAATGCCGCAGAGTAGTCGCAGACGCGAAAGTGCGGTGTGATTAAGTCCGCTATAAGCATGGCGACCGCGATGCAGTCAGCGCGGATGAATGTTCTGCAGACTTTGCTCAATGCCTGCCCGAAAGACATTCCGGAAATCGTATTACCGGGTCAGACTCGTTGCGTGACGAAACGTCATGGACAGCACTCTGATCAGGTTAACCAGTGAGGATTTATCGCGCCGGTAAAAAGCAGGTGTTGTAATGCGGGCAGGTGTAAAAGGGAGGGCAGATATTGTCCCCTGCAGGAATCGAACCTGCAACTAGCCCTTAGGAGGGGCTCGTTATATCCATTTAACTAAGGGGACAGCGGCACGCAGTATAGCGAAACAGGCGATGAGATTCATCAGGTCGCCGCGCGTTTGCTCATTACGTCAGCAATGTCGCTGTTCAGCCTCTCTTTTGAGACCACTTTTTTCATGCAGGGGCCAGATAACACGTGCAGCGCAAATCCTTCTGCGCTGCACTTTTTTACCTGACGACAGTTATTCAGCACCTTCCTCTTTTTCTCCCCGCTCTTCACGCTCACGACGCTTCTCCTGCCTGCGCTTTTCCGCCTTCGCTTTGGCGACCGCCGCTTCACTCATGTCATTACGGATCTGTGCGTGACTGATCAGCGCAAAAATCAGGGTGCCGCCGGTGATGTTGCCGAGCAGAGTAGGCAGGGCAAACGGCCAGAGGAACTCATGCCAGCTGATGCTGCCATTGAAGACCAGATAGAGCACCTCCACCGATCCCACCACGATATGCGCCAGATCGCCCAGCGCAACCAGCCAGGTCATCATGACAATGACCACCAGTTTGGCCCCGCCCGCAGAGGGGAACATCCAGACCATGGTGGCGATAATCCAGCCGGAAATGACGGCGTTGGCAAACATTGAGCCGGGCGAGTTCTCCATCACTTTCATGCTGATGTCGGTAAAGGCCTGGCGGGTCGCCTCGTCAAAAATGGGCATCTCGTTGAAGGCCAGCGCACCCAGTGCCGTACCGATCAGGTTACCCAGCAGGACAATACCCCATAACCGTAACAGCAGACCGCCATTACCCCAGGTCGGTTTGTGCATGACCGGCAGCACTGCCGTGACGGTGTTTTCGGTAAATAACTGCTGGCGCGCCATAATGACGATGACAAAGCCAAAGGTGTAGCCGAGATTTTCCAGCAGAAATGCACCCGGCACGCCATCAAGGTGGACCTTGAATATCCCCTTCGCCATCAGTGAGGCACTCATGGAGAGGCCTGCGGCAATGGCTGACCAGAGCAGGGCCATCCCGTCACGCTCCAGCTCTTTCTCCCCATCCTGACGGATCTCTTCATGGATCGCTGCGGCGCGGGAGGGTAATGCCTCCTCATCGACTTCGATGTCAGTGCCCTTGTCCTTCTCTTCGCTATCGACGTCGTTAGGACCCTGTTCATTACCTGATGAAGGCTTCATATTTTCTCCTGGTGATAGTGCTGTGGCGTAATAAGCGTAGCTGTTTTTTATTTGCCAATTATGTAACGAGCGATGCGAATAAGCGTAACAAGCTTTTTCATACCTGCATTTTTATTCAGACTCAGCGCCAGACCGCACGAATAAACCCCTGACAGCGCGCCTGAGCAGCGGCTCAGACTTCGGCCCTTAGCAACATTGTGGTAATATCCCGGCCACTTTTAGCTGGTGCGATTCCCCCCTCGATGTTGGAAATCATTACGCTCACTTGTGCATACGATGAACGCGCGCTGTTTCAGCAGCTCTCATTTCGCGTCTCTGCCGGTGACATTGTGCAGATTGAAGGCCCCAACGGTGCCGGTAAAACCTCGCTACTGCGACTGCTGGCAGGGCTGAGCCGTCCTGAGCAGGGTGAGATACGCTGGCAGCAGCAGCCGATCCTGCGGCAGCGCGACGCCTGGCATCAGGCAATGCTTTATCTGGGCCATCATCCCGGCGTCAAAGGCGTCCTCACGCCGCTGGAAAATCTGCGGTTCTACCATCCTGACAGCAGTGACGCGCAGATCTTTGCTGCGCTTGACAGTGTCGACCTCACGGGTGACGAAGAGGTGCCGGTAAGCCGGTTGTCGGCGGGTCAGCAGCGTCGCGTCGCGCTGGCGCGCCTCTGGCTCAGCCAGGCCCGCGTCTGGATCCTGGATGAGCCGCTGACCGCCATCGACAAAGCGGGGGTTGAAAAATTAATGGCCAGATTTGCCGCCCATGCCGATAACGGGGGCGCCGTGATCCTGACAACCCACCAGGATCTACCCGCTACGGCCGCGCGGGTGCGTAAAATTCGCCTCGGCGATGCGGAGGCAAGCTGATGCTGTTTCGCCTGATTCAGCGTGAATTGCGTATCGCCTTTCGCGGCGGTGCTGATGTGGTCAATCCGCTGTGGTTTTTCCTGATTGTGATTACCCTGTTTCCGCTGGGCATCGGACCTGATCCGCAGCAGCTGGCGCGCATTGCGCCGGGTGTCGCCTGGGTGGCCGCGCTGCTGGCGTCACTGCTGGCGCTGGAGCGCCTGTTTCGCGACGATTTCAGCGACGGTTCGCTGGAGCAGCTTCTGCTGTTGCCTTCGCCGCTGCCGGTGACGGTCATCGGCAAAGTCGTGGCGCACTGGCTGATCACCGGTCTGCCGCTGATTATCCTGTCGCCGCTGGCGGCGCTGCTGCTGTCGCTGGATTTCAATAGCTGGCGGGCGATGGCCCTGACGCTGCTGCTCGGCACGCCCACCCTGAGTTTTCTCGGTGCCATCGGCGTCGGGCTGACGGTGGGATTACGCCGGGGTGGGGTATTGCTCAGCCTGCTGGTGTTGCCGCTGGCGATTCCGGTGTTGATCTTTGCCAGTGCCGCGATGGAAGCCGCCAGTCAGGGCCTGCCGATGGGTGGCTATCTGGCGATTCTTGGCGCGATGCTGGCAGGCAGCGCCACGCTCTCGCCGTTTGCCACGGCGGCGGCGTTACGGATTACGTTGCAGTAACCGCGCATAAAAAGACGCGGCCTTTTTTATCGTTAATGTGAGCATTTGATATGTGGAAAGCGTTACATCAGCTGGCCCGGCCCGAACGGCTCTATCAGCTTTCGGGGCGCCTGGTGCCCTGGTTTGCGATAGCCGGCGTGGCGACATTACTGCTGGGCTGGATCTGGGGATTTGGATTTGCTCCCGCTGACTATCAGCAGGGCGACAGTTTTCGCATCATGTATATCCATGTGCCCGCTGCCATGTGGTCGATGGGCATCTATGCCGCCATGGCCGTCGCGGCGTTTACCGGTCTGGTGTGGCAGATGAAAATGGCCGATCTGGTTTCCGCCGCCATGGCACCCGTAGGCGCGGTCTTTACCTTTATTGCGCTGGTCACCGGTTCCGCGTGGGGCAAACCGATGTGGGGAACCTGGTGGATCTGGGATGCACGCCTCACCTCGGAGCTGGTGTTACTTTTCCTCTATATGGGCGTGATTGCACTCTGGCACGCGTTCGATGACCGCCGCACCGCAGGCCGGGCCGCCGGCGTCCTGATTCTGGTCGGCGTGGTCAACCTGCCCATCATCCACTTCTCGGTGCAGTGGTGGAATACCCTGCATCAGGGCTCGTCCGGCATCCTTCAGCAGGCGATTGCGCCGGTGATGCGAACGCCGCTGCGCTGGGCCATCCTCGGTTATCTGCTGCTGTTTATCACGCTGACGCTGATGCGGCTGCGCAACCTGATTCTGTTAACGGAACGCCATCGCCCCTGGGCTCTTGACGTCGCAAAACGGGGAGAGCAGAAATGACGCCGGCCTTTTCCTCCTGGCACGCCTTTTTTGCCATGGGCGGCTACGCCTTTTACGTCTGGCTGGCGGTGGCCTGCACGCTGCTTCCGCTGGCGGGACTGACGCTGCATACCCTGTTACTGCGCCGCCGCCTGCTGGCGGAGATCCGCCAGCGTGATGCGCGTGAACGTCGCATCCAGGCAGCTAAATCCAGAAAAGCCGCGGCTGAAGCGGCAGGAGAGAGTGTGTGAATAGCCGTCGACGCAATCGCCTCTGTGCGGCCGTTGCGATTCTGCTTGGCCTGGGCCTGGCCACCGCGCTGGTGATGTATGCGCTGCGCTCAAACATCGATCTGTTTTATACCCCGGGTGAAATCCTCTATGGCAAAGGCGAGGCGCATGAGAAGCCGGAGGCGGGCCAGCGGCTGCGCGTCGGTGGCATGGTGATGCCCGGCAGCGTGCATCGGGACCCGAACAGCCTGGCGGTAACGTTCAAACTTTATGATGCGCGCGGCGTCGTCAGCGTCAGTTTTGAAGGCATCCTGCCGGATCTGTTCCGAGAAGGGCAGGGCGTTGTGGCGCAGGGCGTGCTGGCGGACGGTAACCAGATCGTTGCCAGAGAAGTGCTGGCCAAACACGATGAGAAATATACGCCGCCGGAGATAGAAGACGCGATGAAGAGCAATCACAACGGCCCGCAGTCACAGTATCAGGCGGGAAATAAATCATCATGATGCCGGAAACCGGGACTTTTCTGCTTTGTCTGGCGCTGGGGCTGGCGCTGCTGCTCAGCAGCTATCCGCTCTGGGGCGCAATTCGTCAGGATGCGCGGCTGATGGCGATGGCGCGCCCGCTGGCCTGTGGGCTGTTTGTCTGCATCGCTGCAGCCTTTATGCTGCTGGTCTGGGCTTTTATCTGCAACGATTTTACCGTGGCCTATGTTGTCACCAACTCCAACAGCCTGCTGCCGGTCTACTACCGCATTGCCGCCACCTGGGGCGCGCATGAGGGATCGCTGCTGCTGTGGGTGTTGCTGCTCAGCACCTGGACCTTGGCCGTGGCGATCTTCAGTCGCGGTATGCCACAGGACGCGCTGGCGCGCGTACTGGCGGTCATGGGGATGATCAATCTTGGCTTCCTGCTGTTTATCCTGCTGACGTCGAATCCGTTTGCCCGCACGCTGCCCGACTTCCCTGTAGACGGGCACGACCTGAACCCGATGCTGCAGGATATCGGCCTGATCTTCCATCCGCCGCTGCTCTACATGGGTTATGTCGGATTCTCGGTGGCCTTTGCGTTTGCCATCGCTTCGCTGATGGCCGGACGGCTCGATACCGCGTGGGCGCGCTGGTCGCGTCCCTGGACCACCGCGGCCTGGGTCTTCCTGACTATCGGCATTGTGCTGGGCTCGGCCTGGGCCTATTACGAACTGGGCTGGGGCGGCTGGTGGTTCTGGGATCCGGTAGAGAACGCCTCGTTCATGCCGTGGCTGGCGGGCACGGCGCTGATCCACTCGCTGGCTGTCACCGAAAAGCGTGGCACCTTTAAGGCCTGGACCGTGCTGCTGGCGATCACCGCCTTTTCGCTCAGCCTGCTCGGCACGTTCCTGGTGCGCTCCGGCGTGCTGGTGTCGGTCCACTCGTTCGCTTCCGATCCGGCGCGCGGCATGTTTATCCTCGCGTTTCTGGTGATTGTCATCGGCAGTTCGCTGCTGCTCTATGCGATCAAAGGGGGGCAGGTGCGGAGCCGGGTACAGAACGAAACCTGGTCACGGGAATCCTTTCTGCTGGGCAACAATGTGCTGCTGATTGCGGCCATGCTGGTGGTACTGCTCGGCACGCTGTTGCCGCTGGTGCACAAGCAGCTGGGACTGGGCAGCATTTCGGTGGGTGAGCCGTTCTTCAATACGATGTTCAGCTGGCTGATGGCACCGTTTGCGCTGCTGATGGGGATCGGGCCGCTGGTACGCTGGCGGCGCGATGAACCGCAGAAACTGGCCAAACGGCTGGCGCTGGCGCTGCTCGTTACCCTGGCCTGTTCGATGATGATTCCCTGGTGGCTGCAGGATCGCATTGCGGCGATGACCGTGGTGGGCTTACTGATGTCCCTCTGGATCATTGTGCTGACGCTGCTGGAACTGCACGAACGCGCCACGCATCGCCATCCGTTTCTGACCGGGCTGCGTCACCTCTCCCGCAGCCACTGGGGCATGGTGCTGGGCCACCTTGGCGTCGGGGTCACGGTGATCGGTATCGCCTTCAGCACGCAGTACAGCGTGGAGCGCGACGTGCGGATGCGGGCGGGGGATAGCGTGGACATCCATCACTATCACTTTGTCTTCCGCGGCGTGCAGAACCTGCAGGGGCCTAACTACAGCGGCGGCATAGGGATTATCGATGTCACGCGCAACGGAAAACCGGAAGCGACGCTGCAGGCGGAAAAGCGCTTCTATACCGCGGCCCGAACCATGATGACCGAAGCGGCGATTGATGGGGGTTTCAGCCGCGATCTCTATGCAGCGCTGGGCGAGGAGCTGGAGGATGGCGGCTGGGCGGTGCGTATCTACTACAAACCCTTTGTCCGCTGGATCTGGGCTGGCGGCGTACTGATGGCGCTGGGGGGCCTGTTCTGCCTGTGGGATCCCCGCTATCGCTCGCGCAAAAAAGCCGCACGTGAGGAGCGCGCATGAACAAGAAAATCCTGTTTATCCCGCTGGTGCTGTTTCTGCTGCTGGCAGCGGCGCTGCTGTGGCAGCTGACCCGCAATGCGGATGGCGACGATCCGACCCGTCTTGAATCGGCGCTGATCGGTAAACCGGTGCCGCTGTTCCGGCTGGAAGCGCTCGACCAGCCCGGCAAAACCTACGACCAGCGCGTGCTGACCGATGGCAGGCCGATACTGCTGAACGTCTGGGCAACCTGGTGTCCGACCTGCCGCGCCGAACATCACTATCTGAATACGCTGGCGGAGCAGGGCGTTCGGGTGGTCGGCCTGAACTATAAAGACGATCGCCATAAGGCGGTTAACTGGCTGAACACGCTGGGTAACCCCTACGCCCTGAGTCTTTACGATGGCAGCGGCATGCTGGGACTCGACCTCGGCGTTTATGGCGCACCGGAAACCTTTCTGATCGACGGTAAAGGGATTATCCGCTATCGCCACGCCGGCGATCTCAACGCGCGCGTCTGGGAGCAGGAAGTGAAACCGTTGTGGATGAAATACAGTGCGGAGGCGGGATCATGAGATCGCTGTTACTGATCTGTGGCCTGCTGTTCAGCATCAATCTGTGGGCGACCATCGACACACTGCAATTTGACTCTCCGGCTCAGGAGGCGCAATACCGTGACCTCACCGCATCACTGCGCTGTCCGAAATGTCAGAACAACAGCATCGCCGACTCGAATGCCATGATTGCCGCCGACATGCGGCTGAAAGTTTATGAGCTGATGAAGCAGGGGCAGAGCCGCCAGCAGATCATTGATTACATGGTGGCGCGCTACGGCAACTTCGTCTCTTATTCGCCACCACTGACCCCGTCAACGCTGATCCTGTGGGCTGGCCCGGCGCTGTTTGTGCTGCTGGGTGGCGCGGTGATTATTCTGCGCAGCCGTCGGCGTCACACCCACAGTGCGCTGGATGACGCTGAGCAACAGCGTCTCGATGCCTTACTGAAGTCAGACAGGAAGCCGTCATGAGTGCATTCTGGATTACCCTTTTTCTGTTACTGCTGGCGGCCTGCACGCTGTTCCTGGCCGCGGGCTGGCGGCAGCGTCAGGCCAGCCCGGGCGACCGCGATCGCCTTAATCAGCGCTTTTACCATCAGCGGATCGATGAGCTGGCGCAGGATGAAGAGCAGGGCGTTGTTGCTGAGCGCTCAGTAATGGAGCGCGAGTTACAGCAGACGCTGCTGGCCGATATTCCGCCGGCGCAGAGCCTCCCTTCCCACAGCAGCAGCCGCTGGATTTTGCTGCCGGGCCTGCTCGTGCTGATTGGGGTGTCGCTGGGAACCTATCTGAAAACCGGCGGCCTGACACAGTACACCGGCTGGATGCAGGTGCAGCAGGCGTACCCTGCGCTGCGTGCGCGGCTGATGGACCCCGGCGCCAGACCGCTCAGCATGGAGGAGCTGGCACGTTTAGAGCTCGGATTACGTACCGCCCTGCAAACGGAACCGGATAATCTGGCCGACTGGACCATGCTGGGGCGGCTTGGCATGGTGCTGAATCAGGCTGATATCGCCAGTCAGGCGTTTGAGCATGCGTTACAGCTCTCACCCAACGATATGACGCTGAAGCAGGATTATGCAGAGGTGCTGACGCGCTCTCCCGATCCGCAGGATAACCGTCAGGCGTCACTGCTGCTGCGCGCCCTGCTGAAAGCGGAGCCGCAAAACCCGCGTACGCTTGGTCTGCTGGCATTTAACGCCTACGGCCAGCAGCAGTACGATCAGGCGATTGAGGCCTGGCAGGCCCTGCTGAACGTGCTGCCTGCCGGTGACACACGACGCGCGATGATCGCCCGCAGCATTGAGCAGGCGAGAAGTGATGCCGGAGAGCAGAGCCGTCAGCTGGCGCTGACCGTGCGGCTGACCCCGCAGGCAGAAAAAATGTTACCGCAGGACGGAGTGTTGTATATTTCGGTTTCTGACGGGACGTCACCGGTGCCGGTGGCGGTGAAGCGCATGCCGCTGAGCCACTTCCCGCTGTCGCTGACGCTGGATGACAGCAATGCCATGATGCCGGATCGCCTGCTGTCGGCGCAGCATCAGGTCGCGGTTCGGGTGCGTATCTCCCGCGACGGCAGCGCCACCCCGCAGCCGGGTGACTGGCTGGGTGAGAGCGCCGTGACGCCCTGGGATGGTCATCAGCCGATCGCGGTAGAGATTAATCAGCAGCTTCCCTGAACGTCATCAACGATCCTGTTCAGGTCGCTGCGTGCCATTGCCTGCTGCCTCTGGCATAAAGTCAGCTATGCTCATCGGGTAAGCCGATTCGACGCCGGGCTGTGCCTGAACGATGGGTAGCCCTTTTTCATCCGCACAGGGAGATTGGAATGAATTATCGCCTGACCAGCCTGGCTGTGGCCAGCGTCCTTCTGGTAGGTTGTGCCAGTTCAAAGCCGGCAAATAGCGATCCTGCGCAGCGCAGCGATCCGTTCGAAGGCTTTAACCGCACGATGTTTAACTTTAACTACAATGTGCTAGATCCCTACGTGCTGCGTCCGGTCGCTGTCGCCTGGCGCGACTACGTGCCGGTGCCTGCACGAACCGGCCTGAGCAATTTCCTCGGCAACCTGGAAGAGCCCGCCAGCATGGTTAACGCCATTCTGGTCGGTGACGGACGCGATGCGGGTATCCACTTCACCCGTTTCTTCCTGAACAGTGTGCTGGGTCTGGGTGGTTTCATTGACGTCGCCGGTAAAGCCAATCCGGAACTGGCGCGTGAACAGCCGCACCGTTTCGGCACCACGCTGGGCCACTATGGTGTCGGCTATGGTCCTTACGTTGAGCTGCCGGCTTACGGCAGCTTCACTATACGGCAGGATGGTGGTGACTACGTTGATACCCTCTATCCGATCCTCGGCTGGCTGACCTGGCCGATGTCGATTGGTAAGTGGACGCTGGAGGGGATTGAGACCCGCGCGCAACTGCTGGATTCCGATGCGATCCTGAAGCAGCAGAGCGATCCGTACGCCTTTATCCGTAATGCCTACTTCCAGCGTCACGACTTCCTGGCGCGTGGCGGCAAACTCAAGCCGGAAGAGAATCCAAACGCCGCTGCGATTCAGGATGACCTGAAGGATATCGACGCGCAGTAAACGCAGGACGCAGGCTCCCTGAGCCAGCATGCGATTCAGGGCGACAAAAAAGGGCGACTCAGTTGAGTCGCCCTTTTTAATTGTGCTATCCGGTCAGAACTTGTAGTTAAAGTTCGCGCCGTAAAGCCAGGCCTTGCCTTCTGAGTTAAAGGTATAAGGACCTTCTTTCACCGTCACTTTCTGTCCGTGCATATAGGAGATACCCAGATCGACCGAGGCGTTATCGTTGAAGGCGTACGACGTACCCGCACTCAGCCATAAACGATCCTGATCCGGGATGGAGATAGAGCGTTTATCGGCTGGGACCGGGCTGTCATCAAACGCGATACCGGTGCGGAACGTCCAGTTGCTGTCGTAGAAATAGGTGGTGCCCAGCGCGATACGGTAGGCATCGTGGAAGCTTTCATCTTTATAGAACAGCGTCTGGCCCTGAGAACCGGTGGCTTTCAGCTCCTGGAACTGACTCCAGCTGGTGTACGCCATGCTGTAGTGAACCGCCCACTGCGGAGCCACTTTATGCCAGCCCGACACTTCCCACATCTCCGGCAGATTCAGGGTTAACGCGCCCGGAACGGTCGTGCCGTTGGTACCAAAAGGCACGCCTGACACTTCCGGGTTGTTGACCGCATTCAGACGGGAGGGCAGATTACTTTTGTAATCGCCATCAAAGTCGATCTTCACCTCTGAACGATAGCTGAAGCCGAAGCGGTTATTTTCATCCACTTCATACAGGATACCGGCATTCCAGCCGTAGCCCCACTCGTCGCCTTTAAGATGGGCAACCTGCGTATCAGCCGGCACGCCCAGTCTCGCGCCTGATTCACCGGCATAGCGTTCAATTTTCGCTTTGGCATAAACCGCATCAAAACCGACGCCCACGCTGAAGTGCTCATTGAACCGGTAAGCGGTGCTGAGGTTTAAGTTGCCGGTCATCAGGTCCGTTTTACCGCCGTAGCCGCCAGCGGTGTAACCATTATTAAACTCTGTTGCTAAGCCATAGTTAGAGGTTGCCGATGCGCCAATCCACCACTGATCGTTGATGGGCTGAACGTAATGAATATTAGGTATCCACTGGTTCGGGGCGATGTTGCTGGCATCCAGGCTGCGACCCGTCGGACTACGGCCCGTGATATCCACATCCGGGTCAATATAAACCGCCCCGATGGAAAACTCCGGGCGATCCATTAACGCCATCGTTGCCGGGTTACGGCTGGCGGATGCCGCCGTATCGCCCATTGCCCCTTCGCCTGAGTAGGCGCGACCTAAACCAATCGTAGAGAACTCATTTAACTGAAACCCAGCTGCGTAAACGTGTGAAGAGACAAGCGCCACTGCAGCCGCCACGGCTGACTTTGCGAACAGGTTCTTATGGTTCATGACCACAACCTCATGTGAATTATTATTTAACGCTATAACGTCGCGTAACAAAGGACGGCGGATTGTAGGGACTGACGGTAAACGCACATATCAGACCAGTGCGGAGAGTATAGGTCCGACCTGTGTGCAAGTTGCAATATTGTTTTTAAAATATTTCAGAGTTGATCGCTTAAAATTCGATCTGCATAACAAAAAGCACCCTGATGAAGACAGCATACCGATTCCAGTTTGTTCTGGATCAATTTTTATTGTGATATTCGTCACTTAGCCACAGTCGCGTGGCGCATCTTATCGCAAGCGGGTAAAATTCCGGCCATAAAATCGCTTAACTCACCCGAAGCCGGGGCAGGAGATAAAGATGACTGATGCCATTAAAAAATGCAGTGCGACCGAAACCGCTGCCTGCTGCTGCGTTGATGTCGGCACCGTAATGGATAATACCGACTGCACCGCCAGCTGGTCAGAGTGGTTCCCGCAGCGACAGGATGCGGAAGCCAAAGCCGCCCGGCTGACTGAGCGTGCCCGTCAGGTGGAATCGGAACCCTGTGTGATTGACGTCCGGTTCAGCGATGTCGATCAGGGCGTGCAGCTGGATATCGATTTCACCTTCAGCTGCCAGGCTGAAACCCTGATTTTCCAGCTCGGCCTGCGATAACGCCTTTTACGCCGCCTCAGCGCGGCGTTTTTCAATTTCGTGTTTCCCTTCGCACTTTTTCCTTTCTGCTATTGGCGGCTCACCCGCTTGTGGTTAACACTGATCAGGTCAGACCTCTTCAGGCAATGATGCCACAGTCCCGGCTACAGGTGAGAACAATGAGCAAAGCGCAGCCGCTGCTGACGCGTGATGGCGAACGCATCGCAATTACCCACGGGTTACGAACCCCTTTCTTACGCCAGGCGACCGGCTTTCATGGCATTCCCGCCATCGAGCTGGGACGGATGGTGGTCAGCGAATTAATGGTGCGCAGTGAGTTACCGGCAGACGTGATTGAGCTGCTGGTATTTGGTCAGGTGGTACAGATGCCGGAAGCGCCAAACATTGCGCGTGAAATTGTCTTAAGCAGCGGGCTGAATGTGAATACCGACGCCTACAGCGTCAGCCGTGCCTGCGCCACCAGTTTTCAGGCGGTGGCGAATGTGGCAGAGAGCCTGATGGCGGGTACGGTTTCTGCCGCTATTGCCGGCGGGGCAGACTCCTCGTCAGTGTTGCCGATTGGGGTCACTAAAACGCTGGCCCGCGCGCTGGTGGATCTCAACAAGGCCCGCAGCCTGGGGCAGAAACTGCATATCCTTAAACGGCTGCGTCCGCGCGACCTGCTGCCGGTGCCGCCTGCGGTGGCGGAGTACTCGACCGGCCTGCGGATGGGGGACACGGCCGAGCAGATGGCGAAAAGCTACGGTATCGCCCGTGAGGCTCAGGATGCGCTGGCGCTCCGCTCCCATCAGCATGCCGCCAGAGCCTGGCAATCCGGGGTACTGAATCAGGAAGTCATGGCAGCCTTTGTACCGCCGTGGAAAACCGCAATCGATCAGGACAATAACGTGCGGATGAACGCTAAAGCAGAGGATTACGCCCGACTGCGTCCCGCCTTTGACCGCCAGCACGGCAGCGTTACCGCCGCCAACAGCACGCCGCTGACGGATGGCGCGGCAGCCCTCATTCTGATGCGGGAAGGGCGCGCCAGGGAACTGGGCGTCACGCCGCTGGGCTACCTGCGCAGCTACGCGTTTACCGCCATTGATGTCCAGCAGGACATGCTGCTGGGGCCAGCCTATGCTTCGCCGCTGGCGCTGGATCGTGCCGGGGTAAGCCTGGCCGATCTGACGCTGATAGATATGCATGAGGCGTTCGCGGCCCAGACGCTGAGCAATCTGCAGCTGTTTCGTGACGAGCGTTTCGCCCGTGAGGTGCTGAACCGGCCGCATGCGCTGGGCGAGGTCAACGAAGAGCGTTTTAACGTGCTGGGCGGTTCCATCGCCTATGGCCATCCTTTTGCCGCCACGGGCGCGCGTATGATTACCCAGACGCTTAATGAACTGCGCCGCCGTGGTGGCGGGCTGGGACTGGTCACCGCCTGCGCGGCGGGTGGTCTGGGTGCGGCAATGGTTCTGGAGGCCGAATAATGGAGCAGAATGCCTTTCAGCTGACGATGCGACAGGATCACGTCGGCATTATCACGATTGATGTCCCTGGCGAGAAGATGAACACCCTGAAAGCGGAATTTGCTGGCCAGATTGCCGCCATCATTGCGGAAGCGCGACGCGATCCGCAGCTGGCGGGACTGGTCCTGATCTCCGGCAAAACGGACAATTTTATCGCGGGCGCGGACATCAGCATGATTGACCGCTGCCAGAGTGCGCAGGAAGCTGAAGCGCTGGCGAAGCAGGGCCAGGAAGTGATGGCGATGATCGACGCGTTGCCTTTTCCGGTGGTGGCGGCCATTCACGGGGCCTGCCTGGGCGGTGGACTGGAACTGGCGCTGGCCTGTGATGCGCGCATCTGCTCGCTGGATGATAAAACCCGCCTCGGCTTGCCGGAGATACAGCTCGGCCTGCTGCCTGGCTCTGGCGGGACGCAGCGGCTGCCGCGTTTAATCGGCGTTCAGCAGGCGCTGCCGCTGATGCTGACCGGCAAAAGTCTGCGCGCGAAGCAGGCGCGAAAGCTCGGTGTCGTCGATGATGCGGTTCCCCGCCCGATCCTGCTGGAGACCGCAATTGCGCGGGTGAAAAAGGGCAAAGTCAGCGGACGCGTCCTGCCGCTGCGCGATCGGCTGCTGCATGGTCCGGTCGCCCGCCAGGCGCTGTTTGCGCTGGCGAAACGCCAGACCGCGGCGAAAACGCAGGATAACTATCCGGCCGCCAGACGGCTGATTGAGGTGGTGCGCATCGGGCTGGAGCAGGGCAGCCGCGCCGGCCATGATGCGGAGGCGCGCGCCTTTGGCGAACTGGCGATGACGCCGGAGTCCGTTGCGCTGCGCGGACTCTTCTTTGCCACCACGGCGATGAAAAAGGAGCGGGGCGGTGAAGCTGAACCCGCGACCGTGAAGCGTGTTGCGGTGCTGGGCGGCGGGCTGATGGGCGGCGGCATTGCCAGCGTCACCGCGATCAACGCCGGGTTGCCGGTGCGCATCAAAGATATCAGCCTGGAAGGCGTCAGCCATGCACTGAAAACCAGCTGGGATCTGCTCAGCAAAAAGGTCCGTCGTCGTCAGCTGACCCCGGCAGCGCGCCAGCAGCAGATGGCGCACATCACAGGTGGCATCGATTATCAGGGATTCTCGCAGCGCGACGTGGTGATCGAAGCGGTGTTCGAAGATCTTGCCCTGAAGCAGCAGATGGTGCACGACGTCGAGGCACACTGTCAGCCGCATACCCTGTTTGCTTCCAACACCTCATCACTGCCGATTGCGGATATCGCCGCCGGGGCGCAGCGTCCTGAGAATGTCATCGGGCTGCACTATTTCAGTCCGGTGGAAAAAATGCCGCTGGTGGAGGTGATCCCGCATCTGAATACTTCGGCCACGACGCTGGTTACGGTTGTGGCACTGGCGCGCAGTCAGGGCAAGACGCCGATCGTCGTTGCAGACAAGCCGGGTTTCTATGTCAACCGCATCCTGACCCCCTATATAAATGAAGCGATGCGCTGTCTGCTGGAGGAGGAGCCGATTGAGCACATCGACCGGGCGCTGGTGAAGTTTGGTTTTCCGGTTGGTCCGCTTCAGCTGCTCGATGAGGTGGGCATTGATGTCGGCAGTAAAATCAGCCCCATCCTGCATCAGGCCTATGGTGAACGCTTTGCCGCACCCGCCGCGTTTGATGCGGTGATCAGGGATGGCCGTAAGGGCCGTAAAAATGGCCAGGGTTTCTATCGTTATGACCTGCCGCGCTGGCAGCGTAAAAAACCGGACGCCTCGCTTTACAGCCTGCTGAAGGTCACGCCGCAGGCCAGGCAGAGTGGGGCACAGATTGCAGAACGCTGTGTGATGATGATGCTGAATGAAGCCGCCCGTTGTCTCGATGAGCAGGTGATTCGCAGCGCCCGGGACGGCGATGTGGGGGCGGTGTTTGGCATCGGCTTTCCGCCTTTCCTGGGCGGGCCGTTCCACTACATGGATAAACTGGGTGCGGCGGAAATGGTCAGCCGGCTGAACCGTCTCGCGCAGCAGCACGGTGAGCGATTTGCCCCCTGTGAGGCGCTGATTCAGGCGGCTGCGGAACAGACGAAATTTTACATTTCTCTGTGAAATGGAATAACGGCTCCGATTCAGCGGGTTAGAAAAGCGCCGCCCGCGTGTGCGGCGCAGCATGAATCTGAGAAGTGCTTATTTAATAAACAACCGGTTGACTATACTGAAGCCATTAGGGTAAAACACAGCGTTCATTCGCAGAGTGAAGAGTCTGACGCGTCGCGTCGGGCGATATCGACAAACAACAGCGGTGCTTTATGCAAGTTTTTATCATGCGTCACGGCGATGCGGCTCTGGAAGCAGCAAGTGATTCAGTCAGGCCTTTAACCTTATGTGGCTGTGATGAATCGCGTCAGATGGCCCACTGGCTTAACAGCCAGACGCCGGACATCGAGCGTGTCCTGGTCAGTCCCTATCTACGCGCGCAGCAGACGCTCGCTACCGTGCGTGAAGCCTATCCCCTGCCGGAAGGCCAGGACGTGTTACCGGAGTTAACGCCGGGTGGCGATCCGGGCCTGGTCGGCTGCTATCTGCAGGCGCTGGCAAACGAAGGGGTGAAATCGGCGCTGGTCATCTCCCATCTGCCCCTGGTGGGCTATCTGGTTTCCGAACTCTGCCCGCAGGAAACCCCACCGATGTTTGCCACTTCCGCCATTGCCTGCGTCGAGTTCGATCCGGCAGAGAGTGCCGGTAAACTGCTGTGGCAGGTCAGTCCGAAGAAGCTGGCGAAAGCCATCTGACGACGAGGGGCCGATGACACCGGCCCTGTCAGGGCAACTCAGGCGGTTGCCACTCCTCAATCTCAATCAGCACCAGCAGCGCAGCATCACCGCCGAACATTTTCGGCGCCTGATGAAACGCCATGACCCACGGATGCTGGGCCAGCCACAGCGGCGTCTGCTGCTTCAGAATATGTTTTCCATGTCCGGTCATGACGCTGGCGCAGAACAGATGTTCACGGCGGCAGGCGGCGATCAGTGCGCCCAGCTCCTGCTTGGCCTGCATCTGCGTTAAGCCGTGCAGGTCGAGAAAAATCTCCGGGGTATAGTCACCCCGGCGCAGTTTTTTCAGCTCAAAATGGCTGACATCGGCGCGCACGTAACGGGTAGCCCCTTCGGTCGAGAGCAGGGGCTGAAACTCATCCGAAAAGTAATGGCTGTTGTCCGCCTGCTCGGAAAGCAGACGTTTTACCGGAATCTCGCGGGTTTTTACCGGCGCTTTATGGACATAAGTGTCCTGTTTTAACTGACGTGTCCCCGTCATTAACTGGCGAAACAGCGCCTCATCATCCGGGCTTAGCGGTGTTTTTTTACTCATGGCAGGTCAGTCTTATCAGAAAAGGCTGTCACACAGCAGAGCCGATACCTTACCGTTAAGTGTCATTAATTGTCAGCTTTTTCACCTCGCTGCGCTGAATTCTCCCCGGCTTCATGGCACACTATCGGCCGATTTAGCAAAAGGCCTGCGGAGGGCTACGTGGACAAAATTTTCGTCGATGAGGCAGTGAACGAACTGCACACCATTCAGGACATGCTGCGCTGGGCGGTAAGCCGCTTTTCCGCTGCCGGAATCTGGTACGGACATGGCACAGACAATCCCTGGGACGAAGCCGTTCAACTGGTCCTGCCGTCTCTCTGGCTGCCGCTGGATATTCCGGAAGATATGCGCAACGCGCGTCTGACCGCCAGCGAGCGTCTTCTGATTGTCGAGCGCGTCATTCGTCGCGTTAACGAGCGTATTCCGGTCGCCTACCTGACCAACAAAGCCTGGTTCTGCGGTCACGAATTCTTTGTTGATGAGCGCGTGCTGGTGCCGCGTTCACCGATTGGCGAACTGATCGAGAACCGCTTTGCCGGTCTCATCAGCACGCCACCCGCGCATATTCTGGATATGTGCACCGGCAGCGGCTGCATCGCGATTGCCTGCGCTTACGCCTTCCCGGAAGCGGAGGTCGACGCCGTCGATATCTCGACCGGTGCGCTGGCGGTGGCCGAGCAGAATATTGAAGAACATGGCCTGATCAATCAGGTCACGCCGATTCGTGCCGACCTGTTCCGCGAACTGCCGCCGCTGAAATATGACCTGATCGTCACTAACCCGCCTTATGTGGATGCGGAAGATATGAACGATCTGCCCAATGAGTATCGCCACGAACCGGAGCTGGGTCTGGCGGCGGGCAGCGATGGCCTGAAGCTGGTTCGCCGCATTCTGGCCTGCGCGCCTGACTATCTCAGCGAGCAGGGCGTTCTGGTCTGCGAAGTCGGTAACAGCATGGTGCATATGATCGAGCAGTATCCCGATGTGCCCTTTACCTGGCTGGAATTTGACAACGGCGGTGACGGTGTCTTTACGCTGACGCGCCAGCAGATCGTCGACGCACAACACCATTTCTCCTTTTACAAAGACTAAAAGTGGGGCGAAGCCTCGCCCGCCGAACCCTGACAAGGAAACAGCATGGCCGGAAACAGCATCGGACAATTTTTTCGAGTAACTACCTTTGGCGAGTCCCACGGTCTTGCGCTGGGCTGCATCGTTGATGGGGTGCCACCGGGCATCCCCCTGACCGAAGCGGATATCCAGCATGACCTCGACCGTCGTCGTCCTGGCACCTCGCGCTATACCACGCAGCGTCGCGAGCCGGATCAGGTGAAAATTTTGTCCGGTGTGTTTGAGGGTGTGACCACCGGCACCTCTATTGGCCTGCTGATTGAGAACACCGATCAGCGGTCGCAGGATTATGGCGCGATCAAAGATCTCTTCCGTCCCGGCCATGCCGATTACACCTACGAGCAGAAGTATGGTCAGCGCGACTACCGTGGCGGTGGCCGCTCTTCGGCGCGAGAAACCGCGATGCGCGTGGCCGCCGGTGCGATAGCGAAGAAGTATCTGCAGATGAAACATGGTGTGGTGGTGCGCGGCTATCTGGCGCAGATCGGGGATATCGCCTGTGAGCTGAAAGACTGGAGCATCGTGGAAGAGAATCCCTTCTTCTGCCCGGATGCGGAGAAGCTGGAGGCGCTGGATGAACTGATGCGCGGCCTGAAAAAAGAGGGCGACTCCATCGGGGCTAAAGTCACGGTCATGGCTGACAACGTGCCGCCTGGCCTGGGCGAGCCGGTCTTTGACCGTCTGGATGCCGACCTGGCGCACGCGCTGATGAGCATCAACGCGGTAAAAGGGGTGGAGATCGGTGACGGCTTCGCGGTGGTCAGCCAGCGCGGCAGCCAGCATCGGGATGAAATCCGTCACGATGGTTTCCAGAGTAACCACGCCGGCGGCATTCTGGGCGGCATCAGCAGCGGCCAGACCATCAGCGCCAACCTCGCAATGAAACCGACCTCCAGCATCACCGTGCCGGGTAAAACCATTACCCGCGACGGCGAAGAGGTGGAGATGATCACCAAAGGCCGCCACGATCCCTGCGTCGGGATCCGCGCCGTGCCGATCGCCGAGGCGATGATGGCGATCGTCCTGATGGATCATCTGCTGCGCCAGCGGGCGCAGAACGGTGACGTTAACAGCACCGTGCCGCGCTGGTGATGGCATGAAGGCACTTCTGCTTACTCTGAGCGCGCTGTTGTTCAGCGCCTCCAGCCTGGCGGCGACGCCGTGGCAGCGTATTCAGCAGCCGATCAGCGGCACACCGCAGTCCATCGGCGGCTTTGCGAATGGCTGTATTATTGGCGCCCGGGCACTGCCGCTCAATTCACCCGACTATCAGGTGATGCGTCAGGACCAGCGTCGTTATTTCGGTCATCCCGATCTGATTGCGTTTATTCAGCGGCTGACGACCCGCGTGCACAACCTGCAGCTGGGTAATGTACTGATTGGGGATATGGGCATGGCGGCTGGCGGACGTTTCAGCAGCGGTCACGCCAGCCATCAGACCGGCCTGGATGTCGATATCTGGCTGCAACTGCCGAAAACCCGCTGGACCGCGCAGCAGCTGCTGAAGCCGCAGCCGCTGGATCTGGTCGGGCCGGGCGATAAAAACGTGATTGCGCGCCACTGGCAGCCGGAAATCGACAGCCTGATTAAACTGGCGGCGAAAGATGATGATGTCACGCGCATCTTCGTTAACCCGGCGATTAAAAAGCAGCTTTGTGCGGATGCCGGTGCCGATCGTGACTGGCTACGCAAAGTGCGCCCCTGGTTCGCGCATCGGGCGCATATGCATGTGCGGCTGCGCTGCCCGACCGGCAGTATCGGTTGTGAAGATCAGCCGCCACCGCCTCCGGGCGATGGCTGTGGCGCAGAGCTGCAGAGCTGGTTCCTGCCGAAGCAGCCCGGATCGGGCGCGCCGGTGAAACGTGAACCGCCGCCGTTACCGCCTGCCTGTCAGGCTCTGCTGGATAAACATCTACTGTAAGGGATTCCATGGAGTGGTTCGTGGTCAGTCCGCTGCTGGTCGGGCTGCTGTTTCTGATTGCCATGCTCGCCGGTTTTATCGACTCGATTGCGGGTGGCGGGGGGTTACTGACGGTGCCGTCGCTGCTGGCGGCGGGTCTCTCACCGGCTCAGGCGCTGGCGACCAATAAACTGCAATCGGTCGGCGGGTCGTTCTCCGCCAGCCTCTACTTTGTGCGACGCGGCGCAGTTAATCTGAGTGAGCAGTGGCTGAATATCGCCATGACGCTGCTGGGGTCCGTGCTGGGCGCGGTGCTGATTCAGCGCCTGCAGGCGGACTTTCTGCGTCAGATGCTGCCGCTGTTTTTGATCGCGATTGGCTTGTGGTTTCTGCTGATGCCGCGTCTCGGTGAAGAAGACCGGGCGCGTCGCCTGCACGGCCTCGCCTATGCGCTGGTCGGGGGCGGTGCCGTGGGCTTCTATGACGGATTTTTCGGGCCGGGCGCGGGCTCTTTCTATGCGCTGGCCTTCGTCACGCTCTGCGGTTACAACCTGGCGAAGGCGACAGCCCATGCCAAAGTTCTCAACTTCACCTCTAACGTGGGCAGTCTGCTGTTCTTTATGTTCGGCGGCAAAGTGGTGTGGGGAACCGGCCTGATTATGATGCTCGGCGCGTTCTGCGGCGCGCGTCTGGGCGCCCGGCTGGTGCTGAGCCGCGGGCAGAAACTGATCCGCCCGATGGTGGTGATTGTCTCTGCCGTAATGAGCATAAAACTCCTGTGGGACAGCCATGGCAGCGCCGTGATGGCGTGGCTCTCCACACTGCAATCGTAACTTTTTACGTGATAACGTCATGAACCCGACCCATCATTATGAACAGCTGATTACGCTGTTCGATCGCTGCTTCAGCGATGAATTTCAGACACGCCTGATTAAAGGCGACGATGAACCGATCTATCTTCCTGCTGATGCAGAGTCGCCGTGGAACCGGGTGGTTTTTGCCCACGGCTTTTACGCCAGCGCCCTGCATGAGATCTCTCACTGGTGCATCGCCGGAGAGGCACGCCGTAAACTGGTCGATTTTGGCTACTGGTACTGCCCGGATGGCCGCGATGCGCTGACCCAGAGCCAGTTTGAAGCCGTTGAAGTGAAGCCACAGGCGCTGGAGTGGATGTTTTGTATGGCGGCGGGCTTTCCCTTCAACGTCAGTTGTGACAATCTCGACGGAGATTGTGAGCCGGATCGCATTGCGTTTCAGCGTAAGGTACATGCTCAGGTCATGAGCTATCTGACGTCGGGTATTCCCGCGCGTCCCGCGCGTTTTATTACCGCCCTGGCGGAATTTTATGGCAGGCCTTCATTAACAGCGGCGCAGTTTCCCTGGCCGGACGATCTGTGATGCAGGATGACATTATCAAAAGAGGAATTGAGATGATCGCAGAATTTGAAGCGCGTATCCTGGCCCTGATTGACGACATGGTCGAGCATGCCAGTGACGATGAACTGTTCGCCAGCGGTTATCTGCGCGGGCATCTGACCCTGGCGGTCGCTGAAGTGGAGCAGCTGGATGAGCATACGCCAGAAGCGCTGCAGGTTCAGGTGACCCGCAGCCTGCAGAACGCCATTGCCGCAGGCGAACTCTCGCCGCGCGACCAGGCGCTGGTGGTCGGCATGTGGGACAACCTGTTTGTTCAGGCGCGCCAGCTCTCCGCATGATGTGACAGGGCGGTAAGCGCCGCCCTGCAGACCCGCTTTACACCGCTTTTCCCTTCAGCAGTTTCCTGACCCAGTAGCGATTCGGATTGAGTGCCGCCAGCGTGGTCGCATCCAGCGGCTGTGGCTCACCCGCCAGCTGGGCGGCCAGCACCTCGGCTGCCAGCGGTGCGCTGCACAAGCCGCGCGAACCCAGCGCACCAAACAGATAAAGTCCCGGCAGATCGGGCGCGTCAGCAATCTGACTGCCTGCCGCAAGCCGGGCCGGTAAATCGGCATACTGTGCCAGCGTCGCGGCATAATCGGGCACGCCGCCCACCATCGGCAGGTGATCGCGCGTGGCGCAGCGCACGCCCATTCTGGCTTCTCCCTCACTGACATCCACCGTTTCCGCCCAGCGGCTGCCAGGCAGACAGTGCAGCAGGCGAAGGCGATTCTCCTGCTGATCCGCCTCGCGATAATGCGTTGCGGTTTCACCACGATGGTAGCTGGCACCAATACAGTGGGTACCAAACTGGGTGCTGACCGGCGTCAGATAGCCGTCGTAACAGAGCACGGTCTGCAGCGCGCTGAGGGCAGGCGTGGCGGGAACATGGCTCACCTGACCCGCTACCGGGTAGGCTGGCAGCGGGGCGCTTTGCGCAAAGTCGGCGATCGCGTGACCGTTTGCCAGGACCACCGCGGAATGGTGAACCGCCGGGCGGTCGCTGAAGGTCAGCGTCCAGCCATCCTCCTTTTGAGAAAGCCCGCTTACCCGGTGCAGCCAGTGAATGCGTAAGCCCTGTGTTTCGCCATGGGCGAGCAGCGCGGTGGTCAGCTCAGCCGGTGAGAGCCAGCCGCCCTCCGGATAGAAAATGCCGCCGCAGCCCAGCGCTACCTTCGCCCGGTTTTCCGCCTCTGCGACATCGACGCCGCAGGCGAGGGTTTCAGGCAGATCCATCGCCAGCATCTGTTCGATCTTTTTGCGGCTCTTTTCATCCCAGCCCAGTTGCAGCACGCCACTCCACTCATGCTCAAAGGTGGCCCCGCTCTGGTCGTAGAGTCGCCGGGCAAAGCTGAATGCCGCCGGGAAGAAGGTGGCGAGGGCCGGGTCGTGCTGATTGAGCAGCGGATAGAGTGCGCCCTGCCGGTTACCGGAGGCACCCAGCGCGGGCGCCTCATCGGCGCAGTAGAGCGTCACCCGCCAGCCTCGGCGCAGCAGCGCCAGCGCCAGGGTCGCGCTGGCCACGCCGCCGCCAATCAGGGCAACTTCCTGCTGCGCCGCCGGACAGCGATGATACCAGGGCTGCGTGCCGGGGAGCAGAGGCGCATCCTGCAGGCTGCCGCACAGCATTTCGCGCTTCGGGCCAAATCCTTTGCGGCGGGTGACGTCAAATCCCGCCTCCTGCAGACCGCGCCGCACAAACCCTGCAGCAGTAAAAGTCGCGAAAGTCCCCTGTGGACGCGCCAGCTTCGCCATCATGTTGAACAGCGCGGGCGTCCACATATCGGGATTCTTTGCGGGCGCGAAGCCATCGAGGAACCAGGCATCGACCTGACGATGCAGGCTCTCATCCACCTTTTCCATCAGCAGGTTGATATCACCCAGCCACAGATCCAGCGTGATGCGCCCGCCGTCAAACAGCAGTCGCTGGCAGCCGGGCAGGGCAGCGGGCCACTGGGCCTGCAGCGCTTCTGCCCAGAGGGCAAGTTCGGGCCAGTGCTGATGCGCCGCGATCAGATCCGCGCGGGTTAACGGAAATTTCTCAAAGCTAATGAAATGCAGACGTTTTACTGTCGCACCAGGCTGTTCACGCTGAAAGGCGTCAAAGGCCTGCCACAGAGTAAGAAAATTCAGGCCGGTACCAAACCCGCTTTCCGCCACGATCAGGAGATCGCGCGGATGCGCCGCAAAACGCTGCGGGAAACCGTTGCCGCCAAGGAACACATAGCGTGTCTCTTCCAGACCGTTGTCGTTAGAGAAATAGACGTCGCCAAACGCTCGGGAAACAGGTGTACCCTGTTCATTCCAGTTTAGCTGCGCATGTTTAACCGGGGTTAATTTCACGGGAAAGGCTCGTTTTTCAGGCAGTGGCGCGATTTTAACGACCCAGGTCACATGACGCAAATTTACAAAAGGAAATAGCTGATCGGACTTGTTCGGCGTACAAGTGTACGCTAGAGTGCATGCCAATTACGAAGAAGTGGATGAGGAAGATTGAATGAAACGTGCTGTGATTACTGGCTTAGGGATCGTTTCCAGTATTGGTAATAACCAGCAGGAAGTGCTGTCATCTCTGCGTGAAGGACGCTCTGGCATCACCTTTTCTGAAGAGATGAAAGATTCCGGCATGCGTAGTCACGTCTGGGGTAACGTCAAATTAGATACCACCGGCCTCATCGATCGCAAAGTTGTGCGCTTTATGAGTGATGCGTCCATCTATGCTTATCTCTCCATGGAAGAAGCGATTAAAGATTCCGGCCTGACTGATGAAATGTATCAGAGCAACCCGCGTGTAGGTCTGATTGCAGGTTCAGGCGGTGGTTCCCCGCGCTTCCAGGTTTTTGGTGCTGATGCAATGCGCAGCCCACGCGGCCTGAAAGCGGTTGGCCCTTACGTGGTCACCAAGGCGATGGCTTCTGGCGTCTCTGCCTGTCTCGCCACGCCATTCAAAATTCATGGCGTAAACTACTCGATCAGTTCCGCCTGTGCCACCTCTGCGCACTGTATCGGTAACGCCGTTGAGCAGATTCAGCTGGGCAAACAGGATATCGTTTTTGCCGGCGGCGGCGAAGAGCTCTGCTGGGAAATGGCCTGTGAGTTCGACGCCATGGGCGCGCTCTCTACCCGTTACAACGACACACCAGAAAAAGCGTCACGCACCTATGACAACGAGCGCGACGGTTTTGTTATCGCCGGTGGCGGTGGCATGGTGGTGGTTGAAGAGCTGGAGCATGCGCTGGCTCGCGGTGCACACATCTATGCCGAAATCGTCGGCTATGGTGCGACCTCTGACGGTGCAGACATGGTTGCGCCTTCAGGTGAAGGTGCGGTGCGCTGCATGAAGATGGCAATGAACGGCGTCGACACGCCAATCGACTATCTGAACAGCCACGGTACCTCTACGCCAGTGGGCGACGTGAAAGAGCTGGGTGCGATTCGTGAAGTGTTTGGCGAGAAAACCCCTTACATTTCAGCAACCAAAGCAATGACCGGTCACTCACTGGGTGCGGCTGGCGTGCAGGAAGCGATTTACTCGCTGCTGATGCTGGAGCATGGCTTTATCGCGCCAAGCATCAACATCAACTCACTGGATGCAGCTGCCACCGGCATGAACATCGTGACTGAGCCGATGGAAAAAGAGCTGACGACCGTGATGTCCAATAGCTTTGGTTTCGGTGGCACCAACGCCACGCTGACCATGCGTAAATATCAGGCGTAATCTTTTACGTCAGCACGCTGAAGGGCCGGCTTTGCCGGCCCTTTTGTTTTCTGGCTTGCTGTAAACCAAAGCCGGCCAGATTTATCCCTCCCGCTGCAGCAGCCTCAGCAGTTTATCGCACCCTGCCACAATCTCATCAGGCGTCAGCGCGGCGAAGCCGAGTATCCAGCCCTGCTGAGACGCGGAGCCGGCATAGAGCGGGCTGAGACGAGGCAACAGCAACCCCTGTTGTGCCGCGAGCGCGGTTAAGCGCGCTTCATCCTGTTCCACTGTCACCGTCAGCTGGAGTCCGCCGCCACTGGCGATGGGCGTGATCCACGGTGAGAGTCGCTGCGCAATCTGCTCCAGCAACCGATCGCGACGGCTGTGATAGAGCTGACGCATCAGCCGCAGATGAGTGGCAAAATGTCCCTGCTGCAGAAAGGCCGCGGTAATCGCCTGGGGCAGCAGGGCGCTGTGTCCATCCAGCACGCTGCGAGCCTGGCCCAGAGGGGCAATCAGCGCGGGAGGCACCACCATCCACGCCAGACGCAGTGAAGGGAACAGCGATTTCGAAAAGGTGCCGAGCGTAATGACCCGCTGATGACGGTCCAGTCCCTGCAGCGCAGGAATCGGGCGCTCGTCATAATGAAACTCGCTGTCGTAGTCATCTTCAATCAGCCAGCTTTGGTTGCGCTGCGCCCAGGCGAGCCAGGCGAGACGGCGGGGCAGGCTCAGCGTTACCCCGGTCGGATAGTGGTGTGAAGGGGTCAGATACATCAGCTTTGCACTGCCGTGACCCGGCACTGCGCCTTCGGCATCGACGGTTATCCCGTGCACCTTTGCGCCTGCGGCGAGCAGCGCGTTTCGTGCGCCGGGATAGCCTGGCTCCTCTATCCACACATCATCTCCGGGATCGACGAACATCATCGCCAGTAACTGTAGCGCCTGTTGCGAACTGGTCAGGATAATCACCTGCTCCGGCTGGCACTGCATACCCCGCGAGAGCGCCAGATAATCAGCAATCGCACTGCGCAGCGGCAGGTAGCCGCAGGGATCGCCATATCCCATGGCGGCGCTGCCCAGCGAACGCTGCACGCTGCTGCTCAGGCGTCGCCAGCTGTCATGGGGAAAAGCGCGTAACTCCGGGGAACCGGCGGCAAAGGCGTGAGGAAACGGGGGATCCTGACAGCCTCCGGTTGCCAGCACCTGCTGACCCCGCGCTGAGAAACGGGCGGGCTGAACGCGTGCCGCTGAAGCGGTGCCTGCGGGAATCGTGATGGCCACAAACGTTCCGCGACCGATCTCGCGTCGCAGATAGCCTTCGCTCTCAAGCTGACCATAGGCGGCCTCCACCGTGACGCGTGAAATCCGGAGATCCTGCGCCAGCTGGCGACTGGAGGGCAGCTGCTGACCGGCGTGCAGATGATGCCGGTTAATGGCCAGCCGCAGGGTGGTGCAGAGGCGCTCACGCACGCCGCCGCTGGCCTGATGCTGGAAAAGCTGCAACAGTGGAGAACTCATATGGGTCTTATTCCTGGCGCAAAATGGGTATCAGCAGGCAGTCCACTCTGCCGTAAACTGCACGCTCACTTCAACAGGAGAATCGCGATGTCATCTGTATTACATTTTCCCGCCGCCACGCCGCAGCAAAGCCTCGACTATCTGCAGGCAAAACTCGCTTATTATACAGACGCCTGGGATCTGGCGGAGGATCTGGCCCGGAATCTGCCTGGCATTCAGGTGATCGATGCGCGCGCACCAGCGGCTTATCGCGCCGGCCATATCAGCGGCGCGATTAATTTTCCCCACCGTGAGATCAATGCTTCCAGCTGCGAGCCGCTCGACCGCGACCGCGTTTATGTCACCTATTGCGACGGCATCGGCTGTAACGGCTCGACGAAAGCGGCTCTGAAGCTGGCGGAACTGGGATTTCAGGTGAAGGAGCTGACTGGCGGGCTGGATTTCTGGAAACGGGAAGGTCATCCGCTGACCTGGGGGGCGGCACCGGGCGAATGGCCCGTTACCGCACCCGATGCATCCTGTGGCTGCTGACCTAGAGCACCAGCCAGAGCAGAAGGGTGATCACCACCAGCGCAACAAACAGACCCAGCAGGGGACGCTGCGCCAGGGGCTGCAGCGGTGACGGCAGCGAGGCGACAAAGGGCGACCAGATTGGCTGCGGTTTGATCTCACTGGCGGCCAGCGGCTGTTCGTGAACTTTCTCGGCACGATCGGCGCGACGGCTGAACAGGAAGTTCAGCAGATCCTGCGTCTGCGTCACGGTTAGCACCGTCTGCGGTGTGGCCTGAAAACGCTGCTGGCTGTACTCCTCCAGGCTATGCCGCTCGTGCTGATCCAGCGGCTGTTTCAGCGAGGCTTCCAGCAGCTGTAAGGTCGGTGCGCTGTGCTGACTCAGCGTCTGACGTACCTGCAGATACTGGGTGAGCAGCGGGAAATGGCGCGAGGGGATGGGATCGCCGCTGGTCAGTCCGACCAGTTTCAGCGCCGCCGTCCAGAGTTTGCCAGTCGGTTCTCCGGTGGCGGCGGCCAGTCGGACCACCTGCTGATTGAGCGTCTGATGCTCCGCCGGGAGCAGGGTCCGATCGCTGACGCGGCTCTGCTGCGGCTGCGGGATCGCCATCTGCCCGTTCTGCAGCATCGTCAGAACCTGACGCAGCTGGTCCTGGCTCAGCGAGCTCAGAACGGTCTGACCAAACTGCTGGCGGATAAAGTCACTCACCGCCTGACGGTTATTGCCCTTCGGCAGCAGTTCTGTGAGCTGAGTCATCAACTGACGCGTGGCATGGCCATTCTGCGCCTGAGTCAGACGACCATTGAGATACTGCTCCGCAGCCGGAAAGTGACGCGACTGCAGCTCCGCCTCACTCTTCACGCCCACCTCATGCCGGACGCCCGCCCAGAGTTCAGGTGCCTTCAGATTGCTGAGCGATAAGATACGCACGATCAGGCGTTCTAATGTCGTGCGCTGAGCCGGGGAGAGGGGCTGTTCACCCGCCACAGAACCGTGACGTGTTACGCCGGTTTGCGGATTAAGAGATGAATGATCGCCGACCGGCACACCGGGGCCGCTGAGAGGTTGCATGGCGGATTCCTTGGGAAAACAGAACAGCGTCGGGTGCGCCGGAAAAAGAATAGGCCATGATAGCAAAAGCCCCCGCGAAATCCCACGGGGGACGCACAGTTCAGCGTGAGATTTACTCTTCAGCCAGTCTGAGGCGATAGCGACGCCAGCGTTTCCAGATCGGTGGCAGAACCAGCACCGAAATCGCCAGCACCAGCAGCACTTTGCAGATAGGACTTTCCCACAGAATAACCAGGTTACCGTTACTGATTGAGAGGGCACGACGCAGGTTCTGCTCCAGCATCTCACCCAGCACAAAGCCCAGAATCAGCGGCGACATCGGAAAGTCCATCTTGCGCAGAATATAACCAAAGATTCCCAGGCCGACCATCAGGAGCAAATCGAAAGTGGTGCTGTGCACGGCATAGACGCCCACCGCGGAGATGGCGGCAATTGCCGGCACCAGGAACCAGAGCGGAATGCTCAGCATCCGGGCGAAAACATTGATCATCGGAATGTTCATCACCAGCAGCATAACGTTGCCAATCAGCAGTGCCGCGATCAGACCCCAGACGATATCTGGCTGCTCAACAAACATCGCCGGACCTGGCGTGATGTTATAGAGCGTTAAAGCGCCGACCATCACCGCTGTGGTGCCGGAGCCGGGGATACCCAGCGTCAGCATCGGGATAAAGGAACCACAGGCTGAGGCATTATTTGCCGCTTCCGGTGCGGCCACACCGCGAATATCCCCTTTCCCGAACTGTTCACTGCCGCTGATTTTTTTCTCCGTCATGTAGGCGATAGCGCTGGCAATGGTCGCTCCGGCGCCAGGCAGAACGCCGACAAAGAACCCCAGAAAAGAGGAGCGTAGCGTCGCGCCTGTGGCCATCGCCGCCTCCTTCATGTTGAACATCATGCGGCCGCTTGCCCGCACCGCTTTCTGGCCGCTACTGGTCGACTCGAGCATCAGCAAAATTTCACTGACCGAGAACAGACCAATGACAACGACCACAAACTGAATGCCGTCAGAGAGATGAACGCTGTCAAACGTGAAGCGATAGACGCCGGTATTGGCATCCACCCCGACCGTGGCCATGCCCAGGCCAATGAGCGCCGAAAGAAAAGATTTCAGCGGATTGTGGCTCATCATGCTGCCCAGGCAGGCGATGGCAAACACCATCAGGGCAAAGTACTCTGCCGGTCCAAACGCCAGTGACCAGCTGGCCAGCAGCGGGGCGAAGAGAATAATGCCGACGATAGCAATCGTGGAGCCAACAAACGAGCTGACCGCCGAAATGGAGAGCGCGACGCCCGCTTTGCCCTGCTGCGCCATCGGATACCCATCCAGCGCGGTCATGATTGCGCCGGCATCGCCCGGGACGTTGAGCAGAATGGAGGAGATGCGCCCGCCATACTCACAGCCGATATAAACCGTGGCCAGCAGAATCAGCGCCGACTCGGCCGGCAGGTGCAGCGCAAAAGCCAGCGGCATCAGAATGGCTACGCCATTGATTGGCCCCAGGCCAGGCAGCAGGCCAACAATGGTGCCGATAAAGCAGCCGATCAGGGCGATCAGCAGATTCTCTGGCGTCATGGCGACGGCAAAGCCCTGCATTAAAAAGGACCAGGTATCCATGATGCTCTCCTTAACTCAGCCAGCTGCCGACCGGAAGGGTGACTTCCAGCAGACGGTCAAAGGCGTAAAACAGCGAGGTGCCCATCACCAGCCCGGCCAGCGCGGCGGCCCACCAGCGCGCCCCAAACAGCAGGCCGATGCCAAAGGTCAGCAGCGTCGTACAGATGGCAAAGCCCAGCGTCTCAAACAGCCAGCCATAGAGCATCATCATCAGCGCCAGCGCTACCAGTCGTTTCAGCGTGCCAGCTGCGGGCCACTGAATGGTGTCCGGTTTCCGAAAGAGCATCAGCAGGGCGCAGATGGCCATCAGGCCAAGGATCCCCATCGGGAAAGGACGTGGCCCCACGGGTTCGTAGCTGTATTCACTCTGAATCTGCCAGGCCATCACCATGCCGCCAAGGCAGAGGGCCAGCCACAGGCTGGCAAAAATGCGATCGCTCATCATCTGCTCCCGTTATTTGGCCAGACCAAAGGATTTGGCCTGCTCACGGTAATCCGCCACCTGCTTCTTCACGTAGCTGTCGAGTGCCTGGCCTGTCAGGTTAAATTCGAACAGTCCGCGCAGATCACGCTGCTTTTTGAACTCCGGCGTCTCAGCCATTTTTTTAAAGGCCTGTTCCCACCACTGATAATCCGCATCACTGACTTTTGGACCGAGGTAATAGCCACGAATAATCGGCCAGACGATATTGAAACCCTGCTCTTTTGCCGTGGGTACCCCGGCCAGCTGACCCGGCAGACGCTGATCGGACATCACGGCCAGCACCCGCATTTTGCCGCCCTGCAGATGCGGCACCATCTCACTCATATCACCTGAGACCACCTGAATATGGTTTCCGAGCAGGGCGGTTACCGGCTCACCGCCGCCTTCAAAGGCGACATAACGCATTTTGCGTGGGTCGATTCCCGCTTCGCGCGCCAGCAACGCCGTTTTCATCCAGTCCTGACTGCCTATTGATGCACCGGCACCGACCACCACTTTGGTCGGATCGGCTTTCATCGCCGTCATCAGCTCACCTAACGTTTTCCACGGTGCATCCTCACGAACGGCCACCATGCCGTAATCGGTTCCCACCGCCGCCAGCCACTTAACGTCGTCCACGGTATAACGACCAAACTTACCCTGTGAAAGGTTCAGCAGTGAGCCGCCAGAGAAGGCGACAACGGTGCCCGCTTCAGCCGGCCGCTGGGCAATAATCGCGTTGTAGGCCACCGCGCCGACACCGCCGGGCATGTAGGTGACGCGCATCGGCGTCTTAATTTGTCCGGTTTCCTGAAGAGAGACCTGCAATAGCTTGCAGGTGAGATCGAACCCGCCACCCGGTTTAGCTGGCGCGATACATTCGGTGCGACCGGGCTCCCCGGCGGCAACGATGGGTGTTGCCATCAGCGACAGCAGGGTAGTGGCAAGGGCGGTATGGATGATTTTTTTCATCTTATGCTCCATTCATTCTTCCAGAGTGTGATTGCCGCTGAAACATCAGCGTTATCGAATTGTTAAAACAGTTACCTTTCATTTACCTTTCAGTGCGCGGATTTAATAGCAGGATGTGATATGCGTCTCTTACTTGTTGAAGATACGGAAGACCTGGCACGCTGGCTGGAAAAAGCCCTCACCCAAAAAGGGTTCGCCGTCGATCGGGTCGCGGATGGAATGGCGGCCGACCATGCTTTGCAATGTGAAGCCTATGCACTGGTCGTGCTCGATATTTCACTGCCACGCATGGATGGACTGGAGGTACTGGCACGGTTGCGGCGACGCGGACAAAGTGTGCCGGTATTGCTACTGACTGCACGCAGTGCGCTGGACGATCGTGTTCGGGGTCTGAACCTGGGGGCAGATGACTACCTGACGAAACCCTTTGAAATGGATGAACTCGAAGCGCGGTTACGGGCGCTGCTGCGACGCAGTCAGAGTCAGACATCACAAAACCAGTCACTGGGTCAGCTGGTGCTGGATGGCGAAGGCTATTTTCTGCTGGCAGACAGACCCCTGGCGCTGACGCCGCGGGAAGCAAGCATCCTGACGACACTCATGCAGCGGCAGGGCAGGCCGGTTTCGCGTCAGTCACTGTACGAGCAGACCTTTACCCTGTCAGATGAAGCCAGCCCGGAGAGTATCGAGCTCTATGTACATCGGGTGCGTAAAAAGCTGGCAGGCAGCAACGTGGCGATCGTGACCCTGCGCGGGCTGGGTTACAGCCTGGAAACGCTCTCATGCGGCTGATTCATTCGTTGCGGGGTGAGCTGCTGGCATGGTTTGGCCTGCCACTTTTACTGCTCTGGGCGCTCTCAGTCTATACCCACTATCAGAGCGGGCTGGCGGCCGCTAATCAGGCTTATGACCGCTCGCTGCTGGCGTCAGCGCGAACGGTGGCAGAGCGGCTGGTGGTGCGGGAACAGCATCTGGAGGTTGATGTGCCGTGGGTTGTGCTCGACAGCTTCGAACGCAACATGAACGATCAGCTCTTTTATCAGGTGATTTCACCGCAGGGAAAAACGTTATCGGGCTATAACGATCTGCCGCTCATACCCATTACCAGCAAAATGTCGAACGCTTATCCCGCACTGGTGCATTTTTATGATGGACGCTATCACCAGCATCGGATTCGCGTTGCGGCATTATGGCAGCCAGTGAGCGAAGCGGGAGTGGATGGCATGGCGCTGGTGCTGGTGGCGGAAACCATCAACTCACGTCAGGAGTTTGCCCGCCAGTTAATGCAAACTGCGCTGATCAGCCAGAGCGGACTGGTTCTGATGACACTGCTGCTGGCCAGCCTGATGCTGCGTCGGGTTTTGCGCCCGCTACGGCGGCTGTCGCGCATCGTGTTGCAGCGCGACGGTGGCGAATTAACGCCTCTTCCCTCCTTGCCGTGGTCAGAACTGCAACCGCTTATCATCGCCTTTAACCGCTATCTTGCCCGACTGCGGGGACTGCTGGCGCGCCAGGATCGTTTCAGTGCTGACGCGGCACATCAGCTGCGCACACCGCTGACCATCCTCAAAACGCAGGTCAGCGTCGCGCTCAGCAGTGAGCGTCCTGAAGCCTGGCAGGAGAGTCTGCTCGGGATGCGTCATACACTGGATGAGACCATTATTCTGACCGATCGGCTGTTACAGTTAGCCCGTATCAAAGCACGTCATGGCGAGGATAAACCGATGGCGCGGGTTGATTTAGCGGCTATCGTGCGCGATGCCTGTTTCAGCCGCTATATGGCGGCTCGTACCCGGCAGATCGATCTGGGCTTCGAAGGGGAAGAGAGCTGTCTGGTCAGGGGCGATGGCGTGCTGATTGGCGAACTGTGCGCCAACCTGCTGGACAATGCGATTAAATATACCCCTTGTCGCGGCATTGTCACCGCGCGGGTGATTGTGGGGGGCCTTGAAATTGAGGACAGCGGGCCGGGCATTGAGGGTGCAGAGCAGCTGAAGGCGTTACAGCCTTTTCAGCGGCTGGACAATGTCGGTATCCAGCCGGGAGCCGGTATCGGTCTCGCACTGGTGCAGGATATCTGTGCCTGGCATGGGGCAACCATGCACCTGGATCGCAGTCCGCTCCTGGGCGGGCTGCGGGTGACCATATTATTTAAAACTCACGCAGGTTAGCCGATTTGTACCGGGTTAAGGGCGTGCGCAGTCGCTGCGTTAGGATCACCCCGCCCAGCGTCAGCCCCCCGCCGATCCAGTGATAGCTGTGCAGCTGCTCATGAAGAAACAGCACGGCGATAAGCGCTGTAAACAGCGGCGTCAGATTCATAAAGATGCTGGTGGTGCTCGCGCCGAGGCGCTGTACCCCGTGGATCCACAAAAATGGCGCGATAAGGGAGGCGAACAGGCCAGCAAACATCACCAGCGGCAGGTTATGCCGGTCAAGCGAGACATCAGGTGCCAGCAGAAAGCCGGGCAGCAACATCAGGACACCAGCCAGAATCTGCACATAGAGGCTGTGCCAGATGGGCAGCGGCAGCGCCCAGCGCTTAGTCAGCACGCCGTAAAGGGCATAGGCGGTGGAAGCCGCCAGCATCATCAGCTCCCCTTTACCCAGTCCGTGATGCAGCAGCTGCATCACGTTGCCCTCACTGACCAGCCACACCAGACCGCCAAAGGAGAGGATGCTGCCGAACAGGATGCCGGATGTCGGCGCAATACGCAGGATCACCACGCTCAGCAGGACGGTAAGCAGCGGGATCAGCGCGCCGATGATCCCCATAAAGAGAGCGCTGACACTGTGCGCCGCGAAATAGGCGAGGCTCTGGTAGAGCACCATGCCAAGCAGACCGAGTATCGCCAGCCGCCAGAGATGGGGCTTAATCGCCTGACGGGCGCGCCACACACCGGGCAGCACAAACGGCGTCAGCACCAGCAGCGCCAGCAGCCAGCGATAAAATGAGATGGCTGCCGGATCGATCGCGCTGGCCGACAGTTTGCTGACGATCGCGTTGATCGACCAGATCATCACCGCACCGAGCGGATAGAGAAAAAACATACGCACTCTCCTGAATCATAATGCGACGCAGTGTACGCTTGTCCGGTTTTATCTAGATAGTTAATATCGGACAAAAATTTTAACAGAGCGGACAGAATGACTCTGAAAGTGACCTACCAGCCGCCCGCCGACGTCTCGCAGTTGCGCTACTTTATGCGCTATGAACAGGCCAATGCCCGCACGGAATATCTGCCGCATGCCCATGCCTGGGGCCAGCTGATTCTGGTAAAGAGTTATGTGCTGGAGATGCAGGTAGAGGGTGAACGCCTGCTGACCCCGGCTGACATGCCGGTCTGGATCCCGCCGGGACAGCAGCACAGCAGTTATAACCATCGTCAGGCGCAGTTCCGCACCTTTAATCTGGCGGCCCCGCTTTGCGCTGGTCTGCCGCAGCAGGCCTGCCTGATGCGAATCGACGCCATTGCACACGCCATTCTGGATACCTTTGCCGATCAACAGCTTGAACAGCCAGAAACCGAAGCGCAGTGGCGGCTGTGTGAGGTGCTGCGCGATCGCCTGCTGCTGGCGGAGGTGCAGGAGAGTTATCTGCCCACCTCTCAGGATAAATTTCTTGCACCGGTGCTCCATGCCCTTGAAGCCTGCCCGGGGGATAACACTACCCTGGCAGGCTGGGCGGCGCGGGTCTTTACCACCGAACGGACGCTGGCGCGGCGCTGCCAGCAGCAGCTTCACATGACGTTTGGCGAATGGCGGCAGCGGCTGCGCTTTCTGCGCGCCATCGTGCTGCTGGAGCAGGGCGAAAGCGTGCAGAGTATCGCCCATGAGCTGGGATACAGTTCCGCCTCGGCGCTGATTGTGATGTTTCAGCAGCAGGCGGGCACCACGCCGGAGCGCTACCGCGCCCGGTTAGGCTAACGCGGTGCTTTGTGCCAGAATAATTGCCTCTCATGCAACAGACAGGAAAGCCGTGGTGAAAATTCTGGTCGATGAAAATATGCCTTATGCCCGTGAGTTGTTCAGCCGGACCGGCGACGTGGTCGCGGTGCCGGGACGTCCGCTGCCGGTGGATGAACTGGCCGATGCCAGCGGGCTGATGGTGCGCTCAGTGACGCAGGTGAATGAGGCGCTGCTGGCGGGCAAGCCGGTGAAATTTGTCGGCACCGCCACGGCGGGCACCGATCATATCGACGAGGCCTGGCTGCAGCAGGCCGGCATTGCGTTCTCTGCGGCGCCCGGCTGCAACGCCATTGCGGTAGTGGAGTACGTTTTCTCCGCGCTGCTGCTGCTGGCGGAACGTGATGGTTTCCAGCTGCGCGATCGCACGGTCGGCATCGTGGGTGTCGGCAACGTCGGTGGACGGCTGCAGAAGCGCCTGGAAGCCTGGGGCATCAAAACCCTGCTGTGCGATCCGCCGCGTGCCGATCGCGGTGACGAAGGGGATTTCCTGTCGCTGGAGGCGGTGACCGCGCAGGCCGATATCCTGACTTTCCACACGCCGCTGTTCAAAGAGGGGCCTTATAAGAGCTGGCACCTGGCCGATGCCGCGCTGCTGATGGCGCTGAAGCCCAACACCATTCTGATTAACGCCTGTCGCGGCCCGGTGGTCGACAACGTCGCGCTGCTGGAGGTGCTGAAAATGCGGCACGACCTTAGCGTGGTGCTGGATGTCTGGGAGCCGGAGCCGGACCTCTCTCTGGCGCTGCTGGACAGGGTCGACATCGCCACGCCACACATTGCAGGCTACACGCTGGAAGGCAAGGCTCGCGGCACGACCCAGGTGTTCGAAGCCTGGTGTGACTTTATCGGTCAGCCGCAGCAGGTGCCGCTCAGCACCCTGCTGCCGGAGCCGGAATTCAGTGAAATCACCCTGAATGGTCCGCTGGATCAGCCAACGCTGAAACGCCTGGCGCATCTGGTGTATGATGTGCGCCGCGATGATGCCCCCCTGCGAAAAGTGGCGGCGCAGCCCGGCGAATTTGATCGCCTGCGTAAGCAATATCTGGAGCGCCGTGAGTGGTCATCGCTGCGGGTGAAGTGTAATGACGCCACCGCGGCTGAGATGCTGAATCAGCTGGGCTTTAACGCAATCCACTCTCCGGCGTAACCGGCGCGCGATGCCGCAGTGAACGCAGGCGGCGCTGCCGCGTGCCGGGTTAAGGAGGGGGATAAATCTGAATCCCTGGGCGGTGAATATCACCGCCTTCTGTTTTTATGTCATTGTCTGGAGTAAACCAACATGTCTGACGGCTGGAATATTGCGCTACTGGGCGCGACAGGCGCAGTAGGGAACGCTGTACTGGAACTGCTGGCGGAACGCCAGTTCCCGGTTGGTGAATTGTATCTGCTGGCCAGCGAAAATAGCGCGGGCGAAAACAAACGTTTCGAGGGCCGCACGTTGCGGGTCGAAAATGCAGAGACGTTCGACTGGTCGCAGGCGCAGCTGGCCTTTTTCGTCGCGGGCCGTGACGCCTCAGCCCGTTTTGCGGAGGAAGCGGCCAACGCCGGGTGTCTGGTCATCGACAGCAGCGAGCTGTTTGCGCTGGAGCCGGATGTGCCGCTGGTGGTACCGGATGTGAACCCGCACGTGCTGGCGGATTACCGTAATCGCAATATCATCAGCGTGGCGGATAATCTGGTCAGCCAGCTGCTGACCGCGATTAAACCGCTGCTCGATGCGGCCGGACTGAGCCGCCTGCAGGTGACCAATCTGATCTCGGTCTCCAGCTACGGCAAAGTAGCGGTCGATGCGCTGGCCGGTGAAAGTGCCCGCCTGCTGAATGGCATCCCGGCCGACGATCACCATTTTGGTCGTCAGCTGGCGTTTAACCTGATGCCGCAACAGGCGGATGCGGAAGGCAGCGTTGAGAGTGAGCGCCGGGTGGTTGAGCAGGTGCGTAAAGTGCTGCAGGACGAAGGCCTGCCGATTGCGGTCAGCAGCGTTCAGACGCCGGTCTTCTACGGAAATGCGCAGATCGTGCACATTGAAAACCTGCGTCCGCTCTCGGCTGAGGAAGCGCGTGCCGAACTGGCGCTGGCGTCTGACATTCGTCTCAGTGAAGAAGATGAGGTGCCGACGCCGGTTACGGATGCATCAGGCAACGGCGAGCTCAGCATCGGCGCTGTGCGCAACGACTACGGCATCCCGGAGCTGCTGCAGTTCTGGTCCGTGGCGGATAACATCCGTTTCGGCGGCGCGCTGATGGCGGTGAAAACCGCAGAGAAACTGGTTCAGGAGTACCTGTAACCATGTCCGAAGGTCAGACGCAAAAACTGGCGCTCGGCATTGAGTATGACGGCAGCCGTTACTACGGCTGGCAGCGCCAGAATGAAGTCCGCAGCGTGCAGGAGAAGGTTGAGCGTGCGCTGTCGAAAGTCGCCGATCATCCGGTCAGCATCTTTTGTGCCGGCCGGACAGATGCCGGCGTGCACGGCACCGGGCAGGTGGTCCATTTCGACACCACGGCGCAGCGGCCTGACGGCGCCTGGACGCTGGGCGTCAACGCCAATCTGCCGCCGGACATAGCCGTTCGCTGGGTGAAAGCGGTGCCGGAAGATTTCCATGCCCGCTTCAGCGCCACCGCCCGCCGCTATCGCTACCTGATCTACAATCAGCGTCTGCGTCCGGCGGTGCTGGCGCAGGGCGTGACGCACTTTTACCATCCTCTGGATGCGGAAAAGATGCAGCGCGCCGGGCAATGCCTGCTGGGCGAGAATGATTTCACCTCATTCCGCGCGGTGCAATGCCAGTCGCGTACGCCGTGGCGCAACGTGATTCACCTCAACGTGACGCGTCAGGGCCCTTACGTGATTGTGGATATCAAAGCCAACGCCTTTGTGCATCACATGGTGCGCAATATCGTGGGCAGCCTGATGGAGATAGGCTGCGGCAACAAGCCGGAGTCATGGATGGCAACGCTGCTGGCGGCGAAAGATCGGACGTTAGCGGCCGCTACAGCCCGGGCAGAAGGGTTGTATCTGGTGGCGGTGGATTATCCATCCCACTTTGCGTTACCACAGCCGCCGATGGGACCCCTGTTCCTCGCGGATTAATTCATTTTCAGGACATTAAAGGGCACGCTATGGAGTTCCTCCATTTTCTGGTTGATTTTGTTCTGCACATTGATGTGCACCTTGCCGAGCTGGTTGCTCAGTACGGCGTCTGGATTTACGCGATTTTGTTCCTGATTTTGTTCTGCGAAACCGGACTGGTGGTGACGCCCTTCCTGCCGGGCGACTCCCTGCTGTTTGTCGCAGGCGCGCTGGCAGCCCTGCCGGGGAACGATCTGAATGTGCATCTGATGGTGGCGCTGTTAGTGACCGCCGCGATTCTGGGCGATGCGGTGAACTACACCATTGGCCGGCTGTTTGGCGAACGGTTGTTCAGTAACCCGGACTCGAAGATTTTCCGCCGCAGCTATCTGGATAAAACCCATGCGTTTTATGCCCGTCACGGCGGAAAAACCATCATCCTGGCGCGCTTTGTGCCAATCGTCCGCACGTTTGCGCCGTTTGTCGCCGGTATGGGCCATATGTCCTATCGCCACTTCGCGCTGTTCAACGTCACCGGTGCGCTGTTATGGGTCCTGCTCTTCTCCTATGCGGGCTACCTGTTTGGCGATCTGCCGGTGGTGCAGGAAAACCTGAAGCTGTTGATTGTGGGCATTATCCTGGTCTCCGTCCTGCCGGGCGTCATCGAAGTCTGGCGTCATCGCCGTCAGGCTAAACAGCAGAAGCTGCCCTGAGACTTTGCTCAGGGGTAAGACCAGATTTTTATCCACAGTCTGAACAGGTTGTGGTTTAATGAGCGACATTTACCGTCTGCTGAAGCGGTTTTCAGCAGTATCAAGACGACTGGACCAGGTCAGTTTTAAACAGAAAGGTCATCAATGAGCTGGATTGAACGAATTCTTAATAAAAGCACCACGACGCCTGCGCGCAAAGCCAGTATCCCGGAAGGGGTCTGGACCAAGTGTGACAGCTGTGGCCAGGTTCTCTACCGCGCCGAGCTGGAGCGTAATCTCGAGGTCTGCCCGAAGTGTGACCATCACATGCGTATGCACGCCCGTGAGCGTCTCGGTAGTTTCCTCGACCAGGGCACCCTGGTTGAGCTTGGCAGTGAACTCGAGCCGAAAGATCTGCTCAAGTTCCGCGACTCCAAGAAGTATAAAGATCGTCTGGTCGCCGCCCAGAAAGACACCGGCGAAAAAGATGCATTGATTGTGATGAAAGGTCAGCTGCACGGCATGCCGGTTGTTACGGCCGCCTTTGAATTTGCCTTTATGGGCGGTTCAATGGGCTCTGTGGTCGGCGCGCGTTTTGTCCGTGCGGTTGAGCAGGCGTTAGAAGATAACTGTCCGCTGATCTGCTTCTCCGCCAGTGGCGGCGCGCGTATGCAGGAAGCGCTGATGTCGCTGATGCAGATGGCGAAGACCAGTGCGGCGCTGGCGAAAATGCAGGAGCGCGGTCTGCCTTACATTTCCGTGCTGACTGACCCGACCATGGGCGGTGTTTCCGCCAGTTTTGCCATGCTGGGTGACCTCAACGTGGCGGAACCGAAAGCGCTGATCGGCTTTGCCGGCCCACGCGTTATCGAACAGACCGTGCGTGAAAAACTGCCGCCAGGCTTCCAGCGCAGTGAGTTTCTGATTGAAAAGGGCGCGATCGACATGATCATCCGCCGTCCGGAAATGCGCTACAAACTGGCAAGCCTGCTGGCAAAAATGATGAACCTGCCGGCACCGCTGCATGACGGTGAACAGTCCGCCCCTGCGCCGACTGAATCGGAAAGCAACGAGGCCTGACAGGAGATAGAGAGGCGCGTCCACCGCGCCTCTTACCAATGCACCGTATACCGCAGCAGCAGTCTGCCGGGTATCAATAAGCAAAACGGGACATATGGACAATCTTCACCTTCCTCAAGCCACGTCGCCTTTGGCCACGTGGCTTTATTATCTTGAGCACCTGCATACCCAGGCGATCGAACTGGGTCTGGATCGCATTCGCCAGGTGGCACAACGTCTCGACCTGCTGAAACCCGCCCCCTTTGTTTTTACCGTCGCCGGTACCAACGGCAAAGGCACCACCTGCCGCACGCTGGAAACCCTGCTGATGGCCGCAGGCTATCGGGTTGGCGTCTACAGCTCACCCCATCTGGTGCGCTACACCGAGCGCGTCCGGGTTCAGGGAGAGGAGCTGAGCGAAGCGCAGCACTGCGCCAGCTTTGCGGAGATTGAAGCGGGACGGGCAGACATTTCACTGACCTATTTTGAATTTGGCACGCTCTCCGCGCTCAATCTGTTTCGCCAGGCGAAGCTGGATGTGGTGATCCTCGAGGTGGGCCTCGGCGGACGACTGGATGCCACCAATATCGTTGATGCTGATGTCGCCGTCGTCACCAGCATTGCTCTGGATCATACCGACTGGCTTGGCCCGGATCGCGAAAGCATCGGCCGGGAAAAAGCGGGTGTGTTCCGGGCAGGCAAACCGGCGGTGGTCGGTGAGCCGGAAATGCCGCAGAGTATCGCCATGGTGGCGCAGGAAAAGGGCGCTAAGCTGATGCAGCGCGACCGTGAATGGTCCTTTCATGCGCAGGCGGAAAGCTGGTCGCTGCGGGATGCGGCCGGTGAACTGAACGATTTGCCCCTGCCGCAGGTGCCGATGCCCAACGCGGCGACGGCACTGGTGGCCCTGCGCATGTCCGGGCTGGCGGTCAGCGAGGCGCAGATTCGCGCCAGCCTGCCGCTGGCGATGCTGCCAGGACGTTTTCAGACCATCAGTGAATCCCCCCGTGTGATTCTGGACGTGGCGCACAACCCGCATGCGGCGGGCTATCTGGCTTCTCGACTGGCCGCCCTGCCGGCACGCGGCAAAGTGCACGCGGTTGTGGGTATGCTGCATGATAAAGATATCGCCGGAACGCTGGCGGCGCTGGCTCCGGTGGTGGATGCCTGGTACTGCGCGCCACTTGATGGCCCGCGCGGTGCCACGGCGGAGCAGCTGCTGAGCAGCCTGCCGCAGGGCGAGGCGTTCAGCTCGGTTGAACTCGCCTGGCAGCAGGCGCGTCAGCAGGCCGCGCCGCAGGACGTTGTGCTGGTTTGTGGGTCATTCCACACCGTGGCGCAGGTCATGGAATCGATTGAAACGGAGAAAGGACGTGGCAAGTAAGTTTCAGAACCGTTTAGTCGGCACGATTATTCTGGTCGCCGTTGGCGTGATTGTCCTGCCAGGGCTGCTGGATGGTCAGAAAAAGCATTATAAAGAGGAGTTCGCCGCGATTCCGCTGGTGCCAAAACCGGACGACCAGCAGGACAGCGAAATGGTGCCGCCGGTCACGCAGTCGCTGCCGTCGCAGCCGCCGGAAGGGGCGGGCAATGCGGTGAGCAGCAGTAACGGCAGCGGTAAAACCAACGTGACGGCGGAACAGGGCCGCACCCAGCCGGAAGAGGAGAGCGATCCGGCTGTGGTCTCGCCGCCGCCGGTTCATCAGTCTGCGCCTGCGCAGACGGTCACGAAGCCGAAGGTCACCGAGCAGCAGAAAGCCAGAGTAACCGAGCAGCCTAAGCCGAAGCCCGTGGAACAGCCGAAGCCGAAAGTGGCAGAGCAGCCGAAGCCGAAGCCGGCTGAACAGCCTAAAGCGGTTGAGCAGCCGAAGGAAGAGACAGCGCCGAAAGCGGCAGAGACTACCGCGCCGGCAGGACAGGCGTATGTGGTGCAGCTTGGGGCGCTGAAAAATGCCAGCAAAGTGAACGAGATCGTGGCACAGCTTCGGCTCTCGGGCTATCGCGCCTTTACCGTGCCGTCAACGCCGGTGCAGGGGCAGATTACCCGTATTTATGTCGGGCCGGACGCCTCTAAAGCCAAAATGCAGAGCGCAGTGGGCGAGCTGAAAAACATCTCCGGACTGGGCGGTGTGGTGAAACCCTACAGTGCCCGTTAATCAGACGATTGGCGCTGCCGATAGCAGTAACAGGCAGCGTCTTTTACCGGCTGACGCGTTCATTTATAGCGCAGCGTGACGGAAAAAGTGACGATTTTCAACGGCATGAACGACTGAGAATCACCCGGGCGATAGCGAATTTTTTTATCGCCTTTTTTATGGATGCAGAAAAGGAAAACCGCTACGCAAACGTTTTCTTTTTCTGTTAGAATGCGCCCCGAACTGGATGCAGGGGTGCAATTGCACTGGCGCTGGAAGAGTTCATGATCTGGATTGATTACGTCATTATTGCGGTAGTTGGTTTTTCGGCTCTGGTCAGCCTGATTCGTGGGTTTGTCCGGGAAGCCTTATCTCTTGTTACCTGGGGATGCGCGTTTTTTGTCGCCAGTCATTACTACGCCTACCTTGCAGTCTGGTTTACAGGTTTTGACGACGAACTGGTTCGTAACGGTATCGCCATCGGTGTGCTGTTTGTGGCAACCCTGATAGTCGGGGCCATAGTGAACTACGTTATCGGCACGCTGGTGGAAAAAACCGGCCTGTCGGGAACCGACCGGGTGTTGGGAGTCTGTTTCGGGGCGTTGCGTGGTGTGCTGATTGTGGCCGCTTTGCTGTTCTTCCTTGATACATTCACTGGCTTTTCCAAAAGTCCGGACTGGCAACAGTCTCAACTCATTCCCGAGTTCAGTTATATCATCAGGTGGTTTTTTGATTACCTGAAAAGCACGTCGAGTTTTTTACCCCGGTGATGTGACCGGGAGTGCGGCTTAATGAGGAAATGACAACATGTGCGGTATTGTCGGTATCACCGGTTTCATGCCGGTCAACCAGTCGATCTATGACGCGTTAACGGTGCTCCAGCACCGCGGGCAGGATGCCGCAGGCATTTGTACTATCGATGCGCTGAAATGTTTTCGCCTGCGAAAGGCAAACGGCCTGGTCAGCGACGTTTTCGAAGCACGTCACATGCAGCGTCTGCAGGGCAACATGGGCATTGGTCACGCGCGTTATCCTACGGCGGGAAGCTCCAGTGCCTCTGAAGCGCAGCCTTTCTACGTCAACTCGCCCTATGGCATCACTCTGGCGCACAACGGTAATCTGACTAACGCCCATGAACTGCGTAAGCACCTGTTCGAAAAGGGTCGCCGTCACGTTAACACCACGTCAGATTCTGAAATCCTGCTGAACATCTTTGCGCAGGAACTGGATCGCTTCCAGAACGATCCGCTGGAAGCTGACAACATTTTTTCTGCGGTTGCAGCCCTGCATCAGCAGGTGCGCGGCGCTTACGCCGTCGTGGCGATGATTATCGGACACGGCATGGTCGCCTTCCGCGATCCTAACGGCATTCGTCCGCTGGTCCTCGGCAAGCGCGTCATCGCTGACGGCCGTACCGAATATATGGTTGCCTCAGAGAGCGTGGCGCTTGATACGCTGGGCTTTGAGTTCATCCGTGACGTGGCGCCGGGTGAAGCGGTTTATGTTACTGAAGAGGGCCAGCTGTCGACCCGTCAGTGTGCTGAAAACCCGAAAAGCAATCCGTGCCTGTTCGAGTATGTCTATTTTGCACGTCCCGACTCGTTCCTCGACAAGATTTCGGTCTACAGCGCCCGTGTCCGTATGGGCACCAAGCTGGGCGAAAAAATTGCCCGCGAGTGGGAAGATCTCGATATCGACGTGGTGATTCCAATCCCGGAAACCTCAACCGATATCGCGCTGGAGATTGCGCGTATTCTCGATAAACCCTATCGCCAGGGCTTCGTGAAGAACCGCTACGTCGGCCGCACCTTTATCATGCCGGGCCAGCAGTTACGTCGCAGCGCAGTGCGTCGTAAGCTCAACGCGAACCGCGCGGAATTCCGTGATAAAAACGTGCTGCTGGTGGATGACTCCATCGTGCGTGGCACCACTTCCGAGCAGATCATTGAGATGGCGCGTGAAGCGGGCGCAAAACGGGTTTACCTGGCGTCAGCGGCCCCGGAAATACGCTTCCCGAACGTCTACGGCATCGATATGCCGAGCGCCACGGAGTTGATTGCCCATGGCCGCGAAGTGGAAGAGATCCGCCAGCTTATCAAAGCGGATGCGCTGATTTTCCAGGATCTCAACGATCTGATCGAAGCGGTGCGTGAAGAGAATCCGGATATTACCCAGTTTGAATGTTCGGTTTTCAACGGCGTCTACGTGACCAAAGATGTCGATCAGCAGTATCTGGAGTATCTTGAGTCGCTGCGTAATGATGACGCGAAAGCGCTTCAGCGCCAGAACGAAGTCGAGAACCTCGAGCTGCACAACGAAGGCTGATATCCCCTGAAGGCGGACAGCACAGAACAGGGCGGGAGCAATCCCGCCCTGTTTGTTTTCAGAAATCGTCCGGCCGCGTTATGATGGTGCATTAGCGGAGACAAGGTTGGACTATGAAACGACTCATCATTGGCATCTCTGGCGCAAGCGGGGTGATCTACGGCGTGCGCATGCTGCAGGTGTTGCAGCAGGTGGAAGAGGTGGAAACGCATCTGGTCATGAGTCAGGCGGCGCGACAGACGCTGGGACTGGAGAGCGACTACTCGGTTCGCGACGTACAGGCGCTGGCCGATGTGGTGCACGACGTGCGCGATATTGCCGCGAATATCTCCTCCGGGTCGTTTAAAACGCTGGGCATGGCGATCTTACCCTGCTCGATGAAAACCCTGTCGGGCATCGTTCACAGCTACAGTGACTCCCTGCTGACCCGTGCAGCGGACGTGGTGTTAAAAGAGCAGCGTAAACTGGTGTTGTGCGTGCGCGAGACCCCGCTGCATGTCGGTCATCTGCGCATGATGACCACGGCGGCCGAACTGGGGGCTATCATCATGCCGCCCGTCCCGGCGTTCTATCACCGTCCTGATACCATCGGGCAGATCATCGACCAGACCGTTAATCGCGTTATCGATCAGTTTGATATCGACCTGCCGGAAGATCTGTTTATGCGCTGGCAGGGTGCATAAAGTTCCGCGGGCGCACTTAATTAGTGCATAAGCGCGCCCCGGATCACTCTTCGTGCATCTGACGCACCAAAAGTTAACATCATCGCTTTTTCTCTTTTACTTCACTGCTATATTCCCCCCTATAAACAGGCGGTTTTCACCGCACTGGCGTCACGCTAACTGCGTGGATAACTTGCAGATCTGGCATGAAACATGCAGATTAATTAGCGCATTCACATCACGAACCACATAACAAAAAGCACTTCACTTGAGGGTAATCTATGAAAAAGCGTGTTCTGGCTCTTTCCCTGATGCTGGGCTTATCCAGTGCTGCCAGCGTCTTTGCAGCGGTTCCGGGGTCGATCCGCATCGGTACAGATCCAACTTACCCACCGTTTGAGTCAAAAAACGCGCAAGGCAAGTTAGTGGGCTTCGATATCGACCTCGCTAACGAAATCTGCAAACGTATCCATACCCAATGTACCTATGTCGAAAGTGATTTCGATGCGCTGATCCCTTCACTGAAAGCGAAGAAAATTGATGCCATCATCTCCTCACTCTCCATCACAGCAAAACGTCAGGAAGAGATCGCCTTCTCAGAAAAACTCTACGCCGCCAACGCACGTTTAGTGGCACCGAAGGGATCAAAAATCGAGCCGACGATTGAATCGCTGAAAGGCAAAAACATCGGTCTGCTGCAGGGCACCACACAGGAAACCTATGCCAATGAGAACTGGCGGCCAAAAGGGGTGACGATTACGCCTTATGCGAACCAGGATCTGGTCTATCAGGATCTGAATGCGGGCCGTATTGATGCCGCTTTCCAGGATGAAGTCCAGGCCAGCGAAGGCTTCCTGAAGCAGCCGGTGGGCAAGAACTACGCGTTTGCCGGTCCGGCGGTAAAAGATGACAAGATCTTTGGTGTCGGAACAGGCATGGGGCTGCGTAAAGATGACAGCGAGCTGAAGGCCGCTATCGACAAAGCCTTTACTGATATGCGTAAAGATGGCACCTACGACAAGATTGCGAAGAAATACTTCGATTTCAATGTGTACGGCGACTAACCATCCTGTCGCTTTATCCTCTGGTTGCTGAAGCCCGCCGGAACGGACGGCTTAACGCCGCTGTGCCCCGGGGTGCGGATGGCAGAGACGCCAGAGTGATAAAGCTAAACTGCCCGTCGATGTCTGGCGGGCAGCGTTTTGTTTTCACCCCACGACAGGACCCTTTCGATGCTGTATGGCTATTCTGATGTAATTCTCAGGGGCACACTGGTGACGCTGGAACTGGCGCTCACTTCCGTCGTGCTGGCAGTGCTGCTGGGGCTGATTGGCGCAGGCGCGAAACTGTCGCGCAGCCGGCCTCTGGCGATGATTTTTGAAGGCTACACCACGCTGATCCGTGGCGTGCCCGACCTCGTATTAATGCTGCTGATCTTCTACGGGCTGCAGATTGTCCTCAACCAGATCACCGATGCGCTGGGCATGGCGCAGTTTGATATCGACCCGATGGTCGCCGGTATCATCACGCTCGGCTTTATCTATGGTGCCTACTTTACTGAAACGTTTCGGGGTGCCTTTATGGCGGTGCCGAAAGGGCAGATTGAAGCGGCCACCGCGTTTGGTTTTACCGGCGCGCAGGTGTTTCGCCGCATTCTGTTCCCGGCCATGATGCGCTATGCGCTGCCCGGCATCGGTAACAACTGGCAGGTGATCCTGAAAGCCACCGCGCTGGTCTCGCTGCTCGGACTGGAAGATGTCGTGAAGGCGACGCAGCTGGCCGGAAAAAGCACCTGGCAGCCGTTCTATTTCGCCATCGTGGCGGGCGTGATTTATCTGCTGTTCACCACGCTGTCGAATGGCGTGCTGTGGTGGCTGAACCGGCGCTATACGGTAGGCGTGAAGAGGGCGACTTATGATTGATATTATTCAGGAATACTGGAAATCGCTGCTCTGGACAGACGGTTATCGCTTTACCGGCGTGGCGATCACGCTCTGGCTACTGATCCTCTCGGTCGCCATTGGCGGATGCCTGGCAATTCTGCTGGCGATTGCGCGGGTTTCCCCTAATCGCTTTATCAGTTTTCCGGTCTGGCTCTTTACCTACGTCTTCCGTGGCACGCCGCTCTATGTGCAGCTGCTGGTGTTTTATTCCGGGATGTACACGCTGGAGATTGTGAAAGGCACGGAGTTGCTGAATGCCTTTTTCCGCAGTGGCCTGAACTGTACGTTACTCGCCTTTACGCTTAACACCTGCGCCTACACCACGGAGATCTTTGCCGGGGCCATTCGTTCGGTGCCGCACGGGGAGATTGAGGCGGCGCGGGCATATGGCTTCTCGACCTTTAAACTCTATCGCTGCATCATTCTGCCGTCGGCGCTGCGTACGGCGCTGCCAGCCTACAGCAACGAAGTGATTCTGATGCTGCACTCCACGGCGCTGGCCTTCACCGCGACGGTGCCGGATCTGCTGAAAATCGCGCGGGATATTAACTCCGCGACCTATCAGCCGTTCACCGCCTTCGGCCTGGCGGCGGTGTTATACCTGATTATCTCTTACGTGTTGATCAGCCTGTTCCGCCTGGCGGAACGCCGCTGGCTGGCTCACGTGAAACCCTCTTCATCGCATTGAGTAGAACTATGGCTGACAATAAATTAAGCGTCACCGAATTGCATAAACGTTACGGTGAACATGAAGTGCTGAAAGGGGTCTCGTTAACTGCTAAAGCGGGCGATGTGATCAGTATCATAGGATCGTCCGGTTCAGGGAAAAGTACCTTTTTACGCTGCATCAACTTTCTCGAAAAACCGAGTGAAGGCAGCATCGTCGTCAACAACCAGCAGATCAACTTAGTCCGTGACAAAGATGGTCAGCTGAAAGTGGCTGATAAAGAGCAGCTGCGCGCATTGCGCACCAGCCTGACCATGGTGTTCCAGCACTTCAATCTCTGGAGCCACATGACGGTGCTGGAAAACGTGATGGAAGCGCCGATTCAGGTGCTGGGACTGAGCAAGGCGGAAGCGCGTGAACGGGCAATCCGCTATCTCGATAAAGTGGGCATTGACGCACGGGCACAGGCGAAGTATCCGGTTCATCTCTCGGGTGGCCAGCAGCAGCGTGTCTCGATTGCGCGTGCGCTGGCCATGGAGCCGGAAGTGTTACTGTTTGATGAGCCGACCTCAGCGCTCGATCCGGAGCTGGTAGGCGAAGTGCTGCGCATCATGCAGAAGCTGGCTGAGGAGGGAAAAACCATGGTCGTCGTTACCCATGAGATGGAGTTCGCCCGCCACGTTTCCAGCCACGTCATATTCCTGCATCAGGGCAAAATCGAAGAGCAGGGAGCGCCTGCGGAGCTGTTCGGTAACCCGAAAAGCCCGCGACTGCAGCAGTTCCTCAAGGGATCGCTGAAGTAACGAATAGCGGGGCGGACAGGTGCGGGAAGCAGGGCATCGGCGTGCCCTGCGCCTGCCTGCCCGCTGCGTCACGTCTGCAGTAACTTCAGCGCCGTGTCCTCATCGGTCACCAGACCCGATACCCAGCCGCCCTGTAAGGCGGCCCGGATCGCCGGATACTTGCGTTCGCTACCGGCAAAGCCAATGATTTTGCGCTGTGTCTGGCTTTCCAGATGCACGCTGGTCAGGAGTTCATCCGTTTCCCCCCACACGCGTTCACCCTCCTGATTGAAAAAGTGGCCGAGCATCTCGCCTGCGACGCCACGCGCATTCAGTGCCTCAACCTGCGCATCGGTAATAAATCCCTCGGCGTTCAGCGGACAGCCTGGCATCACTTCGCCAATTCCGACAAAGGCTACGTCTGCCCGTAAGGCGCGTTCGGTGACGCGCTGATACACCTTATGCTGCACCCACATCGCTTTATCTTCAGGCGTGTCGGCGTAGAGGGGGGCCGGAATGAAGAAATACTTACCCTGCATCTTTTCGGCCATCTTCAGCGGGACATCATAGCGTGTCCCGGAATCATCCCGCGCGATGGCGCCAATCATCGAAACGCAATGATGCTGCGGGCGATCCACCCAGGGCAACGCGTCGATGATCGAGCGTAAGGTTTTACCGGAACCAATGCCAAAGACCTGTGGCGCTTCCTCACTGATGAACTGTGCCATTACCGCCGCCCCTTCGACGGCCAGCATTTGCTGAATGGCCTCCTCGTTCAGACTGGCCGAGGGCACGACGCGACAGAGTTCCAGACCAAACTTCTCCTGGACCTCACGCGCCAGCTGCAGACAGTGCGTGACGGGATGATCGATTTTTACGTTCACCATGCCCATTTCACGAGCACTGGATACCAGACGCTGCGCCACCTGGCGCGACAATCCCAGTGCCTGCGCAATCTCCTGCTGTGTCACGCCCGCAACGTAATACATCCATGCGGCACGCGCGGCCAGCTCCTGCTTTTTCTCTTCTCTGCTCATCACGCTGTTCCGTCGAATTCAGAGAGACATCTTAACGCGAGCCGGGCAAAAAGCGCTAACCGGGCAAAAGCCCAATAAAAGAGCAAAAGTATTATTTGTGACAGAGCTCGCAGAAGGATCCGCGTAATGAACACTATGCTAACGGCTATCGGGCAAATGCCCCTAACCGTGGCAAATGTTTAATCGAGGCGATTATGACCAATCAATCCGTGTGGATGCATATCGGCGCAGGATCTTTTCATCGGGCACATCAGGCGTGGTATCTGCATCAGCTGCGTAAGCAGGGCGACGAAAGCTGGGGCATCGCGCTGGGCAATATCCGCCAGGACGCCGCGCCGCTGCTTGATCAGCTCGCGCGGCAGCAGAGCGAATATGTGCTGGAAACCGTGACGCCCGAAGGTGAGCGCGACTATGAGACCATCACGTCGCTGCGCAAAATTTTGCCTTGGGATAGCGACATCAGCGCGCTGATTGAGCAGGGCGCGCGTGCGGAAACGCGTGTGATTAGCTTCACCGTGACCGAAGCAGGCTACTACCTGACGCCCGCGTTTACGCTGGATCTCAGTCAGGCGGACGTGAAGGCCGATCTGGGTGGCGATATTCGCACCCTCTATGGCGCACTCAGCCGCATTCTGACACAGCGGGTTGCCCGGGGCGGGGCACCGGTCACGCTGCTGAACTGCGACAATCTGCGCCACAATGGCGAGCGTTTTCGTGACGCCTTCCTGGCGTTTCTGACGGCCAAAGGCGATACCGCGCTGGCCGACTGGGTTCGTACACAGACCCGCTCACCGAATACCATGGTCGATCGCATCACCCCGCGACCCACCTCGCAGGTGGCCGAACGCGTGCAGGCAGCGACCGGCAGGGAGGAGGGTGCCGCAGTGATGGCCGAATCTTTTATTCAGTGGGTCATTGAGGATGATTTTATTGCCGGACGCCCGGCACTCGAAAAGGTGGGCGTTGAGCTGGTGGAATCGGTGCTGCCGTGGGAAGAGGCGAAAATTCGCATCCTTAATGCGACCCATGCCGCGATTGCCTGGGCGGGCACGTTGATTGGGCTGAACTATATCGATGAGAGCACCCGTCATCCGGCCATCTATCAACTGGCGCACGACTACGTGACCCAGGATGTCATTCCCTCACTTTCACCCAGCCCGCTCGATCTGGCGGATTATCGCGATGTGGTGCTGGCCCGCTTCAGTAATCCCTATATTCAGGACACCAATCAGCGCGTCGGTGCCGATGGCTTGTCCAAAATTCCCGGCATGGTGACGCCAACCCTGCAGGCGTGTTACCAGCGCGGCGTGCAGCCGACCGCAACGGCGGTGATCCCGGCACTCTTCTTCCTGTTTATGCAGCGCTGGGCCAGTGACGACTTACCCTATCCCTATCAGGATGGTGCGCTTCAGGCCGAGACGCTGCGTAAACAGTTCGCCAGCGCCGATCCGCTCCGTGCGTTCCTGAGCGATCGCGCGCTGTTTGCGGAACTGGCGTCCGACAGGGCGTTTCATGAGCTGGTGACGCGCCAGGTGGCGAATCTGCAGCAGTGGCTGAAGCAGCCTGAACTGGCGGCGGTGTAATCATGTATCTCGGTATTGATATCGGTACCTCAGAGCTTAAAGCGCTGATCGTGAACACGCAGGGTGAGATTGTGGCGTCTCAGCACGCCACGCTCAGCGTGCAGCGTCCGCATGCTCACTGGGCAGAACAGGAGCCTGAACGCTGGTGGCAAGCCTGCTGTGAGGTTCTGGCGGGATTGCGTCATCACTCTCCTCAGGCATGGGCTGAGATTCGCGCGATAGGATTGTCCGGTCAGATGCACGGGGCCGTGCTGCTGGATGCCGGAGGCAGGGTGCTGCGTCCATGTATCCTGTGGAACGACACGCGCAGCGCACCACAGTGTGAAAGGCTGGCGAAGCAGCATCCCCGGATGATAGCGATCAGCGGCAATATGATTATGCCTGGCTTCACTGCACCAAAGCTCTGCTGGGTTGCGGAACATGAGCCAGAGATCTTCAGCCGTATCGATAAGGTGTTGCTGCCGAAAGATTACCTGCGCTGGCGTCTGACCGGACGCTTTGTCACTGAGCCTTCGGATGCTGCCGGAACGCTGTGGCTCGACGTCTCCCGGCGTGACTGGTCGGACGAACTGCTGGCCATCACCGGACTGACGCGTGCCGCCATGCCTGAACTGGTGGAAGGCAGTGCAGTAAGTGGACATCTGCAGCCGACACTGGCGAGCGAGTGGGGCTTATCCACCTCAGTCACGATTGCAGGCGGCGGCGGGGACAATGCCGCGTCGGCCGTCGGGGTCGGCGCGGTGAACGCCGGGGATGCTTTTATCTCACTGGGGACGTCCGGGGTGATTTTTGTCGTCAATGACCGCTTGCAGGCGAATCCGCAATCCGGGGTGCACGCCTTTTGCCATGCGCTGCCGGGCCGCTGGCATCAGATGAGTGTGATGCTCAGCGCCGCCAGTTGTCTGCGCTGGCTGTGCAATCTGCTGTCAGTGAGTGAAAGCCAGCTGATGGAGGAGATGGCTCAGCTCAGTGATGAACAGCTGCGCAGCGCCCCGATTTTTCTGCCCTATCTCTCCGGGGAGCGTACCCCTCACAACGATCCTGACGCCTCCGGTTCTTTCTTCAATCTGCGCCATGAAACGCCGCGCGCCCTGCTGGGATATGCGGTGATTGAAGGCGTGGCATTCGGACTGGCTGATGGGGCAGAGGCGCTCGGCGAGGCCCGGCACCCCATTCAGCAATACAGCCTCACCGGTGGAGGCGCGCGCAGCACGCTGTGGGCGCAATTGATTGCCGATGTGCTGCAACTGCCGGTTGTTACCCACCCGGCCAGCGCCTCTGGCGCGCTGGGGGCGGCACGTCTGGCGTGGCTGGCTGATGGCGGTGCTGAGCATGAGGTGTGTCTGAAGCCGCCAGTCCAGGCGCGCTATCAACCGGACGACGCTCGCGGAGCCGTGCTGCAACAGCGGCTGCGTCTGTTCCGGGAACTCTACATCCAGCAGCAACAGGTGCGTAACCTGCTGCCTGCATAAAGACTAACCAAACAGAAGGTGATTGTGATGCAATCGAACGAATACTGGTTTGGCTTACCGAAAAAGATGTTCTGGGGCTTTCTCGCTATCGCCATCTTTATGGCGGGTGATGGCTTTGAAATGGCGTTTCTGTCACGCCATATCACCGACATGGGCTTTTCGCCCGCGCAGTCTGCCGTCGTGTTCACCTTCTATGGTCTGGCAGCCGCGCTGGCAGCCTGGGCTTCGGGCGTGGTCGCCGAGCTGATCACGCCGCAGCGCGCGATGATGATTGGCTTTGTGCTGTGGATCGTCATGCATGCCCTGTTTATGTCACTTGGGCTTGGGCTGCGTAATTATCCCCTTATGGTGCTGTTTTACGGCATTCGCGGGCTGGCTTATCCGCTGTTTATCTACTCTTTCATGATGATGCTGGTGCAGGTCTTACCGCGCGAGAAACTGGCGGCGGCGACCGGCTGGTTCTGGGCGATGTATTCAATCGGCATTGGCGTGGTGGGCAGCTATCTGCCCAGTCTGACCATTCCGATGCTGGGGGAGACCGGAACGCTGTGGCTGGCCATCATCTGGGTAGCCTGTGGCGGGATTCTTGCCTGGTTCAGCCTGCGCAACGTGCCGGTAGATCGTTCCCGCGTGAATCTGCCGATGCGTGACAAGATGACAGAGATGTCGCGTGCCGTGACCATCCTGTTCACCAATCAGCATGTCTTTTATGCCTGCCTGATTCGCATCATCAACACGTTGTCGCTGTTTGGTTTCGCCATTATCATGCCTCTTCTGTTTGTCGATCGTCTCGGCTTTACCATCTCTGAATGGCTGCAGATCTGGGCGGTGTTCTTCTTTGTTACCATCTTTACGAATATCTTCTGGGGCCTCACCGGTGAGAAGCTGGGCTGGATCCGTCAGGTACGCTGGTTTGGTTGCCTGGGAATGGCTATCTCCAGCCTGACCTTCTATTACCTGCCGCTGTATGCGGGGCATAATTTCTGGGTGGCATTAATTCCTGCGGTCATGCTGGGGATCTTTGTCGCCGCGTTTGTGCCGATGACCGCCGTCTTTCCGACGCTGGAGCCGCATCACAAAGGGGCAGCGGTCTCGATTTACAATCTCTCCGCGGGACTCAGTAACTTTGTTGCACCGGCTATCGCCTCTGTCATGCTGCCATTCTTCGACATCGTCGGAGTGGTATGGGCCTACACCGCGCTGTATGTGTTCGCTGGCGTGCTGACCTTTATTATCCGCGTGCCACAACCGGGGCACACGCGGGAAGAGAAGGCGATGCAGTCGCGGGTCGCCGGACAGCGAAGCTGATTACCCCTGCGGCGGCCCTGGGCCGCTGCAGGGTTATCCTGCGACATCCTGCAAGGCTTCCTGCAAATCGTACCAGCGGAAGCCGAATCCAGAGGCTTCCAGCCGCTTCGGCAGCACATGCTGACCGCCCAGCACCAGCACCGACGACTCCCCCATCATCAGCTTAATGGCGCTGGCGGGCGTGCGCATAAAGGCCGGACGATGCATCACCCGCCCCAGCGTGGCGGCAAACTGCTCATTGCGCACCGCGTAAGGAGCCACCATGTTGAACGGGCCGTGCAGATCCTCATGATCCAGCAGCCAGAGAATTGCGTTGACCATGTCATCGATATGGATCCACGGCATATACTGCTTGCCACTGCCGATCGGCCCGCCCGCGCCAAACTTAAACGGCAGTTTCATTTTACTGAGTGCGCCGCCTTCACGAGCCAGCACCACGCCGGTGCGTATCAGGCAGACGCGGGTACGTTCACTCGCGGCGCTGAGTGCCAGCTGCTCCCAGCGGGCGCAGAGCTGATGGGTAAACTCATCATGGCCCTCATCCTCTTCAGTCAGCACCAGATCGCCGGTATTGCCATAGAAGCCGGTTGCCGAACCGGAAATCAGGACGGCGGGTGGCGTTGCGCTGGCATTAATCAGTGAGGCAATCTGCTCGGTGATCTGCCAGCGGCTTTCGCAGAGCTGCTGTTTATGGGGCTCTGTCCAGCGTTTATCGGCAATGGGTTCGCCCGCCAGGTTAATCACGGCATCAATGTTATTGAGGTTTGTCTGCTGCGCCAGACCTGACCAGAGCGCCACGCTCTCGCCCAGTTTTTCGCGTGCGCTGACGATATCCCGCGTCACGACACTGATCTGATGCCCAAGCTGTTGCAGCCGTGGAATCAGATGACGCCCAATCAGTCCCGTGCCACCGGTAATAAGAATGTGCATGTTGCGGCTCCCTTTGTGTTTTTGTTATCTGCTCCTTTCAGCATAGAAGAGCGGAGCCACTCTGAAGTGCGTCGCGTCGCGCTTTGTTATTCCGGCGTGAGAGGTCGGAGCAGCTCAGCGTTGCCTTCCCAAAAAAAAGTCGGTAAACATGATGCAACCCTGACAGCCAATCGAGGTAACCGATGAATTATCCGCCCATTGTCCTGTGGTCAGATTCATCATTTTTCAGTCCTTATGCCATGTCTGCCTATGTTGCTCTTACCGAAAAAGGGGTGCCTTTTCAGCTGAAACGCGTCGATTTATCGCAGAATCAGCAATATGCGGAGGCCTATCGGGCGCTGTCACTGACCTGCCGTGTGCCAACGCTGCAGATTGACAGCTTTCTGCTGAGCGAGTCTTCTGCCATCAGCGAATATCTGGAAGAGCGTTTTCCGGCGCCTGAATTTGAGCGGCTCTATCCCCATGACCGCGAGAAGCGTGCCCGCGCCAGAGAGCTTCAGGCCTGGCTGCGCAGTGACTTTATGTGGATCCGTCAGGAGCGCCCGACGGAAGTGCTGTTTGCCGGTGAACGTTTTGCGCCACTGACGGCGTCAGCGCAGCAGGCGGTCACTAAACTGATTGCAGCCGTTGAGCGTCTGCTGCCGGAAGGGCAGCAGAACCTGTTTGGCGAATGGTCCATCGCGGATACCGATCTGGCGGTGATGCTCAACCGGCTGGTATTGCATGGCGATCCCTTACCGACACGTTTGCAGCACTATGCTGAATTTCAATGGCAGCGAGCCTCAGTCCAGCTGTGGTTAGCAGAAAGTGGTAAAAATCGATAACTGTCAGGGCTTGCTCAGGCTGACGGAAGTGATTACCTTACGCCACATTAAAATAACAAGTGGCAAACTGCGTGCATCTGGGCACGCTAAACAGGAAAGGGTTACGGATGGTGGATCAAACTGCGGGTGACGGCATCGAGTGGGTCGATATTGTAAGCGAAGAGAATGAAGTCGTTGCTCAGGCGACACGTGCGCAGATGCGCGCTCAGTGCCTGCGTCACCGCGCCACTTATATCGTGGTTCATGACGGTATGGGCAAGATTCTGGTTCAGCGTCGCACGGAAACAAAAGATTTCATGCCGGGCAAACTCGACGCAACGGCGGGTGGCGTGGTGCAGAGCGGTGAGGATATGCTGGAGTCTGCGCGTCGCGAAGCTGAAGAGGAACTGGGCATTGCCGCCGTGCCTTTTGCTGAGCATGGCAAATTCTACTTTGAAGATCAGCACTGCCGCGTCTGGGGTGGCCTGTTCAGTTGCGTGTCCCACGGGCCTTTCGCGATGCAGGAGTCCGAAGTCGATGAGATTTTCTGGATGACGCCCGACGAGATCACCGCCCGCTGCGATGAGTTTACTGACGATTCGCTGAAAGCGCTGTCGCTGTGGATGAGTCGTAACGGCGATAGCCGCGACTGAGACGCTTCCGGCGCCTTGCCTCAACGGGCAGCGCCGAATCGCACATTTGCGGACTAAAAAAAAGGCATGCCCCGGGGCATGCCTTTTCTGTTCTCACCTGGCGCTTAGCCTTCAGCCTGCTGGGACTGAATGGCGGTCAGTGCGATGGTGTAGACGATGTCGTCGACCAGCGCGCCGCGCGACAGGTCATTGACCGGCTTACGCATCCCCTGCAGCATTGGCCCGATCGAGATCAGATCGGCGGAACGCTGAACCGCTTTGTAGGTGGTGTTACCGGTGTTGAGATCAGGGAAGATAAACACGGTGGCGCGACCCGCAACCTGTGAGTTGGGCGCTTTTGATTTTGCCACGTCTTCCATGATGGCGGCGTCATACTGCAGCGGACCATCGATCACCAGGTCGGGACGTTTTTCCTGCGCAATCCGTGTGGCTTCACGCACTTTTTCCACGTCGCTACCCGCACCGGAGGTGCCGGTGGAGTAGGAGATCATCGCCACACGCGGGTCGATACCAAAGGCTTTGGCAGAATCGGCGGACTGAATCGCGATTTCGGCCAGCTGCTCAGCGGTAGGATCCGGGTTAATCGCGCAGTCACCGTAAACCAGCACCTGCTCAGGCAGCAGCATAAAGAACACCGATGAAACCAGTGAGCTGTTCGGCGCGGTTTTGATCAGCTGCAGTGGCGGACGAATGGTGTTGGCGGTGGTATGAACCGCACCGGATACCAGACCATCCACTTCACCGCTCTCCAGCATCATGGTGCCCAGCACCACGTTATCTTCCAGCTGCTCCTGCGCGACAACTTCGGTCATACCTTTATTCTTGCGCAGCTCAACCAGGCGCGGCACATAATTTTCACGAACCTGTTCCGGGTCAACGATCTCAACCCCTTTGCCCAGCTCAACCCCCTGAGCCGCCGCAACACGCTGGATCTCATCCGGGTTGCCTAACAGCACGCAGGTGGCGATACCGCGTTCAGCACAGATAGCGGCCGCTTTAACGGTGCGCGGCTCATCGCCCTCTGGCAGAACGACGCGTTTGCCCGCTTTACGCGCCAGCTCGGTCAGCTGATAGCGGAAGGCCGGTGGCGACAGGCGACGGCTGCGTTCTGACGTGGCGGTCAGCGACTCAATCCAGTCAGCGTTGATGTAGCTGGCAACATACTCCTGCACTTTCTCAATGCGCTGGGTGTCGTCAGCCGGGACTTCAAGGTTGAAGCTCTGCAGGCTCAGGGAGGTCTGCCAGGTGTTGGTTTTCACCATAAATACCGGCAGGCCGGTCTGGAAGGCGCGGTCGCAAAGACGGGCGATGCGATCGTCAATCTCGTAGTTTCCGGTCAGCAGGATAGCGCCGATTTCGATGCCGTTCATGGCGGCCAGGCAGGCGGCGACCAGCACATCCGGGCGGTCTGCGGAGGTGACCAGCAGAGAGCCAGGACGGAAATGTTCCAGCATGTGCGGGATACTGCGGGCGCAGAAGGTTACCGATTTCACCCGGCGGGTCTGAATCTCACCTTCGTTGATGATGCGCGCACCCAGGTGGCGGCACATGTCGATCGCGCGGGTCGCAATCAGATCAAAGCTCCACGGCACGCAGCCCAGAACCGGCAGCGGGCTGTCTGAGAAGAGCTGCTTAGGATCGATATTGGCGATGCTGGCTTTCGACGAATCATCGAAGATCTCTGACAGGTCAGGGCGGGTACGTCCCTGATCGTCAACCGGCGCGTTCAGTTTATTGATGATCACGCCCGTGATGTTTTTATTCTTCTGACCGCCGAAGCTGCTCTGTGTCAGCTCAATGCGCTCTTTCAGCTGGGCCGGTGAGTCATTACCCAGCGCCATCACAAAGACGATCTCGGCATTCAGCGTTTTGGCAATTTCATAGTTCAGTGCGTTGGCGAACTGATGCTTACGGGTCGGCACCAGACCTTCAACCAGCACCACTTCCGCATCCTGCGTGTTGGCGTGATAGCGGGAAATGATCTCCTCCATCAGCACATCCTGCTGGTTCGATCCCAGCAGTGATTCCACACGTGACATCTGCAGCGGTTCGGCCGCAGGAATCGAGGAGTTCTTGCGAATGATGGTGGTGGTTTGATCCGGGGTATCGCCACCGGCACGCGGTTGCGCAATCGGCTTAAAGACGCTGAGGCGGACGCCTTTGCGCTCCATGGCGCGGATAACGCCGAGGCTGACGCTGGTCAGGCCGACGCTGGTGCCGGTCGGAATGAGCATAATTGTACGTGACACGTTTGAACCTCTCAGTAATGGCAGGGTGTCAAAAACAACTCCGTCAGCCTGAGCTGACGGAGAGAAGGGGTTATGCAGTCAGACGCGCGGCGTCCTGGGCGATGACCAGCTCTTCGTTGGTCGGAATCACCAGGGCCGGACGGGTGCCTTCTTTATTGATGTAGCCAGATTTACCGAAGCGCGCTGCAAGGTTGCGATCATGATCAACCTCAAAGCCCAGCAGCGCCAGTTTTTTCAGTGAAAGTTCACGCACCATCGCCGCGTTCTCACCGATGCCGCCAGTAAAGACCACGGCATCAAGACGACCGTCCATCAGCGCCGTGTAGCTGCCGATATATTTCGCCAGGCGGTGGCAGAACACATCCATCGCACGTTTCGCATCTTCTTTCGTCGCGTAGTTATCTTCCACGTAGCGGCAGTCGCTGGTGACTTCGGTCAGACCTAACAGGCCAGACTCTTTGGTCAGCAGTTTATTGATGGCGTCAACGCTCATGCCCAGGGTGTCGTGCAGGAAGAAAACAATCGCCGGGTCGATGTCGCCACTGCGGGTGCCCATCACCAGCCCTTCCAGTGGCGTCAGCCCCATGGAGGTATCGACGCACTCGCCATTACGGATGGCAGAGACAGAACCGCCGTTACCAAGATGGCAGGTGATGATGTTCAGTGATTCAAGCGGTTTATTGAGCATTCTGGCCGCTTCGTGTGTCACATAGAAGTGGCTGGTGCCATGCGCGCCGTAGCGACGCACGCCGTGCTCTTTATACAATTTGTAGGGCAGGGCGTAGAGGTAAGACTCTTCCGGCATTGTCTGATGGAAAGCGGTGTCGAATACGGCGACATTCTTATCTGACAGGTGCGGGAAGTTCTTCATCGCTTCATCAATCCCGATCAGATGAGCCGGGTTATGCAGCGGGGCAAAGGAGGAGGCGTCTTTGATGCCCTGAATCACTTCTTCAGAGATGATAACGGACTGAGTCAGCTTTTCGCCGCCATGAACAATACGATGACCGATTGCAGCAATTTGTGCCGAAAGCTCTGGTTTTTGTGCCAGAATGGATTTAACGATGAAGTTCAGCGCTTCGCTATGCGCTGCACCGGCACCGAGAGGCGCTTCCTGTTTTTCGCCGTCCAGTTTCCATTTAATGCGTGCTTCTGGAAGGTGGAAACATTCTGCCAGGCCCGACAGGAACTCTTCGCCGCTGGCAGGGTTGAGGATGGCAAACTTAAGGGAAGAGCTGCCACAGTTCAGAACCAGAACTAACTTACTCGACATGGAAGTACCTATTTTTTGAGAGTGGCTAAATAAAACGCAATCAGACTAACAGCGTAGCCCATGAAAGCTGGTAGATTAATGACAAACATCATGCGGTAGACAGAAATCTGCATTTCCGCAAAAAATTTCGGTAATCTTACGCAAAAATTTGAAGATCGCCTTGTCGAAACATGGCTCAAGCCTCTTCCCAACGGCATCCCGCGCCCGGAAAGGTGTTGAAACGGCGTCAGAATAGCTGGAGTCATCTTTAAAGACAAAAAAAATTGAAGGATGTCACGTAAAGTTGTGTGGTTATAACTTTTTTTTAATGCTTGCAGGATTAGTTGAGGTGAGCCATGGCGAATGAATCTGGCAGTACCAATTGGTTTCAGATGTTTCAGCGCGGTCAGCACTACATGAAGACCTGGCCTGCTGATAAGCGCCTGGCCCCCGTGTTTCCGGAAAACCGTGTTTCATCCGTGACGCGCTTTGCCATTCGCTTTATGCCTCCCCTGGCGATTTTTACCCTGACCTGGCAGATCGCGATGGGTGGCCAGCTTGGCCCGGCCGTGGCGACGGCGCTGTTTGCCTGCAGCCTGCCGATGCAGGGGTTATGGTGGCTCGGTAAGCGTTCTGTTACGCCGCTGCCGCCGACGCTGCTGAGCTGGTTTCATGAAGTTCGCGCCCGACTGGAAGAGGCGGGGCAGGCTATCGCGCCGGTAGAAGGCAAACCGACCTATCAGGCGCTGGCCGACCTGCTGAAACGCGCGTTTAAACAGCTTGACCGCACGTTCCTCGACGATCTCTGATCCTCTTCAGGCGGGCGGTAATTTAATTACCGCTAACCCGCAACCAAATCAAAGAAAGGCGATACGGCGATTTCCGTATCGCTAACGCTATGTAATCATTTCCTCCTTGTCGATTAACTGAGCGGTCGCCGACCGGGAGCGAATGATGGAAATGACCCATGCACAGCGTTTAATTCTTACCAACCAGTACAAAATCATGGCGATGCTGGAGCCGGAAAATGCTGAACGTTTTCGCCGTTACCAGACCATCGTTGAGCGCGGTTATGCACTGCAGATGCGGGAGCTGGATAAAGAGTTCGGCGAACTCAGCGAAGCAACCTGCCGGACGGTGATCGACATTATGGAAATGCATCACGCGCTGCACGTCTCCTGGTCAAACCTGAAAGAGAAAAATCAGACGGATGAGCGCCGTCTCGCTTTTCTCGGTTTTGATGCCGCGACAGAAGCCCGCCTGCTGGGATATGTGCGCTTCATGGTCAACACGGAAGGGCGCTACACCCACTTCGATTCCGGCACCCATGGCTTTAACGCGCAGACCCCGATGTGGGAAAAGTATCAACGCATGCTGGCTTTATGGCAGACTTGTCCGCGCCAGTACCATTTGAGTGCCAACGAGATTGCACAGGTTATTAATGCATGATGAGGAGAAGCGCGTGACCTACAGAGGTTTTCTTTTTGATTTGGACGGCACGCTGGTCGATTCGCTGCCCGCCGTAGAACGCGCCTGGAGCCAGTGGGGTGCGCGTCATGGTATTGCTGCCGATAAGATCCTCGATTTCATTCATGGCAAACAGGCCATTACTTCTCTGCGTCATTTTATGGCAGGCCAGCCGGAAGAGGCGATTCAGGCGGAGTTTGTGGCGCTGGAGCAGGCGGAAGCGGCGGACACCGATGGCGTGCAGGCGCTGCCGGGTGCCAGAGCGCTGCTGGAAAGGCTGAACGCGCTGCAGATCCCCTGGGCCATTGTCACCTCCGGTTCGGTGCCGGTTGCGCATGCCCGACATAAAGCCGCAGGCTTGCCGAAACCTGCGGTGTTTATTACTGCGGAGCAGGTGGCAAAAGGTAAACCGGAACCCGATCCCTATCTGCTCGGGGCGGAGAAACTGGGCTTAGACGCCGCAGCCTGTGTGGTGGCAGAGGATGCCCCCGCCGGCATCGTATCCGGACTGAACGCAGGCTGCGCGGTGATCGCCATCAATGCTCCGGCGGACACCCCCCGGCTGGATGAGGTGGCGCTTCGCCTCAGCTCACTGGCATCACTGGTCGTGACCCGTGAATCTGACGGCAGTTTTACCTTCAGCCAGCAGGCGTAAGGAAGGGGCCGGCGGTCACGCCGCCGGGCTCAGAGTGGCGTATCCTGCGAGATTTCATCCAGCGACAGGCTGAAGCTCGGAATAAAGACCTCAACGAAATAATCCATCTCAGGCGAACGCCGTTGCGTCAGCGTTGTCTCCAGTCGCGCTTTCGCCAGTAAAAACTCATTGTTCCCGGCAGAGAGTTCCTCAAGACACTTAACATAAGCGCAGAGCGCATCGGCCTGCTTGACGACGGCCTGCTCCTCTTCACTGTGCAGGTGCTCATCGATTAACGGGCGATAGATCGCCTGAAACTCTTCCGGCAACATCTCAATCAGCTTCTGCTGCGCAATTTTCTCAATTTTTTTATATTCGTGCGCGATCTGCGCGTTGTAATACTTGACCGGTGTGGGCAGGTCGCCGGTCAGCACTTCGCTGGCATCATGATAGAGCGCCAGCATGGCGATGCGATCGGCATTCAGCGATCCGCCGAACTTAAGGTTTTTGATCACGGCCAGGGCGTGCGCCACCATGGCAACCTGCAGGCTGTGTTCAGACACGTTTTCGGTGCGCACGTTGCGCATCAGCGGCCAGCGGTTGATCAGCTTGAGACGGGAGAGATGGGCGAAGAAGTGACTTTGAGTCATGCGCGTTCCTGTTAGCCGGCAGGGGAGAGACAGGCTCTCCCCAAATAGCTTCAGTATACGCGGGCGGGATTACTGACGATAGCCTTGCAGGAAACGGCCAAATTTATTGATGGCCATTTCCAGATCGTCCACGCGCGGCAGCGTGACGATGCGCAGGTGGTCGGGCGAGGGCCAGTTAAATGCGCTGCCCTGAACCAGCAGGACTTTCTCCTGCAGCAGGAAATCCAGCACCATCTTCTGATCGTCGAAGATGTTGAATTTTTTAGCATCGATTTTCGGAAACATATAGAGCGCGCCCTGTGGCTTCACACAGCTGACGCCCGGAATATCGTTAATCAGTTCCCAAGCGCGCTGACGCTGCTCGTAGAGACGTCCGCCAGGCATGATAAATTCGCTGATGCTCTGGTAACCGCCCAGTGCCGTCTGAATCGCATGCTGGGCCGGCACGTTAGCACAGAGACGCATAGACGCGAGCATCTCAAGCCCTTCGATGTAGCCTTTAGCATGTTTCTTCGGCCCGTTCAGCACCATCCAGCCCTGACGGAAACCGGCTACGCGATAGGTTTTGGAGAGGCCGTTAAAGGTCACGGTCAGCAGATCCGGTGCCAGCGCGGCGATGCTGTGATGCTGTGCCTCATCATAGAGGATCTTGTCGTAGATCTCGTCGGCAAAAATGATCAGGTTATGCTGACGGGCAATCTCAACCACTTCCAGCAGCAGCTCTTTGCTGTAGACCGCGCCGGTCGGGTTATTCGGGTTGATAATGACGATGCCGCGGGTGCGGGGCGTAATCTTGCTGCGGATGTCATCCAGGTCGGGGAACCAGCCTGCGGACTCATCACAAAGATAGTGCACCGCTTTCCCGCTGGAGAGGGAGACGGCCGCCGTCCATAACGGATAGTCGGGAGCCGGAACCAGCATTTCGTCACCGCTGTTCAGTAACGCCTGCATCGCCTGCACGATCAGTTCTGACACACCGTTACCAATGTAGATATCTTCTACCGTGACGTCGCGCATGTCGCGCGCCTGGTAGTGCTGCATGATCGCTTTACGGGCAGAGTAGAGGCCCTTAGAGTCGCAATAGCCCTGGGCGCTGGGAAGATTACGAATCACATCGACCAGAATCTCGTCCGGCGCTTCAAAGCCGAAAGGCGCCGGGTTGCCGATGTTTAGCTTAAGAACTTTGTTACCTTCTTCTTCGAGGCGTTTTGCCTCTTTCAGTACCGGACCACGGATGTCGTAACAGACATTGTCGAGTTTACCGGATTTATCAATTTGAAAAGTCATTGTTACCGCCTTAATGGGCAGAATCCTTTTGGCTGCCACAGAAATCAAACCAGCACAATGTACTCTCCTCAGGATAACAAAAGAAGGGTGCCGTCCGGTTTTGGCGGGTTCAACACCTTTTTGCCCGGCGCATAGCGTAAAAATTATTTACCACGGCTTTAGCTGGTCAATAAAACCATAAATAAGGGTAAGGTCAGGTTTTTAATCTGATGAATGGCGTGGCAGGGGCGGGGCTGCGGTGCGTGTTTTCTCAAAGCGGACCGTAAATAATCTGAAGCGGTCATTTTTCCGCCGCGGAAATATACCCCAGGAGAAATAGTTAAAGGATATTTTATGAATGCTCATTTTGTGGACGATTTTGCGGCCTCGTTAATACTTACGCCTTAACGCTGCTTAAGAGTATCCGGTTTAAGGTGTTGTGATCGCCGGAAAAGGTCCAAAAGCAGAGGGTAAAAGAGGCATCAGATTGAACTATTGTGGGCAGCAGTTAACAGTTTCTCACTAAATTTCAGAGCGATGAAGGCTTAAAAAGTGATCAATAATGTGGCATAAGGGTCTGGAAATGCCTTTGCCGCAAAATTTACAGCGCTTTTCACAAAATCATTTCCATTTTGAAGTCAAAAATGATTAAGTATAATTTATTATTTAATGCACTTTACCGCTTTGTCCCGCCAGCCCGTAAAGTGTGAATTTCGTCCTGTCCGGTTCTTTTCGGCAGGATCACGATTATGACGCAGCTTCCTGCATTCGCGCCCCCCGCGCTTTCGGTTCAGACGTGGTCTTTTTCACGACAGCGTATGACCCATCAGGTGAGTGAGCCGTGCGGAATCCGCACAAGAGATTTTTTGTGCCAGTCTTCACACAGGACTGTCATTAAGCACCATTACTGCTTATCACTTTGATAAGCTTGTAATAACACCAGGGTAGTAGTTCGTAAAATCTTATAAGTGAAGAAAAAAACATGACTAATGCAAATCGTCCGATACTGAATCTCGACCTCGATCTGCTGAGAACTTTCGTTGCCGTTGCGGATTTGAATACCTTTGCAGCCGCCGCTGCAGCGGTCTGCAGAACCCAGTCAGCAGTCAGTCAGCAGATGCAACGTCTGGAACAATTGGTAGGTAAAGAGCTGTTTGCCAGACATGGACGTAACAAACTGTTAACAGAGCATGGAATTCAGCTTCTGGGCTATGCCAGAAAAATTCTGCGTTTTAATGACGAAGCCTGCACCTCACTGATGTACAGCAACATTCAGGGCGTACTGACTATCGGTGCCTCTGATGACACCTCAGACACGATCCTGCCATTCCTGCTGAACCGTGTGACCTCGGTGTATCCGAAGCTGGCTATCGATGTGCGGGTTAAACGTAATCCTTTCATGATGGAAATGCTCAACCAGGGTGAAGTGGACCTGGTTGTGACGACCTCCAGCCCGGGTAATTTCACCTATCAGGTGCTGCGTACATCACCGACTTTATGGTACTGCGCTGCGGATTATATCTTCCAGCGTGGTGAAGCCATTCCACTGGTTCTGCTGGATGAGCCAAGTCCTTATCGTGATATGGCCATCGACCATCTTAACGAAGCCGGTATTCCGTGGCGGATCTCCTACGTCGCTTCAACCCTGGCTGCCGTACGCGCCGCGGTAAAAGCGGGTCTGGGTGTGACAGCCCGTCCGGTTGAGATGATGAGTCCGGAACTGCGTGTGATGGGTGCGGCGGAAGGGCTGCCGGTGCTGCCGGATACGCAATACCTGCTGTGCCGCAATCCGGATAGCGATAATGAACTGGCACTAGCGATCTTCAATGCCATGCAGTCCACCAACGATCCTTACAATCTGAGCAATAATCCCGACGGTGCATTGTTGCTGGATGACGAAGAGTAGTTTCGCTTACGTATTGCACTCCATGCCAGCGTGACTGTCTTAATAAACGCTTATAAATCGCCTCTCGCTTTCCGAACCGGACGAGAGGCTTTTTTTTGTCTGATGCACCTCAGACGCCCCTCCGCACACGTCCTGTCCCGCTGATTCACGTCCTTTTCGGTCTCACACCGCTCTCTACTGAAACCTGCCAGTCATAAACCCGCTATTTTGTTCCATGATGTCTCATATGAGGTGGATAAAATTGCGGCAAAAAGGGCAAAACTGTGTTCCTGATCAAGAAAATACCCCTGGTAAGGGGAAGGAAAACAGCGTGAGACCTGTCAAAATATGATTGTTAAATGCACGATCCATGCGTGTGAATACCCGCTACACTAAAATTAACCCTACAGACTGAAGCGATTTAGCTGGAAAGCGGGGCATCATTTGTTAATAATATGATGCAGGTGTGAAATAATGTTTGGATACTTTTGTCAAAGTTGACAAAAGGTTATAGAAAGGAGTAAAAAACCCCATAAAATTGCTGCTTATTGACAAATGACAGCGACGTTTAAAAGGTTTTTACCCTTCCCTTGAATCGATGTGGTCAGTTTGCTGCGGGAAACGCGTGCAGGATGCCAGCGCCACTTTTGATGAGTAAGCAATGAGTATGTCAACTACCACCGAAATCATCGCTCAGCACTGGGCGTTTATCGTATTTATCGTTATTGCCTTTGGCCTGTGTGCTTTCATGCTGACCGGAGGATGGCTGCTCGGCGGCAAAGCACGTGCCCGCTACAAAGACACGCCATTCGAATCGGGCATCGAATCCGTTGGTGATACCCATATCCGCCTCTCGGCGAAATTTTATCTGGTTGCGATGTTTTTCGTCATTTTCGACGTCGAAGCCCTCTTTTTATACGCATGGGCGACCTCAATCCGTGAAAGCGGATGGATCGGCTTTGCGGAAGCCGCAATTTTCATTTTGGTGCTCCTGGCGGGGCTGGTCTATCTGGTGCGCATCGGCGCGCTGGACTGGGCGCCTGCCCGCCGTCGCGTAGTGGTGAAAACCACTACGGTCAGCCACACCAAACCTCACAAGCAGTAAAAGAGAGGCAATAAGATGGACTATACGCTCACCCGCATAGACCCGAACGGTGGTGAGAACGACCGTTATCCTCTGCAAAAGCAGGAAATCGTCAGCGATCCGCTGGAGCAGCACGTTCATCGCAGCGTCTATATGGGCAAACTCGAAAATGCCCTGCATGACATGGTGAACTGGGGACGTAAAAATTCCCTCTGGCCCTACAACTTTGGTCTCTCCTGCTGTTATGTAGAGATGACAACGTCGTTCACGGCCGTGCACGATGTGGCCCGTTTCGGCGCGGAGGTTATGCGTGCCTCGCCACGTCAGGCTGACTTCATGGTCATTGCCGGTACCCCCTTCACCAAAATGGCCCCGGTCATTCAGCGTTTGTACGATCAGATGCTGGAGCCAAAATGGGTCATTTCCATGGGTGCCTGCGCCAACTCAGGCGGCATGTATGACATCTATTCTGTTGTGCAGGGCGTGGATAAATTCCTGCCGGTTGATGTGTACATTCCTGGCTGCCCGCCTCGTCCTGAAGCCTATATGCAGGCACTGCTTCTGCTGCAGGAGTCGATCGGTAAAGAGCGCCGTCCTCTCTCATGGGTTGTCGGCGATCAGGGCGTTTATCGCGCCAACATGCAATCCGAGCGGGAAAGAAAGCGCGGCGAGCGCATCGCCGTCACTAACCTGCGCAGCCCGGACGAAGTCTAAAACCGTACGGATGGAAAATCGCGCCTGCAGCAGAACATCACAATTTAATGCATGGCCCCATCCTGACGCCTTCATTTGAGTGCCTGAGATCAGGCCGGAATGGTGAGTAACGTATGACAGATTTGACCACGCAAGATCTCGCTCAGCCGCTATGGCAAACCCGTGATCACCTGGACGATCCGGTGATCGGCGAGTTGCGTAACCGTTTTGGGCCGGACGCCTTCACTGTTCAGCCTACCCGTACCGGTATCCCGGTTGTCTGGGTAAAGCGTGAACAGATACTGGAAATTACCGAGTTCCTGCGTAAATTGCCGAAGCCTTACGTCATGCTGTATGACCTGCATGGTGTGGATGAGCGTTTACGTACCCACCGTGCAGGCCTGCCTGCTGCGGATTTCTCCGTTTTCTACCACCTGCTGTCGATTGAACGCAATCGTGACATCATGCTCAAGGTGGCCTTATCTGAAAACGATATGCATCTGCCGACGCTTACCCGGCTTTTCCCGAATGCCAACTGGTATGAGCGTGAAACCTGGGAGATGTTTGGCGTCACCTTTGATGGGCACCCGCATCTGACGCGCATCATGATGCCCCCCACGTGGGAAGGCCATCCGCTGCGCAAAGATTATCCGGCGCGCGCCACGGAGTTCGATCCTTTCACGCTGACGAAGCAGAAAGAAGATTTAGAGATGGAGGCGCTGACCTTTAAGCCTGAAGACTGGGGCATGAAGCGCAGCACAACCAACGAAGATTTTATGTTCCTCAACCTTGGGCCTAACCACCCGTCAGCGCACGGTGCGTTCCGCATCATCCTGCAGCTGGATGGCGAGGAGATTGTCGACTGCGTACCGGACATCGGCTATCACCATCGTGGTGCCGAAAAGATGGGCGAGCGTCAGTCCTGGCACAGCTACATTCCCTACACTGACCGTATCGAATACCTGGGCGGCTGCGTCAATGAAATGCCATATGTGCTGGCCGTTGAGAAACTGGCCGGGATCGTGGTGCCCGATCGCGTAAACGTGATCCGCGTGATGCTCTCTGAGCTGTTCCGCATCAACAGTCATCTTCTCTATATCTCGACCTTTATTCAGGACGTCGGTGCAATGACACCGGTGTTCTTCGCCTTTACCGATCGCCAGAAAATTTATGACGTGGTTGAAGCCATTACCGGCTTCCGTATGCACCCGGCCTGGTTCCGCATCGGCGGGGTGGCCCACGATCTGCCGCGCGGCTGGGAACGTCTGCTGCGTGACTTCCTGGACTGGATGCCGAAGCGCCTGAAGGAGTATGACAAAGCCGCACTGCGCAACAGCGTGCTGGTTGGCCGTTCCAAAGGCGTGGCCGCTTATAACATGGAAGAGGCGCTGGCGTGGGGCACCACCGGTGCCGGTCTGCGTGCCACCGGTCTCGACTTTGATGTACGCAAATGGCGTCCTTACTCTGGCTACGAAAACTTCGATTTTGAGATCCCGGTCGGCTCCGGCGTCAGCGATGCTTACAGCCGTGTCCAGCTGAAGATGGAAGAGATGTGGCAGTCGCTGCGCATCCTTGAGCAGTGCCTCAACAACATGCCAGAGGGACCGTTCAAAGCGGATCACCCGCTGACCACGCCGCCACCGAAAGAGCGCACGCTGCAGCACATCGAAACGCTGATCACACACTTCCTGCAGGTGTCGTGGGGGCCGGTGATGCCAGCCAATGAATCTTTCCAGATGATTGAAGCGACGAAAGGGATCAACAGCTACTACCTGACCAGCGACGGCAGCACCATGAGCTACCGCACCCGTGTGCGTACGCCGAGCTTCCCGCATCTGCAGCAGATTCCTTCGGTAATCCGTGGCAGCCTGGTATCCGACCTGATCGTTTACCTGGGCAGTATCGATTTTGTTATGTCAGACGTGGACCGCTAATTATGCACGATCAACACATTGCCATTAAAACGATCGACCCTGATGAGGTCTTCGTGCTGAGCGCGGAAGAGCATCACGCCATTGAGCACGAAAAACACCACTATGAAGATGCGCGTGCAGCCTCCATTGAAGCGCTGAAGATCGTGCAGAAACAGCGTGGCTGGGTACCGGATGGTGCCATCAACGCAATTGCCGACGTCCTCGGGATTCCGGCGAGTGATGTTGAGGGGGTGGCGACATTCTACAGCCAGATCTTCCGTCAGCCGGTGGGTCGTCATGTGATCCGTTACTGCGACAGCGTGGTCTGTCACATCACCGGCTATCAGGGCATCCAGGCCGCACTGGAGCAGCAGCTGAATATCAAACCGGGTCAGACCACGGCTGATGGCCGCTTTACGCTACTGCCGACCTGCTGCCTGGGGAACTGCGATAAAGGGCCGACCATGATGGTGGACGAAGATACCCATGTTCATCTGACGCCGGAAGGCATTCCCTCTTTGCTGGAGCAGTATCAATGACAATCAAACAGATCATTCGTACTGCTGAAACTCACCCGCTGACCTGGCGGATGCGCGACGACAGGCAGCCGGTCTGGCTGGACGAATACCGCAGTAAAAACGGCTATGCCGGTGCGGAAAAAGCGCTGAAAACCATGTCGCAGGATGAGATCGTCGCGGCAGTCAAAGATTCCGGCCTGAAAGGGCGCGGCGGTGCAGGCTTCTCGACCGGGCTGAAGTGGAGCCTGATGCCGAAAGATGAGTCGATGAACATCCGTTACCTGCTGTGTAACGCCGATGAGATGGAGCCGGGCACCTATAAAGACCGCCTGCTGATGGAGCAGATGCCGCACCAGCTGGTCGAGGGGATGCTGATCAGCGCCTTCGCTCTCAAGGCTTACCGTGGCTATATCTTCCTGCGTGGTGAATATATTGAAGCAGCGGTGCATCTGCGCCGCGCGATTGCCGAAGCGACCGAAGCGGGCTTTCTCGGCAAAAATATTCTTGGCACCGGCTTCGACTTTGAGCTGATCGTCCACACCGGCGCAGGACGTTATATCTGCGGCGAAGAGACGGCGCTGATTAACTCCCTGGAAGGCCGCCGTGCTAACCCGCGTTCCAAACCGCCATTCCCGGCGAGTGCCGGTGCGTGGGGCAAGCCGACCTGCGTGAACAACGTGGAAACCCTCTCTAACGTCCCGGCGATCCTGGCCAACGGCGTGGAGTGGTACAAGAGCATCTCAAAGAGTGAAGATGCCGGTACCAAAATGATGGGCTTCTCCGGGCGGGTTAAAAATCCTGGCGTCTGGGAACTGCCATTTGGCATTACCGCGCGTGAAATCCTTGAAGATTACGCGGGCGGCATGCGCGACGGACTGAAGTTCAAAGCCTGGCAGCCCGGTGGCGCAGGCACCGACTTCCTGACAGACCAGCATCTGGATCTGCCGATGGAATTTGCCAGCATCGGTAAAGCAGGCAGCCGACTGGGCACCGCCCTGGCGATGGCCGTCGACCATGAAATCAATATGGTCTCGCTGGTTCGCAACCTGGAAGAGTTCTTTGCCCGTGAGTCGTGCGGCTGGTGTACGCCGTGCCGTGACGGTCTGCCGTGGAGCGTAAAAATTCTGCGCGCGCTGGAGCAGAAGCAGGGGCAGCCAGGGGATATCGAAACCCTGCTGCAACTCTGCCGTCAGCTCGGTCCGGGTAAAACCTTCTGTGCGCATGCCCCGGGTGCGGTCGAGCCGCTGCAGAGTGCGATTAAATATTTCCGTGAAGAGTTTGAAGCCGGCATGGCGCCGCAGGTCTTTGGCAATACCCGCTCCATTGGCGGGATCCAGCCAAACCTGCTGAAAGCGCGCTGGTAATTCGCCGCCGCACACGGAACAGGCCTGGTGCCGCCGCCCCGACAATGTCGTGCGTCGGGGCAAGAATATGATTAACGCTCGTCTCTGACGAGCCTTACGGAAGCATGTCACTATGGCTACAATTCATGTAGACGGTAAAGAGTATGATGTGAACGGAGCGGACAACCTGCTACAGGCGTGTCTCTCTCTGGGCCTTGATATTCCTTACTTTTGCTGGCATCCGGCGCTGGGAAGCGTCGGGGCCTGCCGCCAGTGTGCGGTAAAGCAATTCCAGAATGCCGAAGATACCCGCGGTCGTCTCGTCATGTCCTGCATGACGCCGGCCTCTGACGGCACATTTATCTCCATCGACGATGGCGAAGCGAAAGAGTTCCGCGAAAGCGTGGTGGAGTGGCTGATGACCAACCACCCACACGACTGTCCGGTGTGTGAAGAGGGCGGTAACTGTCACCTGCAGGATATGACAGTGATGACCGGCCACAGCTTCCGCCGCTATCGCTTCACCAAGCGCACCCACCGTAATCAGGATCTCGGCCCCTTCATCTCCCACGAGATGAACCGCTGTATCGCCTGCTATCGCTGCGTGCGTTACTACAAAGATTATGCCGATGGCAAAGATCTGGGCGTCTACGGCGCACATGACAACGTCTACTTCGGTCGCCCGGAAGATGGCACGCTGGAAAGCGAATTCTCCGGTAACCTGGTCGAAATCTGCCCGACCGGCGTGTTCACCGACAAAACACACTCCGAACGCTATAACCGTAAATGGGATATGCAGTTCGCGCCGAGCATCTGCCAGCAGTGCAGCGTGGGCTGTAACACCAGCCCGGGTGAACGTTATGGTGAGTTGCGCCGTATCGAAAACCGTTACAACGGCACCGTTAACCACTACTTCCTCTGTGACCGTGGCCGCTTTGGCTATGGCTATGTGAACCGTAAAGATCGTCCGCGTCAGCCGATGCTGCTGCGTGGCAACGACTGGGTGACGCTGAACGCCGAGCAGGCGGTTAACGCCGGGGCTGATTTGCTGCGCCAGGCGAAGAAAGTGATCGGTATCGGCTCACCACGCGCCAGCGTTGAAAGTAACTTTGCCCTGCGTGAACTGGTCGGGGCGGAGAACTTCTCAACCGGTATACCGGCAGCTGAGCAGGCCCGGCTTGAACTGATGCTGAAAGTGCTGCGTGAGGGGGGGATTTACACCCCTTCGCTGCGTGAGATTGAAAGCTACGATGCGGTGCTGGTGCTGGGTGAAGATCTGACCCAGGTCGGCGCACGTGTGGCGCTCTCCGTCCGTCAGGCGGTGAAAGGCAAAGCGCGTGATATGGCCGCGGCACAGAAGGTGGCAGACTGGCAGATCGCCGCGATCCTGAACATCGGTCAGCATGCGAAACATCCGCTGTTTGTCACCCACGTTGATGAAACCCGTCTGGATGATATCGCCGCATGGAGCTATCGTGCGCCGGTTGACGATCAGGCGCGTCTCGGTTTCGCCATCGCCAGTGCGCTGGATGAATCTGCGCCTGCGGTGACCGATTTCGACAGCGCACTCAGCGCCAGAATGGATGTAGTGGTTCAGGCACTGGCGGGCGCGAAAAAGCCATTAATCATCTCCGGTACCCATTCCGGCAGCAGCGCCATGATTGAAGCCGCCGCAAACGTCGCCAAAGCCCTTAAGGCCCGTGGCGCCGATGTCGGCATTACCTTGCTTGCCGGCCACGCTAACAGTGTCGGACTTGGCCTGATCGGCGGCAATCCACTGGAGCACGCGCTGGAGCAGCTGTCAGGCGGTGAAGCCGACGCGCTGGTGGTGCTGGAAAACGATCTTTATCGCCATGCGCCCAAAGCGCTGGTGGATGCGGCGCTGGCTCAGACCACGAACGTGATCGTGGTGGATCATCAGCGCACCGCGACCGTGGAGAAGGCGGGTCTGGTCTTATCGACCGCGAGCTTCGCCGAAAGCGATGGCACCTCTGTTAACCATGAAGGCCGCGCGCAGCGTTTCTTCCAGGTTTACGATCCCGCTTATTACGACAACAGCGTCGTGATGCTGGAGAGCTGGCGCTGGCTGCACTCGCTGCACAGCACCCTGGAAAGCCGTCACGTGGACTGGACTCAGCTCGATCACGTTATCGATGCCGTGGTTACCCGTCTGCCGCAGCTGGCCAGCATCAAAGAGGCGGCGCCTGACGCCAGCTTCCGTATCCGGGGCCAGAAACTGTCACGTTCGCCGATCCGTGCGAGTGGTCGTACCGCCGCGCGCGCCAACATCAGCGTCCACGAACCGCGTCAGCCGCAGGATCAGGACACGATGTTTGCCTTCTCGATGGAAGGGAACAACCAGCCGTCGGCCCCACGTTCTCAGATCCCGTTTGCCTGGGCACCGGGCTGGAACTCCCCTCAGGCGTGGAACAAATTCCAGGCCGAAGTGGGCGGCAAACTCCGTCATGGCGATCCGGGCGTGCGCCTGTTTGAAGCCAGCGCCGGTCAGTTACCCTGGTTTACCCGTGTCCCTCAGGCCTTTGTCAGTGAAGGGCAGTGGCGTGTGGCGCCGTGCTACCAGCTGTTTGGTAGTGAGGAGATGTCGCAGCGTTCCCCGGTTTTCCAGCAGCGTATGGCGCAGCCTGCTCTGGTGATCAACCCGGACGATGCGGCGAAGCTGGGCGTCAACGATGGCGCAGCCGTCGAGTTCAGCTGTGCCGGTGAGACCGTGCGTCTGCCGGTGCGTTTCTCGGCGTCACTGCAGGCGGGACAGATTGGTCTGCCGCTGGGCATGCCAGGCGTTCCGCCGTTCCTGGCGAACGATAAAATCGACACTCTGCAGGAGGCGGCGCAATGAGCTGGTTAACACCGGACGTTATCGACATTCTGCTGGCCATCGTTAAAGCCATCGTCATTCTGCTGGTGGTCGTGGCCTGCGGCGCGTTCATGAGCTTCGCCGAGCGTCGTCTGCTCGGCCTGTTCCAGAACCGTTACGGACCGAACCGCGTAGGCTGGGGCGGGTCACTGCAGCTGGTGGCGGACATGATCAAAATGTTCTTTAAAGAGGACTGGGTCCCGCCGTTTACCGACCGCTTTATCTTTACTCTGGCACCGGTTATCGCCTTTGTTTCGCTGCTGCTGGCCTTTGCTATCGTGCCGGTTTCACCGACCTGGATGGTGACCGACCTGAACATCGGTCTGCTCTTCTTCCTGATGATGGCAGGTCTGGCGGTCTATGCGGTGCTGTTTGCCGGCTGGTCGAGTAACAACAAATACTCCTTGCTGGGTGCGATGCGCGCCTCGGCGCAGACCCTGAGCTATGAAGTGTTTCTGGGGCTGTCGCTGATGGGCGTAGTGGCGCAGGCGGGCTCGTTCAATATGAACGACATCGTTAACAGCCAGACGCATCTCTGGAACATCATCCCGCAGTTCTTCGGTTTTGTGACCTTCTGTATTGCAGGTGTTGCGGTGTGTCACCGTCATCCCTTTGACCAGCCAGAAGCGGAACAGGAACTGGCTGACGGTTATCACATCGAATACGCCGGGATGAAGTTCGGCCTGTTCTTCGTCGGCGAATATGTGGCGATTACCACGGTCTCCGCCCTGATCGTTACGCTGTTCTTTGGTGGCTGGCATGGACCCTTCCTGCCGCCGTTCATCTGGTTCGCCCTGAAAACGGCGTTCTTTATGATGATGTTCATCCTGATCCGCGCCGCGCTTCCGCGTCCACGCTACGACCAGGTGCTGTCATTCGGCTGGAAAGTGTGTCTGCCGTTGACGCTGCTGAACCTGCTGGCGACTGCCGCAGTGATTCTCTACACAGCGTCGTAAGGGGTTAACAAATGACTTTGAAAGATATTGTCGTCGGTTTTGGCACGACAGTTCGCAGTATCTGGCTGATAGGGCTGCACGCCTTTGCCAAACGTGAAACGCAGATGTACCCGGAAGAGCCGGTTTATCTGCCACCTCGCTATCGCGGCCGTATCGTGTTAACGCGCGATCCGGATGGGGCAGAGCGTTGCGTGGCCTGTAACCTGTGTGCGGTTGCCTGTCCGGTGGGCTGTATTTCGCTGCAGAAAGCGGAAACCAAAGATGGCCGCTGGTATCCGGAGTTCTTCCGCATCAACTTCTCACGCTGCATCTTCTGCGGCATGTGTGAAGAAGCCTGTCCGACCACCGCGATTCAGCTGACGCCCGATTTTGAACTGGGCGAGTTTAAGCGTCAGGATCTGGTGTATGAGAAGGACGATCTGCTGATTTCGGGACCGGGTAAATATCCGGAGTACAACTTCTACCGCATGGCAGGTATGGCGATTGACGGTAAAGATAAAGGCGAAGCGGAAAACGAAGCGAAGCCAATCGACGTCAAAGGCTTATTACCTTAAGGAGCAAGGCATGGAATTTGCGTTTTATCTTTGCGGACTGGTGGCGGTGCTGACGACGTTGCGCGTCATTACCCACACCAATCCGGTACATGCGTTGCTGTACCTGATCGTTTCGCTGTTATCGATCGCTGGCGTCTTCTTCTCAATGGGAGCCTATTTTGCGGGTGCGCTGGAGATCATCGTCTATGCCGGCGCGATCATGGTGCTGTTCGTCTTCGTCGTGATGATGCTGAACCTGGGCAAACAGACGCAGAAACAGGAGCGCGAGTGGCTCAGCCCCTCACTCTGGATCGGTCCGGGCCTGGTGTCATTGCTGCTGCTGGTGGTGATGGTCTACGCCATCCTGACCGCCAATGACCAGGGTATTGACGGCACGATCATCGACGCTAAAGCGGTCGGTATCAGCCTGTTTGGTCCGTACGTCCTCGCGGTAGAGCTGGCGTCGATGCTGCTGCTGGCCGGTCTGGTCGTGGCCTTCCATATCGGTCGTGAAGAGCGCCAGGGTGAAGTCCTGAGCAACCGTCCTGCTGACGCCGCACAGGCGAAAAAGGAGAGCGCATGATCCCGTTACAACATGGATTGATTCTGGCTGCCGTGCTGTTTGTCCTTGGACTCACGTCGCTGGTTATCCGCCGCAATCTGCTGTTTATGCTGATCGGCCTGGAAATCATGATCAACGCCGCCGCGTTAGCCCTGGTGGTTGCCGGGAGCTATTGGGGTCAGGCCGACGGACAGGTGATGTATATCCTGGCCATCAGCCTGGCAGCAGCGGAAGCCAGTATTGGTCTGGCGCTGCTGCTTCAGCTCTATCGTCGTCGTCAGACGCTGAACATTGATACTGTGAGCGAGATGCGCGGATGAATCTTCTCTATTTAACTGTCTTGTTTCCGCTAATCGGCTTTCTGCTGTTAGCGTTTTCCCGCGGTCGCTGGTCAGAGAACCTGTCGGCCACGATTGGTATGGGATCGGTAGGCCTGGCGGCCCTGACCACAGCGATGATCGGTTTCGACTTCTTCGCCAACGGTCAGCAGGCTTACACCCAGTCGCTCTGGACCTGGATGCATGTCGGCAACTTCGACATGAAGGTGAACCTGGCGCTGGATGGCCTGTCGCTGACGATGCTGTCTGTGGTAACCGGTGTGGGTTTCTTCATTCACATGTTCGCCTCCTGGTACATGCGGGGTGAAGAGGGCTACTCCCGCTTCTTCGCCTACACCAACCTGTTTATCGCCAGCATGGTAGTTCTGGTGCTGGCCGATAACCTGATGCTGATGTATCTGGGCTGGGAAGGGGTAGGGCTCTGCTCCTATCTGCTGATCGGTTTCTACTACAGCAATCCGGAAAATGGCAAAGCGGCGATGAAAGCGTTCATCATCACCCGCGTGGGCGACGTCTTCCTGGCATTCGGTCTGTTCATCCTCTACAACGAGCTGGGCACGCTGAACTTCCGTGAGATGATGGCGCTGGCACCGGCGCACTTTGCCGCAGACAACCACATGCTGCAGTGGGCAACGCTGATGCTGCTGGGTGGCGCAGTCGGTAAATCGGCTCAGCTGCCGTTGCAGACCTGGCTGGCAGACGCCATGGCCGGTCCGACACCGGTTTCAGCACTGATCCACGCCGCGACCATGGTCACCGCGGGCGTCTACCTGATTGCCCGTAGCCACGGTCTGTTCCTGCTGACGCCGGAAGTGCTGCATCTGGTGGGCATTGTCGGAGCGATTACCCTGGTGCTGGCGGGCTTTGCTGCGCTGGTACAGACCGATATCAAACGCGTGCTCGCTTACTCCACCATGAGCCAGATTGGCTACATGTTCCTGGCACTCGGTGTTCAGGCGTGGGATGCGGCGATTTTCCATCTGATGACGCACGCCTTCTTTAAAGCGTTACTGTTCCTCTCTTCTGGTTCGGTCATTCTGGCCTGCCATCATGAGCAGAACATCTTCAAAATGGGCGGCCTGCGTAAAAGTATTCCGCTGGTCTACACCTGCTTCCTGGTGGGTGGCGCGGCCCTGGCAGCCCTGCCGCTGGTCACCGCGGGCTTCTACAGTAAAGATGAGATCCTGTTTGGCGCACTGGCTAACGGTCACATCAATCTGATGGTGGCCGGACTGGTCGGGGCATTCCTGACCTCAATCTATACCTTCCGCATGATCTTTATCGTGTTCCACGGCGAAGAGAAAATTCATGCGCATGCCGGTAAGGGGATTACCCATCATCTGCCGCTGATTGTGCTGCTGCTGCTCTCCACCTTTATTGGTGCGCTGATCACGCCACCGCTGGCGGGTGTCCTGCCAGCCAGTGAGTTCGGCGAAGCGGGCAAAGTGGGACTGGAAATCACCTCAGGCGTTGTCGCGATTGTCGGCATTCTGATCGCTGCCGCGCTGTGGCTGGGCAAACGTGAACTGGTTACCCGGATTGCAAACAGTGCACCTGGCCGTTTCTTCGGCACCTGGTGGTTTGCCGCCTGGGGCTTCGACTGGCTCTACGATAAAGTGTTCGTCAAACCTTACCTGGGTATTGCGTGGCTGCTGAAGCGCGACCCACTGAATGGCCTGATGAACCTGCCTGCACTGCTGTCACGTATTGCCAACAAAGGCCTGGTCGTCAGTGAGAATGGCTACCTGCGCTGGTACGTTGCGTCAATGAGCGTGGGTGCCGTGCTGGTGCTGGCTCTGCTGCTGGTGATGTAAAGATTGATGAGCGGGGCAGGTTAGTTAATCTGCCCATTGAGAATGTCAAAAATTGTCCTGAGCAAGGGTGTTATCGTCGCAGCCAGTTTGGTTTCCGCCAGCGCGCAGCAACCGCAGCATACTGAAGTATGTGAGGATTGCGAGCACTGCCGGGAAGCAAACTGGCCAGTAAGATAGCCCGAACTAAGACAAAGAAAAGGGAAGTGTGCCGTGTTATTACCTTGGCTAATTATCATACCCTTCGTCGGCGGTCTGATCTGCTGGCTGACCGAGCGCCTCGGCGCGAAGGTGCCACGCTGGATCGCGCTGATCACCATGGGGCTGACGTTGGCGCTTTCACTGCAACTCTGGTTGCAGGGAGGCTATTCACTGACGCAGGCAGCGGGCATTCCGCAGTGGCAGTCAAGTTTCTCCGTTCCGTGGATCCCACGCTTCGGCATCAGCTTCCATTTAGCTATCGACGGTCTGTCGCTGCTGATGGTGGTGCTGACCGGTCTGCTCGGTCTGATGGCGGTGCTCTGTTCCTGGAATGAGATTGAAAAGTATCAGGGCTTCTTCCACCTCAACCTGATGTGGATCCTGGGCGGCGTCATCGGTGTGTTCCTCTCCATCGATATGTTCCTGTTCTTCTTCTTCTGGGAAATGATGCTGGTGCCGATGTACTTCCTCATCGCGCTCTGGGGTCATAAAGCCTCCGACGGCAAAACCCGTATTACCGCTGCAACCAAGTTCTTCATCTACACCCAGGCGTCAGGTCTGGTTATGCTGATTGCGATTCTGGGACTGGTGTTTGTCCACTTCAACGCAACCGGCGTCTGGACGTTCAACTATGAGCAGCTGCTGCAGACGCCGATGACACATGGTGTTGAATATCTGCTGATGCTGGGCTTCTTTATCGCTTTCGCGGTGAAAATGCCGGTGGTGCCGCTGCACGGCTGGCTGCCGGACGCACACAGTCAGGCGCCGACGGCGGGTTCTGTTGACCTGGCGGGCATCCTGCTGAAAACCGCAGCGTATGGCTTACTGCGTTTCAGCCTGCCGCTGTTCCCGAACGCCTCGGCGGAGTTTGCGCCTGTTGCCATGTGGCTGGGCATTATCGGGATCTTCTACGGTGCCTGGATGGCGTTTTCGCAGACCGATATCAAGCGTCTGATTGCCTACACCTCGATTTCACACATGGGCTTTGTGCTGATTGCTATCTACACCGGCAGCCAGCTGGCGCTGCAGGGTGCGGTGATCCAGATGATTGCGCACGGGCTCTCGGCTGCCGCGCTCTTCATCCTGTGTGGTCAGCTGTATGAGCGTCTGCATACCCGTGATATGCGTCAGATGGGTGGACTCTGGTCACGCATCAAATGGATTCCGGGCCTGTCGCTATTCTTTGCTGTCGCCAACCTGGGGATGCCGGGTACCGGTAACTTCGTCGGCGAATTCATGATCCTGACGGGCAGTTTCCAGGTGGTGCCGACGATTATCATCATCTCCACCTTTGGTCTGGTGTTCGCCTCCGTTTACTCGCTGGTCATGATGCAGCGCGCCTACTACGGCGAAGCGAAATCAAAAGATCCGCTGCCAGGCATGTCACCGCGTGAGTTCATGACCATCGGGGTTCTGGTGGTCCTGCTGGTGCTGCTGGGCGTCTATCCACAGCCGATTCTGGATACTTCGCACGCTGCCATGAGCAATATTCAGCAGTGGTTTACCGCTTCAATTTCAACTACAAGGCCGTAATTCGCCATGACAATAACTCCTCACCAATTGATTGCGTTGCTGCCGCTGTTAATCGTCGGATTGACGGTGGTGGTTGTGATGCTGTCCATTGCCTGGCGACGCAACCACTTCGTTAACGCCACGCTAACGGTCGTTGGCCTGAACCTGGCGCTGCTGTCGCTCTATTTTGTCGGTCAGGTCGGCGCAATGGATGTCACGCCGCTGCTGCGTGTCGATGGCTATTCGATGTTTTACACCGCGCTGGTGATGCTGGCGAGCCTGGCGACCTGCACCTTTGCCTATCCGTGGCTGGCCGGTTTCCCGGACAACAAAGATGAGTTCTACCTGCTGGTGCTGATTGCGGCCCTGGGTGGCATCGTGCTGGCCAGTGCCAACCATCTGGCGGCGCTGTTCATCGGGATTGAGCTGCTGTCGCTGCCGCTGTTTGGTCTGATTGGCTATGCGTTCCGCCAGAAACGTTCGCTGGAAGCGGCGCTGAAATATACCATTCTTTCCGCGGCGGCCTCCTCGTTCCTGCTGTTTGGTATCGCGCTGATCTACGCCGACTCCGGTAACCTGAGCTTCGTTGCGCTGGGTCAGAGTCTAACCGACAGTATGATTCAGGAGCCCCTGCTGCTGGTTGGGCTGGGCATGATGATCATCGGTCTGGGCTTCAAACTTTCGCTGGTTCCGTTCCACCTCTGGACGCCTGATGTCTATCAGGGTGCGCCCGCGCCGGTGTCGACCTTCCTGGCGACCGCCAGCAAGATCGCCATCTTCGGTGTCATCATGCGTCTCTTCATGTATGCGCCGGTGACCGACAGCGAGGCCGTTCGCACGGTACTGGGCCTGATCGCCTTCGTATCGATCCTGTTCGGTAACCTGATGGCGATTTCGCAGAGCAACATCAAGCGTCTGCTGGGTTACTCTTCCATCGCCCACCTGGGTTATCTGCTGGTGGCGCTGATTGCGGTGAAAGATCATGAGCTGTCGATGGAAACGTCCGGGGTTTATCTGGCCGGCTACCTGTTCAGCAGCCTGGGCGCGTTTGGTGTGGTCAGTCTGATGTCCAGCCCGTATCGTGGCCCGGATGCGGACTCGCTCTACTCCTACCGTGGCCTGTTCTGGCATCGTCCGATTCTCTCTGCGGTGATGACGGTGATGATGCTGTCGCTGGCGGGTATCCCGATGACGCTGGGCTTTATCGGTAAATTCTACGTCATCGCTTCCGGCGTCAGTGCCCACCTGTGGTGGCTGACCGGTGCCGTGGTGGCGGGCAGTGCGATTGGCCTTTACTACTATCTGCGCGTCACGGTCAGTCTTTACCTCAGCCCGCCAGAGCTGCACACCCGCGATACGCCAGCAAACTGGGCGTTTACCGCCGGTGGTGTGGTCGTGCTGATCTCCGCCATTCTGGTGCTGCTGTTAGGGGTCTACCCGCAGCCCCTGATCAGACTGGTGATGATGGCTCAGCCGCTGATGTAAGCGGAATGACGCTCTGATGAATCAGGCCTCCGGGCCTGATTTTTTTTGTCTGCCATTGACCTGTCATCTGTAAACCGCGACGTTATGACCTCGTCGCTATAACCCATCCGGCCTTCTCAGGAGAAATCATGGATATTTGCTGGCTCGATAAACACCATCGTGAACTCACGCCCGCCGAACTCTATGCGCTGCTGGCGCTGCGCAGTCAGGTCTTTGTGGTGGAGCAGCAGTGCGCCTATCTGGATGTGGATGGCAGAGATTTACAGGCAGAAAACCGCCATCTGCTGGGGATGGCCGGTGACCAGCTGGTGGCCTATGCGCGCCTGCTGTCTCCGGAAGAGGCCTCTGGCCCGGTAAAAATCGGCAGGGTGATCGTGTCCGATCGGGTGCGCGGTGCGCAGCTGGGACGTCGTCTGATGGAGCAGGCGGTCAGCCGTTGTCAGCAGCACTGGCCGGGCCGCGACCTGTTTCTCTCTGCGCAGGCGCATCTGGAGAACTTCTACGGGCAGCATGGTTTTGTGGCGACAGGGGAGGTCTATCTGGAAGATGGGATCCCCCACGTCGATATGCTGAAGGTCGCGCCATAAAAAAGGCGAGGCCGGAGCCTCGCCTGTTTACATCAGCCGACCGTCATCTGGCGGTCATCGACATATTTCCGCTGATCCGGCGCAGGTGGGAAGTATTGATAGAGCCAGGTTTCGCTCAGCGTCTCCTCTTTGGTGCGCAGGAAGAGGCGCATCTCGACCGGCGCGGTCGAGTCGCTGTTCGGATACCAGTCAAACAGAATGCGATAACCCTTCAGCGGATCGACATACAGAATTTCGACCTGTTTCACGCTACCGGACGACACGGTAATGACCGGCTCGATGCCTTTCGGCGCGGCAGCCTGCAAATCACCCCCGATGAAATCAATGGCGAAGCGGCGGCACCAGGTTTCCGGGAAGTGTTCGCCAGGCGCCCAGCCTTCCGGGAAACCGCCGATACCGGTGCGGGTGGCGTCAACGCGCGCCAGACCGCTGCGCACCGGCGGCAGACCACTCCAGTAGAGCTTGTAGGAGAAGTTCAGCTCGCTGCCCGCTTTGACCGGTTCTGCGGGTTGCCAGAAGCAGACCACGTTATCCAGCGTTTCGCCGGTCGTCGGGATCTCCATCAGGTTAATCGCACCTTTGCCCCATTTGCCGACCGGCTCCACCCACAGGCTCGGACGCTTGTCATACCAGCCAATCACATCCTGATAATCTTTAAAGTCGTGATTAAGCTGGAGCAGGCCAAAGCCACGCGGATTCTCATCTTCATAGGCGTTGAACTGCAGTCGCTGCGGATTGTTCAGCGGACGGGCAATCCATTCCCCTTTACCGGTCCACATCGCCAGGCGATCGGAGTCATGGATTTGCGGATGGTAGGTGTTGCACATGCGGCGTTCATTCGTGCCGCAGCTGAACATGCTGGTCATGGGCGAGATGCCAATCTGGCGGATCTCTTTGCGGGCAAACAGGTGGTTTTCCACCTCCATCACCACGCGTTTCTCTTCGCAATGGATGATGAACTTGTAGGCACCGGTGACGCTCGCGCCATCCAGCAGGGCATAGCAGGTAAAGGTGGTATCTTCCGCCTTTGGCGTTTCAAACCAGAAGGCCGTGAAATCGGGGAACTCTTCCTGACCGTTGCTGAAGGTGTTGATCGCCACGCCGCGTGCCGAGAGGCCGTACTGGTAAGTATCGTCAACCGCACGGAAGTAGCTTGCGCCGAGGAAGGAGACGATATCCCGGCGAGCCAGTTCCGGTTTCTTAAAGGCGCGGAAACCGGCGAAGCCCAGGTCGGTTTTACCCTCCAGCTGCTTTGTATCGACCTTCGCATCGTTATAGTTAAACAGTTCAGGACGGAAGTGGATTTCGCGCGCCTCGCGGCTGGCACTGTCAACCGAGAACATGCGGATGCGGCGCTTGAAGCCCATGCCGACGTGGAAGAACTGCACGTCCAGCTGACGGTCGGGCAGGTTGTTCCAGAGCGAGTGATTCGCGTCATACTGAATTTCGTTGTACGCCTGCGGCGTCAGCGTTGCCAGTGTCTCCGGCAGTGCGCCTGGCGCGCCGCCCCAGGGTTGCTTCGCCAGCGCGGCCGCTTTTTTCTTCAATACGTCGAAACCGAAGCGTACTGCGGTTCCGTCAGCAATGCCATCTTCTGCCCAGGCGGATTGCGCAAACAGCGTTGACAGGCCGGTCATGCCGCTGACGGCGGAGAAGGCCATTGACGCTTTCATAAACATTCTTCGATTCATGCCAGAGATCATTCCTTAGCTGTTCGAGGGTGTCGTGACTGTCGTGCAAAATGCACTTTCATGGCCCGATAATCACAGGCAACAGAGGGGTACGACAGCAGGGTAACTGGAAAATTCAGTTCCGTTAAAATTTATCAGATTAATCAAAGAAGCGAAGCGAAATTGCGTCTCTGCCGCTGCGTCTTACGCATCTTTGCACAGGGAAGGGCGCGCTGCCTGACGCTGCCCCGGTTAACAAATGAAAAATCAGGTGATTCCTGGCGCAGGAAATCGGCAGAGCGTCAGATTGTGGCTATAGTTAATGAACTGCTTTGCAATTCACACGGAGGAAACGATGGTAAACCAGACAAATCAATTCGAAACGGGCCTCGATGACGATATTGCGTTACTGACGGAAACGCTGGAAGAAGTACTGAAGGCATCCGGTGATCCGGCTGACCAGAAGTACATCGAGCTTAAAAGCAAAGCCGAACAGGCGCTGCACGATGTGAAATCACGTGTCAGCCAGGCGTCCGATAGCTACTACTATCGTGCAAAACAGGCCGCTTACCGTGCCGACGATTACGTGCACGAAAAACCCTGGCAGGGTGTTGGCATCGGCGCTACCGCCGGTCTGATCCTGGGGCTGCTGCTGGCGCGTCGATAATCGCGACGCCCTGACAGTCATTAAACGGCGGGTCTCACCCGCCGTTTTTGTTTTTCCTGTACGCACGGCCCGCCTCCGCAAATCCTCGTTTTTCTCTTTCCGGCCTGAAGCGCCCTGTGCTCTCGAGGGGAATGCGCATTGTGTTTCTCTGATGGAGTTCCTAAAGTAAAGCAAACGTTAAAAAGGAGAATGCGACGTGATCAGAGTAGAGATGCTGTCAACCGGGGATGAGGTGCTGCATGGCCAAATCGTCGATACCAACGCGGCCTGGCTGGCGGATGTGCTATTTCAGCACGGCCTGCCGATGACCAGCCGCACCACGGTCGGGGATTCTCTCGATTCGCTGATCGCGACGCTGCAGGCGCGCAGTCACGAGGCGGATGTGCTGATCGTGAATGGCGGGCTGGGGCCGACCAGTGACGATCTCAGTGCGCTGGCGGCGGCTCAGGCCTGTGGCGTGGAACTGGAGATGCAGCAGGGGTGGCTGGAGCAGATGGAAGCCTGGTTTGCCAGCCGGGGACGGGTGATGGCGGCGAGTAATCGCAAGCAGGCCGAGATCCCGGCCAATGCAGAACTGATTGATAATCCGGTCGGCACCGCCTGTGGCTTTGCCCTGCAGCTCAATCGCTGCTGGATGTTTTTCACGCCCGGCGTTCCCTCTGAGTTTAAAGTCATGGTGGAGCAGCAGATCATTCCGCGCCTGAAGGCGAAGTTTACGCCGCCCGAGCCGCCGGTCTGTCTGCGACTGACGACCTTTGGTCGCGGCGAAAGCGATATCGCCGCTGAGCTGGAGTCGCTGCCGCTGCCCGAGGGTGTGGTGATGGGTTATCGCTCCTCCATGCCGATTATCGAGATCAAACTCACCGGCCCGGCAAGTCAGCGTGTGGCGATGGAGCAGGCGTGGCAGCAGGTTCGGCTGCTGCTGGCGGAATGCACCATTTTTGAAGGCACCGAAGGGTTACCAGCCCTGCTGGCCCGTGAACTGACGCAGCGCGGTTCAGCGCTGGCGATCAGTGAGCAGTACACCGCCGGACTGCTCTACTGGCAACTGGCTGCTGCCAGTGTGCCGTTGCGCGGTGCAGACATTCTGCCTTCCCGTCCTGAGACGCTTGAGCAGCAGGTTGCCCGCACCGGTCAGCTCGCCGCGCAGCAGCAGGCGGCGCTGGCGCTCTCTGTCGGCAGTCTGGATCAGGAAGAGATAGCGATTGCCCTGTATACTCCGGAAGGCAGTGTCGGACAGCGGGTGAAATTCAGCACCGGTCGTCATAACCTGGAGACGCGGCAGAAGGTAGTGGCAATGATGGCGATGAACATGCTGCGCCGCTGGTTGCACGGCAGCGAAGTCAGCACCGGTCACGGCTGGATTGATGTGGTTGAAACTATCAGACAGTGAGAACAGGGAAAATAAAACGGGCGCCTGAGGCGCCCGTCTGGATCAGACTACGGATTCAACCCATACAGGGTTAGTCTGACAGCAATAAATAGGCTTAAAGCGCAGGGAACACGGGCAGAGGAGGAAAGCGTCCCGCGCCATGGACGGCGCGGGCCGAGCTGTCAGGGATGACGCTTTTTGCGTCTTTCCGATCTGACCGTGTTCCCTGAGCTGACGCGATCTCAAAGCAAATCAAGTCAGACTTTTTTCGTCTCAGTTACAACTCAAGCTCAATCTCGCCTTTGGCTTTGCAGCAGCAGGGCAGGATCTCATCCTGCTGCACAAAGGCCAGCGGCTTCTGCGGGTAGTGCACTTCACCCTTCAGCAGCCGCATCCGGCAGGAGCCGCAGTAACCTTCGCGGCACTGGAACTCCACGCAGAGATTGTTGGCTTCCAGCAGCGTCAGCAGATTCGTGTGCTCGTCCGTGCATTCCAGCCGGGTGCCGGAGCTGCGCAGAATAACAACGTCGCGGCTCATGATTACAGCTGGAAGTCGTCGAAGTCGTTAGCGCCCACTTCAGAGTCAATCTGACCCACCAGATAGGAGCTCACTTCCACTTCCTGCGGCGCAACCTGAACGTTGTCAGACACCAGCCAGGAGTTGATCCACGGAATCGGGTTTGACCGCGTCTGGAACGGCAAATCAAGGCCCACCGCCTGCATACGGATATTGGTGATGTACTCAATGTACTGGCAGAGAATATCTTTATTCAGGCCGATCATTGAGCCGCCGCTGAACAGATAGTCTGCCCACTCTTTCTCCTGCTCGGCGGCCTTCTTAAACAGCTCGAAGCACTCATCACGGCACTCTGCCGCAATCTCTTTCATCTCCGGATCGTCTTCACCGCTGCGCAGCAGGTTCAGCATATGCTGGGTGCCGGTCAGGTGCAGCGCTTCATCGCGGGCGATCAGCTTGATGATTTTGGCGTTGCCTTCCATCAGCTCACGCTCTGCGAAGGCGAATGAACAGGCGAAGCTGACATAGAAGCGGATGGCTTCCAGCGCATTGACGCTCATCAGGCAGATATAAAGCTGCTTCTTCAGGGCGCGCAGGCTGACGACAACCGTTTTGCCGTTGACCTGATGCGTGCCTTCGCCCAGCTGATGCCAGTAGTTGGTCATCTCAATCAGATCGTCGTAATAGCGTGAGATATCCTGAGCGCGCGCCAGAATCTGCTCGTTGGTGACGATATCATCAAACACCAGCGCCGGATCGTTCACGATATTACGGATAATGTGGGTGTAAGAACGGGAGTGAATCGTCTCGGAGAAGGCCCAGGTTTCGATCCAGGTTTCCAGCTCAGGGATCGAGATCAGTGGCAGCAGCGCGACGTTCGGGCTGCGGCCCTGGATCGAATCCAGCAGCGTCTGATACTTCAGGTTGCTGATAAAGATATGCTTTTCATGTTCCGGCAGCGCCTGATAGTCGATACGGTCGCGGGACACGTCGACCTCTTCGGGACGCCAGAAGAAAGAGAGCTGCTTTTCGATCAGCTTTTCAAAGATGTCATATTTCTGCTGGTCGAAGCGCGCCACGTTGACCGACTGACCGAAAAACATCGGCTCTTTCAGCTGATCATTTTTGTTCTGTGAGAAGGTGGAGTAAGCCATAAAAGTTGTCCAAAAAAAGAGGAAGCGAAGTGGCCTCGTGAAATGAATGAGGCGGGAGAATCTCCCGCCTGGCCATTAGATTTTACAGGCGCCGCTCTCGCAGCCATCATCCTGGATAGAAGGTGCCAGGTCATCCTGAGCATCTTCCGCACCGTCACGGGTGTTCTGATAGTAGAGCGTTTTCACGCCGAACTTGTACGCCGTCAGCAGATCTTTCAGCAGTTGCTTCATCGGCACTTTACCGTTGGCAAAGCGGGATGGATCGTAGTTGGTGTTAGACGAAATCGCCTGGTCGATGAATTTCTGCATCAGACCCACCAGCTGCAGATAGCCATCGTTGTTCGGCATTTCCCACAGCAGCTCATACTGATCTTTCAGACGCTCATACTCCGGCACCACCTGACGCAGGATGCCATCTTTCGAGGCTTTAATGCTGATGTGACCGCGTGGCGGCTCAATGCCGTTGGTGGCATTGGAGATCTGTGACGATGTCTCAGACGGCATCAGCGCTGACAGCGTCGAGTTGCGCAGGCCGTGAGTTTTGATCTCTTCACGCAGGCTTTCCCAGTCGAGATGCAGCGGTTCGTTGCTGATCGCGTCCAGATCTTTCTTGTAGGTGTCGATAGGCAGGATGCCCTGCGCATAGGTGGTTTCGTTGAACCACGGGCAGGCACCTTGCTCTTTCGCCAGCGCGTTTGAGGCTTTCAGCAGGTAATACTGAATGGCTTCAAAGGTCTTGTGCGTCAGGCCATTGGCGCTGCCGTCGGAGTAGCGCACACCGTGCTTCGCCAGGTAGTAAGCGTAGTTGATCACGCCGATACCCAGGGTACGACGACCCATCGCGCCACGCTTCGCTGCCGGGATGGGGTAATCCTGATAGTCGAGCAGGGCGTCAAGCGCACGCACCGCCAGGGTCGCGAGCTCTTCCAGATCGTCGAGGCTGTCAATGGCACCCAGGTTGAACGCAGAGAGCGTACACAGGGCGATTTCACCGTTCTCGTCGTTCACATCTTCCAGCGGCTTAGTCGGCAGCGCGATCTCCAGGCAGAGGTTAGACTGGCGAACCGGCGCGATGCTGGCATCAAACGGGCTGTGGGTGTTGCAGTGGTCAACGTTCTGAATGTAGATACGGCCGGTTGAGGCGCGTTCCTGCATCATCAGAGAGAAGAGATCGACCGCTTTGACACGCTGTTTGCGGATGCTCTGATCCTGCTCATATTTGGTGTAAAGGCGCTCAAACTCATCCTGATCGGCGAAGAAGGCGTCATACAGACCCGGGACATCAGACGGGCTGAACAGGGTAATCTCTTCCCCTTTCAGCAGGCGCTGGTACATCAGTTTGTTGAGCTGCACGCCATAGTCCATGTGGCGCACGCGGTTGCCTTCAACACCACGGTTGTTTTTCAGCACCAGCAGACTTTCGATTTCCAGATGCCACATCGGGTAGAACAGCGTGGCGGCACCGCCGCGAACGCCGCCCTGAGAACAGGACTTCACCGCAGTCTGGAAATGTTTGTAGAACGGGATACAGCCGGTGTGGAACGCTTCACCGCCGCGGATCGGGCTGCCCAGCGCACGGATGCGACCGGCGTTGATGCCGATACCGGCACGCTGAGAGACATATTTCACGATCGCGCTGGAGGTGGCGTTGATTGAGTCCAGGCTGTCGCCGCACTCGATCAGGACACAGGAGCTGAACTGACGCGTCGGGGTACGCACGCCCGACATGATAGGTGTCGGCAGGGAGATCTTAAAGGTCGAAACCGCATCATAGAAACGTCTGATGTAATCCATGCGGGTGTCGCGCGGATAGCCAGAGAAGAGGCAGGCGGCGACCAGGATGTAGAGGAACTGCGCGCTCTCGTAGATTTCACCGGAGACGCGGTTCTGCACCAGATATTTGCCTTCCAGCTGCTTCACGGCAGCATAGGAGAAGTTCATGTCGCGCCAGTGGTCGAGGAACTCGTCCATCTGTGCAAACTCTTCCGGGCTGTAATCTTCCAGCAGGTGGCGGTCATATTTGCCGAGGTCCACCATTTTGACGACCTGGTCATAGAGCTTTGGTGGCTCAAACTGACCATACGCCTTTTTGCGCAGGTGGAAGATTGCCAGGCGGGCAGCCAGGTACTGATAGTCAGGGGCATCGCGAGAGATGAGGTCTGCTGCGGCCTTGATGATGGTCTCATGAATGTCAGAGGTCCTGATGCCATCATAGAACTGAATATGGGAACGCAGCTCCACCTGTGACACTGAGACGTTGTTCAGCCCTTCAGCTGCCCAGTCCAGCACACGGTGAATTTTGTCGAGATCAATGCGCTCCTGGCGGCCATCGCGTTTAGTAACGAGCAGACTCTGGTTCATGTCGCGTTTTTACCTTTGCGTGAGTATCCAAAAATTAAAAGAAATCCCGGTTTATACACAGCATATTCATTGTGAATAATATGTGGATAAACACAACATCTAGGGGGTGATGGGAAAACCTGCAACTACATGGAGGCATATTTTAGTATTTTGCGGCGGGTTAACAAGAGCAAAAAATGATGACGGGAGGGGTTGTAATTCTGGCGAAAATTTTTAGCCCACGCCTTATAAGGCCTGACACCCTGTCAACCCGATCACACTTTTTTTTGTTAATTTGATCGGACGCGTATTTCTTATTCAATCCTCAGATGTGCGCAGAAAAAGGGATGAAAATTGCGCAAAAGCCGCTAGCGCTCTGCGGCTCTGGCAGAAAAGGCGGGCGGACAGGTGAAATCTGTCAGGGCCAGCCTGAGCTAGGTGACTGGCAGATATGAGAATGGTGTGGCGGTCTGAGCGGCTGCGCGGGGAGAAGGCCCGCCGGAGAAAGAGGCGGGCCAGAGACTTAGCGGGCGCGGTGGGTGTGCACCATATAATTGACGTCGGTGCCGGGTGCCAGTTTGAAGCGGTTGGTCACCGGGTTGTAGTGCAGGCCAATGATGTGACGTTCACGCAGGGTGGTCTCATCGACCCAGCCGAGCAGCTCAGAGGGACGGATAAACTTTTTCACGTCATGGGTGCCGCGTGGCACCATGCGCAGCACATATTCTGCGCCGAACACCGCCAGCAGCCAGGCTTTGGGATTGCGATTCAGCGTGGAGAAGAAGACCTCGCCGCCCGGCTTAACCAGCTGCGCACAGGCGTGCACCACCGAGCGCGGGTCCGGAACGTGCTCCAGCATCTCCATGCAGGTCACCACATCATATTTTCCAGCATTCTCTTCCGCATGCGCTTCTACGGTCTGCTGCACGTAGTCCAGCGTGACGCCGCTCTCAAGGGCATGCAGACGTGCGACCGCCAGAGGTTCCGCTCCCATGTCCAGTCCGGTCACTACCGCACCTTCGCGCGCCATGCTCTCGGCTAAAATGCCGCCGCCGCAGCCGACGTCTAGCACGGTTTTACCAAACAAACCGTTGCTGTGCTCCGCGATATAGCCCAGGCGAAGCGGGTTAATGCGGTGCAACGGTTTAAATTCACCCTCCAGATCCCACCAGCGCGAGGCAACGGCCTCAAACTTGGCAATTTCCTGTGCATCGACGTTCTGCTGATGATTCTGCGGTTGTGCATTCATTGAATCGTAACTCCTGACAAAATGTCCCCACAGTATAAACGCTTAACCGCCGATGGCACACCTTTCAGGCACAAGGAAAAGCGGGTGAAATCGGTGGTTAACGTTCACCAGAGCATTGCAGTGTGATATACTTTCGCACCTTTAAAATCCGGGATTAAGTAGAGGGATAGCGGCTCCATGAGCGACCTTGCGAGAGAAATTACACCGGTCAATATCGAAGAAGAATTAAAGACTTCTTACCTCGATTACGCCATGTCGGTCATCGTTGGCCGAGCTTTACCCGATGTGCGTGACGGCCTGAAGCCGGTGCATCGTCGCGTACTCTTTGCGATGAGCGAACTGGGTAACGACTGGAACAAACCCTATAAAAAATCTGCCCGCGTCGTCGGTGACGTTATCGGTAAATATCACCCGCATGGTGATTCCGCCGTTTACGACACCATTGTACGTATGGCCCAGCCTTTCTCCCTGCGTTACATGCTGGTGGACGGACAAGGCAACTTCGGTTCCATCGATGGCGACTCCGCCGCGGCGATGCGTTATACCGAAGTCCGCATGTCAAAAATCGCCCACGATCTGTTAGCTGACCTGGAAAAAGAGACCGTCGATTTTGTGCCGAACTATGACGGCACAGAGCAGATCCCTGAAGTTCTGCCGACCAAAATCCCTAACCTGCTGGTTAACGGTTCCTCCGGTATCGCCGTGGGGATGGCAACCAATATTCCGCCGCATAACCTGCGCGAAGTGATTAACGGCTGCCTGGCCTATATTGAAGATGAGAACATCAGCATTGAAGGGCTGATGGAGCACATTCCGGGACCTGACTTCCCGACCGCCGCCATCATCAACGGCCGCCGTGGCATTGAAGAAGCGTACCGCACCGGACGCGGTAAGATTTATATTCGTGCGCGTGGCGAAGTGGAAGCGGATGCCAAAACGGGCCGCGAGACCATCGTCATTCACGAGCTGCCTTATCAGGTCAACAAAGCCCGCCTGATCGAGAAGATTGCAGAGCTGGTGAAAGAGAAGCGTGTCGAAGGCATCAGCGCGCTGCGCGATGAGTCTGACAAAGACGGCATGCGCATCGTGATCGAGATTAAGCGTGATGCGGTCGGCGAAGTGGTGCTGAATAATCTCTATTCACTGACTCAGTTGCAGACTTCGTTTGGTATCAACATGGTTGCCCTGCATCAGGGTCAGCCGAAGATTATGGCGCTGAAGGAGATTCTGGAAGCCTTTGTTCGCCATCGTCGTGAAGTGGTGACGCGCCGTACCATTTTTGAACTGCGTAAAGCCCGTGACCGTGCGCATATCCTTGAAGGTCTGGCGATTGCGCTGGCGAATATCGATCCGATCATCGAGCTGATCCGCCGTGCGCCAACGCCGGCAGAAGCAAAAGCGGGTCTGATTTCGCAGGCGTGGGATCTCGGTAACGTGTCAGCGATGCTGGAGCGTGCCGGTGATGACGCCGCCCGTCCGGAGTGGCTGGAGCCGCAGTTTGGCATCCGCGACGGTCAGTACTACCTGACCGAGCAGCAGGCTCAGGCGATTCTGGATCTGCGTCTGCAGAAACTGACCGGCCTTGAGCACGAGAAGCTGCTGGATGAGTATAAAGCGCTGCTGGATCAGATCGCCGGGTTGCTGCTGATTCTGTCGAGCGCTGAGCGTCTGATGGAAGTGATCCGCGAAGAGCTGGAGCTGATGCGCGATCAGTTTGGTGACGATCGTCGCACCGAGATTACCGCGAACAGCGCGGACATCAACATCGAAGACCTGATCAATCAGGAAGACGTGGTGGTGACGTTGTCGCATCAGGGCTATGTGAAGTATCAGCCGCTGAGTGACTACGAAGCGCAGCGTCGTGGTGGTAAAGGCAAGTCAGCGGCACGCATCAAGGAAGAGGACTTCATTGATCGTCTGCTGGTTGCCAATACCCACGATACGATTCTCTGCTTCTCCAGCCGTGGCCGTCTCTACTGGATGAAGGTTTATCAGCTGCCGGAAGCGAGCCGTGGTGCGCGTGGACGTCCAATCGTCAACCTGCTGCCGCTGGAAGCGAACGAGCGTATTACGGCGATTCTGCCGGTTCGCGAGTATACCGAAGGCTTCAATATCTTTATGGCGACCGCGCTGGGCACCGTGAAGAAGACCGCGCTGAAAGAGTTCAGCCGTCCGCGCAGCGCCGGCATTATTGCCGTGAATCTGCGTGACGACGATGAGCTGATCGGTGTGGCGCTGACCAACGGTAATGACGAAGCGATGCTGTTCTCCGCCGCCGGTAAAGTGGTGCGCTTCGCCGAGAGCGCTGTGCGTGCCATGGGCCGAACCGCGTCAGGTGTTCGCGGTATCAAGCTGGCCGAAGGCGATCGCGTAGTTTCTCTGATTGTGCCGCGTGAGGAGGGTGCGATTCTTACCGTGACGCAGAATGGTTACGGCAAGCGTACCGCCAACAGCGAATACCCGACCAAGTCGCGTGCGACGCAGGGTGTGATTTCAATCAAGGTGACCGATCGTAACGGTCCGGTGATTGGCGCTGTTCAGGTGGTGGATAGCGATCAGATTATGATGATCACCGATGCCGGTACGCTGGTGCGTACCCGCGTTTCAGAAGTCAGCGTCGTGGGTCGTAATACCCAGGGTGTGATTCTGATCCGCACCGCAGAGGATGAGAACGTGGTCGGATTGCAGCGTGTCGCCGAGCCGGTTGAAGAGGAAGAGCTGGATTCAATCGACGGCAGCGTGGCGGAAGGCGAGGATGATATCGCGCCTGAAGCGGATTCTGACGATGAAGAGATTGCACCGGAAGCGGAAGATGAAGACGACGCGGCTGAAGACGACGAGTAAATTGTCTGGCATAAGCTGAGGTTCGTTGCAGAAACGGCAGGTCAGGGGAAACCCGGCCTGCCGTTTTTTTGTATGGGGCGTTCGGTCGCAGGTGGGTGTGGCGGTGAGGCCGCTGCGATCGAAAGGCCCGCCATGCCCGATCGCAAAGGATTCCTGCATCCCTGCGGATCGGCCACGCCATCCCTGGCGTGGACGCTTTGCTCTTCGGGCATGGCAAGCCTTTCTCGCCGGATAGGGTGTCGCTTCAGGCGGGTGAGTGCGCGGGCGGGAGGATGCGGATTCTTGTGGGTGTGGCGGAGAGGCCGCTGCGATCGAAAGGCTTTTCTCGGCGGGGTGTGGTGTCGCTTCAGGCCGTTGCAATCGAAAGGCCCGCCACGCCCGACCGCAAAGGATTCCCGCATCCCTGCGGATCGGCCACGCCATCCCTGGCGTGGACGCTTTGCTCTTCGGGCATGGCAGGCCTTTCTCGCCGGGATAAGGTGTCGCTTCAGGCGGGTGAGTGCGCGGGCGGGAGGATGCGGATTCTTGTGGATGTGGCGGTGAGGCCGCTGCGATCGAAAGGTCTTTCTCGCCGGGATAGGGTGTTGCTTCAGCTTTTTCTCGCCGGGATGTGGTGTCGCTTCAGCTCTTTCTGGCTGGAAAACGGTTTCGCTTCAGGCGGGGGATGGGGGACGTCAGGCGTGACGGCAAAAGCTGTCCGAAAAGCGTCCCAAACTGCCTGCCGGGCCTTCCGCTGGCTGGCTTTTTTCGCCCGATGAAGCTAGTGTATGGGCAATAAAAATTGATGATGCGACTAACCTTGCCAACTGCGAGTTCCCTTTGAAATATCCTGTCTCTTTCCGCACTACGCTTCGCATCTCGCGCTATCTTTTCCGCGCGCTGGCGCTGCTAATCTGGACGCTGGGCGCTGTTCTTACCGCGTTTTACATCATCAGCGTGCTGCACAATAAAGAGACGCAGGTTCGTCAGGAGTTTGCCAGCAATTACGGCACGATACAGTGGTATGTGCGGCACTCCGCCGACATGATGCGGGAGCTGAAATATATTACGGAGAACCGGCTGACGAATGCCAGCAACGGCATGGATGCGCTGACCGGCATGATCCCGGGTAAAACGACCCAGCCGCAGTTTACGCCGCTATTTTCAGATGGCGACTGCACCGCCATGAGCAACACCTGGCGCAACTCGCTCGACTCCCTCAGTTATTACATCAACTACTGGAAAAGCAACTTCGCCTCCTCGTATGAGCTGAACCGGGTGTTCTTTATCGGAGGGGAAAGCCAGTGTCTGGCTGACTTTACGATTGGCAGCAGCACCGCCGATCGGGAGCGCAGCCTGAAATCGCTGCGTGAGAATGTGCTGCGCTACCGTAACAGCAACGAAGAAGAGCGCCGCAACCCGATGTACTGGATCAACAGCAGTGCTCAGCCGGGTGTCGGCACCTTCTATATGGTGGTGCCGGTCTACGTGGCCAACAAGTTGCAGGCGCTGCTGGGCGTCGAACAGAATATCCGCCTGGATGAGTTTATCCAGCCGGGCAGTCTGCCGATCATCGCCTCGATTACCGACGAAAATTATCGTCCACTGCTCAATTCGCGCCGGGGCGGGCTGGGCTTCTCGCTCGACAGTCTGCCCGATGACAAAACCTGGTTCGGTTATCTGAATGGTTACCGTCAGCTGGTGCTGAAAAAGCCGCTGCCGCCTTCCGATCTCAACGTGGTGTGGTCGATACCCACCGACGTGATGATGGATCAGCTGAAGCTGATGATCATCAATGCGCTGCTGCTCAATGTGTTCAGCGCCATCATTCTGTTTACGCTCGCCTGGCTGTTTGAGCGCCGGATGTTCCTGCCCGCCGAGGAGAATGCGCACCGGCTGGAGGAGCATGAGCAGTTCAACCGTAAGATTGTGGCCTCGGCGCCGGTGGGGATCTGTATTTTACGCACCAGCGACGGCACCAATATTCTGAGTAACGAGCTGGCGCACAATTACCTGACCCTGCTGACCCAGGAAGATCGCCTGCGGCTGAATGAGATTATCGGCGGCCAGCAGGTTAACTTTGTCGATGTGCTCACCGGCAGCAACACCAACCTGCAAATCAGCTTTGTCCATTCGCGCTATCGCAATGAGAACGTGGCGATTTGTGTACTGGTGGATGTGTCGGCCCGTGTCCGTATGGAGCAGTCGCTGCAGGAGATGGCCCATGCGGCAGAGCAGGCGAGCCAGTCGAAGTCGATGTTCCTTGCCACCGTCAGCCATGAGCTGCGCACGCCGCTCTATGGGATTATCGGTAACCTTGATCTGCTGCAGACCCGGCAACTGCCCAGCGGGATCGACTCGCTGGTGACGGCGATGAACAACTCCTCCAGCCTGCTGCTGAAAATCATCAGCGATATCCTCGACTTCTCTAAAATCGAGTCAGAGCAGCTGAAGATCGAGCCGCGTCCGTTTGCACCGCGTGAAATCGTGACCCACATCGTCGGCAACTATCTGTCGCTGGTGGTGAAGAAGCGGCTGACGCTCTACTGCTTTATCGAACATGACGTTCCGCAGGTGCTGGATGGCGATCCGCTGCGTCTGCAACAGGTGATCTCCAACCTGCTGAACAACGCCATTAAGTTCACCCACACCGGCTGTATTATCCTGCACGCCTACGTCTCGCAGGGCTATCTGGCTTTCCGGGTGCGCGATACCGGGGTCGGGATTCCGGCGAAAGAGCTGCCGCGCCTGTTTGATCCCTTTTTCCAGGTCGGGAATGGCGTGCAGCGTAATTTCCAGGGCACCGGGCTGGGACTGGCGATCTGTGAAAAGCTGATCAATATGATGGACGGCGACATTGAGGTCGACTCAGAGCCGGGCATGGGCAGTCAGTTCATTGTACGTATTCCCGTCTACAAAGGGCAGAAGCCGTCGCTGATGCTGCTGGAGGATTTGCAGGAGAAGAAAATCTGGCTGGCGATGCGCAATGATTATCTGGCGGCGTTTATCACGCGTCAGATGCAGCAGCAGGGGATTCAGGTTGCGGATTATAACGGCAGACCGGGCCCCGACGATGTGGTGATGACCGATTATGAGCTGGAGATCGATCTACCGCTGCGGGCGCTGGTCACATTTGATGGATCGCATGTGGATATGCCGCGTGAACGTCAGCCTGGACGCTGGGTTCACTCGACCGCCACACTGCATGAAGTACCGGCGCTGCTGGCGCGTATCTATCGCATCTCGCTCGGCCACGACGCGGCAGATGCGCTGCTGCTGGCTGGCCCGGTGGAAGAGAAGATTCACAACGATGACATCATGGTTCTGATCGTCGATGACCATCCGATTAACCGCATGCTGCTTTCAGAACAGCTCGGCACGCTGGGGTATCAGGTGAAAACCGCCCAGGATGGCGTTGATGCGCTTAACGTGCTGAGCCGCAATGAGATCGACATCGTACTGACCGACGTGAACATGCCGAACATGGATGGATATCGCCTGACGCAGCGGTTGCGTCAGCTGGGGCATCTCTTCCCGGTCATTGGCGTCACGGCAAATGCGCTGGCCGAAGAGAAGCAGCGTTGTATGGACGCGGGCATGGATAACTGCCTGTCGAAACCGGTGACGTTAGATGTGCTGAAAAGCACGCTGGCAATCTATGCTGAGCGGGTGCGTAAAACGCGCATGAAGTAGGGCAGAGGGGAGGCGGTGCAGGCTGCACCGCCTCAGCGATCGATTAGTCTCTTTCGACCTGCGTCTGGCTGACAGAGGAGAGGTAGTTCAGCAGGGCGATATCGTTATCCACGCCCAGTTTCATCATCGCTGATTTCTTCTGGCTGCTGATGGTTTTGATACTGCGGTTCAGTTTCTTGGCAATTTCTGTCACCAGGAAACCTTCGGCGAACAGACGCAGCACTTCGCTCTCTTTCGGTGACAGGCGCTTGTCGCCGTAACCGCCCGCGCTGATTTTCTCCAGCAGTTTTGCCACGCTTTCCGGCGTATATTTCTTGCCTTTCTGCAGGGCTGCCAGCGCTTTCGGCAGGTCGGTTGGCGCGCCCTGTTTCAGCACGATGCCTTCGATGTCGAGATCAAGCACAGAGCTCAGGATCGCCGGGTTATTGTTCATCGTCAGAACAATAATGGAGAGATCCGGATAGTGGCGTTTGATGTATTTAATCAGCGTGATGCCGTCGCCATACTTCTCACCAGGCATTGAGAGGTCGGTGATCAGGACGTTAGCATCCAGCTTGGACAGATTGTTGATCAGTGCTGTTGAGTCTTCGAACTCACCTACAACGTTGACCCATTCAATTTGTTCCAGAGACTTTCGGATACCGAAAAGGACAATTGGATGGTCATCGGCAATAATTACATTTAAGTTATTCATCTTATTGGTTACCTTGCTGCAGCAGTTGATTGACGTAAGCGTCAATATCACTGGTGGTATTTGTAATGTTTGAATCGTCACACGCTTTAATGTGGTGTTCTAACTCTTCACAAAGCTGTTTGCCGGGAGACAGGTTGAGCATGGCAAACACGCCCTTCAGGCGATGCGCTGTCTGAGCAAGCGAGTCGTAGTCCTTTTCTGCTGACTCAGTATACAGTCTCTTCACATCAACCGGTACTGTCTCGGTAAACAGCTGGAAATAGCCGCCGCTCATCAGTGGCGTGGCTGTGTCGTCTTCCCTGTCATTATCCATCACATCATGCGACAGTTGCTTCTCAATCAGGGCCAGCAATGCATCCAGCAGCGCATTACTGAGATTGAAATTGACCCGATACTGCTGGTCGTTCAGTGCATGGTGACCGAGCTCATCTTCCGCCAGCAGCAGTGCCCAGCCGCTCAGCTTCGACGGATCGTCGGTTACCAGCACGTCGTGATCCTGTCCGGAAATACGCTCGTCCGGGGTGAGACAGCGCGCTCCCCAGTTTTCCAGATGGCGGCAGACGATTTTATGGACGTCCTCCACGGTGATCTCCACCAGGGCGGTGACCCCATCCAGAATTTTTTCCTCTTCTTCTTCCTGCTTCTGCTCCAGTGCCATCGGCAGCTGCATATTATAGCGGGTGCCGATATCCGCTTTCGCGACGATATCCAGACTGCCCCCCATCTGCTTGCAGAGCTGTTTACAGAGGAAGAAGGCCATGCCTGACGCCTGACCGTATCGATCCTGGCTGGTGTCGCCCAGGAACGGGAAATCGACATTCGCCAGCTCATCCACGGTCAGGCCCGCGCCGGTATCAACCAGTTCGATGATGAGTCTATCGGCCTGTTTATTCGCAACCTTAACTTCCAGGGTAATTTTTCCCCAGCGGGTGGTGGTCAGCGCATAGTGCATCAGGGTGGTCAGCACCTTACGCAGGGCGCGACGGTCGCCAAAGCGCATCTCATCATTGGCCAGATGGTTATTCACCACCAGTGACAACCCTTTGCGACGCATCAGCGGCAGGCTTTCCAGTGCGATCTCATCCAGCAGTTCCTGCAGGTTGAAGATGGTGGCATCCGGTGACCAGTCGTGCGCCTCCAGCCGGTTCAGCAGCACAATATCATCCACCAGCCGCGCCAGCCCCTGGCTCTCATCAAGCAGGTCGAGCACGGATTCATCGGCATCCCGCTGGCTGAGCTGCACCAGCTGCGCCACGATCTTCTCCAGCGGCTGATTCAGCGCATGACCGAGATTGTGCAGCAGCTGCTGCCGCATCTGATGGTTGCGATCCAGCACCTGCTGCGCTTTCTGCAGCTTCTTGTTCACCAGTAGTTCGCGATCCTGGTCACGCATCATAAACAGCTGGGTATGGGGTGAGAGCACGCTGCGGGCGTGGCGGATCTCATACACTTCGTTATTGATGGTAGCCTGCAGAACGCCCTGATGCTGGTCGGACATATTAATAATCTTCTGCAGATTGAGGTGCGGCAGAAGATGCTCTGCAATTTTGTTGCTCAGCAGGGTGCGGTTGCTGGCAAAGTCATAGACCAGCAGGCCCACCGGCAGGCTACCCACAATCTCTTCATTCAGTACCCGAAGCGAGTCGAGTTCGGCGCTCTGGTTCTCACTGGGGCGCAGGGACTGCTGACGCAGCAGCATCACACCGGCCAGCGACAGCAGGAACAGCAGCAGGTTGATCAGCAGCGGCCAGAGCAGGTTGTGCAGCGTGTCGACGATCAGGCGGGTAATCGGCACCTGATAGACCAGCTGGAGTGGGGTGCTGGGCAGCGTGGCGGCAATCTCGACGTTCGGGTTAACCAGCGAGATGTGCGTATTTTCCACCTCCTGCTGTTCACTGCTGGCAGAGGGCAGTGAGCTGTCCTGACGCAGCTGGAAATTCTCCAGCGGCATATTCTGCGGCACCAGATCGTTCACCGGCAGATCAAAGGCGACCACGGTGGCCAGGTGGCCAGGCTGATTAAAGGTGGTGCGCAGCGTGAAGTAGTGATCGTTCTGGAAGGCAAGGTGACGCAGGGGCGAGAAGCTCTCACGCTCGTCCAGCGCGTTCGCCTGCTGCAGCATTTCACCGCGACGGCTGTCCACCATTGAACTGATGGCGCTCTCTTTGTAGCGCGTCGCCATATCCTTCAGCGGCAGCGTGGAGATCATGATCAGGCTATTGTCCTGACCATTTAAAAAGTACATCGACCAGGTCGGGTTTTCCGCGCCCCAGAGCGTATCCAGATAGTTGGACATCCGCATGGTCATATCCAGCGTACTGCTGTCATGCGATCCGAAGATCAGTGCTTCGGTCTTGCGCCGGGTTTTTTCCAGATAGTAGACGTCAGGACGCAGGCGCGTCTCCTGCAGGCTGCTGCCCGGAGACGTTCCTGCCGCACTGGTGGAGAGGTTTTCATAGATCTGCCAGGTGGCAAAGCGATAGGCGTCGATACGCTTCTGAACGTCGCGGGCCAGATCGTCCATGGCATAGCGTTTTCCGGTGAGCCAGGCATTCACGGAGTTCTGCACCATAAAGCCCAGCGCCAGCAGCAGCACCAGATTGAAAACCACAAAAAAGCGGGTGACATTGCCGGATGTCAGTGGAAACTTATACAACATAGCGTGTCAGGTACCTGAATTATCGCGCAACTCTTCGCGCACTGGCGGCTACCACTAACAGCAGCAGGGCGATCACTAAAAACGCGCCGCTGAGGCTGATCCATTGCGAAATGAATCCGATTAAAGCCGGACCTGAGAGAATACCCGCATATCCCAGCGTTGTCATGGCAGAAATCGCCAGGTTCGCGGGCATATCCTGTTGATTCCCGGCAGCATTGAACAACATCGGCACCGTATTGGATAAACCAAAGCCGACCAGCAGGAAAGCCAGCAGGGCGATCTCCGGCCACGGCAGCCACACCGCCAGCGTCATGCCCGCTGCGGCGGTCAGCGCCCCGGTTATCATGACCGGATAGCGGCCAAAGCGCTGGATGATTTTATCGCCGCTGAACCGCCCCAGCGTCATTGCCACGGAGAAGGTGGCATAGCCGAGGCCGGCATAGGCCGTTGACATCGCCGGGTTCTGCAGCAGCAGCAGCGCGCCCCAGTCGAGCACCGCGCCCTCTGCCAGAAAGAGAATAAAGCAGAGCAGGCCGAGAAACGCCACCCAGCCACGGGGGATCACCAGCCAGGGCTGGTCGGGCTGATGGAGACGCTCATTCATTAATACCGGGATGCGCCATAACAACAGCAGCAGCATCACGGCCATTACCACCAGCGTAGCGGCCAGCGGAGAGAACGACTGGCTCAGCAGCAGGCTGACCGTCCCCGCACCCAGAATGCCGCCAAGGCTGAAGAAGCCATGAAAGCCGGACATCATCGGCTTACCCGCCGCCTGTTCAACCTGAACCGCCTGATAATTCATGGCGACATCCAGCATGCCCAGCCCGGCACCAAACAGCATCAGCGCGGCCGCCATCAGCAGATGCGAGTCCGCCGTGGCCAGCAGCGGCATCATGAGCAGCACTAACAGAGTGGAGAAACACATCACCCGACGGCAGCCAAACCGCGCAACCAGCGTGCCGGTGACCGGCATCGCCGCCAGTGAACCGATGCCGAGACAGAGCAGCAACGCACCCAGTGAGGCGCCGCTCAGCTGCAAACGATCACGGGCAAACGGCACCAGCGGTGCCCAGGCTGACATGCCTAACCCGTTGATCAGAAAGATGGTGCGGGTGCCCCAGTTCAGGCGGCTCTGCTGTTGATGTTGTTGTGCAGCGTCCAGTGCGGTCATAGGTCAGATTCATCAGTGATAAAGCGGAAAAGTGTAGCACCGGCCGGCAATCTGTGGCCGTCGCGCCTCTTATCAGCAGGGGTGCAGCACCCTCATCAATATGACAAAACCGGGAGTTTACCGATTTTTAATGCGCTGCGGATTTTTTCCAGAACTTTCCTGGCAGGGCGGGACGCCGCGCAGGTCGACTTAACTCAAATTTCAGTGCCGTTTTCAACGGGTTGTCTGCTTAAACGAAGCTGTCGGCTCGGTGGGAAATGCTGGCTGAATCGCATAACTAAAAAAATCTTTTCAGTGCCCTGAAGTTCTCAGAGTGGCGATATTTTAGCCGTTTTATGACGTTTATGGAAACATCCCGCCACAAATTGACATGAAAAATCAAGGGTAAAGCGTTTTTTCGTGAACGTTTTATAGCAAGACTGACTTATGTAATAAAGATTAAATCATAATTAAATCTGTACATTGGTGTTGATTTTCAGCACGTTTAGGATAAAAGTTATTTTGTCAGAACCGCTACGTTTCGCGTCCGTCTGTACAACTTGATCTAACAATAAAAGCGTTTTTTTTTCTGCCCGGACCAGGGTATCCGGCGCCGCTTGGCTTTGCCCTTACTACATACACCAGGTTAACGCGCTCGCTGTTTTTCAGTGGGTGAAACTAAGTGTGAATACCGCAAACGTAAAATAAATTTATGTTTATGGATTCAGTATATTAGCTAATCTGGTGGAGTAGAGGTTACAAATGGCAGAACTCACGCAAGGCCGTGTAGACATCATCTCGCGCGAAAACGGCACGCTCATCTCGCAGGCCACTCCCGGTTCATCACAATCCATTAACCTCACCGAGCCCAGCGTCGTGCGCATCAATGGCACCCGCGAACTGGTCACGCAGTATGAGCGCCAGGGAAATGACCTGGTCCTGCACATGCGTGACGGCAGCACCGTCCGCTATCAGAAATTTTTTGTTGATGATGCCGAGGGTAATCACAGTGAGCTGGTGTTCGATGATGGGGTCAATCCACCGGAACATGCCCTGTTCCCGCAGACCGCAGAAGGCACTGAACTGGCCTCCGGTTCCGTCACACCAACCTACGAATCACTGGAGAGCGTCGAGCCGCTGCTGCTGGCCGATAACACCAACGCCTCGATGGGTGTGATCACCGCAGGCGGTCTCGGCGTACTTGGCTTAGCCGGGCTGGCCGTGGGTCTGGGGGGTGGAGGCGGAGGCGGTGGCGGCGGAAATGACGGCGGCAGCGATCCCGGTACGAATCCCGGCACGGATCCTGGTACCGACCCCGGCACTGACCCCGGCACGCCGGGCAGCCCCGCCATCACGCTCAACACCTTTGCCGGCGATAATGTGCTGGATAATGCCGAAAAAACCACCGATCAGTTGCTGAGCGGTTCCACCAGCAATGTCGAGGCGGGACAGGTTGTCACGGTGACCCTGGGCGGCCAGACCTACAACACGACGGTGGGCGCTGACGGCAGCTGGAGCGTGACCGTGCCTGCTGCCGCGCTGGCGGCCCTGGCCGCCGGCTCTGCCACGATCGCAGTCAGCGTGACAAACGCAGCAGGCACCGCCGCCAGCGGGTCGCTGCCCATTACCGTGGCTGCTGCCGATCCGGGCACCCCTGCGACGCCCGCCATCAGCCTGAATCCTTTCGCCGGCGATAACGTGCTGGATAACACGGAAAAAACCACCCCGCAGACCTTATCCGGCAGCACCAGCAATGTCGAAGCCGGACAGATTGTTACCGTCACGCTCGGCGGTCAGACCTACAGCGGCACCGTTGCCGGTGATGGCAGCTGGAGCGTGACCGTGCCTGCTGATGCGCTCGCAGCGCTGGCATCAGGCACCACCACGGTGACGGCCACGGTCGCGAATCAGGCCGGTGCCTCCGCCAGCGGCAGCCTGAGCGTCAGTGTTGCAGCCCCTCTGACCCAGCCGGGGACGCCGGTCATTACCATCGATCAGTTTGCCGGCGATGACATTCTCAGTAATCCGGAGAAAAACAGCGCCCAGACGCTGAGCGGCTCCACCAGCAATGTGGAAGCGGGACAGGTTGTCACGCTGACGCTGGGTGACCAGACCTACAGCGCTGTGGTCGATGCCCAGGGCAACTGGAGCATTGCGCTGCCGCCTGCCGCGCTGAATGCCCTGGCCGCCGGAACGGTCACGATCTCCGCGGTGGTCACCACCCAGGCGGGCATTGAGGCCAGTGAAAACCGCGCGATCAGCGTCGATACGCCCGCCGTGCCGGGCGCGCCCGCCCTCACGCTGGATGATTTTACCGGCGACAATCAGCTGACTAACGCAGAAAAAACCAGCGATCAGACCGTGACCGGCAGCACCAGCAATGTTGAAGCCGGACAGATTGTTACCGTCACGCTGGGCGGTCAGACCTACAGCGGCAGCGTGGATGCGCAGGGCAACTGGAGTGTCACGCTGCCCCAGGCGGCCCTGAGCGCCCTGGCGGCCGGTGAAACCACGCTGACGGTGTCATTCAGCGATGCAGCCGGTAACACCGTGACCAGCAGTCTGCCGATTACGGTAGAGGCCCCGGTGACACAGCCGGGCGACGTTACTCTGACCATCGATCAGTTCGCCGGGGATGACATCCTGAGCAACGACGAAAAAGGCACGGCGCAGACTCTCTCAGGCAGCACCACCAATGTCGAAGCGGGTCAGACGGTAACCGTTACCCTGGGGGGACAGACTTACCTTGGCACCGTGGATGGCAGCGGAAACTGGAGTGTGATTATCCCGGCCGCCGCCCTGAGCAGCCTGTCTGCGGGCAGCAATGCCATCAGCGTTACGGTCAGCAACCTCGCGGGGGCAACCGGCAGTGAAACCCGCGATATTGCGGTGGAAGCGCCTGCTACAGAACCTGGCGTGCCGGGGCTGATCCTGAATGATTTTGCCGGCGATAACCTGCTGAGCAACGACGAGAAGACGGTCGACCAGGCGGTCAGTGGCACCACCACCAATATCGAAGCCGGGCAGGTGGTCACGGTCACACTGGGCGGCCAGACCTACAGCACCACCGTGCAGGCGGATGGCAGCTGGAGCGTCACGGTGCCCGCCACGGCGCTCTCCGCGCTGGCAGCGGGCACGACCACGCTGACGGTTGCCGTCAGCAATGCGGCGGGCGACAGCGTGACCGCAACCCAGCCGATCACGGTAGACGCCCCGGCGACGCAGCCGGGGGCCGCCACGCTGACCCTCGACGCCTTTGCCGGGGATGACATCCTCAGCAACAGCGAAAAAGCCAGCGACCAGCTGCTGACCGGTACCACCACCAATATCGCAGAGGGCCAGCAGGTTACCGTCACCCTGAACGGGGAAACCTTTACCGCCACGGTCGGCGCGGATGGCAGCTGGAGCCTCACGGTGCCGGCCAGTTCTCTGGCAGCGCTGGCGGCGGGCAGCGCTACCCTGAGCGCCACGGTAACGGATCAGGCGGGGAACCCGGTCAGCGAAACGCGTGACTTCCTGGTGGAGTCCGCGGGCACCGCACCAGGCAACCCGACGCTGACCCTGAATGCCTTTGCTGAAGACAACGTGTTAAGCAATGAGGAGAAGCTGGAGGCGCAGGCCATCTCCGGCAGCACCACCAACGTCGAGGCGGGCCAGATTGTGACGGTCACGCTGGGTGGACAGAGTTACAGCGGAACGGTCAGCGCTGACGGCAGCTGGAATATTGCGATTCCGGCCGATGCGCTGGGCGCCCTGGCAGCAGGCCCGGCCTCACTGGTGGTGACGGTCAGCAATGCGGCCGGTACCTCTGTCAGCGACACGCTGGGTATCGTCGTTGAAGCCCCGGTGACGGAACCGGGCCAGCCGGTCATCACCCTCAATCAGTTCGCCGGTGATGATGTGCTGAGCAACGACGAGAAAGCCAGCGACCAGCTGCTGAGCGGCAGCACCAGCAATGTCGAGGCGGGCCAGGTGGTGACGGTGACGCTGGGCGACCAGAGTTACAGCGCCACCGTCGGGGCCGATGGCAGCTGGAGCCTGACCATCCCCTCCAGCGCCCTGGCCGCCCTGGCGGCGGGCAACGCGACCTTCAGCGCCAGCGTAACCACCCAGGCGGGTGTGGTCGCCAGTGAAGATCGGGTCATTGTGGTCGAAGCCTCACCGGAGCCGGGCGCACCAACGCTGACGATCGCTGTTTTTGCCGGCGACGACCTGCTCGACAACAGCGAAAAAGCGCTGGACCAGACGCTGTCAGGCAGCACCAGCAACGTAGAGGCGGGCCAGACGGTCACCCTCACGCTGAACGGGCAGACCTACAGCACCACCGTTCAGGCGGATGGCAGCTGGAGTCTGCCGATCCCGTCCGCTGCGCTGAGCGCACTGGCGGCGGGCACCACCACCCTGGTTGCCAGCGTGACCACGGCGGCGGGCGTTTCAGCCAGCGACAGCCGGGATATCAACGTCGCGCCTGCCGCAGGCGAACCGGGCGTGCTCACCATCGCTGAACCACTCAGTCTCGACGGTTTCCTTAACCAGCAGGAGGCCGTCAGCGATCTGATCATCAGCGGCTCGGCACTGGGCGTTAACCCCGGCCAGACGGTGCTGGTAGCCTTCAACGACAACACCTACAGCGCGGTGGTAAACAGCAACGGCTTCTGGAGCGTCACCGTTCCGGCCAGCGACCTCACCGGCATCACCGACGGGACAAAACTGATCTCCGCGACGGCCACCGATGCCAGCGGAGCGCTGCTGACCGACGCCGCACAGCTCAATGTGGTGGTGAACACGCTGCCGCAAATCACCCTGGATGAGAGTGCGATCAGCGATGGCATTCTGAATCAGGCGGAAGCGGGCAGCGACCTGACGATCGGCGGAAACACCGGTAAAGCCGTACCGGGCCAGCAGGTCACCCTGGAACTCAACGGGAAAACCTACAGCACCACGGTGAATGAGGACGGCAGCTGGAGCCTGACGCTGCCCGCCGCCGATCTCGCCTTACTGCCGCAGGGCGCTAACACGCTGACACTGACCGCGATCGATGAGGCGGGTAACCGTGTTGACCAGACGCTGGACTTCAGCGTCGATACCCTGCCACCGAATCTGATTGTGGCGGCGGTGGCAGGCGGAGATGGCATTCTTAACGGCGCTGAAGTGGCGGCGGGCGTGCCGGTCAGCGGTTCAGGTGCCGCGCCGGGCGACGTCGTCTCGGTCACGCTGAATAACCTGATCTACAGCGCCACGGCAGATGCACAGGGCAACTGGACGGTGGATCTGCCCGCGGAGGATCTGCAGGCGCTGGCTGAGGGCAGCAGTTATACGCTGGTGGTCACCCTGACGGATGCCAGCGGCAATACGGTCAGCCAGTCGCAGACGCTGGCCGTCAGCACCCTGTCGCCGGATGTCTCAGTTAACGCGCCGGGCGGTGACGGTGTGCTGACCAGTAATGAACTGACCCAGCCGCTGCTAATCAGCGGAACCGGCACCCCAGGCGATCGGATTACGGTTGAGTTAAACGACAAAACCTACAGCGCGCTGGTTGACGACAATGGCAACTGGAGTGCGCAGGTGCCGGTGGCCGATCTGGGCACGCTGACCAGTCAGACCTATCCGGTGACGGTCACCGTGACCGATCCGGCGGGCAACAGCAGCGTAGAGAACACGTCACTGCGGGTTGCCAGCGCAGTGCCTGCGCTGACGCTGGATGCGATCAGCGACGATGGCGTCATCAACGTCATCGATGCACAGCAGCCGCTGATCGTCAGCGGAAGCGGCGACGCGGGCGATACGATCAGCGTGACGCTGAATAACCAGACCTACACCGCCGTTGTGGCGGAGGGGGGCCGCTGGAGTGTCACCATTCCGGCATCCGACCTGGCCGCTGTTCCTGACGGAGCACAGCCGCTGGCAGTGGTGGCGACGGATGGTGACGGGAATACCACGCTGATCAACAGCGCTCCGATCTTTGCGACTACGCCGCCGCAGTTGACCGTCTCCACACCGGGCAGTGATGGTTACATTAATATTGCGGAACATAGCCAGGATCTGACGATTGACGGGCGCGGAGGCGTGCAGGGCGACACGGTTTCGGTGAGTTTCAATGGCGAAACCTACACTGCCACCGTGGATACCAGCGGCGCGTGGCAGGTTACGGTGCCTGCGGCGGTCGTCAGCCAGCTGGGCGATGCCCGCTATCCTGTGGATGTAGTGCTCAGCGACGCGTATGGCAACAGCAGCAGCGTCGCCTCCAGCGTGACGGTACTGGCGGCCGCATCGCCGGTCCTGACCCTGGATCCTGTGACCGGCGACAACCAGATCGACAGCGCGGAACAGCGTGTTGATACACTCATTACCGGCAGTGTGACCGGCGTACCGGCAGGCCAGCCGGTTGTGGTAACCATCAATAACCAGTCTTATGATGGCGTGGTGCAGGCAAACGGAAGCTGGAGCGTGACGCTGCCTGCCGGATCGCTGGGAGGCGCGGGCGACAAGCCCTTTACCGTGGCGATCACCGATGTGGCTGGCAACCCGGCGCAGCCCGCGCAGGGGCTGATCACCGTGGTCACCAGCGACACGCCGCTGCTGTCGATTGCGCCGATAAGTGAAGATAACGCGCTGAATGCGCTGGAAGCGCAGAGCGATCTGATCCTCAGCGGCAGTTCCGCCAGCCTGCCTGAAGGCAGCCCGGTCAGCGTGACGCTGGTGCCGGGCGGGACCGTTTACAGCACCACCATCGATCCGGACGGTAACTGGACGGTTACCGTGCCCGCCGCCGATCTGGCGAACCTGTCGCAGGGTGACACCACGGTGACCGTTACTTCCGGCGACGTGCAGAGCAGCCAGACGCTGCTGGTGGCAACCACACCGCTGGCAGCCCCGCAGATTGATACCCCCTTCACTGACGGCATCCTCAGCAATAACGAGGCCACCGCGCCGCAGACCCTGACCGGTTCCGTCACGGAAGGCCAGGCCGTCAGCGTCACTCTGGGCGGCGTCAGCTATCCGGCAACGGTCGCGGCGGATAACACCTGGAGCGTCACGCTGCCGCCGGAAGCGCTGCAGGCCCTTGCTCAGGGCAGCAACCCGATTACCGTAACGGTGAGCGATAGCGCGGGTAACAGCACCAGTATCAGTGAACCGCTGACGGTGGATACCGGCACACCGGCGCTGACCGTGAACCCGATTGCCACCGATGGCGTCATTAACGCGGCGGAAGCCGCCGCCGACCTGATCGTCAGCGGTACCGCTGCGCCGGGCAGCAGCGTCAGCCTTCTGCTGGGCGGCGAAACCTATAACGCCGTCGTGGCCGCCGATGGCAGCTGGAGTGCAACGCTGCCCTCCGACGATCTGAGTCAGCTGGCCGATGGCCGTTACGATCTCAGCGTCACCGTAACCACCGTGGGCGGCAACGTCGCCACCACGCCGGTGCCGGTTACCGTCGACACCAGCGTGCCGGACTTCAGCATCAATCCGCCAGCGGGCGATGGTGTGCTGAACCTTGCTGAACAGGCGGCCGGGTTCAGTTTCAGTGGTGCAGGCAGTGAGGGCGACCAGGTCAGCCTGACCCTGAATGGCGTGACCTACACCGGCACCGTCGGCGCAGACGGTCTCTGGACTCTGGCCGTGCCGCCTGCGGCACTGGCCGGTCTGGCCAGCGGCAGCAGCTATCCGGTTGTGGTGACGGTGACCGATGCAGCCGGTAACAGCAGCAGCCAGAACAGTTCGCTGACCGTCGACACGACGCCGCCTCCGCTGGTGGTTGCGCCGATCAGTGAGGATAACGCGCTGAGCGTCGGCGAACTGGCAGAGCCGCTGGTGGTCAGCGGCAGCGGACAGAACGGCGACCTCGTGACGGTTCAGCTTAATGGTCAGACTTACAGCACCACCGTCGGGGTGAACGGTCAGTGGACGCTGGAGATCGCGTCTGGCGATCTGGCGGCGCTGCCGTCCGGCCCGAATCCCGTCACGGTGACCGAAACGGACGCCAGCGGAAATCAGAGCAGCCAGGTGGTGGATCTCAATGTAGCCACCTCGCCAGCGGTGCAGCCGCAACTGAGCGTCGACAGCAGCACCTTTGCCGGTGACGGTATCGTCACCGCCGCGGAGCAGTTACAGCCGATTACCCTGCGCGGCAGCAGCCTCAACGTCGAGCCGGGTCAGCAGGTCACGGTTTCACTGAACGGCACCGATTACAGCGGGGTGGTTGAGGCGAGTGGCAACTGGAGCATCATTCTGCCAGCGGGCGCGCTGGCGGATCTGGGCGAGGGTAGTCAGACGCTGATTGTCAGCGTGAACAATGCCGTCGGTAACAGCGCCAGCGCGCCGCTTAACTTCAGTGTGGACAACACACTGCCCGCGATTGCGCTGGCACCCGTCAGCGACGATAACTATCTGAATGCAGGCGAGCTGAACGGCCCCGTCGTCGTCAGCGGCAGCAGCAGCGGTTTGCCTGCGAGAAGCCTGGTCACCGTTGACGCCAACGGGACGCCGTTCACCACCACGCTTAACGCCGATGGCAGCTGGAGCCTGACATTACCGGCAGGCACCTTCAGCGGCGTGGCGGATGGGCCGCAGACCCTGACCGCCACCGTCAGCGATGCAAACGGCCAGCCGCTGGCGACCACTGACACCACCCTGACGGTCGTGGCCAGCGCGCTGCCGGTCGCGACGCCGGGTGTGGCCTTTGATGATGGCATTGTGAATAGCGGCGAAGCCGCAACCGGGGGGGCCGTCACCGGTAACACCGGCGTAACGGGTGACGGTCAGACGGTCACCATTACCCTGGATGGCGTCAGCTACAGCGGCACGGTCGATGCTGCGGGCAACTGGCAGGTCACGGTTCCGGCTGGCGCACTCGCTGCGCTGCCGCAGGGCGACACGGCATACAACGTGGTGGTCAGTGATGTGGCGGGCAACAGCAGCCAGGCGACAGGCACGCTGCGGGTCGATACGCTGCCGCCGGTGCTGACCGTTGTCACGCCGTCCGACGGCATCATCAACGCCGCTGAAAGTCAGCAGCCGCTGACGCTTAACGGCAGCAGCGAAGCCAATGCACTGATTGTGGCCAGCTTCAACGGCACCAGCCTGAGCACCACCGCTGACGCCAGCGGCAACTGGTCGCTGACGCTGCCCGCCACCGTCTACAGCGGGCTGGTTAACGGCAGCTATCCACTGACGGTTACCGCCAGCGATGCGGCCGGCAACGCCACCACCACCAGCCGCGATCTGGCGCTGAAAGTGGAGGCGGGCACGCTGCCGACGCTGACCCTGGATGCCTTTGCCGGCAACAATGTGGTCGATGGCGCGGAACGCCTCACCGACCAGCGGCTGAGCGGCACGACAACCAATGTTGAGGCGGGCCAGCTGGTGACCGTCACGCTTGACGGAACGGTCTACAGCGCCGCCGTACAGGCCAGCGGGGCCTGGAGTCTGATTGTGCCAGCCGGCGCGCTGGCTGCGCTTGCCGATGGCAGCGCCACATTTACCGTGGCGGTCAGCGACGTGGCGGGTAACACCACCACCAGCAACCTCGCTTTTGACGTCAACAGCAACGCGTCTGGTCTGGCGCTGGATGCCATCAGCGAAGATAACTACCTCAATGCGCAGGAGCTGAGTCAGCCGCTGATTGTCACCGGCACCGCGGTAAACGTGCCGGCGGGCAGTACCGTCACGCTGCTGTTCAACGACACCGCTTACACCGCCCTGGTTTCGGCCAGCGGGCGCTGGAGCGTTATCGTTCCGGCGGAGGCACTGACGGCGCTCGCCGATGGACCTTACACGCTGACGGTTACCGCGACCGACAGCGGCGGAGCAACCCTCAGCAGCGAAGCCACGCTCAGCGTGCTGGCGACCGGCCTGCCGGAACCGCTCATCGTCTCGGCGTTTGGTGATGGTGCGCTTAACAGCAGCGACGTTACCGCGGCACAGAGCCTGAGCGGCACCACCGGCGTAACGGGCGACGGACAGAGCGTCAGCGTGCTGCTGAATGGCGTGACCTACACCGGCACCGTCGACGGCAATGGCAACTGGCTGGTGACCGTTCCCGCGACGGCGCTGGCTGATCTGCCGGAAGAGACCCTCAGCTACACCGTCACGGTGCAGGATGCCGCCGGTAACACAGGCAGCACCCAGGGCAGCGTCACGGTGGATCTGACGCCACCGACGCTGACGCTGGCGGCCGTCGCGGATGATGACATCGTGAATATCGCAGAGAGCACCGGACCGATTGTGCTCAGTGGGACGACCAGTGCCGAAGCCGGACAGACGGTCTCCATCACCCTCAACAACCAGCTCTATACCACCACCGTGACTCAGGATGGCGACTGGAGCCTGACGCTGCCAGCCGGTGCGCTGGCGGGTATCCCGGCCGGGGCCTATACCCTGACGGTAACGGTCAGTGATGCGGCGGGTAATCCGGTGACGGAAACCCGTGACATTACGCTGGCGACCGGCGCGCTGTCGGTGACGATTGATACCCCGTTCGGCAACGGTTATCTGAACCAGAGTGAGACCGGCGTCAGTCAGACCCTGAGTGGCAGCACCGGCGTCACCGGTGAGGGGCAGACGGTCACCGTCTCCCTGGGTGGCGAAGACTACAACGCCACGGTGGATGCACAGGGCAACTGGACGCTGACCCTGACGCCGGAGGCGGTGCAGACGCTGGATGAAGGGGTGAATACCCTGGTGGTGAATGCCAGCGATGGGGCCGGAAACAGCGGTTCGCTGACCAGTGCGGTCACGGTGGATCGGACGCCGCCTGCGCTGAGCCTGGACCCGATCAGTGATGATAATATTGTTAATTCTCTGGAAGTGCTGGAAGCCGTCACCATCAGCGGCAGCGCGTCAGCGGAGGATGCCGGACAGACGGTCACCGTCACTTTCCAGAACAGTAATTACACCACTCTGGTGCTCTCTGATGGCAGCTGGCAGGTGACGCTGCCGGCCAGTGTGATGCAGGGGCTGACCGATGGCGGCTACCCGGTCAGCGTGACGCTGACGGACGCGGCGGGCAACAGCAGCAGCGCGACCACCACCCTGACGCGTGATGCAGACAGTGCCGGCCTGCCGACCCTGACGATCGGGCCGATCAGCGCCGACAATTTCCTGAATCAGGCTGAGTCGCTGCAGGATCTGAGCATCAGCGGCAGCAGCACCAATCTGGCCGAGGGCCAGCTGGTCACGGTGACGCTGAACAACGTTCAGTACAGCGGCACGGTGACCCAGGATGGCAGCTGGACGGTGACCGTGCCGGCCGCCGATCTGGGCGCGCTGCCGGATGGCGACCAGCTGCTGGTGGTGGTCTCTGCGGATGCCGCCGGCAACCCGGCCAGCAGCAGCGCCTCACTGGTGGTGCTGGCCAGCGCCCAGGCGCAGCCGACGCTGACTCTGGACGTGGTGGCAGGGGATGATGTGATCAATGCCAGCGAGGCCGCCGCGGATGTGGTGGTCAGCGGTAGCAGCACCCAGCTGGCCGCGGGCACCCCGGTGACCGTGTCGTTTAACGGCACGGACTATGAGACGACGCTGGACGCTGACGGCAACTGGACGGTGATTCTTCCCTCCACCGCCTTTGCCGGCGTGACGGCGGGCAGCACGGAGACCCTTACCGTGACCGCCAGCGACATTGCCGGGAATCCGGCCACCGCCAGCCAGACGGTGACGTTCAGCACCACACCGCCAGCACTGACGGCGATCACCGTCAGTACGGGTGACACCCTGAACTTTGCAGAGTCGCTGGAGGATATCAGCGTCAGCGGTTCCACCACGGGGGCCCTGCCGGTGACGGTGACGCTGAATAATGTCAGCTACAGCACCACGGCCGATGCCGACGGTAACTGGTCCGTCACCATCCCGTCAGCCGATCTGCAGCAGCTTGCAGATGGTGCTAACGCGATCGCGGTTTCCGTCACCGACGCGGCGGGCAATACCACCACGGATACCACCACCTCGCTGGACGTGGCGTTTAATACGCTGCCTGCGCTGACGCTGGATACACCGTTTGGCGATGCGCTGGTCAGTGCTGCGGACGCTGCGGGCGCGCTCACGCTGAGCGGCGACAGCACCAATCTGCCGGAGGGCAGCCTGATCAGCATCACCATTGGCGGGCTGGACTTCAGCACCACGACCAATGCCAGCGGCAACTGGACGCTGAATCTGGCCGCGGGCGCGCTGTCAGGGCTGGACGATGGCGTGACCGACGTGGTGGTGACTGCCACCGATGCAGCAGGCAATCCGGCCCAGGTGACCGCCGGGGTTGAGATCCTGCAGGCTGCGCCGGATAACGCCACCTTTGACAGCACGTTGTTCGGCGACAACATCATTAACATCAGTGAAGCGGGTGTCGTTCAGCTTGTCACCGGGACGTCTGACCCTCTCCCGGGCCAGACCCTGAGCGTGACGGTGGGCGATCAGAACATCCCGCTTTCCGTGACGGTGGATGCCAGTGGCAACTGGACAGCCAGCCTGACGCCAGAGGTGATCGCCAGCCTGGGTGCGGGTGAACAGACGCTGACCCTCACCACCACCGATCGGGCAGGCAATACCAGCGTCACGACCCAGACATTTGTCTCGGCGATTACGCCGATTGCGGCGCCCACGCTGGACACGCCCTTTACCGATGGAAGGCTCAATGCGGATGAGGCGGCCGCAGGGGGTTCACTGAGCGGCGCGGTCAGTATTGATAACGCGGCGTCGGTGACGGTAAATGTGAATGGCTCCGTCTACGCCGCCCAGCTCAGCGAGGATGGGACGCGCTGGTCGCTGGCGCTGTCACCGGCGCTGTTGCAGTCTCTGCCGGATGGCAGCTGGCCGGTGACGGTGACCGTCACCGATGAGGTCGGCAACATTGCCAGCACCAGCGGCAGCCTGCTGGTCGTCGTTAACGCGCTGCCGGACGTCACGCTGAACCTGCCGTTCGGGGATGGTGCGCTGAATGCTGAAGAAGCGCTCAGTGAACAGACGCTCAGTGGCACCACCGGCATTACCGGTGCCGGGCAGACGGTCTCGGTACTGATTTCAGGCTTTAACGGCGATGCGCCGCTGACGGCCACGGTGCAGGACGATGGCAGCTGGTCTCTGGCGCTGTCGCCTGCGCAGTTAAGCACCTTCACCAGCGGGGCGCACACCATCACCGTGACCGCCACCGATGTCGCCGGTAACAGCGACACGACGGCGCTGAGTGTGGTAACGGAAGTGGCGGTGCCGGTGCCGACCTTCAGCCCGGATGCCTTTGGCGGCGACGGCCTGCTTAACATCAGTGAAGCGGCGGCTGGCGTGACCCTGACCGGCACCACCGGCAGCGTCGGGGCAAACCAGGCGGCCAGCATTACCGTTGATTTCAATGGCAGCCGTTATTCGGGTGTCGTTGACAGTAACGGGAACTGGCGCGTCACGATCCCTGCTAACGCGCTGAGTGCCCTGGATGATGGCGCGCAGACGCTGACGGTGAACGTGGTGGATGCGGCGGGCAACAGCGCCTCGGCGCAGCTGCCGTTCACCGCCGATCTCAGCGCACCTCAGCCTGTGCTCAATCCGGACTACTTCGGGGGCTATGTTAATGCGGCTGATGTGGCAGGCGGCATTACCCTGGGCGGCACCACGGGTGTCAATGAGACGGTGCAGCTCACGCTGGCAGGCACAGTCTATACCGCGACTGCGGATGAGAACGGCAACTGGTCGGTGCCGCTGACGACGGCGCAGCTTTCCGCGCTGGCAGATGGCACCTATCCGGTTCTCATCACGGCCACGGACGCGGCGGGTAACAGCACGACGCTTAACAGCGCCTTTGTGCTGGACAAAACCCCACCCGTGCTCACTGCCTCGCAGTTCACCGGCGACAACGTGCTGAACTACGCGGAGAGCATTCAGCCGCAGACGCTCACTGGCACCGCAACGGGAGCAGGGACGGGCGCAGTGGTCACCGTCTCGCTGAATGATACCCCGCTTGGCACGGCGATAGTGGCGGCCAACGGCAACTGGAGTCTGACGCTGACGCCAGAGCAGATGGCCACCTTCGGGCCTTCCACCACGCTGGCCTTGTCGGTGACCGATCTGGCAGGCAACATCGCCACCGGCTCCGTTCCGCTGACGGTCGATCTGACCCCACCGCCAGGCCCGCGGGTGACGCTGGGCACCGTGTCGGGCGATAACATCATCAGCACCCAGGATGTCGCGGGGGGCGTGGTGGTGAGTGGCACCTCGGCCAATCTCGGCACCGGGGGCACGGTGACGGTGGTGATCAATGGCACGAGTTACCCCACCACGCTGGATGCGTCAGGCAACTGGTCAACGGCGACCCTGCCGGTCAGCGCGTTTGGCGAAACAGATGGCAGCGCGACCGTCACGGTAAATGCGACGAACGGCACGGATACCGTCAGCGTCAGCAATAACATCGTGATTGACCTGACGCCACCGACGCTGAACCTGGATACCTTTGCAGGCGATAATCAGGTCAACGGCAGTGAAAGTGCCACCAGTCAGACCATCAGCGGCAGCGCCGATGTCAGCGAAGCCGGCCGCACCGTGCTGGTGACCTTTAACAACAAAACCTACAACGCGGTGGTGCAGGGGGATGGCAGCTGGTCGGCCACGGTGCCCGCCAGCGATATGCAGGCGCTCACCAGTGGCAGTTCGCTGGAGATTACCGCGCAGCTGGCGGATGTGGCGGGCAACGTGACCACGGCGACACAGACGGTCACGGTGGATACCGGGGCGCCCGTGTTGCAGGTGGATGCCCTGGCGGGCGATAACGTCCTCAATGCCACGGACCTGGTGACCACGCAGGTGCTCACCGGCAGTGCGCAGGGCGCAGAAGGCCAGACCATCGGCCTCTACCTGGGCGATGCCGCGCCGATTGCCACCGCCATTGTCGGAGCTGACGGCCGCTGGAGTATCGATCTGACGCCGGAGGTGTTGACGAACCTCACTGAGGGCGCGCTGGTCTTTGGCGTGCGGGTCAGTGACACCGCCGGGAACCAGACGGATGCCACGCTGACGGTCAACAAAGTGGTCAACAGTGCGCTGACGCTGGTCGTCGATTCGGTCTTCGGCGACGGCACACTCAGCGCGCTGGATACCACCGTGGCGCAGACCATCTCCGGGGTGGCGACCTCGGCGGGCGTCGGTGCGACGGTCTCCGTGGTGCTGGGCGGTACGACACTCTCGGCCGCCGTGGGGCAGGATGGTAAATGGGCTATCGTGGTGCCGCCGTCGGTGCTGGGTCTGTTAAGCGATGGTCAGCTGGCCGTTGACGTCACGCTGACGGATGCGGCAGGCAACACCCGTACCGTGGGTGAAACCGTCACCGCGATTGTTGATGCGGTGCCGGTCGTCGGCGCGCTCACCGGACTGTTTGGCGGCGATAACCTGCTGAACATCGCGGAAGCCGCTGCCGGACAGGTGGTGGGTGGCGTCATCGACAATGCGGCGGTGGGTTCACAGGTCACCGTGACCCTGGGCAGCAGAAGTTACAGCACTACCGTGCAGGCGGGCGGTGCCTGGAGCGTTAACCTGCCGGCCAGCGATCTCACCTCGCTGCTGGATGGCAACCTGACGCTGGGCGTCAGCGTCCGGGATGTGGCGGGTAACGTCGCCTCCAGCAGTGCCACGGTCGGCATCTTCACCCAGACGCCATCCATCTCGCTGACTTCGCTGTTCGGGGATGGGGTGCTTAATCTGGCGGATATCGCGACCGGGCAGGTGATCAGCGGGGTGGTTAATAACGTCGCCCAGGGCAGTGTCGTCACACTCTCGGTGGGGAACAGCCAGCTGACGGCTACCGTCGGCGCGGGCGGGGCCTTCAGCGCCACGGTCACACCGGATATCCTGGGCACCCTGGCGCAGGGGAACCTGACGGTAGGGGCATCGGTGACCGATGCGGCGGGTAACACCGCCAGCACCAGCGCCGGCATCCGCGTCGACACGCTGCTGCCGACCATCACCGTCAATCCGCTGTTTGGTGACGGTCTGCTGAACGTGGCGGATGCGCTGGTCACCCAGGTGATCGGCGGCGTGGTGGGCGGCGCGGAAGCGGGCTCGCGCGTGGTGGTCTCCGTAGGCGCCCAGCAGTTTGTGACGGCGACCGATGCGAACGGTAATTTTAACGTCTCGCTGACGCCGACGCTGCTGCAGGGCATTGCGGACGGCAATCTCACGGTGGGCGTGAGCGTCACCGACAGCGCCGGTAACACCAGCAGCGCCACGGCGGGGGCACTGGTCGGCATTCACAACGTGCCGAAAGTGACGCTCAATCCGCTGTTTGGTGACGGGGTGCTCAACCTGGCCGAGTCGCTGGTCACGCAGACCATCAGCGGCACCGTCTCCGGCGTGGCCGCGGGCAGCAGCGTCAGGCTGGCGATTGGTAACACCACCGCGACCGCGCTGGTCAATGCCGACGGCACCTTCTCAACCACTGTCTCACCGGCCGTGCTCTCGACGCTGCTGAACGGTAACTTCACCGTCAGCGCCTCGGTCACCGATCCGGTCGGCAACGTCAGCAGCACCAGTGCAGGCGTTTCGCTGGGACTGGTTCAGCCGACCCTCTCGGTTAACACGGTATTCGGCGATGGCGTGCTGAGCGCGGCCGATCTGGCCTCAAACCAGACGCTGAGCGGCAGTTCCAGCCTCTCTGCGGGGTCAACCGTCAGCGCCACGCTGAATGGCATTACCTACACCACCAAGGTGGCCAGCGGCGGTAACTGGAGCATCAGCGTGCCGAAAGCGGATCTGGCTGCGCTGACGGACGGCAGCAAAACCGTGACGGTGACCGGCACAGATGCCTACGGCAACGTGGCGAATGCCAGCGGCTCGCTGAACGTCATCAGCCAGTCGACGCCGGTGGTGGCGATTACCTCGCTGTTTGGCGACGGCGCGCTCAGCGCGGCGGATGTGAAAACGGCACAGACCATCAGCGGCACTGCGAGTAACGCCGAGGGATCGGTGGTGCGGGTCACGCTGGGCGGTCAGACCTACAGCACCACGGTGAGCAGCAACGGTAACTGGAGCCTGTCAATTCCGGCGGCCAGCCTCGCCGCCATCGCGGATGGTCTGCAGACCGTAACGGCCAGCGTCACCAACGGCGCGGGCAGCAGCGGCACCATCTCCGCGTCGCTGGGTGTCGTCAGCCACACCACGCCAACGGTCAGCGTAAGCAGCTTCTTTGGCGGCGATGGCTACCTCAATATCGCGGAAGCCAGTGCGGCGGAAACCATCAGAGGCACCAGCACCAACGCGGCGGGCGGCACGGTGACGGTAAACGTGGCGGGTAACATTCTCACGACCACCATTGGTGCCAATGGCGCATGGAGCGTCAGCGTGCCGTCAGCGACGCTGAAAAGCATCCCTGATGGCAGCCGTCCTCTGACGGTGACGGTGACGGATATTGGCGGTAACACCGCCACCAGCACCAGCAGCTTCACCGCGCTGTCGCACAATCAGCCGGTCGTGGGGGTCGATCCGGTGCTCAGCCTCGTCGGTTCGCTGCTCACCGGTCTGGTGGTGCAGGGCGGATCGCTCAATGCGGCGCAGGGATCAAGAGTCAGCGTGACGCTGCTGCTCGCCAACGGCAGCAACGGCCCAACGCTGAATACCACCACCGACGCGCTGGGGCGTTATGCCGTCAACTTCTCACCGTCACTGCTGTCGGTGGGTGGCCTGCTGCTGTCGCTCAACACGCTGGCAAAAGTGTCGATCACCGACGTGGCGGGTAACAGCTATACCACCACCAACACCCTGCTGCTGGGTTCGGTCCTGCCGGTCACCCTGGCCGCTACCGAGTCCGTAGCCCTGTTCTCGGTGGTGGATGACAGCGCCACGGTGGCCAGCACGGAAACGCAGCACAATAGCAGCACCAGCAGCGATGACGGCAGTGCCCATGTGGCTGTGGCCTCTACGCTGGTGACCGACGCGGATGTTGCAGCGCCGGTCAGCAGCAGCCAGAGCGCCGTGGTCAGTGACACCGCGGTGGCTGCAGCCCCGGCCGAAGAGGCGGGTTACACCATTGGCGGGGTAGTCATTACGCTGGCGGATGGCAGCACGGCGCAGGGGGCCTCGGTTACCGGCAGCAGCGGCGCGGATACCGTGACGGTCAGTGACCTCAGCTTTACCCATATTGATGGCGGCGCAGGCACCGATACCCTGGTGCTGAATGGTGAGAACCTCACTCTGGATCTCACCGCGCTGGGCCTGAAAGTCGAACACATTGAAGTGCTCGATTTGGGTAAAACCGGCACCAACTCGGTGAAACTCGATCTCAATGAGGCACTCAATCTGACGGATAAACAGAGTGACGATTTGCTGATCAAAGGCGCGGACGGCAGTCAGGTGACTCTGGCTAACAGCAATGGCGGTATCTGGGAAGTGACCGGCGAACGGACGGTAGATGGCAGAGTCTTTGAGATCTACCACAACTCGGCGCTGACCAGTGATAACACCCTGGGGGATGTGCTGGTACAGCAGAACCTGCAGGTCCATGTGATGTAGCCACGACGTTGTCTGTCATGCGGTTATGAGGCGCGGGTGCGAAAGCACCCGCTTTTTTTGCGTCAGCCCCGTGATAATTTCACTTTCCAGATTTTCGCCACTATTCATTAGCGGAATGAAAGCTTAGGGTAGGCGCAGCAAACGGCGACACGCCGTCAATCACGCTTCTGATCTTATTTGACGCGTTATTCGCGTCCTGTTCATCACGCCCTGTTACCTGCGGGTAACCGGTTCAGACCAGCGGAAACGGGCAGCTTCGGCTGACTCACTACCACGTTGTCAGAGTCAGCTATCGGGTTATCCGACGGTTTTGCTCTGCGTTTCTGATCTGTTATGAACTGAGGTGACCGATGTCAACACGCGATACGTTTCGTACCACCCGGCTCGACGCCATTTTCCAGGCGGCAGTCAGCGACTTTGCCGTCGCCGACAGCGCCGTGCCCGCTGTGCCGCCCGTGGCGACGCCGCGCCTGAACCTGCCCATAAACCCGCTGCCCGCTGAAACCTCCCATACCCTGGCGACCGCCGACAGCGCCCGCACCGTCAGTGCGGCTGAGAGTGCGTCACCCGCAGCCCTGCGGCCCTACGAACCTGTCGCTGCCGATGGCGTGATCGCTGGCTGGGAAGCGCAAAAGCGGGTGCATCTGCGCGGCCGGGCTGAAGGCGAAGCGGGTTCGACCGTTACACTCACCTTCAACGACCAGAGCTGGTACAGCACCGTCAACAAGTGGGGCTACTGGAACGCCTCCATGCCGGCGGAGGCGCTGAAAGGGGTGCCGGATGGCAATCACACGCTGACGCTGACCCTGACCAATAAAGCAGGCCACAGCACCACGACTGAGGTGGGGTTTGGTCTCTATGCTGACCGCACCCTCAGTCCGACCCTGACCATCGACACGGTCAGCGGTGACAATGCGGTGAATATCGCTGAAAGCATCTACGGCGTTGAGATCAGCGGCAGCGCAACCCACCTGCCGGTGGGGTCCGTGCTCAAATTAACCCTGGGCACGCAAACGACCACCGCCACCATGGGAAGGGATGGCAGGTGGTCTGGCACCTTTTCTGAAAGCGATATGCAGGCGCTGCAGGATGGCGTCTACAGCCTGAAAGTGACCGCGACCGATCCCAACGGGAAAACCGCAACCGACTATCACGATCTGACGCTGATCACGCACCTGAGCAGCCTGCCACTCATTACGTTCGACAACGTGACGCCGGATGATGTGATCAATCTGGCGGAAACCCAGCAGGACCTGCTGCTCAGCGGCACCCTCTCGACGGTTATGCCGGGTCATCGGCTGGTGATCACCGGTGCGAATCAGAAAGATTACGCTGCCACACTGGACGAAAGCGGGCACTGGCAGGTGGTGATTCCGGCAGCAGAGGTGAACGCTTTCATCAACGTGGGTGAGATCCGCGCCTGGTCGATCGACGGGGCCAGCAACTACACCGACGTCACGCATGTGCTGAATATCCACACCGGTTTTATTCCGGTTTACACCGAGATGAATATCGGCGGTGACATGACGCTTAACTATCAGGAGGCGCAGCACGATCTGAGCTTCTACGTTGAGGGATGCAACACCGTTGAGATCAACCGCATAACTTACCAGCCCGATAGCGGGGGAATGGTGACGCTGACTTCCGCCGAGCTGATGGCGCTGGCGGATGGCCCGGTTGCCGCCACGTTTCATCGCTGGGATCAGTATGGCAACAGCGACAGCCAGACCCAGGATGCGCTCTTTACCGTCGCTGTGCATCAGCGGCCGACGCTGACGCTGGAGACCGCCTTTGGCGATAACGTCATTGATGCCGCCGATGTGAACAGCTGGCATCTGATTCAGGGCAGTTCCAGCCATCTGCAGCCGGGCAGCCTGGTGCAGCTGACGCTCGGTGACCAGCACTACAGCGCCAGTGTGAAGGCCGATGGCGGCTGGGCGCTGACCATTCTGGCCGGACAGCTGGCTCCGCTGGAGGAGGGTGACTACACGATGACGGTCAGCGGCCAGGACAGCGCCGGGAATCTGGCCACGGCCAGTCAGAGCGTGCGGGTGGCCTCCCATATGGAAAGCGCCGGCACATTGCCTGCGCAGACGGTGGATCGGCTGCTCGACAGTTTCAGCGTGACGGCGGAGCACGCGCCGGAGGTGCAGGCGTCCTCTGCGTCCGAAGGGGTGATCGTCTCTGGCATGCCCTACACCCTGGCCGATCACCTGTTACAGCATCCGGCAGCGCATCCCCTGGCCTGATGCGGAAACATTAAAAAAGGCAGGGCCTTCCGGACAGGTCTGTTCAGTCTGTCTGGAGTGGCTCAGGCTGTTAAGATGGCGTTTTTTTATGCAATCGGCAGAAAGATGAAAGATTTCATCAGTTTTTAACAGGACTCGGTGCAGAATATGATCTAATAATGTTAAGGGTTATTCAGGCTCCGGCTTGTAAAACATAAATAAAATAACGCAATAAAACCTTTAAGGGCACCGTAACGCCTTTTCTGCCTGCTTTGTTCACCAGGAAAAAAACCATGATCATAAGAACGCCTGTTGGTATGGATAATGAACAAAGCACGATTAACTTTTCTGATATGCGCCCTGAGTGGCGTGGCACTCCCGGCGGCCTGGGCCGCACCGTTACCGAAGGCGGAGTTTAACTGGCGCGCCGCGCCCAGCGAAGAGCAGATTGCCAGCTTAACGCTGCGCGACGCTATCCTCCGGGCCTTCGCCCGTAATCCAAAAATCTCGGAAGCCGCGGCACAAATCCATGTCGGTGAGGGCGATCTCGACGCCGCCCGCAGTGCCTGGTATCCGCAAATCTCACTGCAGGGCGCGGCGGGGCGTTCGCATCAGACCGACTCCGCAGGCAGCCTGAACAATAATGGCTCCGGCGGCATCACGCTCAGTCAGCTGCTCTACGACTTTGGTCGCACCGGCAGTGCCATCGACGAGCAGCATGCCCTGTCGGATGCCTATCGTTACGGCCTGTTCGACGCAATGACCACCGTGGCGGAAGATACGCTGCAGGCCTACCTCGAAGTCAAACGCTATCAGGCGCTGGCTGAAACGGCGCACACCAATATCGCCTCACTGCAGCGGGTGCGGGATATTGCCGGACTGCGCGCCGACGCCGGACTCAACTCCCGATCCGATGTGCTGCAGGCGGAAACCCGCATCGCCGCCATGCAGGCCACGCTGGAGCAGTATCGCGCCCAGCTGCGTTCTGCCACGGCCCAGCTGACCGTGCTGACCGGCGTGGTGCCCGCCACGCTGCCGGAACTGCCGCAGGCGCTGCTGAAACAGCAGATTACCCTCGACAAAATCGCCTATGAAAGCAGCGCTGCGGTTCGCAGCGCCCAGTCTAAGCAGGAAGCGGCCCGCGAACGGGTGCGTCAGGCGCAGTCGGGTCACTGGCCGACGATCAAAGTGCAGGCGGGCCGGACCCGTTATGAAAACGATCGCCAGTCCTACTGGGATGACGAAGTGCAGCTTCAGGTGGAAGCTCCCCTTTACCAGGGGGGCATGGTGAATGCGAAAACGGCCTCAGCCGAGGGCGATCGTGAGGCGGCGCAGGCGGCCGTGCAGCAGGCCAAACTCGCCATCAATCAGAACGCCTCAACGGCCTATGCGGATATGATCGGCGCGCAGCAGCGGCAGGCTGCCGGAGAAGTACAGCTGGCCAGTGCCGATCATACCCGCGCCGTCTACGCCGACGAATATCGCCTCAGCAAGCGCAGCCTGAACGATCTCCTGAGTGTGGAGCAGGATGTGTTCCAGGCCGACAGTTCGCGGATCACCGCGCTTTATGATGGCTGGGATGCCACCGTTCGCTACGCCGCCGCAGTCGACAATCTGCTGGATATCATGGGTATCGATCGCCAGCAGAGCAGCGGCGATCTTCTTCCTTCGCTGCAATAGCGATAAGGCAATAATAATGAGTACAGCCACCCTGAACACTGAAAACTGGATTGCCGCCATGCTGCGCGTGGCCGCGCGATTCGGTAAACCGGCCGATGGCAAAACCCTGCGCCAGCAGATGCGCTGGTTTGAACATCTGCCGGTGTCACAACAGCTGGAGCGCCTCTCCGGTCTGCTGGGACTGCATCTGACAATGGTGCCCCAGAATAAACTGCGCTGGCGTCAGGAGATCACCCCTGTGGTGCTGGTGCTGGAAAATGCCAGCGTGGCGGTGCTGGAGAGCATCGATAAAGAGGGCAGCGCGCGCTACTGGCTGAGTGAAGGCGGCGACGTGGTGCGGGAAAGCCCGTTATCTGAACTGCTGGCGCGTGCCCAGGGGGATGTGGGGGTCACGGGCGTCGCGGCGCGGGGCCGGGATGCGCGCATTGATGAGTTTATCCAGCCCTATGAGCCGCACTGGTTCTGGAAAAATTTTCGTGGCATGGGACGCCGCATCACGGAGATCTCGCTGGCCTCGGTGGTCAGCAATGTTCTGGCGCTGGCCGGCATCCTCTTTTCGATGCAGGTCTACGATCGGGTGATCCCGGCGCAGTCGCAGTCGACGCTCTGGGTGCTGTTTGTCGGCGTGCTGATTGCGGCGGCTATCGAGTATCTGATCCGGCTGATGCGCACCCAGGTGTCGGACCTGATGGGCAAACGGATCGACCTGAAAGTCTCCGCCATGCTGTTTGCCCGGGCGATGAGCATCCGCAACGAGGCGCGGCCAAAATCGACGGGTTCCTTTATCTCGCAGCTGCGTGAGATTGACCAGGTGCGCGAGCTGCTGACCTCCACCACCGTGGGGGCGGCTGCCGATCTCCCCTTTGTTATTCTCTTCCTGTTTATCATGTCGTTTGTCGGCGGCTGGCTGGTTCTGATTCCGCTGGCGGCCATTCCGCTGATCGTGATCCCCGGTCTGCTGGTGCAGATCCCGATGGCGCGGCTGGCGAAAGAGGGGCTGCGTGAGGGGGCGCTGCGCAATGCGGTGCTGGTGGAGACCATCGAAGGCATTGAGGATATCAAGGCTCTGCAGGCCGAGCCCTATTTTCAGCGCCAGTGGGAACAGACGCATGAAGTCAGCGCTTCAATCAGCAATCAGCAGCGCCTCTGGGGTGCGCGTCTGACCGGCTGGGCGGCGACCGTGCAGCAGCTCACCTACGCGGGCATGCTGGTCTTTGGCGTCTACCTGGTGCTCGATTCGCAAATCACCACCGGGACCCTGGTCGCCTGTAGTCTGCTCTCCTCACGGACCATCGCCCCGCTGATGCAGCTGACGATGGTCTTCTCACGCTGGCAGCACGCCAAAATGGCGATGAAAGGGCTGGATGAGCTGCTGAAGAAGCCGCTGGATCAACCGGAAGCCAGCACGCTGGCGCACTGTCCGACGCTGACCGGCCATTACGATCTGCGCAACGTGCACTACAGCTATGACGAAGAGAATGAAAAAACGGTGCTCAGCGTGCAGCAGCTGCAGATCAAGCCGGGCGAGAAGGTGGCGATCCTCGGCAAGGTGGGGGCCGGAAAGTCGACGCTGCTGAAGATCCTGGCGGGTCAGGCACTGGCGACCCAGGGCAAGGTGATTGTGGATGGCGTCGACATCGAACGCATCGATCCCGTCGATCTGCGCCGTCAGCTCGGCTGGCTGTCACACGACTCCCGCCTCTTCTTTGGCACGCTGCGGCAGAACCTGATGCTGGGCAATCCCCACGCCAGTGAGCAGGAGATGCTGCAGGCGCTGCGCATCAGCGGCGCGCTGTCGCTGGTGCAGCAGGATGCCGCCAGCCTGGATCGCATTATCAATGAGGGGGGACGCGGACTGTCGGGCGGACAGAGACAGATGGTGATGCTGAGTCGGATGATCCTGCGTCAGCCGCAGGTGGTGTTGCTGGATGAGCCCACCGCGGCGATGGATGAACAGCTGGAGGAGCAGGTGATCCGGCAGCTGCAGGGCTGGATCAGCGGGCGAACGCTGGTGCTGGTGACTCACCGTCCGGCGCTGCTGAAAATGGTCGATCGTATTGTCGTTATGGATAACGGCCGGATTGTGGCCGATGGCCCGCGCGACGATATTCTGCGCCGCGCGACGCCGCCGTCGCCCGGTAAAGGAGGTGCCGCATGAGTCTGGTGATTGTTGATAAAGATCTTGCCCGCCATGAGCGCCGCACATCGGCGATTATCTGGCTCTGCACCGCCGCGCTGGCCCTTTTTCTCATCTGGGCGCACTTCGCCATTCTGGATGAGGTCACGGTCGGCACCGGCAAAGTCACCCCCTCCAGCCGCGCACAGGTGATCGACAGTCTGGACGGGGGCATCGTCAAGCAGCTTAACGTTCATGAGGGTGACATCGTTGAGAAAGGGCAGGTGCTGGCAACGCTCGATCCTACGCGCTTTCAGTCGAACTTCGGCGAGGCGCAGGCGAAGGTGCGCACGCTGCGCGCCTCTGCCGAGCGGCTGGAGGCGGAGCTCTCCGGCACGCCGCTGACCTTCAGCGCAGAGACCCTTAAAGAGCCGCAGCTGGTGACGCGGGAACGTCAGCTCTATGAGTCGCGACGTCGCAACCTCACCGAAACGATTAGCAATCTGCAGCAGTCGCTGCGGCTGGTGCAGGATGAGCTGCGGCTGACGGAGCCGCTGGTTGCCAAAGGCGCGGCCGGGCAGGTGGAGGTGATTCGTCTGCGCCGTCAGGTCAGCGATCTGCGCGGCAAAATCGATGAGGCGCGCAATGACTATCTGGTTCGTGCGCACGAAGAGCAGGTGAAAAACAATGCGGAACTGGATGCGCAACTGCAGGTGGCCGCCGGCAAAGAGGATCAGCTGACCCGCGCTACGCTCTACTCGCCGGTGCGCGGCATCGTCAAAGATATTCAGGTTACGACGGTGGGGGGCGTACTGGAGCCGGGTGGCAAACTGATGGAGATCGTTCCGCTGGAGGATCAGCTGCTGATTGAAACGCGCATCAACCCGCGCGATATCGCCTGGATCCGGCCTGGCCTGGCAGCCATCGTCAAGGTGACGGCCTACGACTCCTCTATCTATGGCGACCTGCCGGGTGAAGTCGAGACGGTCTCACCGGACACCCTGCAGGATGAGGTAAAACGCGATCAATATTACTACCGGGTCTACGTGCGCACCCGGAAAGCGGAGCTGACCAACCGGGCCGGGCGAAAATTCCCGATTGTGCCCGGTATGGTGGCCAACGTGGAGATCAAAACCGGTCAGAAATCGGTGATGGATTATCTGATTAAGCCGCTGAATAAAGTCAAAGAATCGCTGCGGGAGCGCTGAGACTTTTCTGAAGCCACTCTAACCGCCTGCTTAATTACGGTGATAAATTAACATGGCGGTTATTTCAGCATTCAGGCGGGAAAAGGGGGCGAAATTTACCACTCTGTGCGGTAACCGCCGGATGTTAATTTAACCCACTTAAGAAAGTTTACGCAGATATAGCGAAACGGTAAATCGCAGGCAAAAAAAAGCCGGACAAACTGTCCGGCGGGAAATAATAAGTTGTACATCTCATTCGGGGAGAATGAAGGTAATAATGGAATAAATGATGATAGCGGGAACTATTCTATTCTCAGATGCGTCATAAGTTTTATCATTCAGTGCTTCGGAATGATCTGAAATAACTCATTGATAACCAAAGAATCTGAATGGGTTTAGCGATTCGTGCGGCAATTTTTATCGATCTGTGCTGGTTATTAGTTCCCCGAAATTTACATTATGAAATAACTGTTTCGACTTGTGTAACACTTTTGGAAATTTAGTAGCATTTTCCAGGTGGATTATTACCTGTTATAAAAGAACAATGGCCTGACGGCTGAATTTTAAACATTCAGTTAGCAGTGGCAAATTATAAAGGCACATAACAGAGGGTAATAAAATGAAACGTCGCGTTCTCTCCCTGGTGATCCCTGCATTGCTGGCAGCAGCAGGATCAGCAAACGCAGCTGAAATTTATAACAAAGACGGCAACAAACTGGATCTGTTCGGTAAGGTTGACGGTCTGCACTACTTCTCTGACAACGACGGCTCTGACGGTGACCAGTCATACGTTCGTTTTGGCTTCAAAGGTGAAACGGAGATCAGCAACGAGCTGACCGGTTATGGTCAGTGGGAATATCAGGCTGCGCTGAACAACTCCGAGGCTGAAGGCACCGCCGACAGCTATACCCGCGTGGGCTTTGCCGGACTGAAGTTTGGTGATGCCGGTTCATTCGACTACGGCCGTAACTACGGTGTCGCCTACGATATCGGCGCATGGACCGACGTGCTGCCAGAGTTCGGCGGGGATACCTATGGCGCTGATAACTTCATGTTCCAGCGCGGCAATGGCATGGCGACCTACCGTAACAATAACTTCTTTGGTCTGGTGGATGGCTGGAACTTTGCGGTTCAGTATCAGGGCAAAAATGATAACAACACCGAGTCGGCTGGTGGCCGCGACGTGCTGGGTGAGAATGGTGACGGCTGGGGTCTGAGCACCACCTATGATCTGGGCTCAGGTTTCGGTATCGGTGCAGCCGCATTCCAGTCCGATCGCACGAACCGCCAGAATGGCGGATCAGAGGGTATCCTGGGACGGGGTGATAAGGCGGAAGTTTACACCGGTGGTCTGAAATATGATGCCAACAACGTCTACCTGGCGGCCATGTACTCACGCTCTTACAACGCCACCCGCTTCGGCGACAGCAGTGACAGCTCTTCAGCCTACGGTTATGCCGATAAAGCGGACAACTGGGAACTGGTTGCCCAGTATCAGTTCGACTTTGGCCTGCGTCCTTCTCTGGCCTACGTGACCTCACGCGGCACCGACGTGCAGAACTGGGGCAAACAGAACCTGAAAAAATATGTTGATGTCGGTGCGACCTACTACTTCAACAAAAACATGTCCACCTATGTTGATTACCAGATCAATTTGCTGGACGACAACGACTTCACCGACGCAGCCGGTATCAATACCGACGACGTGGTGGCACTGGGTCTGGTTTACCAGTTCTGAGTCAACAGGGAGCGCAGTTACCGCTGCGCTCCTGCGTGACCCTGCGGGCTGACCGCGTCAGCCTTGCGCCATTTTGCCGGTTCCGCCACCGTGGTTTCTGGCGATACCACGCTGCCAAATCGCGCACCTTTAAAGGCCACACCCGCCAGGGTGAAAGCTGAAAAGCTCAGCCAGTGCTGCCAGGCTGCCTGCCATCCGGAATTTTTCATTCTGCACCTCTCATCAGAGATAAACACTGTTTCAACAGTGCAGAATTCATGCCAGCTTAACCGCTCTCACAGCCACAGACTTTACGCCTGCTTTGATACACTTGCTGCGCCCGACGGGAGCAGGTTGCCCCACGCCGGTGCAGTGCAGCCTGTTAATGGCGCGGCCGGGAAGGGAGCATGTGGCGATGACGACGCTGATGCAGAACTTTATAGGTGCTGAAAACAAACAGCCCCAGGGCAATGGCGAGAATCAGATAGATCATCTGCTGCTCCTTTATTAAATGAATGTCGATCGCCTGATTAAAGGCGGGCAGAGGGTAGATGACGGGTCAAGTTTGAGGGGCTTAACAGAGAGATTCAACTCTCTTTAAGCGTCTTTACCCGAAGTTTATGCTTTGTAGCAGGTCGGAATAAAGTGTTACAAGTGAGGAAGGATGCGTTATCAGACTAATCTGCTACTTACAGCAGTGCTGGCACTGTCATTAGTGGCCTGTGATAAACCTGCGGCTGAACCGGCGCTGGTGCTGGAAGGGAAAACAATGGGAACCGTCTGGCGGGTGAGCCTGGCGGGTGTCGATCAGGCGCGCAAGGCGGAACTGCAGCAGCGTATTCAGCAGCGGCTGGATGCTGACGATGCGGAACTCTCGACGTGGAAGCCGGACTCCGCGCTGTCACGCTTTAACCAAAGCCGCGATCTCACACCGCAGCCGGTGAGTGAAAACATGGCAGACATTGTCACCACCGCACTGCGGATTGGCCGTAAAACCGGTGGCGCGATGGATATCACCGTCGGCCCGCTGGTCAATCTGTGGGGCTTCGGCCCGACGAAACAGCCCGTCCACACCCCCGATGCTGCACAGATCGCGGCCGCCCGTGCGGAGACCGGTCTGCAGCATCTGCGGGTGGTGCAGGGCGCCGGGGGGCAGTGGCTGCAGAAAGATCTGCCGGGGCTCTATGTTGACCTCTCAACCGTCGGCGAGGGCTTTGCGACCGATCATCTGGCGCGACTGATGGAGCAGCTCGGCATCAACAACTATCTGGTGTCGGTGGGCGGCGCGGTGCTGAGCCGCGGGCTGAATGCGCAGCAGCAGCCCTGGCGGGTGGCGATCCAGAAACCTACTGACCGCGAGAATGCCGTTCAGGCGCGCGTGGATCTGCAGGGCCACGGCATCAGCACCTCCGGCAGCTATCGCAACTATTATGAACTGGACGGCAAACGGATTTCTCATGTCATCGATCCCGTTACCGGACGGCCTATTGAGCATAAGCTGGTTTCCGCCACGGTGATTGCCACCACGGCGCTGGAAGCGGATGGCTGGGATACGGGCCTGATGGTACTCGGCACGGAGAAAGCCAAAGCGCTGGCACTCGAACAGCATCTGGCGGTCTATCTGATCAGCAAACAGGGCGATAAATTTGTCAGCTGGATGTCGCCGCAGTTTGCTGCTTTCCTGATCCCCGCTGAAACGACCGGAGAACCCTGATGTTAGATCTCTTTAGTGAAGAGCAACCCTGGCAGGAGCCGCTGGCAGAAGGCGCCGTGATCCTGCGCCGCCGCGCACGTGAGGATGCAGAAACGCTGTATCAGCAGGTGATGGCGATTGCAGAACAGAATCCGTTTGCCCATCGCATTACGCCCGGCGGGCACCGCATGTCGGTCGCGATGACCAACTGCGGCGACTTTGGCTGGTCGGTGGATTCGCGCGGCTATCAGTATGAGCAGCAGGACAATCTTAATGGCCGCCGCTGGCCCCCGATGCCGCCCCTGTTTCGCACCCTGGCGCAACAGGCCGCCCTTGAAGCGGGCTTTCCCGGCTTCAATCCGGATGCCTGTTTACTTAATCGCTATGAACCGGGCGCAAAGCTGACGCTGCATCAGGACAAAGATGAAAAAGATATGCGCCAGCCCATTGTCTCCGTGTCGCTGGGGCTACCGGCCGTGTTTCAGTTTGGCGGCTTTGAGCGGGGCGACGCTACTCAGCGGGTGCTGCTGGAACATGGCGACATTGTGGTGTGGGGCGGGCCGTCACGCCTGCGTTATCACGGTATCCTGCCGCTCAAGCCCGGCGTGCATCCGCTGGTGGGCGCCTGGCGTTATAACCTCACGTTCCGCCGCGCCTTCTGAGCCCTGAGGCGTGGGACGGCCTGGTGAGAATAACTATTGCTATCATTCCGCATCCCATTACACTGCAGGCTGTTTTTTGACTGCTGGATTGCCTGCATGACGTTGCTACACGTTGTTTTTCGCCAGTTCCGCTGGCCTTTCATTGGGGTGATTGCCCTGACGCTGTTAAGCGCAGTGCTGGGTATCGGGATGATCGCCTTCATCAACCGCGAAATGATTGTCGCCATTAACACCTCTTTTGCGGTACTGCCGCAGTTCCTGTTGCAGCTGGTGGTGCTGATGGCGGTCACGCTCGCCTCGCAGCTGGCGCTGACGACGCTCGGCCATCAGTTTGTCTGGCGGCTGCGCGGTGAATTTATCAAACGTATTCTCGACACCCGGGTCGAGCGCATTGAGCAACTCGGCAGTGCCCAGCTGCTGGCGGGGCTGACCAGCGATGTGCGCGCCATTACGCTGGCCTTTGTGCGGCTGCCGGAGCTGTTTCAGGGCGTCATCATTACCCTCGGTTCGGCGATCTATCTCGCCTGGCTCTCGCCGGAGATGTTACTGGTGACCAGTCTCTGGATGGCGGTCACGCTGGTGGGTGGCTGGCTGCTGGTCTCGCGGGTCTATCAGCATATGGCGAAGCTGCGGGACATCGAAGATAGCCTCTATCGCGATTACCAGACGGTGATAGAGGGGCGTAAAGAGCTGCAGCTTAACCGGTCACGCGCTCAGCAGGTCTACGACACGGTTTATCAGGAAGATGCCCGCGCCTGGCGTCATCATATTGTGCGGGCCGACACCTATCATCTCAGTGCGGTTAACTGGTCGAACATCATGACCTTAGGCGCTATCGGCATCGTCTTTTTTATGGCCAACAGCCTGGGCTGGGCTGACACGGCCGTCGCCGCGACTTTTTCCCTGACGCTGCTGTTTCTGCGCACGCCGCTGCTCTCGGCGGTCGGCGCGCTGCCTACGCTGCTCAGCGCGCAGGTGGCGTTCCGTAAGCTTAACGCCTTCGATCTCGCTCCTTATCAGGCCGGCTTCCACGCGCCAGCCGCCACCGCGGCGTGGCAGACGCTGGAGTTACGTGATGTCTCCTTCCACTACGGCGACAACGGCTTTAAGGTCGGGCCGATCAACCTGACGCTGCGCCGGGGAGAGCTGGTCTTTCTGATTGGCGGTAACGGCAGCGGGAAATCGACGCTGGCGATGCTGCTGACCGGGCTTTATCAGCCGCAGTCCGGCACGCTGCTGCTGGATGGCCAGCCGATCACGGCAGATGAACTCGATCGCTGGCGCAGTCAGTTCTCGGCGGTCTTTACCGATCTGCACCTGTTTGATCGGCTTATCGGGCGGGAGGGGGTTCCGGCTAATCCGGCGCTGGTTCAGCAGTGGCTGGAGAGGCTGAAGATGCAGGATAAGCTGAAACTTGCCGGTAATAAGGTGCTGAACCTCCGGCTGTCCAAAGGACAGAGCAAGCGCCTGGCACTGCTGCTGGCGGTGGCAGAAGAGCGGGATGTGCTGCTGCTGGATGAGTGGGCGGCCGATCAGGACCCCCATTTCCGTCGCATCTTCTATCGTGAGCTGCTGCCGTGGCTGCAGGAGGCGGGCAAAACGGTATTTGCCATCAGCCATGACGATCACTATTTCATTCACGCTGACCGGCTGCTGGAGATGCGCGAAGGGCAGTTAACCGAGCTGACCGGTAATGAGCGCGACCTCGCCACGCTCGACTCGGTAAAACGCACCGACACCGGCCTTTAGCGACAGATGGCAAAACTTAGCAAAAAAGCGTATTGGCAGGCCGCGCCTGAAAGCGGTTACTGTAGCGGACAGCAGAAACAGCGGTTTCTGCGATCCTGAAACTTCTTCTTTCGTCTGTGTTTACCCCCGGCTAAGCTGCGTTGTTTAGCCGGTTTTTTAAACCGGATGCACCACCTGCGTTATCACCAGATTCTCCCGCCACAAAAATGTCGCCTGTAATAATGTGCCCGCCGGAAATCGCTCACTGAAGTGCTGAGTCAGCCGCAGCGTGGCGCGCTGTCGGGCACAATCCACCGACACCAGCGCCGCCTGAAGAAAGTCCATCGGCTGATGCAGTTGAGGCCAGAGTGCCTTGTAAACACTCTCTTTCAGGGAGAACAGCAGGGTCGCGGCGGCACTGAAGCTGACCGGCAGCGACCGCAGCAGTTGCTGCTCCTGCGCATTCATCAGCAGCCCGGCCATGTCGTTTGCCGTTGTCTCCGGCATGATCTGTTCAACATCGACCCCGACAGTGCAGGACTGACGCGTTGCCGCGACGACCACAACGCCCGCACTGTGTGACAGCGACGCCTGAATACCCGCTGGCCAGCAGGGAGAGCGATCGGGGGCATTGTTCAGGATAAAGTCAGGGATGCCCAGCTCTGCCATGACCGACCTCACCAGCATCCGGCTGGCCAGATATTCGGCACGACGTTTGCGGACAGCCTGTTGCAGGCGGGCAGGCAGCGTGATGCCCCAGGCAGCAGCCAGTGCCTCATCGTAAGCGTGCAGATTAAAGTGACTCACCGCCAGCAGCGGATCGCTGTGGCTCAGATGCGAGGAGAGAATAAAGCCGCCTGCAACAGGCGGCAGCGGCAGGTCGGGATAGCGCATGCGGAACCATGATGGATGCCAAAACGGCATTAAATCAGGTGCATGCAAACAGGGCAAGCAGCCTGCCGGGATCAGTCGTTGGGCGGGATGGCAAAACTCTTCAGAGAAACAACAAAATGGTGATGACCTTTGCTGATACGCGCGCCGCGGTCGCACCAGTGGCTTGCCAGGCGAAAGAAATCGTCGCTGCCGATGTCATACGCCAGTTCCACTTTGCTGATGCCTGAGTGCAATAACGTTTCTGCATCTTTCAGGCTCTTTGCTTTAATCGCCATACACATTATCCGTCAGTTTCAGGGGAATTCAGGGTAAGGCGTTTCTGTGACATTTTTGTTTCAGTTTGATGAAAAAGCGTAGCGAGAGGTAATTTCTGTGAGGCGGATCCATCTCTGCTGCAAGCCATAACTGGCTGATTGCAGAGATAATATTAACGGCTGACAGGATTAATCTGAATATACGAACAGGAACTACGCTGTCAGAGAAAGGCCGCGTCACGCGCGGCCCTGGTGGGTTACTTCTGGTCTGGCGGGGAAGGTTGCTTATCGCCTGACTCAGGTGCTTCTGTTGGATCGTCTTTTTCAATAAAGGTCATAAACTCTCCTCTTGTTACCCACAGGCTGTTAAGTATAGATCGGATTGGCGGGGACGCGAGGAAAGGGGGATTTGACAGCAGAAACGAAAAAAGCAGCCGATGAGGCTGCTTTTAGAGTAATTTGGTCGGCACGAGAGGATTTGAACCTCCGACCCCGGACACCCCATGACCTGTTAAGGCATGGAATAGTTAGCATACTCAATAAGATAGGTCATGATGCACATAGGAAATATTGCACATGGCTACAGTAAGACAGCTTCCTTCTGGTAAGTGGAATGCACAGGTGAGGATTAAGGGCTATCCCACTAAGACTGCTACACGTTCCACCAGAGAGGAAGTAGAGCAATGGGCTATTGAACAAGAGCGGGACATTAAGAAAGAGGCCAACACTATTGAATCTCTCAAGGCCATCTACCTTGAAGAAGTGATGACCAGAAATGGGAAGCAAAGGGGAGGCTATGAATCTGCTAAGTTCAAGTTGAACACTGTAGGGAAGATCCTTAATGGTAAGACGCTGGAATCCCTCACCAGTGAGGATGCTGTAGCTTACAGACAGGCACGCATTAAAGAAGTGAGTGGTTCAACTGTACGCTTGGAAATGCAACTCCTTTCCCGATTCCTCAGATGGGCTAACACTGAGAAGGGCGTAGCTTGTAGCGATGTAGTGAAGCCTGTAAAGCTCCCTAATGCTGGTAAGCCTAGAAGCAAGATAGTAGAAGAGAATGAATACAGGATGATTCTGGAGCGTGCCAGTGAGAAGGCTAAAGCTATCATCATGCTTGCATGGGAGACAGCTATGCGAAGGAATGAGCTATTAGCTATCACCCCTTCAATGGTGGATTTTAAGAAGCGTGTTATCCATCTGTCAGATGAACAGACTAAGAATGGAGAAGGGCGTGATGTTCCTCTCTCTTCTAACGCTGTAACGCTCTTAAAGGAATTATGTGAGGGGAGGGAGGTTAATAGCAGGCTGTTTACGCTCACTCCCTATGCTGTTACACAGGCCTTCAGAAGAGCTGCAAGGCTCAGCTATGTGCATGGTGTATGCTTTCATTCACTGAGGCATACAGCTATCACCAGATACGCTGAGAAGGGGCTGAATACAATACAGCTTCAATGTATCTCCGGGCATAAGAGCATTAGCATGTTAGCCAGATACAGCCACATTAAGGCAAGCAGTGTGGCTGATTTGATGGGATAAATTTGATGAATTGTTATTGCTAGATTAATATGGTGCGTTATCTAAGTACAGGGGACGCGCCATGTTAACTCCTATTCAAGAGTCAGTTTTTGTGTTGTCAGCTTTAAAGAATACTTTTGAACCTGCTCTTAAAACCTTTAAGAGATATATTAATGATGATGATGTTAAGTTTTTACTTCAAAATAAGATGCTTATTGACTTATATTCTTTTCAGGAAGAGTGGGCAAGGCTAAACGCTTTATGTGCTACTAATCCAGAAGTAGTGTTAACTCGAAAGATCTGTGAGCCAGCTCTGTCAAGGCTTCATAAGTGGGGTGGGATAAGGGATTTTCGCAATAAAGTACTTGCTCACGGTTACAGAGAAGAGTTGAAGGTTAATGGTGGCGGTAAAGTTAACTCTCCTGCTGACTTAAAAAAGTGGTATTTTGACGCGGATGTGCCAAACTCATATGCAGAAGTACTCTTGCTGGCAGAGATGGCTTACTTCTGTATGGCGATATTTATTATAAGACATGGGGATAGCACTAAGGATATAGATTTTAATTATAAGGAAGAAACAGCCCCAAAAGGAATTCAAACCGCTCAAGAGTTTGATGCTGAAATGTCAGGATTTATGCGCCACATATCCACCCTGGATAATTCAATTGCTAGTTCATGGCAGGGGTATACAACATTAACCGAGATAGTAAGTAAAAAATGAAATGGATGAATATCTTCGTTATGATTTTTTATTGACAACCTTATCTCTATAAAGGAATACCGTCGTCAGATGGTTAAGTAGTTAGCCTGACGGAAACGCAAAGGGTGAGTATGTGACCCAGGCAGTTAGATGATTAGTAAGGCTTGAGAGATGCTAGGATTTCTCATGCTTTACTCAATACATGGCTGTTATGTCATTGAAAGCACGCCCCTGTAGGGATTGCGCAGCCTCCAAAAAGCCGGGGTGTGCCAGCGTCCCCGCTGTAAGTACAGGGCTAACTAGTTAACGTAGCCAGGCGGTGTATCTGGAGCACAATTTGCGGGATAACCTCCCCGTGTGGTTTACGAGACAAACTTAAAATACGTGAAGGTGGAGCAAGATTCCTAGCGTCTCCCTCTCATATCGTAGCGTATTTTAAATTACTTAATAGGAGCCACCCTAAGCGTGCTTATTAAGCCCCTGTGTATTTCCCTGCCTTTTACCTTATCTCTTCTCCTGATGCGTTTAAGGCCGTTCTGTGGGTATATATCTCTCTCCTTAGGGTGTAAGCAGAAATGCTATCATGAATAGTTAGCCTTCCTTTAACGCACCTTTACAGGTGCAGGCTCTTTTATAAATTCCCTCTAAATTTCTTTCATTGTAAATCATAGTGTTAGCGTTATGGGTGAAGAAATTTTGTTACTTTTTCCCAGTTTCCCGATAATACTAATTATGAAGGCATTATTTTTATGGTGTCTGTATGAAGAAAATCCGTTACTTTTTCTGAAAAAAGGACACAATATAAGGTATAAGTAGTTAATTATATAATTATTGATTACTTTCTATTATCTATTATCTATTATCTATTAACCCTAATCACAGATAGAAAGAGAGCAACGCACTCAGGCCGTGCAGGCCAAAGGCACGCAGGAAGCTATCTCAGCCCCCCGGCTTCGCTATGCTCCTGACAAAGCCCTGTCTGTTCTGAACGAAGTGAAGCTAGCCCATTGCTAGCTGAATGAGTTCCCAGCGTAACGCCGTAGGCATTCTGTTGACCTTCCCCACATGGGCAGGCTCCGCAGGAAATGCCCATGACATGCATCAGATTATAGATAGATAAGAGAGTTATAGAATCTCTTAATAACTACCTCGCTATTAGCTTTTAATAACTACCGCCGAAATAAACCACCCTTTCAAGGATAACAATAATAATGAAAATTGAATGGATTAAAGTAGATGGCATGATGTTCGCCATTGATAAAGCTACAGGTGAAATCCTGAATGAATCACTGAACACTCTCCCTGCTGACTATGACGTCAGCAAGGCTGTGATAGATGTTCTGGAAGATATGTTTGGAGACTCTGTAATAACTACCTCGCTATTAGATAAACCCAAGACAGGGCCTAAGCCTAAGCAGGTTTCTAATCCTTACGCCTCTTTCTTCTCTAACGTTCAATACAGAGAAGACACGGGAAGTAGCAACATGATTGATGTGCTGGATGATTTGGTTTATTCAGCAAGCACTGCCAGCACAGGTAATACCCGTATTCCTATTAAACAGCTTGTGCATGTAATGCGTTCTGAAGAGCTTTCAACGAAAGGGGTGCAGGAAACTCTTGGTAAGCGGCGCATCATCAAAGGGGAGAAAGCACCTGGTAAACGCTATTGTCAGCAAATTCTTGAAGCTGCTGACCACCTGATTAAACGCATTGATATGCATCAGGAGCGTGGCACGCTTAACCTGAATGATTCCTCAGCCTTTCAGTTTAACGCTGACAGCGTAGCGTATGAACGATCTCAGGGAGCCATCAATGCGCTGCTTTGCCCTGTTGAATTTACCGAAGGTGATAAGCGAACAATCAGGGCTTTAGCAAGGGCTGGAAACATACAGGCTATCAATGACTATCTACAGCGTGTAACTGAACAGTCAGGGCGTATGATGCAACGCATCTTAGGCAAACCGCTGAGTGAAGATTCTAAAGAGGCTTATGACCAATTAGACGCTGAGTTTCCTTATGAGCCTTATGAAACTGATAGTAAGTATGTGATGCGTAAAAAGGTATTGCCTGTAACCGCTGTTGTTAATCCTGAGAAGAGTAACTCTCAGAAATGGATTTATGAAATAAAGAGATATGTGGAATAGAGAAATCCCGCTATGGATGGCACTTCTGCTAACGTCATTCTTAATTAAATTAATCATTCTAATAGGCCATCTCATTCTGTATGGCCATCCCTAATTATAACAATTAAAGGTCTACACATGTACGAAGATATCCGTAAGAGCAAGACAGCAATCTTTGATGAGAAAGTGAAGCCAGTATTTGAAGAGTTAGTACAATACGGCTATGGCTACACAGCATTAGCTAATGCGTTAAATACTCGTGGCGTGTTAAGCCGCTGGGGCACTCACTGGACTGTTGATTCTGTTAAGAAGACGCTGAAGCGTTTAGAAATGAAAACTCTCTAATACAGACTGACAATTATAATAAGAAGAGGCAATACACATGGCCCGATATTCTAAAGCAGCCCGTGATGCGTTTAACGCTGAACGTGCAAGACATGCAGCCTATTGGACTGAGCATGTAGAAGATTCTTTCCGTAACGCTTTTAGCTGGACTGAGCATATTAAGAATAATAAATACCGTCGCTCTCCTTCTCCAGCCAACATCACTAATTAAGGAAATACTATGACCAGCTTATTTGATAACACTCTATCATTGTTTGATACCCCTCAGACCTCTCAAGACGCTTCAGGAGCAGATGTAGAAACATTCATGCAGCAATTGATGGCTGAATCTGGATGCTCAGCAGAAGAGGCAGGAGCGGCTTATTTACGACAGGTAGCTAAGCAGAAGGAGCAGGAAACAGCTCTCCCTGAAGGCTCCTATTTCTCAATGAACACCGCTCAACGGGCAGAGTATATGAAGCGCCTCCGTGCTAACGCTGTAGCTAACACCTACATCCCTCCTCAACTGAAAGAGCTTGAGCAGAGCGACGTTAATGTGGCTAATGCTCAGGCCCAGTTCATGCAGAACATGCGCTCTAAAGCTACAAACACCAATCAGGCTGCTATCGATTTCTTCCGCAATTATGGCAAGAAGTAATAAGTATTCACTGAGATAGGAGGTGAAAGGGGATGAACAAATACTTTGATATGGGAAGCAGACAACAAGCAGCTAACATGCGTAATCGCTCCCATGCTAAAGCACGTCTAGAGGAATGCTATTCGGAAGAGGAGCAGGGGGACTGTAAAGGATTTAACGCCCATAACGGCGCTATGACATTCGCATACAAAGGGCTTGTTATAGATAAGCGTAACTCTGTCTATCGGGTGCGGGATGTAAAGCTGGAAGGATTCCCTGTTCATCTTGTGTCAGGAGTGTTCAATGATGCTCGCTATCTGCGTAACACTATTGATGTGGGGCTGGCCGAATCCTCTCCAGAGAAGCTGGAACGCCTCAGACAACGCAACAGGAATGTAAAATGCGGAGGGTGTAACACCCCTTTCCTGTTTCGTAGAGACACTCTCATTCCTCATCTTGAGGGATACATTGTATCTTGCCCGTTTTGTTATCACGAAGAGTGGGAAGACCGCTTAGAGTGGGCTACAGACGAGAATTTTTATTAGATAATTAGAAGTGGCAATAATCCTCCTACGCACTCCCTCCCCACTATCCTCATGTAGCCCCGATACTTCCATGCTTCCCCCTCCTAAACGGGCAGTGATGCCTTACCTATTGGATGCCCCCTTGCCGGGGCTTCTGCTTTCCCGTCTGTATACCCCTATATTCACCCCCTGAAACATCACAATTTTTGTGGGAAATTTACGAGGTGCAGTTCGTATAGTAGCAACCCCCGGTAGCCCCCCTTTACCCCTCCTGTAGCTTCCTTTTCCAGAAAACCAGCCAGCTTCCTATCTCTCCCTCTCACACAACATTCCATCCCCTCTGATTCCCTGATATGTGTCTTAGATAGACAGGGGTAGGGACATAACAATCAATCATTTATCCCTATGCGTTCACAATGCGTCATGTGTATTGCGTCATAGCGTGCATGAAATGCGTCAAAGATAAAGGCACGTAGCGCAGCCTGGGAGCAGCGTAGCGAAAGCAACGTCAGTTGCTGGAGCGTAGGAATAGAGCACAGCGATATTCCGTACTGTCATGGGAAGGAAAAGGGAAGTGTGTACACAAAGGGGGATTGCACATGTGCAGAAAAGACCATAAAGTAAAAGGGCTAACCTTTCGATTAACCCTTTGACCTATTAGAGTAATTTGGTCGGCACGAGAGGATTTGAACCTCCGACCCCGGACACCCCATGACCGTGCGCTACCAGGCTGCGCTACGTGCCGAACACTGGAGGATTAGTCTACTGGTTATCGGCATGAATGCAAGACACCAGCTGACTATTTGCCTGATAATTAATCAGTTAGCGATAAATCGCTTCTCCTCAGTTAATACCTGCAACAGCAACGTCAGTTCCGGCTTGTGATCTTTCAGCGCATTGCCCGCGGCATCATAAGCGCGATAGCTGCCGTTGTTGTTGAGCACCAGCGTCACCTGCGGCGTGGTGATCACCAGCTTGTTCTCTTCGCTGCTGGCCACCCAGTCATGGCGACGACGTGCAGCAAACAGATCTTCACCCTGCGAATAGTTCACCGGATTGGTTCGCACATGCAGCAGGCGCTGCATCAGCGTCGTCATCACATCCTGATGATCGGAGAGACGATCAACGGTCTGCGCGGGCGTATCAGGCCAGTGAATCACTAATGGCACCTGCAATGTCTGGCGATTGCCTGCGCTGTCAGGGTTACCCTCCAGCGCCAGACCGCGCTGCGCGGTGATCACCACCACTGTGTTCTTCAGCAAATCACGCGCCTGCAGGCTGCTCAGAACGGCATGAATCTGCTGATCGACGGCGGGTGCCTGACGCAGATAACTGCGCTGACGGGCTTTGGCACTGTCGCCGGTGACGTCAGGGCCGTTCAGCGCGATCCAGGAGAACCAGGGGGCCTGGGAACCTGTCTGCTTCTCCAGCCAGTTCTGCCATTGCGCGACGGTGCTGGCGTTCGGCTGGCTGGTCATCGCCGGCAGTGAATAGTCGGTCAGCAGCGCCTGTCGGTAGAGTGGCGGATTAAAGCCCTCAGAGGAGAACAGGCCAAACTGATAACCCTGCGTGCTCAGCGCGCCCAGCAGGGCAGACGGCGTCCGGGATGCCAGAATGCCGTTCATGTAGCTGGAGGAGATGCCGTAGAAGAGGCCAAACAACCCTTTCTCCGGGGTATCTCCGGCGCTGTAGTGCTGCGTGAAACGCACGTTTTCGCTGGCAAACTGATTGAGTTGCGGCAGCGCACTGGCCATCGTGGCGTTATTCAGGCCATCCACGGTCAGCACCAGCAGGTTATTGCGTGTACCGCCATCGCGGAAGGTAATGTCGCTCAGCGGATATTCCACCGCCAGCGCTTCCGGGTCGCCCTGCTGAACCAGGCGACGCTGATATTCCTGCGCATCCAGCAGACCGTGACGCTCCAGGAAACGGCGGGCGGTCATCGGATAGGAGAGCGGCAGGTTAGCGCGCTGCATGGTTATCGGACGATAGAAGTTGGCATCAGCCCAGATATACATCAGGTGGCTGGCAAAGAAGGCGCTGATAAACAGGGCCGCGAGCGGCTTACCAAATGAACGGCGATTCAGGCTGCGCAGTTTCTGCCAGCTCCAGGTCGCAAACAGCATCTCGACCAGGAAAATCAGCGGCACGCTGATAAACATCAGCTGCCAGTCGCGCGCCATCTCGCTCTGATCGGGGTTAATCACCAGCTCCCACACCACCGGGTTCAGGTGAAGGTGGAAGCGGCTGAACACCGCGCTGTCGACCATGACCAGCGTCAGACCCGCGGTGGCGACCACTGCGGACACTACCCGCATCAGCCGTTGCGACATCACCACAAACGTCAGCGGGAAGATGATCAGCAGATAGGCGGCAAAAACGATAAAACTGAAGTGGCCTACCCAGCTGGTATAGGCGTAGATACGCCCCGCCAGTGAAGAAGGCCAGTCGGCGACCAACAGGTAGCGACTGCCTAAAATCAGCGCGAATAAGATATTAAACAGAGCAAACCAGTGCCCCCAGCTAATCATCTGGGAGACTTTTTCGCGGTAGCGCTGCCGGTTGGTTACCATATTATGAAATCAAATCAGCCAATTAGTGAGCGTTGTCGTCACGCACTGACGCCTGCAGGGCATCGGCGAAAGATCGGGCCAGAGAGCGACGCTGCGCCGGGGCAACATCGCTGTTAATCAGGTTGGTCACCATATTGCCCAGGACCATCAGGGAGAGGTCTGTGGGGGCCTTATCCTTCTGCAGGATTTGGGCCATTTCCGCGAGGAGTTGTTCCACGCGTTCGTCGCTGTAACGGGATGATTGTGGCATAAGGTCGTCTGAGCTCATTTCAAAAGGCGATATAGTACCGGAACAGCGTACTTTTTTCCGCAATTTTATCGAAAGTACCGCGTCCGCTTTACGTATGGAGTTGAAAGCCGATGCCGGCGGTGTTTGAATACGCGCCTGAGCTAAAAGGAGAGTCTACCATGAGTCTGGATATCGACCAGATTGCCCTGCATCAGTTGATCAAACGCGATGAAAACCAGCTTGAGCTGGCGCTGCGCGATTCGCTGCTGCCTGCCACCAACACGGTTAACGCGATGGTGGAGGAGTTACACCGGGTTTACAGCGCAAAAAGCAAAGCCTACGGCCTGTTTAATGCAGAGAGTGAACTGGCAGAAGCGCTGCGTAATTGTCGTAAGGGCAACGATGATTTTCTCGCCTTTAGCCGTGCCGCCACCGGCCGTCTGCGTGACGAACTGGCGAAATATCCGTTCGCCGAAAGCGGCGTGGTGCTGTTTATTCACTACCGCTATCTGGCCGTAGACTATCTGCTGATCGCCGTGCTGAACAGCCAGTCCAGCATGCGCGTCAACGAGCAGATGGATATCAGCAGCACCCACTATCTCGACATCAACCATGCGGATATCGTCGCGCGCATCGATTTAACCGAATGGGAAACCAACCCGGAATCGACCCGCTATCTGACCTTCCTGCGCGGCCGCGTCGGACGCAAAGTGGCTGACTTCTTCATGGACTTCCTCGGTGCTGAAGTGGGATTAGACACCAAGGCGCAGAACCGGGGACTGTTGCAGGCGGTGGATGACTACTGCAACGAATCCGGGCTGGATAAGCAGGAGCGGCAGAATTATCGCCAGCAGGTCTACAGCTACTGCAACGAGCAGCTGCAGGCGGGCGAAGAGATTGCGCTGGAAGATCTGTCAGGCGAACTGCCACCGGTGGGTGAAAAAACCTTTCAGGCCTTTACCCAGGAGCAGGGCTACGAACTTGAGGAGAGCTTCCCGGCGGATCGCAGCACGCTGCGCCAGCTGACGAAGTTTGCCGGCAGCGGCGGGGGACTGACCCTGAACTTCGACGCCATGTTACTGGGCGAGCGTATTTTCTGGGACCCGGCAACGGACACCCTGACAATCAAAGGCACGCCACCCAATCTGCGTGACCAGCTACAGCGCCGCACCAGCAGCAAATAAAAAAGCCGGGCTCAGCCCGGCTTTTTTGACGCTGCGCGGCAATAACCTTTGGCAGCGACAGACAAAATAAAAGGGCCGGTTTCGCAACCGGCCCTTCTACGTTCAACAAGGCTCGCGATTACGCGCGAACGAAGTCGATGTGAAACAGTTTTGGCTTGAACGGGTGACGCTGAACAGCCTGAACTTTCACTTTGGTTTCTTTACCGTCAACAACCAGGGTCAGCACTTCTTCGTAGAAACCTGGTTTTGCCTGCAGGTTCATTACGGAGTCGTGATCCAGATCGATGGCAACAGCCGCTTCAGAACCACCGTAGATGATGGCCGGGAAACGGTTTGCTGTACGCAGGCGGCGGCTCGCACCCTTACCCTGCTCTTTACGTTCTACTGCATTGATAGTGAACATTAATACGTCTCTTTATTTAATTCCTGCTACAGGCGACCCAGTAACAGGCAGGTTATTCAATTCCGCTGATGCACATGCAAAAGCGGGCGGCAGTATAGCGGTTATCCCTGCCAGGAGCAAACGATATAGCCGCCTGCCAGCGGTGCATTCGCGTCAGCGCAGCTCATTCGCGCGGCGGTAGCGGCCCTGATAATCAAACATCTTTTCACGGATCTGCCAGAACTGGCCTTTGGCCCTGGCCACCACAAAATCGGGATGGCGCAACAGCGGCTGCAGCGCCAGCACGTCGGCGGCGGTCTGCCAGCCAAGCGGTACACCGGGTGCGCGCTGATGCGGACGCATAAAGAGTTGCTCAAACGCTTTCCGCTGCGCGGGCGTCTGCAGCCGGAAACGCTCGCTGACGCTGGTGCCATCCTCGTCATGGTAGGTCGCTTTGAGCCACTCACCTTTGGCATCCGATCCCTGTTCCAGCGTCATGCCGCCACAGCGCAGCACCAGTGCATCCTTGAGTTTCAGTGCCGCTTTGAGCATATCGTCGGGATCGACCAGCACTTTATCGCACTGGTGACAGCGCCGGGCGGCGATATCATTTTCCGCGCCGCAGTCGGGACAGCTCTTAAAGCGGAAGCGATAGTCGCACTGTTCGCGTTCTCCCTCATCATCTTCCAGCACCCCCTGGCAGCGCCGGCCAAAATGTTCGATGACCATGCCATCTTCGGTCGCCTTGCCCCAGAAGGTGTTAGCAAAGCCGCAGGCGGGGCAGAAAACCTGCACCGGCTGATTGTCGCTGGCCCCTTTCGGCGCGCCGACTTCCGGCGTAAAGAGGTCGTGGGGATTACCGGCATAATCGAGGATCAGGCAGTCGCGCTTACCGGGCGAGAGCCGCAGGCCGCGGCCGACGATTTGCTGATAGAGGCTGACCGACTCGGTCGGGCGCAGTATCGCAATCAGGTCTACGTGCGGCGCATCAAAGCCGGTAGTCAGTACCGCTACGTTCACCAGGAATTTCAGCTGCTGCGCTTTAAACGCCAGGATCAGGGCATCACGCTCGCGGGCGGGCGTTTCGGCGGAGACCAGCGCGCTGTTTTCGGGCAGCAGCTGCAGGATTTCACGCGCATGATCCACGGTGGAAGCGAAAATCATCACCCCCAGCCGATCCTCAGCGAACTCCACAATCTGACGGATGATATGGGGCGTCACGCGCTGCTGCTGTTTCAGTTCGCGATTCAGATCGGCTTCGCTGAACAGGCCGTTCGACTGCGCCGTCAGGCGGCTGAAGTCATACTGTACCACCGGCATATCCAGCCGCTCCGGCGGCACCAGGAACTGATGCTTGATCATGTAACGCAGCGGCAGTTCATAGATGCAGTCGCGGAACAGTGATTTCTCGTCGCCCCGCACCATGCCGTGATAATGAAACTGATAGATCCAGCCTTTGCCCAGCCGGAACGGCGTGGCGGTCAGGCCGAGTAAACGGAGCTGAGGATTGTGCTGGCGCAGATGACTGAAGATCTGCTGATACTGGCTCTCTTTGTCATCGCCGATGCGATGGCACTCGTCGACAATCACCAGTGAAAAGGCGCTGTCGAACTGTTCGAGGTTACGCGCGATGGACTGCACGCTGCCAAATACCACTTTGCGCTGACTCTCTTTGCGCTGCAGTCCGGCGGCAAAGATGTCCGCCTCCAGCCCGTACGCTTCATATTTGCTGTGGTTCTGTGCCACCAGCTCTTTGACGTGCGCCAGCACCAGCACCCGGCCACGTGCCAGCCGTGCCAGCTCGGCGATCACCAGGCTCTTCCCGGCACCGGTGGGCAGTACGATCACGGCAGGTTCCTGATGACGACGGAAATGCGCAACGGTGGCATTAACCGCATCCTGCTGATAGGGGCGTAAGGTAAAAGACATGGCGCTCACTTTTGCAAAACTGGCGGCAATTATGCCATGAAAGTCCGGTAAACGCGCTGTCAGGCGGACGCAGATCACGTTATACTTCCCGCACATTTTCAACGGTTAACTAGGCCGTTTCAGATTCCCTCCGCAGTAACAGGCAAAACGAATTCATGCGACTCGACAAATTCATCTCTCAGCAACTGGAAATCAGCCGCGCCATCGCTCATCGCGAAATCCGCGGCCAGCGTGTCACCGTGAACGGGGAGATCGTGCGCGATACCGCGTTCAAACTGCTGCCCGACCACGAAGTCGCCTATGACGGCAACGTGCTGCAGATGCTCACCGGTCCACGCTACTTTATGCTGAACAAACCACAGGGTTACGTCTGCTCAACCGACGATCCCGATCATCCCACCATCCTCTATTTCCTCGAAGAGCCGATGTCTTTCAAACTGCACGCAGCAGGGCGTCTCGATATTGACACGACCGGACTGGTGCTGATGACGGATGATGGTCAGTGGTCACACCGGATTACCTCGCCGCGTCATCACTGCGAGAAAACCTATCGCGTCACACTGGAATCGCCGGTCAGTGACGATACGGCCGCGCAGTTTACGGCGGGCGTACAGCTGCACAATGAGAAGAGCCTGACCAAACCGGCACAGCTGGAGGTGATCACGTCGACCGAAGTGCTGCTGACCCTGAGCGAAGGGCGTTATCACCAGGTGAAACGGATGTTTGCGGCGGTGGGCAATCGGGTGGTTGAGCTGCATCGTGAGCGCATTGGCGACATCGTGCTGGACGCCGATCTGGAACCGGGCGAATACCGGCCGCTGACGGAAGAAGAGATCGCCAGTATTGGTCTGCCAAAAGAGTTACAGGCTAAATAAGCGGCCGGGCTGCCAGCAGCCCGTGCCAGTCCCACAGGGCAGGAGAAGGTGTGCGTAAGGAAAAGAATTCGCCAACAGGTCTGGTCGTCATCCTCGGTCTGTTAGCCATGCTGATGCCATTGTCGATCGACATGTATCTGCCTGCCATGCCGCAGATTGCGCGTGAGTTTGGCGTGTCGGCGGGTAGCGTGCAGATGTCGCTGAATCTCTACATTCTGGGGTTCGCGATCGGGCAGCTCATCTATGGGCCGCTGGCGGACAGCTACGGCCGCAAGCCGGTGATTGCGCTTGGCACGCTGATCTTTGCCTGCGCCGCCGCTGCCTGTGCGTTGTCACAAAGTATTGATCAGCTGATTACCATGCGCTTTCTGCATGGGCTGTCGGCTGCGGCCGCCAGCGTGGTGATCAACGCCCTGATGCGCGACAGTTACTCGAAAGAGGACTTTTCGCGCATGATGTCCTTCGTGATGCTGATCACCACCATTGCGCCGCTGCTGGCGCCGATTATCGGCGGCTGGCTGCTGGTGCTCTGGAGCTGGCACGCCATCTTCTGGGCGCTGTCGGGCGCGGCATTAGTCACCACACTGCTGGTGACCACGCAGATCCGCGAAACCCTGAAGCCGGAGCAGCGCCAGCGGTTCCATCTGCGCACCACGCTGGGTAATTTCGTCACGCTGTTTCGTCACAAACGGGCCTTCAGTTATATGCTGGCGAGCGGCTTTTCCTTTGCCGGACTCTTCACCTTTCTTAACGCCGGTCCCTTTGTTTATATCGAACTGAATCACGTTTCGCCGCAAAACTTCGGCTACTACTTTGGCCTTAACGTGGTGTTTCTCTTCGTGCTGACCCTGATTAACAGCAGGGCTGTGCGTCGCTTTGGCCCGGTCGCGATGTTCCGGCTGGGGTTGCTGATCCAGTTCTCTATGGGGATCTGGCTGCTGCTGGTCAGCGCCTTTGACCTGGGCTTTTTGCCGCTGGTGCTGGGTGTCGCACTGTTTATCGGCTGTGTATCGATCGTCTCATCCAATGCGATGGCGGTGATCCTGGATGTGTTCCCGCATATGGCGGGCACGGCCTCCTCTCTGGCGGGCACCCTGCGTTTTGGCGTCGGGGCTTTTGTTGGGGCGCTACTGTCGCTGATGAGTTTCAACAGCGCCTGGCCGATGGTGGGCACCATCGCGCTGTGCGCGACGATTTCCCTGCTGCTCTTTTTCTACGCGTCACGTCCCCATCCTGCGTCCCGCTAGCCGGGCGCAGGAGTTTTTCCCCGTTACCGCTGGCTCTGTTAGCCGCCTTTCTGGTTATGTTTCTTTATTGTGAAAATCTTTAGCTAAAAAAGTAATCATATTGCGTCTAAAATGATTGTTAACGGCGTGTGAACGCGGTACATATAGCCAGAAGTGCGATGCGAGTCGCAAAAAATGCGCGCGGGCAGACGATTAACACTCGTCCGGACTCAGCGGTTGTCGGTCAGCTTTCAGCGTCGGTTGCTGTGTGTTGCGACATAAACTCATTCGGGGAGAGTAAACGATGCTGCAACTTTCAATTGTGCATCGCCTGCCGCAGCGTTTCCGCTGGGCCAGCGATCGCCACAGTGCTATTGAGCCTGATGAAGCCCTGGATGACCAGGAGTTCGTGGCGCTGCGTCTGATCAGCCACGATGGCATTCCGGCGTGGGAAATCCTGCAGCAGTTAAAAGAGGTGCTGGCAGAGATTCAGGTCGACTGTAAAGTGGCCGAATGTGAAGGGCAGCCCTGCCTGTTCATACAGCGCCGTGACGAGAGTGCCACTAACTGCTGCCTGAAAAATCAGGGCGTAGCGATTGCCGAAACCTTTAACGCAGGCTGAGCCGGGACGACTGCAGCAGCTCGCGGGTGTAGTCGTTCTCAGGTGAAGCAAACAACTTTTCACACTCTCCCTGTTCTGCCACTTCTCCCTGACGCAGCACGATAAGCTGGTGACACAGGGATCGAACCACATCGAGATCGTGACTGATAAACAGATAGCTGAGCTGGCGCTGCTGCTGCAGACGACGTAGCAGCGTCAGGATCTGTTTCTGCACCGTGCGGTCCAGCGAGGAGGTCGGTTCGTCCAGCACCAGCAGCTCCGGTCCCAGAATCAGCGCCCGCGCGATGGCGATACGCTGTCGCTGCCCCCCCGAAAATTCGGCCGGATAGCGGTGACGGCTTTCCGGGTCGAGTCCCACTTCTTCCATCACCGCGATGACGCGCTGCTCCTGTTCTGCCCGGCCGATAGCGGGCAGATGTACCGCCATGCCTTCGGCAATAATCTGCTGCACCGTCATCCGCGGATTCAGGGAGGAGTTGGGGTCCTGAAACACCACCTGAATGCGCTGGCGCAGCGGCAGCAGTTGCCGGCGCGTCAGCTGATGCAGCGGCTGACCATCAAACCAGACTTGCCCGCGCGAGCGAATCAGCCGCAGCAGCGCCAGCCCGGTGGTGCTTTTGCCCGAACCGGACTCGCCAACCAGGCCCAGGCTTTCGCCGCGCCGCAGGGTAAAACTCAGCCCGGCGAGTATGAGCTTTTCGGCCGCCTGCCGCCGGAACAGTCCGCGCCGTAGCGGAAAACTGACCTGAAGCTGTTCGACCCGAAGTATCACCGGGGCGTCCGCAGGCAGCGGCAGCGCGGTTCCTTCCGGTTCGGCGGCCAGTAACTGCTGGCTGTAGGGATGCTGCGGCTGGTCCAGCAGAACCTGACCGCGGTTCTGTTCCACGATGCGACCCTGACGCATCACGCTGACGCTATCCGCCAGCTGGCGCACAATATTCAGGTTATGGGTGATAAACAGCATGCCCATGTTCATCTCCCGCTGCAGTTCGCGGAGCAGCTTCAGGATCTGCGCCTGCACCGTCACATCCAGCGCGGTGGTCGGCTCATCGGCGATCAGCAGCTGGGGTTCGGTCAGCAGGGCCATGGCGATCATCACGCGCTGGCGTTCGCCGCCGGAGAGCTGGTGCGGGAAATCGTTGAGCCGGGCGGCAGGCTGCCGGATGCCGACCCGATCGAGCACGCTGAGTATCTCTCCGCGGGCCGCCGGACGACGCAGTCCGCGATGCAGCGAGAGCACTTCATACAGCTGCTTCTCCACGGTGTGCAGCGGGTTGAGCGACACCATCGGCTCCTGAAAAATCATCGCCATCTGGTTGCCGCGAAAGGCACGCAGCCGCGCCTCCGGGGCGCGCAGCAGATCTTCACCCTGAAACAGGATCTCGCCCCGGGGATAAACCACCGACGCCTCATGCAGCAGTCGCATCACCGACAGCGCCGTTACGCTCTTGCCGGAGCCTGACTCGCCCACCAGCGCCAGGGTTTCGCCTGCATTGATGCGCAGGGAGAGATCCTCCACCACCGGGCGAAGCGCATCGCCCTGACGAAAGGCAATCGAAAGATCATTGATGGCCAGTAAGGGTGTCGTCATTCAGGCTCCTTTGCCCGGATCGAAGGCATCGCGCACCGCTTCGCCAATAAAAATCAGCAGCGAAAGCAGGATCGCGAGCGTGAAAAAGCCTGCCAGGCCTAACCATGGCGCCTGCAGGTTGTTTTTGCCCTGCAGCAGCAGCTCCCCCAGCGAGGGCGAGCCCAGCGGCAGACCAAAGCCGAGAAAGTCGAGTGAGGTGAGCGTGGTGATCGACCCACACAAAATAAACGGCAGAAAGGTCAGGGTCGCCACCATGGCGTTAGGCAGCATATGGCGCAGCATAATCCGGCCGTCGCTGACGCCAAGGGCCTGCGCCGCGCGAATGTAATCGAAGTTACGGGTGCGCAGAAACTCGGCCCGCACCACGCTGACCAGACTCATCCAGCCGAAGGCGACGGTGACCAGCAGCAGCCACCAGAAGCCGGGCTGGATCACGCTGGAGAGTAAAATCAGCAGAAACAGCGCGGGCATGCCGGACCAGACTTCAACCAGCCGCTGCCCGATCAGATCGATTCTGCCGCCGAAATAGCCCTGCACCGCGCCGACCAAAATGCCAATTACGCTGGAGAAGAGCGTCAGCAGCAGACCGAATAGCAGCGAGATGCGCGTGCCATAAAGCAGCCGCGCCAGCACGTCGCCCCCGTTGGCGTCGGTGCCAAGCCAGTTCTGCGCCGACGGCGGAGAGGGGAAGGGCACCTGGGTCGCAAAATTGAGGGTGCTGTCGCTGAAGCGAATCGGCGCCCACAGGGCCCAGCCCTGCCGGGCAATGCGCTGCTGCAGCCACGGGTCCTGATAATCGGCGGCGGTCGGCAGCACGCCGCCATAGTCCGTTTCGCTGTAGTCAAACAGCAGTGGCAGCATCCAGCGCTGCTGATAATGCACCAGCAGCGGCTTTTCGTTGGCAATCAGTTCGGCACCCAGCGACAGCAGAAAAAGGACCAGAAAGATCCACAGCGACCAGTAGCCGCGCCGGTTATGGCGAAAGCGCTGCCAGCGCTGCTGAGTGAGGGGAGAAAGCGGCATCAATGGCTCCTGAAATCGATGCGCGGATCGACCAGCGTATAGGTCAGATCGCTGAGAATGTTCATCAGTAACCCGATCAGGGTAAAAATATAGAGCGTGCCAAACATGACCGGATAGTCGCGTTGCAGGGTGGCGTCATAGCCGAGCAGCCCCAGGCCATTCAGGGAGAACATTACCTCGATCAGCACGGAACTGGTAAAGAACATGCTGATAAAGGTGGCAGGAAAGCTGGCGATGACCAGCAGCATCGCGTTGCGAAACACATGATGATAGAGAATACGCCGCTCCGGCACCCCTTTGGCGCGCGCGGTCACCACATAGAGTTTGCGGATCTCATCCAGAAACGCGTTTTTCGTCAGCATCGTCAGCGTGGCGAAGCCGCCGATCACCGTCGCCAGCACCGGCAGTGCGATGTGCCAGAAGTAATCCAGCACCTGACCATACCAGGGCAGCGTGTCGTGCTGCGCAGAGGTGAGCCCGCGCAGCGGAAACCAGTCCAGATAGCTGCCCCCGGCAAACAGCACGATCAGCATGATACCGAACAGGAAAGCCGGAACGGAGTAGCCCACAATAATCAGGGCGCTGCTCCAGATATCAAACGCAGAGCCGTTGCGCACCGCCTTGCGGATACCCAGCGGGATCGAGACCAGATAGATAATCAGGGTGCTCCATAACCCCAGACTGATGGAAACCGGCAGGCTCTCTTTGATCAGCCCCACCACTGAGGCGCTGCGAAACAGGCTGTCGCCAAAATCGAAGCGCAGATAGTTCCACAGCATCTCGCCGTAGCGCTGCCACAGGGGTTTATCGAATCCATAGCGCTGTTTGATCTCTGCAATTACCTCCGGGTCCAGCCCGCGTGCGCCCCGGTACTGATTGTCGGCGGGATTGAGATGACTGCGCGTGGCATGTGAACCGGCGCTGTCGGCGCCGCTGCCGGGCAGGCCGGTTGTCTGACCAAACTCAATATTAGCCAGCGCCTGATCGACCGGTCCGCCGGGGGCGATTTGCACGATAAAGAAGTTCAGCGTGATGATCGCCCACAGCGTCGGAACGATCAGCAGGACTCTGCGCAGAAAGTAAGCGGCCAACGGTGTCTCCTTAGCGTTTACTGGCCGGCAGGCGTCCGGCTTTGTGTGCGTCGTACCACCAGCTATCCAGACCGGTACTGTAGGCAGGCTTGCGGGCGGGATGGGAAAACTTATCCCAGTAAGCCAGCCGCTGCTCTGCGTTGTACCACATCGGGATCATATACGCATTCCACAGCAGTACCCGATCCAGTGACTGCGCCAGCGGCCGCAGCGCAGCGGGATCGCCCTGGTGCGCCACGATCTGCTGCACGAAGTGGTCAACGACAGGATCTTTCACCCGCGCGGTATTCCAGGAGGAGCTGATGTAGTCCGACTGCCACAGGATCTGCAGGCTGGAGGTGGGGATCGGCATCGCCTGATAGAGGGTAGCGATCATGTCATAGTCGCCTTCACGCCAGCGCCGCAGATATTGCGAGCTGTCGACCTGCCGCAGGTTCAGGGTGATGCCGAGCCGCGAGAGCGCGTGCTGGAACGGCAGTGCCCACTCAGTGCTGGTGCCGCCGCGCAGCAGCAGCTCAACGGTGAACGGCTGACCGGTTTTGTCATTGACCAGACGCTGATCCTTAATCTGCCAGCCCGCCTCTTTCAGCAGCGCGTATGCTTTTAACAGGCTGGCGCGGTCGTAGCCACTGCCATCGCTCGCCGGAGGCTGGTAGGGCTGAGTGAACAGTCCGGCGGGCAACTGCGCGCGCCACGGTGCCAGCAGGGCCCGCTGTTCCGCATCCGGCGCACCCTGAGCAGCATACTCTGTGTTCTGGAAGTAGCTGCTGGCGCGCTGCCAGGCACCGTAATAGAGCGCCTTATTCATCCAGTTAAAATCGAACATCAGTGAAAAAGCCTGGCGCACGCGACGGTCATGGAACAGCGGTTTCTCATTGTTAAACGCCAGCCAGCGGGTATCAGTAGCGGCCTCGTTGGGCGTGGTCTGCTTCACTATATCGCCCTGGTCGAAGGCGCGGCCGCGATACTGGGTGGCCCATTTCTTCGCTGAGACCTCCTCACGCCAGTCGTAAGCCCCCGCTTTAAAGGCTTCGAACGCCACGTTGTCATCCAGATAGTAGTCGTAGCGCATCCGATCAAAATTGAAGCGCCCGCGATTCACTGGCAGATCGGCGGCCCAGTAATCTTTGACCCGGCTGAACTCAATAAACTGACCCAGCTTCCAGCGGCTGATGCGATAGGGCCCGCTGGAGAGCGGCGGGGCGCTCAGCGGCTCATTAAACTGCTTATCTTTCCAGAATGACGCCGGGATGACCGGCAGCGTCAGCAAGCCCATCAGCAGATCTCTGTCCGGTTTAGTGGCGTCGATGCGCACCGTAAGATCGTTCAGCGCGGTCACCGTCACGCCGCGATAGGCCACACGGAACTGAGGCACGCCTTCGGTCATAAACTTCTGAAAGCTGAAAGCCACATCGCGGGCCGTAATCGGTGAGCCATCGTGAAAGCGGGCGCGGGGATTCAGGCGAATCTCAGTCCACGAAAAATCGCTGGCGTAGCGCGCCGACAGGGCGATCAGCGGGTAGTAACTACCCGGCTCGTCGTCTGAACTGGTGTAGAGCCCATCATAAAGCGCACCGGTATTGATACCCGGATTGCCGCGCGAGGCGTAGCGGTTGAAGTTGTCGTAGGTGCCAATGACCGCCAGGGTGATGCTGCCGCCTTTGGGCGCATCGGGATCGGCATACTCATAGTGGCTGAAGCCGGGCGGATATTTCGCTTCCCCGGCCTGAGTAAAAGCGTAACTTTGCAGAACGGAGGCGGCCAGCAGCGGGGCGCTGAGTAGGGCACCTGTCAGCAGAAGTCCAGCGCGAAGCAGCATAGCGAATGCCCTCTCCAGTAAGTGTTCGGCTCCGCCCGGGCCAGACCGGTCAGGCGCGATGACGCTGAAAATAGTCTATCAGCGTTTCCGGCCGCAGCGGGCGACTAAAGATATAACCCTGCAGGTGAGTCACGCCGCGATTGATCAGCCACGCCGCCTGTTCGCCCGTTTCCACGCCCTCGGCCACGCTTTTCAGGTTCAGCTTTTTTGCAAGCTGCAGCACGGTATCCAGCACCGGCGAGGTCAGCGTCTCGGTGCCGATACTCTGCACAAAGCCGCGATCGATTTTCAGGTAATCAAAGGCGTAGCGCTCCAGATAGATCAGTGCGCTGTGTCCGGTGCCAAAGTCATCAATGGCGATGCGAATCTGCTGCTGATGCAGCCAGTCAAACAGCTCGCCGACATTTTCGTCGCGCACCATGACGCGTTCGGTAATCTCGAACACATAATTAAAGTGGCCGGCCGGCATGCTCTCAAGCCAGTTCAGGACATCCTGACGGAAGCTGCGGTCGGCCAGGTGCAGGGGCGAAATGTTGAGGCTGAGGCTGGCATAACGGGGAACGGTGTGACAGAGCAGGTGCGCATCGCGGGAAACCAGCTGAAACAGATGGCGGGTCAGTGGAACAATCAGGTTTTGCGACTCGGCATACTGAATAAAGACATCGGGCGGGATCGGACCTTCCGTCGGGTGCGTCCAGCGCAGCAGTGCCTCCATGCCATAAGGCTGACTATCGTGAGAGGTAACCAGCGGCTGATACTCCACGTGAAACTCGCCGCGCTTCATGCCCCGAATCAGCTCTCTGCCCGGACGCTGATAGTGGGCGAGCAGCAGCCAGCAGCCACCGGCAACCAGCAGTGACAGCAGCAGACCACTCAGCACAATGTTCTGATAATCGCTGAAGGCGAGAGTGGAACCGTAGAGAACAAACTGCAGCGGATAGCCTTCCAGCGACCGCTGAACCAGCGGTGTCGGCAGGTTCTCATTCTCCGTTACGCCATGCTGCCAGCTGGTCAGGGCACTGTGCTGTGCCACCAGCGCCATACCGGTAATCTCCGGATGCCAGGAGGCCATCAGCTGATAGGGGGCCAGGCTGATGTTGAGTGTCGCGAAAACGCCGGTCTGCAGATTGCCGGGATTCTTCACCCACAGTGCCAGGGCCGGTTTATCCGGCTGCAACGGCGTGCCCGGCATCAGCTGCAGATCGGTATCGCGCGAGATATCACTCTGGGGCGAAATCACATTGATCGGCAGACTGAAACTGCCGGTGGCTGAGGAGCAAAAGGCATTGCCATTATTCACCAGCAGGATGGCACGAAGATTCCCGGCAAAGGCGGCGCGTGAGGTCAGTTCACGATTGATGGTGTGGCAGGCATTATGGGTAAACGGGAGCAGGGGACTGAGGGTGCTGTTATACAGGCTGGCGAGCGTTTGCTGTAGTGCCGACCGGCTGTGCTCCAGCAGGCGCTGATGTTGCCGCTCGCGCTTATGCCAGGTGTGATGAATCGCCAGCAGCGTGAACAGGAGAAAGAATAGGCCGCCGACCATCGCGCTACGCCATGCGATTCGGTGAGGATAGGTGGCATGGCGCTGTAGCGCCCCCGACAGTGGCATGAGGAGCTTCCCCTGATCAAATTATTATTATGTTAATGCACACGACTGCTTCGGTTTAAGCGACCGAGAATATAACGAGAATGCCGGAGATGTCTCGTTATTAATCTGAAATACAATGCTTTTATCTGCTATGGCGAAGGCGGATAAAATAAAAGACGAAAAAAAACGCTGCGTAAGCAGCGTTTCATGTTCTCTGGCTGAGAGAAAATCGAATCTGAGGATCAGGACGGGTTACGACTCAGTACCCGGCGCCCTTCACGGTAACGCTTTTTCCAGTAGTCATCATTCAGACTGGAGATCATGACGCCACTGCTGGTTGAGGCATGAACGAAGTTATCGTTGCCCAGATAGATCCCGACATGACGACCGGTTGAACCTGCGCGGAACATCACCAGATCGCCCGGACGCAGTTTACTGCGGGTAATCTCTCTGCCGGTGTCCTGCTGCTCAGAGGTGGAGCGGGGTAATTCCAAGCCAAACTGATCGCGGAAGGTACGTTGTACAAAGGCGGAACAGTCGATTCCGCGTTTGGTATCGCCACCGAGACGATAGCGCACACCTTTCCAGACGGCGTATTGTTCCATGATGCGCGACTTAACGTCGACATTACGCACCATTTCTTCAAACTCATCCTGAGACGCCTGAAGTAAAAAACCATTCTGGTTGTTAACTTCATGATTCTCGTTATTCGCGTTCTGACTGCTATGGGTACTGCTACAAGCTGAGAGGAGGGTTGCCAGCGCCAGTGCGGGCACAATCCGCAAAATATATCTCAGTATTGGTTGAGACTTGACCATTATTCGGGTTTTCCTTCGATGTCCTTACGACAGAATTGTCGCCAGCCAGATAACAAAACAGGGAGATTAATAAGCGAGACAGACTAAGACAAATCCTTAATGACTAAAATGTGTTAATGGACACATTTTTTCACGGTAAAAATCCGAATTTTCTGCCGCTAATGCCTCACAGGGACTGAGGTTAACTGATTACACACGCCGTGGCGAGTGCTTTTAATCAATTTTATATAGGTTTTTTTGATGTGAAATCAAACCGTAACACGCTGACTAATTTAGCAACAATTATGGGGAAGTGATGGCGATAACAAGCGGTAAAAGGGGCGCCAATTCGGCGCATAGAAACGGATTCTGGAATTTTCTTTATTGACAGCGGCGGGTGACGACTATTTAACCACCTGGCGGGGTCATAACCTTTTCCTCTCGCTATTTTAATTAGCAGACTAATAATGATGAGCTGTTTTTTATTAGCGCGGGCAGTTAACATCCTGTCAAATAAACCGACCGCGCTTAACATTTACATCACGGGCTTATATTTTCCCGGTAATTTGCGATAAAACCAGTTAACCAGCGCGTCACTGGCAGGGGTTAAAAGCCACCAGCTCAGACCCACCAGAACCACGGACAGCGATCCCACGGCAATATCGGTAAACCAGTGCGCCCCGGCCATGACGCGCGGCAGAGAAAATAGCACCACAATTGCCAGCGCGATTAAAAAACGGCTCAAACCAAAATAACGCCAGATAAAGCAGGCGAAAATAATCAGCATCATGCCGTGGTCGCCAGGGAAGCTGTCTTTCGACGCATCTTTAGCGGGAATGCCGGTCAGCTCACTGACGCGATGCACGTTTTCGAAGAAGAGGGTCGGACTGGAGTGTTTCACCGGCAGCAGATGCCCCAGCTGATTCAGCACCACGGCAGTCAGCAGCATGGTGATACCGATAGCCAGCATCCGGCGGCGTGCCTGAGGCGCTTCATGTCGCCAGATCGACAGATACAGCAGGCCCATCGCCAGCAGTGACACCACATCAAAGCCACGGAAGTTGGTGATGGCGACGATCAGCGCAAACAGCGGATGGGTCACCATCTGATTATTGAAGCCATAAAAAATGGATTTATCGATGCCGAACCAGAAGCCATGCTGAGGCGGCAGATACCACGAAAGAAAGAGCACGACGCCCAGGGCATTCAGCAGCAGGATAGTAATAAGACGAATTGCGCGCATAAGTAAGCTCAATTAAAAAAATAACCGCCGACAATACCTCTGTTAGCGTAAACGGCACTTCAACAACGCCGATTGTAGCCGATTCCAGTCAGCCTGCTCAGAATGAATAATCTCGATGCGGCTGTCGGATGGCGTGGCGGCGAGTGTCTCACTCTGCAACTCTTTTGCATGACAGTTAATACGCATTGTGCCTTCGCGGATGCGCATCACGCCTTTGATCCGATCCACCGGCGCCTGCCGGACCCACTCCAGCAGCGCAGCGGCGTCAAACAACGTGTCACCATCAAACAGCCAGCCGCAGGCGCTATAGCCCTGTCCGTGGTTCAGCGCCCGCCGCCAGCGCGCCCCTCCTTCCAGCTGTAAGGCGGCCAGACCGCTCGCCGGTTTCGTCGTGTGAGAGTGATGATGGTGTGGCAGGGGAAGGTCACGTGGCTGGCGCGGCGTATCAAGCAGGCCGGAGGGAATCCGGCCAAACTCGGTCGCTATCACCGGACGTGGCGGCTGCATCTGCTGCTGCCAGTCAGTCAGACGCTGACGATCTTCGTCCTCCCAGCAGTCGCGCTTATTGGCAATAATGATGTCGGCGGCGGCCAGCTGGTCGCGGAAGTTCTCATCGGCGACCACGCGCGGGTCGGCAAGCTGGCGCGCATCGAGTAGCGTCAGGGTGGCATTGAGTTGCAGCCACGACTGATAGACCGGCGCGCTGAGCATCTCCAGCACCTGGCGCGGATGCCCCAGGCCGGTCGGCTCTATCAGCAACCGGTCAGGCCTGTTCTTGAGCAGCATATTCAGCCCGACCTGCATGGGCAGGCCATTGACGCAGCAGAGACAGCCGCCAGGGATCTCTTTCAGCGTCGCGCCGCGATCCGCCAGCAGCGCGCCATCAATGCCGATTTCGCCAAATTCATTGACCAGCACGGCCCACTGTTCGCCTGCGGGCCTGGCGGCCAGCAGATGGCAGAGCAGGGTGGTTTTTCCGCTGCCTAAAAAACCGGTGATGAGATTAACGCGCGTCATGGGAAAAGCTCCTGCCGGGATAGCGTGATAATGTAATACTATAACATTATCACGATCGGTTTCCCGCCCTCGCTTACTCGGCGCGCCCCATATAGCGACGTTCGGCAATATGGATGCGGATGCGGTCACCGTTGCTCAGGTATTCCGGCACCTGAATCGAGAGGCCGGTGCTCATTCCGGCGGGTTTGGTGCGGGCGCTGGCTGAAGCACCTTTGATGCCCGGCGAGGTTTCAACGATCTCCATATCGACCGTCTGGGGCAGTTCCAGTGCCAGCACCTGGCCTTCCATCGTCAGCACATGGATACCCGGAATGCCTCCTTCCGGAATAAACAGCAGCTCTTCTTCGATCTGATCGCGTTTGAAGGTGTAGGGGGTGTAGTCTTCGTCATCCATAAAGATATATTCGTCACCATCTATATAAGAGAAGGTCACGCTGCGACGGCTGAGAGAAATCGCATCAATAATCTCGTCGCCCTTAAAGCGCTCTTCAACTTTTAAACCGGTGCGGACATCGGTAAAGCGCATTTTATAGAGGGTGGCGGCACCACGTGCGCTGGGGCTCTGGACATCAATGTCCTTAACCAGCAGCAGTTTACCGTTGTGCGTGACGGCCATCCCTTTTTTGATTTCGTTGGCTTTTGGCATTGCTGTTCTCGCTATCTTGAGAGTGAAGTGCGCGCAACGTTACTCGCGCCGGTGAAAACTGGCAATATCGCGGGTGCGAAATTTTGCGTCAGGCCGCCGCATTCATGGTAATTGTCGCGCCGGACTGCTATTGTCGCCGCGACTTTCTTTGCCGGAGCTCAGCATGCAATGCCGTAGCCAGTGCGGTGCCTGTTGCACGGCACCCTCTATCTCATCCCCCATCCCCGGTATGCCCGACGGCAAGCCCGCCAATACCCCCTGCATTCAGCTTGATGCGCTGCTGCGCTGCAAACTCTTTGGTTCGCCCCTGCGTCCCGCCGTCTGTTCCGGGCTGCAGCCGCAAGCGAGCATGTGCGGCGACTCGCGCGAGCAGGCGATGACCTGGTTGCTGCAGCTGGAAGCGGATACGGCCCCCTGAGGCGCTGACGCAGCTGACGTTTTTCTGACGGCGTCGTTGCCTTACAGCAACAGCTTCAGCCGGATCGACCTTTCTGCCTCATAACCGTCATGAAATGTGCGTAACATCAAAAATCTGCTACGCCGTTTGCGCATTTTCTTGCCTGCAGAATCGCGCTGTACCACAATCCCTGAAACGTTTCAGCGGTGGTCCGGCAACCTGTCCCTGACAGTGCGACGCAAAAATCTCCCCACCGGCTGAAACGATTCAATCTCAGCAAGCGAGGAGAATTATGTTCCAGCTCGAATTGCAGGCTATCCATACCGGAGCCAGCGCCCAGAATAAAGAAGAGGCCATTCGTCAGGTCGCTGCCGCGTTAACCGCGGCGGGCAATGTGACTGAAGGGTATGTCAACGGCATGCTGGCGCGCGAACAGCAAACCTCCACCTTTCTCGGTAACGGCATCGCTATCCCTCATGGCACCACAGACACCCGCGATCTGGTGCTGAAAACCGGCGTTCAGGTGTTTCAGTTCCCGCAGGGCATTGCCTGGGGTGACGATCAGACCGCCTATGTCGCCATCGGCATTGCCGCGAAGTCTGATGAGCATCTGGCGCTGCTGCGTCAGCTGACCCACGTACTGAGCGATGACTCCGTTGCCGAACAGCTGAAAACCGCCTCTGCTGAAGATCTTCGTGCGTTGCTGATGGGCGAGAAACAAGCCGCCGAATTCAGCTTCGACACCGCATTAATTACCCTTGACGTCGCGGCCAGCGACCTGATCACCCTACAGGCGATGAACGCCGGTCGTCTGCAATCCGCTGGCGTTGTGGATGCCAGCTATGTGGCGGATGTGGTTTCAGCCTCCCCGCTGAATCTGGGGCAGGGCATCTGGCTCAGCGACAGCAGCCTGGGCAACCTGCGCAGTGGCGTGGCGATCAGCCGTGCTGCGCATCCCTTCGACCATCAGGGCGAATCGGCTGCGATGCTGATCAGCGTGTCGGCAACCGATGAACGTCCGCTGGAGGTGCTGGGTTACCTGAGCGCCTTACTGCAACAGGGGAAAGCCGATCGTCTACTGAAAGCGGATGCCGCAGGCGTTTATGCGCTGCTGACCAGCGAAGTCGATGAGCAGGCTGACGTCCTGACCGCTGAATTCACTATCCGCAACGAACATGGCCTGCATGCCCGTCCGGGCACGGCGCTGGTCAGCGTTATCAAGCAGTTCAACAGCGAGATCACCGTGACCAACCTCGACGGCAGCGGTAAACCTGCCAATGGTCGCAGCCTGATGAAAGTGGTGGCGCTGGGCGTGAAGAAAGGGCATCGCCTGCGCTTTACCGCCAGCGGCGACGATGCACAGCAGGCGCTGAACGCCATTGAAGAGGCGATCAGCAGTGGTCTGGGCGAGGGGGCAGCATGAGCAGACGTGTCGCCACCATTACGCTGAATCCGGCGTATGACCTGGTGGGCTATACCCCTGAAATTGAACGCGGCGAAGTCAATCTGGTGAAAACCACCGGACTGCATGCGGCGGGCAAGGGCATTAACGTCGCCAAAGTCCTGAAAGATCTGGGCATTGACGTGACCGTCGGCGGCTTCCTGGGCAAAGAGAATCAGGATGGCTTCCAGCAGCTGTTCAGCGAGCTGGGTATTGCTAACCGTTTTCAGGTGGTGCCAGGCCGCACCCGCATCAACGTAAAACTCACCGAACAGACCGGCGATGTGACCGATCTGAATTTCTCAGGTTTTCAGGTGACGGGTCAGGACTGGGATCGCTTCACCACCGACTCCCTGACCTGGCTGGGCCAGTTCGATATGGTCTGCGTCAGCGGCAGCCTGCCGGAAGGAGTCGATCACGACGCCTTTACCCGCTGGATGACCGAACTGCGCACCCACTGCCCGTGCATCATCTTTGACAGCAGCCGTGAGGCGCTGGTGGCAGGACTGAAAGCCGCCCCGTGGCTGGTGAAGCCTAACCGCCGTGAGCTGGAAATCTGGGCCGGTCGCAAACTGCCGACGCTGCAGGATGTGATTGGTGCCGCGCACGAACTGCGCGAGCAGGGCATCGCCCATGTGGTGATTTCACTGGGCGCAGAAGGGGCGCTGTGGGTCAACGCCTCCGGCGAATGGATTGCCAAACCCCCGGTCTGCGATGTGGTCAGCACCGTGGGTGCCGGCGACTCAATGGTGGGCGGCCTGATTTATGGTCTGCTGATGCGCGAGTCCAGCGAGCATACGCTGCGTCTTGCCACTGCCGTGGCGGCGATGGCCGTCAGCCAGAGTAATGTTGGTGTATCCGATCGAACTCAGTTGGCCGCCATGATGGCGCGTGTCGACTTACAACCCGTTAACTGACAGCAGGAGAGCGATAATGAAAACGCTGCTGATAAAAGACCCTACACTGGGACTGGCTTCCGCTTACATGGCGCAACAGCGCCTGGCTGCTGCGGCAGCTGCTGCGGGCCTGACCCTGACTGAAAACCCTGCCGATGCTGAACTGGTGATTGTGCTGGGTAAAAACGTGCCGGACGACGCGGCGCTGAACGGCAAAGCGCTCTGGCAGGGCGATGTCCAGCTGGCCGTCCGTGAGCCGGAAACCTTCCTGAACCGCGCGAAAGCAGAAGCCAAGACCTGGCAGTCGCAGGCTGCGGTGGCGACACCGGCGGGCGCATCTGCTGCGGCTCCGGCTCAGGCTGGCGCGCAGAAACGTGTGGTTGCCGTTACCGCCTGTCCGACCGGCGTGGCGCACACCTTTATGGCGGCTGAGGCGATTCAGGCCGAAGCAACCCGTCGCGGCTGGTGGGTGAAAGTTGAAACCCGCGGTTCAGTCGGGGCCGGTAACGCCATTACCCCGGAAGAAGTGGCGGCAGCCGACCTGGTGATCGTGGCCGCCGATATCGAAGTCGACCTGGCGAAATTTGCCGGTAAGCCGATGTACCGCACCTCAACCGGACTGGCGCTGAAGAAAACCGCCCAGGAACTGGATAAAGCGGTAGCCGAAGCGAAGCCTTATAAAGCGGCTGCCAGCGGACAGAGCAACGCCAGCGCAGAAGAGGAGAAAAAGCAGGGTGGCGCAGGGGCGTATCGTCATCTGCTGACCGGTGTCTCCTATATGCTGCCGATGGTGGTCGCAGGCGGTCTGAGCATCGCACTCTCATTTGCCTTTGGTATCACCGCATTTAAAGAGCCGGGCACGCTGGCGGCTGCCCTGATGCAAATCGGTGGTGGCAGCGCCTTTGCCCTCATGGTGCCGGTACTGGCGGGCTTTATCGCCTTCTCCATCGCTGACCGTCCGGGTCTGACCCCGGGTCTGATTGGCGGGATGATCGCCACCAGCATCAACGCCGGCTTCTTAGGCGGTATTATCGCGGGCTTCATTGCCGGTTATGCGGCGAAGCTGATCAGCGGCAAAGTTAAACTGCCGCAGAGTATGGAAGCGCTGAAACCGATACTGATTATTCCGCTGTTTGCCAGTCTGATTACCGGCCTGCTGATGATCTACGTGGTAGGCAAACCAGTTGCGGGCATCATGAACGGTCTGACCCACTGGCTGGCGAACATGGGCACCGCGAACGCGGTTCTGCTGGGCGCGATTCTGGGCGGCATGATGTGTACTGACATGGGTGGTCCGGTGAACAAGGTGGCTTACGCGTTTGGCGTTGGTTTACTGAGCTCGCAGACGTATGCCCCGATGGCCGCCATCATGGCTGCCGGCATGGTGCCACCGCTGGCGATGGGTGTGGCTACGCTGGTTGCGCGTCGTAAGTTCAACAAAGGTCAGCAGGAAGGGGGCAAAGCGGCGCTGGTTCTGGGTCTCTGCTTTATCTCTGAAGGTGCGATTCCGTTCGCGGCCCGCGACCCGATGCGTGTTCTGCCTTGCTGCATCGTGGGTGGCGCGGTGACCGGTGCCATCTCCATGGCGATTGGCGCGAAACTGATGGCGCCGCACGGTGGACTGTTCGTTCTGCTGATCCCTGGCGCGATTACCCCGGTACTCGGTTATCTGATGGCGATCGTCATCGGCACCGCGATTGCGGGTCTGAGCTACGCGGTACTGAAACGTCCGGAAGAGCAGCTGGCGAAAGCCTGATACGCGGAAGTGAAATAAACAGGGAGCCAGATGGCTCCCTGTTTGCTTTGATAAGGTACCTGCTTCCCTCGCTTTAATGTCATCACCGTCTGGAAAGCCTTCAGGCTCCTTTTTCTATGCCTGCTGTTCGGCTTTCAGCCACGCAATCTCATCTTTCCAGATATCGGGATTGATGGTTTCCAGAATCAGCGGGATGCCATCGAAGCGGGGATCTTTCATCAGCCAGCTGAACACCGTCCTGCCGATATTTCCTTCTCCCAGACTGTGATGGCGGTCAACGCGGCTGTCGAAGGCGCTCTTGGCGTCGTTCAGGTGCATGCCACGCAGATACTGAAAACCGACGATGCGCTCAAAGCTGGCAAAGGTCGCTTCGCAGTCTGCCTCGGTACGCAGATCATACCCGCCGGCAAACGCATGGCAGGTATCAATGCAGACCCCGACACGCGATTTGTCTTCGACATGCTCAATAATGGTGGCGAGATGCTCGAAGCGGAAGCCCAGATTACTGCCCTGACCGGCCGTATTTTCGATGACGGCGGTAACGTTCTGCGTCTGGTCGAGCGCGACATTGATCGACTCGGCGATGCGCTTCAGGCAGCTCTCCTCATCGATCTGATGCAGATGGCTGCCGGGGTGGAAGTTCAGCAGCGTCAGCCCCAGCTGGTCAGCACGCCGCAGTTCATCAATGAAGGCCGCGCGGGACTTCTCCAGCGCCTCCTCAACCGGATGGCCCAGGTTAATCAGAAAACTGTCGTGCGGCAGGATCTGCTGTGATGTGAAGTGATAAGTCTCGCAGGCGGCGCGAAAAGCATCAATGACCTCAGTGGTCAGCGGGGCGGCCTTCCACTGACGCTGATTTTTAGTAAAGAGGGCGAAGGCGGTGGCTTCTAATTCATGGGCGCGGATCACGGCCTGATCCACCCCCCCTGCCGCACTGACGTGTGCGCCAATATATTTCATGCCTTTCTCCTGGGGCTATGCACGGATGAAACGGCATGATACCCGATGCGGTTAGCCCATGAAATGTTGCACCAGCAGATTGATCGTGCCACCGCCTGCGATTAACCAGCCAAAGACCAGCGCACCCAGCAGCAGGGGTTTAACGCCCGCTTCACGCAGTGCGCTGAAACGGGTGGTTAAGCCCAGCGCGGCCATCGCCATCGCCAGCAGCAGGCCAGCCAGCTGATTCAGTGAGGCCACCAGCGCAGCAGGCAGCAGCTGCAGCGAGTTAAACAGCGCGACCGCAATAAACAGTAAGGCAAACCAGGGAAAGGTTACCGGCTGACGGGCGCGGCCCTGACGCCTGCCGCGCAGCATCGTCCCCAGGCAGAGCAGGAACGGGGCCAGCATCATCACCCGCAGCATCTTGGCAATAACCGCGCTGTTTTCGGCTTCCGGGCTGATACTGTGTCCGGCTGCTACCACCTGCGCCACTTCATGAATCGTGGAGCCGGTGAAAACGCCAAACTGTGCAGCACTCAGAGCCGGAAACAGATGATGCGCCAGCGGCCAGAGCAGGGGATAGATGAAGATCGCCAGCGTGCCGAACAGCACCACGGTCGCGATGGCCACCGCGACTTTCGACGGCGCGGCTTTGACCACCGGCTCGGTCGCCAGAACCGCTGCCGCACCGCAGATACTGCTGCCTGCGCCAATCAGCCAGACGGTTTCGCGATCCAGCTTCAGTAACCGGATACCCAGCAGACAGGTGATAAAGAAGGTGCTGCTCAGGGTCAGCGCATCGATCAGGATGCCGCTGACGCCGACATCGGCAATCTGCTGTAAAGTAATACGAAAGCCAAACAGGATAATCCCGAGCCGCAGCAGCTTCTGCTTCGCCAGTGCGACGCCGCTGTCGCAGTGTGATGAGAGAGGGGAACAGACGCTATTCCCGACCACGATGCCCAGCATGATCGCCAGCGTCAGTGAACCCAGTCCCAGCCCCGCGATCAACGGCTGTTGCCCCAGCCAGCTCGCCGCAGCGGCGAGCGCGGCGGTCAGCAGCAGACCGGGAAACAGGCGCACAACGGGAGAGTGCGTTTTAACGATGCTCAGTTCGGCCATAAGGGTCACTCCTCTTCAGTGAGTGTCGATCATGGCGCGCACTGGCTTAAAAGTGAAATTGATAATATATTTATAATCAACCGGAATAAACGATAAGGCCGACATTATGAGCGTTTTGCGTCTGCGCCGCTGGGCAACGCTGATCAAGAGGGATGTGCTGGTACTCTGGTTCGCCTTTCGCGATCCGCGCACGCCCTGGTGGAACAAGCTGGGCATGCTGGGCCTGGTCGCCTATGGCGTCAGCCCGATCGATTTCATCCCGGATGTGATCCCGTTTGTGGGACTGCTGGATGACGCGGTCATTATCCCGACCGGTGTTATGCTGCTGCTGCGCCTGCTGCCGCGTGAGGTACGCATCAGCAGCAGCGAAAGGGCCGCATCCCGGCGTTCCCGCGGCAAAAAAATCGCAGGCTGGCTGGTGGTGGTGGGGCTGATCTGGCTGGCGCTGATCATCTATCTCGTCAGACATTAACAGACTTAAGGATCGACGATGCACATTACGCTGCGGCAAATCGAAGTCTTTACCGAAGTGCTCAAGAGTGGCTCGACGACCCAGGCGTCGCAGCTGCTGGCGCTGTCGCAGTCGGCGGTCAGCGCGGCGCTGGCCGATCTGGAGAGTCAGCTTGGGGTTCAGCTCTTTGATCGGGTCGGTAAACGACTGGTGCTGAACGAACATGGCCGCCTGCTTTATCCCCGCGCCGTGGGTCTGCTGGAGCAGGCGGGGGAGATTGAGCAGCTGTTCAAAGAGGACAACGGGGCCATCCGCATCTTCGCCAGCAGCACCATCGGTAACTATCTGCTGCCGGGCATGATGGCGGCCTGGCGACGCGATTTTCCCGGCCTGCCGCTGGAGCTGAGCGTGGGCAACAGTCAGGATGCGATTCAGGCGGTCTCCGACTTCCGCGTCGATGTCGGCCTGATTGAGGGGCCGTGCCATATGACCGAACTGGTCAGTGAACCCTGGCTGGAGGATGAGCTGGTGGTGTTTGCCGCGCCGGATGCGCCTGTTCTGCAGCAGCCGGTCACCCTGAAAACGCTGGCTGACGCCCCCTGGATCCTGCGCGAACGCGGCTCCGGCACCCGTGAAATCGTCGATTATCTGCTGCTGTCTCATCTGCCGAGCTTTCAGCTGGGGATGGAGCTCGGCAACTCTGAAGCGATTAAACATGCGGTGCGCCACGGCATGGGGATCAGCTGCCTGTCGCGCCGGGTGATCGCCGATCTGCTGGAGGCGGGAACGTTGATCGAACTGACGATTCCGCTGCCGCGCCTGACCCGGACGCTGTATCGCATCCATCACCGGCAGAAGCATATTTCCAAAGCGCTGACGCGCTTTTTATCCTACTGCCGTGAGTGACCGCTAATAATTCGGGCGCGATCATGAACTTAACTAATAACAGCGTGGCTCCGCTATACAGAGGCGAGCTGGCTGCTACAATCTCGCCTCATTTTTACCCTTCGTAGCGTTTACACATGCATAATGACTCAAATACAACACAACAACCTGCGTTACAGCGTGCACTAAAAGCACGTCATCTCACCATGATCGCCATCGGCGGCTCCATCGGAACCGGCCTGTTTGTCGCATCGGGTGCCACTATTGCTCAGGCCGGACCCGGCGGAGCACTTCTCTCCTATATGCTCATCGGTCTGATGGTCTATTTCCTGATGACCAGCCTGGGTGAACTGGCGGCCTTTATGCCCGTGTCCGGGTCGTTTGCCACCTACGGCGCAAAATATGTCGAAGAGGGCTTTGGTTTCGCACTCGGCTGGAACTACTGGTACAACTGGGCGGTGACCATCGCGGTTGATCTGGTGGCGTCACAGCTGGTGATGAATTACTGGTTCCCCGACACGCCAGGCTGGATCTGGAGCGCGCTGTTCCTGGGCCTGATGTTCCTGCTCAACTACATCTCCGTCAAAGGCTTTGGTGAAGCGGAATACTGGTTCTCGCTGATCAAAGTGGCCACCGTGGTGATTTTTATCGTGGTTGGCGTGCTGATGATCACCGGCATTATGCGCGGTGCAGAACACGCGGGCTGGCATAACTGGCAGGTGGGCGAAGCGCCGTTTGCAGGCGGTTTTGCGGCGATGATCGGCGTGGCGATGATTGTGGGATTCTCCTTCCAGGGCACCGAGCTGATCGGTATCGCGGCGGGCGAATCTGAAGATCCGGCAAAAAATATTCCGCGTGCGGTGCGGCAGATCTTCTGGCGTATCCTGCTGTTTTACGTCTTCGCGATTCTGATTATCAGCCTGATCCTGCCGTACACCGATCCCAAGCTGCTGCACAATGACATCAACGATATCAGCGTCAGCCCGTTCACCCTGGTGTTCCAGAATGCCGGTCTGCTGTCAGCGGCGGCGGTGATGAATGCGGTGATCCTGACGGCCGTGCTGTCAGCGGGTAACTCCGGCATGTACGCCTCAACCCGTATGCTTTACAACCTGGCCTGTGAAGGCAAAGCGCCACGAATTTTCGCCAGACTCTCTAAAGGTGGCGTACCGCGTAATGCACTCTGGGCAACGACGGTGGTGGCGGGACTCTGCTTCCTGACCTCGAAATTTGGCAATCAGGAGGTTTACCTCTGGCTGCTGAACACCTCAGGCATGACCGGTTTTATCGCCTGGCTCGGTATCGCGATCAGTCACTACCGCTTCCGTCGCGGCTATGTCGCTCAGGGACGTGACCTGAACGCGCTGCCTTACCGCTCCGGCTTTTTCCCGCTGGGTCCGATTTTCGCCTTTGTGCTCTGCCTGATCATCACGCTGGGTCAGAACTATCAGGCGTTTCTCAACGACACCATCGACTGGTACAGCGTAGCGGCCACCTACATCGGCCTTCCGCTGTTCCTGATCATCTGGTTCGGCTACAAGCTGACGCGCGGCAGCCGTTTCGTGAAGTACAGCGAGATGGAGTTCCCGGTTCATAAAGATTAGTTCTGTGCGCTGACTCCTGCGCACGGTGCCTGCCGCAGTTCTGGCAGGCCGCAGGAATCGTGAAGCGATGGGAGCCTGTGCCTGTAGCAAAGCATAGCGGGCCAGGGATGGTCCGCGCTGAGCCCGCCAGGGATGGCGGGTTTTGCGTCTTTGCGAAAGGCACAGGCTCCCTGAGCCATTCTCCCGCCTGCAACACCGTTTTTTATCCTTTTTTCACGTCTCGCTTATCTTCACGAATTGATAATTATTATCACCTGCACTATTGTGGCTGCGTTTTCTGACAGGATAGCCACACAGGGTTAAAACATGACTACCGAAACTTCGCTGCTGGCGGGAGAAGAGACGCGTCAGCACAGCATGCATAGCTACCACCGGGTGCTGCGTCGCCGCGTCATCTGGATCGGCGTGCTGCTGCTGGCCATTATTGCCTCGCTGGTCCTCGACTTCACGCTGGGTCCGGCCGGACTCTCGCTGGAGACGCTGTGGAATACGCTGCTCAGTCCCGACAGCGTCGACGCCGGAACCCGCGTCATCGTCTGGGACATCCGTCTGCCCTATGCCCTGATGGCGATTGTGGTAGGCCTGTCGCTCGGCCTCGCGGGCGCAGAAATGCAGACCATTCTGAATAACCCGCTGGCCAGCCCCTTTACTCTCGGTGTCTCCTCGGCGGCGGCATTTGGTGCCGCGCTGGCCATCATCCTCGGCATCGGCATCCCCGGCATTCCTGACCAGTGGTTGATCTCCGCCAACGCCTTCGTCTTTGCGCTGTTTGCCGCCCTGATGCTGGACGGCATCACCCGCTGGACCCAGGTCTCCTCGGCGGGCGTGGTGCTCTTCGGCATTGCACTGGTCTTTACCTTCAACGCGCTGGTCTCCATGATGCAGTTCATCGCCAGCGAAGATACCCTGCAGGGGCTGGTTTTCTGGACCATGGGCAGCCTGGCGCGCGCCTCCTGGGAGAAGCTGGGCGTCCTGACCGTGGCGCTGGCGATCCTGGTGCCGTTCTCCATGATGAGCAGCTGGAAGCTGACGGCGCTGCGGCTGGGTGAGGATCGGGCGGTCAGCTTTGGCATTGACGTGCGTCGTCTGCGTCTGGCGACGCTGCTGCGCATCAGTATTCTCTCGGCGCTGGCCGTGGCCTTTGTCGGCCCGATTGGCTTTATCGGCCTGGTCGCTCCCCATATTGCCCGCATGATGTTTGGTGAAGATCACCGCTTCTATCTGCCAGCCAGCGCGCTGGTCGGAGCCCTGGTGCTGTCGCTGGCCTCGGTCGCGTCGAAAAACCTGCTTCCGGGCGTGATCATCCCGGTCGGCATCGTCACCTCACTGATTGGCGTGCCGTTCTTCCTGAGTATTATTCTGCGTCACCGGGGGACAGTGTGATGGAACAGGGTCTGACGTTACGCGGCTTCAGTGCCGGTTACCCAAAACATAAGGTGATTGAGAATCTCAACGTGGCGCCGCTGCCGCGTGGGGAGATCACCGTGCTGCTGGGGCCCAACGGCTGCGGCAAATCGACACTGCTGCGGGCCCTGGCCGGACTGAACAAAGGGCAGGGCGAAATGTGGCTCAACGGCGAGGATCTTATGACTCAGCCGTTTGCCCGCCGGGCGAAGAACGTGGTCTATCTGCCGCAGTCCCTGCCTGCAGGCGTGCATCTGCATGTGCTGGAGTCGATCATTGTGGCACAGCGTGCCTCCGGCGGCCTGCACAGCGCCAGTAGCGAAGCCGAAATCATGCACCTGCTGGAGCAGCTGGGTATTGCCCATCTGGCGATGCGCTATCTCGACCAGCTCTCCGGCGGACAGAAGCAGTTAGTCGGGCTGGCACAGTCGCTGATCCGTCGCCCTGAGCTGCTGCTGCTGGATGAACCGCTGAGCGCGCTGGATCTCAACTACCAGTTTCATGTGATGGATCTGGTGCGGCGCGAAACCGCCCTGCGCAACATCGTCACGGTGGTGGTGGTGCATGATATCAATATTGCGCTGCGTCATGCGCAGCATGCGCTGATGCTGAAACAGGGGGCACTGGTGGCGCAGGGGCAGCCGGATAAGGTGATTACGCCCGCGACCCTGGCGAAAGTCTATGGCGTCGATGGACGAATCGAGCACTGCTCGCGCGGCATTCCGCAGGTGATGATTGATGGCCTGACCGGTCCGGCGCTGGTCTGACACAACGGCGGGCCGTCACCGGCCCGGCATCGTGCAAAAAAGTTAAGGGCCGCAGTTGCGGCCCTGATTTTTTACGCCAGAAGATGCTGCGCGTGGAAGCGCAGATGATCTTCCACAAAACTGGCGATAAAGAAGTAGCTATGGTCATAGCCCGGCTGAATGCGCAGCGTCAGCGGGAATCCCACCTCACTGGCCACGCTTTCCAGCCGCTCCGGTTGCAGCTGGTCGGCCAGGAACTGATCGCTGTCGCCCTGGTCGATCAGGATCGGCAGACGATGCGCCACCTCCGCCATCAGCTGACAGCTGTCATATTCCCGCCAGGCCGCCGGGTCATCGCCCAGATAGGCCTGAAACGCTTTCTGACCCCACGGCACCTGCATCGGGTTTACAATCGGTGCGAAAGCCGACGCCGAAGCAAAGCGGTTGCCCAGACGCAGCGCCAGCATGAGCGCGCCGTGTCCGCCCATAGAGTGACCCATGATCGACTGACGGTCGCTGACCTTAAAGTTATCCGCAATCACCGCAGGTAACTCGCTGCTCAGGTAGTCGAACATGCGGAAATGCGCGGCCCAGGGCTGCTGGGTGGCATTGAGATAAAATCCCGCTCCCTGACCCAGATCGTAGCCCTCATCGTTGGCCACCTGATCGCCGCGCGGGCTGGTGTCCGGCATAATCAGCACCAGACCCAGCTCCGCCGCCACCCGCTGCGCGCCCGCTTTGGTCGTGAAGTTCTCGTCGTTGCAGGTCAGCCCGGCCAGAAACCAGACCACCGGTGGCGGCGCATCGCCCTGCGGTTCAGGCAGATAGATGCTGAAGGTCATCGGGCAGTTCAGCACGGCCGACGCATGACGCCAGCGCTGCTGCCAGCCGCCAAAAATACGGTGTTCTTCCAGTAGCTCCAGAGTGGATGCCATAACGCCTCCTGATTACCTGTTGAAATGCACAACCGAGCGGATCGATTTTCCTTCGTGCATTAAATCAAAGGCGTCGTTGATCTCTTCCAGCGGCATGGTGTGGGTGATGAAGTCGTTCAGGGCAAATTTACCGTCGAGGTAATCCTGCACGATACCCGGCAGCTGTGAGCGGCCTTTCACGCCACCGAAGGCGGAGCCACGCCAGACGCGCCCGGTCACCAGCTGGAACGGACGGGTAGAGATCTCTTCACCGGCACCGGCCACACCGATAATCACAGACTCGCCCCAGCCTTTGTGGCAGCACTCCAGCGCGGAACGCATGACGTTGACGTTGCCGATACATTCAAAGGAGAAATCCACGCCGCCATCGGTCAGCTCAACAATCACCTCCTGAATCGGCTTATCGTAATCTTTCGGGTTGATTAGGTCAGTGGCACCCAGCTTGCGCGCCAGGTCGAATTTGCTGGTATTGATGTCGATGGCGATGATGCGGCCGGCTTTCGCCATTTTGGCACCGATAACGGCCGACAGGCCAATGCCGCCGAGGCCGAAAATCGCCACGGTGTCGCCTTCTTTCACTTTGGCGGTGTTCATGACCGCGCCCATGCCGGTGGTGACGCCACAACCCAGCAGGCACACTTCTTCCAGCGGCGCTTCTTTACTGATTTTAGCCAGTGAGATCTCCGGAACGACGGTGTACTCCGAGAAGGTCGAGGTGCCCATATAGTGGAAAATCGGTTTGCCATCTTTAAAGAAGCGGGTGGTGCCATCCGGCATCAAACCTTTGCCCTGGGTCGCACGGATCGCCTGACAGAGGTTGGTTTTACCCGACAGACAGTACTTACACTTGCCGCACTCCGGAGTGTAAAGCGGGATGACATGGTCACCCACTTCCACGCTGGTCACGCCTTCACCTACGGCTTCCACGATGCCGCCGCCTTCATGGCCCAGGATCGCCGGGAAGACGCCTTCCGGATCGGTGCCGGAGAGGGTGTAGGCGTCGGTATGGCAGACGCCGGTCGCGACGATACGCACCAGGACTTCGCCTTTCTGCGGTGGCATCAAATCCACTTCTTCAATTTTCAGCGGTTCGCCAGCAGCCCAGGCAACGGCGGCACGGGTTTTGATCATTTTCATGCAATCCCTCTTCCAGTCAGATTGTGACGCACGGTGGCGCCAGGTGGTCGTGATTAATCAGAGCCAGGCTCTTAAACATAGCGCGGAACGCTTATTCCGCCGCCTGTAAGGGGTAGATCAGCTCATCATTGAGCGGCCGATCGTCAAATTTTTCGATAATCAGGTACTTCAGCGCCTCCACGTTGGGAGTAAAGGCGTCCCGTCGCCACATCAGCCAGGTGGCCGTATTGCGATAAGCAGGGGGGAGGGTGTGCGCCTGCACCCGTGAACGGTCCGGCATCTGTTTCAGCACCGAGGCCGGGATCATGGCGACGCCCGCACCGCCCGCCACGCAGGCCAGCATGGCGTGATAGGACTGAATCTCCATCACATTGTCCGGCGCGGTCTGACTGTCGCGATACCAGCTCTCCAGCTTAACGCGGTAGGAGCAGCTGTTGCGGAAAGCAAACAGGGTATCGTCCTGCACGTCGCGGGCGGTGGTGATAGGGGCATGATCCAGCCCGGTAATCAGCACCATCTCCTCACGAAACGCGATGCAGCCGTTCAGGTCATCATGCGCCACCGGGCCATCCACCAGCGCAGCCGCCAGGGTGCCTTCACGCACCCGATCGATGATTTCGCCCGAGGTGCCGGTAATCAGCGAGAGGGCAACACCGGGAAAGCGCTGGTGATAGGCAGCCAGTAAACCGGGCAGGCGGGTGGCGGCGGTGCTCTCCATCGAGCCGAGCGCAAAGTTACCCGCCGGTTCACCGGTGCGGGTCATGCTCATCGCTTCTTCACTCAGGGCCAGAATGCGCTGCGCATAATTGAGGAAGTTATGGCCCATCGGTGACAGGCGAATGCGCTGCTTCTCACGAATAAAGAGGTCCACACCCAATTCTTCTTCCAGCTGACGCAGCCGCGTGGTGAGATTAGAGGGGACGCGGTGCAGCTGTTCGGCGGCGCGTGCCAGGGAACCCGTTTCGGCGACGGAACAGAACATACGTAGTTGTACTAAATCCATATCTTCTCTTCCTGTAAACAAGTTGGTCATGATTATTCACTTTTCGTGAGTGTAAACATCCTGCAAGCTGTTAGCAAGTCAGAAAAGATCCCAGCCCGAAACCACAGGAGTTCAGCCATGGCGTTACGCGTCGCGCTCAGCGCGTTCTTAACTTTGTTTGTCGCGATGGGTATTGGCCGGTTTGCCTTTACGCCGCAGGTGCCACTGATGATTCAGGCGCACCAGCTGACCCTCACCAGCGCCAGCCTGGTGGCCGCACTCAACTATCTTGGCTATCTCTGTGGCTCGTTCGATGCCATGCGGGCGCACAAGCGGGTGGAGCTGCGCCTGACGGCGGGCATATGGGGCGCGGTGATCCTGACGCTGCTCTCGGCCTGGGCCAGCGGGCCGTGGCTGCACGGGGCCATTCGTTTCCTGATCGGCTGGGCCAGTGGCTGGGCGATGGTGCTGGTGGCCGCCTGGAGCAATGAACAGCTGCATCGCCATGGCCGGGCGGGGCTGTCGGCGGCCGTGTTTGCCGGGCCAGGCTGCGGCATCTTTGTCAGCGGCCTGCTGGGGGTGGCGCTGCACACGCTGCAGGTCTCTGCGGGGCTGGCCTGGGCCGCCTATGGCGCACTGGCGCTGCTGCTGGTGGCGCTGATTGCCCGTAATCTGCCCCGGCGTGGCGAGCTGCATCGCCCCGATCAGGCCCCGGAGCCGCTGGTGCTGGACCGCAACCTTAAACGGCTGGTGCTGAGCTACAGTCTGGCGGGCTTTGGCTACATCCTGCCTGCGACCTTCCTGTCGCAGATGGCTGCCGTGCGTTTTCCGGATGGCGCATTCGCCCAGTTTGTCTGGCCGATTTTTGGTGGCGCAGCGATGGTGGGGATCCTGCTGGGCATCCTCACGCGCCACCTGGGGCGCAGCCACGTCCGTCTGGCGCTGGTGCTCTGGGCGCAGGCGCTGGGGGTCTTTGCGGCGGCGCTGCTGCCGGGCTTCAGCGGCCTGCTGGTGGGCGCATTGCTGGTCGGCGGCGGCTTCCTCAGCGTGGTGCAGCTGTCGCTGCTCTGCGCGCGTGAGCTGGCCCCCAGTCATCTGCGCTATATGGCTGGCCTGCTGACCACCGGCTATGCCGTGGGACAACTGGTGGGCCCGCTGCTCTCGTTTCTCTCCACCGCCTTTTTACACCGGCTGGAACCCGCCCTGTGGGTGGCCGGCGCGAGCCTTATCTGGGCGGGCCTGCTGGTCTGGCGGCGGAGCCGATAAACGCTTTCTTCACCAATCTGATTGATTGCTGGATTCCCCGCAAAGAAAGTTTCACAATACGCGCCTGATTACAGGGCCCGCCGCAACAGCCGACGGGCGCAACACCCAGCCGGAGAAGAGTACGATGAGCACCCTAAGTCAGGAAGCTGCCCTGGTTCATGAAGCGCTGCTGGCGCGTGGCCTGGAAACGCCATTACGCGCACCGACACGCGACATTGATGACAACACGCGCAAGAGCCTGATTGCCGGGCACATGACCGAAATCATGCAGCTGCTGAATCTGGATCTTGAAGATGACAGCCTGATGGAAACCCCGCATCGCATCGCGAAGATGTATGTGGATGAGGTCTTTTCCGGTCTCGATTACGCCAACTTCCCGAAAATCACCGTCATTGAAAACAAGATGAAGGTGGATGAGATGGTGACCGTGCGTGACATCACCCTGACCAGCACGTGTGAACACCACTTTGTGATTATCGATGGTAAAGCGACCGTCGCCTATATTCCCAAAGATAAGGTGATTGGCCTGTCGAAAATCAACCGTATCGTGCAGTTTTTTGCACAGCGCCCGCAGGTGCAGGAGCGTCTGACACAGCAGGTACTGGTTGCCCTGCAGACCCTGCTCGGCACCAACAACGTGGCCGTTTCGATTGATGCGGTGCATTACTGCGTGAAAGCGCGCGGCGTGAAGGATGCCACCAGCGCGACTACCACCACCTCACTGGGCGGCCTGTTCAAGTCCAGTCAGAATACCCGCCAGGAATTTTTGCGCGCGGTACGTCATAGTTGAGTTAACGGCGGGCGCATAATGCTGCCCGCCTCAATGGGGCAGGGTGCCGCATGCAACGCTATCACGCGCTGGATTTTATTCGAGGCTGTGCCATTCTCGGCATTCTGCTGCTCAATATCGTCGGCTTTGGTCTGCCCTCTGCGGCCTACCTGAATCCGGCCTGGCAGGGGAGTGTCACCCTCGCTGACGCCTGGACCTGGGCCCTCTCCGATACCTTTGCCCAGCTCAAATTCCTTACGCTGTTTGCGCTGCTGTTTGGTGCCGGTCTGCAGATTCAACTGCCGCGCGGCAGTCGCTGGCTGACTGCCCGGCTGTCACTGCTGGTGCTGATCGGTTTTCTGCACGGGGTGTTTCTCTGGGAGGGAGACATCCTGCTCGATTACGGCATCATCGGGCTGGTGGTGTGGCGGGTCGTGCGCGATGTTCCTTCCACCCGCAGCCTGATGAATACCGGTATTCTGCTTTACCTGGTGGGTTGCGGTGTGCTGCTGGTATTCGGTTCGATCTCCGATCCTGAGCCGACCCGCTCCTGGCTGCCCGGCGCGGCCGATCTGCAATATGAGCGCTACTGGAAACTGGCCGGCGGCTGGGAAGCGATTCAGAACCGGCTTGATCACCTCTCATCGGGGCTGATGGCGCTGGCGGCGCAGTATGGCTGGCAGCTGGCAGGCCTGATGATGATCGGTGGCGCGCTGCTGCGCTGTGGCTGGCTGACGGGCCAGTTTCCCCTGCGGCACTACCGTCAGGCCGCCGTCGTGCTGCTGACGGCAGGATTCTCGATAGCGGTGGCCGGTGTCGCTGCGCAGTGGCTGTTACACTGGGAGTTCCGCTGGAGCGGCTTTTATCTGCAGACCCCGCGCGACCTTGCCAGCCCGCTGATCAGCCTGGGCTATGCGGCGCTCTGTCTGGCCTGGTGGCCGCAGATTTCACGCTGGCGGTTCAGTTATGCCATTCAGTGTGTCGGGCGCATGGCGCTGACCAACTACCTGATGCAGTCGCTGATCTGTACCACGCTGTTCTACCGCTTTGGCTTCTATATGCACTTTACCCGGCTGGAGCTGGTGCTGATGGTGCCTGCGGTCTGGCTTATCAATATCCTCTTTTCACTCATCTGGTTACATTTCTTCGCACAGGGCCCGCTGGAGTGGCTGTGGCGGCGGCTTACCCAGCTCTCAGCCGGAAAACCACGCCTGTCCGACCACGCCAGATAATGACCGCCATCACAAAGGTTACAGAATTGTATGTAACCGCTTTCATTGATGTGACGCAATTCACGCTGCACATCGCCCGCCCCTGACAAAATAGCGCCGGTGTTCAACCCGGCGTGATGCCCTCTTTTTCCTTTCTGGAACTGCTGCATGATAACAATTCGTGATGTTGCCCGTCAGGCTGGCGTCTCAGTGGCGACCGTATCGCGCGTCCTCAATCAGAGCAGCGCCGTCACCTCTGATACCCGCGACGCTGTGTTACAGGCGGTTGAGGCGCTGGGGTATCGTCCTAACGCCAACGCGCAGGCACTGGCGACTCAGGTCAGCGACACCATCGGGGTGGTGGTGATGGATGTTTCCGATCCCTTTTTTGGCGCACTAGTTAAAGCGGTGGATACCGTGGCGCAGCGCGTCTATAAGCATGTCCTCATCAGCAACTCCTGGCATCAGGAAGAGAAAGAGCGTCATGCCATTGAAGTGCTGATCCGCCAGCGTTGCAGCGCCCTGGTGGTGCACGCGAAAACGCTTTCAGACGCGGAGCTGGCAGACTTTATGCAGCATGTGCCGGGCATGGTTGTCATCAATCGCGTCATACCGGGATTTGAGCAGCGCAGCGTCAGTCTGGATAACGTCGCCGGTGCGCTGATGGCCTCCCGGACCCTGATACAACAGGGGCATAGCCGCATCGGCTATCTCTGTTCCAGTCATCCTATCGAAGATGTCGCCCAGCGTCGCGAAGGGTGGATGCAGGCGATGGCAGAGCAGGGCATCCGGCCGCATGAGAGCTGGATTGCCAGCGCAGAGCCTGACATGCAGGGCGGCGAAGCGGCGATGGTGGAGCTGCTGGGGCGCAATCTCAATCTCAGCGCGGTGTTTGCTTACAACGACGGCATGGCAGCGGGCGCGCTCACGGCGCTGAAAGACAACGGCATTCAGGTGCCACAGCATTTTTCTGTCATTGGCTTTGATGACATCCCCATCTCGCGTTACACCGACCCCCAGCTTACTACTGTGCGTTATCCTATTGTTTCTATGGCAAAAATTGCGACAGAGCTGGCGCTGCAGGGGGCGGCAGGCCTGCTGGATGACACCGCCACGCACATCTTTATGCCGACGCTGGTGCGGCGTCATTCAGTCGCGCAGCGGCAAAATGTGGAGTCCGTCACTAATTCAGGCGATTCAGCCATGTAACCGCTTTCAATCTGTGATTACATTCACAGTTAATTAACATTGCTCTCACTATGATGGCAGCGTCTTACCGGACTGAAACATTATGTAACGCCAGTGTAACGGCATCAGTTGTGGTCTCAGTAGCCGGTTAACGGGTTCATCCCCTCTTCACGGACGTGTTCAGGCACAGGGAAGTCAGGTTTTAGACGGCGTCAGCGGTAAGCGGCAAATTGCGCAGACTGCCCCGCCGATCTGTTTTACCGATTGCTTTCGCGCCACGTTGCGCGGCAGCGCTAAAAAGACCCTGCATAATAAAACCGGAGATACCATGAATAAGAAGGTTTTCACGCTTACCGCACTGGTTGCCAGCATGATGTTTGGTGCAACCGCTCACGCAGCTGACACCCGTATCGGCGTGACCATTTACAAATATGATGACAACTTCATGTCAATGGTGCGCAAAGACATTGAGAAAGAAGCGAAAACCCTTGGCGGCATTCAGCTGCTGATGAATGACTCGCAGAACGACCAGTCCAAACAGAATGACCAGGTTGACGTACTGATGGCAAAAGGCGTGAAAGCGCTGGCCATTAACCTGGTTGACCCGGCTGCTGCGGCCGTGGTGGTCGACAAAGCGCGCGCGAATGACGTGCCGGTGGTCTTCTTCAACAAAGAGCCTAACGCGAAAGTGCTGGCCGGTTATGACAAAGCCTACTATGTCGGGACCGACTCTAAAGAGTCCGGCATCATTCAGGGTCAGCTGATTGAGAAACACTGGAAAGCGACCCCGGCCTGGGATCTGAACAAAGATGGCACCATCCAGTTTGTGCTGCTGAAAGGTGAGCCAGGCCATCCTGATGCGGAAGCCCGTACCAAATATGTGATCGATACGCTGAACAAAGATGGTCTGAAAACCCAGCAGTTAGCGATGGATACGGCGATGTGGGATACCGCACAGGCTAAAGATAAGATGGATGCGTGGCTGTCAGGCCCGAACGCGAAGAAAATCGAAGTCGTGATTGCCAACAACGATGCGATGGCGATGGGTGCCGTTGAAGCGCTGAAAGCGCACAACATGACCTCTATCCCGGTCTTCGGCGTCGATGCCCTGCCGGAAGCGATGGCGTTGGTGAAATCGGGTGCGCTGGCCGGTACCGTGCTGAACGATGCGGAAAACCAGGCGAAAGCCACGCTGGATATCGCCAACAACCTGGCTAACGGCAAAGCCGCGACCGAAGGTACGAACTTCAAGATGGTGGATAAGATCGTCCGCGTACCTTACGTTCCGGTTGATAAAGAGAATCTGGCTCAGTTCCAGAAATAAGTTCGATTCCGGGCGCGACCCCTGTCGCGCCTTTTTTATGTCACCACCGTTTTTTAGCCAGGTAAAATATGGCCAGTGATAATACGACCGCGCAGCGAGAATATCTGCTGGAGATGAAGGATGTCTCAAAATCATTTCCCGGCGTTAAAGCGTTAGATAATGTGAATTTAAAAGTGCGGCCTCACTCTGTTCATGCGTTAATGGGCGAGAACGGTGCCGGTAAATCCACGTTATTAAAATGCCTGTTTGGTATTTATAAAAAAGATTCCGGCAGTATCCTGTTTCAGGGTAAAGAGATCGACTATAAAAGCTCCAAAGAGGCGCTGGAAAATGGCGTGTCGATGGTGCATCAGGAATTAAACCTGGTCCTGCAGCGCACCGTGATGGACAACATGTGGCTGGGGCGTTATCCGCGCAAAGGCTTCTTTGTCGATCAGGATAAGATGTATCAGGATACCAAAGCCATTTTTGACGAGCTGGATATCGATATCGATCCGCGCGACAAAGTGGCGAATTTGTCTGTGTCGCAGATGCAGATGATTGAAATTGCCAAAGCGTTCTCTTATGACGCAAAAATTGTGATTATGGATGAGCCGACCTCCTCGTTAACGGAGAAAGAGGTTAATCACCTGTTCACGATTATTCGCAAGCTGAAAGATCGTGGCTGCGGCATCGTCTATATCTCACATAAAATGGAAGAGATTTTCCAGCTGTGTGATGAGATTACCATTCTGCGTGACGGACAGTGGATTGCGACTCAGCCGCTGGAAGGGCTGGATATGGATAAGATCATCGCGATGATGGTCGGCCGTTCACTGAACCAGCGTTTTCCTGACCGTACCAACGTGCCGGGGGAAACCATTCTTGAGGTGCGGAATCTGACCTCTCTGCGTCAGCCTTCGATTCGTGACATCTCATTTGATTTGCGTAAAGGGGAGATCCTCGGCATTGCCGGGCTGGTGGGCGCCAAACGTACCGATATCGTCGAAACGCTGTTTGGCATTCGCGAAAAATCGGGCGGCACCATCAAACTGCATGGTAAACCGATTAATAACCACAGTGCGAATGAAGCGATTAATCACGGGTTCGCACTGGTGACTGAAGAGCGTCGCTCAACCGGTATTTATGCTTATCTGGATATCGGATTTAACTCCCTTATCTCGAATATTAAAAAATATAAAAGCAGTATGGGGCTGCTGGATAATAAACGCATGAAAAGTGACACCCAGTGGGTGATCGATTCCATGCGCGTAAAAACGCCGGGCCACCATACGCAGATTGGTTCGCTTTCGGGCGGTAATCAGCAAAAGGTGATTATTGGCCGCTGGTTATTGACCCAGCCTGAAATCCTGATGCTTGATGAACCAACACGCGGTATTGATGTTGGTGCAAAATTCGAAATTTACCAGCTGATTGCTGAGCTGGCGAAAAGAGAGAAGGGCATCATTATTATCTCATCCGAAATGCCGGAGCTGTTAGGCATTACCGATCGTATTCTGGTAATGAGTAATGGTCTGGTAGCAGGCATAGTTGATACCAAAACGACCACGCAGAACGAAATATTGCGTTTAGCGTCATTACACCTTTAATGAAGCAAGGGCTGTTAACATGAAAGCGACTACAAAAAAGAATGCGCTAACCTGGTTAAAAGAGGGCGGCATTTATGTCGTGCTGCTGGTATTGCTGGCTATTATTATTTTCCAGGACCCGACATTTTTAAGTTTAATGAACCTGAGTAATATCCTGACCCAGTCTTCAGTGCGCATTATTATTGCACTGGGCGTGGCGGGCCTGATTGTGACCCAGGGGACTGACCTGTCAGCCGGACGTCAGGTTGGGCTGGCGGCGGTTGTGGCAGCGACGCTGCTGCAGTCGATGGACAACGCGAACAAAGTGTTCCCGACGCTGGATACGGTGCCAATTCCGCTGGTTATCCTGACCGTGTGTGTGATCGGGGGAGTGATTGGTCTGGTGAACGGTGTGATCATTGCCTATCTGAAGGTGACGCCTTTTATCACCACGCTGGGCACCATGATTATCGTTTACGGTATTAACTCACTCTATTACGACTATGTGGGTGCGTCACCAATTGCCGGTTTTGATGCAGGCTTCTCGAAATTCGCTCAGGGCTTTTTGCGGTTTGGTGATTTTAAACTGTCGTTCATCACGTTCTACGCGGTGATTGCGATTGTGTTCGTCTGGGTGCTGTGGAACAAAACCCGTTTCGGCAAAAACATTTTCGCTATCGGGGGTAACCCGGAAGCGGCGAAAGTGTCAGGCGTGAACGTGCCGCTGAACCTGATCCTGATTTATGCGCTGTCTGGTGTGTTCTACGCCTTTGGCGGGATGCTGGAAGCGGGTCGTATCGGTTCGGCGACTAACAACCTCGGCTTTATGTATGAGCTGGATGCGATTGCAGCCTGTGTGGTCGGCGGCGTCTCGTTCGCCGGGGGTGTGGGTAGCGTGGCGGGTGTGGTAACCGGTGTGTTGATCTTCACCGTTATCAACTACGGTCTGACCTATATCGGCGTTAACCCTTACTGGCAGTACATTATTAAAGGCGGCATCATCATCTTCGCCGTGGCGCTGGATTCACTGAAGTATTCGCGTAAGAAGTAACGTTCTCTGGTGCGGAAAAAGCGACCTTCGGGTCGCTTTTTTTATGAGGATGGCGCTGGGCGGTTGATGTGAGACGGAGTATGCGAAGGGAACAGGGTCAGATCGGAAAGGCGCAAAAGCTGTTGTCCGTGACACGCTCGGCCTGCTTAAAGGCTGAGGTTATTGCTTTGAGACGGAGCCTGCGCAGGAAACAGGGTCAGATCGGAAAGCCGCAAAGGCCGTCATCCATGACACGCTCGGCCTGCTTAAAGGCTGAGGTCATTGCTTTGAGACGGAGCCTGCGCAGGAAACAGGGTCAGATCGGAAAGACGCAAAAGCCGTCATCCATGACACGCTCGGCCCGCGCCGTCCATGGCGCGGGACGCTTTCCTCTTCTGACCCTGTTCCCTGCGCGTTGAGCTTAGTGGTTGCTGTCAGAATTCACTGAGCCTTTAACATGAATGCCAGACTGCAACACGGTGCTGGCAACTGAGCTATTTCCGTAACTTCTGTTCCAGCTCCAGCAGCTGTTCCGGCGTCACAGCAGGATAACTCTGCGCATCATCCGGAACGGTTCGCACGGCGGGAATGGGCACCAGCGGGCCAAGGAAACGGGGTTCTCGCTTGAGCAGGAAGAGGTCTGCCAGCGCACCCAGCCGGGCCCCCACTTCACGGAAGCGCACGCTAAGCATGTTCTTCGGCGAGGGCACGGCATAACACTGCGCCTGAATGCCCAGCTGCAGGGCGATGAAGAGCGCGCGCTCACAATGAAAACGCTGCGTGATAATAATGAAGTCGTTGGTATCAAAGACCTTACGGGTGCGTACGATCGAATCCAGCGTGCGGAATCCGGCGTAGTCGAGCACGATATCGGCCGGATCGACGCCCGCTTTGATTAAATCACGGCGCATTGTCATCGGCTCGTTATAACTCTGCAGCGCATTATCCCCGCTCAGCAGCAGATAATTGACTTTACCGCTGTTGTAGGCGTTCAGCGCACCCTGCATCCGATAGAGGTAATACTGATTGATCACGCCGGTGCGGTAATATTTTGCCGTTCCCAGTACCACGCCTACCTGACGATGCGGCAGAGAAGAGACATTTTCGTAGATGAAAGGCGCCGTTTTCCAGCTGATCCAGCGATCGAGGCCGAGCGCAGTTGCCACCATCACTAAGATGATGAAAAGCAGACCAATGAAAACGCGTTTCAGCATGCGCCTGGAGACTCGGTGTCAGAATGTTGAGATGGCACAAGGCTACTTGAGGCGTCGCAGCGAAGCAAGTTACTGCCGGCTGGCTGTGTGCTTTTTGAACACTGCCGGACCCTATCAGGTCCGGCAGGCTGAAGATTAAATCGAGGTACGGCGATAGTGACGGTACTGCGGCAGCCAGAAGTTGTTGGCAATAGCCTGTGACAACACATCTTCTGAGGTCACCACGGCAACGCCCGCCAGCTGAGCGGCTTTGCCCACTTCCATCGCAATAATCTTCGACACGCCCTGAATATCTTTGATCTCGGGCAGTACCGGGCCTTCGCCTTCGTTGACCAGCGGAGAGCAGTCAGCCAGTGCGCGGCTGGCGGTCATCAGCATGCTGTCGGTGACGCGGCTGGCGCCTGAGGCAATCACACCCAGACCAATTCCCGGGAAGATGTAGGAGTTGTTGCACTGCGCGATCGGGTAGGTTTTACCGTTCCAGCTTACTGGGGAGAACGGGCTGCCGGTGGCGACCAGTGCTGCACCGTCAGTCCAGGCGATGATATCGGCTGGCGTCGCTTCCACGCGTGATGTCGGGTTCGACAGTGGCATCACGATAGGGCGCTTACAGTGCTTGTGCATCTCACGGATGATCTCTTCGGTGAACAGACCCGGCTGACCGGAAACACCAATCAGGATATCGGGCTGGGCATTGCGCACTACGTCCAGCAGCGAGATTGAGTCGCTGGCGACATCCCAGTTCTGCAGGTTTTCGCTCTTCTGCACCAGCTTGCTCTGGAAATCGAGCAGGTTAGGCAGTTTGTCAGTGAGCAGACCAAAACGATCCACCATCATCACCCGGCTACGGGCTTCGTCGTCGCTCAGACCTTCAGATTTCATCTGCGCAATGATCTGTTCAGCGATACCACAACCCGCGGAACCGGCTCCCAGGAAGACCACTTTCTGCTCGCACAGACGGCTGCCGGCTGCGCGGCTGGCGGCGATCAGCGTGCCGACGGTGACGGCAGCTGTGCCCTGAATATCATCGTTAAAGCAGCAGACCTCTTCGCGATAGCGGTTCAGCAGCGGCATCGCGTTCTTCTGGGCGAAATCTTCGAACTGCAACAGTACTTTCGGCCAGCGGCGCTTAACGGCCTGAATGAACTCATTGACGAAGGCGTCATACTCTTCGCCGGTGATACGGGGATGACGCCAGCCCATATAGAGCGGGTCGTTCAGCAGCTGCTGGTTATTGGTGCCGACATCCAGCACGACTGGGAGGGTGTAAGCCGGGCTGATGCCGCCGCAGGCGGTATAGAGTGAAAGCTTACCAATCGGAATCCCCATTCCACCGATGCCCTGGTCGCCCAGACCCAGGATACGCTCGCCATCGGTCACCACAATCACCTTCACATTCTGTTTGGTGGCGTTCTGCAGCATATCTTCGATGCGATCGCGGTTCGGGTAGGAGATGAAAACGCCACGTGCACGACGGTAGATTTCAGAGAAGTGTTCGCAGGCTGCGCCGACGGTCGGGGTGTAGATGATGGGCATCATCTCTTCGAGATGGTTATCCAGCAGGCGGTAGAACAGCGTTTCGTTCGTGTCCTGGATGTTTCGCAGGTAGACGTGCTTATCGTTATTGTTTTTGAAGTCCTGGAACTGACGCCAGGCGCGCTTTGCCTGCTCTTCAATCGACTCCACCGCTTCAGGCAGCAGACCATTGAGGTTAAATTCGTTACGTTCTTCGATGGTAAAGGCGCTGCCTTTGTTCAGCAGGGGAAATTCAAGCAAAATCGGGCCAGCATATGGGATATAAAGCGGGCGTTTACTTTCGTAGTCGAGTTCCATGCGGTGATGCTCCGGTTGCAGTGTTGTCTGGCGTCACGCCGGAAAGGTAGCGCCAGTTTACTTACCCGTTATAGCTCAGACTGCAGGCCTGTAGCGGCAGGGTCACCGCTGCGGGAAATTCACGACCGTGCTGCCATCCTGCAACCTGAATTATTCAGAGTAATTTGTCATGACGTGAATTCTGGCGCCAGATCCTATGAAATTTCCCGCAGAAGTACAGCGTTTGTTCATAAAAGCTCACAAAACTGTGGCCTTTCTGACAGCCGGTTATGCTTTGTTCAGCGTCACATGCAGCAGCTCACTGCAGCCAAATGTCTGCAGCGTGGCTTGCGTGGCGGCAAACTGGCTCAGCGTGGCATTTTCTGCTTCCGCTAATACCGCTCTTTTTATCTGACGGACATCGCCGCCCTGCATGTTCAGCCGCACCAGCGCCGCCTGAAGGGGCGGGAAGCTGGGATTAAACGCGGCGTTTTCCGCATAGCGGCCGGTGACAATTGAACCGCTCACGGTCAGCAGCGCAACCCCGGCGTGCGACTGGCTGTAGGGGGCGTGACTGGCATTGGCGGCGGCAACGGCAGCCTGCACCAGTTCGTCACCCGCAGCGACGTAGCCGTGGTCAACGCGGTCCATCAGGAAAGTGCTGATGTCGAGGTCGCGCGGGCCAAACGCATCCGGCAGATAGTCAGCCAGTGTACTTACCGCGCGCTGCGGCAGGCTGATACGAATAGCGGTGCCGCTGTTCAGCTCGTTCATAAACTGGCGGCAGTGACCGCACGGCGTATAGTTGACGGTGATGCTCTCCAGCTGCGGCTCGCCACACAGCCAGGCGTGGGTAATCGCGCTCTGCTCGGCGTGAACCGTCTGCTGCAGAGGGGCGCCGACAAACTCCATGTTGGCCCCGAAGTACCAGGCACCGCTGACGCCACGGGCAATCGCGCCGACGTTGAAGTGGGAGACGGTGGCGACAGCGCAGGCCGCTGCCAGGGGCAGCAGCGCCAGCGCCAGCGTATCGGCGTCCATCTGCGTCTGTTGCTGCAGTGCAGCGACCTGGCTGGCGCTCAGTCGCGCCTCAAAGTCAGGATCGTCCAGCAGGGGAGCCAGCGCCGTTTGCAGCGTTGATGGCAATGCCTCAAAAGCGGAGAGGAAACGGGATTGCATGAGAGCCTCATTAAATTCAGCAGGGCGACGTGCCGGTCACCGGTTTATATGTGATCCAGGTCGCTCTGACAATGTAACCTGTGTTGCATGTTTCAACTTTGCGAGATCTCTCGCAAAGTTTTAGCCAAACCAGTGCAGCAGCAACGGAAAAACAAAGGGGGCCAGCAGTGAGGTGATGATGCCGCAGATCACCAGGGCCAGCGAGCTGAAGGCACCCTCCTGAAAATCGAGTTCGGCTGCACGCGCCGTGCCGAGTGCATGTGACGCATTGCCAATCGCCAGACCGCGTGCGGCTTTAGACTTCACACCGAGCAGGTTCAGCACCATATGACCGAAGACCGCACCCAGCACCCCGGCGATCAGCACACAGATGGCGCTGATGGCCGGAATACCGTGCAATGAACCGGAGACGGCCATGGCAATCGGTGTGGTCACCGATTTCGGCACGATAGTGGCCGCAATTTCGGGCGTCGCTCCCAGCCAGAGCGCAATGGCCGTGCCCGAGGTCATGGCGGTCAGACTGCCGATAAAGCAGACGCCGATAATGGATTTCCAGCGGGCGCGGATCTGATGGATCTGTTCATAGAGCGGCAGTGCCAGGGCCACCACCGCCGGTTGCAGCAGCTGATTGAGAATCTGGCTGCCGGCGAAATAGCGCGAGTAGGGCAGCTGCAACAGCAGCAGTATCGGAATAATTATCGCCATCGCGACCAGCAGCGGATTGAGCAGCGGGAGCTTCAGCCGTATTGCCAGTTTGCGCGCCAGGAAAAAGGCCGCCAGCGTCAGCGGCAGTGACCACCAGATTTCACTCATCGCCCGACTCCCCGGCCGGCTTCCGGCTGTGCAGCTTGTGGGCGCTCACGCCGACAATCGAGAGCACCAGCAGGGTGCTGACGACACAGGAGATCACGATAGGGCCAAACTGCGCGGTCAGGACATCGGTGTAGTTCATCACCCCGACGCTGATCGGCACAAACAGCAGGGCCATATAGCGAATCAGCAGATGACAGCCCGGTTTCACCCAGGTTACCGGCAGGATTTGCGACGCGAGCAGGGCAAACAGAATTAACATGCCGATAATGCTGCCGGGCAGGGTAATGGGCAGCAGCGAGGCGATGCCGATTCCGGCATACAGGCAGAGATAGATGATGATAAAGGCGCGCAGATAGCGCCCGCAGACAGACAGCACGGTGAGCATGGCAGGCTCCTGTTTTTACTGAGCTTCATCATACGCATTAACCGCTTAGCGTGCTAGCGATCACATTTATGCGCCGGAAAGCGGCAGGAGAGGAGGCCGCGTTCACCTGTGCAGGAAGAGAGCGTGCGTGGCGGATATAAAAAAACCCTTCGCACCTGCAGAGGCGCAAAGGGTTTCAGTCCGGAACGGATTCCGTCAGCCGAGGGTTACTTAACCGGCATACCCGGTACCGCACCGCTATCCACGGAGAGCACGAAGAGATCTTTGCCGCCCGGTCCTGCTGACAGCACCATGCCTTCAGAGATGCCGAAGCGCATCTTACGTGGTGCGAGGTTGGCGACGATGATGGTCATTTTACCGACCAGCACTGACGGATCTGGATAAGCGGCGCGGATGCCGGAGAAGATCTGACGCTTTTCCCCGCCCAGGTCAAGTTGCAGACGCAGCAGCTTGTCTGAGCCCTCAACCAGTTCCGCCTGCTCAATCAGCGCCACGCGCATATCCACTTTGGCAAAATCGTCGATGGTGATGGGCTCACCGACAGGTGACTCTGCCAGCGGGCCGCTTGCGGCCGGTGCGGCTGCGGCAGCAGCATCCTCTTTTGAGGCCGCAATCAGTCCCTCAACCTTCGCCATTTCAATGCGGCTGTAGAGCGCTTTAAACGGCGCGACCTGGTGATCCAGCAGCGGCTGGGCGATAGCATCCCAGCTCAGCTCGCACTTCAGGAAATCTTCGGCGCGTGCGCTCAGGGAAGGCAGCACCGGCTTCAGCCAGGTCATCAGGATGCGGAACAGGTTGATACCCATTGAGCAGATAGCCTGCAGGTCGGCATCGCGGCCCTCCTGCTTCGCCACTACCCACGGTGCCTGCTCATCGACATAGCGGTTAGCCAGGTCGGCCAGCGCCATGATCTCACGAATCGCACGGCTGAACTCACGGCTGGCCCAGGCTTCACCAATCTTTTCTGAGGCATCCACGAAGGTCTGATAAAGGGCCGGATCGGCCAGCTCAGCCGCCAGTTTGCCGTCAAAGCGTTTGGTGATAAAGCCCGCGTTACGTGACGCCAGGTTAACCACTTTGTTGACGATGTCGGCGTTCACGCGCTGAACAAAATCTTCCATGTTCAGGTCGATATCGTCGATGCGTGAAGAGAGTTTCGCCGCATAGTAATAGCGCAGGCTGTCGGCATCCAGATGCTGCAGCCAGGTGCTGGCCTTAATAAAGGTGCCACGCGACTTCGACATTTTTGCACCGTTGACAGTGACATAGCCGTGCACAAACAGGTTGTTTGGCTTGCGGAAGTTGCTGCCTTCCAGCATCGCGGGCCAGAACAGGCTGTGGAAATAGACGATATCTTTACCGATGAAGTGGTACAGCTCGGTGGTGGAGTCTTTACGCCAGAACTCGTCGAAGTCGATGTCGCCGCGCTTGTCGCACAGGTTTTTGAACGAGCCCATATAGCCGATAGGCGCATCCAGCCAGACGTAGAAATATTTGCCCGGCGCACCCGGAATTTCAAAACCGAAGTAAGGCGCGTCGCGGGAGATATCCCACTGCTGCAGGCCCGACTCAAACCACTCCTGCATTTTGTTTGCAACCTGATCCTGCAGTGCGCCAGAACGGGTCCAGGCACGCAGCATCTCGCTGAAGGAGGGCAGATCAAAGAAGAAGTGTTCGGAATCACGCAGCACCGGCGTCGCACCGGACACCACGGATTTCGGATCGATCAGCTCTGTCGGGCTGTAGGTCGCGCTGCAGACTTCGCAGTTGTCGCCATACTGGTCAGGTGACTTACATTTCGGGCAGGTGCCTTTCACAAAGCGATCCGGCAGGAACATCCCTTTTTCCGGGTCATACAGCTGCGAAATCGTGCGGTTCTTGATGAAACCGTTCTCTTTCAGGCGACCGTAGATCAGCCCGGCCAGCTCACGGTTTTCGTCGCCATGCGTTGAGTGATAGTTGTCATAGCTGATATTGAAACCGGCAAAGTCCGTTTCATGCTCCTGTTTCATTTCTGCAATCATCTGCTCCGGTGCAATCCCCAGTTGCTGCGCTTTCAGCATGATAGGGGTGCCGTGCGCATCGTCGGCGCAGATGAAGTAAACCTGATTGCCACGCATTCGCTGATAACGCACCCAAATGTCTGCCTGGATATGCTCGAGCATGTGGCCGAGATGGATTGATCCGTTCGCGTAGGGCAGGGCGCACGTTACCAGAATTTTTTTAGCGACTTGAGTCATAGTTTGCGTAGCTTTCTGTTGATTGAAAAAACGGGCTTAGATGGTAACTGAAGGCTTCTCCTGCGTAAACACAAGGGATTCATCCCGCCAGTCGCCGCGAATCCATGTGCTTCTGATATCATTGAGGTTACCTCGCTGAAAACAGCGTAAGCAGAGCAGAAATAAGGAGTGAGGGATGACAGCACAATCCCGGGAACCGCATACGCCAGAAGGGCTGCGCGCCATCGTGGCTGGCGTACTGAAACGCTTTGAGCATCCGACCCTGCACCAGAACCTGACCGCGCTGAAGGCGCTGCATCATGTGGCGCAGCTTGACGGTACGCTGCACATTGAAGTGATGATGCCTTTTGCCTGGGCCAGCGGGTTCGACGCCCTGAAAGAGCAGGTCAGCGCCGAACTGCTGCGCCAGACCGGCGCGCGTGCGATCGACTGGCGGCTCAGTCATGATATTGCCACCCTGAAGCGGGTGAAAAATCAGCCGGGCGTAAACGGCGTGAAAAATATCATCGCGGTCAGCTCCGGCAAAGGGGGCGTCGGCAAATCGAGCACTGCCGTGAATATGGCGCTGGCGCTGGCCGCCGAAGGCGCGCGCGTCGGGATCCTCGACGCCGACATCTATGGCCCGTCAGTGCCGAACATGCTCGGCACGCAGGACCAGCGGCCGACTTCGCCGGATGGCACCCATATGGCCCCGATTATGGCGCACGGGCTGGCAACGAACTCAATTGGTTATCTGGTCACCGATGATAACGCGATGGTGTGGCGCGGCCCGATGGCCAGTAAAGCGCTGATGCAGCTGCTGAACGAGACGCTGTGGCCGGAACTGGATTATCTGGTGCTGGATATGCCTCCGGGTACCGGCGACATTCAGCTCACGCTGGCGCAGAACGTGCCGGTCACCGGCGCGCTGGTGGTCACCACGCCGCAGGATATTGCCCTGATTGATGCCCGCAAAGGGCTGGTGATGTTTGAGAAGGTCAATGTTCCGGTGCTGGGCGTGGTGGAAAATATGAGCCTGCATATCTGCAGTCAGTGCGGCTTCCATGAGCCGATTTTCGGCACCGGCGGAGCGCAGAAACTGGTTGAGGATTACCAGACGCAGCTGCTGGCCCAGCTGCCGCTGCACATCGACCTGCGCGAAGATCTCGATGAAGGCGAACCGACGGTGATCCGCCGTCCAGACAGCGATTTTACGGCGCTCTATCGCCAGCTGGCCGGACGCGTCGCCGCCCAGCTTTACTGGCAGGGTGAGGTGATCCCTGGCGAGATCGCCTTCCGCGCACTCTAAGCCCGACCCGACCCGCTGGCATAGGCCGACGCCAGCGGGTAGTGCATCAGCACGTAGCCGCCATGCTCCCCTTCACCTTCCGAAATCATCTTCCAGCCATGTTTCAGGTAAAACGCCTGGGCTGCTTTGTTCATCTGCAGACACTTCAGCGCCCCGGTTGAGGTGAAGCGCGCCTGGACGTTCTCCAGCAGGGCACTGCCCACGCCGCGCCCCTGCCAGTCGGGATCGACATAGAGACTGTGCAGAAAATTGTCGTTCTCCAGCAGTCCGGCAAATCCGACGCGCTGCCCCTCAGCCTCGGCGACCAGCACCGTCTCCCCTAGGATCACCCCATCAAAATCTTCCAGCTGCCACTCGCTGCCATCCAGCCAGCGCCAGTTATGCCGACGCGCCGCCAGAAACAGCGTGCGCAGGAAAGGACGATCGGCTTCAGTAAACGGACGTATCTCCACAGCTCTGCTCCCTTTTTATCCGGTCTTACAAAACTAGCAGCGATTCGGGAAGAGAGGGGGAAAGACAAAGCGGGTTTAATGTCATGAAAATCGCTGTACACTGCCCGGCGGGCCAGAGAGCATCAGGCTCTCAGCGTTTGATAGCTTTCGTTAATCAGATTGATAACGTCTGCATATTAGATGTTGGCCCGAAAATTATGTAACCTGCATCACATATTTTAACGGAGGCCACAGATGTCTATTATCAATACCAAAATCAAGCCGTTCAAAAACGCAGCATTCAAAAACGGCGAATTCATCGACGTAACCGAGAAAGACGTTGAAGGTAAATGGAGTGTGTTCTTCTTCTATCCTGCTGACTTCACCTTCGTCTGCCCGACCGAGCTGGGTGACGTGGCTGATCACTACGAAGAGTTCCAGAAACTGGGCGTAGATATCTACTCTGTTTCTACCGACACCCACTTTACCCACAAAGCCTGGCACGGTTCTTCTGACACCATCGCGAAGATCCAGTATGCGATGATCGGCGACCCGACTGGCGCGCTGACCCGCAACTTCGAAATCATGCGTGAAGCAGAAGGTCTGGCTGACCGTGGTACTTTCATCGTTGACCCGGAAGGTATTATCCAGGCTATCGAAATCACCGCTGAAGGCATTGGCCGTGACGCCTCTGACCTGCTGCGCAAAGTGAAAGCGGCTCAGTACGTTGCTTCTCACCCAGGTGAAGTCTGCCCGGCGAAATGGAAAGAAGGTGATGCAACGCTGGCTCCATCTCTGGACCTGGTTGGCAAAATCTAATCCCGCTTCGGCCTTTCGACCATTCTCCAATCGGGTGCCACGGCACCCGATTTTTTGACCAGGATATCACTATGCTCGACACAAATTTGAAAACGCAGCTCAAGGCTTACCTTGAGAAATTAACCAAACCTGTTGAGTTGATCGCCACCCTGGATGAGGGGGCAAAATCAACCGAGATCCGTGAACTGTTGGTTGATATCGCCGGTTTGTCTGACAAAGTCAGCTTCCGCGAAGAGAACGATCGTCAGGTGCGTAAGCCCTCGTTTCTGATCACTAACCCAGGTTCGAACAGCGGCCCGCGTTTTGCCGGTTCACCTCTGGGTCACGAATTTACCTCACTGGTGCTGGCACTGTTACAGACCGGTGGGCATCCGTCTAAAGAAGCACAGAGCCTGCTGGATCAGGTTGCTGAGCTGGACAGCGATCTCCATTTCGAGACCTACTATTCACTCTCCTGCCACAACTGTCCTGATGTGGTGCAGGCGCTGAACCTGATGGCGGTGATTAACCCGCGCATCAGCCACACCGCAATCGACGGTGGCCTGTTCCAGAATGAGATTCAGGAACGCAACGTGATGGGCGTGCCAGCGGTTTACCTTAACGGTAAAGAGTTTGGTCAGGGTCGCATGAGCCTGGCGGAAATCGTCAGCAAAGTGGATACCAACGCGGACAAACGCGCAGCGGAAGAGCTGAACAAGCGTGACGCGTATGAAGTTCTGATTATCGGCAGCGGCCCGGCGGGCGCAGCAGCCGCCATCTACTCCGCGCGTAAAGGTATCCGTACCGGCCTGATGGGCGAGCGTTTCGGCGGGCAGGTGCTGGATACGGTCGATATCGAAAACTATATCTCTGTCCCTAAAACCGAAGGTGCAAAACTGGCAGGTTCACTGCGTGCACACGTTGATGATTACAATGTGGATGTCATCGACAGCCAGAGCGCCATTAAACTGATCCCGGCGGCGAAAGAGGGCGGACTGCACGCCATCGAAACCGCCTCCGGTGCCGTACTGAAATCACGCAGCATCATCCTGGCGACCGGCGCACGCTGGCGTAACATGGGCGTGCCGGGTGAAGAAGAGTATCGCACCAAAGGTGTTACCTACTGCCCGCACTGTGATGGCCCGCTGTTTAAAGGCAAGCGCACCGCGGTCATCGGCGGCGGTAACTCTGGCGTGGAAGCGGCAATTGATCTGGCCGGTATCGTGGAACACGTGACCCTGCTGGAGTTTGCTGGTGAGATGCGTGCTGACCGCGTGCTGCAGGATAAACTGCGCAGCCTGAAGAACGTTGATGTGATCCTGAACGCGCAGACCACGGAAGTGAAAGGCGACGGCAGCAAAGTGACCGGTCTGCACTACATTGACCGTACGACGCAGACCACCCATGAGCTGCCGCTCTCCGGTATCTTTGTCCAGATCGGTCTGTTGCCGAACACCCCATGGCTGGAAGGCGCGGTTGAGCGCAACAAAATGGGCGAAATCATCATCGATGCGAAATGCGAAACCAGCCTGAAAGGCGTCTTCGCAGCAGGCGACTGCACCACCGTGCCGTACAAGCAGATCATCATTGCCAGCGGCGAAGGTGCGAAAGCGTCACTGAGTGCCTTTGACTATCTGATCCGTACCAAAACGGCTGAGTAAGTTTCATCAGCCAGGCAATAAGCCCTTCAGCCCCTGTGCTGAGGGGCTTTTTTTATGCGCCTGTTAATAGCCCGCCAGCGTCATCAGCATCATCCATACCGGCGTCGTCACGGCCGCAAACACCGTAGAGAAAAGCATACTGGCCGCCGCCGGGCCGGTAATGACATTGAATTTCTGCGACATCAGATAGACGTTAACCCCGACCGCCATCGACCCCAGCAGCACCACCACTTTACTCTCCAGCGGAGGCAAACCGGTCAGCCACGCGATAGCCCATACCGTCATCGGTTGCAGAACCAGCTTCAGCAGGCAGATCGTATAACTCTCTTTTAAACCCTCCCGCACCCGATAATGTGCCAGGCTCATGCCCAGCGTGACCAGCGACAGGGGGGCCGCCAGCGAGGCCAGCATCCGCAGCGGTTCAGCGGCGATCTGCGGCAAGGGGTGCTGCAGAAAGCTCCAGGCCGTGCCGCTGAGAATGCCGACGATCAGCGGATTCTTCAGCACGCCGATCAGGGTGCGCCAGAGACCTGTCAGGGAAAAGCTGCCCTGTTTTGCCCACTCGACCGAAACGGTCAGCAGGGTCCAGAGAATCAGGCTGTTAAACACCAGCACCAGCGCCACCGGTGGCAGCGCTTCTGGCCCGAGCAGGACGGTAGCCACCGGGATCCCCAGCATCACGTTGTTGGAGAAGATCCCCCCCAGCGCAAAGACCGAGGCGGCCACGCCGTCAAGCTGAAACAGCCGTGTCGCCAGCAGGCGTCCCACGATAAACACCAGCAGGCAACTGCCAAAAAAGGCCAGCAGCAGGCGCGCATCCACCGGCGGGCTTTGCGAGAAGGTACTCATCACCCGAAACAGCATGCAGGGCAGCGCAACGTTAAACACAAAGCGGTTCATGCCTTCGCTGATGCTGGCAGGCCATTTCCCGAAGCGTGTCAGCCCATATCCGAGCAGGATCAGGATAAACAGCGGGGCTGACAGGTAAATCTGATGGCTCAGGCTTTCAAACAGCAGTGGCATAAGAGGCGTCTGGGTAAACCATGGATAGTTACCAGACTAACAAATCGCTAACTAACTGTTAACTCATCCCTGCTTTGGAACAGGCCGTCGGGCGGGCTGTCAGCCTAACCAGCGACGCGCCTGCTGGTCACTGATGTCCCGGTAATAAACACGATGGATAGTTTCGCCGCAGCCCGCACAACGGGCCGAGATATAGGTGGAAAGGTAATGTCGGCCATTAGGGGCGATGGCGCCCTGGCGTTCGATTTGAACATCCTGCCATCGATGGCGGTGAGGAATAAGCGCTGACAATCGCATCATACATCCTGAGTAGTATGAAGTTCCGCTTCAGGAGTCGATAACTCCATGAAATAAGGTGTTTTTTTACAACGGTGTTTCGCGCAGGTTAATTATTATGAAATGGTCAGAGTCTGAGCGATGGCCAGTACCCATCAGGCCTGACAGCAGGAGTACCTCTTAAGAGGTATCCCTGAGGCCCGCAGCATTAAGCCTTTTTTTGCACTATGGAACGTTGATCGGGATCATGCGTAAGGTTCCGTTCCGGTCATTTCGCTGGCGGCTGTTGCTTGCTTTCAGAGAACGGCTTGCCTATGCTGCAAACCGTAATTCGACTCGGGGTGCCCTTCTTTGTGAAGGCTGAGAAATACCCGTATTACCTGATCTGGATAATGCCAGCGTAGGGAAGTCTGATGCCTGACCGCATTCGCCTTCTTGTCCGCCGGTTGGGAGCTACGATGATACAGCCATCTCAACACCTTTCTGCCGCGCAGTTCGCGCCCCTTCTGCACACCTTTCGCCGTCAGTCACCGCTGGTGCACTGCATGACGAATGACGTGGTGCAGAACTTTACCGCCAACGTCCTGCTGGCACTCAATGCGTCACCCGCGATGGTGATCGATGCTGACGAAGCGGCACAGTTCAGCGGCTTTGCGGATGCCCTGCTGATTAACGTCGGGACGCTGACGCCCGAGCGTCAGCGGGCGATGCAGGCAGCGGTTAGCGCGGCGCGGGAGGCGGGCACGCCCTGGACGCTCGATCCGGTCGCTGTCGGTGCCCTGACGCTGCGCAGCGACTTCTGCCAGCAATTATTAAGTCAGCAACCGGCGGTGATACGCGGCAATGCGTCAGAGATTCTGGCGCTGGCGCAGCAGGCCAGTGGCGGACGCGGCGTGGATACGCTGCACCCGGCAGATGCGGCGCTCGACGCGGCGCGGCAGCTGGCGAAAGAGTGGAACACGCGGGTCATCGTCACCGGTGAAGTGGACTACGCAACTGATGGTCAGCGCACTTTTGCCATTCGTGGCGGCTCTCCCATGCTGACGCGGGTTGTGGGAACCGGCTGTGCGCTTTCGGCGGTCGTGGCCGGGTTCAGCGCACTGCCCGGCGATGGCCTGCTGAATATTGCCGCGGCCTGTCAGGTGATGGCGACTGCCGGTGAAAAGGCTGCGGGGCAGGCGACTGGGCCGGGCAGCTTTGCCACGGCGTTTCTGGATGCACTCTGGACCCTGGAGGGCAATCATGAAACGCATTAATGCCCTGACCATTGCCGGCACCGATCCCAGCGGTGGCGCAGGGATCCAGGCCGATCTGAAAACGTTCTCGGCGCTGGGCGCTTATGGCACCAGCGTCATCACCGCGCTGGTGGCACAAAATACGCAGGGCGTGCAGGCTGTTTATCGCATCGAACCGGACTTTGTCGCCGCCCAGCTCGATTCTGTGCTGAATGACGTGCGTATCGACAGCGCGAAAATCGGCATGCTGTCAGAAACGGCTATCGTGGAGCAGGTGGCGGCGCGGCTGAAGCAGGCGGCGATCCCTTTTGTGGTGCTGGATACCGTGATGGTGGCGAAAAGTGGTGATGCGCTGCTCTCACCGGACGCCGTCGCCAGCGTTCGTGAGCGGTTGCTGCCGCAGGTTTCGCTGATCACTCCGAACCTGCCAGAGGCGGCGGCCCTGCTGGGTTGCGCCATTGCCACCGATGAGACGGAGATGCGCGAACAGGGGCGGGCGTTGCTGGCGCTGGGCTGTCAGGCCGTGCTGATGAAAGGAGGGCATCTTACGGCAGCGGAGAGTCCCGACTGGCTGATTACACCATCGGCAGAGCAGCGGTTCAGTACAACGCGCGTGAAGACCCGTCATACGCATGGCACCGGCTGCACGCTGTCGGCGGCACTGGCCGCATTGCGTCCGCGTCATGACGGATGGGAGACGACGATTGAGGAAGCGAAAAACTGGCTGCAGCAGGCGCTGATGCAGGCGGATTCGCTGGAGGTCGGGAAGGGCATCGGGCCGGTTCACCATTTTCATCAATGGTGGTAAGAGAGACTGCCCGTCTCGCCCGGATAATCAGGCGAGGCGGGAACCCTCGGGAGGGATTCAGGGGGCTTCAAACCAGGCGCTGTTGCGCTCAGCAATCGGGGTGATGGAGAAGATCATCTCCTGCAGGTGATGACGCATGGCCGCTTCGGCGGCATCGGCATCATGCTGTTTCAGGGCGGCATAAATCTCTTCATGCTGCTCAATGACCTTTTCCGGCGGTGAGACTTCACTCAGCGTCAGGAAGCGCACCCGATCCATCGTCGCTTTGATATTCTCGACCGTTTCCCAGGCCAGCTTGCAGTCAATGCTTTCCGCGATCAGACGATGAAACTCATCGTCAAGCGTGAGGAACGCCTGGCTGTCATGCCGCTCCGCCGCCATCCGCTGCAGTTGCAGATTGTGCTCCAGCGTCATCAGCGCCGAATCACCAATTTCCAGCGCGGCACGACGAACCACCGACACTTCCACCGCCTCACGGATAAAGCGGCCATCCGCGACCCGCTTAGCGGAGATTTTACGCACGAACGTGCCGCGCTGCGGCAATACCTGTACCAGTCCGGCTTCCGCCAGCTTGATAAACGCTTCGCGCACCGGCTGACGTGAAACGCTGAAGCGTGCGGAGACCTCTTTCTCAGAGAGCAGCGAACCTGGCTGAATCGCGCAGGTGACAATATCTTTGCGCAGATAACGGTAAATCTGCTGATTGACCGGTTCGCTGGTGGTAATGGTATAGGCGCTCGACATGCAGCAATATCCCTATTACGGCTGGCAGACGCCAGCGCGTTGGCAAAGTGTCAGTCTAATCAGCACGCTGCGTCTGCGCCAGCGCTTTATTGTCCCGCCTTCAGCCGCGATTCAGGCACTGATGCACAGTGGCACGCGCGCCCTCGGTGGTCAGTTGCTGATACCAGGCCGTCAGTCGGGCGACCACGTCGTCGTTCTGCAGCAAATCATCGCCAAACACTTCGCGGAGGGCGAGCAGCGCCCGCACGCGCGCTTCACCCTCTTCGCTGGCGGCAACGCACTCCGCCAGTTTTTTCTGCATCGGATCACGGATCTCAATCGGCTGGCCCTGTTCATCAACGCCGCCCACATAGCGCATCCAGCCCGCGACGCCAAGCAGCAGCAGGTCGCAGCGGCTGCCACGCTGCAGGTGCCAGCGCAGACTGTCGAGCAGGCGCTGCGGCAGTTTTTGTGTACCGTCGGTGGCGATCTGCCCTGTGCGATGTTTAATCGCACGGTTTTCATAGCGGGCGATCAGCGAATCGGCATAGGCATTGAGATCCACGCCCTGGGTGCGCAGCGTCGGGGCCTGTTCATCAATCATCAGTGAACGGGCGGCGGCGCGGAAATGGGGATCGGCCACACAGTCGCTGATGTACTCATACCCCGCCAGAAAGCCGAGGTAGGCCAGGAAAGAGTGACTGCCATTCAGCATGCGCAGTTTCATCTCTTCATAGGGCAGTACATCACTGACCAGTTCCGCACCCGCTTTCTCCCACGCCGGGCGACCATTAACGAAGTTATCTTCTATCACCCACTGAAAGAAGGGTTCTGCTTCAATCGCGACCGGATCTTCACATCCCAGACGCTTGTGCAGCGCGGCCAGTGCGGTGTCGGTCATGGCCGGAACGATGCGGTCCACCATGGTGGAGGGGAAGGTGATGTGCTGCTGAATGTACTCTGCCAGCGCAGGATCCTGACGCTCCGCCAGCTGGGTCACTACATTGCGGGTCACATGCCCATTTTCCGGCATGTTGTCACAGGACATCACGGTGAAGGGCGGTAATCCCAGCTCGCGGCGACGGCGGATCGCCGCCAGAATGACACCGGGCACCGTGCGGGGGGCTTGCGGATTCTGCAGGTCATGGACGATATCAGGATGATTGCTGTTTAAATTGCCGCTGGCGGGCAGATGGCAGTAACCCTTTTCGGTCACGGTCATGGAGACGATGGCGATATCCGGCTGGCTCATGGCGTTGATCACAGCTTCAATACCGTCTTTGTCGCCCTTCAGGGCGCTGGTGATGACGCCGATCACCCGGGTCTGCTGAGAACCATCCGCCAGCTCAGTGAGGGTGTAGAGCAGGTCCTGCTGGCGCAGCGCCGTAATCAGTCCGGTGCTGTTCATGAGATTGACCTCACAGTAGCCCCAGTCGCTGCCCTGTTCTTCGGCCAGCCTGTCGCTGCACATCGCCTGATGTGCGCGGTGAAAGGCACCAAAACCGATGTGTACCATGCGGGTCTTCAGTTTGCTGCGGTCGTAGGAGGGGCGTTTAACCTCAGCAGGCAGGCGATCAATCTGTAACATAATCCGTCCTTTTGAAAAGCGGGGCGCTCAGCGCCCCAGTCAGCGTTCTGTTAGCGGAACAACACTCAGACCGAAACCGGTTTGTCCTGGGTTTTCGGACTGCGAATCACAAACAAGACCAGGAAGGCGCCCAGCGCGGCGACACAACCGGCCAGCACGAAGGCGCTGTCGAATTTGCCGGTGTGCTGAACAATAAAGCCGGTGACAATCGGCCCGATGATGCCGGAGAGGCTGCCTGTCAGATGGATGAAGCCGCTGATGCTGCCGATGCGACTCTTATGTACCACATCCTGAATGATGGCCCAGTAGATCGCGCCGGTGATGTAGAGAAAGAAAATCGATACCGACATCATAATCACGGCAGGCACGACCTCTTTTATCGTACCCGCCAGCGCCACGCAAATTGCCGCGGCCAGCAGTGAGACCACCAGCACAATTTTGCGTGACAACAACAGCTTGCCGGTGATGTTAAAGATTTTATCGGGGATCCAGCCGCCCAGTGCCAGGCCGACGAAACCGACGATCCACGGGATCATGGTGGTGATACTCATCGATTTAATATCCAGGCCGTGTGCCTGCACCAGATAGGCCGGGAACCAGCTCAGGAAGAAGAACAGGATGTAGTTGTAGCAGAAGAAGGCAAATGCCGTGACCAGGATAATCGGCTGGCGCAGGTAGTAACCAAACGGATGGGCCGTTTCTGACAGGTCAACCTCATCGTTCGGGCTGGTCGCCTTGAGGCGTTCGATCAGCAGCCGCTCTTCTTCAGTGACGCGTTTGCTCTTCGCCGGATTGTCCGCCGCGAAGAAGAGCCAGAATGTCATCCAGACCAGCCCGATGCAGCAGACAATCACAAACGCCGGACGCCAGCCGTAAGCCAGGGCCAGATAGCCAATAATCGGACCGGCGACGGCACCGCCCAGCGGCGACCCGGCACTCAGTAAGCCCATGGCCGTTGCGGCCTGTTTTTTCGGGAACCAGCCGTTAATCGCTTTGTTAGCCGAGGAGCAGATGGGGCCTTCTGCCATGCCGAACAGCACGCGCAGGATCAGCAGCGACCAGAAGCCGGTGGCGAGCGCGGTCATACCGCAGAAGATGGACCACGCGGCCACCGCTACGGCCAGCACGATCTTAGGGCCAAAGCGGTCGGTGGCGAGGCCGCCGACAAAGTTGAACAGGGCATAGCCAAAGAAAAAGCTGCCGAAAATCATGCCGAACTGCTCTGCATTGATCGCCAGATCTTTTTCAACCAGCGGAACCGTCAGGGAGAGCGCGACACGATCGAGGTAATTGATCATGTAAACCAGAAACAGCAGTAAAACGAGGGTCCAGCGCAGATTCTTGAACATAAAAACTCCGTGATCTGTTTTCTCTTTTTAAGTGTGCCAGCGCGAACGCTGGCTCAGGACACCTGGTGTTCAGCAACGCATTACCCCATCTGCAGGATCACTTTGCAGCAGGTGCGCGGATCTTTTTCGAACAGGGTCATCGCGCGCTCAATCTCCTGCAGGGGGAAAGTGTGTGTGACCAGTTTTTCTGGCTGGATTAACCCTTTTTCTATCCAGTCGATCACCTGCGGAAAGCGGTTGCTGTTCAGACGTGAGGTAAACAGCGACAGCTCTTTACTGGTCAGGCTCTGCTGGGTCAGGCTGCAGGGTTCACCGGAGAAGCCGAGCAGGCCGATACGCGCCGCCGGTGAGGCGAGGGCGACGGCTTCCGCCAGAATGGCGGGATGGCAGGCCGCATCAATAATCAGCGTGGGCTGCACGCCCTCCAGCTGCGCTGCCAGCGGGATCGCGCTGTTGTCGAACAGCTGGTCGGCACCACTCTGTTCAGCCAGCGCCAGACGTTCCGGCAGCCGATCCACCACCATCACCTTTTTCACCTTATAGACGCCTTTCAGCACCTGAATCGCGGTCAGTCCCATCGGGCCAGCACCATAAATCAGTGCCACGTCGTCCGGCTGCGGCCTGAGAAAGGCCGTGATATTGGCCGCGATGGTAAACGGCTCGACCAGACTGGCGAGCTGGTCGGGAATGGTGTCCGGCAGGCGCCAGGCATTGTTTGCCGGTGTCAGCGCATACTCACTGAAACCGCCGTCACGATGCACGCCCGTCACCTGCAGCGTGGTGCAGACGTTGGGGCGGCCCACCGAGCAGGGATAGCAGCTGCCGCAGCTCACCACCGGATCGACGGCAACGCGTTCACCCAGTCGGCCAGTATCAACACCGTCACCGACCGCATCGATCACGCCGAAAAATTCATGACCAATCACCCGTGGATATTTCGCAAAGGGATTATGGCCGTGCCAGATATGCACATCTGAGCCGCAGATGCTGGCATAGGCCACCTTCACCCGGACTTCCCCTGGCGCAGGCTGCGGCAGGGGACGTTCAGCGACGACCAGCCTGCCCGGCTCTTCAATTACAACGCTTTTCATAACGGTCTCCTTACCAGTTCCAGAGGGTGCCATCTTCAAGACGGGCGACCGGCAGATAGGCGGGTTCATAGGGATATTTCGCCGCCAGTTTTTCGTTGAAGTCGATGCCGAGGCCCGGCTTGTCGCCAGGATGCATATAGCCCTGGTCAAAAGTCCAGCTGGCGTCAAACAGCTCCATCATCTGCTCAGAGAAGCCCATATACTCCTGCACGCCGAAATTGGGCACCCAGAGGTCGAAGTGCAGCGCCGCGGCCATGCAGATTGGGGAGAGGTCAGAGGGGCCGTGTGAGCCGGTGCGCACCTGATAGAGCGACGCAAAATCAGCGATGCGTCGCATGCCGGTAATGCCGCCCGCGTGGGTAATGGTCGTGCGGATATAGTCGATCAGCTGCTCTTCAATCAGCTGCTTACAATCCCAGATGCTGTTGAACACTTCGCCCACCGCAATCGGTGTGACGGTGTGCTGGCGAATCAGGCGGAAGCATTCCTGATTCTCAGCCGGCGTCGGATCCTCCATCCAGAACAGACGATAATCTTCCACGCTTTTGCCAAAGCGCGCCGCTTCAATCGGCGTCAGACGATGATGCATGTCATGCAGCAGATGCTCATCGAAACCGAACTTATCGCGGATCGCGGCGAACAGTTTCGGGGTGAAATCGAGGTATTTTTCCGTTGACCAGAGCTGCTCTTCCGGCCAGTTGCCTTTGGTCGCCGGTTCATAGGCCAGTCCTTTCCCTTTCGCCATGCCGTAGGTGGTCTTCATGCCCGGAACGCCGCACTGGGCGCGAATCGCCTTAAAGCCCAGCTCTTTGTGCTTCGCGTAGTCATCCATCACTTCATCAATGGAGTGACCGGTGGTGTGGCAATAGACCATCACGCCCGTGCGGGAGGCGCCGCCCAGCAGCTGATAAACCGGCATGTTGGCCGCTTTGCCTTTGATATCCCACAGCGCCATATCGACCGCCGAGATCGCAGACATGGTGACCGGGCCACGACGCCAGTAGGCCCCTTTGTAGAAGTATTGCCAGATGTCTTCGATCTGATGCGCATCGCGGCCGATCAGCTGCGGGCAGACGTGATCTTTCAGGTAGGAGGCGACCGGCAGTTCCCGGCCATTGAGGGTTGCATCACCAATGCCGGTCAGACCCTGATCGGTGGTGATTTTGACGGTGACAAAGTTTCTGCCTGCGCAGGTTACAAATACTTCTGCCTTTACAATCTTCATCCTGTTTGCCTTGAGTCAGCCTTCGATGATGAAAACGTACGCGCATTAATACTACCATACAAGTTAAAAGGACAGAGTTGTGAAGCCAGTCACATGCTGTTTTTATCGCCAGAAAAAGCGTGAGAAAACAGGGGTGTATGTTAATAAAGGTAACATCAGGAGGGGAGGGAGAAACAAAAAGGGGGCGCTGCCCCCTCAGCATCAGGAGAGTAAGGCACACTGCGGAGGCAGACGGCAGCTCAGCGCGCCTGCCATTACCTCAATCACAAATTCGCGTCCGGAGAGCGGTTCACCATCCAGGTTAAAGGTCATCTCATGAGGCGATCGTATCGTCAGTGATTCCAGCTGCGTGGTGACGATGCCGGGATTGTCATCATCGCCGGTCAGGGAATGGAACAGGGTCGGCAGCAGCTCCTGCGCGGTGACGATGCTGACATCAAGCCGCCCGTCGTCAATCAGGGCAGAGGGACACAGTCGCTGTCCGCCGCCTGCCTGACGCCCGTTTCCGATGCCGATCACCAGCGCATCACCCTGCCAGGCAAAATCGGGACCGCTGATCTCACAGGTGTCGGGTTTCAGCGTGTCCATGCGCATCAGGCCGTGAATAAAGTAGGAGACACCCCCCAGCGCCGATTTCAGCTTTTCCGGGGTTTCTGTGGTGATCCGGGTGCCGAAGCCGCCAGTCGCCATATTAATGAAGTAGTGACTCTGGTTGACCCGGGCCAGATCGATGGCACTCGCTTTGCCCTGAATCGCCAGCCGCAGTGCCGGCTCCATCTCTTCCGGGATGCCGACGCTGGTGGCAAAGTCGTTGGCGGTGCCCAGCGGCAGAATGCCCAGCACCGGGCGATGTTCCGCTTCCGAAGCCGCCAGCGCCGTCGCAACTTCGTTGATGGTGCCATCGCCGCCACCGGCAACGACGGTAGCAGCCCGCAGCGTAATCGCCTCTTTGACATAGCGATCGCCGTCGCCTTTCTCAAAGGTGACGCGCACCGCAATCTCAAAGCCTTCTTCCCGCAGGGTCGTGATAGCATCGCGCAGATCGTCATTACCGGCGCCTTTCCCATTCAGGATGAGCAGCGTAAGCGGTTTATTGTCCATTGTGCGTTCCTTGATGATCTACAGAGTAGGAGGGGGAAGGTATAACACAGCTTCCAGCACCAGATTATTGGCGAAAGCATGAAAAAAGAAAACCCGCACGGGGGAGCCGGGCGGGTAAATGAGGTGGTTCCTGGTAAATCTGCCGTTTGTTGTTACTCGTTAGCAGCAGGCGGGACTATAAAGCAGCCCGGCGCAGGGGTCTGTGATCCTGTTCTGATTTCATCAATTTGTTTCCGTTGGTAAACGATTATGAGGGGCCCGGGTATCTTCGCCGTGATCGAAGTTACGCAGCAGCAGCGCAAAGTGCAGATCCACCGCCTCAGGCACCCGCAGCCAGACGCGATGACCGTCGCCCGGTGCCACGCCGGTCGGTTCGCCACGGCTGTCCTGCAGCGCATCAAGCTGGCACTGCAGGTTGCCGTCGGGCGTCATGATCTCCACGCTGTCGTGCAGCATGAACTTATTTTTTACCGCCACTTCGGCCCATTCGCCCCGGCGTTCGCCGGTAAACTCGCCCACAAACTGCTGACGATCGGAGACGGAAAAGCCCTGCTCATAGTTCTGGTAGCTGTCGTGAGTGTGACGACGCAGAAAGCCTTCGGTATAGCCACGATGTGCCAGACCCTCCAGGGTGAGCAGCAGTGACGCATCAAAGGGTTTTCCCGCGGCGGCATCGTCAATCGCGCGGCGATACACCTGGGCGGTGCGCGCGCAGTAGTAGTAGGACTTGGTGCGCCCCTCAATCTTCAGCGAATGGACGCCCATCTCGCTGAGCCGCTCCACATGTGCCACCGCACGCAGATCCCGCGAGTTCATGATATAGGTGCCGTGCTCATCTTCGAACGCGCTCATCACTTCGCCAGGTTTCATCTTCTCTTCCAGCAGGAACACCTTGTCGGTCGGCTGACCGATGCCCAGCGCTGGCGTCACCTCCTGCACCGTCACCGGCTGGTGGATGCCGACAATGTTGCCCACCTCATCCTGCTGGCCTTCCGCCACTTTGTATTCCCAGCGGCAGGCGTTGGTGCAGGTGCCCTGGTTCGGATCGCGTTTGTTCATATAGCCGGAGAGCAGGCAGCGACCGGAATAGGCCATACAGAGCGCACCATGAACAAAGACTTCCAGCTCTATCTCCGGCACCTGCTGACGGATTTCGGCGATCTCCTCCAGCGACAGCTCGCGCGACAGAATTACCCGGCTCAGCCCCATCTGCTGCCAGAACTTCACCGTGGCCCAGTTGACCGCATTGGCCTGCACTGAGAGGTGGATCGGCATCGCCGGGAAGGCCTCACGCACCAGCATAATCAGACCCGGATCGGACATAATCAGCGCATCAGGCTGCATCGCCACCACCGGCGTTAAGTCACGAATAAAGGTTTTCAGCTTGGCGTTGTGCGGCGCGATGTTGACCACTACATAGAATTTTTTGCCCAGCGCGTGCGCTTCGTTGATGCCCAGCGCGAGATTTTCGTGGGTAAATTCATTATTACGCACCCGCAGGCTGTAGCGCGGCTGGCCGGCATAGACGGCATCGGCACCATAGGCGAAGGCGTAACGCATGTTTTTCAGCGTCCCGGCGGGGGAGAGCAGTTCAGGTTTCATGGGATTCTCACTGATGTCAGGTCAGTATGCCGCCAGAGGCGGCAGCGGCAGGGCCGTGAAGCCCTGCAAAAGGTGCGGAATTGTAGGCAGTGAGAAAAGGGAAGTAAATTGATCGGGATCAAACTAGATCAAATGACAGGCATCCGCTTCCCAGCGATAGCCCATGCCGTAGACGGCACGGATAAAGGGTTGCTCGCTGTCGAGATTCTCCAGCTTGCGCCGCAGATTCTTGATATGGCTGTCGATGGTGCGATCGGTTACCACGCGGTAATCATCATAGAGATGGTTGAGCAGTTGCTCGCGCGAAAAGACCTTGCCCGGTTCCAGCGACAGGGTTTTCAGCAGACGAAACTCGGCCGGGGTTAAATCGAGCGGCTTATCACGCCAGCTGGCCGAGAAGCGGCTCTCATCGACTCTGAGCAGCGAACTGCTCTGCGGCTCTTCCGCCGAACGTTTTACCCGGCGCAGAATGGTCTTAACCCGCGCGACAACTTCCCGCGGGCTGAAGGGTTTGCAGATGTAGTCATCGGCACCCAGCTCCAGCCCCAGCAGCCGATCGATCTCCTCGGTGCGGGCGGTGACCATAATAATCGGCAGTTCCGAATGCCGGCGGATTTCCCGGCACAGCGTTAAACCGTCGGTGCCCGGCAGCATCAGGTCCAGCAGCATCAGGTCGGGTGGGGTCTGGCGTACATAATCCAGCACGCCGTTGCCGTCGGCGATGTGATGGGTGCGGTAATTGGAGGCGTGCAGATAGTCGATCATCAGCTGCGCCAGTTTGGGCTCATCTTCGACCACCAGAATCAGCGGGTCGTGGTTTTCCAGGCTCATAAGCGTCTACGCAAGGGGAACATAGCGCAAGTGTAGCGCGATTTTCAGTCCACCTAAATCAGAGTGCGACGCAGAGATATCACCGCCGTGCGCGTCTGCAATGTTCTTACAGATGGCGAGGCCGAGTCCCGATCCGCCGCTGGCCCGATTACGGGAGCCTTCGGTGCGGAAGAAGCGTTCAAAAATCTGCGCCTGATGTTCCCGATCCACGCCCGGCGCGCTGTCATCAAACTCTACCCGCCAGTGCGGAGCCTGATACTTCAGCGTCACCTCAACCCGGCCACCACTGTCGGTGTAGCGCAGGCTGTTCTCCAGCAGGTTAGTGAAGAGCTGCATCAGGCGATCGGGATCGCCGAAGAAGGGAGCATCATCGGGCAGGTTCAGCTTTAACGTCAGGCCATGTGCGCGGTAGCGTTCGGCAAAGCTGCCCGCCGTGACTTCCAGCAGCTGCACCAGGTCGGTCGCCTGTTTGCGGTAGGCCAGGGCACCCTCATCCGACAGCGACAGCTGATGCAGGTCATCCACCAGCTTGGTCAGCACCACCACTTCACTCTGCAGCGAAGCGATCGCTTCCGGCGTCAGTTTGCGCACGCCATCCTGCATCGCTTCCAGTTCACCGCGCAGAATAGCCAGCGGCGTGCGTAACTCATGGGAGATATCCGCCATAAAGGCGCGGCGCATGCTTTCGTTTTTCTCCAGCGAGCTGGCAAGAAGGTTAAAGTCACCGGCCAGCTGGCCCAGTTCGTCCCGGCTGCTGACTTCGACGCGGGTGGCAAAGTTGCCCGCAGCCAGATGATGGGTGCCGTCGACCAGCCGTTTGACCGGGGCCAGCAGCCCGCGCGCCATCAGCCAGGTGGCCAGCGCCGCCAGCAGCGTCGAGAGGCCAACGATAATCCAGCTGGTGCGGCGCTGCTGCTGATCGAAGTTAATGTCGGTGCTGCGCGTCAGCCGCTCCGGCGGGGAGCCGATAACCCAGCCGACCACCTTACCGTTGCTGGTGGTGATGTTGCGTCGCGTGCCCTCGGGCGGCACCGGCGTGGGCGGCCCGACCAGCACCCTGTACTGCTGGTCGAGGATCCAGAACTGGGTGCGCCAGCCATGCGGCGGCAGCTGACTGTTGCCCGGATTCTGCTCCAGCGAACGCAGCATGGTGAACACCAGGCGGTCGTTGTGGCGCAGGAAATCCCAGTTGCCGTGCTGCTCATACTGATCGGCCAGCGCATCGCCGAGCAGGCTCAGGCGCTGCTGATTGCCGCGCTTGATATAGTCGACAAAGCCATGCTCAAAGCTGAGGCGGACTCCCCAGTGCATGGTAATCAGTACCAGCATGCAGGTGGCGAAAATCGCCATAAACAGTTTGGCCCCGATACCCAGGCGCAGGTTAACTCTCATTGTTTTCTCCGGCGTCGCAAATCGACGTTGCTACTCACCTGCGGCGGAACGCGCCAGAAGATCAGCGCGGGCAGGATAATAATCAGTGACATGCACAGGTAGGTGTAAATAAACATCTGATGTTCTGCTGCGCTGTTGGCTGCGCCCTCCTGAGCAAAGGCGCCCAGCAGCAGCCCGGCGACGGTGACGCCAATACTCATCGACAGCTGCATAATCATCGACAGCAGGCTGTTTCCGCTCGACGCCAGCGTGTCCGGTAGTTCTTTCAGCGTCAGCGTGTTCATCGAGGAGAAGCGAATGGCATTGACCATGCCCTGAAGAAACAGCACCAGCGGCAGCAGCCAGACCCAGCCCAGGATCGCCACCAGCGGAAACAGCAGCACCACCAGCGCCAGCGCCACGGTCGACATCACCAGCACGTTGCGGTAGCCATAGCGATTAACGATGCGCACCACAATACGCTTCATCCCCATGTTGCCCAGCACCATCGGGATCATCATCAGACCGGCGTGGAACGGGCTGTAGCCCATGCCGAGCTGCAGGAAGATGGGCGTCATAAAGGGCAGCATGCCGCTGCCGATACGGCCGGTAAAACTGCCCAGCAGGCCGATAGCGTAGAGGCGGTTATCAAACAGCTTCAGGCTGAACAGCGCGTTATCATTGCCGCGCGCGTGCATCAGGTAGAACAGCAGCGAGAACAGGCCCGCGAGGATCATCGCACCCAGCAGCAGGGCGGAGCCGCCGCTGCTGCGCTGACCGTCCAGCGCCAGCGTCAGGGTCGCCATACCGGCGGCCAGCAGAAAAAAACCGGCAAAATCGAAGCGGCGGGTCTGCATGCTGTAGTTGGGCATCAGCATCAGGGTGGCAATCGCGCCGGCGATGCCGACCGGGATATTAATCAGGAAGATCCAGTGCCAGCTGGCGTATTCGACCAGCACCCCGCCCAGCGCCGGGCCCAGCAGCGGGCCAATCTGGCCGGGCAGGGTGACAAAGGTCATGGCGGACATATACTGCTCACGTGGAACGATTTTCATCACCGTCAGTCGCCCCACCGGCACCATCATGGCACCACCAATCCCCTGAACCACCCGCGCCAGCACCAGCTGATCCAGCGTGCCGGAGAGGGCACACAGCAGCGATCCCAGACTGAACAGCAGGATCGCGCTGAAGAAGATGTTGCGCACGCCAAAGCGATCCGCCAGCCAGCCGCTGACCGGCAGCATCACCGCCACGGTGAGGACGTAATAGACGATCACCGCATGCATGTGCAGCGGGCTGACGCCCAGATCGTGCGCCATCGCCGGAATAGCCGTATTCACGATGGTGGTGTCCAGCGTCTGCATAAAAAAGCCGATGGCGACAATCCACAACTGCCAGCGGACGTTAGTGCTTTGCGTACTCATCCCTTCCCCCGATTCAGCCGATCTGCCCGGTGGCCTGCTGCAGCCTCAGGCGTTACGTCTGCGGTGCGGCTGACCGCGACCGCTTTCTGCGCCGCAGCTTATCCATCATCAGGTAGATCACCGGCGTGGTGTAGAGCGTCAGTAACTGACTCATCACCAGACCCCCTGCAATGGTAATCCCCAGCGGCTGACGCAGTTCCGCCCCGTCGCCACTGGATAACACCAGCGGCAGCGCGCCAAACAGCGCCGCCAGTGTGGTCATCATGATCGGCCGGAAGCGCAGCAGACACGCCTGGAAAATGGCATCCCGTGCGCTGAGCTGGCCGTTGCGCTCAGCTTCCAGCGCAAAATCGACCATCATGATGGCGTTCTTTTTCACGATACCGATCAGCAGCAGGATACCAATCAGGGCAATCAGGCTGAAGGGGGTATCAAACAGTTCCAGCGCCAGCAGCGCGCCCACGCCCGCCGAAGGCAGTGTGGAAAGGATCGTCAGCGGATGCACATAGCTCTCATAGAGGATCCCCAGCACGATATAGACCGCGGCAATCGCCGCCAGCATCAGCCACAGCTGGCTGCTTTGCGACTGCTGAAACACCTGCGCCGTGCCGGCAAAGCTGCCGCGTACGCTGGAAGGCACGCCCAGCGCGGTCATGGTGCGCTCAATCGCGTCAGAGGCCTGTGACAGCGAAACCCCTTCCGGCAGATTGAACGAGATGGTCGAGGCAGCCGACAGCCCTTCATGGTTCACCGACAGTGGGGCATTGGCGGGCTGCCAGTGGGCGAACCACGACAGCGGAATCGCTTTGCCTTCGCTGTTTATCACAAACATCTGTGACAGGGCACTGATATCCTGGGTATAGCGCGGATCCACCTCCATCACCACTTTGTACTGGTTAAGCGGCTGGTAGATGGTGGAGATCTGCCGCTGACCAAAGGCGTTATTTAACAGCGCATTGGCTCCGGAGACATCGATGCCCAGACGGGCCATGCTTTCTCGATCGTAGGTCAGCGCCATCTCGCTGCCTTTATCCTGCTGATCGGAGTTCACATCCGCCAGCTGCGGCAGGGCAGAGAACGCCTGACGGATTTTCGGCTCCCAGGTGCGCAGCGCATTGAGATCGTCCGACAGCAGCGAATACTGGTATCCGGCGTTCGACTCCCGGCCGCCGACGCGCAGATCCTGCACCGCATTCAGATAGAGGCTGGCACCCGGCTCTTTCGCCAGCTTGTCGCGCAGCCGGGCGATAACCGCCTGCGCGTTCTCTTTCCGCTCAGAGAGCGGTTTCAGGGAGATAAACATGGAGCCGCTGTTGGTGCGCATGCCACCGGTAAAGCCCACCACGCTGTCTACCGCCGGGTCGGCTCCGACGATCTCCATGAAATCCTGCAGCTTACTGCGCATCGCCTGAAACGAGATGCTCTGGTCCGCGGAGATAAACCCGGCGAGTCGCCCGGTATCCTGTTCCGGCATAAAGGTTTTCGGGATAGAGACAAACAGCCAGCCGGTCAGGGCAATCGTGGCGAAAAAGAGCAGCAGCACCCAGCGCGCATGATTCAGCACCACGCTTAACGATCGGCCATAGCCCTGCTGAATCGCCATCAGCAGCCGACCTGCACCGCGCCGGCGCGGCTGGCTGCGTGGCGCGTGAGGCTTCAGCAGATACGCGCACATCATCGGCGTCAGGGTGATCGAAATAACCAGCGAGATGGCGATCGCCACCGACAGGGTAATGGCAAATTCCGAGAAGAAACGGCCAATCAGCCCGCCGATCATCAGCAGCGGCAGGAAAACCGCAATCAGCGACAGGCTCATCGACAGCACGGTAAAGCCCACTTCGCGCACGCCCTTCAGCGCGGCGGCCAGCGGTTTCATACCCGCTTCCACATGGCGGGCGATGTTCTCCAGCACCACGATCGCATCGTCCACCACAAAGCCGGTGGCAATGGTCAGCGCCATCAGCGACAGGTTGTTGAGGCTGAAGCCGCACAGGTACATGGCCGCGAAGGTGCCAATCAGCGAGACCGGCACGGCGATGGCGGGGATCAGCGTGGCGCGCCCGGAGCGCAGGAACACGAACACCACCAGAATCACCAGCCCGACGGCGATTAACAGCGACTGCTCCACTTCATGCAGCGAGGCGCGGATGGTAGGGGAGCGATCCTGGGCAATCTGCAGGTCGATGGCGGCCGGGATCACCTCATGCAGCAGCGGCATCTCGGCACGGATGCGGTCAACCGTCTCAATGACATTCGCGTCAGGGGTTTTGCGGATCAGCAGCAGCACGGCCGGTTTACCGCGTGACATCCCGGCGTTGCGTACGTCCTGAACCGAATCTTCCACGGTCGCCACATCAGACAGCTTCACCGCCGCGCCGTTTTTATAATGCACGATCAGCGGCTGATACTCGCGGGCGGTCTGCAGCGCGTCATTGGTGCGCAACTGCCAGCGCTGCTGTGAATCATCCACTGCGCCCTGCGGGCGGCGCTGGTTGGCGTCGGAAATGGCGGTGCGCACCGCATCCAGCGAGACACCCTGATTAAACAGCGCCTGCGGATTGAGCGCCACGCGCACGGCGGGCAGCGAACTGCCCCCCACGGTAACGTCGCCGACCCCCTGAATCTGCGACAGCTTCTGCGCCAGCTGCGTCGAGGCATAATCGTAGAGCTGGCCCGGATTGTAGGTATCCGAGGTCAGCGTCATGATCATAATCGGCGCATCAGAGGGGTTCACTTTGCGGTAAGTCGGACGTGAGGGCATGCCGGTCGGCAGCAGGCTTTGCGCCGCGTTGAGCGCAGCCTGCACGTCGCGCGCGGCACCGTTGATGTCGCGATCGAAATCGAACACCAGAATGATGCGGGTACTGCCCAGCGAGCTCATCGAGGTCATTTCACTGACGCCCGCGATACGTCCCAGCGACCGCTCCAGCGGCGTGGCGACCGACGACGCCATGATCTCGGGTGAGGCCCCCGGCAGCGAGCCGGAGATGACGATCACCGGAAAATCGACCTGCGGCAGCGGGGCAACCGGCAGCAGCCGGAACCCCAGAATTCCGGCCAGCGCGATGGCCAGCGTCAGCAGGGTGGTGGCGACGGGCCGGTGAATAAACAGGGCAAAGAACTTCACTCTGCGGCCTCCGTGCGGCCGAAGCGGCGGCGGGTGGCGTGCGCCAGGCGATCAAACAGCAGGTAGATCACCGGCGTGGTGAACAGCGTCAGCACCTGACTCAGAATCAGGCCGCCGACCATCGCAATCCCCAGCGGATGACGCAGTTCCGCGCCGACGCCGGTGCTGAGCATCAGCGGCAGTGCACCCAGCAGGGCCGCCAGCGTGGTCATCAGAATCGGACGGAAGCGCAGCAGTGAGGCCTGATAGATGGCGTCATAGGGTTTCATTCCCTGTTCACGTTCGGCCGCCAGCGCAAAGTCGATCATCATGATGGCATTCTTTTTCACAATACCGATCAGCAGGATGATGCCGATGATCGCCACAATATCCAGCTCGTTACCGCTGAGCATCAGTGCCAGCAGCGCGCCGACACCGGCCGTGGGCAAGGTGGAGAGGATGGTGATGGGGTGGATGAAGCTCTCATAGAGCACACCCAGCACGATATACATCGCGACAATCGCCGCCACAATCAGCCAGACGGTGCTGCTCAGCGCCGCTTCGAACGCCAGGGTGCTGCCCTGGAACTGGGTCATCATCTCCGCCGGCATTCCCAGCTCTGCTTCAGCCTGCGACACCGCTTTCACCGCATCTTCCAGCGAGTAGCCGTCAGCGACATTAAAAGAGAAGGTCGCCGAAGGAAACTGGTCGAGATGGCTGATGCTGAGGGGCGCATGGCGCTGTTCGATGCGGGCAATGGCGCTCAGCGGCACGCTGCCGCCGTCGGTGCTGTTCAGGCGAATCGCGTCCAGGCTCTGCAGACCCGGCGTGGCGTGATTGTCCTGCTCCAGCACCACGCGATACTGATTGGCCTGGGTGTAGATGGTAGAGATCAGCCGCTGGCCGAAGGCGTTATAGAGCGCATTATCGACATCCGCCATGCTGATGCCGAGGCGGCTGGCGCTGTCGCGATCGACATTGACGTAGGCTTCCAGCCCCTGATCCTGCCAGTCGCTGCTGACATCGCGCAGCTGCGGCAGGGTTCTGAGACGGTTCAGCAGGGCGGGCACCCAGGTGCTGAGCGACGACAGGGAACCCGACTGCAGCGTGAACTGATAGGGGGTGCGGCTCGCCTGCGTATCGATAGTGAGATCCTGCACCGCCTGCAGCCACAGCTGGACGCCCGGCAGCTGACTGACCTGCTGTTGCAGGCGCTGCTCGATTTCAGGAATACGGTCATCGCGCTCATCCAGCGGTTTCAGGTTGATCTGCAGCCGCGCGCTGTTCAGCGAGGCGTTGGTGCCATCCACGCCGACAAAGGAGGTCAGGCTCTGCACCGCCGGATCTTTCATGATGACCGAGGCGACGTCGCGGGTGCGCTGCGCCATGCTGGCGTAGGAAACGGACTGGGGAGCCTGCAGCGTGCCCTGAATAATGCTGTTGTCCTGCTGCGGGAAGAAGCCTTTGGGGATGATCATCCAGAGCACCAGTGTCAGAACCAGCGTGCCCAGCGCCACCGACAGCGTCAGCCAGGGGTGATTCAGCACCCGGCTCAGGCCGCGACCGTAAACGGCCACGATGCGGTCAAACATCGCTTCACTGGCCCGGGAGAAACGGTTCTGTTTACGCAGCGACTCTGCGCTCAGCATTCTGGCGCACATCATCGGCGTCAGCGTCAGCGAGACCACGGCAGAAATCAGAATCGCCACCGCCAGCGTCACGGCAAATTCGCGGAACAGGCGGCCAATCACATCCCCCATAAACAGCAGCGGGATAAGTACCGCAATCAGCGAGAAGGTGAGGGAGATGATGGTGAAGCCGATCTCGCCAGCCCCTTTCAGCGCAGCGGTGAGCGGCTTTTCTCCTTTCTCGATATAGCGTGAGATGTTCTCAATCACCACGATGGCATCGTCGACCACAAAGCCGGTGGCGATGGTCAGCGCCATCAGCGTGAGGTTGTTGATCGAAAAACCGAGGAAATACATCGCGGCAAAGGTGCCGATCAGCGACAGCGGCACGGCGACTGCCGGGATCAGGGTGGCCGGCACATTGCGCAGAAAGAGGTAGATAATCATCACCACCAGCGCCATCGCCAGCATCAGCTCATGCTGTGTGTCACTGACCGACGCGCGGATATTGGTGGTGCGGTCGGTGAGCAGTTTCACCTCCACCGATTTTGGCAGCGTCGCCGTCAGCGCTGGCAGCATGGCGCGAATGCTGTCGGCGGTGGCGATGATATTGGCTCCGGGCTGACGCTGAACGTTGAGCACAATCGCCGCATCGCGGTTGGCCCACGCACCCAGCCAGCTGTTTTCCGCGCCCTGTTCGATGGTCGCCACGTCGCCAAGCCGCACCGGTGCGCCATTTTTATAGCTGATAATCAGCTGGCGGTAATCCTCAGCAGATTTCATCTGGTCATTGGCTGACAGGGTGACTGAGCGGGTCGGGCCATCCAGGCTCCCTTTGGCGGAGTTGACGTTGGCATTGCTGATTGCGGTGCGCACGCTTTCGCTGGTCAGACCCAGCGCCGCCAGCGCCTGGGCATTCATTTTTACCCGCACGGCCGGACGCTGACCGCCCGACAGGGTGACGAGGCCGACGCCGCTGACCTGAGAAATCTTCTGCGCCACCCGCGTTTCCACCATGTCCTGAACCTGCGTCAGCGGCATGCTGCTGGTGGTGACCGCCAGCGTCATAATCGGCGGATCGGCCGGGTTCACTTTGCTGTAGACCGGTGGATTAGGCAGATCGTTGGGCAGCAGGTTGGTGGCGGAGTTAATGGCGGCCTGCACCTCCTGCTCCGCCACATCCAGCGGCAGCGACAGCTGGAACTGCAGGGTCACAACCGAGGCGCCCCCCGCGCTTTGTGATGCCATCTGTTTCAGGCCGGACATCTGGCCAAACTGGCGCTCCAGCGGGGCGGTAATGGAAGAGGTGACCACATCCGGGCTGGCGCCCGGATAGAGCGTGACCACCTGGATGGTCGGATAGTCCACTTCAGGCAGGGCCGACACCGGCAGGAAGCGATAACCCAGCACCCCGGCCAGTAAAATCGCAATCATCAACAGCGTGGTGGCAACCGGACGCAGAATAAACTGCCGTGACGGCCCGCCACTGTGATTGGGAGGCATGACCTGCATTACTCACGCTCTCCTTTTGACGGCAGGGTGGCCCGGCTGCTGCCCGGTGCACTGCTCTGGGCGGTCACGACCTCGACTTTCGCACCTTCAGTCAGGCGATCCAGACCGTCGGTGACGACACGCTCACCCGCTTCCAGACCGGCGCTGACCACCACCTTCTGGCTGTCCTGCAGCCCGGCCATCACGCTTTTCTTACTGACCTTGTTGTCGCTGTTGACCACCCAGACAAAGTGGCCCTCGTTGCCCATCTGCAGCGCGGCAGGCGGGATTACAATCGCATCCTGCAGGGTGTTGACCTTGAGGCGCACATTGACGAACTGGTTGGGGAAGAGCGTGTCATCCTGATTGTCAAAACGCGCTTTGATTTTGATGGTGCCGGTGGTGACATCAATCTGGTTGTCCAGGCTCAGCAGCTTACCGCTGGCAATCAGATTCTGGTTACTGCGATCCCAGGCTTCCACCAGCAGTGGCTCACCGCTTTTCTGCGCTTTCAGAATCGGCGTGATGCTGTTTTCTGCCAGGGTAAAGACCACATCGATCGGCTGCGTCTGGGTGATGATCACAATGCCGTTGGTGTCGCCGCTGGTCACGTAGTTGCCGACATCCACCTGTTTCAGACCCACCCGGCCGGCAATGGGTGCGGTGATCCGACTGTAGGTGAGGTTAAGCTGCGCACTGGCGACACTGCCCTCATCGGCTTTCAGCGTGCCGAGCGTTTCGCTGACCAGTGAGCGCTGGGTATCCAGATCCTGTTGCGACACCAGCGATGTTTTCGCCAGCTTTTCATAGCGTGCCAGGTCCCGGCGGGCGTTAGCCAGCGTCGCCTGATCTTTCGCCAGTTGGCCCTGTGCCTGGGTGAGGGCTACCTGATAAGGCCGCGGATCGACTTCCGCCAGCAACTTGCCCGCTTTGACCTGCTGACCTTCGGTAAAATGAATCGCCAGCAGATCGCCATTCACCCGGCTGCGCACCGTGGCGGTATTGGCGGCGGTGACGGTGCCGAGACCGCTCAGATATTGCGGCACGCTCTGGCGCGTCGCTGTAGCGGCCTGAACCGGTGCCAGCGAACGGCGTGCGCCGTCATCGCCACCCTTACCGCGTGGGGCTGGCGAGCCACTCTGGCTGCTCTGCGGCTCAGCGGGGCGCTGCCAGACGTAATAGCCGCCAGCGGCCACGGCGATCAGGGCCAGCACGATCAGGGTTTTTTTCATTACAGGATGTCGGGTGCTCATGATTGTTGATGCTCTCCAGCAGTGACGTAGTCCCAGGCGCAGGCATCAAAGGGGGAGCCTGCAAACGACAGAGTGTAGTCGCCTCTGACAGGCAGAAATTGAAGGAATTAAGGATATCTGTCAGGACGGCGTAATTATGCCTGTTCTTTCATTAATCGCAGCACAATCGTCATTAAGCCATGAAAATCCCTTTGCTATGCTGAAATAAAGACCCTTTATCAGGCAAATAAGGAGCAGAGGATGAGTCAGAATCAAACCCGGCAGTTAGGTGACAGTGGTATCGCGGTGCCGTTACTGACGTTTGGCGGCAATGTATTTGGCTGGACGGTAGATCAGCCGACCTCCTTTTCGCTGCTGGATGCGCTGGTGGAGAAAGGACTCTGGTTTATCGACACCGCCGACGTCTATTCCCGCTGGGCACCGGGCAACAAAGGGGGAGAATCGGAAACCATTATTGGTGAGTGGCTGAAAAAAAGCGGTAAACGTGACCAGATCGTACTGGCGACTAAGGTCGGCATGGAGCTGTCACCCGAGAAAACCGGGCTGAAGCCGCAATATATTCGCCAGGCGGTCGAAGATTCACTGCGCCGGTTACAGACTGACTATATCGATCTCTATCAGGCGCATCGCGACGACCAGGATACGCCGCTGGCCGACACCCTGAGTGCCTTCGACAGCCTGATCCGTGAAGGGAAAGTGCGCGCCATCGGAGCCTCTAACTACAGTGCGGCGCGGCTTGAGGAGGCATTGCAGGTGAGTGAGAGCCAGGGGCTGGCGCGCTATGAGACCTTACAACCTGAATATAACCTCTACGACCGTCAGCCCTATGAATCGGAGCTTGAGCCGGTGGTCATGGCACAGGGTCTGGGCGTCATCAACTACTACTCGCTGGCGAGCGGTTTTCTCAGTGGCAAATACCGTGATGCGGCTGATGCCGGAAAAAGCGCACGGGGGCAGGGCGTGGTAGAGAAATACCTCAATCCGCGCGGATTGCGGATTCTCGACGCGCTGGATGCTATCAGCGAGGCGCATCAGGTGACGCCGACGCAGGTCGCACTCGCCTGGCAGATTGCCCGTCCCGGGATTACCGCGCCGATCGTCAGCGCCACCTCGCTTCAGCAGATCGACGACCTGGTGGGGGCGACACAGCTGACCCTGACCCCAGAGCAGATTGCACAGCTGGACGAGGCCAGCCGCTGATTCAGGGGGCGCTAGCGCCCCTTTATCGATTACGCCTGTCAAAAAATGCGCATTCTGCCCGCAGAATAACCATTCAGCGATCCCGATCACAAATGCGTTAATAAACTGATGTTTCAGGAAATTATGCGCACGTATTTACAAAAACTGAAGCTTATCCAGCACTATCCTCTGCGCGTCACTTCCTGTCACTCACATAAGAAAACGCACCATGAAAAACAGACAAGCAGAGCACGCTTTTCCGCTGCGCCGTGTGGCAACCGGCACCCTGATCCTGGCTATTCTCTCCGCGCCCGCTATGGCGGCTGACGCTCTGAGCCCGGATTCCGAATGGATGTTTGGTGACTGGGACGGTTACCGAACGCAGCTGCAGGATGAAGGGATTAAGTTTGACGTTAACTACACCATGGAAAGTGCCGCCAATCTGGGTGGCGGCGCAGATACCAACACCACCATGCGCTACAGCGATCAGTGGACGTTTGGCACCAACTTCGATCTGGAAAAACTGCTGAACTGGCAGGATGCAGAGTTTCAGATGACCGTCACTAACCGCGACGGACAGAATCTCTCTGAGCAGGTGGCGGATAAACGCACCGGTATGCTCTCATCGGTTCAGGAGGTGTACGGTCGCGGTCAGACCTGGCGGCTGACGCAGTTCTGGTTGCGCAAAGGGCTGTTCAACGATGTGGTTGATCTGAAAGCCGGGCGGGTCACCGTGGGCGAGGACTTCGATAACTTCGACGGCAACCTGTTCCAGAACCTGGCGCTGGGCAGCGGCCAGGCGGGTAACTGGCGCGGCGATCGCTGGTTCAACTGGCCGGTCTCGCAGTGGGGCGGTCGGGTAAAAATCAATATGACGCCTGAGCTGTTCTTCCAGGTGGGTTTCTACAACCAGAACCGCGCCAACTACGATCGCGGCGATGGCTTCCGGCTGGATACCAGCAACTCTGAAGGCAATCTGGTGCCGGTCGAACTGGGCTGGAAACCGACGTTCGGGCCGGAGAAATTACCGGGTAACTACCGCATCGGCTACTACTACTCGTCAGTGGATGGCGATGTTTATGGCAGCTGGCGCAACGGCGGCTATCAGGATCAGGCTCACGCCTATGGCGGCTATCTGCTGTTACAACAGCAGCTGACCGCGCAGGATGGCGATGTGAATCGTGGTCTGGGCGTGCGGGTACAGGCTGTGATGAACGATCACAAGACCTCGAAAACCGACAACTACCAGTCTGTCGCCTTGACCTGGACCGGTCCGTTTGATGCCCGTCCGCAGGATGAGATTGGCGTAGGCGCATCACGCATTCATGTGAACAGCGACTATACCCGCTCCCTGCGTCAGCAGAATCAGGCTAATGGTGAGAGCCGCTTTGACAGCCCGACCTATCTGCCGATTCAGGAAGGGTCAGAGTACAACTATGAGGTTTACTACAACGCCAAAGTGACGAACTGGATGTCACTGCGACCTAACCTGCAGTATGTAGTAGCACCGGGTGCGGTGAGTGAAGTCAAAGATGCCTTTATCGGCGGTATCAGCGCCAATATTGCCTTCTGATCCACTGCTCAGGCCTTATCCGGAAGAGCGATTTGGACGGGGATAGCGATCTGAGGCGGTGAGCACAGGCTATACGCAAAATCGCTATAGCGGACAGATTTATGGCGGGCCATTCCCGGCCCGCCATACTTTGCTACAGATGTCTGTTTTTATCTTCTGACGTTTTACTCATTATGTCCGCGTCGATAGAGTTCAACACTCACCATATTTAACTCAGCCAGACTGTAAAATGAAACAACGTCCTGATTTTGTGAGGACCGCCAGCATTCAGCTTTGGTCTGGCACTGCTTTTGTTTTTCATATCCTCTGGAGAACAGATAGTCACGGATTCTGCTGGTATCGGTTGTACCCTTAAACTGAAGACCATAAACAAAAGCCTGTGGACCACTGATATTGCTGTAGCTGAATTCGTAATTGTCAGAAAGGCGAGGCATCTCTTTCAGTAAATCGGGCGTGTAATAGTTGTACTGGCGCTTATCCTGCTGGGAATAATGAGCGCTACTGGCAAAAGCCATCCTTACATAGGGCCATCCCATCGCCACCACAACCATCCCCATGACAATGACGCTCATCAGAACGGCGCTGCCTCTTCTCATAATCCCATCCTGCTTTTAACTGAGCCTAAAATCATGAATGTTTTACCGTGCCGGGGCAAAATGACGTTTCCAGACAAAAAATCGTGATAGGGAATCACCGTGCGCATGAAGGCGGGAAGCACTCCGCTCCGGGGAGATGAATGAGGGAATTTTTCCGGGTCAGGGAACAGTAAAGGCCTGAAAGTCTCGTTTTTCCAGCGACCGATGTTACCGTAGTAATCCCAGCGTTTCAGCGCTTCATTTTTACTCACCGGACGTAGCATTTCAAAGGGGTTTTGGATCGACACGACACGATAAAAACCCAGCAGGTCTGAGACCAGGTCTTCGCCACTAAAACCGCTGTCAGAGCCAAGGTGATAGGGAAACGCGCTCTGAAAATCCTCGAATTTTCGAGCTATGCTCATCATCATCGCCAGCGCGATACTTTTTTGCTCCCAGCCAGGCCGGCCATGTCGGATCTGCCAGGTGGTCATCTTTCCTGATCGAAACTGGCCCCGGATTCCGCTCATGCCCTGCGAATATCTGACCTCATAATAGTGCTTTCCTGAGGACTCACCCAGCGTGATTAACCTCAACAGCTCCCGAATATCTGTACCCTGCGCGTGGCCTAGATCGACCCAGCCCAGCACTTCGGTATAAACCAGCCCCCTGTTTGCATAAGGTGCCTGAGCGCCTTCAATAATGTCTGACCGATTACTCATCCTGAGTCTCTCCATACGTTATCTATTTATGGCGGTCTGATGTTCTCTGACACGGGATCGCCGGACCACTGTGAAGGAGAGGGAGCGTTCGCTGTGAACACACAGCTCCAGCAATAGTGGCTTAACAGGTAAAACGAAGCGACCTTACAGATAAACGCTTCCTGTGACAGGTTAAACGACGTTGCTATAGCGTGTCCGTGTGGCAGATCGCTGAAAACAGAAATGAGGGTTCCTGCCGTAAGAGAGCGTCCGGTTCAGGCTTTTCCCTGAACGGCGCGGGTAGAGCAATGGATATGTTTTAATGAGCCAGTGAGGGCAGCGTTACCCGCAAAAAAAACGGCACTCACGGGTGCCGTTTTTTCATTGCAGAGTAAAGAAGAGCACTATTACCGGAACAACACCTCTGCCCAGCGTGCCAGACCGGCCGTGACCGAGGCGAAATCATCGCCACCGGCAATCGGCGTGTCGGGCAGCGTCTGCTGCAGCGCCGCGCGCAGCAGAGGCGAACGCGCACTGCCGCCGGTCAGGTAAATGACATCAGGCTTAATCTGGCTGGTGGCTAAGGCGAGCTGCACCTGCTCCAGAATTTTCTCCAGCGGCTGACTGATCGCCTCCTGCAGCTGACCCACGCTCACGTCTGTCTGCAGCGCGGCGGCCACGAAGTCGAGTGAGGCGGTATGCACCGGGGCGTCTGACAGCGCAATCTTGCTCTCTTCCGCCGCGCGCACTAAACGGTAACTCAGCTTCTGCTGCCACACTTTCAGCAGACGCGCCACGATGTCACCCTGTTCTGCGTCACGCACTAAATCCCGCAGCCATTTCCCACAGGCGGCGCTGTAAAAGTCGCTCTGCGCCGGCACATCATTGATGGCAATCGCGTTCCACCACGGCAGTGCGGGCAGGGCGGTGCCCTTCTGAGTGTTGCCGCCCAGACCCAGCAGCGGCATCAGCGTCTTAAAGGCCAGCATGATATCGAGATCGTTACCGCCGACGCGACAGCCACTGTGGCCCAGCAGGCTTTCACGACGGTCGGCTCTGTTGCGCCATTGCGGGCCCATCAGCAACATCGAGCAGTCGGTGGTGCCGCCGCCGATATCCACCACCAGCACCCGCGTCTCCTGCTGCAGGGTCGCTTCGAAATCGAGTCCGGCGGCGACGGGTTCAAACTGAAACTCAACGTCACGGAATCCGGCGCGGTGGGCGGCACGCAGCAGGATACCCTCTGCCTGCTGGTTCGACTCATCGCTGCCCAGCCCCTGGAAGTTGACAGGGCGACCGATCACCGCCTGATCGAGGGTCTGCCCGAGCTGGCTTTCACCCTGCTGGCGGATGTGCAGCATCATGGCGCAGACCAGATCTTCAAACAGGGCGATCTGCTGTGGCTTCAGGCCACTGGCACCCAGAAAGGATTTGGGGGATTTAACGAACCAGACATCTTCGGGATCGACCATGTAGTGCTGCAGGGCGGTCAGACCAAATTGCACGCTGCCGGGCTGAACCTCAATATCCTCTTCGCGGTTGTAACGCAGCGCGCGCTGCAGCAGCGCGGTGGTTTCACTGTCAGGGGTTGCCACCTGATGATGGCGATAGAGCCATTCGCTGACCGACTCGCGGGTCGGTGCACAGATCATTGACGGCAGCAGACGCTGACCATTTTCCAGCGTTAACAGACGCGGCGAGCCATTTTCGCTCACTGCAATAGAGCAGTTAGCCGTGCCGTAATCGAATCCTATGAACATTTTCGCCCCCATGCCGGAAAAAAGGGGGCGACTTTAGCGCAGCTTCAGCAGGGTGGCAAGCGGCCAGCGCGGGAATCAGCGGATAGCAAAGAGGCGATCTTCCGCCAGGGAACGGAGCGGCTGACGCTCGGTTACCGCGCTGCCCCAGACGCCATCGACGTCAAGATCAGCCAGCGTGCTAAGCACCGCCGGAACGGAAACCGGACCCGCCAGCACCGAAATATGGCGCTGCGTTGCCTGGCCCTGAATGATGGTCAGCAGCATCTCATCCATCAGGCTGGTGTGGGCGTTAGCGACCAATTCCGGTGCCAGCACCAGGTAATCGACCACTTCGTCACTCAGCAGATTAAAGGCGTCCAGATTGCGGCCAAAATGGTGTAGCGCGATGCGACAGCCACACTCACGCAGCTGCAGCAGCGCGGTATAGAACCGATCGCTTTTACTCAGTACGCTGGCGGCCGGAAAAGCAAAACCACAGCGGCTGCTGGCGAGACCTGCGGCGACAAAGCGCTGACAGAGTTGCTGCACAAAAGCGGCGTCACCGAGCAGCTCTTCACTCAGCGGCAGGATGACCGGGATCCCTTTTTTATTCAGCGTCCCGACGTCCTGGCGGAAAAAGGCCTCGATGATATTGCTATCGAGCCGGCGACGCAGCGTTTCATCCGGCAGGTTATGACGCAGCAGGGTTTCATCCACCAGTATCCCCTCCGCAGTCAATAGCTGGACCTCCAGCAGCCAGATAAAGGCTGACTGAGGCGTTTTGGGTGGGGCGACAGCCCAGGCGGGCAGCTCAATTTGCAGCGCATCAATCATCGCAGCATCTACTCCCTGAGGGTTGCCCGGCAGCGGCAGGCGGTGCTGTTCAAAGACGACCAGCCGTCCGCGCCCGCTGCGTTTGGCGTTGTAGCAGGCGATGTCTGCCTGCGACAGCACATCACCGCTGACGCAGTTGTCGGCGGAAATCTGTGTGACGCCCGCGCTCGCCCCCACCTGATAGCGGCGTTCCTGCCACTGGAAACGATAGTCGTTTACGGCGGCCACAATCCGCTGCACCACGTCACGCGCCTGGTCGACCTGACAGTCGGCCATCAGCAGGGCAAACTCATCGCCGCCCAGTCGGGCCAGGAAATCACTGCTGCGCAGATGGTGCTGCATCAGCTCTGAAAGTTCCCGCAGTAACGCATCGCCCGCAGCATGGCCGGCGCTGTCATTGACCGCTTTAAACTTATCCAGGTCGATGAACACCAGCACGTGCTGATGATGATGTTCAGCCGCGTCAAACAGCAGTCGCTTAAGCTGCAGCTCAAAACTGGCCCGGTTAGGCAGACGTGTCAGGGTGTCATGCAGCGCGCTGTAGCTCAGGCGCTTCATCAGTTTTCGCGACTCGCTCACATCCTGAATAACCATCACCGCGCCCTGTTCAAGACCCGCCTCGGAGCGCAGTGGCGTAATGCTGTAGTGAATATCGATATGGCCGCCATCCGGGGTGTGCAGCACCAGATCTTCATCCAGGTCGGGGGTGATTTTTTCCGGCGGTAACTGGCACAGTAGCAGATTCTCCACCTCAGGGCCGGTCTGTCCCTGGGTGATGTGCAGCAGCTCGCTCAGCGGCTTGCCGGCGGCCTGCTCCTGAGACCAGCCGCTCATCTTCTCTGCCACCGGATTCATAAAGGCTACGCGCATCGCTTCATCGGTACTGATCACCGCCTCGCCGATCGAGTCCAGGGTGATCGCCATGCGCTCTTTCTCCTGAAACAGCGCTTCATTAAGATCGCGTAGCGGCGTAATGTCCTGACAGATGCCGAGCATACGCTCGATACGGCCCTCTTTACTCAGCTGCCGGTTCGCCTGCGTGCGGATCCAGCGCTGACCCTGCGCGTCCACGATGCGGTACTCCATATGGAATGCACTGCGCAGCTCTATCGCCTGCTGCACCGTCAATGCGGCATATTCGCGGTCGGCGGTATGCAGCAGATGGAGCCAGAGGTCATAGCTGGGCGACTCATGCGGAGCCAGACCAAACAGGGCGTACATGCGCTTGTCCCACAGCATCTCGCCGGTCAGCAGGTTCCACTCCCAGACGCCGATGCCGCCCGCCTCATTCGCCAGCGTGATGCGCTCCATCAGCCGTCGGTTTACCTGCTCGCTCTTTTTCAGCTCGGAGATGTCGATGATCTGCGCAATAAAATAGAGCGGTGCCGTGTCGCCGTCACGCACCAGCGACACTGTCAGCCGCGCCCAGACGATCTCGCCATCCTTGCGGAAATAGCGTTTTTCAAAGGTGTAGGTATCAATCTCACCTTCCAGCAGCTGATTTACCTGCTGCAGGTCAAGGGCCAGATCGTCGGGATGGGTAATCTGCTGGAACGTCAGCCGCTTCAGCTCCTCCGCCGGGTAGCCCAGGATCTGGCAAAGCGAACGGTTCACCTGCAGCCAGTTACCCTGCGGCGCGACCAGCGCCATACCGATCGCGGAGTACTCCATCGCATGACGGAAACGGGTTTCACTGTCGGTGATATGCAGCTTTTCGCGCCGGAACGCATCCATCACCAGCGACATAATATGGCTGGGGATCAGGACCAGCAGGAAGGGTAACCAGCTGGAGACCGGGCCCAGCGCGGTGTTGTTATTCACCACGCTGACCAGGTTACAGGCCAGCAATAATGCGATAAAGCTGGCATTGAGGAAGAACAGCACAAACGCCTGCAGCTTAGGCAGGCGAACGGCGCACCAGAAGAGGATCACCACGATAAAGGTAAAGGGCCACGGCATAAAACGCAGTGCCAGGTAGCTGGCGCCTAAAGTGATAAGCAGCGTCAGCACGCACTCCGCCGGACGCAGATCGCTGAAGTGCGCGCGACGCAGCGGCCACGGCATCAGCAGTAACATCGGGCCTAACACCAGCATGCCGATGATTTCAGAGATCACCCAGGTATAGAAGAAGGGAAACGACGCGTGCCCGCTGACCCTGAGCATCCACAGCGCCAGCAGCCCGCCGAGTAGCGGGGTCACAATGCCCACCGACAGCACCAGCCGTGCCCAGTCGTGCAGCGAATTCAGCGGCGCGCGCCGATCGAGCAGGGCGCGCAGCAGCATCCCGCCCACGCCCGCCTGCACCAGGTTGAGCAGGGCGAATTTAATGTTAGAGAGGGCAGGGCCGATGACGATGGCATTAGCGGCTGCGGTGCCAAGCACGCAGGCCGTCAGCAGCAGCGGCAGCTGACGTAACGGGCAGCGAAACACCACAATGGTCATGAAGGTGGTCGGGAACCAGAGCGGTGAAATTTTCACGCTCACCACGATCAGTTCAAGACAGAACAGCGTCAGGACAAATACCGCACAGCCCAGGAGCAGGGCCGAGAGCCAGCGGCCAGGTGTGCTATTTTGCGGGGCAAAGATCTCAATCGTCATGCAGACTTCCGGCAGGGTGCAGGGCTCCGCAATGGCGAATCAGGCACCGGTCATTCTCTGACTGCATGCTAGCACATTCGGCAAAGAAAAAAGGGAGGAAATCGAGTTTGCCCGCTATTCAGCGAATTGACGGGCGGGGAAATGTCGATGGGCAGCCTGTTGATTACTGGCGAAAAAGATCGGCCCGGGTATAGGGTTTTTCCAGACCCGCCAGGCTGGCGGAGAAGCGCTCCAGAAACTGCTGGGTAGTGGCAACGCGACCGTGACTCATCAGGACAAACGGCACGAGCAGCGCGGCCCCGATTTGCGGCCAGCTGAAGCCCTTTAGCGCGGTGCGGCGCTGGGAGATCAGAAACGCGGTGCTCAGCGTGAAGCCCAGCAGCAGACCGGTCGCCACCTCACTTTTCGAGTGTGCGTGGATAACGAGACGGGAGAAACCGACCATCAGCGGGATCAGATAGCCAACGCCAATCGCCGCCACGCGCAGCAGCGCAGGCCAGCGCCCGGAGATTAGCCACAGCATCACTGGCCACAGGGTGGCAGACATGGCGCTGTGACCGCTGAAGCCGGTAAAGTTGAAGCGGGCGCTGCCGATGCCAAAGCCCAGAAACAGAATTTTAGAAAGGCTGACGGTCAGACCGGCCAGGCCAAATGCCACAATCCAGTAAAACACCGTAAGACGGTTATCACTCTTCCACGGCAGAATCAGCGCAATAATCACCGCTGTCGGAATCAACAGCATGCTGTCGCCAAAATAGGTCAAAGTCTTCCAGTGCATACAACTCCTGATGCATCATTCGGTCGTCACGTTCGCGACACAGGTTATCTGAACGGCCCGCTGCGCAGGCCATTTTTTTCTGAGTAGGGGGTGACACTAGTTTATCGGTGAAATGAGTGGCGTCCAAAGGAGAAAGTCTGAAAAGTCGCAGACGCCATTTCTCTGGCATCAAAAGGCCGAAATCCCTATACTTAGCGCGAACACACCCTCTCCATTTCGGCCCGTCAGCTGCCCGCGTAATGTGTGACCAGTGGCAGGCTCCAGTTATCAGGTCTTAAAAAAGTATGACTGACAAGTCCCATCAGTGCGTGATTGTAGGCATTGCCGGCGCTTCCGCATCCGGTAAAAGTTTAATTGCCAGCACGCTCTATCGTGAAATCCGTGATCAGGTTGGTGGCGAGCATATCGGGGTTATCCCGGAAGATGCGTATTACAAAGATCAAAGTCACCTCACCATGGAAGAGAGGGTTAAAACCAATTATGACCATCCGAGCGCGATGGATCATGATTTACTGCTGCAGCATCTGCAGGCCGTCAAAGCCGGGCAGGATATTGAGCTGCCGGTGTATAGCTATGTCGAGCACACCCGCACCCAGGAAACGCAGATCCTCAAGGCGAAGAAGGTGATTATCCTTGAGGGGATCCTGCTGCTGACCGACGCGCGCCTGCGCCAGGAGCTCAACTTCTCCATCTTCGTGGACACGCCGCTCGACATCTGTCTGATGCGCCGTATGAAGCGTGACGTCAATGAGCGTGGCCGCTCCATGGATTCGGTGATGAGCCAGTATCAGAAGACCGTGCGTCCGATGTTCCTGCAGTTTATCGAACCGTCTAAGCAGTACGCGGATATCATCGTGCCGCGCGGCGGCAAGAACCGTATCGCCATCGATATCCTCAAGGCGAAAATCAACCAGTTTTTTGAATAGTTCACGTCCCTGAGGACGTGAGGCAGACCGGCGGCAGGCACGCCTGCCGGTTTGCTACACTCATGTCATGGAGTTACCGCAATGAGATTATGCGATCGCGATATCGAAGCCTGGCTGGATAGTGGCAAGCTGGCGATTGAGCCGCGTCCGCCGGTCGAGCGCATCAACGGCGCCACGGTCGATGTGCGCCTGGGCAATCAGTTCCGTACCTTCAGCGGTCATACCGCAGCCTTTATCGATCTGAGCGGCCCGAAACAGGAAGTGAGCGCGGCACTGGATCGCGTGATGAGCGATGAGATCGTGCTGGCAGATGGCGAAGCCTTTTTCCTGCATCCGGGTGAGCTGGCCCTCGCAGTAACGCTGGAGTCGGTGACGCTGCCGGACGATCTGGTGGGCTGGCTGGATGGTCGCTCTTCGCTGGCCCGGCTCGGACTGATGGTGCATGTCACGGCGCACCGCATCGATCCCGGCTGGCAGGGCCGGATCGTGCTGGAGTTCTACAATTCCGGTAAACTGCCGCTGGCGCTGCGTCCCGGTATGCTTATCGGCGCGCTGAGTTTCGAGCCGCTTTCTGGCCCGGCTGCGCGCCCTTATAACCGTCGTGAAGATGCCAAATATCGGGGTCAGCAGGGCGCTGACGCCAGTCGTATCGACAAAGACTGATCTGAGGATTTGATGAAAAGAGTGATAACCACGCTGGCCATCCTGTTAGTGGTGGTCGTAACGGGAATGAGCGCGCTGGTGCTGCTGGTCAATCCCAACGACTTTCGTGCCTATATGGTGCAGCAGGTCGAACAACGCAGTGGTTATCAGCTTCAGGTCAGCAGCGATCTGCGCTGGCACGTCTGGCCGCAGCTGAGCATTCTCTCCGGCCGGATGAGTCTGACCGCGCCCGGTGCCAGCCAGCCGCTGGTCTCGGCCGACAATATGCGGCTGGATGTGGATCTCTGGCCGCTGTTATCCCATCAGCTGAGCGTCAGCCAGGTGATGCTGAAAAATGCGGTGGTGCGCGTCACGCCAGACAGCGCTGCCCGGCTGAGCAAAAATGCCCCCCAGGGACCCCGTGATGCCGATCCGGTTGCCCCCTCCGGCGGCTGGTCGTTTGACATAGCGAAACTGCGGGTGGCAGACAGCCTGCTGATCTGGCAGCAGCCAGGCGGCGACGAATACAATTTCCGCGATCTCAACATGAACATGGAGCAGGACGCGAACAAGCAGGCGACGCTGGCGCTGAGCACCACGCTGATGCGCAACCAGCGCAACGCCACCGTCACCCTCAAAGGTCAGCTGGATGCCGCCCAGTATCCTCATCGTCTCACCGGCCAGCTCCAGCAGTTTGATTACACCCTTTCCGGTGCCGATATCCCGCCTCAGGGCATTAAAGGTTCGCTGACCCTGCAGGGTGAATGGAATGGCGACCGCCAGCAGTTTGCCTTCAGCAACCTGCAACTCACGGCCAATGACACCACGCTGACCGGTCAGGGTGAGGGTCATATTGCGCCGCCGCAGCGGCTGGCGCTGGATCTGAAAGCGACCACGCTGAACCTCGATAATCTGCTGAACGGTGCCCCCGTTGCCGAGACGCCCGGCGTGCAGCGCGCGACCGTCGCACGGTCGCCGGTGATTGCTGCGCCGCGTGAAACCCGCAATGCCGATTCCCCGCTGAACGAGATGGATCTGGCCCTGAAATTACAGGCGGACAGTGCGGTCTGGCGTGGACTGTCGCTCACCGGCCTCACCGTCGATGCCAGCAACCAGCAGGGGCTGATGACCCTGAACACCCTGCGCGGCAAACTGGGCAATGGCAGTTTCTCGATCCCCGGCAGCATTGATATCCGTCAGCCGGAGACGCAGGTGGCCCTGAAGCCACAGCTCCGGCTGATTGCCATTCAGCCGCTGCTGAAGGCATTTGCGCTGCCGGAGAGTCTGCAGGGTAATCTGAGTCTTGATGGCGAACTGGCCGGCGACACGCTGAATGTCGAGGCGGCCAAACGTCGCTGGCAGGGCAGGGCGACGATCAGCGCCAGTAACCTGAAGCTGGCTCAGATTAACCTTCAGCAGATGGTGCAGCGCGCCGTGGCGCGGGTGAGCGACAAAGTCAGCAATACAGAGAAGGCCGATGAAGGCATTGAGTCGATCAGTGCGCAGGTCGCCCTGAATAAAGGTGTGCTCAGCTTCAGCGATATCGAAGGCAATGGTCAGGATCTCGGCTTACAGGGCGCGGGCAGGGTGGATCTGGCGCAGCGTCAGCTGGACGTCACGCTGGGGCTGAAAATCAGCGGCTGGCAGGGCGACGACGCGCTGGTGAAGACGCTCTCTGCTCAGCCGATTCCGCTGCGTATGTATGGCGACTGGGACAGTCTGCAATATTCACTGCCGGTGGATGCCGTGCTGCGTGACCGGTTGCAGAGTGAAGCGAAATCCCGGCTCAATCAGTGGATCGATCGTCAGAAAGATGACGAGAACAAACAGAACCTGAAGAAAATCCTGCGCCCGTAACGGGCGCAGGATCTTACACCTCCTCAACAACAGGGGGCTGGAAGAGGATCTCCACCTTCTGAACCCGGTGGTTTTCAACCTGCAGGGTTTTCAGCTGATAGTCGCCCAGCTGCAGCGCATCGCCGGCCTGCGGGATGTGTTGCAGCTTATCCATCAGTAATCCTGCCAGCGTATGATAGTCGCGCTGTTCATCCAGCGGCAGCTTCACATAGAGCGCCAGATCTTCCAGTGGCATGTGGCCGTTAGCCACCCAGTGGCCTTCAGCCAGAATCTGAATATCGTAACGGGCGTCGATTTCACCGGCTTCGTTCGGCAGATTGCCGGCGATGGTTTCCATCACATCACTCAGGGTGACAACGCCCTCCACCGAACCAAACTCATCCACCACAAAGGCGAAGTGCGTGTGCGCCTGGCGAAACTGCTCCAGCGCCTGCAGCAGCGTCAGGCGTTCAGGAAACACCAGCGGCTGGCGGATCAGGGCGCGCAGGTCGAGCGACACGTTGTGCAGTGACTGATGCAGCAGATCGATGACGTGAACCACACCCAGCGGTTCGCTGGAGTGGTCGGTAATCAGGATTCGCGTGTGCTGATTGCGGTCGAGGCGTGACATGATCTCTGCCGGATCGTCACTGAGATCGATATGTTCGACGTCATGGCGCGAGGTCATGATGCTGTTGACGTGGCGCTGACCCAGACCCAGCACCCGGGCAATCATCACCCGCTCCTGCCGGTTAAACAGCATGCTGTCATCGCTGTCTGCAATCAGTGACGAGGTCTTTGCGTCCAGCTCCGCCGGTTCCGCCGCGCCACGCAGCAGTCGCAGCACCGCCTCCGCCGTTCGCTGACGCAGCGGGCGGCCCGCCGAGAGGACCCGCCTGCGGTTGAAGTGAGCCAGCTGGTTCAGCGCCTCAATAATTACCGAGAAGCCAATGGCGGCGTAGAGATACCCTTTCGGGATCACAAAGCCAAAGCCCTCTGCCACCAGACTGAAGCCAATCATCAGTAAAAAGCTTAAGCAGAGGATGACAATCGTCGGATGGCTGTTCACAAAGCGGGTTAAGGGCTTACTGGCCAGCAGCATCAGCAGAATGGCAATCGTAACCGCAATCATCATAACCGGCAGGTCGTTGACCATCCCGACGGCCGTAATCACGGCATCCAGTGAAAAGATGGCGTCCAGCACCACAATCTGCGCCACCACCGGCCAGAATTTAGCGCCGCCTTTTTGTTGACCGCTCTCTTCATCATGGCCTTCCAGCCGCGCATTCAACTCTGTTGTGGCCTTAAATAGCAGGAAAATCCCGCCTGACAGCAGCAGCAAATCGCGCGCACTGAAGGGATGGCCCGCCAGCGTAACCCAGGGTTCCTTCAGCGTAACCAGCCAGGAGAGCGAAGCCAGCAGCAGCAACCGGCACAGCAGCGCCAGCAGCAGCCCGATCACGCGTGCCCGGTCACGAAGGGGCCCGGGAAGCTTTTCAACCAGAATGGCGATGAAGATCAGATTGTCGATACCTAAAACCAGTTCCAGAACGATTAGCGTTACTAATCCTGCCCAGAGCGAGGGATCCGCCATTACGTCCAGCATCTCGTGTTCACCTGAATATTTTAAATTGCGTTTTCTCTGATGATAGTGGAGTGCGAAGCCCGGTACAAATGGCAGGGCAGGGGCGTTACAGCCGGATAGCCCGGATTTATCGTGCAAAAGATGAGCACAACGATGTGACGGTTTGATTAACTCTGCAGGGGGGAGGGGAGATAATTCTTACTCATTCTGCACCGTGAAAACGATATTCACCTGCGGGGCTTATGCGATTTATCGCAGCGGGAGTATGGCATTAATCCGAATTATTACGAAAGGATTGCACTGCCTGTCTGGCTTCAATACTAATCGCTGGTAGTCTTTTTCCTAAAATAGTCCAGGGATAGCGGGACCTGCTTGTAAACAAGCCAGTAATAACTAGTATAGCAACAAGTTAGCAAACTCTTCCCCAGAGTCGTAATTTGCGTAGCAATTCGACATTAATCGCAATGTCCGGATTGCGTAATTTGAGCGCGAACGTCTGTATGATGCGTTCCGGTAACGCTGACGCATTATGGGGAGCAATATGAATGATGACAGCGATATTGGCAGCGACAGCCAAGGGCGGTAGCGTGCCTGAATCGTGTTTTTCGTTGATAAAATGAGCAGCGCTGGCGGTGATTAAAGTCAGAGTAATCTGTTGGTATTCATCACAATATTATTGGATTTATGGTTAAGATCATGGGCGTAAACGCCGCAGGAGCTCCCCTTAGAAACGGCTCAGTCTGAAGAGGCTTCATCGTTCAGCGATTAAACAGGCGATAGCCGTTGCGGGTTAAAGGAAATAAAATAAAGAGTTAAATATGCGCGATACACAATTTACGTTTAAAAGTCTTATTACCAAATTAACGCTGGCCTGTTCAGATTTAATTTGTTTCAACGCAGCTTTATTTATAGCGATGATGCTAATTAATGTTCAGTCAGATTCGCCGCTGGCAGATATTTCTGAAAAAGAAATGAATCTACAAATTGCCACGCACATTTGTCTGTCAATTATTTGCATCGGCTGGTTCTGGGTAAGACTTCGTCACTACACTTACCGCAAACCTTTCTGGTTCGAATTAAAAGAAGTTTTTCGTACCATTCTTATATTTTCTGTTATTGACCTGTCGATTACCGCGCTGTCGCAGTGGCAGATGTCGCGTTTCGTCTGGCTGCTGACCTGGGTACTGGCGCTGATTTTCATTCCAACCTGTCGCGCCCTGGCAAAACGTCTGCTTAATAAAAATGGCTTGTGGAAAAAACAGACCATTATTATTGGCAGCAGCAAAAATGCCCACGAAGCCTGGCAGGCGCTGCAAAGCGAAGAGGTGATGGGCTTTGACGTGGTGGCCTTCTATGACGTTGATGGAACCTGCCCGCAGGAGATCATGAACGGCGTGCCGGTGCTGCGTGACGAGCAGGAACTCTGGCATCTGGCCAGCAGTGAAACCCAGTTCATCGTGGCGGTGGAGTTTGAGCAGAGTCAGTACCGCGATATGTGGCTGAAGTCGCTGGCGATGCACAACTGCCGTTCCGTCTCCGTTATCCCGACCCTGCGCGGTGTGCCGCTCTACGGGACCGACATGGCCTACATCTTCAGCCATGAAGTGATGATTCTGCGTGTTCAGAACAACCTGGCGAAACGCACGTCGCGCTTCCTGAAGCGGACATTCGATATTGTCGGTGCGCTGTCGATTATTCTGATGCTGATGCCTGCGCTGCTGGTGCTCGGCTTCCTGGTTGGCCGTGATGGTGGACCGCCGATTTATGGTCACGAACGTGTAGGAATGAATGGCCGTAAATTTAAATGCCTGAAGTTCCGCTCGATGGTGATTAATTCCAAAGAAGTGCTGGAAGAGGTCCTTCGTACTGACCCGATTGCACGTGCGGAATGGGATAAAGATTTCAAACTTAAAAATGATCCACGTATTACTAAAGTGGGCCACTTCATTCGTAAAACCAGTCTGGATGAGTTACCTCAGCTCTGGAATGTGGTGCGCGGTGATATGAGCCTGGTCGGTCCTCGTCCGGTCATTGAAGATGAACTCTGCCGTTATGCTGGTGATGTTGATTATTACCTGATGGCTAAGCCAGGCATGACGGGATTGTGGCAGGTCAGCGGTCGTAATGATGTTGACTATGAAACCCGCGTCTATTTCGACTCGTGGTACGTAAAAAACTGGTCACTGTGGAATGACATCGCCATTCTGTTCAAAACAGTGGGTGTCGTCCTGAAACGTGACGGTGCGTATTAAGTGTGAGTCGAAAGGAGTGCGTTAACGCGCACTCAGAGGTGTTGTGCCGTTGTCAGGCGTGTCGTTGTTGGCGCCATCGTCAGGGATATCGTCGTGCATTATTAGTCTACTATGATGCACGGCACGCAGATTCGCCCTGACAGATGGCGACAACGTATAACAAGTGGAGCAAGGATAATGAACGACAGGTTCAGAGCTTAAGTCAGGCAGGATTTACTTTTTTTGTTGGACGCTTACACAGCGGCGGTTTCGCCTCTATCAATAAATAACTGATAGCGAAGATCTAAATGATTACAATCAAAATGAAATTGATACCCTTGCTGGTATCCGCCACATTCCTCAGCGGGTGTACGATCGAACCAGGTCAGCGCCTTTCTACGTCGGGAAAAGATGTCATTGAGCAGCAGGATAGCAACTTTGACATCGACAAATACGTCAACGTCTTTCCGTTAACCCCTTCACTGGTTGAGAAGATGCGTCCTAAGCCACTGGTGGCCCAGGCGAACCCGACTCTCCAGAACGAAATTCAGAACTACGAATACCGTATCGGTGTGGGCGATGTCCTGACCATCACGGTCTGGGATCACCCGGAGCTGACCACCCCAGCCGGTCAGTATCGTAGCGCCAGCGACACCGGCAACTGGGTACACTCAGACGGCACCATCTTCTATCCTTACATCGGTCGTGTGCGTGTCGCGGGCCGTACCGTCGGCGACGTTCGTAACGAAGTCGCCCGTCGCCTGGCACAGTACATCGAAAGTCCTCAGGTTGATGTCAGCATCGCCTCGTTCAAATCACAGAAAGCCTACGTGACCGGCTCTGTCACCACCTCAGGCCAGCAGCCGATTACCAACGTGCCGCTGACGATTCTGGATGCGATTAACGCCGCGGGCGGCCTGGCTGCCGATGCAGACTGGCGTAACGTCGTGCTGACGCACAACGGTCGTGAGCAGCGTGTCTCTCTGCAGGCGCTGATGCAGAATGGCGACCTGAGCCAGAACCATCTCCTCTATCCGGGCGATATCCTCTACGTTCCGCGTAATGACGATCTGAAAATCTTCGTCATGGGCGAAGTGAAGCAGCAGGCGACCCTGAAAATGGACCGCAGCGGCATGACGCTGGCGGAAGCGCTGGGTAATGCGGCCGGGATGGATCAGACCACCTCTGACGCCACCGGTGTCTTCGTTATCCGTCCACTGCACGGTACCGATCGCAGCAAGATTGCCAACATCTATCAGTTGAACACCAAAGATGCGGCATCCATGGTGATGGGCACCGATTTCCAGCTTCAGCCTTACGACATCGTTTATGTCACCTCTACACCGCTGACGCGCTGGAACCGTGTGATCTCGCAATTACTGCCAACCATTGCGGGTATCAACGATGTGAGCGAGAGCGCGCTGCGTATCCGCAACTGGTCGAACTAAGGTCTGACCATGATTACGTCCGTGTTAGTCGTTTGCGTCGGCAATATCTGCCGCTCTCCCACCGGAGAGCGCCTGTTTAAACGCGCGCTGCCCGATTTGGATGTTCGTTCTGCTGGCCTGGGGGCGCTGGTAGGCCACCCGGCCGACCAGACAGCCTCTGACGTCGCCGCTGCGCAGGGTCTGTCGCTGGACGGTCACCAGGCGCAGCAGCTGACGGCCGAGATGTGCCGTCAGGCCGATCTGATTCTGGTGATGGAAAAGCGACAGATTGAACAGGTGAATCGCATCGACCCCGCTGCGCGTGGCAAAACCATGCTGCTTGGGCACTGGCTCAATCAGAAAGAAATTGCGGATCCGTATCGAAAAAGCCGTGAGGCCTTTGAAGAGATTTACGGGTTACTGGAAAACGCTACCCAGAAGTGGGTCAACGTATTAAGCCGATAGTTGGGATTATCCATGAATATAAAAAATAAGGTCAGAACCGCGCCGGGAGAGGAGTCGAATGGATGGGATCTGGCGCATCTTGTGGGACAGCTAATTGATCATCGCTGGATCATTGTTGCCGTTACCGCTTTTTTCATGCTGGCGGGAACACTCTACACACTGTTTGCGACACCGATTTACAGCGCAGATGCGCTGGTTCAGGTTGAGCAGAAGAACGCCAGCACCGTTCTGAACGAAATTGACAGCATTCTGCCACCGACCCCGGCGTCTGATACGGAAATCGAGATCCTCGAATCCCGTATGGTCATCGGCAAAACGGTTGACGATCTGGGTCTGGATACCGTGGTTGAGCAGAACTACTTCCCGGTTATCGGTAAGGGTCTGTCGCGCCTGATGGGGAATAAACCTGCCAGCATCGCGATTTCCCGCCTGGAAATCCCACGCACCATCGACAAGCGTAACGTGGAACTGGAAGTGACCGGCCCGCAGAGCTACACCGTTTCTAAAGATGGTGATGAGCTGTTCAAAGGTAAAGTCGGTCAGCTGGAGTCGCACGGCGACGTCACCATGCTGGTCAGCGAGATCCACGCTGACGAAGGCACCAGCTTCACCGTCACCAAGCTGAACGACCTGCAGGCGATCCGTTCTGTTCTCTCCAACCTGACCGTAGCTGACAAAGGTAAAGATACCGGCGTGCTGGGTCTGGAGTACCTGGGTGAAGATCCGGAGCAGATCAGCAAAGTCCTGAATCAGATCGTGAACAACTATCTGCTGCAGAACGTTGAGCGCAAGTCTGAGCAGGCCGAGAAAAGTCTGGAGTTCCTGCGCACTCAGCTGCCTGCCGTTCGCAGCAAGCTGGATGATGCGGAAAACAAACTGAACGCCTTCCGTCGTCAGAACGAATCGGTTGACCTGTCACTGGAAGCGAAATCTGCCCTGGACTCTTCTGTCAGCGTGCAGAGCCAGCTGAACGAACTGACCTTCCGTGAAGCGGAAGTCTCTCAGCTGTTCACCAAAGATCACCCGACCTACCGTGCGCTGCTGGAAAAACGTAAAACGCTGGAGAATGAGCAGGCTCAGCTGAACAAGAAAATCTCTGGCATGCCTCAGACTCAGCAGGAAATCCTGCGTCTGACCCGTGACGTTCAGTCTGGTCAGGAGATCTACATGCAGCTGCTGAACCGTCAGCAGGAGCTGGGCATCAGTAAAGCGAGCACCGTGGGTGATGTCCGCATCATCGACAGCGCGCAGACAGCAAACGCGCCGGTTGCACCGAAGAAGATGCTGATCATCGCCGCAAGCCTGATTCTGGGTCTGTTCGTGTCGGTCGGTCTGGTTCTGCTGAAAGCGCTGCTGCATCACGGCATCGAGAACCCGGATCAGCTGGAAGAGCTGGGCATGAATGTCTATGCCAGCGTGCCTCTGTCAGACTGGCAGCGTAAGAAGGATACCGAAGCCCTGGCGCGTCGCGGCAGCAAGGTGAAAACCGATCCGCACGAAACGCTGCTGGCGCTGGGTAACCCGACTGACCTCTCTATCGAAGCGATTCGTAGTCTGCGTACCAGCCTGCACTTCGCCATGATGGAAGCGAAAAACAACATCCTGATGATCACCGGTGCCAGCCCGGGTATTGGTAAAACCTTTATCTGTGCCAACCTGGCGACCCTGGTCGCGAAAGCGGGCCAGCGTGTGCTGTTCATCGATGGCGACATGCGTCGTGGCTACACCCACGAGCTGCTGGGCGCGGATAACAAATCAGGCCTGTCCAACGTCCTGTCCGGTAAAACCGAGTTCAGCCCGGCGCTGATTCAGCAGGGGGTATACGGTTTCGACTTCCTGCCTCGTGGTCAGGTGCCACCGAACCCGTCTGAGCTGCTGATGCATCGTCGCATGGGTGAGCTGCTGGACTGGGCGAGCAAGAACTACGACCTGGTATTAATCGATACGCCACCTATCCTGGCCGTTACCGATGCGTCAATTATCGGTAAGCTGGCAGGCACCTCGCTGATGGTGGCGCGTTTCGAAGCCAACACCACGAAAGAAGTGGACGTCAGCTTCAAACGCTTTGCCCAGAACGGTATTGAGATTAAAGGTGTGATCCTCAACGCCGTGGTGCGTAAAGCGGCCAACGCGTATGGCTATGGTTACGACTACTACGCCTACGACTACGGCAAGACCAACAAAAGCTGATCATTGAGTAAGCAACAGGGGGCGGTCTGACCGCCCCTTTTTATCGTCCCTTTGAATGACGACACGCATCAATTGACACAGGTTATTCTGTCCGGACCCGGAAAAGCGATAAAACGATAAATCGCATGGCGAGCGTCACTCAACAGACTTCATCTCCAGCAGGGCATCGCCCGCACGTCATTTGTGATCGTGCTCTCTGGCTCGCGGAAAAGCCGGCCGGGAAGGCGAAGCAGGATGATTGCTGGCATGAGAACTTGTGGAATTAAGGAATCACACCATGGCTCCCTATTGGTATGTATCAGGCTTTTTACTGCTGCTTGCGCTGTTTGAAATCGCGCTAAAAAAAGACGAACGCACAAATCATATTCTGACCTGGCTGCTCTGTGTGGCCGCCATACTGTTGATTGTTTTCGGGGGGATTCGCGGTCTCGGCACCGGCATGGATGATTTCCAGTACCGGAGTTTCTTTGAAGACTTTGTCAGACGTATCGAGATTAACGGCTTCTTTAAAACCGTCGCATTTTTCCGTTATGAACCGCTGATTTTTGCGATCGCCTGGCTGACCAGCCTGTTTTCGCACAACGCCAGCATCTTTCTGTTTGTCTTCTGCGCCATTGCCGTTTTCATTAACACTTACTTTTTCCGGAAGATGTCACCCTATCCGGTGCTGGCGCTGATGCTCTATTCGGCGCACATCTTTATCAACAAAGACATCAACCAGATTCGCTTTGGCCTGAGCTCGGCGCTGTTCCTTGGCGTCCTGTGGTCGATCTATCTCAAGCGCTACTGGTGGGCGTTTGCCTTTTTCGTGCTGTCGTTCACCAGTCACAACACCGGGATCATGGTCGTGACGCTGGTGCCGTTCCTGTTTATTCGTGACTGGCGCTGGTGGCCGGTGATCATCATCGTGGCCAGCCTGCCGCTCTCCGTCGTGGGCGGTTCCAGCTTTATTGCCCTGATTGCCGGACATCTGGGATCGCTGGGTGAGAGGGCGTCGGGCTATAACAATGACCCCTCTTATGCGATGGGTGGCAGTATCCTGGCGGTGTCGAACCTGAAAAACATTATGCTGGTGTTTGTGTTTTTCTATTTCATGCTGACCGATGAACTGAAGCGCGAAAATTACGCCCAGTATCGTCTTAACTATCTGCTGATTTTAAGTTTTGCCATCGGCGGCGCGATCAGGATCTTCCTGTACAACTTCCCATCCGGTTCGCGTCTGTCTAACTATCTGCAGCAGGTTGAACCGATCATCCTGACCTCGCTGATTTATCAGGCCAGACGGTCATGGAAACCCGCGCTGTTTGGCATGCTGGTGTTCTTCCTGCTCTATTACCTCTACTACAACACCATTTCAACCAAGCAGGCGGTGACCGGCTATGAAGTGGCGCGGGAGTTTTGGTTGATTCACTGATTACCGGGCGGCTGGACTCTCCAGAGAGGCGGCCGCCTGTCAGATCCCCGGTTTTTCTTCGACGGTTGTCGACTGAACTGTTTATTTTTGAATTATTTTGATGAGGTGCTGGCCATGAAGGACATTCGTTTCTCTATCGTAATTCCGGCTTATAACGCGTCAGAATCGATTGTCACGACGCTGGATTGCGTTAAAGCTCAAACGTATCGCAATTTTGAGGTCATCATCGTTGATGATAAGTCGGCGGATGCCGCCGCGCTGGCGGACGTTGTTCGCAGCGAACGCTATCAGGAGCTGGATATCAATCTGGTGCTCTCTGAGGTGAAACTTAACGGCGCCGGTGCGCGCAACAAAGGCATTGAGCTGGCCACAGGCGACTATGTCAGCTTCCTGGACGCCGATGATGAGTGGGCCGCTGACAAACTGCAGCAGGTGAGCGAGAAAATCGCGCAGCTGGAGGGGCAGGGCAGACAGAAATTTGTCATCTTCAGTCAGGTCAATATCTATCAGGATGGATCGTTCCTGAAAGTAATGCCGATGCAGCCACCAGGCAAAAACGAAACCGTCGCCGAGTATCTGTTCGGCTGCTACGGCTTTATCCAGACCAGCACCATCGTGCTGAAGCGGGAAGACGCGGCAAAAATTCAGTTCGATACCCGCTATATCCGCCATCAGGATTATGATTTCTGTATTCGTGCCGACCGCATGGGCTATGACTTCGTGATGATTGCCGCGCCGCTGGCGAACTATCATCTGGTCACCAAATTTGGATCGAAGCACAAAGGCGAATCGGTGAAATATTCGATGTTCTGGCTTGATACCATGAAGCCGCATCTGACCCCGCGTGATATCCACACCTACAAAGCCTTTAAGCTGCCGCTGCGCTACAAGATGGATGGCAAGTCGCTGATGGCGAGCCTGAGCTTTGCCCGCTACTTCTTCCTCACCAACAAAGATAACCGTGCCTATTTCATGAACCGGGTCAAAGACAAGGTCAGAGCACGTTTCGGTGGTGAGAAAGCGATCTCCTGACGCGCGGCGCGTCCCGCTCTGCTCCTGATATCAGGAGCCACTCTCTTTTCATTTAATTCAGGGTTGAAGATGAAGACTTCTGTTGGAACCGTTGGCATTGTGATGCCTATGTATAATGCCCGTCAGACGGTATTACGCGCCGTGCAATCGGTGATCAACCAGCACTATACCGACTGGCACCTCTATCTGGTCAACGATAAATCCACTGACGACTCGCTGGCGTTTGTGCGCGAGCACTGCCAGGACCCGCGCATCACCATTCTGGACAACGCGGTCAACATGGGCGCAGCAGAGACCCGCAACGTCGGGCTGCGTGCGGCCACGGAAGAGATCATCGCCTTCCTCGACAGTGATGATGAATGGCATGCGGATAAGCTGACTCAGCAGGTGGCCGCCATTGAGGCCGGTGATGATTTTGTCATTACCGAGTATCACTACAAAACCCGCAAGGCTGAGCACGACATCACCTACGGCAAACCTTATCTGCAGCAGGAAAATTTCGTGAAAAAGCAGTATCGCGTCTGCTTCTCTTCCGTCTGCTTCCGCCGCCCGCCTCAGGGACTCTTCTTCCAGCGCAAAGGGCACGAAGATTTCCTGTTTCTCTATGAGTTGTTCACCCGCTACAAGCAGGCACGCGTAATTCAGACGATTCTGGTCAACTATTACGAGTTAGGGGATTCCCTTTCACGTAACAAGAATAAAGCGGCCCAGTGGCACCTCGAATTATTAAGAATTATCTATAAAAACAATCCTTTAAAAATCTATTACTATTACGCCTGGTATATGGTGAATGGTGTGCTGTTTACCCTTAAGCATCGTTAAGCCCGTCGGCAGGATTGTCTTTAAAATTTGAGGTGGATAGCGTTTCATGAAAAAAATTGTCCTGGTGATCAAAGATGCTTACTCCTATGCGGGCACCGAGAACATCTGTAACTTTATGTCAGAATGTCTTGGCGAAACGCATGACGTCACCATCTACTCGCTGGAAGGCAGCGGAAAAACCTTCTACCCGTTTGAGCATGTCAAAGAGATTGTCAGCTTTGAAGGGCAGAGCAACCCCATCAAAAGCGCGGTTGCCCGAATCCATGAAGAGGGTTTCGATACCGTCTTCCTGATCAGCATGGGCCGCCTGAGCGTGATGTTCGCCTTCTGGAATCTGCTGCTGATGAAGAAGAAGCGTGGCAAAGCCTACGCCTGCGAACACATCGCCATTAACTCCTTCAGCAAACCGATTAAGTTCCTCAAGTTCCTGCTGCTGCGCTACTACGACCGCGTGATTGTTCTGACCGACAAAGATCATCAGGTGTTCAGCCGCTGGCGCATTCCCAGCATGCAAATCCCCAATCCGGTGGTTTACAAAGGCTATCAGCGCCAGACCCGCTCCCGTCAGGCGCTGGCCGTCGGACGTCTGGATAACCAGAAGGGGTTTGACCTGATGCTGGATATCTGGCGCGACTTTGCCAGAAAACACCCGGACTGGACGCTGGTGATTGCCGGTGATGGTGAACTGCGTCAGCAGCTACACGATCAGGCGGCAGTGCTGGGGATCACGGACAGCGTGAAGTTTGTCGGCAAGGTCAGCAACATCAATGACTACTATCGCGACAGCGACATGGCGCTGATGACTTCCCGCTATGAAGGATTACCGCTGGTGCTGCTGGAAGCGAAATCCTGGTCACTGCCGGTCGTCGCCTACGACTGCCCGACCGGGCCTCAGGAGATCATCAACCACGGCGAAGATGGTTTCCTGGTGCCCATGAATGACAAAGCCACGTTTCTGGCGCGAATGGAGCAGCTGGCGACAGATGATGCGCTGCTCTATGCCATGAGCGAAAAAACGAAACAGACCGCGCTGAAATTCGACGGTAATCAGATCAAAAAAAGCTGGCTGTCATTGGTTTAACCGGAGCTGGAAACGCTCACTTGCGACGTGCCTCAGGGACACCGCCATGGCCAATGGCCTTATTGACTACGGGAATTGATGCATGAAAAGAAGAGAAGTGTTACAGACCGCCGCCTCCGCTCTGGTGGGGGCTCTCTCCGTGAGCACCTTTTCCAGCTACGCTGCTAAAAGTAACGGCATTGCCCTGAAACCGGTTGATGCCACCGCCGTGCCGAAAGGAGACGTGCCGATCCTGACGCCGGAAAATGTCTACGCGATGCCACCGCAGTTCTGGCAGAGCTTTGAGGGTAAGCTCTGGATTGGTAAAGCCGGCGTGGATGCCAGCAAGCCTGGCAACCAGATTCCGGTCTTCCTGCGTGACGCCAGCGGTAAGGTCTCCGAGATTGCTCAGCCTATCGCGCTGAACAAGGGCAACTTTGCGCAGTTTATTCAGGATAATGCTGCGCTGATTGCCGATCCTTCGCATTCGATGACGGTAGAAGATAATAACGGGCAGACCCTGTTTAACATCGCGGATGTCAGTCGCCCGGGCGCCGCTGATTTCAGTCAGCGCCTGTCACAGCCAGCGGGTTATCAGCTGATTGGCGAGATCCCGTCCGTGGCGGAGTTACGCAAGACCCGTCCGCTGTTTGAAGGGGCCAAGATTAAACTCAAAAGCTGGCACGAGGGACGGGAAGTGGGCGGCGGCGAGTTCGTCGGCAGCTTCCAGCCCGCGCAGAATGATGGCGGCGTCAACTTTGCCGGTGACGGCTTTCACTGGCGTCGTGTGGTAGACGATTTCAACCGCCTGACGCTGTTTGATTTCGGTGCCATCGCCGATGGGAAAACCGATACGGCACCCGCCATTATGGCGATGTTCCAGTGGTCGCAGCAGGCGAACCAGCAGATCTGCGTTCAGTTCCCGGCCGGGACCTTTATGGTCTCCGCCTGCAACCTGGGCGACAAGTATCTCAACTTCTTCCGCATGTCCGGTGCGATGGTCAACTTTGGTTACTTCCCGGCGACCACCCTCGTTTCCGATGGTAAGTCAGAGTTCGTCTTCCAGATGAATGCCCGCCGGGTTGAGCTTTCCAACCTGATCTTCAACGGCAACAGCGATAAGAGTCCGAACCAGCAGGGCTTTTTCCATAACATCTGCCCGGGCGGACAATATTTCCGGGGTGCCTGCCTGCGCTTTAACGCCGTCGGCGGTACCGCGATCAGCCTGCAGGATACCCTCGATTGTAAAATCGACCAGTGGTATGCCTCCCGCTGCAGCGGCGACGTCATCAAATCGGGCTGGTCAGGACAAAAGCAGGGCAAATGGGACCACAGCACCGCTATCGAGCTGTCGAACTTCAACGCGCAGTACTGCCGTGGGGGCAAAGTCCTCAACCTGCCGCGCTGCGGTCAGTCGATTATCCACAACGGCTGGATTGAGCACTGTGACAACCCGGGCGATCTCTCCAACGGTCAGTGGATCGTTGATGCGCTGAGCCTGGAGGATTGTAAGAACCCGCTGATCGCCCATAACACGCGTCTGAATATGCGCCAGACCAGCCTGCAGTCGGGCAGCTGGATCGATAACTCGATGCAGGGCGATCGTCTGCTCAGCATCTGGGAGATGGGGTCGACCCGCGTTGAATCTTACGGCGTCGCGCTGGATGGCAGCCTGAAGTACAACTACATCACCTCGCGCTGGCGTCTGGAGAACAATACCAACCAGGAGACCTGGTTTGATCTCGGCAGCCTCTACTCACCCACGGTGGGCGACTCCTGGGAGATCGAAATCTTTGGTCAGGCGCAGTTCAGCAACGGCAGCGGCGACAAGCCCCTGATGAACCTGATCAGCGACAAAACCACCGGTGGCCGGGCCGTGATCCACGTGCAGCGCAAGAAAGATCTCTCTGAAGCGAGCTGGTCAGCCGAAGGCAGCAGCCCGGTCCTCGATGTGCGCTATGTCGCTGAACATGACACCGACGTTCGCCTCTTCGTCAAACTAGCGGGCTGGACGCCGTCGGCCGCGGTGCTGGTGAAAACCACCGGCAAGGATCGCTTTGTTACCGGTCGCTGTGCGCGCGTTAACGCGCGGATGGAGCCAGGCAATCCGCCGGCGGGTGATAAGACCAAACGCGCGCCGCAGCGCTTCAGTCTGCACAACGGTAAAGCGGGTGTCGGGGCCAACGAGCAGGGCGATCTGCTGATGGCGTCGCGTCCGCTCTCTGCCGACCAGGTCGATACCAGCAAGCCGGAAGGCTTTGTTTCCGTGGTCATCAACGGGAAACAGGTTGCCCTGCCTTACTTTGCCATTAAGTCATAACCCTTGCATGACGGCCGCCACAACGGAGGCGGCCGGTTTTAACAGGAGCGGTACCTTTGGGTGCGTTATCCCGTAAGCATTATTTTGAACAGAGCTCATTTTGCCCATGACGGATCCGGGCGGCTTACAGAATTAAAAAAATTTATTCGGAGTTGTTATGAAAATTTTATTGGTGGGTAACCATACGTGTGGGAATCGTGGGGATGGCGCGATTCTTCGTGGACTGATTGATTCAATGAAGTCTGCACGCAGTGATTTAGACATTGATGTGATTAGCCGTTATCCAACCAGCTCCGGTTATCTGCTCCAGCAGGATATTCAGCAGGATGCGCTGTTTCTGCATAACAGCAAGTCAGGCAAAGGTCTGGTCGGTTCGTTTAAGCGTAAAGTCGCGAACCGTCTGATGCCCGACATCATGATGGCGCACCTGGGCAAGGGCGGCGTCTTTAAGTCGTTTGCCGTGCCACCGCACCTCAAAGCCTTTACCGAAAGCCTGGCGAAATATGACGCCATTATTCAGGTTGGCGGGTCATTCTTCGTCGATCTCTATGGCGTCACCCAGTTTGACCACGCGCTTTGTGCGCTGATGGCGAAAAAGCCTATTTACCTGATTGGTCACTCGGTGGGTCCGTTCCAGAACCCGCGCGTCAATGCGCTGGCGAACTTTGTTTTTGATCGCGTTAACAGCCTGGTTCTGCGTGAGTCGGTCAGCCTCGATCTGATGAAACGTGATGGCGTGACCAGCTCGAAAGTCGCAGCCGGCGTCGACACCGCTTTCCTGGTGCGCGCGCGTGAAGTGGAAAATCCGAGCCATAACCTGCTTCACTGGCAGGGGATTATCAGCAGCCGTAAAACCATCGCCATCACCGTGCGCGAACTGGCGCCGTTTGATAAACGTCTGGGCGTCACACAGAAAGAGTATGAAGCAGCCTTTGGTCGGGTGATCAATGCGATGATCGCAGAAGGTTACCAGGTCGTGGCGTTCTCCACCTGTACCGGCATCGACAGCTATGCCAAAGATGACCGCATGGTGGCACTGACCCTGCGCGATCACGTGGAGCAGCCTGAGCATTACCATGTCATCATGGATGAGTTTAATGACCTGGAGCTGGGCATCCTGCTGAGCCACTGCCATCTGACCATCGGTACCCGCCTGCACTCGGCGATTATCTCCATGAACTTTGGCACCCCGGCCGTGGCGATCAACTATGAGCACAAATCGATGGGTGTGATGAACCAGCTGGGTCTGCCGCAGATGGCAACCGATGTGAAAAGCCTGATGGATGGCTCGCTGATCGACAAGGTGAAGAGTGTGCTTGCCGACTACGACAACATTAAGCTGAAGGTCAATACGGCCGTTGCGAATGAAAGGGAAATTGGCAACCGGATCACTGAAGAGATTCTCAAAGTATTAGGGTAATGTGATGAAACTGACTTTTTTCACCATGCGTTTCCCGGTTGCCTCTGAGACATTCGTTCTGAATCAGGTAACCCATTTTATTGATGCCGGTTACGAGGTGGAGATTATTTCAGTCTTTCCCGGCGATTTAGTGAACCGGCACGCCGCGTTTGATGAATATGGTCTGGCGGCGAAGACGCATTATCTGCTGCCGGAAGAGAAGATCTCAATTGTCGATAAGCTCAACCAGCGCATCAGGCTGGTGCTGCCGAACGTGACCAAACCGTCGCTGCTGCGTTCGCTGAACATGCGTCGTTATGGCGCGCAGTCCAGCAAGCTGCTGCTGCCGTCGATCGTGGCCAATGCGAAGCAGACGTTCACCGCGGATGTTTTCCTGGTGCATTTCGGCTATGCCGGTGCGCTGGCGAACAAGCTGCGTGAGCTGGGCGTACTGAAGGGCAAGCAGGCGACCGTGTTCCACGGTGCCGATATTTCCCGTCGTCACATTCTGGAAGAGCACAAGCTCGACTACGTCAACCTGTTCCGTCAGAGCGAACTGATGCTGCCAATCAGCCACCTGTGGGAAAACAAGTTGATTGAGATGGGCTGCCCGCCGGAAAAAATTCATGTGACACGCATGGGGATTGAGCCAGAGAAGTTTAACTTCCAGCCGCGTCAGGCATTTCACAAGCCGCTGCGTATCGTCTCGGTGGCGCGTCTGACCGAGAAGAAAGGACTGGATGTGGCGGTGAAAGCCAGCGCCATCCTGAAGCAGCGGGGCGGTCAGTTCCAGTACACCATCATCGGCAATGGCGATCAGGATGAGATGATGCGTGATTTCATCGCCCGCGAGGGAATGGAAGATTGCGTCAGTATGCCGGGCTTCAAACCGCAGGAGGAGATTCGTCGTGCGCTGAGCGAAGCGGACATCTTCCTGCTGCCCTCCAAAACTGCCGCCGATGGCGACATGGAAGGGATTCCGGTTGCGCTGATGGAGGCGATGGCGGTCGGCCTGCCGGTGGTCTCTACCTTCCACAGCGGTATTCCCGAACTGATTGAGAACAATGTCTCCGGCTGGCTGGTGGAAGAGGACGATCCCGAGGCGCTGGCAGAGACGCTGCTTAAGCTCTCTGAGGGCGAAGTGGATGTGGCCCCGGTGGTCGCTGCTGCGCGGCATAAAGTTGAGACGGAGTTCAATCAGCATATCGCCTATGGCGAACTGGCACAGATTCTGGAGCGACTGGTGTGAGTGGATTTAAGTCACAGGCGATTTGGCTGTTTGGCAGCACCTGCTTTTCTGCGGTGCTGCAGGTTGCACAGCTGAGCTTTCTCGCCCGCAAACTGGAAACCCACGAGCTGGGACTGCTGGCCATCATCAACGCCATTCTGGCGGTGGCGGGTGTCCTGCAGGATATGGGGATGAGCAGTTATCTGGTGCATCGCCAGAACATCACCCGCCGTGAGCAGAGCACCATCTACTGGGTTAACGTATCACTCAGTCTCTGCACCGGCCTGATCATGCTGCTGATCGCTTTCCCGGTGGCCTGGTTCTATCACCTGCCGGAGCTGACGGGGCTGATCATGCTGACCAGTCTCAACTTCCTCGTGCTGGGACATCTGTCGCAGTATCAGGCGCACTACATCAAGACCAAGCGGATGGTGTCGCTGGCGAAGATTGAGATGGGCACCAAGCTGTTTGCCTTCCTCTGTGTGGTGGCAATGCTGGAGTTCACTTCACTGACCGTAGCGGCAGCGATTCTCGGCCTGTTCATCAATGCCTTTACCCGTATCCTCTGCATGATTGCACTGGGTGAGAAGTCATGGCGCCCGACCTGGGAGTTCGACAAAGCGACCTTCTTCGGGGCGATTCGCTACGGCAGCTACCAGCTTGGCTCCCAGACCATTAACCAGTTGCGCACCCAGGCGGATGCGCTGGTGGTCGGTAAGGTGATGGGCGCTGAGATGCTGGGTGTCTACTCGCTGGCAAAAGAGCTGGTGCTGCAACCGCTGAAGCTGGTGACGCCGGTCATCAACCGTCTGGCGCTGCCGCGCTTTGCTGAGAAACAGCACGATGCCGAGCAGCTGAAAAAGCTGTTCCTCAAGGGCACGCTGGGGATCATGCTGTTCAGCAGTGCCATGTATCTGGTCATTGGCATCTTCTCGCCGGTGATCGTCCGTATACTTTATGGCGCATCTCACGAGCAGGTTTATCATCTGATCCCGCTGATGCTGCTGTTCGGTATGCTGCGGCCGATGGGGGGACTGACCGGTGCCATTTCGCAGGCTAACGGACGCACCAACGTCGAGTTCTACTGGAACATCGTGGCGAGTATCGTGGTGCTGGGCGTGCTGGCGACCACCTTTATCTGGCCTAATGTGCTCTATGTGGCGCTGACACTCTCCATCTCGCAGATCCTGATCTCGGCGCTGGCCCACCCGTTCTTTATCAAACCGGTGATTGGCATTCGCTTTATGCCCTATGCCCGCCAGTGGGTGGCGGTGTCGGTGGTCTTTGTCGGCCTGATGGTGCTGGTGAACCACTTCAATCTGTTCATCATGCCGGAGTGGTTTGAAGGCTGGCTGTAATCATCACACAGCGATATCAACGGGTGACCTAAGGGTCGCCCGTTTTCATTTATGGCTGGTCTCAGCCATGCAACGAACAGTGCTGCAGATCACAGTAGCAATCTGCGATTACTGATTGTCTTTACTCAGTTTATGGTATCGCGTGCAATGGGCAAAATGCCGAATTTCTAAGTTATGACAGAGAGTTACTGTCCGCTTTTCAGATAAAGATTATACTTGCTCTTCCGGCCGATCCTGCATAATCGACCCACATCTTCATTTTATTAAACGGAATAAATATGACCAAGCTTAAAGCAGTAATCCCGGTTGCGGGCCTCGGTATGCATATGCTCCCTGCGACTAAAGCCATTCCGAAAGAGATGCTGCCTGTCGTCGACAAACCGATGATCCAGTACATCGTTGACGAATGTGTTGCCGCAGGTATTAAAGAGATCGTGCTGGTCACGCATGCATCGAAAAATGCGGTCGAGAACCACTTCGATACCACTTATGAACTGGAAGCGCTGCTGGAAGCGCGTGTGAAGCGTCAGCTGTTGAGCGAAGTGCAGTCTATCTGTCCGCCAGGCGTAACTATCATGAACGTGCGTCAGGCACAGCCGCTGGGTCTGGGCCACTCGATTCTCTGCGCCCGTCCGATGATCGGTGATAATCCGTTTGTCGTGGTGCTGCCGGATGTGCTGCTGGATGATTCCACTGCTGACCACCTGCGTTATAATCTCGCGGCGATGGTTGCCCGTTTTGAAGAGACCGGCCACAGTCAGGTTCTGGCACAGCATATGCCTGCCTCCGACCTCTCTGAGTACTCTGTGATCACCACCGAAGAGCCGATCAACAACCCAGGTGATATCAGCCGTATCACCAACTTTGTTGAGAAGCCAGAGCATCCGGCTGAGCTGAACTCTGACCTGGCTGCGGTAGGACGCTATGTGCTTTCTGCTGACATCTGGGCTGAACTGGAGCGCACTGAACCTGGCGCCTGGGGCCGTATCCAGCTGACCGATGCGATCGCCAGCCTGAGCAAAAACAAACCTGTTGATGTTTCACTGCTGACCGGTCACAGCTTTGACTGCGGTCGCAAACTGGGTTACATGCAGGCGTTCGTCTCTTACGGACTGCGTAACAACGCCCAGGGCCGCGATTTCCGCGAAGCGATTCAGAACATCCTGGCAAAACAACAGTAATTATTTTGCCGCGCACTGCGCGGCAGCTTACAAGGAGTGCACATGGCTATTTTGGTAACGGGCGGGGCAGGCTATATCGGTTCCCATACCGTACTGGCGCTGCTGCAGCGCGGTGATGATGTAGTGGTGCTGGATAACCTCTGCAATGCCTCACGCGAAGCGATCAACCGCGTTGAAAAGCTGGCGGGGAAGAAAGCGACCTTCGTCGAAGGCGACATCCGTGACCGCGCCTGCCTGCGCGACCTGTTTGCCTCAAACAGCATTTCCGCCGTCATCCACTTCGCCGCGCTGAAAGCGGTCGGAGAGTCGACGCGTATGCCTCTGGAGTACTACGAGAACAACGTCGCGGGTACGGTAGTGCTGCTGGAAGAGATGCGCAATGCGGGCGTCTGGAACTTCATCTTCAGTTCGTCTGCCACCGTTTATGGCGCGGATGCACCGGTTCCCTATGTGGAAACAACCCCGATTGGCGGCACTACCAGTCCTTACGGCACTTCTAAGCTGATGATCGAATTCGTCATGCGCGACTTTGCTAAGGCAGAGCCGAAGTTTAAGGCGATTGCGCTGCGCTACTTCAACCCGGTTGGCGCGCATGAGTCAGGCGAAATCGGCGAAGACCCGACCGGCATCCCGAATAACCTGCTGCCTTACATCGCACAGGTCGCGATTGGTCGTCTGGAGAAGCTGGGTGTGTTTGGCGGAGACTACGATACGCCAGACGGCACCTGCCTGCGTGACTACATCCATGTGGTCGACCTGGCTGAAGGACACCTGAAGGCGCTGGACCATCTGAGCAAAGTTGAGGGCTACACCGCCTTTAACCTCGGCGGCGGCAAAGGCTTCTCGGTGCTGGAGATGATCAAGGCGTTTGAGCAGGCCTCCGGCAAAGCGATTCCGTTTGAGATTAAACCGCGTCGTGACGGCGACCTGCCTGCCTTCTGGGCAGATGCGTCCCTGGCGAACCGTGAGCTCGACTGGCGCGTAACACGCGGCATCGATGAAATGATGCGCGATACGTGGAACTGGCAGAGTAAGAACCCGGATGGGTTCCGGTAGTTGAAAAAAAGTACTTCAAAAAGCCTGTCTAGTGACAGGCTTTTTGCGTTTCTGAAACATCTTAACCTAATAATTTATCGCTTTAACCTGTTTATAGTCGATGTTAGGATTTAGAAAAAAAGCAATGTTATTATAGATATCCATTAAATGGGTTATAAACGGAGTTTTTGACTAAAATTTAAACACTTGTTTAAAGTGAGCGATTTGGTAGCTAGAGCCAAGGGCGGTAGCGTGGTCCAAAGCATTGATGAACTGAGGCTTTAATGAGAATAATGTATTTTGTAAACACGGCTTGGTATTTTGAGCTTCACTGGCTGGACCGTGTGAGCAAACTTTTAAATGATGGCTACGAAGTTCATCTGATAACCTGTTTTAGTGATAAAAATGTTAAGAAAAGGCTAGAGTCATTAGGTATTATTTGCTGGCATATAAATATAGATAGATTTTCAATAAATATATTATCTAACATAAAAGTTCTTGCTTCGTTTTATAGTCTGTTTAGCAAAATCAACCCAGATATTATTCACACTATTACAATTAAGCCCAACATTATTGGTGGGTTAGTTGCAAGATTTAGATCCACCGCTCAAATAATAAGTATTGTTGGTTTGGGTAGGGTTTTCCAAAAGGATAACTTACTTAAAAACATAGCAACATGGCTCTATAAAATAGTTATCTACAAAAATAAAAATGTACAGCTAATATTTGAGCATGAGTCGGATAAGCATGTTCTGGAGAATATGGTTCATGTTAACCAGTATAATCTGAACGTCATTGATGGTGCTGGAATTGACATAGTCAAGTTCTCATATACTCCAGAGAAGCAATGTAGCAATATCAAAGTACTTTTTGCCAGTAGATTACTTAAAGCCAAGGGCCTGGAAATACTGATAGAAAGCATAAGAACGTTAAGAAAAGAAGATGTAGATATTACTCTATATGTTGCGGGGATTGTTGATGAAAAGGATCCCGATAGAATCCCGTTAGAAAGAATAGAAGAATGGCAAAACGAAGGTCTTCTTGAATGGTTAGGAATGAGAAGTGATGTTGAAGTTCTTCTGAAAGATTGCAATATTATGGTTTTGCCTACTAAATATGCAGAGGGTATACCCAGGATTATATTAGAAGCATGTTCAGTTGGCAGGGCTTGCATCGTTGGGAATATGCCTGGATGCAGAACTATAATTGATAATGGTGTAAATGGTATTATCCTTCAGGAACATTCTGTTGATGAATTAAGTACAAGCCTAAAATTATTATGCGAAAACTCTGAATTAAGAAGCGCTTTTGGAGTTCTTTCTTCGGAAATAATAAAAAAACGGTTTTCAAAGGACATTATCGTCAAAAAAACGATTGAAGTTTACAAAAAATGTAATATGCAATGATCTTAACGATTAACAGGAACGAAAATGTTATCTGCTATTAAAAATATGCTTAAAAGCTTTCAACATAACAGAGGGCTCATATGGCAAATGTCTAAAAGAGAAGTGATGGGTAGGTACAAGGGATCATTTTTTGGGCTTGCCTGGTCACTCTTTAATCCTTTAATGATGCTCATTGTATATACTTTTGTTTTTTCAGTGGTGTTTAAGACGAGATGGGGGAGCGATCCTAATGCTGGAAAAACTGATTTTGCAATCGTTCTATTCATAGGACTAATAATTTTTAATCTGTTTTCAGAATGTATCGGAAGGGCTCCTGGGTTAATAACTTCAAACGTAAACTATGTCAAAAAAGTCGTTTTCCCACTTGAGATCTTAATATTCATAAATTTTTTTGCTGCTATGTTTCATGCTTTAATAAGCTTTTTTGTGCTTCTGTTAGCAATAATAGTATTTAAGCAGCATGTACATCTAACGATACTTCTTTTGCCTATAATTGTTTTACCGTTAATGTTAGCTATTTTGGGCTTAAGCTGGATTTTGTCAGCTTTGGGTGTTTTTGTAAGAGATATTGCTCAGACTATCGGCATTATTATAAGTGTCCTTATGTTTATGTCACCCGTGTTTTATCCTATTTCAGCACTGCCACAAGCATTCCAAAAAATAATAATGCTAAACCCACTGGCATTTATGATTGAGGAAGCACGCAAAGTTGTTTTCTGGGGTGTTGCCCCTAATTGGTGGATGTTAATGATTAATTTAATCATTGGTGGAATCATTTGTGTTGTGGGATACACGTTTTTTCAAAAAGTAAGAAAAGGGTTTGCTGATGTCCTCTAACGAAAATGCTATTGTTGTCGATAATGTCAGTAAATGTTATCAAATTTACGATAATCCAAGGGATCGTCTTAAGCAGTTTGTTTTCCCGAAAGTTGATAGCCTTATAGGGCGAGAAAGTAAACGTTTTTATAATGAATTCTGGGCTCTTAAAGATATTAATTTTGAGATTAAGAAGGGAGAGTCAGCCGGAATAATCGGTCGCAATGGTTCAGGTAAAAGCACTTTATTACAAATTATAACTGGCACCTTAACGCCTACCTCAGGAAGTATTTCAACACAAGGGCGAATTGCTGCCCTACTAGAATTAGGATCTGGTTTTAATCCTGAGTTTACTGGCAGAGAAAATATTTATCTTAATGGTGCGGTTCTTGGACTTTCAAAAACCGATATTGATAATAAGTTTGATGCCATAGCTGGTTTTGCTGATATCGGTTCGCACCTGGAACAACCCGTAAAAACCTATTCAAGCGGGATGATGGTAAGGCTGGCATTTGCAGTGCAGGTACAATTAGAACCTGACATTCTTATTGTGGATGAGGCTTTAGCAGTCGGTGATGCTCTATTCCAAAAACGTTGTTTCCGGCAAATTGAAAAACTAACCAGTAACGGAGTAACCTTACTTTTTGTTTCTCATGATCAGGAGTCCGTTAGAACTTTAACAAACAAGTCTGTTTTGCTAGATCGCGGCAAGCAATTAATGACAGGTTTGTCATCAGAAGTCCTGCTGGAATATAGAAGGTTGCTTCATGATGAAGAAAATAAGTTTTATTCAAATCTTGCGAGTGACATTTCTGAAAGAGCGAAATCAGAAGAAGCGCCTAAAATTGTAAATGAAAATGGGATTCAGGAAGAATCGGTTGTTTTGAGTGAGAGTGATAAAAAATCAGAAACGCTCCGTTCAGATAAATTATCTTTTGGTGAGGGCGAAGCTACCATTGATGGTGTCGAGCTATTTAATTCCAATAAAGAATTAAGTAATGTATTTAATCCTGGTGAAAAAATAACTATAAGGGTGCATTTTTCTGTACACCAGCCAACCGATAAGTTAAATGTGGGTGTACGCATCAGAAATAAAGAAGGCGTGAAAATTTATTCTTGGGGAACTTTAAATCAGGATATGCATAAAATAAGCTCTGGTGTTAAAGAAGGACTGTTCTGGAATAAAAAATTTATAAAAGGTGATAAAGGCTTTGTAGATCTTGAATTTGACTGCACCTTAGGTAGTAATTTATATGAAATACAGGCATCTGTATCATATGAAGAAACTCCTGACTATTTTTCACAACGCATACTGCACTGGCGTGATGATGCTGCGTTTTTTCACGTTCATGTGCTAAGAGATATTTACTTTTTTGGCGGTCTTACTGATCTAAAGATGATTGCGAAGTGGTGATGAAATGTTAAGCGCTGAATTCATTGATAAAGTTTATGGTGTTGGTAGCTATATATTAATTAATTGCAAAAGTGAATTCACGAATTATTTTTTATCTATGAGTTATCGTGTCGCACATATTGAATCGCTAACCAGCGCTCCAGTTTTGTTAGATGATTTTTATGACTATATGATAATACACTGTGACGATGCTATAGATGAGACCATAATCAGTGAGGATATTCTTAAGCTAATAATTAAGCAAAAAAATTTAAAAAATTTGTTAATTATAAGCGAATGCAGGCAAGATGAGACGCACGAAATTGAAAGGCTTTGTAATCTTCTAAATATTTCCGGTTTTGGCTATGACCAAATTTTGTCTGCTCACTTAAATGAAAAAATAGATGAGTTCAGATATTTTCCTTTAGTTAAAGTAGATAAACACTCAGACATTGCCGGTTTGATCTCTATCGAAAAAGGATTAGAAGAGCTAACAAAATATGTCAGACCAAACGAAAATGTTTGTATTATTCACGAGGAAAGTAGATTTCTGGCAGACTTAATAAGCCGATTTTCTTCAGTTAAAGGAGTCAAGGCATTCAAGGATTGTCAATCCTTTTTCAAGAGTACTAAAATACTTGATGAAATTTATAATAGAGACGGTCAAAAAAAGAAATTTTACTATGATTGTATTCTATTACTTGATCAAAAAAATAAAATATATAGTCTCGACTCATTAAAGATTTTCGCTGAGAACTTAAGTCCAGGTGGCAGAATAATCTTTAAAGCCGATAGTTTTGATGGTTTCAAAGAAGATGATTTTTTTGAAATTGAAGTTGTATATTCTCGTGAGGCTGTAAATACAAATAATTGTGGCTGTGAAATAATTACATCAGGCCTTGATGGGTACTATGTTGTTATGAAAAGCCCTCTGATCGATTATGAACGATTTAAATATATCGAGAAATCATATAGTTATAGTTATCCGCCTAAACACTTACTTATGTTTGAAAGGGATTATATTAACCCGTGGCTTGTTAAGGCTATGGTTGAGTTTCCTACCAGAAATAGAAACAAATTAGCATTAAAAAGGTATGCTAACAGAATCGTAAAGTTGTTTGATAATAAAAGTCCAGATTACGCAGCAGCAGCTGCTATCATTGGTTACCAGGCAATGACTGAGAAATCCGATGAGTCTTTTGCTTTGGAAAATATTAATGCATTTATCAGAGCTGTAAATATTATAAAAAAGAAGTCTGCACATCAGGTAAGATGGCTTATCTCTCTTTCCGTATTAGCAGCGGAGTTATTAAAACTCCAAAATAAAACCAGTGAAGCGTTAGGATTTTATCAGCAGGCATTGTGTTATGACTTTCATAATTTCAGCCCAACTATAGGCACTAAGTTGCTTCAGGCATATTATAATGTCGCGTTAATTTTGTATACTTCAGGGGATGCCAGCGCTAGTTTTAGATATTTATCAGAAGCGCTCGAGAAAGGAATTGAAATACTTAATGTTTCTTACAAAGAGTTATTAGGTAATAAAGAAAAACCTCTTGTTTTTACCTTGTTTATCTATCATGACATTCTGGATTGGATAATAAAAATTGCAAATCTAAAAAACCACTTAGGGAAAAATGATCATCTTATTCCAATGCTGAATAGTCAAACCTGGTCTGCTTTACTTAAGGATCGTATGGATGCCATTCAGAATATGAGTGCTATGATTAGTGAAAGGGATGAGGCGATAAATGCGCAGGGGAAAATGTTAGAGGAACGAATGGATGCTCTAAATGAACTGGAACTAATAATTTCTTCTCAAAAAGAGATAATTGACGAAAGATGGAATGCGATGCAGGAAATGGAACAGATGATTATTGAGAGAGACAATACAATTTCCGAGCTGAAAAAAATGATTTAATCATGTAAGAACAGTAACAATTACTTATCAAAATCTATCTATTTATTAGGTCATATATTTATTATGTCTACCATCTCATGGTTTATCCCAAGCTTAATAAAAGGTTCAGGCGGACACCGCACTATTCTTCAGCATGCAGCTTATCTTGAAAGTAAAGGGCATAAGTGCATCATATATCTCGAAGATGAACATGGTATAGGCAACGCAGCTGAAAAAATATCATCTCTCTTTAATATGCATTTCACGCATGTTTTTTATGGCTGGAAAAATGCTACTTTTTCGGATGTGGCTATTGCTACTGTCTGGTATTCGTCTGCTTTTGTCGCGTCACTACCTTTTGAGTGTAAAAAGGTTTATTTAGTTCAGGACTATGAAGCATGGTTCAATCCTATGGGCGATGCTTATTTAATGGCAGAAAATTCATACCAATATGGACTTACACCCATCACTATCGGCCGTTGGTTGAGGCATACATTAAAAGAAAAGTTCAATGTAGATAGCTATCATTTCGAATTCGGTGCTAATTTAAATATATACAAAAAAAATAGTTCATCACAAAAAGAAAAAGCTATTTGTTTTATTTATCAACCTGATAAGCCTCGACGCTGTTCCAGAATTGGGTTAGAAGCACTTGGTATTGTTAAGCATAGAATTCCAGATGTAAAAATTTACCTCTATGGTTCTGATGCGAAAGATAATGTGTGGTTTGAGCATGAAAATGTAGGATTAATTGGCCTGGATGAGTGCAACGATTTATATAACAGATGTACAGTAGGTTTATGCCTGAGTTCTTCTAATCCTTCACGTATTCCATTTGAGATGATGGCATCCGGCTTGCCAGTCGTTGAAATGTGGCGTGATAATAATTTATATGACTTGCCTGATTCTTCAGTATTACTTGCTAAACAAACACCTGAAAGTTTAGCTGCAGCATTAATCCTATTATTAGAAGATCCTGCTCGCTGCAAAATCATGTCTGAATCCGGTATCGAATTTATGAGCTCACGAAATCTTTCTGTTGAAACAGAGCAATTCAGTAGTGCGCTTGAAAATATTTTATCTGGAGGAAGTTTAAATTCAGATCATATTGAAAAAATGTATAAAGGTGATTTAGTGGAAGCTGCGATAACGCGTCAGGCTACACTAGCTGCATTACATATTGTAAAACCCTCAAAGCTTAAAAAATTAGCCATGTTGCTTCCAGTCGGTGTGCAAGCTCATCTTAGAAAAATCTATCGGATTATTAAAAGGTAAACCAGATAATGAAATTAAAATTAAAAACTGTTGACGTCTGGGATACTCTTTTAAGAAGAAAGTGTCACCCTGATTTAATAAAACTTGCAACGGCAAAATATTTTTATTATAAACACATCACTTTACATGGTGTTTCAGATATCAATGAGCTTTTTAGAAAAAGAATAGAGATTGAAAGGGAAATAGGTCAATCAAATAGTGCGGTTGGTTTTGATGATGAATACTTGTTTGAAGATGTGATTTTTAGTTGGTGTAAGTATTTCTTATCCGATTTAACTGATGTTGAGTTAAAGCAATATAGTGATGAAATTTGCAAATATGAATTTGATTTGGAGATGTCTTTAACGACTCCAGATGAAAATATTGTGTCGCTTTTGAATGAGCATCCATCGGATCGCACTATTTTCCTTTCGGACTTTTACATGTCTAAAGAGAGATTACAGCAATTAATATTTAAAAATAATCTCGCTATGCATGTTTCTGACGGAATTTCATCAGCGGATATCAAGCTTAATAAAAGGTCGGGTAGATTATTCGACTACGTAAAAAAAGAGTTTGAGCTCAGTTCTGGTGAGTGGCTTCATATCGGCGACAACGAATGGTCTGATGTAACCCAGCCCGAGAAAAGGGGCATTAAGTGCCTTCATTACTTACCTGAAGTTGCACATAAAACAAGAATTGAACATGAAAGCGGTTTTCATGATAGAAACAAAATTTATGAAAGGCTCCTTCAATCAATTAAAAATTCAGCCCCAAATAGTGAAATCAATAACCCTGTTTATAATTTTGGCATCAAGGTGTCACCTTTTATCCTGGGTTATGTCTTCTTTATTCTGGAGAAAGCCTTAGAGACCAGTTGTAAAAAAATTTACTTCTTTACTCGAGAAGGTGAATTTTTTATTCAGGCTTTTCATTTGGTAATGTCAAAGTTGAAAATAGACTATCCTGATGTTTATTTTCCTGAATATGATATTTTGGAAGTAAGTCGATTGGCTACTTTCTCAGCATCGATTTCAGAAGTTACAACTAATGAAATGATGAGGATATGGAACCTTTATTCCTCGCAATCTATGACGGCTTTCTTCAAAACCTTAAATATAGAAGATGCTGGCTTAAAGGAATTATTAATTAAATATGATATTCAAGCGGACGAGGTTGTTCGTTATCCATGGCAGGATGTAAGAGTACAGTCTCTGTTTGAGGATGAGAATTTTAAGAGCATTATTTTATGCCACAGAAATCTTAAAAGAAAACTTTTATTATCCTATCTGCATAACAAAGGTCTTGACAATAATATCGAGAATGTGTGTGTTGTTGATGTCGGCTGGAGAGGTACTATACAGGATAATATTGCTCTTTGCCTGCCAAATGTTAGTTTTCATGGTGTTTATTTAGGGCTGGCTAAGTTTTTAAATTCTCAGCCTTCAAACTCTATAAAATATGCGTATGGTCCTGATCTGAACAATTCTGCAGAGTTGCCTCATTATCTTGATTCTGTAGCCCCTATCGAAATGATAACCAATTCACCATCCGGAAGTGTTATTGGCTACATTGATTCCGAGAATGTAGTGCAAGCAATAAGGAAAATAGATGAAGGTGAAAATAAAGCCTGGGAATTGTTCACTAAAGAATTTCAGAAGGGGATTTTGTTTTCTATCGATAAGTGGAAGGATGATCCTTCTTTCCATTTATTGACAAGTAATGAATTGCGCCCAATTGCCCTGAAAATCTGGGGGGATTTAATAACTGGGGGTAACGAATCTTTAAATGATGCTTTCACTCAACTAAATCATAATGAAACTTTTGGATTAGGGGGGTATGTTGCAAAAAATAAAACCCCAACGCTTACGGATATCTTAAATTCTATTTTTGACAGAGATAAGAGGCGTGAGCTTATTGATTTCATCGTTGCTAATCAGTGGAGCGATGGAGTCAGGAGGAAAAAGGATGTTTCTCTGATTAATCGCCAGGTTCTCGCAATTCTAATAGATTTGGCTGTGCTATATAAGAGAAAAGTCAAGCGACGCTAGTATTTATGTGTACCTGGTAATTTGTGCTTATTTGTGCAGTGTTCGTTGAGTTTTATTACACGAGATGTTAGAAAGATATTAGTGATTTCATTAGACAGGAGTAAGTAATGTCCAAGCAACAGATCGGCGTTGTAGGTATGGCAGTGATGGGCCGCAACCTGGCTCTTAACATTGAGAGCCGCGGTTACACTGTTTCAATCTTCAACCGTTCACGCGAAAAGACTGATGAAGTCATCGCTGAGAACCCGGGCAAGAAACTTGCTCCTTTTTACACCGTTGAAGAGTTTGTCGAATCGCTGGAAAAACCTCGTCGTATCCTGCTGATGGTTCAGGCGGGTGAAGCGACCGATAAGACTATCGCCTCTTTGACTCCACACCTGGATAAAGGCGACATTCTGATTGATGGTGGTAACACCTTCTACAAAGATACTATCCGTCGTAACAAAGAGCTGTCTGACCAAGGCTTCAACTTCATCGGTACCGGTGTTTCCGGCGGGGAAGAGGGCGCACTGAAAGGCCCATCTATAATGCCTGGTGGCCAGAAAGAAGCGTATGAGCTGGTTGCGCCAATCCTGGATAAGATTGCAGCACGCGCTGAAGATGGCGAAGCCTGTGTGGCTTACATCGGTCCTAATGGCGCGGGTCACTATGTGAAGATGGTTCACAACGGTATCGAATATGGCGACATGCAGCTGATTGCTGAAGCTTACGCACTGCTGAAAGGTGCGCTGGGTCTTAGCAATGAAGAGCTGGCTGAAACCTTCACCGACTGGAACAACGGCGAGCTGAGCAGCTACCTGATCGACATCACCAAAGATATCTTCACCAAGAAAGATGAAGACGGTAAATACCTGGTTGATGTGATTCTGGATGAAGCCGCGAACAAAGGCACCGGTAAGTGGACCAGCCAGAGCTCGCTGGATCTCGGCGAACCTCTGTCCCTGATCACCGAATCTGTCTTCGCGCGTTATCTTTCTTCGCTGAAAACCCAGCGTGTCGCGGCGTCTAAAGTCCTGAGCGGTCCACAGGCGCAGGCCTTCACCGGCGACAAAGCTGAGTTTATCGAGAAAGTTCGTCGTGCTCTCTACCTGGGTAAAATCGTCTCTTATGCGCAAGGCTTCTCACAGCTGCGTGCGGCATCAGAAGAGAACAACTGGGATCTGCACTATGGAGAAATCGCGAAGATTTTCCGTGCTGGCTGCATCATCCGTGCCCAGTTCCTGCAGAAGATCACTGATGCTTATGAAGCAGACGCGGGTATTGCTAACCTGCTGCTGGCGCCTTACTTCAAAGATATCGCGGATCAGTATCAGCAGGCGCTGCGTGATGTCGTTTCTTACGCCATCCAGAATGGTATCCCGACGCCGACCTTCTCGGCAGCGATTGCTTACTACGATAGCTATCGTTCAGAAGTCCTGCCTGCTAACCTGATTCAGGCGCAGCGTGACTACTTCGGTGCCCATACTTACAAGCGCATTGATAAAGACGGTGTGTTCCATACTGAGTGGTTAGATTAGTAAATTTAAGCTATTAAGATCAAAGCCCACTGTACCGCAGTGGGTTTTTTTTTAGCAATTACTTTACTTAATCTTAAGTATAAATTAATATTTTGATAACACGGTGCTTTTATATGAAAAAATGAAAAACTCTAACCACAGAATTGAAGCTTTAGACGGACTAAGATTTATCGCTTTCCTTATGGTAATGTTTTACCATTACTTATTCATTGCTCCGTTACAAAAGTTCATACCGATAGATTATACGGTGGAAGCTTTTTCTTTTGGAGAGTATGGCGTAGACCTTTTCTTTCTTATTAGCGGCTTTGTAATAACTCTATCTTCAGAAAACAGAAGCGTCAAACAGTTCCTAATCGCCAGATTCAATAGGATTGTACCACTTTTTATTATTTGCGCTGTTATAATATTTTTGTTTAGCATAAGCTTGCCCATGATTAATATTAAGGAAAGGGCAGTTTCATTATTGTATAGCCTATCTTTTTTTCCAGGGTTATTCGGAAAGGAATATTTTAGTGCAGTTTACTGGACAATAACAATCGAAGTGACATTTTATTTGCTCGTTGCACTTTTAATGACTTTGAATATATGGAATAAAAACAGAATTCTTATTTGTTTTGTTTGGATCTTCATTTCTTACGCAAACGAATTTTTCTTTGAAAACCATCTTCTTTCCAGTTTATTGATAACCCAGTATGCTGGGCATTTTATAATTGGTATAGTGCTATTTGAAATCAGGTCTTCTTTGATTAGACCTGTACACTTACTGACTATTTTATTAGCAAGCGTACTGGTTTATAATAACATGGTCAGGCATCAACTTTGGATTGATGGTTTTAACGTGCATTTTGATCATGCTTCGTTACTATTAACCTGCTTTTTTTTAATTGCTCTTGTATGGATAAGTTCGAATATTTCTACATTGGGTAATTATTATCCAGCAGTCAGAGTCTTGGGTGCAATGACATATCCTCTGTACTTAATTCATGCAGACTTGGGTTTCTGGTCTCATGCAATCTTTGAACGTAAGTGGTGGTGGAAATATGCTTTTCTCAAACACCATGTTGGTTATTATTCTATGATATTTATTGCTATTTTTTTGGTTTTTACTATTTCGTTCTTTTTGGTTAAGTTTGTAGAGCCACAAATCCAAAAAAAGTTAAAAAAAATATGGGCTTTTAAAAAATCATAATAGTATTACCTCTGAATTTTAAGTTATATTTTGAATAGGATGTAAAGCACGATCTATATATTGTGCTTTTACTCTTTTGGTTTATCGTCATTAACCGGGTTTTTATTTTCTGCTTTTTGTTGGTATTAAAAAATCCGTGAGTGTTTTGTTTTCTTACGTATAGCCTAAATCATACAATGCTTTTTATTAAACAGTGATAAGCTTGCAAGATTTGCAATCGTCAGATATGCCATTTTTCTTTAATTCGAATTGTCACTCAATTAGTAAGCATGAAAGGTTTTGAATAAATAATATTCTGAGAATTGAAGCTTTTATTTACTTTAGCTCAGGTGAAAATAAGCATACAATCAAACAATGAGCCAAAAGTTTGATTGATATGCTTATACCAAATTCTGTATTTTTATTTTATCCCACCAGCAAATCCCCGCTGCGAATCTCTTTCTCTCCCGCCAGCCTCACCACCAGCATACCTGCCGTGGCAAACCTCACCCAGTGCCGTGCATACAGAATACCGCCATGCTCCGCCACCAGCGGGGTGATGTGGTCCGTCAGTGGATCGACAATCTCAGCCACCACTTCTCCCGGACGAATCTCTGCGCCCAGCGGTTTACGATGCAGAATCAATCCTGACACCGGCGAGTGAATATATTCACAGCCAGCCAGAGGTGTCGGCGGGTTTTTCAGGGCTGGGGAGGAGGCCGCGGAACCCTCACTATGGCGTTCTTTGATCACGCCTGCTTCTCCCGGCGCTTCAGCCGCATCGGGTACGGTTAAACCGATGGGGCCGTCATTGATGGCCACCACATCATCTCCGCCTGCGCTCGCCGGGACCAGCTCATCACCGCCAATAACGGGTGCGGCCACTTCCACCGAAATCGAAGGTTCGCTGTAGCCGATATAGCCCCCCTCCTGCAACGCTGAAATAATGGCATCCGCATCCTTTTCCGCCTGCTCAGGCGAGACATCACGAACGCCTCTCAACTCCAGCGTCACCGGCAGCAGCCCGCGTGGCATCGGATACGCTTTGCCAAACCGCTCCGCCAGCGTCAGCCAGGGTTCGCAGCAGGCTTCATCAAAGGGTTCGCCGCCGGAGATTTGCGCCAGCAACTGCACTTCACTGCCCAGCCAGCGTGCCAGCGGCTCAATATCCGGCCACGCATGCGGGGTGGTGTAGAGATGCGGTACGGCTTCCCAGTCGCAGTGCAGGTCAATCATCAGATCGGCCTGGCTGGCCATTCGCATCAGCGTGTAGCGCTGTGCATCGAGTTCGGTCTTAGGGACGGTATCGCGGTAGTGGCGATCGATCGCCTCGCGGATCAGGCTTCTGTTCTGCGATTCACTCTGGGTCAGGCTCTCAGCCAGCCCGGCCGCCAGGGTGGTGCCCAGTGAGGGGAAACGGCGATTAAAATCCTGACCGGAGAGGGTATGAAAACGTCCGAGGTGAGTACCGTGCCAGTGCTGGCCCAGTGCCAGAGGATTGGCAACCGGCACCAGCGTAAAGGCGGCTTTGAGTTGCCCGGCGGATTCCAGCGCCTGCAGCCGCTGCTTCAGGAACCACGCCACCGCCATCCCCGGCAGTTCATCGCCGTGTAATGCCGCCTGGATATAGACCTGACGCTCATGCTCCTGAGCAAAGTGAAAGCTGATGATTTCACGCTGGGTGCCTAAAGAGGCGCTTAACAGTGGATGATGTTGTTGATGCATACCGTGTTAATGTCCTTTAATCGGCAAAGGACGACAGCGCGCCGTCCCGAAAAGGTTAGAGTATAGTGCCGGATCGCGGTGAGGACGAAAATGGGGCCCGCGACACTACTGCTGAATAGAGATATCCGTGGCGAAGTAGCGCTTCTGAATCTCATCAAAGGTGCCGTTCTTTTTGATGTCGGCAAAGGCGTTATCCAGCGCGGTTTTCAGCTCAGTATCACCTTTGCGCAGGCCAATCGCCGTGCCGGGGCCGATGATCGGATCCTGAATAATCGGACCGGCCAGCTCAAACTCTTTGCCCTGTGGCTGTTTGAGGAATCCGATAGCGGCCTGTGCCGCATCGGTAAAGACCGCGTCCAGCCGGCCTGAAACCAGATCGCTTTCTACCTGTGCCTGATCGCCATAAGGGACGACGGTCACACCATGAGGCTGCCATTTCGCCAGGGCATAGCGCTCCTGAACCGTTCCCTGTTGCACGCCGACCGTTTTCCCTTTCAGCGATTCAACGGTGGGCAGTATGCCTGCGCCTTTACGGGCAATCAGTTGCGTATGGGTGTCGTAGAGCGGGACGGTGAAGTCAATCTGCTTCAGGCGCTCTTCCGTGATGCCCATGTCTGACAGGATGGCATCAAACTTACGTGCTTTCAGCGCGGGGATCATGCCGTCAAACTGGCTTTCGACCCAGACGCATTTCGCCTGCATCTGTTTGCAGAGTGCGTTGCCCAGATCAATGTCAAAGCCGACCAGCTTGCCCTGGGGCGTTTTCGATTCAAATGGCGGATAGGTCGGGTCGACCGCGAAACGCACCTGTTCAATTTTTGCCTGCGCGCCAAATGCACAGCCTGCCAGAAGGGTGAGAGCCAGCGTCTGACGCAGGCGTTGCGTGAAAATGTTCATGATTTTGCTCTTATTCTGTCGTGATGAGTGATTATGCAGAGTATCGCCGGGCTGCCGGGATGGCAATTATTGCGTTATCTCTATCACGTCAGCCTTGCACAGCGCCCGGTAGTCTTCGGTGTTCAGGATCACTGAGCGCTCCAGCAGACCGGCGTTAAATGCGATCTCCGGATAACGTTCAAACAGCGCGGGGTCCACAATCAGTCGGAGGTCGGGATGAAAGCTGAACGGCGGTATCGCCCCGAATACGCAGCCGGTCAGTTGGTCGGTTTCTGCCGGACTGGCCAGTGACGCGCGTCGTCCGCCCACCGCGTCGGCAACCTTATTCAGATCGGCCTGCCGATCGGCGGGTAACACGGCCAGCACATGCTGTTTAACGCCGTTGCCTTTGACATGACAGACCAGCGCTTTCGCGCCCTGACCGATTTCGGTGCCGCGTATTGCCGCGACGGCTTCACATTTACCGGTCGCCTCATGCTCCATCAGGCGATAGCGCGCCTGATGCTGGTCGAGAAGGGCGATTAACTTTTCATGGGTGGTCATGGTCTTCTCCCGGGTAGATGGGCGGTGTTCACGAAGGGGGAGCGGTGCAGGATGTGAGAAGAATCCTGCTCAGAATCCGCATAAAAACGGTATTCTGAGCAGTATGTTGCACATTTACTGATGGCGGTCGCGCAGGTTATTGATCACCGTGCTGAAGTCGAGATCCTGATCCTGCAACAGCACCATCAGATGATAGACCAGGTCTGAGGCTTCATTGGTGAGCTCATGCCGGTCGTTGACGGTTGCCGCCAGCGCGGTTTCCACCCCTTCTTCACCCACTTTCTGCGCGATACGCTTGGTGCCGCTGGCGTAGAGGCGGGCGGTGTAAGAGCTCTCCGGATCGGCTGTTTTGCGCGAAGCGAGCAGCTGCTCCAGCTGGTAAAGGAAGGTCCACTCCGGTGCCGCGGGGGAGAAGCAGCTGCTGGTGCCCAGATGGCAGGTCGGGCCAATCGGATTGGCCAGGATCAGCAGCGTGTCGTTGTCGCAGTCTGGCGTAATGCTGACCACCTGCAGAAAGTTGCCGGAGGTTTCACCTTTGGTCCACAAACGGTTTTTGGTACGGGAGAAAAAGGTGACGTTGCCTTCAGCCAGCGTTTTTTCCAGTGCCGCCGGATTCATGTAGCCATGCATCAGGACTTCGCCTGAGACATTGTGCTGCACGATGACCGGCATCATGCCTTCTGTTTTGTCCCAGTCGAGCTGAGCCTGTTGTTGTTCGGTTAGCACGCGCGAATCTCCACTCCGTTGTCGATCAGGAAGCTCTTCAGCTCACCGATATTAATAATCTGCTTATGGAATACCGAGGCGGCCAGCGCCCCATCAACATTGGCTTCGGTAAAGGCTTCCAGGAAGTGCTGCATCGTACCTGCGCCGCCAGAGGCGATCAGCGGCACCTTGCAGACATCCCGCATTTTCTTCAGCTGCACCAGGTCATAGCCATTACGCACGCCATCCTGATTCATCATGTTCAGCACGATTTCACCCGCGCCCAGCTTCTGCACTTCCTGCACCCACTCCAGCGTTTCCCACTGGGTCAGGCGGGTGCGCGCTTCGTCACCGGTGTACTGATTAACCTGATATTTGCCGCTGCTCTCATCGAACCAGGTGTCGATCCCGACCACAATACACTGCACGCCGAAACGATCCGCGAGGCGGGTGATCAGCGTCGGGTCAGCCAGCGCCGGTGAGTTGATCGAAATCTTATCCGCACCAAATTCCAGGATACGCGCCGCGTCTTCGGGGGTTTTGATACCGCCCGCCACGCAGAACGGAATATCGATCACTTCCGCTACCCGCGACACCCAGCTCTTGTCTACGACCCGGCCATCGGAGGAGGCGGTGATGTCGTAGAACACCAGTTCGTCGGCCCCTTCGGCGGCGTAGCGCTGGGCCAGCGGCACGATGTCACCGATGATCTCGTGATTACGAAACTGTACGCCTTTGACCACCTGGCCGTCACGCACATCAAGGCAGGGAATTATCCGTTTTGCCAGCATGAGATCGCCTCCGAAACAGTGAATTTATCTTCCAGCAGCGCACGACCGACAATGACGCCCTGAACACCGCTGCCGCGCAGGGCGGCGATATCATTAAGTTCGCCAATGCCGCCAGAGGACTGGAAGGCGATGGACGGGAAGCGTGCGGTCACTTCCTGATAGAGGGCGACGTTGGAGCCACTGAGGGTGCCGTCACGGGAGATATCCGTGCAGAGCACGTGCTTCAGTCCCACCTGCTGGAAATCGGTAATCACCTCTTCCAGCGTCACGCCTGCCGCTTCCTGCCAGCCGCTGATGGCCACTTCTTTACGGTTACTGGCGTCGATACGCACATCCAGCGCCAGCACGATCGCCTCAGCGCCAAACTCGGCAAACCACCGTTTGACCTCTTCCGGCTGTTTAATGGCGGTGGAACCCACCACCACACGACTGGCACCGGCTTCCAGCAGGGCGTGCACATCGTCACGGCTGCGGATGCCTCCACCGACCTGCACCGTCACATCCACCCCTTCCAGCAGGGTTTTCAGCAGGGAGATCTGACGCTTCGCCGGATCTTTCGCGCCGGTCAAATCCACCAGATGCAGAACGGTTGCGCCCTGACGAACGTAATCCTGCAGACGCGGCAGCGGGTCACTGCCGTAATCGCGCTGCTGCCCATAATCGCCCTGATGCAGACGAACGACTTTACCGTCGATTAAATCTAACGCGGGGATAATCATTACATCTCCAGGAAATTTTTCAGCAACTGTGCGCCCGCTTTGCCCGAACGCTCCGGGTGGAACTGGACGCCGAAGAAGTTATCCTTCTGCACCGCTGCGGTGAAGGCTTCGCCGTAGTGACACTGTGCGATGGTGCTGGCGTTGACCGGCATGGCGTAGCTGTGAACAAAGTAGAAATAGCTGCCATCGTCGATGCCGCGGAACAGGTGATTGCCCGCCTGCGCGGTAATCTGGTTCCAGCCCATGTGCGGCAGCGGCAGACCCTGCGTGTCCATCAACGAAACCGGTTCATCAATAATGCCCAGCGTCGGCACACCGCCGTTTTCATCGCTGCCGCGTCCCAGCAACTGCATCCCCAGACAGATCCCCAGCACCGGCTGGGTACAGGCTTTCACCAGATCGATCAGGTCACGCTCTTCCAGCTGCGTCATCGCCGCCTTCGCGGTGCCAACGCCCGGCAGAAACAGTTTGTCAGCGCGCAGGACCACATCAGGATCGCGGCTGACTTCCGGGCGGTAGCCCAGACGTTCAATCGCCCATTTCACTGATGAGAGGTTGGCGCAGCCGGTATCCATGATCACCACGTTCATCACAGCACTCCTTTCGAGCTCGGCAGGGTATTACCCTCTACGCGAATCGCCTGGCGCAGCGTACGACCAAAGGCTTTGAACAGGCTCTCGACACGGTGATGGTCGTTCTTGCCTTTGGTTTTGAGATGCAGGGTGCTCATCATGGCGTAAGAGAGCGAGCTGAAGAAGTGCTCGACCATCTCGGTGCTGAGGTCACCCACACGCTGGTAGTTGAACTCGGCTTTGAACTCGATGTGCGGACGGCCGGAGATATCGAGCGCACAGCGCGCCAGGCATTCGTCCATCGGCAGCACGAAGCCAAAACGGCCAATACCGCGTTTGTCGCCCAGTGCTTTCAGCAGCGCTTCCCCCAGGGCCAGACCGGTATCTTCCACCGTGTGATGATCGTCAATATAGAGATCGCCTTTCACTTCAATGTGCATGCGGAAACCGCCGTGCACCGCAATCTGATCCAGCATGTGGTCGAAGAAGCCCACGCCGGTATTGATCTTACTGCCGCCTTCGCGGTCCAGCCACAGTTCAACCCGAACCTGCGTCTCTTTGGTGTTGCGCTGCACCAGCGCATGACGATCGCGCTGGGTCAGGCGTTGCTGGATGGTCTGCCAGCTCTGGCCATCTGCGCCGTAGCGGATAGCCTGAATGCCCATGTTCTCCGCCAGCTGAACGTCGGTCAGGCGATCGCCGATGACGTAGCTGTTGGCGGTATCGAGCGCGCCTTCCGCCAGCCAGGCTTCCACCATTCTGGTTTTCGGCTTGCGGCAGTCGCAGTGGTCGTCTGGCATATGCGGGCAAATCAGCACATCATCAAACGCGATACCCTGTGAGGTCAGCACCTGCATCATCAGATTGTGCGGGCCATCGAAGTCCGCCTGTGGGAAACTGGCGGTGCCCAGACCATCCTGATTGGTGATCATCACCAGCCGATAACCGGCGGCCTGCAGCGCCAGCAGCGCCGGGATAACGTCTGGCTCAAACGCCAGCTTATCCAGTCGGTCAACCTGATAATCCTCAGGCGGCTCAGAGATGAGGGTGCCATCGCGGTCAATAAAAAGGGTCTTCTGGCTCATGCTTGCTCCACAGAAAAGGCTTGCAGCGCGGCGATCACTCGTTCGCACTCTTCACGCGTGCCGATGGAGATGCGCAGGCATCCCGACAGGCCTGGGTTTTTGTTTTGATCACGCAGGATAATGCCCTGATCCCATAAGGTTTTAAAGACTTTAGGCGAATCGGTAAAGCGCGCCAGCACATAGTTGGTTTCACTGGGGAAAACCTGCTCCACGCAGCTGAGCTGAGCCAGTGCATCCAGCAGCCAGCCGCGACTGGCATTCAGCTGCGCCACATGCTCACGCATCAGGGCGATACCCTGCTCGCTGAGTGCCTGACCCGCAACGTCGGCCACGGGCGTCGCCAGCGGGTAGGGGGCAATGACCTTCATCAGCAGGTCGATCACCGGCTTATTCGCCAGCGCAAAACCACAACGCAGGCCTGCCAGCGCAAAGGCTTTCGAGAGCGTACGCAGGATCACCAGATGCGGATAATCCTTAAGCCATCCGGTCAGGGTCGCCTGCGGGCAGAACTCAATATAGGCCTCATCGGCCACGACCAGCGCTTTTCCGGCGGTCATCGCCAGCAGCTGACGGATATCCTCCTGATTGATCAGGTTACCGGTCGGGTTGTTGGGGCTGCAGAGATAAACGACTTTAACGCCTTCCAGCTGCTCTGCAATCGCGGGCAGGTTCAGCTGCCAGCCGTCCAGCGCGGGAGCGGTGCGGTATTCGATGCCGATGGTTTCGGCGCTGACGCTGTACATGCCATAGGTCGGTGGACAGAACAGAATCGCATCCTGACCCGGCTCACAGAAGGCGCGCATGATCAGTTCAATGGCTTCATCCGCGCCGCGGCTCACCAGCACCTGCTCGGGGGTTAAGCCTGCGTAGGCGGCGTAGCGCTCAATCACGATTTTCGGCTGACACTCGGGATAGCGGTTCAGCGTCTGCTGCGACAGCTCAAACGGCACCGGCAGCGGAAACTCGTTGGCGTTAAGCCAGACATCGCCGTTACCACCCAGACGACGCGCCGACATATAGGGGGTCAGCGCGCGCACATTGGCGCGCGCCAGCTGCTCAATATCCTTACTCATGCTTGCTCCTTCAGTGCGGCAACGCGCAGGGTGACGGCATTCCTGTGGGCATCCAACTGCTCAGCGGCGGCCAGGGTTTCAATCGTCGCGGCCAGGTTCAGGAAACCCTGCGGCGTCAGCTCCTGCACCGTCATGCGTCTCTGAAAATCGGCCAGTCCCAGGCTGGAACAGGTCGCGGTGTAACCGTAAGTTGGCAGGACGTGGTTAGTGCCTGACGCGTAATCCCCCGCCGACTCCGGTGACCAGTCGCCCAGGAAGACGGAACCGGCGCTGGTGATGGTGTCCACCAGATCGCGCGGCTGACGGGTCTGCAGAATCAGGTGCTCCGGGCCGTAGAGGTTAGAAATCGCCACGCACTCTTCAAGGTCCCGCGCCACGATCAGGCGACTGCTCTCCAGCGCCTGACGGGCGGTGGCCGCACGCGGAAGCTGTGCCAGCTGCTGTTCAACCGCGTCCGCAACTGCCTCAGCCAGCTTCAGGGAAGGCGTCAGCAGAATCACCTGTGAATCAGGGCCGTGTTCCGCCTGTGAAAGCAGATCAGAGGCGACAAACGCGGGCGTCGCCCCCTCATCGGCGATCACCAGCACTTCTGAGGGGCCTGCCGGCATATCGATTGCCGCGCCATCCAGGCGCTGACTCACCTGACGTTTTGCCTCGGTGACCCACGCGTTGCCCGGACCAAAAATTTTGTCCACGCGCGGCACCGTTTCCGTGCCGAAAGCCATGGCGGCGATAGCCTGCGCGCCGCCCACCTGAAAGACCTCTTCAACACCACACAGCTGCGCGGCATAAAGGATCTCATCGGCAATCGGCGGAGGTGAACAGAGCACCACGCGCCCGCATCCGGCGATGCGTGCCGGGGTTGCCAGCATCAGCACGGTTGAGAAGAGCGGGGCGGAACCGCCGGGGATATAGAGCCCGACCGATTTCACCGGACGGGTAATCTGCTGGCAGCGCACGCCGGGCTGTGTTTCCACATCCACGGGCGGCAGGATCTGGGCATTGTGGAAGGTTTCAATATTCTTCACCGCCACAGCCATCGCCTGCTTCAGCGCGTCACTCAGACGGGCGCTGGCTTCTGCGATTTGCTGCGGGGTCACGCGCAGCTGGTCAACCTGCGCCTTGTCGAACCGGGCGCTGAACTGGCGCAGCGCCTCATCACCACCGGACTTTACCTGCTCCAGGACGTCGCGCACCGTCTGTGTGACGTTGTCAGAGGCGGCAATCGCAGGACGTAACAGCAGCGCCTGCTGCTGTTCCGGGGTGCACTGCTGCCATTCAATCGGGGTAGAAAAGGCCATGGCTTACTCCATCATCTTCTCAATTGGCAGCACCAGAATCGAACTGGCACCCAGTGACTTCAGTTTTTCCATCGTTTCCCAGAACAGGGTTTCGCTGCTGACCATGTGCATCGCCACGCGGCTGACATCACCCGCCAGCGGCAGCACAGTCGGGCGCTCTGCGCCAGGCAGCAGGCTGATCACCTCTTCCAGGCGTTCACTCGGCGCGTGCAGCATGATGTACTTCGATTCGCGCGCTTTGATCACGCCCTGAATACGGGTCATCATCTTGTCAATCAGCTCCTGCTTGGCGGCAGGCATCTCGCCGTCGCGCTGAATCAGGACGGCTTTTGAACGATAGATCACTTCCACTTCACGCAGGCCATTGGCCTCCAGCGTGGCCCCGGTGGAGACCAGGTCGCAGATGGCGTCAGCCAGACCGGCGCGGGTCGCAACTTCAACGGAACCGTTCAGCATACAGGTTTTGAAGCTGACGCCTTTTTTGTCGAGGTACTGCTTTAACAGGTGCGGATAGGAGGTGGCGATACGGGCGTTGTCGAGGCACTGCGGGCCGGTGTACTCGTCATCGGTTCCCATCGCCAGCGACAGGCGGCAGCCGCCGAAGTCGAGGCGGCGCAGGGTGAAATAACGCGGGTCTTCACCCTGCGCCCGGCGTGAGAGTAACTCCTCTTCCAGCACGTTCTCACCGATGATGCCTAAATCGACCACACCATCCATGACCAGGCCAGGAATATCGTCATCGCGCACGCGCAGGATGTCGATGGGCATGTTCTCCGCAAACGCAATCAGGCGCTGTTGCTGAAGGTTGATTTTAACGCCGCAGCGCGCCAGCAGTTCGCGTGAATCATCACTTAAACGGCCAGATTTCTGCATAGCTATGCGTAAACGGGTGTTATCTAACATGGTTCCTGTCCTCTTAATCCTGTCCTGAATGTGTGGTTACGTCAGCCCATAAAAAAACCCCCGGAAGACGATCTTCCGGGGGTTCTCTTGCGTTCGCACCACTGGAAGATCTTGAAAGTCTTCCAGCACCAATCGCCTGAAAGACTAGTCAGGATGATGGTGGTGGTGATGGTTAAACTGAACGCGTGTCATAATAATCTCGTCGATGAATGAGTATTCATTTGTGGGGTTTAACCTAGCGAAGATGCGTGCCGTTGGCAACACTTTTTTATAGACCCGGTTCGGAAAGCACTGAAACAGGTTGTCCCGGTTTGCAATCCGGGGGCAAACTACGGTGAAGTCAGGGTGGATGTTTTACGTCAGGAGTCAATATGAAGAAGGTCGCGATTGTGGGACTGGGCTGGTTGGGCATGCCGCTGGCCACGGCGTTAACGGCGCGGGGCTGGCAGGTGACAGGCAGTAAAACTACGCCGGACGGTGTTGAGGCGGCCCGCCGCTGCGGCATTGAGGCCTTTCAGCTGGAGCTGACGCCTGAACTGGTGTGTGATGCCGCCGATATCGAACCGCTGTTCAATGTTGATGCGCTGATCGTGACGCTGCCCGCCAGCCGCACCGCAGAAGGGGGCGAGGCCTATCTGCAGGCGGTGCAGAATGTGGTCGACACCGCGCTGGTTTACAGGGTGCCACGCATTATCTTTACCAGCTCCACCTCTGTGTATGGCAGCAGCTCCGGGCCTAAGCGGGAAAACAGCCCGCTGACCGCCGAAACTGTCGCCGGAAAGACGCTGGTGAAACTGGAAAACTGGCTGCACGATCTGCCTGGCACCAGCGTCGATGTTGTGCGTCTGGCGGGGCTGGTCGGGCCCAAACGCCATCCGGGACGCTTCCTGGCGGGGAAACAGGATGTGGCAAATGGTTCGCAGGGCGTCAATCTGGTGCACCTCGATGATGTGGTTGAGGCGATTACGCTGCTGCTGCAGTCGCCGAAAGGAGGCCGGACCTATAACCTCTGTGCGCCTAAGCACCCCTCACGCGACACCTTTTACCCGGCGGTGACGCGCCAGCTTGGGCTGCAGCCGCCTCAGTTCGCGCCAGAGGCAGTGAAAGAGAGCGGTAAGCTGATTGACGGGTCGCGTATCTGCAGCGAGCTGGGGTTTGAATATCGCTATGACGATCCGGTGAAGATGCCGCTGGAGTAAGGCGCTGAACACCGTTTTGCGGGAGCCGGCTGCTCCCGCTGCATCTTCTCCTGTTTTGACTGTGTGTTAGTTACAACATACTGTTGGCGGGATTCTGGGGGTAAACCGTGCCCGTCTGAAATCCGGTAGTTCAGTCGGGCAGGCAGCAGTGACCGTCACTTACCTCATACCCCCAGCCGATCCCGCAGCGCATACCACACCGCGCCCATCGCTGTCAGTGGCACCTTAAAGCTTCTGCCGCCGGGGAAGGGCAGATGGGGCAGACGGGCAAAGGCGTCAAAACGCTCAGCATCGCCGCGTAAAACTTCACTGATCAGCTTGCCGGACAGATGGGTACAGGTCACGCCATGACCGCTGTCACCCTGCATGAAATAGACATTGTTCTCCAGCCGGCCAAACTGCGGCATGCGCGAGAGCGTCAGCAGGAAATTGCCGCTCCAGCTAAAGTCCAGCCTGACGTTCTGCAACTGAGGGAAGGTGCGGCGCAGTTTGGGACGGATCAACGCTTCAATGTCTGCCGGTTCCCGTGCCCCATAGACCACGCCGCCGCCATAGAGCAGCCGGTTATCCGCGGTCAGACGAAAATAATCCAGCAGGTAGTTACAATCTTCCACGCAGTAGTTGTTAGGCAGCAGCGACAAGGCCTGATCGGGTGAAAGCGGCTCGGTAACCACAATCTGTGAACCACACGGCATGCTTTTCCTGCTCAGTCGCGGCTCAAGCTGCGGCGAGAGATAGGCGTTACCGGCGAAGATGACAAAGGTGGCGCTGACCTCACCCTGGGCGGTTTTTACCCGATTCGGTGAGCCATAAATCACCTTCAGGGCCGCAGACTGTTCGTAGATACGTCCGCCATGTCGCCGTATCGCTTCCGCTTCGCCCAGCGCCAGATTCAGGGGGTGCAGATGGCCGCCGCGCCGGTCCAGCAGCCCGCCGACATAACGTTCGGTCGCCACTTCACGGCGGATCCCCCGTTCATCAAGCAGCTCCAGATCGTGATTGCCATACTGCTGCCACAGGGTTTTCTGTTTCTGCAGATGTGCCATCTGGCGTGTATTCAGGGCGGCAAAGATGCCGCCAGGCCGGTAATCGCAGTCAATCGCGTAACGATCAATGCGATCGCGGATGATCGCTGCGCCTTCAAACATCATGCTGCCCAGCATGCGGGCGCTCTCTTTGCCGTAGCGCTGCTCAATTACATCCACGTCGCGGCTGTAGGAGTTGACCACCTGGCCGCCGTTACGTCCGCTGGCACCAAAGCCGATGCGCGCGGCTTCCAGCACGACCACGTCATAGCCAACTTCGGTCAGATGCAGCGCCGCAGAGAGGCCGGTAAAGCCGCCGCCAATAATGCAGACGTCACACTGGATGCTCTCCTGCAACGTCGGCCAGGGATCATGGGCATTGGCGGTTGCCGCGTAATAACTCTCCACATAATTCATAACAACCTCCTGAATGCGCCTAAAAGTTAGCGGGCGTGTGGGCACTGACGATGCGACAGGGGATATCGGCACTGTTGGTGAAGCTGTGCGGTAAGCCGGTATCAATCACATAACTCTCTCCGGCAGAGAGATGAAAGCGCTGCCCGTTGATCATCAGGATAATTTCCCCCTCCAGCAGCGTACCGGTCTCTTCACCAGGATGACGCAGCTTCTCACCGGTACTGGCACCGGGCTGGTAAGTTTCCAGCAGCATCCCCAGCGAACGCTGGGCTTTACCGTTATCGATCAGTTTCAGCGAGACCCCCTGACTGCCAATCTCCAGCAGTTCGCCGGGCCGGACAATAATTTTCGGCTCTGCATCCGGCCTGGGATCGGAGAAGAACTCCGACAGGGAGAGGCCATAGACCTTCAGCAGTTTCTGCAGGGTGCTGACCGCCGGGCTGACCTTATCCTGTTCGATGGTGCTGATTGCGCTGTGGGTCAATCCGGCCAGCTCAGCCACGCGGCGCTGCGACAGCCCCAGCGTCTGCCGGATCTCCGCCAGCCGCCGTCCCGGTGCCAGCGTGGCATCACTCATCGTCTTTTCCCCTGTGATAACGAATGGCAGCCTGTATAAATCCGCTGAACAGCGCCTGCGATCCCGGCGTCGTTTCCGGCTGCCACTCAGGATGCCACTGCACCGCCAAGGCGAAAGGGTGATGACGCAGGCTCACGGCTTCGACCAGACCATCGGCTGCGCGTGCTTCAATGCGCAGCTGCGGTCCCGGCTCGCGGATGCCCTGATGATGCAGAGAATTGACCTTCAGGGAGCTGTCGGCAAACAGCGTCGCCAGCACGCCGTCCGGTTCGACAGTCACCTGATGCACGGGCGCATACTGCTCAGCCAGGGGGCGCGTCTCATCTTCATGATGACGCTGAACGTCAGGCCGGGCGCTGAGATCCCGCCACAGGCTGCCGCCATTCGCCACCACCAGCTCCTGCAGTCCCCGGCAGATGCCAAACATCGGCATTTTGTGGCTGGTGGCCCAGGTGATCAGCTGAAAGGCGAGGCGGTCACGACCCGGATCGGCGTGCGGCTCCTCACCGGCCTCGCCATAGTGCCAGGGTTCGATATTGCTGGGACTGCCGGTCAGCAGCAGACCATCCAGCACAGCCATAGCGTTTTCTAATAGATGAGGGGCGTTAATCAGACTGTGGGGCAGGGCGAGCGGTACGCCTCCTGCCTGAACGAGTGCATCGCAATATTTGTTATGCACCGTCTGAGTCGGATGACCGCCGGTATCCTTCTGGCACATCACTACGCCAATCAACGGCTTGTCAAAAATAATGCCCATCTCACGTCCTCGCTTCGCTGTTCGAAATATCTACCGAAAGGGCACGTCTGGCGGTTAAGTGTTCAATATTTTTTCAATCTAGCAATCTGCTGTTTGTTCTTCAAACAGATTTGTTACATTTGCACACTTTTTATGTTGGCGCTATGTTAGTGGTGTGGCCGTTATTTTGAGCATTACGCAAACCTTATAGGGGCGGGTGAGATCATGACTAACCTGGTAGAAGTGGAAGACTTCACGCTTCACAGTGAAGAGAAACGAACCAGCGCGTTCCAGCTTGAGGTGAAAACCTGGCTGGAGCGCCATCCTGAAACGCAGTATGTCGACATCCTGTTAAATGATTTAAATGGTGTGTTTCGCGGCAAGCGCATTCCGGTCTCCGCGCTGCCCAAGCTGGAAAAAGGGTGTTATTTCCCCGCCTCGGTATTCGCCATGGATATCCTCGGCAATACGGTGGAAGAAGCGGGACTTGGCCAGTCACTGGGCGAACCCGACAATCTCTGCCTGCCGGTCAGCGGCACCTTAGTTCCCTCCGCCTCCGATCCTCAACACATTGCGCAGCTGCTGTTAACTATGTGCAACCAAGATGGCACTCCCTTTGACGTTGAACCCCGAAATGTCCTCAACCGGCTGTGGCAACAGCTGCGAAACCGAGGCCTTTTTCCGGTGGTAGCGGTAGAGCTGGAGTTCTATCTGGTTGACAAAAAGCGCGATGCTGAAGGGTTTATCCAGCCGCCCTGTGCGCCGGGCAGTGATGAACGCAACATGCAGAGCCAGGTTTATTCGGTCGATAATCTCGACCACTTTGCGGATGTGCTGCGTGATATTGACGATCTGGCGCGTCAGCAGGGGATACCGGCCGATGGCGCACTGGCGGAAGCCTCGCCCGGACAGTTTGAAATCAACCTGCATCATACCCGCGACGTGCTGCGCGCCTGCGACCATGCGGTGCAGCTTAAGCGGCTGATCCGGCAGGTGGCGGAGAACCACGGTATGACCGCCACCTTTATGGCTAAGCCCTATGAAGAGTATGCGGGCAGCGGGATGCATGTGCACATCAGCATGCTGGATGCCGCCGATCATAACGCCTTCGCCTGTGACGACGGCAGTGATTCGCCGCTGATGAAGCGGGCGCTGGCTGGCATGATCGACCTGATGCCGGCGTCGATGGCACTGCTGGCGCCCAACGTGAATGCCTATCGCCGCTTTGTGCCGGATGCGTATGTGCCGTTACAGGCCTCATGGGGCCATAACAATCGCACCGTCGCGCTGCGTGTGCCGTGCGGAGATATTGACAACCATCGCATTGAGTATCGGGTGGCGGGGGCGGATGCCAACCCCTATCTGGTGGTTTCTGCTATTCTTGCCGGTATGCTGCACGGACTGGATACGCAACTGCCGCTGCCGCAGCCGGTGACCGGCAACGGGCATCATGCGGAAGGCCTGGCCCTGCCGATCCGGCAGAGCGATGCCCTGTATGAATTTGACAGCAGCTATCCGCTGCAGAAGTTACTCGGCGAACGCTTTGCCAGCGTCTGGCACAGCTGCAAACACCATGAGCTGATGCAGTTTGAACGGCTGATCACCGCCACGGAAATTGACTGGATGCTGAAAAATGCCTGACCGGGGCGTTAATCGCTAATCTGAATTGCTTTTTTTGCTTATGATGCCCCGACGGCTTGAATTTCTGCCCGTGGTTGGGCAGAATACGCGGCCTGCAAAATCAGACGATAACCGACGCTTTAAGCGCCGGTTATTTTTTTGCATTCAGTTTTAACAGAGCATTTTTGCTGACTTAACCGAGGCCGGGCACGCACCCGGATAGATAAACACTGAAAACACGCACACGCGTGAGATTGAGGATTACAAAGATGGGGATGTTTACCACACTGCCAGTCAATGCTGGCACGCGTTTTCGTGATGATTACGGCGCCGCGTTAACCGCTAACCCTACTCCCTGTCGCTTAATGCGCAGTTGCCCTGTGACCCAGCCCAGCCAGGTTGTCGCACATGGGGGACTGAAGCATGTCGCTTAATACCTCCGCCGCACCGCAGCGTGCGCAACTCAAAAAAACGCTAACGTTACTTCCGGTCGTCATGATGGGCTTAGCCTACATGCAGCCTATGACCCTGTTCGATACATTTGGTATTGTTTCTGGTCTGACCGATGGTCACGTTGCCACTGCTTATGCTTTCGCGCTGATTGCGATTCTGTTCACTGCCGTGAGCTACGGTAAGCTGGTACGCCGCTTCCCCTCTGCGGGCTCCGCTTATACCTACGCTCAGAAGGCAATCAGTCCGCACGTCGGTTTTATGGTTGGCTGGTCATCTCTGCTGGACTACCTGTTCATGCCGATGATCAACATCCTGCTGGCAAAAAATTACTTTGAGTCGCTGGTGCCCGGCATCCCGTCGTGGATTTTTGTGGTACTGCTGGTCGGTTTCATGACGCTCTCTAACCTGAAGGGCATCAAAACTGTCGCCAACTTCAACAGCGTCATTGTGGTGCTGCAGGTTGTTGTTATGCTCGGTATCACCGGTATGGTGATCTACGGTGTGGCAAGCGGCGTGGGTTCGGGCACTCTGGTGAGCAGCAGACCGTTCTGGTCTGAGAATGCGCACGTGGTGCCGATGATTACCGGTGCGACGATCCTCTGCTTCTCGTTCCTCGGCTTTGACGGCATCAGTTCGCTGTCGGAAGAGACCAAAGATGCAGAACGCACCATCCCGCGCGCGATTTTCCTGACGGCGCTGATCGGTGGTGTGATCTTTATCGCGGCATCCTATTTCCTGCAGCTCTACTTCCCGGACATCAGCCGTTTCCAGGACCCGGACTCGTCACAGCCTGAAATCATGCTGTTCGTCGCCGGTAAAGCGCTGCAGGTCGGCATCCTGATCTTCTCGGTGGTCACGGTGCTGGCATCCGGTATGGCGGCGCATGCGGGCGTTTCGCGCCTGATGTATGTCATGGGTCGTGATGGCGTGTTCCCGGAGCGTTTCTTCGGTTACATCCATCCAAAATGGCGTACCCCGTCGCTCAACGTGCTGCTGGTGGGCGCGATTGCGCTGATGGCGATTAACTTCGACCTGGTCACGGCGACGGCGCTGATCAACTTCGGTGCGCTGGTGGCGTTTACCTTTGTGAACCTGTCGGTGATCGCGCAGTTCTGGATCCGTGAGAAGCGTAACCGCACGCTGAAAGATCACGTTCAGTATCTGCTGCTGCCGCTGCTCGGTGCGCTGACGGTCGGTGCGCTGTGGGTGAACCTGGAAGAGAGTTCTATGGTGCTGGGCCTGATCTGGGCCGCCATCGGGATTATCTACCTGGCCTTCGTGACCCGCAGCTTCCGTAATCCGGTGCCGCAGTTCAGCGAAGAGATTTAATCGCGACGACGTTGCCGCCTTTCCGGCTCTTCCGGGAAGGCGGCAATAACCTAACCTGCCAGTACCAGCTCCCAGCTCCCCGCCTTTAACTGTTCCAGCGCCGCTTCACTCAACTTTTTGTCGGTAATGATCTGATCAAACCTCTCCAGCGGCAACGCCAGAAACGTTGCTATCCGGCTGTACTTCGAACTGTCACTGAGCAGCACGCGCTTACTGCTCACCTCGCTGACCGCCTGCTTCACGGTGACCTTATCTTCATCGGGCGTAAACAGGCCTCGCGGCCCCCAGCAGGAGGCAGAGATAAACGCGATATCAATCGCCAGATGACGCAGGCTTCTTGCTGCCGATTCGCCGACGCAGGAGCGGTTTTCCCGGCAGACCGTTCCGCCGGTGTGAATCACTCTGCACTGACTGCCCTCCATCAACAGATTCGCGACCATGAAATCGTTGGTCACCACCAGTAAATCATCACGATCCACTACCTCTCTCGCCAGGGCCAGCATGGTGGTGCCGGCATCCAGATAGATGCAGCTATTGCGGGGAATGTGCCGGGCGGCGGTGCGGCCAATCGCATATTTCTCATCGTTAAAGAGGGTACTTTTGGTGAGATGTGAAGGCTCAGCCGCCAGCCGATCGGCAGTGCGTACGCCGCCGGAGACTGACAGCACCGCACCCTGTTCCTCCAGTTTCTGCACATCACGACGTATCGTCATGTGTGAGACTCCCAGCCGCTCCGTCAGCTCGGCGATGCTCACCACACCACGATCGGCCACCAAGGCAAGGATCTGTTGATGACGTTCAACCGGAATCATACCTGCTCCTGCTATTTACCATTTTTTCACATTGTAGTGTATTTCATGGTTTATCAGAACAGATAATCACAGGGTCAGGGCTGAGAGTATGTTCAGATTCCCAGACATAAAAGGGAAGCTCGACCGTGTTAAAAATTGTTCTCTGACGAAGCTGTGATGTTTTTTGTGAGACGTGACACATTTTCAGCCGCCGGATGCTGGCACGATTAACAGTAACAAACAAATAATCACTTAATTTAACAGGGGGCGTAACGTGCCAGCGAAGAACATCTGTGTTATCGGGTTAGGATCCATGGGCATGGGGGCTGCACAATCCTGCCTGCGCGCCGGTCTCAACACCTGGGGCGTCGATTTAAATCCGGCCGCACTTGAGACGTTGCGACGGGCAGGTGCGCGCGATGCGCAGCCCTCGGCATCTGCCTTTGCTGACCAGCTCGATGCTGTTTTGCTGCTGGTGGTCAATGCACAGCAGGTGAACGCGGTTCTGTTTGGTGAAAATGGCCTGGCGGCAAAGCTGCGTCCGGGGACCGTGGTGATGGTCTCATCCACGCTGTCAGCCAGCGACGCGCAGCAGATTGAGCAGCAGCTGGCGCAGCATCAGCTGCTGATGCTCGATGCACCGGTCTCCGGCGGGGCTGCCAAAGCGGCCAGCGGTGAGATGACGGTCATGGCGTCCGGCAGTGAGGCGGCGTTTAGCCAGCTGCAACCGGTACTGGATGCGGTCGCGGCCAAAGTCTATCGCGTGGGCAGTGAGATCGGGGCGGGCTCCACCGTCAAAATTATCCATCAGCTGCTGGCGGGCGTTCACATCGCGGTGGGGGCAGAAGCGATGGCGCTGGCGGCACGAGCCGGTATTCCGCTGGAAACGATGTATGAAGTGGTCACCAACGCTGCGGGTAATTCATGGATGTTCGAGAACCGTATGAAGCATGTGGTAGACGGTGACTACAGCCCGAAATCGGCTGTCGATATCTTTGTGAAAGATCTTAACCTGGTGGCCGACACCGCCAAAGCACTGCATTTTCCGCTGCCGCTGGCCTCCACCGCGCTTACTATGTTCACCGAAGCCAGCAACGCCGGTTATGGTCGTGAGGATGACAGCGCCGTGATCAAGATCTTCAGCGGCATAACGCTGCCGCAGGCGAAGGAGGAGGGATGATGCGTCTTGGTGTAATCGCAGATGATTTTACCGGTGCCACCGACATCGCCAGCTTTCTGGTGCAGAACGGGCTGAGCACCATTCAGTTCAACGGCATTCCCGGCGGTGAAATCGCCACCGATGCCCAGGCGATGGTGATCAGCCTGAAGAGTCGCTCCTGTCCGGCAGAGCAGGCGGTTGCTCAGTCGCTGGCTGCGCTGGCGTGGTTGCAGCAGCAGGGCTGCCAGCGCTTCTATTTTAAATATTGCTCCACCTTCGACAGCACCGCCCAGGGCAATATTGGTCCGGTGACCGATGCCCTGATGAAGGCGCTGGGTGAGACGCAGACCGTTATCTGTCCGGCTCTGCCGGTCAATGGCCGCACGGTCTATCAGGGCCATCTGTTTGTTGGTGACCAGCTGCTGTCGGAGTCGGGGATGCGCCATCATCCGGTTACGCCCATGCGCGAGAGCAACCTGCTGCGTCTGATGGCATCACAGGCGACGGGCAAAGCCGGACTGATCGCGGCGGCACAGGTCGACCAGGGCGCCGACTCCGTCCGGCAGGCGATGCATCAGCTGGCAGAGCAGGGCGTCAGCTACGTGGTGATCGACACGCTGCATCACCAGCATCTGCTGACTCTGGGCGCGGCCCTCAGCGATCTGCGGCTGGTGACCGGCGGTTCCGGGCTGGCTATCGGTCTGGCGCGGCAGTGGGCGAGAGCCGGGGCGGATGCTCAGGCAGAGCAGGCAGGGCGTCCGCAGGGTGGGCGCGCCGTGGTGTTGTCCGGCTCCTGTTCGCAGATGACCTGCCGGCAGGTCAGCCTCTATCGCCAGCAGGCACCGGCCTGCGAAGTGCAGGTCGAACCCTGCATGCAGAATTCAGATGACTATGCCCGCCAGCTCTGTGACTGGACGGAAGCCAATAGCCAGCACTCTCTGGCTCCGCTGCTTTATGCCACCACCGACGCACAGCAGCTGCAGGCGATCCAGCAGCGCTATGGTGCGCAGCGCAGCAGTGAGGCCGTTGAGCAGCTGTTTGCCGCCGTGACGCGGGAGCTGAAACGGCGCGGCTGGCAGCGCTTTATTGTGGCCGGGGGAGAAACCTCCGGTGTGGTGGCGCAGACGCTGGGCGTGACCGCCTTTCACATCGGCCCGACAATTTCGCCGGGCGTACCCTGGGTGCGTGATATCCACCAGCCGCTCTCTCTGGCACTGAAGTCGGGGAATTTTGGCGACGAAGACTTTTTCCGCCGCGCGCAAACGGAGTTTACCTATGACTGAATCTTTCTCTTTAACTGAGCAGCAGGCGCGTGATGAGATGGTGCGGCTGGGGGCCTCATTTTTTCAGCGCGGCTATGCCACCGGTTCGGCGGGCAACCTCTCCCTGCTGCTTGAAGACGGTAATCTGCTGGCGACGCCGACCGGCTCCTGCCTCGGCGAGTTACAGGCTGATCGGCTGGCAAAAGTGACGCCGGAGGGAGAGTGGCTCTCTGGCGACAAACCCTCCAAAGAGATCGCTTTCCACCGCGCGCTCTACCTGAATAATCCCGACTGCCGGGCGGTGGTGCATCTGCACAGCCACTACCTGACGGCGCTCTCCTGTCTGCAGGGGCTGGACACGGACAACTGTATCCGGCCGTTCACCCCCTATGTGGTGATGCGTGTCGGGGATGTGCCCGTCGTGCCCTACTATAAGCCCGGCGATGGGCGACTGGCGGAGGATCTGGCGCGGCTGGCCCCCCGCTATCGCGCCTTTTTGCTGGCGAATCATGGCCCGGTGGTGGTGGGAAAATCACTGCAGGAAGCCGCCGATAACACGGAAGAACTGGAAGAGACGGCCCGGTTAATCTTTACGCTGGGCGACCGGCCCATTCGTTATCTCAATGCTGCCGAAGTGGCGGAATTAAGGAGCCGATAATGCCAAAGTTTGCTGCTAACCTGACCACCCTGTTTACGGAACTGCCGTTCGCGGAGCGCTTCGCGGCGGCGGCTGATGCGGGCTTCCGCGCCGTAGAGTTTATGTTTCCCTATGACTATCCCGCCAGCCAGATCAAAACGTGGCTGGATGAGCATCAGCTACAGCTCGTGCTCTTTAATACCGCCCCCGGCAACGTCGCGGCGGGTGAGTGGGGCGTTACCGCTATTCCTGGCCGGGAAGCGGATGCCAGAGCAGACATCGATCGCGCCCTGAGCTATGCGCTGGCGCTGAACTGCCCGCAGGTGCATGTCATGGCGGCCACCGTGCCGCCGGGTGCTGACCGTCAGCACTATGCCGACACCTTCATTCACAACATGCGTTATGCCGCGGAGCGCTTCGCGCCCCACGGCATCAACCTGCTGATTGAAGCCCTGAATCCGACCACCAAACCGGGGTATCTCTACGCCAGCCAGTATCAGACGCTGGAGATGGCAGAACAGATCGATCGCCCTAACGTCTTTACTCAGCTCGACCTTTTCCACGCACAACGTGTGGATGGCAATCTCACGCATCTGATTCGTCACTATGCCGGGCGCTATGCCCACGTGCAGATCGCCTCAGCACCGGACCGTCATGAGCCGGATGAGGGTGAAATCCATTATCCGTACCTCTTCTCGCTGCTGGATGAAGTCGGCTATAGCGGCTGGGTGGGCTGCGAGTATATCCCGCGCGGTCGCACTACCGAGGGGCTGGGCTGGTTTGCGCCCTGGAAGATAAAAGCCTGATTTAACGCGCTGTAAAAAACCGGTGTTCCGGCACCGGCAGGGAGCGGCTTGCCCTTTTTCCGGCCCTGCACCTGCTCTCCCTGTACCCCGATAACCTAAAAAATATAAACATTTCTGAGGCTTACTATGTCCACCGCACTGCTGTTAGCCATAGCGACCGCCAGCATTGTGATCCTGCTGCTGCTGGTGATCAAAGCTAAAGTCCATCCGTTTGTCGCCCTGTTAATTGTCAGCCTGCTGGTGGCGATCGCCACGGGCATCCCGGCCGAAAAAATCATGGAGACGATTGTTACCGGTATGGGCGGGCTGCTCGGTCACATCACCATTATTATCGTTCTCGGTGCCATGCTCGGCGCGATCATAGAAGCCTCGGGGGGCGCCGAGTCGCTGGCGCAGCGTTTCAGTAAGACGCTGGGGTTAAAACGGACCGTGGCGGCCCTGACCATGGCGGCTTTTATCCTCGGAATCCCGGTCTTTTTTGAAGTAGGCTTCATCATTGTTATCCCGCTGATCTATGGATTTACCAAAGTGGCGCGGGTCTCACCCCTGAAGTTTGGCCTGCCGATGGCGGGCGTGATGCTGACGGTGCACGTGGCGCTGCCGACCCATCCCGGTGCCGCCGCCGCCGCGGGGATCCTGCACACCGACATGGGCTGGCTGATGATGCTGGGTATCGCCATTTCGATTCCGGTCGGGATCATCGGCTACTACGTGGCGAAGGTGATGAACCGTCGCCACTATCATCTGTCAGTGGACGTGCTCGAACAGCTGCAGATGGCAAAACCCGAGGGACAGGAAAAGAAGAATGAGCCCGCACCGCCTGGCGCGCTGACCATCAGCGGGCTGATTGTGGTGCCGATTGTCCTGATTGTGCTGGGCACGCTGTCCCACACCCTGATGGATGAGGGCAATCTGCTGCGGAGCGTGATGACCGTAATCGGTACCCCACCCATTGCTCTGCTGATTGCCCTGGGGCTGGCGGCCTGGCTGCTGGGGGTACGACGTGGCTGGAGCAAAGATAAGCTGGAAGACCTGACCGGCCGGGCGATCCCCACGTCTGCCAGTGTGATACTGGTGGCGGGTGCCGGTGGCGCTTTCGGCAAAGTGCTGGTGGAGTCGGGCGTCGGCAAAGCGCTGGCGGTCACGCTTGAAACGCTGCATCTGCCGCTGGTGCCTGCTGCGTTCATCCTGTCGCTGGCGCTGCGTGCGTCACAGGGCTCCGCCACGGTGGCGATCCTGACGACCAGCGGATTGCTGACGCAGGCGGTGACCGGCGTATCGGACATGCAACGGGTACTGGTGACGCTGGCGGCCTGCTTTGGCGGGCTGGGACTGTCACATGTCAATGACGCAGGTTTCTGGGTGGTGACGCGCTATCTCGGGCTGTCAGTGGCTGACGGTCTGCGCACCTGGACGGTACTGACCACCTTAATGGGGCTGAGCGGTTTTGCCCTGACCTGGCTGGCATGGACACTGCTGTAATCCACGACACAGCCCGGTGCCGGACCCGGCTGAGGATGCCGGGCGGCATTCAGGATTCAGGAGACCAGATCCTGCGCGTAGAGATAGAGCGCTTTCAGCTGTCCGAGTTTTTCCGCATCGGCTTCATGCAGACTGGCGAGCGACTCCAGCTCCTGCATAAACGCCTGCACCCGATCGCTGTTAAGCACTTCACGCCGATGCTGCAGCCAGCGCTGCTGCTCGGCATCATCCAGCGTGCCGGGGAAGTTACGCGCCCGGTAGCGGAACAGCAGTTTCGCCACCCGCGCACTCTCAAAGGTCAGGTCCAGCGCAGGCAGATTCGCCGGGGCGGTCTGGCGGATGATGTTCATCCCCGCGCGATCCGCATCACTGAAGAAGCCATCATAGAGTTGCGTGTCTACGTCGTCTGATGGCGTAAACGGCTCTGCTTCGGCAAACAGCGTCACCAGTTTCTCCCGCACGTCGGGCTGCTGGCGCAGCAGGGCCAGATTCGCCAGACAGTGCTGACGATCGATGCCCAGCCGGGCAGCATCTTCCGGGCGCAGCGTGCTGGCCGGGGCCAGAACCGGACACTTATTGATATGCACCAGCTTAACCGGCACGGCCGGCAGATCGCCGAGATCGTTTTTCGGCGTATAGAGACGCTCACGCAGTGCAGCGGCATCCAGTTCCAGCAGCGGTGACATATCACCCGCCAGATCCACCACGATCAGCGCATTCCGGTTATCGGGATGCCAGGCCAGCGGCACAATCCAGCTGGTATTCCCGCGCGCGGCACCGAACATACCTGAGACATGCACCAGCGGCTTCATCTGCGGGATGTCGATCAGCGTCATCAGCTTGTTCTTGTTACGATGGGTGAACAAAAATTCAAACAGCTTTGGCTGTTTCTCTTTCACCAGCTTCGCCATCGCCAGCGTGGCGTACACATCGGACATCGCATCATGCGCATTTTCATGCGCTACGCCGTTGGCTTTGGTCAGATGCTCCAGCCGGAAGCTGGGAAAGCCTTCCTCATTCTCCGGCCAGTTGATCCCATCCGGCCGTAGCGCATAGCAGGCACGCATCACGTCGAGCAGGTCCCAGCGGGAATTGCCATTCTGCCAGCTCCAGCCATAGGGATCGTAGAAGTTGCGATAGAAGATATTGCGTGTGACTTCATCGTCGAAGCGCACGTTGTTGTAGCCCACCACACAGGTTTGTTCCGTGGTAAACAGGGAATGGATACGTTCAGCAAACTCCGCTTCATTCACGCCGCGCGTCATCGCCACCTGAGGCGTGATACCGGTAATCATCACCGCTTCGGGCTGCGGCAGATAGTCATCAGGCAGACGGCAGTAGAAGACTTCGGGTTCACCCACCGGATTAAAGTCACTGTCAGTGCGCAGCCCGGCAAACTGAGCAGGCCGGTCGCGCGACGGGCTGGTGCCGAAGGTCTCGTAATCGTGAAAGAGGAAGGTAGGTTGTCCGGGGTCGTTTTTCAATGTGCGTTACCGTTCGTCATTTTTCATTAACTTGCTGAGTTAAAACAATTTTCATCATTTCATTGCCTGGGTTTGTTCACATTTGCCTTTCGTTACTTTTCGCTGTTATACCGGCAACATCGTGTTCCGGATGCGTACCAGAAGCACATTTTGCTGTGTACCAGAAATTATTAAGGCGCTGAGTGACCCTTAATTACGCTCCCTACATGGTAAACCATAATCCGGCCCGGCTGAAATTTCAGATGCTGATGGGCCGGGGACACATATCGCCAAACAGGGGGATACTGATTCAGTATACCTACAAATTGAACGGTAAAAGCCCAGCGGCTAAGTTCAGTTGATATCCTGCACTTACTCTTCAGTATGCCTGCAATCGGATTAGAGCACTTGTAATACTGCGTGTATTTTGGTCGCAGATGCAGGGAGGCTGGTAGTGAAAAGGAGGATGGCGCGGTAATCGGTGATAGTTGGATGTGCGGTAGCGTGGTTAATAATACCCGTACTCATAAACCCTTTCCGATGCTATTGGCTTTACTTTTTATCTGCCAACATCAACCCGGCTTTCACCGGGTTTTTTATTAATTACGCCGTATGTCTTTCATTCCATGCATCTGCATATTGAATATTACCATCTACGATCTTCCACGTTATTTTTTCATACTGAATGCTCACGCTTTCAGTATGATTCATCTTGTTATTACCTTCAAGTTTAACATTAGGGACGCTACAATTAACGCCAGTGATTCTAACGTTTTCCATCAAGACGCTGTAATAACAAACTTCCTGGCCAGCATCGTTAATATTATAAAATTTTATCTCAGCACTTTTAAGTGTCTGGCCTGTGGCCGCAGCTTTATAGAGATAGGGCGTAGAGCTATCAACCTCTTTTTCTATCATCATGGGTGAATGCTGCCGCGTACCCGTTATTTTACCGTTTGCGCTGTCTACAGGCAGATTTATACCGTGGCTGAGCCCGATAATTTCGATACTACCATTACGATCTTGCACGTCAACGGAACCTTTAATATCTGCGCCGCCGTCGTCCTTAAGCCACATATAGGGAGGAATTGGCATTCTAAGTGCTCCTTAATCTTCTGATTAACGTCATTGTTACGATATAAAAAAGAGTGCTGATAGTCAGCATTATAAATAAGTCTATATATGAATAGGCATCATATATAGAGTCAGCATTTTCATTATCGTTGATAATTAATGCTAATTTCCTGGCCATTTCATAGTCAATGTAACATTCTGGCGAAGGCAAACCATGGCCAGTGCAATAAAACAGCACTACAAAATAAGCTAATCTGACAAAACTACGGGCAAGTTTTTTTATAGCCACCGGCCACCACCTCCACCCAGCCGCGTGCCATAAGTGACCGTTTACAGGGAACAGAAATAAGAGAAGTATTCATCAGAGCATTTCTGATCATTGCAAAATCTGAATTGTGTGCAATGGTAATGCAGCCCTTAGACACGGTTCCTCGATGGAGCCGGAAATTTCCCCGCTCAACCCCCTCTATCCATGTATAATCATCTATCCCCCAGTCATCGCGCCAGAGAGCAAACCAATCAGTTCTGCCGAACTCTCGACGACCCACCAGCTTATTCAGTCCATCATGGATTTTTGCTTTTTTTTGAGAGAACCAGTTACCTTCTCTGCGATCAACAATCCAGTATTTACCGGGAGGCGTGGGGCCAATGTCTGGAATAGCTGCGCAATTCGCATTGTTTCGATAGACGCTCAGCCCGGAGTGCGCCATAAAAACCCCAACGCCGTACAGATTAAATGGCGCGTAATCAGCGCCATTGAGAATCATTTTTCCATGTAGTGCCATGCTCAATCCCTTAGCAAAAAGTGAGAGTTAATTACTCACCGGATAAATTTCTGGGTGCCACCTGCTATAGCAAAGTAATTAACCTTAATAAAAATAAGGTCTTCAGGTTATATTGTAAACAGAAAAGTGATCTGATACGGGCTGTCAATACCTTTAAAATAACTGCACTTATGTTCTGCGCAATTAGGGGGGATAAGAGGTAAGCATAAGATTTGAAGTGAGACACTTCCGTATTTCTGTCCGCTCTCTGCGCCTCTGCACGCAGCAGGGTTAGTGAAGATGGTTGTCTGTTACACGCCTTGATGATTCAGCGTGACCGAACCACTTTAGCGGTTGCGGGCCTGTCTCTATGGTAAACCCTATTGTCACGCGTCAGAAGTTAAGGGCTGTCCCGAATAACGCAGAGGCACGCCGGTTCATACTTTTTTTCAATTTATTCAAACCTTCACAACGCTTTTGCCGTAAAACGTGCGGCTGTTTCCGTTTCGTTTTAGAAATTTTCTCTCCCGTGTAATTAAGGATGAAGTGTTGAAAAGGCGTCTGCTGTTCACCGTTACCGCTACTGTTTTTTGGGCCTCGCTGGCACAGGCCGATGCGATCCCGTTTCCTGTGACGCCGCCGGCAATTGATGCCGCTTCCTGGGTGCTGATGGATGCCATGACCGGGCAGGTTCTGACTGCCGGTAATCCCGATGAGCGCCGCAATCCCGCCAGCCTGACCAAACTGATGACCGGCTATGTGGTCGACCGCGCCATTGACCAGAAGAAAATCAGCCGTGACGACATGGTTACGGTGGGAAAAGATGCGTGGGCGGCCGGAAATCCGGTGTTCAAAGGCTCCTCGCTGATGTTCCTGAAGCCTGGCGATAAGCTGAGCGTCCGCGATTTAAGCCGCGGAGTCATCATTGATTCCGGGAATGACGCCTGCGTGGCCCTGGCCGACTATGTCGCAGGCAGCGAAGCAAATTTCGTCGGCATGATGAACCACTACGTTGAGAAACTCGGCCTGCAGAATACCCATTTTGAAACGGTTCACGGTCTGGATGCGCCGGGTCAGTACTCCAGCGCACTGGATATGGCGAAACTCTCCCGCGCGATTATTGACGGTGAGCCTGACTTCTACGCGATGTACAGTGAGAAGACCCTGACCTGGAATGGCATCACCCAGAACAACCGTAATGGTCTGCTGTGGGACAATAACCTGCATGTCGACGGGCTGAAAACCGGCCACACCGAAACGGCCGGGTTTAACATCATCGCCTCCAACGTGGTGGGTAAGCATCGCCTGATTGCTGTCGTGATGGGCGGGAAAAGCGCGAAAGGGCGTGAAGAGCAGGCGCGTAAACTGCTGGTCTGGGGCCAGAACACCTTCGATACCGTTCAGCTGTTCCACGCCGGTAAGAAGATTGGCAGCGAAAACGTCTGGTACGGCAATCCGCATCAGGTCGAGGTCGGCACTGCAGAGGATATCTATCTGTCGCTGCCGCGCAGTGAAGTGCAGAACGTGAAAGCGAAATATGTTATCGACCGCAAAGATCTGGAGGCGCCGCTGAAAGCCAATGAGGTGATCGGTGAAATTCAGGTGATGGATAAAGATCAGGAGATCGCCCACTATCCGCTGGTGGCGCTGAGTGCGGTTGAACCCGCCGGTGTCATTACCCGCCTGACCGACTATCTCAAACAGAAGTTCTGATCGGTCAATGGGCCACCACTGAAACGGGCAGCCTCTGAGCTGCCCGTTTTTACAGGGATGTCAGCTTCCCGTCTGATCCGGCGCCGGTTAAGGTTAACGAGCCGTAATAAATTGTTTTTAATTTACGGGCGGCAATGTGAGCCGGATGTTGATATTTGTAAGATAACGTCAAAATGGTCTGGAAATAGCGGGCGCAGGCTAAGCCTGAACCCCGTTCGGGGTTAAGATAGCGACAACATAATCCCGCAACCGGAAAGTCACTTTGCGTTCTGATAAACCCATCTCAAAACTGGAATTCTGGTTTTACCGTCACTATCGCGCCGTTCATGGCGTGCGCATTGCCATCGCCTTTTTGCTCTGCTTTATCTTTGTCCGGGCCACTCATATCCCTGAAGGCACCTGGCCCCTGATCACGCTGGTGGTGGTGATGGGGCCCATCTCTACGTGGGGAAACGTCTTCCCACGCGCCCTGCAGCGCATCAGCGGCACCGTAGCCGGCTCGATTTCCGGTCTGATTGCGCTAAAGCTGGAGCTGATCTCCATGCCGATGATGCTGGCCTGGTGCGGCATGATCATGTTCATCAGTGGCTTCCTGACGCTGGGCAAGCACCCCTATATGGCGTTGCTGATTGGGATTACGCTCAGCGTCGTCGTCGGGGCACCGACCGGTGACTTCACGATGGCGCTGTGGCGCGGCGGGGATGTGATTCTGGGGTCGCTGATGGCGCTGCTGTTCACCGCTATCTGGGCGCAGCGCGCCTATACCCACTGGCGCATCCAGCTCTCTGACACGCTGGCGGAGATGGCAAAAATTTACCACGCCGGTTTCTCACCCAATCTGGTCGAAAAGCCGCGCCTTAACAAGCCGCTGGGCAAATTGCTGAGCAGCGTCATCAAAATGCGGTCGCTGCTGGAGCCGTCCAGCAAAGAGACGCGCATCCCGAAGTCGGTGCTTGAAGCCATTCAGACCATTAACCGTAATATGGTTTACACCATTGAGATGCAGATTAATGCCTGGTGGGCGTCGCGAGAAAGCCACCTGATTATGCTCAACGCACCCGCCTTACGCCGCACCCAGCAGATGACCGAGAACACCCTGCGGGCGCTGTCCGTCATGGCAATCGAGGGGGAAACGGAAGAGGTGGTCGCCAACAGTCATGAACTCACCGAAATCAGTGATGAACTGCGGCGTCTGATTGCGGAGGCGGGCAGCGACGCGCTGGAGGAGACGCCGATCTACGGCTACGTCTGGCTGACGCTGGAACTGGCGAAACAGCTGGAGCGGATGACCGATCTGATGCGGATGGCGCTGCGCAAATAATCACCTCAGACAATGACTTAATGTGAAACAGGGTTTCTTTGCGCTAAGATAAGAGCCAGTCTGAATTTAGCTGTGAAAATTGCTTACCTGGCGGGCTAGCCGCTAAGCTGATCGTTTTGACTCTCTCCCTGCGTCAGCAGGCTTAAAGAAAGGTGCCATCATGGAAAATGCCAAGCAGTCATTTCAGGACGTACTGGAGTTCGTGCGTATGTTCCGCCGCAAAAACAAACTGCAGCGTGAAATTGTCGACAACGAGAAGAAAATTCGTGACAACCAGAAGCGCGTTCTGCTGCTCGACAACCTGAGCGAATACATCAAGCCGGGCATGAGCGTTGAGGCTATTCAGGAGATCATTGCCAGCATGCGCGTGGATTATGAAGATCGCGTGGATGAGTACATCATCAAAAACGCCGACCTCTCAAAAGAGCGTCGCGAGCTGTCGAAAAAGATCAAAGCCATGGGCGTGGGTGAACATCCGAAAGCCTGATAGCCGATAACGGAGCGCAGCGGCTCCGGTTACTGAAGATGACCCGCATCCACCCCGGTGGCGCGGGTTTTTTTATGGCGGCTGGCAGAGCTGGTGCTACTGGCCCGCCAGCCGACGGGCGATCGCCTGGAGCTGTTGGGACAGCGCAGCTAAATCGAGCGGGTTATCGGCTGGCGGGGCGGTGGTTTCCCGGATAACCAGCGTGGTTTCCAGCGCAGCGTCAGAAACCTCTTCGCCGCGCAGACGGGCCAGCATCCGCTCAACGCTCTGCGCGCCCAGATAATGCAAATCCTGGCGCACCGTAGTCAGCGGCGGCTGATACCAGGCACTTTCCGCGGTGTCATCATAACCAATCACCGAGATCTCGCCCGGAATCGCCACGCCATACTGATGCAACGCCCGCATGGCACCCAGCGCCATCTGATCGTTCGCCACCAGCAGTGCCTGGGGCAGGGCGTCCGGCAGCTGCGACATCAGCGCCTGATAGCCCGACTGCGCGCTCCAGTCGCCGCGCAGAGAGCAGTGCGGGGTGAGCTGATGGTCTGCCAGCGCCTGAAGCCAGGCCGCTTCACGCTGACGCGCCGAGACCGACCGCTGCGGCCCGTTGAGCAGGCCAATCCGGCGATGACCCAGCGCCACCAGATGTTCAACCGCGGCACGCGCGCCGGAGGCGTTCGGATACTGACACTGCGCCACCGCGGCACGCGGTTCGACATCCAGAAACAGCACCGGCTTACTGCCACACAACAGCTGAATCTGCTGCGCCTCATCCGCCGCCAGTGGCAGGTTGATCAGCAGTCCGTCGACCCGCTGCGCCAGCAGTTCATTCACGGTAGCGGCCGCATCATGACCGCTCTCCATCGCAATCACCAGATGATACCCCGCGGCGGCGGCCCGTTGCTGGATCGCCGAGGCGATCTGAGCCGGTGCCATCAGCGCCAGGTCGCTGGTAGCCAGACCCAGCGTGCGCGTCGCCTTGCCTGCCAGCTGCTGTGCCACGCGATTAGGCACATAATTGAGCTGCTGCATCGCCGCCTCAACCCTTTCCCGCGTGCGGGCTGACACCTGTTCAGAACGGTTTAAAACACGTGAAACGGTTTGGTATGAGACGCCGGCCAGTTGCGCGACATCATCAAGGGTCACGGAGCGGGAAGTCATTGCACTCTCCAAAAGATGAAGCGCCGAGTGTAACAAAATTTCCTGCCACACTGCTGCTGCTCATTACACATTCACTCTTTTGCCAGCCGGGACCCATGCGGCCCCGGTCAGAACGGATTATCGCTATCCGGCTTAGCGCTGCTGCAGATAGACCTGCAGATTCACATCGACCGCGTTAAGCAGCGGAGTCATCAGACCTTTTCGTTTTGCCCGTAGCAGCAGGTCACCGATCACCTGATCGGCTTCGATATCAAATCCCTGAGTCAGGTCACGATACATCGAGGAGGTCATCGGGGTCTCCGGGTTATTCAGCAGTTCAAAAATGCGGGCGGTGACGGCCGGACGCGGCTGATACCCTTCGGCGGAAATCACCGCCAGAATCTCGCTGAAGATCCCCTGCAGCAGCGCTTCGCCCCCGCGGGTGGTCAGTATCTGCTGCGTATCGCCACGCGCCAGGCAGCAGACCGCCCCGAGCGTACTCAGCAGCAGCCACTTCTCCCACAGCTCATCCATAATGTTATCGCTGAAGCGGTTATCGACCTGACTGGTGCGCAGGGCGGCGTCAACCCGCTGCAGGCGCGCATCGTTATTGCCATCCAGCGCACCGTAGTAAAGCTGATGCAGCGGTGTCATCTGGATCACTTCACCGCTCTCACCCAGCGTGGCGTTGATTTTGCACAGGCCGCCTATCACCTTATTGTCACCGAAACGCTGCTGCAGTGTCGCGATGTGTCGCATCCCGTTGAGAATCGGCATGATCAGCGTGTCAGGGCCGACCGCAGGCGCGATATCCTTCATGAGCTGTTCAAGCGCAAAACTCTTTACGGTAATTATGATCAGGTCATAGTGGCCGCTCAGCGAGCCGGCCTGAATCAGCTGCGGCTCCAGCTTTTCCGTTCCCTGCGGCGTCTTTAACACCAGTCCATTCATCTGCAGCTGCTGAAAACGGCGTTCGCGCACCAGAAACGTGACGTCCTGACCCGCCTGAGCCAGTCGGGCACCAAAATATCCGCCGGTCGCGCCGGCTCCTGCCATCAGAATGCGCATCTGCATCTCCCGTTGCTGAAAACCTCTACCTTAAAGCGGTGTGAGCGGGCTTACCAGTGCTGACGTCAGCAGAAAAGGATCGATGCGGGTCGTCACCGACGGGCAGAGCAGGGCTTCCGCTGACGGAGCGGCGGGCCGGAAGGGCGTAACACGTTAAAGCCGGGGGAGGCCCTGCGCAGCCGCGTCGTGCTCCCAGTCCAGCACAATCTGATAATCGTCCCGCTCTGCAGGGCTGAATCCGCCGATCAGATTGTCGTCGCAGACGTCACGCCAGGCCGTCTCCTGCACCAGCTGGTACAGCGCCAGCCGGAGATGTGCCAGCCGGATGGAGGAGGTTGACGCTGCCGTGATCAGCGGCAGTCCGGGTGCCAGGGGTGTTTCACCGATAATATGCAGGCCCTCCAGTGCTTCCGGTTCATAACGCGCCAGCAGCGCCCAGCTGACGCAGTCGATCGCAGCAATATCGGCCTGGCCTTGCTGCAACGCAGCCAGCGACCGGCGATGCCCGCCGCTCAGGATGAGCTGAGAAAAGGTGACGCCCTGACGCGCCGCGACAAACCGCAGTGCGTTATAGCCGGAGTGAGAGTCCAGGCTGTTCGCCACCGCCCGCCGGCCAGTGAAATCGGCCAGCGTCGCCTGGTTATCCCGCGCCACCAGCCAGCTGCGATAGTCGCGACCGCTGCAGCCGGGCGCCCGATAGTGAAAGGTGCCGACAGGCTGGACCGCGGTAAGCCGGGTGACCAGTGGATAGCCACAGGTCTGACTCAGCAGCACATGCGCATCCTGCCAGTGTGCCTGCAGGTCGTCAGGCCAGACCGGCTGCGCTTCTATGCCACGCCGCGCCAGCAGCGTCTTAATGGCCTGCATCAGCGCCCGGGTGGCGGGCGGGTGAATCGCATACATGGGCAGCGCGAGCCGGTTAGTCATCAGGTTTCTCCCGGTCAGGATAGGGTAGTCCCCCCGCGCGAAGATCGGGCTGCATCAGGGGATAAATAAGCAAAGCAGATAATCAGCCTGGCTATGTCGAAATTCCTGAATATAGCGCTGAAAGATATTGACTATCAGTTGTGGCGCGGAGGGCGTAACCTTTGCCTATCAGAAATTGCCTTACATCCACGGGCGTTTATCCCGTCAGGAGAATAACAGATGAAAAATATCGGCTTCTTATCTTTTGGTCACTGGACCCCCTCTTCACAGTCTGCCACCCGCACGGCGCAGGATGTGTTACTGCAGTCGATCGACTTAGCGGTTGCCGCGGAAGAGCTGGGTGCCGATGGCGCTTACTTCCGTGTCCACCACTTTGCCCGTCAGCTCAGCTCACCGTTTCCGCTGCTGGCGGCGGTCGCGGCACGCACCAGCCGGATTGAGATCGGCACTGGCGTAATCGACATGCGTTACGAAAACCCGCTCTATATGGTGGAAGATGCCAGTGCAGCCGATCTGATCTCCAACGGTCGTCTGCAGCTCGGTCTGAGCCGCGGCTCACCGGAGCAGGTCATTGATGGCTGGCGCTACTTTGGTTTTGAACCTAAACCAGGGGAAAGCGATGCCGATATGGGCCGTCGTCACACCGAGGAGTTTCTGGAGGTGCTGCGCGGGGAAGGCTTTGCTAAGCCGAACCCTCAGCCGATGTTCCCGAACCCGCCAGGTCTGCTGCGCCCGGAGCCGCTGTCTGAAGGGTTGCGCGACCGTATCTGGTGGGGCTCCGGCTCCAACGCAACGGCGGAGTGGGCGGCGAAAATGGGTATGAACCTGCAGAGTTCGACGCTGAAAGATGATGAAACGGGCGAGCCGTTCCACATTCAGCAGGCGAAGCAGATCCGCGCCTACCGTGAAGCCTGGAAAGCGGCGGGGCATCAGCATACCCCTCGTGTCTCTGTCAGCCGCAGCATCTTTGCGCTGGTCAACGACATGGACCGCGCTTACTTTGGCCGCAGTGGCAACGACCGTGACTCTGTCGGTTTTCTCGATGAGAAAACCCGCGCCATCTTTGGCCGCAGCTATGCCGCTGAGCCAGAGGTATTGATTAAGCAACTGGCGCAGGATGAGGCGATTGCTGAAGCCGATACGCTGCTGCTTACCGTGCCAAATCAGCTGGGTGTGGCTTATAACGCCCATGTGATTGAAGCGATTCTGAAGTACGTAGCCCCGGAGCTGGGCTGGCGTTAATGACCGGCAGCGCTCTCCTGCGGAGGGCGCTGCGGTTTTATTCCTGATCCGATCCCCTCGTCAGCCCCACCTCTTTTCTCTTCCGCTCTGCCTGTTCTTTTTTCTCTGTATTCGCGACGCCTTTTCCAGGCTGTTCTGGCAACAGATCACGCACGCTTTATGCACCGGATTGCGTTACCGATCAGCAACTCTTTCATCAGCCGGTTGTTAAACGCGGTTTGTCAGAATAGTCTGATGAAGAACGGTGTCGTTTCGCTGAAGGTGACGCGGATAACAGCCGTTTGCCATCGTTGGGAGCTGTTAAACAAGGACTTATTCAAAGGGATAAGCTATCAATCATATAGGATAAGACAGGTGTGCCTGCCTGAAAATCCTCTATAGAGTAGCGATGAAAATACAAAAAGAGGTGTGACCATGAGCAATTCCATTGATGAAGATGCAAAAGATGCAAAGCCAATCGTCGAAGCCGACCGTGAAGCTGATCGCGAAGCACCAGCGGGCAAATGCCCCTTTCATGCAGGGAAGTCAGCGCAGCCAAATCAGGCGCCGGGCGGCGGAACAACGAACCGTGACTGGTGGCCTAATCAGCTGCGCGTTGACCTGCTGAATCAGCACTCATCCCGTTCAAACCCCCTTGATGAATCCTTCGATTACCGCAAAGAATTTGCAAAATTAGACTACTCAGCGCTGAAAGCGGACATCAAAGGGTTGCTCACGGAGTCACAGGCCTGGTGGCCCGCTGACTGGGGCAGCTATATCGGTCTCTTTATTCGTATGGCCTGGCACAGCGCCGGAACCTATCGCTCCGTGGACGGACGTGGTGGTTCAGGTCGTGGTCAGCAACGTTTCGCTCCGTTAAACTCCTGGCCGGACAACGTCAGCCTGGATAAAGCCCGTCGCCTGCTGTGGCCGGTAAAACAGAAGTATGGTCAGAAGATCTCCTGGGCCGACCTCTACATCCTGGCGGGTAACGTCGCGCTGGAAAATTCCGGCTTCCGCACCTTTGGCTTTGGTGCCGGACGTGAAGATGTCTGGGAACCGGATATGGATGTGAACTGGGGCGAAGAAGCGACCTGGCTGGAACACCGTCATCCGGAATCGCTGGCGCAGTCACCGCTTGGCGCGACCGAGATGGGTCTGATCTACGTGAACCCGGAAGGCCCGGAACACAGTGGCGATCCCGCCTCTGCCGCCCCGGCCATTCGTGCCACCTTTGGCAACATGGGCATGAACGACGAAGAGATCGTGGCACTGATTGCGGGTGGCCATACGCTGGGTAAAACCCACGGTGCCGCTCCGGCCAGCCATGTCGGTGTCGATCCGGAAACCGCTCCGATTGAAGCGCAGGGTCTGGGCTGGGTTAACAGCCACGGCAGCGGCGTAGGTGCCGATGCGATTACCTCTGGCCTGGAAGTGATCTGGTCGCAGACGCCTACCCAGTGGAGTAACTATTTCTTCGAGAACCTGTTCAAATATGAGTGGGTGCAGACGCGCAGCCCGGCAGGCGCTATCCAGTTTGAAGCGGTCAATGCGCCGGACATTATCCCGGACGCCTTTGACACGGCGAAAAAACACAAGCCGACCATGCTGGTGACTGACCTGACGCTGCGTTTTGATCCGGAATTTGAAAAAATTTCGCGTCGCTTCCTCAACGACCCGCAGGCGTTCAACGAAGCGTTTGCCCGTGCATGGTTTAAGCTGACGCACCGTGATATGGGGCCGAAAGCGCGCTACATCGGACCTGAAGTACCACAGGAAGATCTGATCTGGCAGGATCCGCTGCCTGCACCGGTTTATCATCCGACCGTCGCGGATATTGCGCAGCTGAAAGAGAAGATTGCCGCATCCGGTCTCAGCGTCAGCGAGCTGGTTTCCGTTGCCTGGGCCTCGGCGTCAACCTTCCGCGGTGGCGACAAACGGGGTGGTGCCAACGGTGCCCGACTGGCACTGCTGCCGCAGCGCGAGTGGGACGTTAACGCCGTTGCGGCGCGCGTGCTGCCGACGCTGGAAGCGGTTCAGCGTGAAGTGAACAAGGCTTCGCTGGCGGATGTGATTGTGCTGGCCGGTGTTGTCGGGGTTGAGCAGGCGGCGAAAGCGGCAGGCGTGACCGTTGATGTGCCCTTTACGCCAGGACGTGTCGATGCGCGTCAGGATCAGACCGACATTGAGTCGTTCAACCTGCTTAAACCGCGTGCCGATGGTTTCCGTAACTACGGCACCGGCTTCGGCAAAACCACCACCGAAAACCTGCTGATCGACAAGGCGCAGCAGCTGACCCTGACCGTGCCGGAGTTAACGGTATTGGTGGGCGGGATGCGTGCTCTGGGCGCTAATTTCGATGGCAGCCAGCACGGCATCTTCACGGACAAGGTGGGTTCGCTGAACACGGACTTCTTTGTCAATCTGCTGGATATGCGCACCGAGTGGAAGGCTGCCGATGCGAGCAACGAGTCCTTTATCGGACGCGATCGCGTCAGCGGTGAAACCCGCTACACCGCGACCCGCGCCGATCTGGTGTTCGGCTCCAACGCGGTGTTACGCGCCTCGGCGGAAGTTTACGCCAGCAGCGACGCCCGTGAAAAATTCGTCAAAGACTTTGTGGCCGCCTGGACCAAAGTGATGAATCTGGATCGCTTTGAACTCTGATTGCTGTAAAAGCTGAAACGTAATTGCACCCCAAAGGTCGGAGACCCGACTGAGTAGGGTGCAGTTTTTTTTGCCGCGCTTCTTCTGATTACGGCTCCTGTTATCTCTGTATGGAATCCTCGCCGCAAAATTTTTATCGGATTTGGCGTAATCCTTTGCCTCCCTCGACACATTTTTTACTCTCATCCTGACGAAGACAGGCAATCCCCGCGCAGGTCCGCTTCAGGAGAATAGCACAATGGAACTGATTAATAATTGCTCACCATTGCCCGCCGGTGTTATATTAAAATATAACATCAGGAGGAGATTTATGTTTATCACGCGTCTTAAAAAGGTAGGCGGATCGGTCATGCTGGCGGTTCCTCCCGCCGTTCTGAAAACGCTGTCGTTGTCGGCAAACAGTGAAGTCGGAATGACCATCGATAATGGTTATCTGATCGTCAAACCCCGGACCCGACCGCGCTATTCACTTGAGGAACTGCTTGCGCAATGCGATCCACATGCGGAAATCAGTAAAGAAGATCGCGACTGGATTGATGCACCTGCAGCAGGTAAGGAGAACCTGTAAATGGAGAGAGGAGAAATCTGGCTGGTGACCCTCGATCCTACAGCAGGTCATGAACAAAGCGGGAGGCGTCCGGTACTTATCGTTTCTCCGGCTTCCTTTAACGCATTTACCCGATTACCGATTGTGGTGCCGGTGACCCGCGGCGGGAATTTTGCCCGTGCAGCAGGCTTTGCTGTTTCACTGGATGGAGCAGGGTGCAGAACAAAGGGTGTCGTTCGCTGCGATCAGCCGAGAACGCTCGATATGGAAGCCCGCGAAGGCAGGCGGCTTGAGAGACTTCCTGACGCTATCGTGAACGAAGTGCTGGCACGGCTGGAAGCCATTCTGAACTGAACCGCCGATATGACTGAAAGCAAATAAAAAACCCGCTCAGGTTTCCCTGAGCGGGTTTCTCGAATCTGGCTCCTCTGACTGGACTCGAACCAGTGACATACGGATTAACAGTCCGCCGTTCTACCGACTGAACTACAGAGGAATCGTTTGAACGGGGCGCATAGTAACGGCCCCGCTGAGCCATGTCAAAGCTCTTTTTCATAAATCTGCGCGACTGCTGAAATAGTCGCCACTGCGGCGTTTAATACACCAGAAGAAGTCCGTCAGACGCTGAACGGGGTGTCACAGCCCGTGCGGCAGACTGAGGTGTTTATGAGGTGTTTTACCGTTCCGCCTCCCTTGCCAGGCGGCACGAGGCGTGGTTTGCCCGGATAGTTTTTTACTGCCGTCACAAAGTTTTCATTACGCCTTTGTCAGCAGATAAAACGAAACGTAGATTTCATTTCAACCCTGAAATGAATATCCGGAGCTGAAATGAAACAAGTCCGAATCGGCATGATCGGCAGTGGTTATATCGGCCGCTGCCATGCGATTGCTTATGCTCAGGCCCCGACCGTGTTTGCGCTGAAAGGTGAGATCGTGCGGGAGATGCTGGCCGAGGTAAATCCAGAGCTGGCGGCCCGTCAGGCAGCCACCTTTGGCTTTGCGCGTTCCACGGGAGACTGGCGCGAGCTGGTCAGCGATCCCGCCATTGATGTGGTGGATATCTGCGCGCCCAATTTTCTGCACAAAGAGATGGCGCTGGCGGCGATACGCCACGGCAAGCATGTCTACTCAGAAAAACCGCTGTCCTTAAGCGTGGCGGATGCGCAGGAGATGGTAAGCGCTGCGCAGGCGGCAGGGGTGAAAACGCTGGTCGGCTTTAACTACATGAAGAACCCGACCAGCCAGCTGGCGAAAGAGATCATTGCCCGCGGAGAAATTGGCGAGGTGGTCCATTTTTACGGCACGCATAACGAGGATTATCTTGCCAGACCGGAGACACCGCTCGACTGGCACTGTCAGAAAGCGCTGGCAGGGCTGGGTGCGCTGGGCGATCTGGCGGCGCATATCGTCAACATGGCGCACTATCTGGTCGGTGATATTGCGGAAGTCAGCGGTGACATGATGACGGTCATCACCGCACGACCCGACCCGAAAGCGCCCGGACGTCAGTTACCGGTGGAAAACGAAGATCAGGCCAGTGCGCTGCTGCGCTTCTGCAATGGCGCGCACGGCGTCATTGAAACCTCGCGTATCGCCTGCGGCGCGAAAATGGGCCTGACCTATGTCGTGACCGGAACCAAAGGCACGCTGCGTTACACCCAGGAGCGCATGGCTGAACTTGAGCTTTATCTGCATGACGAGCCCGCCGGGCGACAGGGATTTAAAACGATTCTGACGGGACCCGCCCATCCTGACTATGCGAACTTCTGTGTTTCAGCCGGACATGGCATCGGCTTTAACGACCAGAAAACGGTAGAGGTCCGCGATCTGATTAACGGTATCGCGGCGGACGACCGCATGTGGCCCGATTTTGCCGAGGGGTTGCAGGTGCAGAAGGTGCTGGAAGCGATAGCGCACTCTGCTGAGCAGCGGCGCTGGGTGGAAGTGTAACGGCAGATCAGGAAGGGTGTCAGATAAGAAGGGGGCAGGGCGGGAAGAGAGCTTCCCGCCCTTTAAAATCAGATCAGGCCGCTTTTCTCCCACCACAGCTTATCCAGCGCATAGAAGCGATCGCGCTGGCTCTCAGGCTGGTTAAGATCGCGCTTCCACGGCTTGGCCAGTATGTAATGCAGGTTTTTCACCTCATCGTCCTGCCAGAGCCCGCGGTGCTGGAAGGGCAGCGTTTTCAGCGCATTGTAGATATAAGAGAGCGGCTTCCAGCGGTCGGCAAAGATTTCATTCAACAGATCCTGCTCCGAGAAAGGGTAGGCGCTCAGGTCATCAATGGCGGCAATACGTTTTTCCATCGCCTCAAACACCGCATTATCGGGCTTCAGCACCAGAAAACCGCCGTTAAGGTAGAGATCCACACTCTGTGGTGCTGTCTCACCGCGGGCCTGCCAGGTGTAGTGGCACTGCTCCGGCTGCCATTCCGGCGGATAGGAGGCGATCTGGTTGGGATTGCAGCGGCAGGCGTGGCAGGCCGCCAGCAGATTATCACCCAGATCCAGGGTAAACAGCTCATCCATGTTCTGCAGCACGAGCATGTCCGCATCCAGAAAAACGACGCGCTCATAGTCCGTCAGTTGCCAGGTGCGCAGCTTGGTCCAGACCTCGCCGAACTGCGCCGAGGCGTAGTGCTGATCCAGATCTTCACGCGGATAGAGTGGCTCAACCGGCTCAATCACGCAGCCTGCATCCTGCAGACGCTGACAGTCCGCCTCAGAAATGGCGGGAGTCGTCATCACCACCAGTGGCCACTGGCTGTGGCTCTGTTGCAGCGAACGGTGCAGCGCTTGTACGCCCACCAGATAATCGGGTTGTGTTAACAGCGTTACCCAGGCAAACATGGCTTTCCTCAGTCAAAAAGTGGCGTGATGTAGTCGTTACCCAGTCGTCCCTGTGGATCGAGCTGGCTGCGCAGGGCGCGGAAGGCGTCCCATTGCGGATAGATCTCACGCCAGTTGTAGCGTTCTTCATCGTAATATTTGCCCCAGTGCGGGCGTCCTCCCTCTTCGGCCAGCAGTTTCTCCACTTCCGTCAGGAAGTGCAGTCCCTCCTGCGACAGCGAACCATCGTCGGCGTAATAGACGACAAAGCCGAAAAAGCAGGTGGGCTGATCGGCGGCCGGGCTGAGCCAGGCCGAGGAGGCGCCGGTGCAGCGCAGGATAATCGGGTAGTGCATATGCGGCCGGTTCTCTGCGTACCACTGCTTTATCCGGCGGATAATGGCTGGCGTTTTTGCCAGCGGGACGCCGATCTCCACGTTGATCTGGGGTACTGCGATGCCCCGGCAGAAGAGCTGATAAATGTCACCGGTAACATCCGTGAAGTCGCGAAAACGGGTCACGGTGCGAAACTGCTTGCCGCCTTTACCCTGAATCTGGGTATCGCGGTGCATGTGCGCCAGGGTCTGATCGATCGTCTCGTTCAGACTGTCATCCGCTTCGCCCTCATGCTCGACCACTTTGCGCCCCTGCTGCTCATAGCGCTGGCGCTCCTCCTCACTGGCTTCATGGGCGTTCCAGACATGCATCAGATTGTCGTCAACGAACCACCAGGCTTTGCTGAGAGGGTAGTCATTGTTCCAGCGCAGCAGATCCTCTTCCAGCGTATCGGCAGAGACCGCGTTCTTATGGCAGGTGAAGATGCGGTATGGCCCGGTACGCAGCGTCACGGCGGTGACAATACCCAGGGCCCCCAGAGAGACCTGAGCTGCCGGGAAATCCGCGTCGCCCCGGACAAACTCGCGCACGCTGCCGTCGGCCAGCACCATGCGGATGGCCAGTGCTTCATCGGCAATCGAACTCTGCTGCAATCCCTGGCCGTGCGTGCCGGTGGCCATCGCCCCTGCCAGGGTCTGAATGGCAATCACCCCTGGCGACGACGCCAGCATGCGGTTCATGCGGGTCAGGGTGCGATAAACCTGTTCCAGCGGGGTGGCACCCCCGAAGGTCACGCTATCCTCATCGCTGGCGAGCTGACCGCTGAGCGCGCTGAGGTCGAGCAGTAAATCATCTTCACTGACGTGCAGCATCCGTCCGGGGGAGAGCTTGCTGCCGATGACCCGAATCTGGCCGCGTGACTCCCGGATAAGCGTCTGTAATTCCGCTTCGCTGGCAGGGCGCTGAACCTGATGACGGCTGCCGATTTTAGCGTTCTGCGCCCAGTTCCAGAGCGCATCATCATCGGGTTCAACATGAGTCTGGCGAAGCGGATAGAGGCGTGCGTCTCTGCTCACAACAGCGTTCCTTTTATGGCAATTTAATGACGAATGTTTACTAAGCGTAGACCATGAGTAAGCGGAGCCAGAGCGGTGAGCAATTATTTGCGGATATAGCGCAGTGTGGCGGTGACAGCGAGCTGACGATTGCGCCGGATACTCTCTTCTTCGCTGTTATCCGGACTGAAGAGGGCATTGAAGGTGTAGCGGTTTGAGACGTGATGAACACAGATACTGCTGATCAGACGATGAACGTCGATGGTCTGCACATCGGCGATAAACACGCCCTCCTGCTGACCGCGGGCCAGGATGTCATCCAGCAGATCCAGCGCGCTGCGGTTAAGCGCTTTAATCTGCGGTGACTGCGTGATGTAGCGACCGCGCAGCAGGTTCTCACTGCAGACCAGCCGCATAAAGTCGGGATGGGCAACGTGGTAATCGAAGCTCGCTTCCACCAGGCGGGTCATGGCCAGCTCCGGCGTCAGTGCGGCCAGGTTCAGGTCGGTTTCATGCGCGCGTATCTGCTGATAGACCTGCTCCAGCACTTCGATGTAGAGCTGCTCCTTGCTGCCGAAGTGATAGACCACCATACGTTTGGTGGTCTGAGCGTGTTCGGCGATTTGCTCCAGTCTGGCACCCTGCATACCAAACTCTGCGAAGGTTTTCAGTGCGCCTGCGATGATGCGTTTTTTCAGCCCTTCCGGGTCATTTTTGCGTTTAGTAATTTCGGACATGGTGCTCAATAAGGTGATTCTGACCGGGGAATGGTAGCACAGTGTTGAGGCGTAGCCCGCAATCGCGGCGTCAGCCTGGCACAGCCCGAAAGATTACAGGTATAATCCCGGACAATATTTAACAGATTCAGAGACGACAATGACAAAACTCACCTTACAAGAGCAGATGCTGAAAGCAGGCCTGGTATCCAGCAAAAAAATGGATAAGGTTCAGCGCACAGCGAAGAAATCCCGGGTTCAGGCGCGTGAAGCCAGAGCGGCGGTCGAAGACAACAAAAAAGCGCAGCTTGAGCGCGATAAGCAACTTAACGAGCAGCAGAAACTGGCCGTCCTGTCTAAAGAGTACAAAGCACAGGTCAAACAGCTGATCGAAATGAACAAAATCGAGGTGGCAAAAGGCGACATCAGCTTTAACTTTACCGACAACAACCTGATTAAAAAAATCGTGGTGGATAAGCTGACGCAGACCCAGCTGATTAACGGCCGTCTCGCGATTGCCCGCCTGACTGCTGACAAAAATGGTGAGAGCCAGTACGCCATCATCCCGGCCAGCGTGGCGGATAAAATTGCCCAGCGTGATGCCAGTGCTATCGTCCTGAACAGCGCACTGAGCGAAGACGTGCAGGACGAAGATGATCCCTATGCCGATTTCAAAGTGCCGGACGACTTAATGTGGTAACCGCGGACTGAGGCAGTCAGAAGGGGCTGGCGGCTGAGAAGTGTAGAGGCTCACCGCTGACCGGATGTGTAAACGCTAATCCACTGGCGTGCAGCATCAGCCTCTCCGCCTGCTCAGCGCCCGGCAGCACCTGCCCGCCATAGAGATCACAGCCCAGAATCGGGTGCCCCAGCTGCTGACAGTGAATGCGCAGCTGATGGGTACGCCCCGTTTCCGGCGTCAGCTCAACCCGTGTAGCCGCCACCTCCATTCCTTCTCGTCCCTGCCAGTGGCCGCGCGCGATAACCCGGAAGCGCGATCGCGCAGGCTTGCCCTTAAGCGGGCAGATTGTCATGCGGGGAAACTGCGCCGGATCTTTCGCGATGGCGGCATCAATCACACCTTCATCCTCAGCCAGATGGCCGCACAGCAGCGCCTGATACGTTTTGCTCACGCTGCGCTGGCTGAACTGCTGACTGAGCGCCGCGTTGATCGCTTTATTCAGCGCGACGACCATCAGTCCCGAAGTGCCAAAATCGAGCCGGTGCACCAGCGTACAGCCCGGAAACAGTCTGACCAGCCGGTGATGCACTGAATCGAGGTTTTGCGGATTCTTACCGGAAAGGCTGAGCAGCCCGCTGGGTTTATTCACCACCAGCAGATGATCATCCTGAAACAGAAAGGTGATCTCGTCATGGCAGGGCGGAGCAATAAACGTATCGATAATGGCAGACATAGTGAAACCGGACGATGAAGGGCAGAGGATCATAACCGATTGCGTGTTGAGTGACGACTCCCGGCCTGTCAGGTCAGAGACAAACTGAAGGGATGCCAAAAAAACATTTAGTATTTTGTTCAGCAACTTGCGCGATTTTTAGTGATAAATTCGGGCAGTTCTCCCTTTTACGACTACAGTCTCTGGTGAGGTTGTTTTCAATTCGTACCAATGGAGGATTTTCTGTGTTAATTCAAAACGACGAGAAAGGCCACGTAATTATTGGCGAAGCGGCACTGAGCCTTGCCCTGGGTGAGAAAGAAATCAGTATCGCATCACTCTTTACTCAACTGGGATACATGGCGAAATCCGAGAGCAACCCCGACCGGCTGACGCAAATCTCCGAGGCCAGAAGCTGGCTGAGCAGTTTTACGTCTCCGGCGATTGCCCAGCAACAGGTGCCGTATCTGCAGACACTTACAGGCCTGAACGACGAACTGAACTAGCTGTAACTGAACTGACACCAGTGGACGTAGTCCGGCTCCGGCCGGAAAACGACGAAGCGAATAACCTCACAGGTTGCGCGAAAGCGTATACCGGCCGGAGAAACTGTCATGGACGACACTACTCTCGCCAGACCCTTTTGATCTCCCCTCAGCCTGAACGATCATCGCGCAGCCAGCCCTGTTGATCAGGACTGGCCAGACGATACCCTGTTAAAAACTTTCCCAGCTGCTCTCTGCAGAAGCCTTAAGCGGCACGGCCGGAACAAGGCGAGGCGCTGAAGCTGGCGCGGGGCGGCTGACGGCGTGCTGAGCACCAGAGAGGCGGAAGACCGCCACCGTTTTTTCCAGCTCCTCTGCCTGTGCTTCCAGTGAACTCGCTGCGGCCGAGGACTCCTCAACCAGTGCGGCGTTCTGCTGGGTCGTCGTGTCCATCTCTGCCATCGCCACGGCGATCTGGGAGATCCCCCGGTTCTGCTCGTCCGAGGCCGCAGCGATTTCGCCCATGATATCTTTCACCTGACTGACGGAGCGGACGATATCATCCATGGTGGACCCCGCGCGTTCGACAAATCCGGACCCTTCACTGACCCGGTCCAGTGACTCACGGATCAGCGTCTCAATCTCTTTGGCCGCCAGCGCGCTGCGCTGTGCCAGATTCCTCACTTCACCCGCGACCACCGCAAACCCGCGTCCCTGTTCACCGGCACGTGCGGCTTCGACCGCAGCGTTGAGCGCCAGGATATTGGTCTGGAAGGAGATGCTGTTGATGACGTGAATGATTTCACCAATTTTGCCCGAACTCTGGCTGATGTTGTTCATTGTCACCGTCACATCACGGATGATCTCGCCACCGCGACCGGCATTCACTGACGCCTCTGTCGCCAGCTGACTCGCATGATGCGCATTTTCCGCATTCTGTTTAACTGTCGACGACAGCTCTTCCATACTGGCTGCGGTCTGGACCACGGCCGCAGACTGCTGTTCTGTACGGGAGGATAGATCGGTATTGCCTGCTGCGATTTCCGCTGAGGCACGTGCCACGCTGCTGACGCCGTCACGCACGTTGGTGATGATGTTCTGCAGGCTGCTGTTCATGGCATCGACCGCCAGCATCAGCTGACCGAATTCATCGCCACGTGTTGTGGTCAGCGAGGTGGTTAAATCTCCCCCGGCAATACGCTGCGCGGCGCTCAGCGTCTCTTTCAGAGGCTGGGTAATGCTGCGGGTGATCCGCCAGGCGATCAGCAGACTCAGTACCACACAAATCAGTGCGGCAAAGGCAATGCGCCACTCTGCCTGTTTAATAAATTCCGCAGAGAGCTGTGACTGGAAAGCGAATGTATCGGAAACCGCCGCATTAAGACGCTCAGCGCTGGTGGTCAGACCCGCCGACTCACTTTTCTCTTTCTCTGCAGCATCGACATAGCGCATTAACGCCTCGCGCTGCTGCGCAAGGGTGCTGAGAACCGTGCGGGACACCTCGTTAATTGCAGGCTGTGCAAAGCTGTCCAGCTGCTCACTCAGCGTGGTGATCGCCGTGAACTCCTCAACAACCGACGCTCTGCTGGCCTCAGACGGTTTTTCCAGGAACGCCTGTTCAATGTTTGCGGCATCAAACAGCGCGGCGGCCAGACGCATGACCGGTAATCCGGCATCAGGGGTCAGTGCCAGATCCAGCGACTCCGACTGATGCGCAAGGGCAATCAGGGCGTCCGGTTTAATGGCATCAAAGGCGTGGGATGTGGTCTGTGCGGCGGTGACAAATTTCTGTCGCTGCTTCTGATAATCGTTAAGCAACTGCCCCATCAGCGCGACTTTCTGCTGACCGAGTTCGTCCCACTGAAAGCCACTGAGGCGTTGATACAGCGTATCCAACTCCTTCAGCGCCTGTACGTTACGGGCGGCAAATTCAGGATCTTTAGTGTACTGGTAGAGCGTGCGGTTAAGGCGCGCATTACTTAAGGTGTTTACCATCTGAACGGTGATGGTGCGTCGTGCCGAGTTATCTTTGATACGACTGAAGCAATCGAAAGCGAGCCAGGTAATAGCCAGAGAGGCGGCGATGACGATGATAAAACCGGCACCCAGTTTTTTCCCAATTTTAATACCGGAGATGTGTTGAGCAAGGCCCATAAGTTTCACCTTTAATGAGGTTTCTGAAGCGGGAGAGAGGCGATTAAATAATCTCTGTCATCTTCTTCTTATCGTCAGGGTGGGGTGAAGCTTTAACATTATTTATGATTCTATATATAGCTAACTAATCGAACAGATATGATTATTTCAATAACTATATGAGGCCTAACTTTCAGTGAGTAATCCGCTATAAATGGCTGTTTTTACTGTGCCGGAGGCGATTATGATAATAATTATTGATCTTAATCAAATTTATAAACTTATCTGGCCAGATTAACGAACGCCAATGTTGACCTGAAAACAGACAGCAAACAGTTGTTCAGGTTAATGATGTTGAAATGCTGAAATGTCTATAAAAATAATATATTTAGCGTATTGGTGCTGAAAGTGATTTTATGTGCCTGCGGTCCCGGCTGTCTCTGATGATAAAGACGAAGAAGAAAGAGTTGCTTGTTAAATCAGACAGCATTCTTACACTCGCCATAACGTTGTACAGGCTTAATCATAATGTTATCGGATGATAAGTGACGTTACATGTAAAAGTGCTATGTAATAAATGTTATCCATTCTGGACAGGATCTTATAGAGTACAAGCTGAATTCTGACGAGGAGCAAGGCCATGCCTGATTACTGTATCTACACCCTGGGGAAAAAGAGCGTGGCTCTGAGAAAATCAGAGGTAAAACGAGCCTGTGATCTTTTAGCTCAGGGTTATTGCAAAGAGTTTGAGGAAGTACATGCAGCCAGTGAAAGCCAGGCCACTGAACGCTTTGCTATTATCAGAAAGAATAACAACATTGATCGACATAACTTTCTGGCAGGTGCTGGTGCGATGCCGCTTATTGGTATCTTAACAGCAGTCGTAACCTTTATTTTCTGGCGTAATAAATAGCCCACTCTCGATAGTCATGCGAGTTGATTCAGTTACCTGCAACCTGATTTAACCGCGAGCCGCTTTTAAATACTTCAGCCGGATAGCATTCCAAAAGGACTTAGATGAAAAAGATTATTCTGATATTGCTTTCTGCCGCTATTGTGAGCTGTACGCCTCTTAAACCACATGAGTGTGATAAAAGCAGGGCTCTTGACTCCTGCCGTTATAATCGTTCAGGTAAGGTAGGAGACAATGACATTTATGGTAAGCAGGCATCTGGCATCAAAAAAGCACTGGATGCCGCGTTATCACAACCGCACGCATGGAATGGAAAACGCTGTAATGCTCATCTTGATTTCAGGAAAGATGGCACCCTGGAGCATTTTATCATCAAGGGGGGGGACAAGGCGTACTGTAATGCGCTTAAAGAGGCGGCTAAAAACGCCAGATTTCCAGAGTTTACTGACCAGCATGTTTTTGATGTGATGGGATCGGCGCGCTGGAATATGGAAGGTCAACCCTAGTCCGAAGCATCTGTAAGCCTGAAGAGTTGGTTATCGCATTGCGGGCTTCTGCCCGCTGAGTAAAGTCCGTGCGGATTTTTCTTTTCTGTAAATGGTCATGAACGCGAAAGATGATTTTTCATTGTGAAGCATCCATTTTTAGCAATGACAGGCATAGCGGATTGACACAATACAGATATATTAAAGCAGGGTTTAAACCTTTAATTTATTACAGTATTAATAAATTCGATAGCGGCATCGAAATTATTCGCTAGAGAGTAGGGTCGAATCATTATATTAATGGTGGTGCCAGAGGGTTGAATATTAAAGCTAAGAGTCTTTTATTTCAGACTGTCTCAGGAGAGGATTAAGCGTGAAAAGAAATATTTAGTAGCGAAGGATTGAACGTTTACATCGAGTCAGGTCGTCGGTTGATGGGCCCTGTCTGGGCAAGCCGGCGTAATAAATAAAGAACAGGGATAAGGCATAGCCAATGTTTATTCGGCCACTCAAATTAACCCAGCACGTCGATGTGCAGGGGCCAGCCAATGCGACAACGCTGGTACTTCTTCACTCACTGGGTACAGATTTGCATCTCTGGGATTTGCAAATGCCACGTCTGAGCGAACATTATCGCGTTGTCCGTCTTGATATCCGGGGCCATGGATTGAGCGCCGTCGATTCTGCGGAATTTTCAATGTCAGATTTAGCAGATGATGTCATAGCCGTTCTGGATCACCTTCAGATTGACAGGTTCTATGTTGCCGGAGTGTCAATTGGTGGAACGATTGCACAGTGGATTGGTTTCAGGATACCCGAACGCGTTCTGGGAATGATTATTGTGGATACGGCTCTGGTAAACGCTGCACCGCCAGCACTCTGGAGAGCTCGTGCTGAAGATGTTTTTCAGCACGGTATTGAACATCTCGAAATGGGAATCTTAAGCAAATGGGTGACACCTGAGTTTATTGATTCTCCCTATGCGGATGGTATGAAACAAATGCTGCGTCGGACGTCAGTCGAAGCATTCGCAGGTTGTTCATATGCAATTGCCAATACTGATTTAACCAATATGAGCATTCCCGGAGTGAGGGCTGTTGTAATAAGGGGAAGCGAGGATCAGTTGACGCCTCCGGACTTTGCACAACGTCTAGCTAAAAAGCGAAATGCACAGTTGCATACCATACCCGGTGCAGCCCATCTGCCTAATTTTGAAAAGCCTGACGCGCTAACCAGTGAGATTATTTCATTCATAGAGGCCAACAAATGACTCTGAATTATCCAGCCTGATCCGGTTGTGAAAAGATTCATCTGCACTGTATTGAAAAATGCCACCGGCATAGCAGGCGATAAAAAGTCTTAATCAGAAATGGAAAAAATGAATAGACGAACGTTTATTAGCGGCGGATTGGGCCTGTGTGCAGGCTCGTTTTTACTCCCCGGTATGCTGGGAGGAGTAATGAATCAGAGCGATGTTCTGAAAATGGAACTTCAAAGCGGAACAGTGACCATTCAACTGTTTTCCGATTTAGCACCTCGGCATGTTGAACGCATTAAGGCACTGGTACAGGCGGGTTTTTACGAAGGTATGCCTTTTGCGCGTGTCATGAAGGATTTTATGGTACAGACGGGTGACCCGGTAAAAGTTTCCCGAGCCGGCCACTGGCGCTTGCCTGTACTGGATGCAGAATTCAGCAGTCTGCCGTTTGAACGGGGTACGGTTGGGATGGCGCGTTCAAAGCATCCCAATAGTGCCACCCACCAGTTTTTCATCACGACTTCAAGAGCGAAATATTTAGATCAGAAATATACAGTTTTTGGGAAAGTCGCAGATGGCATGCAGTTCGTAGAGCAACTTCATTATGGTGAGCACGAAACGGGGGCGGTAGCTAATCCAGAGAAAATAAAGCGCTTAATATTAGCGTAAGCCAGTGCAGTTTAAAGCCATCTTAAACACGGACTAATCATACGGAGAAACGATACAGGATGCCCAGCATTACTCTTTATGCGTCTGAAAACCATCGCTTTGAGGCAGAATCCTTTGCCACATTCTCAACCGCTTTAGCTGGTCTTGCCCGAGAGATACTTAAAGCGAAAGAGAACAATATTCATATCAGCTATGTCACCGCGGAAATAGGTTTTGGCACGCCAATCTATTTTGAAGCAAGGTTAAGACAGGAGATCTTCAGAACTACATCCCTGATGGAAGAATTTACACATCAGGTTGATTTGTTAATTAAGGAAAGGACAGGCGTTTCGGCGAGGATTCGCTGTTTTTCTTTTGACGCAAGTAATATTTATGGAAAAAACTAAGGAGCATTTTATGAATGACATTTTTCCTGCAAAAGAGTTGGGTAACATCCAGGTGATAGCCCTCAGCGATGGATACCTTGAAGTCGGCTTTAACATGCTATCGAATGTTGATGACAAAGAGTGTGAAAGAATTCAACGCGACGCAAAAATTAATGAACTGAATGCTGTTCATATTAATGCTTTTTTAGTGCGCTGTGATGGTAAGAATATCCTTATCGATAGCGGTGCAGGTGGAGTAAAGGGCTGGGGCGGCAGGCTGGTTGCGAATCTTAGCCGGCTTGATATCCAGCCAGCAGACATTGATGCGGTTCTTCTTACTCACGCTCATCCTGATCATATTGGCGGATTGTTAAACTCTGAAGGCGAGGCTGTCTTTGAAAATGCTGAGTTGATTTTAAGCAGTGACGAATTTAATTATCTTGAAAGCGATGAAAATTTTGCATCAGTCAGTGACCGTATAAAAGGTAATTTTCTTCTGGCCCGAAGTATATTTAAAAAGTATCAGAAAAAACTTCGTCTGATCGATAAGGGCGAGGCGTTTCCTGGTATTTTTGCAATACCGCTGAAGGGGCATACGCCTGGTCATACAGGCTATCGGATAGAAGGAGAAAGAGAGAGTTTGATGATCTGGGGAGACATTGTTCATTTTCCCTATATTCAACTCGCCAGGCCGGAGGTGGCGATAGCCTTTGATTACGATCCTCATATGGCTGCTGAAACACGATCCCGAATACTGAGTGCAGTGAGTTCTGATAAGATTCTTATCGGCGGCATGCATTTTGGCGAACAGGGTTTTGGTTATATCGAGAAGCATGGGGCGGGATATCGAATTGTAATTAACGAATAGTCCTAATCTGATTTTTGTGCTGAATGGTTATTTCCTGAACGGCAATGCACTGATAAATAACTGCTATCCTGTCAGTTTTTATGTGTTGCCGTCATTAATTTACTTAATAACATCGTTATCAGGCGACAGAACAGAGTTTCCGGTAGCTGATAGTGATCTGGGGTGACTATGAATCCTGAAGAAAATAAAGAAATAAATATCGGCGTTATTAATTTTGATCCGTTTAAATCAAAGGAAGATGTATCATCTACGATTGAAAAATCACTTTTCAGAGCTAAGCTTCCTTCGCTTACCGGAAGCCGATTCTGGGCGGCATTACTGGTTTTTATATTTCACTCATCCTTACCCAGCGATCTTGCGCCATTTTCAGATCCATCTATTCAGCATTTATTCACTGTCATTGTAGGAAAAGCCGGATGGCTTGGCGTTTCATATTTCTTTATTCTGAGCGGATTTATTATGGTCTGGTCTGCGAAAAATAATGATACCGCAGGGGATTTTTATCTGCGTCGATTTGCCAAAATCTATCCCACACATTTCCTTACCTGGTTTGTTGCAATGATGATCGGTGCGGTAAGCGTCTATCAATATAAACTATGGTTTTCAAATCTATTTTTATTAAACACATGGGTTGATGATGTTCACTATTTCTTCGTCGGTAATCGTCCAAGCTGGTCGTTGTGCATTGAAGCGATGTTTTATCTTTCGTTTCCCTTCCTTTACAAAGTAATGAAGAAGATACCTGAAAAATATGACATCCATGGTTTAATCATCGTTACGCTGGCTTCCTTACTGGTTCAGACCAGTATTTATTTTTGGGTTGAACCAAACCACTTAATGGGTGCTTTTCCTATTTCACAACGCCATTTCTGGGTTTCCTACATTTTTCCGCCATCACGTATATTTGAGTTTCTTGCGGGTATGTTTGCAGCCCGGTTGCTGATTAACGGACAAGCATGGGTACTCACTAAAACAGTGTCAATGGCTTTGCTTTTGCTTACCTACATCGTTTCTATGTATCTGCCATATCAGTTCAGTATGAGCGTGGTTTTCATTATCCCTGTTTGTTTACTGATCACGTCGATGGCGGGTGATGATTTAAGGAACCGTAATACAGTGTTAAACACAAAAACGTCCGTATGGTTAGGTGAGATATCATATTCGTTCTATATGGTTCATTTTCTTGTGCTTTTCTATTTTTTAAACCTGACGGCCGGCAGAAAGTTTGACCTGCTACAGGGAATGGCACTTATCGCTGTGGCGTTGGTGCTCTCAGTCTCCCTGGCTTCCTTTATATACAAGTACGTTGAAGTGCCGATGATGAAGCTGATACTGGCAAAGTGCAGAACGAAGCGGTTAGTTATTCAGCCTGAATCCGTATGAGGTATCAGAAGCCCGTCAGTCTGTTACCATGCAGTGAAGTAACGGGGTGAGAAATGAGAGGAGGGCAAACGTCAGACGCATGCCCTCCTGCTCTATTCAGGATTTTCAGCGAAACAGGGATTACAGAAAATCTGATAAAAATTCAGTAGCCGATAGTGTTTAGCCGGGGATCCTGAAAAACGGACCCGATTATCCCTCTGAATTTAGCGCCATCCATTTGCATAGATTCTGTACGATAAACCAGCTCTATTTTGAAGTCATTGAACTGACCATTGAGTTGATGAATTTTTATTTTATTTTGTACTTCGCTACTGATCGAACAACGTAATACAAGCGATACACCTTTACCCGCGGCGATGCTGGAAAACAAAACGGGGTAGGATCCGCATTCAACAACACGTTTAGGTGTAATGTGCCCTTCTTTAAACAGGAAGTTATAGTTCCGCGTTGTGGTTGCACATTTTTTACTGCTCAGTAAAAAAACCTCTCCATCCAGAACCGAAAGATCGTTAACATCCGGATAGCTCTTCTCAGTAATAATGACAAGCTCACTCGAAAGCAGCGTAGAGCAGGTATGTTGAGTATTTGAAAATCCCGCGCCTACGATGACGGCGTCGAACTCATTATGGTCGAAAGCATTGAGCAGACTTATCGTATTTCCGATCGAGATATCGATATTCCATCCGAGGTCATGGCCCAGGTCAATTAATGAACTTACAATATAGGGCGGCAGGCACTCTATTATACCAATTCTTATATTTAGCTGACTGTTTTTCGAACAGGTGATGTTGTTTTTACAATCGTCTGCCAGGTTCAGTATTTTAAGCGCATAGTCATAAAGTATCTGGCCCTGAGGTGTCAGAGAGCAGCCGTCGGCTTTTCGATCCAGTAAGGTCACATCCAGATTATCTTCCAGGCTCCTGATTCGGTGGGAAATACTTGACTGCACTCGATTAAGGCGCTCAGCTGCCTGGGTTATGTTCCCTGTCTCCACGACTGTCACGAATGCAAGAAGTTCACTTATCTTCATTTCAAACCTCATGCTCAAAAATGGTCTATCCTTACAGCAATTATTTATATTATTTATTGATAAATTTGTCACCAGGTTTACGGCTACCCCCTGGAGAGAGGAATAAATAAGGGAGTTGCATTTCTAGAGCAGAACATTGTGGTTTTGCTTTTAATAGAGACTAATCCTGGATAGAAAGATTTTACGACAGATTCTGCTTTTTTTTATCGCTATTTCCCCAGCCTGCCTGTTTTCCCTCTATCGCTGTGAATGATTTCAGTGGCATCAATATTTTCGATGAGCACCTCGGTTTTATTCACTGGTTTTTCCTGGCTATGACAATTACGATTTTAATAAGTCGCAGGGACTATCTCTTTATAAATCAATGAATTGTCAATTTTTGTAAATCAAGGTCCGGCGTGACCGGACTGTGCTTGATGAATTCTAGAAAATTCTTATTCATATATGGGGTGAGGTATGGGGTGTGCAGAGTTCGATGAGCTATTAGTACAACTGGTTGATTATGCTTATGAGCAGACAACGTTTGATGATGAGGCTTTACGTCTGGCGCGTTATTGCCTGTTAGATTCGATAGGCTGTGCGATTGCCGCCTCTTCAGATTCTGACTGTATGAGGTTGATGCGCGGTGCTCAGTTTAGCAGGCATTCTGAGGGTGTACCTGTAGCCGGTACGGCTTTGAGACTCGGGCCAGTAGAAGCCGCTTTTCATCTCGGTTCGATGATCCGCTGGCTGGAGTTCAATGATACCTGGCTTGCTCAGGAGTGGGGTCATCCATCCGATAATCTGGGGGCAATTCTGGCCTCTGCCGCCTGGTGCAGCCTGTCTGAAAATCATCCTGCCGTTAATATGACAGATGTTCTGCATACGATGATTCGTACCTACGAAATTCATGGCGTGCTATGTCTGTCTAATTGCTTTAATGCGCTTGGTATTGATCATGTTGTGCTGGTTAAAGTGGCATCTTCTATCGCCTCAGCTCAGATCATGGGTTTGTCAAAAGCCCAGGCGCTGAGTGCGCTCTCAAACGCAGTCATTGATGGCCATTCGCTAAGAACTTATAGACATGCACCTAATGCAGGCACGCGTAAGTCCTGGGCTGCGGGTGACGCAACGGCGCGCGGATTACAACTAGCCTTATTTGCAGAAACCGGAGAAATGGGTTATCCCACAGCGCTGACCGCCAGCCGCTGGGGATTCAACGAGGCTGTTTTGCGAGGTAGTCCGCTTAATCTGTCACGCAATTTATCAGATTTTGTCATCAAAAATATCCTTTTCAAAGTTCCTAACCCTGCTGAATACCATGCTCAGACGGCCGTGGAAGCCGCTATAAATCTGCGTGCACGCATTCTTGCGGAAGGTTTCTCTCCTGAGCATATCGAGTCTGTGCGCGTAGAAACTACGCGTCCTGCCATTCAGATTATTGACAAATCAGGTCCGATGAAGAACTCAGCTGATCGTGATCACTGCCTGCAGTATATGGTTGCGGTGGGACTGAAAACCGGAAACCTGACCATTAATGATTTTCACGAGCCGGTCGCTTCTGATCCGCATCTGGAGACATTGCGGTTAAAAATCACCTGCACCGAGCGCCCTTCGTTTACCGAGAGCTATTACGATCCAGAAAAACGTGCCATTCCCAATGCGCTCTTCCTGAAATGCTATGGCAGGGAGGAGGAGTTCACAGAAACGATCGAGTATCCGCTCGGGCATGTTCGTCGTCGTGAGGAGTGCTTCGATGCATTATTGACGAAATTCCACCTCAATCTTTCAAACAGCCCTTTACATGACCATTCCGTCTTCTTGTCTGAGACTCTGATTTCAGAATCGAAGCTGGATGCCATGCCTGTTCTCGACTTTCTGAAGATGTTTGCCTGGGACTAAGTCTTCTCTGAAAGCATTTGAATTAAACCTCAATCACGGAGTGGTGAAATGAAAAAAGCAATACTGGTGGGCTGTGGTGCAGAAATCGGCGCGAATCTGCTGATTCAGAACGACCCTGATAAGGATGGATTTGCCATTCAAACGGTCGTGACGAATCCCCCTGCGCTGGATAAGCACTATCCTGAACTGCGTCCCATTGATGGCATAGTGGCCCGTCTGGCAATGGCACATCCAGGCATACAATCACATATTACCGTCATCAATGATGAAACATTGCGCATCCATGAACGTGAGGTGCACTTCTTCTTCGGTGATCTTGCTAAAACACTTCCCCCACCATCAGGCCGCTTCGATATTGGCTTTATCGCAACGAACAAGCTGGATATGGACAGGAACAGCCCTGTTGCCCGCAATATGCAGGAACTTGCGGATGTGGTTCTGGGTGTAGCAGAGTCTAATGATCTGCCGAGTATTTACGGCTGTCTGGAAGACCTCACCCGTGATGATATAGGTACGCTGAATCGTCAGGTGGTCGATTCGGGTATGTATTGTCTGGGTTCCTGTCAAACCAATGGGATGCATGCTTCTCTGCGTGTGCTCGTGGATGCGCTCAGATCCATTCAATGTAATGCATCCCATATTGTGTCGGTGGAAACAGACATCGTACATCCCGATACGCCCAACGGTGTACTGGGTACCCGATCTTTCGAGGGACGCATGCAGGATGCGCGGGACAATCTTCGCCCGAGTTTTTCGCAGATTGCGATGAGTCAGGATAAGGTACTGCCCTGGGCGCCACTGGTGAATACCGTTTCATTACGTGCACCTGTACATGCGCCTGGCTATCAGATTAACCGTTTCATCGTGAAGGACGGGGGAAAATTAACTCACAGCCTCATTGAGGAAGCCGTTGAGAGAGTGAAAAACGCACACCCTCATATTGTGAAAGCCTCGCGAACGCCTCTGGGTAGCCGTGCATATGCTTACGAGCGTCGCTGTTCAACCATTCTCACCGATCACAACCACCTGCTGACTCTCCGGCCTGCCTATCTGGCCAGCCAGAATCTGAGTGAAATTATTATCCAGTCGTTTGTAAACAACACAGTCGGTTATAGCGCTGTGGTCTGTGCCGTAGCGGGTCGTATCGCGTCAGGCCAGTCTGTTGCAACTTTTCAGGAGATTAAAAAATGACGAGTTCGCATACCGTAGATTTTTTGAGTTCGGGTTTTGTTGTGAAAACAGCGATGTCCGAAAGGTTCAATGGCAAGCTGAGAGCTGAAGTCGAGCAGATTCGCGCATTACATGACATCTATCCGGAACTGATGGTGCCTGTCTTACACGATGGACAGGCTGCGGGGCGGCAATTCTATATTCTGGAAAAGATGGCGCACCAGCCATTGTCCCGAATCGTATTTGATGAACAGCGCTCGCTGGCTGGACGCAGAATGATTATAAGAAACACCCTTGAAAGTATCCAGAAAGCTATCAGCCTCGAATCAGAAACATCATCGATAATGACCAACGATATGCCGGCAAGGTTAAGGGATGAGTGGGAGGGTACGCGCTTTGCGCATGATCTGTTTGACAAACCCGTTCTTCTGAATGGGGCCCGGTTTACCACTACTGCCAGAGAAGTCTATGAAAAGGCATTAAAAATGGCCACAACTGAAGAGTTCCGGTCGGCTGAAAAAGCACATTTCAACTTTCATTTCGGTAATGTGCTCTACAACGAAGAGCTTGCTCAGACGCGTTTTATCGATCCTGACTTTTCAGTCCGGGGTCTGGATCCGCTTTTTGGCTTTTCCCGGTTTGCCTTTTCGTTCTGGCATGAGCTGGCGGCAGAAATAAAAGATGCGGTTAAAGTGGTACCTATGACCGATGCACTGATGTTTGTACTGGCGAAGCCCGATTACGGAAATATTCTCAGTGAAATTCCTGAGTTAGGCGGTATAGCGGGTCTGTTACCACTCATGGGCGAAGGCCTGCGGAATAGGTTCTATGTGCTTACTACCTACTGTTTCCTGAGAAGCATACGAATCAACGGCAGTAAACAGTCCTGGAAATCGCCTCGCTCTCCGGTCGTTGCCACTCCTGAAGAGGTTCTGATGCTCGGTCTGCTGACCTATCTCGAAGGAACCGCCGCTGAAACGGCAAGTCTTTGCGCGTAACACCCATTCACTTAAGGATATCCGGGATATGTCGTTGGTAAGCAGTAGTACATTAGAACAAGGTTTTGAAGCGCCCAGGCGTTATCTGGCTGCCGCGGCCATTTTGATAGGCGTGGTCATGGCAGCGCTGGATGGTTCCATTGTCAACATTTCCTTGCCCTCTATTGCTGAGGCTCTGCACGTAGATTCAGCCTCGGTCATCTGGGTTACCAACGGTTATCAGGTCGCTAGCGCGGCGACGATGCTGATTTGCGCATCGCTGGGATCAAGGTTAGGAGAGCGGCGCTTTTATACAGCGGGTATGGTGTTATTTACGCTGGCATCGCTGGGGTGCAGTCTCTCTTCAACCTTCGGTATGCTGGTTGCTATGCGGGTCCTGCAGGGAGTGAGTTATGCCGTGATGATCAGTGTGGGATTAGGGCTTTACCGCGTGATTTTTCCCCCTAATGCGTTAGGCACAATTCTGGGACTGAATGCGCTGGCCTTCGCGGTGGGGACGGCCATCGGTCCTGCGTTGGGTGGTTTGATTATCTCCTGGCTCGATTGGCCCTGGTTATTTTATATCAATATTCCACTGGGCGTGCTTGCCACCGTGTTCGCGCTGATTTCACTTGGCATTGATGATAAACGGGAAAAAGGCTTTGACTGGGGAGGGGCTTTAACCTCTGCTGCGGCTTTGGGACTGATGGTTGTCGCTGTCGATCAAATCGGGCGCTGGGAGAGTCACATCCTGATTCTATGCGGCATGACGTCAGGAATATTGATGGCAATTTTCATTATTGCTCAGATGCGATCTAAGCACCCATTACTGCCTCTGGATATATTTCATTCACGGCGGTATTCCTTCGCTGTTATTTCCTCCTTTTCAATGTTTGTCGCTCAGGGGATGGCCATGGTGGGTTTACCTTTTGTCCTGCAGCACACCTATCACTACTCTGTACTGAAATCAGCATTCATCTTTACACCCTGGCCTATTGCTGTGGCTATTTGCGCGCCTGTTGCTGGCAGGCTATCGAATCATCTGAATCCCACTCAGATTTCAACGGTTGGGGTAGTGATTTTTAGCCTGGGTTTAGGATCACTTGCACTGTTACCTGAGGCAGCCACGACCGCTGATTTCATCTGGCGGGTAGCTGTTTGCGGCATAGGTTATGGACTTTTTCTTCCGCCGAACAACAAAGAAATGTTTTCGAACGTTGCCAAAAACCGGACTGTCACGGCGTCAGGTCTCTTATCAACGGCAAGAACGGCAGGCCAATCTATCGGCGCAGCACTGGTTGCGATGGTAATAGCCTTATTGAACGGCTTAATGGAAGGCGCAGACGCGCAGTTCGCCGTTTATCTCTTTGGCCTGGCCTGTCTGATCGCTGCGCTATCATCGATCTCAAGCATGCTGCGTCTGCATCAATAAACCTCTGAACCCAATAAGCGCCCCTGAAACTGTGAGCAGGAAAGACGAAAAGCCGAAACCAGGGAAGTTATAGCGGGTTCGGGTGACAATTTTCAAAAGCGAAAAAGCAAAAAGCCCGCTCAGGTTTCCCTGAGCGGGCTTTTCTAATTCTGGCTCCTCTGACTGGACTCGAACCAGTGACATACGGATTAACAGTCCGCCGTTCTACCGACTGAACTACAGAGGAATCGCTTGAACGGGGCGAATATTAGCGGCGCCGATCCCGCTTGTCAAAGCCCTGTTTAACGAAATGCGTTCGGATGCTCGTAAAAGCAGCGGATTGGTGAATTTTTCCCGAATCTGCTGGCTTTTCAAACTGCCAACAGGATCTCACTTTGCGGGCATTTCTCTGCAGATGTTAGAGGCATGTCAAAGTTTTGTTCTTTGCCGATGTCAAAACAGCCGTTTCAGTGCTTTTATGATAAAAATTTCAAAAAGAGATTTTATGGAATAAATAAACTGCTTAGCGTTACGGTCGCCACTTTTCCCGGAAACTGAAACGGCAGGTCGGAAGTAACTGTTTGCAGATCAAGTGATTGTGAAAAGGAGTGGTCGATCACAAAAATAGCCAGAAGCCGAAGTCTAACCTCAAAATTCCCGAAACAGACGCCAGACAGGCTGGGTGAATGTAAAAGATATTTTTCATTCGCGGTCACAGCCGCTGAGCAAGTTAACAAATAAGAAGGGTCCCTATGAACATCAAAAAAACGATTGTCGCCTCACTGTTAGCCTGCATGTTACCTGCCGCGGTTATGGCAAAAGATATTTCGGTCGGCGTCTCAATGGCGCTGTTTGATGACAACTTCCTCACCATTCTGCGCACGGCCATGCAGAAAGAGATGCAGAAAGATGGCGTTAAAGGGCAGGTTGAGGATGCAAAAGGCGACGTTTCACAGCAGCTGCAGCAGGTGCAGAACTTTATCGGTCAGGGTGTCGATGCCCTGATCGTCAACCCGGTCGACACCAATGCGGTAAAACCGATTATGGATCAGGCGTCAAAAGCGGGCATCCCGCTGATCTTTGTTAACCGCCGTCCAGGAGCTGAACTCACCGGCAAAATGGCCTATGTGGGGTCCGATTCAGAACTGGCCGGGCGGTTACAGATGGAAGCGCTGGCTAAAGCAATGAACGGTAAAGGCAACGTCGCCATTCTGATGGGTGACCTGGCGAATGAATCGACCCGCGACCGTACCAAAGGTGTGGAAGAGGTGGCCGCTAAATATCCTGGCATCAAAATTGTTCAGAAGCAGACCGCCAAATTTACCCGTAACGACGCGGTGGATGTGGTCAGTAACTGGATGACGGCCGGTGATGAAATCAATGCTATCGCGTCGAACAACGATGAAATGGCAATCGGTGCGCTGCAGGCACTGGGTAAAAACCCGAACAAAATCCTGATTGCTGGCGTCGATGGTACACCGGATGCACTGCAGATGCTGAAGCAGGGCAAGATGGTCGCCACCGTCTTCCAGGATGCGAAGGGGCAGGGCGAAGGCTCGGTGCAGACGGCGATCAAACTGGTGAAAGGCGAACAGGTCCAGAAAATTATCAACATCCCTTACCAGCTGATTACCAAAGAGAACATGGAGCAGTTTACCCAGCGTAACCTGAAATAATCGTTCCCGACTCAGCCTGACGGAGGTGATGTATGAACGCGTTTGCGCTTGAAGCCGAAGGCATCAGCAAGTTCTTCCCCGGCGTGAAAGCCCTCGACAACGTCTCGTTGCGGGTGCGTCCGGGAACGGTACATGCCTTGATGGGCGAAAATGGCGCGGGCAAATCCACTTTAATGAAGTGCCTTATCGGGATCTATCGTCCCGATAAGGGCACCATCAAAATTAAAGGGGAGCCGGTGCAGTTTCACGACACCATGGACGCGTTGCGTTCCGGCATTTCGATGATTCACCAGGAGCTTAACCTGGTGCCCTACATGACCGTCGCTGAGAATATCTGGCTGGGCCGCGAGCCGATGAAATTTGGTTTTGTCGATCACGCCCGGCTCAATCAGGTGACACAGGAGCTGCTCAACCGCCTGAATATCCGCCTGAAAGCCGATCGGATGGTGGGTGAACTGAGCATCGCCTCACAGCAGATGGTCGAGATTGCCAGAGCGGTCTCCTGGGACTCGGACGTCGTCATTATGGACGAGCCCACCTCCGCGCTTACGGAAACCGAAGTGGCGCATCTCTTCACCATCATTCGCGACCTGCGCGAGCAGGGCAAAGCGATCATCTACATCAGTCACAAGATGGATGAAATCTTCACCATCACCGATGAGGTCAGCATTTTCCGCGATGGCAGCTGGATCGCCAGCGACCAGACGGAGAAGTACACCCGCCAGTCGCTGATCACCCAGATGGTCGGGCGTGAACTGACCCAGCTGTTTCCGAAATTTAACAGCGCCATTGGCGAAGAGGTGCTGACGGTGCGTAACCTCACCTGCAAAGATCGTTTCACCGATGTCAGCTTCAGCGTGCGGCGCGGGGAGATCCTCGGTGTCGCCGGGCTGGTGGGCGCCGGTCGCAGCGAGGTGATGGAGAGTCTGTTTGGCATGGAGAGCTTCGACAGCGGGGAGATCTTAATTGATGGCGTACCGGTGACGATCGACTCGCCGTCCACCGCGATCGAAAAGGGCATGGCGTTCCTGACCGAAGACCGTAAGAAATCCGGACTCTTTCTGGTGCTTTCGGTGATGGAGAACATGAGCATCGTCAATATGCCGGAGTACAGCGGTAAAAGCGGCTTTGTCAGCCATGTGAAGATGGCGCAGGACTGCATGGACCAAATCCGCCGTCTCAATATCAAAACCCCGACCATGGATCAGATCATCAATAACCTCAGCGGCGGGAATCAGCAGAAAGTCCTGATTGCCCGCTGGCTGCTGGCTCAGCCGAAGATTCTGATTCTGGACGAACCGACCCGTGGCATTGACGTCGGCGCAAAAGCGGAGATTTACCGCTTAATCAGTGAACTCGCCAACCGTGGCGTGGCGATCATCATGGTCTCCTCTGAACTGCCGGAAATCCTTGGCATGAGCGACCGGGTGATGGTCATGCACGGCGGGCGTATAACCGGCATCCTCGATAAAGAAGAAGCCGATCAGGAAACCATTCTGTCGTTGGCATCCGAATGAGGCGCGAAACCACTATGAGCAATATGAAAGTTACTGCCACCCCGGCAGCCCCGCAGCAACCCTCTTTTTTTGCCAGTCTGCGTCATAAGCTGCCGAAAGATACCGGCATTTTTGTGGTGATGGTGGGGATTGCACTGATTTTTGAAATGTTCGGCTGGTATGTGCGTGACCAGTCTTTCCTGCTCAACACCAATCGCCTGATCCTGATTGTGCTGCAGGTGGCGATTATCGGGATTATCGCCGTCGGCGTGACCCAGGTCATCATTACGACCGGTATCGATCTCTCCTCCGGTTCCGTGATCGCCCTGGCGGCGGTGGTGGCTGCAAGTCTGGCGCAGACCTCCGACAGTCTCTCACCGATGTTTCCGTCACTGGTCAATATGCCCGCGGTCATCCCGGTTGCTGCCGGTATCGGGGTCGGGCTGCTGGCAGGGCTGGTCAACGGGGTGCTGATTACCCGCACCGGTATTCCGCCCTTTATCGCCACGCTGGGTATGATGGTGTCGGCTCGCGGCCTGGCGCAGTACTACACTCAGGGCAATCCGATCAGCTTCCTCTCTGACGGCTTTACCGCCATAGGCCAGGGCGCCATGCCGGTCGTGATTTTCCTGGCGGTCGCGCTGCTGTTCCATATCGCCCTGAAACATACCCGCTACGGCAAATATGTGTATGCCATCGGCGGCAACATGACCTCGGCGAAAGTCTCCGGGATCAACGTTAATAAATATCTGATCATTGTCTACACCATTGCGGGGGCCCTGTCGGGTCTGGCTGGTGTGGTTCTGGCGGCGCGCGTCAGCAGCGGTCAGTCAAGCATGGGCATGTCCTACGAGCTGGATGCCATTGCCGCAGCCGTTATCGGTGGCAGCAGTCTGATGGGCGGCGTCGGGCGTATCACAGGTACATTGATTGGTGCGGTGATCCTCGGCCTGATTAAAAGCGGATTCACCTTCGTAGGTGTCGATGCCTACATTCAGGACATTATTAAAGGGATCATTATCGTGGCCGCCGTCTCTATCGATATGCATCGCAACCGCAAAAAACGCTGACCGGCAACCGTTGCCCTCTTTAGCGACAGGGAGAGGGCAGCGCCTGCTGTTTATCCATCACGGCGCTTCATGATAAGAAATCCCGCTGATAGCGGTTACATCGTTTTCAGGCCGGTTAAGCCGCGAGGCAGGCCAGACAGGCATTCAGCCGATGTCATGCTCTTTCACTGCACTAAAACTGTACAACCCGTCATCACTTTTCTGCACACCCGCCTCGCAGCAAATGCACTGTCACAGTGCGTCCGGGCGGTCTGGCTTCCCGGCTCAGCCATTCCCGATCCTTATTAACCCCTAAGAGGTAATCAGAAACGCTTATTTTCCGGGCCGTTAGGAAAAATCCCGAGCCTGGTCAGGGAGCGAGATTTAAACCTGGCCTGCATCTTGCAAAATCCCTCTCATCAGGCGAAGGACGCAGATCCTATTCGCTATTCAGGGCTAGTGACGGAGGCAAGATGAATTTAAGACGACTGAAATACTTTGTGAAAATCGTCGATATCGGCAGTCTGACGCAGGCAGCGGAAGTGCTGCATATCGCCCAGCCTGCACTCAGTCAGCAGGTCGCCACGCTGGAGAATGAACTGGATCAGCAGTTACTGATCCGCACCAAGCGGGGCGTCACGCCGACAGAGGCCGGTAAGATTCTCTACGGTCATGCGCGCACCATTCTGCGCCAGTGTGAGCAGGCCCAGACGGCGGTCATCAATGCCGGTCAGATCCTCAGTGGTCAGGTTTCAATTGGTCTGGCACCAGGCACAGCAGCCTCTTCGCTGACGATGCCGCTGCTGCAGACCGTTCGCGATCAGTTTCCTGAAGTCCTGGTCTACCTGCACGAAAACAGCGGTAGCGTACTGAATGAGAAAGTGATGTCCGGTCAGCTGGATATGGCGGTGCTCTACGACCGCGCGCCCACAGCCGGGATCAACAGCATGCCGCTGATGAAAGAGGATCTCTATCTGGTGGGCGCCACCGACTGCCCGGGTGCCAGTGTCGATCTGGCGGATGTGGCCCAGATGAGCCTGTTCCTGCCGCGCGACTACAGTGCGGTGCGTAAGCGGGTTGATGAGGCGTTTTCCCTGCGTCGCCTGAGCGCCCGCATTATCGGTGAGATTGAATCGATTTCTACCCTGACCGCCGCCATTTCCAGCGGCATGGGCGTAACTGTATTACCGGAATCCGCCGCCCGTTCGCTGGTGGGGTCGACGGATGCCTGGATGGCGCGCATCAACAGTCCCTCACTCAGTCTGCCGCTGTCGCTGAACATCTCCGCGCGGTTGCCGCTGTCACCTTCCGCACAGGCAGTGAAAAATATCCTGCTGTCGCTGCTGAACACGCCGCTGAACGAGGAGCGGGAGCTGATGTTAGTGAGTTAATGGTGGGGGGATTTTGCCTGCCAGGCGGTGGGTTGACTCTGAGAAAGTTTCGCCCGCCAGGCGTGAGGGAGTTTCAGGTTGCCCGTGCAGGCGGACGCGTCAAGGGGCGGACGCCCGCCCCTTAACAATCCCGGCGTCCGGCAGCCTCCGCGCCCCGCGTTGCGGGGTGCCTTCGTCACGCCCTGCGGCCGACGGACCGTCCGGACTCGCCATCCCTGGCTCGTGCCGTCCTTTCGCCGACGTCCTGTCGGCTCATCCTGGCCTCCGGTTGCTCCTCAGCGCGTCGGATGCCTCTCCCACACTCCCGCCTTTGAAATCTTATGTTTTCCGGGATGCAGAGCTATCTGCTGGCCTGAAAGCGAAAAACGCCTACGCAATTCTCACCGCAATAAGAGAGCCACATAAAAAAAGAAGAGATAACAGCGGGGAGGGAGGCCGTCTGAGCCGCTGAGCGGATGAGGGATTTCAGGACGAGCGACAGGGATGTCGCGAAGAGGCGGGTTCGCGCCAGGGATGGCGCGTCCTGCCGGTCCGTGAGAAATCCGGAAGAAGCGAAGGGACCGCGAAGCGGCGGTGAGGCAGGCCGGAGCCCGGGGTCAAGGGGGCGCGGCGACTGGCGCCCCCTTGTCGGTCGCCTGCAGAGGCGAAACTGAAACTGCCCGGTTTACCCGGCGAACGAAACCCTCTCATAGCCCGTTTGCTGCAAGCTCTCCCAGCGCCCCCACCACGCAGCGAACCCCCTTAAAGCCCGGCCTGCCAGGCCAATCTTCTCAGCCCGTTCACGCAACGAACAACCCCACCCCTTTATTCCCTAAATTCATAAAGCCAAATTTTTTAGTATTTCCCGTTATCAATAATAGTTCTTACCATCACAGAATCAGATTATGTAAAGGGAGGTAAATACCGTGAATTTCCAGCAGCTTAAAATTATACGCGAGGCGGCCCGCTGTGAATTTAATTTAACGGAAGTCGCTAACACGCTCTTTACCTCCCAGTCGGGTGTGAGTCGTCATATCCGGGATCTGGAAGATGAACTTGGCGTGGAGATCTTTATCCGCCGCGGTAAACGTCTGCTGGGGATGACCGAGCCGGGTAAAGCGCTGCTGACCATTGCCGAACGCATCCTGGATGAGGCGGGCAAAGTCCGCCGCCTGGCCGATGTGTTTACCAATGAAACCAGCGGTATCCTCACGATCGCCACCACTCATACTCAGGCGCGCTACAGCCTGCCGAAGATCATCAAAGCGTTTCGCCAGCTCTATCCGAATGTCCGGCTGGAACTCAATCAGGGCTCCCCGCAGGAGATTGTATCGATGCTGCTGGCGGGGGAGGCGGATGTCGGCATCGCCAGTGAGATGCTTGTCAACAACAGCAGCCTGGCGGCCTTTCCCTGGTTCAGCTGGCACCACGCCTTACTGGTGCCGAAAGGGCATGAGCTGGTACAGAACCAGCCCGTTTCGCTGAGCACCCTCAGCCGCCATCCCCTTATTACCTACCGGCAGGGCATTACCGGCCGTTCCCGGGTGGATCGCGCCTTCCAGAGCGCCGGTCTGAAACCGGACATCGTACTCAGCGCTCAGGACTCCGACGTGGTGAAAACCTACGTTAAGCTCGGATTAGGCGTCGGGATTCTGGCCGACCAGGCGTGTGAAACCGAAGAGAGTGAAGAGCTGGTGCGCATTGATGCCACCCATCTGTTCGATGCCAGTACCGTGTGGCTAGGCCTGAAGCGCGGTCAGCTGCAACGCAACTATGTCTGGCAGTTTCTGGAACTCTGCAACGCCAACCTGTCACTGGAGGAGATCAAGCGTCAGGCGCTCTCGTACAGCAGCGACGACGAGCCGGTTATCGACTTCCAGATTTAATCACTCCGCGCATCCGGCCGGATGCGCCGGGTTTCCCCCACGGCATAAAATTTCGAAAGCCTGCTTAAAACCTCTTCGCCAGCCTCTCTCTTACCCTGAAACAACATCCTGCGCTGACCGGGCGCGATAAAGTGGAAGCAGCTCACTAAAGGGGGATGTTATGTCGCAACTTCAACTCAACGACAGCGATCTGCTGCGCCAGCAGGCGCTGTTTGCCGGATGCTGGCAGGATGCGCAGCAGGGGGCCACGCTGCCGGTTACCAATCCCGCTACGGGTGAAACGCTGGCGATAATCCCGGCGCTGGGATACGCCGAAACGGAGCAGGCCATTGCTTATGCGGAAACGGTACGCATCAGCTGGGGCAGGACACCCAATGCCAGCCGTGCCGCGCTGCTGGAGAAGTGGCATCAGCTGATTATTGAGAATGCCGATGACCTGGCAATCATCATGACAGCCGAACAGGGTAAACCGCTGGCAGAAGCAAGAGGTGAAGTGCTGTACGGGGCCAGCTTTGTGAAATGGTTCGCCGAAGAGGCGCGCCGCATTTATGGCGATACCATTCCCGCGCCCAGCGAGGACCGCCGCATTCTGGTGCTGAAACAGCCGGTCGGCGTGGCCGCCGCGATTACACCGTGGAATTTCCCGATTGCGATGATCACCCGCAAGGTAGCGCCTGCGCTGGCGGCTGGCTGTCCGATCATCGTCAAACCTTCAGAACTGACGCCGCTCTCCGCGCTGGCGCTGGCCGTGCTGGCAGAGCGCGCCGGTTTTCCATCCGGGGTTTTGCAGGTAGTAACCGGCCTGCCCACGGAGATTGGCGCGGCCCTGACCGGGAGCCGCACGGTGCGCAAAATCTCCTTTACCGGCTCTACCCGGATCGGGCAGTTACTGATGCAGCAGAGCGCCGACAGCATCAAACGCCTGAGTCTGGAGCTGGGCGGAAACGCACCGCTGATTGTCTTTGAGGATGCCGATATTGAGGTTGCGGTGGCCGGGGTCATGCTCAGCAAATTTCGCAACGCCGGACAGACCTGCGTCTGCGCCAACCGCATTCTGGTGCAGCGCAGCATCTATGCGCGCTTTACCGCACGACTACTGGAGGCGGTCGCCACGCTGAAAGTCGGCGATGGTTTTGCGCCTGACAGCACCATCGGCCCGCTGATCAATGAGCGCGCGGTGGAAAAAGTGAATGGTCATATTGATGATGCGCTGAGCCAGGGCGCAACCCTGCTGACCGGCGGCATCAGCCAGGGCAACGGTACCTTTGTACAGCCTACGGTTCTGGGGGAGGTGACCGCCTCGATGCGCATCGCACATGAGGAGACCTTTGGCCCGGTCGCGCCACTGTTTATTTTTGACAGTGAAGAGGAGGCGATCGCCATGGCGAATAACACGCCCTATGGTCTGGGTGCCTACTTCTTTACCGAGAACATCCGGCGGGCGTGGCGGGTCGCGGAAGCGCTGGAGTTCGGGATGGTCGGCTTCAATACCGGTGCGATCTCCCTGGAAGTGGCCCCCTTTGGCGGGGTGAAACTCTCCGGCATTGGCCGGGAAGGATCACGTTACGGCATTGACGAATATCTGGAACAAAAAACGTTTCATATCGGCAGTCTGTGAATAAAGAGTAATTAAACGCCAGCCGGGTCATCCGGCTGGCGTTTTTTTTGGCGGCGATTCCGGATAATTTTTTTCGGCGTCAACGTATCGGGTTTAAAACATAAGAAATGATCCGGGATGTGAAGCGCGTCAGTAAACCGGCGGCGCAGGCTTCAGTTAATCACCCGCCTTGCCCGGAATATCCGCTTTGGTGCAATTTCCGTGCAGGCTGCACCAGCAGAGCGCAGGATTTTTGTGAAGTAAATCATCTGTTTAATTGTTCGGCAATTCCGCAAAAAATCATCCGGCAATACGGCAGAAAATTTTTTTGCGCTGTTTTAAACGCATTTTTATTTTTTGCCCGGCTGGCATACTTTCTGCATTAGCTTATTACCCGCGCAGAAATCGGCGGCTGAAAAAACTAATTAACCAGCAACTGATGGGTGTAACAAATAAGGAATTATTCCATGTTAAGTTTCGACCCTGAAAACGTTTCTCTTCCGGCTGGCCATTATATTGGCGGCCAGCACGTGCAAGGCCAGGGCGCCCTGTCTGAGGTTAAACGCCCCTCAGACGGCCGGGTCTATGCGCAGCTACGGGACGCCACGCCAGAAGATGTCGATCACGCCGTGACCGTGGCGCATCAGGCGCTGAAAACCAGCGGCTGGTCAGGCTGCGCGCCACGGGAACGTGGCCGGGTTCTGCGCCGCTGGGCAGATCTGATTGAGCAGGATCCCCTGCTGGCCCAGCTGGAAGCGCTGGGGTCGACCCGACCCATCAGCGACGTGGTGCAGCACGAAATCCCTTTCACGGCCGAAGCGATTCGCTTCTATGCCGAATGCGCCGACAAATACAGCGGCGATCTCTTTCCCACCCGCGACAGCAGCCTCGGCATGCTGATCGCTGAACCCTATGGCGTGATTGGCGCGATTACCCCGTGGAATTTCCCGTTGTCGATGGCGTCGTGGAAATGCGGTCCGGCGCTGGCGGCGGGCAATGCGGTGGTGCTCAAGCCGTCTGAACTGACGCCGTTCTCCACCGTGCGCATGGCCGAACTGGCGATTCAGGCGGGCTTACCGGCCGGGGTGCTGAACATCGTGCAGGGCAGTGGGGCGGTCACCGGCAGTGCGCTGGTGAAACACCCGCTGGTGCGCAAAGTCTCGTTTACCGGCTCGACGCAGACCGGTGCCCGCATCATGAGCGACGCGGCACAGTTCGGCATGAAACCGGTCACGCTGGAGCTGGGAGGCAAAAGTCCGCAACTGGTCTTTGATGATGCAGGCGACATTGAGGTGCTGGCCCAGCGCATTCTGCGCGGCTTCACCGCTAACGGCGGTCAGGCCTGTGTGGCAGGCACCCGCCTGATTGTGCAGCGCAACATCGCCGAACCGCTGGTTGAGCGGCTGGCGCAGCTCTGCCGGGAAGTGAAACCGGGCGTCACCTGGCAGGAGAGCAGCCGCTACGCACCGCTGATTGATGCGCGCCAGGGCAACAAAGTCAGCTCGGTCATTGAGGCGGCGAAAGCGCAGGGCGCCGAGGTGATTGTCGGCGGCGCGCGTTTTGCCGACACCGACGAGGGCTGGTTCTGGCAGCCTACGCTGCTCAGCCACGTCACCCAGGATAACCCGGCGGTACAGCAGGAGATCTTTGGCCCGGTGCTGACGGTGCAGACCTTTGATGATGAAGAGCAGGGACTGGCGATGGCGGCACATGCGATCTACGGCCTCTGTGCCGGGGTGCACACGCTGAGCCTGCCGCGTGCGCTGCGCGCCATGCGCGCCATTGACGCCGGCACCGTCTGGATCAACCGCTATGGCCGCTCCGGCGACTTCATCATCCCCACCGGCGGCTTTCTCGGCTCCGGCATTGGCAAAGATTTAGGGCGTCAGGCGTTTCAGGCCTGCCAGCGCCAGAAGAGCGTTCTTATCGATTTCTAAGCACAACTGACGACTATGAGGGTGTGACATGGCTCTGTTTAAACCGAAATTTATCACGTTCGACTGTTACGGCACGCTGATTCGCTTCGATATGGCCGGCGCCGCGCAGCGCTGTTTCAGCGACCGCGTCGACCCGGCCGACATGGACGCCTTTACCCGGGATTTTTCAGCCTACCGGCTGGATGAAGTGCTGGGCGCATGGAAACCCTACTACGACGTGGTCAGCAATGCGATTCAGCGCACCTGTAAAAAATGGGGTGTTCGCTGGGAGAAAGCCGACAGCGACTTTATCTACACCGACTGCGCGAGCTGGGGCCCGCATCCCGACGTGCCGGCCGGTCTGGCGAAAGTCGCCGAAGCGTTTCCGCTGGTGCTGCTCACCAACTCAATGAAAGATCTGATCCCGCATCATATTCCGCGTCTGGGCGCGCCCATTCACATGACCATTACGGCGGAAGAGGCGGGTGCCTACAAACCGCAGATGAAGGGCTTCGAGTACATGCTGGATAAGCTCGGCTGCGGCCCGGAGGAGATCCTGCACGTCTCCTCCAGTTTCCGCTATGACCTGATGACCGCACACGATCTCGGCATCAAAAACAAAGTCTGGGTCAATCGCGGCCATGAGCCGGCAAATCCCTACTACGGGTACACCGAAATCAACGACATCGGCGGCCTGCCTGGCGTCGTCGGACTCTGAGGAACCCCCATGAAACTGGAATCGTTCTGGCAGGCCACGGCTCCCGCCTTTACCGGTGCCGCCCGCGAACCGCTGCCGGCCCATGCTGACGTGGTGGTGATCGGCGGCGGCTTCACCGGCGTCTCGGCGGCGCTCAGTCTGGCGCGCAGCGGGATCAGCGTTGTGCTGCTGGAGAGTGGCGAGGTCATGAGCCAGGCGTCGGCGCGCAATGGTGGCCACTGCAACACCGGTGTGGCGCAGAACTTCGCCGCGCTGGTGGCCAGTCAGGGCCTGGAGCAGGCCAGCCGCTTCTACCGGGCGTTTGACGATGCCGTGAGCTATGTGCGGCAGCTGATCCAGGACGAAGCGATCGACTGCGACTTCCGGCTGTGCGGCAAGCTCAAGCTCGCCAGCAAAGCGTCACATATGGCCGGGTTGCGGGAGGCTTATGAACTGATGCGCCGCACCGTTGACCCGGAGATCGCCCTGCTCGACAAAACGGCGGTGCGTGACGAGATCGCCAGCGATGACTTTCACGGTGGCCTGCTGCAGCAGCGTGGCGGTCAGATGCACATGGGCAAGTTTGGAGTCGGTCTGGCCGAAGCGGCCGCCCGTAGCGGCGCAAAAATTTTCCCCCATCACGCCGTGACGAAATTAGAGCGGCTGAAGGGATATCAGCACCGGGTCCACACCGCGCAGGGCTCGCTGCTGGCGGATAAGGTGCTGATGGCGACCGGCTGCTCCAACGTCGGTCCCTTTCCCTGGTTTCAGCGCCGCATCGTGCCGGTCGGCAGCTTTATTGTGGTGACGGAAGCGCTGGACCCGGCGCTGCTGCAACAGGTGCTGCCGCAGGACCGCACCTACGTCACCTCCCTGAACATCGGCAACTACTTCCGCACCACCGCCGATCGCCGGCTGGTGTTTGGCGGGCGCGCCCGGTTTGCGGTCAGCAATCCCACCTCGGACTCCCGCAGTGGCGAGATCCTGCGCCGGGCGATGACGCAGATGCTGCCCCAGCTCGGCCAGGCGCAGGTGGACTACTGCTGGGGCGGCATGGTCGATATGACGGCCGACCGTCTGCCTCACGCCGGTGAACAGGATGGCGTTTTCTACTCGCTGGGCTACAGCGGTCACGGCACCCAGATGTCGGTCTGGATGGGGCGGGTCATGGCCGACCTGCTGGCTGAAAAAGCGACGAACAATCCCTGGCAGCGTGAGACATGGCCCGCGCTGCCCGGTTATCACGGTAAGCCATGGTTTTTACCGCTCGCAGGACTCTATTACAAAGCAAAGGATCGCCTTTCATAACCCCCGTCGGAGGCTGGCTGCCAGGTTGCCAGCACCGTCAGAAAATGATCCCCGGTTCGCCTGACTATTGAGGGTACAGAGATGAGTAAATTTGATAATAACGACGCTGATGCGGTAAATCCGGCACTGACGCGCATGATCACTGAAGGCACACTGTCACGCCGCAGCCTGATGAAAATCCTCTCCGCGGGTGCGGTGATGAGCAGCGGCCTGATCGGTTTTTCCGGGGCAGCACAGGCGGATGATAAGCCCGTGAAGGGCGGTAAACTGCGCGCGGCGATGTCGAATGCGTCGGCCACCGACACACTCGACCCGGCCAAAAGTAACAACAGCGCCGACTATACCCGCCAGTTTATGTTTTACAGCGGCCTGACCGAGCTGGATAAAAATCTGATGGTGCAACCGGCCCTGGCGGAATCGGTGGAGTCGGGCGATGGCGTCACCTGGCATATTAAGCTGCGCAAGGGCGTGACCTTCCATGACGGCAAACCGCTGACCGCCAAAGATGTCATCTACTCACTCAGCCGCCACAAAGATCCGGCTATCGCCTCCATCGCTTTCAAGCTGGCCGACCAGTTCAAAACCTTCACCGCGGTCAATGACAATGAGGTGCTGCTGGAGCTGAACAGCGCCAACTTCGATGTCCCTTACATGCTGGCCACGCCGCCGTTTTTAATCGTGCAGGATGGCACCAAAGATTTCAGCAAAGGGATCGGCACCGGGCCGTTCATCTGCAAAGCCTTTATGCCCGGCGTGCGCGCCATCGGCATGAAAAATCCCAACTATTACAAGCCGGGCCTGCCGCACCTGGATGAGGTGGAGCTGATAGGCGTCACCGACGGTGCCGCGCGCGTCAATGCGCTGATGTCGGGCGATCTGCAGATCGTCGCGGCCATGACCGCCGCCGACTGCAAGCGCATCAAAGCCAGCAGCGACTTCGGCGTGCTGGAGAGTAAATCGGGGATGTACACCAACCTGATTATTCGCACCGACGTGAAGCCGGGAAGCAACGAAGATTTTGTGCTGGCGATGAAATATCTGCAGCCGCGCGAAATGCTGGTGAAAACGGTCCTGCAGGGCTACGGCGACGTCAGTAATGACACCCCGGTGCCACCGTGGCATCCGCTCTACAACGCCGATCTGAAACCGCGCCCGCTGGATGTGGAAAAGGCGAAATTCCACATCAAAAAAGCCGGGATGGCCGGGTCAACGGTGGAGATCGTAACCACGCCCAACATTGAAGGGGCAACCGAAGGCGGTCAGATGATCCAGCAGATTGCGCGCGGGGCCGGGCTCAACATCAAAGTGCGACGTGTGCCGTATGACGGCTACTGGTCGTCGCACTGGACTAAAGATCCCGTGGGATATGGCTCGATAAACCCGCGTCCGACGCTCGACATGCTCTTCTCACAGTTTTATCTCTCTACCGCGCCGAGCAACGAGTCGGGCTGGAAGAATCCGCAGTTTGACCAGCTGGTCGTGGCGGCACGGGGGGAACGCGATCAGGCGAAGCGCAAGCAGATGTATGGCGACATGCAGACGCTGATCTACGACCACTGCGGCACCCTCATCCCGACCTTTATCAGCTCCACCGATGGCTACAGCAAAAAGGTCAAAGGGGTGGAAGCCTGGCCGTCGGGCATGATGATGGGGTATCGCTTCCATGAGTTTGCCTGGCTGACCGCCTGATCCGGAACCTGAGTAAGGAGAACGCCGATGAACCGATATATGCTGTTCCTGATTGCCCGGCGAACCGGTGCCGGCATCCTGACGTTGCTTATCGTCTCGGCGGTGGTGTTTTTCATCACCAGCCTGCTGCCGGGTGACGCGGCGCAGATGATCCTCGGGCAGAACGCCACGCCGGAGACGGTGGCGGCGTTACGGCAGCAGCTGGGGCTGGACCAGCCTTTGCTGATGCGTTACGTCCACTGGCTGACAGGCATGCTGCAGGGCGATTTCGGCACCTCGTTTGCCAGCCATCTGCCGGTCGCACAGCTGGTGGCCCAGCGCATTCCGGCGACGTTTGAACTGGCGGGTATTACCACGCTGATCTGCGTGCCGCTGGCGCTGCTCATCGGCATCATCGCGGCGATGAATCGCGGGTCACGGCTCGATCGGGCGCTGGTTATCGGCACTATGGCGACGGTCGCCGTCCCGGAGTTTCTGGTGGCGACGGTCGCGGTGCTGATTTTTGCCGTCAGGCTGCACTGGGTGTCGGCGATGTCGTTCGGCAGCCCGGACAGCGACCTGCTGAGTTACCTCAAAGCCTATGCGCTGCCGGTGCTGACGCTCTGCTGTGTGCTGGTGGCGCAGATGGCCCGGATGACGCGGGCGGCGATCATCAATCAGCTCGACAGCCCCTATCTGGAGATGGCGCGGCTGAAAGGGGTGTCACCGCTCAGAGCCGTGCTGCGTCACGCCCTGCCTAACGCGGTTGGCCCGATTGCCAACGCGATTTCACTCAGCCTCTCCTATCTGTTTGGCGGGGTGATCATCATCGAAACCATCTTCAGCTATCCCGGCCTGGCCAGTCAGCTGGTGGATGCCGTCAGCAACCGCGATCTGCCGGTGGTGCAGCTCTGCGTCATGCTGTTCGCCGCCTGCTATCTGGTGCTGCTGCTGCTGGCCGACATCCTGACTATCGCCTTTAACCCGAAATGGAGAAGCGCATGAATACTTTTCTGCTGCCCTGGCGTTTCTTACAGTCACTCTCCTGGTCTGGCCGGATGGGACTGCTGATCTCCCTGTTCTGGCTGCTGATGGCGCTGTTCGGCACCGCGCTGGCCCCGCACAGCATCGACGATATCGGCGGCGGGCCGCTGATGGGCGGGCTGACGGCGGACAACCTGCTGGGCACCGACTATCTTGGCCGCGACATGCTGAGCCGCATTCTCTATGGCGCGAAGTTCTCAATCGGCCTGGCGCTGAGCGCGGCGTTGCTGGCCAGCCTGGTCGGCACGCTGCTGGCGCTGCTGGCGGCGGTCACGGGACGCTGGCTGGAGGAGTTACTGGGCCGTATCAACGATGCGCTGCTGGTGCTGCCGGGAAAAGTGCTGTCGCTGATGATCGTCGCCGTCTTTGGCTCGTCGCTGCCGATGCTGATCCTGACGGCGGTCTTTACCTACTGGCCGGGCGCATTCCGTATCGCCTTTGCCATGGCCAGTTCGCTGCGCAGCATGGACTACGTCCGCGCCTCACGGCTGCGGGGCGAAAGCCGCTGGCATATCGCCATTCACGACATATTGCCTAACATGGTGCACCCGATGCTGACCGACTTTGGCCTGCGCTTTGTTTACATCGTGCTGCTGCTCAGTGGCCTGAGCTTTCTCGGCCTGGGCGTGCAGCCACCCTATGCCGACTGGGGCACGCTGGTGCGTGAAAACATGCAGGGGCTGTTTGACGGCTCACCGGCGGTGCTGATGCCCGCGCTGGCCATTGCCAGCCTGACCATTGGCGCCAACCTGTTTATCGACAGCCTGCAGGCGATGCGTCCGCTGACGCTGGCGAAGGAGGGAGCATGAACGTGACACCCCATACGGCCATGCCGGTGATTTCGGTCGATAAACTGCGCGTCACCGCGCAGACCGATCGCGGCGAAGAGATCGACCTGGTTTCCGACATTCACTTTACCGTGCAGAAGGGCGAGGTGCTGGCACTGATTGGCGAGTCCGGCTCGGGTAAAACCACCATCGCGATGGCCCTGATGGGCTACGCCCGCAGCGGCTGCCGGATTGCCGGGGGCAATATTCACGTCGCCGGCACCGACGTCAGCAGCCTGACGCCAGGCCAGCTGCGCGCCTTTCGCGGTAATAAAGTGGCTTATATCGCTCAGAGCGCCGCCGCGTCGTTTAATCCGGGCATGAAAATCCTCGATCAGGTGATTGAGCCGGTAGTCATTCACGGCACCCTGACCCGCAAAGCGGCGCGGGAAAAAGCGATTGGCCTGTTCCGTGAGCTGGCACTGCCTAATCCGGAGAACATCGGTGACCGCTATCCGCATCAGGTGTCAGGCGGTCAGCTGCAGCGTCTGATGACGGCGATGGCGCTGATTGGCGACCCGGACGTGGTGATTCTGGATGAACCCACCACCGCACTGGATGTGACTACCCAGGTCGAGGTGCTGAAAGCCTTTCGCCGGGTAGTGGTGCAGCGCGGCGTCACCGCCATTTACGTCAGTCACGATCTGGCCGTCGTGGCGCAGATGGCCGATCGGATTCTGGTGCTGCTGCGCGGCAAAATGGCGGAATATGGCACGACCGCACATCTGATTGGCGCGCCACAGGCGGAGTACACCCGCCTGCTGATGGATGCGGCGCGCCAGAAAGAGCGGCCCAGCAGCTGGTGTCCGGCGGCGGCCGATATTCAGCCGCTGCTGGAAGTGCGCGATCTCTGCGCCGGTTATGGCCCGCGCGACAGGGAGGGCCACCCGAAGGTGCGCATCCTGGAAGACGTCAACCTCAGGCTATGGAAAGGGCAGGCGATTGGCATTATCGGGGAGTCCGGCTCGGGCAAAACCACGCTGGCGCACGCCATCGCCGGGCTCAACGCCCCGAGTCACGGTCACATCCTGTTTAACGGTCACTATATCGCGGGCGATATGCAGAAACGCCCTGACAACGAGCTGCGACGCATTCAGTATGTGTTCCAGATGGCGGATACCGCCCTGAATCCGGCTCACAGCGTTGAGCGCATTCTGTCGCGTCCGCTGACGCTGTTTCATGGTCTGAGCGGTGCGGCCCGTCAGCAGCGGCTCAATCAGCTGCTGGATCTGGTGCAGCTGCCGCGCAGCGTGCTGGGACGGCGTCCCTGGGCGCTGTCGGGCGGCCAGAAGCAGCGCGTTAATCTGGCGCGCGCGCTGGCGGCTGAGCCCGATCTGATTCTGTGTGATGAGGTCACCTCGGCGCTGGATACCGTGGTGGCGGCCGCCGTACTCGACCTCATCAGTGAACTGCGCCGGGAGCTGGGCCTCTCCGTAATCTTCATCAGCCACGACATGCATGCGGTGCGCGCCGTGTGCGACGAGATTGTGGTGATGAAAAGCGGGCGCATCGTGACCCAGCTGGCCCGCAGCGACTACGACAAGCCTACCAGCGAGCTCTACTTTGAGCGGCTGAAACGCGCTGTACCAGAGCTGCGTCAGGGCTGGCTGGATGAGCATGAAGAGATTTTAAAAGCAGAGTAGGTGGCCGCTGGCGTCATGGCGTGCTCCTTTTCATTTACAACAGAGGTCGTTTTGTTATGCCTGCACCGATTCGTTATGTACAGGACAGTACGGACTTTCCCGACGCCGCCGATGTGGTGGTGATTGGCGCCGGTATTGCCGGGGCCGCCGCCACCTGGGAACTGGCGAAGCAGGGCGTTAAGGTTGTGCTGATCGAAAAGGGCCTGGTGGGGGCCGAGCAGTCGAGCCGCAACTGGGGCTGGTGTCGTCAGCAGAACCGCGATGAGCGGGAGCTGCCGCTGATCATCTATGCCCTGCAACGCTGGGGGGAGCTGAACGCGGAAACCGGCGAAGAGCTGGGATTCCGTCGCAGCGGGCTGGTTTACGCCACGCGGGAAGAGTCAGACATCGCCGCCTGGGATGCGTGGATCCAGATGGCTAAGGGGTATGGCGTCAACAGCTCGATTCTTACCGCTGAGCAGGCAAAAGCGATGACGCCCGGCAGTACCACCGCCTGGCGGGGCGGCCTCTCTGCGCCAACGGACGGCCATGCGGAACCCCGCCTGGCGGCGCCGGGCCTGGTGGCGGGCGCGATGAAAAAAGGTGCGCTGCTGTTTCAGCAGTGTGCGGTGCGCGGGCTGGATATCGCCGCGGGTCAGGTCAGCGGCGTCTGGACCGAACGCGGGCTGATCAAAACCAGCCGGGTGATCTGTGCCGCCGGGGCCTGGACATCCATGTTCTGCCGTCGTCACGGCATCGATCTGCCGCTGGGCAATGTCATCGGCACGGCTTTCCGCACGCAGCCGATAGAGCAGGCGATTGCGATGCCGCTCTATACGCCGGGCTTCGCCTGCCGCCCGCAGATGGACGGCAGCTATACCGTCTCGGTATCGGGGCGCGGACGGCTGGAGCCGGGTGCGCAGGGGCTGCGTTATGCGCGCCAGTTCTATCCGACATTTAAAAGCCGCCGCAAGAATCTCACCCTCAACCTTGGCCTGTCGCCCTTTTTCAACGGCCCCGAAGCGATGGGGCGCTGGGCCTTTGATCGCCCGTCGCCGTTTGAGCGGGTGCGCATTCTCGATCCGGCGGCAGACAGCCGAATCGTGGAAGAGGGGCTGGCCGCGATGCGCCGCGAATATCCGGCGCTGGCGAATCTCAGGCTGGCCCAGGCGTGGGGCGGCATGATCGACAGCACGCCGGACGCCATTCCGGTGATCTCCACCGTGGCGAAACTGCCGGGGCTGGTGCTCTCGGCGGGCTACAGCGCGCACGGTTTTGGCATCGGGCCGGGTGCCGGACGCCTGGCGGCCGATCTGGTAACCGGGGCCACCCCGATTGTCGACCCTGCCCCTTATCGCTACAGCCGTCTGGTTGACGGCAGCGGATTAGACACCCCAGGCATGATGTAAGGAGAACGCAATGAGCCTGACACTACGCGCAATGACGCCAGATGATATTGAACAGTGCTACCGCATGACGCAGGCACTGAAGTGGCCCCACCGACGCGAAGACTGGCAGCTGGCGCTGCAGCTGGGCGAAGGCACGGTGATTGAAGAGCAGGGCAGAGTGATTGGCAGCGCCGTGCTCTGGCGCTGGGGCGAACACGCTGCCACGCTGGGACTGGTGATTGTGGATAATCAGCAGCAGGGGCGGGGCCTCGGCAAACAGCTGATGCTGGCGCAGCTGGAAAAAGTCCCCGGCGGCAACGTGCGGCTGCACGCCACCGAAATGGGCAAAGGGCTGTATGAAAAGCTCGGCTTTGTCAGCTGCGGTGAGATCCGCCAGCACCAGACCCGTGCACTGGCGTCACTGCCCGACGTGGTGATCCCGGCCGGGCTGCATCTGCGACCGGCGACCCCGGCGGATCACGCCGCACTGGTGAAGCTGGATCAGCAGGCGCACGGCATGCATCGTCCGGCGCTGTTCGACCATCTGCTGCGCGACTGTGAGACCCTGCTGTTACAGGACGATCAGCAGCAGATTCAGGGGTTCGCCAGCCTGCGCCGCTTTGGGCACGGCTGGGCGATTGGGCCGGTGATCGCCGCGGAGTTGCCGGTGGCACAGGCGCTGGTGGCAACCCTGATGCAGCCACTGCAGGGCCAGTTTCTGCGCATTGATACCGACGCCAGCCTGCCGCTGGCCAGCTGGCTCAACACCCTCGGGCTGGATCAGGTGGATGCGCCGACCACGATGGTCCGGGGCACCCCCTGGACGCCACAGGGGATGCAGGCCTTTGGCTTAATGACCCAGGCGATGGCCTGATGCATATCGTCTATAAATCGGAACCGGAACGGGGACGGATCTGGCAGCGCTGGCTGGCGGAGCATGCCCCCGACATTCAGCTGCATATCTGGCCGGAGACCGGCGATCCGGCAGAGGTTGAGGCGCTGGTGGCCTGGCAGCCCCCCGCCGATATTCCGGCGCTGTTTCCCCGGCTGAAACTGCTGTTTTCTGTCGGCGCCGGCGCCGATCAGTTTGACTTCAGCGCGCTGCCGCCCGATCTGCCGGTCATACGAATGATTGAGCCAGGTCTGACGCAGGGCATGGTGGAATATGTCACCTTCGCGGTGCTCGGGCTGCATCGTGACATGCCACGCTATCTTCATCAGCAACGCCAGCAGCAGTGGCAGCCGCATCAGGTGAAGCCTGCGGCTCAGCGGCGGGTGGGCGTGATGGGGCTGGGCGAACTCGGTCAGGCTGCGCTGCAGCAGCTGGTCGCACTGGGTTTTGACTGCGCTGGCTGGAGCCGCACGCCGCGCCACGTGCCCGGCGTGCGCTGCTGGCACGGTGCCGGAGATCTGGCGGACTTTCTGGCGCACAGCGAGATTCTGGTCTGTCTGCTGCCGCTGACTGACACCACCCAGGGTCTGCTTAATCACACCCTGTTTACGCAGATGCCGCAGGGTGCGGCACTGGTGCAGGCCGGGCGCGGTCAGCAGCTTAATCATGACGCTTTGCTGCAGGCGCTGGCGAGCGGCCAGCTCCGCGCCGCCGTGATTGATGTCACCGACCCGGAGCCGTTACCGCCGGGCCACCCCTTCTGGCACCATCCCGCCGTGTGGCTGACGCCGCACATTGCCAGCCAGACACAGAATGAGAGCGCCATTGCGGCGCTGCTGGAGAACCTGCGCCGTTATCAGCATGGTGAGCCGCTGCACGGTGTGGTCGACCGCTCACGAGGATATTGAGATGGAACATTTAGTGGCACTGCGCCGCGAACTGCATGCGCACCCGGAACTCGGTTTTCAGGAACACCGCACCAGCGACAGGGTGGCGAACTTTCTGCAACAGCTGGGAATTGAGGTGCATCGTGGTATCGGTCAGACCGGCGTGGTCGGCATCCTGAAAAAGGGTAACAGCGAGCGGATGATTGGCCTGCGCGCCGATATGGATGCCCTGCCGATGCAGGATCAGAGCGGCACCGCCTGGCAGAGCAGCGTGACACAGGTCAGTCACGCCTGCGGCCACGACGGTCACACCGTGATGCTGCTGGGTGCGGCAGAAAAACTGGCGCGCGACGTCAGTTTTGACGGCACCGTCTGCTTCATTTTCCAGCCCGCCGAAGAGGGGCTGGCGGGCGCGAAGGCGATGATCGACGACGGGCTGTTCAGCCGCTTTCCCTGTGAGGCGGTCTACGCCATTCACAACTGGCCGGAACTGCCGCTGGGTCAGGTGCAGACCCGGCCCGGCCCGATCATGGCGGCGGCAGACCGCTTCGATATCCGGGTGCTTGGCGGGGGAGGCCATGCCGCTCAGCCCCACCTGACCCGCGATACCCTGCTGGCGACCAGCGAGCTGGTGGTTCAGCTGAATACCCTGGTCTCACGCGCGCTCGACCCCTGTGAAACGGCGCTGCTCACTGTGACCCGGATGGAGGGTGGCTTTTCCCACAACATGATCCCGGCGGAGGCGAACATTACCGGTACGGTGCGCACCTTCAGCCCGACGGCACAGGCGACGATTGAAGCGCGGCTGCGTCAGATGGCGGAACATGTCACCGCCGCGCACGGCCTGCATGCTGAGGTGCGCTATCTGCGCTACTACCCGGCAACCCTGAACAGCCCGGATGAGGCGCAGTTCTGCCTGCAGGCGCTGAAACAGGCGGGCATCGCCGCTGAGACCGCGCCGCAGCCCGCGCTCACCTCAGAAGATTTCGCCTTTATGCTGCAGGCGCGGCCCGGTGCCTATCTCTGGCTGGGGTCTGCGCCCTGCAGGCCGTTACATCACGCCGCCTACGACTTTAACGATGCGCTGATCCCGCATGGCGTTAACGTGTTTGTCACCCTGATTCGTCAGGCGCTGGCAGAGAAATTTCCCTGCTGAAAGCAGCGGGATTTTGACAGGAAATGCCGCTGCCTGCGGAATTACGGCAGCGTCGGAAACCAACAGGTTGCGATACTTGAGCCAACCGAACGTTACGTGGATGAGGGTTTAAAATGCAGAATGTCATGGCAGAGCAGCAAGCATACTCCGATAACAACCTGTTACTGGATGCACGTGAGCAGAACGTGCCGCGTGGCGTCGTCACCGCGCATCCGCTGGTGATCGAGCGCGCCAGAGGCAGTGAAGTATGGGACGTGGAGGGCAATCGCTATCTCGACTTTGTCGGCGGCATCGGCGTGCTCAATGTCGGTCACAACCACCCGGCGGTGGTCAACGCCGTGACCCGCCAGCTCGGTCTGGTCTCGCACGCCTGTTTTCAGGTGGTGGCTTATCCGGGCTATATCGCGTTAGCGGAGCGGCTGAACCGGCTGGTAGGCGGAGACGAAGCCTACAAGAGCGTCTTTTTCACCAGCGGCGCCGAAGCGGTAGAAAACGCGGTGAAGATTGCCCGCGCCCACACGCAGCGCCCCGGCATCATCGCCTTTGACGGTGCATTTCATGGCCGCACGCTGCTGGGTGTCACCCTGACCGGCATGTCCGCCCCTTATAAACAGAACTTTGGTCCGTTCCCTGGCGAGATTTACCGGCTGCCTTTCCCCAATCCGCTGCATGGCATTACGGAGGCGGATTGCCTCAAGGCGCTGGAGCAGCTGTTCGCAGTGCAGATCCTGCCTGAGCGGGTGGCAGCGATCATTATCGAGCCGGTGCAGGGCGACGGGGGCTTCTTGCCTGCAGGCCCGGCCTTTATGCAGGCGCTGCGCCGCATTACCAGCCAGCACGGCATTCTGCTGATTTGTGATGAAGTGCAGTCCGGCTTCGGGCGAACCGGCACCATGTTCGCGTTCCAGCAGCTGGGCATTAAACCGGATTTGATCACGCTGGCGAAAAGCCTGGGCGGCGGCCTGCCGATTTCCGGTGTGGTGGGACGGGCGGAGATCATGGACGCGCCAGCGCCGGGCGGACTGGGCGGCACCTACGGCGGCAATGCACTGGGGTGTGCGGCGGCGCTGGCGGTGCTGGATCTGTTTGAGCAGGAGAACCTGCTACAGCGTTCCTGCCAGCTCGGTGAACAGCTCAATGCCCGGCTGCGGCAGCTGGCGGATAAATATGCCTGCATCGGTGATGTGCGCGGCGTGGGCTTTATGCAGGCGGTGGAAATCCTCGATTTCGAAACCGGTCGCCCGGATGCGGCCCTGACGCAGAAGATCCTCGACAGCGCCTGTCAGGAAGGACTGCTGCTGATCAAGTGTGGTCTGCACCGTAATACGATCCGTTTTCTGGCCCCGCTGGTGACGACCGACTCCCAGCTGGAAGAGGCGCTGCATATCTTCGATATTGCGCTGGCGCGTGCCACAGGCCGTCTGGGTTAAACTGCGATTCCTCATTGATTTTATTGAAGTAATTTAAAAACCTCCTGCTGGTATAACCACTGCGAAGCGCTGGCGCATTTACCGTAAAGCGTGATATATCTTCCGGAGGTTCTGAACATTTGCTTAAGCGCCTGGCCCGTCAGGCCAGGTTATTGCCAGCCTGCAATACTGACGCCTGATGGGCCAGGCTCTGACAATGAGGGGTGCTATGAACGGCTTAATGAAACTCGACCGCATCGACATCAACATTCTGGTGCAACTCCAGAAAGATGGCCGTATCAGCAACGTTAACCTCGCCGACGCAGTAGGCCTTTCCCCCAGCCCCTGTCTGCAACGGGTCAAACGTCTGGAACAGGCTGGTTTTATTACCGGTTATGAAGCCCACATCAATCTCACCCGCATTACCGATTCTGTGACGGTCTTTACCGAAGTCACGCTGTCGGGCCATCGTCGCGAAGATTTTATGAAGTTTGAAACGGCGATGCGCAGTGTCGATGAGCTGATGGAGTGCCATCTGATCACCGGCGGCTACGACTATCTGCTGCGCTTTATTACCCGCAGCATTGAACATTACCAGGAAGTGATTGAGAAGATGCTGGATGCGCAGATCGGCATCGACAAATATTTCAGTTATATCGTGATCAAATCGCCCATCATGAAAAGCAGCGTGCCGTTGCGTTCACTTATCGACAAGCAGAATTCTGTCGAACTCGGGGCGTAGTGACCAGAGCCGGGGGCCGATCCTCTGCGCTTTTTACGGCAGAGGGTCACTATCTCCATTCACCGCACCCGGCGCAGACCGCGCTCCGGGAGATGTGCAGACCTGCACGCTTTACCCTGATTTTTCCCTTACCCGCCCGTTCACTCTGCATCATGCATCGGCCTGACTCCCCTCAGCATAAAATTTCTTCCCGGCGCAAAATTCAGTCGCTGCATCCGGTTTCAGGGCGCGCTTCAGCCTCACCCGATCAGCGAACCCCCTTAGACTGTTTTTAACCGTTATCAGGAGTTGTTATGAGCTCATTACTGATTGCTGACCAGCAGTGGCAGCGCGATGCGTTCACCGTCTCCACCGACCGTCAGCGGCTCGACCTGGCGTGGATACACCACCAGCTGGCGGAGAAGTCCTACTGGGCACAGGGCCAGCCGCGCGAGAAAACCCTGCGGGCGATCGCCGGTTCGCTGCCGTTTGGCCTCTATCACCAGCAGGCGCAGATTGGCTTCGCCCGTCTTATCACCGATTACACCCGCTTTGGCTGGCTGTGCGACGTCATCATTGACGAAAACTGGCGTGGACACGGACTGGGCAGCTGGCTGGCGACCTGCGTCCGTGATCATCCGGAGCTGCAAACGGTGCATCGCTGGATGCTGTCGACCCAGGATGCGCATCAGGTCTACCAGCGTCTCGGCTGGCGTGTGGTGCAACACCCCGGGACGCTGATGGAATTTCCCCCTCCCTGACTCAGGAGTTAACCCGAGATGCGATACCGCGTTGGCGTGGATATTGGCGGATCCTTTACCGATTTTGCCGTGCTCGATCAGCAAACGAACCAGATTCATACCCTGAAAGTCCTGTCGCGCCCGGATCAGCCCGGCAGTGAAATCACCACCGGGCTGGCGCAGTTTCAGCAGCGTCAGGGGATCGACCCCGCGGAGATTGGCTACTTTACCCACGGCACCACGGTCGGCATCAACGCGGTGATCCAGCGGCGTGGCGTGCGGCTGGCGCTGTTCGCCACCGAGGGCTTCTGCGATGTGCTGGAGCTGGCCCGGCTGAAAATTCCCCATATCCATGACCTCTTTTCGCGGCGTCCTGCACCGCTGATCTCGCGCGACCGGGTTTTTGCCATCCGTGAACGCATGGACGCGCAGGGCAGGGTACTCCAGCCGGTGGACCGCCAGAGCGTACTCGACGCTATCGCGCACGCGCGCGCTGCGGGCTGCCAGGGCATCGTGGTCTCCCTGCTCCACAGCTATCGCAACCGGCACAATGAAGCGGCCGTGAAAGCGATTATCAATGCGGAGGCACCCGAGCTGCTGACCTCCTGTTCTGCCGACATCTGGCCCATTATCCGCGAATATGAACGCACCATTACCGCGACCATCAACGCCTACGTGCAGCCGATGGTGATCCACTACCTTGAATCCTTTGAGCAGGCGCTACAGCGGCTCGGCGTGCAGCCGCCGCCGCGCATCACCAAATCGAACGGTGGCGTCATGGGCGTCGACCAGGCGAAACGTGAATGTGTGCAGATGGTTCTCTCCGGCACCGCATCCGGGGTCATCGGGGCCAGCTATCTCGCCAGCGCCTGTGGGTTCGGCAAAATTCTCAGCCTCGATATCGGCGGCACCAGTGCTGACGTGGCGGTGATCATCGACGGCAACGTGGCGCAGGGCAACGGTGAAATCATCGGGGACTTCCCGATTTACATTCCCTCCGTTGCCGTTACCTCGGTAGGCCAGGGCGGCGGCTCGCTGGCGTGGATTGACGGGCAGGGCGTGCTGCAGATGGGCCCGGACAGTGCCGGCTCGCTGCCTGGCCCGGTCTGCTTCGGGCGCGGCGGCACGCAGCCGACCGCCACCGACGCCTTTGCCGCCTGCGGCATGATGGGGCACGGCGCGCTGGGCTACAACGCTGTCGCCGTCGATGTCGCGGCCGCCTGTGCCGCCTGGCAGCCGCTGGCCGATGCCCTCGGTCTGACGGTTCAGGAGACCGCGCAAAACGCCATTGAGCTGGCCATCTCCGGTATGTACAGCGACACCAGCGGCCTGCTGTCACGGTTCGGCCTCGATCCGCGGGAATTCTGGTTCCTCGCCTTTGGCGGTGCCGGGCCGATGATGGGCTGTTTCCTGGCCCGTGAACTCAACCTGAAAGGGGTGATTGTGCCACCGACGCCCGGGGTGCTGTCGGCGCTGGGCGGGCTGGTGGCTGACATCCGTAATGACTTTATCCGCACCCTCTACAGCGATCTGACTCCCGCCCTGGCCGACACCCTGGCCACGGAAGCGCAGGCATTGCAGCAGCGCGCCTGCGACTGGCTGGCTGAGGAGCACGGCAGCGCGATGCCTTACAGCCTGCAGTTCAGCGCCGATATGCGCTATCAGGGACAGTCGTTTGAGATCGACGTGGCGCTGGAGCCAGGCTGGCTGACGCAGGCCGATTTTACGGCGCTGCATGACGCTTTCGATCGCCAGCATCAGCAGTTGTTTGGTCACTGTGATCCGCAGGCCCCGGTGCAGCTGATTAACCTGCGGCTGGTGATCACCTCACCGACGCCGAAACCGGTTATTGCCCCGCTGGCCCCGGCGACGGAACCGGTGCCGGTGCTGAAGCAGACGGAAGCGTGGATTGACGGGGCCTGGCATCAGGTTGATCTGGTGCTGCGATCCGGGCTGCGCGCCGGCCATCAGCTCAGCGGCCCGGCCATCATTGCTCAGGATGACTGCACCACCTGTGTGCCGCCCGGCATGGGCGTCACGGTCGACACTTTTGGCAACCTGCTGATTACGGCGAACGAGGCATAACATGGCGATTGACGGACGTAACTTACAGATCCTGGCGAACTACTGCGCTGCCGCCGCCGATGCGATGGCCTTTACGCTGATGCGCACTGCGCACTCCACCTTCGTTAAGGAGACGGAAGATTTCTCCTGCCAGATCGTCAGCCGCAGCGGGCTGGCGTTTGCCTCACCCCGCAGTTTTGGTGCGCCCTGGTACAGCGGCATCGACTATGCGCCGGTGCTGGCGCTGATAGAGGAGTACGCCGAGGGGGACATCTGCATTACCAACGACGCCTACGCCGGAAACGTCGCGACCCACTCCCCCGACATCCACATCTGGAAACCGGTGTTCCACCAGGGCGAGATTGTCTGTTTCGTGGTGGGACATATTCACAACACCGATGTCGGCGGGGCCGTGCCCGCCTCGCTGTCGCGTTCGCTGACCGACATTGTGCAGGAGGGGATTCGCATCCCGCCGCTGAAGATCATGCGACAGGGTCAGCTCAACGAAGAGGTCGCCAGCATCATGCGGCTCAACGTGCGGGTGCCGGACCAGAACTGGGGTGACTTCAAGGCGCAGCTGGCCTCGGTCAACGTGGGCGAGCGGAAAATTCACGACATTATTGCCCGCTTTGGCATCGACGATTTCCTGCAGGGCATTGAAGGCATTCTGGATTACGCCGAGGCGCAGGCGCGCACCATCATCGCGACCATTCCCGACGGTGAATACTTTTATGCCGACTACGCCGATGAGGATGGCGAGGGTGGCTATCCCTGCCGCATCGCCGTCACGCTGCGGGTGCAGGGCGATCGGCTGGAGCTGGATTACACCGGCAGCGACCCGCAGCTGGCCTCGTCGCTGAACATGCCCACGGGCGGACGGGAGCGACATCCGCTGGCGCTGGTTGGCGTCACCTATGTGCTCTCCACGCTGGATCGCTCCCTGTTGCTTAACGCGGGCACGCTGCGGCCTACGCGCGCCATTCTGCCGCCGGGCACGGTCATGAACTGCGAGGCGCCCGCTGCGGTAGGCATGCGCTCGCTGACCTGTGCGCTGTCGCAGATTGCCACCGTCGGCGTCTTCTCACTGGCGATGCCCGAACGTCTGCCCGCCAACTCGCCCGGCGGCAACTCGATCATGAATATCCGCACCCAGACGCACAACCGCAGCGTGGTGGCTTCGCTGGGCCCGGTGGGCGGCGGTGCAGGCGGCACCCCGCGTCACGATGGCCCTGACGGCTCCGGCGGTCTTTCCGCCTTCCTGAAAAACACCCCGATTGAGATTAACGAGGCGGAAGTCCCCATCCGTTTTCACCGCTACGGCCTGGCGCAGGACAGCGCCGGGGCGGGTCTCTATCGCGGCGGCCTGGCGACAGAGATGGCGTTCGAGATCTTCTCGCCCAACACCACGATTACCGCGCGCAACCGCAACCGCTCGGTCTTCGCCTCGGCGGGCGTGGTGGGCGGACAGAGCGGGGCGCTCTCCCACTTCCAGACCCGGCGCAACGGCGAGGTCATCCGGCACGGCAACACCGATGTGATCCACTGCCAGCCGGGGGACGTGGTCGAAGTCCGCGGGCCGGGTGCCGGGGGCTACGGGCTGCCGTCACAGCGCGATGCGGAGGCGGTCCTGCAGGATGTGCGCTGCGGTTACCTCAGCCTCGACGCCGCCAGGGCGCAGTATGGCGTGGTGGTGGTGAATAACCGCGTGGATCGGGTCGCGACTGAGCAACTGCGTGCTGCCATGCCGCAACGGGTCACGCACCATTTTGAGCATGGCGAGGCGCGTCAGCGCTTTGAAAAACGCTGGACACCGCAGCGCTATCAGTCACTGACCACCTTTCTTGCCGCCGCGCCGGTCAGCTGGCGTCACTTCCTGAAAACCCAGGTTTTTCGGGCGGTCGCAGAGGCAGGCGAAACGGCGGACATGGCACAGATATTCAGTGATTTGCGTCAGCGCTACCCGGCTATGGCGAACAATTAACGGCGATGGCGCATCGTCGACTACGCTTTAAGTCTGCATGGACTACAAGGGGAACCGCGACGATGAGCATGAAAACCAGTGATTTTTTTGTCCAGCGCCTGAAAGAGTGGGGTGTGAGCCGCATTTACGGCTATCCGGGGGACGGGATTAATGGCGTGCTGGGGGCCATTCAGCGCGCGAACGCCAAAGGGGACGGCATCGAATTTATTCAGGTGCGGCACGAAGAGATGGCCGCTTTTATGGCGGCCGGTCACGCGAAGTTCACCGGTGAGCTGGGCGTCTGCCTCTCAACCGGCGGGCCGGGTGCGACCCATCTGCTGACCGGGCTCTATGACGCAAAAATGGATCATGCGCCGGTTCTGGCGATTGCCGGACAGGCGGAAGCGACCGCGCGCGGGGCCAGTTATCAGCAGGAGATGAACCTGGACCGCATCTTCTCGGATGTGGCGAACTTCGTTCAGGAAGCCGCCACCCCGGCGCAGGTGCGTCACCTGCTTGATCGTGGCGTGCGGATTGCCAAAGCGCAGAATGGCGTGGCGGTGGTGATCCTGCCGAAAGATATTCAGGATGAAGCCTGGCAGCCGCCGCAGCATCTGCACGGCTTCACCCACTCCGGCAGTGGCTATCAGCGGCCGAAAGTGATCCCCTATGAGGAGGATCTGCAACGCGCCGCTGAGGTGCTCAACGCCGGTAAAAAAGTGGCGATTCTGATCGGGGCAGGCGCACGCAATGCCGCTGTCGAGGTGGTGCAGGTCGCCAATGTGCTGGGGGCCGGTGTGGCAAAAGCGCTGCTGGGCAAAGATGTGCTGCCGGACGATGCGCCCTTTGTGACCGGCTCGATTGGCCTGCTCGGCACCAAACCCTCATCCGATTTAATGCAGAACTGCGACACCCTGCTGATGATCGGCAGCGGCTTCCCCTGGACCGAATTTCTGCCGGAGGAGGGCAAGGCGCGAGCGGTGCAGATCGATATCGATCCCGCCATGCTCGGCCTGCGCTACCCCAGCGAAGTGAATCTGCACGGCGATGCGGCAGAAACCCTGCGCGCGCTGTTGCCGCTGCTGGAGCACAAAGAGGATCGCAGCTGGCAGGAAGGGATTGCGGTTCAGGTGCGTGACTGGTGGACGCTGATGGAGGAGCGCGCGATGGCACCGGCGAACCCGGTCAATCCGCAGCGGGTGGTGTGGGAGATGTCCCCGCAGCTGCCGGACAACGCCATTGTTACCTCTGACTCCGGTTCCTGTGCCAACTGGTTTGCCCGCGACTATCGCGTCAAACAGGGGCAGCGGGCCTCGCTCTCCGGCGGGCTGGCCTGCATGGGCGCAGCGGTGCCTTACGCCATTGCAGCGAAATTTGCGCACCCGGATAAACCGGTAGTGGCGCTGGTGGGTGACGGCGCCATGCAGATGAACAACATGGCTGAACTGATCACCATCCAGAAATACTGGCAACAGTGGGCCGATCCGCGCCTGATCGTCTGCGTGTTTAACAACGAAGATCTCAATCAGGTGACCTGGGAGCAGCGCGTGATGGAGGGCAACCCCCGCTTTGACGCCTCGCAGCAGGTGCCGGACGTGAAGTACGCGGAATTTGCCCGCTCGCTGGGCATGGTCGGGATTTTTGTGGATAACCCTGACGACCTCGTGGGGGCCTGGCAGCAGGCGCTCAGCGCCGATCGCCCGGTGCTGCTGGAGGTGAAAACCGATCCGGAAGTGGCGCCGCTACCGCCGCATATCACCTTTAAACAGGCAAAAGCCTTTATGGCCTCCATGGCGAAGGGCGATCGCGGCGCAGCGCAGATCATCAGCGACACCGCCAGCCAGCTGTTCCATAAAAGCACGAAGGGCTAAGCCAGGCGATGGCGCCTCGCTAGCCTTATCTGTCTCTCCCCGGATACGTTCGTATCCGGGTCTTATCGCTTCATCAAACGCAACAGGAGTCCTAGTATGGCGGCTCAATCAGGCCCAGTCTGGTTTATATCGGGATGCTCGACCGGTTTTGGTCGGGAACTGGCGCAGCAGACTATCGCGCGGGGTTTTAACGTGGTGGTGACGGCCCGGAACCTGTCGGCCGTGGCCGATCTGGTGGAAGGTCATGATAATGCGCTGGCGGTCGCGCTGGATGTCACGCAGCAGGCGAGTATCGATCAGGCGGTGCAGGCGGCCATCGGTGCGTTCGGAACGATTGACGTGCTGGTGAACAACGCCGGTTACGGCTATCAGAGTTCGATTGAAGAGGGGGTGGAGAGCGAAATCCGCGCCCAGTTTGACGCTAACGTCTTCGGTCTGTTTGCCCTGACGCGCGCCGTGCTGCCCGCGATGCGCCAGGCGCGCAGGGGTCACGTTATCAACATTACCTCGGTGGCCGGATTGATCGGCTTTGCCAGCTCAGGCTATTACGCCGCCAGCAAACATGCGGTGGAGGGCTGGTCCGATGCGCTGGCCCAGGAGGCCGGGCCGCTGGGCATTCATGTCACCTGCGTCGAGCCAGGCCCGTTCCGCACCGACTGGGCCGGACGCTCGCTGCATCAGACGCCAAGCACGCTGCCGGACTATGCAGAGACCGCCGCCGCGCGAATGAAAGCCACCGCCGACTACAGCGGCACGCAGAAGGGCGATCCGGCGCGCGCCGCCGCAGCGATGATCGCAATTACTGAACATGATCATCCGCCCCGGCATCTGGTGATGGGAGCCTGGGGCCATGACGCCGTGACCAGCAAACTCAAAGAGCGGCTGGCGGAAATTGAGGCGTGGAAACAGACATCGGTGGAGACCGATTTTCCGGAATCGCAGTGAGTTGCAGGTGGCATGAAGCCGCCGCGGTTAAACCAGAAGCGATTTAAAAACAGGAAAGGCCCGTATATGGGCCTTTAAGCGCTAATCGGGGATGTTAGCTTCCTGCCTTTCGCGCGCGTTCAGTTCTTTTAGCTTACGGCGCAACAGGGCAGATGAGGAACGTTTTCTCGCCTGAGCTAACTGGGCCTTAATGGCGGGTAGATCGGGCCTGTCCAGCCATTCAGCAATCAAAAGTGCCCTTAACTCCCTGTTCTCGGCATCAGCCGCATCTGTGATGCCATTGTGTTTATCGTAAAACGACATAGCAAGCTCTCCCTGTAGTCACTGTTTTATAAACCTGAAAATAGTCCGGGATTAAAGGTTGCGGCGCTTTCTTCGGCAACCCGGTCCGGCGATTGTAGCGCAGTTCATTTTTTAACCCAAGCAAAGCGTCGTAGATCTCCTCAAGGGGTGTCGGACGATTGCGGTCAACGATCTCTCCTGATGCAGCCTGGAAAACAAAACCGCCCACAAAAAAGCTTTCATGGTGTGCCATTAATGCCAGGAATACGCGTTTGATAACGACAGCACTGCCTAATTCTGAAAAGCTGATATGGCGGAAATCACCCAGGCATTCCATACCATCAAAGACGTCAAAACAAACTTCAGCCAGTCCGTTAACCGGAAAGGAGATCCCTGGTGGCATCCGGTATCCAATGCGGGTAAAGGTCGGTTCATCCATCAACTTACCCACGATGACGGTGTAATTATTATTGCCAACAACAAACGCATAACTGTGATGAATACGCCGATCATAAATGAATCTTTTTCGCCTGATTTCGTAGTTTTCGAGATAAATATCTTCTTCAATGCGCACTTCTCATCCCTGTCGTAACTTATAAATCCCTGAAACCCGATTTTCAGTTCCTGCGCAGCACCGTCAAACATCCATGGTAAAAATAAGGTTATTCATTCCAGCATTTCAGCCGCCGTTGCGGATTAACAACACCGTTTTGTAAGCCAGCCCGCAAAACCATTCACCTGTCACGCCCCCTTATCGCGCAGCCCTGCGCCATCATCGTGCTGAAAAAATAAACAGGCGCGCCCGTCCGCCACCATAAGAATTCGATCTTGTATCCCAGGCCGTATTCCATCTGGCATCCCTGCTTCAGAGCGCCCGGCCTGGTGTCAGCTGGCACGGTTCATGCACTACCTGACGGGTACAATTCTGGCGAGGTAATCCATGTTTGACTCCTTATTAGACGAAGATGCCACCACGATGGCCGCACTTATCCGCAGCGGGGAGGTGTCAGCCTGCGAGCTGACCGGGGCCGCACTGGAGCGACTGGCGGAACGGGAACCGGCAATACAGGCCTTTTGTACCCCCACGCCCGATCTGGCGATGGCGCAGGCCAGGGCGCTGGATGCCCGCCGCGCTCGCGGAGAGACGCTGGGCGCGCTGGCGGGGGTACCGCTGGCGGTGAAGGATTTGATCTGCACGGCCAGTGTCAGAACCACCTCTGGTTCGGCGGCTTACCGGGATTTCGTGCCGGAAGAGGATGACATCACGGTGGAACGCCTGCTGGCCGCCGATGCCATTCTGCTGGGTAAAACCACCGCACCGGAGTTTGGCTACAGCGCGGTCGGGCACAATCCGCTGTTTCCGTCGCCGCGTAATCCCTGGGATCCTGAGATGACGCCCGGCGGCTCCAGTGCCGGCTCCGGTGCGGCCGTTGCGGCACGGCTCTGTCCGATTGCGCTGGGCAGTGATGGGGGCGGATCGGTTCGCATTCCGGCGGCGCACTGCGGCATCTTTGGTTTCAAGGCGTCGATGGGACGGGTGCCGCTCTGGCCCGGCTGCCGCGATGAACGCTATCCCGGCGTGTCGAGCTGGGAGTCGCTGGAGCACATCGGCCCGATGACGCGCAGCGTGCGCGATGCCGCCCTGATGATGTCACTGATGGCGGGCCCGGATATGCGGGATCGTCACTCCATTCCCTGCAGCGACGTTGACTGGCTGGGCGCGCTCCGGCTGCCAGCCAGCAAACTGCGCATCGCATTCAGCGCAGACCTGGGTTATGTCGCGGTGGATCCGGAAGTGCGGGCGGTGGTCAGTGCGGCCGTGCAGCGCTTTGCCGCTGAAACCGGCGCGGAACTGGAGCTGGCCGATCCGGGCTTCAGCGATCCGGCCGCCGCTTTCGGTGCACTGGTGGCGATGGAGAGCGATCTTACCGGCATGCGTCAGATGATGGCGGAGCAGGGCAGCGCCATGTCACCCCATCTGATCGCCATGCTGCAGCGTGAGTGGCGGGCGGAAAACTTCACTGATGCTATCGCGGTGCGCAAAGCGGTCAGCAACAGCCTGTGGCGCTTTATGCAGCGTTACGACCTGCTGATCACTCCGACGCTGGCAGTGCCGCCGTTTCCGCTGGGAAGCCAGGGGCCGGAAATCATTGCGGGGCGCATGGTCCGCAGCGATCACTGGCTCTCATTCTGCTACCCGTTCAACTTCACCGGTCAGCCCGCGGCATCGGTGCCCGCTGGTTTTACCGCCCGCGGCCTGCCCGTGGGGCTCCAGATTGTCGGACGGCATCTTGATGATGCCTTAGTGCTGGCTGCCAGTGCCGCTTTCGAGCGCATTCAGCCGTGGAATCACCTTCAACCGGGAATCACACAATGAAAACATCGTCTTCACCTGCGCTGGAGCAGGAGTTTGAACACCAGCCGGTGCCAGTGTCGCATCGTCACTCCACCCGCTCGGTCTCGGCAGTCTGGTTCGGTTTTCCGATGATCCTCACCAATGCGTTATTTGGCGGCATCATCACCTGGCATCTGGGCTTCTGGCCTGCACTGATCGCCATTCTGCTGGGGAATCTGGTGCTGTTTGCCTATGTTGGCGCGCTGAGCTGGTTCGCCGGCAACAGCGGCATGAATTTCGCCCTGCAGGCCCGGCGCACCTTTGGCAGCAAAGGCTATATCCTGGTCTCCGGTTTTCTCTCGACGGTGGTGATCGGCTGGTATGCCTTTCAGACCGGCCTCACCGGCACGGTAATTAATCAGACCTTTGGCTGGAACGCGCTAGGGGTGACGGCCTTTGCCATGCTGCTCTACACCGGCATCACCTTTCTGGGCGTGCGGGCGCTGTCGGTGCTGGGGATGATCGCCGCGCCGCTGTTTGTGGTGCTCGGCATCGTGGCGCTGTGGCTGATAGGGCGGGATCATGATTTCGCCGTCGTCACGCAGTGGCAGGGCAGCGCCAGCGCGGCGGGCGCCATGAGTATGGGCACCGCGGTCACGATGGTGGTCGCCGGTTTCGCCGACTCCGGCACCATGACGGCGGATTTTACCCGCTGGTCAAAGAATGGCCGCTCGGCGGTGATCGCGGCTTTTTCCGCTTTCCCGGTTGCCAACGTGATCTCCTACCTCTTCGGCGTGGTAATTGTGGCGGTGGGCGCGGCGGTTGACCCGCTGACCAACGGCGGAAACTTCCTGCCGATGCTGATGGGCCACAGCGCATTTCTCTCGGTGGTCGCCTGTCTGTTTGTCTTTATTAACCTCGGATCGGTCTGCACACACTGTCTTTACAACGGCGCGGTGGGATTCAGTCATCTCTTCAGCAGCAAAATGCGGCTCTGGACGCTGATTCTGGGGGGCATCGGCGGCGTGCTGGCACTGGCGGGGGTCTGGTCCTACTTCCTGGAGTGGCTCAGCCTGCTGGGCATCGTGGTGCCGCCGTTTGGCGCAGTGATGATCGTGGATTTGATTTTTATGGCGCGCATCAGCGAACAGCGTCCGGCAGAGCGTTTCCGCGGTACCGCGTTCGCCGCCTGGGCGATTGGCAGCCTCTGTGCGGTCATCGCTCATGTGGCCTTTCCGCAGTTCGGTGAAGCCGTCATCGGCCTGGTCACGGCCGCCCTCAGTTACAGCCTGATTAGCAAACTGCGCATGCCGCGCCCGGAAATGGAGAACAGTCATGCCCGACTACAGCGTTAATTCCACCCCCTACGCCTGGCCGTTCGATGGCCATTTTACCCCGGCTGACACTGCCCTGATCGTCATTGATATGCAGACCGACTTCTGCGGCGTGGGTGGCTATGTCGATAGCATGGGCTATGACGTCAGCCTGACCCGTGCGCCCATCGCCCCGCTGCAGCAGGTGCTGGCCGCGATGCGTGCGCGGCAGTTTCCGGTTATTCATACCCGCGAAGGGCACCGGCCCGATCTCAGTGACCTGCCAGCCAATAAGCGCTGGCGGTCGCGGCGGATGAATGCCGGGATTGGCGATGTGGGGCCGTGTGGCCGCATTCTGGTGCGGGGTGAACCGGGCTGGGAGATTATCCCGGAGCTGGCGCCGCTGCCGGATGAAGTGGTGGTGGACAAGCCGGGCAAAGGCTCGTTTTACGCCACCGATCTGGAGCTGATTCTGCGCAGTCGCGGCATCCGCAATCTGATCCTGACCGGCATCACGACGGATGTCTGCGTTCACACCACGCTGCGCGAAGCCAACGATCGCGGCTTTGAGTGTCTGGTGCTCTCCGACTGCTGCGCGGCAACCGAACGGCGTCACCACGAGGCGGCGCTGAGCATGATCCATATGCAGGGCGGCATTTTCGGCGCGGTCGCCTCGTCTGCGGCGCTGCTGGACAGCCTGGGCGCTTAGCGATCTGACTCTGATACGGATAGCCCGGGCGCACCGATGCGTTCAGGCTATCCTTCCGGCCGTTACGCCTGCGGCGTCGTCTCTGGCGCGGCGGAGGTCATCAGCGCCGCAAGCTGATCGGCGGGCACCGCCTGACTGAAGAGATAGCCCTGCAACTGATTACAGCCTGCATCCGCCAGCGCCGACATCTGTCCCGGCGTCTCGACACCTTCCGCCGTCACCATCAGGCCCATGGCATGCCCCAGTTTCACCACCGACTCCACAATCGCCACGGAATTTTCTGCCACGCCCAGCGACTGGGTGAAAGAGCGATCGATTTTGATTTTATCTACCGGGAAGGTACTCAGATAGTTAAGGCTGGAGTAGCCGGTGCCGAAATCATCCAGCGCAATGCGGAAACCCGCTTCACGCAGCGCCACGATAATCGCGCGCGCCTCCCGTTCATCCTCAATCAGCACGCCTTCAGTGATCTCCAGCTCCAGGCGCCTCGGGTCGCCGCCGTGCTGGCTGACAATCGCCATGATCCGCTCGACAAAGCCCGCCGATCGGAACTGCACGGGCGAGACGTTGACTGCCACCAGCAGCGTCGGGAAACGCTGCTGCGTGGCACAGGCTTCAGCGAGCACCCACTCACCCAATGGCATAATCAGGCCGGTCTCTTCGGCAATCGCAATAAACTCACCGGGTGCGATCAGGCCGCGTGTCGGGTGGTGCCAGCGCAGCAGTGCCTCAATTCCGACCATCTGCTGACCGCCGATGTCCATCAGCGGCTGATACCACACCTCCAGCCCCTGACGGCTCTGCAGCGCCGAGCGCAGATCCGCCGCAATCGCCTGGCGGGTGCGCACTGACTCATCCATCGCCCGTTCAAACTGCCGATATTTGCCACGCCCGCCGCTTTTGGCTTCATACAGCGCGATATCCGCTTTGCGCATCAGCTCCAGCCGATCGATACCGTCTCTGGGCGCGAGGGAGAGCCCGATACTGGCACCGCTCCATACTTCGCTGCCAAACAGCGTCACTGGCAGGGCCAGCTCGTCGACGATGCGCTGGGCCAGACTCTGCGCCTGGCCCAGGTTTTCGACATCCGGCATCACCACAATAAATTCATCGCCCCCGATGCGTCCCACGGTGTCGCTGGCGCGCACGATCCGGCTCAGGCGCTGCGCCACGGCGATGATCAGCTCATCGCCGGCGTGATGACCATAGGTATCGTTGATGGTTTTGAAGCGGTCGAGGTCGATCAGCAGCAGGGCCACCCGCTGATCGTGGCGCGTCGCCAGCGCCAGTGCCTGCGTCATGCGCTCTTCAACCAGCGCGCGATTGGGCAGACCGGTCAGCACATCATGAAACGCCAGATGCTGCGCCTGCGCCTCTGAGGCGCCGAGCCGCAGCATCGACTGCGACAGGCTGACCAGCGAATGCCAGAGCCGCCACACCATATAGAGACACAGCAGGGAGATCGCCAGCACCGCCAGCCCGGTTGAGGGGCCAATGGTCCGCAGCATCTGCGCACCGGGACGGGAGGGGATCCACTCCAGATACCCCACCGGATCGCCCGCCTGCGCCACCAGCAGATAGCGCGCTGCGCTGCCTGGCTGCGCCGTGCCGTCCGTGAAGTGCAGATCCTGAAGCTGATTGCGTTCCGCCAGGCTCGCCAGATAGCCATCATCCAGAAATTTCAGGCTCACCAGCCGGAAACGGGGCAGGGTGCGGCTCTCCTGCTGAATATTGCCGACGGCCAGGGCGGCGGCACGGTTCGTGACCCGTGCATAGTCGGCCCTGTCCGGGCGCGCCGGATCGGTGACCAGCGTACTCTGCAACACCTCACCCGCCAGCGGATCGCTATCCGGCGCAGCGACCGGCTGGCCCTCGCGCCAGACTCTGACGATCTGGTTCTGCTGATCCAGCACCATAATCAGCTGATGTCCGAACATTTCGTAAAGCCATTCACCGATGTTCTCATCCAGCCAGCGGTCGCTGTTGCTCGCGGAGAGGTGCTGCTCAAGCGGCGCCCAGCGCGACAGGCTGTGCAGCTGGCGCAGATGTTCATTCAGGCTCTGCGAAAACGAGGCTTCAATCATCCGCTGCTGTTGCTGCCGGGCTTCGGCGTTAGTGAGCGAGGTGCCGATAAACAGCGCCGTGCCGGCACCCGCAAAGGTGAGCAGCAGGATGGCGACCAGCGGTACCAGCACTTCACGCAGAAAACTGCGGCGGAAATCAGCAGAAAGTTTAATGCTATTAATCATATTGTTGTTTTTCTCAGCGACGGCGGGGCACAGTTTAAAATTAGCAGACAAGACTCTGTCGTCTACATTCAGCGGGGGTTATAGTGAGTCCGGCAGCAATTTTTGTTGTCTCAGGGGAATGAAAAGGGTCAGAAAAGCGAAACGGTTATATCAGGCGGGTTAATGATATCGGCCAGGGCTGCAGGTGACTTCTGTCACTGTCCGTCCTGGCTGAAAGGCAAAAGAGGCGCATCAGGGGGGCGGGCTGCCGAGGCTTTTCCTGTCAACTTTGCAGGTATGGTTCATACTTGAACCCATTGATTGTATGACAGACGGATGACCGTGAAGACAACGGTTATTGCATGTGTCACTTATCTGACAACCCGGTGTTGTCAGCTTACTAAAAGGGAAAATAATGCCATTGTTATTCGGTGAGTTATCTGGTTTCCCGTCGTGGGTACCTGTTGTATTACTCGTCTCGCTTTCATTTGTACTGGGTTTCCTGGGCCGTCTTATCCTGCTCGCGTTTATCCGCTACTGGCAGAGTCGCGACCGGAAGCTGTTCAAATCGCTGGAGAAGCACCTCAGTGGGTCGATGTTCTTTTTCATCCCGTTATTAATGATCAATGTGGGTCTTAATTACATTAATTTCCATCCTGACTCGCTGGATTTAATTACCAATATCATCAATGTCTTTATTATTATGTCGTTTTGCTCAGTATTAATACGACTGACCAATGTGGCGCAGGATATGCTTTATATCCGCTACGACATCAATATCTCAAATAATCTGCGCGCGCGTAAAATCCGCACACAGATTATCTACGTCAAAAAAGTGGTTATTGTCATTCTGGTGTTATTCTGCCTGTCGCTGATTCTGCTGAGTTTCCCGAGCGTGCGTAAATTTGGCACTACCATCCTGGCAGGGGCCGGTGTGGCGGGGATCATCATAGGTTTTGCGCTACAGAAGTCGCTGGTCAATCTGTTCGCCGGTATTCAGATCGCCTTTACCCAGCCGATTAAAATTGATGATGCGGTGGTGGTAGAGAAAGAGTGGGGCTGGATTGAGGAGATTAACCTGACCTATGTGGTCGTGCGGATCTGGGATCTGCGCCGCCTGGTGCTGCCGATCACCTACTTTACCGAGAACCCGTTCCAGAACTGGACGCGCAACAACGCTCAGATCCTCGGTTCGGTCTTTCTCTATGTGGACTACTCAATGCCGCTTGAGCCTCTGCGGACGCACTTTGAAAAGGTGCTGAGCGAAACCCGACTCTGGGATGGGGAAACTCAGGTGCTTCAGGTGACCGATACCACCGAGAAAACCATGACCATCAGGATGCTGATGACCGCGCAGAACTCGCCAATCGCCTTTGATTTACGCTGCTACGTGCGGGAAAAGATGATCGAGTTTATTCAGCAGAACTACCCGGAAAGCCTGCCGCAGGTAAGGGCATCGCTGACGGATAGCGGGCGTGAGAAGGGAGAGAGAGGAGTGGCTGAGCAGGTTTCAGGCATGGCGGACTGAGTGTTTTGAGCGCTCCAAGGTGATCGTCACCCCTGAATGACACAAAGGAGCCGTAACAGGCTCATTTGTGCCTTCTGGGTGCTTCGGGTGCCGATACCTGAGTGGCGGTGCAGAAAATTCACATCAGGCGGATGCACATCCCGTGGATAGCGGACGTTCGTAAGGGTGTTACAGAGCGTAGCCACAGAACAGGTGCTGTTAGCAGGGTAGTGTCTGCTATGAGCGAGTAAGGGAAACATTAATGAATATGGACAGGCCAGAATACTCTGGAATATTGGCATTCAGTTCAGCCTCGCCCAGGAATCGCTTTATCCAGACCCGCGCTACGCCACATCTGGAGTAAACGATGCCGGGAGTAGGGATAAGTTTCAGGCACAAACTGTAGTAATGTTAATCGCGTTACGTCGAAATGGCGGAAGGCATTACGTTTTTCACACCATGCTACAAGCAATATATCCTCTGTGAAGTAACCTAAGGCGAAAGGCCATATCGTTCTTTCACTCACATTACCCAGCCTGTCTGTATAGCCAGTCCGGATTTTCTGTTTACTCCTGATGGCGCTTCGAAGAGAGTTCAGACTCTCAAAATTGTGGTGGGCAACCAGAGTTTTTCCAACTAATTGTGTCGATTCATCAAACAGAGTCTTTAACTTTGCGGGCAGACCTTGCCGGATCTTACCCGTAACTTCAGAAGCTGCTTTTGATATACCTGCGTCACCATATGCTGATACCCAACGCAATCCGAGCGCTAGTGCATCGAGCTGCTCAGAGGTAAACATCACAGGCGGCAAGTGATGGCTTCGTGAGAGGATAAATCCCATCCCGGCTTCTCCCTGAATGTCAGCCCCCTGTGCACGTAGCGCGCAAATATCACGGTAAAGTGTGCGAAGGCTGACGGAAAGCTCTTGAGCAAGCCAGTTTCCGCTTACCGGATATCGATGTTCATATAAAATCTGTAGAAGATTGAGTAGGCGCTCTGCGCGCTTTGGTCCTGATGCTGACATGTTCTGTCAATGCTCCCTGCGATAGTGAAGTCTCATTATTTTTGACGAGTGAGACTCATGATACCTAACCTGATCATTCTTTATGTTGATAACCCAGTCACTAGCAGCGGATTTTACCAAAGGCTATTTAATAAAGAACCAGACGTAATGTTTCCAACCTGGGCGGCATTTTCCTTCAAGAACGGCCTGAACCTGGGACTATGGTCAACAACGGCGAGTGACTTTGTATCCGGCGGTGAAGGTAACCGAACTGAGCTGAGTTTTATGGTTAAAGACATTGAGGAGGTTGATGCGCTATATCAGCAGTGGTTAAACAGCGGTGTGCCGATAGAACAGGAACCCATGCAAGCTGTTTTTGGCAAGACATTCGTTGCGTTAGATCCTGACGGGCACCGTATCCGGGTGTGTATACCGGATTAGTTAACTGCCCATGTCTGGCACTTAAAAGTCCGCTTCTGGGCAGAAGCGGACGTTGTGCAAGTCAATGTCCGCTATGAGCGAAAAGCGGACATCATTCGGTTGATTTCAACTAATTTCCTGAAACCTGCTAATAATCAGTAATGAATCAGCCCGCCATCTACAGCATACTGGCTGCCAGTAACGTAGGATGCGTCATCGGATAGCAGGAAAAGCGCAACTGCAGCGGCCTCTTCTGCTGTTCCTGCGCGGCCCAAAGGAACCTGGCTTAACACAAACTCTTCGAACTGCTGACGCGACGTCTCTGGCATAAAATGCCTGAAGTTGGTTTCAATCGGACCCGGCACCAACGTGTTGGCGCGAATACCGCGTTCAGCCAGCGCAGATGCCCAACTTTTGACCATAGCAATAACGGCACCTTTCGTCGCTGCATACAGGCTAGTCATCGCCGCACCTTCATATGCCGATGAGGATGACGTTACCAGAACGGATGCGCCGCAATTAAGCGATTTGGAGAGCGCGGCCAGCTGTAGCATCGGACCGCGCACATTAGCATTCATCATTTGATTGAAAGAGTCTGCAGTGACAGATTCCGGAGAGCTCACCTCTGCAAAGCCAGCATTAAGCCATAATCCATCAAGTGAACCCCAGCCTCTGATAGCTCCCGCCAGTCCGTTTATGTCAGCTTCGCTTGCAGCATCACTTTTCAGAATAAGCGATGTCGCAGGAAGTAAGCCGCGTGCACGTTCAAGCCTTTCTTCATTAAGCCCTGTAATGGCTACGTGGCCACCTTCAGCAACAATACGCTGAGCGCCTGCCAGCCCGATGCCACTGGTGCCGCCTGTAATTAAAACCCGTTTATCCTGAAATCTGCTCACACAAATCCTTTATTTAGCTATGAAACCAGCATTTACATTACGTAAAAAGAACATAAATCGTCATCTGTTTCATTACGAAACAATATTCGCCGTTGGATTGCTGCCTGAACGTCCTCTTTGAGCGAGAAGCGGAATTTATACCATTACTCGTTGAGCTGTTTGCCTGGATACATGTATGCTTTCTGTCCACTCTAAATTTTAAGGGGTACATATGCTATCTACGTCGGCAACACCACAATTATCATATGTTGCAGAAGGAAAAGGCCCTTTAGTCATAATGCTTCACGGTCTTTTGATGGACGGAAAGTCGTGGCGGAAGAATGGATTTATATCCTTATTTAGTCCATTTTTTCACGTTGTTTGCCCGGACCTTTTAGGCCACGGTGAAAGCGAAAAGCAGCCAGTACCAGAATTATACACACAACAAGGCCAGGCGTTATCCATCATCAAAGTTATGGATGAGTTGGGTTATGATAAAGCGCATGTGATAGGTTATTCCTCTGGCGCATGGGCTGCATTAGGACTACTTAACCACCATCCGAAACGGCTTCATTCTGTCGTATTAGGTGGATGGGATTTAAAAAATGGCCTTCCGGAGACGCCTGAAGGAAAACTTAGTTTTGATATGTTTATGTCTTATGCAACAAGCACAGCCCCAGAGCTTACCTCCGGGCTTTCACTGATCGATCAAGAAAGTATCAGATGCTTTTTCAATGAGTTAAGAAAGTACTCGGAAAAAAAGGAAGCTTTATTTCCTTACAAAACACCAATTCTACTTTGGGCTGGTGCCAGTGACCCTTATCACTCAGCTATGGCTGAGATAGCGCAACAATATGGCTTATCTATGATCCTTGGAAAGGGGGATCATTTGAGTGAATTTAATAACCCGGGCAAAGCATCAATAAAGAAAATTTTTAAATTTATTGAAACGCAAAAGGGTTCAATGCCATCAGTGACTTGTTCATAAAAATATAAATTGTGGTAGCTGGAGTGATGTCCCTTCCGTCACAATGCCGAAATTCAACTAGTCAGAATTATCGTCTCCAAGGAGGTGCACACAAATGCCAGGCAATGCACAAACACCTCCTCTAAGCCGCTAAAGCGGTACAGAGGGACAGATTACGTGGTAAGTAATGCCAATGCCGAATTGTGCTATGTGCCCTGCGAAACCGATGACAGCTGTATAAATCCTGCCAGTATTGACCCTCTTTCCGGAAGCCCAAACTCTCCTTCAGCAATAAATGAGCTGATATAATATCGCTTACAGTTATATTGGCATTTAATGAGAGATTAATGACGCACATGGCAAAATTCGCAAAATAAAGGGCGGGATGTATTTTGTGCTCCACTGTCGCATTTATGGCTTCCCGCTTTGGCATGCTGCTGTACGCACTGACGTCGCGGCTTGTCGATCATGCTTATCAGATTCAGTGGCTGCCAGACTGCCATTTGTGAAGCGGATACTAACATGACACAAATGAGCCGTAACAGGCTCATTTTTGCTTCTGGTTGCTTCGGGTGCCGATACCTGAGTGGCGGTGCAGAAAATTCACACCAGGCGGATGCACATCCCGTGGATACCGGACGTTTGTAAGGGTGTTACAAAGCGTAGCCACAGACCAGGTGCTGTAGGCAGGGTTGTGTCTGCTATGAGCGAGAAGCAGATTCTGGCAGTGTTTCCTACGCCTTTCGAACGAAGTCATATACATTTTGTTAATTTGCCAGAAACTACCCACAGTAAACACCTGCTTACAGATAGATATTTAAATACACACTTTTGTTACATTTCAAAGCGTTTTTCTTATTAAGAGGCTGGGTTACTGTAAAAAAACAAATCTTCAAAATATTATGCTGCCTTCACGGCAAATACCCTTGCATTTATTTTTAATAAGAATGCAACAAATTTAATTTAAAGATAACAATAAAGTAATTTGGTTGTTTTATCAGCATTTTCTCAAATTAATAGTGCATTCATCTCATCAGAAAAAGCTAATGTTACCGGTAACTATGCCGATAGAAATTTTATCTTTTAGAGGGAGATTAAAATGTCGGTCATCAGAAAATTTAAACTTTCAAGAGTACTGCTCACCAGTGGCATATTCATCATCGTTATTCAGCTTTGTGTAGGATTAGTATTTCTCAACTATTTAAAGTCTGACAGAGATAATTTCAGAAACGCTGACATTGTGAGTAAAAAAGTACGGCTTTTGAGCGACATCTGGACGCAGTTAAACGAGGTGAGAGCAGACACTAACCGGATTGCTCTGTGGTTGATCAAAGATGGTCCGGGCAGTGAAAAAGTAAATTATTTTATTGCCCATGGAGAAAAGATCCTTAGTCAGTCAAGAAAAGATTTTTCCAGCTATCAGCAACTGGCTGATATCAGGGGAGTGCCAGAAGATATACAAAAATCTCTCCAGAAAAGCTTTCAGGCATATTCAGCCATTTTGCAGCAGTCGTTAAATAATGGCTATAAGAAGGATGCAAACCTTATGTTCTCGATTAATGCCGGCCCCTACAAGGATAAAATGCAAAGCGATTATGATGCATGGCGAAGCAGGGTGGCAGATATCAGCGTCCATATTTCCGAAAAAAGCAGCGAGACTTACTCTAAGGTGACTGTGTTTTTCTATGGAATGATAATTTTCAATCTCATATTTATGTTCGGACTTATCAGGGTGTTTAAAAACGTGCTTATCCAACCCCTGTCACAGGTTTATGCGCAACTGGAACGTATTCAGTCAGGCGACCTTACCAGTGAGGTTAAAACAGAATTCCCTCGCAAAACTGAAATAGGGGGATTATTCTTTAAACTCAGTGAGATGCAGTCAGGCCTTATCAGGGTAATTTCCGAGATAAAAGAGGGGTCACTGAATATTGTCAAGGGTATCAGTGAGGTGAGTTCCGGCAACAATGAACTTTCAGCCCGCACGGAACAGCAGGCAGCGTCTATTGTTCAGACAGCGTCCAGTATGGAGGAAATGACTGTGGCGGTTAAAAATAACGCGCAAAACTCTGCTGATGTCTCTGAACTGATTAACGACACCAGAACAAAGTCTGAAAAGGGTAAATCCGTAGTCCTGTCACTGTCAGACAGGTTGAAAACCATGCAGGAAAAATCGTCAAAAATTAACGATATTACCGGCATTATTGAAAGCATCGCTTTTCAGACCAATATCCTGGCACTGAATGCTGCCGTTGAGGCAGCCAGGGCGGGCGAGCACGGAAAAGGATTCGCTGTCGTAGCCGGAGAAGTCAGGAATCTTGCGCAAAAAAGCTCATCGTCAGCGAAGGAAATCAGCGATCTTATTAGCGATTCAGTGACGGAAATTGAAGAAGGTGCAAAGCTGTCTGATGTCGCACAGGATTCAATTTCAGGTGTTTATGATGCGATACTGGAGATACATGATGTAATGCACAACATCAGAACCGCTACGGATGAGCAAAGCAAGGGGCTTGAGCAAATTAATATTGCTATTTCTGAACTTGACACTGTTACCCAAAAAAACTCTGCACTGGCTGAAGAGACCTCATCAGCGGTAATGCTTGTTGAGAGTGAAACCGTGAATCTGAATCGTGTAGTTGATTCATTTAAAACCGGCTAATTCGATATGTCGTTTAACGAATAAATCAGATGGCGGGATATTCAAATGCTGAAAACAAGTTTTGAATATCCTTCCTTTACGTCAATAGTGATATTTACATTAAGACTTCTCAGCGCCTGTTTGCTGCCTGACGGCCGTTTCCGGCACCTTTCCCTGTCCGTATCCTGAAAAGACGTCCCTGATCATCCCGGCATGTTTGCATTACTACGCGGTAAGATCTGTTCTACGCGGATTAGCAAATGCACTGTTGGAAACATCCGCTTCTGTCTTGGACAGACCGTTGCGCCGCAACGGCCGCTATGAGCTTTTTGTGGTCATCACGGTCGTCTTTTTACAGCTTTTACAGGCGTTACAACTTCAGTAAGGTCTTCGTCAGACCTGCCGGCTTTAAAGATTGCAACGGCCTGACGCAGAAGGACAGCTTGCTCCTCAAGGGAAGGCGCCGCGCTGGCCGAATGTTCAGCCAGCGGACTGATGGAATTTGAGGCTTCGGACAAAGCCCATTTCCGTATTCCGGTCTCGGATACTCAGGCGTACAGGCAGTTTGGAAACGCCATGGTGGTTCCGGTTTTTGCTGCTGTGGAGCAGCTACTTTTGCCGCTCATCGAACAACATCTTAGCCAAAAAACTTAGCGCCACAGGGCCATAATTTTTTTTAAGACCGCGCATTATGCTGTTTTGCGCTGAATCGCGTCCGCTGTCACCAAATTGTCATGCCCACTCCCAATACTCTTTTTTATTTTTTGGGGTCGTTAGATGTCACTCCTTTCTGTAATCTCGTTACCGCTACGTTTACGCACGCGTCTTACCTGGCGTATGCCGCTTTGGCTCACCAGCCTTCGCAGCCAGTTTTTGCTGTTTATCGTGCTGTTTTGTTTACTGCAGTTCGCGGGCGTACTGCTGCTCAGTAATCACGTTAATCAGACGCAAATTTCACTTGAGCAAGGCAATCAACTGCGGGAAAGGTTGGCCCTGCTGGATAAAGCACGTATCGAGTTGCTCACCGCCAGTGATAACAGCCACCGCGCCGGTATCTATTTAATGCAGGATCAGCAAAGCGGCTCGGTCGATAGCTGGAAAAGTCTGGCGACCGCCTCCAGGGATTCGTTAACAAAAGCCCAGTCGCTGTTCACTGCCTACCATGCTAAAGCGGACAGCCCCCTGGCTCAGGACTTCGCGATGTTAGCGGAAGGTTTGCAAGAGCAGTTGAAAGGGTTAGCGGCCAATGACATTAATGCCTTTTTTATTGTGCCGATGCAGGCATTCCAGCAGCAGTTTAACGATGCCTGGTTCAGCGAGCTTGAACAGGCCAACCATCAGTTGAGCAGCGTGAATCAACTTACCCTCAGTACACTGAAGCAGAGCCGCAATATGTCGCTGATCGTCAGTGCCATTTTGATGGCGCTACTGGTGCTGGCCTCCAGCCTGCTGATGCGCGGCGTGCTATTGCCGCTTCGACGAGCCAACCGACAGCTTGAACAGATTGCAACAGGCGACCTGGTACCGAACCATGAGACGCCGGGTCGCCAGTGTTTAGAGACGCGCCAGCTGTTTCAGTCGATCGAATCGATGCGCTTCGGTCTGCAGCAGATTGTCAGTGACATTAATAATGTTGCGGTCAGCGTGGCGGCCGGTGCAGAAGATATGCAGCAGCATAACGAACAGTTCATGCAGCAACATCAGGCGCAGAATGCCAGCTTCCACTATCTGTCACAGCGTTTATACCGCGTGTCTGAAGAAGTCGAAATTGGTGCACAGCTCTCGCAGCAGGCCACACAGGAGGCGCAGTCAGCTGATGCTCTGATGCGCAATTGCGTCACGGAAGTCGACAATATGGAACTTAAAATGCAACAGATCGTTGCTGCCTCGGGCGATATCGCCGGGATTGTCGCCATGCTGGATAGTCTGTCAATGCAAACCCGATTACTGTCGTTAAATGCCGCCATTGAATCCGCTCACGCCGGAACGTACGGCCGCAGTTTCTCCGTTGTCGCCAAAGAGATGGGACTGCTGTCGCAAAAGAGTGGTGAATCAACACGTCAGATTGATGGTTTAATTCAGCACACTCAACAGCATGTGAATGATGGTTTTGACAAAGTTAAGGCGCTGGAAGTGCTGTTCACGCAAATCAGCGGCGCGGTTTCGGGGGTAGTAACACAGTTGGATGAGTTACAGCAAAATAGCATCGCGCAAAGTCATCGCGTCAGTAAAATTGCGCAAGAAGTGGTGGAGATGAGCAACCAGCTGCAGCAAAACGAAGCACTCAACGCCCATCAGGTCAATTCTGCTACGCAATTGCGTGAACTCTCTGGTCGCCTCGCGCAGCGGGCACAGCAATTCCGCGTCGATGCAGCTTAAGTGCAGAGATAAAAAGCCCGAGAATGACGTAATACTTGTCAGTTAAGATCTTAATGGGGGCCGCAACAGATAACGTTGCATTGTATCACTGCAGACCGGGTTCCAGCATTTACTCAGGGCAGTCGCATCACGCCTGAACAGTCAAAATGCTTTCGCTTCCACAGGCTATTTATCAGTAAGCGTCGCATATTGACCGTGTTGACACTCGTATGGAGGTGTTGACTACAAGTATATCTGATCATTAAAGTTGGCTGACCTCGTATTGTTTGGTGCATACTCACAACATAAATCTTAGGCTTTAGCTTAAACATTTCTAATAACGGTAATATTCATAAAAAAATGGAGGTGTTCATGGGCTGGGAACTTCATATCGTAAGAACAGAAAATTGGTTTGATAGTGCAAATGATCCAATTAAGAGTGAAGAATGGCTTCAACTTGTTGATAGTGATGAAGAATTATTAATAGATAAAAAGAATGGTGATTTCTTTGCTACATGGAATGTCCATCAGCCACATGATGAACCCTGGCTTGAATGGTGTGACGGACGGATTTACACTAAGCAGCCCTGTGAGGCCCTGTATTGTAAAATGTTGCAGATAGCGAGCAAGCTCGATGCTTTCGTTGTCGATGATGACGATCGCAAATATTTATTACCGAGTGATTTGAGAAATCCATCCTGGGCTAATTTATCGGCTGACACTGTAAAGAAGAGCTCTTTATGGCGTAAGTTAATTTCAAAGTTATTTCCATAATTAAAGCTTAGCGGCATTAATAAATGCGTAAAGGTTCGATTACTTACTCAGTTTTTCTATTAATATTTTATGCTGTTTGTAGATATACAAGTTGTATCTTTCAATTGACCTGCGAATCATAATTAGCATATCTCAATGTCCGCTTTTGGCACAAAGAAGACAGTGGATGCTTATGATATTGGCTAGCGATAGCTCTGATGAAAAACATGCAATACTGAATATGTAAAGGAAAGCGGTATGAAATTAGCTGTGATATCAGATATTCATGGAAATTTCCCTGCGCTGAATGCTGTGCTGGCGGACATTCAATTTCATGGGGTTGATCAGATTGTGAACCTGGGCGATATCGTTTCGGGAGGACTATTTCCTGCCGAAACAGCTGACAGATTGATGCCTTTAAGCTTTCCTACGATAAGAGGCAATCACGAGCGACAACTTCTCGAAACGGATTTTACAGGTATGAGTTTATCCGACAAACATGCGTTCAGAAGTCTTCGGGCTGAGCATTGGGAATGGCTCAAAAGCTTGCCAGCGCAGTTAACTTTGAATGAAGACATACTGATGGTGCATGGGGTTCCAGGAGATGACCGCATTTATCTTTTGGAAGAGGTCACTGCTTCAGGGGTGAAGCCCTCATCTGAGGCGCGCGTTTTAGCCCTTATTTCGGGTAGAAACGAATCGCTGATCCTTTGTGGCCATACGCATATCCCCCGGGAGCTTCGGCTGTCAGACAGCCGGCTTATTGTCAATCCAGGAAGCGTAGGATTACAAGCGTATGATGATGACACTCCCTATGTGCACGTAATGGAGAGCGGTTCTCCCCATGCCCGCTATGCAATTGTGGAAAAACAGAATGGATTATGGAAAGCAGATTTCAAAGCTATTGAGTATGATTGGGAGTCAACTGCTTTGGTTGCGTTAAGCAATGATCGTCCCGATTGTTTGAATGCGCTTAGAACAGGACGAATGTAAACTTTGTATTGCTCTATTCCCCGTTATTAGATCAGCTATTTTGAATTTTCCAGCGTCCGCTTCTGTCACAAAACAGTCCGACGGGATACTAGGGTCCGCTATAAGCGGGAAACTAGGGTCGCTGCTGCGTGAGCTGGCACAGAGCTTTTGTGCTGCGGCGAGCGAGAAGCACAGTCCGCATTCAAAAATATTTCTAATGTTTTCGTTTTCGCTGTCGATAACCTGATGGCTGGCTGAGTGATGATTTCACTCAGCACTTATTTGTACATTTCAAACGATAAGGATATTTATGAACAAGCTTTGTGTTGCGGCGCTGTTGGCTCTGAGTTTAACCGGCTGTGCGCAGCAGACTTTCGTAATGAAACAGAATCAGGTTGGCGCGGCGACGAAAACCACCAGCCAGCCGTTCTTTGTTTCAGGTATCGGTCAGCGTAAGAGCATTGATGCGGCGCAGGTCTGCGGCGGCCAGGAAAAAGTCAGTCGGGTTGAAGTGCAGCAGACGTTTGTTAATGGCTTACTGAGCGTGGTGACGTTTGGTATCTACACGCCACGTGAAGCGCGCGTTTATTGCGCCATCTGATCATGCCTGAGGCCGGTTCGCCGGCCTCATTCTGCGCCTTTCATTAAATGATCGCTGATAGCTGTCGCCATGTTCGCCCCATCAGACAGCCTCTGTCCCGGTAATGACACGCACGCACAAAGAGGTTAATTCACCGGGTCAGGTGGGTTGTTGCCGATCTGCGCATGGTGCGCAAGTTCATACTCTATGAACGCCTCAATCATGCTCCTGTACACCTTCGCAATAATGACCTCAGCAAGCCCTTTCTCCGCTGCGAGTCGGCAGACTTTATCAATGACCTGCTGCACCCGGTCTGGCGCGCGCACTGCGGCGTGATCGGCTTTGAACGTTGCCGCAGCTTTCACACATTCAGCACGCTGAGCAATCATGCTCACCAGATGAACATCGATCCGATCAATCTCTTTTCTGACCTCTTCAAGTGTGGCGAACATCATTTCTGCACCTTTGAACTAGTACGATAGTTCGCAAAGATGCAGCAGGTGTCGGCTGAAAACCAGCGGCAACGGGAAAAGGTAAGCCCGTCAGGCTTACCCCTCATTACCCGGCTCAGACCACGTTACTGCGTCAGCGAGAAGCCCGCGTCAAAATGGTTTGCCTTGTTATTGAACTGCTCGATCCGGGTTGCCAGCTGTGAAATATGGTCATAGCTGATGCGTTTGAAAAAATCATTATCACCGCTGTTGTGCACCAGCTGCGTGAAGGCGGATAACCAGCCGGCGCTGCTCGCTGTGGTGTCAGTGATGCTGAGCATGGCATCCCGTTCTTTCTGCGTCGCATGCTCACCGTGACTGATGCTATCCAGCTGTTGCTCAAACTGCGTGACGCCTGCCGTGTCGCCGTACTGGCGGGCGATATCCAGTGAGCGCTGGGTCAGATCCTGCAGGACAGCATCCTGCGCAGAGGCCTTATCTGACACAAACTTTTCCACTTCACGGTAACTCTCAGCCTGCTGATCCGCAGGAACAAATCGCTCAACCAGTTTATTTAACATGCCCTGGGTGACGGCCAGATCCATTGAAAGCGTTGTGGAGTTACCGGAGCCGGTATAGGAGTGCAGGGCATCGGAAATCAGTCCGGACATATCGGTTTCAGAAAGAGAGGAGTGGGACTGTAAAGCGGAAAACCAGGTATCGATATCGTTGGTAATGCCGTTCGTCGTGCTGCTGTTTTTTTCAATAGTGCTGTTGCGTATCTGAATCACTTCTCTCAGGTTTTTATCTATTGCCTCCTTGCTGAGCTGTGTGGTCGAAGAAGGGGCATCTGCAATCAGCCTGTTTACCGTCTCCCGGGCAAGCGGAATAGTTTTGGGCATACTCTCCTGCTTGCTGAAAACGTCACTCTCTTTAAACCCGTTATCGATTGAGCTAATCATTACTCTCTCCATGTTGTGTGAAAGAAGCCTGATAATAATATCGGGTGTTCATAAGAAAACTTGACGCTTAACGGACAGAAGAGGGAAGCAGATTTCATCTGTTCAGTCAGTGATTATCTGAGATCAACGGATAATCAGAAGGTTAACGCGTTTAAGTGGCGATGCGCGGTTCAGGGACATTCGCCGAGATGATCCAGGCACCATTCCCACACCGCCTGCGCAGCCCTGCCAGGCAGATCCGTACGTTTGCGCACCAGATAATAGTCACCTGCGCTATCGCCCGCGTCAGCCACCACGACCAGCCGACCCGCTTTGATATCGGCCTGCACAAAAGCCCGGCTCGTCAGCGCCACGCCCTGGCCGGCCATCGCGGCATCCAGTGCAAGGGTGGTCTGGTTAAAGCGGGCGCCGGGCAGCTTTCCCTCCTGCTGCAGGAAACGTGGCCAGCCGTCATGCGCGTCATGCAATAGCGGAAGCGACGCGATCTGACGGGCGGTCAGCGGCAGGCTGAGCCCCTCCAGCAGACGTGGGCTGGCAACGGCGATCAGATGCTGACGAAACAGCAGCGCGCTCTCCAGAGTCGCGGGCAGGGCGGTTCGTGACAGCCGCACCGCGATATCCACCTGGTCACGGGAAAAATCGGACAGGGCCTCGGTGGCGACGGTGCGCAACTCAATGTCAGGAAGATCTGCCTGAAGCTGGCCCAGCCGGGGGATCAGCAGTCTGGCGGCGACGGTCGGCGTCACGCTGATCGTCACCACATCCGGGCGCGCCAGCAATCGGTCCGTTGATTCGACCAGCATATCAAACGCGCGCGTCACGTCAGCAAGCCAGGCTGCCCCCTGCGGCGTCAGCGAAAGCCCGCGCGCAAGCCGGTTGAACAGGCGGATGCCCAGATGATCTTCCAGTGCGCGAATCTGCTGCGCAACCGCCCCCTGCGTGACGCCCAGCTCCGCCGCCGCCGCACGGAAACTCAGCTTCCGGCCAGCGGCTTCAAACGCCCGCAGGGCATTCAGTGAGGGCAGACCGCGACGTGAGAGTGGCATAGTTATCCTGTAGTTTTTCTACATGCTCAGAGGTTTATTTATCGCGCGATAATACACCGCTTTCCTGCGAAGATGCGTTTTTCACAGCAAAAGGAGCAAAAGATGACCGCAGAAAAAGTCGCCATCATTACGGCTGGCGGATCGGGCATGGGCGCAGCCGCCGCGCGCAGGCTGGCGGATGAGGGATACCGCGTCGCAATCTTATCCTCTTCCGGTAAGGGCGAGGCGCTGGCGCGGCAGCTGGGGGGGATCGGTGTGACGGGTTCCAATCAGTCACAGGCGGATGTGCAGCAGCTGGTAGACCAGGTCATGCAGCGGTGGGGACGGATTGACGGCCTGGTCAACTCGGCGGGTCATGGCCCGCGAGCCGACATTCCCGACCTCACGGATGACGCGTGGCAGACAGGCTTGGAGGTCTATTTCCTCAGCGCCGTGCGCATGGCGCGTCTGGTGGCGCCAATCATGGCAGCCCAGGGCGGCGGGGCCATCGTCAATATCTCTTCGGCGTGGACCTTTGAGCCGACAGAGATGTTCCCGACCTCCGCCGTGTTTCGCGCCGGTCTCGCCAGCTTCACCAGACTCTTTGCCGACCGCTATGCCGCAGACAACGTCCGGATGAACAACGTGCTGCCCGGCTGGATTGATTCGCTGCCCGCCACCGACGAACGCCGCCAGAGCGTGCCGATGAAACGCTACGGCAAGGCTGAAGAGGTGGCCGCCACGATCGCCTTTCTGCTGTCCGAAGGTGCCGCCTACATCACCGGCCAGAATATCCGGATTGATGGGGGACTGACCCGCAGCGTCTGACACGCCACTCCCACGTTCACCGCACCTTCACCCCGCCGTCACGCTGCTGTCATCTGAAGCCGTCAAGGTAACGCCATCCCGCAGTGATTTTTCACTGCGTTCCCACTCCGTAACCCGTGAGGATTTCATCGTGATGGAGTTATCCAGACATCCGACCACTGTCTACCAGGCGGTTGCCGCGCAGCTGGAGCAGGCGCTGAAAGAGCGTTACCGCTGCGGCGACTATCTGCCTTCCGAACAACAGCTGGCCGACCACTACGAAGTGAATCGCCACACGCTGCGCCGGGCCGTCGATGAGCTGGTGCAGAAAGGGCTGCTGCAACGCCGTCACGGCGTGGGCATTCTGGTGCTGATGCGCCCGTATGACTATCCGCTGCATGCCCAGGCGCGCTTCAGTCAGAACCTGCTGGAGCAGGGGAGTCACCCGACCAGCGAGCGGCTGCTGGCGGTGCTGCGTCCGGCCAGCAGTGACGTGGCCAGTGCGCTGGGCGTGAAAGAGGGCGACAACGTCATTCATCTGCGCACCCTGCGCCGCGCCAACGGCGTGCCGCTCTGCCTGATTAACCACTTCCTCGCCGACCTCAGCTGGTGGCCGCAGCTTCAGCGCTTTAACAGCGGCTCGCTGCACGACTTTCTGGTGGAGCACACCGGCAAACAGCTGGTGCGCACCCAGACCCGCATCAGCACCCGCCGGGCGCAGGCGAAGGAGTGCCGTCAGCTGGATATCGCACTCCATGCGCCGCTGCTCTGTGTGCGGACCCTGAACAAAACCGCAGATGGTGCGCTGGCAGAATACTCCGTCAGCCTGACCCGCGGTGACATGATCGAACTGACTCTGGAGCACTGATGGAACAGCAAACGGATCGCCAGCGCTGGCTGTCGGTGCTGGCACACAGCAACGCCGCGCGGCTTGAAGCGCACTGGCAGGCGCTGAATCTTCACCCCGAGTTTACCCTGATCCGCCCGGCTGAAATCGGCATGACGCGGCTGCAGGCGCGAATGGGGGCCACCGGGAAACGCTTTGTGATGGGTGATGCCACGGTGACCCGCGCCGTGGTGCAGCTGAGCGACGGCACCCTGGGATACAGCTACCTGTTAGGACGCGACAAAGCGCACGCCGAGCGCTGCGCCCTGCTGGATGCACTGTTGCAGCAGCCGGAAACCCGGCCGCTGCTGGAAGAGAAGATTATTACCCCGCTGGCGGCGTGGCGTGAAGAGCAGCGACAGCTGCGCGCGCGCGAAATCGCCAGCAGCAAAGTGGATTTCTTTACGCTGGTTCGCGGAGATAACTGATGACTTTACTGGCAAGTTTTAACCACCCTGTTGCGGACGCGCAGCGCGCCTTTCGCCGCATCCTGAAGGCGATGAGTGAACCGGGCGTGATGGTCTCGCTGCCGCTGCAGCAGGGCTGGGGTGCGCTCTCGCCGGCGGCCACGGCGCTGCTGCTGACGCTGGTCGATCAGGAGAGTCCGGTCTGGCTGGATGCGAAAATCGACAACGAACAGCTGCGCAACAATCTGCGCTTCCATACCGGCGCGCCGATCACCACCCGGCAGGATGCGCCTTTTGCCCTGAGCCATGCGGCGGCGCAGCCCGACCCGACGGCGTTTGCGGCGGGGGATAACCTGTCACCGGAAAAAAGCACCACGCTGATTATCGAAGTGCCCTCGCTGAATGGCGGTCTGACGCTGCGACTCTCCGGCCCCGGCCTGCGCGAAACCCGCGCCATTGCGCCGCAGCTGCCGGAGAGCGTGCTGGACTATCTGCGCACCCGGCCGCATCCGTTTCCGCAGGGGGTGGATCTCATCTTCACCTGCGGCGAAGCGATCATGGCCGTGCCGCGTACCACCGTTGTGGAGGTGTGCTGATGTATGTCGCGGTAAAAGGGGGCGAAAAAGCGATTACGCATGCCCACCAGCTGCAGGCCGATCTGCGCCGTGGCGATCGGGCCGTGGCTGAACTCGGCTGCGATCAGGTGGCGCAGCAGCTGGGTCTGGCGGTGGATCGGGTGATGACCGAAGGGGGGATTTACGATCCGGAACTGGCGGCGCTGGCGATTAAGCAGGCCAGCGGCGATCTGGTCGAGGCAATTTTTCTGCTGCGCGCCTATCGCACCACGCTGCCACGGCTGGCGGAGAGTCGCCCGCTGGCGACCGGGACGATGCGTATCGAACGCCGCATTTCGGCGGTCTATAAAGATCTGCCGGGCGGCCAGGTGCTCGGCCCTACCTGTGACTACAGCCACCGTCTGCTCGACTTCACGCTGCTGGCCAATGGCGAAACGCCTGCCGCGCCGCGGGATGATCGGCCGGTCGCGGAATGCTGCCCGCACATGTTCAGCATGATGAGCCGCGAAGGGCTGGCGGCCGCGGAGGAGGATGACGGCAGTGAGCCGACCGATATCACCCGCGAACCGATGGCGTTTCCCGCCTCGCGCGCGGCACGGCTGCAACAGCTGGTGCGCGGCGACGAAGGCTTTCTGCTGGCGCTTGGCTACTCGACGCAGCGGGGCTATGGGCGCACCCACCCGTTTGCCGGGGAGATCCGCACCGGCTATGTCAGCGTCAGCATCTGTCCTGAAGAGCTGGGCTTTGAACTGGAGATTGGGGAAGTGCTGCTGACCGAGTGTGAAATGGTCAACGGCGTGGCCCACCGCGAAGATGCCGCCCCGCACTTTACCCGGGGTTACGGGCTGGTGTTTGGCCGGGCGGAACGCAAGGCGATGGCGATGGCGCTGGTGGACCGGGCGCTGCAAAGCCGCGAACAGCAGGAGCGTATCACCAGCCCGGCGCAGGATGAGGAGTTTGTGCTGTCGCACGCCGACAACGTGGAAGCCGCAGGCTTCGTCTCCCATCTCAAGCTGCCGCACTACGTCGATTTTCAGGCGGAGCTGGCGCTGCTCAAACAGCTGCAGGATGACTATCAGGAGCGCAACCATGGCTGAACTGACGGGTTACAACAACGGTTATCTCGATGAGCAGACAAAACGCACTATTCGTCGCGCCATCCTGAAAGCGGTGGCGATCCCTGGCTATCAGGTGCCGTTTGCCGGGCGCGAGATGCCGATGCCTTACGGCTGGGGCACCGGCGGCATCCAGATCACCGCCAGTGTGATTGGCGATCAGGATGTGCTTAAGGTGATCGACCAGGGGGCTGATGACACCACCAATGCGGTGTCGATCCGCCACTTCTTTCAGCGGGTCAGCGGTGCGGCCACCACCGAACGCACCAGCGATGCCACGCTGATCCAGACGCGTCACCGCATCCCGGAAACGCCTCTGGAGGAGGATCAGATCCTGATTTTCCAGGTGCCGATCCCGGAGCCGCTGCGTTTTATCGAACCGCGCGAAACCGAAACCCGCCTCCTGCATGCGCTGAAGGAGTACGGCATCATGCAGGTGAAACTCTATGAAGATATCGCCCGCTATGGCCATATCGCCACGACTTATGCTTACCCGGTCAGGGTCAACGGCCGCTACGTGATGGACCCGTCACCCATCCCCAAATTCGACAACCCGAAAATGGACATGATGCCCGCGCTGCAGCTGTTTGGCGCCGGGCGTGAAAAGCGCATCTACGCGCTGCCGCCTTACACCCGCGTCGAGAGCCTCGATTTCGACGATCACCCGTTTACCGTGCAGCAGTGGGATGAACCCTGCGCGCTGTGCGGCTCGCGCCACAGCTATCTCGATGAGGTGGTGATGGACGATCAGGGCACGCGGATGTTTGTCTGCTCCGACACCGACTTTTGCCACCAGCAGCAGGAACAGCAACATGCACAGTGAACAGCCGCTGCTTGCGGTCAGCCAGCTCACCCATCTTTATGCGCCGGGCAAAGGGTTTGAGCAGGTCAGCTTTGATCTCTATCCCGGCGAGGTGCTGGGCATCGTCGGCGAGTCCGGCTCCGGTAAAACCACGCTCCTGCACAGCCTCTCGGCACGCCTCGCACCGCAGCAGGGCACGCTTCTCTATCAGGGGCGCAACCTCTGGCAGATGAGTGAAAGCGAGCGCCGTCACCTGCTGCGCACCGAGTGGGGCGTGGTGCATCAGCATCCGATGGACGGCCTGCGTCCGCAGGTCAGCGCGGGCGGCAACATCGGCGAACGGCTGATGGCGACCGGCGCGCGGCACTATGGCGACATCCGCGCAACGGCGAGCCGCTGGCTGCAGGCGGTGGAGATTGACCCCGGCCGCATCGACGATCTGCCCACCACCTTTTCCGGCGGCATGCAGCAGCGTCTGCAGATCGCCCGCAACCTGGTGACGCAGCCACAGCTGCTGTTTATGGATGAGCCGACCGGCGGGCTGGATGTCTCGGTGCAGGCACGCCTGCTGGATCTGCTGCGCACCCTGGTGCGGGAGCTGAACCTGGCGGTGGTGATCGTCACCCACGATCTCGGTGTGGCGCGCCTGCTGGCACATCGTCTGCTGGTGATGAAACAGGGGCGGGTGGTGGAGAGCGGTCTGACCGACCGGGTGCTTGACGATCCTCATCATCCTTACACACAACTGCTGGTCTCTTCGGTGCTCAATTAAATGACGACTATCAATCCGCGTCTGCAGGTCGGAAACCTGTGTAAAACCTTTGTGCTGCACAACCAGAACGGCGCGGCGCTGCCGGTGCTGCACAACGCCAGTCTGACGGTGGGCGAGGGCGAATGCGTGGTGCTGCACGGTCACTCGGGCAGCGGCAAATCGACTCTGCTGCGCACGCTCTACGGTAACTATCAGCCCGACAGCGGCTATATCCGGGTCGCGCACCAGGGGGAATGGGTCGATATGGCGCAGGCCCCGGCGCGGCAGATTATCGCGCTGCGCCGCGACACGCTGGGCTGGGTGAGTCAGTTTCTGCGGGTTATCCCGCGCGTGCCGACGCTGGAGATTGTGATGCAGCCACTGCTGGAGCGCGGCGTCGACCGCCGGTTCTGCGAAGCGCGCGCCGCCGACCTGCTGAGCCGGCTCAACGTGCCGCAGCGCCTCTGGTCGCTGGCACCGTCCACCTTCTCCGGCGGAGAGCAGCAGCGGGTGAACATTGCGCGCGGTTTTATCGCTGACTATCCGGTGCTGCTGCTGGATGAACCCACCGCCTCCCTCGACAGCGTCAACAGCGCGGCGGTGGTGAGTCTGATTGAAGAGGCGCGCGCCCGGGGTGCCGCCATCGTTGGCATTTTTCACGATCGGGCGGTGCGCGAGCAGGTGGCCGATCGGCTGCATCTGATGCACCCCATTGAGACAGGAGCGCAGGCATGATCATCAACAATGTCAGACTGGTGCTGGAAAATGAGGTCATCAGCGGGTCGCTGGAGTTCCGCGATGAGCGTATCAGCAGCTTCAGCGAAACCCGCAGCCAGCAGCCGGGCGCGCTGGACGGCGAGGGGGCCTGGCTGCTGCCGGGGCTGGTGGAGCTGCACACCGACAACCTCGACAAGTTTTTCACCCCGCGACCCAAAGTGGACTGGCCTGCGCATTCGGCGATGAGCAGCCACGATGCGCTGATGGTCTCCAGCGGCATTACCACCGTGCTGGACGCCATTGGCGTCGGCGATGTGCGCGACGGCGGTCACCGGCTGGAGAATCTCAGCAGGATGATCGACGCCATCCGCGACAGCAACCGCAAAGGGCTGAACCGCGCCGAGCATCTGCTGCATCTGCGCTGTGAACTGCCGCACCCGACCACCGCGCCGCTGTTTGAGGCGCTGATGGGCACGCCGGAACTGGCGCTGGTCTCGCTGATGGATCATTCGCCAGGGCAGCGGCAGTATGCGTCGCTGACAAAATATCGCGAATATTACCAGGGCAAATACCAGCTGAATGACGCGGAGATGGATCAGTTTGAGCATGAGCAGCTCACGCTGGCGGCGGCCTGGTCGCAGCCCAATCGTCAGGCGATCGCCGGACTCTGCCGCGAACATGGCATCGCCATTGCCAGCCACGATGATGCCACCGCCGCGCATGTGGAGGAGTCCCACGCGGCGGGCAGCCGCATCGCCGAATTTCCCACCACCCTGGAGGCGGCGCGCGCCTCGCGCTATCGCAACATGCAGGTGCTGATGGGGGCGCCCAACATCGTGCGCGGCGGCTCGCACTCCGGCAACGTCGCCGCCTGGGAGCTGGCGTCTCACGGCCTGCTGAACATTCTCTCCTCCGATTACTACCCGGCCAGCCTGCTGGATGCGGCGTTCCGGCTGGCTGAGGATGAGCGCAACACGCTCGGCACGGCGCAGGCGATTGCGCTGGTCACCTGCAATCCGGCCCGCGCGTTAGGGCTTGAGGATCGCGGGGTGATCGCGGAAGGGTGTCGCGCCGATCTGGTGCTGGCGCACACCGCACATGGCTACCCGCATGTGCGCCACGTCTGGAGCAAAGGCCGGCAGGTCTACTGATGGCGCGGCTGATCTGGCTCACCGGTCCCTCCGGCTCAGGCAAGGATAGCCTGCTGGATGCGCTGCGGGCGGCACCGCCGCCGCGCCTGCTGATCGCCCATCGCTATATTACCCGCGCAGCGGATGCGGGCGGTGAAAACCACGTGGCGCTGACCGAGGCGGAGTTCGCCCGCCGCGCGGCGCTGGGGCTGTTCGCAGTGAGCTGGCAGGCGCACGGTTTCAGCTATGGCATTGGCTGTGAGACAGAGCAGTGGCTGCTGCGCGGACAGAACGTGGTGGTCAACGGCTCGCGGCTGCATCTGGCGCAGGCGCAGGCCCGCTTCGGTCCGCAGCTGCTGCCGGTCTGCCTGCAGGTCACGCCAGCGGTGCTGGCGGCGCGCCTGCGCCTGCGCGGACGGGAAGATGAGGCGGCAATCGCCCGGCGACTGGCGCGTGCCGCCCAGCCGCAGCCCGATGGCTGCCTGATCCTTAACAACGATGGCGCGCTGGCAGAGACCGTCCGGCAGCTGCGTCAGATAGTGGAGGCGGCGCAATGAAACTCACTTTTCTCGGCACCGGTGGGGTGACTGCCGCGCCGCTGCCGGGCTGCGACTGCCGTGCCTGCCAGCGGGCGCAGCGCCATAGCGATTACGCCCGTGCGCCCTGCAGTGCGCTGATTGAGACCGGGCGCGAGCGCATCCTGCTGGATGCCGGCCTGCCACTGCTGGCGTCGCGCTTTCCGCCCGGATCGCTGACGCGTATTCTGCTCACCCACTACCACATGGACCATGTGCAGGGACTGTTTGCGCTGCGCTGGGGGCGGGGAGCACCGATTCCGGTCTGGGGGCCGCCCGACCCGCGCGGCTGTGATGATCTCTATAAACACCCCGGCCTGCTCGACTTTCGCCCCGCCTTAACCCCGTTTGTGGCACACGCCTTTGGCGAGTTACAGGTGACGCCGCTGCCGCTTCAGCACTCGAAGCTGACGCACGGCTATCTGTTCGACTGGCACGGTCACCGGCTCGCCTGGCTGTGTGACACCTGCGGGCTGCCCCCCGACACCGCCGACTTTCTGCGCGGTCAGCCGCTGGATCAGCTGGTGATCGACTGCAACGACCCGCCGTCTGCCAGGCCGCGCAACCACAACGATGTCACTCAGGCCCTGGCCATTGTGGCGCTGCTGCGGCCGCGCCAGAGCTGGCTGACTCATCTCAGTCATGAGATGGACAACTGGCTGGCGGAAAATTCGCTGCCGGAGGGGGTGCAGGCTGCGCGTGACGGCCAGACGCTGCTGTGTGGCGCGCCCTGGCCTGTCACAGTTTGATCATCTGACTGTCATCCCGCTTTCATCGTGCCACGCCTTAATAACCGGCAGAACGCAATCAGAGATGACGGAGAACAGCATGGCACAGGCACTTCTGAAAACGGTGGTCGACCACGATCGGCCCCCGGTCAGTTTCAGCGGACAAAAAGTGTTGTCGGTGCAGGGATTGAGCAAAACCTACGGTGATACGCCGGTGCTGGATCGGGTCAGTTTCGATCTCCATGCCGGTGAGCTGGTGGCGGTGATCGGCCGCTCCGGCGCCGGGAAATCGACGCTGCTGCATATGCTTAACGGCACCATCAGCGCGACGGCCGGGGCGATTATCAGCCTGCATAAAGGGGAAGCCGAGCGTAACGTGGTCACCCTTAACAGCCGCCAGATGCGGGAATGGCGCAGCCAGTGCGGCATGATCTTTCAGGATTTCTGCCTGGTGCCGCGCCTCGACGTGCTGACCAATGTGCTGCTGGGCCGCCTGAGCCAGACCAGCACGCTGAAATCCTTTTTTAAAATTTTCTCCGACCACGACCGGGCGCACGCTATCGAACTGCTGCAGTGGATGAACATGCTGCCGCAGGCGCTGCAGCGGGCAGAGAATCTCTCCGGCGGACAGATGCAGCGGGTGGCGATCTGCCGGGCGCTGATGCAGAACCCCAGAATCCTGCTGGCCGATGAGCCGGTGGCGTCACTCGATCCGAAAAACACGACGCGCATCATGGATGTGCTGCGTCAGGTCAGCGAGCAGGGCATCAGCGTGATGGTCAACCTGCACTCCATTGAGCTGGTGAAACGCTACTGCACCCGGGTGATTGGCATCCAGCGCGGCGTGGTGCTGTTTGACGGCCATCCTTCCCGACTGACTGACAGCCTGCTGCAACAGCTGTACGGCGATGAACTTAACCAGATCCATTAACCTCCACAGCAAGAGAACAACTCCGAATGAAACTGACTTCTTTAGCACTACTGATCGGCGTTATGGCGTCGGGTGTCAGCGCAGCGGATGCGCCAAAACAGCTGAATCTGGGGATTCTGGGCGGTCAGAACGCCACCCAGCAGATTGGTGATAATCAGTGCGTGAAGACCTTCTTTGATAAAGAGCTGGGTGTGGATACTCAGATGCGCAACGCCTCTGACTATTCGGGCGTGATTCAGGGACTGCTGGGCGGCAAAATCGATATGGTGCTGAGCATGTCACCCGCCTCTTTCGCTTCGGTCTACCTGCAGGACCCGAAAGCGGTGGAGGTGGTCGGCATCGTGGTGGATGACAAAGACAACTCCCGCGGCTACCACTCAGTGGTGATCGTCAAAGCGGACAGCCCCTACAAAAAGCTGGAAGACCTGAAGGGGAAATCGTTCGGCATGGCCGATCCGGACTCGACCTCCGGCTTCCTGATGCCGAATCAGGCGTTCAAGAAGATGTTCGGCGGCTCGGTGGATGACAAATATAACAACACCTTCTCCAGCGTCACCTTCTCCGGCGGCCATGAGCAGGACATTCTGGGCGTGCTGAACAACCAGTTTGACGGCGCGGTCACCTGGACCTCGCTGGTGGGCGACTATAACAGCGGCTACACCTCGGGCGCGTTTGGCCGCCTGATCCGCATGGATCACCCCGACCTGATGAAGCAGATCCGTATCATCTGGCAGTCGCCGCTGATCCCCAACGGTCCGGTACTGGTCAGCAACAAACTGCCTGCCGACTTTAAAGCGAAAGTGGTGGCGGCGATTAAAAAGCTGGATAAAGACGATCACGACTGCTTCGTGAAAGCGGTGGGCGGTAAGCAGCATATCGGCCCGGCCACCGTTGCCGACTATCAGAGCATTATTGATATGAAGCGCGACCTGATGAAAGGCAGCCGCGGCTGACGAACCTTCCTGACTTCCCCGCCTCGCGGGGAGAGCGGGACGCGGCCAGCGTCCCGCTGCTTTCACGCCGGAGATCCCCCTTGACCGACTTCGAACACTATTACCAGCGCATCCGCCGTCAGCAAAAACGTGACACGCTTATCTGGTCACTGCTGCTGGTCACGCTCTATCTGGCGGCGGGCAGGGTGGCAGAATTTAATCTGCTCACCGTCTGGCAGTCGCTGCCGCACTTCTTTGACTACCTGCATGAGATCCTGCCGGTGCTGCATCTGCCGCTGCTGTTTGCCGACGGCAAAACAGAAGGCTCGCTGGCCTACTGGGGCTACCGTCTGCCGATCCAGCTGCCGCTGATCTGGGAAACCCTGCAGCTGGCACTGGCGGCGACGCTGCTGGCAGTGGGGCTGGCGGCGGTGCTCGCCTTTTTCGCCGCCGACAATACGCAGACGCCGGTCAGCGTGCGGATGGCGATTCGCGCCTTTGTCGCCTTTCTGCGCACCATGCCGGAACTGGCGTGGGCGGTGATGTTTGTCATGGCGTTTGGTATCGGGGCGATACCCGGCTTCCTGGCGCTGGCGCTGCACACGGTGGGCAGCCTGACCAAGCTCTTTTATGAGGCGATTGAGTCCGCGTCGGATAAGCCGGTGCGCGGCCTGGCCGCCTGCGGAGCCAGTAAACTGCAGCGGATGCGCTTTGCCTTCTGGCCGCAGGTGAAACCCGCCTTTCTCTCCTACAGCTTTATGCGGCTGGAGATTAACTTCCGATCCTCCACCATCCTCGGGCTGGTGGGGGCGGGCGGCATCGGCCAGGAGCTGATGACCAACATCAAACTCGACCGCTACGACCAGGTCAGCATCACCCTGCTGCTGATTCTGATTGTTGTGTCGCTGCTGGATACGCTGTCCGGTCAGCTGCGTCGTCGTGTCACAGGAGAGCGCGCATGATCCGTTCCGTTCCCGCTATCGCGCAGCTGAAGCAGCAGCATCGCGAGCTGTTTGCCGCGCAGCCGCGCTATCTGCGTCGTCTGGCACTGATGACGCTGGCACTCCTGCTCTACTACCTCTATTTCTTTTCGGTGTTCGGGCTGGAGGGATCGCGCCTGCTGGCGGGCTGCCAGCAGCTGGGGCGCTACTTTCTGCGGATGTTTGTCTGGCATGACTTTATGAACTGGCCCTTCAGCTACTATCTGTCGCAGGTCGGGATCACCCTGGGGATCGTGTTTGCCGGTACGCTGACCGCCTCGCTGATTGCGCTGCCGCTGTCGTTCCTGGCGGCGCGCAACGTGATGCACGATCGCGCCGCGAAGCCGCTGGCGTTTCTGATGCGGCGACTGTTCGACCTGCTGCGCGGCATCGACATGGCGATCTGGGGGCTGATTTTCGTTCGTGCGGTGGGCATGGGGCCGCTGGCCGGGGTGCTGGCGATTATCCTGCAGGATGTCGGCCTGCTCGGCAAACTCTACGCCGAAGGGCATGAGGCGGTCGAACGTTCACCGGGCCGCGGGCTGGGGGCGGTGGGCGCTAACAGCCTGCAGAAACACCGTTTCGGCATTTTCACCCAGTCCTTTCCGCAGTTTCTGGCGCTGAGCCTCTATCAGATCGAGTCCAACACCCGCTCTGCGGCGGTGCTCGGCTTTGTCGGCGCGGGCGGGGTAGGCCTGGTCTACGCCGAGAATATGCGGCTCTGGAACTGGGATGTGGTGATGTTCCTGACGCTGATACTGGTCGGGGTGGTGATGATCATGGATATGATCTCCAGCCGCCTGCGCAAACGCTATATCACCGGGAAGCCGGTGCCGCTGTGGCAGCCTGCTGCGCGCGATTAAGCCGTTCGCTGCGCTGCCAGGCGCGCTGTAACGCCTGCACCAGCTGCGCCTGCTGCCAGGGCTTGCCCAGCCGCTCACACAGCGGCAGCGTGACCGGCTGGTGGCGCAGATCCTGACCGCTGATTAACAGCGTGGCGAGATGCGGCCAGTTCTGCTGTGCCTGACGCACCACCTCCGCGCCGTTGATCTCGCCGGGCAGCATCAGGTCGCTGATCAGCAGGTCGATATCGGGTGTCTGGCGCAGCAGCGCCAGCGCCGCTTCGCCGTCGCCACACTCCAGCGTCAGATAGCCCAGCTGGTGCAGATGTTCGCACAGGGTCTGCCGCACCGCCGGTTCATCATCCAGCACCAGCACCAGCCGGTTGCTGGCCACCGCTGGCAGCGCTGGCGGGGGAGGCGGCGCGACCGCTGCGGCGACCGCCTCCTGCGCGCGCGGCAGCAGAAGGCGCACCGTGGTGCCCTGGCCCGGCGCGGTTTCCAGCTCGATCTGACCGCCCGACTGCCGCACAAAACCGTAGACCATTGACAGGCCCAGCCCGCTGCCGCTGCCGGTGGCTTTGGTGGTAAAAAAGGGCTCGAAAACCTGTTCACGCACCTCCGCCGACATGCCGCAGCCCGTGTCAGTCACCTCAATTGTGACCCGGTCACGTTTTTCACTCCCCTCGATCCGCCGCTGATTCCAGATGCGCAGCCGGATTTCGCCGCTTTGCTGCTGCATCGCATCGCGGGCGTTGACCACCAGGTTCATCAGCGCATTCTCCAACTGACCGGCATCGATCCACGCGGGCCAGCCGGGACGCTGCGCATCGATAATCAGCTGCTGTCCGGGCAGCAGCGAGTGCTGTAATAATCCCTGCAGGTTGTCCACCAGCGTGACCACCGACACCGCGCGCGGAAACAGCGCCTGCTTACGTGAAAAGGCCAGCAGCCGCTGGGTCAGCTGGGCGGCGCGGTCGGCAGCCTGGCGCGCCCGCTCAATCCGGCTGGCGAGCGGGCCGGGCATCAGCTGCCCTTCGGTCAGCGCCAGGCTGCCGATAATTACCGCCAGCAGATTATTGAAGTCGTGCGCCAGGCCGCCGGTCAGCTGGCCCACCGCCTTCATCTTCTGGCTGTGCTGCAGGGCCTCTTCCAGCGTTTTGCGCGAGGTGCGATCAAGAACGGTGTTCACCATGCCGCGCCGGGGGATCGGGCTGAAGCGCAGCTCCAGCGTCCGGCCATCGGCCAGCCGGATCTCCTGCGGTTCGCCGGGATCGTGCAGATCCCCCGCCAGCGGAGCCAGCAGCTGCTGATAGTGGACGCCGCGATGGAGCTCCCGCGGCGCGATGCCGAGCAGTTCGGCATACTGCGCGTTCCACACCACCAGCTGACCCTGATGGTCAAACAGGGCAAAGCCGTCGCGCATCGCCAGAAAGGTGGACTCCAGCTGGCTGCTCTTCTCTTTCAGCAGACGTGAAGTGTGCGCCAGCGAGGCGGTATTGCGGGCAAAGACGTTGAAGGCCCGCGCCAGTTCGCCCAGTTCGTCGCGGCGCTGCAACCCCGGCACGCCGACGTTCTGCTCACCCTGCGCCAGCCGCGTCATGGCGGCGGCAATCGCCGTCAGGCTCGACCCCAAATTGCGGTAGATGTAGATCCCGGCATAGCCGGTGATCGCCAGCGCCAGCAGCACGAAAAGGGCGATAAAGCCGATGATGGAGTCCAGCTCGCGGTGGGTCGCCAGGGTTCGCGCTTCGCTCTGCAACGCCACCTGCTGTACCGAGGCACTGATATCCTCATTCAGCATCGCCACCAGCGCCTTAATCCGGTAGGTGGCGTAGGCGATCGCCAGATCGCTCTGTTCCAGCGCCTCCGCCAGAGGCAGCAGGCGCTGCTGGGTCGCCAGCAGTCGCGCAATGTTCTCGCCGGTGACGCCCGTCAGCGGCACGCTGCGCCACTGCGTCATCACCTGCTGCAGTTGCTCAATCACCGCAATCGGTGAGGGCGTACGGATGGCGATGCTGAGCAGCCGCTCAGTCTGCTCGCGCAGTGCGTTATCCGGCGCGCGCTGCGATTCCCGCTGCAGCCGCTGGCTGATGTGGCCGAGCAGAATCTGCGACTGCCACAGGTCACTCAGCATGTTATTGCGCTGCAGGTGGCGCTGATGGCCGGTGAGCAGCAGGCGGTTAATCGTCTGCTCCAGCTCCAGGCTGCGGGCGCGGATACGGGCGATGCGCTCCGGCTGACGCGCGGCCAGCGGGGCGCTGGCGAGCAGGCTCAGCGACTGCTGCAGCGCCTGCTGATTCTGCTGAAGCCGCTGTGATTCGCTCTGATACTCCAGCGCGCCCACTACCTGCGACAGCCGCACGGCTGCCGTCGCCACATTGGCGGTATCACGCGCCAGCGCCAGACTGCCGTTCATGTCCGCCAGCGTCTGCGCCTGTGCCTGCTCCTGAATCGTACCGGCATGGCGAAAACCGACGACCGCCACCACGCTGACCATCAGCGTGACGGCGACCACCAGCAGATTGAACATCAGCAGGCGGCCCCGCGCGCCAGCCTGCCACGGATAGGTGCGCTGCATCCCACCCCCTCTTTATCACGGCAACGATGGGCCGAGTATAGGAGCGGGCAGCCGGGTGAATATGACAAATATGAATGGCCGCTGACATTTTCCGTTTATCTGGCGTTGCTTAACTGACGGCTATCCACAGTCCGCAGGAGCGAGGCGATGACAGCCACACCGATACTGGAAATGCGCGGCATTACCCGGCGCTTCGGCAACTTTTACGCCCTGAAGGGGGTGGATCTCACGGTCTGGCCTGGTGAGGTCCATGCGCTGATGGGGGAGAACGGCGCGGGCAAAAGTACCCTGATGAAGATTCTGGCCGGGGCCTACAGCGCCAGCGGCGGAGAGATTCTGATCGAAGGCGAACCGCGGGCGCTGAAAGGGCCAAAAGCGGCGCTGGCCGCCGGGATCACCCTGATTTACCAGGAGATTAACCTGGCCCCCAACCTGACGGTGGCGGAAAACATTTTTCTCGGCAGCGAAATCGCCCCCGGCGGGCTGGTGAAGCGGCGGCAGATGGCGGAGGAGGCGCAGCGGGTGATTGACCGGCTCGGCGCGCAGTTCAGCGCCTGGGATGTGGTCAGCCGCCTCAGCATTGCCGAGCAGCAGCAGGTGGAGATCGCCCGGGCGCTGCAGCGTAACAGCCGGATTCTGGTGATGGATGAGCCGACCGCCGCGCTCTCAAACCGTGAAACCGAACAGCTCTTCGCGCTGATCAAACGACTGCGCAGCGAGGGAATGGCGATTATCTACATCAGCCACCGCATGGCGGAGGTGTATGAGCTGTCGGATCGCGTCAGCGTGCTGCGCGACGGCGAGTATGTCGGCAGCCTGACGCGCGATCAACTCAACGCCAGTGAACTGGTGCGGATGATGGTCGGACGGCCGCTCAGCGATCTCTTTAATAAAGACCGGTCGATTCCGCTGGGTGATATCCGGCTGGCGGTGAATCACCTGACCGACGGCGGCAAAGTGCACCCCAGCAGCCTGGCGGTGCGCGCCGGTGAGATCGTGGCGCTGGCGGGGCTGGTCGGTGCAGGCCGCAGCGAGCTGGCGCAGCTGATCTTCGGCGTTCACAAGCCGAAGGAGGGCGAGATCTGGATCGATGGCGAGAAGGTCACCATCCTCTCACCGCGCGATGCGATTGCGCGCGGCATCGGCTTCCTCACCGAGAACCGCAAAGAGCAGGGGCTGTTTCTGGAGATGGCGGCGCAGGAGAACATCGTGATGGCGACGCTGGAGCGGGATGCCAGTTACGGCATGCTTAACCGCCGCAAAGGGCAGACCATCGCCAGCGAGGCGATCGCCTCCCTGAATATCCGCGTGCCGCATGCGCAGGTCCGGGCCGGCGGCCTCTCCGGGGGGAATCAGCAGAAGCTGCTGATCTCACGCTGGGTGGCGATTGGCCCGCGCATCCTGATCCTGGATGAACCGACGCGCGGCGTCGACGTCGGGGCCAAAAGCGAGATCTACCGCATGATGCAGGAGATGGCGCGGCAGGGCGTGGCGATTCTGATGATCTCCAGCGAACTGCCGGAAGTGGTCGGGATGAGCGACCGCGTTTACGTGATGCATGAAGGCACCATCGTCGGTGAGCTGGAGGGCAGCCACATCAGTCAGGAAAATATTATGACGCTGGCAACCGGTGCGCACAGCGCAGCAGCAGGCGGAATCTGAGGAGATCACCATGACACAACTGGCCCGCACCCCCGCGCCCACGCTGAAACGCGCCCTGATGGGCGATCTGCTGCAGACGGTAGGGATCCTGCCGATTCTGATCCTCATCGTGGCGGTTTTTGGCTTCGTTACCCCCAACTTCTTTACCGAAGCGAACCTGCTGAACATTACCCGTCAGGCGTCGATCAATATCGTGCTGGCGGCGGGGATGACCTTTGTCATTCTCACCGGCGGCATCGACCTGTCGGTGGGGTCGATGCTCGGCACCACGGCGGTGGTGGCGCTGGTGGCCTCGCTCGACCCGATGCTCGCTTCCATGACCATTTCGATGGCGCTGGGCGCGGGTCTGGTGATGGGGCTGTTCAACGGCGTGCTGGTCGCCTGGGCTGGACTGCCGCCCTTTATCGTCACCCTCGGCACCTATACCGCCCTGCGTGGTGCGGCCTACCTGCTGGCGGATGGCACCACGGTCATCAACTCCGACATCAATTTTGAGTGGATTGGCAACGGCTACCTCGGCCCGGTGCCGTGGCTGATTGTGATTGCCTTCGCGGTGATCGCCCTCTGCTGGTTTATCCTGCGGCGCACCACGCTGGGCGTCCATATCTATGCGGTCGGCGGTAACATTCAGGCGGCACGACTCACCGGCATCAAGGTGGGCGGGGTACTGCTGTTTGTCTACGGCATGAGCGGCCTGCTCTCGGGGCTGGGCGGTCTGATGAGCGCCTCCCGTCTTTACAGCGCCAACGGCAACCTCGGCGTCGGCTATGAGCTGGATGCGATTGCCGCGGTGATCCTGGGCGGCACCAGCTTCGTCGGGGGCATCGGCACCATCACCGGCACCCTGATTGGCGCGCTGATTATCGCCACGCTCAATAACGGTATGACGCTGATGGGCGTCTCCTACTTCTGGCAGCTGGTGATCAAGGGCGCGGTGATCATCATCGCCGTCCTGATCGACAAATACCGTACCCGTCATCATGTGAGTTAAGGCTGAAAGGCGGAGGCGCGATGTCGCCGCCGCCTCTGTAAAAACGCCATTAAGCGGTTGGCACTCTGATAACAGCAGGAGAAGGTCTATGCGTTTTAATCCGATTGTAACCGGGCTGCTGGCGGCAACGCTGTTCAGCGCCGGGCTGGCTCAGGCAAAAGAACTCAAATCCATCGGCGTCACGGTCGGCGATCTGGCTAACCCCTTCTTCGTGCAGATCACTAAAGGGGCGGAGATGAAGGCGCGTGAGCTGGCGGGGGACAAGGTCAACGTGACGCTGGTCTCCAGCGGCTACGATCTCGGCCAGCAGGTGGGGCAGATCGATAACTTTATTGCGGCAAAAGTGGACATGATTATCCTGAATGCCGCCGACTCGAAAGGCATTGCCCCGGCGGTGAAACGGGCGCGTGATGCCGGTATCGTGGTGGTGGCGGTCGACGTGGCGGCCGATGGGGCGAATGCGACCATTACCTCCGATAACACCCAGGCGGGCGCGATGGCCTGCAAATATATCTCTGACCGCCTGAAAGCGAAAGGCAACGTGGTGATCATCAACGGCCCGCCGGTGTCTGCGGTGCAGAACCGTGTTGAAGGCTGCATGAACGAACTGAAAACCCATCCCGACATCAAGCTGCTCTCTTACAACCAGAACGCCAAAGGCAGTCGAGAAGGGGGACTGGAGGTGATGACCGGTCTGCTCTCCGCTAACCCCAAAATCGATGCGGTGTTTGCCATTAACGATCCCACCGCCATCGGCGCGGATTTAGCCGCGAAACAGGCGCAGCGCAGCGAGTTCTTTATCGTCGGCGTCGATGGATCGCCGGATGGTGAAGAGGCGCTGAAGCGCAAAAATTCCCTGTTTGTCGCGACCCCGGCGCAGGACCCGCAGGTGATGGCGGCGAAGGCGGTGGAGATTGGCTACGACATTCTGCAGGGCAAACCGGCACCCGAAAAGCCGGTGCTGATCCCGGTGAAGCTGATCGATCGTGACAACATCGGCAGCTATCAGGGCTGGACGGTGAAATAAGGCGCAGGGCGGCACCCTCCGGGTGCCGCTTCAGACTGAATCTGCCAGCAACGCATGACTTTATTGCGCAGGGAACACGGGCAGAGGAGGAAAGCGTCCCGCGCCAGGGACGGCGCGGGCCGAGTGGCCAGGGATGATTTAAACGACTTTCTGATCTGACCGTGTTTCCTGCGCAGGCTCTGTCCAGCAGCTAACGGGGCAGACTTTGTCAGCACCCTCAGGAGGCCACCATGCAACGTTCAGAGGTCAATCACTACCTGCAGCAGACGCGCGAATTTTTCCGCCAGCAGGATGTGCATCTGCCGCCGTGGGCCGATTTCGGATTACGTCAGTGGCGGGCGCAGTCACCTGACGCGATGGCGGAGATCCTGGCACTGCGGCTGGGCTGGGATCTCACCAGTTTTGGCGCGGATGACTTTCAGCAGACCGGGCTGACGCTGTTTACGCTGCGCAACGGTTCGCCCGGCGGACAGCCGTGGCACAAACCCTATGCGGAGAAGATCCTGCACGTGCGCGACGGGCAGCTGACGCCGATGCACTATCATCCACGCAAGATGGAAGACATCATCAATCGCGGCGGCGGGAATCTGATTGTCGAACTGCATAACCGCGACGGCGCGGCACTGGCTGACTCGCCGGTCACGGTGTCGCTGGATGGTCTGCGCCAGACCTACGCTGCGGGTTCGCAGCTGCGGCTTTCGCCGGGTGAAAGCGTGACGCTCGAGGCGGGCCTCTGGCACAGCTTCTGGGGCGAACCGGGTTTTGGCGACGTGCTGGTAGGCGAGGTGTCGATGCCCAATGATGACGAAAACGACAACGTGTTCCTGACGCCACTCGCCCGCTTCAATCCGCTTGAGGAGGATGAAGCGCCGCACTGGCTGCTCTGTAATGACTACGCCCGCGGCTTTACCTGACCCTTCCGGACGCTGATCATCGCTGCGCGTGATCGCCGGGAGCGGGCTGCCTCATCGTTCTTATGCTGCGCGCGGGCGGTTCACCAGACCGCCGTGCGTACTCGCGGGTAAACTGCGTCAGACTTTCATCGCCCATATCCGCCGCCACGGCGGCGACATTGCCGGGACGTTGCGCGATTCAGGCGATCTGGCTGGTGCGCGGGGCGGTTTCAGGTTTCATTACGTCAGCCGAAAAGACATAGCCCAGCCCGCGAATGGTGCGGATCAGATCGGGCTGATGCGGGTTGATTTCGATTTTGCGGCGCAGGCGCATGATCAGCACGTCGATGGTGCGGTCAAACACATCCAGACTTTCGCTGTGGGTCAGCTCCAGCAGCTGATCGCGGGTCAGCACCTTGCGGGCGTGACGCACCAGCGCCCGCAGCAGGCTGAACTCGCCCTGGGTCAGCGGCACCAGCTCGCGCTGCGGATTGAACAGCTGGCAGCGACTGTCGTCCAGCTGCCAGCCGCCGAATCGCCAGCCCGCCGGTTCCGCTTCGCTCTGGACAGGGCGTCCGCCGCGCCGCAGGGCCGCCCGGGTGCGCGCCACTACCACGCGCGGATTAAAAGGTTTGGCAATATAATCATCGGCACCCATCTCCAGGCCGACCACCATCTCCGCTTCGGAACCCATACCGGTCAGCATGATCACCAGCACCTCGGGGCGCTGACGCTGCAACTGCTGCAGCACCAGCAGTCCGTTGGTGTCAGGCAGCATCATATCCAGCATCACCAGCGTGATCTCCGGGTGCGTGCTGAGCATCAGCAGCGCCTCTTTTCCCTGATGACAGCAGTAGACCTTTAACTGATGTTCACCTAACGCATCCTGCAGGACGTCGCAGACAGCAGGATCATCATCCACCACCAAAATCGCTGGCTTCATGGCGCGGCCTCAATGTTACGAAAGAGTTAATTCAGGAGTCTACACAGGCCAGAAAAGTGCGCTGAGGCAGCGTGCTGAAACGTGACACGCCTCGCCCGCCATTATGCGGAAGCGTGCGCTGGCGCAGAGTTTTGCGGGGGTGACACAGAGAGGCAGGAAAACGATTGCGCATCCTCGGTGCATTGCACCATAATCGCGCCTCGTTTTGGTTCGGAATTCTCTGAGGCGCATCCGGCTCTGCCAGGTAATCGATTGCGTCGGCAAGTGGCATGGCAATTGCTTTGGGCAGTGGGTCAGTCAGGGATTTCAGACGATTCCGGCAGGTCAGTATGTAGCGGCCGGTATCCGCGTCCCGAAAACAGAATAATCAGCATGCAACCCCCTTTGGCAAGCGAGACCCACACCGGTGCGGTCTCCTGTATCGAGAGATGATGATGTTAGAAAAACTATTCAAACTCAAAGCGCATAACACGACGGTTCGTACCGAGATTATCGCCGGGATCACCACCTTCCTGGCGATGGCCTATATTCTGTTTGTTAACCCGAGCATTCTGGGCGCGACCGGCATGGATAAGGGCGCCGTATTTGTCGCGACCTGTCTGGCGGCGGCGATTGGCTGTGCGCTGATGGGGCTGATCGCTAACTACCCGATTGCACTGGCACCGGGCATGGGGCTGAACGCCTTCTTCACCTACACCGTCGTACTGCACATGGGCTACACCTGGCAGATTGCGCTGGGTGCGGTGTTTCTCTCGGCAGTGATTTTCTTTGCGATGTCGCTGTTTAAAATCCGTGAGTGGATTATTGCCAGTATTCCGCTGCCGCTGCGCGCGGGGATTGGTGCCGGTATTGGCCTGTTTCTGGCGATCATTGCGCTGGAAGGCGCAGGCATTGTGGTCGATAACCCGGCGACGCTGGTGGGCATTGGCGATCTGACAAAACCGGGTCCGCTGCTGGCGATGCTTGGCTTTGTGATGATTGTGGTGCTGGAAGCGCGTCGCGTAACCGGTGCCGTGCTGATCGGTATTCTGCTGGTAACCTTTATCTCTATGGGCATCGGCCTGTCGCCGTTTGCCGGGGTCTTCTCTGCACCACCATCGATTGCACCGACCTTTATGCAGCTGGATATTGCTGGCGCGTTTAACGTCGGCCTGGTCAGTGTGATTTTTGCCTTCCTGTTTGTGGATGTGTTTGATAACACCGGCACCCTGCTGGGCGTCACCAAACGCGCCGGTCTGGCGGATGAGCAGGGTAACGTGCCGAAGATGGGCCGTGCGCTGATTGCTGACAGTGCGGCTGCGCTGTTTGGTTCACTGCTGGGCACCTCAACCACCACCAGCTATGTGGAGTCGGCGGCGGGCGTGAGTGCGGGTGGCCGCACCGGCCTGACGGCGATCGTGGTCGCCGTGCTGTTCCTGCTGGCGCTCTTCTTCTCACCGCTGGCCTCCAGCGTGCCGGTCTATGCCACCGCGCCCGCGCTGCTGTTTGTGGCCGTGCTGATGACATCCAGTCTGGCGGATATTGACTGGAAAGATATCACGACTGCTGCCCCGGTGACGGTTACCGCGCTGACCATGCCACTGACCTATTCCATCGCCAACGGTATCGCCTTTGGATTTATCACCTGGACGCTGGTGAAGCTGCTGAGCGGTCGCGCCAGAGAGGTCAATGCCGCGCTGATTATCCTGTCGATTCTGTTTGTGATTAAGCTGGGCTGGCTGAGCGCCTGATGGTGGGTTGGCGGCCGGGGAGGTTTCACCTGGCGGTTGGGAGTTATCACCTGGCAGTGGGGGGCTCTGAGAGGATTTCGCCTGTCGGGGGGAGGGAGTTATTACCTGGCGGTGGGCTGGCTCTGAGAGGGTTTCGCCTGCCAGGCTGTGGGAGTTATTACCTGGCGGCGGGGTGGCTCTGAGAGGGTTTCGCCCGCCAGGCGTGTGGGAGTTTCAGTTCGCCCGTGCAGGCGGACGCGTCAAGGGGCGGACGCCCGCCCCTTAACAATCCCGGCGTCCGGCAGCCTATGCGCCCCGCGCTGCGGGGTACCTTCGTCACGCCCTGCGGCCGACGGACCGTCCGGACTCGCCATCCCTGGCTCGTGCCGTCCTCTCGCCGACGTCCTGTCGGCTCATCCTGGCCTCCGGTTGCTCCTCAGCGCGCCGGATGCCTCTCCCACACCCCCGCCTTAGATATCTTCGTTTCTCCTGAATGGATCGTTGTCTGCTGGCCTGAAGGCTAAGGCAGTCTCATTAACTCACCGCGATAAGAGAGCCAGATAAACAGAAAAGTTAACAGCGGGGAGGGAGGCCGTCTGAACCGCTGAGCGGATGAGGGATTTCAGGACGAGCGACAGGGATGTCGCGAAGAGGCAGGTTCGCGCCAGGGATGGCGCGTCCTGCCGGTCCGTGAGAAATCCGGAAGAAGCGAAGGGACCGCGAAGCGGCGGTGAGGCAGGCCGGAGCCCGGGGTCAAGGGGGCGCTGCGACTGGCGCCCCCTTGTCGGTCGCCTGCAGAGGCGAAGCTGGAACTGCCGGATTCACCCGGCGAACGAAACCTGCTCAGACTCAGCCCGCGCAGCGAACCCTATCAGCCCAGGCGACCAGCCGAACGAAATCTTCTCAGACTCCGCTCGCGCAGCAACCGCCCTCAAGCCCCGTTCGCGCAGCGAACACCCCTCGGCAGCAACTCTTACCGGAAAGGCGGCTCATTAAACGTCCGCAGCTTCCGCGAATGCAGCTTGTCACCCTCGGCGCGCAGCAGTTCTACCGCGTGGATACCAATCTGCAGATGCTCCGAAATCGCGCCTTCATAGAAGCGGTTGGCCTGACCCGGCAGCTTGATTTCACCGTGCAGCGGCTTATCGGAGACGCACAGCAGCGTGCCGTAAGGCACCCGGAACCGGTATCCCTGTGCGGCAATGGTGGCGCTCTCCATATCGACCGCCACCGCGCGGCTCAGGTTAAAACGCAGCGCCGACGCAGAGTAGCGCAGCTCCCAGTTGCGGTCATCCGTGGTCACCACGGTGCCGGTACGCAGCCGCTGTTTGACCTCTTCTCCCGGCATGTTGCTCACCGCTTTGGTGGCGTCATACAGTGCACGCTGCACCTCGGCGATGCTCGGCACCGGGATGTCAGGCGGCAGTACGCTGTCGAGCACGTGGTCGTCGCGCAGATAGGCGTGTGCCAGCACATAGTCACCAATCCGCTGACTTTCGCGCAGACCGCCGCAGTGACCAATCATCAGCCAGGCATGCGGGCGCATGACCGCCAGATGATCGCAGATGGTCTTGGCATTCGACGGGCCAACGCCGATGTTAATCAGCGTAATGCCGCGACGGTTGGGTGAGGTGAGATGCCAGGCGGGCATCTGGTGCTTCTTCCACGCCAGATCGGAGAGCATCGCCTCGCTGTCGGCCGTGTCGGCCGTCAGCACCACGTCCCCGGCGCAGGCCAGGCTGTCGTACGGTGTCTCCGGGTCGCGCACCTGCTCGATCGCCCAGCGGACAAACTCATCAACATAACGGGTGTAGTTGGTGAACAGCACAAACGGCTGGAAATGTTCCACGCTGGTGCCGGTGTAGTGACGCAGACGGGCCAGCGAGAAATCGGTGCGCAGCGCGTCGAAGTGGGAGAGCGGAAACTGAGCGTCCGCGTGGAACAGCCCGTCGGTGGTCTCATCCCCAATCTGCGACAGCTCGGTGGTCGGGAAGTGGCGTGCGATACCGGCGCTCATGGTGCGGTCCAGTGAGAGATCGGAGCCGTCAATCACGTAGGGATAGGGGATCTCCTGGCGGGAAGGCACCACGTCAATTTCCAGCTCGTACTCCTTCTCCAGCATCGCCAGCTGTTCCGCAATGTAGTGGCGCAGCAACGCCGGGCGGGTAATGGTGGTGCTGTAACTGCCGGTATGCGTAAAGCGTCCCCAGGCACGCGTGCGATTCTGCTGCGGGCCGTCACCGCGCCAGGTGATGCGCAGCTCCGGGTAAACAAACAGTCCCTGCTCCCGGGCGTCGGCATCGGGCAGCGTGCCGTTTTCGGTAAAGGTTTTAATCGCCGCACGCAGTGCATCGACCGCGCCACTGTAAAGGCGTTCAAGTTCATCCAGCGCCTGCTGGCTGGTCAGGTTTTTCCGTAATGTCGGCATGGTTTCTCCTTCCATTTTTTTCCGCAGTTTGCCCCAAGCTTAGCGGGTTTGTTGCAGAGATTGGTGAAGAATGTGTGATCGCCTTTTTTTTGCACGAACCCGGCGGATAATCTGAACAGCGTGGCCGGATGCGCCCGTCAGCGGCGCTGAAAGCCCATAAGAAAATCTTCACGATCCAGGCCGGGGTATTGTTTACACTGCCCGCATTATGAGGGCGAAAAGAGGGCAGGATGGGTACCCGCTGGCGCGCGCTGTGCGTTCGTAACGTCGGGGAAATAAACAGGATTGCTACAGCGGGCAGGGCGACGGGGCAGAAAATGCCGTGACAGCCCGAAAAAGTTTGTAACGATGATTAATTTGTCCCGGAAAGACTTTGCATATTTCTCTGCCCACTATCATCATTAGAACTCCTGTCCAGTCTCTTCTGATTTGGTAATCCTTTGCAAAATCCCGGCGTAGCAGTGATGCAGGCGATCAGGCGCACGGCGTGGTACCCGAAACGTCGCGCTTATCGCACGCTCTACTGGCGTGAAATATCGCCATTAGCAGTGCCTATCTTTTTCGAGAACGCCTGTGTGCTGTTGATGGGCGTACTGAGCACCTTCCTGGTCAGCTGGCTGGGCAAAGAGGCGATGGCGGGCGTGGGCCTCGCCGACAGCTTCAACATGGTGATCATCTCGTTCTTTGCCGCCATCGATCTCGGCACCACGGTGGTGGTGGCGTTCAGCCTGGCTAAACGCAACGGCAAGCGCGCCCGCGCCGCCACGCGTCAGTCGCTGGCCATGATGACGATACTCGCCTTCGTGCTGGTGATCGCCATCGAGTTCTGGGGGCATCTGATTATTGATGCGATTGCGGGATCGGCCGAACCCAAAGTCAAAGCGCTGGCGCTGAGCTACCTCCAGACCTCCGCCTGGAGCTATCCGGCTGCCGCCATCACCCTGATTGGCAGCGGGGCGCTGCGCGGCGCAGGCAACACCAAAATCCCGATGCTGATTAACGGCGGCATGAATATCCTTAACATCATCATCAGTAGCGTGCTGATCTACGGCTGCTTCTCCTGGGACGGTTTAGGGTTTATCGGTGCCGGGCTGGGGCTGACCATTACCCGTTATATCGGGGCAATCGCCGTGATTTACGTGCTGATGATCGGCTTTAACGCCTCCCTGAAAATCACCCTGTCGAGCTATTTCCGGCGCTGGAACAGCAGCATCCTGATGGAAGTTTTAGGTATCGGCGTGCCTGCCAGCATCGAGTCGGTGTTGTTCAACGGCGGTAAACTGCTGACCCAGGTCTTTGTCGCCGGGATGGGCACCAGCGAGATTGCCGGTAACTTTATTGCCTTCTCGGTGGCGTCGCTGATCAACCTGCCGGGCAATGCGCTGGGGTCCGCATCGACCATTATTACCGGCACCCGGCTGGGTAAAAATCAGGTGTTTCAGGCGGAGCGCCAGGTGCGGCATGTTTTCTGGCTGGCGACGATCTGTCTGAGCGCGATAGCGCTGATGACGGTGCCGCTGGCCGGATTGCTGGCGCGCTTTTACACCAGCGATCCGGAGGTGATAAACGTGACGAAACACCTGCTCTGGCTCAATGCCCTGTTCATGCCGCTCTGGGCCGCCTCCTGGGTGTTGCCCGCCGGACTCAAGGGCGCACGCGATGCGCGTTACACCATGTACGTGTCGATGTTCAGTATGTGGGGCGCGCGCGTGGTCGCGGGCTATCTGCTCGGCATTGAACTGGGCATGGGCGTCACCGGCGTCTGGCTGGGGATGTTCCTTGACTGGACGGTGCGCGGCGTCTTCTTCTGGTGGCGACTCAACAGCGGCAAGTGGCTCGATCGCTATCGTCAGATGCTCGCCAGAATCGGTTAGCGGCCTGCTCACGCCTTCTCCGCTGCGGGGAGGCGTGGCGCTTCCGATGTAAAACACCCCAGCCGTCACATCTCCAGACTTTTACGCTACCGTTCAGGCAGTTGCACAATGCGCGACGCGCCCGGCCTGGCTATCGTCATTCGGATGCCCGGACCCGATAATCAGAAAGGTGATTCTATGAACCGTTTTAAAACGGCGCTGGCGCTTCTGCCGCTCCTCTGTAGCCCGTCAGTATGGGCAACGACCTTTGTTTATGTTTCGAATGCGGAGTCGGGCACCGTCTCCCGCTATACGCTTAATGAGGCCACTGGCAGCCTGCACTGGCGCGGCGAGACCCCCGCCGGGGGAAAGATTATGCCGCTGGCGGCCAGCCCGGATGGCCAGCACCTCTATGGCGCACTGCGCAGCCCACCTTACGCCATCGTCAGCTGGCGCGTGACCCGTCCGCATGGCGATCTGCAGAGAATGGCGGTGACACCGGTCGCGGCCAGTTTTCCGTGGATCACCACCGACAGGCGCGGTCACTTTCTGCTGGCGGCCTCCTATGACAGCGATATCGTCACCAGCAACCGGATCGATAACCAGGGCAGAGTGACGGAGCAGGTCACGGGCGAGGTGAAGACCGGGCCGCACGCCCATTCCGTGATCACCGACGTCAGCAATCACGCCCTGTACGTCGGCAACCTGGGCACCGATCGGGTGCTGCAGTATGCCTTCAGTGACGATGGCGTCATCACCCCGCTGGGTAAAGGGTTCGTTCAGGGCGAGAAAAACAGCGGGGCGCGGCATTCGGTGATCTCACCGGATAATCGCTTTGTCTATAACCTCGCGGAGATGAGCGGCACCATCACCCAGTTCCGGCGGGGGGCGGATGGCTCTCTGACGGCGTTGAAACGCTGGCCGAATGCGGTGGCGAAGCGCTATAACCTGCAGCACGGCGAGCAGCGCCCGGCGGGCTACAGCGATCCCACGCCACGTATCTGGGCGGCAGACATTCACATCACGCCGGACGGGCACTTTATCTATGTGACCGAGCGGACATCCAGCACCGTCAGCGGCTACCGGGTCGATAAAGCGTCTGGTGAGTTAACGCTGATCGGCAGCTGGCCGGTGGAAAAACAGCCGCGCAGTATCGCGATTGCTGCACAGGGAAAATGGCTGATCGTCAGCGGAGAGAAAAGCGCAGTGATAAGCAGCTACGCCATCGACCCCGCCAGCGGCGAGCTGAAACGGGTGTCAGAAGCTCCCGCCGGTAAAGGGGCTAACTGGGTTACGCTCATCGCGCAGTAAAGGGGCGGTGTCCGGTTAGTGGCTGGCCGGGCAGGGCGCGTTATGCCAGTTCCGGCATAAGCAGTGCAGAAATTTTTGGTTCAGATCCGGCGGATAAGCGGGTTTACTCAGGGCATCAACTGATGCGGAGAGTCTGAGATGAAACAGAAACTAAAAGCCTGGTTTGAACAGCTGCTGAGCGGCCCTGCAGCGGAAGACGCCGGGCGCGATATTAACGTCGAACTGCTGCTGCCGCTGAGCCAGCTCTATGGGCTGGAATATTACCCGGCGGTGCATCGCTACCATGAAAAATAGCGGTTGTTCTCTTCCCGGTTAAAGGCCCGCTTACTGAGCGGGCCTTTTTGCGTTCTATAAGCGGCAATGACTTCCGCCCCTATCCCTGAGCGAAACAACATTTAATCCCTCCTTAACCCTCAGCGCTGTTACATAAATCAGGCATCCTGTGTCGATATTGATTCACATCCGCATCTGATTACATTCATATCGTTAACACTCGCAAAAACACGCTTTGTAAACAATGTCTCAGGCGCATTGAAAATTTGGCTTAACGAATGTTTTTACACTGCCAGTTTTACTTTTGCCATCAAGAGGTTTTTATTTTAAGTCAATAAGGAACTTCTGATTATTAAGGTGTTAATCTGCACGCCTGTCCTTACACAAAACTTACAATTAGCGTTGTTAAACCTTCGATGAAAATGCCGCAGACAGGGATGTGGCTGGCTTTCGGAGCCAGTGTATTTATGAGCAACGTCATGGCGGCGCCGGTCACGCCCGGCGACCTTGATGTTATTCAGAATCAGCAGCAGCAGCGTCTGCAACAGGATCAGCAGCAGCGCGATGCGTTAACGCAGTCACATCAGGTGACACTGCCTCAAAGTAAGCCCGCGCAGGTCGATGGTCCCTGCTTTGATATTCGCCAGATTATCCTGCAACAGGCCACCTTAATCACGCCAGCGCAGCAGGCGAAACTGGTCGCGCCTTATATCAATCAGTGTCTGACGCTGGAACGCATTAACCAGCTGGTACGCGCAATATCGGACTGGTATGTCCAGCGGGGTTATATCACCAGCCGTGCTTTTCTGACGGAACAGAACCTCTCCCGCGGAGTGTTAACGATTACGGTGCTGGAAGGCAGGCTGGAAGAAATTCGTTTGCAGGGTGCCCCTTCACACCAGCTGAAAATGGCCTTTCCGGGCCTGGCCGGTCGCATTTTAAATTTGCGTGATATTGAACAGGGCATGGAGCAAATCAACCGCCTCCGCACAGAGCCGGTGCAGATTGAGATCATCCCATCGACTAAGCCCGGCTACTCCATCGTTAATCTGACCAGTAAACCTGAATTTCCGCTGACGCTGGGAGTGAATATGGATAACAGCGGGCAGAGAAGCACGGGTGTCGGCCAGCTTTCCGCCTCGCTGGTGGGGAACGATCTTCTGGGGTTAGCCGACCGCTGGTTTGTGAGCGGCGGTCGCAGCAGTGCGTTCAGCGACTGGCGTGACGCGCAGAATTTTCAGGCGGGTGTCAGCGTGCCTTATGGCTACGGGCTGCTGGATTACAGCTATAGCTGGAGCAACTACCACAGCCGCTTCAACGCGAACAGCTTCGACTGGTACAGCAACGGCGATAACATCTCAAACCGTCTCAGCGGTTCATGGGTCCTGTTCCGCAATGGACAGATCAAAACCGGTGTTCAGGTCGGACTCAGCCACTATGTCAGCCATAACTGGCTGAATCAGACACTGCTTCAGAGCAGCAGCCGCAAAATCACCAGTCTGCAACTCGGCGTGAATCATACGCAAAAAGTGGCAGGCGGCGTGGCAACCTTTAATCCGATGCTGAGCCGCGGGATGCCGTGGTTCGATGCCGAAAGCGACAGCGGTAAACGCGACGATCTCCCCAAAGCGCAATTCCGCAAGTGGAGTGTCAGCAGCAGCTATCAGCGACCATTGACGCAGAAAATGTGGTGGCTCAGCAGCCTGTACGCTCAGTGGTCGCCCGATCGCCTCTACGGTAGCGAACGCCTGACGATAGGCGGTGAAAGCTCAGTTCGCGGCTACAAAGAGCAATACCTCTCCGGCGATGTCGGCGGTTACCTGCGCAACGAACTCAACTACACGCTGTTTACGCTGCCAGTGATTGGCGAAGTCAGCTCCACGCTGGCCCTGGATGGCGGATGGCTGCAGAGCGACAGACAGGATCGCTATGCCGCCGGCACGTTGTGGGGCAGTTCGCTGGGACTGGGTACCCGCAACGCCCATGTCTCCACGCAGCTGTCGCTGAGCATTCCCGTCAGCTATCCCGACTACCTGGCGCCCGATCGCCTCAGCGTTTACGCACGTATTGGACTCGTTTTCTAAAAAAAGGCCCTGATTATGGATGATCAATTACCGATTTCACTGCCGCGTCGTCTGCTGAGCTATCTCATCTGCTCGCTGATTGCATTTCAGCCTCTGCTGCCCGCTTTTTCAGCCGTGATTACGCCTGCAACGCCGGGAACGCAGGTGGATGCCGCCGGAAATGGCGTGCCGGTCATTAACATCGCGACCCCTAATGCGTCGGGCCTGTCCCACAACCAGTACCAGAATTACAACGTCGGCCAGGAAGGGCTGATCCTGAATAACGCCACCGGCCGGCTGACGCAGACGCAGCTGGGTGGACTCATCCAGAACAACCCGAATCTGAAAGCGGGGCAGGAAGCCCGGGCAATCATCAACGAGGTAGTCGGAGCTAACCGCTCGCAGCTTCAGGGCTACACCGAAGTGGCGGGAAAAGCAGCCAATGTGATGGTCGCCAACCCCTACGGCATCACCTGTAACGGCTGCGGCTTTATCAATACGCCAGATGTGACACTCACCACCGGTAAACCGCAGCTTGATGCGCAGGGGAATCTGCGGTCGCTGGAAGTGACGAAAGGCGCCATCACCGTTGAGGGTAAAGGGCTGGATGGCAGCCAGGCCGACGCTGTCTCGATCATCGCGCGCGCAACAGAAATTAACGCGGATATTCATGCCAGAGATCTCAATGTCACGCTGGGCGCAAACCGGGTCGGTGCTGATGGCAGCGTGACACCTGTCGCGGGCGAAGGGGCTGCGCCGTCAGTCGCCGTGGATACCGGTGCGCTGGGCGGGATGTATGCAAACCGCATTCATCTGGTCTCCAGCGAAAACGGGGTCGGTGTTAATCTCGGCAACCTGAACGCCCGTCAGGGCGATATGGTGCTGGATGCGCAGGGGCGGCTGAGCGTCAATAACAGCCTGACCAGCGGTAACCTGACGGCCAGAGGCAGCAGCATTGCGCTGCAGGGTGAGCATAAAGCGGGTGGCAACGTCGCACTGACTGCACAGCAGGAGATTGCCTTAACAGGCGCAAAACTCGGCAGCGACGCGTCGCTCGACCTTAACAGTCAGGGTCAGATAACGCTTAAAGGCAGCAGCCTGACCACAGGCCAGAACGCCCGTCTCAGCAGTGGCGCTCTGAGCATCGATAAAAACAGCAGCGGCAATGCGTCTGACCGGATGCAGCTTTCCGCCTCCTCTCTGCTACAGAATGAGGGGCAGCTGACCGCAACTAAGCAACTGGATATCCAGGCCGCACAGGTGGTTAACCGTGGCAGCCTGACCAGCCACGGCGAGGCGAAGCTCCGCAGCAACAGCCTGCAGCAGCAGGGCATGCTGCTCTCTGAGGGCACCAATACAGTCGTTGCCGGCAACCTGAGTAATAGCGGGGAGATCAGCGGCAGCAGTCTGAACGTTCAGGGCGATACCATTGATAACAGCGGCAGGCTGTTAAGCGCCAGTGATGCACTAATCACAGCGAACACTCTTCAGCAGCGCGGCACTCTTTCAGCCAGCAGAAAAAATCAGCTTAACGTGACCGGTGCGCTGAACAACAGCGGGGAGATCAGCGGCGGTAGCCTGAACGTTCAGGGCGACACGATTGATAACAGCGGCAGGCTGTTAAGCGCCGGTGACGCGCTGATCACAGCCAGTCACGTCAGGCAGCGCGGCATCCTGTCCGCCACTAACCGTAACCAGCTGAATGTTGCCTCAGAACTGAACAACAGTGGCGAACTGAGTGGCAGCAGTCTGGCGATTCACAGCGGTTCGCTGCTCAACAGCGGCAGCCTGCTGGGCAGTCAGGAGGCGGATATCACGTCCGGTAGCCTGCAGCAGGATGGAACGCTCTCCTCTCAGGGAAGGGTGCAGCTGAACGTGGCCGATCGGCTAAGTAACAGCGGGGAGCTGAGCGCGGGCCGTCTTGATATCAACAGCGGTGCGCTGACGAACAAAGGAAAAGTCATCAGTAGCGGTGACACCACGCTGACGGCGAAACGTCTGGATCAGGACGGTGCACTCTCTGTACAGGGTAACGCAACGCTTAACCTCGCCGACGCGCTCAGTAACAGTGGCAACATCGTCAGTCAGCGGTTGCAGATTGACACTACGGCCCTGAAAAACAGCGGCGAAATGGTCAGCAACGGCGATGCCGTGGTTAACGCCGATACGCTGCAGCAGAATGGCTCCATCACAGCCCGCGGTGACGCGCAGATGACCGCCCGTGGCTGGCTGGAAAATCAGGGAGCCATCAGCAGTCAGAACGCCCTTATTCTGAACAGCGCAGAGCTGCGTAATAGCGGGTCATTAACCGCGCCTGAACTGACGCTGAACGCCGCGCAAATCAGCAACGGCGGCCTGCTGCAGGGCAACAGATTACTCTCCATCAGGGCCACACAGCTGGATAATCTTGCTGCGGGCACAATCAGCTCCGACAACGATTTTACGCTTGGCATGCCACAACTCAGTAACAGCGGACTGATCACCAGCGGCAAAACGTTGCTGCTGAGTGGTGACCAGCTGAACAACAGCGGCGAGATTAACGCCGCCAGCCTGAGCAGCACATTCAGACGCGTAAGTAATCAGCCGAGCGGAAAATTGCTGGCGGACGACCAGATCCGCCTGCAGGGTGATGCGCTGAACAATCAGGGGACAGTCGCTGCCGGCGCAGTGAACAGTGACGTCAGCATGCTGGAAAACAGCGGCACGCTGCAGGGTAACAGGACTCTCTCGCTACAGGGCAGCGGGTTAACCAACAGCGGCACGCTACTCAGCGCAGGGCAGCTGAGCGTGAAACAGCAGACCCTGGACAACAGCGGACTGCTGCAGGGCAAACAGCTTACCGTTCAGACCAGCCGCTGGCAGAACAGCGGCAATGCGCTGAGCGAGACCGATGCCGATCTGCAAAGCAGTACGCTGGAAAATAGCGGAAAAATTCTGGGGCAGCAGGGCATCGGGCTGAAGGCTGACCACACTGACAACAGCGGCTGGCTGATGGCCCAGGTAGTGACGCTGCGCGGTGACATGATTAACAGCGGTCTGCTGCAGGGTAATCGTCAGCTTTCACTGGAAGGCAGCCAGCTGGACAATCAGCAGGGGGGTCAGCTGCTCACGGATGGCACGCTCACCGGAGACGTGGCGACGCTGAATAACCACGGCGCCATGCAGGCCGATGAGATGGTACTCAACGCCGATAGGGTGCAGAACGGCGGCAATGTCCGCGCCGGCAAAGCGTTAACCGCCATGGTCAATGGTGCGCTGACTAACAGCGGCAGTCTGCTCAGCCAGCAGCAGATGAATCTGCAGGGCACAGCCATTGATAACACGGGAACGCTGGCGGCGAATAACCTCAGCCTGCATTCACCCACCCTTAGCAACGCCGGGCTGCTGCAGGGCAACAGCAGCTTAACGCTCGATCATCAGCAACTCCATAACCTCCATGACGGCCAGTTGATCGCCGGGGGACCGCTGACCCTGACGCTCGATCAACTGGATAATGAGGGCCTGCTGCAGGTCAGCGGGGCGCTGGCAATCAACAGCAACCGTCTCAGCAACAGCGGACGCCTGTTAAGCGATAACCTCGGTCTTCAGATTAACGATTCGCTGAGTAACAGCAGCACAGGAGAGATCGTCAGCGCCAGCCAGGCCGATCTGCATGCACAGACGCTCAGCAACAGCGGGCAGATTGCGGCGAAGCAGCTCAGCGCCAGCGGCAACACGCTGGAAAATAGCGGGCTACTGCAGGGCGAGACGCTGCTGGATCTACGGTTCGCCCAGCTCCACAACGGCAACGGTGGTCAACTGCTGAGCGGCGATCGGCTGGTTATCCAGGGTGGCAGCGCAGTCAATGATGGCAGCTGGCAGGGTCAGCAACTCGATTTCACACTGGACTCGCTCAGCAATCACGGCAGCATCACTGGCATCCGTGCTTTGCAGGGGCATGTCGCCAGCGATCTGATGAACAGCGGCACGCTGGTCAGTCAGGGTGATAGCGAACTCAACGCCAGCACGCTGCGCAACAGCGGCAAAATCATGGCGAACCGGCTGGTGTTACAGGCTACCCGCCTGAACAATGACGGTCTGCTGCAGGGCAGCACGGCACTGACTGCACAGGCTGATAACCTCACACAATCGGCCGGTGGCAAAACGCTGAGCGGTGGAGCGCTGACGCTGAACGCGGGCCAGCTCACCACTCAGGGTGTGCTGCAGGGTGAGCAGACAACGGTAAACGCGGACAACTGGCTGCATCAGGGATCGCTGCTGGGCAGCAAGGATCTTATCGTCAGCATCAGCAACGAACTGCAGAACGTCGGCGCTTTACTGAGCCAGGGCAGGGCGCAGATCGCGGCCAACACGCTGAACAACAGCGGTTCACTGCTCGGTGAAGGGGCGATGACCCTGAATGGTGCCGTCCTGAATAACCGCGGTTCGGTACAGGGTAAAACCCTGACCATTACGCCCGCGAGCGTCATTAATCAGGGCAGCCTGATCGGCCTGCAGGCATTAACCTTTGCAGCGATGCCGCAGGTCAGCGGGCGGATGCTGCTCAGAGCACTGGCCGCGCCAGCACGCCAGTTAATGAATAACCAGGGGGGATCGCTGCTGACGCAGGGCACGCTGAACATCAACGGCGGAGACGTGGTGAATAACGGCAGCTGGCAGGGACAGCAGATCCTGCTGAATGCCCGGCAGCTGACCAATAATGGCGCGATCCAGAGTGCGGATGCGCTGCAGCTGATTCTGTCCGATCGCCTTGATGCGGGCGCAGGCAGTAAGATTTCGGCGAATGGCTCGGCGGCGCTGCAGGCTCTGACGCTGGCCAATCAGGGCGAATGGATCGCCCGTAACCTGACGCTGCGGGGCGACACGTTAAACAATAACGGTGCCGTAACCGGTGTCGAGGCGCTGACGGTGGGCCTGAACGGCGCACTGACCCAGCAGCAGGATAAAACGCTGCTCAGCGCAGGCAGGTTAACGCTTCAGTCATCCTCGCTCAATAATGCCGGGCGCGTGCAGGGCGGCGACCTGCAGATCACTTCAGGCGCAGTTGATAACAACGGGCGCTTACAGGGTGACAGCAATCTGCTGATTAATGCCGGCGGACGCATTACCAATGGCGGCAGCGGCTCCCTGATCACGCAAAATACCCTGACGCTGACCGGGCCGGAACTCTTCAACTCTGGCCTGATTCAGGGCAACGGCAACGGTGTGGCGACCCTAACCGGTTTAACGCAAAACGATGGCCGGTGGCTTTCGGGTGGTGCGCAGACGCTGAATATGCCGCAGCTGAATAACAACGGCTGGTTACAGGCGTCGCAGCTGATTCTCAATGCGACCAATGCCAGCAATAACGGCACGCTGCTGGCCGACGGCCAGGGCACACTGACCGGTAATGGCTTCAGCAATCAGGGCACAGCCCAGGGCGGCAATCTTGAGGTCAATTATCAGCAGGTCAACAACAGCGGAACGCTGCTGGGTAACAACCGGCTGAGCGTGATGGCTGCTCAGGTGGGCCAGCCGGGCAGCGGTCGCCTGTTCAGCGGTGGCGATCTGCTGGTTCACAGCAACGGCTTTGATCAGCGCGGTCAGGTGGTGGCGCTGGGTAACGCCACGCTGGACATCGCCAATGGCTTTACCGGTCGCGATGTGCTGGCGGCAGGCGGGCGACTCACCGTCAGCAGTAACGGCGCGATAGATAACCAGGGCACGATGCAGGGCGGGGCGCTGACGCTGAGTGCAGGCGGCGATCTCACCAATAATGGTCAGCTCACTACCGGTTCCGGTGACAGTGCGTTAAGCGGCAATCGCATCGCCATGAACGGAAATGGCACGCTGCAGGGCGGCGGTAACATCAACCTGGCCAGCCGCAGCGATATCACGCTGGACGGGTTCACCGGGACTGCTGGCAATCTAATGCTCAGCGCACCAGGCAGTATCGTTAACACCGCGCTGCTCTATGCGGGCGGTAACCTTTCTCTGTTTGCCAACAGCATTCGTAACCAGCGTGCCGATATGCTGGCAGGCGGCAGTATGTGGCTTCAGGGTGACGCGGCGGGGAATGCCAACGGCGAAGTAATTAATACCTCCGGCACCATCGAAACGCAGCACGGCGATATCACGATTAATACGGGACATCTGCTGAACCAGTGGGAATCAATTACCGCAGGTGAAACTACTACCGAAAATGTCACCAATAGCTATGGCTCAGTTGCGCCGGGTACGGTTGAACTTCCTCTGACCCTGTTTGAACGAGGCGAACTGAAATACTACTTTACTGAACACCCACTTTCACCCGCGCCACCCTTTATTGCCTGGATCTGGGATATTAAACCTATCCCGGCCAGTCTGGATAAGAACAAAGAAATACTCGTCGCCAGAACGACGTCAAGCACGCGTGTAACGGGGCAGGCAGGAAGAATAGCCGCCGGAAGAGATCTGACAGGGCGGGCCAGTACGCTGGACAATCTGGGCAGCTATATCCTTGCCGGACAAAATTTATCACTGAGCGGTGACAGGTTAAATAACCAGTCTTATTTATCAGGTACGCAGGCGGTGTGGCGTATTTTCAAGCCATCGCCCAGCTATAGTAATTACGACTCGGTCAAAAACAGTAACAGCACGTTGCTGACCGATAATATCGATGATTTAAAACCCAACGGCGCAGGTAAATATATATATAAGGGGCAGGCGGCAGAGTTAGAAGACAGAGTAACCTATGTCGCCACCGAGACTTATCGCACCGAGCAGGCCGCAACAATTCGTGGCGTTGTTCAGGCCAACGGCAACCTTAACCTTCAGTTCAATAACATTATTAATAATAGCGAGTCTCAGGACGTTCGCGGGTCCATCTCGCCAACGTTATCGCGTCCCGGACTCAATACGCTTGTACAACAATCCATAAGCGGCGCGCAAAGCCCTCTTGCCGCTGTTATCGTCACTTCGGTTAGCGTAGGGGGCCCCGACTGGCGAGACCAGGTCGCCAGTGCTTTACAGCAGATTAACGGCGCGACCGGCCTGGATGCCGCAAATTTGTCGCAGACGGGCCTGAGCAATTATTCTGCCGACCCACTTCACCCTGCTGAAATCAGGGAAAGAGAAGCTCTGGGTAAGACGCCCTTCGATCTTTTACGACAACAAGCAGGAAAGCCATCACTGACCCAGGTTGATATCAGTGCCTATCCCTTGCCCCAGGGAAGCGACGGCTATTTTATTGTCTCAAAGGACATAAAAAGCCCTTATCTGATTGTTGTTAACCCAAAGTTAAACGAGTTAGGTAAACCCGACAAAACTGTATTTAACGAGCTTAACCAGCTATTAGGGAAGCAAGCTTCACAAGCGCCGATAGAAACGTCAGCGGTCTGGACAGATCAAAACACGTTCCTGGGATCATCATATTTACTGAACAGGCTTAATCTCAAACCGGAATATGACTATCGTCTGCTGGGTGATGCCGCATTTGATACGCGCTATGTCAGTAATAGCGTACTTAGCCAGACTGGAAATCGCTATATCAACAATCTTGGCTCCGATCTTGAGCAGATGCGCTATCTGATGGATAACGCTGCAGTCGCGCAGCAATCTCTGGGATTAAAAAGTGGCGTAACGCTGTCTGCAGGGCAGATAGCCTCATTGGATCACAGTATTCTCTGGTGGGAAGCGGCGACGATCAATGGTGAAACTGTGCTGGTGCCGAAGCTTTACCTGGTTGCGAATGATACCACCATCAATAATGGCAGTGTGATCGCCGGTAAAACCGTCACCGTTGATGCAGGTCAGGTAAGTAATAGCGCCAGTACTCTGCTGGCAAAAAATGCCATGACGCTTAATAGTCAGAATGGCGTTGATAATCTTAACCACGCCCTCATCAAGGCCGGTGATGATCTAAAAATCAGCGCCCTCAATAATATTAATAATATTGGCTCAGCAATAAGTGGTAAGCGGGTTGAGCTCGAAAGTATCAGCGGCAACATCGATAATATTACGCAGCTCACGCAAAATGATAACAGCTCAACGTTGAGCCGTTCCCTATTCGATGAACAAGGCGAAAAGGCGACCATCAATTCGATCGATAACCTGATCCTCAACGCCGGTAAAAATATTGTGAATCGTGGTGCATCACTTCAATCCGGAGGCGATGCATTGATTAATGCGGCTGGCGATGTGTCGATTGGAGCTAACGTTATTAATACTACTTTTGATAATGGGTGGCTTAGTTACATCAGCAGAACCTCCGTCGCTTCGAGAGTTGAATCAGCTGGCGCAATGAATATTAAGGCGGGTAATGATTTGACCATCACCGCCAGCGCCCTGAATGCAGGAGGCGATGCCGCACTCAATGCCGGTAACGATCTTAATCTCAACAGCGCGACCAGCAGCCAGAATGAGGTGAAGGGCAAACGTGAAACCCATTCAACCGGTCTGGATCGCACGACGCTGACCAGTGGCGGTGATTTAGCACTCCAGGCCGGACGCGATCTCAATAGCCAGGCAGCAGGCATTGCTGCAGACAAAGACGTCACCATACAGGCGGGACGTGACGTCAATCTGCTGGCGGCGGAAACCAGTTCTGGCAATAGCTATAAAGCCGGTAAGAAGGTTGAGATTAATGAGTCGGTACGCCAGCAGGGCACGGAAATTGCGAGTGGCGGGAGTACGGCGGTTAAAGCGGGCCGTGACGTGGTCGCTGAAGCCGCGAGAGTCGATGCCCGCGACGATCTTGCCGTCCAGGCAGGGCGGGATGTGACGATTAGCACGGCAACCGAAAGCGATTATCACTACGACGAAGAGACAAAAGTTAAGAAAAAGCTTTTCTCTAAAAAGACCACGCACACGGTTCATGAGAACTCTTCGACGACTGAACAATCTTCGGCGTTGAGTGGCAACAATATCGCGATTGTCGCTGGACGCGATGTGGCCGTAACCGGTTCCAGCGTGGTTGGCGATAACAGCGTTGCGTTGAAGGCAGGGCGTGATCTTGCGGTTACAGCGGCAACTGAAGAGCAGCATAGCTATAGCCTGAAAGAAACCAAAAAGAGCGGCATGATGAGCGGCGGCAGTATTGGTGTGACGTTCGGCAGTGCTTCCACTCGTCAGCAACTTAATCGCGACGGTACCACACAAAGTCAGAGTGCCAGTGCTGTAGGCAGCACTGGCGGCAGTGTCACCCTGATTGCCGGTAACAATGCACACATCGCTGGTTCTGATGTTATCGCTAAAAAAGATATCAGCGTGGTCGGTGGCTCTGTGAATATTGATCCTGGCAACGATCTTGTCAGTCGTCGTCAGGTGTATGAACAGAAGAAAAGTGGCTTAACACTGCAGCTGACCAGCCCGATCACCGATGCCTTATTAAGCCTTGGAGAACAGGCAAAATCGGCCAGTGAGGCGGGCGACGATCGCCTTAAAGCCCTGGGCGCGGTAAAAGCTCTGGAAAGTGGCTGGGCGATGTCTGGCGGAAAAGCCATGCAGTCTGGTCAGGCTCTGGCAAACGGTAATATGAGCGAAGCAGGGATTAAAATTGAGCTCAGTGTCGGCGCGAGTAAGAGTAAATCCTCATCGGAATATAACGCCAATGCCGTTAAAGGGAGCTCACTCAATGGCGGCGGCAACATTGCCGTGGTGGCGACCGGTGCCAACGGCAGCAGCGGTGATATTACGCTCTCTGGCAGCGGCATTACCGGCAAAAATGTCACGCTTGCTGCGGCGCACGATCTCAACCTCACTGCGGCAACCAATAACACAGAACAGAAGAGCAGCAATAAAGCTTCTGGCTGGAGTGGCGGTATCCATATCGCGATAGGTCAAGAGACAGGCATCGGTGTGCAGGCCAGCGGCTTTATGGCCAGCGGCAAGGAGAACGGCAAAACCACCGATTACGTCAACAGCCGTGTGAACGCCAGCAATGACCTCACCCTGAGCAGCGGCAACGATACCGTGTTGTCTGGCGCGCAGGCGCTGGGTAACCGAATTATTGCTGATGTTGGTCATGATCTGACGATGACCAGCCTGCAGGATACCGATGATTATCAAAGCAAACAGCAGAGCGCCAGCGGTGGCTTCAGCTTTACGTTCGGCAGCATGACCGGCTCGGCTGGCCTGAGTCTGAGCCAGAGTAAAGTGAACAGTGAGTACGCGAGCGTGGGCGATCAGAGCGGCCTGTTTGCCGGTAACGGGGGGTATGACGTTTATGTGGGTAACCACACTCAACTTAATGGCGCGGTGATCGCCTCTACCGCGCAATCCGCGAACAATGCACTCTCTACCGGCACGCTGGGCTGGTCAGACATCGACAACCACGCATCTTATAAAGCCAGCAGTTCATCAATCAGTATGGGTGGCGGTAATGAAAATCATCAAATGTCAGGCGGTGCGATCCCGACCTCTGCCAATAGCCATGCCAGTGCGTCCGGTACCACCCGTTCAGCCGTAGCGGATGGCACCATCACGGTGCGTAACAGTCAGGAGCAGACGCAGAGTGTCGCAGACCTGAGCAGAGATACAGATAACGCCAACGGCCATATCGACAAGATATTTGACAAGGATAAGGTGGCCCGCAAACTGGAGTTCGCACAGGGAATTCAGGAACTGGGTCAGCGTGTTGCAAGCGATGTCAGCAGCGACAAGATGCAGGCAGCTAAGGACGAGGCCAAAGAAAGGCTGCTGAAAGCAAATCCGCAAAATGCCAGTTTATCTCAGGCTGCGTTAAACGATCTGATTGTTCAGGATGCGGGCTACAAGGCTGTTGCAGAGACGTGGGGCATTGGTGGCAGCTATTCCATGGCGGCGGCAGCGGTGACAGGCGTGCTGGGCGGGCTGGGCGCAGGCAATCTGGGATCAGCCGCAGCAGGTGGAATGGCGCCTTATATCGCCAATAAAATCAAGCACGCTACCAGCACATTTGTTAACGGACAGGAACAGACTAACGTTCTGGCTAACACTATGGCGCATGCGGTAGCGGGCGCTGTACTTGCGCAGCTGGCGGGCAACAATGCATCTGCGGGAGCAGCTGGTGCGGCAGGTGGCGAGCTTATGGCCCGCGCTATCCTCCGCACGATGTATCCTGGCAAGCAGGCCAGCGACCTGACGCAGGATGAGAAGCAGGTTGTCAGCGCGCTCAGTCAGCTGGCAGCACAACTGTCGGCAGGAGTGGCATCCGGTTCTATAGAGGGCGGGATTCAGGGGGCGGTTGCTGGAAAGAATGCGGTTGAGAATAATGCGCTGAGTGATATTGCGCAGGCACAAGCTGAAGGAAAAACGCTGGAGCAGAAGGCCGGTGAGTACGTTGAGGCCGAGAACGAACGTTATAAGAAGGCAAACTGCAGCGGCATGAGCGCCGAAGCCTGCTCGGTGCAGATGTATACGGAACGGCGTGAAGCGCTGAAAGGAACTGCTTCGCTGGGCGTTGATTTTGTACCTGTTGTGGGTGATATTAAAAGCTTTGCGGAAGCGCAGTCGGCACTGGATTATTTGGCGGCTGCGATAGGTATTATCCCCGGCGCAGGTGATGCGGCTGGTAAAGTGATTAAGGCTGCGGAAGCGGCGCTGAAAAAAGGGAATGTTGCTGAAGCGTCGAAGCTGATTAATAAAGCCAGTGATGAGATTCAGGCAGTTAAACCATTAGATGTTGGATCATATAAAGAGCTAAAAGATCGTTCAGTAGTTGGCGATGGATTAGAGCATGATCATATCCCATCATTTGCTGCAATTAAAAAATCCAAAGAGATGGAGCTTGGTCGTCCGCTTACTGAGGCAGAAACGAAAAATCTTTATCAAAATGCTACAGCAGTTGAAGTACCTAAAGATGTTCATCAGGCTGGCCCTACCTATGGTGGAAAAAATAATGCCACTCAAGTTAAAAATGATGCAATGGATCTATGTGGGGCAGAATGCCGTGATACTGATGCATTGAGAAAAAATATGCTGGATAGAGGCTATGATTCTGAGCTGGTCGATGATGCAATAAGAAAAATCAAAGAAAGAAACAAAAAAATAGGGGTAACTAAGTAATGACTGAATGGATTAAATTTATTGATGCTCTTGGTAAGGGTGAAAAATCAAGGGCGTTCTTAGAGCTGAATGCTTCTATTGGCGAGGCTCCTATTTTATCTGAAGATCCTATTGGGTATAATGATCCTGTCGGATATACAAAATACTTTAAGTATACACTTTCGGGAATTGAGATTGGATTTAGAAAAAGCTTGGTAAGTCATGTTCATTTTTATTTTTACAATCACGAAGGTTATGAAATTTTCAAAGGAGAACTGCTTTCAGGTATAGGTTTAGGATGGGATGAAAAGTCTGTAAAAAAAGTTTTGGGTGTTCCTTCCTGTGAAGGTGGTGGGAAAATGGATATGCTTTTGGGTTATATCAATCGCTGGGTAAAATACGAAAAAGAAAGTTATGCGTTACATCTACAATTTGATCAAAATCATCTCTTATGCAGAGCTAGTCTGATGATTAATTGACGAATAGGGATGCCGGCCTGAATGCTAGGATTTTATCTGACGGTTCAGCCAGTTAACCTTCGCAGGGATTGTATTGCGAAACATCTCAATCCGACAGAATGGCAAAACATGGCGAACATTTTGGGAGATGTTCCAGAGCCTTACATTATTCATGATAGGCGTTATGACGTTAGTGCTTTAATAATATAATGAATTGTAGCGCCTTTTCTTTTGCCAGCAACAGTAACCACGGGCAGTGTCATCGGTGCAGGTGCTATCGGCGGTGCGGCTAATGTGTTTAATCAGTTAAACAGTGGGGAATCGTTCAGTGCAACTGATGCACTTATCGCCACAGGTATCAGCGGATTAACTCAAGGTAAAGGGTTCTGGTTTACGGAAGTAGCGAGTATTACAGGAGCGTATGTGGGAGCTGGCTTGCAGGGAAAAGATGCCGCAGCGCCGATGATTGGAGCAGGTTTAGGAACCCTTGGTGGTGCAACTATAGGTAAGGGTGTAGATAAACTGCAAACCATAATTCCTCAATTTACTCTACCTAAAATAACAGGAGCAGTAGCTGAGTCTGCTGGTTCTGAATATCTTGGAAGTTCCGCACAGAACCTGGCTGAAAAAGTTCAGCAGAAATTGGAGAAAAAGAGTGATACAAAATAAGAAAATTAAACTCTTATTATTATTGATTTCTTCATGGACAGTGGGCCTTTTCATTATTCTTGTAGGTGGTCGAATACTTATATCTCTAGCATCCTATTTTTTATTAGGTGATTTTGATTTTTATCGAAATGATTTGATTAGAGGAGCTGAAATATCAATCGGATGTGGGGTTATTATTGGCATAGGGCAATGTCTCATGTCGAAAGAGAAACCGTTCTCGCCTTCAAATCCTAAGTGATATGCGCGAATCCCGGCCTTATTGCCGGGTTTTTACTTTGTGGACGAGTAGGTTATCCTTCATTCGTCAGCCGGATGATCAACTGTCCCGGCCCGGTGATCGCTTCGATCTTCTGCCCGGTCGTAAAGCCCAGCGCTTCCAGTGAGCGACCTTAAATGTTCAGTTGTGGCCTCGGGTTCGTCTGGCCTTTATTAGCCCGGCATCCTGCTGCGTAATCATGCGACCGTGATCTGCTGGCGGCGGTTTTGGGCATGCATATCTCTGATTATGATGCGTGTCAGCCTTAATTATTTCCTAAACTAAATATTATTATGTGCCTGACCAAAAGGTAGGAAAAAGCAGTATCATTCAGGTGGGTAGTAAAATAATTTATAGATTTCGTCTGACAGAGAGTGAAGGATAAGATAATAATTCTTTGCATTTGTTATAAAAATAAATGAATCCCTTTCATCAACCTTTAGCAGGGTTTTCAGTAATTGTCTTAATTCATCCTGACTTATTTAAAAAGATAAAAGCCTCATACTTTCGCAACAGGCTTTTATCTTCCTTTTACCTCATCCTCAGTGCATCAACTGGCTAATCACACCGGTCACGTCGAATTTTTTATTAACGACACCTTCCGCTGAAGCCTTGTCCACCAGCTGTGGCAGATATTTGACCAGCAGATTCAGTGCATCATCGGTGTTGATACCCAGGCGTGAAGCGAGCTGTTCAATCGCTTCTGAGTGAATCATCTTCTGCACCATGTCACGGCTCAGGGCAACATTCTCCTCATCGCCGAGCCAGGAGTTCACTACCTCACTGTACTCACCACTCTGAAGATGGTTCACAATCGCGTGTAAACCGCCTTGCTGCTCAACCCACTCCAGCACACCTTTCACTTCCTGACTGGTCTGATTATTCAGGCCGCACATGGCCAGCACCTGGTCCAGTAAAACCATTCCGTTAATCCCCGATTTAAAATATATCAAGACTGCCTGCAGGCTCTGATTTTATGAATGATGAACAACACGATCACTGATCCCGCTGTCGCAATAGCAATGCTGTATATATTGAAACCGCTGACCTTGCCAAAGCCCAGAAAGGTGCTGACTAACCCGCCAGTCAACGCACCCACAATACCGAGTATCATGGTCATGAAAATACCCATATGTTCCTTACCCGGCATAATACATCTGGCGATGATGCCGGCCAGCAACCCAAATACTACCCATGACAATAGACCCATTTCCTGCATCCTTTATTTTTTATTAATCCTATCAGCGTTTAACTGTGGTTTAATTCGTCAATTAAGAGCGGGTGTATCGTACGCCGCCTGCCTTTTATCTGGCAATGATATTTTCTTAATTAAATTAAACGTACCGGAAACAACGGGAGAAGAATTATGAGCATTCTGGATAGTATTAAAAATATAGGTGAGGAGTTGTTAAATACCGATAATAAGAATGTTGAAAATAAGCCTGATATCACCGCAGCAGGCAAGCGAACCTACACGGTAAAATCCGGTGACACGCTCAGCGCCATTGCAAAAGCATTCTACAGCGATGCCTCTCATTGTATGAAAATCTTCGAGGCCAACAAAAATATTCTCAGCAATCCGGATAACATCGTGCCAGGTCAGGTGTTGATTATTCCGGAATAATCAGCAGCCAGCAGTTCACAGAGCGTGGCCTGCTGGTATTTATTTGCCGCTTACAGTGACACAGGATTTCTGACAGGGCAGAGAGCATTTACGGTGTTCTGGTTTAGTCAGCGTTGCGAGAGAACAGGGCTGTTGAGGTGAACAAAAAATGGGGTATCTGAAAAGCAAAAAAGCAGCTATCCGGAGATAGCTGCTTTTTCTAATCTGGCTCCTCTGACTGGACTCGAACCAGTGACATACGGATTAACAGTCCGCCGTTCTACCGACTGAACTACAGAGGAATCGTTGGAACGAGGCGAATATTAACGGGGTCGCCCCGAGGTGTCAACAGCAAAAAATACATTATCATTCAACTGGCTAGGATTAACACAAAGCGATCGCGATTTAAGCAATTTGTACGCTGTCAGTGGCGATTCGGCTCAGGGGATCCTGCTGATAGAACTGACGCAGATGCTGATACATGGCCGGAAAGCGCTCAGCCAGCAGAACCGGGGCGGTAAAAAAGTATTCGGAGAGTACGGCGAAGCACTCAGCCGGGTCGCTGGCGGCGTAGGGATCGATAGTCGCCGCCTGTTCTCCGACCAGCTCGACTTCACTCTCTATCTCCGCCATCGCAGCATGTAAATCCTTTTCCCATTGCGCCACGTCGCGCAGCGGGATCACCGGCACACCGCTGGTGTAGCCACTGCCGCGCGCATCAAGTTTGTGGGCGACTTCGTGGATCACCAGATTGAAGCCAGAGAGATCGAAAGAGTCCTGAATATCGAGCCAGTTAAGCACCACCGGCCCCTGCGTCCAGCTCTGACCGGCGTGAACGGCAGGCGCACTGTGAACCAGCCCATCCTCATCCTGCCACTGATCGTCCACCTTAAACGGCTCTGGATAGATCAGCACATCATGAAAACCGTCCAGCCACTCCAGACCCAGTTTCAGCACCGGCAGAGAGAAGAGCAGGGCGATGCGCACGCTGCGCAGTTCATCCAGCGCTGTTCCTTCCAGCGGCACCAGCTTCTTCTGTTGCAGGAAGCGTTGCGCCAGCGCTGTAAGCGCCTGCTGTTCGTCTTCACTGAGCAGGCTGAAGATAGGCTGGGCCAGCCCCTGCTGCCAGGGCAGCGCAGCCAGAAGGGTGTCGTTTTGCGTTTTCCAGGGCCATTTAAACATCGCAACTCCTGCACAGAACCGGACTCTTTCGCTATCCTGACGCGCCAGATATAAAAATGCCAGCATCGAATGCTGGCACCTTTGATCCGGCTGCAGGCCTGAGGGCTGTCTATTCAACCCGTTAGCGCGGCCGTTGTCTGTGATACAGCCCGCAAAGCGCAGGGCTGAAGGGCTAGTTGCGACCCACCCGCTGAAACTCAATCACCCAGACCCAGGGATTCACTTCCCAGCTGGTCGCGCCATACTGTTTTTGCCAGGCTTTGCGATAGGCCTCTTTCGGCGACTCTGAGTTCACGTTCATGGTGAAGAAGTTATTGAGGAAGTGCGAATCGGTCTGTACGCCCTCCGCCATAATGTCATCTTCGCTGATATCCTGAATCTTCTCAGCGCGAACGCCGGTGATCTCCAGATTGATGCGGCTGGCCCAGCGCGGCATGTGGATGGCGGTCTGCCAGCCAAACTCTTCCGCTTCCGGGGTGCTCATCGCGTGCTGGCCCAGCTCATTGCTGTCGGCGCGGTACTGACAATATTCCGGCAGGCGGAACGGAGTCGGGTCACGCTCATATTCGGCCAGATCGTTCTCCGGCACCATCGGACCGCGCCAGGTTTCACGTACCCACAGCAGATCACCCGGTTTACCATAAGGGCAGTGATAGCTGATGTCGCTCATCGACATCAGTTTATAGCCGTGCAGATGATTCGCACTGACATCAAAAGCGTGTACGCCTTCATGATGATCCTGACCCGGACCAAAAGCCTGAGTTTTCATAATGCGCCGGGTTTGCGTTTGCTGGCCAACCAACAGGGCACGGACACGCTGTTCGGAAAAAAGAATCGGCCGTTCTTTCATGGAATACCTCTTGTTATTAGTAAAACCCGGTTACTGCTGTATACGTCCATTTGCTTCACATCTCATAACTATCATAAAAGCTTTAAATCATTTTGCTTAATAATTTGTCGCCTGACAGTCACTTTAAAATTGTCACAGAGGTAGTCAGTATTCCGCAAAATGCAAAAAGTGCACCAGAGCTTATCATGCAACCTTCGCCAGACGACGAATAGCCGGGATACAGTACGTTATAACGGTAAAAATGGGAACCTTTTCAGATTTTTTCCCCTGTCAGCGGCCACACTTTTACAAATAATGACGTGACAAAAGCCTCTTCCGCACCCTCTGGCAAGGCTATCCTGTTCAGATTAAACATTACCCCCGTTAAACTAATCTTCTTAGCCACAATTTATTAAGGAAAGGCTGAAAACCGATGAAATTGCGGTTATTGTCTGACAGAGATGCTATACAGATGATCCAGATCTCATTTTTCTGCCGGAAATTGCTGGCAGCCCCGCTCTTATCAACCGCTCTGTAAAAAAAATGTCATTAGCCAGTCGCTATGATGGCCTGACGTTCGCGCACCGATCACGACAGATAATCTGCTGTCGATCACCACAGGGAGATAGACTATGTCACTTACACTCTGGCAATCCCGTTATGAAAGCTGGTTTCAGGCGAACTGGATCCATGACGACGGCGCGCACGATATCGCCCATCTGCGCCGTGTCTGGATGAGCGCACAGCGTATCCTGAACGGTACTCCCGCTGATCCGCTGGTGGTGCTCACCGCCTGCTATTTTCACGACGTGGTCAATCTGCCGAAGAATCATCCGGAACGTCATCTGGCCTCCACCTATGCCGCCACGGAAACCCAGCGCATTCTGCAGCAGGATTTCCTCGATTTTCCGGCTGAAAAGATAGAGGCGGTGATGCACGCTGTGAAAACCCACAGTTTCAGCGCCGGTATCCCGCCTCAGACGCTGGAAGCGAAAATCGTTCAGGATGCTGACCGGCTGGAATCGCTGGGCGCCATCGGGCTGGCTCGGGTTTTCTATACCGCCGGGGCCCTGAACCGTCCGCTGTTCGACAGTCAGGACCCGCTGGCAAAAGATCGCGAACTGAATGATGCGCTGTGGACGCTGGATCATTTCCAGAAAAAACTGCTGCGCCTGCCGGAAACGATGCACACGGAAGTGGGGCGGATGCTGGCTGAACATAACGCAGATTTCCTGGTGCGCTACATGGCGAAACTCTATGCAGAGCTTCAGGGTAATCTGGTGGGAATGGACGAGGCCGTACTGCGGGATTTCACGCCGCTGCGCAGTGAATATTAAATTTTTATGACAGTATGTTAATCGAAACGGTCATCCGGTAGCGTGTCAGCAATAACAAAAAAGGAGCTGCCTGATGACCGAAACTGTTAATTTAACGATTAAAATTGATCCTGAATTAAAAGAAACGATTAAACAGCTGGCGCTGGAAAACCAGATTTCCATGAGTCAGGAGATTGTGCAGCGGTTGCAGGCCAGTCTGGAAACGCATCCGCATCCGGCGATTGATAATCAGGACACTACCGAAGCGGCGGCGGAAGCCTCAGCCGCTTCTGATGCACAGGCCGATGGATTAAGTGCCAGCGAACTGAAACAGATACGGTTGCTGCTGAAAAAGCAGAGCAAGAAGAAGAAATAAACATGAAACCCGTCGCCAGACGGGTTTTTTTTGCATCAGGCTGGACTGTTTTGTGGTGAGACTGTGCCTGCGAAGAGAACAGGGTCAGATCGGAAAGACGCAAAAACCGTCATCCCTGACACGCTCGGCCCGCGCCATCCCTGGCGCGGGACGCTTTCCTCTTCTGATCCTGTTCCCTGCGCGTTGAGCTTATTCGTTGCTGTTGAACTCGCTTTGTCTGGGCCTGCATCATTAGGTGGGTTTTTCTTTTCAGGAATCAGGATTTCAGCTGACGGATATGGGGCAGCAGCAGCTGCGCCACCGCGGCGAACACCGGGACCACCACCGAGTTACCAAACTGCTTGTAAGCCTGCGTGTCTGAGACCGGGATGCGGAACGGGTCGTGGCCCGGTACATCAAAGCCCATCAGCCGCGCACATTCGCGTGGTGACAAACGGCGCGGTCTGCGCGCCATGTTTGCGGCATCGTGAAACTCCGCTTCCCCCAGTGCGCTGTCCCAGCCGCGGTCAATCAGGATCTCCGAGCCATCTTTATAGTAGCGCGCCGACAGGGTGCGCACGCAGCAGTGCGGATTACGCGGATCGTTGAGGCCAAAACCGAAGCCATTGCCTTTCGCCTTATGCTTTTTCGCATACTGATAGAGATAGCGCCAGAGCACCGGCGAGAGGATATATTTGTCATCCGGGTCGCTCTCCAGCAGGCTCTGCAGCGGAGGGACCTGAGCCGGGAAGAAGCGGCGGATATCGCGCAGCGTGAAATCCTGTTTTTTCAGGTCACGGCGGATCCCGACCAGCACAATCCTTTCGCGATGCTGCGGCAGGAAATGACGCGCATCGATCACTTTGGCATCCGGGCTGGTGTCACCGGCATCCGCGACGTCATAGCCCAGTTCATCCAGCGTCTCCATGATAATGGCGAAGGTGCGGCCCTTATCGTGGCTCTTGAGATTCTTCACATTCTCCAGCACGAAAAAGGGCGGTTTCTTCGCGGCGAGGATGCGCGCCACGTCGAAAAACAGCGTCCCCTGCACCTGGCATTCAAACCCGTGTGCGCGGCCCAGCGCATTCTTTTTGCTGACACCCGCCAGTGAGAAGGGCTGGCAGGGAAAGCCCGCCAGCAGCACCTGATGATCGGGGATGGCAGCATCGATAGCGCGATAGATCGCCTCATCGTCGCTCAGGCCCGCTGGCTGCGTGACCTCACGGATATCGGTATTGAAGTGATGCTCCAGCGGATCGCTGTAGTGGTTAGCTTTATAAGTGCGAACCGCCTCTTTGTTCCATTCACTGGTGAAGACACACTTGCCGCCTATCGCCTCAAATCCTTTGCGAATGCCGCCAATCCCGGCAAAGAGATCGATAAAGCGAAATTCAGGATTATCATAATGGGCGGGCCGGGCCGGCAGCAGGTCCTGCAGCAGAAGCTGTTCGGCTTCACTAAGCGGCGGCACGGCGGGTTTGCCCTGGCGGATCCGGTTCAGGAGCGCAGGGCTCCAGCGGGAGAAACCCGCCTGCTGCAGGCGGGCCGTAAGATCACGAACCGAATAGATTGCCAGGACCTGCTGTAAGCGATCGGACGCTTCAGGAAGTGAATGTGCAGCAGAAAGTGGTTCAGCGAGGGCGGCGGGATGCATGCGTTTTTCCTTAACAGTGAGGCGCCTATGCTATCACTCCTGAGGCAGTGAGGAAATTGCCCCGATGTGCCCTGAGCCGGCGCGCCGGAATCGTCTGTTTTTGCGGCGCACGTTGTGAAGGTTCGGTTGCCAGCTTTCGCTTTTCGTGGCGCAGGCTAAAGTTGAATAACCAGCAAAAAAGGAGAGGCTATGGCTGATGTTCACTCCAGCGAAACACGCAGCAAAAATATGCGTGCCATTCGCGCTCAGGATACGGCCATTGAGCAACGTATTGCGCTGTTGCTGAAAGACCGGGGATTCAGCTTTCGCGTGCAGGATAAAAATCTGCCGGGACGGCCCGATTTTGTTCTCAACGACCAGCAGGCGATTATTTTTGTTCATGGCTGCTTCTGGCATCGCCATCACTGCTACCTGTTTAAACTGCCGGCCACCCGCACAGAGTTCTGGACGGGCAAGATTAACAGCAATGTTGAACGTGACCGGCGCTATGTGCAGCAGCTGCAGGCGAGTGGCTGGAAAGTGTTAATCATCTGGGAGTGCGCGCTGCGCGGCAAACTGCGGCTGGCGGATCAGGATCTGCTGGAGCGGCTGGAGGAGTGGCTGCTGGTCATGCCGGAGAGTGCCGAAATCGACCATCAGGGCATTCATCATTACAACGCTGATTGCTAATCAGAGTCATAATTGATTAGATCGACCTTTTCTCCGTGGCCAGGAAGGAGCCTGAGATGAGCAGCATAAAACTGACGGTAAAACGCCTTTACCAGCTTCGCGACGAGCGGATGGTGAATACCCGCGCCACTGCGCGGGTCTACAGCGGCGACAGGCTGATTGCCACGGAGGAGATCACCGGCATGACCGAAAGCCCGGTCAGCAAATACCTGTATGCTGAAGGAACAGCAGGCGAGACGATTCGGGTGGAGTGGGAATGTGAGGGCATCGCCGACATGACCGTAACGGAAATTGAGCGCTGCCCATGTTGTCAACATAACGAACCAGACTAAGGATACAATTTTGGCGGGAACCAGTTTACTGACTTTACTTGATGATATTGCAACACTTCTGGACGATATTTCCGTCATGGGGAAAGTGGCGGCGAAAAAAACGGCCGGCGTGCTGGGCGACGATCTGTCACTGAATGCCCAGCAGGTCACCGGCGTGAAAGCCAACCGGGAGCTGCCGGTGGTGTGGGGCGTGGCGAAAGGATCGTTTCTGAACAAACTGATTCTGGTGCCGCTGGCGCTGGTTATCTCTGCGTTTGCGCCCTGGCTGATTACGCCGCTGCTGATGCTGGGCGGGGCCTATCTCTGCTATGAAGGGGTCGAGAAGGTGATGCACAGCCTGCAGCATGACAAGCAGAGCAAATCGCCGGAGGCGCGCCAGCAGCGACTTGATTCACTGGCGAAGCAGAATGCAGCAGAGTTTGAGAAAAAGAAAATCAAAGGCGCAGTGCGCACCGATTTTATTCTGTCGGCCGAAATCGTTGCCATTACCTTAGGCATCGTTTCCGAATCACCGCTGCTCAATCAGGTGATTATCCTGGCAGGCATCGCCATTCTGGTGACCATTGGCGTCTACGGCATCGTGGCGGCCATTGTAAAAATTGATGATCTGGGCTTCTGGCTGCGGGAGAAATCGTCGCGCGTTGCGCAGGGCATCGGCAGCGTGCTGCTAGCGGCGGCGCCCTGGCTGATGAAGATCCTTTCGGTCGTGGGCACCATCGCCATGTTCCTGGTGGGCGGCGGCATTGTGGTGCATGGCATTACGCCGCTGCATCACCTGATTGAAGAGGTCAGCGCTGGCTTCAGCGGCTGGATTGCGACGCTGCTCAGCAATGGCGCGAACCTGGTGCTCGGTTTTATCATTGGGTCGATCGTGCTGTTAGTGGTCAACCTTATTGCCAGAGTGCGTGGAAAATCGGTATAAAGCGCACTGCGATTTACGGTCAGGAGAATGACGATGAACGACGATATGTTTGAATTTGATATTGACGCACAGCTTGAGCAGGCGGAAGCGAAAGCAGAGAAAAAAGCCAGCGAAGTGCCGGACGATCTCGGTGATGAAGCCGATTGCGAAGGCTGTAAAATCTGACGTCAGCGTCGGTTTCTCATCAAAGCGGATAATATTTTTTATCCGCTTTTTTTATTTTCAATATATCCATCTGCTTAATTCCGAATTTGCCCTTTTTATGCGTGCCTTAACAGGCAGGAACCGCATTCGCCTGCTATAAAGAAAATAATCACTCAGGTTAATAAAAAGGAGCGCAGCATGGTTTTCGCAATCAGTGAAGAGGTTCAGCACAAGGAAGAAGGGCACACCATGGTGGTGACCGGCTACGCCAGTGGCATGGTCGAGTGTCGCTGGTATGACGGCTATGCGGTGCGCCGTGAAGCCTTTCGCAGTGATGAACTCTGCGCGCTGAAGCCTGAGCAGCGACTGGCGAGCTGAATCGCAGGCGGGCAGCGCGCCGCGAAGAACGGGCCTGTCAGGCTGCGGCGCTTTATCCCTGAAAGGCCTGCCAGTTCGCAGGCCTGTTCTTCTATCCTGAAGCTTTACTGAGGCTCTGCGCCTCCTCCTTGTGAACGCGGACACACTCCCTGTGCCGCTCCTGCTCAGACGTTACCGTCGTTATCCTCCTCTACCGCCTGATAGATACGCTGCAGCACGTCAGGAAACGCTGACTGGACGCGGCTCCAGCTCGGAATAAAGGGCTTGTCGTTGGGACGTTCGATAAACGCCTGACCCGCCTCCAGAATCGACTGGGTGAACATCTCGACCGCCGCCTCTTCCACATGCTGATCGAACTTCAGGCCATTCATGACCGCTTCGTGGTTGTAAGTCTCCATCATATCCAGCGCATTACGGTAGTAGGTCGCTTTCAGCACCCGGAATGAGTCGCTGGTGAGCGGAACGCCCATGGTGGCCAGCTTACGCAGCAGTGACTGAACAATGTCGCTGCTCATTCGCTTCAGGCCGCCTGTGCCATCATCCTCGGCCAGCGGCTGATGTTTATGGTCATAGTTATCGGCGATCTCGACCTGACACGACTGGCGGGTGGTGTAGTTGCGGTAAATCTCCGACAGCACGCCGATCTCAAGTCCCCAGTCGCCAGGAATTTTAATGCCGTTGAGGACATGGGTGCGCATGGCAAACTCGCCGGAGAGCGGATAGCGAAAGCTCGACAGGTAATCGAGATATTCTGAATGGCCATAGACTTTCTGCAGCGAGCGCAGCAGCGGCCCGACCAGCAGTCGGCCCACGCGGCCATTCAGCTTGCCGTCGGCCACGCGCGCATAGAAGCCCTTACAGAACTCATACTGAAACGCCGGGTTCGCCAGCGGATAGAGCAGACGTGCCAGCATGCCGCGCTCATAGGTGACGATATCGCAGTCATGCAGGGCCACACAGCTGGTGCGGTCGGAGGCCAGCGTGTAGCCGGTACAGAACCAGACGTTGCGCCCCTTACCCGGATTGGTGGGGGAGAGCCCCTCTTTATCCAGCTCCGCATCGATCGCCTTCAGGCGCGGGCCATCGTTCCACAGGATGCGGTGGCGCTGCGGCAGCCGGGAGAAAAAGTCGCGGGCAAACAGGAACTGGTCGCGGTCGGCCCGATCCAGCCCGATCACAATTTCATCCAGGTAGGGCACTTTTGCCAGCTCATCGACGATATTGGTCAGCGCCGGACCTTCAAGTTCGGAAAACAGCGACGGCAGGATCAGCCCCATTTTGCGTTTGCGGGCAAAGCGAACCATCTCTTTTTCCAGCGACTCCACGCTGCGGTGGGTGAGGTTATGGAAGTTGGTGATTACGCCATTCTGATAAAAGTCACTCATCGCTTCATCCTTTTCATGCCCATGGGCAGCTCATTGAGGTTGAGTCAAAAAATAGTCGAGCCCTTCACGCCAGCCTTCAGGGCCGTGGTGAGCGGTGTGATAAACCTGCTGCTGATCGGTGCGGCTGAGGGTCACCGGCGTTTTACTGTAGCCTTTGATGACGACCGCATAATCCACCGCATCCAGCATCGGGGCGTCGTTTGGCCCATCCCCCAGCCCGATAGTGACGCGTGGCTCGCCGGGAGAGTGTGCCAGCAGCCAGCGCAGGGCTTCGCCTTTGCCACTGCCTGCCGGCATCACATGCCAGAAACGGCCGCCCTGAGTTAGCGCCAGCCCTTCTGCATGCAGTGCCTCATGAAACCGGTCAAAGGCCTCATCGCTGTCGCGCCAGACCACTACTTCTGACGCATCCCGCTGACGGGAGAGGGCCGCATCCGCTTCACTCAGACCGGTCATGGCGGCCACCTCCGGATCGGAGAAGTCGTGAAACCCGGTGAAGCGGAAGTGGCTTTTCAGTCCAGCCAGACGCTCACAGAGCGCCTCATAGCTGAGGGCGCTATCAGGCAGACGAATCCGTTGCTGATCCAGGGTCTGCACCACGGCTCCGTTTTCCGCAATAAAGGGGGAACCGGCGATGCCGAGCTTTTTCTGCAGCGGGACAATTTCAGCTGCGGTCTTGCTGGAGCAGATGACCAGCGGCACCGCATGCTCCCGGAGTGTGGTCAGCCATTCCGTGGCCGCATCCCAGCGATAGCTGTGATGGTCGAGCAGTGAACCATCCAAATCGGTAATTACCATTAAGGGGTGCTGAAGATCGGGCATGAACAGGCTCCTTTCATCACGTTCGCCGCTAAAGCAGCGATTTTTCAATATTATAGTTGAATATGGCGCACACTTTTTTTCCTGCCACACCGGCCAGAAATCCAGGATTATTCTTAAAACAGGCCCGCAGGAAAGTGGGGGATGCAGGAATTGTGCAGGGCTAAGTGACTGTGCAGCGCGGTGTTTTTAACCTGTATCGCGTCAGCGTGAGTGGGGCGGTTGCAGAAACGTGCATATCTGATACTTGTTCAGTCCGGGTAATCAGGTATTCTGCAACGGTGTTAAGAATTCCCTGGTGTAACGAATTGAATTTTTACCCGGCTTCCATGCCGGGTATTTTTTTGAAATCGATTTCAGCGGTTAGCTTCACAGGCGCGACAGTCACTGATGTCGATCTCAAATGCCTCCCCCAGTTCGGCGCCGGAACGAAAAACCTGACCATCAATCTCGCGCCGTGGCGACGGTCCCGCTTCCATAGCGTCCCGTATCTCACCCGACGTTCTGGCCTGAATTGCCGCCAGTAATCCTTCCATATCCACTCTGAGTTCGGCTGGCTGCGCCGCGCTGTCGTGCTTTTCCTCTGTCATTTTCAGACTCCTGAGAGCAAACAGAACTGTAAGTATAGAAGGCGGCAGAGAAAGGCGAGGAAGGGTTAATCGCAGATCAAAAAAAGCCCGCAGAGTGCGGGCAAAATCCTTGTTATTGCAGGAATGCTGCGCTGCCGGGGGGGCGATGCAGCCAGGAGAGTGTAACGGTCAGGCGCGTAAGAAATCCTGCCGTGCACTGTTAAAGAATCGAAAAAGGGCATCCTTACTCAGATTTACCTGACTTTTCCTGTTAACAGAGCAGATTCAGCTATAGTTGAGAATAAAGCTGAATTTTTTCAATACCTAAAGGAATGGTTATGGACCTCTTAAGAATTATTATTGCTATCCTGCTGCCCCCACTGGGCGTGTTCATGCAGGTCGGGTTTGGCGGCGCGTTCTGGCTGAATATCCTGCTGACCCTCTGTGGTTACATCCCCGGCATTATCCATGCCGTATGGGTCATTGCCCGCCGCTAACGCGCTGCATCCCTCATGTTCTTCGGTTAGACTGTACGCAGTAAATCATCAGGAGAACCGACATGAAGGTAAATGACCGCGTCAGCGTCAGAACGGATGGCGGCCCGCGTCGCGTGGGCACCATTCTGGCGATGGAGCCGTTCAATGAGGGCACGATGTTTCTGGTTGCGCTCGAAGATTATCCACTGGGTATCTGGTTTTTTAATGAGACGCATCAGCCGGATGGGATCTTCGTTGAGCCTTACCACGACGCCTGAGCCTGACGCGCATAAAAAAAGCCGCCTTTCCGTTCCCGGAGGCGGCTTTTTGCATAGAAGGGCCCTGAGCGCTGTCGCCCGCGACCCCGCTTAATGACTCAGAAAGTTTCCCAGTTTTCGTTGCTGCCAGCCAGCGCCTGGCGGGGCGCGACGGCTACCGTTTTGATCGGTGCAGCCGGACGGGAAGCCATCGCGGTCGCCGCCGGTGAAGCCTGCAGGCGGAAGGCGGCGACGGCCTGGGTCAGTTTACCCGCCTGATCCTCCAGTGACGCGGCGGCGGCTGTCGCTTCTTCCACCAGTGAGGCGTTCTGCTGAGTCACGTTATCCATCTCGGTCACCGCCTGGCTGACCTGCTGAATCCCGCGGCTCTGCTCGTCGGAGGCGGCCGCAATCTCTGACATGATATCGGTCACCCGACGCACCGCCTCGACAATCTCACCCATCGTATTCCCGGCTGCGCCCACCTGCTGTGAACCGTCGTTAATCAGTGCGACTGACTCGGCAATCAGGGACTCAATCTCTTTTGCCGCCTGCGCACTGCGCTGGGCCAGATTCCTCACTTCGCTGGCGACCACCGCAAAGCCGCGTCCCTGTTCACCGGCACGCGCCGCCTCGACGGCCGCGTTCAGCGCCAGGATGTTAGTCTGAAACGCAATGCTGTTAATGACGTTAGTGATCTCCGCAATCTTCTTCGAGCTGCCGGAAATATTGGTCATGGTTTTCACCACACCGCTGACCAGCTCGCCACCGCTGCGGGCCTTGCCGGAGGCATCGGCAGCCAGCTGACTGGCGTGATGCGCGTTCTCCGCATTCTGCTTCACGGTGGCGGTAAGTTCTTCCATGCTGGCCGCGGTCTGTTCCAGCGCGGCAGCCTGCTGCTCGGTGCGGGAAGAGAGGTCGGTGTTACCGGCGGAGATTTCGCTGGACCCCTGATAAATGGCGACAGCGCCTTCTCGCACCGTTCCGACCGTGGTGACCAGTGCCTGCTGCATCAGTTGCAGGTTATGGATCAGCGTACCGATTTCACTGCGCCCACAGGGCAGGGGAGCGGAGGTCAGATCGCCCTGCGCGATGCGTTCGATGCGTTCCACTGACTGCCGTAAAGGATTAATCACAATCCGCCGCAGGAAGACAAAGGTCAGCAGAACCAGTACCAGTGCGGCCACAAACGCAACCCCCATTGCAATAAAACCGATGCGTGACTGCGTATCGGCTTCAGCGGTAATGGCATTCGCCCGGTCGGTCCGGATTTTAATCGCCTTCAGCAGCACCTGATTATATTCATCATCCAGCTTGCGGGTGACATCCGTCTCCTGAGCAATGATCCCCTCAAAGCTGCCCTGCTTACCGGCATTGATCATCGGCAGCAGGCCTTTAGTAATGTAGTTATTGAAGCGTGCCTGCAGCGTGGCATCGAGTTCGGTATCAGAGGGCGACTTCACCTTACGCGCTTCATAGACCGCAAAGCCCTCTTTGGCCTGCTGGATACGTTTTTCGGCTGCCGCGACGTTCGCGCGAAACTCATCCATTTCGCCAATGCGGGCAGCCGCACCGGCCTGAATAATCGTCAGACGTGCCGTACGCAGATGGTTTGAACTGTTGGCGAGCCCCATACGAACCTGAATTTCGTCGGTGGCATCATCGAGGGAGTGATTGCTTAAGGTAAGAAAGTAACTGGCGACGCCAATACAGAGTGCAAACAGCAGCAGAATGCCGCCGAAGATGAGGCTAAACAGCGGCACCAGGCGGAGATTCTGCCAGATGCCCGCGCTTTTTTGTCCATCATTATCTAATGCAGTGTTCATATCCTTGCTCTCTCAGGGCTGTTGTTATAAGGCTTAGCATCGGCAAAGGAGAGTAAAGGCTTAGCGGTAAGAGTGAGACGTGGCTCCCAATTCTGAGCAAAAAAAAACCGGCCCATCGGAGCCGGTTTTTCTGGTTTAACGATCAGCGGATATTAACGTAAATACCCGAGGTCACATTATCGGTTAAACGCACCACATGATAAATCACCTGTTTATTATGGGTTTTGATTTTGCGTTTAATATTACCTTTGTGTGACGATACCGTTTTGGCCTTAATTTGCATTTTATCTGAAATCTGAATGGTGTCATGACCTGACATCCACATTTTCAGCATGTTTGACTCGGTCTGGCTCAGCGTCAGCGGGTGAACATCCATGCCCGAAGAGATGCGCGCAGACTGGTTGAGTTTCTTCTGCAAATAGGTGCTGAGTAAGGAATCCAGGGTCGACGTTTTCATCGATTTTGATGTAATAATCAGGTTCTTACGAACGTAGAGATATTCCTCAAAATGGATATTGCTAATCGCCATAAAGATAAAGAAGAGTGTATCGGGATGCTGCGTAATAATGCTGCGGATACGCTCACTGGAATCGGATTCATGAATGAAACAATCTTCATTAATAAATACGACACCAGGATTTAATTGCTCACATTTCTGCTGTAGTTGCTCAATGTCGGAGACGGAAGAGATATTTTTCTTCTTAACTCCTTTCAAAGACATGTAGTCTGTTAATCCCAGGCGTGTGTAGTTGCAGGAATCCATAATAATAGTTGGCATAATAGCGACCCTCACCAATTTGTTATCCGTTTAAATCAACGATGAATACGCGTTGCGATACGAGAGAGATTTCTTAGGTACTTTTTTATTCTGCTCGTGCAGTGTGGTAACAGGCAATCGCCCGTAAAAGTCTTCATCCCTGACCCGTTCTGCAAAAAATTTGTGCTGCCCTGACGTCACACATTCTCCGACTGTGGCGGGGAGTGCCAGTGAAATGCCGGAGGTTAAGTATTACTCAATTTTTGGGAGCCTTGTCACTATCCCTGAAAACCCGGAGTTTTCTGATAGGACAATTCTCAAAAACATTTGTTTTACGAAAGTGTGATGTCTCAGCGTGCGTTGACAATGCCGGAAAAAACATTTTTTAACAAGAAAAATTCGTTAAAGTTTTTTTCTTCGTAATTTCAATGGCTTGACCGATTTGCCTGCACATTCACAGTCTGAGAGCTTCTGTGAACCACCCAACTAAAATACGCGAAGCCCGGTTTAATAAGAATTATTTTCAGACTCTCAGCACATTTATCAGAATATCCTTAGTTGCATTCTGGAAAACATGGTTCGGAAAATGCACGGATGGTTTTGCAATACTTAAGTGTGGTGATGGAAAGATAGTTAGAAAGTTAATGTTCAGGTTCGGGATAGTTCTGTCAGGAACAGGGCGAGTAAATCAAATACTTCACCGAACAAATGCTCACAGAACGGGGCGAGAAGGGGCATCAGCAGGCTGATGGTTAAAATTCCGACTGATAAGGTAATCGGGAAGCCGATTGCGAAGATCGATAACTGTGGTGAAACGCGGTTTAACAAACCCAGTACCAGATTTAGCATGAGTAACAAAACGATTAAGGGCAGCGCTAACATCATGCCATTAAGGAAAATTAATCCGCCCGATTTCACCAGCGCCATAAAAGCATTGGCATTCAGCGGGTGACCGCCAATCGGCAGGGTATGAAAACTGTCCGCCAGTAACGACATCAGCCACAGGTGTCCGTTAAAGGTCAGGAACAGTAACATCGCCAGCATGTCGAGAAAGCGGGCCAGCACCGGCATGTTCAGACGGCTGCCGGGGTCGAAAAAGGTGGCGAACGACAGACCCATCTGCAGGCCAATCACTTCCCCGGCGCAGCGCACGGCAGCGAAGGCAAACTGCATGGTGAAGCCCAGTGCGATGCCAATCAGCATCTGCTGGATCAGCAGCCAGAATCCGGCAGGCGAAAAGAGCGTGACATTAACAGCAGGCAGCAGCGGCATCAGCAGCCAGGTGATCATCACCGCCAGCCCGATTTTGACACGCTTACTGACGGAACGTTCACTGAGGATCGGTGCGGTGGCAAACAACGCCATGATACGCACCAGTGGCCAGAAGAACTGGCTGACCCACTGAACCAGCTGGCTGCTGTCGAGAGTAATCATCAGCCGATGATGTAAGGCAGGTTAGTAAAGACGGTGCGGATATAGTCCAGCAGCAGATTCAGCATCCACGGGCCGGCAATAATCCCGGTGGTCGCCACCGCCAGGATCTTAGGAATAAAGGATAAGGTCTGTTCGTTGACCTGGGTTGCCGCCTGGATCAAGCTGATCAGCAGGCCGCTGACCAGCGCAGCCAGCAGCAGCGGGGCGGCCAGCATCAGGGCGACGCGCATCGCTTCCTGTCCCATTACCATTACTGATTCGGGTGTCATGTGTTGCTCCGGGAAGAAAAGGGGATCAGGAGTAGAAGCTTTGCGCCAGTGAACCGACCAGCAGCTGCCAGCCATCGACCAGAACAAACAGCATTAGTTTAAACGGCAGTGAGATGGTCGCGGGCGGCACCATCATCATCCCCAGCGCCATCAGCACGCTGGCGACGACCAGATCAATGATCAGAAACGGGATAAAGACGGTAAAGCCAATCTGGAACGCGGTCTTCAGCTCGCTGGTCACGTAAGCGGGCAGCAGAATGCGCATCGGCACGGCTTCCGGACCGGCAATCGGTGCCACGTTTGCCAGCCGGGCAAACAGGGCTAAGTCCGCTTCTCGCGTCTGGCGCAGCATAAAATCACGCAGCGGCTGGGCGCCTTTCTCAATCGCCACATCCATGCTGATCTTGTCCTGACTGAAGGGCAGATAGGCATCCTGATAAATCCGGTCAAAGGTCGGCGCCATGATAAAGAAGGTCAGGAACAGCGACAGGCCAAGCAGCACCTGATTCGGCGGGGCCGAGGGCGTGCCCAGCGCGTTACGCAGCAGACCAAACACAATGATGATACGGGTGAAGCTGGTCATCATCAGCAGCACCGCCGGAATAAAGGTCAGCGCCGTGATAAAGACCAGCGTCTGCACCGGCAGCGACCAGCTCTGACCGCCATTAGGCAGCGAATGACTCACCAGGCCCGGCAGCTGGGCATGGGCAACCGGTGCCAGTAACAGGAGTGGCAGTAAAGGAAGCAGTCGACGCATCATGGGTTTTTTCCGGGACGTTTAACCAGGTTCTGTAACAGCTGACGAAAATCCTGTGGTGCACTGTTGACCGGCGTCACTGACGCCGGTTCACCCGGCGGCAGGGTGTGCAGGTGAGTAATCTGCTGTGCGGTAATGCCCAGCACCAGACGGGCATCGGCGGTATCCACAATCACCACCCGCTCACGCTGGCCCACGGAGACGCTGGCTGTGAGCTTAAGCTCCTGGCTGCTGACCTTTTTCGGCGCGAAGCCGACACGGCGTGCCAGCCAGGCGCAGGCCAGAATCAGTAAAATAATTAACGCTAATACGCTGCTGACCTGAGCCAGCATCGAGCCGGTGGAGATCGCCTGGGCCTGAGGTGCAGCCGGTTGCAGCGTTTGATTCTGGCTGGTCATATTCAGCGACTCAGACGACGCATACGTTCAGACGGGGTGATGATATCCGTGATGCGAACGCCATATTTGTCGTTCACGACCACGACTTCACCCTGAGCGATCAGGTAGCCATTAATCAGGATATCAAGCGGTTCACCCGCCAGGCCATCCAGTGACACCACGGAACCCTGCGTCAGACGCAGCAGCTCTTTGATGGTCATCTTGGTGCGGCCCAGTTCCACGGTGAGTTTCACCGGGATATCCATAATCAGATCGATGTCCTGCAGTGAGCCTGCCACATTCGGGCTGTCGAATGACTTAAAGACGTCATCGGTTTGCGGCGCGCTGCTGCTGCCGACCTGCTCATTCATCGCTTCAGCCCACAGATCGTCCGCAGAGATATCGTCAGACGGTTTATTACTGTCAGTCATGGGGCTGTTCCTCGTTCAGCGAATTCAAAATCGGGTTAATCAGGTGTTCGACACGGAGCGCATACTGGCCGTTCATCGTGCCATATTGGCTGGTTAAGACCGGGACGCTATCGACATGGGCGATAATGCGTTCCGGCTTCTCAATCGGCAGCACATCGCCGGGTTTCAGCTGCAGGATCCGTGACAGACGCAGCGAGGTTTCGGCAAAGTGAGCGATCAGTTCCAGCTCAGAGTGCTGCACCTGTTTGACCAGGTTGTCACGCCAGTGGTTATCTTCCTGGCGGGAGTTTTCGAGCGGTGGGTTCACCAGCAGCTCGCGCAGCGGTTCAATCATTGAAAACGGGATGCAGATATTAAACTCACCCACCAGGTTACCAATCTCCACCTGGAACGGCGTGTTAACCACGATATCGTTCGGTGAGGTGGTAATGTTGGTGAACTTTACCTGCATCTCTGAACGTACATATTCGACGTCCAGGGGATAAATCGCCTTCCAGGCGTCGCTGTAACCATCCAGCGCCAGCTTCAGCATGCGGCGAATCACCCGCTGCTCGGTATGGGTGAACTCACGGCCCTCGACCTTAGTCGGGAACCGTCCGTCGCCACCAAACAGGTTATCAACGGCGATAAAGACCAGGCTGGGTGAGAACACCACCAGCGCGGTGCCGCGCAGCGGTTTCAGGTGGATCAGGTTCAGGTTGGTTGGCACCGGCAGATTGCGGGCAAACTCATGATACGGCTGAATCTTGATCGCCCCGACGCTGACATCCGGGCTACGGCGCAGCAGGTTAAACAGCGCCATACGGAAACTACGGGCAAAACGCTCGTTAATGATCTCCAGCGCCTGTAAACGCTCGCGCACTACGCGGCGCTGGGTGTTCGGGTCGTAAGGACGAATATCGCCTTCCGGCCCGCTTTGTTTCTTTTCTTCTTCCGCGCTGCCACTGTCGCCGTTTAAAAGGGCGTCAATTTCAGCCTGGGAGAGAATGCTATCGCCCATTGATTCACCTCAAAATGAAGGCGGTAAACAGCACGTCGTTTACAGCCTGCGGAGGTTGACCTTTCACCAGCGGAGGTGTCAGCGCCTGTTTGATTTGTTCAACAAGCGCCTGTTTTCCCTGCTCTGTCGCCAAGGCCGAAGCACTCTGACGCGAGAGCAGCAGCAGCAGACGGCTGCGCACCTCAGGCAGATAGTCATTCATCCGACGACGGGTATCCTCATCGGCCAGACGCAGGGTAAAGCCTACGTACAGCACGCGGTCAGGATCGTTGTCGGGATTGACCAGGTTAACCGTAAATGTATCAAGTGCAAAAAAGACCGGAGCGGGAGGCGGTTCAACTTTCGCCACCTCAGGCTTATCGCCCTCGTGTTTGTTCATCATTCGCCAGACTGCATAGCCTGCCACGCTGCAAGCGGCCAGCGTCACAATGAGCAACACCGGTATTAAGAGTTTACGTTTGCGGCCTTTAGCTTTCGCGTTATCAGACATGGTTGCAGTTACTTCCTGTGAATTATGGGCAAGCCTCTCGGCTCACGGGACAGATTATCCCGCGTCTTAAGTCAAACCAATGGGCAGAATAGACGCGGGTTTTACGCTTACCTTCAGCGTTTATCGCTGTCAGGCAAAAGTGTCGACGGCGCTGTTACCGCTGACGCGAGCCTGAAGGGCGGCGGGGACGGCAATCGGCGTAATGTCGGTGTCACTGTCCTGGGGGAGGGAGAAGCGGCCATGCTGTCCGTCGCGGCGCGCCTCCTGTTGATTCTGGAAGCTCTGGCTCTGCGCGGAACTGTCACTGCTCACCTGACTCTCGCCCAGGTTGATACCGCTCTCTGCCAGCGCGCTGCGCAGCTGCGGTATCGCGGCTTCCAGCGCCGATCTGACGTGGCTGTGGCTGGAAACCAGACTAATTTGTGCCTGGTCGTTATCCAGTTTCAGGCTGATCTGGATAGCGCCGAGGTCTTCCGGATGTAAACGCAACTCCGCGTTCTGCTGGCCGTTGCGACTGAACATCACAATCTGCTGACTCAGCGCCTGCTGCCACTCGTCGCTGCCCAGCTGCGCATTCAGCATCGGCGTTGAGGGGGTGCTGCTGGTCGCTGACGCGGTCACCGGCGCGGGCAGAGTGCTGGCGCTCGTAATCGGGCCGCTGATGTTCAGACCACTGTCGCTGGCGCTGCTGTGCGCCGGGGCCTGATCATCCTGCTTCATCATCGCACTCAGTGCCTGCTGGAAATGGCTGTCTGAGGCCAGGTTCAGGCTGCTGTTGCTGCTCTGCGCGGTGCTGCTGCTCTGGCTCGCCGCGTTGCTCGCTGCAGGCGCGTTCAGCGCCGCACCTTTTATCTCGTGCTTCTCATCTTTAGCCGGTGCAGTGCTCTGCGATGAGCTGCTCTCCGGTGTCGTGTTCAGCATCTGTGTCAGCGCGGTCAGCGCTTTACGGCCGCCATCGCTCTGGCTAATCATCTCACCCGATTCACTGCTGATCGGCGGTGGCGCGCTGGCTGTCGCCGTGGCCGCACCCGGCAACATGGCGAACAGCGCCTGCACATTCTGCAGCTCGCTGGCGCTTAAGGATGCCGCGTCCAGGCTCTCTTTATCATCGGCTGATTTTGACCCAGCTTTAATATTTTCCGGTTTCAGCAGGGCGGTCAGAGCAGCAGGATTATCCCGTGTTGCCAGCAGCGCACTGAGCGGGGAAGCCGGTCGACGCTCATCGGCCATTTCTGCTTTGGCGTCAGCGGATTGCGCCGCTTTTCCCTGCTGTTTTGCCAGGCCAAGCAGCTGGTTTCCCAGCGCGGTCAGAAAGTCCTGTGGCAGGGTATCTGATCCTGCCGCAGCGTCGGTTGCGACTGATGGTTCTGCGTCGGTTTTAGCCGTCGCTTTCATGGCAATGTTTGGCAGCGTAATCATTCGCCTCTCCTCAATGCGGCCCGTTGGGCAAATTCGTCCATCCGTTTCTGGTCGAGACGGTTTTCCTGTCGTAATGCATTTTCCGCTGCCCGCGTGATCAGGGTCTGATAGGCGTTCAGCCGCTGCTGTTTGTCACGCCAGTTGATCAGCGCCTGCTCCAGGCGCTGATTCCAGTTATTAAGCTGATTACGGTGCTGCTCAATCGCTTTTTCCAGCGTCTGAATAAACTGGTGATAGTTAGTCCAGCGAGTGCTGGCAATGCCGCTCGACATGTCATCATTAAGTTTGTTGCGATATTCATCCTGATAGTCGAGCAGCATCGTCAGCTGCTCGTTGGCGGCATGCTGGCCGCGGCGCATATCGCCCAGATAGATGGCGGCCCGTTCGAGATCCTGCTCCGCTAAGTCGCGCAGCGTATCGATAGCATTTGCCGTTTTCATAGCCATTACCTCGCGTTAATCAGGTTGAGGCGCCAAACAGCGCATGGAGATGCAGGCTGGCGTCGTCATAATCGCTGCGCTCAAAGATGCCCTGTTGCAGGAAAGCTTCCATCTGCGGATAGAGCCGGATGGCTTTATCCAGCATCGGGTCGCTGCCGGCGGCATAGGCGCCCACGCTGACCAGATCGCGGTTACGCTGGAAGCTGGAGAGCAACTGCTTGAACTGGCGCACCTGGGCATAGTGGTTCTCATCGATCAGCGAGGTCATCGCACGACTGATCGACGCTTCAATATCAATGGCCGGATAGTGACCCGCTTCACCGAGCCGGCGCGACAGCACGATATGGCCGTCGAGAATCGCACGCGCGGAGTCGGCAATCGGGTCCTGCTGATCGTCACCTTCGGTCAGAACGGTATAGAACGCGGTGATGGAACCGCCGCCGTCGATACCGTTACCGGCACGCTCAACCAGCGCAGGCAGTTTGGCGAACACGGAAGGCGGATAGCCTTTGGTTGCCGGGGGTTCGCCGATCGCCAGGGCAATTTCACGCTGCGCCATGGCGTAGCGGGTCAGGGAGTCCATAATCAGCAGCACATGCTTGCCGCGGTCGCGAAAATCTTCCGCGATACGGGTCGCGTAGGCGGCACCCTGCATACGCAGCAGCGGTGAAACGTCTGCCGGGGCGGCGATGACCACCGAACGGGCGCGACCTTCAGCCCCGAGAATGTTCTCGATAAAATCTTTAACTTCGCGACCACGTTCGCCAATCAGGCCAACCACGATCACGTCCGCTTTGGTGTAGCGCGCCATCATGCCAAGCAGCACGCTTTTACCCACGCCTGAACCGGCAAACAGGCCCATACGCTGCCCGCGACCCACCGTCAGCAGGGCATTAATGGCACGCACGCCGGTATCCAGTACGTCGGTAATCGGCGTACGCTGCAGCGGGTTAAAAGGCGGCGTGATCAGCGGGGCGCGATAGCCGGTATCCGGTGATGGCAGACCATCCAGCGGTCGGCCACTGCCGTCGAGTACGCGGCCCAGCAGTTCGGGGCCCAGCATCAGCTGTTTGCCCGCCTGCGGATTGTCGCCGCTCTGGCGCGCATAGACCCGCGCACCGGGTAAAATGCCGTCCACCTCTTCCAGTGGCATCATCAGCAGCTTCTGACCGTTGAATCCCACCACTTCGCTTTCGATTTCGCTGATGTTTTTGCCATCGTTGCGTTCAATGATGCAGGTTGCGCCCAGCGGCAGCTGTAAGCCTGTGGCTTCCAGCACCAGGCCGGTGGCGCGGGTCAGACGGCCATAACGGCGTACCGGCTGCACCTGGGAAATGCGTTTTTCAAAAGCGTCCAGCGAGCCCAGCCAGCGGTTCAGACGGGTGGTCATCAGATTTCTCCCGGTGCGGCGAGGCGGCAGAGTTCCTGCCAGCGTGTCGCGACGCTGGCATCCAGATCGCCATCTTCCGCGCTGAGTTTGCAGCCGCCAGGGTGCAGGGTGCTGTCAGCGATCAGCCGCCAGCCGTGCAGATCCAGCGTCGGACCCAGGGTCTGTTCAATGCGCTGCAGATCGTCAGGGTGGACGCGCAGCTGAGGTTTGCCGCTGAACATCGGTTCCTGTTGCAGTAAACCCTGAATCTGACGCAGCAGGGCGGTGCCATCCACCGTGGTGGCCTGGCCAATCACCGAGCGCGCGGCTTCCAGCGCCAGCTGCATCAGGCGGGCAGCGATGACGCTGTCCAGCGACTCCAGCGTGTTCTGAAACTCGGTGACCAGCTGGGACATCCGCGCCTGCAGGGGGGCCTGCTGCTGCTGAGCATCGGCCAGACCCTGCTGAAAACCGGCGTCGTAGCCCGCTTTCTGGCCTTCGGTGACGCCCTGCTGAAAGCCTTCGTTGTAACCCTGACCCTGCGCCTCTTTGCGCATCTGCTGCTGCAGACGTTCAAGCTGCTGCTGCTGCTCATCAACGCCGTCGTCAGATTCAGCGATCTCCGGCAGTGCCTCCGGTTCAGGCTCATCAAAACGACCCAGATCGGTAGGCTGCCACAGCTGCCACGGGCGGGCAGAAAATGCATCAGACATAGGTTTCCTCGCCACCACCAATCACCATCTCGCCAGATTCGGCCAGGCGGCGAACAATCAGCAGGATTGCTTTCTGTTCGTTCTCTACAGCAGACATCCGCACCGGACCGCGGTTGGCCAGATCGTCGCGCAGAATGTCGGCCGCACGGGCTGACATGTTTTTGAGGAACTTCTCGCGCAGCGGCTGTTCGGCCCCTTTCAGTGCCACCAGCAGCTGCTCGGACTCCACTTCCTGCAACAGGCGCTGGATGCTGCGGTCGTCCACTTCCACCAGGTTTTCGAACAGGAACATCTCGTCGATAATTTTCTGCGCCAGCTCGCCATCGAAGTCGCGAACGGCTTCGATAACCGCCTCTTCCTGCTGGGTTTTCATCAGGTTGATGATCTCGGCTGCGGTTCTCACGCCGCCCATCTTCGCGCGCTTGAGGTTGGTGCCATCCAGCAGGCCGTTCAGCACTTCGGTCAGTTCGGCCAGCGCGGCAGGCTGCACCCCACCAAAGGTCGCGATACGCAGCATCACATCGTGGCGCAGACGCTCGTCGAACAGCGCCAGAATATCGGCCGCCTGACCCCGTTTGAGGTGAACCAGGATGGTGGCGATGATCTGAGGATGCTCGTCGCGGATAAGGTCGGCAGCGGCCTGCGGCTCCATAAAGTTGAGCGTTTCCATCCCGCTGGTGGTTTCCCGCGTTTCGAGAATATCTTCCAGCAGACTGGCGGCGCGCTCCTCGCCCAGCGCACGGGTCAGCACCGAGCGCAGGTATTCGTTGGAGTTCAGGCTCAGCGCCGCAAACTGCTCGGCATCGGTTTCGAACTCACGCAGTATCTCGGTCAGCTGCTTGTGTGACACCTGACGCATGCTGGCCATCGCGGCGCTGAGGTGCTGCACTTCGCGCTGGTTCAGGTGTTTAAACACTTCCGCGGCGCGCTCTTCGCCAATGGTCATCATCAGGATGGCGCTTTTTTCAGTTCCGGTCAGACTCATAGCTCTTTACTCATCCATTCGCGAATCACCAGCGCAACAACGCGCGGATCGTTTTCTGACATGTCGCGGATGCGTTGACTCATCACTTCTGCGCTCATGCGGTTGTTAGACTTACGTTCCTGCTCCAGCTCATCTTTGCTGAGCTGCACACTAAAGGCTTCCTCTTCTTCCTGCTGCGTGGCGCGGGCGGCAACGGCTTCGGCGGCGGCTTTCTCGGCAGCCTGCTTACGCACCAGATGCGGACGCACCATCTTGCGGTAGAGAATGAAGGCCACCAGTGCAATCAACAGCCATTTACCCGCACTCATCAGCTGATCAAAGAAGGACTGCTGCTGCCAGAAGGGCAGGTCGGTGCTCACCGGCTCAGTCGAGTTGAACTGCGAGTTCACCACGTTGATGCTGTCGCCACGCGTCTGGGAGTAACCCATCGCTTCACGGGTCAGATCTTCAATCTGCTTCAGCTGCGCTTCGTTCAGCGCGACCGTTTTACCTTTGTCGTCGGTACGGAAGTTCACCACCACCGCAACGGAAAGCCGCTGCACGTCACCTACGTTGAGTTTGGTATGACGAATGGTGCGGTCCAGCTCGTAGTTCACGGTGTCGTCACGACGTGAGTTGGTCGGCGTCGCGCTGGCTGTGGCCGTGCTGGTGGTCTGGCCGGCGTTGTTCTGTCCGTTAGCATTCTGACCATTGGCGTTCTGGCCATTGGCCGCAGTGTTATTTGGCGTTGTGACCGGCGCTGAGTTAGCTGGCGCAGGCTGGTTAGAGAGTGCGCCCGGCACGCCACCCGGATAGGGGCTGCCCGACTGATCGCTGGTGCTGGTCTGACGCGAACGGATCGCCGTATTCGACGGATTCGCGTTAGGCTGATATTTCTCGTCAGTCTGCTCGCTGGTATCGAAATTAATCTGCGCGGTGACCTGCGCATGCACGTTGCCCTGGCCCACGATAGGGTTCAGGATCGCTTCAATACGTTGCTGATAACGCGCTTCCACTTCAGAGGCATATTTCAGCTGTGCATCATTCAGATCGCGACCAACTGAGTCGGAGCGGGTCAGCAGGCGACCGGTCTGATCAACGACCGTCACGTTGCCCGGCGGTAAACCGGCGACGCTGCTGGAGACCATGTGGACGATGGCCTGAATCTGGCCTTCATCGAGCGCACGGCCCGGCTGCAGCGTTAAGGTGACAGAGGCAGACGGGGCTTTCTGCTCACGCACGAACAGGGTCGGTTTTGGCATCGCCAGATGGACACGGGCGCTTTTGACCGGGCCGAGTGATTCGATCGTGCGGGCCAGTTCGCCTTCCAGCGCGCGCTGATAGTTAACCTGCTCGCTGAACTGGCTGATGCCGAACTTCTCTTTATCGAGCAGTTCAAACCCCACCGAGCCGCCTTTCGGCAGACCCTGCTGAGCCAGACGCAGACGCAGCTCGTGCACGTTAGCCTCAGGCACCATCAGTGCGCCGCCGTTTTCAGCGAAGCGATAGGGGATGTTCATCTGCGTCAGCTGCGTGACGATAGCCCCGCCATCTTCATCAGAGAGGTTGTTGTAAAGCACGCTGTAGCTGGGCTGCTTTGCCCACAGCACCATCGCGATGACGATCGCGATAACGGCGGCGGCGGCGACGATAAGAGGAATACGCGGATTGGCGCGCAGGCGAGCGAGCAGGTCACCGAAGCCTTTCTTTTCTTGATCTGGTGTGGCGGCTGTACTCGCATTCATGACCGATTCCTGCCTGACGTAATTGACCGGGTAAGTTGAGATGGCAAAACAGACTCCCTGACCTGCGTAGATAAAATTTCCACTTCAATGCCAGGCATTATTAGGTGATAAGCAAAATTCGATGCGTGGATAAGGTAGGTTTTTTGCTGTCATTTAGCGCCTTTGTCTCATTGACAACGTGTTAACTTTTGCCCACAGAAAAAATCCCACCCTCTTTTATAAGGTATCGTTCATGTCTATTCAGGCTATTGACGGCGTACTCCAGCAGCTTCAGGTCACCTCACTGCAGGCCAGCAACCGCAGCAGTGAAGCCACAAATCAGATCGACTTTGGTGCAACCATGAAGGCCGCACTGGATAAGATCAGCGAAACGCAGACGACCGCACGCACCCAGGCGCAGGATTTTGAGATGGGGAAACCCGGCGTGGCGCTGAATGATGTGATGGTCGATCTGCAGAAATCCTCTATCTCCATGCAGATGGGGATTCAGGTCAGGAACAAGCTGGTCTCGGCGTACAGCGAGATTATGAATATGCAGGTGTAGCAAAGCTGAACCGGCTGGACGGGTAAAAACAGCGTGTGAAGGTTGAGGTCGCATAACGGATCGCCCTCCCAGGTCTGCACAGAAGGGTGGGGCTGAGAACGGTGGCATCAGCAATCGCGCCACCCTTCGCTATACTCCTTCACATCCCGGGCGGCGAGGGAGGAAACGCGCTTTCTCCTGTATCGCTGCTCTGTTTCCATTTGCTCCAGCAGGACGCCAGCATTATGAATAAAAGAGTCACCCTGATAGCCTGTCTTTTCGCCTTGTCAGCCCCCGCCTTCTCTGCGACGCAGTGCGGGCCGTTCTATCTGAAAGCGGATAAGAATCACTGGTTCTCCGTCAATGGCGAACGTGCGAAAACGCAGAAAGTGACGTTCAGTAAGGAGAAGGGGGATTACGAAAACGCAACGGTAAAGCTGCGGGCCAAAAACGCCCGGGCGCCGGGCATGGTTGATTTAGAGCAGACAACGCGCGCGGGGAAAGCAGAGCTCAGGGCTGAAATCGTCCGAACCAGCCAGAATCAGATTCGGATACGCGGTTCGTACGATTGTGTACAGGCGGAGTAAGCCGGGCTGCCATAACCGCTTCTGTCAGCGTGTCGCCGCTTCCGGTGGTCAGCATCGAACCAGGGCAGGCCATGATTCACTGCCTGCGTGCAAACGCCGTGGTCATGGCCAGGCTATCAGACTATCGTGATGTCCGGCACGCTGTGACCATGTACGAAATCGCGGCCTGAACGTCAGACGCCTTCGGGTCAGCGTAGAAGGTGGCACTGGTCTGGTTGCGGCTAAACCTGTCAATCTCGACCCACGCGACCGTTTCGCCATCCTGTTCAAGGTTAAATCTTTTTGTTCCTCCCGGCAGCGGATCATCCTGAGCCAGGTAAAGCTGCTGATTCTGTGCCGCCTCACTCAGGCAGGACTCAAGCTGCCAGGGATGCCCGTCAAAATACGCCATTTTTACCTGAGGATGCAGTCCGACGCGTCCCATGTCCACACATCCGCTCAGCAGAATCAGGCTCAGGGCAATAACGCTTTTTTTCATTCCATATACTCTCATCGTTGCTGACGCTCTGCGTCGTGACAAAGAAATCAGTTCCCTGTCATTCCGGACAGATAATAGCGAATTACACAATGATAATCCGGCTGCATCACGATATTCGTGTGCTGTTAAGGCGTCGTAAAGAGAAGGGGGAAAGCGGGCAGCGCATCAGACGCGTTAATCTTCAGCGGTCAATTACAGTGGGGAGGGCGACAGAGAGCGTGACAGACCAGCGCGCCCGGAGGACGCGCCTCACAGGAGTTACTGCGCCTTAAAAGGATCTTTTTTATCATCCTGGCTGTCGTCATTTTTGCGCGGCACTTCCCCGTGATCTTTTGGGGCATCCGTCGCAGGGTGATCATCTTCCTCATAAGCGTTGCCCACGTGCGGCGCTGCTTCCGGCAGACTCTTGCTCACATCACCTTCATGCTTACGTTCTTCGTTCGTTTTATGCTTAAACATCATTCGCTCCTTTTGGTTCCCAGTGCTGTAAGTCTAGACCAGCGCTGAGATCTCGCCTCCGGCCCTGTCAGAGACATCGACGTGAAGGGATCTCTCTTCACTGCGGGTAACGCCAGCACCAGGCTGCCAGTGACTTCGATTAAAATATTCGATTGAACTGATTAATAAAAGGCATATAGTGAGCTGCGTTACCAGGAGATAGAGATTATGTTACGAGATCATTTAAAGATTGAAGCGGAAGACCAGTTAATCGAGCAGCGGTCGCTGAGCCTGCGAAATCGGGGGCAGGAAGAGGTCACCGAGTGGATTATTGTTAACCGCGAAGGGATTAAAAAGGGCGGCGTCACGCTGTTCGATAAACTCACAACCCGCCGTTCATGGCCGGTCAGCTACCGGATTATGCAGACCGACCTGCAGGGCAATGTGGTTGTCGATCGTCTCACCGACGCACTCTGATTTCCCGACATATTGCCGCCACGGTTAAATGCAGAACCGATAACCCGCACCCGGCGGGTTTTTTTTATGGCTGACGAAAGCGGCGCAGTTCGACCAGCGTACCAATCAGCTTCAGGTTATCGCGCCGGGAGTGCAGCTCAGGGAAATTGATATTGACCGGCGCGAGTTCAAACTGCGAGACACCCTCTTCACTGCCTCGCTGACGCCAGGTTCGCAGCAGGGCGACCTGTTGCTGTAGCGCCAGCACGCTGTCGCCAGGCTGCGGTGACAGGCTGGGATCGATAATCACCACATCATCGCGCAGAATCGCCGGTGCCATCGACTGATCCTCTACCCGAAAGGCAAAACTCTGCTGAGACAGCGCCATATCGTTATGCATCAGACGATCCTGCCGGACAGAAGCGGGATCACTCAGCCATTGCGCCACATCGCGCTGCGCCAGCAAAGGAATCTGGTGCAGTCCGGCCCAGGCGCTTTCGCTGAAAACAGGACCATCACCCTCTATCAGAAAGGCCGGTGCGCAGCCCAGTGCTTCAGAGAGCCGAAGCAGGTTTTCGCCGCGCGGCAGAGTCTCCTCTTTTTCCCATTGCGAAACGGCCACATGGGACACGTTTACCTGCTGCGCCAGCTGCTTCTGCGTTAACTGCAGTGACTTGCGTCGGAGTCGGATGCGATCACCCAGGGTTTCGTTTTTCATCTGCTTGACTTTTTGGTTAAGAGTGACTTAAGTATACTTAAACCTGGTATTTAAGCAATCTTAAATTCGTGGGGGAAAAGGTGGCTGTTAAGCATGCCGTGAGTTCCAGAGACCTTACCGGAAAAAGGGGTGTGGCATGGAAAGTAGTCTGATTACCAGTATGGGTGCGTTAGTTCTGGGTGGGGGCGCCGCAGCACTTTTCTGGAAACCGTTGTTGGCGGGTATCGCCTCAATCGTGACCAGTAATCGGGCAGGCGGCGAAATTATTACCAGTTACAAAGAGCAGGTGGTGTTGCTGAAAGAGAGCAATGCGCTGATACGGGAGGAGAATGATGAGTTACGCGAACGGCACGACAGAAATCTGCGGCGTATTGCCACGCTTGAAACCGATCTCCGGTTAATCAAAAACGCAGTGGGTATTTTACTGGCTATGACCGAAACCGATCAGAACGATAAGTTTCGTAATGAAATTGATCGGCTTATCTCAACTCTGGAGGATCGCAGCGATGACACCGATAAATAGTCCTTTGACCGTTCTGACATACCGGCGAAAAGTGATTCTCGGCGGAATTCTGCTGAGCTGTTCGATGATCTGCATCCTGATGACCATCATTTTTCTCTATGTCAGCAACACCGCAAATAAACGGGTGGAGGAGATCCGGGCGGATTACCGGGTGATCGCCGCCCGCCGTGAGGACAAAGTCGATCTGCTCACGGATCAGGTTGCGGCGTTGCAGCATAAGCTTGATGCGCTGCCCGATCGCACAGCAGATAAAACGGTCAACAAAGTCAAAGAGGTGGTAAAAGAGGGCGATTTACCTTCGGCCGAAACGGGGCAATAGCCGTAACTTCCGATTATTCTTAGAGCGGCTTCGCTATTATCAACTACGTTTAAATCTCCGGGCGACATTTTCTATCTTAAATGCAGGCCCGCTGATTGGCTGGTTGATGAACCGCAAAGCCTAATCACTTTGGAAAACTGACCAGAAGGAAAATTAGCATGAGCGATTCAACTGAAACCAAGACCAAAAATGATTATCTGCGTGACGTAGCGTCGCAGCTGAAAGAGATGCGCCACTATGCGCAGACCAACACTGAAACCCTCTCCAGCCACTGGTTAGCCTTTGATGCCGGTGAATATAAAGACAAGACCAACGCTGACCGAATCGACGCGTTGCTCAACAAACAGGGTAAACTGCTGGACGACCTGGATGCCGCCATTCAGGATATTGAGATTGAAATTAATCACAGTGAGCAGGAGAGCTGATTCCTCTCCCGCTAACTGATGCGGTGGCCGATCAGGGATTAATCGGCCACCAGCCACATTTCCGCTTCGTCAAACATCTCTTCCACGATACGCGCAACCGTCGCTTTATCGTTCTTACTCAAATCTGTGTCAATCGCATTACGCTCCATCGGTTTAACCTTAACTTCAATGTCAGGAAAGACCCGATGCACCCGCTTTTCCAGCTCCTCAAGAATCATCTCGCGAGCACCCGGTAAACCGGCAACGTTGCGCTTGTCATAAATCAATTCAACAAACATGATGGCAATCCATTCAGGGCAAAATCGCTGATCTATAATACTGTAAATAAAAACAGTAGCAAGGTTGTGCACCGGTTTTGACGCAAATTTTTATGCCGTCCGGGCCGCTATCTTCAGCTGGAAAAATGCGCGCGCATCGCGACATAATGGCGGCTTACTCTTAAGGAGGCCTGCGCGATGCGACAACTGGTAATCGATATTCTGCTTAAGCTGGCGAAAATGGATGTGGATGCGAAAGAGCTGACCGCTCAGATTGAAGCCCAGTCGCTGCTGGTTGCGGCGCTGCTGGTACAGGCAAAACAGGATAACTCCCTGACCATTACCGAAACCGTACAGGATGCGATTGTCACCGCCTCCCGCTCTTCAGCCGAATTTATGCAGTCCGATGTTGATTTGCTGCTGACCCACATTAATCGTCTGCTGGCCGTTGCCAGTTATGTTGAGGTGAAGGGCAGGACCCCCTGAACGCGCGGGCAGGGTGAAACTGACCTCTGAAGAAGATTAACCGGCACGCGTCTTCAGAGGTCGCCTCAATCAGAGTTCGTTTTTAATGCAGAACTCTTCCCAGCTCATCCCAAGTGACGCAGCATGCGATTTGAGATAAGCCTCGATAGCTTCAGCCGCCACCGCTTTATCCGGCTCAGCGAGCTGGATAGAAAAAATCATGCCATCCAGATTCTTCTGACGCAGGAAGGCCGCATAGATGCGTTCAGCATGCCATTCGCGCAGCTCTCGCAGTGAGAGATTGGCCGCGCGGGCATCGCTTTCAGTCAGTTCATCAAGGGCAGCCTGAAAGTCCGGGTGGGCGGTAAAAAACATCTCGCGTGCCTGCGCGTAGTAGGCTTCTGGGGTTTTCATCATTCTGTTCCTGAAAGTCTGTTGCAGCGCGCCAGTGTAACGGGTTGTCTTACGGTTGTCAGGCACCGTCGCGCCGGAATGTCGCGGCGGTGGCCGCCCGCAGACAGCCGCGCCGGGAACGCCAGGTAACGGATAAGGTGAGAAATAGGGTGCAATCCGGGGGGAAGCAGCAGCCCGAACCGTCAGATATCTTGCGCAGCGCGGGGAAAAAATTATAACGTAGCCGCCATTAACGCGATTTTAGGGATTAAACATGAAAAAGTGGATGCTGATTGCGGCGCTGGCACTGGGTGGCTGTGCGCAAATCAACGATTATGAAAATGCGGTGCAGACCCCGGCACCTGCCGATTTGCAGGGCAACTGGCAAACCGTCGGACCGCAGAGCGGTCTGATCAGCAGCCAGGCGACAGGCAGCATCATTATTAATGCGGATGGCAGCACGCTGGATTGCCGTCAGTGGCAGCGGGTGATCGCCAAGCCAGGCAAGCTGACCCGACTGAATGGCGACTACGTTAATGTGACACGTCAGCTGCGTGTGATGCCGCTGGATGTCGACAATGGCGAGCTTAGCTACGATGGCCTGACGCTGCGAAAAGTGGCCCGTCCGACGGTTGAGTGTCAGCAGGCGCTGGAGGAGATGGCAAAGCAACCTAAAGCCACGGTGATCCAGAATATCGAACCCCAGTTGCTGCGTACATCGATTACCGAGCACAACGCTCAGTCATAACGCCACCTGTAAAACAGCCCCGGCAGGGCAGAGCCACCCTGATGCTCTGTCTGCCGGGGCTTCATACTGAGGTCAGCAGAAAATCAGTCCGCCACTACCCAGACGCTGACGCTGCCGCCGTTGCAGGCAAACACTGCGGTGCCGTGCTCGTCGGCGGTGATTGTCTCTTCACGGTTACCCAGATAGTCGCGCCACACCTTACCGGCAAAGCCTTCACCCATGGGCACGCTTTTCTCACCCGCATCACCGTTTGACATAATCACTACGCAACCCGGCTGGGTTTCCGTGCCGCTGCGGCTGAAGGCGACACAGTTGGCATGATCAAAGTAGTCGGTCTGAACACCCCAGCCATACTGCTGCCGCGCCCGGATCAGGCCTTCGAGTTCCGGGATCACCGGCATCTCAATCTTGTGCGTTTCACCGTCGCCACCCTCATCTTCGTAGGTCGCGCCGAACAGGTCAGGATAGAAAACGGTTGGCACGCCCTGTTCACGCAGCAGGATCAGGGCATAGGCCAGCGGTTTGAACCAGGCTTCAACCGGCGCCTCCAGTGACTGCAGCGGCTGAGTATCGTGGTTCGCCACGATAGTCACGGCGTGCCACGGGTCAGCGACCACCAGGGAATTGGCAAAAATCTGGCTCATATCGTAGGCACTGCCTGCGGTTGACGCCTGATGGAAGTTCATGTGCAGCGGGGCATCAAACAGCATGGTCTTGCCCTCCACCTGATGCACATACTCCTGCAGCTTCTCGGTTTCAAACGACCAGTATTCAGCGACGATAAACATCGGCTCTTCGGCCACCTCCTGAATATGGTCGATCCACTCCTTGTAGAACCACGCCGGGATATGTTTTACCGCATCCAGGCGGAAACCGGTGCAGGGAACCTGTTCCATGACCCAGCGCGCCCAGTATTTCAGCTCCTCTCTGACCGCATTGTTTCGGAAATCGATGTTGGCCCCCATCAGATAATCGAAATTACCCAGCTCGTTATCCACCTGGTCGTTCCAGCCTTCCGCGGTGTAATCGTTGATGATTTTAAACACACCGTTTTCGTCCGGATTTTCAATGTGGTCTACGCCGCTGAAACATTTGTGATCCCAGATGAATTTCGAATACTCCCCGGCGCGCGCCGGAAAGGTGAATTTCGTCCAGGCTTCACACTCGACGACCTCATCGTCAATTTCATCGCGGTTGTCCGGATTGACGCGGTTAACGCTGATCGCCTCTTTCTCGTCCGCGCCCATTTTGTGGTTCACCACCACATCGAGCAGCACCCCGATGTTATGGCTGCGCAGCGCCTCTGTAGCGGCCAGTAATTGCTGTTTGTCGCCATATTTGGTGGCAACCCCGCCTTTCTGATCGAATTCCCCAAGGTCAAAAAGATCATAGCTGTCGTAACCGACAGAATAACCACCCGAACCCCCTTTGTAACACGGTGGTAACCACGCCATCGTAATGCCAGTTTCGCTGAGCCACGCCGCGCGATCGGCGACTTCAGGCCACAGTTTGCTGCCATCCGGGTAATACCAATGGAAAAACTGTAATAACGTTGGGTTTTGCATGTACCGCTCTCCAGGGGGATGATGAAAATCAAGTATGGAGTAAGCGGCAGAAAAGAGACGCCGCGCAGAAAAATAAATCTGGCGGCGTGATAAGGCAGGGGATCAGGAGAGGGTTTCGCGGGGCACCATCACCACACCGCCCTGGTTACCATAGGCGGACATGACAGATTTCTGGCGGCTGCTCTGACCCACCAGCGCGGCCAGCTCATCCATCCGCGCCTGCAGCAGACGTTTCACTTCACTTTCGTTATCCAGGATATGCCGCAACACCGGGCGCAGCTGCTCCTGCGTCTGCGCCGACGGCGAGGCCTTATCTGTCGACTGGGCTAAATTCTGCACCGCGCTGACATACTCCATCTCCCTGCTGATCAATTCATCCCATTCGCCCTGTGCTGCGTGACGCAGCATACCCTGGCTGAGATTGAGTAACTGTTGGTAAACGGCAATCAGATGCGGTGCAGTAGTCATTAAACGGCGTCCTGAATCAGGTTAGATTGAACCACTTCTTTCCACGCGTCCGCGATGTTGCGCAGCAGGCCTTCGACCTCCCCGACCGCTTCAACATCGTTGTGCAGGTTGGCCTGCAGCAGGCGACGCGTCATGTAGTTGTAAAGATCCAGCAGGTTATCTGCCAGTTCGTCACCACTGTTTTCAGCAAGCCCCTCTTTCAGGCCAGCTTCGATAATATTGATAGCTTTAGAAATTGAGGTGCCTTTACCTTCAATATTGCCATCCTGCATAAACAGACGGGCGCGGATCAGCGCGCTCAGTGCGCCGTCGAACAGCATCACAACCAGCTGCTGCTGGCTGGCGCTCATCACGGCGCTTTCGACGCCAATTTTTGCATAGGCTTTGGTGCCTGTAGCGGTGTACATGGTCACTCCTATGATTTATCAGAAGAACTTGACGTATCGAACTGCTGCGTCAGATAAGAACTGGTTGAGTTAAGTTTACTGATAGCCAGATCCAGCTGAGTAAACTGCGTTTTATAGCGTGCGATATCCGCGTCGATGCGGTCGCTGGTGGTGTTGTAAAGGGCGGTCAGGTTTTTCAGCGTCTTACTCACGCCATCTGTAGCAGACTGAACGATTCCTGTGGATGAGAGCCATCCGGTAACGCTAGTCGCAATTTTGGTGGTAATGCCGGTGGTCTTACCGTCACCCACAATCATCTCTTTGACGCCTGCAGCGTCTTTATCCAGTGCGGCACTCACCTTAGTGGAATCAATGACCAGAGAGCCGGTTTGAGGATCGGTGGTAATGCCAATCTGCCCCAGAGATTTATAGGCAGATGTGCTCTGCGCATTGGTCAGCATGCTCTTCAGCTGAGTCTCAATGGTCCGCAGGGTACTGTCACCCAGCAGGGCGCCATTGCTGGAGTCCTGCGAATCGGTGTTGGTATCCACCTGGGTGTATTTGGTCAGGGTATTAAACTGATCCAGCAACGTATTGTAGGCATCAACCCAGCTGCTGATGGCACTGGAGGCTTTGGACGTATCCTTGGCGATAGTTAGCGTCTGGGCGCCAGTGGTCTGCGCGGTAAGATTCAGGGTAATCCCTTCCAGCGCATCGCTGATCTGGTTGCTGCTGTTCTCAATTGCAACGTTGTTAACGGTCAGCTGGGCATTCTGCGCCGGGACGCTTTGCGTCATCGCATTGCTGCTGGCGGAGGCATCATAGCCCACGATCCCCTGCAGGGTGTCATCACCGGTCACGGCAATCTTCGTCACCGCATTGTCGCTGCCGGTTTTGTTGGCGCTCATGGAGAGGCGGAAACTGCCATCTGACACCTTGATAATTGTCGCGGTGACGCCGGCATCTGCGCCGTTAATCGCGTCACGCATGCCGGTCAGCGAAGTCTGATCGCTGCTCAGCGTCACGCTTTTGCTGGTGCCATCTTTTAAGGTGATAGCAATGCTGCGGCTGGATGCGGAGCTGTCGCCCAGTGCGGCGGTGTTGCTGCTCTGCACTGCTGATGTCAGCACCTGCGCCTGCGCCAGCTGCGTTACACTGATAGAGTATTTACCCGCCACGGTGCTGCCAGAAGTCGTGGCGCTGAATGCCGTTGAGCTGCTGGTCGCGGTGGTTGCGGTAAACAGGTCGGCACTGTTCAGCTTGGTGTTGGCAGTCTGGAAGGTCGTCAATGCGCTCTTCATGGTGGCGTAGGCACTGAGCTTGGCAGTATAAGCAGACTGCTGTGTTGAAATCGGTTTGAGCGCCGCTTTTTCAGCGGTCTGCAGGTTATCAAGCATGGTACTGAGTGGCAGGCCGGAACCCACACCGAGATTGCTAAAACTAGCCATGGTTCTTCCTTTATAAGGTCGACAGGGAAAGTGAATAGCTGGGTTATCGGCCTTGAATGCGGAAAGTTTAAAGGTATTTGCCTTAGGGTAATGAGTTAAATAAGGACTATAGAGAAGGGTAATTCAGCGGCTAGAAAATTAATGAATCAGGCCTAAAGAAGTCGGAAAGGGTGGCGATAACCTCAAACGTGACAGGCAGAAGCAAAAAATTTCGCCTGGTACTAAAAAAATTCTAAAGGTTGTTTGACGACAGACGATAACAACTTTGACGGCGCTGAAGCCGGCGGGTTGAAGCCCACACCTTAACCGAAAGACTTGATTAACAGGAAAATTTATCATGGCCCAAGTCATTAACACCAACAGCCTCTCGCTGATCACTCAGAACAACATCAACAAGAACCAGTCAGCTCTGTCTACTTCAATGGAGCGTCTGTCTTCTGGTTTACGTATCAACAGCGCGAAAGATGACGCTGCTGGTCAGGCGATTGCCAACCGTTTCACCTCTAACATCAAAGGTCTGACTCAGGCTGCCCGTAACGCCAACGACGGTATCTCTGCTGCGCAGACTACTGAAGGCGCGCTGTCAGAAATCAACAACAACTTACAGCGTGTTCGTGAACTGACCGTACAGGCTCAGAACGGCACTAACTCTGATTCTGACCTCTCTTCAATCCAGGACGAAATCAAATCCCGTCTGGACGAGATTGACCGCGTTTCTGGTCAGACTCAGTTCAACGGCGTGAACGTACTGGCTAAAGACGGCAAAATGTCTATCCAGGTTGGTTCTAACGACGGTCAGACTATCGACATCGACCTGAAGAAAATCGACTCTTCAACTCTGGGTCTGTCAGGTTTCGGCGTCTCTAAAAACGCACTGAAAACCAGCGATGCAATCACTCAGGTTGGCGCAAGCGGTTCACTGAAAGATGTTAACCTGTCAGCTGTTGCCACTGCTCTGAAAGTAGATGCAAGCTCACTGTCACTGAGAAACGTACAGACTTCAGCTGGCGCAGCCACTGCAACTTACGTTGTTTCTTCTGGCAACGACAACTACGCCGTTTCTGTTGATGACGCGACAGGTAACGTTTCACTGAACACCACTGACGTCTCTTACACCGACTCAGCTAACGGCGTGACTGCTGGTACCATGTCTGGTCAGTTCGTTAAAGTTGGTGCAGATTCAACTGGCGCAGCTCAGGGTTATGTGACTGTTCAGGGCAAAGACTACAACACCGCAGCAGGCGCAATTGTCAATGGTAGCGCAGGTGGTACTACTGGTGTTGCAAGCAACATCGGCGACATCGCTGACGCAGCTAACGCTAACGCTCACAAAGGTTCAGCGACTGCTAACCCACTGGCACTGCTGGACAAAGCTATCGCATCTGTTGATAACTTCCGTTCAAGCCTGGGTGCGGTACAGAACCGTCTGAACTCAGCGGTCACTAACCTGAACAACACCACCACCAACCTGTCTGCAGCACAGTCTCGCATTCAGGATGCTGACTACGCGACTGAAGTGTCAAACATGTCTAAAGCGCAGATCGTTCAGCAGGCTGGTAACTCCGTGCTGGGCAAAGCGAACCAGGTTCCACAGCAGGTTCTGTCTCTGCTGCAGGGCTAATCGCTTCTGTCAAAATTCAAAACCCTGCTTCGGCAGGGTTTTTTTTGATCTTTTTCTCCTGCGCCGGGCTGAAAGCCGGAGAATGCACTGAGCCTGAAGTCGCCTCTGCCGGTACTTTATTACCCCACAACTTCCCCCGCCCGTTACAGTTCCCGCCACGCTTGCCGATAACTCTTCACAGAACACTATAACTTTCGATGTTAACTTTTGTGGAGTGTCTATGCGCTTCAACTATGACCTGCTGCCGGGTGAGCGGCTGACGTTTGAAGAGATCGCCCGGCGTTATGCCCAGCAATACCCTGATGAAAAAGAGCTGACGGCACGTGCACTGCTGAGTCCCTCAACCGGGTTGCGAACCCTGAAGATACGCGCGGTCTTCGCCCAGGAAGAGAGCAACAGCCCGCTGGAGGATCTGCTGTTTATCTCCAGTGATAACGAGCGCAAGAATTACCTGCGCCGCTTCGAGCACTATCTGAAGCAGAATCTCTCTTTCCTCTATTTCCGCCGCAGTGAGAACGAAAAGCGCGACAACCTGTGGAAAGTGATGGGCAGCAGTCAGGTTTTTGCCATGATCGATCCGCAATCTGCCACGGCGCAGAATCTGCTGCAGAGTCGCGGCTATAAACTGGTGATGATGCATCAGGATGAGGATGAGGCCTACTGGCAGCTCTTTAACCCGCAGGCGAACCCCTGTTTTCCGCAGTCGCAGACTATCCAGTTTATCGTGGTGCTGAGTACGCCAGAGCACAAGGTGCCTGCGGCTGTGATGCCGGGGACGGAAGTCGGACGACGCGTCAAGGCGCGGGTGCTGCAGCGGGCCAGCCAGGCGGAGTTTATCGCCGGTGTAAAAGCCCGCTACGGTGCCTGTGTCATGACCGGCACAGAGCTGACCGAACGGCATAGCTGGCCCTGGGTCGAAGCCTGCCATATCGACACCCAGGAGAGCGACGACGGGCTGGTGGCGGACAACAGCATCGATAACGGCCTGTTTTTACGCAGTGATTTGCAGCGGTTGTTTATTAATCGATTGATTAGCATTGATGGTGAGTCGGGACAGATTACCGTGCATCCCGGCGAGGATGCACAACAACATATTTTGCCCTGGTATCAGGAGCTGGATGGCCGGATTTGCAGCCTGTGGGCTGCGGTGCCACCCGCCACGCGGCAACGGCTGCGCGCCCGTCGATAATCCCCGCTGAAGAGTGCAGAAGGATCTGCATTCTGAGGTAACAAAAGTGAAATAGCCTCGTTTTACCCCGCCTATTCCCCCAATCGAAAACGCTACAGAATTGGATAATCATGCCGATAACATCATTAACGCAGGGTAGTCAACGTGAACGATTTCTATACCGCCGAAGGCGTGATGGACAAGCATTCGCTCTGGCAGCGCTACGTGCCGCTGGTGCGCCATGAAGCGCTGCGTCTGCAGGTTCGCCTGCCGGCCAGCGTTGAACTTGACGACTTGCTGCAGGCCGGGGGGATAGGGCTGTTGAATGCCGTAGAGCGTTATGACGCGCTACAGGGAACAGCCTTTACCACCTACGCCGTGCAGCGTATTCGTGGCGCAATGCTCGACGAGCTTCGCAGTCGGGACTGGGCACCGCGCAGCGTGCGCCGCAACGCGCGTGAGGTGGCCGGAGCGATGCACAAGGTAGAACAGTCGCTGGGGCGTTCCGCCTCCGAGCAGGAAGTGGCGCAGCAGCTGAACGTTTCCATGGAGGAGTACCGGCAGATCCTGCTGGACACCAACAACAGTCAACTTTTCTCCTACGACGAGTATCGGGAAGAGCACGGCGACAGTGCGGAGCTGGTGACGGAAGGCCATGAGGAGGCTAATCCGCTTCATCAGTTGCTTGAAGGGAGTCTGCGTGAGCGCGTCATTGAAGCGATCGAAGCGTTACCCGATCGTGAAAAGATGGTGCTGACACTGTACTACCAGGAAGAACTGAACCTGAAAGAGATTGGCGCGGTGCTTGATGTGGGTGAATCCCGCGTCAGTCAGCTGCACAGTCAGGCGATTAAACGCCTGCGGGCCCGGCTTACGGGAGCGCGCTAGCAGTATCAGTTCCTGGCGATTCAAAAATATAAGAAACCGGGGACTCAGTAATGGGAGCCAAGACCAAGGCCAGACCGTTAAGTCGTTATCTTAAAGACTATAAACACAGCCAGAGCAACTGTTCGCATTGTGGCAAGGTATTAGATCGAATGGCGCTCGTTTTTCGTGGTCAGATCATCAATAAAGAGGCCATCGCTCGGATGGACCAGATGATTGATGAACAACTTTGGCTGAAGCTTCAGCCAGAGCTGACCGCGCTCTGTCGCTTCTGCAGCGATATTTTTTGCAATACTCATCCGAATTATTTCGACATTATGGCGTTTAAACAGTACCTGTTTGAACAGACAGAAATGAGCCCCAGCACGATTCGCGAATATGTGGTGCGGCTGCGTCGGCTGGATGAGATGCTCAAAGCCAAAAATTTCCCCGCCGACAGGCTTAAGGGAGAGAGCTGGCATCAGTGTCTGGAAAGCGATCTGCCGGATGCCGGAAATAATAATTACCGCATCGCGCTGCGCAAGTACGATCAATTCTTAGGCTGGCAGCAGGGGTAACCCTGGTCTGCACCGAGGACTCCCCCCGCGTGCCTGCGGCACGTTACTCTGTTATCCGCCTGCCGGGTAACGGAGAAGGGGGGAGCACGGCGCCGCTTCCTCACCGCATCGACGGTCACCTGAATCAGAGTGATCCTTTGCGCATCTTCTGCAACACTGTAAGGATAATTTGAATGCCCGAACGGAGGCAGCATTGTCTTTACATCTGTTACACCAATTCCCGCGTCTTGAACTGCTGGGCGCCCCGACACCGTTAGAACACCTGCCACGCCTCTCCGACTATCTGGGTCGCGATATTTTCATCAAACGTGATGACTTCACGCCAGTGGCGATGGGCGGCAACAAGCTGCGTAAACTCGAATTCCTGGCGGCCGATGCGCTGCGCGAAGGGGCGGATGTGCTGCTGACGGCGGGCGCGATCCAGTCCAACCATGTGCGCCAGACCGCGGCCGTGGCAGCCCGCCTCGGCCTGAAGTGCGTGGCACTGCTGGAAAACCCGATTGGTACCCACGCTGAAAACTACCTGAGCAACGGCAACCGCCTGCTGCTGGATCTGATGGATGCGGAGGTGATCGCCGTGGATGCGCTGCATAATCCCGCCGAACAGCTGGCTGAAGAGGCTACACGTCTGGAAGCGCAGGGATTCCGTCCTTATATCGTTCCGGTCGGCGGCTCAAATGCGCTGGGTGCGCTAGGCTATGTGGAGTGCGCCCAGGAGATTGCACATCAGAGCGAAGGCGTGGTGGATTTTGCCGCCGTCGTGGTGGCATCAGGCAGCGCGGGCACCCATGCGGGGCTGGCGGTCGGCCTGGAGCAGCTGCTGCCGGAAACCGAGCTGGTGGGCGTCACCGTTTCACGTCAGACCGACGCGCAGTTGCCGCTGGTTGAGCGGCTGCGTCAGTCGCTGGCAGCCTCACTGGAGGTGCAGGCAACGGCCCCGATCACGCTGTGGGATGAGTACTTTGCGCCCCGCTATGGTGAGCCCAATGAGGAGGGCATGGAGGCGGTGAAACTGCTGGCAAGGCTGGAAGGCATTTTGCTGGACCCGGTCTATACCGGCAAGGCGATGGCCGGCCTGATTGATGGCATCAGTCAGAACCGCTTCCGTCGCGAAGGCCCGCTGCTGTTTATTCATACTGGCGGCGCGCCCGCGTTATTTGCTTATCATCCTTCGATCTGAGACAAGCGAATAAAACAGTTTATACTCCGGGCGTTATCATTCTGGACTGGCAGCGACTCGCCGTGCTGCCCTTATAAAAACACACACACAATACTGTCAAAAATGGGGTAAATATGTCCTTTTCTCGTGCAGGTCGTCAGATGGTGATGGGCGTTATGGCCGTGGCGCTGATTGCTGGCGTCAACGTTAAAACCTTTGCAGCGGAAAATCTGCTGAACAAGATTAAAGAGCGCGGCACGCTGCTGGTGGGTCTGGAAGGCACCTATCCGCCGTTCAGCTTCCAGGATGAGCAGGGCAAGCTGACCGGTTTTGAAGTGGAATTTGCGCAGCAGCTGGCACAGCACATGGGCGTTAAAGCGAGTCTGAAACCGACCAAATGGGATGGCATGCTGGCTTCCCTCGACGCGAAGCGCATCGATGTGGTGATTAACCAGGTGACCATTTCCGATGAGCGCAAGAAGAAGTATGACTTCTCTACGCCTTACACCATCTCCGGTATTCAGGCGCTGACCATGAAGGCCAATGCCAGCACCATCAGCAAACCGGCTGATCTGGCGGGTAAAAAGGTTGGCGTGGGTCTCGGCACCAACTACGAGCAGTGGCTGCGTGAGAACGTCAAGGGCGTGGACGTGCGTACCTATGATGATGACCCGACTAAATATCAGGATCTGCGCTCAGGTCGTCTGAATGCCATCCTGGTTGACCGTCTGGCGGCGCTGGATCTGGTGAAGAAAACCGGCGATACCATGGCGGTAGCGGGTGACGCTTTCTCCCGTCAGGAAGCGGGCGTTGCCGTACGTAAAGGCAACGACGATCTGCTGAAGGCGATCGACCAAGCCATTGCTGATATGCAGAAAGATGGCTCGCTGAGCAAGCTGTCTCAGAAATGGTTTGGCGCGGACGTGACGAAATAATGCAGGAAAGCCTTCAACTGGTGCTGGATTCAGCACCTTTTTTATTAAAGGGCGCGCTGTTCACGCTGCAGCTCAGCATCGGCGGGATGTTCTTCGGCCTGCTGCTGGGCTTTCTGCTGGCGCTGATGCGGCTGTCTCACTTCTGGCCGTTTCGCGTGCTGTCGCGGATCTATGTCTCGATTTTTCGCGGCACCCCGCTGATCGCCCAGCTGTTTATGATCTACTACGGCCTGCCACAGTTTGGCATTGAACTGGACCCGATCCCCTCAGCGATGATTGGTCTCTCGCTCAACACCGCGGCTTACGCCTCGGAGTCCCTGCGTGGTGCCATCGCTGCGATTGAGCGCGGACAGTGGGAGGCGGCGGCGAGTATCGGCATGACGCGCTGGCAAACCCTGCGCCGGGTTATCCTGCCGCAGGCGGCGCGCACCGCACTGCCACCGCTGGGCAACAGCTTTATCAGCCTGGTAAAAGATACGTCGCTGGCCGCGACCATCCAGGTGCCGGAGCTGTTCCGTCAGGCGCAGCTGATCACCTCGCGTACACTGGAAGTCTTTACCATGTATCTGGCGGCTTCGCTGATCTACTGGGTGATGGCCACGGTGTTGTCTGCGTTGCAGAGTCGTCTGGAACAGCATGTTAACCGTCAGGATTCGGAGTCGAAATGAGTGCCATCGAAGTCAGAAAGCTGGTGAAATCATTTAATGGCCAGACGGTGCTGCACGACATCGATCTTGATGTGGCCGCCGGTGAAGTGGTGGCGATTATCGGCCCCAGCGGCTCAGGTAAAACCACGCTGCTGCGCAGTATTAACCTGCTGGAAGTGCCGGACAGCGGCACTATCCGGGTCGGCGAGATTACGGTGGATGCCGCGCTGGCGCAGAGCAAACAGAAAGAGCAGGTGCGTCGTCTGCGTCAGCAGGTCGGTTTTGTCTTCCAGAACTTCAATCTGTTTCCGCACCGTTCGGTGCTGGAGAACATTATTGAAGGACCGGTGATCGTAAAAGGCGAAGCGAAGGCGGAGGCCGTCGCACGCGCCCGCACGCTGCTGGAGAAGGTCGGCCTGCACGGCAAAGAGGGAAGCTATCCGCGCCGTCTGTCGGGTGGACAGCAGCAGCGTGTGGCCATTGCGCGTGCGCTGGCGATGCGACCGGAGGTGATCCTGTTCGATGAACCCACCTCGGCGCTGGATCCGGAGCTGGTGGGGGAGGTGCTCAGCACCATCCGCGCACTGGCCGAAGAGAAACGCACCATGGTGATCGTCACGCATGAGATGAGCTTTGCCCGCGACGTGGCAGATCGCGCCATCTTTATGGATCAGGGGCGCATTGTGGAGCAGGGCGACGCGAAAGCGTTGTTCAGTAACCCGCAGCAGCCGCGTACCCGCCAGTTCCTCGACAAGTTCCTCAGTCAGTAATTCAGTGGCCTTCTCCGGAAGGCCGCATTGCTTTTTACTCCTCTCTGTTTAATCCGGACTAGCGCGCTCTCATGCTTTTTCGGATCGCCGTACCATAATGCGCTGATAAGCGGTTAAACCTTTTGCCACATCTGACAAATCTTTTCTTTTCATCAACGTCTGACTGGTTTTTATTTCTTCCGCTTTCTCTTATTTATCCCGTCAGCATTATCAAAGATTATTTTCCTTTAATTCATCGCTGCGGATGATATCGGGCGCAGAGCAGGGAAATCAATAAGTGTAAGGAAACGTTCTGCTAAGTAAATAACGGTAACGTCAGGGCCAGATAATGGGTTTTAGGAGTTTCGCTACATTCAATGCGGCATCAATGGCGAATAATCGCTGGATAATCATAAAAGCCACAGAGATTTCCTCGCTTTCCTTTTCCGCATTCTGACCTACGCAGCAGGAGTCAATTAATGAGCCAGACGAAATCAGACCAGATATTGTGGGTAGACACCCTGAAGGGGGCCTGCATATTGCTGGTGGTCCTGTACCACACCGTGTTACCCGGTTTTGAAGGGACAATAAAATATCTCTCCGCCGGATGGGTCCCGGCCGAAATATGGATACAGTTTAATACGGTTCTGTCACCCTTAAGGATGCCAGCCTTTTTCTTTGTTTCGGGACTGCTGGCCGCCAACGGTATTCTGAACCGGCCCTGGAAACAGGTATTTACCAGTCGTATTACCAATCTTTTTTATCTCTATATTCTGTGGGGCTTTATTCAGTGGTGGTCCATTATTGGTATCTCCACGGAAATTACCGGGCAGCGTATTTCACAGAACCTGAATGCTGCGTATGCCGGTTCGCTGTTTGAGTTTCTCAAGCTGACCTTTATGGCGATGAGTACCTCCTGGTATCTCTATGGCTTAGGACTCTATTTCCTCTGCGCTAAAATTTTCCGTGAATATAAGCTGGCCCTGGTGGCGGTGGCTATCCTGCTTAATTATCTGGCGGTTGAGAAAGTGATCCCGTTCTGGGGACCACAGAGCCTGGCCCAGTATTTCCTGTTCTTCCTGTTAGGCGCGTTCTGGAGCCAGACCATGCTGCGTCTGAGTGAATGGCGTCGTGAGAACGTCATGCCCTGGGCGATACTGGCCGCCGTGGCGGGTATCCATGTGATCTTCGGTCTGGATAAGAGTCTGTTCCTGTGTGTGCTGGCGGTGTTGTTCAGCATTGCGGCCTGTCGCTGGCTGAATCAGCATTTCAGCATGCGTTATCTCAACTGGGTGGGCCGCAATACCCTGCAGATTTATGTGATTCACCGCATCTTTATCGAGTTCTTTGGTATGTCTGCGATCCTCTTCGCGCAGCGGCATCACCTGTTTGAACAGGCGTGGTTTTCATTTTTCTGGGCCTGTTTCTATCCGGTGGTGATCGTGGCGCTCTGCTCGCTCTGTTCCGTGGCGATCTGGTCGCTGACCAACCGCGGGGTGGGGCAGTCGCTGTTTCTGTTTCCGACGCTGCTTAAGCGGCAGCGGAATGCGGTTTCGCAGTAAAAGGGGAGCGCCTGGCGGCAGGGAGTTATCACCTGGCGGTGGGATGGCTTTGAGAGGGCTTCGCCTGTCGGGCGTGGGAGTTATCACCTGGCGGTGGGCTGGCTCTGAGAGGGTTTCGCCCGCAGGCGTGAGGGAGTTTCAGGTTGCCCGTGCAAGCGGTCGCGTCAAGGGGCGGACGCCCGCCCCTTAACAATCCCGGCGTCCGGCAGCCTCCGCGCCCCGCGTTGCGGGGTGCCTTCGTCACGCCCTGCGGCCGACGGACCGTCCGGACTCGCCATCCCTGGCTCGTGCCGTCCTCTCGCCGACGTCCTGTCGGCTCATCCTGGCCTCCGGTTGCTCCTCAGCGCGCCGGATGCCTCTCCCACACCCCCGCCTTTGATATCTTCGTTTCTTCTGAATGGAGCGTTGTCTGTTTGCACCGAAGCCAAAGACATTCTTTGGAACTCACCGCAATGAAGTCCTTAACAGTGAAAGAAGAGATAACAGCGGGGAGGGAGGCCGTCTGAACCGCTGAGCGGATGAGGGATTTCAGGACGAGCGACAGGGATGTCGCGAAGAGGCAGGGTCGCGCCAGGGATGGCGCGTCCTGCCGGTCCGTGAGAAATCCGGAAGAAGCGAAGGGACCGCGAAGCGGCGGTGAGGCAGGCCGGAGCCCGGGGTCAAGGGGGCGCGGCGACTGGCGCCCCCTTGTCGGTCGCCTGCAGAGGCGAAGCTGAAACTGCCCAACCTGTTGGGCGAACGAAACCTGCTCAAAGCCCGTTCGCGCAGCAAACCCCATCAGTCCCAGCGACCCGGCGCACGAAACCTTCTCAGACTCCGCCCGCGCAGCGACCTCGCCGGCAACCCGCCCCCTTACCCGATGGTCATCAGGCTGGCGTTACCGCCTGCGGCCGCGGTATTTACACTCAGTGAGCGCTCAATCAGCAGACGCTCCAGCAGCAGATTCGTCTCGCCGCGGGCGAAGCCCTGCACCGACACAATCGCGCCGTCACGCGCGGCAATCTGTTCGCACAGGGCGCGCAGCTGATCGGCATCGCCGTGATAGATCACCGCATCAAACTCCGCCGTCAGCGGGTCTCGCGCCAGCGTAATGCGCGCTTTCACCGCGTCCGGCAGCGAGGCACGCAGGGTGCGATGCAGCTCATCATCCTGCCACAGCGCCTTACTGCCGACGCTGGTCACGGCCGCCAGCTGAATCAACGCATCCTGCTCGTTGTCAGCCAGGCAGAGCACCTGATCGCGTGGCAACAGCGAGAAGGTATTGCGCTCACCTGTCGGGCCGGGCAGCAGCCGTACCACACCGGCCTGAGCCAGCTGGTCATAGCGATCACAGAGTTCAGCCAGCGCCGGTTTATCTTTGGCCCAGCTGCTGAGTGCCTGATGCGGAGCCAGCAGAGCGTGACGCAGTGTGCTGTCAGCCGGGCGCTCCGCATCCTGACGATCGAAGGTCAGACGCAGCGCGCCATCCGGACGATGTGCCAGCAGGCGGTAGAGATAGAGCGGACCGCCCGCTTTCGGACCGGTACCGGATAAGCCTTCACCCCCAAACGGCTGCACGCCAACAACGGCGCCCACCATATTGCGGTTAACGTAGAGGTTACCGACCCGGGCGCTCGCCGTGACCTGCGCAATGGTCTCATCGATACGCGTATGGACACCCAGCGTCAGGCCGTAACCGGAAGCGTTAATCTGCTCAACCAGCTGCGGCAGCGTGTTGCGGGTGAAGCGCACCACGTGCAGCACCGGTCCGAAAATCTCTTTATCCAGGTCGCTGACCTGATCCAGCTCAATCAGCGTGGGTTTGACAAAGGTGCCGCTGTTCCACTCTTTGCTGTCCTGCGGATTATCCTGCACCGCCTGATAGACCGTGAAGCCCTTGTTACGCATCGCCTGAATATGGCGGTCGATATTGGCTTTGGCTTCGGCGTCAATGACCGGGCCGATATCGGTGGAGAAGCGCTCCGGGTTACCCATGCGGCACTCTGCCATCGCACCGCGCAACATTTTCAGCGTATGGTCGGCGACATCCTCCTGGATGCAGAGCAGACGCAGGGCGGAGCAGCGCTGTCCGGCGCTGTCGAACGCCGAGGCAACGATATCAACCACCACCTGCTCGGTCAGCGCGGAGGAGTCAACGATCATCGCATTCATCCCGCCGGTTTCCGCGACCAGCGGCACTGGGCGGCCGTGCTGGTCAAGACGACCGGCGAGATTACGCTGCAGCAGGGTTGCCACGGCAGTGGAGCCGGTAAACATCACACCGCGCACCCGGTTGTCGCCGGTCAGCTGTGCGCCAACGGTTTCACCCTGGCCTGGCAGCAGCTGCAGCACGCCTGGTGGTACGCCCGCATCCAGCAGGATCTGCACCGCCTGCGCGGCAATCAGCGGCGTCTGTTCGGCAGGTTTGGCCAGCACGCTGTTGCCTGCTGCCAGTGCCGCCGCAATCTGACCGGTGAAGATCGCCAGCGGGAAGTTCCACGGACTGATGCAGACCACCGGGCCCAGCGGGCGATGGGTTTCATTGTCGAAATCGTCGCGCACCATGCCGGCGTAGTAATAGAGGAAATCGACCGCTTCGCGCACTTCCGCGATGGCGTTGTTGTAGGTCTTGCCCGCTTCACGCACCAGAATGCCCATCAGCTTCTGCATCTGGCCTTCCATAATCTGCGCCGCGCGCTCCAGAATCGCGGCACGCTCCTGCGGCGGGGTGGCAAACCAGATTGGCCCGCTGTTCACGGCGGCATCCAGCGCCACAGACACTTCCTGGTCTGTCGCTTCACGCACCTGACCCACGCGATCGCCAGGCACGGCCGGGTTCAGCACGTCGTGCAGCTCACCGGTGCCCGCTTCGCCATCGATCATCGGTTCGGCCAGGTAAGGGTGGGCGGCGCTGCTCAGCAGGGCGCTGGAGAGTGAGGCGAGGCGGTGTTCGTTGGCCATATCCAGACCCGCAGAGTTGACGCGGTTCTCGCCATAGAGGTCACGCGGCAGCGGGATCTTCGGATGCGGCAGGCCGATCGCGCCTTCGCTGGCCCCGAGTTTTTCAACGGCGAGCACCGGATCGGCAACCAGCTCGTCAATCGGCAGTGAGGTATCCGCGATGCGGTTAACAAAGGAGGTGTTGGCTCCGTTCTCCAGCAGACGACGCACCAGATAAGCCAGCAGGGTTTCATGCGTCCCCACCGGCGCATAGATGCGGCAGGGGCGATTCAGCTTCCCGTCCGCCACTTTGCCGACCACCTGCTCATAGAGCGGTTCACCCATGCCGTGCAGACACTGGAACTCATACTGTCCCGGATAGTAGTTGTTGCCCGCCAGCTGATAGATGGCGGCCAGGGTATGGGCATTGTGCGTGGCGAACTGCGGATAGATCAGGTTCGGCACGGAGAGCAGTTTACGGGCGCAGGCCAGATAGGAGATATCGGTGTAGACCTTGCGGGTGTAAACCGGATAGCCTTCCAGACCTTCCATCTGCGCGCGTTTGATTTCGCTATCCCAGTAAGCGCCTTTCACCAGACGGATCATCAGGCGGCGGCGACTGCGCTGGGCCAGGTCGATCAGCTCATCGATGACAAACGGGCAGCGTTTCATATAAGCCTGGATGACGAAGCCGATCCCGTTCCAGCCTTCCAGCTCCGGCTCGAAACAGAGTTTCTCCAGCATATCCAGCGACAGTTCCAGCCGGTCAGCCTCTTCGGCGTCGATGTTGATGCCGATGTCATAGGAGCGCGCCAGCAGCGTCAGCGATTTCAGCAGCGGGTAGAGCTCTTCCATCACCCGCTCATACTGCGCGCGGCTGTAACGGGGATGAAGGGCTGACAGTTTGATGGAGATGCCCGGGCCTTCATAGATGCCCCGGCCATTGGAGGCTTTACCAATCGCATGGATCGCCTGCTGATAGGAGAGCAGGTAGGCTTTGGCATCGCCTGCGGTCAGTGCCGCTTCGCCCAGCATGTCATAGGAGTAGCGGAAGCCTTTCTCTTCCAGTTTGCGGGCGTTCGCCAGGGCTTCGGCAATGGTTTCGCCGGTCACGAACTGCTCACCCATCAGTCGCATCGCCATATCCACACCTTTGCGGATCAGCGGCTCGCCACTCTTGCCGATAATGCGGTTCAGAGAGCGTGACAGGTTCGCTTCATTGTGGGTTGAGACCAGGCGGCCGGTAAACAGCAGACCCCAGGTGGCCGCGTTGACAAACAGGGACGGGCTGCGTCCCAGGTGTGACTGCCAGTTCCCGTTGCTGATTTTGTCGCGGATCAGCGCATCGCGGGTTGGCTTGTCGGGAATACGCAGCAGTGCTTCGGCAAGGCACATCAGCGCCACGCCTTCATGAGACGATAATGAGAACTCCTGCAGCAGGCTTTGCACCATACCGGCGCGTCCGGTTGCACCTTTTTGGTGCCGCAGCTTGTCGGCAAGTTGATAAGCGAGCTGATGGGTTTTCTCTGCCAGCGGCGCCGGCAGGCGTGCCTGCTCCAGCAGCATCGGCACTGCATCCGTCTCCGGACGACGCCAGGCGGCGGTCACGGCGGAACGGGTTACGGACTGCGGTAAAATCTGCTCTGCGAAGTCAAGGAACGGCTGATGCAGCTCCTCTGGCTGAATGTCGTCAGACTCGGCGGCGGCCTGTGCAGTGAGAGGGATCTCCGGCACGGCATCCCCGGTTTCCAGCTGGCCCAGGTAGTTAAAAATCGCCTGTTTGATCAGCCAGTGTGGCGTGCGGTCGATGCGCTGCGCAGCCAGTTTGATGCGCTCACGTGTCGCGTCATCCAGTTTTACACCCATGGTGGTTGTACCCATGACTTCCAGGCTCCTTAATAGTGGTTCGATACGGCGTGGGCTGCACTATCACTTAAGTTGCAACTTTGTGCAACCGTGTTAAATGTGAGCCAGTTAACACCCCTGTGACATCGCCAATTGTTAAATCTGACAATTCGGCACGGATATTGCTGCAAGATCCTCGCCAGGTTGGCAGACCCGATAAAATGCGGGTTTCCGGCAGGTTACACGGTGGTGCAACCGGATAACTGTGAGCGAGTGCAACCTCTGGACACTTTTTCACAACCGGTTAGTGAAATCACTGTAACGCCTGTGTTAAATCCATTGTGCGCGCCACGCCTTTCCGGCAGGATACCGCGCCGCTGGGAAATGACTGACGCCCTGACGAAAACAATCGGCCCGTCCTGCCCCGTTCCGGCAGGCGGGTAGCTGGCGATTTCTCTGGGATATCAAAAAATAAGTGGAGAGACAGATGAGTGTAAGTACACCAATGCTGGTGACCTTTGTGGTTTATATACTTGGGATGGTGTTAATCGGTTTTGTGGCCTACCGTTCGACCAAAAACTTTGATGACTACATCCTGGGTGGCCGCAGTCTGGGTAGTGTGGTCACCGCACTCTCTGCGGGTGCCTCAGATATGAGTGGCTGGCTGCTGATGGGATTGCCGGGGGCGATCTTCATCTCAGGGATCTCTGAGAGCTGGATTGCGATCGGTCTGACCATCGGTGCCTGGCTGAACTGGAAAATCGTCGCCGGCCGCCTGCGTGTTCAGACCGAACACCATAACAATGCGCTGACGCTGCCAGACTTCTTTACCAGCCGCTTTGAAGATCACAGCAAAATTCTGCGCGTGATTTCGGCCATTGTGATCCTGGTGTTTTTCACCATCTACTGCGCCTCTGGCGTGGTTGCCGGTGCGCGTCTGTTTGAAAGCACCTTTGGCATGAGCTATGAGACCGCACTGTGGGCGGGGGCGGCAGCCACCATCCTTTATACGCTGGTGGGGGGATTTCTGGCGGTGAGCTGGACGGATACCGTTCAGGCCAGCCTGATGATTTTCGCCCTGATCCTGACGCCGGTGTTTGTGATTATCGCGGTGGGCGGCTGGTCTGATTCGCTGGCGGTGATTGAGGCGAAAAGCCTGGAAAATCTCGACATGCTGAAAGGGCTGAACTTCGTTGCGGTGATCTCGCTGCTCGGCTGGGGCCTGGGGTACTTCGGCCAGCCGCATATTCTGGCGCGCTTTATGGCGGCGGATTCGCATCGCTCAATCCGCACCGCACGTCGCATCGGCATGGCGTGGATGGTGTTCTGTCTGGCGGGGGCGGTCGCTGTTGGCTTCTTTGGTATCGCCTACTTCCAGAACAACCCGTCGCTGGCGACCGGCGTCAACGACAACGCAGAGCGCGTCTTTATCGAACTGGCACGCATCCTGTTTAACCCATGGATTGCCGGTATTCTGCTGTCAGCGATTCTGGCGGCGGTGATGTCAACCCTGAGCTGTCAGCTGCTGGTCTGCTCCAGCGCCCTGACGGAAGATCTCTACAAAGGTTTCCTGCGTAAAAACGCCAGCCAGCAGGAGCTGGTATGGGTAGGGCGTCTGATGGTGCTGCTGGTGGCGCTGATCGCGATTGCACTGGCGTCTAACCCGGAAAACCGCGTACTGGGTCTTGTCAGCTACGCCTGGGCAGGCTTCGGGGCGGCCTTTGGACCGGTCGTGCTGTTTGGCGTCTGCTGGAAGCGCATGAACCGCAACGGCGCGCTGGCCGGTATGATTGTCGGTGCGCTGACCGTGCTGGTGTGGAAACAGTATGGCTGGCTGGGTCTGTATGAAATTATCCCAGGCTTCATCTTCGCCAGTATCGCGATTGTGGTTTTCAGCCTGATGGGACGTGAACCTTCAGCCGAAGCGCAGCAGCGCTTTGCCGCCGCTGAGGCGGAGTTCCAGACCAAATAAGCAGAGCGTCAGGAGTGAAGGCCCGTCCCGCAGGGGGCGGGCCTTTTTGTTACAAAGATAAAAGCCTCAAAAATGCAATTATCTCCATCGGCAACTTGTTTTTTTCGCAGCGATAATGATAATCGGTATCGTTTACACTTTACCTGAATTTACCGTTAATTGACGCTGCTTAACATTCAAGAGGCTGGCAATGTTCGTTCCCTTTCTCATCATGCTGCGCGAAGGACTTGAAGCCGCGCTGATTGTCAGCCTGATCGCCAGCTACCTCAAACGCACCCAGCGCACCCAGTGGTTTCCGGCCATGTGGGCAGGCGTCTTTGTCGCCGCGGCACTCTGCCTGGGGCTGGGTCTGTTTATCAATGCCACCACCGGCGAGTTCCCGCAAAAAGAGCAGGAGCTGTTTGAAGGCATTGTGGCGCTGATCGCCGTCGTGATCCTCACCTCTATGGTGTTCTGGATGCGCAGGGTGGCGCGCAATATCAAAGTTGAGCTGGAGCAGGCGGTCGACCAGGCACTGCAGCGTTCGGGCCGGGGCGGTCTGGCGCTGGTGCTGATGGTCTTTCTTGCCGTGGCGCGGGAAGGCCTGGAGTCAGTCTTCTTCCTGCTGGCCGCTTTTACGCAGGATGTCGGTTATGCGCCGCCGATTGGCGCGGTGCTCGGGCTGGCGACGGCGGTGGTGCTAGGTATGCTGCTCTACTGGGGCGGTATCCGCCTGAACATGGCGCACTTCTTCCGCTGGACCAGCGTCTTTATTCTGTTTGTGGCGGCCGGTCTGGCCGCAGGGGCGATTCGCGCCTTCCATGAGGCGGGTCTGTGGAATCACTATCAGGATGTGGCCTTCGATCTCAGCAATACCTTATCGACCCATTCGCTGTTTGGCACCCTGCTGGAAGGCGTGCTGGGTTATCAGGAGGCCCCCAGCGTCAGTGAAGTGACCCTTTATTTCGTCTACCTGATCCCGGCCCTGATTCTGTTTTTTATGCCTGCGCGTCCTGCTGCGTCGGCCACTGTGTAATACGACCTTTAACGGGCGCATCTTACGCCCGCAACGTGATAGGGAAAAAGAGATGACAATGCGTTTCCGCCGCAAGGCACTGCTGCTTCCTCTGCTGGCGATTTCTGCTTCTGCGGCGGCAGCCGTTCCTCAGGTTACCGTAAGCGTCAACGACAGGCAGTGTGAGCCGATGAGCTTAACGGTGAAGGCCGGTAAAACTCAGTTTCTGATTAAAAATAACAGCCAGAAAGCGCTGGAGTGGGAGATTCTGAAAGGTGTGCTGGTGGTGGAAGAGCGTGAAAACATTGCGCCGGGCTTCAGCCAGAAGCTGACCGCTAATCTGGAGGCCGGGGAATATGAGATGACCTGCGGTCTGCTGAGCAATCCAAAGGGCAAACTGATTGTGCAGGCGGGGGAGAGCGCGACGCCCGGCGCAACCTCCGCGCGGATGCAGCTGGAAGGCCCGATCACGCAATACAAAGCCTGGGTGACGGAGCAGGTGAATCAGCTGGTGAGCCAGACGCAGGCCTTCACCGATGCGGTCAAAGCCGGGGATGTCGAGAAAGCCAAAGCGCTGTTTGCCCCGACCCGCCAGTATTACGAGCGCATTGAGCCGATTGCTGAACTCTTCTCCGATCTCGATGGCAGCATTGATGCCCGTGAAGATGACTATGAAAAGAAAGCGGAGGATCCTAAGTTCACCGGCTTCCACCGTCTGGAGAAAGCGCTGTTTGCGGAGAACAGCACTAAAGGGATGACGGGCTATGCCGATCAGCTCAACAAAGATGTGAAAGATTTGCAGGTGCGCATCAGTGAACTGGCCTTCCCGCCGGCCAAAGTGGTGGGCGGCGCGGCCGGTCTGATTGAAGAGGTTGCCTCCAGCAAGATCTCCGGCGAAGAAGATCGCTACAGCCGTACCGACCTGTGGGACTTCCAGGCAAATATTGATGGAGCTCAGAAAATCGTTGATCTGCTGCGCCCGCTGGTCAGCAAAGCCAATCCGCAGCTGCTGGCGAAGGTCGATGCTAATTTCAAAAAAGTGGATGCGATCCTGAGCAAATACCGCACGAAAACCGGTTTCGAATCGTACGAGAAACTGAGCACAGCTGACCGCAATGCGCTGAAAGGGCCTGTCACCGCCCTGGCGGAAGATCTTTCCTTACTTCGTGGCACGCTGGGTCTGGATTAATCATGAGTCGTAAGCCAGAGGACGCGCAGCAGCCTGCGCGTCGTCGTTTATTAAAAGGGCTGGGCCTGCTGGGGGGCGCCGCTGCTTTCTCCGGCGGTTGCCCGTTTCATGCCGCCGCCGCCGACACGTTTTCGCCGGGTACGGTGACGCCTCAGGCGCGGCAGCAAAAGCAGCCGTTTTATGGTCAGCATCAGGCGGGGATTATCACGCCACAACAGGCATCGATGATGCTGGTGGCCTTTGACCTGCTCAGCAGTGATAAAGCCGATCTGGAGCGGCTCTTCCGGCTGCTGACCCAGCGCATCGCCTTTCTTACCGCGGGCGGGCCGGCACCGGTCGTCACCAACCCGCAGCTGCCGCCAATGGATTCGGGCATTCTCGGCCCGACGATCGCGCCGGATAATCTCACCATCACCGTGTCGGTCGGCAGCAGCCTGTTCGATGAGCGTTTTGGTCTGGCCCCGCATAAGCCGAAAAAACTGCAGCCGATGACGCGCTTCCCTAACGATTCGCTGGATGCTGCTCAGTGTCATGGCGATCTGCTGCTGCAGATCTGCGCCAACACCCAGGATACGGTGATCCATGCCCTGCGCGATATCATCAAGCACACCCCCGACCTGCTTGGGGTTCGCTGGCGACGGGAAGGCTTTATCTCTGACCACGCGGCACGCAGTCAGGGGCAGGAGACGCCGATTAACCTGCTGGGCTTTAAGGATGGCACCGCGAATCCGGATACGCACGACGCTGCCCTGATGAATCAGTTGCTGTGGGTGACGGCGGATCAGGATGAACCGGTCTGGGCGCGTCATGGCAGTTATCAGGCGGTGCGGCTGATTCGCTTCCACGTGGAGATGTGGGATCGCACCCCGCTGGGCGAGCAGCAGACCATCTTTGGTCGCGATAAGCTGAGTGGAGCTCCGCTGGGGATGCAGCATGAGCATGATGTTCCTGACTATGCCCGCGATCCGGACGGGCAGGTGATTGCGCTGGATGCGCATATTCGCCTTGCTAACCCCCGCACGCCAGAGACGGCCAGCAGTCTGATGCTGCGCCGCGGCTACAGTTACTCCGCCGGGATCTCGGCGTCAGGGCAGCTGGAGATGGGCCTGCTGTTTGTCTGCTATCAGCACGATCTGGAGCGCGGATTTCTGACGGTGCAGGGGCGACTGAACGGCGAGGCGCTGGAAGAATATATCCGTCCCTTTGGCGGCGGTTATTTCTTTGCGTTGCCGGGTGTCCCGGACGCCAGCCATTATTTAGCGCAATCCCTGCTGGAAGCCTGATTAAATTTCAACCACTGCGGACGGCCCGATTTCTGGCCGTCCGGCTTTTCTTTCCCGTAACCTGACTGACTGAGTTTTAACTGAGAATCAGCCGGGGCTTCGCCGAATTAAAATAATCTAACTGACTGAAATAGCTGATTTTTACACGCAGTGGTAAAATAAAGGCTTACCCGCGAATAGCAATTCCTTTGCCAGCAGTTAAAATTACTGTTGCAAAGGTTCAGCAAAATGATGCACTTTATTAAACAGGCGTAATCGGACGTGTCGATGTATCACACTGGAGTTCGCGCATGGGTCGAGTCTTTTATGGAAAGTCATTGTCAGTAAATAGATTGCGCCTGACCGCGAGGGCCATTCTGCCTCGTTATTTCTTCCTTCCTTCAACCAACTCTTTTGTCTTACCGTTTCCTTTTTTATCCGGTGTTCAGCCACGCTTCTGCGCTGCTGCATACCCACTATCCTGTCCTGTCATGGCTCAAAAGGAAGCCAACTGAAACCTCTAAAGCGTTCACGTAATCGTAACGGGCCACCGGCCTGACACGGGAAATGAAACCAACTGAAAGGTGCCACTATGGGAAGACAGAAAGCAGTGATCAAAGCGCGTCGTGAAGCGAGAAGAGTGCTTCGCAATGACTCACGGAGTCATCGTCAGCGCGAAGAAGAGTCGGTCACTTCGCTGGTGCATATGGGCGGACTGGATTCGATTGGCATGGCACGCGATGCGCGCGACCGGCTGCCGATTGAAGCCCGGAATGAGGCTCAGGCGCACTATCTTAATGCCATAGAGACGAAGCAGCTGATCTTCGCAACCGGTGAAGCCGGATGCGGTAAAACGTGGATCAGCGCCGCGAAAGCGGCTGAGGCCCTGATTCATAAGGATATCGACAGGATTATCGTTACGCGCCCGGTACTGCAGGCAGATGAGGATTTGGGATTCCTGCCCGGCGATATTTCTGAGAAATTCGCCCCTTATTTCCGTCCGGTTTATGACATTCTGGTTAAACGTCTTGGCGCATCCTTTATGCAATATTGTCTGCGTCCGGAAATTGCCAAAGTTGAGATTGCGCCTTTCGCCTATATGCGAGGCCGCACTTTTGAAAATGCTGTGGTGATTCTGGACGAGGCGCAGAACGTGACCGCCGCGCAGATGAAAATGTTCCTGACCCGACTGGGCGAAAACGTCACGGTCATTGTTAACGGCGATATTACCCAGTGCGACTTGCCCGCTGGGGTGCCTTCTGGTCTCGCAGACGCGCTGGCGCGGTTTGAAGAGGACGAGATGGTTGGCATTGTGCGCTTCGGCAAAGAGGATTGTGTGCGTTCAGCGCTGTGTCAGCGCACCCTGCACGCGTACAGCTAGTGTTCGATTGAGTAGAAGTGTAGCGCCCAAACCCGGCTCCGGCCGGGTTTTCTTATTATGGAGGGCAGGCTGCGCCCGCTGTCGCACCCCGGCGGGGCTTCTCACCCCCTCTCCATGCAATATGCAAAAAAAAGCCTGAACTTTCGTTCAGGCTCTTCTTCAGAATGTGGCGGTGAGAGGGGGATTGATTCGCTTCGCTCACCCTGCGGGCAGCGTCGCAGGCTCCGCTGTCCATCGGGCTGCGCCCGCTGTCGAACCCCGGCGGGGCTTCTCACCCCCTCTCCGTGCAATATGCAAAAAAAAAGCCTGAACTTTCGTTCAGGCTCTTCTTCGGAATGTGGCGGTGAGAGGGGGATTCGAACCCCCGATACGTTGCCGTATACACACTTTCCAGGCGTGCTCCTTCAGCCACTCGGACACCTCACCACATTTATTTCGCTGACCGCGCTGGGTCAACGGGGCGGTACTATAGGGAGTCGGCTGAAAACGGTCAAGCACTATTTTTTTCTTTTGATCTATTCGCTTAAGCTCTGAACGAATTGATTTATTCCGGCCTGAAACTGGCCATTTCTCCGCCTGATTTCCCGTCCTGTCCGCGCAGTGGGACAGAGCAGGGCAGCGGGCAGGACGACATCCTGAGCAACATCTCAAACCGGATGCCGTCCCGCGGATGGCTGAAATCAGCTCTTCACCCGGTTAGCGAAGCTTTTGCGCAGCTTCTGCAGCTTCGGCGGGATGACCGCCATACAGTAGCCGTTGCGCTGACCCGCGCCTTCCCAGTAATCCTGATGATAGGCTTCAGCAGGATACCACTCCTTCAGCGGCTCGATGGTCGTCACCACCGGCACATCATGGTCGGCCTGAGCTCGTTCAATGGCGGCACGCGCTTCCGCTTCCTGCTCAGCATTAGCCGGGAAAATGGCAGAGCGATACTGGGTGCCGATATCGTTACCCTGGCGGTTAAGCTGGGTTGGATCGTGCGTCACGAAGCTGATATCCAGCAGGTCGCCAAAACTCACCTGCTCCGGGTCAAACCCAATGCGGATCGCTTCCGCGTGGCCGGTCGCGCCGCTGCAGACCTGCTCATAGGTAGGATTTGGGCGAGCGCCGCCGGTATAACCACTTTCAACCGACTCTACGCCGATCACATCCTTAAAGACCGCTTCGGTACACCAGAAACAGCCACCCGCGATAACTGCGTATTCGATTGCCATAATATTTTACTCCTGTCAGGTCGAAAGAGGTGAATGGGGGCGCAGCGGAGAGCTTTCAACTAGATCAGCATCTCCGGTTTAAAATCTCCGCTCTTATCCAGCATTTTATCGCTCATCACGCTGAAGCGGCCTTCGCCGGTGTAGTGCAGGGTCGCCGGGTATTCGGGCTGTTCGGCCACATGTGCCTTAACGATCTCAAAAATAAACAGGTTGTAGTTAGCCACCATCGAGTCGTCATAGAGCTGGCACTCAAAGCTGGCAAAACATTCGGCAATCATGGGGGCGCTGACCACCTGACCCGGCTCCGGCGTCAGGCCGAACGCGGCGAACTTATCCAGCTGGTCGCCGTGGCTGTTGCCGACCGCCACCACCTCATCAATCAGTGAAGCGGCCGGGATATTGAGGACGCACTGGCCACTGTTGCGAATCAGGGCGTGGCTGTGATTCATACCGGCAATCATGCAGCCCACCAGAGAGGGCGAGAACTCCAGCACCGTATGCCAGCCGAGCGTCATGATGTCCTGCTCATTGTTGTACTGCGAACTGAGCAGCAGCACCGGACCCGGTTCGAGATATTTACGGGCTTTACTGACCGGAAAGGCATATTTGTGCATGCGTTGGCTCATGGCTTAACTCCTTTAACGGAATGTCGCCATTAAGTGTAGAGCACGCAGCGCATGCAGCAGGGGGTAAGGCAGAGGGGCGAGGGCGGGCAGCGCGGATATTTTTTCGCCCGCGCCGCGATCTTAATGTTTCCTTAATCTGCAGTCGCGATACTGGCGGCTCCTGTTGAGGAGGTTACTATGAAAACTGTGTCTGCTTCCCTGCCCGTTGCGGCTCCGCGTCCGCTGAGTGAATATGCTGCCCTGCTGATTACCGCAGCGACCCTTATTCTGTTCCTCAGTGCCTGGTTCAGCGCCTAACATTTTACCACGGCCCGGCAACCGCTTCTGTCCCGGCGGTTCTCCAGAAAAAACTGAAACCGGTGTAACTGGACGATGCGGCTGACAATGCTCAGCCCAAGTCCGATGCCGCCGTAGCGGCTGTCCATGCGGATAAACGCTTTACTCAGCTCACCACTTTTACTCTCATCAATGCCCGGCCCCTGATCTTCCACCACCAGCATCGGTTGCGGAGACGCGAGCAGCTGGACGGTGATGGTACTGTTGTCCGGGCTGTAGCGATGGGCATTCTCGACCAGGTTGCGCAGCAGCATCTTCAGCAGCGTCGCATCCCCGCGCACAAACTGCTCTTCCGGCAGATCGAGCAGCAGCGTCTGCTGATGCGCCTCCAGCATGATACTCAGCTCCGCCTCCATCGGCAGGATCACATCTGCAATCAGTCCCACGTTCTGGTAGGTGCCGGAGGTAAAGGACTGGCCGGCGCGCGCCAGACTTAAAAGCTGCGAGACGCTGTGCGTCATCTGATCCAGTCGCTGCACCAGCGGCTGCACTTTCACATCGCTGTTGCGCTCGATTAACTCCAGATGCAGCCGTAAGCCGGCCAGCGGCGTGCGCAGCTCATGCGCCACATCGGCGGTAAACAGACGTTCACGCTCCAGGCTGGTGTTAAGGCGCGCCACCAGCTGATTGATCGCCAGGGTGACCGCCTCGATTTCATGAACCTGGCTGTGGCAGGTGATGGGGTGGAGATTATCTTCACCCCGACTTTCCAGCTCACGCTGTAGCTGATAGAGCGGCCGGGTGATCCATTTCACTGCCTGGTAGCAGAGCAGCAGCGTCAGTGTAATCATCACCAGGCTCGGCACCGCCAGGCTGGCGACCGCTTCATGGACCTCGCGCTTGACGTGGCTGTCCATGTTGCGCTTCTGCAGCTGCGCTTCCACCAGAAACTGAATCTGCTCTTTACTCTCATGCCAGAGCCAGACCACGCTGATCACCTGAAAGACCAGCAGGATCAGGCCGATGGTCAGGATCAGGCGAAAGCGCATACTGCGGTGATCGAATCGTCCTGTCATGTTGCCTCGCGCGGGGTCTCCTGCGTGACCAGCGCATAACCAAATCCGCGTACGGTGCGGATGGCGGTTTTGCCGATTTTGTCGCGCAGATTATGAATATGAACTTCCAGCGTATTGGTCGACGGCTCGGTCTCCCAGTTATAGATATCCTGGTAGAGAATTTCGCGGTGAACCGGATTGCCGGCCTTCAGCATCAGCCGTGACAGGATCGCAAACTCTTTGGGGGTGAGATCCAGCAGCTCATCGCTGAGCGTGATCTGACGGTGGGTCATATCCAGCGCCAGCGCGCCCACTCTGACCTGACTGTCGCCCTGATTGACGTGGCGGCGGATCAGCGCACGGATGCGCGCCAGCAGCTCATCCAGCGAGAACGGTTTGATCAGATAATCATCGGCACCCGCGTCCAGTCCGGCAATGCGTTCGCTGATGGTGTCGCGGGCGGTGAGGATCAGGACCGGGGTCATCTTCTTCTGCCGCCGCAGACGGATCAGGAAGTGCAGTCCATCCTCGTCCGGCAGGCCGAGATCCAGCACCACCAGACTGTAGAGGCCGCTGGCATAATGCGCTTCCGCATCCCGTACGCTGGTGACGCCATCGCAGACATAACCTTCACCTTCCAGCGCCAGTATCAGACCCTGCAGCAGCAGGGCGTCATCTTCCACTATCAGTATCTTCATTCGTGTTGGCTCCGACACGACGTCAAAATATCATCCGCAGGCACATATTCGTGGGTTGCGGTGCCGGTTAATCCCAGCAGCGTTGAGAACAGATTATCCTGTGAGAAATCGTCTGTCGCCGCCAGTTTATTCAGGCAGGTGCGGTTAACCGCATAACGCTGCTGATAATCCGGGGAGAGCCAGATCAGCAGCGGCACATGCTTCTGCGTATCGGGCGCTATCGCATAGGGCAGGCCATGCAGGTAAGCCCCGTTTTCCCCCAGCGACTCGCCGTGGTCAGAGAGATAGACCAGACTGGTGGTAAAGCGATCCTGATGCGCACGCAGCACGCCAATCGCCTTATCCACGATGTGATCCACATTGAGCAGCGTATTGTCGTAGGTGTTGATCAACTGCTGCTGTGAACAGTCCTGAATCTGATTCGTGTCACAGGTCGGCTCAAACTGACGGAACTGTGGCGGGTAGCGATGGCTGTAGGTCGGGCCATGACTGCCTATGGTGTGCAGAACGATAATCGCGTTGCCCTTTAACTGGCTGATGTACTCATCCAGGCCGTGGAACAGCACGTCATCATAACATTCGCCCTCAATACACATGCCGGGCAGGTTCAGGCTGGTCATATCCTGATGCGGCACCCGATCGCAGGCTCCCTTACAGCCACCGTCATTCTCATTCCACAACACGCTGACCCCGGCGCGCTGAATGACATCCAGCACCCCCTCTTCATGGGCCGCCAGCACATCATCATAGTGAGCACGCGGCATGTTGGAAAACATGCAGGGCACGGACACCGCCGTCGCCGTTCCGCATGAGGTGGTGTGCGGGAAGTAAATCACATCATCTTTCGCCAGCAGGGGGTTGGTCAGCCGGTCATATCCGCCCAGCGAGAAATTCTGCGCGCGTGAGGTTTCACCCAGCACCACAATCGTCAGGTTCGGTTTGCCCCGGCTGTGGCTGGCGTCCAGATGGGCATCTTCACCGATCCGCACCAGCGGCACATTCTGCAACTCATGATGCTTATACCAGGAGAGCGTGGCGGCGATGCTATTAGAGGGGCTCAGCGCTTTGACCAGCTCGCGGTTGTTGCGGAACAGCGAGGCGTAATCCTTATAGAAGAGCAGGGCGATCAGCGCGATCAGCACCGCTGACAGCACAATGCTCAGCAGGCGTGCCAGCACCCCGCGCCACTGCTGCCGTTTTATCCGCGGCCAGAACATCATCAGCGCCATCAGCACGCCTGAGGTGAGCAGGGTGAGGAGCAGCTGCGGTGTCAGCAGGGCAAAAGACTCGGAGGCGGTGGTATCCATCATGTTGGTGATCATCGAGCGATCGATCACGATGTTGTAGGTATGGATAAAATACTGCGCCGACGCGGAGAGCAGAATAAAAAGCGCCGCCAGCAGGCGATCCAGCCAGAAAAATGAGGCCAGCGTAAGCACGATATTGATGACGCTGAAGGCGACCAGCGGCATGGATAAAAACACCAGCGTGGTATGCAGGCTCGTCAGCGGCATCACCGCCAGCACCTGACGGTAATAGACCAGATTAAGGAAAACCGCGATATAGATCGCCGCCAGGAGGAGCAGAGTCAGGCGGCTAATCAGCGGCCTCTTCAGTGTAAACGCCATGTGTGCAGGCACCCGAGGAAAAGAAAGTGTGCTGAGAGTGCGCTTTCAATATTAGGAATACCTTAAGAAGCTTAAGCTTCGTTTCAGGCCGCCGGATTCCTGAAGCGAAACGGCCGCAGCTCTGGCCAGCACTGGCCCGGCGGGGCAGCGGGGGAAACAGGACGCCCCCTGTCTGGGCTACTTTTCTGCTTACTTAACCGCAGCGGCTGGCATGAAAAGTGCATCTTTCTGGCATTACCCCTATTAATGACTACACTTAATCTGAAGATGTTCTCAGTGAGTCAGTATTGTCAGCAACGCGTTTGCACGTTTGAGGAGAGTGACCTATCTATTCACCCAGCTTTGCCCCTCAATCACCGCTTTATCAGAATTTCCCGCTTGCTGACCTGACTGCGTCAGGACATTCTTGTTTCAACTCAATGTTTTATTAAATCTGATTTTCAGGAGAAGTGACGTGACCCAGGTGGAAGAGACACATCCCACGTATCCGGCATTACGCAGCGGACAGTACGCCTTCTTTTTTGATGTCGACGGCACGCTGGCAGCGATACAGTCCCGTCCCGAAGCGGTATTCATTCCTCAGCAGGTCATCGCGCAACTGCAACAGCTTTCTGACCATTGTCAGGGCGCCCTCGCGCTGGTTTCCGGCAGACCCATTGCACAGCTTGATGCGCTGGCCGCGCCCTGGCACGGACCCGCTGCGGGCGTCCATGGTGCAGAGCGCCGCAATGCGCAGGGTGAGCTGCATCGTATCAGCCTGCCCGCCGAGGTCGAGCAGGCGCTCCGGCAGGAACTGCAGGATGCCATGGCAGGCTGGCCTGGTACGCAGCTGGAGGTAAAAGGCATGGCCTTTGCACTCCACTATCGCCAGGCGATGCAGCATGAGCAGGATGTGATGCGACTGGCCGAACAGTCCGTGAAGCGTTTTCCCGGACTGGCTCTGCAGCCGGGGAAATGTGTCGTTGAAATTAAACCGGCAGGCATCGATAAGGGTGCTGCGATTAGCGACCTTATGCAGCAGGCCCCGTTTGCCGGACGTACCCCCGTTTTTATCGGTGACGATTTGACCGACGAGAAGGGCTTTGTGGCGGTTAACGCGCAGCAGGGCATCTCGATTAAGGTCGGTGAAGGTCCCAGTCAGGCCCATTATCGGCTTACTGATGTCGATGCGGTTTACGGCTGGCTGGAAAAAACATTATTACTATTAGAGCAAGACAACGTCGGTAAGGAGTTTAGGTTATGAGTCGTTTAGTGGTTGTATCTAACCGTGTCGCCATGCCAGATGGGTCTAAAACCAGTGCAGGCGGTTTGGCCGTCGGCATCCTTGATGCCCTGAAAAGCACGGGTGGATTGTGGTTTGGCTGGAACGGTGAAATCAGCGAGTTTTCTGGTGAAGAAGAGGAGCAGGTCAGCGTTCAGGAACATGAGGGCATTGAGTATGCCTCCTTCCCGCTCAACCAGAACGAATATGATCTCTACTATTGCCAGTTCTCCAATACCGTCATCTGGCCCGCTTTCCATTATCGTCTCGATTTGGTGCAGTTCCAGCGTGAAGCCTGGGAAGGGTATTGTGACGTAAACGATATGGTTGCGCAGCGTCTGAAACCGCTGATTAAGCCTGATGATATTGTCTGGATCCACGATTATCACTTTTTACCATTTGCCGCCGCGCTGCGCCGCGCGGGCATTAATAACCGCATTGGTTTCTTCCTGCATATTCCGTTCCCGACTCCGGAAATTTTCAATGCCCTGCCGCCGCATAAAGAGCTGCTGGAAATGCTGTGCGAGTATGATTTGCTCGGCTTCCAGACCGAATCTGACCGCGTGGCCTTCCTCGACAGCGTCAGCCAGCTAACGCAGTTGCAGAATAAGGGCGATAAAAAGCATCGTGCCTTTGGCAATACCTTTATGACTGAGGTTTACCCTATCGGGATTGAGCCGGACAGTATTAAAGAGATGGCCGAAGGACCTCTGCCGCCTAAAATGGCGGCGATGAAAAAAGAGCTGGGCGATGCGCGCAACATTATCGCCTGTGAGCGTCTCGACTATTCCAAAGGTCTGCCGGAGCGTTTTCTGGCTTACGAAGCGCTGCTGGAGAACTTCCCGCAGCACCGCGGCAAAATCCGCTACTCGCAGATTGCACCGACTTCGCGCGGCGATGTGCAGGCGTATCAGGATATCCGTCATCAGCTGGAGACCGAAGCCGGGCGTATCAACGGTAAGTACGGTACGCTGGGCTGGACCCCGCTTTACTACCTTAACCAGCATTTTGACCGTCGCCTGCTGATGAAAATCTTCCGCCTGACTGACGTCGGCCTGGTCACGCCGCTGCGTGACGGGATGAACCTGGTCGCTAAAGAGTATGTCGCCGCCCAGGACCCGGACGATCCCGGCGTTCTGGTGCTCTCCCGCTTTGCCGGGGCCGCCAACGAGCTGACCTCAGCGTTGATCGTGAACCCTTATGACCGCGATGAAGTGGCGGCGGCACTGGATAAAGCGATTACCATGCCGCGGACGGAAAGGATCTCGCGCTACAACGACATGATGGCGGTATTGCGTAAGAACGATATTACCGCCTGGCGTGAAAACTTCCTGAAAGACCTGGAAGCCATTTCCCCGCGCAGCGCTGACCACGGCACCGATAATAAGGTCGCGACCTTCCCGAAACTCGCCTGACCTCATCAACAACGGCGGCGATATCCCTGCGATATCGCCGCCGTTTTTCGTCCCACCGCTTTTCAAACCTTTCCGCAAGCACCACAACTTGTCTGATACGCCGTTTTCGGCGCATTTCGTCTGGCAGGCCGATCAGGGCGTGAGGCTGGCCCGATAAATGCAACCCACGCAGAAATCCCGCGCTGTGGGGCTTATCCGCTTTCTTTACCTTTTTAACTCAAGTTTTAGCCCGACGTGCCGATACTCATAGTGCCATCGTATGCGTACCCCTCAACTCATTCGGCTTTCTTATGTAAACCCTTGTTACATCAGGTGCCGGTTCCTTAGCGACCCCTTGTCACTGTTAACGCCAGGTTGTCAGAAGGCCTTCTCACAGCCGTTATACCCTGACGATTTATTTACATACCCGCAGCGTTGCTCCCCTTAAGTAACTAATTTCACAGCAAATACCCGCCCTGTATTTCAGCATAAAATGCTGATTACTCATCTTTAAATGGTTCTAAATAGGGTGTTAAAACGATTAACACCCATTATTCATTCCGGACTGCGCAAACCGTCGATTAACGCTGCTTTTACCCCCTATTAAACCTTTCTCAGGACAAATTGGACTTAAAATCGCTCTTTTTTGTTCAAAAAATGACCACTCGATAAGCAATGGTAAAGGGTTGCTGAAGAAATTTGCCTTAAAAGTGTGATCTGCGTCACACTTTATCTAAAATTTCTCCTGGCTGTCGTTGTAACCCGAAATCAGACGATATAGATTTGCGTTGTTTTCGGAATAGTCCTAAAAAAAGTAAGAAGGCGTCACGGAAGATGTCCGGAACTCGAAAATAAAATGGCATGGATTTTCGACCTTCGGTGGGTCTGAAACTCACAAAAAACAGAAGGCGAAAAACAGTGACATCAAATTTATGTGAAATTTTTTTGCCATCTTTTGATTTATCAAACAGCAGCTCGAACCGCAGATCATATTCTGCGATACAGTTACGTCGCATCTCTCAGGATGGAAAATAATGGGCACCTCTGAAGTACTGAAACATATTTACGATCTCAACTTGTCTTATTTACTGCTTGCGCAGCGTTTAATTAACCAGGATAAAGCTTCTGCAATGTTTCGCCTCGGCATTGACGAAAAAATGGCGAATGCATTATCAGAATTAACATTGCCTGAAATGGTAAAAATGGCGGAAACCAATCAGCTGGTTTGCCAGTTTCGTTTTACCGACAGCAGCACGATTAATCGCCTGACGCAGGAATCCCGCGTGGATGATTTACAGCAGATTCATACCGGCATTTTATTATCCAGCCGTTTACTGCGTAATGCGTCTAAAGAAGATCTGCCTGCTAAAAAGAGAGCAATGTCATGAGTGAGAAAAGTATTGTTCAGGAAGCGCGTGACATTCAGCTCGCAATGGAGTTGATCTCGTTAGGTGCACGCTTACAGATGTTAGAGAGCGAAACCCAGCTGAGCCGGGGTCGCCTGATCAAGCTCTATAAAGAACTGCGTGGCAGCCCGCCGCCAAAAGGCATGCTGCCGTTCTCCACGGACTGGTTCATGACCTGGGAGCAGAATATCCACGCTTCCATGTTCTGTAACGCCTGGAAATTTTTGCTGAAAACCGGCCTGTGCAGTGGCGTCGATGCCGTCATCAAAGCCTACCGGTTATACCTTGAGCAGTGTCCGCAATCGGACGAGGGCCCGCTGTTGGCGCTGACCCGCGCCTGGACCCTGGTCCGATTTGTTGAAAGTGGCATGCTGGAACTGGCTGACTGCAAATGCTGCAATGGCAGCTTTATTAACCATGCACATCAGCCGGTTGGCAGCTTTACCTGCAGCCTGTGCCAGCCACCATCACGTGCCGTAAAAAGACGTAAACTTTCTGCAGAATCTGCCGATATGTTTCCACAACTGCTGGATGAACAGGTTAAACACGCCGTTTAAGTTTGTTCGCACTGTGGAAGCCATCCAGCAGCGGTTAATACCGCTGCTTTTTTTTTGCTTCCGGTTTGAGAATAACGCCTGCGGCTCTCTGGCTTAACTTCCACCAACACGTTACGGACGTAAGGATTTTTTGTGCTGATAATTATAGGTTACCTGGTTGTTTTAGGCTCCGTGTTGGGCGGATATGCACTGGTCGGTGGCCATCTGGGCGCGCTTTATCAGCCAGCCGAATTATTAATGATCGGCGGCGCGGGTGCCGGTGCTTTTTTAGTCGGCAACAACGGCAAGTCGATTAAAAAGACCATGAAAGCGCTGCCGCTGTTATTTCGCGGCTCAAAGTACAACAAAGCGGTTTACATGGATCTGATGGCGCTGCTTTATCGTCTGATGGCCAAATCGCGTCAGCAGGGCATGTTATCGCTGGAACGCGATATCGAAGATCCCAGCCAGAGTGAAATTTTTGCTAATTATCCCCGCATTCTTGCCGATAAACAGTTAGTCGATTTCATTACTGACTATCTGCGTCTGATGGTCAGCGGCAACATGAACGCCTTTGAAATTGAAGCGTTGATGGATGAAGAGATTGAGACTTACGAACATGAGTGTGACGTACCAGCGCAGAGTATAGCGGCGGTGGGTGACGGACTGCCGGCATTCGGTATCGTGGCAGCGGTCATGGGCGTGGTGCACGCACTGGCGTCGGCCGACCGTCCGGCGGCGGAACTGGGTGCACTGGTGGCCCATGCGATGGTGGGAACCTTCCTGGGCATTTTGCTGGCCTACGGATTTATCTCTCCGCTGTCGTCCGTTCTGCGTCAGAAGTGTGCGGAAACCACCAAGATGATGCAGTGCATCAAGGTGACGCTGCTGTCGAGCCTGAACGGTTATGCCCCGCAGATTGCGGTGGAGTTTGGTCGTAAGACGCTCTATTCCGCCGAGCGCCCGTCGTTCAGCGAACTGGAAGAGCATGTGCGTAACGCGAAAAACCCGGCTAAACAGACTTCGGACGAGGCTTCATGAAACACGGCAATCGCCCAATTGTGCTGATCAAAAAGCGCAAACATAAAGGCCATGAAGGCAGCCACGGTTCGTGGAAGATTGCCTACGCCGACTTTATGACGGCGATGATGGCCTTTTTTATGGTGATGTGGCTGCTGTCGATCGCAAACCCGCAGCAGCTGGTGCAGATAGCAGACTACTTTAAAACGCCACTGAAAGTGGCGATCACCGGCGGGCAGCGCAGCAGCGACAGCGAAAGCCCGATCCCCGGCGGCGGGGATGATCCGACGAAAAAGATCGGTGAAGTGAACAAAAAGGTCGATATGGATGCGCAGAAACGTCAGCTGGATGAGATCCGTCTCAACCGGCTGCGGGAGAAGCTCGATCAGATGATTGAGGCCGATCCGCGTCTGAAAACGCTGCGTCCGCATCTGATTATTAACATGGTGGAAGAGGGGCTGCGTATTCAGATTATCGACAGCCAGAATCGCCCGATGTTTAAGACCGGCAGTGCCGAGGTGGAGCCTTATATGCGCGACATTCTGCGTGCGATAGCGCCGATCCTCAATGACATCCCGAACCGCATCAGCCTGGCCGGACATACCGATGACTTCCAGTATGCCGGCGGCGACAAAGGCTACAGCAACTGGGAACTCTCGACCGACCGCGCTAACGCCTCCCGCCGTGAACTGGTGATGGGCGGCCTGGACAGCGGCAAAGTTTTGCGGGTGTTGGGTATGGCCGACACCATGCGCCTGAAAAATCGCGGCGGGAATGATGCAGTGAATCGCCGCATCAGCCTGCTGGTGTTGAACCATGACACCGAAGCGGCAATAGAAAAAGAGAACGCAGAAAGTGATGCCGTCCAGATCAGCGATCCGGCGGCCATTGAAAAAATTACCGCACCGCCAGCACCCCAGGGCAGCGCGGTGAATACAGCAGCCCCCTCACAGCCGAGGTGATTCCCGTGAGTATGGACATCAGCGATTTTTACCAGACGTTTTTTGATGAAGCCGATGAGCTATTAGCGGATATGGAACAACACCTGCTGGGCCTTGACCCGCAGGAGCCAGATTCTGAACAGCTCAACGCCATCTTCCGTGCCGCTCACTCCATTAAGGGTGGGGCCGGAACCTTTGGTTTTACGGTATTACAGGAAACGACTCACATCCTGGAAAACATTCTGGATGGTGCTCGTCGCGGCGAGATGCAGCTCAGCACCGACATCATCAACCTGTTTTTGGAAACCAAAGATATTATGCAGGAACAGCTCGATGCATATAAAACCGCGCAGGAGCCGAACGCGGAAAGCTTCAAATATATCTGTGAAGCACTGCGCCAGCTGGCGCTGGAGGCTAAAGGTCTGCCGGCAGAACTGCCGGTCAGCGTGGTGCCTGTCAGTGAAGAACCTGTCAGCACCAGCACCAGCAGCAGTGGCCTGCGTGTTCAGCTGATCGACCTCAAAGAGAAAGAAGTCGATCTGATGCTGGAAGAAATGGGCAATCTCGGCACCCTGACCAACGTGCAGAAAGGCAGCACCACGCTGGATGTCTGCATCGATGGTGTGGGCAAAGATGACATCGTGGCGGTGCTCTGCTTCGTCATCGACGAAGCACAGATCCGCTTCCCGGAGGCGGACGACGCCGTTGCCGCACCGGTGGCGGCGGTTGCCGCGCCCGTGGTGGAAGAAGTCCACACGGCCAGCGTCACCGAACTGCCGGTGGCACCAGCGAAGCGTGAAAGCAAGCGCGCCGCGGCCCCGGCCAAATCAAGCGAATCCACCAGTATCCGCGTGGCGGTAGAGAAGGTTGATCAGCTGATCAACCTGGTGGGCGAGCTGGTGATCACCCAGTCCATGCTGGCGCAGCGTTCCGGCGAGCTGGACCCGGTCGCGCATGGCGACCTGCTGAACAGCATGGGTCAGCTGGAGCGTAATGCCCGCGATCTGCAGGAATCGGTGATGTCGATTCGTATGATGCCAATGGAATATGTCTTCAGCCGCTTCCCGCGTCTGGTGCGTGACCTGGCCAGCAAGCTCGGCAAAGAGGTTGAACTGACCCTGCTGGGCAGCTCGACCGAACTCGATAAGAGCCTGATTGAGCGCATCATCGACCCGTTAACGCACCTGGTGCGTAACAGCCTGGACCACGGTATCGAAACGCCTGAGAAACGCGTGGCGGCTGGCAAGGTTGCGACCGGTAACCTGACGCTCTCCGCGGAACACCAGGGCGGCAACATCTGCATCGAAGTCTCCGATGATGGTGCCGGCCTTAACCGTGAACGTATTCTGGCTAAAGCGCTCTCATCCGGCCTGCCGGTCAGCGAGAACATGAGCGATGAAGAGGTCGGCATGCTGATCTTCGCGCCAGGCTTCTCCACTGCAGAGCAGGTGACAGATGTTTCCGGACGCGGCGTCGGTATGGACGTGGTGAAACGAAACATTCAGGAGATGGGCGGTCACGTCGAAATCGCCTCGAAGCAGGGCAAAGGCACCACCATTCGCATCCTGCTGCCTCTGACGCTGGCCATCCTCGACGGCATGTCCGTTCGTGTGGCCGACGAAGTCTTCATTCTGCCGCTGAATGCGGTGATGGAGTCGCTGCAACCGCGCGCCGAAGAGCTGAAGCCGCTGGCGGGTGGCGAGTGCGTGCTGGAAGTGCGTGGTGAATATCTGCCGCTGGTTGAACTGTGGAACGTCTTTGATGTGCAGGGCGCGAAAACGGAAGCCACGCAGGGGATCGTCGTGATCCTGCAGAGCGCGGGCAAACGCTATGCGCTGCTGGTCGATCAGCTGATTGGTCAGCATCAGGTGGTGGTGAAGAACCTGGAGAGCAACTATCGCAAGGTGCCGGGCATCTCTGCCGCGACCATTCTGGGTGACGGTAGCGTCGCGCTGATTGTCGATGTCTCCGCCCTGCAATCTCTGAACCGTGAAAAACGTGTGGCCGGCGCTGCCGCCTGATTGAAAACGAAAAGGTAAATAACATGAATGGAATGGCAACCGTGACAAAAATTGCTGGCGAAACCGTAGGTCAGGAGTTCCTGGTTTTCACGCTGGGCGACGAAGAGTACGGCATCGATATCCTTAAGGTGCAGGAGATCCGCGGTTACGATCAGGTTACCCGTATCGCAAACACCCCTGACTTTATCCGTGGTGTAACCAACCTGCGCGGCGTTATCGTACCGATCATCGATCTGCGCGTGAAGTTTGCACAGCCCGATGTGGAGTACAATGACAACACCGTGGTCATCGTGCTGAATCTGGAAAACCGCGTGGTCGGCATTGTGGTTGACGGCGTCTCTGACGTGCTGTCGCTGACCCAGGATCAGATCCGTCCTTCCCCGGAGTTCGCGGTCACCATGTCTACCGAATACCTGACCGGTCTGGGTGCGCTCGGCGAGCGTATGCTGATTCTGGTCGACATCGAGAAGCTGCTGAGCAGCGACGAGATGGCGCTGGTCGATAACCTGCGCGCGTAAGGTGTTTATCACGGGCCGGTCTTAACCGGCCCGTGATCATTCTCACCGGTAATTATCCCTTTCTGTTCAGATAATAAACACGTCTCCCCCTCTGATTTTTTGCCTCCTCCTGCCGATACTTCAGACGTCACCTCAAATCACTTACTTTTTTCAGGGTTAATCATGTTAACGAAAATCCGTGTTGTCACCAGTCTGTTGCTGGTGTTGCTGGTGTTTGGGCTTTTACAGGCCATCTCCGGTTCTGTTTTTTACTCCGCGCTGAGCCACGACAAGCAGAGTTTCGCGGTCTCCCAGCTGGCGGCCAAAAATACTGAGGCACTGAACGACGCCTATCTCAGCCTGAATCAGAGCCGGGTCCTGCTGACGCGTGTTCAGTTACGTTTCGCCACCAGCAAACTGGAGGGCAAAACTGCCGACGTCGCGGGGCTGTTTGAAGAGAGCAAAGGATTCCAGCAGTCGGCAGAGGGCTTTTACCGGCTGTTCAAAGAGACACCGGACACTCCGGGACAGAATCAGCAACTTAACAGCCAGCTCGACCAGCGCTACGCGGATTATGCCGGGGCGCTGGGTGCCATGCAGACGGCGCTGCAGGCGGGCGATCTCACCGCCGCCGGTAAAATTCCGGTCGCCCCCAGTCAGAGTGCCTTTTTAACCCTCTATCGTGAGTGGCGTGCCGATCAGAATCGCCTGGCTTCGCTGGGCGCAGAGGCGAACAGCGCGGCCTACAGCCGGATGATGTGGATCCTGGGCACGATTCTGGTCGCCGTGCTGGCGGTGATTCTGCTCTGCTGGTCCGGACTGCGTAAAATCGTTCTGACGCCGCTGAACGAGAGCATCGATCACATCCGGCATATCGCCGGGGGTGATTTAACCCATACCATCGTCGTGGAAGGGCGCAACGAGATGACGCAGCTTGCCGCCAGTCTGCATGAGATGCAGCAGTCGCTGGTGCGTACCGTCAGCCAGGTGCGCGATGGCTCAGATGCGATTTTCACCGGTGCCAGTGAGATCTCCGCCGGGAATAATGATCTCTCCGCCCGGACGGAACAGCAGGCCGCCTCACTGGAGCAGACCGCAGCCAGCATGGAGCAGCTGACTGCCACCGTGAAACAGAACGCCGAAAACGCCCGTCAGGCGTCACAGCTGGCGCTCAGTGCCTCGCAAACCGCAGAAAAAGGCGGCAGCGTGGTGGATGGCGTGGTGAAAACCATGAGTGAAATCGCCGGCAGCTCGAAGAAGATTGCCGACATCACCAGCGTGATTGATGGCATCGCTTTCCAGACCAACATTCTGGCGCTGAACGCCGCCGTGGAAGCGGCCCGCGCCGGTGAACAGGGACGCGGATTTGCGGTGGTGGCAGGGGAAGTGCGCAACCTGGCGCAGCGCAGCGCCCAGGCGGCCAAAGAGATCAAAGGGCTGATCGACGACTCGGTCAACCGGGTCAGCATTGGCTCACAGCTGGTCGGCACCGCCGGTGAAACCATGAACGATATCGTCAGCGCGGTGACCCGCGTCACCGACATCATGGGCGAAATCGCCTCGGCCTCTGATGAGCAGAGTCGGGGAATCGATCAGGTGGGGGAGGCGGTCACCGAAATGGATCGTGTCACCCAGCAGAACGCCTCGCTGGTAGAGGAGTGTGCGGCCGCGGCGGCCTCGCTGGAAGATCAGGCCAGCCGGTTAAGCCAGTCCGTATCGCTGTTTAAAATCAGACGCGACGCTGCCCCACAGACCCTGACGAAGCATGTGCCGATCGCCGCCCCCGTGACCGCGCTGCCGGCCTCACGCAAAGCCCTGACGGCACCGGTCAGTGACACCCACTGGGAAACCTTCTGACCGCTGACAGAACGCCACACGCCAGTGAAACGCACTGGCGATCCGTGCGATTTAACGCTGCGCATCCTGCGAGCTGCGCAGCGCCCTCCGTGATTTTTCTGACTAAAGTCAAACTGATAGCCCTGCACTGATAAAAATAATTACAAAAGCCATTTTCGGTCTTCAGGTGCCGAAAAGCGTTAATTAATCCCGTAATCACGCCGATATAGCCGCTGCACCTTAATCAACCTGCAGGGGAACGAGATGTTAAAAAAAATAAAAGTGGTGACCAGTTTAATCGCCGTACTGGTTATCTTTGGCGCGCTCCAGTTAATGTCTGGCAGCCTTTTCTGGTCCGCTCTGAACAATGACAAAGCGGCTTTTGCACTGTCGCAGGTCTCTAACCGCAACGTCACCTCGATGACGGATGCCTATATCTCTCTAAACAACAGCCGCACCACACTGAACCGTGCCATGCTGCGGTTGCAGACCAGCATGGCGGCGCAGATGAACGGCGGTCAGCTGGATGATCTGATGAACCGCGCTAACAGTCAGTTAGCGGAAGCCGATCGTCACTTCAAAATCTACTACGATCTGCCTGCCACGCCGGGCCTGGAAGTGGCGCTGCGTGACAGACTCGAAGCGGATTATGCGCAATATGAAAAAGGGCTGAAGGGGATGGTGGCGAGCCTGCAGGCCCGCGATCTGGAAGGGATGTTCAAACAGAACATCGAGCAGAAGCAGGTTTCCATGCAGGAGAGTTACAGCGCATGGCGTGAACGTCAGACTGAGCTTTCCGATCAGGGCATGGCGCAGAACCAGCGTGCCTTCACCCAGATGATGTGGCTGCTGGGCGCGATTGGCGTTACGGTCATTGCCGTGATCGTCGCCTGCTGGTTTGGCCTGCGTCAGGTGCTGATTCAGCCGCTGCACCAGCTGCTGACCCAGATCCGTGCTATCGCGTCTGGCGATCTGACACAGCCGATTGTGGTTGATGGCCGCAACGAGATGAGCCAGCTGGCTGCAGGCATCCATGAGATGCAGCAGTCACTGGTGATGACGGTCGGCAATGTGCGCGACGGCTCTGATGCCATCTTTACCGGCGCCAGCGAAATCGCGGCCGGTAACAACGATCTGTCGGCCCGCACCGAAGAGCAGGCCGCCTCGCTGGAGCAGACCGCAGCCAGCATGGAACAGCTGACCGCCACCGTGAAGCAGAATGCGGACAACGCCCGCCAGGCCTCTCAGCTGGCGCTGACCGCCTCGGAAACCGCGCAGCAGGGCGGAAAAGTGGTCGATGGTGTCGTCAGCACCATGAAAGAGATCGCAGGCAGCTCGAAGAAAATTGCTGACATCATCAGCGTGATTGATGGCATCGCCTTCCAGACGAACATCCTGGCGCTGAACGCCGCCGTGGAAGCGGCGCGAGCCGGTGAACAGGGTCGCGGTTTTGCGGTCGTGGCCGGTGAAGTCCGCAGCCTGGCGCAGCGCAGCGCGCAGGCCGCCAAAGAGATTAAAGGCCTGATCGAAGATTCCGTGACGCGCGTCAACAGTGGTTCACTGCAGGTGGAAAGCGCCGGCAGCACCATGAGCGAGATCGTCGGGGCAGTCACCCGCGTCACCGACATCATGGGCGAAATCGCTTCAGCATCGGATGAGCAGAGCCGCGGTATTGAGCAGGTCGGACAGGCGGTGACGGAGATGGATCGCGTCACGCAGCAGAACGCCTCCCTGGTTGAGGAGTCGGCCGCCGCTGCCGCCGCACTGGAGCAGCAGGCCAGCGTACTGATGCAGGCGGTCTCCGTTTTCAAAATCTCCCGCGCCTGATTTTCCTTCCTTTGACTCTGGTGACGGCCTAAAGCCGTCGCCATCCATAAAGTTCCCTCACGTTGCGCCGATAAACAAAACGAATCGCAACCAATGAGGTGTTTATGTTTAGTCGAGTACGCGTTGTTTCCGGCCTGCTGTGTGTGCTGGCGCTGTTTGCGCTGCTGCAGCTGTTTTCCGGCGGAATGTTCTTCAAAACTGTCAGTTCAGATAAAGATAACTTTGCCTACAACCAGCGTCTGAATACGCTGCAGCAGGCTATGGGCACCTCATGGGTTTCGCTTGTTCAGGCGCGCAACACCCTCAACCGCGCCGGTATTCGTTTTCTGCAGGATGCGCAGATGGCGGGATCGGGTGCCAGCGTGAAAGAGCTGGTGGCACTGGCGGGTGAAGAGCTGAAACAGGCGGAAATCAACTATCAGATCTTTAACGATAACCTGTCGGAGAAGGGCAAAACGGCCGAAAACGTCCTGGCACTGCAGGCGAACTACAAGGCCTATCACGATGCGCTGGCGGAGCTGATGGTCTTCTTCACCACCGGCAACTTCAAAGGCTTTGTCGATCAGCCAACCCAGAGCTATCAGGACAAGTTCCAGAAAGATTACACCGCCTGGCTTGAGTACAACCAGGTCCTGGCGAAGCAGGGTGTCGAAGCTAACCAGCAGGCCTATACCCGCTCAATCACCATCGTGGTTGCCACGCTGGCAGTCACGCTGCTGATGATTATCCTGGTCTGGAATGTGATGCGCTCGGTGCTGATCCGTCCGCTGCGTCAGAGCATGGAACATATCCAGCACATTGCGCGTGGCGATCTGACTCAGCCGATTGAGATTAGCGTTCGAAACGAAATCGGTGAGTTGCTGACCTCTCTGCAGCACATGCAGCAGGAGCTGGTGCGTACCGTACGTACCGTGCGTGATGGCTCTGACGCCATCTACACCGGTGCCAGCGAAATCGCTATCGGCAACAACGATCTCTCTTCGCGTACGGAAGAGCAGGCGGCCTCTCTGGAGCAGACCGCGGCCAGTATGGAGCAGCTGACGGCCACCGTGAAGCAGAACGCCGAAAACGCCCGTCAGGCGTCGAAGCTGGCGCTGACCGCCTCGGAAACCGCTCAGCAGGGCGGCAAAGTGGTGGATGGCGTGGTCACCACCATGAAAGAGATTGCCGGCAGCTCGAAGAAAATTGCCGATATCACCAGCGTCATCGACGGTATCGCCTTCCAGACCAACATTCTGGCGCTGAACGCGGCGGTTGAAGCCGCCCGTGCGGGTGAACAGGGGCGCGGTTTTGCCGTGGTGGCCGGTGAAGTGCGCAGCCTGGCGCAGCGCAGCGCCCAGGCCGCAAGAGAGATCAAAGGCCTGATTGAAGATTCCGTGAGTCGCGTGAACACCGGCTCAGTGCTGGTAGAAAGCGCCGGTGACACCATGAGCAACATCGTCAGCGCGGTAACCCGCGTGACCGACATCATGGGTGAAATCGCCTCTGCGTCAGACGAGCAGAGCCGCGGTATCGACCAGGTTGGCCTGGCGGTTACCGAGATGGATCGCGTGACCCAGCAGAACGCCTCGCTGGTCGAAGAGTCTGCGGCAGCCGCTGCGGCGCTCGAAGATCAGGCAAGTCACTTAAAACAGGCGGTTTCAGTGTTCAATATTGGTAAAGAATTTGTCGCTCAGGCCGTTAACAAGACAACGGCGACAAAAACCCTACAGCTTGATGCGCCGTTAGCCGTTGGCCGTCAGTCTGCTGCGCGCAGTGACGACAACTGGGAAACCTTTTAATCGCCCGTCGTCCGGCCGCCGTTTCGCGGCCGGACATCGCAGCAGAGTTAATGTATTCAGTTCGGGCCAGGTGCAGAGATGAAAAAATCGACGATATTAGATCAAAATGAGACGACAACGCTGCTGTCACAGATGGTGCAGCGCCTGCCGCTCTCCGATGCGCATTTTCGCCGTATCAGCCAGCTGATCTATCAGCGTGCCGGTATCGTACTGGCCGATCACAAGCGTGAGATGGTTTACAACCGTCTGGTTCGTCGTCTGCGCACGCTGAACATCGACGATTTTGGTCGCTACCTGGCGCTGCTGGAGTCCGACCCGAACAGTGCCGAGTGGCAGGCGTTTATTAACGCCCTGACAACCAACCTGACCGCGTTCTTCCGTGAAGCGCATCACTTCCCGATTCTGGCGGAGCATGCACGTAAGCGTCAGGGCAATTTCAGCGTCTGGAGCACCGCGGCGTCAACCGGCGAAGAACCCTATTCGATCGCCATGACGCTGGCCGAAACGCTGGGGACCGGCCCCGGCAAATTTCAGGTTCACGCCAGCGATATCGACACCCAGGTACTGGAAAAAGCGGTTTCCGGCGTCTATCGCCAGGAGGAGCTGCGCACGCTGTCACCGGCGCAGATGCAGCGCTTCTTCCTGCGCGGAACCGGGCCGCATGCGGGCATGGTGCGGGCGCGCCCTGAGCTCAGTGGCCTGGTCACGTTCGCCCAGCTTAACCTGCTGGCTAACGAGTGGGCGCTGCCGGGGCCGTTTGACGCCATATTCTGTCGCAATGTGATGATCTATTTCGATAAAGAGACGCAGGAGAAGATTCTGCGTCGGTTTGTCCCGCTGCTGAAGCCGGGCGGCATTCTGTTCGCCGGTCACTCAGAGAACTTCAGTCAGATCAGTAAAGAGTTCTGGCTGCGCGGACAAACCGTCTATGGACTGACGAAGGAAAGATGATGAGCAAAATCACCGTGATGTGCGTAGATGACTCTGCGCTGATGCGGCAACTGATGACGGAAATCATCAACAGTCATCCGGATATGGAGATGGTCGCTACGGCGCCGGATCCGCTGGTCGCCCGCGATTTGATTAAGCAGTTCAATCCGCAGGTGCTGACGCTGGATGTGGAAATGCCGCGCATGGATGGCCTCGATTTCCTGGAAAAACTGATGCGGTTACGCCCGATGCCGGTCGTGATGGTCTCCTCGCTGACCGGAAAAGGCTCCGAGATTACGCTGCGGGCGCTGGAACTGGGGGCGGTCGATTTCGTCACCAAGCCCCAGCTCGGCATCCGCGAAGGGATGCTGGCTTACAGCCAGATGATTGGCGACAAGATCCGCGCCGCGGCCCGTGCCCGTCTGCATAACCGCGCCGCGATGCCGGCCCCGGTGACGCTGAAAGCAGGGCCGCTGCTGAGTAGTGAGAAACTGATTGCGATTGGCTCCTCTACCGGCGGCACCGAGGCGATCCGTCATGTGCTGCAGCCGTTACCGGCGACCAGCCCGGCGCTGCTGATTACCCAGCACATGCCGCCAGGCTTTACCCGCTCCTTTGCCGAGCGTCTGAACAAGCTGTGTCAGATCACGGTGAAAGAGGCGGAAGATGGCGAGCGTATTCTGCCGGGTCACGCCTATATCGCGCCAGGCGCGATGCATATGGAGCTGGCCCGAAGCGGTGCCAACTATGTTGTGAAGCTCAATGACGGCCCGCCGGTTAACCGGCACAAACCGTCGGTGGATGTGCTGTTCAAATCGGTGGCGATCAACGCCGGACGAAATGCGGTGGGGGTGATCCTCACCGGCATGGGCAACGACGGCGCCGCCGGGATGCTGGAGATGAACCGGGCGGGAGCCTGGACCATCGCCCAGAGCGAGGCCAGCTGTGTGGTATTTGGCATGCCGCGTGAGGCAATTGCCACAGGCGGTGTGAATGAAGTCGTGGATTTAAGCAACATCAGCCAGCACATGCTGGCGAAAATTAGCGCCGGACAGGCATTGCGTATTTAACAGGCCCGTCCTGCCGGGCGAGACAACTCAGGAGTAGATATGGCTGATAAAAACATGCGCTTTTTGGTAGTAGACGACTTCAATACGATGCGTCGTATTGTCCGTAACCTGCTGAAAGAGCTGGGCTTCAATAACGTAGAAGAAGCAGAAGATGGTGTGGATGCCCTTGGCAAACTGAAAGCAGGCGGTTTCGACTTCGTCATTTCTGACTGGAACATGCCAAACATGGATGGCCTGCAGCTGCTGCAGACCATTCGTGCCGACGCGGCGATGAGCACGCTGCCGGTGTTGATGGTGACCGCAGAAGCGAAGAAAGAGAACATTATCGCTGCTGCTCAGGCAGGCGCCAGCGGATATGTGGTGAAGCCTTTCACCGCCGCTACCCTGGAAGAGAAGCTGGGTAAAATTTTTGAAAAACTGGGCATGTAAGGAGATGTGATGAGCGACCTTCCGAAACCAACTATGGATGCCTCGGCACACGACATCATCAGTCGCATCGGGTCTCTGACCCGCATGCTGCGCGACAGCCTGCGCGAGCTGGGGCTGGATAAAGCCATCGCCGATGCCGCTGAAGCTATTCCTGATGCCCGCGACCGTCTGGATTACGTGGTGCAGATGACGGCGCAGGCCGCCGACCGTGCGCTGAACTGTGTTGAAGCAGCTCAGCCACATCAGGATAAAATGGAAGCCGGGGCAACTCAGCTGAAAGGGCGTTGGGATGAGTGGTTTGAGAACCCGATTGAACTGGGTGATGCGCGGGAGTTGGTGACGGATACGCGCGCATTCCTCGACGCTGTGCCAGAGCATACCTCCTTCACCAACAAACAGCTGCTGGCCATCATGATGGCGCAGGATTTCCAGGATCTGACCGGTCAGGTGATCAAGCGCATGATGGATGTGATCCAGGAGATTGAGCGCCAGCTGTTGATGGTGCTGCTGGAGAACATGCCGGAAGTCAGCGCAGAGAAGCGCCAGGAGGGCACCAGCCTGCTGAACGGGCCGCAGATCCACGCCGATGCACCGGGCGTGGTGGCGAACCAGGATCAGGTTGATGACCTGCTGGACAGCTTAGGGTTCTGACCCGATGTTGTCCGCCTGCGGGCGGGCAACAGCGCTGTACTCCCCTGAAACAGGGTCACCCTCCGGTGGCCCCGTTCCCCATTGCCAGATTCATCCCCGAAAGAACGCCCTTTTTCCCCATCTTATCTCCGCTTTGACTTAAGCCAGATTTGGCATCCTATGCTCAGAATTCCTGCCAGCTGAGGTTTGTCGTGGCTGAAGAAAGCGACGAAGACAAAACAGAATCGCCCACGGCCCACCGACTTGAGAAAGCGCGTGAAGAGGGCCAGATTCCGCGTTCGCGCGAACTGACGTCATTACTGATGCTGCTGGCCGGCATCATGATCCTGTGGGTAGGCGGCAACATGATGGCGCACCGGCTGGCCGCGATGGTGGCCACCGGCCTCCGCTTTGATCATGGCATGGTCAGAGATGACAAAATCATTGTCAGCCACATCGGCGGACTGATCACGCAGGCGCTGATGGCGCTGCTGCCCCTGATGGGCGGGCTGGTGCTGGTGGCGATTGCCGCCCCCATGCTGCTGGGCGGTATCGTGTTCAGCGGCAAATCGATCAAGTTCGACCTGAAAAAACTGAGTCCGATGGCCGGTTTCAAGCGGATGTTTGCCGCTCAGGCCTGGACCGAACTGTTTAAAGGCGTGCTCAAAACCATTCTCGTCGGTGCCGTGGGCTGGTGGTACATCTGGAGCCACTGGCCGGAGATGCTGCGGCTGATCAGCGAAGCCCCGATTAACGCGCTGATCCACGGCATGGAGATGATCGCCGTCTGCTGTTCGCTGGTGATGCTGGGGCTGGTGCCGATGGTGGGGTATGACGTCTTCTGGCAGCTCTACAGCCACTTCAAAAAGCTGAAGATGTCGATGCAGGAGATCCGCGACGAGCATAAGCAGCAGGAGGGTGACCCGCACGTTAAGGGGCGTATCCGCCAGCAGATGCGTGCCGCCGCGCGCCGCCGCATGATGGCGGATGTGCCGAAAGCTGACGTGATCGTCACCAACCCGACGCACTACTCGGTGGCGCTGCAGTACAACGAGAAGAAGATGAGTGCGCCAAAAGTCGTCGCCAAAGGCGCAGGCGAGATAGCCCTGAGAATTCGTGAACTGGGCGCGGAGCACCGTATCCCGGTTCTGGAAGCACCGCCGCTGGCGCGTGCCTTGTATCGACACACTGAGATTGGTCAGCACATCCCCGGCGCGCTTTATGCTGCCGTGGCAGAGGTACTGGCATGGGTCTGGCAGTCACGCCGCTGGAAGCGTGAAGGCGGCCTGATCCCAGCCAAACCAAAAAACCTGCCGGTTCCGGCAGAGATGGACTTTGCAGGAGAGAGCAAAAACGATGGCTAACAACCTGGCCGCAAAACTACGTTTACCGGGTAACTTTAAAGAGATGCAGTGGCAGGTGCTGGCAGGTCCGGTGCTGATCCTGATGATCCTGTCGATGATGGTGCTGCCTTTACCGCCATTCATCCTCGATCTGCTGTTTACCTTTAACATTGCGCTGTCAATCATGATCCTGCTGGTGTCGATGTTCACCCAGCGGACCCTGGAGTTTGCGGCATTCCCGACCATCCTGCTCTTCTCTACGCTGCTGCGCCTGGCGCTCAACGTCGCATCGACCCGTATCATCCTGATGGAAGGACACACGGGGGCCGCGGCGGCGGGGCAGGTGGTGGAAGCGTTCGGCCACTTCCTGGTGGGCGGAAACTTCGCCATCGGTATCGTGGTGTTTATCATCCTCGTCATCATCAACTTCATGGTTATTACCAAGGGTGCCGGGCGTATCGCGGAAGTTGGCGCGCGCTTTGTGCTGGACGGGATGCCCGGTAAGCAGATGGCAATCGATGCCGACCTCAACGCCGGTCTGATCGGCGAAGATGAGGCCAAGCGTCGCCGTGCGGAAGTGACCCAGGAAGCGGACTTTTATGGCTCGATGGACGGTGCCAGTAAGTTCGTTCGCGGGGATGCCATCGCAGGCATCATGATCATGGTGATTAACGTCATCGGCGGCCTGCTGGTCGGCGTGGTGCAGCACGGTATGGATGTGGGTCATGCCGCAGAAACCTATACCCTGCTGACCATCGGTGATGGTCTGGTCGCTCAGATCCCGGCGCTGGTTATCTCCACCGCGGCTGGTGTTATCGTGACGCGCGTCGCCACCGATCAGGATGTGGGCGAGCAGATGGTCACCCAGCTGTTCAAAGATCCGCGCGTGCTGATGCTCAGCGCCGGGGTAATCGGTCTGCTGGGCCTGGTGCCGGGCATGCCTAACTTTGTCTTCCTGCTGTTTACCGCGGCCTTACTGGGTCTGGCCTGGTGGCTGCGCGGCCGCGAAATGCAGCCGAAGAAGAAAGTGGACAGTGCAGGCAGCATCAGTAACAAAGCGGCGGCGGACACGCCTGCCACTACGGAAGCCTCCTGGACCGATGTGCAGCTGGAAGACACGCTGGGCATGGAAGTGGGCTACCGCCTGATTCCGATGGTCGATCATCAGCAAAATGGCGAGCTGCTGGGGCGTATCCGCAGTATCCGTAAGAAGGTCGCTCAGGATGTGGGTTTCCTGCCGCCGGTCGTGCACATTCGCGACAATATGGAGCTGCCGCCTGCACGCTACCGCATTCTGATGAAAGGAGTGGAGATTGGCAGCGGGGATGCGTACCCTGGCCGCTGGATGGCGATCAACCCAGGCACGGCGGCTGGCTCGCTGCCGGGTGAAGCGACAGTCGATCCCGCCTTTGGCCTGGCGGCGGTCTGGATTGACAGCGCGCTGAAAGAGCAGGCGCAGATTCAGGGCTTTACCGTAGTGGAAGCCAGTACCGTCGTCGCGACCCACCTGAATCACCTGATTGGTCAGTACGCCAGCGAGCTGTTTGGTCGTCAGGAAGCGCAGCAGTTGCTGGATCGGGTGACGCAGGAGATGCCGAAGCTGACCGAAGATCTGGTGCCGGGTGTGATCACGCTGACGACACTGCATAAAGTGTTGCAGAACCTGCTGGTTGAGCGGGTGTCGATTCGCGATATGCGAACCATCATTGAGACGCTGGCGGAGCATGCGCCGGTGCAGAGCGATCCGCAGGAGCTGACCAGCGTCGTTCGTGTGGCGCTGGGCCGTGCGATTACCCAGCAGTGGTTCCCGGGTAATGATGAGGTGCAGGTGATCGGGCTGGACTCGACGCTGGAGCGGCTGTTGCTGCAGGCCCTGCAGGGCGGCGGCGGGCTGGAGCCGGGGCTGGCCGATCGGCTGTTAAGCCAGGCACAGGCGGCGTTGCAGCGTCAGGAGATGCTGGGCGCGCCACCGGTGCTGCTGGTCAATCATCCGCTGCGTGCGCTGCTGGCACGTTTCCTGCGCCGCAACCTGCCACAGCTGGTGGTAATTTCAAATCTGGAGCTGAGCGACAACCGCCAGATCCGCATGACCGCCACTATCGGAGGCAAATAATGCGCTGGCCAATCGCTCTGTTGTTGCTTCTGCCGCTGATGGCACAGGCGGCCGGCGGGGCCTGGAGTGGCAGTGCCAGCGGGCCACCGCTGGCAAACCGGGGCAGCTGGATGCGGTCGCAGCCGCTGACGCCCCCCACCGGTGTCGGCGGTGAGGTCAGCGTAATCAGCTGGCGTTATGAGCTGAGCCGGCCGGCGCCTTCCGGTCTGGAGGTTCGGCTCTGCGGCGTGCAGCGCTGCGCAACGCTGGAGGGGGCCAGCGGGGTGACGCGCGGGCTGGCCCATCTGAGTGCCGATGAACCGCTGCATATGGTGTTTGGTTTTGCCGGAAGCGGGGCGCTGCCGCCAGGTTTGCGGGTGGTCAGCAGCGAAGTGATGGTCAACTACGAGTAGGGCGGTTACCGGAGAGCCTGAAAGAAGCCTGAGATCCGGGAGATGTGATATCAGGGCGCGCTCAGCGCGGCCCTGGTGTCCGTTGAAAGATTTGCCTGTAAACGCGCCGTCAGGGCGACGTTCTTCACTTTCACGCCACCTGATTCTCTTTCTGCGCCAGAAACATCTTCAGCGGGGTCACGCGACTGATCTCCTCCTGAGCGCGTGCATCGTGCATCACTTCCCAGACATCAACACTGTTCTGCAGGTTAAGCCAGAACTCCACACTGGTCTCAAAGGCCGCAGCCAGTCTGAAAGCCATATCCGGTGTCAGCTTCCTGTTATTGTTCACCAGAGCGCTGACGGTGTTACGGTGTACCTTCAGCATCTCTGCTAAATCAAGGATTTTCAGGCCAGCTGGCTCCAGGTATTCGTAAAGTAACACGTCGCCAACAGTGGTCGGTTTTCGGGTCGCCTGATTCATATCGTTGCTCTCTTCATCTCTTTCAGCGTCTGATGATGCTGCCGGCAGGGTGGCAGCGTCCGACATCAGGATGTCTGGTGATTATCATTTGTGTCTTTTGTAGCTATGCGGGTCCAGATAGAGATCAACAGCCTTACCGTCGATCCATTTGAAAATCAGCCGGTATTGCTCATTGACTCTGATTGCTGCATATCCTTTCAGGGGTGGGTTCAGCTCCTCATAACGATTGCCTGGTGGTGATCTCAGATCCTGATAGTTTACCGCGGCATTAATAATATCGAGCTTTCTGGCCAGGGCTGATGAGAGTGTCATCGGGATTTTTCCGGAATGTTTCCCATATAAAAAAAAGTCCCTGAGCCATTCATCCCTGAAACTGTCGATGTTCCTTAACGTTGCCACATCATGACCTCCCTGTATCATGTTGAAATCAGCTTAGCGCACCGTTGCACAGTGCGCAAGTGCTAATCGGGGTCAGCCATTTACCCCCTTCATTCCCTCCTCAGAGTAGCGGCCACCTTTGACTTCGATCTGCTGATGCAGGCCATTCAGCAGCCGGACATCGGCCTCTTCCAGTTCAATCTCTGCGGCCCCGGCATTTTCATGAAGCCAGACGAGCTGCTTCGTGCCCGGGATCGGCACCACTTTTTCATACTGAGCCAGTAACCACGCCAGCGCAATCTGCCCGCTGGTGGCGTGATATTTCTCAGCCAGCGGCGCGATCGCGTTAAGAAGGCTGAGATTGTGGTTGAGATTTTGTTGCTGGAAGCGGTCATTATTTTTGCGGAAGTCGCCTTCAGTAAAATCGCTGTTGTTACGGTATTTACCAGTAAGAAAACCTCTGCCCAGCGGCGAGTAGGGCACCAGTCCGATGCCGAGCTGTTTCACCATTGGCAGGATCGCCGCCTCAATGTCCCGCGTCCAGAGTGAATACTCCGTCTGTAATGCCGCCAGAGGATGCACGGCGTGCGCCCGCTTCAGCGTGGCGGCGGAGGCTTCGCATAATCCAATCTGTGCAATCTTGCCCTGCTGCACCAGACTGCTGAGGCACGCCATGCTCTCCTCAATCGGTGTCGCCGGACTGATACGATGCAGATAGAACAGGTCGATGCGCTCAACGCCCAGCCGTTTCAGCGACGCGTGGCAGCTGCGGATAATGTAGTCCGGCTCATTATTGATGGTGCGGGCATAGGCCTCATCCGCTGGCCGGGCGATGCCACATTTGGTGGCGACGGTAAATGTCTGCCGGTCGGCCTGGCTCAGCCCGGCAAGAAACTGACCGATCAACTGCTCGTTGTGGCCACGGCCATAAAGATCGGCGGTGTCGATAAAGGTGATGCCGGTTTCGCGTAGCTGGTTAAGCAGCTGCAGTGAGTGGCGGTCGTCGGTCTGACCATAAAATTCGCTCAGCCCCATTGCACCATAACCGATCGCGCTGACCTCCAGCCCCTGAGATAACGTGCGTGTTTTCATTGTCTCTCCTCGTGAGTGAGTCGCCATTGTTTCACTCGCGCCGGCAGCCATGAATTGCTGTTCTGGCAATACCAGAAAGGTATCAGGCAGGTGAATAATTAACCGGATAAGCGGCGGGGGGGGAGGTTATTAATTGCACAACTGAAAACGGCGGGAATGGGAAATTAACGCTTCTTTTTGAGAGCAGCGTAAATATATTTTCGCCGATGAAGTGCGGCTGTTTTTAAGGGATGGCTTACTTTTGAGGGGATAATTTTTCCAGCGCTGCGAGAACCGCCTCGTTTTTTTCATCGGCACGGATAGCGGCATACACATCAATTGCCAAGTGCCGGGCCGCGCGTTCGCTCAGCGGCCGGTAGCAGAGTCCGGCCTGATTGAAGGTACATTTTGAGCGGGGCATCAGGGCGAAACCCTTGCCTCTGGCGATATGGGACAGCATCAGCAGTGAATCTTCCGGCTCCCGCTGCCGTTTCAGCGCTACGCGAAGCGTGGCGAAGTAGCGCTCACATTTGTCGTAGAACAGCGGATTGGCACTGCGCGCGAACCAGAACAGGGGCAGGTCAGCCACGGCATCAGGCGAAACCTGTTCCGCCCGTGCGGCAGGATGGGAGGCGGGCAGGACGACCAGCAGCGGCTCGCGGTAAACCCAGGCGTAGTGGACGGCCTCATCAGCCTCCGCGTCTTTTTCTCCGGTGAGGATTAAATCGAGCGTGTTACGGGCCAGGTTCTGCAGCAGCTGCGCGGAGGTCAGGCTGGGCATCTCCATCTCGTCACTGGCATGAAGTGCAACGAGCTGCTGGTTAAGCGGCGTGATAGCTTCAAAGTTCAGCGTTCGGGTTACGCCAATACGCAGGCGCGAGGCAACAGGGCCCGCGTCCTGGGTTAAGGCTTCGAGGGCGATGAGGATCGCTTCCGCTTTAGCAACCAGGGCCTGCCCGTATTCGGTGAGCGTCACCTCGTGGGGCGTCCGGCTGAAGAGGGGCTGTCCCAGCAGATCTTCCAGACTCTGAATCTGGCGGGTCAGGGGAGGCTGCGTCATTCTGAGGCGTTCAGCGGCCCGGCGAAAGTTAAGCTCATGCGCGACAGCCAGAAAGCATTGCAACTGCTTTACCGCAGGAAGGTGACGGCTGATGAGATGCGCTGCTACAGACATGAGGTCGTTCTGCCACTCAGAGAAGGGGGAATAAGGCAGGCGGGGTCAGCGACGGAGAGGGAAGGCCCTCTCCGCCGCGACGATTACATGCGCTCGACGGTGTCGATGCCCAGCGTATCCAGACCCTGCTTCAGCGTCTTCGCGGTCAGCGCAGCCAGCTGCAGCCGGCTCAGGCGGGTTGACTCTGACTCTGCCGTCAGGATCGGGCAGTGCTCGTAGAAGCCGGAGAAAAGACCGGCCAGATCGTAGAGATAGGCACACATCACATGGGGAGTGCCGTCACGGGCAACCTGAGTGATAATCTCTTCGAACTGCAGCAGGCGGGTCGCCAGCTGGGCTTCGCGCTCTTCGCTGATGACAATCTCTGCATCCAGCGAATCGGCATCAATACCCGCCTTGCGGAACACCGAGAGTACGCGGGTGTAGGCATACTGCATGTAGGGCGCCGTGTTACCCTCGAAGGCCAGCATGTTGTCCCAGTCGAAGATGTAGTCGGTGGTGCGGCTCTTGGAAAGGTCGGCATATTTCACCGCACTGATCCCGACCACTTCTGCCAGCGTTTTGACTTGCGCTTCGCTCATCTCCGGGTTCTTCTCGCGCACCAGCGTGTACGCACGCTGATAAGCTTCATCCAGAAGGTCGGAAAGCTTGATGGTGCCACCGCTGCGGGTTTTGAACGGACGGCCATCTTTGCCCAGCATCATGCCAAAGGCATGGTGTTCGAGCGGCACCGACTCCGGAACATAACCGGCTTTACGCACGATAGTCCAGGCCTGCACCAGGTGCTGATGCTGACGGGAGTCAATGTAGTAAAGAACACGGTCAGCTTTCAGGGTCTCATAACGATATTTCGCACAGGCGATATCGGTCGTGGTGTAGAGGTAGCCACCATCCTTCTTCTGGATGATGACGCCCATCGGCTCACCTTCTTTGTTCTGGAACTCATCCAGGAACACCACGGTCGCGCCTTCACTCTCGACGGCTAACCCTTTCTGCTTCAGGTCAGCCACGATGCCAGGCAGCATATCGTTGTAAAGACTCTCACCCATCACATCGTCGCGGGTCAGGGTGACGTTCATGCGGTCATAAATCTTCTGGTTCTGACTCATCGTGATGTCGACCAGCTTCTTCCACATCTCACGGCAGTAAGGATCGCCACCCTGTAATTTCACCACGTAGCTGCGTGCGCGCTCGGCAAACTCAGGATCTTCGTCATAGGTGCGCTTGGCTTCACGGTAGAAGGCTTCGAGATCGGCCAGCGCCATCTCTGCGTGATTCTCGTTCTGCTGCTTTTCCAGGAACGCGATCAGCATGCCGAACTGAGTGCCCCAGTCGCCGACGTGGTTCGCACGGATCACCCGATGGCCGAGAAACTCCAGCGTACGAACGGCGGCATCACCAATGATGGTGGAGCGGACGTGGCCTACGTGCATCTCTTTGGCGACGTTAGGCGCAGAGTAGTCGACCACGATCGTCTGAGGCTCAGCCAGCTGCACGCCCAGACGCGGCAGACTCAGGGCTTGACGGGCATGCTTCGCCAGCCAGGCGTGATCAAGGAAAATATTGATGAAGCCCGGTCCGGCGATTTCGACTTTGCTGGCGATGCCGGTCAGGTCGAGATGCTGGATCACCGCTTCCGCTAATTGTCGCGGAGCCTGTCCCAGCTTTTTCGCTACGGCCATAATACCGTTGGCCTGATAGTCTCCAAACTGGACCCTGGCGGACTGACGAACCTGCGGTTCGCAATCGGCGGGTGCGCCGGCTAAAACCATTGCCTGACTGACTTTTGCGGAAAGAAGTGCCTGAATATTCACCGAGTTACCTTCATAAGCTGAACAACGCCCGAGCCTGCTAAGCCGGACTGTCATCATCTTGCCTGACAGCATCGCGTCACGGACGGGCAGAAACGGATGAGGCAGACAAAACGGAAAAAAATGAGGGGGAAAGTATACGTGAAATGTCAGTGGGCGTCAGTAGCTGGATGAAGCGGGGAAACAGAGCCAGAGAAGATGTTTCCCGGAGGCATTAACGACGTCTCAGATGACGGCGGGGGTTCTTAACGCTTTTATCTTCACGCACCTTCCAGTGGCGGGAAATTGCAAATCCCATCAGTGCGATCAGGACAGCGACAACGATGAGCATAGACATAGAGCCATTCCTTTTGGTTGTGTTAGGTCAAATTTATAGGAAGGCAGGGAGAGCTGCAATTGATTGAGGTTGAAATGAGAGTTATCTTATTGTAATAAAGAAGTCTAATTTAATCATATATATAATATGACTTCATCAAGGAACTCATGGTCCTAAACAGGAGATAAATCCGAAATGAAAGATGTTATTATGCGGTTTTGCGTTAAATTTCCGGTCAAATAAGATGAATCTTATCATTTATTACGCTTAACTCCCGGCGGACAATAAAGCAGACTGGTCACAAAAGTTAAATAAAGAGAGAGGAATAAGGGTTGTGAAGCATACTTTTCCGGCAGAATTGGATGATTTAAAGTCAGATTTAGAGCGTTTTGAAGAATCGTTGCAAAACTTTGCGCAGCGCCTGGGTTTGTCTCTTTGCGATCATGAAATCGACCATATTGCGGTGCGCTGTCATCAGGACACCACGGCGGCACGCTGGCAGCAGGGTCTGCAGCAGATGGGCACAGAATTTTCCTCCGCCGTCATCAACGGGCGACCGATTTGTCTGTTTAAGCTCGATCAACCCTTAACCGTGGCAGGGTGTCAGATTGATGTGGTGGAACTGCCGTGGCCGGGTGAAAAGCGCTATCGCCATGAAGGCTGGGAACACGTTGAGGTCGTGTTACGTGGCGATCCTGAGTCGCTGGGCATGCGCGCAATGGCCTTGCTCTCTGACTCGGCACTGACGCAGCCGGGCATTTCGTTTAAAACCAGCGCGCCGAAGGGAGAGAATGAGCGTCTGCCCAATCCGACGCTGGCGGTGACGGATGGACAGACGACAATCAAGTTTCATCCGTGGCGACTGGAAGAGATTGTCGCCAGCGAGCAGAACTAAATCCGGGCGGCGACCGCGCGTTTCAGGCGGGCGACCGCCTCGTCAAGCAGCGCGCGCGTGCAGCCGAAATTGAGCCGGACAAACTGGTCATTGCCAAATTCCCGGCCTGCGGTTAAGCCCAGACCGTGTTTTTCGAAGTAGAGCGCCGGGCTGGCGACGCCCAGTTCGCTGGCGTCGATCCAGGCCAGGTAGGTGGCTTCCGGTGCGGCGAGTGACAGGCCGGTCATTTTATTGACCTGCGACACCAGCCAGTCGCGGTTGCTGCGCAGGTAGAGGTTCTGCGCGTCCAGCCAGGATTCACCCTCGCGCCATGCCGCCGCCGCTGCCGTAATCGCCAGAATATCGACGTCAGGCACAATGCCGCGCCGCAACCGCGTAAAACGCGCGCGCAATTCGGGGTTCGGAATAATGGCGATGGATGCGCCAAGCCCGGCAATATTAAAGGTTTTGGACGGCGACATCAGGGTTACGCTGCGCTGTGCGGCGTCTTCGCTCAGGCTGGCAAACGGGATGTGCTGAACACCCGGCTCCAGCAGCAGATCGCTGTGGATCTCGTCAGAGCAGACAATCAAATCGTGCTTCTGCGCAAAGGCGAGCTGCGCCAGCAGTTCATCACGGCGATAGACGGTGCCGCCTGGATTCTGCGGATTGCAGAGCATTAACAGCCGCTCGCTGCCCGTCATCTCACCCTCGGCTGCCGTCAGATCCAGCAGCCAGCGTCCCGCGTTCAGGGCCAGCGGCAGATTCAGCTGACCACGCTCCGCCAGTTTTGACGCCCCGCGAAACGGGGGATAAATCGGGGTCGGCGCTATCGTGCGTTCGTCTGAGGCCGTAAAGGCACGGACAGCCAGGTTCAGCCCGCTCACCACGCCGGGCAGTACCACAATCCACTCCGGATTTACGTGCCACTGATAGCGTGAGGCAAGCCAGGCGATCGCGCTGTCGATAAACTCAACGGGCGTGTCGCCGTAACCAAAAATCCCATGTTCGGCACGGGCTTTTATCGCGTTGATGATGCAATCCGGCGATCGGAAATCGGTATCCGCGACCCACAACGGCAGAATGTCCTGGTCCGCATATTTGTTCCATTTGAGACTATCGCTGTGACGGCGGTCTATCCGTTGGTCGAAATTGAATGCCATAGTTAACTTTCCCGGTAAACTCATTCCAGCAGCCAGACTAACTGATGAATCTGCCTTGAACCAGAGTCATGTAAAGGAGAAGAGAATGACCACACTGGAAATTTGCTGCTATGGCGTGGACTGCGCCGTGACCGCACAACAGGCGGGTGCCGATCGGGTTGAACTCTGTGCCGCCCCGCGCGAAGGCGGTCTGACCCCGTCTGCGGGGATGCTGAAGGCGGCCCGTCAGGCGATTTCGATTCCGGTTCATCCTATTGTCCGGCCACGCGGGGGCGATTTTTGTTACACCGCACGTGAATTCGAAGCGATGAAATCGGACGTGGCGCTAATCCGTGAACTCGGTTTCCCGGGGCTGGTGATTGGTATGCTGGATGAAGATGCCCATATTCATCAGGGGCAGATGCGTCAGATTATGGCGCTGTGTGACGGCCTGAGCGTCACCTTTCATCGGGCCTTCGATCTCTGTCACAGCCCTAAGCGCGCCCTGGAAACATTAACCGATCTGGGGGTGGCACGGATTCTGACCTCCGGGCAGCAGCAGAGCGCCGAAAACGGAATTGCATTACTCCGGGAACTTAATGAGACCAGCACGGGTCCTACTATTATGGCGGGTGCCGGGGTACGTCTCAGCAACCTGCAAAAGTTTCTCGATATGGGCATTCGCGAAGTTCACAGCTCGGCCAGCCGCCTGATGGCCTCGCCGATGCGCTACCGCAAAGCGGGTGTTTCCATGTGTTCAGAAGCCGAAACCGACGAGTTCAGCCGCTACTGCGTCGACGGCGATGTGGTTGAGGCGATGAAAAGCGTGATGCAGATGAGCAGCGTCCGGGTCGCCTGAGCTACAACAGATTTTGCCGCGCAGCACGCCGATCATTGACGTGGTGTTTGCAAGTACCAAACCCCAGTATGCTTGCTGGGGTTCTTTTTGTCTGAAATTAAGGTTTAGGATCAAATCAGCGTCGGCTCAGGTTTTGTAAAAGCCTGAGGTTTCTTTAAAACGCACTACCTGTCTCTGACTGAATAGTCTGTACAAGTAAGGCCAGGACTATGCATTACGCGTACGAATTTCTGGCTCTCTTTGCGTCTGATAAAGGCGGGTTTCAAAATTGTGTGATGATAGCTTTCACTAAAGAAATTATTAAAAAAACGGCATACAAAAACAGCGATGAAAGTGAAAGGTAATAGTAATTATCAATCCATCCAGTGAGGTTGTAGTTCATGCCTTTCAGATGCTCGGTAATAGCGACGTGTTGTCTGGGCTGAAAAATGACCTTTTTTCCTTTTCTGAGTCTTGAGAAGAAATAGGACATGCCAAACGACCCCAAAAAACCCATAGACCCATAAAACCTGTAAAGGGGTGGTAATTCAAACCTGGCATCATGGTAAAAAGATAACAAAGATTCATATTTCTCTTTGTTAATGGAAAAGATCACGAACTGTATAATGGTAATAAAGAAAGGCACAAGGGCACAGCCCATAGCGAGATAAAAAAGCCTATTTTCCATATTATTGTAACCACATATCCATAAAATAATCGTTTACTGCACTTGCAGCGGTCCCGCCGACTAGCGAACCCACTGCAGCACAGGCAACCCCCCCGGCACCAGCGGTAACTATACCTGCTGCAAAGCAAACGCCCATACCAGCAGATGCACCCAGTGTGCCTCCAGCCATGCCAGAAAATGTACCACTGGCAAATTTAGCGTATTCCTTAAATGCTATCTTACTGCATTCACCTTCTCGCCCAATCTTGCAGGCATTAGCGACTTCATTTGTGGTTCCTAAAAAGGCAAAGCCTATTCCGATATATCCTCCGGATTTGAGGAATCGCGCCGCTCTGGCTGCATTGCCTACATAGAATGAATAACCGGGAATGCCGCCCAGGCCCACCGTTGACCACTCATGCACGATTGAACGACTGGAAAGATTTAAGGCTCGCTTCAGATTTTCGTACTGTCGGAACTTAACGACAGAACGTGATAGTGATTTTAACAGTGGCTTATTGACCAGTTCTCTAAGCTGGTTTAGCAACTGATTACGCTCGAGGAAAAACTGCTGGCTGATGAGCGTTCCCTGCGAACGGAACTGATTCTGATAACTGGCCTCAATTTTCGTCAAAGTTTGCTCAATGGCTCTGAAGTATCTTTCACCGGCATCGCCTGCTGTGCTGAAAATCTTATCTCCCGCGCCAGTCAAAGCGGCAATCAGACCGTAATGCTTTTGCAGAAAACTTGCATCGTCACCATCAATCCCTGTAAAGGCGTTGTTGGTCTTGTCTTTCGCCTGCCTGAGTGAATGCAACATTTGCAGGGTGATTTGAGCGGGTGTCTCTGGATCAGCGACAATCAGAATCTGCCCAGGCTTAAGATAGCGGGTATCTGCATTAAGTTTCATAAACAGGCTGACTGCTGGAGATTGAACGTCCCTGAACAATTCTCGCGCCTGGTATTCCAGTGTTCCGGGTCTCTCCACAACACAATATCCGGGGGCAATATTACGCGCCATGATTCCTTTCTCCGTTCGTTATAAACCCGATATGATGAGTAATACAGACAGACGGCAGTACCGGTATGGATAAAAAGCTGGAGTAAATATAAATAATTCCGTTAAGCAACGCAAAAGTGTTGAGCCCTGCCAGAGGCGATTATAGCGACAGCCTGAAAATAACTGTCTGACGGTTTTCAGCCCAATACTTGCTATCCAGCTTGATACGGAATGGCTCCCTCGCTTTCCCTGCTGAATCCGGACGAGGAAAATACGTGCCGCCGCTTCAGCGTGTTTTCATATCCCTTAAAGCCGATCAGCCGGGTAGACCACCCGTACAATGCGCAGCCGTCGTTCAGATGAATTATTCACTGCCATCCAGGACTTTTACCGCAGAGAGCCACGCAAACCGCCGCGCTATCCGTTACGCTTACATCACCGCACCGCTTGAGGCATAACTCCGGGCGGCAGCTTCAATTCGTCACCGGTTGCCACTGTTTTTCACGGCAGGGTTTACACTTACAGCAACGTTGCCCGGAACTGACCCTATGAATCGCAATCAGAGTGCCGCTCTCATCCTGTTGCTGACTGCGCTGTGCAGTGGCAGCGTGGCGGCCAGCGCATGCCGGCCGCAGAGTACAACCATCACCAACAGCAATAACCTGATTCTGCTCGGCGGCAATGCCAAAGGCGCAGTGAAGCAGGTGATTGCGGGGGAATTTGGTAAGGATGTGAATTCTCAAAAGCGGGTGCTGGGCCAGTTTGACGCCTGCGGCGACCTGACCGTGGCTGACGTCAGCTATGACAAAAATGAGCGCAACGTTATCCTCAGTATGGAGCAGCACATTGCCAGAGTGCAGGGCGGCTGGGTGGCGGAATATGCCTGGCTGGTGAAAGTGCTGAAAGAGGGCAAGGAAGTCGTGGTCGACAACCGACAGGGGACGATTAACTGGCAGAAAGGGGAGCATGGCAATATCACCAGCGCCTCTGACAAATTTATCAGCATGGGAAAAAGCGGTTTTACCGACACGACCTATCGCTATGATCGCCAGTTGCGCCTGGAGAAGAGCGTGGCGCGCGGCAGCGACCCGACGACCAACGGCGAGTTTCACTATCACTGGAATCCAAAGGGACTGGTGACACGCACCACTTCCGCCCGCAGCACGGACAACTACACCTACGATCCGCAATGGCGTGAAGTGCGTCTGAACGGCACGGCCAGCACGCCGCTGAGCACGATCCGCTCGGTGGACGAGTGCCAGTCATGGGATGAGGTCGGTAACTGCACCCTGAGCTACCTGCATGAGACCGAAATCTTCACGCGCGGCACCATCGAACGCCACCTCAGTTCTGCCTATAAATATGAGTACTGGGATCAGCCTGCGGCGGAGGAGTAACGGGCGATCGGATCATCGCCCGTTGGCGGCTTATTTCACTGTCTGACTAAAGGCATCCAGCGCCAGCAGGGCGTTGGCAATATCTTCCGGTGACAGATGAGGATTCAGATTTTTCAGCGTATCCCCCTCACTGTTGGCCAGAGCGCCCACTTTCACCAGATTCTCCCAGCTTTCATTTTCAAGATGCATCTCCCGGAGCGTGGTCGGCATGTTGATAGAGCGATAGAAACGGATGTAGCGCGCAATTTCCTCGTCCGGACGCTGCTCCAGCACCATCTGCGTCAGTGTGCCATAGGCAACTTTTTCGCCGTGGGTCAGATGATGAATGTCACCATCAATGGCGGTAAAACCATTGTGAATGGCGTGAGCGGCTGCCAGCCCGCCGTTTTCAAAGCCCAGTCCTGAGAGCAGCGTATTCGCCTCAACCACCGCTTCCACGGCGGGCGTGACCCGTTTTTCGCTCACGGCGATATAGGCGCTGTAACCCCACTTGAGCAGTGTTTCTTCGCAGGCACGGGCAATCGCCAGTCCGGCAAGGGTCGGATCGCCGTTGACCATGGATTTTGCATGGGAACGCGCCACGGCCTGCGCTTCAACCCAGGTGGCCAGCCCATCGGCAATGCCAGAGGCAAAGAGTCGCGCAGGCGCACTGGCGCAGACAGCCGTATCCACCAGCACCAAATCAGGGTTTTTGCTGTAGAAGCGATAGCTCTCAAAGACGCCACTGTCAGAGTAGATGACCGACAGGGCGCTGCAGGGGGCATCGGTAGAGGCAATGGTCGGCACGATGGCTACCGGCTGCTGAAGTTCGTCCGCCACCGCCTTAACCGTGTCCAGCGTTTTGCCGCCGCCCAGCCCGACAATCACGTTACAACCCTGGCGCTTCGCCAGCGCACTGAGACGGGTGATCTCATTGCTGGAGGCCTCGCCGTTAAATTGCTGCCAGCTGAATTTCACTCCCGCGGACTGCAACGTCTGTTGCGTCCGTTCACCAATCAGCTTCCAGACAACCTCATCCGCCACCAGAAAAGCCTGATCGCCCAGTTCAGTCAGCAACGTTCCCAGCTCGTCCAGTACACCTGCGCCCTGCACATATTTACGGGGTGATGAAAAAATAAATTTACTCATAATCACGTCTCCTTAATATGAATAGCCCGACCCGATCCAGCCTGGCACAATCCGCCCGGGGTGGCAGGTGATCCCGCACATTACGCTGTCAGGGCTGTTAAGCTGCCTGAACCCCCCTTACCGGGAGAAACAACGGAGAATTATCATGAGCGCCACGCTCTTTTCATTTCTGTTTGCGATAACCATTCTGACGCTCACGCCTGGGTTTGACACCGCGCTGGTGCTGCGAACGGCCATTGCGCAGGGCTGGCAGCGCGCCTGGGCGACAGCGCTGGGTGTGACGCTGGGTTGTCTGCTCTGGGGGATCGCCGTCGGGCTGGGGCTGGGGGCGCTGCTGATGGCGTCTGAGATTGCCTATAACCTGCTGAAATGGCTCGGCGCGGCCTGGCTCTGCTATCTGGGCGTCAGGTTGCTGGTCACCCCGCGCAAGCAGTCGCCTGCTGTAGCTCAGCCCGCGGTTCGGCAGCAGGGCTATCTGGCCTGCTTCAGTCGGGGATTGATGGGCAACCTGCTGAATCCGAAAGTGGGGGTCTTTTACGTCACCTTTCTGCCTCAGTTCATCCCGGCCGGAGCGTCAGTGGCGCTATGGTGCAGCCTGATGGCGCTGGCTCACATGCTGCTGGGGCTGGTCTGGAATGCGGTGCTGATTGGCAGCAGCCACTTTTTCGCCGGTCATCTGCAAAAACCTGCGGTGCTGAAGGTGATGGATCGTTTGACCGGCTGCGTGTTTATTGGATTTGCGGCGAAACTGGCCTTGTCCCGCCGCTGAGACGTCAGGGTTTGGTGGCGACCAGCACGGCACGCAGGGGAGCGGGGTAACCCTCAATCGTTTTGCTGGCGTCATCGGGGTCGAGAAACTCTGCCAGGGATTCGCTGGTCATCCAGTCGGTCCGGCGCTGCTCTTCCGTAGTGGTGCGGGCAAAATCAACGATCCGCACATCCACAAACCCGCTTTTCTCCAGCCAGCTCTTCAGGGCCTCGGCTGACGGAATAAAGAAGACATTGCGCATCTGGGCATAGCGCTCGCCGGGCACCAGAACCTGATTCACATCGCCCTCAATCACCAGCGTTTCCAGCACCAGTTCGCCGCCGCTGACCAGCTGGTTTTTGAGCTGTAACAGGTGATCCAGCGGGGAGCGACGATGATAGAGCACGCCCATAGAGAAGACGGTATCAAACGCCTGCAGTGCCGGTAACTGCTCGATCCCCAGCGGCAGCATGTGCGCCCGGCGATCGTCATTGAGCAGCTTGCGCACGGCTTCAAACTGCACCAGGAAGAGCTGCATCGGATCGATGCCGACCACCAGATGCGCACCGGCACCGATCATGCGCCACATGTGATAGCCGCTGCCACAGCCCACATCCAGCACGGTGCGGCCCGCCAGGGGGGAGATGTGCGGCAACACGCGCTCCCACTTCCAGTCAGAACGCCACTCGGTGTTGATGTGCGTGCCATAGAGGGAGTAAGGCCCTTTGCGCCACGGCATCAGGTTACGCAGTAATTTTTCAATGCCCTGGCGATGACGATCGCTGATGTCATCACGGTCGGCGGTGACGCTGTGCAGCAGGTCCAGCTTCTGGGGCGCGAGCAGCGGCAGATACTCCAGCGACTTGTACCAGTCCCGGAAGTGACCGTGCAGGTTTTCCCGCTGCCATTCGCTGATTTGAGCCGGTAATACTTCCAGCCACTTCGCCAGCGGGCCTACCGCAATTTGCTGATAAAAACGGCCAAAGTCGATCATTTCAACGCCACCAGTGAACCAAAATTAAAGCACTGGAACCAGAGTTCGGCGTGCGGGAAACCAGCCTGCTTCAGGCGGGCTTTGTGGGCTTCAACGCTGTCGGTCAGCATCACGTTTTCCAGCATGCTGCGCTTCTGGCTGATTTCCAGTTCGCTGTACCCGTTGGCGCGCTTGAAGTCGTGATGCATGTTAAATAACAGCTCACCAACTTCCGCATCTTCAAAGCTGAACTTCTCAGACAGCACCAGCGCGCCACCCGGTTTCAGTCCCTGCCAGATTTTCGTCAGCAGCGCCAGGCGCGCAGGCGGCTCCAGAAACTGTAACGTGAAGTTGAGCACCACCAGCGAGGCGTTCTCAATCTCAATATCGCGGATATCCGCTTCCAGCACCGTCACCGGCGTATCGGCGCGGAAGGCATCCAGATGACGACGGCAGCGCTCCACCATCGCGGGCGAGTTATCCACCGCGATGATCTCACAACCCGGCACATGAATGTTGCGGCGCACCGACAGGGTGGCTGCGCCCAGTGAGCAGCCCAGGTCATACACCCGGCTCTGCGGGGTAACAAAACGTTCTGCCAGCATGCCAATCATCGAAATGATGTTGGAGTAGCCAGGCACCGAGCGCTGAATCATGTCAGGAAAGACTTCAGCCACGCGCTCGTCAAAAGTCCAGTCGCCCAGTTTTGCAATGGGCGCTGAGAAGAGTTGATCGCGGTCAGACATATCGAAAATCCGAAGAGACGACGGAAAGGGCGCTATTCTGGCAGAAAGTGGGGCAGGCTGCACCCCTTAACCCCGCCCCGCTTAATGGAGCGACAGCACCAGATCCCAGGGGAGATAGATCAGGTTAAAAATAACCATGCCGCAGAGGGAAAAGAGCGTCAGCATCATGCCATATTTGCGGCCGGTCATTGCGCTGTTGCGTAATCCCCAGGCGTGCAGAAACCGGCCGATGAAAAACAGCAGCGCGGTGAGATGCACCATCCAGATATCCGCGCCGTTCATCTCCATCACGATCAGCAGCAGCAGCGCCAGGGGGATGGTTTCGATGGCGTTACCGTGAATGCGAATCGCCATTTTCAGGTCGTGATAGCCGCCGTCGCCATAGGCCACGCGATAAAAACGGCGGAAACGCACGACGTCCAGCGTGAATTTCATGATCAGTAAGGCACCCAGTACCACGTATAACGCGCTTATCATTGTCACTCCGGTACGCATTCAGAAGAGGGGCTATTCTATCCAGCGTTCGGCACGCTGTCCCGTATGGCGTTTAAAACAGTGATGCCTGCTGCGGCCAGTCTGGCCCGTCACCGATGGCCGGATCGATCTGTTGCAGCTGCGGCCACAGCGCCTGCACCAGTGGAAAAACCTGGCCCATATCGGGCGTGTGCAGAAACAGCATGGCGTCACCCTGCTGCTGCCACTCGGCCAGTTTGCTGCGCCAGATCTGAAACAGCGGCACACTCTCTTCCACGCTGTCGCTGCCGATAAAGCGCACCATCGGCTGTGAACCGGTGCGCAGCGCGTGGGGCGGCACCCGCGGCTTCTGCGCGCGGGCGGCCAGCGCGGCCGGACTCTGTGAGGTGGAAGCATGCACCGGACGGCTGTCGAGCATCACGCGATTGATGCCGCGTGCCAGCAGGCCGCGGTTCAGCGCCCGCTCCGCCTCGCCTTTGGCAAAGAACGCGGGATGGCGCACCTCTACCCCGTAGTGAAAACGGCGCGGCAGGCTGTCGAGAAAACGCCACAGGTCATCGAGCTGCGGCGGGGAGAAGCTGGCAGGCAGCTGCAGCCAGTACTGACCGATGCGATCGGCCAGCGGCTCCATCAGGCGCAGAAAATCGGTCAGCAGATCGTCGCTGTGCTGCAGCGCCGCCTGATGGCTGATGGTGTTGGGAAACTTAAAGCAGAAGCGAAATGCCTCGTGCGTCATGTCGCGCCAGCGCATCACCGTTTCGGCATTCGGCAGCGCATACAGCGTGGTGTTTCCCTCCACACAATGGAAATAGCGGGCATAGTCCGCCAGGCTTTCAATGCCCCAGCGTTTCCAGTGTGAGTGCTGCCACTGGGGCAGGCCAATAAGCAGTGTCACGCGCGCTCCTCGCGGCCGGTTAAGATACCCTATTATCTGTCAGGCTCAGGCAGGGGGGCAAATGCACAGAGGAAATCGGTGCTTTGGCGCGGATATGTTTATCCTGCCTGGCTTTTTCCATTATAATGGCCGCCATTTTTGCGACAGCATCGCATCAGGTAACGCGGCCGGATGCTGTCAGCTGCAGCGGCGAAGTTAAAAGGATAGTGTTATGCGTACAGAATATTGCGGACAGCTCAATCTGTCTCATGTGGGTCAGCAAGTCACGCTTTGCGGCTGGGTAAACCGCCGTCGCGATCTGGGCAGTCTGATTTTTATCGACATGCGCGACCGTGAAGGCATCGTACAGGTGTTCTTCGATCCCGATCGTCAGGACGCGTTTAAGCTGGCTTCTGAACTGCGTAACGAATTCTGCATCCAGATTACCGGAACCGTGCGTGCGCGTGATGAGAAGAACAAAAACAGCGACATGGCAACCGGTGAAGTGGAAGTGTTCGCCCAGGAACTGACCATCATCAACCGCTCTGAACCCCTGCCGCTGGACTCTAATCAGACCAACAGCGAAGAAGCGCGCCTGAAGTATCGCTATCTGGATCTGCGTCGCCCGGAGATGGTGGCTCGTCTGAAAACCCGCGCCCGCATCACCAGCTTTGTGCGTCGCTTTATGGATGACGAAGGCTTCCTGGATATTGAAACCCCGATGCTGACCAAAGCGACACCGGAAGGTGCGCGTGACTATCTGGTGCCAAGCCGGGTTCACAAAGGTAAATTCTATGCGCTGCCGCAGTCACCGCAGCTGTTCAAACAGCTGCTGATGATGTCCGGTTTTGACCGCTACTATCAGATCGTGAAATGCTTCCGCGATGAAGATTTACGTGCCGATCGTCAGCCTGAATTTACCCAGATCGATGTTGAAACCTCATTCATGACCGCGCCACAGGTGCGTGAAACCATGGAGCGTCTGATTCGCAACCTGTGGCTGGACGTCAAGGGTGTGGATCTCGGTGAGTTCCCGCAGATGACCTTTGCGGAAGCGATGCACCGCTACGGCTCCGACAAGCCAGACCTGCGTAACCCGATGGAGCTGGTGGACGTAGGCGACCTGCTGAAAAACGTCGAATTCCAGGTCTTCTCTGGCCCGGCCAACGATGAAAAAGGCCGTGTCGCCGCGCTGCGCGTGCCGACCGGTGCACAGCTGAGCCGTAAGCAGATTGATGAGTATGGCAAGTTTGTCGAAATATACGGCGCGAAAGGCCTGGCGTGGATGAAGGTCAATGTCCGTGCCGATGGACTGGAAGGCGTGCAGAGCCCGGTTGCCAAATTCCTGAATGCGGAGATCGTTGAGGGCATCCTGAGCCGTACCGGCGCGCAGGATGGCGACATCATCTTCTTTGGTGCTGACCGCGCCAGAGTGGTGGCTGACGCACTGGGTGCCCTGCGCCTGAAGGTAGGTCGCGAGCTGAACCTCACCGACGAGAACGCCTGGGCACCGCTGTGGGTAATCGACTTCCCGATGTTCGAAGAGGACGAAGAGGGCGGTCTGGCCGCGATGCACCATCCGTTCACGGCGCCAAAAGAGATGAGCGCCGAAGAGCTGGCGGCCGATCCGACCCGTGCCGTGGCGAACGCCTACGACATGGTGATCAACGGTTACGAAGTGGGCGGCGGTTCTGTGCGTATCCACAACGGCAACATGCAGCAGACGGTGTTCAGCATTCTGGGTATTGAAGAGCACGAGCAGCGTGAGAAGTTTGGCTTCCTGCTGGACGCGCTGAAGTTCGGTACGCCGCCGCATGCAGGCCTGGCATTTGGTCTGGACCGCCTGACCATGCTGCTGACCGGCACCGACAACATCCGTGACGTGATCGCCTTCCCGAAAACCACTGCAGCCGCCTGTATGATGACCGAGGCGCCAAGCGAAGCGAACCCGGCTTCCCTGCTGGAGCTGGGCATTCAGGTGGTTAAAAAAGAAAAGCCTGAGAATAAATAATGGGCTATAAACACCCGGTTTCAGTGCTGGTAGTGATTTCGGCGCGTGATACTGGCCGGGTGTTGATGCTGCAGCGGCGTGACGATCCCGCGTTCTGGCAGTCGGTCACCGGCAGCCTGGAGCCGGGTGAGTCTCCGCTGGCGACCGCCTGTCGCGAAGTGAATGAAGAGGTCGGTATTGATGTGCTGGCTGAGCGTCTGGAGATGGAAGATTGTCAGCGTCAAATCGACTTTGAAATCTTTCCCCATTTCCGCCATCGCTATGCACCGGATGTCACCCATAATCACGAGCACTGGTTTCGCCTGCAACTGCCAGCGGAGCGCGATGTGAGGCTGACCGAGCATCTGGCCTTTCGCTGGCTGGCAGCGGCGGAGGCGGCAGCATTGACCCGTTCATGGAGTAACCGCCAGGCAATCGAAGAGTTCGCCTGAAAACCTGTCGCCGCACGCTATTCCGGCGACGGAGAGATGATAAGTTGAATCGGGTGAGTGTTAACACAACGACACCACACTATTAAACAGTCGGGCGTCATCGCCGCCGCGACAATGTTCCCCGCCAGCAAGAGGGCACCCGCGTCAGGTTGACCGCGAGGATGACGCGCAGGCTCGCCCGTCACGGGCTGACAGGTTACGACCTGTCTGAGCTACGCCGGAGGACAGGATCGCAGCCAGATCGCCCGCACCCTGTAAAAGATCGGAGAGAAGAGAAAATGGCAGGACACAGTAAGTGGGCTAACACCAAACACCGTAAGGCGGCGCAGGACGCGAAGCGCGGCAAAATCTTCACCAAAATCATTCGTGAACTGGTGACGGCAGCCAAGCTGGGCGGCGGCGATCCGGGGTCTAACCCCCGTCTGCGTGCGGCGATGGATAAAGCGCTGTCTAACAACATGACGCGTGACACCATGGATCGCGCCATCGCGCGCGGTGTGGGCGGCGATGACAACGCCAACATGGAAACCATCATCTATGAAGGTTACGGTCCGGGTGGCTCCGCCATTATGATTGAATGCCTCAGTGACAACCGCAACCGTACCGTTGGCGAAGTGCGTCACGCCTTCACCAAAACCGGCGGCAACCTGGGAACTGACGGCTCCGTGGCCTACCTGTTTAACAAAAAAGGCGTCATCTCCTATGCGCCAGGCCAGGATGAAGATGCGGTCATGGAAGCGGCGCTGGAAGCGGGTGCTGAAGACGTGCTCAGCTACGACGATGGCGCGATTGATGTCTTCACCGCATGGGAAGAGATGGGCAGCGTGCGTGATGCACTGGAAGCCGTCGGCCTGAAAGCGGATACCGCAGAAGTGTCGATGATCCCGACCACCAAAGCGGAAATGGATGCGGAAACCGCACCGAAACTGCTGCGTCTGATCGACATGCTGGAAGACTGCGACGATGTGCAGGAGGTTTATCACAACGGTGAAATCTCCGACGAGGTGGCGGAAACGCTGTAATGGCGTTGGCCATCACCGCTTCAACCGGAGAGGCGTAATGTCGATTATCCTGGGTATCGATCCCGGCTCACGCATCACCGGTTATGGGGTTATTCGTCAGACTGGCCGCCAGCTCACCTACCTGGGCAGCGGCTGTATCCGCACCAACACCGCCGAGCTTCCCGCCCGCCTGAAGCTGATTTATGCGGGCGTCTGCGAAATCATCACGCAGTTCGCACCCGATTACTTCGCCATTGAACAGGTGTTTATGGCGAAGAATGCTGACTCCGCGCTGAAGCTGGGTCAGGCTCGCGGTGCGGCGATTGTTGCTGCGGTCAACCACGACCTGCCGGTGTTTGAATATGCCGCCCGTCAGGTTAAGCAGACGGTGGTAGGCATCGGCAGCGCCGAGAAAAGCCAGGTGCAGCACATGGTGCGGACCCTGCTGAAGTTACCGGCAAACCCGCAGGCGGATGCCGCTGATGCCCTGGCCATTGCGATTACGCACTGTCACGTGGCACAGAATGCGACGCGGATGAGTGACAGCAAGCTGGTACTCACGCGCGGACGATTGCGATCCGGTTAACGGCCGCGGCACCGTCTCACTCTCAGGCTGGATATTCATCCAGCCTTTTTTATGTTATAAAATCCGCCACATTCGTAAGTTAAGGAAGCATTCAGGTGATAGGTCGTTTACGGGGCAACATTCTGGAAAAGCAGCCGCCACTGGTGCTGCTTGAGGCACACGGCGTCGGCTATGAAATTTACATGCCTATGACCTGTTTTTATGAGCTGCCTGAACTTCAGCATGAAGCGGTGATTTTTACCCACTTTGTGGTGCGCGAAGATGCCCAGCTGCTGTTTGGTTTTAACAGCAAGCAGGAGCGCACGCTGTTCCGCGAACTCATCAAAGTGAATGGCGTCGGGCCAAAACTGGCGCTGGCGATCCTCTCCGGCATGTCGGCGCAGCAGTTTGTGACCGCGGTGGAAAAAGAGGAGATCGCGTCGCTGGTGAAACTGCCCGGCGTGGGTAAAAAGACCGCCGAGCGTCTGGTGGTGGAGATGAAGGACCGCTTTAAAGGGATGCACGGCGACCTGTTTGGCGGTGATTCAGCCTTTACACTCACCACGCCAGGGCCGGAAGCGGATACCAACGATGCGGAAGCGGAAGCGGTTGCAGCGCTGGTATCACTGGGTTATAAACCGCAGGAAGCGAGCCGTATGATCAGTAAAGTCGGTCGACCGGATGCGGATTGTGAAACCCTGATCCGCGAAGCGCTACGCGCCGCCATTTGAGGTAAGTGATGATAGAAGCCGACCGTCTGGTCTCCGCTGCCAGCGTTAACGAAGAAGAGATTATCGATCGCGCCATCCGGCCAAAGCTGCTGAATGAGTATGTCGGACAGCCACAGGTGCGTGAGCAGATGGAGATTTTCATCAAGGCCGCGCAGCTGCGCGGTGATGCGCTTGATCATCTGCTGATCTTCGGTCCGCCGGGGCTGGGTAAAACCACCCTGGCGAACATCGTCGCTAATGAGATGGGCGTTAACCTGCGCACCACCTCGGGCCCGGTACTGGAAAAAGCCGGGGATCTGGCGGCGATGCTGACCAACCTTGAGCCGCACGACGTGCTGTTCATTGATGAAATCCACCGCCTCTCGCCGGTCGTGGAAGAGGTACTCTATCCGGCGATGGAAGATTATCAGCTGGATATCATGATTGGTGAAGGCCCGGCAGCGCGTTCGATTAAGCTCGACCTGCCGCCGTTTACCCTGATTGGTGCTACTACCCGTGCCGGCTCACTGACCTCGCCACTGCGCGACCGCTTTGGCATTGTGCAGCGGCTGGAGTTCTATCAGGTTAAGGATCTGCAGCACATCGTGGGCCGCAGCGCCGCCTGTCTCGGTCTGGCGCTGAGTGACGACGGTGCGTTAGAGATCGCCCGCCGCGCCCGCGGCACGCCGCGTATCGCCAACCGTCTGCTGCGCCGGGTTCGTGACTTCGCCGAAGTCCGGGCCAACGGTGAGATGAGCGGTGAAGTCTCCTGCAGTGCGCTTGATATGCTCAATGTGGACAGTGAAGGCTTCGACTATATGGACCGCAAGCTGCTGCTGGCCATTATCGATAAGTTTATGGGTGGGCCGGTCGGACTGGACAACCTGGCGGCGGCCATCGGTGAAGAGCGCGAAACCATCGAAGATGTGATTGAACCCTTCCTGATTCAGCAGGGCTTCATTCAGCGCACACCGCGTGGCCGTCTCGCCACGCAGCATGCTTATCGTCACTTCGGCATCACGCGCGAAGATTAAACGGCGGGCTTGCGCACCATGCTGAAGATAAACAGGATGGCGGCGCACAGCACCACTGACGGGCCGGCTGGCGTATCATAGAACGCGGAGAAGGTCAGCCCGCCGGTCACAGCGATGACCCCGATCACCACCGCGACGGCTGCCATGCCTTCCGGCGAACGAACAAAACGCCGGGCGGTCGCCGCCGGTATGATCAGCAGCGACGTGATAATCAGCGCCCCCACGAACTTCATCGCGACACCGATGGTCAGTGCGGTGATCAGCATCAGGATCAGCCGGGTGCGCTGAATATTGACGCCATCCACCTGCGCCAGCTCCGGGCTGATGGTCATCGACAGCAGCGATCGCCACTGCCATGCCATCACCAGCAGCACAACCACCACGCCACCGCCCATCATCCAGAGATCGTCTGGCGTCACCGCCAGCAGATCGCCGAACAGATAGGCCATCAGATCGACGCGCACATTCTTCATCAGGCTGACGACCACCAGACCCAGTGACAGCGCGCTGTGCGCCATGATCCCCAGCAGCGTGTCGATCGCCAGATGGGGGCGCCGTTCCAGCCAGACCAGACCCAGCGCCAGGCAGACCGTCACCAGAATGACCGCATAGTAAGGATTAACGTTAAACAGCAGGCCAAACGCGACGCCGAGCAGGGAGGCGTGTGCCAGAGTGTCACCGAAGTAGGACATCTTGCGCCAGACGACAAACGAACCCAGCGGGCCGGCAGCCAGCGCTAACATCACGCCGCCTATCCAGCCCGGTAATAACAACTCAATCATGATGAACTCTGTCCTTTGCGTAAAACGATACGTCCCTGAAGGTCGTGACGGTGATTATGATGGTGACGGTAAATCGCCAGCTCCTGCGCACCGCGCGGACCAAACATGGCGATAAATTCGGGATGCTGTGACACCGCTTCGGGGGTACCGGAACAGCAGATGTGGTGATTCAGGCAGAGCACTTCATCAGTTTTAGCCATCACCAGGTGGAGGTCGTGAGAGACCATCATCACGCCGCAGTTCAGTTCAACGCGCAGCTGATTGATCAGATCATAGAGGGCGACCTGACCGTTGACATCCACCCCCTGCGTCGGCTCGTCCAGCACCAGCAGCTGAGGCTGGTTGAGCAGGGCGCGCGCCAGCAGCACACGCTGCGTTTCACCGCCCGAGAGTTTCTGCAGCGGCGCATTAAGTAAGTGGCCCGCCTGCACGCGTTTCAGGGCGGGGAGGATCTCCGCCTGTTTACTGCCGCGGGTCAGACGCATAAAACGTTCGACGGTCACCGGCAGCGTCGGATCGATATGCAGTTTCTGTGGCACATAGCCAATACGCAGATCGGCATGGCGCTGAACCGTCCCGCTGGTGGGGGCGAGCAAACCCAGCACCACACGGACGAGCGTAGACTTACCGGCGCCGTTAGGCCCGAGCAGGGTGAGAATACGGCCAGGCTGCAACGCCAGGCTGACGCCCGATAAGACGTTGCGCTGGTTAAATTTTATCGAAACGTTATCAAGTGTGACAAGTGAGGTCATAGTATTTACAGGTTGCACAGAATTTCGAATGTTATAATATCACATTCCACTTCATGGTCACGATGGAATGACGCAATATGTTACATAATAAAAAAGGCGCAATTTTCGCCTTATCGGCCTTCGCTGTTTCAGCTTCGTTAACCCTTCCTGCAGAGGCCAACGTCGTCGCCTCATTAAAACCGGTCGGTTTTATCGCCGCAGCCATTGCCGATGGTGTTACCCCGGTTGATGTTCTGCTGCCAGATGGTGCCTCTGAACACGATTATGCCCTGCGCCCCTCTGATGCAAAACGCTTAAAAAACGCGGACTTAGTCGTCTGGGTTGGCCCTGAAATGGAAGCGTTTATGGCGAAGTCTGCATCTGAACTTCCGGCCAAAAAAAATCTCGCTATGGTCGACATCGACGGCGTAAAACCGTTATTGATTAGCGGCGGTGAAGATGAAGATGAACACGCAGCGGAAAATTCTGAAGAACAGGATGCCGATGCACATCACCATCATCACGGTGAGTTTAATATGCACCTGTGGTTGTCGCCAGAGATCGCGCGCAAGACCGCGGTTGCAATCCATGGAAAATTATTGGAACTTATGCCGCAAGATAAAGCCAAACTTGACGCCAACCTCCAGCAGTTTGAGGTAGCGTTGGCAGACACGGACAAACGCGTTAGCGCACAACTTGCTCCGGTCAGAAATAAAGGATATTTCGTTTTTCACGACGCTTACACGTACTTTGAAAAGCACTACGGTCTCTCGCCTGCCGGGCATTTTACCGTTAATCCTGAAATTCAGCCGGGCGCACAGCGTTTACACCAGATACGAACACAGTTGGTTGAGCAAAAGGCGGTCTGCGTCTTTGCTGAGCCACAATTCAGGCCAGCAGTCATCGATGCTGTTGCCCGCGGAACGCAGGTGCATAAAGGCACGCTCGACCCGCTGGGGACAGACATCAGTCTGGCAAAAGACAGCTATGTGAAATTCCTCTCACAGCTGTCGGGCCAGTATGAAAGCTGCCTGAAAGGAGCATGAGGAATAGGTAAAAGTGCAGCAGATAGCCCGCTCTGTCGCCCTCGCATTTAATAATTTGCCGCGCCCCCACCGCGTAATGCTGGGTTCTTTAACTGTAGTCACTCTGGCCGTCGCTGTCTGGCGGCCTTATGTTTACCATCCCACCGATGACGTGACGCCTATCGTCAAAACGATTGAGCTGGACAAAAGTGAACTTCGTACGCTGCTGCCAGAAGCCAGTGAGCCTATCGATCAGAGCACACCGGAACCGGACGAAGAGCTGCCTGCAGACGATGTCGACACCGACGTGCCGGATACGGCAGGCGTGCATGACTACACCGTCTCTTCCGGCGATACGCTGAGCAGCGCCCTGAATCAGTATGGCATCGATATCGCTGACATCAATGCGCTGGTGGTGAGCGACCGCGATCTGCGAAATCTGCAGGTGGGTCAGCAGCTGAGCTGGACGCTGGATGATGATGGCGGTCTGAAAACCCTGAGCTGGGAAATCTCCCGTCGTGAAACCCGCACCTATGAGCGCACCCCGAAGGGTGGCTTCAAGATGGAAGCGGAGATGCAGAAGGGCGAATGGCGCAACAGTGTCATGCAGGGCGAAGTGCGTGGCAGTTTTGCTGCCAGTGCCATGCGGGCCGGACTGAGCGGCGCTGAAGCAAGCGCCGTCATCAAAGCGATGCAGTGGCAGATGGACTTCCGCAAGCTGCGTGCCGGTGATCAGTTCAGCGTTCTCATGTCGCGCGAAATGCTGGACGGTAAAAGTGCACAGAGCCAGTTGCTGGGCGTGCGCCTGCGCAGCGGGGGCAAAGACTATTACGCGTTCCGTGCCGAAGATGGCAAGTTCTACGATCGCAGCGGCTCCGGCCTGGCGCGCGGCTTTATGCGCTTCCCGACGGTTAAGCAGTATCGTGTCTCCTCTAACTTTAATCCGCGCCGTCTGAACCCTGTGACGGGGCGTATTGCGCCGCACAAGGGCGTCGACTTTGCACTGCCGATCGGCACGCCGGTACTGGCTGTCGGAGATGGCGAGATCGTCGTGGCGAAAAATGGCGGTGCCGCCGGTAACTATGTTGCCATTCGTCATGGCCGTCAGTATATGACGCGTTATATGCACATGAAGAAAGTGCTGGTGAAGCCGGGTCAGAAAGTGAAGCGCGGTGACCGTATCGGCTTGTCCGGTAATACCGGACGTTCAACCGGGCCGCACCTGCATTTTGAAATCTGGATCAATAATCAGGCGGTCAATCCATTAACGGCGAAACTGCCGCGCATGGAAGGCCTGACCGGTAAAGAGCGCAGCGAGTATCTGGCGCAGGTGAAATCCTGGCTGCCGCAGCTGGGCCTTAAGTAGCGATTTTCATCAGGTTGCACAAAAACCGACGGTTTCCCCGTCGGTTTTTTGTTATCCGGACCGTGATGATTGCAAATTTGTTTGCCGCCACTATCATTAGCCGGTCATTGCTTGAGGCGAGTGCATGGAAACCCGTAAAAAAAATAACACTGAATTCATTCCCGTTTTTGAACGATCTTTTCTCAAACCGAAATACTGGGGCAGCTGGCTGGCGATTGGCGCACTGGCCGGTCTGGCTTATTTACCGCCAAAAGTGCGCGATCCGCTATTAAGCCGCTTAGGCCGGTTCGCCGGTAAGCTGGCAAAAGGTGCGCGTCGTCGTGCGCTGATTAACCTCTATTACTGCCTGCCGGAACTCAGCGAAGCGCAACGCGCCACGCTGGTGGACGAAATGTTTGCGACTGCACCGCAGGCGATGACGATGATGACCGAGCTGGTGCTGCGCGATCCGGCCCGCATTCGTCAGCGTGTCGAATGGCATGGTCGTGAAATTATCGACCAGATGAAAGCCGCGCAGGAGAATGTGATTTTTCTGGTACCCCACGGCTGGGCGGTGGATATTCCGGCCATGCTGCTGGCGTCAGAAGGGCAGAAGATGGCGGCGATGTTCCATAATCAGAGCGATCCGCTGCTCGATTATGCCTGGAACACCGCGCGTCGTCGTTTCGGTGGCCGGATGCATGCCCGAAATGATGGCATTAAGCCGTTTATCAGTTCGGTGCGCCAGGGCTACTGGGGCTACTATCTGCCCGATCAGGACCATGGCGCCGAGCACAGCGAGTTTGTTGACTTCTTCGCGACCTACAAAGCAACGCTGCCCGCAGTCGGGCGGCTGATGAAAGTGTGTCGGGCCCGCGTGGTGCCGCTGTTCCCGGTCTATAACAGTGAGCGGCATATTCTTGAAATCTATGTGCGTCCGCCGATGGATGATCTGCTCGAAGCGGATGATCATCAGCTGGCTCGCCGGATGAATGAAGAGGTGGAAATTTTTGTCCGCCCGCATCCCGAGCAGTACACGTGGATCCTCAAGCTGCTGAAGACCCGCAAAGAGGGTGACATCGAACCCTACTCGCGCAAAGAGCTCTATCCACGCAAATAGTCAGAAGGCCGCGCAAGCGGCCTTTTTTATAACGCTTCCAGTTTGCTGCGACGCTTTCGCTCGCGCATAAACAGGATCACCAGACCAAACCACAGCACGCCGCTGATAAAGTTGATCAGGCAGAACCAGAGTGTGCCACCGCTGAAGTAGCTACTCTTCGCCAGCTCAATCCCCACTGCCAGCGTCAGAATACTGATCATCCCCAGCATCGCCGCCACGCTGCCTTTACCCTCATTGCTGGCGTACAGCGTCAGGCGGTAGAGCCCGGCGTTCACCATGCCTGCACCAAAAGCGTAGAGGCTGAGACCGGCCGTAATCAGCAGATAGCCATGGCTGTTCAGCAGGCTCGCCACCAGCGCCAGGCTCAGACCGGTCAGAATCGGCCAGGCAGCAAACTTCACCGGCTGCTCAATCGGCACACGTCCCGCCAGCTTACTCAGCGTCAGGTTACCGGCGATCATCGCCATAAAGACCGGAAGCTGCAGCAGGGCATACTGCATCCGCGACAGGCCTTCGTCATGCATCAGGATCACCGGCGAGAGGGCAACCCAGGTGAGGATCGGGATAAAGACCATGCCGATGGCAAAAGAACCGGACATCACCAGCCGATCCTTCATCAGCCGGCCATAGTTGCGCGCCAGACTGGGCAGGGCGACAGAGTGGCTGCGGTCGCCCGCGGTTTCGGGCATGACCCGCCACAGCACCGCGAACGCCACCAGGCTGCAGGCGGCAAACAGCCAGAACATGCTGCGCCAGCTGCCGACGGTCAGCCAGGCAGCACCGGCCAGCGGGCCGGCCAGGGGAGCCAGCAGCGCCACGTTGGCCATCAGCGCCATCATGCGCACCGCCAGCGCCTCATCAAAGGCTTCCTGAATCGCGGCATAACCCACTGCGCCAATAAAGCAGAGGCTGATGCCCTGAACAAAGCGCAGGCTGACAAATTCCTCAATGGAGCTGACCCAGTTGGTCAGGATACAGGCGATGGCAAAAAACAGGATGCCGGCAAGCATCACCGGGCGGCGGCCAAACTTATCGGAGAGCGGGCCAAGCAGCCATTGCAGTACCACGCCGCCAATCAGGTAGGCGGTCAGTGAGGTGGAGACCCACTCCGGGCCGACAGCAAATTCGCTGGTGACGATCAGCATGCCCGGCTGGATCATGTCGTGAGCAATATAGGTGGCAAACTCAAACAGCACTAATGCCAGAGGGAAAAGCAGAATCCGGCCGGTCAGCTGGCTGATGGGGTGAAAACGGGCCATCTGGCCTCCTTGTCAGAAAAGAAAACGCGACTGGCTGGCAGTCGCGTTACTGATTCTACACTGACAATGTCAATCCGGGCTTAATTAATCCACGCGCAGCACGCGGCTGGTATTGGTCGTGCCGGTGGCACCCATCACATCACCCTGCGTCACGATGACCAGATCGCCTGATACCAGGAAACCTTTGTCACGCAGCAGATTGACGGCATCGTATGCCGCAGCCACACCGTCGTTGTTGCTGTCGAAGTAGACCGGGGTGACGCCGCGATAGAGCGCGGTGAGGTTCAGCGTGCGCTCATGGCGTGACATGGCAAAAATCGGCAGGCCTGAGGTGATGCGCGAGGTCATCAGCGGCGTACGGCCCGACTCGGTCATGGTGATGATCGCGGTAACGCCCTGCAGATGGTTCGCGGCGTACATGGATGACATCGCAATCGCTTCTTCGATGTTATCGAACTGCACGTCCAGACGGTGTTTGGAGACGTTAACGCTCGGGATTTTTTCCGCGCCCAGGCAGACTTTCGCCATCGCCGAGACGGTTTCAGCCGGATACTGGCCTGCGGCGGTCTCCGCGGAGAGCATCACGGCGTCGGTGCCATCCAGTACGGCGTTCGCCACGTCCATAACTTCGGCACGGGTCGGCATCGGATTGGTGATCATCGACTCCATCATCTGTGTCGCGGTGATGATGGTGCGGTTAAGCTGGCGGGCGCGGCGAATCAACGCCTTCTGAATGCCGACCAGTTCCGGGTCGCCAATTTCGACGCCCAGGTCGCCACGGGCTACCATCACCACGTCAGAGGCGAGAATGATGTCATCCATCGCTTCCTGGCTGGCGACCGCCTCAGCACGCTCCACCTTCGCGACCAAACGGGCATCACAACCCGCTTCACGCGCCAGACGACGCGCCAGGTTCATATCCTCGCCACAGCGCGGGAAGGAGACGGCCAGATAATCGACCTTGATTCTGGCGGCGGTAATAATGTCCGCCTTATCTTTTTCAGTCAGGGCTTCCGCCGACAGGCCGCCGCCCAGCTTGTTGATGCCTTTATTGTTCGACAGCGGGCCACCCACGGTGACTTCGGTAAAGACTTTCATGCCCTGAACTTCCAGCACTTTGAGCTGCACGCGGCCATCATCCAGCAGCAGGATATCGCCTGGCACCACATCTTCCGGCAGGCCTTTATAGTCGATGCCCACCCGCTCTTTGTCGCCTTCGCCTTTACCCAGGGTGGCATCCAGCAGGAAGCGGTCGCCGATATTCAGGAAAACTTTGCCTTCTTTAAAAGTCGAAACACGAATTTTTGGCCCCTGGAGGTCGCCAAGGATCGCAACGTGGCGGCCCAGTTTAGCGGCAATCTCACGCACTTTATCCGCACGAAGCTGGTGATCTTCTGGCGTGCCGTGAGAGAAATTGAGTCGTACAACGTTCGCGCCCGCCGCGATGATTTTTTCAAGATTATTGTCGCGATCGGTGGCCGGACCGAGGGTAGTAACGATTTTGGTTCTTCTGAGACGTCTTGACATCGGGGACTCCGTAAACATTTAAGCGTGTCCGGATCAGTGGACACAGCATGGTTATCTATTCTATATGATCGACAGCGTGTGATACGACTCACATTGTAAATGTGATGTTAATTTTTTTGCGGTGCATCCTCTTTCCCTGGAGACTGCTTTTCGTAACGCGACGCTTTCAGCGCTTCTTTCACGCGCTTCAGGTTTTCGCGGAACGGCGCACCCCGTTCAAGGGTAAAGCCGGTCGCTAACACATCGATCACGGTCAACTGCGCCAGGCGCGATACCATCGGCAAATAGACATCAGTATCTTCCGGGACATCAAGCACTAAAGCGATGGCGGCTTCATCGGCAAGGGGTGAATCGGGAGAGGTGATGGCAATAACGGTGGAACCGTTTACACGGGCCAGGCGAGCCAGTTCTACCATATTTTTTGTGCGCCCAGTATGTGAAATGAGAACAAAAACGTCACCGGCTCGACTATTTATGCAACTCATGCGCTGGATCACAATATCGTCAGACCAGATGACAGGAATATTAAAGCGCAGGAATTTGGTAAAGGCGTCATGGGCCACCACGGCGGAGGCGCCCAGACCGAAAAAGGCGACTTTATCGGCCTGCGCAAGCTGAGTGACCGCCTGCTGCAGCCGCGAACTCTCCAGCTGATCCCGAACCCGCTGCAGACCTGCCAGCGCGGAGTCAAAGATTTTGTGGCTGTAGTTCTCCACGCTGTCATCCTCCTCCACACCCCGGCTCACCCAGTTGCTGCTCTGTACCAGGCTTTGCGCCAGCTGCAGTTTAAAGTCGGGAAAACCGCGTGCGCCTAAACGGTGGCAGAAGCGGTTTACCGTAGGCTCACTGACGCAGGCTTCGCGTGCCAGAGTGGCAATGCTGGCGTGCATCGCCGCCTGCGGCGCCGCCAGAATCTGCCGGGCGACTTTCTGTTCCGCTTTACTCAGCGAAACGAGCTGCACCTCAATTTTTTCCAGCATGTTCATAAGCCGATGACCATTATCATTTTTAGCAATTTCAGAAATCCCTGTCGTCAGAGCTGATTAACAGAGACTATATCGCGTCAGCGGGGGGCGGGCGCAGTGACGGACAAGCCGATTTGCATTTTTTTTGGGATACTTTGACCCCGGGCAAATTTCACTGACACCCCCGGATACAGAAAAAACCGACAATCCGCACGCGTCATCACACCGGTTTTGCTTATCCGGTACAGAGTTAATGCGGTTAGCCCGGCGAGTCGGTTTACCTGGCGCAGGGAAAAAAGTACATTGTGCGGAAAGAAAATAATAACCTGGACCCGGTGGCAGAGGATGCATCACCACCGGACTATCCTGCAACGAGGAGAGGAAAATGGCGGTAACACAAACAGCCCAGGCATGCGATCTGGTGATTTTCGGTGCCAAAGGCGATCTTGCACGCCGTAAACTGTTGCCTTCACTGTACCAGTTAGAGAAAGCGGGTCAGATCCATGAGGAAACCCGCATTATTGGTGTCGGACGTGCTGAGTGGGACAAAGCGGAATACACCAAAGTGGTACGTGAAGCGCTGGAAACCTTCATGAAGGAGAAAGTTGACGAAGCGCTGTGGGATAAACTCAGCAACCGTCTCGACTTCTGCAACCTCGATGTCAACGACACCACGCACTTCCCTAAACTGGGCAAGATGCTCGATCAGAAAAACCGCACCACCATCAACTATTTCGCCATGCCGCCGAGCACCTTCGGTGCCATCTGTCAGGGACTGGGCACGGCGAAACTGAACGCCAAACCGGCGCGTGTTGTGATGGAGAAGCCGCTCGGCACCTCACTGGAAACCTCACAGGAGATCAACGACAGCGTTGGCGAATACTTCGATGAGAGCCAGGTGTTCCGTATTGACCATTATCTGGGCAAAGAGACGGTGCTTAACCTGCTGGCGCTGCGCTTCGCGAACTCCATCTTCGTGAACAACTGGGACAATCGCACCATTGACCACGTGCAGATCACCGTGGCCGAAGAGGTGGGTATCGAAGGCCGCTGGGGTTACTTCGACAAAGCGGGCCAGATGCGTGACATGATCCAGAACCATCTGTTGCAGATCCTGACCATGATCGCCATGTCGCCGCCGTCCGATCTCAGCGCAGACAGCATCCGCGATGAGAAAGTTAAAGTGCTGCGCTCGCTGCGCCGTATCGACCAGACCAACGTGCGTGAGAAAACCGTGCGCGGTCAGTACACCTCTGGCTTTGTACAGGGTAAAAAAGTCCCCGGCTATCTGGAGGAAGAGGGCGCCAACAAATCGAGCGCGACCGAGACTTTCGTGGCGATTCGCGTCGATATCGACAACTGGCGCTGGGCGGGTGTTCCGTTCTACCTGCGTACCGGTAAGCGTCTGCCAACCAAATGTTCTGAAGTCGTGGTCTATTTCAAAAACCCTGAGATGAACCTGTTTAAAGACTCTTACTCAGAGCTGCCGCAGAACAAGCTGACCATTCGTCTGCAGCCGGACGAAGGGGTGGATATCGAAATCCTCAACAAAGTGCCAGGTCTCGACCACAAGCATAAGCTGCAGACCACCAAGCTGGATCTGAGCTACTCTGAGACGTTTAACCAGTCGCACCTGGCCGATGCTTATGAGCGTCTGCTGCTGGAGAGCATGCGCGGGATTCAGGCGCTGTTTGTGCGTCGCGATGAAGTTGAAGCGGCATGGACCTATGTCGACTCCATCATCAACGCCTGGGCTGCGGATGGTGACTCGTCTAAACCGTATCAGGCTGGCACCTGGGGTCCGGTGGCCTCCGTCGCGATGATTACCCGCGATGGCCGTTCCTGGAACGAGTTCGAATAACCGTCGTCATGAAGAAGCCCGCAACGCGGGCTTTTTTTTTGCCCCTCACCCGACTGGCGGAGGCAGATAAAACTGAACTGCCGTTTCAAAATGAGAGCAGGGTAATGGACGCTCCGGAAGCCGATCATGTATGGTAGTGTCATCATTACAGGGCAGGAGCCGAGGCTCCGTGACCGGGCTGCTATCCCGGTGTTATTAATCAAGGGGAACTGATGAAAAACTGGAAGATGAGTGCTGAACAGATTCTGACCACCGGACCTGTGGTGCCGGTCATCGTCGTGAATAAGCTGGAACATGCCGTGCCGATGGCAAAAGCGCTGGTGGCGGGCGGTGTCCAGGTGCTAGAAGTGACGCTGCGCACGCCCGTCGCGATGGAGGCGTTGCGTGCGATGATCAAAGAGGTGCCGGAGGCGATTGTGGGGGCGGGAACCGTCATCAATCCGCAGCAGCTTCAGCAGGTGACCGATGCCGGTGCGCAGTTTGTTATCAGTCCGGGGATTACGGAATCACTGCTGAAGGCCGCGGTGGAAGGGCCGGTTCCCCTGATTCCGGGTATCAGCACCGTCTCTGAACTCATGACCGGAATGGACTACGGTCTGCGCGAATTTAAGTTTTTCCCGGCCGAGGCGAATGGCGGTGTCAAAGCGCTGCAGGCCATTGGCGGGCCTTTCCCGCAGGTCCGTTTCTGCCCGACTGGCGGGATCTCTCCGGCAAACTACCGTGACTATCTGGCGCTGAAAAGCGTGCTCTGCATCGGCGGCTCCTGGCTGGTGCCGAATGATGCACTGGAAGCGGGCGACTGGGATCGCATCACCCGCCTGGCGCGTGAAGCCGTTGAAGGCGCGAAGTAAGCTGAAGCGGTGAGCGTCTGCTCACCGCACGCTGTTACCCCTGAACCGTCACCGCTGCTGCGCTGGCAACGGCACGCGAAATTGCCTCATCCGTCGTCTCACCGCTCGCCAGCGCCACGCCTAAACGACGCTGACCGCTGATCTCCGGCTTACCGAACAGGCGCAGTTGCAGACCGGCACCCAGCGCCGCTTCGACGTTGACGAACTGCACATTCTGGCTGGTCAGTTGCGGCAGGATAACGGCCGAGGCGGACGGACCATACTGACGAATTGCGCCAACCGGCAGACCCAGGAATGCCCGCACGTGCAGCGCAAACTCTGACAGATCCTGCGAAATCAGCGTGACCATGCCGGTATCATGGGGACGCGGTGACACTTCACTGAACACCACCTCATCGCCACAGACAAACAGCTCGACGCCGAACAGACCATAGCCACCCAGCGCCTTGACCACCTGCGCGGCAACCTCCTGGGCCCGCTGCAGCGCCACATCACTCATCTGCTGCGGCTGCCAGGATTCGCGGTAGTCGCCATCTTCCTGACGATGACCAATCGGCGCACAGAAATGGATGCCGTCAACGGCACTGATGGTGAGCAGGGTGATTTCAAAATCGAAGTTAACCACGCCCTCTACGATGACGCGACCGGCTCCGGCGCGGCCACCCTGCTGCGCATAGTCCCAGGCGCTGTCAAGCTGGCTGGCGTCACGAATAAAGCTCTGGCCTTTGCCGGAGGAGCTCATGACCGGTTTTACGATGCACGGAAAGCCAATCTCTGCAGCGGCTTCGTCAAAGCGCGCTTTACTGTCGGCAAAGCGATAGCGTGAGGTCGGCAGGGATAACTCTTCCGCGGCGAGGCGACGAATCCCTTCACGGTTCATGGTCAGCCGTGCGGCACGGGCTGTAGGGACCACGCGCTGGCCCTGCTGCTCCAGCTCAACCAGGGTATCCGTGGCGATAGCCTCAATTTCCGGCACCACAAAGTCAGGTTTCTCCTGCGCGATTAACGCAGCCAGGGCCGCACCATCCAGCATGTTGATCACATGGCTGCGATGCGCCACGTGCATGGCCGGGGCATCCGGGTAGCGATCGACCGCAATCACTTCCACACCCAGACGCTGACACTCCAGCGCCACCTCTTTACCCAGTTCACCCGAACCCAAAAGCATCACACGTGTTGCCGCCGGACGCAGCGCCGTTCCGAGAGTTGTCATACATTCACCTAAGCAGTCAAAATTCGCGCGCAAGTATAAACGAAAACGTTTGCGTTCTCACCCTTCGTCCATACAACGCCGCCATTTGCCTTACTTTTCCCGCTCTGACGTTTCCTGACAACCCTTTCGCCAGGATAGCAGGCTGACATCGTGAACAGGAGCGGATGATGAACAACTGGTTGCAACAGATTCAGTCGGTACTGGCGAAGAAGGGCGGTGACGGTAAATCGGGCGGAGGCCTGAGCGATATGCTGGCACCAGGCGCGCTGGGGGGGCTGGCCGCAATGCTGATCAGCAGTAAGTCTTCCCGCAAACTGCTGACGAAATATGGCGGCCAGGCGCTGATTATCGGCGGCGGGGCGGCGGCGGGTGCGGTACTGTGGAACAAATACAAACAGCGGGTCAGCGACGCGCATCAGAATGAACCGGACTTCGGCGTGTCGCAGACACCGGTAGATCTGCGCGCTGAGCGTCTGGTCACGGCGCTGGTGTTTGCCGCCAAAAGCGACGGACACATCGACGATCAGGAGCGTGCCGCTATTGAGCAGAATATTCATCAGTCCGGCTACGGTCAGGATGCGGAAAAGCTGATCCAGAAAGCGATGAATCGCCCGCTGGATCCGCAGTGGCTGGCCGCTGACGTGAAGAACGAGGAAGAGGCGCTGGAGCTCTATTTCCTCAGCTGCGCCGCCATTGACGTCGATCATTTCATGGAACGCAGCTACCTCTCTGCGCTGGGTGACGCGCTGAAAATCCCTCAGGATGTCCGCGACGGCATTCAGCAGGATATCCAGGCCGAAAAAGCCCGTCTTCCGGCCAGTTAACTTCTCCTGGCGGGCCTCAGAAGAGGCCCCGCCTGCCGCCGCTTCCTCGCTGCCCCCTGGCTTCCCGCCACTTAAGTGTTACGCTTACAGATCATGACGTTCACGGAGACGGATGGATGAAAGCTCCCATTGCAAAAAAAATTCCTCATGAAATGACGCTGCATGGCGAGACGCGCGTCGACAACTATTACTGGCTGCGCGACGATAAGCGCGAAAACAGTGAAGTGCTTGATTACCTGCGTGCCGAAAATAATTACGGCAAAAAAGTCATGTCGTCGCAGCAGCCGCTGCAGGACCGGGTATTAAAAGAGATCATCGACCGGCTGCCACCGGAAGATCACTCAGTGCCCTATGTCAAAAACGGCTACCGCTATCAGAGTCGCTATCAGAGCGGCAATGAGTATCCGGCCTATTACCGGCAGCCTGCGGCGAGCGAGGAGTCGGCGGAGTGGACCCTGCTGCTGGATGCCAACCAGCGCGCGTCACACAGCGACTTTTACACCATGGGCGCGCTGCATATCAGCCCCGACAACCGCGTGATGGCGCTGGCCGAGGACTTTCTCTCGCGCCGCCAGTATGGCATCCGCTTCCGCAACCTTGAGAGCGGCAGCTGGTATCCTGAAGTGCTGAGCAACGCCTCCTCCAGCTTCGCCTGGGGTAACGACTCCCGCACGCTCTACTACGTGCGGAAACACCCGCAGACGCTGCTCTCTTATCAGGTCTGGCGACACGAGCTGGGATCGCCGCAGTCTGATGATCAGCTGGTTTATGAAGAGCAGGATGACACCTATCATCTGAGCGTCCACAAGACCACCTCAAAGCAGTTCATCATGATTGCGCTCTACAGCACCAACACGAGCGAGATTCAGCTGATCGATGCTGATTTCCCCGATGCGCAGCCGCATGTGTTTCTGCCGCGCCGCCGCGATCATGAATACAGCATCGATCACTACGAGCATCAGTTCTTTATCCGGTCTAACCGGGAAGGCGAAAACTTCGGGCTCTATCGCAGCCGTTATCTGGATGAATCCCGCTGGGAGACCCTCATCCCGGCGCGTGAAAATGTGGTGATGGAAGATTTCCAGCTGTTCCGCGACTGGCTGGTGGTTGAAGAGCGCCAGCGCGGCCTGACCAGCCTGCGCCAGATTAACTGGGCCAGCGGCGAAACCAGTGGCATCGCCTTTGACGATCCCACTTACGTCACCTGGCTGGCTTACAATCCGACGCCGCGCACCAGCAAACTGCGCTACGGCTACTCCTCAATGACCACACCGACCACGCTGTTTGAGCTGGATATGGACACGGGCGAGCGCCGCATCCTGAAGCAGAGCGCGGTGAAAGGGTTCAACGCCGATGATTACAAAAGCGAGCACCACTGGATAAAAGTCAGCGATGGTACCGAAGTGCCGGTGTCGCTGGTCTATCATCGCAGACACTATCAGCCCGGCCAGAATCCTATGCTGGTCTATGGCTACGGCGCCTATGGCAGCAGCATGGATGCCGATTTCAGCGTCAGCCGTCTGAGCCTGCTGGATCGCGGCTTTGTGTTTGCCCTGATTCAGGTGCGCGGCGGCGGGGAGCTGGGGCAGCAGTGGTATGACGGCGGTCGCCTGCTGAACAAAATGAACAGCTTCACGGATTTCATCGACGTGACCAATGCGCTGGTGGCGCGCGGGATAGGGAATCCGGAACGTCTCTACGCCATGGGCGGCAGCGCAGGCGGCTTACTGATGGGCGGGGTGATCAACATGGCACCGCAGCGCTTCCATGGCGTTGTAGCGCAGGTTCCTTTTGTGGACGTGCTCACCACCATGCTCGATGAGTCGATCCCGCTGACGACCGGTGAATATGATGAGTGGGGCAATCCCGGCGATCCGGAGTACTACCACTACATCCGCCAGTACAGCCCCTATGACAACATTGAGGCAAAAGCCTATCCGCATCTGCTGGTCACCACCGGCCTGCACGATTCGCAGGTTCAGTACTGGGAACCGGCCAAATGGGTAGCGAAACTGAGGTCGATGAAAACCGATAATAATCTGCTGCTGCTCTGCACCGATATGGATGCCGGACACGGTGGCAAGTCGGGGCGCTTTAAAGCCTATGAAGGGATCGCGATGGAGTATGCCTTCCTGCTGGGGCTGGCGCAGGGCACCCTGCCCCCGGCAGAGGATTATTGAGGCTCAGTCAGGTATTTACGCAGCGCCTGCCGCAGTGGCGGGCGCAGATCGCTGACGTTGTCCAGCATCCACTTCAGATAGCCCGGATCCTTGCGCGCCACCACCGCAATCGCCTGACCACGGTATTTGCCGAATGGCAGAATGTCGTCGCGCTGGGCCGCCGGTTGTGAGCGCACAATCATCTCGGAGGCGTTCCAGCCCGAAGTCTCCATAATGCGGATCAGCAGGGCCGCCGTCACATAGCAGTCATAGAGCGCGCGATGCGCATGCAGATCGGCTGGAGGAGTAACATCCAGCTTCAGGGAATGACGCAGGGCCTGGTTGCCATATTTGATGCCCGGCCAGAGCTGACGCGCCAGCTGCATGGTGCAGATCCACTCGCCAAACATCTCCGGTAGCATCCGGCGGTCAAAGCTGGCGTTATGTGCCACATAGAAGGCACTGCCGTAGTAGCGCGGGATCGCCTCTTCGATGGTCGGTTTTCCGGCCACCATCGCTTCGGTGATGCGGTGCACGGCCATCGCCTGACGGCTGATGGGGCGGTCAGGCAGGATGAGATCGCTCATCGGATTCACAATCTGACCATCAACCACATCGACGGAGGCCACTTCCACCACGCCACCCTGCAGGCCGCAGGTTTCGGTATCTATGACGCGAAACATCATTGCTTCATCTTCGGTTCGTAAGGGAGGCGTGACAGGCTGAGTGACGCCTGGCGGTAATGCATCAGACGCTGACGAAACCAGTCACGCAGCGCTTCGGGCTGCTCCTGCACTACCATCTCGGCAACGACCGGCATGTTATAGCGCTCTTTAAACGCCACGCCCGCAGCCGCTAAATCGACATTTAACTTATCTTTCTCGTCCTGGGACAGCAGGGCAAGGTTATGGCTCATAATATTCTCCTGATGACAGGGGGCAAAAGTAATGTTTTCGCCGGTCTGAATCAAGGATTAAGGATCGCATTGCTGGCCTCGACAGTGCAAATGCAGCAGCGTATCCTTTTGCCTCGTTTATCGCCCTGGCGGCGGCTAAAAGGATGATCTGATGCAGAAAAAACACATTTCCCGCATGGTTATTACGCTGGTGGCTGCCGGTGCGATGGCATTCAGCTCGCTGGCAGCTGCGCATGCGCATCTCCGCGCCTCCACGCCGGCGGCCAAAGCAGAAGTAACAACCGCTACCGATGCGCTGACGCTGACTTTCACTGAAGAGATTGAACCCGCGTTCAGCGGCGTTACGCTGCTTGACGATCATCAGAAGCCTGTTGCGACGGAGAAGGCGCGCGTAGCGTCCGGCCACAAAGATCGGCTGATTGTCAGCCTGCCTCAGCCACTGAAAGCGGGGCGCTATCAGGTTAACTGGCATGTCCTGTCGGTGGATGGACACAAAACCGCAGGAAGCTACCGCTTCAGCGTGCAGTAAGCGTTGTGACGACCCTCTGGCCAGCGCTGCGCGCGCTCCATTTTGCTGCCGTGATGCTGCTGACCGCCAGTGCCTGCTACAGCGCACTGCTGGCACCAGAACGTTATCGACTACAACTGGCGCGGCGACTTAATCCGCTGCTAAACGGAAGTGCGTGGCTGGCCCTGCTCAGCGCGCTGGCGATGCTGGCCTGCCAGAATGTGCTGATGAGTGGCGACAGCGCCAATCTGCTTCAGCCTGACATCTGGCTGGCGGTGCTGGGCACCCATTTCGGTGCGGTGTGGCAGTGGGAAATCGTGTTCAGCGTGCTCGCCGTGTCGGCGTTGTTACTGACCGCGCAATTGCGCCAGCAGGCCTTACTGCTGGCAGGCGTGCTGCAACTGGCCTGTATGGCCCTGACGGGGCATGCCGCGATGCGGGAAGGCTGGCCTGGCCTGCTGCATCAGATCAACCATGCGCTGCACCTGATTGCGGCAGCGTTCTGGGTGGGGGGACTTGTTCCGCTTCTGCTGCTGATGCGTGAAGCGCGCCGGATCGATCGCCGCACCGATGCGATCCGTACCATGATGCGCTTTTCGCGCTACGGTCATCTGGCGGTCGCGTTAACGCTGCTGACCGGCGGGGTGAATAGCCTGATGATCCTGGGCTGGCCGCTGACATGGCATGAATCCCGCTATAGTCTGTTGTTGCTGGGGAAAGTGCTGCTGGTGACCCTGATGGTGGGAGTGGCGCTGATTAACCGCTACTGGCTGGTGCCGCGTTTCCGCGTCGCGGGTAGCGGCACCCAGCAAAAATTTATCCGCATGACACAGCTCGAACTGCTGCTGGCGTGTGGCGTGGTTGGGCTGGTCAGCGTGTTTGCCACGCTGTCGCCAGCCTGAATGTGATTTAAGAGAGAAAAGGGCAGTTATGTTGCTGAAGAAAGTGGTCCCCGCAATCCTGTTATTATCTGTATGCGGCCAGGCGCTGGCGGCACAAATCATTACCGTCAGCCGCTTTGAGATCGGTAAAGATAAGTGGCCGTTTAATCGTGAAGAGGTGATGCTGACCTGCGAGAAAGACGGTGCCATGTTTGCCATCAACCCGAGCACGCTGATGCAATACCCGCTGAACGACAAAGCAGATGCGCTGTTTAAGAGTAATCAGGTGAAAGCGCAGCCGATCAGCGTGATCCAGAGTGAGGATAAAGCGCATCCGGGCCAGATGATGAGCCTGCAGCCGATTGTTGAGCGCACTCAGGCGCTGTGCGGTAAGTAAGCCTGCCGGGTGCAGCATCACGCTGCGCCCGACTGTTTTTTGCCGTTGCGATCACAAACTGATCCTGTTTATGGCCCTGTGCCGTGCCTCAGCTGGCAATTCCTCCGCGCTGTTCTAATCTTAAGTTGCAAGGCGTTATCGCCTTCATAAATGCCAACTTTTAGCGCACGGCTCCTTGAGAGCCATTTCCCTGGACCGAATATAGGAATCGTATTCGGTCTTTTTTTAGCGTTTTGATTTGTATGGCATTTTTGTTGGTGGTAACGAAATTTCCCGAAATCACCATATCCAATTTAAACCATCACATATTCCTGACCGCGTGAATCGAGATACTTTTTAGTCATAGAAAGGCTTTTATGACCGAGTAGTCGTTGCGCAAAATCCTCTCCATTCTCCACCTCATATAGTCTGCTGGCAAGGCTTCTTATCTCATGAAACGTTGGCGGGTTAGGGCCAAATTTAATTCCGCTCATTTCACGCGCCTCTGCAAATGCACCTGTGAGCGCATCTGGTAAAACCGCCCCAGGCTTTCTGCCTCCGCGGCGGACTGATGAGTAAATCAGGCTGTCTGATGGGTTGCCCTCAGCCCCTCCTGAATCGCGAGGGGTAATTTAAAAATCTTTGGATTTGCCGAGGCTGAAATACAGCCATTCGAAAGCGGCACCTTCTTCCCCGCCTCAGAAATACAAAATTCAGACCAGCTCGCAGCCTAAATTACTGCCTGTTCCATTTGCGGACGCAGGCTCCAAACAGAATATCCCAAACGATTCCCAGATTGGCATAACAGCAGGCCGGGCATCATATACCGGTTGGCTTCCGTCAGACAATTATGGAACTACGGCTATTATAGGGCTATCTGGTTCAAGCATTACCCTGCCCATTCTTTAGATATCAAAGTAACGCATTACTTAAGCGGGTACCTTGCTGCCAAAATTAATGTCAATATTATAGTTTCTGCTGAAGAAAGAAGTGGACCGTAGTTAACAACTGCACTGGCGCATTTCTGTAACCGTGAAAACGCCATCTGTAACAGGTGTAGCGATTGAAACATTCTTGACTGCCCACGTCATTGTTGATGGCACTAATATTATTCAGGATAGTGCCATTCAGGAAATTTCCTGGTCGCCTTATCAACGTCATCACTATTACTTCCTCTGGAACATGTACCCTAAGCGCTGGCGCCAAAGGCATTATTGTTAAAGTTCAGGGTGCTGGAGGAGGAGTTGATGGTGGCGGCGCTACATCTGCCTCGACTTTTGCAATTGGCTCAGGTGGTACGTATGCAAAATCTTACATCACAAGTTTGGCTGCATCTTATGCAGTGACAATTGGTGGTCATGATGCAGGTGGCGTAAATGGCCCTGGAGGTAATGCAAATTCCACTACGTTCGGGTCAATTATAACTTGAGGTGGTGGGTTTGGTGGAGGATCCGGGACATCTGCGCCGCATATTATCCAGAACTCCACAGGGATACCAACTGCATCTGGAGGGGATATTGAAAACATCTCTGATCAGGGGGCTGTTATTGGCATGGCCATTTAATTGAATGGAATGAAATCAGGCGGTAGAGCCAACTCATATGCCAGCAATTTAAGGCAATATAATGGCGCAGCAGGTTAAAATGGCATCGTTATCTTATGGAAATATGCTTAATGGTTATGAAAGCTTGGGGGGAAATTGAAGGTGTTAAGGTAGTAAATACTATTCTTAGAATGGGGTTGATGATATCTTCGTAGGGAAAGTGATGGTTGATATTACAGAATTAGAAGTGGTTGAAGTAGATAATTCCGCATCAGAAATTAAAGGTATGTGGGGTTTCAAAAATAATGAAACCCACTCACTATAGTTAAATATTTTTCTCAAGCTCGATGCTATATCTCTTACCCTTATCTCTTAAAGGTGTTTCAATGACGTTATGAGTAAACTCAGCAAAAATGAAAGCTAGCGCAATAGCCAAAATCCAATATGGTAAATAATTACCATATACGGCGTTATTATAATGCTCGTTTACGCGATACATTAACTCATAAGATATGTAGTAAGCTGGAATGTGTGCAAGGTATAATGAATAGGATCTTGAACCGAGATAATTGGTCAGCGTCCTAATTCCAGGAATGATGTATCCATTGCCATAACTTGCAATCCATACGAGGATACCGGATATGATGGCAACAACACCGGTATTGAAAGGAACCACCACTATCTTCCATGTTCCGACAAGCCCAAGTAGCCCTATCAAAATCATTGTGGTCATCCACGAATAAGGCGTTTTAGCCAAAGCTATTGGGTTGAGTTTGGCGTACCAACTTTGATTGCATGCCATTCCTATAAGCACTCCGATCGCAAGCGCGTCAGTCCTGATGAAGCCGATGAATTGACCACCGCGATCCAATGGAATTTGTATCAAGGCCACAGCTGTTAATAGAATCGCCAATTTCCGTCCTCTTATAAAGAAAAGGATAAATGGAAGTATCCAGTAAAATTGCTCTTCCAGGGACAGACTCCAGTAGACCTGGTTAACACCGCAACTTGTTGTCTTTGTGCACTCAAAACCATAAATGTTTGCCATGTTTAGCATGGCGTATACCTGATACATTATGGCATTGATTGGTTTGCCAAACACTCCACTATGATTCAATAATTGAGAAGCCAGTACAGTGAAAGTGAGCCAAAACCAAGAGGCAGGCCATAGTCGATAAATTCTCTTTAGCCAAAATGGAGCGGAAAATCTAATAAATTCAGTGGTGCTTGTATCTTTAGGCGTTTGTTGCAATAGGCTCTTTGAAATAATAAAACCTGATACGCAAAAAAACAGATCTACGCCTGTCCACCAACCGAAATAAACGTAGATATTGCTTAATCCGCCCGTGTCAAACTTGAACCAGGGGAATATTTTATAAGTATGAGCAATCAGAACAAAAACTATCCCGATTGCCCTCAGTGCTTCTATATCTTCATTCCTACCTGAACGGTTATTCATATCAAGCCTCGCAAAAAAACCTGAAAGCATTCTACTGTTTAGAGTGTGCTATAGAAAGTCATAAGACCTGATATCAGTAATAATCCCGACGAAATTCGGGTGTAAAAAAGCCCGGCGACCGAGCAATGACTCAGCCGCGTTTCTCTCAGCAGGCTGCGGGGTGGGTGAGGTAAAGGGGGGTGCTGAGATATTCAGGCAAAAAAAGCCCGCTCGGTGACGGGCTCTTAGCTATTAAATATCAATCTGAGTATTTGAGGGAGTTCATGGCTGGCTTTCCGGATGTAGTCCTGAGTGTCGCCATCACAATCGGGTGTCATTTCTCCCTCTACCTGAAAGTACCATAACCTGAAGTGTATCTCTGGGATTTCGTCCCGACTACATTTAGCGGCGATCCGGTGAAGACCCTCAAGAGGAATCGGCTCCCAAGGCCTTAGGTTTAGTAGTTCTCGCTTGAATGACTGTGCGAGTTTTTTTGTTCACAAGGGGGAGCGTAATAAGCCGCTAAGTGGCGGACTATTGCGCATGATGTTGTAAACATTTTAGCGCGATAATAGGGCCAGATAAAACTATTTGATGTAATGCATTGACAGTACATTAATTAGAACTGCTATGACTAATGAAACAATGATTTTTCAAGTTTGCGTGTAAAGGTCTTTATGCTGTTCAGTTTTAACTGGCAGTACATCTTCTTTTGACGCCGAGTTATCTTTAATAATGACTACGTCCGTATCAGGAGTGGCAATTTTGACCTCAAGATCCTTCATTCTTTGAAGCATGTCGTCACCCTTGCTACTGCCATCACTATAAGAAGAAGTATAAGGCCTAAGGTTACTTATATCACGTATAGATGTACCTATCTAATTCGTCTTGCTCCTTCTGAGCATTAAAATCTTGCCGATTTTGATTGGTTTTTGCTCGAAAATTCGGTAAGAGATATCTGATGCTATGGATGTTAACACAATGAACAAGCTTAGCATGATTATTGTTCCTGATGTTGAGTTATAGAATTCAACTGATGTATTAATAAATACAAATTTTGAGATTAGATGTATAATTGCGTAATGACACAGATATACTGAATAGGATCTCTCTCCAATCCATACTAGCAACCTACCTATAACCCCGTTGCTTAAGATGGGGTTTCCTATCGCAGATACAAGTATTAATGCTGAAAGTACACTAATCACAGGTATCACATAGTGATCTTCAAACAGATAAGGAGTAAATAGAATAATTAGCCAGCTTGTAGTTATGCATGGCAATCTTAAGTTGTCAACTATTTTTATCTTATCTAGATGATAGTAAGCGATAGCCCCCAACATAAATGCTCCAGGCCTAAACCACCAAATATACTCAGTGTTTTGCCTTTCGTTGGTTGGCATTAATAATGATGCCAGAAATATGAAAACAAAAGCAATTTGTGATTTATTTTTACTGAGAATGAAAATTGATAGGGAAATGATAAGATAAAGTTGCCATTCAAGGGACAAGGACCAAGTAACAGCGAACATGTCGGACATATCCTGCGGTCCAAGCGAAATTCTGTTTACTACACCATGAGACCAGTATATGTTTGCATATCCTAATAATGTAGATTTTATTAAAGGTGTTAGGTTTTCGGGGTTCGGATACCACCTCTCATTAGCATAAGATGTTACAAGGATATAAATCAGCACCCAAAAAATTAAAGCTGGCATCAATCTGCATATACGCCTAATCCAAAAATTAAAATACGTACTTAGAGCATTACCATTTTTTGAAATGTCTCTGTTTAAAGTCACGCACATCAAAAAACCAGATATAGCAAGAAATATATCAACCCCTGACCATACGGTGATATACTTGAACGATTCCTCATAAAATGACGGCATTGGAAATCTGCCTTTAATATGGGCATATATGACCATTAAAATGGCAATCCCTCTCAATGCCTGAATATCCATGTTCTTTTTTTTATTTGCAAGCATTGAATATTTCCACTTTATCTGACATCCCAAGTTTGAGTTTATATTTGACTTAAAGGCCATGATATCCCACATCATCGTTATGTAATAGCCTGAGTTATAGTCATCTTGCTACCTAAATTCCTTTTCCCGCCAATCCCTGCACACATCCCGCACGCCTTCCACTTAATCAGTATCACATATTAATAATGCTATAGATCATAAATTCAGCACCAGTCGCAGCTTTACAATTTTGCCCCGCGTTCCACCTTGATCAAACCCATCGATCGATATTTCTGTTTATCCATACAGTACTTACTAGAGGAGGATTTGTCATGCCGCGTGACTACGAAATCATGATTGCTTTCCGGCAGGCTATAAAGCGCGATGCTGCCGGTCGCTACACCATCAGCACACTGGACTTCATCAGAGAGCTTGACCGCATGAACTGGCATTGCACGCTAAAGGCGGCGAACAAGTGGATCGATATGCACACCACAGCATTCCGCGACATCTCGACCAGTAACGGTGAAGAGCGCCTGTTTCAGGTGTTCAACCCGAATGGTATTTTGTGATGTTTGCCCTGGTCGATGTAAATTCTTTCTATGCAAGATGCGAAACAGTATTCAGGCCCGATTTGCGGGGAAAGCCGGTCGTCGTACTGAGCAACAATGATGGATGCGTCATCGCCCGTTCAGCAGAGGCTAAAACGCTTGGGATCCCTATGGGGGCGCCGTACTTCAAGCTGAAAAATGAGTTTCGCAGGCACAGGGTGCAGGTTTTCAGCACTAACTATGCGCTTTATGCCGATATAGTAACAGGGTAATGACGACGCTGGAGCAGATGGCGCCGAGCGTGGAAGTCTATTCGATTGATGAGGCCTTTCTGGACCTGAGCGGTGTTCGCAATTGCATGGTTCTTGAAAACTTCGGCAGGGAGGTGCGGGAAACGGTTAAACGTAATACGCATCTGACCGTTGGCGTTGGGATAGCCCAGACCAAGACACTCGCCAACTGGCTAAGCATGGTGCAAAAAAATGGAAGCAGACAGGCGGAGTCGTTGACCTGTCGAATGTTGAACGTCAGTGCAAGTTTATGGCGCTGGTGCCGGTTGAGGATGTCTGGGGGTTACGGACGTCGCATAAGTAAGTAGTTGAATGCGATGGGGATCCTTACCGCCAAAGATCTGTCAGAGCAAAGCACCTACACCATACGCAAACACTTTAATGTCGTGCTGGAAAGAACCGTGAGAGAGTTACGCGGTGAGCCATGCCTGCAGCTGGAAGAGTTCGCGCCCACAAAACAGCACATCGTCTGCTCCTGTTCATTTGGTTCCACAATTACGCAGTACGACGACATGCGCGAAGCTGTGTGCACTTTTGCAGCGCGAGCCGCAGGTAAATTACGCGGAGAGCGTCAGTATTGCAGTCAGATAGCAGTATTCGTCAGGAGCAGCCCGTACACGGTGGGTGAGGTGTTTTACGGCAACCAGTCCACCGGCAAGGTACTTACGCCAACTAATGACACGCACGATATTGTTCGGGTAGCCATTGAGGCGCTTGATCGTATCTGGGTCAATGGACACCGCTACATGAAGGCAGGCGTGATGCTGGGTGATTTCTACAGCCAGGGTGTATCACAACTGAACCTGTTTTTGATGAAAACAAACCACAGGCCAACAGCGAGGCGCTGATGCGTTTAATGGATGGTATAAACCTGAGCGGGAAAGGTAAGCTGTGGTTTGGAGGGCAGGGAATTCAGAATACCTGGACGATGAAGCAGGAAATGCTTTCACCGGCTTATATCACAAAATTCTCTGACCGGGCGGTGGTGTTTTGAACGCCCGGCTTTAAGAGTGAGAGATAAAAGATGGGGGCTGGCTTGAAGAATTGTCGAGCAGGAAAAAGTCACAGTTAAAGTTATTGCACTGTACGAGCCTTACCGGCCGACAATTTAGTAGTAACGAAGAATTTCCCGAATCTCAAATGAAATATCTTGCAAGCGTTTCATCTTACACGGGTGCACTGGTAAGTATCGCAACCATGAAAAGGGGTGCTTTTGTTATTCAATGCATTGTTAAATAACTGAAAAAACCTATGTATCGCAAGCAGCATTCTGTCATTTTTTGTATGATTCATGATGAACTTTTTATGGGTGCGCAAATATCCCGGACCTGGCCTGTCGTCTTATTCTCATCGCTTATTCCTGCCCCTGCATATTAAGACGCTGTTCAATAAGAAATTTTATTATCAAAAGGTCTTTACGCGAAATATTTCCATTTGCCACCTCATATCCTCGCCTGACAAACCTTGGTATTTCATGAAATGATTGAATGGCAGAATTAGGCTGGTTATTCATTACCTCTGTTTCCTCTCATGCGAGAGAACTATCACACTGAATACTGCAGGCGACGGGCTGATGCGTGATGCACAGCACCGGCGTCCTTTTTCGGCTACGGATGCTCGCCAGCAGGAGTCACTGCATTCTTAATCTGTCTGGTTCACGATGACCCGTTCGCTCATTTGCCGCTTTTTGCTGATTTTATTGCGCAGGTCATTAATCACTCCCCCTTTTCAGAATAATGATATTTTCACCATATCCGCAGAATTATAAAATGCTGGTTTAACAGGGAGATATACCATGAAGAATGTTGTGCTAAGTATGCTTGCCAAGATTTCACAAATAGATGCAAGCACCAAACAACTCACCGCGCGCGTTGAGGCGCAGTCTCTGTTGATCAGTGCGCTGGTGCTCGCGGTAAGTAAGCAGGGCGGCGTAACGGAGATGATCGAGGGCGCGAACAAGGCGATCAACACGGTAATCGACTCCGCAGACTCAGATGAAATGCTCAAGTCTGATGCGGCGCTTCTTCTAAGCGAACTTCAGGATTTACTGATTATCTCCCGCGCGGTTGATGGCGCAGATGAAGAAATCAATCATGAGGCACTCAATGAACTGGCCGGGGTGACCTCACCCGCACAGCTTCTTCAGGAAGATAACTGATTCGTTGCCTCTGGCCCGCCGCGCGCGGGCTTTTCAGTTCCATTTCTCTTTGAGCAACGCTCTCAGATGCCTTTCAGACAGGCCTTCCCCCAGGGTAAGAGATTTCCAGTGCAGGGCAGGGCGTTAAATGAAGCGACAGGACAAAAAAGGCTCTGTCATTATCAAAGGAACGTTATGCAGCGCAATCAGAGACACCCATGAAACGTGCATTATTGTGGCTGCTTCACTCTTTTTCAGATTGGATTGCTATTGCCGTTATTGTGGCGGGCATCTATCTCTTCATTAGCTTTGTGCCGCAGCATGCAACGCTGCTCAGTGTTGCATGGGTTGTCACCATTTCTTATCTCTATATCCGATACAGTCGCGGATAGTGATAACGTCCTGCGTGTAATCCGCCCTGATTCTTAGCCCGGGAACCACCCGGAGAGGACACATTGTCGTAACGTAGCAGGGTCAGAAGCACCGCAAAATCTCATCCGTAATCGCTTCACGTTGACCATAGTCAATGTACTCTGCGAGCCTCCGCAAACGCGTAAAGGCGTTTATCCCGCGTATAAAAAAGCAGACTTACCCTGAGGCGGTGATATTCAACCAGGATGCGTTATGTTTTTGAAAAAAGTTATACCCTGTCTGATTTTAGCGCTGGCAAGTTCAGCTATGTCCGGCTGTGTGATGGCGGAAGGTGGTCGTCATCATTATGGTCACGCTTCTGAATGGCATCATCATGGCCGACCGGCTATGCCAGATGCGTCGCAGCACATGGGGCCGCCGCCTGCGCCTGCGGCATCCCGGCATATGGGCCCCCCGCCTGTCCGGAACCCCTCTCAGCATATGGGCCCGCCGCCGGCACCGTCCTCTGACAGCGGCATCCATCGCTGGCATGCATAAGCGCCACGCATGTGGCACCGCCTTCACAGAATGCAACACAACCTCACTGGCTCGCACCCAAAGCTCAACGGTCAGCTTGTTATCACGGCCGTTTGGCTTATTCTGAACGTTCAATCAAATGGAGGAACGTTTATGAAAGCGGCAATAGCAAATAGTGAACACCAGGTTGAAGTTGTTGAGAAGACACTGCGTCCTCTCAAAACCGGCGAAGCTCGGCTCAGGATGGAATGCTGTGGTGTATGCCATACCGATTTGCATGTGAAGAACGGGGACTTCGGCGATAAAACCGGTGTCACGCTGGGTCACGAAGGTATCGGGATTGTTGAGGAGGTTGCGCCGGATGTGACCTCTCTCAAGCCGGGCGAACGCGCCAGCGTGGCCTGGTTCTTCAAGGGCTGCGGTCACTGTGAATACTGTAACTCCGGTAATGAAACGCTCTGCCGGGAGGTAGTTAATGCGGGTTATACCGCCGATGGTGGTATGGCTGAAGAGTGTATCGTGGTTGCAGATTACTCGGTCAAGGTTCCCGAGGGGCTGGACCCTTTTGCCGCCAGCAGCGTGACCTGCGCCGGCGTCACCACCTATAAAGCGGTGAAGGTCTCTGAGGTCAAACCGGGCCAGTGGCTGGCGATTTATGGTCTCGGCGGGTTAGGTAATCTCGCTCTGCAGTATGCCAAAAATGTTTTTAACGCCAAAGTGATCGCCATTGATGTGAGCGACGGCCAGCTGGCGCTGGCGAAAGAGATGGGTGCCGACCTGGTGGTGAACTCCGCCAGTGAAGACGCGGCGCGCTTTATTCAGGAAAAAACCGGCGGGGCGCACGCGGCCGTCGTGACCGCCGTGGCCAAAGCGGCCTTTAACTCGGCGGTAGATGCGGTCAGAGCCGGGGGACGGGTGGTGGCAGTCGGACTTCCGCCGGAAGCGATGAGCCTGAATATCCCGCGTCTGGTACTCGATGGCATTCAGGTGGTGGGATCACTGGTCGGCACCCGCAACGATCTGGCGGAAGCTTTCCAGTTTGCGGCGGAAGGAAAAGTGGTGCCTAAAGTCACCAAAAGAAAGATTGGCGAGGTGAACGACATCTTCGATGAGATGATTCACGGCAAAATTCGCGGCAGGATGGTGATCGACTTCACCGGTCACTCTGCCTGATCAGACGCACCTTACCTGATGCTGAAGCCCGCCCCGAGCGGGCTTTTTTGTGACTGAAGTGTTAAATGCCACGGGTTACGCAGTTACCGCCAGGGTTAAAACATTAATAAGCACTGCTTTATGTTTCATGATGTTTTTTTGGCTTGCACTTTACCGGTAACATTATAGTTTAAGAGGTGATGTCGGATTACACACAACTGAAGGAGGGTTATTTATGGCGAAACATCATCTGCTTAAATCCATTGAAATTGCAGCCATTGTGCTGTTTGTCCTGATACTGGCGTATCTGGCGATCACCGGGATTTTGTCCTCAACAGGTATGGACCACGCCTGGCCTTACCCCACTAAGTAACTGAATGCAGCACCAGGGAAAATCATCAATATTATAAACAGATAACCCCCAGCCCACACCTGTGAGGCGGAATACCGGGTTACACCAGACTGACCGAAAGCAGCGTGAGCTCTTCCGTGTCCAGTGACAGACTTTTTTTCGTTTCGAACATAAACTGTTCCAGCGCCTCTTCCACATCATCCCCTTCGATAAAGGCGTGCGTGGTGACATGATGTTCACCTTCCGGCTTAATGACGTAAGACACAAACCACTTTTTCTTCTGCATGATGCTTCTCCTTCTGATGCTATAACGCGTTAAGAGCGGGCAATCGGTCGCGTGCTGTCCGGCATGGCGAACAGCGTGCTGCCGCGCTTGTCAGGGCTGATGACAGGGTTTAATCCAGCGGTGCGGGATGGAGCAGGTCGATCACATCATCGATCTCGTTACTGGCCGCATGACGATCGAGGGCGACAGCGTAGTAACGTCCTTTGCAGTAGTGCCGGGTCACCGCAACGCGGTGGCCGGTATCGCTGTCCGCTTCGCCGCCGGTGGCGGTCTGCAGATGGGGCGGGATCACCAGCTCACTTTCAAGTTGATCGGCTTCAATGATTAACGCGCCACCGTCGCTGGACAACAACAGATGCTGAATGCGCATAGATTTTCCTCTCCGTCGGATTGCTGACCGGGAAAGTGTAGTTCACTCCGGCAGGAGTGCAGGGCGTAAGACGTGGTTCCCTGCTGGTCGCGACATCGCAGGCCATAAAAAAGCCCCGCGAACGGGGCTTCTGAATCCATCTGTCACTCAGCTGGTCTGGTCAGCCAGCTTCGGGGCCAGAACGCGTTTACCCATGCGGATGCCGGGCTTCTCAACATATTTGTAGAGCAGCGACGCCAGCGCATAGGTCACCGGGATGGCAGAGACGCAGACAATCAGAAAGCGCGTCAGATCGCTTTTGAATTCGATATCCGTGTGATTCAGCAGCAGCGCGATCAATGGAATGACAATCAGCAGGTGCAGCAGGTAGACCGAGAACGAGACGTCGCCCAGCCAGGTGCTGAGACGGTTGTTCAGCAGCTTACGCGGCAGAGCAATCAGCTGCGCCATCCGGCTGCCCTGTGGATACTGCCAGAGAATGGCTGTCATACCGACGATCATCAGCGCTTCCATAATCACCTGCAGCTTGATGAACCCCAGACCCATTGCCACGCTGGCAACCGGTCCCAGCAGCGCAAAGGCGACGTAAAGCAGCGATTTGCGGCGGATGGCTTCTGCCAGCAGCATGCCCGACAGGAACATGTTCAGCTTGATCAGAATCATCGAAGGCATCTCAAATGCCTCATAATAATCGGCCAGCAGATAGCGTCCGGCGCAGCAGAGCACCATGATAGCGATCAGGGAGGCGGCATAGCCAAACCGCATCGTCACCAGCATGATGAACGGGAACAGCAGATAGAACTGCATCTCCAGTCCGATGCTCCAGTCAGGCAGTACGGTGTTAAAGCCGTACTCGGGCAGCATGCCGAACAGGAAACTGAAGTGGGTCAGCACATTTGCCAGCGACTGGTCGGTGTAACGTGACGACTCGGTTGCCGTGCCGGAGTAGAAATGCGCGATGGTGTCACGCATCTCGCCAAACCACGGCCCGTAAATCAGGGCGATGATTAACAGCAGATAGTAGAGCGGCGCGATGCGGAAAAAGCGACGGATCCAGAACTTTTTGATCGTTGCGGCGCTTTGCCATGGCTCTTTCTGCTGTCGCTCGACATAGTTTTTCGCCATCAGGTAGCCCGAAAGCAGAATAAACAGATCGACACCGATGCCAGGGGATGAAATCAGTGTGATATGGCAGTGAATCAGCAGGCTGATATGACCTACCAGTACCCAGAGAGAGGCGATGCCGCGTAATCCCTCAAGCTCAGTTGACCAACCTCGTGTTGCAGACATAACTCTTCCTCGTTTTTATCCGACCTTCGGCGCTCACTAAGCCTCAAGGCAACAGATATGTAAACGGCCCTTTACAAAAGTAAGAGGAATCTGAAGAAGAGAATGCTGAAAAAATCAACTTGAAAAGGGTAAAAACGCACAGAAAGTTAAGGGCGCGCAGCCGCACACCCTTAACCATTATTACAGCCCGGGACCTCTGTCAGGCCAGTTTTAACAGGAGCATACCGGCCAGCAGCAGGCTCAGGCCAGCCCAGCCTTTGCGGTTCAGTCGCTGACCAAACAGTACCCAGCCCGCAGCGACGGTGGCGATAATGCCAAAGCCACCCCAGACCGCATAGGCTATCGACAGGTCGATCCCTTTCACCGCCTGAGCAAGCGCGCTGAACGCGAGTAGCACACAGCAGAGCGAAAGCAGCCCGAATAGACGTTTTTTGAATCCATCAGAATATTTAAGGAATATATTGGCGGCAATCTCCAGCAGGATGGCGAGTGCCAGCCAGGCCGCATGGACAAAATCAGTGATGACCATGGTTAACCTCCGCTGATGATTCGGTGCCGGTTTTGATCAGGACGATTCCAGCAATTAGTGTCATCAGGCCGCCAATTTTCAGCGGTGACAGCGACTCGCCAAACAGCTGCACGCTGAACAGCGTAATCAGCAGGATGCCGATACCTTCCCACAGGGCATAAGCCACGCCCAGGGCGATATGTTTGATGGCGAAACTCAGCAGAATATAAGAACAGGCAATCATAGCCAGCATCATCAGGTAGCCATACTGGCTGCCGCTGAGGCTGGACCATTTCATAAACAGCGTACCGATTATTTCAGTCACGATAGCAAGTGATAATAAAACCCAGGCGTACATGGGGATCTCCAGCAACGAATAAATGACGACCTGCCACGCGCGATTGCGCGCAGACTCAGAACCATATCGAAGCGGAAGGGGACTACAGGGCGTTACGCCAGTGCTTATCAGCGACGTTCCGGGCGGAAAGGAAAGCAGGGGAAATCAGGGAATAAAACACAAAAAGTTTGCGCATAAAGTTTACAACGCATCCACATTGTTGCTTCTCATCAGTGGACGGAAAGTGCCTCCGGTTATCTACACGCAGGATTTATAGCATCCGGCATATCGTGAAATCAACAGCAGATGCTGCTTTGTTTGATTTTGATTAAGGTTTGATGATTTGCAGATGCAGGTTAACGGAAAACAATGTGTGGAATGGGGTGGGGAATAAAAAAAGCCGGGCAATAAGATGCCCGGCGAGGTTTAAAGTGACACTGTCACGATTTAGTCGCTGCGCTGTGGGGTGGTGCGCACAGGCGCCTCTCCGGCCACGTAGTAGGCTGCGGTGCTGCGCGGCAGCGGCTCGCGTCCACGGATCTTATCGGCAATCTTCTCACCGATCATAATGGTGGTGGCATTCAGGTTACCGGTGATGATCAGCGGCATGATGGACGCATCCACAACGCGTAATCCCTGCAGGCCATGCACCCGGCCTTCGCCATCGACGACCGCCATCGGGTCGTTGCCCATTTTACAGGTGCCGCACGGGTGATAAGCGGTTTCGCCGTGGTTACGCACGAACTCGTCCAGCTCCTCATCCGTCTGACATTCAATGCCCGGGCTGATTTCGCGGCCGCGATACTTATCCAGCGCGGGCTGGTTGATGATCTCGCGGGTGATGCGAATCGCATCGCGGAATTCATGCCAGTCCTGCTCATGCGACATGTAGTTAAACAGAATGGCCGGATGGCGGCGCGGATCGCGTGATTTCAGGCGCACATGACCGCGGCTGGGCGAACGCATCGAACCGACGTGACACTGGAAGCCGTGGGCATCAACGGCATTGGAACCGTTGTAGTTAATCGCCACCGGCAGGAAGTGATACTGAATGTTCGGCCAGCTGAACTCTTCACGGCTGCGGATAAAGCCACCGGCTTCAAACTGGTTACTGGCGCCGACACCGGTGCCATTGAACATCCACTCGGCACCGATTTTAGGCTGATTCCACCACTTCAGCGCCGGATAGAGGGAGACCGGTTCTTTACACTCATACTGCAGATACATCTCCAGATGGTCCTGCAGGTTTTCACCCACGCCTGGCAGGTCGTGAACCAGCGGAATATCAAACTGCTTCAGCAGTTCGGGCGAACCGACGCCGGAGCGTTGCAGGATCTGCGGCGAGGCGATAGCCCCGGCACAGAGCAGTACTTCACGGCGTGCGGTCGCTTTGTTCAGGGTGTTGCTGTCGCCCTGCAGAAACTCCACGCCCACCGCACGCTTACCGTCAAACAGGATACGGTCGGTGGTGGCATGCGTAATGATCTTCAGGTTGGCGCGGCCTTTAGCCTGATCGAGATAGCCGCGCGCGGTGCTGGAGCGGCGTCCCTGCGGCGTCACAGTGCGGTCCATCGGACCAAATCCTTCCTGCTGATAGCCATTGAGGTCATCCGTGCGCGGATAGCCCGCCTGCACGCCCGCCTCAATCATCGCTTCAAACAGCACGTTGTTGCCCGCTTTTGGCGTTGCGACGCAGACCGGGCCGTCACCGCCGTGGAAATCGTTCGGACCGATATCGCGGGTCTCCGCTTTGCGGTAGTAGGGCAGGCAGTCCAGATAACTCCAGTCCTCTAACCCTGGCGCGCTGGCCCAGTTATCGAGATCCATGGCGTTACCACGGATGTAACACATCCCGTTTATCAGCGACGAGCCGCCCAGGCCTTTACCACGGCCACACTCCATGCGGCGATTGTTCATGTAAGGCTCAGGTTCCGTTTCATAGGCCCAGTTGTAGCGTTTGCCCTGTAACGGATAGGCGAGGGCGGCAGGCATCTGGGTGCGGAAATCAAAACGATAATCCGGGCCGCCCGCTTCCAGCAGCAGGACGCTGACGTTGCTCTCTTCGGTCAGACGGGTAGCCAGAACGTTTCCTGCGGATCCGGCGCCGATAATAATGTAATCAAATTCCATTCATCGTTCCTCAGGTTAAGGGTGATTAAAAGACTGACTGAAAACGCGTCAGCTCAACCTGCACTGACTTCACCTGGGTGTAACTCTGTAAGGTCATCAGGCCATTCTCACGGCCAATACCGGAGTGCTTGTAGCCTCCGACCGGCATCTCTGCGGCCGATTCACCCCAGGTATTGATCCAGCAGATGCCGGCTTCAATCTGGTGGATGACGCGGTGCGCACGGTTGAGATCCTGCGTCACTACTCCGGCAGCCAGGCCATATTCGGTGTCATTGGCACGGCGGATCACTTCCTCTTCGCTGTCATAGCTCAGGATCGACATCACCGGTCCGAAGATCTCTTCACGCACAATCTTCATCTCATCACGGCAGTCGGTGAAGACAGTGGGTGCCACCCAGGCCCCCTGATCGAAGTCGCCGCCGGTCAGGCGTTTGCCGCCGCACAGCACACGTGCGCCTTCAGCGATGCCCGATTCGATGTAACGCATCACGTTGTCGCGATGAGTGAAGCTGACCAGCGGACCAAAATTGGTGGCCGGGTCGCGCAGATCGCCAGCCCTGATGCGGGCAACGCGCTCGCTGATTTTTTCCTCGAAAGCCGCTTTCAGCGACGCGGGAACAAAGACGCGCGTGCCGTTGGTGCAGACCTGACCGGAGCTGTAGAAATTCGCCATCATGGCGATGTCGGCGGCCAGATCGAGGTCGGCATCATCAAAGACGATCAGCGGAGATTTACCGCCCAGCTCCATGGTGACCTCTTTCAGGGTTGATCCTGCGGCATTGGCCATCACCTTTTTGCCGCTGACGATGCCACCGGTGAAGGAGACTTTGTCGATACCCGGATGTTCGGTCAGCAGCTGACCGGTAACTGCGCCAAGGCCTGGCAGCACATTGAATACCCCATCCGGCAGGCCCGCTTCGCTGTAGATTTCCGCCAGTTTCAGTGCGGTGAGCGGGGTCACTTCACTCGGTTTGAAAATCATCGCGTTACCCGCGGCCAGCGCAGGCGCAGATTTCCACAGGGCGATCTGAATCGGGTAGTTCCAGGCGCCAATCCCGGCCACCACGCCCAGTGGTTCGCGGCGGGTGTAGACAAAAGAGGTGTCGCGCAGGGGGATCTGCTGGCCTTCGATGGCGGGGATCAGCCCGGCGTAATATTCCAGTACGTCTGCACCGGTGACGATATCGACAGCGGAGGTTTCGCTGTAAGGTTTACCGGTGTCGAGCATCTCCAGCTCTGCCAGCTCATCGTTACGCTGACGCAGAATATCGACGGCGCGGCGCAGAATGCGCGAACGCTCCATCGCGGTCATCGCGGCCCAGACCTTCTGGCCTTTTCTGGCGGCAGCAACGGCGCGATCGACATCTTCCTGGCCGGCGGCATGAACCTCTGCCAGTACGTCGCCGTTGACCGGATTGATCGTCTGGAACGTTTCGCCAGACGCTGCGGCCACATAAGCGCCATCAATGTAGAGTTTCTGCTCGTTGAATCGGGACATGTTTTCTCCTTCCGTTATTCGTGCTCGCCAGCCAGTTGCTGACGGATGAACTGGGTGGTCAGTGTGCGGGCGATGACCGGGTCAAAAGGCTTACCGCTCAGCGCTGCGCGCAGCCACAGACCATCTATCAGGGCGGCCAGGCCATGCGCGGCAAGACGCGCTTTTTCCAGCGGCAGCTGACGCCGGAACTCCACCGCCAGGGTGGAGTAGAGCCGCCGGCTGCTGACCCGCTCCAGGCGGTTGAGCTGGGGCTGATGCATGCTGCTTGACCAGAAGTCGAGCCAGGCTTTCATCGCAGCGCTGTGCACCTGGGTTTCATCAAAATTCCCGTCAACGATGGCACACAGTCGCTGTTCAGCCGGGGCATCGGCCAGCGGCCGTAACCGCGTCAGAACCGCTTCGCGCAGCTGCCGCGTCACATCACGCATTGTGGCTTCCAGCAGGCCGTTCTTATCTTTGAAGTAGTGACTGATGATGCCGGTCGAGACCCCCGCCCGCCGGGCGATCTGGGCGATAGTGGCATCATTAATTCCAACTTCGTTAATCGTACTCAGGGTCGCATCAATCAGTTGCCGACGTCGTATCGGCTGCATCCCTACTTTTGGCATAGCTCCGCTCCGGCTCCGCCCTCAAATTGAACCCCTATTTAAACTTTTTTTGATTGCACGTTCAATATAAAAAGAAATTTTGTTAGGGTAGTGTTCTTTAAATGTAGCGTAAGCGAAACGGCAATGAGTGCTAAGCTCACTGTCAGCCGTTACGCTTAAACAGGAAGTAACAGAACGATAGGAGGCCGCACGGCCTGAAAACCCCGTGAGCGGCAAATGTTATCCATTGCGTATTTTCAGGATATTAACCAGAGGTAATCGATGAATAATCCACCTGCCGGTGAAAAAGACAGACTCAATCCCGTTGTATTTTATACCTCTGCCGGATTGATTCTGACGTTTTCACTTGTGACGATTCTCTACAGTGAACTGGCCGCGAGCTGGATCCTCAAGGCGGTTAACTGGGTCTCCGCCACCTTCGGCTGGTACTACATGCTGGCTGCCACGCTCTACATTGTCTTTGTGCTCTACATGGCCTGTTCGCGCTTTGGCTCGATCAAGCTGGGGCCGGAGCACGCCAAACCGGAATTCAGCATCCTCAGCTGGTCCGCCATGCTGTTTGCCGCCGGGATCGGGATCGACCTGATGTTCTTCTCGGTGGCTGAACCGGTGACGCAATATATGCAGCCGCCGGAAGGGGCGGGGCAGACGCTGGAGGCGGCCCGTCAGGCGATGGTCTGGACGCTGTTTCACTATGGCCTGACCGGCTGGTCAATGTATGCGCTGATGGGGATAGCGCTGGGCTACTTCAGCTATCGCTATAACCTGCCGCTGACCATCCGCTCCGCGCTCTATCCCATCTTCGGCAAACGCATCAATGGCCCGATTGGTCACACCGTCGATATCGCCGCCGTAGTGGGTACGATCTTCGGTATTGCGACCACGCTCGGCATCGGGGTGGTGCAGCTTAACTATGGCCTGAAGGTGCTGTTTGATATCCCGGAAGGACTGACCGCGCAGACCGCGCTGATCATCCTCTCGGTGGTGATCGCCACCATTTCGGTGACATCCGGCGTGGATAAAGGTATCCGTATCCTCTCCGAGCTCAACGTGGTGATGGCGCTGGGGCTGATCCTCTTCGTGCTCTTCTTCGGCAACACCGAATTTCTGCTGAATGCGCTGGTGCTGAACGTGGGGGACTACATCAACCGCTTTATGGGCATGACGCTCAACACCTTTGCCTTTGATCGTCCGACGCAATGGATGAACAGCTGGACGCTCTTCTTCTGGGCATGGTGGGTGGCCTGGTCGCCTTTTGTCGGCCTCTTCCTGGCGCGTATTTCACGCGGTCGTACCATCCGCGAGTTCGTGCTCGGCACCCTGATCATTCCCTTCACCTTTACGCTGCTGTGGCTGTCGGTGTTTGGTAACGCCGCGCTCTATCAGATTATTCATGGCAATGCGGGCTTCGCTCAGGAGGTGATGAATCATGCGGAGCGTGGCTTCTACAGCCTGCTGGCGCAGTATCCGGCCTTTAAACTCAGCGCTTCTGTCGCGACGATCACCGGTATGCTCTTCTACGTCACCTCTGCCGACTCCGGATCGCTGGTGCTGGGGAACTTCACCTCACGTCTCAAAGACATCAACAGCGATGCGCCCAACTGGCTGCGTATCTTCTGGTCGGTAGCGATCGGGGTCCTGACCCTGAGTATGCTGATGGCGAACGGCATCTCGGCCCTGCAGAACACCACCGTGATCATGGGTCTGCCGTTCAGCTTTGTGATCTTCTTTGTGATGGCGGGGCTCTATAAATCGCTGAAGATTGAAGATCACCGTCGCGCCAGCGCCACGCGTGACACCGCGCCCTATCTGGCCCACGCTACGGATCGCCGCACCTGGAAAAAGCGCCTGTCGCGGCTGATGAACTATCCGGGGTCGCGTTATACCCAGCAGATGATGGAAAAAACCATCTATCCGGCGATGGAAGAGGTTGCGAAAGAGCTGGAGTTGCGGGGTGGCCGGGTGTCGCTGGAGAGCGTCGCGCCGGATGCGGCCAACCCGATCGGCTATCTGGATCTGCGCGTGCATCTGGGCGAGGAGCAGGACTTCATCTATCAGGTCTGGCCGCAGCAGTACTCGATTCCGGGCTTTACCTATCGCGCCCGCAGCGGTAAATCGACTTACTACCGGCTGGAAACCTTCCTGATGGAGGGCAGCCAGGGTAACGACCTGATGGACTACAGCAAAGAGCAGGTGATCATCGACATTCTGGATCAGTACGAGCGGCACCTGAACTTCATCCATCTCAACCGTGAGGCACCGGGCAGCAATATCAGTTTCCCGAGCGCCTGACGCCAGGCCCGTCCGCACACTGCGGGCGGGCTTTTTTTTTGCCGTCAGCGGCAGGCAATGCCGCGCCGGACACGGATATCGACTATCTTTAGGGCTTAACTGGCCTGATGCCTGAAGGTGTAGACAGGGAGTCATATGGGAAAAATATTCAGTACGTTTCTGCCGCTCTACACCACCACGCTGCTGATGCTGCTGGGCTCCGGTCTGCTGACCACCTATGTTTCACTCCGGCTGGCGAGCGAGCAGGTGAACGGGGCACTTATCGGTGCCATCATCGCGGCAAACTATATTGGTCTGGTGATTGGAGGCAAAGTCGGGCACAACCTGATCGCCCGCGTCGGCCATATCCGCGCCTATGTCGCCTGTGCCGGGATCATTACCGCCTCGGTGATTGGCCACGGGCTGACCGACTTTATTCCGCTATGGGTGTTTCTGCGTCTGATCATCGGGCTCTGCATGATGTGCCAGTACATGGTGCTGGAGAGCTGGCTCAACGACCAGGCGGAATCCTCTCAGCGCGGCATGATTTTCGGCTTATATATGGTCGCGACCTATCTGGGGCTGAGCGGCGGTCAGGTGGTGCTGAGCCTGCAGAGTGGCTTTGGCGTGAGCACGCTGCTGATCGTGGCACTCTGCTTCGCGCTCTGTCTGGTGCCGATTGCGCTGACTACCCGTACCCATGTCAGGCCTATGACCCCCGCGCCGATGGAGCTGGGCTACTTTATCCGCACCATTCCCAAACTGCTCGGCACCACGCTGGTAACCGGCATGGTGATCGGGGCGTTTTACGGGCTGGCGCCGGTTTACGGCAGCAGCAAAGGCTTCACCACCAGTCAGACCGGCTACTTTATGAGCCTGACGATTTTTGCCGGTCTGGTTTCACAGTTCCCGCTGAGCTGGCTTTCCGACCGCTACGACCGTCAGCGGCTGTTATTTATCATCGCGCTGCTGTTTGCCGTCTCCTGCGTGCCGCTGATTATGCTGCCGCATCTTACCTTCCACTGGATGATAGGCATCGCCTTTGTGGCCAGTATGATGCAGTTCGCGCTCTATCCGCTGCAGGTTGCGCTGGCGAACGATCAGGTTGCCGCCGAGCGACGGGTGTCGTTAACCGCCTGTCTGCTGATGGCGTTTGGGATTGGTGCCAGCATCGGGCCGCTGGTGGTAGGGGCGCTGATGCAGCCGCTGGGCAGCAATATGCTCTATCTCTTTTTCGCCGTCTGCGCGCTGGTGACGGGCGGGCTGAGCTATGTGCGAACGCCACGTCCGTTGCCGACAACCGAAGTGCCGCTGCCGCATGTGGTGATGCCTGATAGCCTGGCAACCTCACCGCTGGGTGCGGCCCTGAACCCGACGCTTGAAGAGGAGGTGATCCAGGCGTCAATGGGCGGTCAGGAGCCGGAAGAGGAGAGCGATGAATCTGAAGAGCAGCCAGAAGCCGGGGAAGAGCCGGACGACCGCGCCACGGATAAGACGCAACTCTAAAGCCGGGCCGCGGTCTGCACCCTTGAGGCAGAATGTCCCGATCTGACCCGACTTTGTCTCTCCGCTGACTCGACAGCCGGGACGCCACGCGCGAAGCTGACGCATCATCCTGACAGGAGTGCCGCCATGCTTGAACTTCGCCCCCGCTGTGAACGCTGTGACTGTGACCTGCCGCCATCTTCCCTGGCGGCACGGATCTGCTCATTTGAATGCACCTTCTGCGCGGAGTGTGCCGAACACCTGCAGCACCGTTGCCCCAACTGCGGCGGAGAGATGGTGCGCCGCCCGGTGCGTCCGGCGGAGAAGCTGGAGGCGTATCCGGCGAAAACGCGCCCCTGATCTGCCACGGGGCCTGCCCGCTTTCCCACTGCGCTGCCGTTGCTTGTGTCGGTGCAGAGGCGGATCTGGCTATACTGTGCAGAGGCTTAAGCGACGCAGGCGGAGGATCAATGTCTTACCAGTTTCTCGAGGGGTCAGCGTGGCGACATATCTGGGTCGTGGGCGATCTGCACGGCTGCCGCGCTGAACTGGATGCGCGGTTACAGCAGCATCAGTTTGATCCGCAGCAGGACTTGCTGATTGCCGTGGGTGACCTCATCGATCGCGGGCCCGACAGCCTGGGGTGCCTGGCGCTGCTGAAGCAGCCCTGGTTTCGCAGCGTGAAGGGCAACCATGAGGAGATGGCCCTGTTGGCGTTACAGGGTCACGAAAAGCAGCGCTGGCAGATGAACGGCGGCGACTGGTTCTGGCGGCTGCGCGGCAGTGCCATCGTTTCGGCGCGTCACGCGCTGCTGCGCTGTCGCGATCTGCCGCTGATCGTGCATTTACAGCTGGGGGCGCGTACCGTGGTGATTGCCCATGCGGATTACCCCGCCGCGGAGTACGCCCTGGATAAACCGCTGGACTGGGAGCAGGTGGTCTGGAGCCGTCAGCGGCTGGAGGGGCTTCAGGCCGGCGCAGAAAGCGGCATCCGCGGGGCAGATGCCTTTTATTTTGGTCATACTCCGCTGAAGGAGCCGCTGACGGTGGCCAACCTGCACTATATCGATACCGGTGCGGTGTTTTGCCATCATCTGACGATGGTTCAGCTGCAGTAATTTCAGCGGAACAGACGCCCGTCCCGCACCAGCTCGCGGGGGTAGCTGTTCTTGATACGGCTGCCGACTTTCTTTGCCAGCCCCAGCGGCTGCTGCTGATAAGTGACAATCATCTCATTACCGGCGGGTTCGCTTTCCGGATAGATATCCCGCCCGCGATACCACTCTTCTGCCTCGGCTGCCGTCAGTTCGAAGGCGTGCTTCGCATCCGGTTGCGCCAGCGCGATGACCGCCTCATGCTGCCAGCGATAGCCTTTCGCGAAGGTTTCAGCCAGCTTGAGGCCAATTCTTGAGAAACGCACTCTGCCCAGCAGCGGGGTGACGGCCTCCGGGAACAGCCAGATCTCTTTATCACGCTGCCACAGCACCAGCGAATCGTCCCAGCGTAGTGAGACGGCGGCGGCGGCCTGAATGATGTCGCTCTCCAGCTTGCGGCTGACGTGCGAGAAGGGCAGCTTGCCGACTTTATAGCCCGGTGCAGGCAGCGGATCGACCGACGCGGTTTTGCGCAACCGGGCCACAAAAAAGCCTTCGCTGTCGAACATCTGCGGGAAAACGTGCAGATAACCCTCTGGCGTGGCGGCCTGCTCCGCCCCCGCAAACAGTTCGTTGAGCGGCAGGATCTCCACGGCGTCGGGGTAACGCTGCAGCAGCCAGGCGATGACCTGCTGATTCTCAATCTGATTCAGGGTGCAGGTCGAGTAGACCAGCGTGCCGCCCGGTTTAAGGGCATGGAAGGCGCTGTCGAGCAGGTCGCGCTGGGTGGCGGCAATCTCTTCTGTACTGGCCAGCGACCAGTTTCTCAGGGCATCGGGATCTTTCCGCATCACCCCTTCGCCTGAGCAGGGGGCGTCAAGCAGGATGGCGTCAAACTGTTCCGGCAGCGCAGGACCGAAAACCCGGGCGTCGAAATGTGTCAGCGCACTGTTGGTGACGCCGCAGCGGGTAATATTGGCGTGCAGGACTTTCACCCGGCTGGAGGAGAACTCATTGGCCAGAATGATACCCTGATTGCCCATCCTGGCCGCAATCTGGGTGGTTTTTGAACCCGGTGCCGCCGCCATATCCATCACGGCGCTGACCGCGGTCTGCGCGTCAAACAGGGCAGTGACCGGCAGCATGGAGCTGGCTTCCTGAATATAGAACAGGCCGCTGAGGTGTTCCGCGACGCTGCCCAGCGGCAGGCTCTCATCTTCCCGGCTGATCCAGAATCCCTCTTCGCACCACGGCACCGGCGTAAGCTGCCACTCATAGTCTGCGGTGAGACGCAGGAAGTCAGCCACGCTGATCTTCAGGGTATTCACCCGCAGCGTGCGGCGCAGCGGCTGCTGACTGATGGCGAGGAACTGCGCGAAGCTGGCCTCATCGGGCAGGCTCTGACGCATTAAAGAGAGAAAATCGGCGGGGAAAAGCGAAGCAGCATCTGACACGGGCACATTCCAGTTAAGGCAAAGGCGGCAGTGTACCATGCAGAAAGGAAACGGGCAGCCAGGCTGCCCGTCTCAGGAGGAATAAGTCTGGCGCGGTTTTGAGCAGAGGCATACAGGCCGCTGAAAACGTGAAGCGATGGGAGCATACGCCCGGAGTAAAGCATAGCGGGCCAGGGATGGTCCGCGCTGAGCCCGCCAGGGATGGCGGTTTTTGCGTCTTTGCGGAGGGCGTATGCTCCCTGAGCCTGCTCGATGCAAAGCAACCAGGCGGGCAGCATCAGACTGCCCGCCTGACCTGACTTAGCGCGGAGACGGAATCGCCGTTCCCCAGTTGCGCCAATCCTTCGGCGCTTCATCCTGCAGCAGGAAGTGTTTATCCGGCGTCGCCTGCGGAGCCAGCGGCACCGTTGGCGGGGTGGCAAACTGGATGCCGCCGCGAATAAACTGCTGGAAGGTGCCGGTTTTCACCACGCCGCCAATCAGACCGAAGTCGAGGTTGTAGCCGGACGCCAGCCAGAACACCGAGTTATTCCGCACCAGATGCTGATACTTCTTGCTGATACGCAGGGCAATCTGCACGCGATCCGCCATATTGCCCAGCGACGTGCCGGTCACGGTGCCCACTTCCACGCCGCGGAACAGCACCGGGGTGCCCAGCGACAGGGAACCGGCTTCGGTGGCATCAACGTAAATATTCAGGCCATTCAGGTAGCGCGAATCGGTAATGGTGCTCTCCTGCAGCTCAAAGGTGCGCACGGCACCGCCTTTGCCCGGGTCCACGTTAACGTAAGGCTGCAACAGCGTTTCAAGATGATTCACCCCCGTTGCGGAAATCTCTGGAGAGACCACCGAGAAACGGCTGCCGAGGCGGGCAAAATCATCCACATATTCGGGATAGAGCACCGCTTTGGCGACGACCTGATTGTTATCTTTACTGAGCGAAAGCGACTCCACCTGGCCGACATTGATGCCCAGGTAACGAATCGGCATCCCGGCTGAAAGCTTGCTGGCGTCATAGGTGTGCAGGGTAATCTGACTGCCCACCGCGCGGGCGGCGGTTTCAGACGGGTAGAGCACACGCTTGACCCCTTTGGCCGACTTCGCACCGGTCATGTTGTCGAAGCTGATTGCACCTTTCAGCGCCCGGTTTAGCGGCGATGCCTGAACTGTCAGGCCGCTGCCGTTAAGACTGACGCGGGCGCCGCCCTCGGCCCAGAAGACGCTTTCGCTGGTCAGCAGCTTGCGATACTCCGGCTGGATGTGCACCGCGATATCAAAGGCGTCAGCGCGCGGCGTGACTTTCACAATCTCACCGACCTGAAACTTGCGGTACAGCACCACCGACCCCGCCTGCACGTCAGGCAGACTGTTGGCGGTCAGTGTCAGGGTGGTGGAGGGGCCATCACCGGTAATGCCTTCTTCCGCTTTTTCCGCATCGGCAAACAGCGGATAGGCGGTTTTCGGCTCGCCTTTCCTGCCCGGCTCCAGCCGGATGCCGCCATCGACCCATTCACGGGCGCTGGCACCTAACACCTGCATTCCGTCGAGACCAAATTTCACATCGAGCCGGCTGTTGACGATAAATTTGCTGTCCCCGTGCACCAGGCTGCGATTCTCAGGATTCACCGCGACCACGAAATTGACGCCATTCTCATCCAGAGAGCGCGACATCACCTGACCAATCTGCATGCCGTGCAGCATCAGCGGCTGCCCCTGATCGATACCGTAGCTCTCCGGCGCACTCAGTCTGACCGTCAGCACGTTGGGTTTCTGCAGCAGCGTCTCATTTGATGCCAGCACGGTGTAGTGCTGCTGCGGCTCACCTTCGCCGGGAACCAGTTCCAGCGTGTTACCGGTCAGCAGCGCACTGAGGCTGGTATCGGTCAGGCTGATTTTCGGGCTGTGCATCTCAATGCGGGTGCCGCTGCGCATCAGACCGACCACCGACGGATCAATCGTCAGCTCGCCGGTCACCTTGCCGCCATCCTGTAGGTTGAGCTTAGTCAGCGTGCCAACCTCCAGTCCCTGATAGATCAGCGGCGTGCTGCCCGCTTTAAGGTTATTGCCGTTGGGCAGATCCAGGGTAATCAGCACGCCGCGCTGACTGTGCGCCAGGTCAGGGTAGAGCCGGTAGTTCTGCTCCGCTTTAGCCTCTCCGGCATTTTCCGGGGAGTCAAAGGCAATCGCGCCATTCACCAGCGCCGCCAGGCTCTCCAGCTGCACTTTGGCACCGCTCAGGCTGACATCAGCATTGACGCCGGAGACGTTCCAGAAGCGACTGTTGGTTTTCACCAGATGGGTGAAGCGACGGTCAATCAGCACATCAATCGCTACCCCGTCGGATTTGCTGTTGATGTTGTAGTCATAGACCCGGCCAACCGGAATCTTGCGGTAGTAGACCAGCGAACCGGTATTGAGCGAGCCGAGATCGGGGGCATGCAGATGGATCAGCAGTTCGCCGGTGTTCACCCGATATTTCGGCTGGGTATCGAGCGCGGTAAAGGCCTCGCTGGGTTTCCCTTTGCCGGGCATCATCCCGATATAGTTACCGCCGACCAGCGCATCCAGTCCCGACACGCCAGCCAGTGAGGCTTTCGGCGTCACCAGCCAGAACTGGGTGTCTTCGCGCAGCGCGTCGCGCATATCGCTCTTGATGCTGGCTTTGATCTGAATACGGCGATAGTCGTCGCTGAGATTAATGCCCTGCACGGTGCCCACTTCCACACCCTGATAACGGATCGGGGTACGGCCCGGCACAATCCCATCCGCCGTCTGGAAATTGATGGTGATGGTGGTGCCGCGCTCCTGGTAGTTGGTCCAGAGCAGCCAGCAGGCGATCAGCATCGCAATTATCGGCAGCAGCCAGAAGGGCGAAACTTTACGCTTATTGCGCAGCGTGGCGTTAGTCGGTGTAGTCGGCGTTTCCTGTTGCATGTGCATCCCAGAGCAGGCGGCTGTCCAGCCACTCAACAGACATAATGGTCAGGATAACGGCGGCGCCAAAAAAGAGCGCCGCCGGTCCCATGGTAAAAGCCAGCAGCTGATCGCGATTGACCAGCGACATGGTTAACGAAATGACAAACAGATCCAGCATTGACCAGCGGCCAACCCAGGTGACAAACCGCAGTAACCGGATGCGGGTGCGCAGCCCCTGTTCACAGCGGAAATGGATGCTGAGCAGCAGAGTCAGCATCACCAGCACTTTGGTAAAGGGCACCAGAATACTGGCGATAAACACAATCGCGGCGACCGGCACATTACCTTCACCCAGCGACAGAATGCCCGAGAAGATGGTGTCCTCACGCCGTGAACCGTTGAGGTACACCACGGAAATAGGCAGCAGGTTCGCCGGGATCAGCAGCACAATCGAGGCAATCAGCGCCGCCCAGGATTTTTGCAGGCTGTGGCGGCGACGGAAGTCGAGCGGTGTGTGGCAGCGCGGGCAGCGCCCCCGTTCGTCCGGCAGGCCGGTATGGTGACAGTTCAGGCAGACCTGCATCTCGTCACGCGCCATATTGCCGGGCTGCTGCGGGTAGAAATGCTCCCACAGCTGCTCCATGTTGAGATGGATCAGCGTCAGCACGCTCAGCACCGTCAGGGCGATGTAAGCCGCCAGCCCATACCCAATCTCCAGCGAAGCATAGTCCTGCACCTTAATCGACGCCACGGCAATGCCGATCAGGTAGATATCGAGCATCACCCACTCTTTCAGCTTTTCCAGCATCAGCAGCACGGGCCGCAGGTTCATGCCCAGCCGGTGACCGATACCGAGATAGCAGATGCCGGCCACCAGGGTGATCGGCGCGCCCAGGGTGCAGAAGGCCACCATTGACGCCGTCAGGACATCTCCCTGCTGCGTCATCTGAATCACGCCTTCCAGCACGCTGGCATTGATGCGCATCCCCAGCAGACGGATATCCACCAGCGGCAGGGAAAACGCAAACGGCATCAGCACCATCATGGTGGCGGCCATGGCCATCAGACGTGTCATCGACCAGTCGTGACCGCTGACTATCCGGGCGTTGCAGCGCGGACAGTAGGCCGCCTGATGCGATTTCACATCCGGTAAGGAAAAAAGGGTATCGCATTGCGGGCAACGCTGATAACGTGCGTGAGGCAATGTCTGGCTGATAGCGTGAATTTTCATAGGGTGGTGCAATTTTCGCTCGTCAGAAGTAACAGATATCGGTCATTAAGACATTGTCTGTGTGCCTGTCTCGGGCATCACGCTTCGATCCACAGAATGCTAAGGTTATAGTAACTAACGCTATGATTCACCTTGTCGCTCTGGATAATTAAAACTTATTTTTAACGAACGGTCTCAATAAACCCGTTCAGATGTCATTGGTAACGGTTGAATAATGAACAAAACTGCCTTTTACGCCGATCTAAATCGCGATATGCGAGCCCTGCTGGCGGGCGAAACGGCGTTTCTCGCCGCGATGGGAAACTTTAGCGCGCTGCTGTATGAACGTCTCGATGGCGTGAACTGGGCAGGTTTCTACCTGCTGACGGAAGCCGATACGCTGGTGCTGGGCCCGTTCCAGGGCAAAATCGCCTGTGTGCGCATTCCGGTCGGTAAAGGTGTGTGTGGCACGGCGCTGGCAGAAGAGAAAGTGCAACGCGTGGATGATGTGCATGCCTTCCCGGGCCACATCGCCTGCGACGCTGCCAGCAACGCTGAGATTGTGATTCCTCTGAAAGTGAATGGCACTGTGGTTGGGGTGCTGGACATCGACAGCGTGGATTACAATCGTTTTGACAGCGATGACGAATCAGGGCTGGTCACACTGACTGATGGGCTTTGTGAAGTGCTTGCGAACAGCGACTTAGAAAAATATCTGCAGCTGACGCGCAGCTAATCGACTGGATCACATGGCATTTAGCGATGTTGTCATTATAATGTCGCCTGTTCATGCCTGCGCTGGTCGGCAAACCCGTTGTAATCAGGAAATTTCATGGAAAATCAACCTAAGTTGAATAGCAGTAAAGAAGTCATCACTTTTCTGGCGGAGCGCTTTCCGCACTGCTTTAGCGCTGAAGGTGAAGCGCGTCCGCTCAAAATCGGTATCTTTCAGGATCTGGTCGAGCGTGTTCAGGGCGAAATGAGCCTGAGCAAAACACAGCTGCGTTCCGCGCTGCGTCTTTATACGTCGAGCTGGCGTTATCTCTACGGCATCAAAGCCGGTGCTATCCGTGTCGATCTCGACGGTAACGCCTGTGGCGTGCTGGATGAGCAGCACGTCGAGCATGCGCGTAAGCAGCTTGAAGAAGCGAAAGCGCGTGTTCAGGCACAGCGCGATCAGCAGCGTGCCGCCCGTCGTGAAGCGGGTGAAAGCGAAGAGGGCGCGGCACCGCGTCGCGCGCGCAAGCCTGCTGCACGTAAGCCTGCCGAGGGCGACGCCGCACGCAAACCGCGTCCGCAGACTGCTGCACCGCGTGCGACCGCCTCACAGCATCGCAAACCAGCCCCACGTCCGGAGCAGGAAGCCCGACCCATCACTGATACCTCAACTTTGCAACCCGGCCAGAGTATTAAAGTTAAAGCAGGCAAAAGTGCGATGGACGCTACCGTTCTTGAAGTATCGAAAGACGGCGTTCGGGTCCAGCTCGCTTCCGGCATGGCAATGATTGTGCGCGCAGAACACTTGCAGTTCTGAAACGGAGGCTAACCCCGGCATGAACACCCTTTTCAAAGTTGGACTTATTGCGGGCCTGCTGTTAGCAGGCCCAACGTTCGGCGCGGAGAATATCACCCGCGCCGATCAGATCCCCCAGCTTCACGAAGACCCGCAGGACCCGACGGTCAGTGAGCGTGTCACCTCACGCTTCACCCGTTCCCACTACCGCCAGTTCGACCTGGATCAGAACTTTTCAGCGAAGATTTTCGATCGCTATCTGAACATGCTCGACTACAGCCACAATGTGCTGCTGGCGTCGGATGTGGCGCAGTTTGCCAGCAAAAAAACCACCGTCGGCGATGAGCTGCGCAGTGGCAAGCTGGACCTCTTTTACGACCTCTATAATCTGGCGCAGAAACGCCGTTTTGAGCGCTATCAGTATGCGCTGACGGTGCTGGCGCGTCCGATGAACTTCAGCGGCAATGACACTATCGACATTGACCGCGGCAAGGCTCCCTGGCCGAAAGATGAAGCCGAGCTGAATGCTCTGTGGGATGCCAAGGTCAAATATGACCAGCTGAGCCTGAAGCTGGCGGGTAAAACCGACCAGGAGATTCGCGACGTTCTGACCAAGCGTTATAACTTCGCGATTCGCCGTCTCGCCCAGAGCAACGGTGAGGACGTTTTCCAGCTGGTAATGAACGCCTTTGCCCGCGAAATCGATCCGCACACCAGCTACCTGTCGCCACGTAACACCGAGCAGTTCAACACCGAGATGAGCCTGTCTCTGGAAGGGATTGGTGCCGTGCTGCAGATGGATGACGACTACACCGTCATCAACTCGATGGTTGCGGGTGGACCGGCAGCGAAAAGTAAATCCATCACGGTGGGCGATCGCATCGTCGGCGTCGGTCAGCCCGGCAAGCCGATGGAAGATGTGATTGGCTGGCGTCTGGATGACGTGGTGGCGAAAATCAAAGGACCGAAAGGCAGCAAAGTGCGCCTTGAGATCCTGCCAGCCGGTAAGGGCACCAAAACCCGCACCGTGACGCTGACGCGTGAGAAAATCCGTCTGGAAGATCGCGCCGTCAAAATGAGCATCAAGAATGTCGGTAAACAGAAAGTGGGCGTGCTCGACATTCCTGGTTTCTATGTCGGTCTCACCGATGACGTGAAGGTTCAGCTGCAGAAGCTGCAGAAGCAGAACGTTGACAGCGTCGTGATCGATCTGCGGACCAACGGCGGCGGTGCGCTGACCGAAGCGGTATCGCTCTCCGGTCTGTTTATTCCGAGTGGTCCGGTTGTTCAGGTGCGCGACAACAATGGTCGGGTGCGTGAAGACAGCGACAACGACGGCGTGGTCTACTACAAAGGACCGCTGGTGGTGCTGGTTGACCGTTTCAGCGCCTCCGCCTCTGAGATCTTCGCTGCTGCGATGCAGGATTACGGACGTGCAGTGATCGTCGGCGAGCCGACCTTCGGGAAGGGCACCGTGCAGCAGTATCGCTCTCTGAACCGCATCTACGATCAGATGCTGCGTCCGGAGTGGCCGGCGTTAGGCTCCGTTTCCTATACCATTCAGAAGTTCTACCGGATTAACGGTGGCAGTACTCAGCGTAAAGGCGTCACGCCCGATCTGCTGATGCCAACCGGGGTGGAAGCGGCTGAAACCGGTGAGAAGTTCGAAGATAACGCACTGCCGTGGGACAGCATCAAAGCGGCGACCTACGTCAAAACCGGCGATGTCAAACCGCTGGTGGCGCAGCTGACGAAGCAGCACGCTGAACGTATTGCCCAGGATCGTGAGTTCCAGTACATCATGAAGGACATTGCGCGTTTCAATGCCCTGAAAGATAAACGCAACATTGTGTCGCTCAACCTCGCTCAGCGCGAGAAAGAGAATCACGAAGATGATGCGTTACGTCTGGAGCGTATCAACGCGCGTTATCAGGCCGAAGGCAAAAAACCGCTGAAAAACCTGGACGAGCTGCCGAAAGATTATAAAGAGCCCGATCCTTACCTCGATGAGACGGTGAAGATTGCGAACGATCTGGCGCAGCTGGAGAAATCCCAGCCGGAAGCGCCCGCGGCGAAATAAGCCGCGGCTATGAGAAAAAGCACCGCCTGGCGGTGCTTTTTTTTGCCTGCGGGAGGGTCATTCCGCCGTAATCATTAGCCGCCGTAATCGTGCCAGCGTGACGGTCGGCGCAGCAGGCGTGACAAAATGTAAAGTTATGTCTTTTTAGGCACTTAAACGTTAAGGTCGCTTGAAAAGCGCCCCAATGCACATAGGATATCTATCCGCGTATAGGCGCGTGAACTACTGAGGAAGATTAACGATTATGATGCGTATTGCTCTTTTCCTGATGACCAACCTGGCTGTGATGTTGGTATTCGGGCTGATTCTCAGCCTGACAGGGATCCAGTCAAGCAGTGTCCAGGGCCTGATGATCATGGCAGGCCTGTTTGGCTTCGGCGGTGCGTTTGTTTCACTGCTGATGTCGAAGTGGATGGCACTGCGATCGGTGGGTGGTGAAGTGATTGAACAGCCGCGCAATGAAACGGAGCGCTGGCTGATGGAGACGATCGGCCGTCAGGCCCAACAGGCGGGCATTGCGATGCCACAGGTCGCGATTTATCACGCGCCTGACATCAACGCCTTTGCCACGGGTGCACGTCGTAACGCCTCGCTGGTAGCGGTTTCAACCGGTCTGCTGCAGAACATGAGCCGCGATGAGGCTGAAGCGGTTCTGGCGCACGAAGTGTCGCATATCGCGAACGGCGACATGATCACTATGACCCTGATTCAGGGTGTGGTGAACACCTTCGTGATTTTCGTGTCCCGTATTCTGGCGCAGATCGCGGCGGGCTTCATGTCCGGCAACCGTGACGATGGCGAAGAGAGCAGCAACGGCAACCCGCTGGTCTATTTTGCGGTGTCGATGGTGCTGGAGCTGGTGTTTGGTATTCTTGCCAGCATTATCACCATGTGGTTCTCCCGTCACCGCGAGTTCCACGCCGATGCCGGTTCAGCGAAGCTGGTCGGCCGTGAGAAGATGATTGCGGCGCTGCAGCGTCTGAAAACCAGCTACGAACCGCAGGAGCCGAGCAGCATGATGGCGTTCTGCATCAACGGCAAAGGCAAGTCGTTCAGCGAGCTGTTTATGTCGCATCCCCCGCTGGACAAACGTATTGAAGCCCTGCGCAGCGGCCAGTATCTGAAATAGCCCTAAGCGGCATAAAAAAGGCGACCCTCGGGTCGCCTTTTCTTTTTCGTCCCTCAGGCGCGATTCTGCGTCATGCGTGACACGCTGACCAGCGCCGCCACCGCGGCAAAACTGCCCGCCAGCAGCAGCGAGGCGTGCGTGCCTTGCTCATCAAACAGATTAAACATCAGCGCAACCAGCGCGGCTCCCGCACTCTGACCCAGCAGACGCGCGGTACCCAGCATGCCGCTGGCACCGCCGCTGCGATGGCGGGGCGCTGAGGTGACAATGGTATGGTTGTTGGGCGACTGAAACAGCCCGAAACCGGCACCGCACAGCATCATGCGCCAGATGATATCGCCGTCGCCGGGATTCGCCGGTAGCCAGGCAAGCAGAAACAGCCCCAGCGCGAACATCGCCAGACCGATGCCCCCCAGCAGCCCGGCGTGCACCCGCCCAATCAGCCGGCCGGCAATCGGCGCAAACACCATGGTGGCCAGCGGCCAGGGTGTCAGGAGTAAACCGGTGGCCACCTCATCACGCTGCAGGACGTTTTGCAGAAAGAAGGGCAGCGACACCATGGCGAGCATCTGCGCGCAGAACGAACAGACCGACGTCCCCATCGACAGGCTGAAAATCGGGATACGCAGCAGGTCAACCGGTAACAGCGGCACGGTCATCGCGAGCTGGCGACGGATGAAGAACCACCCGACAACCAGCAGTCCGATCACTTCTGACAGCACCAGCAGGTGACTCTGACCCTGCGCAAAACCGCTCAATGCGGAGATGATCAGCCCAAAGAACAGGGCGTTCATGATGGCGCTGGGCACATCAAATTTCTGCGTAGTGGCTTTCTGCGGATTATCAGGCAGCGTCCGCAGCGCCAGCCAGAGTGCTACGGCACCCAGCGGGACGTTAATCAGAAACAGCCATTTCCAGCTCGCCACCGACAGAATGGCGGCCGCCACCGTCGGGCCCGCCGCCGTCGAAACCGCCACCACCAGCGAGTTGATGGCCATACCGCGCCCCAGATAGCGCTGCGGATAGATAATGCGTATCAGGGCGGTATTGACGCTCATCAGCGCCGCGCCGCCCAGCCCCTGCAGAACACGGGCGCAGGTCAGCATGGTGAGTGAGGTGGAGAAGGCGCAGAAGACCGACGTCACAATAAACAGCGCCAGACCTGTCTGATACACGCGACGATAGCCCAGCATGTCACCGAGGAAGGAGAGCGACAGCAGCGAGACGATAATTGCAATCTGATAGGCGTTCACTATCCAGATGGACTGCGCCGGGCTGGCGTTCAGTTCACGTGAGATGGTGGGCAGCGCCACGTTGGCGATCGCGCCATCTAATACCGCCATCGTGAGTCCGAGCGCGATGGTGATAATCGCCATATAGCGCTGAGCGCCAGGTAAACCATCCTGAGGAGGGGAGAGTGTCATAGGTTAATTACTAAAGAGGGTGAATATCATCATGCTAATGAAGTTGACGCGAAATTGCAGTGTCCGGAGGTGAAAAAGATCGCGTGACCGGCGACACCGGGGTGAAACCATTGCCGCTTTCCGCTGCGTCACTCTATACTGGCGTTCTGTCTTATTTTTGTAACTGATTGAACAAGGTGCGCGATGTCCTCTGCTGAAAATGGCAAACAGCCCGATTCCGTCTCCTCCGTGCTGAAAGTGTTTGGCATTTTGCAGGCGCTGGGTGAAGAGCGCGACCACAGCATCACTGAGCTGGCGCAGCGCGTGATGATGTCAAAAAGCACGGTCTACCGTTTTCTGCAAACCATGAAAACGCTGGGCTATGTCACCCAGGAAGGTGAGAGCGAAAAGTACTCCCTGACGCTCAAACTGTTCGAGCTGGGGGCGAAGGCGCTGCAGAATGTCGATTTGATCCGTAGCGCGGATCTGCAGATGCGGGAGCTGTCGCGTCTGACCCGTGAGACCGTGCATCTGGGCGCGCTGGAAGAGGAGAGCATTGTCTACATCCATAAAATCGACTCGCTCTATAACCTGCGCATGTATTCGCGCATTGGTCGCCGCAATCCGCTCTATTCCACCGCGATTGGCAAGGTGCTGCTCGCCTGGCGCGACCGCGAGGAAACGGAAGAGATTCTGCGGCACGTAGAGTTCAGACGCAGCACGCCGAATACGCTGATGAGCGCGGACGCCCTGCTGGCGGCGCTGGACGAGGTGAAGGCGCAGGGTTATGGCGAAGATAATGAAGAGCAGGAGGAGGGGTTACGCTGCCTCGCTGTGCCGGTCTTTGATCGCTTCGGGGTGGTGATTGCCGGCCTCAGCCTCTCTTTCCCCACGATCCGTTTTTCAGAAGAGGCGCGTCAGGATTATGTGGAGATGCTGCAGCGGGCGGCGCGTACGATCTCCTCGGAAATGGGCTTTCACGCCTATCCTTTCTGAACAGCGCGGGCCATGCGGCCCGCGCTTTCATCAGTTATCGATCACTTCTCCGCTTTTCTTCAGCAGCGGACAATCGGTTACGCCGACCACGCCGCTGTCCGTGTGCAGATACTGGGCGTTAATCACACCGCGCGCGGTAAGATAGCTGCACTGCAGGCCCAGTCCCGCTGCATTCTTAGTGCTGCCGGTTAACACGCCATAACCGGTAAAGAGCATCGCCAGCCAGATCACCGCCAGCAAGCCTACCATGCGAATAAACAGTTTCATTGTATCTCCTTGTGAAAGGTAACTCAGCGCTCCACCTGGTGCTGCCGGTCAGAATGATAGCAGCATGCCTGGCTTTTCGGCGGGAATCGATCAGAGATAACTGAAACGGCAAATTCTGCTTTGCCGTTAACCCCATTATCTTTTGTGATGGCGACAGGTAGAATACGCGGTTGTCGTGTTCTGGCGTTTTCACTTTGTTTTATGAGGCAGTTATGAATGAGTTAGCCGCAAATCCGGGCCCCCTGGTCAGCTATGGCCTGCTGGTCATCATTTTGATTGTGGCGTTTATCGCCTGGTTCTTTGTTAATCGTGCCAGCGTTCGAGCCGGTGAGCAGATCCGTTTGCTGGAATCGCTGCTGGAAGAGCAGAAAAAACAGAATCAGCTGCTGCGTCGTCTGATTGAGCTGCAGCCTGGCGCGGAGAGTAAAAAACCCGAAGATGAGCGGGAGAAGCGCGACTTTATCCGGTTAATCCCGGAACGTTAATCAGAACAGAGAGGCGGGATGAGCGGGAAGAATCCGTGGTATGACAGCAGCAAAGCGCACCATACGCCAGAGGGCTTCCGTAACCCTGAGCCGGAAGCGCGTCAGCCTGGCGATCTCCGGCGCTGGCGTCGGGAGCGAAAAGCGCAGAGTCTTCCGATGCCACCGCAACAGGGCTATGACGCTTTTGTTGAAGAGTGGTGGCAACCCGCCGATCTCAGCGGCAGTGACGATCGCCTCTGGTGGCTGGGCCATGCCGCCGTGCTGTTGCGGCTCAATCAGCGTTACATTCTGATCGATCCCGCCCTCTCATCCCGCGCCTCGCCGTTCTCTTTTGCCGGACCGCAGCGCAAAACCCCCGCGCCGCTCAGCATTGCCGACCTGCCGCATCTGGATGCCGTGCTGATTTCTCACAATCATTACGACCATCTGGATCGGCCGACGGTCAAAGCGATTGTCCGGCGTTTCCCGCAGGCCACCTTTGTTGTGCCGCTGGGCCTGGCGGCGTGGTGCCGCGCCCGGGGAGTGCAGCAGGTACATCAGGCTGACTGGTGGCAGCAGGTCAGGGTGGGCGATCTCTGTTTTGATGCGGTTCCGGCGCGTCACTGGAGTATGCGGTCGCCCCGCGATCGCAACCGTTCGCTCTGGTGCGGCTGGGTCGTGCGTTCATCCTCCGTGCGCTTCTGGTTCTCCGGTGACAGTGGCTACAGCGACAGCCTGCTGGCGATCCCCACCCGGCTTGGCCCCTTCAGCGTGACAGCCTTACCGATTGGTGCCTATGCACCGAAATGGTTCATGGCAGGCCAGCATATGGACCCCGATCAGGCCGTGGCACTCTGGCAGGCGGCGGGCAGACCGCTGACGCTGCCTATCCACTGGGGCGTATTTGAACTGGCTGATGAGGCACTGGATGCGCCTCCGCAGGAACTGGCTGCGGCACTGCGGCGGGCAGAGGAGGAGCAGGGCAGCTTCGCACCCTGGCGAATAGGGGAAAGCCGCAGCCTGAATAATCCACCCCAGGAATAATCCTGGAGCCGGGGAAGACGGTTACACCGGCTTTTTTTAACAGAAATCATTTTTTATCACATTAATGGTTAAATTTTTAATAAGCCGGATTCGCGCGGCTGCTTTTATTTGGAGCAGGGCTCATGGCAGTTTCCTGTTTTTGGTGCAGGAGAGAAGATACCTGTACCAAATAAAAAGTGTCGTACAGGATTAACGTCAGGTTATTGCTGCTTCGCTTTCCTGTCGCTTCGCTTATCAATTCGCTTACTGCCATATTTGTGAAATATTAATTTCTTATGGTATCCATTGAGTTAGCCCGGACGAGAAGGCATCCGGAGGAAATGAACCTGCGGGTTCATTATATTTATGCCGGGTTTTAGCGCCGCGACAGAACAGGCTGTGTGAGCCTTCTGGCAATTGTGCGTGCTGCCTCTCTGAGACTTTAAAAATGGCTTGCCATTGTTTTTAGGATATGTGATAACAATTCGTGGGTTAAACGAGGTACAGTTCTGTTTATGCATGGCATCTTCAGTGAAGAAGTACGAGTAAAGACGTTGACGTTGAATACCGCTTCCTTGCCGAACCTTAATTAGTGCCTCATGCAGTAACGTCTCTGGTTTTTCTGTAAGACAGCCTTCGGGCTAAATAAACATCTAAAGGAATTTGCAAAATGGCAAAGATTAAAGGTCAGGTTAAGTGGTTCAACGAGTCTAAAGGTTTTGGTTTTATCACCCCTGCAGACGGCAGCAAAGATGTGTTCGTACACTTCTCTGCCATCCAGGGCAATGGTTTCAAAACCCTGGCTGAAGGCCAGAGCGTTGAGTTCGAAATTCAGGATGGCCAGAAAGGTCCGGCAGCTGTTAACGTCACTGCTATCTGATTCGACTCCGCCTCGGTGCATCGCACCCTGATATGGATTCTCAAAGCCCTGGCCGGTCGGCCGGGGCTTTCTTTATGCTTCCGATGCGTAAACGATAAGGTTACACTGCGCCGCGTTATCTGATGCCGGAGTCCCCTATGTCGTTGATTTGCCCGCTTTGCCACTCTCCTCTGACTTTCCATGCCCGCAGCTGGTCCTGCGAGAATCGCCATCAGTTTGATCAGGCGAAAGAGGGGTATGTCAATCTGCTGCCCGTTCAGCATAAACGGTCGCGTGAGCCAGGTGACAGTGCAGAGATGATGCAGGCTCGACGGGAATTTCTGCAGGCGGGCTATTATCAGCCGCTGCGTGAGCAGGTCGTCGCGCTGCTGCAACCGGTGCTGAACCTGCCGGAGAGCCAGATTCTGGATATCGGCTGTGGCGAAGGCTACTACACCGCTGCGCTGGCAGAGGCGGCAGGGGAAGGCGGACAGGTGTATGGCCTGGATGTGGCCAGAATGGCTATCCGCCTCGCCGCTAAGCGTTATCCCGCGGTGCGGTTCTGCGTAGCCTCCAGCCAGCGTCTGCCTTTTGCCGATGGCTCGCTGGATGCCGTGGTGCGGATTTACGCGCCCTGCAATGAAGCGGAACTGGCCCGCGTCCTGAAGCCCGGCGGCACGGTACTGACGGTAACGCCCGGACCGCATCATCTGCAGCAGTTTAAAGCCCTGATCTATCGCGACGTGCAGCTGCATACGGCAGAGCAGAAAACCTACCCGGGCTTCCGGCAGGTGGCGCAGCATACGCTGCGTTATCCGATGGCGCTGACGGGCGGGGCCGCAACGACCCTGCTGCAGATGACGCCTTTTGCGTGGCGGGCGCGGGAAGCGGTCTGGGAGACGCTGCAGCAGAGCGAGTCGTTCAGTTGTGATGCCGACTTTACCCTGACGCAGTGGCAGCGCGACTAGCGCGCCTCAACCAGCGTATTATAGATGCGCTCCAGATCGTCGAGCTGCTGCACCGCAATCAGCAGCCGGCGCTGCTCCAGCTGAATGACCAGAATGCCATCCTCAGAGAGATTCATGCCCTGAATCCGCCGGTAATCAATCCAGACACCGGCATAAAATAACCCTTCGGCTTTCATCAGCAGCGTGGGCCTGCGCAGCCAGAAAAGCCAGAACGCCAGAAAGCTCAGCACCATCAGCAGGGTGGTGGTGAGCTGCGGGCCGTGATGGGTGATGTTGTTTCCCAGCAGAATCAGCAGCAGCCCGATGAAAATCAGGCTGTCGATTTTGTGCCGTCGCTGCAGGGCGACCCGTAAGCGGACAGGCCCGCGTCGACGCGGCAGAATCACCTCGTCATAAAGGGCGAACAGCAGCAGGGCGGCAATGCAGAGCGCGATAAGCGCATCAGTTAATGACATAACATCTGGCCTCAAACGGGGTGAGCTCAGCCGGTTGTGGCTCAGCTCACTACGCTTAAAAGCCGGGCGCCAGCGCGCCCGGCCGGTTGAGATTACAGACCGAGCAGGCCGATCCAGTAACCAAAAATACCGATGGCAAAGAAGCCGACGATAATCCACAGCGCGTTGACCTTACGGCGCAACAGCCACATACAGCCGAAGGTCAGCAGCAGCGGCACGATGCCTGGCATCAGCTGATCGAGGATCGACTGCACCGTGGTGACGGTGGTCTTACCGGTGGAGTCGGTGATACGCGACACCACCAGCGGGATGTTGACGTGCGTCCACTTGTTTACCAGCGCGCCCATCACAAACAGGCCGAGAATCGAGGCGCCCTCCGTGAGTTTCTGCAGAAATCCGCCGCCCATATCGCTGACGATATCGATCCCTTTGCGATAGCCATACGCCACGCCGTAGTAGCGGGTCAGCAGGCGCGCCAGGTTAAACAGCACAAAGAACAGCAGAGGGCCCAGCAGGCTGCCGCTCATCGCGATGCCGGCACCCAGCGCGGCAAACACCGGACGCACGGTGCCCCAGAAGATCGGGTCGCCGACACCCGCCAGCGGGCCCATCAGACCGACTTTCAGGCCGTTGATGGCACCGTCGTCGATAGGCGCGCCGTTGGCACGCTGCTCCTCCATCGCCATGGTAACGCCGAGCACCGGCGCGGCCACATAAGGATGGGTGTTGAAGAACTCCAGATGGCGCTTGATTGCCTGCCTGCGCTCATCATTATTCTCCGGATAGAGACGGCGGATCACCGGCACCATTGAGAAGCAGAAGCCCAGCGCCTGCATACGTTCAAAATTCCACGATCCCTGAAACAGGTTCGAGCGCATAAAGACGGCGCGGACGTCACCGGGTGTCAGTTTCTTTTCGACTTTCGTAATATCAACCATGTGATCACCTGTTCCTTAATCGAGTTCGTTATCAAGATCGTTCGCGGTCGCCGGGCCGGAAGGGGCCCCCGCTACACGGTTGTATTTCGGGCTGAGCTGAATGTAGAGCACCGCCATCACCACACCAATGACCCCCAGCGCCACCAGGTTAAAGTTGGTAAAGGCCGCGGTGACAAAGCCGAGATAGAAGAAGGGCATCAGGTAGCCCGCGCGCATCATGTTGATGACCATCGCGTAACCGACCACCACAATCATGCCGCCCGCGATATTCAGACCATTGGTGACCACCTCAGGGATCGAACTGAGCAGGGCGTGAACCGCACTGGTGCCGACGGAGATCGCCACAATCAGCGCCGGGATAGCGATACGCATCGCCTGCAGCAGCAGGGCAGAGACATGGATCCAGGAGATAGCGGTGAGGTTGCCTTTCTCTGCGGCTTTGTCCGCGGCATGCTGGAAGGCGACGGTCAGGGTTCGCACGATGATGGTCAGCACCTGTCCGGCGGCGGCCAGCGGGATGGCCAGCGCAATACCGGCTCCCACACTCTGACCGCCCGCGATCACCAGAATGGTAGAGATGATGGAGGCGAGAGCGGCATCGGGGGCCACGGCGGCACCGATGTTCATCCAGCCCAGCGCAATCATCTCCAGCGTTCCGCCGATGATAATGCCGGTTTTCATATCCCCCAGCACGATACCAATCAGGGTACAGGCCACCAGCGGACGGTGAAACTGGAACTCATCCAGAATCGACCCCATGCCGGCAATACAGGCAACAATAAAAATCAGAATAATTTGTAGCGAGGTTATTTCCATCATACTTCTTGTCCTCAGCAGGATAGCGAAAATGAGCCCGGAAACGCAGGCGCAGCAGCTCTTCTGTTATGCGTTTACTTTCGCAATCAGATCCATCATTTTCAGTTTCTGATCGCTGGAAACCTTACGCACTTCCAGTTCGATATGGCGTTCATTCAGTTTGCGGAAGGCGGCGATATCTTTTTCATCCACCGAAACCGCATTGTTGACCTGGGTTTTTCCCTGACGGAACGCCATCCCGCCGATGTTGACGGTCCTGATATCGACACCCTGTTCCACCACGCGCAGAACGTCGGTGGGGTTGGTAAACAGCAGCATCACCCGATCCTGACCATACTTTGGGTTATTCCACACCCGAACCATCTTATCGACATCGACCACATGCGCCGTCACGCCGGGCGGCGCGACCTGCGTCAGCAGGGTTTTGCGGACGTGATCCTTTGCCACCTCATCGCTGACCACAATAATGCGCTGAACGTTTGTCTCTTTGGTCCAGCGCGTCGCGACCTGGCCGTGGATCAGGCGATCATCGATACGTGCCAGCCCGATCTTCATATGGTCGCCGGGAGCCATCGGCTTAGCCGGTTGCGCGGGCGCAGCCGGTTTCACGGCGGCGGGCGCGGGCACCTCCTCTTTGGCTTTCAGCGCTTTAACGCCTTCACGGCCGGTCTCAACCGCCACTGCCACCAGCTCGTCGAGCGTCGGGTTGTCATCGCGCGCCATCAGCGTTTCGACCAGCATCGGGATATTGACCCCGGCGATGACCTCATACTGCGGTTTATCCACCACGATACGGCTGGCCGCATTAAACGGACTGCCACCCCAGGTATCGACTAAAAAGAGTACCCCCTGCGTCGTATCCAGTTTTGCCAGCTGCGTTTCATATTTTTCGATCAGTGTTTCTGCATTTTCACCCGGCACAAAGTCTATCCAGCCGACGTTCTCCTGCTCACCTAACAGCATTTCTGCCGTTTTAAGCAGTTGTTCCGCTGCCCAGCCGTGAGTACCAATTACAATCGCAATGGTCACGTGCTACCTCCGTTCACTAAAGAAGCTCATCTGAGTAAATGGCCCTGTCAGAATCGTTTCGGTTATTTTTACCAGGGTGCTGGCGATGACTGGCTGAGCGCCAGAAATCATCGGTTAACACCGTTAAGGCGGTTAGGTCGCGATTTATTTTAGTGATCGAAAAAATAAATTTTGTGACATTGGTCAGTTATTTACCCCACGGCAGAACGAGTGAATCGTTTTATGCATACGATCAACCTCATTGCAGATTGTAAAAATAAGAAAATTTTTTGACGCCATTTACCGACCTGATACATTAGCCTTCTGTTTATTACTCAGGAGTGTCGGGCTTCAGCCCACCTTTATGGATCGTCACCGACGTCGCTTAATCTGTTCTTTGCGCCTGCTGGCGCGTCACCTTTCGCCTGACGGCGTTTTCTCTGTTTTCCCGACGACCCGGATGTCACGCCTCGCTGCGCCGACAGCCACCGGCTTACTCTTTTCCCTGTTCAGGAGTCATAAATAATGGAATTTTTATTCGACCCCTCAATCTGGGCGGGTTTACTGACGCTTGTCGTACTGGAAATCGTCCTGGGCATCGACAACCTGGTGTTTATTGCCATTCTGGCCGACAAACTGCCGCCGAAGCAGCGTGATAAAGCGCGCCTGATCGGCCTGTCGCTGGCGCTGGTGATGCGTCTGGGTCTGCTCTCGCTGATCTCCTGGATGGTTACGCTCACCACGCCGCTCTTCAGCGTCGGCGGTTTCAGCTTTGCCGGTCGTGATTTAATCCTGCTGGCCGGGGGCCTGTTCCTGCTGTTCAAAGCGACCATGGAACTGCACGAAAGGCTGGAGAACCGTCAGCTCGAGGGCGGCGGGAACCGCGGTTATGCCAGTTTCTGGGCCGTGGTGACACAGATTGTGGTACTGGACGCGGTGTTCTCACTGGATGCCGTTATCACCGCCGTGGGTATGGTGAACCACCTGCCGGTAATGATGACCGCCGTGGTGATTGCGATGGGTGTGATGCTGCTGGCGTCCAAGCCATTAACCAACTTCGTTAACGCGCACCCGACGGTGGTGGTGCTCTGCCTGAGCTTCCTGCTGATGATCGGCCTGTCGCTGGTGGCAGAAGGCTTTGGTTTCCATATTCCGAAAGGTTACCTCTATGCGGCGATTGGCTTCTCAATCCTGATTGAGCTGTTCAACCAGATTGCACGCCGAAACTTTATCCGCCATCAGTCAAACCGGCCGATGCGTGAGCGCACCGCAGAGGCGATTCTGCGCCTGATGGGCGGTCGCAACCGCGCGCAGACGGCGAGCAACAGCAATGCAGGCAGCAGCGAAGAGTCTGCGCTGGCCGAGGCGATGCCGCAGGAAGCCTTTAAAGATGAAGAGCGCTTCATGATTAATGGCGTACTGACGCTGGCGTCCCGCTCCATCCGCAGCATCATGACGCCGCGCGGCGAGATCTCCTGGGTCGATGCGAACCGTCCGCTGGATGAGATTCGCGATCAGCTGCTGGATACGCCTCACAGCCTCTTCCCGGTCTGCCGGGGCGAGCTGGATGAAATTATCGGTGTGGTGCGGGCGAAAGAGTTGCTGGTGGCGCTGGAGCATGGCGTGGATGTGGCGACGTTTGCAGCGAATACGCCTACCATCGTGGTGCCTGAAACGCTGGACCCGATTAACCTGCTTGGCGTGCTGCGTCGTGCACGTGGCAGCTTCGTCATCGTCACCAATGAGTTTGGCGTCGTGCAGGGGCTGATTACGCCGCTGGACGTGCTGGAAGCGATTGCGGGTGAATTCCCGGATGAAGATGAAACGCCGGAGATCGTGGCTGATGGGGATGGCTGGTTAGTGAAGGGCGGCACCGATCTGCACTCGCTGCAGCAGCTGCTCGACTTCCATGAACTGGTCGATCCGACCGAAGATCACGCCTCGCTGGCGGGTCTGCTGATTGCGCAGAAAGGGCAGTTGCCGCTTCCGGGCGACGTGATCGATATCAGCCCGCTGCACTTTCAGATTATCGAAGCGACCGACTACCGTATCGATCTGGTGCGCGTTACCAAAGATAAGCCACACGATGAGGATGAAGAGGCGTAACGCTTTTCGATGCGCGGTCCGTTACTGAGGCCGCGCTGACTCTCTCCGACAGCCGCTGCCTGACCGCCGCGGCTGTTTTTTTATCGGTGGCGGCAAAGCGCCAGGGCACATCGCTTCCGACGCGTCCGGTTATGAGGGCTGCCGCACCTCCAGCCGGTGCTGCGTCAGCCAGGCCGGAAAGTCCTCCAGCGGCATCGGGCGGGCGAAATAGTAGCCCTGCAGATGATCCACCCCGCGTTCGCACAGGTAGGCGGCCTGCTCAGCCGTTTCTACTCCCTCGGCCACCAGGCTGATGTTCAGGCGCTGTGCCAGGGAAATCACCATATCCGTCACCGTCGCGTTGATCGCGTCCGTGCCGATGGCCGCCGTGAATATCTTGTCGATCTTCAGCACGTCAGGCTGCAAATCCTTCAGATAGGAGAGCGAGCTGTGACCGGTGCCGAAGTCGTCAATTGCCAGCCGCACGCCGATCTCGTGCAGTTGCGCAATTACCGACTGATCGACCACCGGCAGGGCATCCCGCTCGGTCAGCTCGACCACCAGCTTCGGCACCGGATTTGCGGGCCACCAGAGGTTCTGCAGATCCTGCAGGATGGCACGGTCCCGGAAATGGCTGGCAGCGACGTTGATGGCGATATGGAAGTCGCGGTCATCCGGTAGCTGGGGTAACTGCCTGACCACCTCATTCAGCACAAAGCGGGTCAGCGGCTTAATCAGGTTCTGACGTTCGGCCAGCGGGATGAAAACATCCGGTGCAATCCAGCCCTGGCGGGGGTTATGCCAGCGCAGCAGCAGCTCGATGCCGTCGCACTCGCCGCTGCTGCTGTTGATTAGCGGCTGACAGTAGACCATAAACTCATTAGCCGTGATGCCATAACTGATTTGCCAGCTCAGGCTCATCCGGTTTGCGGTCGCCAGCCAGACAATGTAGCCCATCAGCAGACTGAGCAGCAGCGCCAGCGGCAGTTGCGAGGGCAGGGTTGCCAGCGCCAGTCGGGTCGGTGAGGGGCCATAGAGCGTCAGAGTAAAGGGGTAACGCAGCGAGCCCTGCTCATAGCTCACCTCCTCTTCCGAGGGTACGGTCGGCTCAATAAGGGGATTACCATACTCCAGACTCTGGCCGTTGACGTTGAACACGGCACGTTCCACCCAGGGCAGCTGCGGTTCGAGCACATAGTTGCTCATCATCTCGATGTTAATTACCTGCAGAATCCCGGCGCGGTTATCGAGGCTTCTGGGGGTCCACAGCAGCAGAACCGGCGAGCCTTTCAGCAGGTATTGGTCGGTGGACAGGGTCATGCGCTGGTTATTAAAAGCTAAATCGGGGTAGGTCTGGCTGAAGGGGATGGCGCGAGGCCCGTAAATACTGGAGCAGTAGATGCTGTCGTTATCCACCAGCAGAATCGCCCGGACGGTCTGCAGGGAAGAGATTTTTTCAATCAGCGGAAAGCGAACGTCCTGACAGGGGACGCCGACCAGACCCAGCGTGTTATTGGCGGATACCTCCAGCGGCGAGAACATCCGATCAAAGCGCATAATCGCTTTGTCGGCAAAATCCATTGCCTGCTGCTCAATACGTGACTTCTCTTCGATATAGCGAAAGGCCAGCGTGAGTATCAGCACTACGGTGGCGATTGACAGTGCAATAAGCAAACGCTTTCGTCTGAATTGTCCAACAAATTGCTGGGCCATATACATCAGTATCCACCTTCCCTAAAGCCAGAAAAAAGCAAAAAATATCGGGGTTAATATCGGCACGGCCCCATTAAAATTGAGGCCGGAATGCAGAAAAGCGGGTCTGGATAGCTGCGCAGGCCGGACGGCTGCGCGGAAAATACTCTACCGTGTAAACCTGCGCTGAGATAGCGCAGGATGCGGATTTGATTACGTTTGCACGTTATTTGAACGTTTAAACGTTTCGCTTAATCACACTGTACTTTAATGGCCAGACCGCCGCGGGAGGTTTCACGATACTTGGCATTCATGTCTTTGCCGGTTTCATACATCGTCTCGATAACCTTATCCAGAGAGACGCGCGGCTCACTGGTGCGGCGCAGGGCCATACGCGCGGCGTTAATCGCTTTGACAGAGGCGATAGCATTACGCTCAATGCAGGGCACCTGCACCTGTCCGGCGACCGGGTCACAGGTCAGACCCAGGTTATGCTCCATGCCGATCTCAGCCGCCACGCAGACCTGCTCCGGGCTGCCGCCCAGCAGCTCTGCCAGCCCGGCCGCCGCCATGGAGCAGGCAACGCCGACTTCACCCTGGCAGCCCACTTCTGCGCCCGAGATGGAGGCGTTCATCTTATAGAGCACGCCAATCGCCCCCGAGGCGAGGAAGTAACGCAGGAAGATATCGGGCGTTACGGGTTCGATAAAATGATCATAGTAGGCGAGCACCGCAGGCACGATACCGCAGGCACCGTTCGTCGGGGCGGTCACCACCCGGCCGCCCGCCGCGTTCTCTTCATTGACGGCCAGCGCAAACATATTGATCCAGTCGATCACAATCATCGGGTCGCTGGAGTGTTTGGTTGAGGAGGTGAGCAGGCGACGCAGCGACGCGGCGCGGCGTGGCACACGCAGAGGACCGGGCAGGACGCCCTCGGTGTTCAGACCGCGATCGATACAGGCCTGCATCGTCTGCCAGATCGTGGCGAAGTAGGCATGGATCTCGTCGCGGCTGTGCAGCGCCAGCTCATTTTTCATCACCAGGCCGGAGAGTGACAGGCCGGTTTCACGGCAGTGCGCCAGCAGATCTTTGGCAGAGTGGAACGGCCACGGAACCGAGACCTCATCCAGCGCCGACTGGCCGAAATGCTCTTCATCAACAATGAACCCGCCACCCACGGAATAGTAGGTTTTTGACAGGATCAGCAGGTCGCCGGCAAAAGCCAGCAGGCGCAGGCCATTTTCATGCAGCGAGAGATTCTCACTGCGAAATACCATGCCGCCTTCGCGCGGGAAGTCGACTTCGTGTGCCCCTTTCGCCACCAGCAGTCGCTCACGCTGCTCGACGTCTTTGATAAAGGCGGGGATCGCATCAATATCGACGGTGTCCGGCGATTCGCCCGCCAGACCCATAATGATGGCGATGTCGGTGTGGTGACCCTTGCCGGTCAGCGACAGGGAACCGTAGACATCCACAGCGATTCGGGTGACCTCCTGCAGCTTTCCCTGTTCGCACAGCAAGTCCACAAACTGTTTACCCGCTTTCATCGGGCCGACAGTATGCGAACTCGAGGGGCCGATGCCCACTTTGAACATGTCGAAAACACTAATCACAGGTGACACTCCTCACAATTATTCTCACTCTGCCGGGGCAGTTTATGGCGCTAATAGTAATGGTCATGCACCGGAAAAGAGCAGCTTTTCGCATGAAATAAACTTATCAAAACCGATAGAAAATATTATAGCGGGGCCCGGCAGGGAGTTGACGGGCTTCCATGAGGTTCGTGCGGGAAAAGGGGGTCAGAAGGCGATCTGCGTGCTCAGTGCGCGGATTATTCCGGCGGTCATCCCCCACACCAGATAATCCTGATAGCGTGACAGCCAGACCGGGTGCCGGACACCGGCCCGATGAACCTCCAGCGAACTGTAGCGGCTGAGCTGTAACGCCTCAGCCAGCGGCATCTCAAAGGCGCTGTGCACCTCATCCGGGTTGAGGGTTAAACGCAGACTGGCCGGAATGATCCCCAGCACCGGCGTCACCTGAAAACCGGTACTGCTGGTCACCGCAGGCAGCGAACCGAGTATCTCGACCTGCTGCGGTTCGATGCCCACTTCTTCATGAGCCTCGCGTAGTGCTGTGGCGATCAGCGAGGCGTCGTCGTCATCCTGCATTCCGCCGGGAAAGGCGACCTGTCCGGCATGTTTGCGCAGGGCGTGCGAGCGCTGTGTCAGCAACAGGCCCGGCTCAGGCCGCGCCACGATGGGTACGAGGACTGCCGCGTGCCGGCCAGAGAGGCGCTGCGTCGTGCGCGCCGGCTGCTGCAACAGAAAGCGGCAGCGAAAAGTCTCAAGCGTCAGAGCCAACTGAACCTCCCGATTGTTCCAGTGCCGGTAAGATCCGGCTCACTTTGTCCAGCGTCTCCTGATATTCCGCGTGCGGATCGCTGTCTGCCACCAGACCGCCACCGGCTGCACAGTAGAGCTGCTGGCCCTCGGCAATCAGGGTGCGAATGGTGATGCTGCTATCCATCCGCCCACAGAGGCTGAGATAGCCAATGCTGCCGCACCAGGCATTGCGCCGCTGGGGCTCCAGTTCATCGATGATCTCCATGGCCCGGATCTTGGGCGCGCCGGTAATCGAGCCTCCCGGAAAACAGGCCCGCAGCAGGTCGGTGGCCTGCAGAGAGGCGGGCAGCCGCGCACGAACCGTACTCACCAGATGATGCACGGCGGGGAAGGGTTCCACCTCAAACAGTGCCGGCACGGTAACGGAGCCGGGCTGCGCCACGCGGCCAATGTCATTGCGCAGTAGGTCGACGATCATCAGGTTCTCGGCCCGATCTTTCTCCGCATGGCGCAGCGCCTCCGCCTGTTGGGCATCCGCTATCGGATCCGCGCAGCGTGGCCGGGTTCCCTTGATCGGGCGGGTTTCGATCTGCCGGTTATTCAGCGAGAGGAAACGCTCCGGCGACAGGCTGAGGATGGCACTCTCCGGCAGGCGAAGAAAAGCGCTGAACGGCGCACGGTTAGCATCATTCAGCTGACAGAACGCCTGCCACTCATCTCCCTGATAAGCCGCCTGGAAACGCTGTGCCAGATTAACCTGGTAGCAGTCACCGGCCTGGATATAGTCCTGAACCGCCGCGAAGCGGGCGGCATAGTCGGCGTAGCTCAGATTAGAACGCCAGCCGCTGGTCAGTGAAAAGGGCAGCGCCTCACGCGCGGGCCACTGTGTCAGCCAGGCGAGCCGCGCCTGCGCCGCCTCCAGCGCCACCAGGGTCAGGGTCTGCTGATGGTGATCGGCAATAAGCGCCCAGTCATAGATCCCTACGGCCATATCGGGCGTGATGAGGTCGGCCTCGGCCCTGGCGGGCAGCGTTTCAAACCGGCGGCCCAGGTCGTAGCCAAACAGACCCAGCGCGCCGCCCTGAAACGGCAGCGTCTCACTGGCGGCAGGCGTCACGCCCAGCGCATCGCACTGCTGCTGCACCAGCAGCAGAGGGTCGGCGGCCGATTCACGGGTGCCGCTGCGATCGCTGATCGAGGTGATCGCCCCGCGGGTCACCAGGGTGGCGCGGGGATTAGCCGTCAGAATATCAAAGCGGTTATCGCTGTGGCTGGCCTGGGCGGAGGAGAGCAGCATCGCCCAGGGCAGATGGGCAATGGGGGCAAAACGCCGGGTCAGCGCATCCGGGGTATAATCAAGCGTGAGGGTTTCAACAATCATCGGGCAGAAAAATCAGCAAGCAAAGAGGCGGTCAGACTGACATATTTTTTCCTGACTGGCACCTGTTAGTTCCGCGTGGGATACTGTCTGACCCAACACAGGAGCAGAACATGTTTACAGGATTACCGGCGCTCTCTCATGAGCAGCAGCAGCAGGCCGTCGAGCGTATTCAGGAATTGATGGCAGGGGGTTTATCGAGTGGTCAGGCTATCGCCCAGGTGGCGCAGGAGATCCGGCAGACTCACTCGGGCGAACAGATCCGGGCGCTCTTCGACGACGAAGATGACGAAAACGAAGAAGAATAACGCCCGCTCTGCTTAACGTGCAGCGATAATTTTTATCTCAATTTTGTACTTTGGATTTAACAGCCCGGCCTGAACCGTACAGCGCACCGGTGCATTACCGGGAGAGACCCAGGCGTCCCAGGCGCGGTTCATGGCAGGGAAATCAGCCTTATCCACCAGAAACAGCGTGGCATCAAGAATTTTGCTCTTGTCACTGCCGAGACGCGTCAGCATCGCATCAATCACCGCCAGCGCATTGGCCGTCTGCGCTTCGACGTCGGCGTCCAGGTTTTCCGGCACGCTGGTGTAGTAGATCGTGTCATTGTGAATCACGGCTTCGGACATACGGTGTTCCGGGTCAATACGGGTAATACTCATCGGCTTCTCCCTGAATAAAGTGGGAGGTAGCCTGCCATATTCCCCGCATCGCTGTCACCCCTCACAGGCAGCGCTTAACAATCGCCTGCCTGTCTGCCATCACCTGAGGTGCCATCCGGAAGGTGGTAAAATATTTGACCTCTGCCCCTCGCCCGTAAGGCGAGACATCCGCAAAGATAGAATCCTCCCAGGTAAAGACGCTGATCGCACTGCCGCTGGGCCGGGTATGGGTCGTGTCATCGCGGGCAACCACGCTGGTCGTGGACCAGCCGCGATAAATGCAGTCGCTGAGTTGAGGAACGGTGCGGGTGCTCTGGCCCTGAAAGAGGGGTTCCTGCAGACGCGCCTGATCGGGGGTGGGGGCCTGACAGCTGCAGAGCAGCAGCACGCCAGTCAGAGAGCCGATGCGGAAAGTATTCATAGCAATCCTCCGCCTGAGTCAGGCAGTCGGGTTAAGGCCATCTGCTTAACGCAGCCTGAAGACATCGTTAAGCCAGTCTCAGCACGTCAGCTTACGGTTGCCACATCCCAACGGTAAGCCGATTTAATCATTATAATCCGGGTGGTTATTTCCTGCTGTTATCCTCTGCATTTGCTGACTGCGTCACAGGCTTTAGCGCGCAGGCAGGGACGGAATGCGGCAGCGGCCGGCTGGCGAGGCGCGGGAATGCAGGACAGGCCAGGCGTAAAAATGGTATAAATCAGCGAAATATCGCGCCACAGGATGAGGATGAGCACATGGCGAATACGCAGTATCTGTTTTGGGTGATGGCGGGCGCACTGACGCTGCTGTTTATTGTAATTTCGGCCTTTGTCGGTCTCTCTAAAGGCAGTAAGCAGGGTTTTATAACCTTTGCTCTGCTGTTTATTGCCATGCTGGCGGGCGCGTTTTATATCCGGCACTAGCACAGCGCGGCGTCACCTCGCGATCGTTTTCAATCTGTTACAACGATCTTACGCCTGGCTCACAGTTCACAAGGAAACTCAGCGGCCTCCGGCGCCGGTTAACTATGATCAGATCAAATAGCAGTGCTGCTATTTATCACCGGAGGTAATTATGTCTGAACGTCCAGATTACGATGAGCCATTGCCAGATGATGCTGAGATCTACCCGGAAGATGAAGAAGAGGATGAGGAAGACGATCCGACCGTAAGGGATGTCTGACACCGGTCGCTCCCTCTGCTAGCACCGCAAAACCGCCTGTGCGCCGTTTTGCGGTTCTTTATTTCCGCAGCAGATTCATGTGCGATGAAAATAGCGTTCAATCCCTGCTTAAATCATCCTGCGCACGCACAACGTTAATGAAACCCGCCTCTCTTCCGTCGTTACTGGGTTATTTCCTCTCCGTTTCTTACCCGCATTCACGGACACCGCGAATTAAACGTTCACTGGATGTGACTTTATGCCGCAGGGGAAGCACTAACAGCACGTTCAGGAGGACATGCAGGCTGTCGGAGAACTGACCGATCCTGCATAACTCATTGATAAGCCTCCGTTTTGCTTTGTCTGAGCAATACTGACATAATTACAGTGTTTTTGCCGTTCTTAGTGAGGGTATGTGGCAGACGATTTTGCAGTGGATGGCGCGCTGGCGCTGGGTATCCCGGGTTTTAAGCCGCGGGAAGCACAACGCGAGATGGCGCAGGCGGTCTCTGAAGCCGTAAAAGAGCAGGGTGAACTGGTCGTCGAAGCCGGTACCGGTACCGGTAAAACTTACGCTTACCTGGCACCCGCCTTACGGGCCAATAAAAAAGTGATTGTCTCGACCGGATCCAAAGCGCTGCAGGATCAGCTCTATGGGCGCGATCTGCCCACCATGGTCAGGGCGCTGAAGTTCAAAGGCAAAACCGCGCTGCTGAAAGGCCGCTCCAACTACCTCTGTCTGGAACGCATGGAACAGCAGTCGATGGCGGGTGGCGATCTCACCGCGCAGGCGCTCACCGATCTGGTGACGCTGCGCAGCTGGTCATCACAGACCGAAGATGGCGACATCAGCAGCTGCGCGGGCGTGACCGAAGACAGCCCGGTCTGGCCGCTGGTCACCAGCACCAACGATAACTGCCTGGGCACCGACTGCCCGCGTTACAAAGAGTGCTTTGTGGTGAAGGCGCGAAAGCGCGCCATGGACGCGGATGTGGTGGTGGTGAACCACCATCTTTTTCTCGCCGACCTGGTGGTTAAAGAGGGCGGTTTTGGGGAACTGATCCCTGAAGCGGATGTGATGATCTTCGACGAAGCCCATCAGCTGCCCGACATCGCCAGCCAGTATTTTGGCCAGCAGCTCTCCAGCCGTCAGTTGCTCGACCTCGCCAAAGATATCATCATCGCCTACCGCACCGAGGTGCGCGATGCCCAGCAGCTGCAGAAATCCGCTGACCGTCTGGCGCAGTGCGCGCAGGACTTTCGCCTGTCACTGGGCGATCCCGGCTATCGCGGGAATCTGCGTGAGCTGCTGAGTGACAACGCCATTCTGCGGATGTTTACGCTGCTGGATGATGCACTCGAACTCTGTTACGACGTCATCAAGCTCTCTCTGGGACGTTCAGCCCTGCTGGATGCCACTTTTGAGCGCGCCGCGCTCTATCGTACCCGGCTGAAACGGCTGCGGGCCATCAACGAGCCGGGCTACAGCTACTGGTATGAATGTACCTCACGTCACTTTATCCTGGCGCTGACGCCGCTCTCCGTCGCGGAGCGTTTTCGTGAAGTGATGGATAACCGTAAAGCCGCGTGGATCTTTACCTCAGCCACCCTGGCAGTGGATGAGAAGATGGCGCACTTCTCGGAACGGCTGGGTGTCAATGCGGCAAAAAGCCTGATCCTCAACAGCCCGTTCGACTTTGCGAAGCAGGCGCTGCTCTGCGTGCCGCGCAATCTGCCGGAGCCTAACCGTCCGGGGGGCGCCCGCCAGCTGGCCACGATGATGAAGCCGCTGATTGACGCCAACAAAGGTCGCTGCTTTTTCCTCTGTACTTCACACCTGATGATGCGTGAGCTGGCGGCCGAATTTCGCGCCTCCATGACGCTGCCGGTGCTGGTGCAAGGTGAAACCAGCAAAGGCCAGTTGCTGCAGCAGTTTATTGAGAAGGGGAATGCGCTGCTGGTCGCGACCAGCAGTTTCTGGGAAGGGGTGGATGTGCGCGGGGATGCCCTGTCGCTGGTGATCATCGACAAGCTGCCTTTCACCTCACCGGAAGATCCGCTGCTGAAAGCCCGGATGGAAGATTGCCGGATTCGCGGCGGCGATCCCTTTGCGGATGTGCAGTTGCCGGATGCGGTGATCACCCTGAAGCAGGGCGTGGGACGGTTAATCCGTGATACCGACGATCGCGGCGTGCTGGTGATTTGCGATCAACGGCTGGTATCACGCCCTTACGGCGCGCTGTTCCTGAACAGTCTGCCGCCGACGCCGCGCACCCGGGACATCCGTCGCGCCATCGCCTTTATCCGCCAGCAACCCGAACCAGACGCATAATTCTGTGCTAAGATGCGCGCCGTTTTCTTTCTTCTGAGGTAGTCATGTCAGCCCGAATTTTAGCGCTGGATACGGCGACAGAAGCCTGTTCAGCCGCCTTGCTGAATCAGCAACAGATCGATGCCCGATTCGAAATCGCCCCGCGCGATCACACCCAGCGTATTTTGCCGCTGGTTGAAGAGCTCCTGCTCGCCGGTCAGCTGGAACTGACCGATCTGGATGCGCTGGCCTTTGGGCGCGGCCCCGGCAGCTTTACCGGCGTCCGTATCGGTATTGGTATTGCGCAGGGCCTGGCACTGGGCGCAGCCCTGCCGATGATCGCGGTCTCGACGCTGGCGACGATGGCGGAAGGGGCGTGGCGTCTGCACGGCACCCGTCGGGTACTGACCGCCATTGATGCGCGAATGGGTGAAGTCTATTGGGCAGAGTATCAGCGGGATGAGCAGGGGCGCTGGCAGGGTGAAGCCAGCGAAAGCGTGCTGACGCCCGAGGCGGCGGTGGCCAGAATGCAGGCGCTTACCGGTGAGTGGATGACCGCCGGTACCGGCTGGGAAGCCTTCCCGGCATTGCAGCAGGGGCACGCACTGACGCTGACCGCCAGTGAGGTGACCCTGCCTGCCGCACAGGATATGCTGCCGCTGGCGACGCTGGCGCTGGCGGACGGGGATACCCTGCTGCCGGAAACGGCGGAGCCGACCTACCTGCGCAATGAAGTTGCCTGGAAAAAGTTACCTGGCCGCTAAGTCGCACGCAACTTATTGTTATGCGTCCAGTCTAAGACTTTACCTAACGGGAGAGCGTCTATGTCGTCAATGTGTGGTAAAGGGCTTTCAGGTCTGCTGCTGACCTGTGTGCTGGTGTTAACGGGTTGTGTCTCTATTCCTGACACGCTGCAGGGCAGTTCCCCTCAGCCTCAGCAGGATCTGCTGCGGGTGATGAATGACCCTGCTATCTATGTCGGCCAGGAGTCGCGTTTTGGCGGTAAGGTGGTGAACGTCACCAACCTGAACGGCAAAACCCGTCTGGAGATTGCGGCACAGCCGCTGGATGAGAGCGCCAGACCGCGTCTGGGCGCGGCGTCAGTCGGCCGGATCTATGCTGACATCCACGGTTTTGTTGACCCGGTGGATGTCAGAAATCAGTACGTCACGGTGCTGGGCACGCTGAAAGGCACGGAGCAGGGCAAAATCGGCGAGGCAGATTACAAATTTGCCGTCATCGATGTGCGTGGTTATCAGCGCTGGCGTCTCGCCCAGCAGGTGACCGCCCCGCCACAGCCGATGGACCCCTGGATCTGGTACGGTCCGACCCGCCATCGCGGGGGATACTGGGGACCCAATCCCTACTGGGGCATGGTTAACAGTGGCCCGACCGAGGTGCAGACCATACTGACCGAGTAACATTAAGACCTGCTATTCAGCCCGGTCGCGGTGCTCGCTGCCGGGCTTTTTATTTGTCTGTTTTCACAGCACGAAATTTAGTGATGGACTTCGCAACCTCAACATGCCGAAACAGGCAAACTGGTACAATCAGTTAAAATATTGTTAACAAACCAGATTGGCTGAGGCGGCGATGGAAATACAACATAATTATCGGGGTGGATCCTTGAATAAGGTTTGGCTGAAACGCTACCCGGCAGATGTGCCTGCCGAAATAAGTGCAGATCGTTATACCTCTCTGGTGGATCTGTTTGAGCAGGCCGCAAAACGCTACGCCGATCAACCCGCGTTCCTGAACATGGGTCAGAAAATGAGTTATCGCCAGCTGGAGGAGAAGAGCCGCGCCTTTGCCGCCTATCTCCAGCATGAACTGGGCCTGAAAGCGGGTGACCGGGTGGCGTTAATGATGCCTAACCTGCTCCAGTATCCGGTGGCCCTGTTTGGCGTGCTGCGCGCGGGAATGGTGGTGGTCAATGTCAATCCGCTCTACACGCCGCGAGAGCTGAAACATCAGCTTAACGACAGCGGCGCCAGCGCCATCGTTATCGTCTCCAACTTCGCGCACACGCTGGAAAAGGTGGTGGCAGAAACCGCGGTTCGTCACGTCATCCTGACCCGGATGGGTGACCAGCTCGCCCCCATTAAGGCGACGCTGGTGAATTTCGTCGTCAAGTATGTCAAAAAGCTGGTGCCGAAATACCATCTGCCGGGCGCTATCTCATTCCGTCAGGTTCTGGACGTGGGGGCGACGCTCAATTATCGCCGTCCGACCGTGTCGAATGACGATCTCGCCTTCCTGCAATATACCGGCGGCACCACCGGGGTGGCCAAAGGGGCGATGCTGACGCATCGCAACATGCAGGCGAATCTCGAGCAGACGAAAGCGACCTACGGCAAACTGCTGCGTGACGGCAAAGAGTGCGTCGTCACCGCGCTGCCGCTCTATCACATCTTTGCATTAACGGTGAACGGGCTGCTTTTCCTTGAGCTGGGCGGCCAGAACCTGCTGATCACCAATCCGCGCGATATTCCTGGCTTCGTTAAAGAGCTGAGCAGGTTTCCGTTTACCGCCATCACCGGGGTCAACACGCTGTTTAATGCGCTGCTGAACGATGAGCAGTTTACGAAACTCGATTTCTCCACGCTGCGGCTCTCTGCGGGCGGCGGGATGGCGGTGCAGAAAGTCGTGGCTGAACGCTGGGAAAAGCTGACCGGGCACTATCTGCTGGAGGGCTACGGCCTGACGGAGTGTTCGCCGCTGGTTTCGGTCAATCCCTACGACATCAGCTGTCATACCGGCAGCATCGGCCTGCCGGTGCCCTCGACCGATGTGCTGATCCTGGATGAAGCGGGAAATGAAGTGGCAGCGGGCGAGCCGGGTGAGCTCTGCATCAGCGGCCCGCAGGTGATGCTGGGTTACTGGCAGCATCCGGAAGCGACGGCGGAAGTCCTGAAAAATGGCTGGCTCCATAGCGGTGATATTGTTACCGTTGATCAGGAAGGCTTTATTCGCATCGTCGACCGTAAAAAAGATATGATTCTGGTGTCAGGCTTTAATGTCTATCCGAATGAAATCGAAGATGTGCTGATGCAGCACCCGAAAGTGCGTGAAGCCGCGGCCATCGGGGTTCCCAGCGATCTCTCCGGTGAGGCGGTCAAAGTCTGCATCGTGAAAAAAGAGGCGTCGCTGACGAAGGAGGAGGTGCTCGATCACTGTCGCCGTCAGCTGACCGGCTACAAGGTGCCCAAAATCATTGAGTTTCGTGATGAGCTCCCCAAGACCAACGTTGGCAAGATCCTGCGGCGTGAGCTGCGCGATGAGGTGAAATCCGGCACCCGCTGAATCCGGATAAGAATTGAGGTTGAACGCCGGCATGTCCGGCGTTTTTATTGTTTTTAACATGGAGCGCCGCGCGGAGTCTGCTGCGGTGGAAATCAGACGTGAACTATTCCCTTATCGACCAGGACGATCAACTGGCAGACGTGTGCCAGAAAGCGCGCCAGCACGCGGCGGTGGCACTGGATACCGAGTTTGTGCGTACCCGCACTTATTACCCTCAGCTTGGCCTGATCCAGCTGTATGACGACGAACAACTGGTGCTGATAGACCCGCTCAACATCCGCGACTGGTCACCCTTTGTGGCGCTGCTGACCGACACCGCCGTGACCAAATTCCTGCATGCGGGCGGCGAAGATCTGGAGGTGTTCCTGCACCGTTTTGGCGTGCTGCCGACACCGATGATCGACACCCAGATTCTGGCGGCCTTCTCCGGCCAGCCACTCTCCTGGGGCTTCGCCGCGATGGTGGCGCACTTCACTCAGGTTGAACTCGATAAAAGCGAATCGCGCACCGACTGGTTAGCCCGCCCGCTGACGGAGCGCCAGTGTGTCTATGCAGCAGCCGACGTTCACTACCTGCTGCCGATTGCCCGTCAGCTGATGGTCAATACGGAAGAGGCGGGCAACATGGCCGCCGCACTCAGCGAGTGCGACAACCTCTGTCAGCGCCGTCTGGATAGTCTGGCCCCGGAAGAGGCCTGGCGCGATATCACCAACGCCTGGCAACTGCGTCCGCGTCAGCTGGCGGCGCTGCAGCGCCTGGCGGCCTGGCGTCTGACGCTGGCGCGTGAAAAGGATATGGCGGTTAACTTTGTGGTGCGCGAAGAAAACCTGTGGAAGGTGGCGCGCTTTATGCCGGGCTCGCTGGGTGAACTTGATCATCTGGGGCTGTCAGGACACGAAATTCGTTTTCACGGCAAAACGCTGGTCGCGCTGGTGGCGGAAGCGGCGGCACTGGAGGAGAGTGAATTACCGGCTCCGCTGGGAAATCTGATCGACCATCCGAATTACAAATCGGTCTTCAAAGCGATGAAGGCGCTGGTGCAGCAGGTCAGTGAGCAGAGTGGCTTCAGTCAGGAATTGCTGGCGTCACGCCGTCAGATTAATCAGGTGCTGAGTCAGCACTGGGGCATTAAGCCGCAGGGGCGTCCACCGGAGTTACTGACCGGATGGCGGGGCGAACTGCTGAAACCCGGCATCGATGAGATCCTGGCGGGTTGCTGACCGGATAAATTTCCCCTGCCACTGCGCAGGGGAAATTCAGGCGGCGGTCAGAATCATTTAGTCGCGTCTTCCGTTTCCGGAAGCGTCACGTTCAGCTCCAGAATCGAGATATCATCACCTTTCTGATCGAGCTGCACCGTGACCATCTCTGGATCGATCTTCACATATTTGCAAATCACTTCCAGAATGTCGCGCTTAAGTTGCGGAAGATAGTGGGGCTCACTGTCGCCCCTTCTCCGTTCTGCCACGATAATCTGCAGCCTTTCCTTGGCTATGTTGGCAGTGTTCTTCTTCCGGGATAAAAAGAAATCAAGTAATGCCATGGTTTATCCCCCGAACAGGCGTTTCAGGAAACCCTTCTTCTCTTCTTCAATAAAGCGGAAGGGGCGTACTTCACCGAGCAACCGTTCAACGGTATCGGCATAGGCTTTGCCAGCATCAGATTCACCGTCCAGGATCACCGGTTCGCCCTGGTTGGAGGCACGTAATACCGACTGATCTTCCGGAATGACGCCGACCAGAGGAATGCGCAGGATTTCAAGCACATCTTCCATGCTCAGCATATCGCCACGGCTGACGCGACCCGGGTTGTAGCGGGTCAGCAGCAGGTGCTCTTTTACCGGCTCCTGACTGTTTTCTGCGCGACGGGATTTAGAGGAGATGATGCCGAGGATACGGTCGGAGTCACGGACTGAAGAGACTTCCGGGTTGGTGGTGATGATGGCTTCATCGGCAAAGTAGAGCGCCATCAGGGCGCCGGTTTCAATCCCTGCCGGTGAGTCGCAGACGATGAAATCGAACTCCATCGCGGCCAGATCGTTCAGGACTTTTTCAACGCCTTCACGGGTCAGCGCATCTTTGTCGCGGGTCTGTGACGCAGGCAGAATATAGAGCTGCTCGGTGCGTTTGTCGCGGATCAGCGCCTGGTTCAGGGTGGCATCGCCCTGAATGACGTTGACGAAATCGTAGACCACACGGCGCTCACAGCCCATGATCAAATCCAGATTACGCAGACCGATATCGAAGTCGATCACGACCGTTTTCTTGCCTTTCTGCGCTAAACCGGTGGCGATGGCCGCGCTTGACGTGGTCTTACCAACGCCCCCTTTACCGGATGTAACTACAATAATGCGTGCCATAAATGTTGATTTCCTTAACAAAAGAAAAGGGGCCTAATTAAGTGTCTGGATAGTCAGCGCGCCATCCTGCAGGCACAGGCGCGCAGCTTTACCAAAAAATTCTTGCGGGATCTGATCCATGATCCAGTACTCCCCGGCAATCGAAACCAGCTCAGCGGCCAGGTTAGTACAGAATATCTGGCAGTTTCGGTCACCGCTGGCACCCGCCAGGGCGCGACCGCGCATCATGCCGTAAATGTGAATATTGCCATCAGCAACCAGTTCGGCACCGGCGCTGACGCTGCTGGTGATGATCAAATCGGCATCACGTGCATAAATCTGCTGGCCTGAGCGCACAGGGGTGTTCACGATGCGCGTTTTCGCGGCCACCGCTTCCGCTGCCACCGGCTGCGGTTCAGGCACAGCGGCAGGGGCAGGGGCTTGCACCTGCGGCCTGGCCTCTTTACCTTCTGCCAGCACCGGCAAACCGGCACGGGCGATCATGCGTTTCAGCGCCTCATCCTTGCAGCCGCTTACGCCAACAATGCGTAAGCCGGTGGCAAGAATCGCCTGCTGCAACTGCTTCCAGTTAACATCGGCACTCAGGGTGGCAACGTTAAGCACCACCGGGGCGTTTTTCAGGAAGTCCGGAGCCTGGTCAATCTTGTCCTGAAGTGCCTTGCGAATCACCGCCGGGTCATGGTGATGCAAATGGACGACAGACAGGGTGAAACTGCTACCTTTGAATTCGATTGGCGTTTGCGACATCTGTCCCGACTCAGTCCTGTTTTCACTACCGTCAGCCAGGCGATGATAAAATCGTCACTGAAGCGCTAACGGTGAATATTCGAAGTTCTGCAAGCATGTTATAGTTACAGCTATATTCAGACAAGCCTCAACCCCGGTTAATTCGAGTAAAAAATATGTTTTGTGTGATCTACAGAAGCCCGTTACGTGACCAGACTTATCTCTATGTTGAAAAAAAGGACGATTTCTCCCGCGTGCCGGAGGAATTGCTGAAAGGGTTTGGCAAGCCGCAGCTGGCGATGGTGCTAAAGCTGGCGGGGCGCGACAGGCTGGCAAATGCGGATATCAATAAAGTTAAGCAGGGATTGAGCGAGCAGGGCTATTATTTGCAGATTCCACCGCCGATCGAAAGTCTGCTGAAAATTCATTTAGAGGCCGATAAAAAAGTTTAACTCGGATTCTTCTGTAAATATAAATCCTGCCGTCGCGATTTTGTCAGGATAATATTGCTCTGAAGCTGCGCAGAATTAACGGCGCAGCTTATCTGTTTTCACTCTCATTAAATTTCCTGCCCGGCTTTTTGTCCTTATTTGTACGATTATTCAGCACTTCGGCGGTGCTGTTTACGCTTTTTGACAAATTCCGCACCCCGGACCGTTAAAAGGATCTTATTATCTCGCCATGAGGCTGGCACATCGACCAGCGCAAAAGCAAACATCAACCCGCCAGCAGTGCTGGCATCACACCTAACCTGAACAGGGGATGAGCATGTATCAGCATCGTAACTGGCAAGGCGCTCTGTTAGATTTTCCGGTCAGCAAAGTGTTTTGCGTCGGCAGTAACTACGCAAAACACATCAAAGAGATGGGGAGCGCCACCCCAACAGAACCGGTGATCTTCATCAAGCCGGAAACGGCGCTCTGTGATCTGCGCCAGCCGCTCTCTATCCCGGATGCGTTTGGCGAAGTGCATCATGAAGTTGAACTGGCCGTGCTGATTGGCGCAACCCTGAAACAGGCAACCGAAGAGCATGTGGCGAAGGCCATTGCAGGCTATGGTGTGGCGCTGGATCTGACGCTGCGTGACCTGCAGGCCGGGCTGAAAAAAGCGGGCCAGCCGTGGGAAAAATCGAAAGGCTTCGACAATGCCTGCCCCATCTCCGGTTTTATCCCGGTCGCGGAGTTCAGCGACGATCCGCAGAATGTGGAGCTTAAGCTGCTGGTGAATGGTGAAGTGCGTCAGCAGGGCAGCACGGCAGATATGATTCATAAAATTCTGCCGCTGATTGCCCACATGAGTCGTTACTTCACGCTGCGCGCCGGCGATGTGATTCTGACCGGTACGCCGGAAGGGGTGGGTCCGATGCGGGCGGGCGATCAGCTCGAAGTCTCTCTGGCGGGGCATGGGATCAGCACGCGCGTGCTCTAAAGACTTGCATCACCACCGCATAGGCTTTATAAGGTGCGGTTTAGGCACACTGCGGACAATCATCATGACTGACACCCCTTTCTGGCAACATAAACGCCTGGCACAAATGAGCGATGAGGAATGGGAATCCTTATGTGATGGATGCGGCCAGTGCTGCCTGAACAAGTTGCAGGACGCCGACACGGATGAGATCTATTTCACTAACGTCGCCTGCAACCAGCTCAATATCAAAACCTGCCAGTGCCGCAACTATGAGCGCCGCTTCGAGTTAGAAGAGGATTGCATCAAGCTGACGCGTGAAAACCTGACCACCTTCAACTGGCTGCCGCGCACCTGCGCCTACCGGTTACTGGGCGAGGGCAAGGGCTTACCGGCCTGGCATCCGCTGCGCGCCGGTTCGAAAGCGCAGATGCACGCACAGCGTATTTCGGTGCGCTACATTGCGGTTCGCGAGAGTGAAGTGCGGGACTGGGAAGATCACATCATCGATCGGCCCGATCGCAACGGCTGAGTGCGGCTGTCCCGGACAGATGTAAAAAAGGCTGCCACGGGCAGCCTTTTTTCTTTTCAGCGACCAAACAGGTCGCGCCGTTTTGCTTTGAAAGGCTGGGCAATCAGCACCAGCACCGCCACCAGCAGATAAGCGGCAAATACTCCAATCATCCATTGCGGCATACTGAGTGTCAGAAAGGTCCAGCTGCGCTCGGCGCAGTCACCGCTGGCGAGAAACACCGACGGCAGCCACTTATCCAGCGGCAGACCGCTGGGGAAGCGGGCGGCAAAGTCACAGGTGGTAAAGGGGTTAGGGTGCAGCTGAATCATGGTGTGTTCCCAGGAGAGACGCAGACCTTCCCAGGCACTGTAGATCCATAACGCCAGCGCCGCCAGACGCAACGGCGATTTTGGCGCAATCGCGCCGACCAGACCCGCGCCCATCACACCAAACAGCGCGTTGCGCTCGTAGATACACATGACGCAGGGCTTCAGGCCCATCACATGCTGAAACCATAATGCCGTGAGCTCCAGCGCCAGCGCAGTCAGTGCCAGTAATAACCAGGCTCCGCGGCCCCGGGAACAGTGATTCAGATATCGCAACATATTGCATTCCCTGTAAACGTTAATGCCACGCAGTGTAAACCAAAAGCGGGGGCAAACCAGCCCGGGCCAGGGAAAAATCGTATCCGGACATGACCTCAGACTGATCCAGAACAGGTTATGTGAAAATAAGCCGCGTGTTTTGCGATTATGGGGCGTCTGGCATTTTGCTGCGCAATCAGCTTTACTCCGTTAGCCCCCAGGAGCACGGGAGAGGCAACCTGAAATATGCGCTGCGCCCGGTTTTAATGGTTGCGCAGGCTATATCCGCTATAGGGCGTCTGGTATGATGAGTGCCCATCACGATTAGAAAAGCAACGAGAACACATTGCTATGGTTATAAAGGCGCAGAGTCCAGCGGGATTTGCTGAAGAGTACATTATTGAAAGCATCTGGAACAGCCGCTTTCCCCCGGGGTCGATTCTTCCTGCTGAGCGTGAGCTTTCTGAATTGATCGGGGTGACACGTACGACCCTGCGTGAAGTACTGCAGCGCCTGGCGCGTGATGGCTGGCTGACGATTCAGCACGGTAAACCGACCCGGGTGAACGATTTCTGGGAGACCTCTGGCCTGAATATCCTCGAAACCCTGGCGCGTCTCGACCACGACAGCGTGCCGGTGCTGATCGACAACCTGCTGTCAGTGCGCAGCAATATCTCTTCCATCTTTATCAGCCGTGCACTGCGTCATCATCCTGACAAGGCGCGTGAGGTGCTGGAGACGGTCGATGCGACGGCCGACCAGGCGGATGCCTATACCGAACTCGACTACCGCGTCTTCCGCGGTCTGGCATTTGCTTCCGGCAACCCGATTTATGGTCTGATCCTTAACGGCCTGAAAGGGCTCTACACCCGCGTGGGACGTCACTACTTCTCAAATCCCGAAGCCCGTCAGGTGGCGCGTGATTTTTATCTGACGCTGCTGGCGCTGTGTGACACATCGCCGGGACAGGATGAGATTGTGGAGGTGGTGCGCAACTACGGTCGCCGCAGCGGTGAAATCTGGCACAGCATGCAGAAGAATCTGCCTGACGATCTCGGCAATAAACGATAAAAAAAACCGGACATCGCGTCCGGTTTTTTATGCGGTCAGAGTGAGGTATTTCGCGGCGGGTTACGGTCCAGCAGCTCAACGCTGCCATCCTCATTCTGTTGCTCCAGAATCACATCAAATCCCCACAGCCGATGCACGTGCTTCAGCACTTCGCGGCGGCTCTTGTCCAGCGGCGTGCGGCTCTGCGGTACATAGCGCAGGGTCAGCGAACGGTCACCACGCAGATCGACATTATAAACCTGAATATTGGGTTCGAGATTACTCAGGTTGTACTGGGCAGAGAGCTGCTGGCGAATCGCCCGATAGCCGGCCTCATCGTGAATGGCGGCGATTTCGAGATAGTTGTTGCGGTCATCATCCAGCACGGTAAACAGCCGGAAGTCGCGCATCACCTTCGGCGACAGGAACTGGCTGATGAAGCTCTCATCCTTAAACTCACGCATCGCAAAATGGAGCGTATCCAGCCAGTCAGAACCCGCAATATCCGGGAACCAGTAGCGATCCTCTTCGGTAGGGGACTGACAGATACGCTTGATATCCTGCATCATCGCGAAGCCCAGAGCATAGGGGTTAATGCCGTTATACCACTGGCTGTTATAGGGCGGCTGATAGACCACATTGGTATGGCTGTGCAGAAACTCCATCATGAAGCGTTCCGACACTTTGCCTTCATCATAGAGGTGATTAAGGATGGTGTAGTGCCAGAAGGTTGCCCAGCCCTCATTCATCACCTGAGTCTGCTTCTGCGGATAGAAATACTGGCTCACCTTGCGCACAATGCGCAGGATCTCACGCTGCCACGGCTCCAGCAGCGGCGCATTCTTCTCCATGAAATAGAGCAGGTTCTCCTGCGGCTCAGAAGGATAGCGTGCGGCTTCGAACGTGACCGCCTCTTTTTCACGCCGCGGCAGCGTGCGCCAGAGCGTGTTCACCTGACTCTGCAGATACTCTTCCCGGCTTTTCTGGCGGGCTTTCTCCTGCTGCAGGGAGATCTTCTGCGGGCGTTTATAGCGATCCACGCCATAATTCATTAAGGCGTGGCAGGAGTCGAGCAGCCGCTCCACCTCTTCAACGCCATAGCGCTCTTCGCAGTCACTGATATAGTTTTTGGCAAACAGCAGGTAATCGACAATCGATCCGGCATCCGTCCAGCTGCGGAACAGGTAGTTATTTTTGAAGAAAGAGTTATGACCATAACAGGCATGTGCCATCACCAGCGCCTGCATGGTCATGGTGTTCTCTTCCATCAGGTAGGCGATGCAGGGATTGGAGTTGATGACAATCTCATAGGCCAGGCCCTGCTGACCGTGCTTATAGCGCTGCTCGGTTTCGATAAACTTTTTGCCGAATGACCAGTGTGAATAGTTGATTGGCATGCCGACGCTGGAATAGGCATCCATCATCTGTTCAGAGGTAATCACTTCGATTTGGTGCGGGTAGGTATCCAGACGGTAGAGCTTCGCGACGCGGTCGATCTCCGCTAAGTAGACATCAAGCAGTTCGAATGTCCAGTCTGGTCCGTCATTGAGTCGTTTGCTGTCTCTGATGGCTTCGTCAAAGATTGTCGTCATAGCGCACCTCTTTGTGGCAAACCGGCTGACCCGAAAGACAACCCGTTCTGGTTATTTAAGGCTTCATCCTGAAAAAGGGAACCCGAAAAAAACTGAGCGAACACAACAATGATAGCCCACTGTCGCCTATCCGAAATGCGAACTCAAATGAAATCTTTGGCACAAAATCATTAAGTGTGAGGCAACAGGGAATTTAACCGTTTTTAATTCGACCAATGCGCCAGATGGCAGGATAAAATCCTGTTTATAAGTGGAATGTATGAGGTTGAATGATTCTCCTGCCATGCGCAGATTTAACTGCCTTTGTTGTCATTTATTTCTGCGTTTAAGGAATAAGGCGCATAAAGCGCTGAAATTCATCGTGCAGCAAGATTTTAGTTACCTGAAAAGTGAAAAAGATGTGAAATGGATGCTGTGATTTCGGGGTGGTGTCCGCTGCGGTGATCCGCTGACTATCATCTTCTGAACAGTGAATTATGCTTTTAGACGTTGGATGGGGAAACTATGCACGTAGTGATTCTTGGAAGTGGGGTTGTCGGCGTAGCCAGTGCCTGGTATCTGGCGCGAGCCGGACATCAGGTCACCGTCATCGATCGTCAGCCTGCCGCGGCGATGGAAACCAGCGCGGGCAATGCCGGTCAGATCTCGCCAGGTTATGCCGCCCCCTGGGCCGCGCCAGGCGTGCCGCTGAAAGCGGTCAAGTGGATGTTCCAGCGCCACGCGCCGCTGGCTATCCGGCTGGATGGCAGCAGCTTTCAGCTGGAGTGGATGTGGCACATGCTGCGCAACTGCGACATCAACCACTATCAGCAGAATAAAAGCCGCATGGTGCGGATTGCCGAATACAGCCGGGACTGCCTGAAAGCGCTGCGGAGTGAAACCGGCATCGCCTATGAAGGCCGGCAGGGCGGAACGCTGCAGCTGTTCCGCACCCAGCAACAGTTCGACAGCGCCAGCAAGGATATTGCGGTGCTGCGTGACGCGGGGGTGCCTTATGAACTGCTGCAGGCCGATGAGCTGTCACGTGTGGAACCTGCACTGGCGGCAACCCGGCATAAACTCACCGGCGGATTACGTCTCCCCAACGATGAAACCGGCGACTGTCAGCTCTTTACCCAGCGGCTGGCCAAAATGGCTGAAGAGGCGGGCGTGGTATTCCGCTTCAACACCCCGGTCGATCATCTGCTGCGCGACGGAAATCGCATTTATGGCGTGAAGTGCGGTGATGAGATCATCAAAGCAGACAGCTATGTGGTGGCCTTTGGCTCTTACTCCACGGCGCTGCTGAAGAACGTTCTGAGCATCCCGGTCTACCCGCTCAAGGGTTATTCACTCACCATTCCAATCAAAAATCCCGACGCCGCACCGGTTTCCACCATCCTCGATGAAACCTACAAAGTGGCGGTGACCCGGTTTGACGATCGTATCCGCGTTGGCGGGATGGCAGAGATTGTTGGTTTTAACACCAAACTGACCGAAGCGCGGCGGGAAACGCTGGAGATGGTAGTCAGTGATCTCTATCCTGAGGGCGGTCATCTTGCACAGGCGAGTTTCTGGACCGGTTTACGTCCGATGACGCCAGACGGTACGCCAATTGTCGGCGCCACCCCCATCTCTAATCTCTGGCTCAACACCGGTCACGGAACGCTGGGCTGGACGATGGCGTGTGGTTCAGGACAGTTACTGGCCGATCTGATCTCCGGTAAAACGCCGGCGATTGCGGCGGATGACTTAGCGGTATTCCGCTACTTACCTGGTTTCGCGGCGACCTCATCGCCGCTGCGTAACGCCAGCGCAACTCGTTAAGTATTCAGGGAGAGAGAGGATGTCACGTCCGATTGTCGCGACCATCAACCCGGAGGCGTTACGTCATAACCTGGCTATCGTGCGCCAGGCCGCCCCCGCATCCCGCGTCTGGTCAGTGGTTAAAGCCAACGCTTACGGCCACGGTATAGATCGGGTACGCGAGCCGCTATCTGACACCGATGGCTTCGCGCTGCTCAATATGGAAGAGGCGATCCTGCTGCGCGAGCGCGGCTGGAACAAACCGATTCTGCTGCTGGAAGGCTTTTTCAGGCCGGAAGATTTGCAGTTGATCGACCGCTATCGCCTGACCACCAGCGTTCACAGTAACTGGCAGATCAAAGCGCTGGCGAACGCCAGACTCTCAGCGCCGGTGGATATCTATCTTAAGGTCAACAGCGGGATGAACCGGCTCGGTTTTCGCCCGGAGCAGGTCAGCGGGGCCTGGCAGAGCCTGCGTGCGCTGAGCAACACAGGCGAGATGACGCTGATGGCGCATTTTGCCGACGCCGAAAACCCCGAGGGACTGATTGCGCCCATGCAGCGCATTGAGCAGGCGGCAGAAGGACTCAACTGTCCGCGGTCGCTCTCCAACTCCGCCTGTACGCTGTGGCATCCCGAAGCGCATTTCGACTGGGTTCGCCCGGGTATCGTGCTCTATGGTGCGTCACCCAGCGGCGACTGGCAGGATATCGCGGGCAGCGGCCTGAAACCGGTGATGACGTTAAGTAGTGAGATTATCGCCGTGCAGCAGCTGCAGGCGGGCGCCGGGGTCGGCTACGGCTACCGCTATCATGCCAGCGCCGCGCAGCGGATTGGCGTGGTCGCCTGTGGTTATGCCGACGGCTATCCACGGCATGCCCCGACCGGCACCCCCGTCTGCGTTGACGGCGTGATGACCCAGGTCGTCGGCGCGGTGTCGATGGATATGATCACGGTGGATCTGACCCCCTGTCCCCAGGCGGGAATCGGCTCAGCGGTTGAGCTGTGGGGCGAGCAGGTGAAAATCGATCAGGTGGCGGAAGCAGCCGGAACGGTAGGGTACGAGCTGATGTGTGCGCTGGCACCCCGCGTTCCGGTCACCCTCAGCTAAGCGCGGTCAGACTGCCGCGCATTTTTCTGCTGCAGCGCCAGGCGATAAAGGCCAGCGCTGCACCCAGCAGCATCATCAGACTCAGTGACAGCTTCTCCGCCACCGGCAGTGTGACAACAATCAGGCTGCCTGCGGCACCGCCCGCCATCTGAATAAATCCCTGTAACGCCGACGCCACACCCGCCTGCTGCTGGTAAGGCTCCAGCGCATAGCTGGTGGCCGGGCCAACGGTGAAGGCCAGACCAGCAACAGAAACCGCCACCGGAAACATGTAGAGCGCCCAGTGCGTCTGCATCGCCGCCGGGAAGATCTGCATCCCGGCAACCAGCAGCACCGCGCCCAGCAGCATGGTGAAGAATCCCATCGCCAGGCAGAAAGGCCGGCCCGCTTTACGAATCGCTTTATTGACGAACATGCTGACAAACATGATCCAGAAACCATTTGCGCCAAAAGCAAAGGAGAACTGGATCGGCGTCAGCCCGCCTTCGGTCATCAGCACCTGAGGTGCCAGCGATACGTAGGTCAGCACCATGCCCAGTGCACCGGCATTGGCGAACGCAAACGCCAGAAAGCGTGGCTGACGCAGGATAGCGGCGTACTGCTTCACCGGTAAGCCTTTTACCCGCAGGGTATCTGCCGGACGCGTCTCGGGCAGGCCGATCAGCACCAGTAGCGTAATCACCACACCATAGGCGCAGAGGAACCAGAAGGGCGCGCGCCAGCCGAAGGCGCTGGCCAGCAGGCCGCCCAGCAGCGGGGCCAGCGCCGGGACAATGTTCAGTGCGCCATTCAGAAAGCCGTAAGCGCGGGCAGCGGCATCGCCACTGAGGCGGTCACGCACGCCGCTGAAGGCGACCACCGCGCTACAGCAGACGCCGCAGCCCTGCACCAGACGGGCAATCACGAACAGCGGGAAGGAGGTGGCGGTGGCGGCAATCACACTGCCGGCGATGTAGAGCGCCAGCCCCAGCAGGGCGATGGGCTTACGGCCATAATTGTCCACCAGCGGCCCGGTCACCAGTTGTCCCAGCCCCATTACCAGCAGAAAGAGAGGAATGGTGGTCTGCACCAGACTGACCGGGGTATTCAGCCCTTCAGCAATCTGCGGCAGCGTGGGCAAATAGAGGTCGATGCCTAAGGGTGCCAGCAGCACCAGGCTCAATAACAATAAAGTAAATTTTTGCATAACAACCAGAGGGTAAACGTTCTGTTAAAAAACGAGCCGAAGAGGGTAATGATTCAGAGGGGAAAAAGAAAGCGTAAGCTGTGCGGAAAGTGCGATGCCTGCTTTTTACAGGCATCGCGGCTTTAACTCAGTAAGCGCCGTCGCGACGTAACACGACGCCTGCGGTTTTAAACAGAATGGCAATATCGGTCCAGAGTGCCCAGTTTTTCACATACCAGGAGTCAAAGTAGACGCGGGTATCGTAGTCGATATCGTTGCGTCCGCTGACCTGCCACAGGCCGGTCATGCCGGGCTTGGCCATCAGGTAGTAATCCACATCGCCGGCGTAACGCTCCAGCTCCGCCTCAATCACCGGGCGCGGGCCGACCAGGCTCATCTCACCGCGGATCACGTTCCACAGCTGCGGTAACTCGTCGAGGCTGGTTTTACGCAGGAAGCCACCGATACGGGTAATGCGCGGGTCATTCTTCAGTTTAAAATCTTTGTCCCACTCCATTCGGGCTTCTTCACTGGTCGCCAGCAGCTTCTCCAGCACCTCTTTAGAGTTGGTCACCATGGAACGGAATTTCAGACATTTGAATTTTTTGCCATCCTGACCCACGCGCTCATGCCCATAAATCGCATTGCCGCCATCGCGCTTCACCATAAAGCAGAGCAGGGCGAAGATCGGGCCGAGGAACAGCAGCAGCATGGAGGCGACGACAATATCAAAGGTCCGCTTCAGGAAGCGCGAAGAGTGCTTCGCCAGGTTGTTGCTGACACGCAGGATCATCACTTCATGACTGAAGATAAAGGACATGTCGGTGCCGTAGAGCGGCACGCCGCGCAGTGTCGGGATAACGGAAACCGAACGGCAGTTCATCTTCGACAGGAATTTCAGCCAGCGGTCACGCATCGGCTGCTGCTCATACTCCATGGCCACAATAAACTGCACGTTGTCGCGGTCAATGGTCTGCCAGTTAATGTCTTTCCAGGTGATCACTGGCACGCCATTGACGCTCTGCTGAGAGGGCTCATCGTCGACAGAGATAAAGGCCTGTACGTTGTAGCCCAGGATCTCCTCACTCTGCAGGGCGGCATAGGCTTCGGTAGCGTTGCGGCCGGAGCCGATGATGATGGTCTCTTTCTGCCACTGGCCCGCCCGGTTAATGGCGCGTTTGACCAGCGTTCGCATCAGCGGCAGCAGCAGCAGGGCATATGTCCAGCTGAAAACCCACACCATGCGGGAGAAGTCCCATTTCGAAAACGCGATCAGCGCGAGGTCGAGCAGTGAGAAAACAAACAGCGTTTTCACAATCTCCTTCAGCTCGAACCAGAAGGGTTTGCGATAGGTGTAGTGACGCAGACGAACCCAGAACCAGCCGGTGCACATCACGGACATAATAAACTGCGCCACAAAACGGTATTCGATCTGATGCGGGGGAATAAACGTATCCAGCTCGCCCCAAATACCCTGAATGGTTGCGGCGGATAAAAATAATGCGAGGTTGAGTGCAATCAGATCGGAAAAGCTCAGGGCGAATTTCACGATGATATTTTTACGCGTGCCGCTCCATGAGCGGCTCGGGCTATTCATTATCAATGTACTTGCCATAAAACCTGCTCTCTTTCTTAAGTAAAAGATGGCCTGACCAGAATCAGGGACGCGCTCAGGAGTGAGCCACCGAAAAATTAAAAAATAATTTTCAGTCTGTTGCAGTCAGTAAAGCCAGTACAGCTGCAAAAAAGATGAAGATTAAAGCGTGATGGTACTCACGAAATGTTGCAGCATTGAGAATGAGTATGCAGGAGATATTTGACGGCGTTAATACGGAAAAAATCTGAAAACAACAAAAGTGATTAAAGTTTTAAACGGCTAACGCCATGTAATATAAGGATAAAATAAGCAGGGGTGCAGTTATAACTAAACTGTTTAAGACGCTTTTTAGGAATTACCGCCAAATCTCGCGACTGGCGGTAGTGATAAGGCATCAGGCGGGTCTTTTTAAAATCCAGCGGTCCTGCTCTTTATCATAATGACCAATCTGCAGATCCACCGGTTTTCCATCAATCCACGCCGGTACGCTGGTATCGCGATCCCAGCCGTCGAGTTGGGTAATTAAGCCGGGATTGGTGTGACAGGGAATACTGACGGTGTCAGGGTGCTCACCGTCAAGATCGGCATCAACAATCTCATAACGACCAATTTTAACCACGTGTCCCATTCATTTCTCCCGTTTTTTTGGCACAGAGCTGTAAGCTTAGCGTATCAACAGAAAATAACGTGGCTGAATGATTAGGATTATTCCTTCTCTTCTGCCGGCCGGACACCAATTTTCACGATACGATTATCCTCTTTTTCCGCCACGGTCCAGGTCAGCTCATTCCATTCAACCTGATCCCCGACCACCGGCGCGCCACCCAGCATGCCCAGCATCAGCTGCCCCAGCGACTGCTGATCGTTGGTGCTCTCATCCAGTTCCAGTCCGTAGATCTGCGCGACGTCGCGCAGGCGTGCTTCTGCATCCAGAATAAAGTCACCAAAGAACCGCTGGTCGAGCGAAACCGGCGGCGACTGACTGAACATTTTGCCCAGGGCTGGCAGATCGCGCTCACGGCCAATCACGCAGATCACATCGTTCTCTCTGAGGCGTGTCCCGCCGTTGGGATGCATCAGCACATTGTCACGAAACAGGGCAGCGATGCGGGTCTCGCGCGGCATCTTCAGATCGCGCAGCGCAGCTCCAATACACCACTTGTCGGCGCTGAGCTGATAAACAAATTGCTCCCACGGATTCTCCGGATGGATATCCAGACCGATACGGCTGATGGGGGAGGCCGTCGGCGGCACCACCACCTTGGCTTTTTTTGCCGCAAAGCCCAGCGAGGTTCCCTGCAACATCAGCGAGACCAGCACCACAAAGAAGGCGATGTTGAAATAGAGCGAGGCGTTTTCTAATCCGGCCATCATCGGGAACACCGCCAGAATAATCGGCACCGCTCCACGTAATCCGACCCAGCTGATAAAGAAGCGTTCACGGGTGGTAAAACTGCGGAACGGCAGCAGGCCAACAAACACCGACAGGGGGCGCGCCACCAGAATCAGCCACAGTGAGAGGATCATCGCCGGCACGGCGATGTGCCACAAGTCGGAAGGGGTGACCAGCAGCCCCAGCACAATGAACATGCCAATCTGGCTCAGCCATGCCATACCATCAAAGGTCTGCAGAATACCGTGGCGGTTGCGAATCGGACTGTTGCCGAGTAAAAAGCCGCACAGATAGACCGCCAGGATGCCGCTGCCCTCCAGTACGGTGGTCAGCGCAAACACCAGAATGCCGCCACTCAGCGCCAGCAGCGGATAGAGGCCACCCGCCAGGCTGATGCGGTTAATCAGCTGCTGCAGCGCCCAGCCACCGCCCAGGCCCAGCACGATCCCCAGGCCGAACTGCTGCACCAGGTGCACCAGAAACATCCAGTCAAGTCCGCTGCGGCCCTGTTCGATCATCTCAATCAGGGTGATGGTCAGAAACACCGCCATCGGGTCGTTGCTGCCGGACTCGATTTCCAGTGTCGAGCTGACGCGCTCGTTCAGGCCCTTATCACCCAGCAGGGAGAAGACCGCGGCGGCATCCGTGGAGCCGATAATCGCGCCAATCAGGAATCCCTGCATCATATCCAGCTTAAACAACCAGGCGGCAACCACACCGGTTAAGCCGGCGGTGATCATGACGCCGATGGTGGCCAGTGACAGCGCGGGCCCCAGCGCGACCTTAAACGAGCTGGCTTTGGTGCGCATACCACCATCCAGCAGGATAATGGCCAGCGCCAGGTTGGAAATCAGATAGGCCGCCGGATAGTTATCAAAGGCGATGCCTCCGATACCATCGACCCCGGTCAGCATACCCAGCGCAAGGAAGATGACCAGAATAGGAATGCCCAGCCTGGATGAGAAAGAGCTGAGCAGAATGCTCGATGCGACCAGCACGGAACCGATGATAAACAGACTGTAGACGATAGTGTGGTTCAAACCCGGTCTCCTGAGATATGACGGTGCGATGCCCAAGCGGTGATAAATGTCCATGCTATCTCTGAAAGATAATGGTTTATCAAGGAGTTGTCATTGTGAAAATGCACATTATACGAATTGCTTAAACGTATACGGTATCAGATTAATGTGAAGAATGAGGGGGTTGGCAGGCAAGGGGAGGAAAACAGGTTGTTTTAACAGGTTATTCAGCTGATAAAAAAAAGCCGGTGGTTAACCGGCTTCGCGTAAAAAAGAGCGTCACTCTGCAATGTCTGCGAATCAGGCTTCCGTGGCCTGTTTGTGAAACAGTGAACGAAACACCGGATAGATATCTTCCGGTTCACGGATGTGCTCAATCGCAAAGTTGTCGAACATCGCCTGCAGATGCTCATATTCACGCCACAGCGTCTGATGGGCACGGCGGGTGATTTCGATATAACTGTAATAGCGCACCACCGGCAGAATGTGCTTCGCCAGAATCTCATGACAGAGGGGCGAATCGTCGGCCCAGTTATCACCATCGGACGCCTGCGCCGCATAGATGTTCCACTGCGCCGGGTCATAGCGATCCTTCACCACCTCATCCATCAGTTTCAGCGCACTGGAGACGATGGTTCCGCCCGTCTCCTGCGAGTAGAAGAACTCCTGCTCGTCCACCTCTTTGGCCTGGGTGTGGTGACGGATATAGACTACATCGACATTCTTGTAGGTGCGGCTCAGGAACAGGTAGAGCAGGATATAGAAGCGTTTCGCCATATCCTTGGTTGCCTGATCCATGGAGCCGGAGACATCCATCAGACAGAACATCACCGCCTGGCTGGAGGGCTCCGGGCGCTTCTCAAAGTTTTTGTAGCGCAGGTCGAAGGTGTCGATAAAGGGCACCCGCTCAATGCGGGCCCGCAATTCGGCAATCTCTTTGCGCAGCCGCTCCTCCTCCAGCAGCTGTGCCGGTTCGGTGTTCTCCACCTGCAGAAGCGTCTCTTCCAGTTCGTGCAGCATCCGGCGTTTGCCCGCCGTCATCGCCGTACGCCGCGCCAGCGAGTTCTGCAGCGAGCGCACCACGCTGATATTGGCGGGTACGCCGTTAGAGGTAAAACCCGCCCGGTGGGTCTTATACTCGTTCAGCTGACGATGCTGGTTGCGGCGCAGGTTAGGCAGGGCGAGGTCTTCAAACAGCAGGTCGAGATACTCATCTTTCGAGATCTGAAAGACAAACTCATCCTGACCTTCACCATCCTGACTGGCATTGCCCTGACCACTGCCGCCACCGCCTCCACCACCCTGAGGCCGTTCGATGCGGTCATTCTGCACAAAATGGTCGTTACCCGGATGGACCCGATGGCGATTTCCGCCCCGTCCCTGATGGAAGATCGGCTCATTGATGTCGTCAATCGGGATTGAGACAGACTCACCGCTGCTGACGTCGGTCACCGAGCGTTTATTGATGGCCTCGGAGATCGACTGCTTGATTTGTGACTTGTAACGGCGCAAGAAGCGCTGGCGGTTGACCGCGCTCTTGTTTTTGCCGTTCAGCCGGCGATCGATGAAATAGGCCATGGTATTCCTCCAAACTGCATTGTAAGCAGGCCGGGCGAACCCGACCTGTGGTGCCGGTCTGACAACCCGGCATGCTTACAGACTCTTATCAGGACGACTTGCGCACTCGCAGATACCACTCACAGAGCAGGCGAACCTGTTTGCGGGTATAGCCTTTTTCCATCATGCGATCGACAAAATCATCATGCTTTTTCTGCTCATCGGTAGAGGTCTTGGTGTTGAACGAGATGACCGGCAGTAACTCTTCCGTGTTCGAGAACATCTTTTTCTCGATGACGGTGCGTAATTTCTCATAACTGGTCCAGTTCGGATTACGACCGTTATTGTGTGCCCTGGCACGCAGCACGAAGTTCACGATCTCGTTACGGAAATCTTTCGGGTTACTGATCCCGGCGGGCTTCTCAATCTTCTCCAGCTCCGCGTTGAGCGATTCACGATCGAACAGCTGTCCGGTATCGGGATCGCGGTACTCCTGATCCTGAATCCAGAAGTCGGCGTAAGTAACGTAGCGGTCAAAGATGTTCTGACCATATTCAGAGTAGGATTCCAGATAGGCGGTCTGAATCTCCTTGCCGATGAACTCAGCATACTTAGGAATCAGATAGCCTTTAAGGTGCTCAAGGTACTTCTCAGCCTGCTCCTGCGGGAACTGCTCACGTTCAATCTGCTGCTCCAGCACATAGAAGAGATGGACCGGGTTAGCCGCCACTTCTGTGTGGTCAAAGTTAAACACCCGCGACAGAATCTTAAAGGCAAAGCGGGTCGACAGGCCGTTCATTCCCTCATCCACACCAGCGTAATCGTGATACTCCTGCCACGACTTCGCTTTCGGGTCGGTATCTTTCAGGCTTTCACCATCGTAGACCCGCATTTTGGAGTAGATGCTGGAGTTCTCCGGATCTTTCAGACGCGACAGGATGGAGAAGCGGGCCAGCGTTTCCAGCGTGCCAGGCGCACAGGGCGAGGTAGCCAGCTCACTGTGGTTCAGCAGCTTGTCATAAATCTTGATCTCTTCAGAGACGCGCAGGCAGTAAGGCACCTTAACGATGTAGACACGGTCAAGGAACGCCTCGTTGTTTTTGTTGTTGCGGAAGGTGACCCATTCGGATTCGTTAGAGTGCGCCAGAATGATGCCGTTGAAGGGCAGCGCCGAAATTCCTTCGGTGCCGTTGTAGTTCCCCTCCTGAGTGGCGGTCAGTAACGGATGCAGCACCTTGATCGGCGCTTTAAACATCTCCACGAACTCCATAATCCCCTGGTTGGCGCGGCAGAGGGCACCGGAGTAACCATAAGCATCCGGATCGTTCTGCGCGTGGTTCTCCAGTTTACGGATGTCCACTTTACCCACCAGTGCGGAGATATCCTGGTTGTTCTCATCACCCGGTTCGGTTTTCGCGATGGCCAGCTGTTCCAGGATGGATGGCCAGACTTTTACCACCTTAAAGCGGGAGATATCGCCACCGAAATCGTGTAGCCGTTTAGCGGCCCACGGCGACATGATGGTGCCCAGGTAACGACGCGGAACGCCATACTCTTTCTCAAGGATGTGCGCATCTTCCTGCGGATTAAACAGGCAGAGGGGGTGATCGTTCACTGGACTGCGCTCGCCGTCAGCGCTCAGCACATAGATGGGCACCCGCTGCATCAGCGACTTGAGTCGCTCCGCCAGTGACGATTTACCGCCACCGACCGGGCCGAGCAGATAGAGAATCTGTTTCTTCTCTTCCAGACCCTGGGCGGCATGTTTCAGATAGGAGACAATCTGTTCAATTGCCTCCTCCATACCGTAAAACTCCTCAAACGCCGGATAGCGTCCCATCACACGATTGGAGAATATTCTGGAAAGGCGTGGCTCCTGAGCAGTGTCGACCATTACCGGCTCTCCGATAGCCATTAACAGTCGTTCTGCAGCGTTGGCGTATGCACTGCGATCCTGCTTACAGATGGCAAGAAATTCCTGCAGTGTGAACTCTTCGTCCTTGGCAGCTTCATAACGCTGACGATAGTGATCGAATATATTCATAGCGATGCCCGTCCTTTCGTTTTTAGCACAGGTAAGGAGCGTAATTAGAGGCTTGTAGCAGCTCCCGGAAGATATTCTCTGTTGAGTACAGCAACCCTTATGCCAACCTGATCTTTTTTATCGGGATACACAACGTTTGTGGTTACTCTGCTCGTCCAAACTCTTTGCTGTTACTTCTAACTGTAGATGGCTTCTAAGAAATTTCCTCCGTGGGTTTGCGTGAATGCGGGGAAGATCAACGGCAATTTTGATTTGTTGTGAGATGGGTTCAACTGACTGAAGCATTAACTTAACGTACTTTTAACCTTTAATGCCACCTGCATCGGTAACTGACTTAAAGGATTTTGATATAAGTTAATCCAGCGGTAAAAAACCGTTAGACTTAGGGTTTGATTGTTATATTTATGGAATGAATAAATTGTGAACCAATTCAAATTTAAGACGCTTGTTGCCCTTCTGCCCTGTTATTTACTCACCGGGCAGGCGAGTGCCGATCCGCTTTCTCTGGGGGCATCGGTCATCTATGCAGAGTCACCGTATCGCGGCGGACAGGACCGGTATCTTCCGGTTCCGGTGATCAACTACGAAGGTGAAAACTTCTGGTTCCGCAGCCTGCAGGGCGGTTACTACCTGTGGAAAGATCCGCAGAATCAGCTGTCGCTGACCCTGTTGGGGTCACCGCAGGAGTACAAACCCAGCGACAACGATCTGGGCGATATGAAAGGACTGGATAAGCGCCGCATGACGCTGATGGGCGGTGCCACTTACCGTCACACGGCGGACTGGGGGATTGTCCGCACCGCGTTGCTGGGTGATGTGCTGAACAACAGCAACGGTGTCATCTGGGACCTGACCTATCTCTATCGCTTCCAGATGGGCGACTTCAGCCTGACGCCAGGCATCGGTGCTATGTGGAACAGTGCCAATCAGAACCGTTATTACTACGGTGTCTCCGGTCATGAGAGCGCCCGGACCGGCATCAGTCGTTATAATCCGGATGACAGCTGGTCACCTTATGTTGAGTTGAGCGCCAGCTATCAGATTGACACGCAGTGGAACGTCGGAGTAGTAGGGCGTTACACCCGCTTCGACAGCGAAATCAAAGACAGCCCGATGATTGATAAAAGCGGGCAGGCGACGGTCTGGACCGGCGTCAGCTACAGCTTCTGATTATGCACTAAAAGAGGGCGTTTACCGCCCTCTGTTCTTTTACAGGGCCCCTTAATGGGGTAAGGGAAGAGAATGCGCAACAGAATGACGTTTGCCGGCCATGCCTCGCTGCCGGTTATCGGTCAGGGCAGCTGGTTTATGGGTGAAAATCCGTCGCAGCGTGCCCGTGAAGTCGCTGCCCTGCAGGCCGGACTCGAATGCGGGTTACGGCTCATCGATACGGCCGAAATGTATGCGGATGGCGGCGCGGAAGAGGTCGTCGGTGAGGCGCTGCGCGGCCGCCGCGATCAGGCCCTGCTGGTCTCCAAAGTCTATCCCTGGAATGCTGGTCACTCGGATGCGATTGAAGCCTGCGAGCGCAGTCTGCGCCGGTTACAGACAGATTACCTCGACCTCTACCTGCTGCACTGGCGCGGAAATATTCCACTGGAAGAGACACTGCGCGCGATGGAAACGCTGCAGCAGCAGGGCAAGATTCGTTTCTGGGGGGTGTCAAACTTCGATACAGATGACATGGCCGAACTGTGGGACGAACCCAATGGGGAGCACTGTTCGACCAATCAGGTTCTCTACCATCTGGCGTCACGCGGTATTGAGTTTGATCTGTTGCCAGCCTGTCAGCAGCGGGGCGTGCCGGTGATGGCCTACTGTCCCCTGGCGCAGGCGGGTCGGCTGCGGGATACGCTCTTTACCGATCCTCTGCTGACTCAGATTGCACAGCAGAAGGGCATCAGCGTGGCGCAGCTTCTGCTGGCGTGGGTGATTCGTCAGCCTGGCGTGATCGCTATCCCTAAAGCCAGCTCTGTGGCCCACGTGCAGGAGAATGCTGCGGCGCTGGAGGTGGTGCTGACCGACGAAGAGCTGCAGCTTATCGATCGCGCCTGGCCTGCACCGCAGCATAAATTACCGCTGGATATCGTTTAGCCGATAGCCTTGTCGCTGGCGGCGGCTTTCTTTTTCAGACGGAACGTCGTGGCCAGCCGTGCCGGTTTCTCGCCCGCACTGCGTAGCGGTTTACTGATGCGCGCGGTTTCCACGCAGACCATCGTTTTATAACCCTCATTCGCCATATCGGCCATGCTACAGGAGAGTTCTACGCCGGGGTTCCAGGTGACAACGTCACTATGATGGTGATGATAAACCTCGACCTGACGCTGACCCGCTGTGTCATGAATCACCGAGCAATCTTCCGGCGCGGTGAAGATGCGGTCGATGCGGCCTGGATAACGCTGTCTGCCGCCGCTGCTGCCGGTCTCGCCGTTGTTCACTTTATCGATATAGCTGTTGCCGAGACCGGAGACCTCTACACCGCTGATATCGCTCACGCTGAAGTAGCTGTGCAACGCCGCCGTGGCCTCATAATCACCATAGGCTTCAAGCTCAATTTCGCAATGCTCACCCAGACGGAAGCGGGCAATCAGCGTGAACTCATGTGGCCAGAGTTTCAGCGTCTGGGGATTGCTCTCCAGCACCAGCGTCAGCATCACCCCCTCGTCATTTTCGTCATGCGCGGTCAGCTTCCACGGCTGAACCCGGGCAAAACCGTGTGCCGGTTCACCAGCGGGGCCAAACCAGGGCCAGCAGATCGGCACGCCGCCGCGAATGGCTTTACCCGGTGAGAAGAGGCTCTTATCACTCAGCCAGAGCACCGGCTTTTCACCGCTGGGTTGCCAGGCGATCAGGTGTGCGCCCTGCAGCGTAATCGCCGCCCGGACTTTAGGATGGCTGACAACAATGGTCGGTAATTCACCCACCTGGCGCTGCGAGAGGTAAGGGGAGATCTGCGTGACCACCGGCAGAGAAAACAGTTTGTCTTGCATGTTCGATTCCTTCCTGTGCGGATCAAAAAAAGGGCGACCGAAGTCGCCCTTATTCTCACTGAGGTCTGGCTGTCTTATTTAGCAGAAACCAGTGCAATCAGGTCGAGAACTTTGTTTGAGTAGCCAGTTTCGTTGTCATACCAGGAAACCAGTTTCACAAAGTTGTCGTTCAGCGCGATACCCGCTTTAGCGTCAAACACAGAAGTCAGGACTTCGCCGTTGAAGTCGGTAGAAACCACGTCATCTTCAACGTAGCCCAGAACGTCTTTCATCTCGCCTTCTGCAGCAGCTTTAATCGCAGCACAGATTTCTTTGTAAGATGCCGCTTTTTCCAGACGCACGGTCAGGTCAACAACGGAAACGTTAGGGGTTGGAACGCGGAACGCCATACCGGTCAGTTTGCCGTTCAGCTCTGGCAGAACTTTACCAACGGCTTTCGCTGCGCCAGTTGATGAAGGGATGATGTTCTGCGATGCGCCGCGGCCGCCGCGCCAGTCTTTATGAGACGGGCCATCAACGGTTTTCTGCGTAGCAGTGGTCGCGTGAACGGTGGTCATCAGGCCTTCAACGATACCAAACTTGTCGTTGATGACTTTTGCCAGCGGTGCCAGGCAGTTAGTGGTACAGGATGCGTTAGAAACGATATCCTGGCCTTCATATTTGTCGAAGTTTGCACCACGAACAAACATTGGGGTGTCATCTTTAGATGGACCGGTCAGAACGACTTTCTTAGCACCTGCGGTGATGTGTTTGCGTGCGGTTTCGTCGGTCAGGAAGATACCGGTTGCTTCTGCAACAACGTCAACGCCTGCTTCATCCCACTTCAGGTTAGCCGGGTCACGCTCAGCAGTAACACGGATTTTTTTACCGTTTACGATCAGTGCGCCATCCTGAACCTCTACGGTGCCGTCGAAACGACCGTGAGTAGAGTCATACTTCAGCATATACGCCATGTAATCCGCGTCCAGCAGGTCGTTGATAGCAACGATTTCGATGTCAGAACGCTTCTGTGCAGCACGGAAAACGATGCGACCGATACGGCCGAAACCGTTGATACCTACTTTGATAGTCATATATTCCACCAGCTATTTGTTAGTGAATAAAAGGTTGCCTGTAAAATTACAAAAACCTTACCAGGCGTCAAGCGGAATCGTGTCAATTGTTGCGACAAATCAATTCGCCTGAGAGGAATTATTCGGTGCGCAACCGCTTGCGCGCCGCCAATGATATCGCGCTTCATTGAATCAATCGCCGAATATATAGGGATGCTCCGGATAAAAGGTGATCGAAGTCACAAATCCGCTTTGCGAAGGGCAGACTGAAAGGGTGAGCACAAAAAAAGACCCGGGTTATGTTGATCATTTGTTAGAATAATAGACGAAATTTTCAGAATGGCACTGCCCGGAATCCTAAAATGGCTAAAGAGACCGCACCCGAAGCAAAAATTGCGCAGCTGACTGAAATGCAGCGCTACGTTACTCAGCATCGCGGAACGGAACCGCCTTACAGCGGCGCCCTGTTGCACAACAAGCAGGAGGGCATCTATCACTGTCTGGTGTGTGAAGCGCCCCTTTTTCTGTCAGAAACCAAATATGACTCAGGCTGTGGCTGGCCCAGTTTCTATCAGCCGGTCAGTGATGAGGCGATTCGCTATATCGAAGACAACTCTCACGGTATGCAGCGCGTGGAGATCCGCTGCGGCAGCTGTGACGCGCACCTCGGGCATGTTTTCCCGGATGGTCCGCAGCCTACCGGCGAACGCTACTGTGTAAACTCCGCCTCGCTGAATTTCACCGATGAGCAGGGCGAACAGACCAGAGGGTAAAGGCGATGAAGGAACAACTGGAAGCCATGCTGGCGTCAATGACGCCTGAAGTCTATCAGCGTCTGGCAACGGCGGTGGAGATCGGTAAGTGGCCCGACGGCGTGGCCCTGACCCAGGAACAGCGTGACAACTGCCTGCAGCTGGTCATGATGTGGCAGGCGAGACACAACGATGCGCCGCAGCATATGACCATCGGCAAAGGGGGTGAGATGGTGATGAAGTCAAAAAAAGAGCTGAAGGAAGAGTTCGGCATTGAATCGGATGTGACCCGTATTCATCTGCACTAAAAAAAAGCTGGCGTCCTGCCAGCTCTGTTTTAAATCAGAACCGCGCCCTGCGCGGTCATCTGCGCAAAGGCGATCTCGCTGTCTTCAGGATTCAGATTCACGCCGCGGCAGCCCTCTTTGACCACCTCAACGTGATAACCCAGCTCCAATGCATCCAGCACGCTGTATTTAACGCAGTAGTCGGTCGCCAGCCCCAGCATCACCAGATGAGTGATGCCACGCTCGCGCAGCCAGCTGTCCAGCTCGGTTTTACGGCGATGACCATTGTCAAAAAAGGCGCTGTAACTGTCGACATCCTGGTCCTGACCCTTGTGGAAGGTTGCATCGAACAGCGAACGATCCAGGCCGGGGTGAAAGTCTGCGCCGGCCGAGCCCTGTATGCCGTGATCGGGCCACCAGATCTGTGCCAGACCGTTCAGCTCACCCAGGGTATAGACCGGCTCACCGGAGACCGAGGCGAAACTCCCATGGTCGGCCGGATGCCAGTCCTGCAGGGCCAGCACGCATTCCCCGTTCTCGCGAAAGGCTCGCGCATAGCGATTTGCCACGTCGACCGTCTGGTCTCCCTCATGGACTGCCATCGGGCCGCCGGGGCAAAAATCGTTCTGTATATCAATAATGATGAGTGCCCGCTTCATTCTGATTCGCTCCGTAGTCAGTCTTCGGTCAGTTCGCCGCGCAGATTCTGCTGCATCCGGGCGCGGATTTGATCGGCAGAGAGATCCTGGCTGAGTAAAAAGTGTAGTTTGGTCAGTGCCGCTTCCACGGTCAGATCCGATCCGCTGATCACGCCCGCATGCTCCAGCGCATTGCCGGTGGCGTAGCCGCCCATATTGACCTTGCCTGAAATACACTGGGTGAGGTTCACCACGACGATGCCACGTTCGCTGGCCTGTTGCAGTTCAGCCAGAAACTCTTTGTTCTGTGGCGCATTACCTACGCCATAGGAGCGGAGGATCAGCGCTTTCACCGGCTGACGCAGGAAGTTACGCACCACATCCGCAGAGATGCCCGGATAGATAGTGACCACGCCAATCGGCTGCGGGGTAATGGTGTGAACTTTCAGCTCTCCCTGACCGGCAGGGGCTGGCGGCGTGTTAAGGCGGCGGATATGAATGCCCGCTTCCAGCAGCGCCGGAAGGTTAGGCGAGGCAAAGGCGTTAAAGCCATCGGCATGCGCCTTGGTGGTCCGGTTACCGCGATAGAGCGTGTTGTTGAAAAACAGCGACACTTCGCTAATCGGATAGTTGGCCGCCACATAAAGGGAGTTAAGCAGATTCTGCTGACCGTCCGAGCGTAATTCCGCTAGCGGAATCTGTGAGCCGGTGACGATAACCGGCTTGGCCAGATTCTCCAGCATAAATGAGAGCGCGGAGGCGGTGAAGGCCATGGTGTCTGTGCCATGCAGGATCACAAAGCCGTCATAGCGATCGTAGTTCTGGCGGATATCTTCAGCGATAGACTGCCAGTCCTCCGGCGTCATGTCAGAGGAGTCGATCAGCGGCTGATATTCGTGAATCGTGAAATCAGGCATTTCAGGGCGGTGGAACTCCGGCATGTCTGCCAGCTGTTGTTGCAGGTGGCCGGAAACCGGAATATAGCCCTGCGCCGAACGCTGCATACCGATTGTCCCGCCCGTGTAGGCTACATAGATATTTTTCTTTTGCATGAAAACACTCAGACTTGCCGTAAAACGCGCAGTATAAGGGGAATAGCGGGGAAAAGCAGCCCGACCAGCGGCCGGGCTGCGAGGTTTATCGCACTTCGCCGCAGTTGAGGCAGAATGCGTAACGGTTCTGCGGATCGTTGAGATGGTCCAGCAGACCCGGCTGGGCTTTCATCGCACTCATCACATCCAGCATAGGGGCGGGCAGCCAGGCCTTAAGCGTGGCAGGCAGCACGGCCTGCACTGAGGCATTCATCTGACCCAGGATCAGATCCAGGAAGCCCGGCTCATCCTGATACCAGCTCAGCTGCGGCTTGCTGACTTTGGCCAGCTCACCCGCTTTCTTCACCGCATCGTCAAAGTCACCCAGCGCATCCACCAGACCATTGGCTTTCGCATCGCTGCCGGTCCAGACGTGGCCCTGAGCAATCGCATCGATCTGTTCCGGCGTTTTATGGCGGGACTTCGCCACCAGGCCAACGAAGTTGCGGTAGCCATTTTCGATGGTCAGCTGCATCAGCTGCTGCACTTCAGCAGGCAGCGCCTTGGTGGTGGAAATATCCGCCAGCGGCGAGGTTGCGACACCATCGGTGTGAACCCCGATGCTATCCAGGCTGTTTTCCAGGGTATTGATGACCCCGAAGATGCCAATCGAGCCGGTGAGCGTGCTGGGGTTCGCCACGATATAACTGGCAGGCGTTGAGATCCAGTAGCCGCCGGATGCGGCCATACCGCCCATCGAAACCACAATCGGTTTGCCCGCTGCCTGCGCCGCCGCCAGCTCTTCGCGAATCGCTTCAGAGGCGGTGACGCTGCCGCCCGGGCTGTTCACCCGCAGAATAATCGCTTTGATTTTGGGATCGAGACGCGCATCACGGATCTGCGCCGCCGTGGTGTCGCCACCGACGTTGCCCGGCGTCTCTTCACCATCCATGATGGCACCGCTGGCCAGCACCACGGCGATGTTGCCATCCTGCTGTGCTGAGGCGGACTTCACGCTGTAGTCATAGATGCTGACGCTGCGGTAATCGTTAGTCTGCTTATCCAGACCAAAGGTTTTAACCAGCTCCTGATCGGCCGCCGCGCGCGAGTCCAGAACATCGACCAGCTTGTTATCCAGCGCATATTGCGCGGTGTCACCTTTGACTGCATTCAACCCGGCAATAATCGCCGCCGCACCCGGGAACAGCTGTTCCGGCGTAATCTGACGATTCGCCGACACGGTGTTCAGGTAGTTCTGCCACAGCTGACCAATCCAGCGGCTGTCTGCGTCACGGGCAGCAGGGGACATATCATCACGCAGGAAAGGTTCGACCGCCGATTTGTAGGTGCCGACGCGGAAAACGTGCGAGGTCACTTTCAGCTTCTCCAGCAGGGTTTTGTAATAAAGCCCGTTGGTGGCGAAACCGTGCAGATCCACGGTGCCCTGCGGTGAGAGATAGATTCTGGTGGCGTAGCTGGCAAGGTAGTACTGCGCCTGGCTGTAGCTGTCGCCCAGGGCATAAATCGGCTTGCCGCTGTCACGAAATTCCCGCAGCGCTTTACCCACATATTGCAGTGACGGCTGATCGCCGCCCGCAAACTCACGTAAATCGAGCACCATCCCTTTGATGTTGCTGTCATCTTTCGCCTGGCGAATGGCATCGACCACATCAAACAGGGAGTTTTCCTGCAAACGGTCGCTGCTGGCGCCCAGTAACTGACGGCCAATTTTGCTGAGGCGGTTGCTCACTGAGGGTTTATCGACCAGCACACCGCTGAGATCGACTTTCAGTGCGCCCTGCTGAATGGGGGCTGAACTGCTGCCAGAGCCACTGACCTGCAGCCAGATCCCTACACCCACCACAATCAACAAAATCAGGAAAATATTCAGAATGAATTCCCTGATAAAATTTAATACCCGCCAGCTCCAGCGGAACAGACCTGCGATTATTCGCCACAATGTGCGCATCAGACTCTCCATAAATATGTAGCAGGAAGTGGCCGCCGCGCGGCCCCGGCTTCCCCGACGAGCTCATCCTAAAGAGCGCCGTGTTAAAAGTCAGCAGGAAATCACCGCGCACTGTTACAAAAAATCTGGCTGTGCCAAGATGAAGGCAACAATACAGAGATCGGGAGAGAAACATGGACGCCCTTGAATTACTGGTAAATCGTCGTTCGGCCTCACGCCTGAGTGAACCTGCCCCGGCGGGTGAGATCCTTGAAAATATCCTGCGGGCGGGCATGCGCGCCCCGGATCATGGCACCCTGCAACCCTGGCGCTTCGTCATTGTGGAAAAAGAGGGGCGCGACCGGATGAGCCAGCTGCTGGAGCGGGCGGCACGGGAAAAACAGCTGGATGAAAAGGCGATTAACAAAGCAAGTCAGTCGCCGTTTCGCGCCCCGATGATCATCACGGTGGTGGCCCACTGCGAGGAGCATCATAAAGTGCCGCGCTGGGAGCAGATTGCCTCAGCCAGCTGTGCGGTCATGGCAATGCAGATGGCCGCCGTCGCGCAGGGTTACAACGGCATCTGGCGCAGCGGTCCCTGGACCGATGACGAGCAGGTGCGGCAGGCATTTGGCTGCCGGGAGCAGGATGCCATTGTCGGCTTCCTCTATCTGGGCACGCCACAACTGAAATCAAGCACCACGGTTCTCCCGCCTGACACCACGCCTTTCGTGCGTTATTTCTGATCCTCTTTATCCGCTGGCAGCAGGGCGTTCTCAGCCCTGCTTTTTGCACGGTTCCTGTGCGAACGATCGCTAACACTGCGCGTCATGCTTACGCCAGCAGGCCTGCCAGGCTAACATAGCCCTGAATTTACACCGACAGCCGAGCCGGTTACTCTCCGTTTCCCTGATGTTAAGGAATAGCTGATTCAATGCGTTTGTTTATTGCGGAAAAACCGAGCCTGGGACGTGCGATTGCCGATGTACTGCCGAAACCGCATCGACGGGGTGATGGATTTATTGCCTGCGGCAACGATCAGATTGTCACCTGGTGCGTAGGGCACCTGCTGGAGCAGGCGCAGCCCGACACTTATGACAGCCGCTATGCACGCTGGTCGCTGGCGGATCTGCCGATTATTCCCGAAAAATGGCAGCTGCAACCGCGCCCGTCGGTCGCGAAACAGCTGAAGGTGGTCGAGGGACTGCTGGCACAGGCGACAGAAGTGGTGCATGCCGGTGACCCGGATCGCGAAGGGCAGCTGCTGGTCGATGAAGTGCTCGACTATCTGAAACTGCCCGCGGAAAAACGCAGCAAAGTGCAGCGCTGCCTGATCAACGATCTCAATCCGCAGGCGGTGGATCGGGCGGTCAACCGTCTGCGTGAGAATCGCGAATTTATTCCGCTGTGTGTTTCGGCGCTGGCTCGCGCCCGGGCAGACTGGCTCTATGGCATTAACATGACCCGCGCCTGGACACTACTGGGGCGAAATGCAGGCTATGATGGCGTGCTGTCGGTTGGCCGGGTGCAGACCCCGGTGCTCGGGCTGGTGGTGCGGCGTGATGAAGAGATTGAAAACTTCCTGCCGAAAGAGTATTTCGAAGTTAAAGCCCATATCGTCACGCCTGATGGCACCCGGTTTGTGGCCAGCTGGATCCCCAGCGAAGCCTGTGAGCCGTGGCAGGATGAAGAGGGCCGTCTGCTCAGACGCGCCCTGGCAGATCATGTGGTGGCCCGGATTACCGGTCAGCCAGCGACGGTCACGGCCTACAGCGATAAACGGGAAAATGAGGGGGCACCACTGCCATTCTCCCTCTCCAGCCTGCAGATTGAGGCGGCAAAACGTTACGGGCTGAGTGCGCAGACGGTACTGGATACCTGTCAGCGGCTGTATGAAACCCACAAGCTGATTACCTATCCCCGTTCGGACAGCCGCTATCTGCCCGAAGAGCATTTTGCCGGGCGTCATGCAGTACTTAAGGCGATTCAGGCGCATCAGTCACAGCTGACCCCGCCCGCTGATTTCGATGCGGATCGGCGCAACCGCTGCTGGGATGATAAAAAGGTGGACGCCCACCACGCCATTATTCCGACGGCCCGCGCCGGTGCGGTAAAGCTTACGGAAAACGAGCAGCATATTTATGAGCTGGTGGCGCGCCAGTATCTGATGCAGTTCTGCCCGGATGCGGTGTTCCGTAAGTGCGTCATCGACCTCGAAATTGCCGGGGGAAAATTTGTTGCGAAAGCGCGTTTCCTGGCAGAGGCGGGCTGGCGTGCACTGCTGGGCAGCAAAGAGCGTGACGAGGAGAATGACGGCATGCCGCTGCCGGTGGTGGCGAAAGGGGATACGCTGTTGTGCGAGCGCGGCGAGGTGCTGGCGAAGCAAACCCAGCCGCCGCGTCCGTTCACCGATGCCACGCTTCTCTCTGCGATGACCGGGATTGCCCGGTTCGTTCAGGATAAAGAATTAAAGAAAGTGCTGCGTGCGACCGATGGTTTAGGAACGGAAGCGACGCGGGCTGGCATTATTGAACTGCTGTTTCGTCGTGGTTTCCTGGTGAAGAAAGGGCGATATATCAACGCGACCGAGGCCGGACGTGCCCTGATTCACTCGTTGCCCGATCTGGCTGCCCGCCCGGATATGACGGCGCAGTGGGAGTCGGCACTGACCCGTATCAGCGAAAAGGCCTGTCGTTATGAGGAGTTTATGCAACCCCTGGTCCAGACCTTAACCGGTCTGATCCACCAGGCGCGACAGCAGCCTGCGGCACATGCCTTTCGGGGATTACCCTCCACCGGACAGAAGCGTCCGGTGCGCAAAACCAGACGTAAAGTGAAGGAGACGGAATGAGGCGTTACTCAGTATTGATGGTGCTGGCCCTGTCGCTGGCAACCAGCGCAGTTCAGGCCAACGGTCGCTATCAGTCGATGCCACCCGGTAATAACGGTGTGAACACCGATGTGGTAGTGGATATGCCGCCGGAAGCCTGGACGCAGGCAGAGCGACGTCAGCCAGACTGCCTGCGCTGCTGTATTTTTGAAAACCGTAACTACAGTGAAGGCGCGGTGGTGAAGTCGGAAGGGGTGCTGCTGCAGTGCGCCCGGGATGAACACTCCATCGGCACCAACAACCTGATCTGGAAGATAGTGAAATAAGTGTCGCGTGACGCTCTGCCACGCGACCATCAGTTAAAAGCGGAACAGCGACCAGATGGGAGCGTGATCAGAGGGCTTTTCCATGCCACGGATCTCATAATCAATGCCGGTCTCAACGCAGTGTGCTGCCAGATTTCTGCTTGCCAGCACCAGATCGATGCGCAGGCCGCGATTATCATCGAAACCTTTTGAACGGTAATCAAACCAGGAGAAGCGATCGGCGACCTCCGGGTTATGTTCACGCCAGGTATCAACCAGGCCCCAGCCCAGCAGCCGATCCATCCACTCGCGCTCTTCCGGCAGGAAGGAGCATTTACCGGTTCGCAGCCAGCGCTTGCGGCTATCCTCGCCAATTCCAATATCCCGGTCGGTGCTGCTGATGTTCATGTCACCCATGATCAGAACCGGTTTATCGGCAGGCAGATCTTCGGTCAGCAGACGCTGCAGGTCGCGATAGAACTTCTCTTTTGCCGGAAACTTGGTGGGATGGTCGCGGCTTTCACCCTGCGGGAAATAGCCGTTAATGACCGTGATGTCGCCGATCGGGCTGGGAATTTCCGCCATGATCAACCGGCGCTGTGCCTCTTCATCCTCTCCCGGAAAGCCCCGGCTCACTGAAACCGGCTGCATTCTGGTGAGCAGTGCCACGCCGTAGTGGCCTTTCTGACCGTGATAGAAAACGTGATAACCCAGCTTTGAGACCTCTTCCAGCGGGAACATTTCGTCATGGACTTTGGTTTCCTGTAAGCCAATGACATCGGGCTGATGCTGTTCAACCAGCGCCTGAAGCTGATGAGGTCGGGCGCGCAACCCATTGATGTTGAATGAAACAAATTTCATGAGGTCAACCATGGTTCAGAAAATGAGAGGCGGTGATGGTAGCGATTTTTACTGAAAAAGTCATGGCAGAAGAGGGGGCAGAACGTTTGAAAACGTGGAGATGCTCTGTCAGCAGGGGGTTCTCATCCCTCTCCCCGCAGAACAGGAAGCTGAAGTATCGATTTGGGGGAAATGTGCTGAATGCAGGATGGTGGTGGGAGAAGGATGATTCGGCGCGTTGCGCCTCACCCTGCGGGCCGCGCTGAAGCGCGTTGTCTCGCGATGCTCGACCCGAACCTTAGTCGAAGGTTCTCATCCCTCTCCCCGCAGAGCAGGAAGCTGATGTATCGATTTGGGGAAAGTGTGCTGAATGCAGGATGGTGGTGGGAGAAGGATTCGAACCTTCGAAGTCTGTGACGGCAGATTTACAGTCTGCTCCCTTTGGCCGCTCGGGAATCCCACCGGGGATAATGCTGGCTTGAGGCGTATTCAGATTCAGATGGTGGTGGGAGAAGGATTCGAACCTTCGAAGTCTGTGACGGCAGATTTACAGTCTGCTCCCTTTGGCCGCTCGGGAATCCCACCATGGCCTGAATCTTTCACTCTCAAAGCGGGGCGCATCATACCAAATGCGATAAGGGTGTAAAGCGCCCACTGGCAAAACAGGAACTGTTTGCCCACTTTTTACGCGTAGCGCTGAATCCGCAGTCAATTCAGCGCGCTGGCTGATTAAAGAATAATCGTACGGTTGCCGTAAACGAAGACGCGCTGCCCCAGCACTTTATAGAGGGCGTTGCTCAGTACGTTTTTTTCGACGTCACGACCCGCACGCATCATCTCGTCAGCGGTATAGCTGTGATCGACATTAATCACATCCTGCATGATGATCGGGCCTTCATCGAGATTGTCATTCACGTAATGCGCGGTGGCACCAATGATCTTCACGCCACGCTCGTAGGCCTGATGATAAGGCCGGGCACCGATAAAGGCAGGCAGGAAAGAGTGGTGAATGTTAATAATCTGGTTCGGGAAGCGCTGCACAAAGGCAGGGGTCAGAACGCGCATATATTTCGCCAGCACCACATAATCGGGCTGATAGCGGTCAATCTCTTCCACCATGCGGTTATCGTGCTCTTCCCGCGTCAGTCCCTCGTGACTCACCAGAACGAAAGGAATATCAAACCGCTCAACCAGCGAACGCAGCGTGTCATGGTTACCAATGACCGCGGCAATCTCCATATCCAGACCGCCAAACGCGCTCTTCATTAACAGGTCACCCAGGCAGTGCGCCTCTTTGGTGACCAGAATCACCACGCGACGGCGACCGGCGCTGTGCAATTCACGCACTGACCCCTGGGGCAGGGCGCTGTCGAGATCGGCCAGCAGGGTGTTGTCGTTGAAGATGCCTTCCAGCTCGGTACGCATGAAAAAACGCCCGGTGCGATGATCAACAAACTCATTGTTCTGCACGATATTGAGTTCGTGCTTGTAACAAATATTGGTGATTTTGGCGATCAGACCTTTTGCATCGGGACAAATGGTTCGTAAAACTTTTCTTTGCATGGTTTGCGCTTGCATCTCAATCAGAGTCCTGTCAAAGCATTAGGGGTTAAACTGCGGGCTCAGCCTTCAGCTCAACCACAACATTTTTTGTATTTCTTATCACTGCCGCACGGGCAACGATCGTTGCGCCCAACGGGCGGCACGGAACCGTCAACATAGTACCAGCGTTGATCCTCGCGAAGAAAGCGGGAACACTCATGAATGGCATGAATGTTCGTTTTCTCGCGGTATCGCGCAAAAAAAGTCACGAACGCTTCATTATCATGGCTTCCATGATTACAACGGGTTACATTCAGGCTAAGCCAATCGGTACCGGAAAAACTTTCAGATAAAAGCCCTGACATCTCCGGATGACGTTTGTCAGGATGCCAGGTCGCGACCAGATATTCGGCATTGTGCTTAACATAGGCACAGTAGCGGGAGCGCATAAGTTGTTCAGCCGTAACAGGAATCTGGTTACCCTGCAGAAAGGGCTCGCAACATACGCTATACTGCTGTCCGCTACAACATGGGCAGGTTTCTGACACATTAGCTCCCGAAAATGATGAGTCGGTTTCATAAGCGCGCTATGTTAGCTGACCCCACGCTGTGACGCTACGTATTGACGGCAGGACCAGATACAAATGAGAAAGGTAAAAATAGGATTGGCGCTGGGGGCCGGCGCAGCGAAAGGATGGGCGCACATTGGCGTGATCAACGCACTGGAGCGTGCGGGTATCGGGATCGACGTCGTGGCGGGTTGCTCTGTCGGCGCGCTAGTCGGGTCAGCCTATGTGAATAACCGGCTGCCGCTGATGGAAAAGTGGGTCAGTGCGTTTCGCTACTGGGATGTGATCCGGCTGATGGATGTCTCCTGGCAACGGGGCGGACTGCTGCGCGGTGAGCGGGTCTTTAACCATGTGCGTCAGCTGATCCCCAATGATGCGATAGAGCAGTGCAGTAAACCTTTCGGCGTGGTGGCCACCAATCTCAGCACGGGGCGGGAGCTCTGGCTGACGGAGGGCGATCTGCATCAGGCGGTTCGCGCTTCCTGTAGTATGCCAGGTTTATTACCGCCGGTGGGCTACAATGGGTATTGGCTGGTGGATGGTGCCGTCGTCAATCCGGTGCCGATCTCACTGACCCGCGCGCTGGGTGCAGACATTGTGATTGCGGTTGACCTGCAGCATGACGCGCATTTAATGCAGCAGGATCTGTTTTCCGTTACGCCTAAAAATAGTGAAGAAGAAGCCGCTGCAGCGGCATTGAGTTGGGGTGGAAAGCTGCGTCAGCGACTGGTGAGTTTCACCCAGCGTCGTGCGTCTCAGTCACCGGGTGCGATGGAGATTATGTCAACCTCTATCCAGGTGCTGGAAAATCGCCTGAAGCGCAACCGTATGGCAGGCGATCCACCCGATGTTTTAATACAGCCGGTCTGTCCGCAGATTTCAACGCTGGACTTTCATCGGGCTGAAGAGGCCATTGAGGCAGGCAGGGCCGCCGTGGAAAAGAAAATGGATGAACTGTTACCACTGGTCCGTGGCAGATAATCAGGTTGTTCATTCAAAACGGTGACTTTACGCAATTCTGAAGGCGCAACTGCGTTTTATGAACCACTATTGAATTATCTGGCAGGCAGGGGGAAAGAATGGAAAAACCACTACTCGGCAAAAAGATACTCATTGTCGAAGATGAGGCTGTTTTCCGTTCGTTGCTGGACCAATTTTTGTTATCGATGGGTGCTGTAACGTTAAAAGCGGAAGATGGACTGGAAGCAATTGCACAACTACAACAGCATACTGTCGACCTGATCATCAGCGATCTCGAAATGCCCCGTATGAGCGGCATTCAGTTTGTTGAGCACATTCGTACCCGCGGTAACGTTGTGCCGATTTTGATTATCTCAGCGACAGAAAATATGTCTGACATCGCACATGTGCTGCGCCTTGGCGTGCAGGATGTGCTGCTTAAGCCACTGAAAAATCTGGAACGCTTCCGCGAAGCGGTCTATGAATGTCTCTATCCCTCCATGTTCACCTCAAAGGTGGAAGAGGATGAGCAGCTGTTTCAGGACTGGGATGCCCTGGTCCGCGACCCGAAAGCGGCTGCCAAACTGCTCAAACAACTCCAGCCGCCGGTGCAACAGACCGTCGCCAACTGCCGGGTCAACTATCGTCAGCTGACGATGGCCGAACAGCCGGGCCTGGTGCTCGACATTGCGGCGCTCTCTGAAAAGGACCTGGCCTTCTACTGTCTGGACGTCACCCGTGCGGGTGATAATGGCGTGCTGGCCGCTCTGCTGCTGCGTGCGCTGTTTAACGGCCTGCTTCAGGAGCAGCTCTCCGGGCAAAAACAGCGTCTGCCGGAACTTAACGGGCTGCTCAGACAGGTCAATCTGCTGCTGCGCCAGGCGAACCTCAGCGGCCAGTTCCCTCTGCTGGTGGGTTACTATCATCGTGGTCTGAAAAATCTGATCCTGGTCTCGGCCGGATTAAACGCCACGCTTCACGTTGATACCCATCAGATTCAGCTCAGTAATGGTGTTCCCCTTGGCACTATGGGTAGCACCCATCTCAATCAAATCAGTCAGCGCGCAGACAACTGGCAGTGCCACGTCTGGGGCGCGGGTGGTCGCATTCGGCTGATGCTGTCAGCGGAAGAATAAACTGTAATAATGGAAAGATTCTGGCGCTGAGGACAGGGCCAGAACTTAGCTTTACAGTTGGGTAATAGTCTTAATTTCGACGGATTGATGCCTTCCAGGATAAATCCGTTCGATACTAACTGATATACTCATTTTCGATTTTAAACCGACATATCAAGTATTAACTTGAACGGCCTATGAGAGAGGTAACTTAATGTCTGCCAATAATACCAAAGTAAAAAAAGCGGTAATCCCGGTCGCGGGTTTGGGTACGCGTATGCTCCCGGCCACCAAAGCGATTCCAAAAGAGATGTTACCGCTGGTTGATAAGCCGTTAATCCAGTATGTCGTTAACGAGTGTATCGCTGCAGGCATCAACGAGATTGTGCTGGTTACGCATTCATCTAAAAATGCCATCGAAAACCATTTTGATACCAGCTTCGAACTGGAATCTATGCTGGAAAAACGTGTTAAGCGTCAGCTGCTGGATGAAATCCAGTCAATCTGCCCGCCACACGTGACCATCATGCAGGTTCGTCAGGGTATCGCGAAAGGCCTGGGCCACGCAGTGATGTGTGCACACCCACTGATCGGTAACGAGCCGTTTGCCGTTATCCTGCCAGACGTCATCATCGACGAATATGAATCTAACCCAACCAAAGATAACCTGGCCGAGATGCTGACCCGTTATGAAGAGTCAGGCCGCAGCCAGATTATGGTTGAGCCGGTTGCCGATGTAACCGCTTACGGTGTTGTCGATTGCCAGGGCGCAGAACTGAACCCAGGCGACAGCGCACCAATGGTGGGTGTGGTTGAGAAACCAAAAGCGACCGAAGCGCCATCTAACCTGGCGGTCGTAGGTCGTTATGTTCTGTCTGCAGACATCTGGCCTCTGCTGGCGAAGACGCCTCCGGGTGCGGGCGGCGAAGTTCAGCTGACCGACTCTATCGCCATGCTGATGGAAAAAGAGACCGTTGAAGCTTATCACCTGAAAGGCGTAAGCCATGACTGTGGTAACAAACTGGGCTACATGCAGGCTTTCGTTGAGTACGGTGTTCGTCATCCGGTATTGGGCAAAGATTTCTCTGAATGGCTCGATAGCGCAGTTGGCAACAAAAAGTAATTTATAAACACAGGATAACTCGATGAAAGTCACTGTATTTGGTATCGGCTATGTCGGTCTGGTTCAGGCTGCGGTGTTAGCCGAAGTCGGACATGACGTTCTCTGCATTGATGTCGACGCAAACAAAGTCGAAAATCTGAAAAAAGGCATCATTCCTATTTTCGAACCAGGTTTAACCCCGCTGGTAATGTCCAATTACGAAGCGGGTCGTCTGAAGTTCAGCACTGATGCTGCACAGGGCGTAAACCATGGTGTTATGCAGTTTATTGCAGTAGGTACACCACCGGATGAAGACGGCTCTGCCGATCTGAAATATGTGACCGCCGTAGCGCGCACCATTGCGCAGCATATGAACGATCACAAAGTGGTTATCGACAAATCAACCGTACCGGTTGGCACAGCAGACAAAGTTCGTGCGGTGATGGCGGAAACGCTGAAATCGCGTGACGCCAACATCACCTTTGATGTGGTGTCGAACCCGGAATTCCTGAAAGAAGGTGCGGCAGTGAATGACTGCATGCGTCCTGAGCGCATCGTTGTCGGTACCGACAACGATGAGGTGGTCGAGCTGTTACGCGAGCTTTATGAGCCGTTTAACCGCAACCACGATCGCATGATCATGATGGATATCCGCAGCGCAGAGCTGACCAAGTATGCAGCAAACTGCATGCTGGCGACCAAAATCAGCTTTATGAATGAGATGTCCAACCTGGCTGAACGTTTAGGCGCGGATATTGAAAAAGTACGCCAGGGCATCGGTTCCGATCCCCGTATCGGCTACCACTTCATCTATCCTGGCTGTGGCTACGGTGGCTCCTGCTTCCCGAAAGATGTGCAGGCGTTAATCCGTACAGCGGAGTCTATTGGCTATCAGCCACGTCTGTTGCAGGCCGTGGAAGATGTCAATGACAACCAGAAAAACAAGCTGCCAACCTTCATTAAACGCCACTTTGGCGACGATCTGAAGGGCAAGACGTTTGCTCTCTGGGGCCTGTCATTCAAGCCGAACACTGACGACATGCGTGAAGCCTCCAGCCGTGTGCTGATGGAAACGCTGTGGGAAGCAGGCGCATCTGTTCAGGCGTTTGACCCGGAAGCGATGGATGAAGCGCAGCGTATCTACGGTCACCGCAGCGATCTTAAGCTGATGGGAACCAAAGAAGCGGCACTGCAGGGCGCAGACGGTCTGGTCATCTGTACGGAGTGGCAGAACTTCCGTGCGCCAGACTTCGATGTTATCAAAAATGCGCTGAAAGAAGCCGTGATTTTTGATGGTCGTAACCTGTATGATCCAGAGCGTATCAGCAAACGCGGTTTCGTTTATTATGCAATCGGCCGCGGAGCGTCTATTCAAACTGCATAATTAACGAGGGATTTATGAACTTTCTGGTCACCGGCGCCGCAGGCTTTATTGGTTTTCATGTCAGTCAGCGTCTGCTGGCCGCCGGTCACCAGGTTGTCGGTATCGACAACCTGAATGATTATTACGACGTAAATCTCAAGCGTGCCCGTCTCGATTTAATTAATGCTGAACCTGGCTTTACTTTTATCGAGCGGGATCTGGCCGACCGTGACGCGATAGCGTCACTGTTCGGGCAGTATAATTTTCAGCGCGTTATTCATCTTGGCGCGCAGGCTGGCGTCCGCTACTCCATCGAAAATCCCCATGCTTATGCAGATTCCAATCTGACAGGTCACCTCAATATTCTTGAAGGCTGCCGTCATCATAAAATTGAACATCTGCTCTACGCGTCGTCGAGTTCCGTTTATGGCCTGAATCGTAAGATGCCATTCTCAACGGACGACAGTGTGGATCATCCTGTCTCTTTATATGCAGCGACGAAGAAAGCGAACGAGTTAATGTCTCATACTTACTCGCACCTTTATCAGCTGCCGACCACTGGATTACGCTTCTTCACCGTCTATGGCCCGTGGGGCCGTCCGGATATGGCACTCTTTAAATTCACCCGCGCAATGATTGCCGGTGAGGCGATTGATGTCTATAACCAGGGCCAGATGAAGCGCGACTTTACCTATATTGATGACATTGCTGAAGCGATTGTGCGTCTGCAGGATGTCATTCCGCAGCAGGACGATCACTGGACGGTTGAATCGGGATCGCCAGCAACCAGTTCAGCACCGTATCGTGTTTATAATATCGGTAACAGTCAGCCGGTAACGCTGATGAGCTATATTGAGGCGATTGAGAAAGCACTGGGGATGACCGCGAAGAAAAATCTGATGCCGATGCAGCCCGGTGATGTGCTGGAAACCAGTGCCGACACCGAAGCCCTGTTTAAGGCGATTGGTTTTAAACCTCAGACCAGTGTGGAGGAGGGCGTAAAGCGCTTCGTTGACTGGTATCGTGATTTCTATCGCGTCTGAATAAAAAAGGAAGCGTACGCTTCCTTTTTTTTATTCCACCTCAGGCTGCCCGTCGGGCAGCAAAATAACGCGCCGTTACAGTAAAAAATCGTCCAGCTTTTTACCCTCTTCTTCCAGCGCTTTTTTAATTATGGCTGGCGTGCGGCCCTGACCGGTCCAGGTCTTTGACTCACCTTTTTCATCGGTATAACCATATTTAGCCGGACGCACCGAACGTTTGCTTTTTGCTGTCGCGCGTGTTTCAGTCAGCATGCTGACCAGCTCAGAAGGGTCAATACCATCAGCCAGCAGCATTTCACGATACTGATTCAGCTTGCGCGCGCGCTCTTCATTTTCAGCCTGGAAATGCGACTCTTCTTCGCGACGTTCTTTTACCACTACGTCCAGTTTTTCCAGCATCTCTTCCAGTGTTTCAATGGAATACTCTCTGGCCTGGGCGCGCAGCGTACGAATATTATTAAGAACTTTTAGTGCTTCGCTCATTGTCCTGGTCTCTGAATAAGGGAGAAGTTGTGTTGCCCGCTAATAGTAGTGGTGACATTAAATAACTTCAATCACAAACGTATTTCTTCAGCGAATAAAATGAAAATTAAAAAATAATGTTGATCATAAAAAATCAAAGCGATGCCCGGAAGAAATAATCTCCCCTCTGTCGTTATGAAATAAATTTAATGTATTTAAGTTGCTGCGAATAATGTCATCTCTTTTATTGCGGTTAAAATAAGAAAAACCTATTTCACTCTGCGACAGAGCCCATCGGCACTGGAAACGGTTCCTGATGAAAATTCCGGCTATCTGTCAGGCATTCTCCCTCTCTCAGCAGCAATGCATGGGCTGTGCTTTGTGATAATATGCGCACCATTCTGTTCAGTCCTGATGAAGATACGCTCCTATGGCCCAACTCTATTTCTATTACTCTGCAATGAACGCAGGGAAATCGACCGCACTGTTACAATCCTCCTATAACTATCAGGAGCGGGGCATGCGCTCGCTGGTCTACACTGCCGAAATCGACAACCGTTTTGGTGCCGGTCAGGTAAGCTCACGTATCGGACTCTCGTCACCAGCCTTGCTCTATAATGCCGATACCGCGCTGTTCAGCGACATTGCGGCGGAACATGCCGCACAGCCTATTCACTGCGTGCTGGTCGATGAGAGCCAGTTTCTCACCCGTGAGCAGGTCAAAGCGCTCTCTGATGTGGTCGACGATCTTGATATTCCGGTGCTCTGCTATGGCCTGCGTACCGATTTTCGCGGCGAACTCTTTGTTGGCAGTCAGTATCTGCTGGCGTGGGCCGATAAGCTGGTCGAACTCAAAACCATCTGTCACTGTGGCCGCAAGGCCAGCATGGTGCTGCGACTGGACAGCGAAGGGAAGCCTTTCAGTGAAGGTGAGCAGGTAGTCATCGGGGGGAATGAACGCTACATCTCGGTCTGCCGTAAGCACTATAAACAGGCCATAGAGCAGGGCTCGCTGCAGGCGATTCACGGCGCACATACGCCCGTCATCTGACACGTTTTTCAGCCAGTAAAAAACCCGCCGCGGCGGGTTTTTTTATCAGGTTATCAGAACGGTACTATCAGACTTTCTTCGCTTTCTTCTCCGCTTTAACTTCTTTTACCGGCTGTTCAGCGACCGCTTCGGCAACGCTTGAGAAAGGTTCGACAAACTCACGGCCGTAGTAGGTGTCGAGCATAATCTGTTTCAGCTCGGCAATCAGCGGATAGCGTGGGTTTGCGCCGGTACACTGGTCATCAAACGCATCATCGGCCAGCTTATCGACTTTGGCCAGGAAGTCCGCTTCCTGCACGCCAGCTTCGCGGATAGAGGTCGGAATGCCAAGCTCGGTTTTGATCTCATCCAGCCAGGCCAGCAGCTTCTCAATTTTCTGCGCGGTACGATCGCCAGGGGCGCTCAGGCCCAGGTGGTCAGCAACTTCCGCGTAGCGACGGCGCGCCTGTGGGCGGTCATACTGGCTGAACGCGGTCTGCTTGGTCGGGTTGTCATTTGCGTTGTAGCGGATGACGTTCGAGATTAACAGGGCGTTAGCCAGACCGTGCGGAATATGAAACTCTGAACCCAGCTTATGCGCCATGGAGTGACAGACTCCAAGGAAGGCGTTGGCAAAGGCGATACCGGCGATAGTGGCCGCATTGTGAACACGTTCGCGCGCCACCGGATTTCTGGCACCTTCCGCATAGCTGGCGGGCAGGTTCTCTTTCAGCAGTTTCAGTGCCTGCAGTGCCTGGCCGTCTGAGTATTCATTCGCCAGCACAGACACATAGGCTTCCAGCGCATGGGTCACCGCATCCAGGCCGCCGAAGGCACAGAGTGAGCGGGGCATTTCCATCACCAGGTTGGCATCGACAATCGCCATATCCGGGGTCAGCGCATAGTCAGCGAGAGGATATTTCTGGCCGGTCGCATCATCGGTGACGACGGCAAACGGTGTCACTTCTGAACCGGTGCCGGATGTGGTAGTGATGGCCACCATGCGCGCCTTGACGCCCATTTTCGGGAACTTGTAGATACGTTTACGGATATCCATGAAGCGCAGCGCCAGCTCTTCAAAGTGGGTTTCCGGATGTTCATACATGACCCACATGATTTTCGCTGCGTCCATCGGGGAGCCGCCACCCAGCGCGATGATCACGTCCGGTTTAAAGCTGTTCATCTGCTCGGCACCCTTACGCACAATGCTCAGCGTCGGATCGGCTTCCACTTCAAAGAAGACTTCCGTTTCAATACCGTGCGATTTCAGGACGCGGGTGACCTGATCGGCATAACCGTTATTGAACAGGAAGCGGTCAGTCACGATAAAGGCCCGTTTCGCGCCGTCCGTTGCCACCTCTTCCAGCGCAATGGGCAGGGAACCGCGACGGAAGTAGATAGATTTAGGAAGTTTATGCCACAACATATTCTCAGCTCGCTTGGCGACAGTTTTGGTGTTGATAAGGTGTTTCGGACCGACGTTCTCTGAAATCGAGTTGCCGCCCCAGGAACCACAACCCAGCGTCAGAGAGGGGGCCAGTTTGAAGTTGTAGAGGTCCCCGATACCGCCCTGAGAAGCGGGCGTATTGATCAGAATACGCGCGGTTTTCATCCTGTCGCCAAAGTAGTGCACACGTTCGGTCTGGTTATCCTGGTCGGTATAGAGGCACGAGGTGTGGCCGATACCGCCCATGGCGACCAGTTTTTCTGCTTTATCTACCGCGTCGTTGAAATCTTTCGCCCGGTACATTGCCAGGGTTGGCGAAAGTTTTTCATGGGCAAAGGGTTCAGATTCGTCCACCAGCTTCACTTCGCCAATCAGGATTTTGGTGCTGGGTGGCACGCTGATGCCTGCCATCTCCGCAATTTTGAACGCGGGCTGGCCGACGATGGCGGCGTTCAGACCGCCGTTTTTCAGAATGATATTCTGCACCGCGCTCAGCTCCGCGCCCTGCAGCAGGTAACCGCCGTGGCTGGCAAAACGCTCACGCACTGCGTCGTAGACCGCATCAACCACGATGACCGACTGTTCCGAGGCGCAGATCACCCCGTTATCAAAGGTCTTGGACATCAGAATCGAGGCGACGGCCCGTTTCAGGTCGGCGGTTTCATCAATCACCACTGGCGTATTACCGGCACCGACGCCGATGGCGGGTTTACCGGAGCTGTAGGCCGCTTTCACCATGCCCGGACCGCCAGTGGCGAGGATCAGGTTAATGTCAGGGTGGTGCATCAGCTGGTTTGACAGCTCAACGGAGGGGGCATCGATCCAGCCGATAATATCTTTTGGCGCACCGGCTGCAATGGCAGCCTGCAGCACGATGTCCGCCGCTTTGTTGGTGGCATCTTTGGCGCGGGGGTGTGGCGAGAAGATAATACCGTTGCGGGTTTTCAGGCTGATTAACGCTTTAAAGATGGCGGTAGAGGTGGGGTTAGTGGTCGGCACAATGCCGCAAATCAGACCAATAGGTTCGGCGATAGTGATGGTGCCGAAGGTGTCATCGGTGGCTAACACACCGCAGGTCTTTTCATCTTTATAGGCGTTGTAGATATATTCTGACGCAAAATGGTTTTTAATGACTTTGTCTTCGACAATGCCCATGCCGGATTCGGCAACGGCCATTCTGGCGAGAGGAATACGAGCGTCTGCGGCGGCGAGGGCGGCGGCACGGAAAATGGCGTCGACCTGCTGTTGAGAAAAATTGGCATATTCACGCTGGGCTTTTTTTACACGTTCAACCAGTGCATTGAGTTCAGCGACATTCGTAACGGCCATGGTGTTCTCCTGAGGAAGTTAAACTTTTTTAGTAAACAATCCTGCGCCCTGAGTATAGTCACGCTGTCACAACGCGTCCTATCGGCCCGAAATGCATGGATTTTCAACTGTTTACTGAAAGAGTCTTGTCAGGCAGTCCGTCAGATTTTCATTGAGACTGCTAATACTTCCGTTACGAAAAGATTACCTGGTTTGGGGTAGGGTAATTTTGATGCAGATCAATTTAACCCCAAGCTGACACCTTTCAGCCGGGCTTTTTGCGCCACCTTGTTTCGAATCTGTTTGCACCATGTAAGCCGGCTTGCCATAGCGACAAAATCCAGTCTCATTCGGAACGCTGGGGGAATCCGCTATGGGTTCCGCCTTAAGTGGCATAAATAGCGGCGTATGCATCTGGCGTCTGTGCCGCTTTTCACTTACATTAGGCGCGATTTCCCCCCCTGCGTTACGGAGCCATGTCGTGAACCCTGCACTGTTAGATCTTTCAGGCTATATAAAATTCTTTGTCGGGCTGTTCGCGCTGGTTAATCCGGTCGGCATTATTCCGGTGTTCATCAGTATGACCCGCTATCAGGCGGCAGCTGAACGCAATAAAACGAATCTAACCGCCAACCTGGCGGTGGCTATTATCCTCTGGACCTCGCTGTTCCTCGGCGATGCAATTCTGCGGGTGTTTGGCATCTCGATTGACTCGTTCCGCATTGCGGGCGGGATTCTGGTCGTGACCATTGCGATGTCGATGATCAGTGGCAAGCTGGGCGAGGATAAGCAGAACAAACAGGAGAAGTCAGAAACGGCCATTCGTGAAAGCGTTGGCGTAGTGCCTCTGGCGCTTCCCCTGATGGCCGGTCCGGGTGCCATCAGTTCGACGATTGTCTGGAGCACCCGCTATCACAGCTGGCTTAACCTGCTGGGCTTTACGCTGGCGATTGCCATTTTTGCCTTGTGTTGCTGGCTGCTGTTTCGGGCCGCGCCTTTAATGGTGCGGATACTGGGACAGACCGGCATTAACGTGATTACCCGTATCATGGGACTGTTACTGATGGCCCTGGGTATTGAGTTTGTTGTTACCGGCCTGAAGTCTATATTTCCCGGATTGCTCAATTAACGCCTCACTTATTTCAGGCAGCGAAGCGTAAATCTGATCCGTAATGGTGCAATCGACGGTTTTATTGCACCATTACAATGCAATTATTCGTCACGCTTAAAAGATTCAGTCGATTATAAATTTCATTACTGCTGGCCGGTTCACAGACTTTTGTCAGCGAAATAATGTCACGATTTTCACACCATATTCTTCTGTCCTGTTTCTTCCCTCCCTCATAAACACCCGCCTGAGAGCAATAAAGCTGGATTTTTCTCACGCCAGATGCCGACTTTGGAAGATAAGTGCCAAAAACCGTGCGTATTCATGATGCAAAGCACGTCTGCACAGGGTTTCCGACTAAAACGCCTATTTTTCATATCGATATGATATTTTCAGGTCGAAAATTAACACTTCCGCTGCGTGACAACTCGTGATAAAAGAGAATTAGTTAACATTTTAGCTATTTTACTTTGGCGCCCTCTGATGGCTTCTGATAATTTCTGGCCCAGCGTGAATTTTTTTCTCCGAAAGTGCAAAGTGAGAACGCTTTTTGCTTAAGCCTGTCGGGATACTTAAAAAAGGTTGGCGTTTCGGATGACTGGGATGATGAATGTGCAGCAACAGCGGCTGACTCTCGCCGCACTGTTAATAGCGTTTCCGCCGGCTTATGCCGCCACGGTTCCTCCCGGAACGACGCTGGCCGCGCAGCAACAGATTGTGATTAACAATGGCAACGAAGTCTCTTCGCTGGATCCCCATAAAACCGAAGGTGTGCCGGAATCCAATATTATTCACAACCTGCTGGACGGTCTGGTTAACACCGATAATTTCGGTAAGGTCGTTCCCGGCGTTGCCCTGAGCTGGGAGAATCCGCAGCCCACCGTCTGGATCTTTAACCTGCGGGATGATGCTAAGTGGAGTAATGGTAAGCCGGTGACCGCCGCAGATTTTGTCTACAGCTGGCGTCGGCTGGTGGACCCTGCCACCGCATCCCCTTACTCCAGCTATCTGCAGGCCGCCCATGTTGCCGGGATCGATGCGATTTTGGCTGGTAAAGCGTCACCCGATCAGCTGGGCGTGAAAGCGCTCGATGACCACCGGCTGCAGATTATGCTGACTGAACCGGTGCCTTATCTGGTAGCCATGCTGGCGCACACAGCGCTGAAGCCGGTTTATGCACCCGCTATCAAAGAGTGGGGCGACGCCTGGACCCGGCCGGGTCACTATATCGGTAACGGTGCTTATACCTTAAGCGACTGGGTAGTGAATGAAAAAATTGTTCTGAAGCGCAATCCTCACTACTGGGACAATGCCCATACGGTGATTGAGCAGGGGACCTTCCTGCCCATCGCCTCTGAAAACAGCGATATCAACCGCTACCGCAGTGGCGGAACGGACATCACCAACAGCGCCCTGCCGCCGGAGATGTTTGGCAAGCTGCGCAGGGATCTCGGCGATGAGGTGAAGATCAGTCCGCTGCTCTGCACGTTTTATTATGAAATCAATAACAAAAAGGCGCCGTTCACCGATCCACGGGTGCGCGCCGCCCTAAAGATGACCCTCGACCGTGAGGTGATTGCCAGAAAAATTATGGGGCAGGGACAGATTCCGGCTTACAGCCTGACGCCGCCCTTTACCGCTGGTATTAAGCTGACACCGCCAGCCTGGTTTACCTGGACGCAGGCGCAACGCAATGAGGCGGCGAAAAAGCTGCTGGCAGAGGCGGGATTCAACGCCGCCAATCCGCTGACCTTCACGCTGCTCTATAACACTTCCGATCAGAATAAACGGCAGGCGATTGCGGCCGCTTCAATGTGGCAGAAAAATCTCGGCGCAAAAGTCACCCTGCAGAATCAGGAGTGGAAGACGATGCTGGAGACCCGTCATCAGGCCCAGTATGACGTGGTGCGAGCCACCTGGTGCGCCGATTACAATGAGCCTTCAACCTTTCTCAACATGCTGATCAGCAACGCCTCGATCAATACCGCCTTTTACAGCAGTGCGGCCTTTGACGAGCTGATGGCGAAGAGCCTGACGGCGGGCAGTGAGGCGCAGCGCGCGGAGCTCTATCAGCAGGCTGAAACACAACTCGACAAAGACTCACCCATTGTGCCAGTTTACTACCGCGTCAGTGTGCGCCTGGTGAAGCCCTGGGTTGGCGGTTTCACGGGCAAAGACCCGCAGGATATGACAGACCTGAAGTACTATTTTATTAAAAAACACTGATCTGCTCGCCATCCTGGCGAGACAGACGGGAAGCGCATCAGCAAACAGACCAATTTTTTGGGTCACTCTCCCGGGTTAAGGGAGCCCGGAAACGGGGGACGCCGCGGCAGAACAGCGCTGCGGTGACGATAATAAAACTGGAGTGTAATAATGAACAACATCACGAAAAAAAGCCTGATAGCAGCGGGCGTCTTCGCCGCAATAAGTGCCCTGGCAGGGAATGCGGCTTTCGCGGCGACCGTGCCTGCAGGCGTTGAACTGGCAGCCAAACAGGAGCTCGTTCGCGGCAATGGCGATGAAGTGCAGTCGCTCGACCCGCACAAAATCGAGGGCGTGCCGGAAGACAACGTGGCGCGCGATCTCTATGAAGGTCTGCTGGTCAATGACAGCAACGGCAAACCGATCCCGGGCGTGGCGGAAAGCTATGAAAATAAAGATTTCAAAGTGTGGACTTTCCACCTGCGTAAAAATGCCAAATGGTCTAACGGCGAGCCGGTAACCGCGCAGGACTTCGTCTACAGCTGGGAGCGTCTGGTTGACCCGAAAACGGCTTCACCCTACGCCAGCTATCCTCAGTATGGTCATATCCTGAACGTTGATGACATCATCGCAGGTAAAAAGCCCATTACCGATCTGGGCGTGAAAGCGATTGATGACCACACGCTGGAAGTGACCCTGAGTGAGCCGGTTCCCTATTTTGATAAGCTGCTGATCAACTCCGTGATGTCACCGGTTTATAAACCGGCGATTGAGAAGTTCGGCGAACAGTGGACTCAGCCGCAAAACTGGGTCGGCAACGGTGCCTTTAAGCTCGACGCACACGTCATCAACGAACGCATCACGCTGGTGCGTAACCCGAACTACTGGGACAACGAGCACACCGTGCTGAACAAGGTTACCTACCTGCCAATCAGTTCTGAAGTCAGTGACGTCAACCGTTACTTCTCCGAGAACGGCAGCGACATGACCTATAACAACCTGCCGATCGAGCTGTTCAAAAAGCTGCAGCGCGAGAACGGCAAAGAGCTGCATGTCGATCCTTATCTCTGCACCTACTACTACGAAATCAATAACCAGAAAGCGCCATTTACCGATCCGCGCGTTCGTGCCGCCCTGAAGCTGGGTCTGGACCGTGACATCATGGTGAATAAAGTGCTGGCCCAGGGTCAGAAGCCGGCCTACAGCTTCACACCGCCAGCCACCGATGGTATGGAAATCCTGCCGCCAGACTGGTTCAAGTGGTCACAGGATAAACGTAACGCCGAAGCGAAAAAACTGCTGGCTGAAGCGGGCTACACGGCGGATAAACCGCTGACCTTCAACCTGCTCTACAACACCTCCGATCTGCACAAGAAGCTGGCGATTGCCGCCTCGTCGATCTGGAAGAAAAACATCGGTGTGAATATCAAGCTGGAAAACCAGGAGTGGAAAACCTTCCTGGACACCCGTCATCAGGGTAACTTCGATGTGGCGCGTGCGGCCTGGTGTGCGGACTACAACGAACCGACTTCCTTCCTGAACATCATGCTCTCTAACAGCAGCAGTAACACCTCGCACTATAAGAGCGATGCGTTTGACAAAGTGGTGCGTGACGCGATTAAAGCGCCGGATGCTAAAGGCCGTGCAGCGGACTATCAGCAGGCCGAGCAGATCCTGGATAAAGACAGCACCATCGTACCGGTTTACTACTACGTGAATACGCGTCTGGTGAAACCTTACGTTGGTGGGTATACCGGTAAAGATCCGCTGGATAAAACGCTGTCTAAAGACTTCTACATCATTAAACACTAATAGCGTTCAGGCTATCAGCAGTGGCGGCGCCTCTCGCGCCGCCTTTTTACTATTTTTTATATGTTGTGAAGCAACAGCCTGGTAGGTACGGCAATGTTAAAATTCATCCTGCGTCGCTTGCTTGAAGCGATTCCGACGCTGTTCGTCCTGATTACCATCTCCTTCTTTATGATGCGACTGGCACCCGGCAGCCCCTTTACCGGCGAGCGCACCCTGGCACCGGAAGTGATGGCCAACATTGAGGCGAAATATCACCTCAACGATCCTATCGGTAAGCAGTATGTCGATTACCTGGTCCAGCTGGCCCACGGCGATTTCGGCCCATCCTTTAAATACAAAGATTATTCGGTTAACTATCTGGTCGCGCACGCGTTCCCGGTCTCGGCAAAACTGGGTCTGGCCGCGTTCCTGCTGGCGATCGTGCTCGGCGTCACGGCCGGGGTCATCGCCGCGCTGAAACAGAACACCCTGTGGGACTTCGCGGTAATGGGGGTGGCAATGACCGGCGTGGTGATACCCAGCTTTGTGGTCGCGCCGCTGCTGGTTCTGCTGTTCGCGATCAGCCTGAAATGGCTGCCGGGCGGGGGCTGGAATGGCGGGCAGTGGAACTACATGCTGCTGCCGATGGTGGCACTCTCACTGGCTTACATTGCCAGCATTGCCCGTATCACCCGTGGATCGATGATTGAAGTTATGCACTCCAACTTTATCCGCACGGCTCGCGCCAAAGGCTTACCGCTGCGCCGCATTGTGCTGCGTCATGCGCTGAAACCGGCTCTGCTGCCGGTCATCTCCTATATGGGACCCGCCTTTGTCGGCATCATCACCGGTTCGATGGTGATCGAATCGATCTATGGTCTGCCGGGCATCGGTCAGCTGTTTGTTAACGGCGCACTGAACCGCGACTACTCGCTGGTGATGAGCCTGACGATTCTGGTCGGTCTGCTGACTATCCTGTTTAACGCGATTGTCGATGTGCTCTATGCCGTCATCGATCCCAAAATTCGTTACTGATTGCGGAGTTCGCCATGATGTTAAGTAAGAAAAACAGCGAAGCTCTTGATGCGTTCAGTGAGAAGCTGGAAGTAGAAGGGCGCAGTCTCTGGCAGGACGCGCGTCGTCGTTTTATCCATAACCGGGCAGCCCTGATCAGCCTGCTGGTGCTGCTGGTCATTACGCTGTTTGTGATTATCGCGCCGATGGTGGCGCAGTTCACCTACGACGATACCGACTGGGCGATGATGTCTTCACCGCCGGATACCACTTCCGGTCACTGGTTCGGCACCGACTCGTCGGGGCGTGACCTGCTGGTGCGTGTGGCCATCGGCGGCCGTATCTCCCTGATGGTCGGCGTCGCCTCCGCCCTGATCGCCGTGGTGGTCGGTACCCTGTATGGCTCCATTGCCGGTTACCTGGGCGGCAAAACCGACTCGGCCATGATGCGTGTTCTGGAAATCCTCAACTCCTTCCCGTTCATGTTCTTCGTGATCCTGCTGGTGACCTTCTTTGGTCGTAACATCCTGCTGATCTTTGCCGCCATCGGCATGGTTTCATGGCTGGATATGGCGCGTATTGTGCGCGGCCAGACGCTGAGCCTGAAGCGCAAAGAGTTTATCGAAGCCGCCCATGTGGGTGGGGTATCGACCTGGAAAATTGTGGTGCGCCATATCGTGCCCAACGTGCTGGGGGTGGTGGTGGTTTACGCCTCACTGCTGGTGCCCAGTATGATCCTGTTTGAATCCTTCCTGAGCTTCCTGGGTCTGGGCACGCAGGAACCTCTGAGCAGCTGGGGCGCACTGCTGAGCGACGGAGCCAACTCCATGGAAGTGTCGCCGTGGCTGTTGCTGTTCCCGGCGGGCTTCCTGGTGGTCACGCTGTTCTGTTTCAACTTTATCGGCGATGGCCTGCGTGATGCCCTCGACCCGAAAGATCGTTAAGGAGTTTCCCGATGACTATTCATGAATTTCAGCCAGCGATGGCGGCCCGCGCGGGAAGCGAACAGCTACTTACGGTCAAAGATTTACGCGTCACCTTTGGCACGCACGATGGTGATGTCACCGCGGTGAACAATCTGAACTTCTCGCTGCGCGCAGGGGAGACGCTGGGCATTGTCGGTGAGTCCGGTTCGGGCAAGTCACAGACCGCCTTTGCCCTGATGGGGTTGCTGGCGAAAAACGGGCGCATTGGCGGTTCTGCGCTGTTCAACGGCAAAGAGATCCTGAATCTGCCGGAAAGCCAGCTTAACCGGCTGCGCGCTGAGCAGATCGCGATGATCTTCCAGGACCCGATGACCTCGCTCAATCCCTATATGCGGGTCGGCGAGCAGCTGATGGAAGTGCTGAAACTGCACAAGGGGATGAGCAGCGCACAGGCTTTCGAAGAGTCGGTGAGAATGCTGGATGCGGTGAAGATGCCGGAAGCGCGCAAGCGAATGAAAATGTATCCGCATGAGTTCTCCGGTGGGATGCGCCAGCGCGTGATGATCGCCATGGCGCTGCTCTGTCGTCCAAAGCTGCTGATTGCCGATGAACCGACCACGGCGCTGGATGTGACGGTGCAGGCGCAGATCATGACGCTGCTCAATGAACTGAAGCGCGAGTTCAACACCGCCATCATCATGATCACCCACGATCTCGGCGTGGTGGCGGGGATCTGCGACAAAGTGCTGGTGATGTACGCCGGACGCACCATGGAGTATGGCCGCGCCCGCGATGTCTTTTACCAGCCCGCCCATCCTTATTCGATCGGCCTGCTCAATGCCGTACCACGCCTGGATGCCGAGGGCGAGAGCCTCACGACCATTCCGGGGAATCCACCCAATCTGCTGCGTCTGCCGCAGGGCTGTCCGTTCCAGCCGCGCTGCCCGCACGCGATGGATATCTGCACCCAGTCGCCGCCGCTGGAGCCGTTTGGCGATGGCCGTCTGCGTGCCTGCTTTAAGCCGGTGGAGGAGTTAGTATGAGCACCGTAGCTGAAAAGAAAGTGTTACTGGAAATCGCCGACCTGAAGGTGCATTTCGACATTAAAGATGGCAAGCAGTGGTTCTGGCAGCCTTCAAAGACCCTGAAAGCGGTGGACGGGGTCAGCCTGCGTCTCTATGAAGGGGAAACCCTGGGCGTGGTGGGCGAGTCCGGCTGCGGCAAATCGACGCTGGCACGCGCCATTATCGGGCTGGTCAAAGCCACAGAAGGGCGTGTCGCCTGGTTAGGCCGCGATCTGCTCGGTCAGAGCGAAGAGGAGTGGCGCAAGGCGCGTAGCGACATTCAGATGATCTTCCAGGACCCGCTGGCCTCTCTGAATCCGCGTATGACTATCGGCGATATCATCGCCGAGCCGCTGCGCACCTATCATCCGAAGATGGCGCGTCAGGAAGTGAAAGATCGCGTCAAAAATATGATGATGAAGGTGGGCCTGCTGCCGAACCTGATTAACCGCTATCCGCATGAGTTTTCGGGTGGCCAGTGTCAGCGTATCGGCATCGCCCGTGCGCTGATTCTGGAGCCAAAGCTCATTATCTGTGATGAGCCGGTTTCGGCGCTCGACGTGTCGATTCAGGCGCAGGTGGTGAATCTGCTGCAGCAGCTGCAGCGTGAAATGGGACTGTCACTGATCTTCATCGCGCACGATCTGGCCGTGGTGAAACATATCTCTGATCGCGTGCTGGTGATGTATCTGGGACATGCGGTGGAGCTGGGCACCTACAGCGAGGTCTATGGCAATCCGCAGCACCCTTACACCCGGGCGCTGATGTCTGCCGTGCCGATTCCCGATCCCGATCTGGAGAAGAACAAGCAGATTCAGCTACTGGAAGGGGAGCTGCCGTCGCCGATCAATCCGCCGTCAGGCTGCGTGTTCCGCACCCGCTGTCCGATTGCCGGACCGGAGTGTGCGAAAACCCGTCCGCTGCTGGAAGGCAGCTTCCACCATGCGGTCTCCTGTCTCAAGGTCGACCCGCTCTGAAGCAAAACGCCGGGCAATTGCCCGGCGTTTTCTGTTGTGGGATGCTGCGCCACGACGACATTCACGTCACCGCGCATCTACGGTCTATTCACGCCACAGGATATGACACAGCTTGTGATCTTTTTCACGGCACAGCAGCACGCGCGCAAAGACGTCGGTGATCGGCTCACCGTCCGCTTCACCCAGCCCAATCACCACCTCGGCGAAAAAGTCAGGGTTTAGATCGAAATCAACATGATCTTTCCAGTCTTCAGACGGGTCGAACAGCTCTGCGCCACCGCGCTCCTCAAACTGCAGATTGAAGAGAATGATGTCTGCCGGATCGAGATTGTCACCTGCCAGTTCGAGAAAAATATCGTAGGCCTGTTCCAGCGTTTCATCTTCGGTAAGGCGATTATTTAAATCCATAGTCTGTCCTGTCTGCCTGCGGCCATTTACACAATCTGGCTCGTTTTACAGTAAAGGGCTGAAGAAGTAAAACAGTCGTTCAACAATGCGCTGCCACCAGGCACGTTTTGCCCAGCGCTTACCCTCCAGCAGGCGCGACCGCGCGATATAGTCATCCTGTACGCAGGCCAGGTCACTGCCGAAGCCCGCATCATCCACTACCAGCGTCACCTCGAAATTAAGCCATAAACTGCGCATATCGAGATTCACGGTGCCGACCAGGCTCAGCTGTCCGTCCACCAGCACGCTCTTGGTATGCAGCAGACCATCTTCAAACTGGTAAATCTTCACGCCCGCCTCCAGCAATTCACTGAAGAAGGCGCGGCTGGCCCAGCCGACCAGCAGCGAGTCATTGTGACGCGGCAGGATCAGGCTGACGCTGACGCCACGCTGCGCCGCCGTACAGATCGCATGCAGCAGATCGTCGCTGGGCACAAAGTAGGGGGTCGTCATGATCAGTTGCTCACGCGCCGAATAGACGGCGGTCAGCAGGGCCTGATGGATCATATCTTCCGGAAAACCGGGACCGGAGGCGATCACCTGCACGGTGTGGCCGCTCTCCTGTTCAAACGGCATGATGTTGCGATCGGGCGGGGGCGGCAGAATGCGCTTACCGGTCTCTATTTCCCAGTCGCAGCTGAAAACGATCCCCATCGCGGTCGCGACCGGGCCTTCCATACGCGCCATCAGATCTATCCACTGACCCACACCGGCACTCTGTTTAAAGAAGCGGGGGTCGACCAGATTCATACTGCCGGTGTAGGCGATGTAGTTATCAATCAGCACGATTTTACGATGCTGGCGCAGATCCATCCGCCGCAGGAAGACGCGCAGCAGGCTCACCTGTAACGCTTCCACTACGTCAATGCCGGCGTTGCGCATCATGCCCGCCCAGGGGCTGCGGAAAAAGTTTACGCTGCCCGCAGAGTCCAGCAGCAGACGGCAGTGGACGCCACGGCGCGACGCCGCCATCAGCGATTCGGCAACTTCATCTGCCAGACCACCGGGGTGCCAGATGTAAAATACCATCTCGATATTATGGCGGGCCAGCTGGATGTCACGAATCAGTGCCTGCATCACATCATCGGCGCTGGTTAACAGTTGCAGCTGATTTCCCTTTACCCCGGCAATGCCCTGACGATGGTAGCAAAGCTCAAATAACGAGCGCGCGACGTCGCTGTGTTCCGTCGCGAAAATCTCGCGGCACTGCTTCAGATCATTCAGCCAGCGGGCCGTTGACGGCCACATGGTGCGGGCGCGCTCCGCGCGACGTTTACCCAGGTGCAGTTCGCCAAAGGAGAGATAAGCGATAATGCCGACCAGCGGCAGAATATAGATAACCAGCAGCCAGGCCATCGCCGACGTGACAGCCCGGCGCTTTATCAGGATGCGCAGTGTGACACCGGCAATCAGCAGCCAGTAACCAAACAGCAGCAACCAGCTGATCAGCGTATAAAAAGTGGTCATAAAGTGGACATCCCGTTCGCGCTTCCGTCTGGCAAGTTTACGTGCAGATGACGGCTAACGAAACCTTTATCCCTGACGAGAATAATGAGAGAACAGATTGGGTATTGTCGCAGAGATCTCTATAATGCGGCGGCGTAGACGATGGCAGAGAGGAAGTGATGAAACGAAGCAGAAATGAAGTGGCACGCTGGAGAATGTTACGACAGGTTCACCGTCGCCGTTCACGCTGGCTGGAAGGGCAGTCACGCCGTTATAAACGCATCCATTGTATCCGCCACCAGCTGGCGCAGCAGCAGCGTCGATCGATTCTGTTCATCACGCAGATGGTTTAATCCCGTACCTCTTCAGCCCGCCCTGTAAGCCGATACCCTTTGAGGCAGCAGGCGGGCTGCGCATTGTCCGGGGCACCCTCAGGCTTCAAAAAAGCCCTGCTCGGCCAGTAACCGGCGCGCCTGAGCCTGCTCCTGAAGCGACGCTCCCCGATCGTTAACCTCGAGCATCAGACAGGGCATTGCGCTGCCCAGCGCCGCTGGCCGGCGATAACCCTCCCGATCATACCATTCGTAACTCCACCGGCCTGATTTGCGCTGATAGTAGATCGTCAGCCAGGCAGAGCAGTTCGCCGGATAACCACTTAATACTTCTATTTTAGGATCGGCCAGCGCGGCAAGCCGGGATAAAAGCGTGTCAGCCAGAGTGAGAACCGGAACAGGATAGGTTTTATTCATAGTGAGCTCGCGACAGTGCGGTGCATCCATTCAGAGGTGTAAATCACGAATAGTAAATGTAGACAGAGGTAACAGATAAATCCTCTCGCCGGTCAAAAAAAGCCGTAAGTTAAAAGGATCAGGCGAAAAAGGGGCGGGTCTGAGGAGGCTGACAGGGGATGTGTACAAAGCGAGAAGAAACTTGTACAACTTTACATTGTTTTAAGTCTATGTATTAAATGAATTTAATGGAAAATGTCACGCTTTGGGTGATTTTTCGCGCTAAATACCTGTACAGGAGGGGTGTTTTTGTATAACTTTACCGCATCGCTTAGTAACTTTAACGACACCTTTAAGGGACAATCATGCAGACTAACGTACATATTCCCGCTTCAGTTTCAGACATTACCGCCTATCTGCACAGTGCTGCACAGCCTTCACAGCAGGCGATCCTGGGGTCGGTTGTCACGGAAATTATTCGTTCCGGTCGCAGCCTGAACCGCAAAGCGATCTGCTCAAAACTGATTAGCCGCCTGCAGCATGTTACCAGCCCGGAAGAAGAACAGCACTATCACGCGCTGATTGGTCTGATTCTGGATCGCGGCTGATATAAAGATAACAGAGTATGAAGAACAGGACAGTCAATCAGCTGTCCTGATCTTTAATGCCTTTTACCCCAGTGGCTTTATGGTCAGCCGGGATGAAGCGGCTTCGTCATCATCAGCGTGACATTTACCAGCTGCAACGCTGCTGCCAGCACAATCAGCATCACGATCGTCTGTTTCTTCCTGCGCCAGCCCTGCGTCCGCCAGAGATAAATAGCCCTGCCAAGCAGTAAAGCGATGACCAGCAGCAGCGCCAGAATAACAATCTGCATATTCCCTCTCTCTACGAAAAAAAATGGCTTCTGCGCCAGGCACAGAAGCCATTTTTAATACTCAGATGCAATCAGAAGACACGTTTGAACGGCTTAACCGCGACCTGACTATAGACGCCCGCCGCAATATAGGGATCATCCTGCGCCCAGGATTGCGCCGCTTCCAGCGACGGGAACTCCGCAATGACGGTGGAACCGGTAAAGCCCGCCACGCCGGGATCGTTACTGTCCACGGCAGGCATCGGGCCAGCGATAATCAGGCGTCCCTCTTCGTGAAGCAGTTTGAGCCGTGCCAGATGGGCAGGGCGCACGGCGTTACGCTTTTCCAGTGAATCTGCAGTATCTTCTGCATAAATGACGTAAAGCACTCAGGAACTCCCATTAACCAGAATTTTGCACACGTTAAGGGATTGCCCTTCAGAGTGCAAACGAAAACTCCGGCGGCTGGGAGGCGCAGCATAAAGGGCTAAATGCGCTTTTCTGATGGCCTGAAGGCGGGAGTTATTGAAACTGATTGCTATTTGCATTTAAAATCGCTGCTTCATTCAATCACTGCGACTGTTATGACCACGCTGACTATGCCCTTACCCAAACGCACGCCACTCTCCATGTTGCTGTCTGTTGTTCTGCATGGGGCCGTCATTGCCGGAATTCTGTATGCGTCATTCCAGCAGGTGACGGAAGTGCCAAAGGCCTCTCAGCCCATCAGCGTCACCATGGTTGCCCCGGAAGTTCAGCCCGAGCCTGCTCCGGCTGTTGTGCAGCCGCCTGCGCCTGAGCCGCAGCCAGAACCTCAGCCAGAACCTCAGCCACAACCGGAACCTCAGCCCGCGCCGGAACCGCCGAAAGCGGAACCGGTGCCGATACCCAAACCTGAGCCGAAGCCCAAACCAAAACCCAAACCCAAAACCGAGCACAAGCGGGAGAAACCTCTACGCGACGTGAAGCCGCGTCAGGAGAGTAAACCGCAGGATAATCCGTTCCGGCAGGAGACGCCGGCGACCCAGACCCGTCCAGCCACTGCGCCAAAAGCGACTCCGTCATCGACACCATCGGTATCAACCGGCCCAAAAGCGCTGAGCGTCAGTAAGCCAGGCTATCCTCAGCGCGCGTTTGCACTGCGGGTTGAAGGGCGCGTGCGGGTGAAGTTTGACGTGGACAGTGACGGTCGGGTAGAGAACATCCAGATCCTCTCTGCGGAACCGCGCAATATGTTTGAGCGCAACGTAAAGCAGGCGATGAAAAAGTGGCGTTACCAGAGCGGTCGCCCGGGTCAGGGACTCACAATGAATATCGTCTTCAAAATTAAAGGCGGGGCCAGCATAGAGTAAGAGGCCGGGTCAGGCGGAGATGCCTGACCCGTTTTTTATTCGCCGGGCTGCTGATTGGCGCGGCCGGCTGGCAGCGGACGGGAATTGCCCGCACTGTCCACGGCCACATAGATAAAGACCGCTTCGGTGGCACAATAAGTCTGTCCAATCGGCTCAGACGACACTTTCTTGATCCACACCTCGACGTTAATGGTCATCGAACTGTTGCCGGTCCGGATACAGCGCGCATGACAGCTCACGACATCCCCTACCGCCACCGGCTTCAGAAATGACATGCCGTCGACGCGTACCGTTACCACGCGGCCTTCCGCGATCTCTTTAGCCAGAATCGCGCCGCCCATATCCATCTGTGACATCAGCCAGCCACCAAAGATATCGCCGTTAGCGTTGGTGTCTGCCGGCATGGCGAGCGTACGCAGCACCATTTCACCTTGCGGTAATTTATGTTTTTCGCCCATTGCTTCCCGTTCTTATGCAGATGAATGCTGAAAAAAAGCCCGGCGAACCGGGCGGATGATTATTTTTGTTCCTGCTGCGGCATCTGTCGCCAGATATAGAGCCCGCTAAGCAGGGTAAACAGTAAGGTCAGACCGGTGAGACCAAACACTTTAAAGTTAACCCAAAACGCCTGGGATAACCAAAAGGCGACGTAGATGTTCACCAGGCCGCAAATCAGAAAGAAGAGTGCCCAGGCGACGTTAAGTCGACGCCAGACCGCGTCCGGCAGCTGCAGCTCTTTACCCAGCATGCTCTGGATCAGCGGCTGTTTCATAAACCACTGGCTGTAGAGCAGGGCGAGCGCGAACAGGCTGTAGATGACCGTCACTTTCCACTTAATAAACTCATCGTTGTGGAACACCAGCGTCAGGGTGCCAAAGACCGCGACCAGCACAAAGGTGAAAATGGTCATCTTTTCCAGTCTGCGATAGAGCACCCAGCTGACGACCAGCGCCAGACCGGTCGCGACAATCAGTGCGCCCGAGGCGACAAAGATGTCATAGAGCTTATAGAAGATGAAAAAGACTACCAGGGGGAGAAAGTCGAGTAACTGCTTCATAGTGATTCCCGTCAGGGTTGCATGCCAGTGCGCCCGCAGGCGCACCGTCCGTCAACGTAACAGCATATAGAGCCGATAGAGATAGATGATCAACAGGGCTGAAACCAGATTGCCGGCCGCGGTAAAAATGACCGACGAAACATTCAGCGGCAGCACGGTCAGCGAAGCGAAAAAGAGCATCACGACCACTTTCGCCAGCAGCCAGAGCAAGATGGCGGGGGCGATCAGCTTCACGTTCTTCCAGGCCATGCGCATGCTGGCGCGCATGGCGGCAAACACGCCCATCTTCTCACTGGCAAGCATCACCGGCGCCAGTGACAGCAGGATCGTCAGCAGAATACCGGGGACCACCAGCACCATAAAGCCAAGCTGGGCCACCAGCGTCATCAGAAAGGTCAGCAGCAGCAGTCTGGGCAGCAGCGGCGCAGAAGTCCCGATAGCCCGCAAAGCGCTGACCCGCTGACCGGAAGAGACCATCGGAATCAGGCAGAGCATGCCGCCCAGCAGCAGCGTGTTACCCAATAGCGCAGCGAAGGTGCTGGCAGCCGAAGCCCGCAGCAGAACCTGCTGCTGTTCCGGCGACATGCTCTGCACTATCTCAAACAACGATCTGGCACTGTCGTCACCCTGCTGCAGAATGGCCATCTCATCGACACCAGGCGTCAGCACATGCACCAGCATGACAGTGATAAAAGCGGTCAGCAGCGACAGCAGCAGCAGGGTAGCCAGCTGATGTCGCGCAAAATTTCCAGTGTCACGGTATAACGAGCTTGCCGTGATAGACATGTACACTCCTTGGAGGAACCGGGTTAATTAACCCGGCGATTGTACATGTTCTGGCAGCTCACGGGCACCCGCTGTGGCATAACTTTCTGTCACGACAGGTAAAGATGGCGAAAAAAGCGGGGGAAGGCCATAGCGGGCGCGGGCCCGATCGCAGGCTTCGTTATGAATGCCGCCTTCTCCTGACAGCGAGAACTCCCTACAGGGGGAGGGACGCTGCTCATAGATTCCGCATGAAACGCATCCGCCGATCTCTCCCTGCAGGGCGACACAGCGCGGGGTGCGATCGTTGGTGCCCCGCATGTTACGCATGAGCAGGCTGAGCGGCTCGGTCAGGTCGGTCGGCACCAGACCGCCCGCATCGTCGGCTTCCGCCCAGTAAAATGAGACGCGAAAATGGGCGCAGCAGGCGCCACAGCTGATACAAGGATTTAATGTGTCACTCATTTGATCACCCGCCCCTCCCGAGGCATCGAACCAAAATCAACCAGGAAGAGAAGCAAAATAGGGCCGCCGGAATTTTTCAGCAAGGGGAATTTGCGGGTGCCGAAGCGTGCCGAAATTGATCTAAATCAATCCATTGTTTTATAAGCAATTTATCTGAAGCGTTCAGAGTGCAATTTCCTGTAAATCGCGTTAAATAACTGCCAGCAAAAAAAATGATAATCCCCCGCGACATCAACATTAAGCAAAGGAGTGATAATGAAACTGGCAAAATGCGCGATGCTGCTGGCGCTGGCTTTACCCCAGCTGGCGATGGCCCACGAAGCAGGCGACTTCTTTATGCGTGCCGGCAGTGCAACCGTACGCCCCACCGAAGGCTCCGATAATGTGTTAGGCATGGGGGAGTTCAGCGCCTCCAACGACACGCAGCTCGGCCTGACCTTTACCTATATGGCAACGGACAATATCGGGGTGGAACTTCTCGCCGCCACGCCGTTCCGTCACAAAGTGGGTCTTGGCCCGACCGGTACGCTGGCTACCGTGCGCCAGTTACCGCCGACGCTGATGGCGCAGTACTACTTCTTCGACAGCAAAAGCAAAGCCCGTCCCTACGTGGGCGTGGGCGTCAACTACACCACCTTCTATGATGCCGATTTCAACCAGACCGGTCGCGATGCAGGCCTGACCGATCTCAGCGTCAAGGATTCGTGGGGCGTGGCGGGTCAGGTCGGCCTGGATTATCAGATCAACCGCGACTGGATGCTGAATGCGTCGGTGTGGTACATGGATATCGACACGGAAGTGAAGTTTAAAGCGGGAGGCGAGCAGCAGAACATCAATATGCGCATCGATCCGTGGGTCTTCTTCTTCGGGGCAGGTTACCGCTTCTGATGAGAAAAAGGCCGCTGATTCAGCGGCCTTTTTTGTGTCTGTGTAACGTTATTTAATCTGCATATTGTTCACGACAGATTTCACGCCCGGTACGCTGCGCGTTACCTGAACAGCACGATTAGCCATTTGTGGCGATGACACAAAACCGCTCAGCTGAACTTTACCCTTAAAGGTTTCTACGTTGATTTCAGTCGATTTCAGCGAGTCATCCTTCAGCAGTTCACCTTTCACTTTCGTGGTCACAACGGTGTCATCGATGTAGCCACCGGTTCCCTCTTTGGTTGCGGTTGGCGCACAGGCGCTCAGTGTCAGCGCAACCACACCCGCCAGTACAGCACCTGTCAGCAGTTTAACGAATTTCATTGCTTTCTCTCCCTGTCACAAAATGGATGCGACGTTACCGTAACGGCGCTTTGTCATTGTGGTGCAGATTCTGAAAAAAGGGCAAATGGCGGAATGAAAAAAAAGGAAACAAATCATGCCTTATCGCGTGATAAGGCATGCTGACAGGATTAACGACTGGCGGCTTTCAGGCGACTGACAAAGTTCTTCAGTTCGCTCAGCATCACGTCCGGCTCGGCGTGATGCTTCTCAATGATCCTGACAATGGCGGAACCGGAGATGGCTCCGGCGGCACCGGCGGCAATCGCTTCCTTCACCTGCTCAGGTTCTGAGATACCAAAGCCCTGCAGTGGCGGAGCGGCATGATATTCGCGCAGCTTGTCGATCAGGTGCTGTAGCGGCAGGCTGGCACGGTTTTCAGCCCCGGTCACCCCGGCACGCGACAGCAGGTAGGTGTAGCCCCGGCCGTGCGACGCGATCTCACGCAGCAGCGCATCGCTGGCATTGGGTGGACAGATAAAGATAGGGGCCACGCCGTGACGCATCGCCGCCTGGCGGAACGGCGCCGACTCTTCAACCGGCACATCGGCGACCAGAACCGAATCGACACCGGCTTCGGCACAGCGTGCATAGAACGCATCCACGCCGTTGGTGAAGACCAGGTTGGCATACATCAGCAGGCCAATCGGCAGGTCAGGATATTTACGGCGGATTGTCGCCAGCATTTCAAAGCACTGGCTGGTGGTGGTGCCTGCGGCAAACGCACGTAAGGTCGCATTCTGAATGGTCGGGCCATCCGCCAGCGGGTCGGAGAAAGGAATGCCCAGCTCCAGCGCGTCCGCACCGCCCTCAACCAGCGCGTCAATCACGCGCAGGGAGAGCTCAGGTGAAGGATCGCCCAGCGTGACAAAGGGGACGAAAGCGCCTTCGTTGCTGGCTGACAGGCGCGAAAACAGTTGATTATAACGTTCCATCAGATTTCTCCCTGCGCAGTCAGAATGTCGTGAACGGTGAAAATATCTTTATCGCCGCGGCCGGAAAGGTTAACCACAAGCAGCTGCTCTTTCTCCGGCTCGTCCTGAATCATCTTCAGGGCGTGCGCCAGGGCGTGAGAGGATTCCAGCGCCGGAATAATCCCTTCCGCCCGGCAGAGCTGTTTGAAGGCAGCCAGCGCTTCGTTATCGGTAACCGAGACGTAATCCGCCCGACCCGTGCTGTTCAGGTGCGCATGCTGAGGCCCGACCGACGGGAAGTCGAGACCGGCAGAGATGGAGTAGGACTCTTCAATCTGGCCATCTTCAGTCTGCATCATCGGCGCTTTCATGCCGAAGTAGATACCGACGCGACCATGCTTCAGCGGTGCGCCATGCTCGCCGGTTTCGATGCCGTGACCCGCAGGCTCAACGCCGATCAGCTTCACGCTGGTTTCATCAATAAAGTCAGCGAACATCCCGATAGCGTTGGAGCCCCCGCCCACGCAGGCGAGAATAGCGTCGGGCAGGCGACCCTCTCTTTCCAGAATCTGTTTTTTCGTCTCTTCGCCGATCATGCGCTGGAACTCACGCACGATAGTCGGGAAGGGGTGCGGACCCGCGGCGGTGCCAAGCATGTAGTGCGCCGTTTCATAGCTGCCAGACCAGTCGCGAAGCGCCTCATTACAGGCATCTTTCAGCGTGGCAGAGCCGCTGTGAACCGGGATCACCTCCGCGCCCATCAGTCGCATACGGAAGACGTTAGGCGACTGACGCTCCACATCTTTCGCGCCCATGTAGATACGGCATTTCATGCCCAGCAGCGCACAGGCCAGCGCCGAGGCTACACCATGCTGACCGGCGCCGGTCTCGGCGATAATTTCGTTTTTACCCATGCGCTTAGCCAGCAGTGCCTGACCAAGCACCTGGTTAGTTTTGTGCGCACCGCCGTGCAGCAGATCTTCACGCTTAAGGTAGAGGCGCGTTTTGGTGCCTTTGGTCAGGTTTTTGCACAGCGTCAGCGCGGTCGGACGACCCGCATAGTTCTTCAGCAGTTCGGTAAACTCTTCCTGGAAGGCAGGATCTTTCTGCGCGTCGACAAACGCCTCTTCGAGCTGGCGCAGGGCAGGCATCAGGATCTGCGGAACATACATTCCGCCAAATTCGCCAAAGTAGGGATTCAGTAACGTCATCTTTTCTCTTCCTTTCTCAGGCCCGCCGTCGGGCAGGCCAGGCAAATCAGTACGCGCGCAGTGTCTGGAACACGGCGGCAATTTTACGGGCATCTTTGATGCCGGGCGCGCTTTCCACGCCAGAGTTGAAGTCAAGTCCGGCACAGCCCAGCTGCGCGGCTTCAACACAGTTGTCCGCACCGAGGCCACCGGCCAGCAGCACATTATTCAGCGTCTGACCCTGCAACAGGGACCAGTCGAAACGCTGACCGGTACCACCGTTACCATTGTCAAACACATAACGGTCAACGTGTGGCCAGTCGCGCGCCGGGAGATGGCCTTCGATGCGCAGTGCCTTCCAGATCTGCACGGTGGCAGGCAGGGCGGCGCGCAGTTCAGCGACAAACGCCGGCGTTTCATCGCCATGCAGCTGAACCGCAGAGAGAGAAAGGGCGCTGACCCGCGTGACAATGTCACTCACGCTGGCGTTGCGGAACACGCCAACGTAACGCAGCGGGGCCGCGGCCATCACGCTCTGCGCCGTGGCGGTATCAATCTGACGCGGCGATCCTTCTGCAAAGATCAGACCACCAAAGAGTGCACCCGCTTCATAGGCGGCACGCGCATCTTCGGCACGGGTCAGGCCGCACACTTTGTTGCTGCCCAGGGTAACCCGACGCACCGCGGCTGTCAGATCGGTCTCTTCCATCAGGGAGGAGCCGATCAGGAAACCATTGGCGAAGTGGCTCAGCTCGCGAATGTCCGCATAGCTGTTGATACCCGATTCGCTGATCACCGTCACGCCATGCGACAGGCGAGGCGCCAGCTGGCGGGTGCGGTTAAGGTCGATAGAGAGGTCGCGCAGATCGCGGTTGTTGATGCCCACCACTTTCGCCTGCAGGGCGATAGCACGCTCCAGCTCCTCTTCATTACTGACCTCAGTCAGAATGCCCATCTTCAGGCTGTGTGCTACCGCGGCCAGTTGACGATACTGCTCATCATCCAGAACCGACAGCATCAGCAGAATCGCATCCGCCTGATAGTAACGCGCCAGATAGATCTGGTAAGGATCGATAATAAAATCTTTGCACAGCACCGGCTGCGTGATGGCTGCGCTGACAATCGGCAGGAAAGCGAAGTCACCCTGAAAATATTTTTCATCGGTCAGCACAGAGACAGCTGACGCATAGTGGCGGTAGACCCCGGCAATTGCGGCCGGATCGAAGTCCTCGCGAATCACGCCTTTCGACGGAGAGGCCTTTTTACACTCCAGGATAAACGCGGTTCTGGCCCCCTGCAGCGCGTCGTAAAAATGACGGCTGGAAGGCTCAATGCTGTTCTGAAAGGTGGAGAGAGGCTGCTGCTGCTGACGGGCTTCAACCCAGATCGCTTTGTCCTGAACAATTTTTTCTAACACGGTGCCTTTCATGATTACCCTCTTGCTGCCAGTGCGACAACGCGCTCATAAGCCTGTCCGCTGCGGATGGCGTTAAGCGCCTGCTGTGCGTTTTCACGCAGGTCTTCCTGACCAAATACTTTAAGCAACATCGCCACGTTAACGGCGACGGCTTCCTCATGAGCCTGCTGGCCATTACCCTGGAGTAAAGCTGTCAGAATGTCACGGTTTTCTTCCGGGGTGCCGCCCGCCAGCGCCTCTTTCGGGTGGAAGCCAAAGCCAAAGTCTTCAGGAGAGAGCTGATAACGGGTGATTTCCCCCTCGCGCAGCTCGGCGACGTGCGTCACATCGTGCAGAGCCACCTCATCCATGCCGCCGCCATGGACCACAGCTGCACGTTGGTAGCCCAGCACTTTCAGGGTCTGAGCAATCGGCATCACCAGTTCCGGGCTGTAAACACCAATCACCGCCAGCGGAGGACGCGCTGGGTTGATCAGCGGACCCAGCACATTGAACAGCGTGCGGGTCTTCAGCTGCTGGCGCACCGGCATCGCGTGGCGGAATCCGGTGTGATACTGCGGCGCAAACAGAAAGCAGACGTTAAGATCGTCCAGCGCCTTGCGCGCCCGGTCAGCAGGCATATCCAGATTGATGCCAAATGCCGCCAGCAGGTCGGAGGAGCCCGATTTGCTGGAGACGCTGCGGTTGCCGTGCTTCGCTACTTTCAGACCGCAGGTCGCCGCGACCAGGGCGCTGGCAGTGGAGATATTGATGCTGTTGCTGCCGTCGCCGCCGGTGCCCACGATGTCGGCAAAGGTATAATCCGGGCGCGGGAAGGGGCGGGCATCTTCCAGCAGCGCGGTCGCGGCCCCGGCAATCTCTTCCGGCGTTTCGCCCCGCACCTTCATGGCGATTAAGGCGGCGGCGAGCTGCGTCGGTTCCAGCTGGCCGGTGATAATGGCGCTGAAAAGCTGATGACTCTCAGCCTGATTCAGCGTCTGCGCCTGGTAAAGTTTTTCCAGTGTCTGTTGCATAGTCATTCTCCCTGTTACTTCGCCAGCGCCCAGGCCAGCGTCTGCTCAAGCAGACGCGCACCCTGAGAAGTCAGAATGGATTCAGGATGGAACTGGAACCCGCACACCCGGTCGGTCTCATGACGCACCGCCATCACCATCCCGTTGAAACTGGCGTTGACCGTCAGCTCATCCGGCGTGTTGCTGCCCACCAGTGAGTGATAGCGCGCCACCGGCAGCGGATTGCTCAGGCCGGCAAACATCGCCTCGCCGTCGTGGTCAATAGAGGAGGCCTTGCCGTGCAGGATCTCACCGGCCTGACCCACGTGGCCGCCGTAGGCTTCAACGATCGCCTGATGCCCCAGGCAGATGCCGATAATCGGCAACCGTCCCCGCAACACCCGCAGTAACTCCGGCATACAACCGGCATCTTTTGGCGCGCCGGGGCCGGGCGAGAGCATCAGCACCGGGTCTTCCATCCGCTGCAGCTGCTCAATTAAGAGCTCCGCAGGCAGGTTGTTCCGGTAGATCACCACGTTGTGACCAAACGTCCGCAGCTGATCAACCAGGTTATAGGTAAATGAATCGATGTTATCGAGCAGCAGAATATCGGCCATCAGAAGATCTCCTTGCAGTGATGGGCAGTCGCGATAGCGCGCAGAACGGCGCGGGCTTTGTTACGGCTCTCATCCGCTTCAGCCTGCGGATTGGAGTCCAGCACCACACCGGCGCCCGCCTGGACGGTGGCCACGCCTTCTTCAACGTAGGCCGAACGGATCACGATGCAGGTATCGAGATCGCCGTGAGCCGTGAAGTAGCCCACCGCACCGCCGTAGCTGCCGCGGCGGGTGCGTTCCGCCCCGGCTATCAACTGCATGGCGCGCACCTTAGGCGCCCCGCTCAGGGTGCCCATATTCATACAGGCGCGATAGGCATGCAGCACGTCAAGGTCGTCACGCAGCGTGCCCACAACGCGGGAGACCAGATGCATGACGAAGGAGTAACGGTCTACTTTGGTCAGGTCTGCCACGTAACGGCTGCCCGGCACGCAGATACGCGCCAGATCGTTGCGCGCCAGATCCACCAGCATCAGGTGTTCCGCCAGCTCTTTATGGTCGGTTCGCATCTCCAGCTCAATACGGCTGTCAAGATCGCGATCCAGCGAGCCATCCGCATGGCGGCCACGCGGGCGGGTACCGGCAATCGGGTAGATCTCAATCTGACGCGAGATGGCGTCATACTTCAGTGAACTCTCCGGCGAGGCACCAAACAGCGAGAAATCCTGATCCTGCATAAAGAACATGTAGGGGCTGGGATTGCTGTTCTTCAGCGTGTCATATGCCGCCAGCGGTGAAGGGCATGGCAGCGAGAAACGGCGTGAAGGGACGACCTGGAAAATTTCGCCGATGCGAATCGCCTGCTGCATGCTGCGCACCACGTCGCAATACTCTTCATCACTCTGGCTGGTGGTCAGCGTCATCTGCTCCACCTTTTGTACCGGCAGGGCTGGCGCGGGCTGAAGCATCTGGCCATGCAGCTGCTCAATGCGGCGCTGCAGGCGCTGGAATTCGCTGGTGGACGGACAGAACAGGCTGGCCTGCAGACGTGCGCTGCGGCTCTGGTGATCGATCACCAGTAAGGTCTCGGCCAGGTAGAAGCAGTAGTCGGGGCAGCGCTGCTGATTATCCAGCGCTGGCAGGGTTTCAAAACCGGCAACCAGATCATAAGCAAATAGACCGCCCAGCAGCACCGCTTCCCGTTCGTCGGCAGGGGCGTTAACCAGTTGCGGAATCAGACGCAGCGCGTCAAACACCGACAGGGCCTTGAGGCGGGAATCTTCATCCTGCTGCTGATCGCTGCTCTGCGGGAAGGTCAGGACACGGCCATCGGGACGCACCTGATTCATCACTGACGCGGGCAGGGCTTCATCCAGCAGCGGCAGCAGGGCGCGGCCATTTTCTGACAACGCCTGCACGGTGACTTCGCTGCCCAGTGCGCTGACGCGCAGCGCACTGTCGACGATCAGCAGGCTTTTCAGATTGCGCTTGCTGTCGATATCAGCGGATTCGAGCAGCAGGGTTGCCGGACGTGCGCCGCACAGCTGGTGAAACACTGCGGCCGGATCTTCGCGGTAGGGCGCGGTGCCGGTAATCAACTTCACTGTAGGTTTCGCATTTGGCATGATGATTTCTCTGAATTTCGCTCAAAAAAAAGCCCGCTCGGTGGCGGGCTCAGGTATCTGCACAGCGTTTACGCAAAATGTGCACGACCGTGTCGCCCGGTTTCGGGAACATCGCGCCAGCCATGTAAATGCGTAATTGTAATCGCCATGATGAAACACCCGTTACGTGTGAACTTGTGTACTAGTTAACGGGTTCGGGGCGGAAATGTCAATACACTTTTTCACTGAGCGTTAAAATCGTTATCATGCTGGCCGGTTTAGTTTCAGCAGGAGTTCTCTTGAGCGATATCGCCCGTTTCCCGGTTTATGATCTACACAGCCACACGCGCGCCTCCGATGGTTTACTGACGCCCGCCGTGCTGGTGCAGCGCGCGGTAGAGATGCGGGTTGGCGTTCTGGCGATCACCGATCACGACAGCGTGGACGGGGTGGACGAGGCGCAACAGACCGCCCGTGACCACGATCTGCCGATAAAAGTGCTGGCCGGTGCTGAGATTTCTACCCTGTGGGAGAATCATGAGATCCATATCGTGGGGCTGAACATCGATATCCATCATCCGGCGATGGTGACCTTTCTGGCGGGGCAACTGGCCTGCCGGCAGCGGCGCGCGGAAGAGATTGGTGAGCGGCTGGCGAAGGCACATATTCCCGACGCGCTGGCGGGGGCGACCCGACTGGCCGGGGGCGGCATCATTACCCGCGGACACTTTGCCCGCTTCCTGATAGAGCAGGGCAAAGCCGGTGACATGGCCCAGGTTTTCAAAAATTACCTGGCGCGAGGCAAAACCGGCTACGTGCCGCCACAATGGTGTACAATTAAACAAGCCATTGATGCGATTCATCATTCTGGTGGTTGCGCCGTGCTGGCTCATCCGGGCCGGTATGGTTTATCGGCGAAGTGGCTGAAACGGCTGATCGCCCACTTCCGCGAAGCGGGGGGCGATGCTATGGAAGTGGCACAGTGCCAGCAGCCACCCAATGAGCGCACGCAACTGGCGCAGTACGCCAGAGAGAATGAGCTGGCCGCATCGCAAGGTTCAGATTTTCATCAACCCTGCCCGTGGATTGAGCTGGGCCGCAAACTCTGGCTGCCCGGCGACGTTGAGCCGGTCTGGGAACGCTTTCCGGACCTCGCTCCCGCAGTGGCAATCACGGAAAGGTGACACGAGGTTTCTATGAGTCAACTGTTTCATATTCATCCGGACAATCCGCAGCCGCGCCTGATCAACCAGGCGGTCGACTACCTGAACAAAGGCAGCGTCATCGTCTATCCCACCGATTCCGGCTATGCGCTGGGATGCCGGCTGGAAGAGAAGGGCGCGATGGAGCGTATCTGCCGTATCCGTCAGCTCGATGGACACCACAATTTCACCCTGATGTGCCGTGACCTCTCTGAGCTGTCGGTCTATTCTCAGGTGGGAAACTCGGCCTTTCGCCTGCTGAAAAACAACACGCCAGGTAACTACACCTTTATTCTCAAGGCGACCAAAGAGGTACCGCGCCGTCTGATGAACGAAAAGCGTAAGACCATTGGTCTGCGTGTGCCATCCAATCCGGTGGCGCTGGCGCTGCTGGAAGCCCTGAATCAGCCGATGATGTCGACCTCGTTAATCCTGCCGGGCAACGATTTTACGGAATCCGATCCGGAAGAGATTCAGCATACCATTGGCAAGCTGGTCGATCTGATCATCGACGGCGGGACGCTGGGGCAGCAGCCGACCACGGTGGTCGATCTGACCACCGATACGCCGGAAATTGTGCGTGAAGGTGTGGGCGATACCCGCCCGTTCCTGTAATCAATCCGGCTCAGACACCGCGCGTCGGTGTCGGGGCCAGATTTGACTGCAACCAGCTTTTAAACTGGCCGTAGGGAATATAAAGTGAAACGTCTTTCAGGATCACTTTCCCGTTACGGCCATTTTTAATGGCATCGGAATAACCGACAATCACGCCGCTCAGCGTTTCATCGCGGTTATAAACACCGCCGCCCGACATTCCCTGAACCACGCCTGCATTAGAGGCCATCGCAATGCAGGGACTTTTATTCCATTTATTCCGAATAGCCGTGCGGGCTAAATTCACCCCCGTCGACTCTACCGGCATCGCGGAAATAAAGCTGTATCCGTACATTTTAACGGGATCGCCAATATCACCACTGCGGAATTTTGCCAGGGTGGTGGCATCATTCTTGTGATAAATAATCGCAAGGTCGCAATAGGGATGATAAGACTTCACGCGCTGCACGGCGGTTTTGGCAACGTGCGCTGCGGTAAGGCTATATTCAGGCGTCAGTGGGATGCTGGTGCCCAGTGTGCCGAAACCGAGGATCGTCGGGATGCCGGTCACGCTCATATCTACGTGCTGCATCGCCGTACGACTGTACTCAGTGTGGCCCACGGAACACCCGCTCAGCACCAGTGCAGCCAGCACCGGGCACAGAAACAGGTTTCTCATGATGGCATTCTTTATTTCGGCATGTCGGAAAATCCCTGGTGAAGACTTATGACATGCAAGCAAGGTTCATCAGTGAACCGTATTAACGCAACAATTCCGGATGCGCCGGTTTATTGGATTATCTGAAAACACGATTTTTATTAACGAATAACAAAGGGCCGTACTGTTATGATGCAGGACCATGAAATTTCAGGTGCTGCTTTTTTATTGTGCTGCTGAGAGAAAGTGTATCAGCTTAATAGTGTCAGACAATTTATTAAAGCTAATAAGAATTAAATACCCCTGAAAATAGGGTTTTAACAGAATCTGCATTAGGAATAATCTTACCCGGGCCGTTTATTTGGCTTATCGAGCTGACTAAAGATAATTTTACGGTTGTTTATTCTGCCTTTGAGAGAGAAGCCAGAGGATTAGATTCGCTGATAAATCTCTGGAAGTTTAAGATAGTGTTAAGTTTTTGATCGCTGCGGCCTCTTTTTACAGCCCCGCCAGTGTTTAAAAAATTTAATTTTCTTCAGCTATAAAGTTTTCGCCCACGCCGTTTTATTCAGTATATTTCCTTAACTGAGTCTGCTGTTATTTTAATCAGGCATGTAAATGATGAGGAATATTATTATCCGGTCTCTATGTTTTTTCAGCGGCTATTTGCAGAAGCACAAAGGGCGTTACATCGGGGTTAAATGCCTGTATAATGGGCCGAAGTTGATAGGTTAACCTGTTGATAAAGAAAGAATTATCACCCTGCCATGACGCCTGGGAAGGCGACAAAGAGGAAGCTCAATGAGCGAAAAGTTACAGAAAGTCTTAGCGCGTGCCGGTCATGGCTCGCGTCGTGAAATCGAATCAATGATTGCCGCTGGCCGTGTCAGCGTCGACGGAAAGATCGCCACCCTGGGCGACCGTGTCGAAAGCAGCAAATCCCTGAAAATCCGTATTGATGGCCATCTGGTTTCGATTGCTGAATCAGCAACCGAAGTCTGCCGCGTGCTGGCCTATTACAAACCAGAAGGTGAACTCTGTACCCGCAGCGATCCTGAAGGGCGCCCGACGGTCTTCGATCGCCTGCCGCGTCTGCGCGGGTCACGCTGGATTGCCGTCGGCCGTCTGGATGTGAACACCTGTGGTCTGATGCTGTTCACCACGGACGGTGAGCTGGCGAACCGTCTGATGCATCCCAGCCGTGAAGTGGAACGTGAATATGCGGTGCGCGTCTTTGGCCAGGTGGATGATGATAAAATTCGTCAGCTGAGCAAGGGCGTTCAGCTGGAGGATGGCCCGGCTGCGTTCAAAACCCTGCGTTTTGGCGGCGGAGAAGGGATCAACCAGTGGTATAACGTGACCCTGACCGAAGGACGTAACCGCGAAGTGCGTCGGTTATGGGAAGCGGTCGGTGTACAGGTCAGCCGTCTGATGCGCGTTCGCTATGGCGATATTACCTTACCGAAAGGCTTGCCGCGCGGCGGCTGGACGGAGCTGGATCTGCCGGCGGTAAACTATCTGCGTAACCTGGTGGAGATGGATGATGAGACGGTGACCAAACTGGTCGTTGAGAAAGATCGTCGTCGCACTAAAGCAAACCAGATCCGTCGTGCGGTGAAACGCCACAGCAAAGTCAGCTCGACCCCTCGTACGCCGCGCCGCAATCCGGGCAGCAAACGCAATTCCGGTTAATTATGCCGGCAGGATAAAAAAACGCAGCCTCCGGGCTGCGTTTTCTTTTTCTGTCACCAGTCAATACCCTGCTGGGCCTGTATACCGGCATCAAAGGCGTGCTTGACCGGGCGCATCTCCGTCACGGTATCGGCCATCTCAGTCAGGGTGCGGTGACAGCCGCGTCCGGTAATAATGACGCTCTGCTTCGCCGGGCGCTGCTGCAGCGCGGCGATCAGCGCCTCCAGCGGCAGATAACCCATGCTCACCATATAGGTAATTTCGTCCAGTACCACCAGATCGATCTGCGCATCGGCCATCATCCGCCGGGCATGCTGCCAGACTGCCAGACAGGCGGTGGTGTCCGTCTCACGGTTTTGCGTCTCCCAGGTAAAGCCGGTGGCCATAACCTGAAATTCCACCCCGTGCTGCTCCAGCAGGTTTCGCTCGCCGTTCGGCCAGTCACCCTTGATGAACTGGACCACCGCCACGCGCTTGCCATGTCCGGTGGTGCGCAGTGCCGTGCCGAAGGCCGCAGTTGTTTTGCCTTTGCCGTTGCCGGTAAACACCATCAGAATGCCGCGAACCGCTGTCGCGGCGGCGATACGCGCATCCACCTGCTCTTTCAGGCGCTGCTGACGCTGCTGATGACGATCGTCAGCCATTATTCCGCGGCTCCGGGTTTCCTGCCCGGCTGCGCATCGAAGCTCATCCCGGTCTTGCGGCGGCTGTCATCGCCCATCAGATAGAGGTAGAGCGGCATCAGATCGGCAGGCGTTTTCAGTTTATTTGCATCTTCCTGCGGGAAGGCGCTGGCGCGCATTTTGGTTCGCGTGCCGCCCGGATTGATACAGTTCACCCGCAGCGACTGGCTCTTATACTCATCCGCCAGCACCTGCATCATTCCTTCCGTTGCAAATTTAGAGACCGCATAAGCGCCCCAGCCTGCACGACCGGTGCGACCCACGCTGGAGGTGGTAAATACCAGCGAACCCGCCTCTGACTTCAGCAGCAGCGGCAACAGGGCCTGAGTCAGGAAGAAAGTCGCATCCAGATTGACATCCATCACCTGACGCCAGATCTGCGGATCGAGTTCAGCCAGCGGCACGATTTCACCGAGCAGACCGGCATTATGCAGCACGCCGTCGAGACGCGGAAACTGTTGCGCCAGCTGGTCGGCAACCCGCTGGCAGCGTTCTGGTGTGGCCTCGGCCAGGTCCAGCACCACCTGGTGAGCAGGGCGTTTATTGAGTTGATTGATTGACGTTCTGACCTGTTCGAGTTTTTCCGGGTTGCGGCCCATCAGGATCACTTCTGCGCCATAGCGGGCATAGGTCAGCGCCGCTTCCTGGCCGATGCCATCTGACGCGCCCGTGACCAGAATAATACGATGATTGAGCAGGTCACTTTTCGGTTGATAATGCACAGCGGGGTCCTCCGGCGAAAACAGCATGATTCCGCTTTATGCCTGAATTTACGAATGGGTGCAATCGCCAGCCCGCGCATTCTGTGCCAGCTGCTGGCATTTCAGGCGACGAGGCAGGGTAAAACGGCTAAACTGGCGAACTGTTTTTGATTCTTTTTTACTAAGGCGACCTGATGGATTTTATTTCAACGTATGGACTCTTTTTAGCGAAAGCGGTGACGCTGGTGGTTGCGGTCGCGGCGATTGTCATGATTGTGATGAATGCGGCACTGCGTAAACGCTCGCAAAGTGGTCAGCTGCGCCTGACCCATCTGGGTGATGACTATCAACAGATGAAAGAAGATCTGCAGCTGGCAAAAATGAAACCGCAGGCGCAGAAGGTCTGGCTGAAAAACCATAAAAAGAGCGAAAAGCTGAAAGCCAAAGCGGAAAAGCAGGCGGCGAAGCAGGGCGCGCGTGGGGGCGAGAAGCCGACGCTTTATGTGCTTGATTTTAAAGGTAGCATGGATGCCAGTGAGGTCACGTCGCTGCGTGAAGAGATTTCAGCCGTGCTGGCGGTGCAGCAACCGGGCGATGAAGTGCTGCTGCGTCTGGAAAGCCCTGGCGGTGTGGTGCATGGCTATGGTCTGGCCGCGTCACAGCTGCAGCGTCTGCGCGACCACGGGCTGCGCATCACCGCGGCCGTGGACAAAGTGGCAGCCAGCGGCGGATATATGATGGCCTGTGTGGCCGATCGCATTGTGGCGGCCCCGTTCTCCATTATTGGTTCAATCGGTGTGGTGGCCCAGATCCCTAACTTCAACCGTCTGCTGAAGCGCAATGACATCGATATCGAGCTGCACACGGCCGGTCAGTACAAGCGAACGCTGACGCTGTTTGGCGAGAACAGCGAAGAAGGGCGGGAGAAATTCCAGCAGGATCTCGACGAAACGCACCTGCTGTTCAAGCAGTTTGTGCATCAGATGCGCCCGTCGCTGGATATTGATAAGGTCGCGACCGGTGAACACTGGTATGGCCGCCAGGCGCTGGATCTGGGGCTGATTGATGAGATCGGCACCAGCGATGATTTAATCATCCGCCAGATGGATCAGTTCAACGTGCTGGGGGTGCACTTCGCCCGCCGTCGTAAAATGATGGATCGCTTTACTCAAAGCGCGGGCTCGGTGGCAGAGCGTCTGCTGCTGAAACTCTGGCAGCGCGGCGAAAAGCCGCTGCTGTGATGCGAAACCCGGCCTGTGCCGGGTTTTTTTATTCCAGGTGATAGTGCGGCGACAGGACCACCGCGAGATGTTTGAAGACGTTAAACACCGCTGTGGTTTTAGCCGTCGGCAATCCCTGATCGTCGAGAAAAAACGGGCCGCGAAAAACCAGCACATCACCCTGCTGACTGACGTCATCCGCCTGCATGCCCGCTAAATAATCATCATGTTCTTTAATCAGGGCGTTGGCCTTTTCCAGCAACGCCTGGCGGGAAATAGCCTGGGTCGGTGTCTGCATTTATTTGCTCCTTTTTTGACAGCACTCGAATCCTTTCTATATTACTGACGAGTCTGCTGGCATGACAACCCGCCCTGACCGATGAAAACCTGGCGTAACGACGGGCTGAATGCTAATTAAGTTGCGTAACAGATTTTATCAGGTAGAGTGTGGGCGATTCCGATTTCAGGGATTTTGCACCAGGATGTGCGAAGAGTTCAGATGGAAAAATCATGCTTTATCATGCAGTTGCATTTAGCCGGATCATCTGTTCTGAGATTGACCCCTCCGCCTTGAAATGTTAGACAGGCGCAGCAATATTGAACCCGATGGGTTTTTGGGCATCCAATCCTCTCCCGTTAAGCAGGATGTTTTCATTAGGTAAAGGTAAATATGGGTAAAGCACTCGTTATTGTTGAGTCCCCGGCAAAGGCCAAAACAATCAATAAATATCTGGGCAATGACTACGTGGTGAAATCCAGCGTGGGTCATATCCGGGATCTGCCGACCAGTGGTTCAACCGCAAAGAAAAGTGCTGACGCCTCGACAGATAAGAAAGTCAAAAAAGTTAAAAAAGATGAGAAAGCCGCCCTCGTCAGCCGCATGGGTGTTGACCCCTATCATGGCTGGGAAGCGGATTATCAGATCCTGCCCGGCAAAGAGAAGGTGGTGGCAGAACTGAAGGCGCTGGCCGCCAATGCTGACCACATCTATCTCGCAACCGACCTTGACCGCGAAGGGGAAGCCATTGCCTGGCACCTGCGGGAAGTGATCGGAGGCGATGACTCACGCTTCAGCCGCGTGGTGTTCAACGAAATTACCAAAAATGCGATTCGTCAGGCGTTTGAAAAGCCGGGCGAACTCAATATCGACCGGGTCAATGCTCAGCAGGCGCGCCGCTTTATGGACCGCGTGGTGGGCTACATGGTGTCACCGCTGCTGTGGAAAAAGATCGCCCGTGGCCTCTCAGCCGGTCGTGTGCAGTCAGTGGCCGTTCGCCTGGTAGTGGAACGTGAACGTGAAATTAAAGCCTTTGTTCCCGAAGAGTACTGGGAAGTTAATGCCGCGCTGACCACGCCAAACGGCGATGAGCTGTCGATGGATGTGACACACCGAGGCGACAAGGTGTTCCGCCCGGTCAACCGTGACGAAACTTACGCCGCAGTGGCGCTGCTGGAAAAAGCGCGCTTTGAAATTGTGGATCGTGAAGATAAGCCGACCAGCAGTAAGCCGGGTGCGCCCTATATCACCTCGACGCTACAGCAGGCGGCCAGCACCCGTCTGGGCTTTGGCGTTAAAAAGACCATGATGATGGCGCAGCGCCTCTATGAAGCGGGTCACATCACTTACATGCGTACCGATTCGACCAACCTGAGTCAGGATGCGGTGGCCATGGCGCGGGGCTACATCGAAAACAACTTCGGTAAAAAATATCTGCCAGACAGCCCCGTCACTTACGCCAGCAAAGAGAACTCTCAGGAAGCGCACGAAGCGATTCGTCCTTCCGATGTGGAAGTCGTGGCGGAAAAACTGAAGGATATGGAAGCGGATGCGCAGAAGCTCTATCAGCTGATCTGGCGTCAGTTTGTCGCCTGCCAGATGACCCCGGCCAAATATGATTCCAGCACCATCACGGCCGCCGCCGGTGAGTTTAAACTCAAAGCGAAAGGCCGTATTCTGCGCTTCGACGGCTGGACTAAAGTGATGCCTGCGCTGCGTAAGAACGATGAAGATCGCACGCTGCCTGCGGTCAGTGTGGGGGATAGCCTCGACCTGCAACAGCTGCTGCCGGGTCAGCACTTCACCAAGCCACCGGCACGCTTCAGCGAAGCCTCGCTGGTGCGTGAGCTGGAGAAGCGCGGTATCGGCCGTCCGTCGACCTACGCCGCCATTACCTCGACCATTCAGGACCGTGGCTATGTCCGGGTAGAAAACCGCCGTTTCTATGCGGAAAAAATGGGTGAAATCGTCACCGATCGTCTGGAAGAGAACTTCCGCGAGCTGATGAACTACGATTTCACCGCGCGCATGGAGGACAGCCTGGACCAGGTCGCCAATAACCAGGCGAAATGGAAAGCGGTGCTGGACCACTTCTTCAGCGACTTTACCGAGCAGCTTGAAAAAGCTGAAAAAGATCCTGAAGAGGGCGGCATGCAGCCCAATCAGATGGTGCTGACCTCGATTGACTGTCCGACCTGTAGTCGTCCGATGGGGATCCGCACCGCCAGTACCGGTGTCTTCCTGGGCTGTTCCGGCTATGCGCTGCCCCCGAAAGAGCGCTGCAAGCAGACCATCAACCTGATTCCGGAAAACGAAGTTCTGAACATTCTGGAAGGGGACGATGCCGAAACCAACGCCCTGCGTGCCCGTCGTCGCTGCCAGAAGTGCGGCACAGCGATGGACAGCTACCTGATCGACAATGAACGCAAACTGCACGTCTGTGGTAATAACCCGGAGTGTGATGGTTACGAAATCGAGAAAGGCGAGTTCCGCATCAAGGGTTATGACGGCCCGGTCGTGGAGTGCGAGAAGTGTGGTTCGGAGATGCATCTGAAGATGGGACGCTTTGGCAAGTACATGGCGTGTACCAACGAAGAGTGCAAAAACACCCGCAAAATTCTGCGCAGTGGGGAAGTGGCGCCACCGAAAGAAGATCCGGTGCCGCTGCCTGAGCTGGCGTGTGAGAAGTCAGATGCCTATTTCGTGTTGCGCGACGGGGCGGCGGGCGTCTTCCTGGCAGCCAATACGTTCCCGAAATCGCGCGAAACCCGTGCGCCGCTGGTGGAAGAGCTGCTGCGCTTCAAAGATCGTCTGCCTGAGAAGCTGAAATATCTGGCAGACGCGCCGGTCGCCGATCCGGAAGGGAATAAAACGCTGGTGCGGTTCAGCCGCAAGACTAAACAGCAGTATGTCTCCTCAGAAAAAGAGGGTAAAGCCACCGGCTGGTCAGCCTTCTTTATTGATGGCAAATGGCAGGAAGCGAAAAAGTAATCTTATCAGGCCAGCGTTCGCTGGCCTTTTTCTGAGCCTTATATCAATCCGTTCTATTCTCACACTTAAACTGATATAGTTGTTATAGCATTTCCGACCTTTCCTGATGCATAGCCTTTCTTCACCCTTGCGACTGTCGGTCAAGCGGGGATGCGACTCTGTAACTTACCAGGACAAAACAGATATGAAATTACAGCAGTTGCGCTATATCGTCGAAGTGGTGAACCATAACCTCAACGTCTCTTCGACGGCGGAAGGTCTCTATACCTCGCAGCCCGGCATCAGTAAGCAGGTCCGGATGCTGGAAGATGAACTGGGTGTGCAGATTTTTGCCCGGAGCGGGAAACATCTCACGCAGGTCACGCCAGCCGGGGAAGAGATCATTCGTATTGCGCGTGAAGTGCTCTCCAAAGTGGATGCCATTAAATCGGTTGCCGGTGAGCATACCTGGCCCGATAAAGGCTCGCTCTATGTGGCGACCACCCATACCCAGGCGCGCTACGCGCTGCCCGGCGTGATCAAAGGCTTTATCGAACGCTATCCACGCGTCTCTCTGCATATGCATCAGGGATCGCCGACCCAGATTGCCGAAGCCGTTTCCAAAGGCAATGCCGATTTTGCCATTGCCACCGAAGCGCTGCATCTCTATGACGATCTCATCATGCTGCCGTGCTACCACTGGAATCGGGCGATTGTGGTTACCGCCGATCACCCGCTGGCCGGAAAAGGGCAGGTGACCATTGAAGAGCTGGCGGAGTATCCGCTGGTGACTTACACCTTTGGCTTTACCGGGCGGTCAGAACTGGATACCGCCTTCAACCGCGCCGGGTTAACACCTCGCATCGTCTTCACCGCAACCGACGCAGACGTCATCAAAACCTATGTCCGTCTGGGGCTGGGTGTCGGCGTGATCGCCAGTATGGCGGTTGACCCGGTCTCCGATCCCGATCTGATTCGCATTGAAGCCGCGGATATCTTTACCAACAGCACCACCAAAATAGGCTTCCGTCGCAGCACCTTCCTGCGCAGCTATATGTATGATTTCATCCAGCGTTTTGCCCCGCACCTGACGCGTGACGTGGTGGATACCGCCGTTGCGCTTCGCTCTAATGAAGACATTGAAGCGATGTTTAAAGATATCAAGCTGCCGTTTAAATAGGGTTTACACCCTGCGCGACAACATAAGGCTGCCTGGTGCAGCCTTTTTTGTTGCCAGCCTTTAGCGCCAGATGAGACTGAAAGTTTTTATGATTTTTTTGTAAATGAAACATTGATCACATGTTTTCCGGTTCGGCTTTCTTAAATGCGAATCACAACACATTTTTAACTATGTCACTTTGCGACATGCCAGGATTATTCCCATACTCCAGTTAACAGCCTGTGTTGGAAGCCAGTAAACATCAGGCTCTGGGGTTTGCTCTTTAGTTTTAAATGGATCTGAAATGGAATTAACTCAAATTGATTAGTGCTTCATTTAATTAAAGAGTGGTTCCGCTGTTAATGATTTCTGGCGTTATTTAAGACTATTGATTAATACCGTTAATCGTTTTACTCAATAAAAATAACTGGATTTTTGGCCTTAACGCGTTTAGGATTCCTCCTAAATCTTAATCGTTGTTATCAATCATTTTGTTGAGAGTGATTATCAGAAACTATGAATACACGACTGACTGTAGAACCGGGTTTCCCGGTAAAAAGCACCAAGGTTGAGCGTACTGTTAACACCCGTCGCAAAGCCTGGTTAACCGTATTCGCTGCCTCTGCGCTGTTCTGGGTGGTTGTCGCGTTAATGATTTGGCGTATCTGGGGCTAAAGCCATGTGGGCAAACACACTCAGCCATAAACGTTCTCTGACGGCGCGTCAGACCAAGCCGGTCAGCTGCAAAGCGAAAGAGCCGCTTGCAAAGGACGAGAAAGTGTCTATCCCCGAGTCATGGGATTTGAGTGATAACCAGCGACTTTTTATTGAGTCGTTTCTGCAGCCTGAAACTAAATAATGTTGTCTGACTTTCTTTAGTCACCGCTCTTTTATTACCGGACTTTCCGGCGGGCTTTTTTAAATGCCCCTTTCCACATCCAGCACGACCCAAGGGTGTCGCCAGAGTTAGGTGACCGCAAAAAACTTTTACGCCCGATTCCGGCGAAGGAGTGAACCAAATGAATATGATTAAAATGTCCTGGCTTAGCGCGTATGCGTTCTCCTTTGCGTTCTGGTCTGCGGCGGTGTGGATAACGCTTTAATCTGAATTACCCCCCTTTCTATGATGCCTCGTGATTTTCACGGGGCATTTTCGTTTATGGGCGATTGTAGCAATTTGTGTTGTAATCAAAACGTTAACGAATTTGTGGACTATCTTTAACATAAACCTTTGTCTCTCTAAGGTTTAAAGACCATGAATGAAAGGAGGAGCTATGTCGTCTACCCTACGCGAGCAGAGTCAGGAAATACTGCAGGTCGACAGCAAAAAACATCATATCTTCAGTCTTCCCCGCGCTGCTCAACACCTCGGCAATATCGATAACCTGCCGAAATCGCTCAAAGTTCTGCTGGAAAACCTGCTGCGCTGGCAGGATGGCGACTCCGTCACCGAGGAGGATATCCAGGCGCTGGTTGACTGGCAAAAAGAGGCGCATGCCGATCGCGAAATTGCCTACCGGCCAGCCCGTGTTCTGATGCAGGATTTTACCGGCGTGCCGGCCGTCGTTGACCTGGCCGCCATGCGCGAAGCGGTGAACCGGCTGGGCGGCGACGTCGCGAAGGTGAACCCCTTGTCGCCGGTCGATCTGGTGATTGACCACTCCGTGACCGTTGACCATTTTGGCGATGATGATGCGTTTGAAGAGAACGTCCGGCTGGAGATGGAGCGCAACCATGAACGCTACGTCTTTCTCCGCTGGGGGCAAAAAGCGTTCGATAAATTCCGCGTCGTGCCGCCGGGCACCGGTATCTGTCACCAGGTGAACCTGGAGTATCTCGGCAAGGCAATCTGGCATGAAACCCTGAACGGTGAAGAGTATGCCTGGCCCGATACGCTGGTCGGTACAGACTCCCACACCACCATGATCAACGCGCTGGGCGTGCTGGGATGGGGCGTGGGGGGGATAGAAGCTGAAGCGGCCATGCTCGGTCAGCCGGTTTCTATGCTGATCCCGGATGTGGTTGGCTTTAAGCTGACCGGCAAACTGCGTGCCGGCATCACGGCAACCGACCTGGTTCTGACCGTGACCCAGATGCTACGCAAGCACGGTGTGGTCGGCAAATTTGTTGAGTTCTATGGCGATGGCCTGGCCGATCTGCCCCTGGCTGACCGCGCCACCATTGCCAATATGGCACCCGAATATGGTGCAACCTGCGGATTCTTCCCGGTGGATGATGTCACCCTGAGCTATATGACGCTGACGGGGCGTGATGCTGAGCAGGTCGCGCTGGTGGAGGCCTATGCCAAAGCGCAGGGCCTGTGGCGTCATGCCGGGGATGAGCCGCGCTTTACCAGTTCTCTGGCGCTGGATATGAACGACGTAGAGTCCAGCCTCGCCGGACCCAAACGTCCGCAGGATCGGGTGTCGCTGGGGGATGTGCCTGCCGCGTTTGACGCCAGCAACGAGCTTGAAGTCAACCAGGCGCAGAAACCCCATAAAAATGTCACCTATACCGACAGTGATACCGGGCTGACACATACCCTCTCAGACGGTGCCGTGGTAATCAGTGCAATCACCTCCTGTACCAACACCTCTAACCCCAGCGTGCTGATGGCGGCCGGTTTACTGGCGAAGAAAGCGGTTGAGCGCGGCCTGAAACGTCAGCCGTGGGTCAAAGCTTCCCTGGCTCCCGGTTCTAAAGTGGTGTCAGACTATCTGGCCGTGGCACAGCTGACCCCGTGGCTGGATAAGCTGGGCTTCAACCTGGTCGGCTATGGCTGCACCACCTGTATTGGTAACTCCGGGCCGCTGAAAGATGAAATCGAGTCCGCTATCAAAGCGGGCGATCTTACCGTCGGGGCTGTCCTCTCCGGTAACCGCAACTTTGAAGGCCGCATTCATCCGCTGATCAAAACCAACTGGCTGGCGTCACCGCCGCTGGTGGTGGCGTATGCACTGGCGGGTAATATGAAGATCAACCTGCAGACGGAACCGCTGGGCAAGGATCAGCAGGGCCAGCCGGTCTACCTGAAAGATATCTGGCCGACCCCGGAAGAAATTGCCACGGCGGTGCAGCAGGTCACCAGCGATATGTTCCATAAAGAGTACGCTGAAGTCTTCGACGGTACGCCGGAGTGGCAACAGATCAAAGTCAGCGAGGCGGCGACTTACGACTGGGACGAAGGGTCAACCTATATCCGGCTGTCGCCTTTCTTTGATGATATGGAGAAAGAGCCGAAGCCGGTGCAGGATATCCGCGGCGCGCGGATCCTTGCCGTGCTGGGTGATTCCGTCACTACTGACCATATCTCGCCAGCGGGCAGCATCAAAGCGGAGAGTCCGGCCGGACGCTATCTGCTCTCTCACGGCGTGGAGCGCACCGACTTTAACTCCTATGGTTCGCGGCGCGGTAATCATGAGGTAATGATGCGCGGTACCTTTGCCAATATCCGTATCCGCAACGAGATGGTGCCGGGTGTGGAGGGCGGTTATACCCGACACTATCCGAGTGGCGAACAGCTGGCCATCTATGATGCGGCGATGAAGTATCAGGCGGACGGTGTCCCGCTGGCCGTGATCGCCGGTAAAGAGTATGGCTCGGGCTCAAGCCGCGACTGGGCGGCAAAAGGGCCGCGTCTGCAGGGGGTAAGGGTCGTCATTGCTGAATCGTTTGAACGTATTCACCGTTCAAACCTGATTGGTATGGGAATCCTGCCACTGGAATTCCCGCAGGGCGTGACCCGCAAAAGCCTGGGACTGACGGGCGAAGAGCGCATCGACGTGGAAAATCTGCAGGCCCTGACGCCAGGCTGCAGCGTTAAAGTGACACTGACCCGCGCCGATGGCAGCAAGGAAGAGCTGGATACCCGCTGTCGCATCGACACCGGTAATGAGCTGACCTATTACCGCAACGACGGTATCCTGCACTATGTGATCCGCAACATGCTGAACTGAGTGACAAAAAAGCCGGGGAAACCCGGCTTTTATTTGCTAAAGAGCAATTTCCAGTCTGCTGTAAGACCGGAGCTGCACAGGGAAGACGGTCAGATCGGAAAGTCGCTTAAGCCATCCATGGCCGCTCGGCCCGCGCCGTCCCTGGCGCGGGACGCTTTCCTCTTCTGACCGTCTTCCCTGCGCTTTACGTTAGCCATGGCGGTCAGGCTCGCCCGGATGTGGCTTCGTCAGCGCACTCAGTCCTTACGACTTCGGCAGCAGATGTCCCATCTTCTCGGCTTTAGTGTCGAGATAGTGCGCATTCTTCGGGTTACGGCCGACAACCAGCGGCACACGCTCTACGATATTGATCCCGGCTTCACTGAGGATCTCCACTTTGCGTGGGTTGTTGGTCAGCAGGCGCACTTCATTCACGCCCAGCAGTTTGAACATGTCGGCACACAGGGTAAAGTCGCGCTCATCAGCGGCAAAGCCAAGCTGATGGTTCGCCTCGACAGTATCGTAACCTTTATCCTGCAGCGCATAGGCGCGAATCTTATTAAGCAGACCGATATTACGGCCTTCCTGACGATGATAGAGCAGGACGCCGCGACCCTCTTCTGCGATGGCGTTAAGGGCGGCTTCCAGCTGAAAACCACAGTCGCAACGCAGGCTGAAGAGTGCGTCGCCGGTCAGGCATTCGGAGTGAACGCGCGCCAGTACCGGCTCATTATCGTTAATATCGCCAAAGACCAGGGCAACATGGTCATGTCCGGTTGCCAGTTCTTCAAAACCAACCATCAGGAAATCTCCCCATGGCGTGGGCAGTTTGGCTTCTGCCACCCGTTTAAGCTGCATGTGACTCTCCAGAACCTTCAGAGGATGCACTATCATCATGATAGTGCACAGGCCAGTGTGGCCTGACAAACGTGCAATATTGTGCCACAACCCTGAGTCGGGCTGGTAATCTCTCATACCAATTGCATTGATAAAGCACAATTATCCAATCTGCAACAGGTATGTTATTCTTTTTTAAGCTAAAGTTATGCATGCTTTGTGACCTGACACCGGGATAAGGGAAGAGATGTTTAAGATTTCGCGCCGTACCACCCTGGGAATGCTGCTGCTGCTGATCATGCCCGTTACCGTCTGGCTTAGCGGCTGGCGCTGGCAACCCGGCGAAAGCAACGCCCTGCTGAAAACGCTGTTCTGGATGACCGAAACGGTCACCAGCCCGTGGGGCGTTGTCACCAGCGTGCTGCTGAGCGCCTGGATGCTCTGGTGCCTGCGCTTTCGCCTGAAGCCGGCGATCCTGCTGCTGCTGATCATGAATGCCACTATTCTGGCGGGGCAGTACACCAAATCTTTCATCAAAGAGCAGATCCAGGAGCCGCGTCCCTATGTCATCTGGCTGGAACAGCATCACGGACTGGATGAAAAAACCTTTTATGAACTGAAGCGCAAACAGCGTAGTGAGATGGTAACGTCGCTGATCGCCGATGAGACGCAGATACCCGGCTGGCTGAAACGGCACTGGGCTTTTGAAACCGGTTTTGCCTTTCCGTCAGGCCATACGATGTTTGCGGCCAGCTGGGCGCTGCTGGCTCTCGGCCTGCTCTGGCCGCGCCGTCACTATAAAACCGTGGTGGTGATCTTTCTCTGGGCCACGGGCGTCATGGCGAGCCGGATGCTACTCGGCATGCACTGGCCTCGCGATCTGGCGATGGCCACCGTGATCTCCTGGATACTGGTGACCCTGGCGACCTGGCTGGCCCAGCGCGTCTGCGGCCCGCTCACGCTGCCACCTGAAGAGCAAAAAGAGGTGGCACAGCGGGAGCCCTGATTGTAATTCCCCGCGAAGACCCCATATTATTGATCGGTCTTGCGCAAAAGCGACTCGGCCAATGCTGCTGGGAGCAGCATTTTTGCTGTAGTTTTGGCATAATTCTACCTGACAACCTCACAACAGGACGCACTGTGAAATATTTGCTGATTTTTTTAGTGGTACTGGTCATTTTCATTGTTTCCGTCACCTTAGGCGCGCATAACGACCAGGTCATTACTTTTAACTATCTGCTGGCGCAGGGTGAGTTCAGCATCTCGACCTTACTGGCATCACTGTTTGGCGCAGGGTTTGTCCTCGGCTGGGTCATCTGCGGCCTGTTCTGGTTACGCACCCGCGTCGCACTGGCGAATGCCAACCGTAAAATCAGGCGTATGCAGACGCAGATTGAACAGAGCACCGCGCTGGCGACCACGCCATCCTCTCCGGCCGGCCGGGAATAATCCCCGATGCATGAATTGCTGTTTCTGTTACTGCCGGTTGCGGCTGCGTATGGCTGGTATATGGGCCGCCGCAGCGCGCATCAGGATAAGCAACAGGAAGCCAACAGACTCTCGCGTGAATATGTTGCTGGCGTAAACTTCCTGCTTTCTAACCAGCAGGACAAAGCGGTCGACCTCTTTCTGGATATGCTGAAAGAGGACAGCGGCACCGTAGAAGCACACCTCACACTGGGCAATCTGTTCCGGTCGCGTGGCGAAGTAGACCGCGCCATCCGAATCCATCAGGCTTTAATGGAAAGTGCCTCTCTGAGCTACGAGCAGCGCCTGCTTGCCGTGCAGCAACTGGGCCGGGACTACATGGCGGCGGGCCTGTATGACCGCGCCGAAGATATGTTTAAACAGCTCACCGATGAAACCGACTTTCGGGTGGGGGCGTTGCAGCAGCTGCTGTTAATCCATCAGGCCACCAGCGACTGGCAGCAGGCGATTGAAGTGGCAGAGCGGCTGGTTAAGCTCGGCAAAGAGAAACAGAAAGGCGAAATCGCTCACTTCTACTGTGAACTGGCGTTGCAGGCGATGAGCAGCGACGACCTGGATCGTGCCATAAGCCTGCTGAAGAAAGGGGAGGCGGCCGATCGCAACAGCGCCCGCATCTCCATCATGATGGGCCGTATCCTGATGGAAAAAGAGGATTTCGCCCGTGCGGTGGGGCATCTGCAGCGGGTGCTGGATCAGGATAAAGAGCTGGTCAGTGAAACACTGGCGATGCTGGAAACCTGCTACCAGCGACTCAACCAGCCTGAGGCCTGGGCGGCGTTTCTGCAGCGCTGCGTCGATGAGAACACCGGTGCGGCAGCGGAACTCTATCTCTCTGATATTGTTGAGCAGCAGCAGGGTTTAGAGGCGGCCCAGAACTACATCAGTCGTCAGTTGCAGCGTCATCCCACCATGCGGGTGTTCCATCGTCTGATGGATCTCAACCTGCTTGAAGCCGAAGATGGCCGGGCCAAAGAGAGCCTTATGGTGTTGCGTGACATGGTGGGTGAACAGATTCGCACCAAGCCGCGCTATCGCTGCCAGAAGTGTGGTTTTACCGCTCATGCGCTTTACTGGCACTGCCCATCCTGCCGCACCTGGTCTTCCGTTAAGCCTATCCGGGGACTCGACGGCCAGTAATCCGGCCGACGCTGTCCGGTGTTTATCAGTGCGTTGTAGTTACAACATACTATAGGGGTGAACTGACGCCGGGGACAGGCAGCCGTGCATTTATTGCCGAGCAGAGGGGCACGGCGATTGTGATGCTCCGGAGCCGCAGGTAGAATGCTTGCCGTTTGTCTATTGCGCCTGCGGGTGCCTACTGCAGAGGAAATGCCATGCCTTCACCCCACCACGTGACCGCCTCGCCGATTCTGGTAGCGCTGGATTATCATGATCTCGACAGCGCATTGCGTTTTGTCGACCAGATCGACCCCCGCAGTTGCCGCCTGAAGGTGGGCAAAGAGATGTTTACGCTGTTTGGCCCGTCGCTGGTCAGAACCCTGCAGCAGCGCGGCTTTGAGATCTTCCTCGACCTGAAATTTCACGATATTCCTAACACTACCGCGCATGCTGTGGCGGCTGCGGCCGATCTCGGTGTCTGGATGGTCAACGTCCACGCCAGCGGTGGGGCGCGGATGATGAATGCGGCGCGTGAAGCGCTGGTTCCTTATGGCAACGATGCCCCCTTGCTGATTGCGGTCACCGTACTGACCAGCATGGATGCCGATGATCTGAACGGGCTGGGCATCACGCTCTCGCCGGCTGAGCAGGCGGAGCGACTGGCGAAACTGACTCACGCCTGCGGGCTGGATGGCGTCGTCTGCTCCGCGCAGGAAGCCGTTCGCTTTAAAGAAGTGATGGGCAACGACTTCGCGCTGGTCACGCCGGGGATTCGTCCGGCAGGCAGTGAGGCAGGCGATCAGCGTCGCATCATGACGCCTCAGCAGGCGAAGCAGGCAGGCGTGGACTATATGGTTATTGGTCGTCCGATTACCCAGGCGACCGATCCGGCTGCCGCACTGCAGGCAATTCTGCACTCTCTGGAGATACGCTAATGGCCAATGATAATCCACTGGTTTACTCAACCGACAGCGGCCGAATTGCTCAGCCGCAGCCGAAAGCGGAACGCCCCAAAGGGGATGGCATTGTGCGCATCCAGCGTCAGACCAGCGGCCGTAAAGGCAAAGGGGTCTGCCTGATTAGCGGGATTGACCTGGATGATGCGGCACTGACACTGCTGGCGGCGGAGCTGAAAAAGAAGTGCGGCTGTGGCGGATCCGTTAAAGAGGGCGTGATCGAGATTCAGGGCGATAAACGCGATCTGCTGAAAAGTCTGCTGGAAGCCAAAGGCATGAAGGTGAAACTGGCGGGCGGCTGATAAAAAAATCGGGCTACAGACGTAGCCCGATTGTAACGCAGATGCTTAGCGTAGCCGATTATAGTTTTAATAAGGTCCTTAGTGGACCTGATGACCGATAATACCACCCACAGCGGCGCCGCCGACTGTTCCGAGTGCGCTACCATTGGTCAGAACTGAACCCCCAATTGCGCCCGCACCCGCGCCAATCGCGGTGTTACGGTCACGTTTGGACCAGTTAGAGCAGCCGCTCAGTGCGACGGCTAAGGTGGTCGCCAGTACAACGGCAGTGATTCGTTTCATTGTTGTTGTCATACACTTCTCCTTTGATGTGCTCACAGAGGCAACACTCTTAGTATAGCTCCGATATTGACTCAGCCCGCTTGTGCCGCATCATTGCCGCGTCCGTGACGGCATCGAAATGTGATCACCATGGACAAACCGTTTGTAGCGGATGAGTAGCCATGCTGTCCCAACAGGTCCATGCATTGCCGGAGAGAATTTTAATCGTTCTGCGGAAATTCCGAAGATAGAAAATTCTTAAATCACGGCACATTTTTGCATTCATAGCCATTCCTTCTGCGTTTATAGCTAATCGCTCCATAACCCTTTGTCGGCCAACTCCGCAAAATTCAGGGACGATTGTCAGCAGGAGAAGAGGCATGCTGGAACACCTTAAACAACAGGTTCTGGAAGCGAATCTGGATCTACCCAAATATAACCTGGTGACCTTCACCTGGGGCAATGTCAGCGCAATCGACCGCGAACAGGGCCTGCTGGTGATTAAACCCTCTGGCGTGCGCTACGAGGTCATGAAGCGCGACGACATGGTCGTGGTCGATCTCACGACAGGTGAGGTGGTGGAGGGAGACAAGCGTCCCTCATCGGACACCGCGACGCACCGGGCGCTCTATCTCGCCTGGCCGGAGGTGGGGGGCATCGTCCATACCCATTCACGGCATGCGACGATCTGGGCGCAGGCAGGACGACCGATTCCCGCCTGGGGAACCACCCATGCCGATGATTTCTACGGAGAGATCCCCTGTACCCGCTCCATGCGCAGCGAAGAGATTCAGCACGATTATGAGTGGAACACCGGAGAGGTGATTATCGAAACCTTTGCGCAGCGTGGCCTGTCTCCCTCCGCGATTCCGGCGGTGCTGGTCAACTCGCATGGCCCGTTTGCCTGGGGGAAGGATGCCCACGCGGCTGTCCACAGCGCCGTCGTGCTGGAGGAGGTGGCCTACATGGGCTTATTCAGCCAGCAGCTGACGGCAAACCTGCCGCCCATCCAGCAACCGCTGCTTGACCTTCACTACCTGCGAAAGCACGGCGAAAATGCCTGGTACGGTCAGAAATAATCATCAGGACGCTTCGGCGTCCTTTTTTTACCCGCTTTACGCAGGGTGGCACGTTCTCTGTTCTGTTTTTTTCTGGCTTTTCAACAGCCGAAACCTGCGTCCACCCCTTTTAAGACGATTGCCGGATGACTGTACGCCGGTCCGCTTTATCTATTCAGTGCGCGTTAAGCATCGGCCTGGTGCTGCCTGACAGCATGGTGACAATGTGTAACGTGCCTAATCTATTTCTGACGAGCCTGTCAGGGATCACTCTGGATTTTGTGTTGTAAATCAATCTCTCATTTGGTCTGGCCTCACTCTGCATTACGCTGATGTCGCGTATTAAACGCATCAAATATAAACAGAGGATGAGACAATGACAGTAATTAACCAACCCACTTGCAGATTATTTACCGAAGCCGGCAACACCACGCAGTTAGTCGCCTATTACGAAGAAGGGCGTCGGACGATGTGGATGATGCTGCGTGCGCAGCCGCGCCCGAGTTTCAACCATGAACTGATTGAGGAGATCATGAATCTGAGCTACGCCGCACAGCGTTCTGGTCTGCCCATCGATTTCTGGGTCACCGGGTCACTGGTGCCGCAGATGTTCAACGCCGGTGGCGATCTGCGCTTCTTCGTCGAGTGCATCCGCAATAACCGCCGTGAGGCGCTGCGGGCCTATGCCCGTGCCTGCGTGGACTGCATCCACTCGGCGGCGCGCGGATTTGACACGGGGGCGGTAACGCTGGCGATGATCGAGGGAAGTGCCTTAGGCGGTGGATTCGAAGCGGCGCTGGCACATCACTTCATTCTGGCGCAAAATAATGCGCGGATGGGGTTCCCGGAAATCGCCTTTAACCTGTTCCCTGGCATGGGCGGTTACTCGCTGGTGGCCCGTCGTTCCGGCATGAAGCTGGCCGAGGAGTTAATCTGTGAAGGGGAGTCCCACAGTGCAGAGTGGTATGAAACGCGCGGTCTGGTGGACAAAGTCTTCCAGCCGGGCGATAGCTACCGTGCCACCCGCACCTTTATCGATACTTTACGGCCGAAGCTGAATGGCGTCCGGGCGATGCTGAAAGCGCGTCAGCGCGTGCTGCAGTTGTCACGCGCCGAGCTGATGGATATCACCGAGGATTGGGTCGATTACGCCTTTACGCTCGAACCTAAAGACATTGCTTACATGGAACGCCTGGTTCAGTTACAAAACCGCCACAGCGCATCACTGCGTAAAGCGGGATAACCGGACTCAGCGTTAAACGCGGGCAGGATGCTTAGCCAGCCAATGCCCAAATTGCTCCGCGGGCATTGGTTTTGCGTAGTAGTAACCCTGACGCCCATCCACACCACTTTTGAGAACAAACGACTCTTCATCCGGGGTTTCAATGCCTTCCGCGATGACCTGCAAATCGAGCGCTTTGGCAACGGCGACGATGGCGCGCACCAGCGACTGGGAAACCGGCTGCGTACTAATATTGCGGATAAAGCTCTGATCGAGCTTGATGGCATTAATCGGCACACGGGCCAGCTGCGACAGCGAGGAGTAACCGGTGCCGAAGTCATCAAGATGAATCTTCGCGCCCAGATCCTGAAACTGCTTCATCAGCTTCAGCGCTTCGGTCTCATTCTCAATCAGGCAGCTTTCAGTCAGCTCAATGTCGATGGGGCAGTCGGTAAGCCCCGCCTCATGCAGCGCCTGTTTCAGGTCGGTGTAGATGCTTTGATCGATCAGCTGGCGGGCTGAGACATTCACGGCGACGCGCAGGAAAATGCCCTCCTGGCGCCAGGCAATGATCTGCTTCAGCACGTTGAGCATCACCCAGCGGCCCAGCGGCACAATCAGTCCCGACTCTTCGGCATAGGGAATGAAATCGGCCGGCGACACCAGGCCCCGTTCCGGTGAGTTCCAGCGAACCAGGGCTTCCGCACTGCGGACTTCGCCATCGCTGTCGATTTTGGGCTGGTAGTAGACCAGCAAGTGGTCGAGTTCCAGCGCCTTGCGCAGATTGGTATCCAGCCAGAGGTATTCAAAAACCCGCTGGTTCATCTCGGCGGCAAAAACGCAGAATTTGCCGCGACCGTTCTCTTTGGCGTGATACATCGCGGTATCCGCATTACGAATCAGGCTTTCACGATCTTCGCCATGCAGCGGTGCGAACGCGATGCCGATTGAGCAGCCGCTGTAGACTTCGATCAGGCCAATACGGAACGGCTGACGCAGCCGCTCCAGAATGCGTGAGGCCATCGCCTCCAGCGCGGCCTGGCTGGTGTGCTCGGCCAGCACCACAAACTCATCACCGCCCAGCCGGCCCAGCGTCTGATCTTTGCCCAGACAGCTCAGGATCGCCAGCGACACCGCCTGCAGGAGCTGGTCGCCAAACATATGGCCGTAGGCGTCATTCACTTTCTTGAAGTTATCGAGATCCAGGTAAACCACACCGGTCTCATCTCCCCCGGAACACTCCAGCGCCAGGCTAATCTGTTGATGGATGGCGTTACGATTGGGTAAACCGGTCACCGTATCGGTGTTAGCCAGTACCCGGAGCCGTTCCTGAGCCCGACGCTCCTCGGTGATGTCGGTCCCGGAACAGATGAGGAAAATTTCATTTTTGCCACTGCCGCTGTGAACAAACTTATTACGAAACAGAAAGAGTCGCTGGCCTTTGCGGGTTTTGACCCAGCGTTCGACCTCATAGGAGTTGCCGTCGCGAAAGAAGCCCGCAATGTTGCGGCGCGACTGGGACGCTTCCTGTTTGGTCATAAAGAGCTGGAAGACGTTGCGGCCAATCACCTCATGCTCATTCAGGCCGGTATATTCTTCACTGAGACGGTTAAAACGCTGAATATTGCCGCGCTGGTCGAGGATGACAATCACCGAGTTGGCTTCAGAAACCACCTGTTCGGCGAAAGAGAGTCCCAGCGTTAGATCGCGTGCAACCGCCGAGGTGTCGCCCCAGGCGGAGGCGGTGCCTGCCCAGGATGCCTGGTTCACTTTACGCCCGACAAAATGCATAGGCACATCAATGCCCTGCAATGTCATGGTCAGGTTAATGCTTGACGTGATGACGGGCATCGCGCGAATCATCGCGGCCTGGCCGGGGGTCAGCGGCAGGGCGATATTGGTCTGTGACGACTCATCTTCAGCAAAATGTAGCGCATCGCTGTCCGCGGTCAGACGCCAATGAGGGCTGGTTGTACCAAACAGGGTGTACAACAAGGTTTGCCCTTGTTCATCGGTCATGGAAACTTCCTCCGGGAAGTGCTCTGCAGGCGTTATCTCATTATTTTAGCAACAGTATTCATCATCTGACGCCAGCACAAGATGCAAACCAAATATATTTTTCCATCCAGATAAGAATGGCACAAAAAAGCCCCGGCGGTGCGGGGCATTAAGCCATGATCAGCAGGGACATTTCCCCAGTTTTCCCGCCTGACTCGGGAAGCGCGCATCCAGACAGTAACGGTGGAAATCGCGCTCGTTCATCGTCGGCTGGCCAGGATGATGCTGCCGCATATGCTGCAGATATGTTTCATAATCCTGTACCCCGACCATTAAGCGAAAGCACTGCTGCAGGCCGCGCCAGAAGCCGCGCCAGCTGAACGCGACAGGAGCAGAGGCCGTAAGGGGATGACAGCCGATAATCTGCCATTTCCCCTGCGGCCGCTGGAACTGATGAATCGCATCAGACATGGCGCACCTCCTTGTTACGCAGCGCCACCGATGACTCATGGGTGGTTGGGGTGTCACTGCGCAGCGCCTTGCGGATAACAAAGAACGCGGCGATCAGCATCGTTACGGCCACCAGCATAAAAAAGGCACACAGCGCCGCGTTGATCTGATTGCTGAACACGATGGTCTGCATGTCCGCCACGCTTTTTGCCGGGGCGATGATCACGCCGTCCTCCACGCCTTTGCGGAACTTGCTGGCCTGCGCCAGGAAGCCGATAGCGGGTTTCTCATGGAAGATTTTCTGCCAGCCTGCGGTCATGGAGGTGATAAACAGCCAGACGGTGGGCAGGATGGTGACCCAGGCGTAGCGCTGCTTTTTCATCTTGAACAGCACGACGGTGCCGAGGATCAACGCCATCGACGCCAGCATCTGATTACCGATACCGAACAGTGGCCAGAGCGTATTAATGCCGCCCAGTGGATCCACCACGCCCTGATAAACAAAGAACCCCCAGCCCGCAACGGCGACGGTGGTGCCCGCCATATTGCCCAGCCAGGAACGGTTGTTCGCCATGGAAGGCACCACGGTGCCCACAAGATCCTGCACCATAAAACGGCAGGCGCGGGTGCCGGCATCGACCGCAGTCAGGATAAACAGCGCTTCAAACAGGATGGCGAAGTGGTACCAGAACGCCATCATCGCCCGGCTGTTAAAGATCTCGGTGATGATATGGGCCATGCCCACGGCGAAGGTCGGTGCACCGCCGGCGCGCGACAGAATCGAGCCTTCGCCCACGTCACGGGCGATGCCGCTCAGCATTTCAGGCGTCACCACAAAGCCCCAGCCGTTAATCACCTGTGAGGCGCTCTCCACGGAGGTACCAATCAGCGCCGCTGGCGAGTTCATGGCAAAGTAGACGCCGGGGTCCAGCACCGAGGCGCAGATCAGCGCCATAATGGCCACAAAAGATTCCATCAGCATCGCGCCGTAGCCAATAAAGCGGATATGGCTTTCGCGCTCCACCAGTTTAGGCGTGGTGCCGCTGGACACCAGTGCATGGAAGCCTGAGATCGCGCCACAGGCGATGGTAATAAACAGGAAGGGGAACATCGCCCCGGAGAAGACCGGGCCGGTGCCGTCGATAAAGCGGGTCACCGCCGGCATTTTCATCTCCGGCATGGCAAAGACAATGCCCACCGCCAGGCCGACAATCACGCCGATTTTGAGAAAGGTCGAGAGATAGTCACGCGGTGCCAGCAGCAGCCAGACCGGCAGCACTGAGGCGATAAAGCCGTAGATGACCAGCACCCAGGTCAGCGTGGTGCCTTTCAGGGTGAAGAAGGGGCCCCAGTAGGGGTGTTGCGCCACATCGCCGCCATAGATAATCGCCGCCATCATCAGCACAAAGCCAATCAGCGATACCTCCGCGATTTTACCCGGACGGATAAAGCGCATGTAGATGCCCATAAACAGCGCGATAGGAATGGTCGCGGCTATCGTAAACAGCCCCCACGGACTGTTAGCCAGCGCCTTCACCACCACCAGCGCCAGCGCCGACAGGATAATGATCATCACGCCCAGCGCGCCGAGCATGGTCACCACACCGGCAAACGCGCCGAGCTCCTGACGGGCCATCTCACCCAGCGAACGACCATCCCGGCGGGTTGAGATAAACAGGATCAGGAAATCCTGAACCGCGCCCGCCAGCATTACCCCCACAAGGATCCAGATAGTACCGGGCAGAAAGCCCATCTGCGCCGCCAGAATCGGCCCGACCAGGGGACCGGCACCGGCAATCGCCGCAAAGTGATGACCGAACAGCACCCATTTATTGGTCGGGACATAATCCAGCCCGTCGCTCAGCCGCTCGGCCGGGGTCATCCGGCGGTCGTCCAGCTCGAAGATATTACGGGCAATAAACAGGCTGTAGAAACGATACGCGATGCTGTAACAGGCGACAGCGGCTATCACCAGCCAGACTGCGTTGACGTGTTCGCCGCGGCTGAGGGCCAGCATGGCAAAAGCGCCTGCGCCGATTAACGCCACCACTAACCAGATCGCGCTGGTTTTGACGTTTTTCATGACTAACTCCTTGTAGGGATCGAGAGGAAGGCGATCGAAAACAACGAGTTAAACTTAATGTAATGGAATGTAAGTGAAAGTTAATCAGTGGAGAAGTGTGAAGCGGGGTACAAATATAACCTGTTTACAACCTGAACGGGGGCGGGAACGGGCGGGATAACCGGAGTTATCCCGCCAGATGGCGTAAGTCAGCTGGAACTCAGACGGCGGGACGCGCCACGACGCTGCGGGTTTCCATGCGGACTTCGGCGATGGTGACATCAATCACGTCAGTCACACGATAAACCACGTCGCCTTTAATCTGAACGCTGCCATTTTCCTGGCTACAGACCATCTCATCACGCACCGCGTGAATGAACGGAGCAGGGATAAAGGCCACCGCGCCATACTCCAGCAGACGAACGCGCATACCGCCGCGTGACACGTCGATGATCTCGGCGCTGAAGCGACGATCGGTGCCTGCAAACGGCGCAAGATAACGGGCGTAGAGCCAGTCACCCACATCACGTTCGGCCATGCGGTTCAGACGACGGCGCTCGCTCATCGTGACCGTCACGGCATCGTCCGGACGGGCGATCGTCTCGCCACGGATGATCGCTTTCAGCAGGCGATGGTTGATCATGTCGCCAAACTTACGGATGGGTGAGGTCCAGGTGGCGTACGCCTCCAGTCCCAGCCCGAAGTGCGGGCCCGGCTCGGTGCTGATCTCGGCAAAGGTCTGGAAGCGACGGATGCGGCTGTCGAGGAACGGCGTCGGCTGGGCATCGAGTTCACGACGCAGCACGCGGAAGCCTTCCAGGGTAGTAATCGCCTGAGCATCCACGGTGATGCCATGATTCGCCAGCACTGCTGCGGCCTGTTCAGCATTGGTGGCATCGAAACCGGCATGGACGTTGTAAATACCAAAGCCGAGACGGTCACGCAGCACCTTCGCCGCACAGATGTTTGCCAGGATCATCGCCTCTTCAACGATGCGGTTAGCGATGCGACGCGGTTCCGCGACGATCTCCAGCACTTCACCTTTTTCTCCCAGCAGGAAGCGGTAGTCAGGACGATCTTTGAACACCAGCGCGTGGGTCTGACGCCACTCGCTGCGCGCCTGGCAGAGACGATGCAGCAGACGAATCTGTTCTGCAATCGCGTCACTGTCCGGCTGCCAGCTGCCGCTGTTTTCCAGCCAGTCAGAAACGTCGTCATAAGCCAGCTTGGCTTTGGACTCGATCCAGGCCGCAAAGAAGGTGACATCATCCGCCAAGCTGCCATCGGCGGCCACGGTGACGCGGCAGGCCAGCGCCGGACGGCGGACATTCGGACGCAGCGAGCAGACATCATCAGAGAGTTCGCGCGGAAGCATCGGGATGTTAAAGCCCGGCAGGTAGTTGGTGAAGGCGCGCTTCGCTGCCAGCTTATCCAGCTGACTGCCTTCCGCGACATAAGCGGTCGGGTCGGCGATAGCGATGGTCAGGGAGAGCGAGCCATCCGCCTGCGCTTCCACATAAAGCGCATCATCCATATCCTGGGTGCTGGCGCTGTCAATGGTGACAAAATTGAGCGCGGTCAGATCTTCGCGCGTCAGATTCTCATCCATCATCTCGCCAAAGCTGACATCCGGCGCTTCACGCTCAAGGTTGTGACGCGACAGCGTCACCCACCACGGCGCCAGATGGTCATCCGCTTTGACGATAAAATCGGTGATTTCGGCGTAAAAACCGCGGTCGCCTTTCAGAGGATGACGACGCATTTCAGCGACAGCCCAGTCGCCATTCTCAAAATCATGGCTGACATCGCGCGCCGGGCGGCACGGGATAGCCTCTTTCAGCAGGGGATGGTCCGGCACGATCGACAGGCGATCGTCTTTCTTCTGTACCCGGCCGACAAAACGGCTCAGGAACGGCTCAACCAGGGTTTCCGGTTCAGCACTTTCGCGGTCTTTATCGGTGTGGATCACGGCGACGATACGATCGCCATGCATCACTTTCTTCATCTGCGGAGGCGGAATGAAGTAACTTTTCTGCGCATCGACTTCCAGAAAGCCGAAGCCTTTTTCGGTGCCTTTTACCACGCCTTCTGCACGTGGTGTCTGTGAATGGAGCTTCTCTTTCAGCTGCGCGAGCAGCGGGTTATCCTGGAACATAATTTTTACGTTTCGTGGCCTGAATGCGGCTGACAGTTTTACGCGAATCGACGCCGCGCGGCAAGGCAAAAAGCCGGACGAACCGGCTTTTCAGAGGGGCTGACAGGGGATCAGGCGATGCGCTGATCGGCCTGTGCCAGGGAGAGTTCCAGCTTCACGGGCACCGATTTGGAGGTCGGTGTACCGCTGCCATCACCAAAGCTGTTCAGCGGCACCAGCGGGTTGGTTTCCGGATAGTAGGCCGCCAGATTTCCGCGCGGAATATTATAAGGAACCAGTTTGAAACCGCTGACGCGACGGGTGATGCCATCATTCCACAGCGTTTCGATATCGACATTCTGGCCTTCGGTAAAGCCCAGATCCGCCATATCGTCCGGATTGATAAACACCACTTCGCGCTGACCAAACACGCCACGATAACGGTCATCGAGGCCGTAGATGGTGGTGTTGTACTGGTCGTGTGAACGCAGGGTCTGCAGGGTGAACGGCACCGCCTGATCCAGCGCCGGGAACAGTGAGTCCGGCAGCATCGACGCATTAAATTCCGCTTTCTGGCTCGGCGTATTGAAGCGTAACTCTGCAGCGGCATTGCCCAGGTAGAACCCGCCAGGGATATCGCATTTCGCGTTAAAGTCGGCAAAGCCCGGAATGGTCGCGGCGATATGATCGCGGATCAGGTTGTAGTCACCCGCCAGGTCGCGCCACTTCACTTTGTCATCACCCAGCACCGCCTGCGCGATCCCGGCGACGATGGCCGTTTCAGAGCGCTGCGTTTCCGCCAGCGGAATGCCGATCCCTTCGGAGGCGTGCACCATGCTGAACGAGTCTTCGACGGTAATAAACTGATTGCCGGTTGCCTGGCGGTCACGTTCCGTGCGGCCCAGCGTCGGCAGAATCAGCCCTTCATGACCCGGCACCAGGTGGCTGCGGTTCAGCTTGGTGCTGATGTGTACGGTCAGACCACAGCGCGATAACGCCTCTTCCGTGCGCGGTGAATCGGGCGCCGCCGCGGCCAGGTTGCCACCCAGCGCAATCAGCACTTTGACTTCATCACGCAGCATGGCATTCAGCGCTTCAACGGTGTTGTGGCCCGCGGCACGCGGTGGCTCGAAACCAAAATGGTTGCCCAGCGCATCCAGGAACGCCTGCGTCGGTTTCTCATCAATGCCCATCGTCCGGTTGCCCTGCACGTTACTGTGACCGCGCACCGGGCAGAGACCTGCGCCTTTTTTGCCCAGCTGGCCAAACAGCAGCTGCAGGTTGGTGATTTCACGCACCGTGTCTACCGAATGCTTGTGCTGTGTGATCCCCATCGCCCAGGTGCAGATCACCCGGTCAGCGCTCTGATAGATGGCCGCTGCTTCACGGATTTGCGCCTGCGTCAGGCCCGACTGCGCCACAATCTGCATCCAGCTGGTGTTGTCTACGGCGTCAAGGTAGGCCTCAATGCCGTTGGTTTTGGCATTGATAAAGGTCTGATCGAACAGGCCGCTTTCACCTGCCGCCAGGCGGGCACGGTGGGTTTCCAGCAGGGATTTCACCATGCCGCGCACGGCGGCCATATCTCCGCCCAGATTCGGCTGATAGTAGGAGGAGCTGATGGTGCCGGCTTTAGAGGTCACCACTTCCAGCGGTTTCTGTGGATCGGCAAAGCGCTCCAGACCGCGTTCGCGCAGGGTGTTAAAGGTCACGATTTTTGCGCCGTGGTCGGCAGCGTGACGCAGGCTGTGCAGCATGCGCGGATGGTTAGTGCCGGGATTCTGACCAAAGACAAAAATCGCATCCGCATGGTCAAAATCGTCCAGACGAATGGTGCCTTTACCGACGCCAATGCTGCGCTTCAGCCCGGTGCCGCTGGCTTCGTGACACATATTGGAGCAGTCAGGGAAGTTATTGGTGCCCACCAGGCGACCAAACAGCTGATAGAGCCAGGAGGCTTCATTGCTGGCGCGACCGGAGGTGTAAAGCTCCATCTGATCCGGATTGTCCATCGCCTTAATGTGCTGCGCGATCAGCGCAAAGGCGTCGTCCCAGCTGATCGGCTCATAATGGTCAGTTTCGGCGTTGTAGCGCAGCGGATGCGTCAGACGACCCTGATATTCCAGGAAGTAGTCACTCTGGGTGTAGAGGGTGGTTACGCTGTGGCGGGCGAAAAAGTCGGTATCAACCACCCGGCGTGTCGCTTCCCAGGTCACCGCTTTGGCGCCGTTTTCGCAGAAGCTGAAGGTACTTTTATTGTCATCACCCCAGGCGCAGCCCGGACAGTCAAAACCGCGTGCTTTGTTCATGCGCATCAGGTTGCGCATATTTTTCAGGGCCGCTTTGCTGTCAAGAACGAAACGCGTGGTGGCTTCCAGTGAACCCCAGCCGCCCGCAGCCGCGCGGTAGGGTTTGATTTGGCGTTTAAATTTCATATTGAGTGCAGGCTTTTTATAGTAGGAATAATTGTTTGATGATTGTTATCAGGTTATAGCCTGATGGTGAAGGGGAGTGTGCAATTATCGTCATACCTTGTCTAATTGATTGACATAATGGTGCGATAGCTGGCGTTTATCGTGCATCGGCCAGAAGTGTGATGCTGGTCAGATTTTACCCAGTTTTAACGTGCTGATAACGGGAGTTCTCCCGGTAACGGGCTAATACTTGCTGTTTATCATCAGAGAGGGCGCGACACCATGAAACAGCTGACCAGCCAGATCCACGCGTTCGGCAAAGCGCTAATGATGCCAATCTCAGTGATCGCCGCCGCAGGGATCTTTCTCGGGCTGGCGGCGGCGATGCAGAACCCGGCGGTGACCGGTGAGGCGTTTGTTCAGATGGCGGTGCCGCAGGTCATCATCGGCTTTATCCGCAAGATCGCCGGTGCGCTGTTTACAAACCTGCCGCTCTTCTTTGCCGTGGCGAGTGCTATCGGGCTGGCAAAAGCGGAGAAGCCCACCGCCGCGTTTGCTGCGGTGATTGGCTACATCGTGATGAATGTCGGCATCAGCGCCACCCTGGCGGCCAAAGGGATCACGGCCGCCACCACCACACCGGCCGCTCTGCAGCAGGCGGGGATGGATCAGACGACGGCGATGATGACCTCGGCGGAATATATCAGCATGCTGGGGGTCTTTACCTACAACATGAGCGTGCTGGGTGGGGTGATTGCCGGGCTGATAACGGTCGCGCTGCACAACCGCTTTTACACCCAGCAACTGCCCACCGCGATCAGTTTTTTTGGCGGGCGGCGTTTTGTGCCAATCGTCACCGTCGTCTGCCTGCCGCTGGTGGGGGTACTGCTGGCGCTGGTCTGGCCGACCATCGGCCAGGGAATCGCCTGGATCGGCGCGATGATCGGCAAAAGTGGCCAGTATGGCGCGTTCCTGCTGGGGGCATTTGAACGCATTCTGATCCCCACCGGCCTGCACCATATCCTCAACGAAACCGTTCGCTTCACCCCGATCGGCGGTATGGCCGTGGTCGATGGCCAGACCATTGTCGGTGCGCTCAACATCTTCAACGCGTCGCTGACCCATCCGGGGTCGATCCCGGATGCGACGCTGCGCACCGCCACGCAGTTTCTGGCGCAGGGTAAAATTCCGGTCATGATGTTTGGCCTGCCCGCCGCTGCCCTGGCGATCTATCACACCGCACGGCCAGAGCATAAACAGCGGGTCAAAGCGCTGGTGATGGCGGGCGCGCTGACCTCATTCACGACCGGTATTACGGAACCGCTCGAGTTCTGCTTTATTTTTGTCTCGCCGGTACTCTATCTCCTGCACGCCTTCCTGACCGGTCTCTCCTTCATGCTGATGTCGATGCTGCACCTGATGATTGGCAATGTGCAGGGCGGCATCATCGACCTGGTGGTGTTCGGCATGCTGGGCGGGGCGAAAACGCACTGGTGGTGGACACTGGCGCTGGGGGCCATCTACGCGCCGCTCTACTACTACGCTTTCCGGCTGGTGATCACCCGGATGCATGTCGAAACGCCGGGCCGGGAATCGGAAGAGGAGAAACCGCAGCAGGTCGCGGCGGATGAGCGCACTCAGGTGATTATCAGCGGGCTGGGCGGGCAGGCCAATATCGAGGATGTCGATTGCTGCTTTACCCGACTGCGGGTCCGGGTCAGAGAGATGAATCAGGTGGTGGATCAGACGCTGATGAGCACCGGTGCCAACGGCGTCAATCGCGTCAGCGAGCATGATGTTCAGGTGATTTACGGGCCGCAGGTTGAGAAAGTCGCCAGTGAGGTAAAGCGGGCGCTAGGCGTGGCTTAGCGACAGCCTGTTTCGGGTCATCAGCGGGCGGTCTGCCGGAAAGGGGGAGAAAGGCTGCACGCTGCCGCTCCGCTTATTGTAACTAAAAAAAGTTCAGCCCTAATGGGCTGCTTTTTTTTGCCGATATAGCCACTAATCCTCCCAATTTCCGGAACGTAGCGATGTCGTTAAAAAAGTCCTCCCTGATTATTTTTTCTTTCCTGCTGGCGCTGTTTCTTACCAGCGTGGCAATCAGTACCTGGCTGCTTGTTCAGAGCAATCACTCCCTGAATGCGGTTAACAAAGAGATCCGCGTTGTGCTGTCGGTGATCGACCCTATCAACCACAGCCGTACGCTGCGTGTCCGCCTGATGGAGTACATGAAGTCGATAGAGGGCAGTGAGGCGAATAACCCGGCCACGCTGGACAGCGTTCGCACCGTTGCCGGTAAGGCGGATGCGGCGTTTGAAGCCTATATGAACGCGCCGCGTCTGCCGGGCGAAGAGGCTGAAGCGGAAGCCTATCGTCAGGCCTATCAGGCCTATCGCCAGCAGGGCCTGCAGCCGTTAATTGAGGCAGCAGAAGCGCACGACCAGCTGCGATTCAAAAACCAGATTGCCACCGTGGTGCGTCTGGATCGCCAGTATGAAATTATTCTGGATCGGGTGCTGGCGCAGCATGAAACCTACGCCAGAAAACTCAACAGTGATGCGCAGAGTCATTTCACCACCGGCATTACCCTGCTGGGACTGTTTGGCGTGCTCTTTTTTGCCATCATCATCGCGATCTACATCTTCATGAAGCGCTACGTGCTCTCTCCGCTGAATGATGCGCAGGAACACTGCAGGCTGATTGCGGCGGGCGTGCTGGACAGCAGCGTCCCGGTCAGGGCGAACTCCCGCAGTGAAATTCAGCTGCTGATGGGCTCGCTGGAGCAGATGCGCAGCGCGCTGACCTCTATCATTCTGCAGGTTCGTGACTCGACCCGATCCGTCTCCACCGCATCACAGGAAATTGCTGCGGGCAACATCGATCTCGCCTCACGCACCGAGCAGCAGGCTGCCGCGCTGACCGAGACCGCCGCCAGCATGGAGCAGCTGGGCGCAACGGTGAAACAGAATACCGAAAACGTCTTTGAAGCCTGCCGCCTGACCAGTGAAGCGGTGAAAAATGCCGAAAGCGGTGAGAAAGTGTCGCAGGAAGTGGTGGTCTCAATGGGGCTGATTAACGCCAGCTCGAAGAAGATTGAAGAGATCACCACCGTTATCGACAGCATCGCTTTTCAGACCAATATTCTGGCGCTGAACGCAGCGGTGGAAGCGGCCCGTGCCGGGGAGCAGGGTCGCGGTTTTGCGGTGGTGGCGGGCGAAGTCCGGAACCTGGCGCAGCGCAGCGCCACGGCCGCTAAAGAGATCGAGAGCCTGATTGCCGAATCGGTCGCCATCATTCACGCCGGTTCTGATCAGGTCAGCCGCACGGGTGAGGCGATGAGCGCGATTATCTCCTCAGTGAGCCAGGTTAACCTGCTGATGGAGCATATCTCTACCGCGTCAGATGAACAGAGTCGCGGTATCGGTCAGATTGAACAGGCCGTGACCGAAATGGACAGCGTGACGCAGCAGAACTCGGCGCTGGTGCAGGAGTCTGCAGCGGCCTCCGCCTCGCTGGAAGAGCAGGTGCAGTACCTGACGCAGTCGGTATCCACGTTCCGTCTCGCCAGCCATTAACCGGCGGTTCCGCGCGGCGCCAGTGCCGCGCGGAACCTGCTTCCGGTAAGGCATGTTATCCGGGCAGATTGCCCTGAGGTCAGTGCGTCGGGAGAGTTTGATTCAGCGCCTTGTCGCCGGCCGGGAAACGGCGGATGATAAGGCTTTCCTCTGAATATGTGGTGGTCATGCTAATCAGTACAGAAAGTGCCCGCAGCCACAGCGCCGACACCCGTCTGGCCTGTACGCTGGCGGCCGCTGCGGGGGCGCTGAACACCGCCGCCTTTGAGATTGTCGGTTTCTTTTCTGCCAACATGACCGGCAATGTCTCGCTGCTCTCCGATCATCTGGCAAAAGCGAATCCGGGAACCGGCCTCTTTTTTCTCGCCATCGTCATCCTCTTCATCGCCGGGTCGGCGCTCTCCACCTTGGTTATCAATTCCGGTCGCCGCAGAAACATCCGCACTATTTATGCCTTTGTCATCCTGGCTGAAGGCGCTGCGCTGATGGTACTGGGGGTGATAGAAAATCATTTTCCGCCGCTGTCGCCGGGCGTGGTGTTAATCCTGAGCCTCAGTTTTCTGATGGGGCTGCAGAATGCGGTGGTGACACGGATTTCGGACGCCCGCGTCCGTACCACCCATGTCTCCGGCACGGCGACCGATATCGGGATTGAGCTGGCGATGTTGTTTGAGGTGCTGCGGCGTAAAATCTCCCCGAAAGAGGCGCCGCTCTACCTGAGCCGGTTGCGGCTGCATGTGCTGACGCTGCTCGCATTCCTGGCGGGCGGCATAGCCGGAATAGGGCTCTACAGGCTGCTCAGCTACGACTTTCTGCTGCTGGTGGGGTTCGGCCTGATCTGCCTGGCGCTGAACGCCATTTTCCGGCGGCCGGTAAAGACGGCAAGCTGATGGCCCGGCAGTTGCTGAGTAAAATCTGATAAGCCGGGGCCGCTCACCTTAGAAAACTCATCGGCCCCATGTTGTGAACCTCAAGCCTGCTTATTAAAGTCCAGCCATTCCTCCCAGCAATGTTCCGGGTCGATATCCTGATACCCACGACGCTCAGCCACAGCTAAAACTCCTTCAGCATCCGTGACAATAGCCGTGGCATTATCACGAATAGCCAACACCTCCTCTTTAGTCAAAGGAGAGCCTTTCTCCTCGGCTTTAGAGACAAGCAGGCTGATAAGGGACGGAATGAAAAGGATGATCACTTACCTTCCTCTTTCTGATAGATCGCGTCAGTGTCGCGAGGGTAATGTAGAGAGACGTTCCTGTCATGCTGCCATCTCTGCCTGAAATATTCACGCTGGCTCTCAGGCTGCTGCATCTCCACTTCATGCGGGATAACGGGCATATCATACACTCCTTGTCTTATTTGCAGACCAATTGGAAGTCTCCAGCACAATTCTGCAAGCGCCCATGATAATAACCTGTGTCAATAGGTCATTAACAGGCTTCGATGATGCTAAGTGCATACGCCCTGACATAGCCAAACAGGCCGAAGCATTACTGAAAGTGCGAATGGCTATGGCTGTTGAGGCATTCTGCTGGACGCCATCTGATACTGGATTGCAAAGACTGTATGCGTGCCGATCATGGTCACTAAATAAGAATGGCAATCAGCATGAGCTGACTGCAACATTTGAAAAGGTAGGGCGTTGAAGGTTATTTACACGAAGAAGAGCATTATTTTCTACACCAAACTGTAAAATCACTACTTGTAGCAGAAACTATAAACTCACCATCCCATGAAAACCCGGCGCAAATGAAATAGTCCCTGGCAAGTGTGATACAACCATCCTGATGACCAGTCGCTAAAGCATCTTTGTTTATCGGACACCATATTAGTAATTCAATAGGCCATTCCGGAGCTACGCGGACTAAACTTTCGCCATAACGGTTATACATTGGTAAACCGCCACCGCATAATCCACAAATCGAGATGTCTTCATGAGATAAAGGGCCAATCCCTTTACAGGAAAGGCTTAAGGGAGAATACCAGTCTGAATATTCATCGTATTCTCTGGCAAGCTTTTCACCATTAATACAGTTATATACACTGCGCCCAGAGGATGATACGACTAACAATAAATGATTTTGTTGATGGGAAAAGCCAACTTCGGTTAAGCCTCCTACAGCAACCTGTAAAACCGGAAGCCATTTTTCGGACGAAGAAGGAATGTTAAGGACTGATCCCACATAATTATCCGATTTATCTTTTTTGAACAAGCCCAGCATTTTTTTCATCCTCATAAACTTTCCCGTTCTGCAAATCAGCAACAACATTATCCTATTAAGTCATACAATACCTTAATTCAAAATATCTCTACCTTATAAAAAACCGCCGACCGTGCAATGACTCAACCGCGCCTCTTTCAGGGGGCGGCGGGGGGCAGGTGCGGGTGGCCGCTGGGAAGAGCAGGCAGAAAAAAGCCCACCAAAGGCGAGCGACCACAAAATTTACCAGTACATTGCAGAGAGGAAAAACCTCATAACAGGTATCGCCTTGCCGTAGAAAAAATTTAGCTCTTATGTCTCGCTTTTAATGGTTGTTTATTCACCTAAATCAAAGCGCAAAAAAGCCCGCGTTAAGCAGGCATGAATTGGCACAAAAAGGAAAAATCTCAGTATCAGCATTCGCTGACAGTCGCACCATACAGTGTTTCGGTCCAATAGATAGTGATGAATATGGCAATAGCGAAGCGTGAGCACGTTATGTATGTTCGCCATGTAAAACGAGGCAGCGCCCGTGCTGTAGAACATAAATTCAGCACCAGCCGCAGCTTTACAATTGTGCCTGCTGATTCGCCTTGATTAGATCCATCTATCGATACTGCTGTTTATCAACGCAGTACTTATCAAAAGGGAATTACTGATGGCGAGACGATACAGGTTCATGCACTACAGGGCATCATCGTGTTGGGTAAGGTTACAGCTGAAGTTCTGTCAGTGTTAAAGTCAAACCGACCCACAATTTGAAGCTCACCTGCAACAGGCATAGTATGATGTGAGAAGAAAAGAAATCTGAGGTGAAATTTCATTTAGTACATCGCGTAGTACGTAAAACACTAGATGGAAATTTAATTAACACCTGACTAATTGATTGGTAATTAAAATCGACATTAAACAACTGATTTATTTGTGTAACCTGGAGCGCGAACGCCATTTCGGGCGCGCAGCAGAAGCCAGTTTCGTTACACAGCCAACACTATCTATGCGCCTGAAAAATCTGGAGCGAGAGCTGGGCCTGCCGCTGATTAACCGCAGTAATAACTTCGCCGGATTTACGCCAGAGGGCGATCGCGTGCTGGCATGGGCGCGGGAAATCGTTTCGGTATATCAGGGGCTGAAGCTGGAAGTCGAATCACTGAAACATGGGGTAAACGGCACGCTGCGGGTGGGAGTGGTTCCGCAGTGCAGCATGGCCCTGCCGCTGCTGCTGAAAGTGGTCCAGGAGAGATATCCGCAACTCGACTACCGCATCGCGGTGCTGAGCGCTGATCAGCTGCTGGATGCGCTTAACAGTCACACCGTGGATGTCGGCATCGGCTTTTTTGAGATGGCGACCCTGCGCGAACTCCATTTTCAGACCGAGCTGCTGGCGGACCGCGGCGTTGAAGCGGTGTTCCATCCTGACCATTTCCCGGCGCTGGTGGGTGATACGCCGCTGGCGCTGTCGGATCTGGCGCAACAGCCGCTCTGCCTGGCGGAGCCGACCCGCTATTTTCGCCGTTATCTCGACATGGCCTTTCGTGAGGCGGGGCTGGTGCCACGGGTGATCGTCGAGAGCGCGTCCGTCATGCAGTTGATGCAGTGCGCTCAGGTCGGGCTGGGGCTGCTGGTTTCACCGGTGGGGCATCTGTTGCCCGCTTCACTTCAGGGGCTGCAGCAGCGCGCCATCACGCTGCCACCCATGGCACGTCAGGCGGCGCTGGTTATCGCCGAGCCTGGCCGTGCCACCCCGCTGGCCCAGCACTTTTTCGATGAAGCGCGCGCGCGGCTGCCGATGTAACCGGCGGCAGGCTCTCATTTTTTACGCTTACTGCGCTTCGCCCAGCGCGTAAAAGAGGCGACTGTTCCAGTTGCCTATCGCGACACGCTGAACCAGCGCGAAAAGCGCATCATTCTCCCAGCCCGCTTCCATGAGGGGTTGCAGATGGGCCGCGCTGAAGCGCTCCGGTGAGCGGGTCAGCTGCGCCGCCAGTGCAATAATCTGCTGTTCTGCGCCGCGTGATCCGGCATCATCGACCCCTTCAATCAGACTCGCCTGACCGTACAGCAGCCGGAAAAGCCAGCGACTGCCGAGGATGCGGGCGGCGACCGCCTCCGGCAAGGCAGGTTCGTCAGAGAGGTGCTGACGCAGCTGCGCCCAGCCATATAACGCCGCAGGATCGTGTGCCAGCACCCAGACTGCCTCCTGCATACCCGGCAGTGACTGGCAACGGGTGATTGCTGCGAGCTGCTCCGCGCTGGCATAACGCAGCTCCAGCGGCTTCAGCACCGGCTGCCAGCGGGCGGGCTGATCGAAGCCGGTTGCCTCTGCATCGGGGGGCGCGGTGCTGCCGGGCAGCCAGCGAACCGGCTGAGCCTGCAGTGCCTGTAAGCCCGCCACCACCCGCGCCTGATAACTGACAAACCCGATCACCTGATTCAGCGTCACGATATCGGGCTCGGTCAGGCCAACCCCATCCAGTGCGGTAATGGCGCTGCCGTTGATCAGCTCAGGCTGCATCGCCAGCTGACGGGCGTATTGCGTGATCTGGGTCAGGCGGTTGTTACTCTCGCGTGAAGAGTCGGGGCCGGGCAGCGGATTCAGGCGGGCAGAGTAGTGGTTACACAACCGCTGGATCCCCGCCACCTGCGCGACGGTCAGGGCGGTGCTGAGGCGGTCGTAGAGCGTTAACGTATGGGTGAGCGACGTGGTCACCCGATCGGGAAACAGCAGCTGCGCCAGATCGCGTGCGGCCAGCAGGGCGGCCTGCTGCGAGCGCAACAGAGAGTGCATCCCGGCGTGATCGGCGTGGCAGCCCAGCAGAAAGCGGTCATCGATATGGGCGGCCTCGGGCACCAGCGGCGCGGCCTGAGAGGTTCGTGGACTGGTCTGGCTCTCGTAAAACCAGTGGTTATGGCCCGGATAGCGGCGTTGTTCCATGATCAATCCTTTTGCAGATTCGGGTTCGGTATGCAGGCGGCAGAATCTGAAAATGTGCATATACCGAAGGGCAGGCTTATCGTCGCTGATGGCCGGTCCGGGGCAAAAGAATGATCGGTGATAATTAATAGCGTTACGCTATAACGGCAGAAAAATCAGGGAGTGAGGCGTGGCGAGGGCAAAAAAAGAGGGCGAGCCAGGCTCGCCCTCAGGGAACTTATTTCAGTTCCAGTTCGTTCATCGCGGCGATGCTGAAGCCGCCATCAACGTGAACGACTTCACCGGTGATGCCGCCTGCCAGATCAGAGCAGAGGAACGCGGCAGAGTTGCCGACATCTTCGATGGTGACGGTACGGCGAATCGGGGTAACCGCTTCGCAATGCGCCAGCATCTTACGGAAATCTTTGATGCCTGAGGCGGCCAGGGTGCGGATTGGACCTGCAGAGACGGCGTTAACACGCACGCCTTCCGGGCCCATGGCGTTTGCCATGTAACGCACGTTCGCTTCCAGGGACGCTTTCGCCAGACCCATCACGTTGTAGTTCGGGATCGCGCGCTCAGCACCCAGGTAAGAGAGGGTCAGCAGACCGGAGCCTGGATTCAGCATCTCACGGCACTCTTTCGCCATCGCAACGAAGCTGTAAGCACTGATGTCATGCGCGATTTTAAAGCCTTCACGGGTAACGGCGTTCACATAGTCGCCATCCAGCTGGTCGCCAGGCGCGAAGCCGATAGAGTGAACGAAACCGTCAAATTTCGGCCAGGTTTTTGCCAGTTCAGTGAACAGAGATTTGATGCTCTCATCTTCTGCGACGTCACATGGCAGCACGATGTCTGAACCCAAATCTTTAGCAAACTCTTCCACACGACCTTTTAACTTGTCGTTCTGGTAGGTGAAAGCCAGTTCTGCGCCCTGTTTGTGCATCGCCTGTGCAATACCGTAGGCGATGGAAAGTTTACTGGCAACGCCAGTAATCAGAATGCGCTTACCGGAAAGAAAACCCATAGCTGTAATCCTTATGGTCATTGTTGTTGGCGGCCGCATGATTAAAAAGTAAGCGACCGACGTTAATCGACGTGCGGATTCTAGCACGTCTCTCATAAATCAGGTAAACCGGCCCGCAATTTCCGCGACGGGCAGCAAAATCAGCGTTCGCGTCGCCAGGCTTCGGCACTCAGCGCTTCGCCGAAGTGGCTGCTGATCAGGCGTCGGGTCAGATCGTGCAGCGGCGAGGCCAGCACATCCGCGGTGCCGCCGCGCTCGACCACTTCGCCCTGATGCATCACCAGCACCTTGTCGCTGATATGTTTCATCATGCCCAGATGCTGCGTCACATAAATGTAGGAGATACCATGTTTTTCCTGCAGCTCCAGCATCAGATTCACCAGCTGGGAGCGCATGGTCATATCCAGCGAGGCCAGCGCTTCATCAGCCACGATCACTTTGGGCTGCAGGATCAGCGCACGGGCCAGACCCAGACGCTGCTTCTGACCGGGTGCCAGCATATGGGGATAATAGCCGGCGTGATCGCGCAGTAATCCCACCTGCCGCAGGGTTGCGATGATGCGCTTCTCGCGCGCTTCCGCATTGAGATCGGTGTTGAGCCGCAGCGGAAAATCAAGAATCTGACTGATGCGCTGACGCGGATTCAGGGAAGTGGAGGGGTCCTGAAAAATCATGCGGATGCGCTGACTGCGGTAGCCATAATCGCCAAAGGTCAGCGGATGATCGTCAATCAGAATCTCACCCTCCGTCGGCGCGACCATGCCGCTAAGCATCTTCGCCAGGGTGGATTTGCCTGACCCGTTCTCGCCGATGATGGCCAGCGTCTGCCTTTCACGCAGGGTAAAGCTCACCGATTTCACCGCCTCGACATGCTGACGGCGGAACAAACCGGTGCGATAGCGAAACGTTTTACTCAGGTTGCGCACTTCCAGCAGGGTTTCCATGTTACTGGCCCTCCATATTGAGCGGGAAATGGCAGGCATAAAGATGCGTTTTGCTGCCGGTCAGCCTCGGCGTTTCAATACATTTGCGTTGTGCGTAAGGACAACGCGGCCCCAGCCGGCAACCTATCGGCAGGCTCTCCAGCGAAGGGATCGCCCCGGAGAGGGTGTTGAGACGACTCTTGTGCGGCAGCGCACGCCCGAAATCGGGCATCGCCCGAATCAGCGCCTGGGTATAGGGGTGGTGCGGTGTGCTCATCAGATCGTCGCTCTGCGCGGTTTCTACCGTCTGGCCGCAGTACATCACGTTAATCCGATCCGCCCACTGGCTCATGGTGCGCAGGTCATGACTGATCAGCAGAATGGTGGTGTTATTATTCTGATTCAGGCGGCTCAGCAGGCGGAAAATCTGCGCCTGCGTGGTTGGCTCCATGGCGTTGGTCGGTTCATCCGCGATCAGCAGACGCGGCTGATTCGCCAGCGCAATGGCGATCATCACTTTCTGGCACTCGCCTTCGGTCAGCTCATAGGGGAAGCTGCGCATGATATCTTTGTGATCTTTAATACCGACGCGATGCAGCAGCTCGATGGCACGGGTTTTGCGCCAGAACCAGAAACGTTTCAGCCACGACCCTTTATACGTCCAGCGCGGGATCACCTGCATCAGCTGACGACCGATACTTTCAGAGGGATCGAGACAGGATTGCGGCTCCTGAAAAATCATCGAGACGTTATGCCCGATAATACGGCGGCGCTCGCGCGGCGTCAGGCGCAGCAGATCCACGTCATCAAACACCATACGGTCTGCGGTCACACGCCAGTTGTCATTGGTTACGCCGCAGATGGCCTTTGCCACCAGACTTTTGCCTGAGCCGGACTCTCCGACCAGACCGCGGATTTCCCCTTCGCCCAGCGTCAGGTTTACGCGGTCTACCGCTTTGACCGGTCCGTCAGCGGTCATAAATTCGATGGTGAGATTACGGATATCGAGTAACGGCATCTATTCCACTCCCGCTTCGACGGCGCGACGGATGCCGTCACCGAGCAGGTTAACAATTAATACGCTGACCATCAGCGCCACGCCCGGCAGCATCACGGTCCAGGGGGCCACGTAGATCAGCTCCAGCGAGTCGCCCAGCATCGCGCCCCACTCGGGTGAGGGCAGCTGCGCGCCCAGGTCAAGAAAGCCGAGTGCGGCAATGTCCAGAATCGCCATCGACAGCGCCCGGGTGATCTCCGTGATCAGCAGCGGCAGAATGTTCGGCATAATGGCGTAGCGCAGGATGTTGCGGCCGCTGGCCCCGTCCAGACGCGCGGCGACCACATACTCTTTTTCCAGCTCATCATGCACCGCGCTGTATATCTCACGCACCAGGCGAGGCATCAGCGCCAGCCAGACCGCCAGCAGCGCATGCTCCAGTCGCGGCCCGAGAAAAGCCACGACAATGATCGCCAGCAGCAGCGAAGGAATAGAGAGCAGCGTATCCAGTACGTGGTTCATTACCGCCGAGCGGATGCCGTGAGTCATGCCGGCCAGCACGCCCAGTATCAGGGCGCCCAGCGTGGCGAACAGCGTGACCAGCATGGCTGACCCTACCGTCGGGCCTGCACCGCTCAGCAGGCGGCTCAGCACATCCCGCCCAAGATCGTCGGTGCCGAGGAAAAAGGAGACGTCGCCATAGCGTGACCACGACGGCGGCAGCAGCTGATACCCCAGGAACTGCTGATCGATGCCGTAAGGCGCGATCAGCCCGCCGAACAGGCAGAGCAGCAGCAGGGTGCCAAAGCCATACAGCCCGACCATCGAAATCGGATTGCCGTAGAAATGGTGCCAGCTCTGACGAAACGCGCTGGGCAGGCGTTTCTCGGCATAGATATTATCTAAGGGCATACCATTCCTTATGTTTCAGCGGATTCATTGCCGCGCCAATCACATCAGAGATGACGTTGACCAGGATCACCAGCCCGCCAATCACCATCACCCCGGCGGAGATAGCCGCATAATCCTGCTGACGAATCGCATTAATCAGCCAGCGGCCCAGTCCGGGCCAGTTGAACACCATCTCGGTAATCATCGCCAGCGTCAGCATGGTGGAAAACTGCAGCCCCAGACGCGGGATGACCGGCGGCAGGGCGTTATGCAGCACGTGCCGGCGGATCACCGTAAAGCGCGACAGCCCCCGGGTAGCGGCTGCTTTAATATAATTTTTATCCATCACGTCGCTGGTGCTGTTGCGCAGCAGGCGGATCACCTCTGTGGTGGGGGCCATCGCCAGCACCAGCACCGGCAGAATCAGGTGGGTCAGCGCGCTGATGATCATCTCGTGACGCCAGGGCGAAGGACTCAGCCAGGCATCGATCAGCGCAAAGCCCGTGATATTCTGCACCGGGTAGAGCAGATCGTGGCGACCCGACACCGGCAGCCAGCCGAGCGTCAGCGAGAAGAAAAGCGTGAACAGCAGCGCCAGCCAGAAAATCGGCGCGGAGAAGCCGAACAGCGCCAGCGCACTGATGGTTTTATCCTGCCATTTATTGCGCATCACGCCGGCGCATATCCCCAGCGGGATCCCCACCAGCAGCGCGAACAGAAACGCCAGGATGCAGAGCTCCATCGTCGCCGGGAACACCTCGCGCAGCTGCAGGCCAATCTCCTGACCGTTGGTGCTGGAGACGCCAAAGTCGAACTGCAGCATTCCTTTAAACCAGAACCACCAGGCGTCCGAAAGCGCAGCGCCTTCCAGCGGGGCGTTGGGGGTAAAGTAGCTCAGGCTGAAGCTGACCAGCGACAGCAGAAATAGGGTAATGACCAGCAGCAGCAGACGCCGCAGAAGATAGATAATCACTTACTTTTCCTTATCGCTTTCACGATAAACCCCGGCAAACGAGGCGTTGCCAAACGGACTCAGCACCAGCCCTTTAATATCATGGCGGAATGCCTGCAGACGCAGCGAGGAGGCCAGCGGCAGCACCGGCAGCTCCTGCGCCAGAATCTGCTGCGCTTTGTCATAGCTGTCGATGCGGCCAGAGAGCTGCTGCGACAGCAGGGCATTCTGTAGCGTTTCATCAAAGGCGGGTGAGCACCAGTGCGCGTAATTGGTCTGGGAGCGAATTGCCGCGCAGCTGAGCAGCGGACGGAAAAAGCTGTCCGGGTCATTACTGTCAGTGGCCCAGCCAGAGAGGGTCAGATCGTGATTCATCGCCATCAGCTGCGCCTCCTGGAAACGCCCCTCCACCGGCACAATCGTCAACCGGACACCCACCTGGGCCAGATCCGCCTGCAACAGTTCAGCCGTTTTCAGCGGGCTGGGATTCCAGGATTGCGACGCTGCGGGCACCACCAGCCGCAGATGCAGATCGCTGATGCCCAGCGCGGCCAGCGCTTCGCGTGACTTCGCCGGGTCATAGCCAGTAATGCGCGCATCATTGTCATACGCCCAGGAGGCGCGCGGCAATATCGACGCGGCCGTTTCGGCCGTTCCGTAATAGATGGACTCCATCAGGCGTTCGTTATTGATCGCCAGCGCCAGCGCATGCCGCACCTCAGGCCGGTCCAGCGGCGGCTTGCGGGTATTGAAGGCCAGATAGGCGATGTTCATGCCAGGGCGCAGCGTCATCCGCAGACGCGGGTCATCGCGCAGGATACTGAGCTGACTGGCGGCCGGGTAGGCCAGCACGTCACACTCACCGGTTAACAGTTTAGAGAGTCGTCCGGTGCCGCCAGAACCGAGATCGATGACCGCCTGTTGCAGACGCGGCACGCCTTTCCAGTAATGCGGATTGCGCGCCAGACGAATGTACTGGCCGGTGCGATATTCGCTGAGCTGATAAGGGCCGGTGCCCACCGGCTGCCGGTCCAGCTCCTCCTGATGCCCCTGCGCCGTCAGCTGGTCAGCATACTCTTTCGAGAGGATCGGCGCATAGTGCGTGGCCATGTGCCACAGGAAAGACGCGTCCGGGCTGTTGAGCCGGAACTCGACCGTCCGGTTATCGATCTTCTTCACGCTCTGAACAGAATCGGCGAACTGCAGGCTGTCAAAGTAGGGGTAGTTGCCGCCATTCACGTTATGCCACGGGTGATGGCGATCAAACATGCGGGCGAAGCTGAAGACCACATCGTCAGCATTGAGAGTGCGGGTGGGGCGGAACTGATTCGTCTGCTGGAAGGCGACACCACTCCGCAGGTGAAAGCGGTAGGTCGCGCCGTTATCGCGCACTTCCCAGCTGGAGGCCAGATCGGGTTTCAGCCGGTAGGTATACGGGTCGACATCCAGCAGACGGTCATAAAGCTGAGCCGCCAGGGTATCCACCGTCAGCCCGCTGCTGGCCATCTGCGGATTAAAGGTGTTCAGCGTGCCGCTGACGCAGTAGACAAAGCCGGACTGGCGGATATCACCCGCCGGTGCTGACCATGCAGGGGCACTCAACACGCTGAGGCTGAGCAACAGCGAACTTAGTAGTTTTGACATAGAACTCAACGATTTTGAGGCATTGAACAGAGTGTATCGCAAAGCGGGCGTTGTCCCAAAACCTGCAACCGCCGTCAGCCTGATTTTCATCCTCTGCGGGGCAAAAGGGCGCACAGAAGGTGGGGTAATGAGAAATATTCTCAATTACACCTTTACAGATGATAATAAGAATGATTATTATTCATATGCACTTCGACGGTGGCTCTGCCGAAGAGGAGCACGACATTGCTCACATTGCTTCCAGTATTGTTGCCCGCCTGATGGCGGGCTTTTTTTTGCCTGACGCAGCCCGGGTGGGAAAGAAAGCAGGATAGTGAACCCGGCTTTACCCCGGTGCAACAACCCGCCGTGCAGCAGGCGGATCAGTTCTCGGCTTTGATATCGTGCTTTTTCATCATTGCGCGCAACTGGTGGTAGGTGACGCCGAGCAGACCGGCAGCGCGGCGCTGGTTGTAGCGTGCCTGTTGCAGACTCGCCTCCACCAGATCCCGCTCCTGCTGGTTTTGCCACTGTCGCAGATCCAGCGGCAGTCCGGGCAGCGCAGCGCTATCCGCAGCCGGATTTAACGGCATTCTGGCGACCGGTTGCTGGCGCGAAGCAAAGGGATTAATAATGATGTTATCCAGCGGCTGCTCGCTACTGTTATGCCGGTAGACCGAGCGCTCCACCACATTTTTCAGTTCACGCACGTTACCGGGCCAGTGGTAATCGAGCAGCGTCTGCTGCGCGCGGGCCGTGAAGCCAGGAAAGAGTAACAGCCCCAGCTCCCGGCACATCTGGATGGCGAAATGTCCGGCCATCACCAGAATATCGCTGCGGCGTTCGCGCAGTGGCGGCAACTGCACCACATCGAAAGCCAGACGATCCAGCAGATCGGCGCGGAATTTGCCCGCTGCCGCCAGTGCAGGGAGATCTTCGTTGGTGGCGCAGACCAGACGTACATTGACCTGCAGGGAGTGGTTGCCGCCGACCCGCTCCAGCTGACCATACTCAATTACCCGCAGCAGTTTCTCCTGCACCAGCATGGGTGCGGTTGCCAGCTCATCCAGAAACAGTGTACCGCCATCGGCCCGTTCAAAACGCCCAAGATGACGCTTCTGCGCGCCGGTAAACGCGCCCGCCTCATGCCCGAACAGTTCCGAATCCAGCAGATTCTCGTTAAGGGCGGCGCAGTTCAGCGAGATGAACGGCCCCTGCCAGCGGTCGGAAAGATAGTGTAACCGGCTGGCGATCAGCTCTTTACCGGTTCCGCGCTCGCCAATCACCAGAACGGGTTTCTCCAGCGGGGCGAGTTTAGAAACCTGCTCCAGCACCTCCAGAAAATTGTTCGACTCACCGAGAAGATTATCATTAGTTCCGGTCATGATGAATTTCGCTACCCGTTAATCATTTTGACTATCTTAAAGCAGCCGGGAGAGGGTGTAAAATTTAAAAGATGATTAAAATCAATTAGATGTAAAATTGGCACGCATCTTGTATTAATCAGGCAGGGCAACATTGTTTAAGACTTTTAAAAGAGGAACATCATTATGGGTATTTTTTCTCGTTTCGCCGACATCGTGAATGCCAATATCAATTCGCTGCTGGAGCGTGCGGAAGATCCACAGAAACTGGTGCGGCTGATGATTCAGGAAATGGAAGACACCTTAGTCGAAGTGCGTTCTACCTCTGCGCGGGCGCTGGCAGAGAAGAAACAGCTGTCCCGTCGCATTGAGCAGGTGGAGATTCAGCAGGCGGAGTGGCAGGAAAAAGCCGAGCTGGCGCTGCGCAAAGATAAAGACGACCTGGCCCGCGCTGCGCTGATTGAAAAACAGAAGCTGACAGATCTTATCGCCTCGCTGAAGCAGGAAGTCACTCATGTTGAAGAGACGCTGGAACGCATGAAGGGCGAAATTGGCGAGCTGGAGAAAAAGCTGAGCGAAACGCGCGCCCGTCAGCAGGCCTTAACGCTGCGTCATCAGGCGGCGTCGTCTTCACGCGATGTGCGTCGTCAGCTGGACAGCGGTAAAATTGATGAAGCGATGGCGCGTTTTGAATCCTTTGAACGCCGTATTGATCACATGGAAGCGGAAGCGGAAAGTCACGGCTTTGGTAAAACCAAAACCCTGGACCAGCAGTTTACCGATCTGAAAGCGGACGATGAGATCAGCCAGCAGCTTAATGCGCTGAAAGCCAAAATGAACCGCAGTGAGTAACCTTCGACGTTGCAAAAAGTGATTAAGGAGAGTCAATGAGCGCACTTTTTCTCGCCATACCGCTGACGATTTTCGTGCTGTTCGTGGCACCCATCTGGTTATGGCTGCATTACAGCAACAAACGCAACGGCGGTTCGGAACTGTCGCAAAGCGAACTTCAGCGCCTGCAGCGTGTGACCCAGGATGCGCAACGAATGCGCGAACGGATTGACGCGCTGGAAGCGATTCTGGACGCAGAGCATCCTAACTGGAGGCAGCCATGATGAAAGGCCGTAAGTTATGGCGTAAGCCAGACGAAGGAAAGCTGATGGGGGTCTGTGCAGGGCTGGCCGAGTATCTCGACATCCCGGTTCGCCTGCTGCGGATCATCGTGGTGTTATCCCTGTTCTTTGGTCTGTTTGTTTTTACGATTATCGCCTACTTTGTGCTGGGGTTTGTGCTGGATGAGAAGCCCGCCTCGGCCGCAGAAGGGGAACGCCCGCCCAGCGCCAGCGAACTGCTGGACCAGCTGGAAAGCGCACTGCAGCGTGATGAACGCAGCGTGCGCGACGTGGAACGCTACGTAACGTCTGAAACGTTCAGCGTACGCAGTCGCTTCCGCCAGATCTGAAACCGCCTGTACCGGGCCGCTTCAGGCCCGTTCGTTCACGCAATGGAGGTGTTATGTCTTTTTCGCGATCCACAATGTTCCGTCACCGCGCGGCACCTGCATTGAAGTCGGCGGCCAGATTCATCATTATCAATGCTGTTACCTATGGTCCGGCCGGTGTGACGGGCTGGGCGGTGAAATCGGTAGCGCGACGCCCGTTACGTCTGCTGCTGGCCGTGGCGCTGGAGCCACTGCTGAAGCGGGTGATGAATCGGGTTGCGTCGCGCTTCATCAGGGAGAAAGATGAAAAGACTGCAAACTGAACTACTGGCGTTAATGAACCGCGGCGTCGATCGCCATCTTCGTCTGGCGGTCACCGGATTAAGCCGCAGCGGTAAAACCGCCTTTATCACTTCTCTGGTCAACCAGCTGTTAACCGTTCACAGCGGCGCTCGTTTGCCGCTGTTTTCCGTTGTGCGGGATGAGCGTCTGTTAGGTGTCAAGCGGGTGCCGCAGCGCGACATGGGCACCGCACGCTTTACCTACGACGAAGGGCTGGCACAGCTCTACGGCACGCCTCCCGCCTGGCCTGTGCCCACCCGTGGCGTCAGCGAAATGCGTCTGGCGCTGCGTTACCGTCCCAGCGATTCCCTGCTGCGCCACCTGAAAGAGACCGCGACCCTCTATCTGGAAATTGTTGATTATCCCGGTGAGTGGCTGCTGGATCTGCCGATGCTGGCACAGGACTACCTCGCCTGGTCCCGGCAGATGAACGGACTGTTGCAGGGCGACCGCGCGGAGTGGGCAGCGCCGTGGCGCGCCCTCTGCGAGAACCTGGACCCGCTGGCACCCGCCGATGAAACCCGGCTGGCAGAAATCGCCGCCGCCTGGACCGACTATCTGCACCGCTGTAAAGCCGAAGGCTTACACTTTATTCAGCCTGGCCGCTTTGTCCTGCCCGGTGATATGGCGGGCGCGCCTGCGCTGCAGTTCTTCCCCTGGCCGACCACCGATGAGGCCCGGCTGACGAAGCTGGCGCAGGCGGACAAGGGCAGTAACTTTGGCATGTTGCAGCAGCGGTTTAACTACTACTGTCAGCATGTCGTGAAAGGCTTCTATAAGAACCATTTTCTGCGTTTCGACCGCCAGATTGTTCTGGTTGACTGCCTGCAACCGCTGAACAGCGGGCCGCAGGCGTTTAACGACATGCGTCTGGCCCTGACACAGCTGATGCAGAGTTTTCATTACGGCCAGCGCACGCTGTTTCGCCGGCTCTTCTCGCCGGTAATTGATAAATTGCTGTTTGCTGCCACCAAGGCCGATCACATCACCAGCGATCAGCATGGCAATATGGTTTCGCTGTTGCAGCAGCTGGTGCAGGATGCCTGGCAGAACGCGGCGTTTGAAGGGATCACGATGGAATGCATCGGACTGGCTTCGGTTCAGGCGACGCAGAGCGGGCTGGTCGATCACCGTGGCGAAAAGATCCCGGCACTGCGCGGCAACCGGCTGGATAATGGCGAGCCGCTGACCGTCTATCCTGGCGACGTTCCGCCGCGTCTGCCCGGCAATGCCTTCTGGCAGCAGCAGGGTTTTCAGTTTGAACAATTCCGCCCGCAGCAGCTCGACGTCGATCGTCCGCTGCCTCATATCCGCATGGATGCCGCGCTGGAATTTTTGTTGGGAGATAAATTGCGATGAGTGATCCGCTGAAGCCGCGTATCGATTTTGCCCGTCCGCTGGAGGAGAGCCGCACCACGCCACTGCGCCCGGCACACGCCTTTGATGCAGAGGCCGATGCCGCCTTTCTGGCAGTACAGGATGAAGATGTCGCCGTTGAAGAGGAGGGCGCAGGCGAACGGGCAGTGGAGGCCGCGCTGAAACCGAAGCGCAGCCTTTGGCGTAAACTGGTTACTGCAGGCGCACTGCTGTTTGGCGTCAGCGTCATTGCCCAGGGCGTGCAGTGGACCCATGACGCCTGGCTGGCCCGCGACTGGTTCTCACTGGGCAGCGGCGTGGCCGGTGGCCTGATCGTCCTGGCGGGGGTGGGTGCCCTGACCACGGAGTGGCGTCGTCTCTATCAGCTGCGTCAGCGCGCTGAAGAGCGCGACGTCGGCCGTGAACTGCTGCACAGTCATGGCATCGGCAAAGGCCGGGCCTTCTGTGAAAAGCTGGCGCAGCAGGCGGAACTGGACCAGGCGCATCCGGCTTTGCAGCGCTGGCACGCGTCCCTGCATGAAACCCAAAACGACAGTGAGATTGTCCGTCTGTATGCGCAGCTGGTGCAGCCTGTGCTGGATCGCCAGGCGCGGCGTGAAATCAGTCGCCATGCAGCCGAGTCCACCCTGATGATTGCGGTCAGCCCGCTGGCGCTGGTCGATATGGCGTTTATCGCCTGGCGTAATCTGCGGCTGGTCAACCGCATCGCCGCCATCTACGGCATCGAGCTGGGCTATTTCAGCCGTATCCGCCTGTTCCGTCTGGTGCTGCTTAACATGGCTTTTGCCGGGGCGTCAGAGCTGGTGCGGGAAGTGGGGATGGACTGGATGTCGCAGGATATCGCCGCCCGGCTCTCAACGCGGGCCGCACAGGGCATTGGTGCCGGTTTACTGACTGCACGTCTGGGTGTTAAAGCAATGGAGCTTTGTCGTCCGCTGCCCTGGCTGGATCAGGATAAGCCCCGGCTGGGCGATTTCCGGCGTGAGCTGCTGGGACAGATGAAAGAGGCGTTGCAGAAGGGTGGCAATAAATCTGCCTGAGGCACATCTGAAAGCATGAAGGCGGCCTGGCCGCCTTCATGCCGATCACGGTGTCTGACGCAGAACCTGACGAGAGTCGATAATCAGACAGTTACCCGGGCAAGGCCCTTCATCCGTAATAACCGGATTTTCGGGTAGGGTATAGGCCATGCCGTTTTTCTCGCGGATAAAATGGGCCATCCCGGCAAAGGTCCATGACATGCTCAGGCCCAGTCCGCCAAAATCATCATATTTCCGCAGCGTAGCGACTTTCGGTAAATACTCCCCGGTCAGGCGATAGTAGAGCGCCCCGTTGAACGCTTTTGGCACCTGCTGCGTGATCGCCCGTTCGAGCAGGGCAAACTCCTTGCGGGCAGGTGCGGAATAACCGTTGATAAGATGACTGATCGACAGTGAGGCCGCCGCGATCACCAGCAGGGCATAGAATGTCTTTTTCCACTTCAGCTTTTTACTGAGTTCAAACAGACCCAGAATAAAGACGCTGGTAGTCATCAGCGCACCGGCAATAAGCGTCCGGTAGGCCGCCATGCTCTCACTGACAATCAGGTTAGGCAGAGCGGCGATAACCAGTAAGATAAACATCAGATAAAATTTGTCGTTACCGGCTGCCTTAATTTTCTTCAGCCCAAAACCGATAATGATCGACGAGATGATGACTGAAACCGTCTTTGCGCCGAGGTCAAAATTGCAGATCACGTTCTTAAGGTATTCCGTGAAAAACCAGCTGAGCTTAGCCGGGACGTCATAGCTGAAGGCGGAGCGCGGCAGTGTGTGGCCATAAAGCTGGACCGGGAGGACCTTTGATGCGAGCAGCGCCGCAAACATACCGGCACCCAGTACAATCATAGAGATTGCAGCCCGCTTCCTGTCAATTCTTCGTACTGAAAGGCAGAGATCCAGCGCGGCAAAAAAGGTAAAGCTCATTGCGGCTGGCTGATAGAGACAAAAGGCAACGGTCAGCAGGCACACCGCTGACACGCGACCTGTCACGCCGGGTTTAGTCGAGAAGTGGTAGCTGGCACCTGCCAGTAAAATGGCAGCGATGTAAGGGAAGCAGGATGCCCAGGCAATATAAACCTGAAAGGAGGGAAGCAGGCAGAGTAATAACGCAAAGGTTATCCGCTGAGCCTGGCTTTCCATCAGCTGATATTTCTGGCAAAGGGTATAGAGATAGTAGCCGGTAAAGATAAGCAGAATAATGGCGACACCGCGCAGGAGTGCCAGGCGTTCTATGCTCGCGACCAGGAATGAGGCGCTGTACTGAATAATGCCATAGACCGGTCTGCCCGACAGGGTGTCCCAGTTTAAAATACTGAGCCTGTCAAAATTGGCCCAGTAGAGATTAGTCCAGTCATCGGTATAGGCGTATTGGGTCAGCCAGGCGGGACTGTAGGCCACCAGAAAAACTAACGCAAAAAGTAAAAAAACCTGACGGCGGGTCAGGCCGTTATCGGTGGCGATCATCTGTCATCCTTTTATTCTGACCATTATCTCTGCCCGTTTACCGGACAATTTAATCGATGTTTTCGGGTGGGCTTGATTTATTTTCCACGGATTTTCGCAAAATATAGCGAGGCCGGTTTTTGGTTTCCATATAGATGCGGCCAATATATTCACCCAGTACACCAATGCCAATCAGCTGAACTCCGCCAAGAAACAGTACGGAAACCAGGATAGAGGGATAGCCAGGCACCGGATTACCGAACAGGAGTTTATCTGCGATCATCCAGAGCCCATAAAGAAAGGCCAGCGAGGCAACCAGAAAACCCAGATAAGACCAGATACGTAGCGGTACGGTTGAGAAAGAGGTCAGTCCCTCCAGCGCCAGATTCCACAATTTCCAGCCTCCGAATTTACTGTGCCCCGCGACCCGCTCAGTCCGGACATATTCAACAATGTCAGTCTGTCCGCCGACCCAGCTCAGAATGCCTTTCATAAACAGATTTTTTTCGGGTAGCCGTTTAATGTTCTCAACCACTTCCCGCGACATCAGCCGGAAATCACCCACGTTCTCTTCAATCTGCGGATAGCTGATTTTGTTATGCAGCTTGTAAAACCAGCGGGCGGTTTTGCGCTTCAGATGGCCATCAGCACTTCTGTCAATCCGTTTGGCTAAAACGATATCGGCACCCGCCTGCCATTTACGGACCATTTCGGGAATTATCGTAATAGGATCCTGTAAATCGACATCGATTGGAATTATGGCCTCGCCGGTTGCCGCTTCCAGTCCGGCAAACAGCGCCGGCTCTTTGCCAAAATTACGAATAAACGACAGGCTGCGCACCAGCGGATCGCGCTGGCTCAGTTGAGTAATCAGCGCACGCGTTGCGTCCGTGCTGCCATCATCGATAAAAATAATCTCAACCTGCCAGGCCGCAAGCGCCTCATCTTTTCTCACGGCCTGATAAAAATGGGGAATAGCCTCTTCTTCATTGAATACCGGTACCACCAAAGAGATGTTCATGACTCTCCTTTAAAGACGATAAAGCGGGAAAAAAGGAAGCCACACGCCAGACTCAGGGCGGATGAGGCGATCAGCGTTATCAGAGGGTAGAGGCCGAGCCGGTCAGCGAGATAACCCACGCTAAAGGCCATTGCCCCCATAAACAGGACGTAAAGAAGATAGCGCCAGGCTGTTGCCTGCTGATTAAAGGTCCAGCGTGCATTCACAAAGAAAGAGAAGGTGACGGCCAGACAAAACGCCAACAGATTAGCGGTTGACTGGAAAAGGCCCAGACTAAGGCAGATAAAGAAGGTGGCCCAGTGAAGCAGGGTATTGATGACACCTACCGTCAGATATTTTGCGAAGAAAGTCAGCATTTTATAGTGGTTTTTATTCGGTTTTGAAAAATATACAGCAAGTCGGATGGGATAAAAACTCCGGCGCTGACAAATCCTGACACTCTGAGACAGAATCATGGTCTCAGCGGCGCAGTACAAAATGCCATCATCCACGCCAGAAGTGTCAACTTTTCCTGACAGAGTCCTTTCTGCCGGTGCGCGACTTAGCGTATCATTGAACCATCTGAACCTGATTAAGGCGAACGCAATGCGTCTGGAAGTGTTCTGTCAGGACCGTATCGGTCTGACGCGTGAACTGCTCGACCTGCTGGTGGCACGCAATATTGATTTACGCGGTATCGAAATTACGGCGATTGGGCGCATCTATCTCAACTTTGCTGCACTGGAATTTGATGCCTTCAGCAATCTGATGGCTGAAATCCGGCGTACGCCCGGCGTGACAGATGTGCGCACTGTCACGTACATGCCTTCTGAGCGGGAACACCGTGCGCTGAGTGCGCTGCTGGTGGCGATGCCCGATCCGGTGTTCTCTGTCGATCTGAAAAGTAAGGTTGAGTTAGCTAATCCGGCGGCACAAAACCTCTTCAATCTCGATGAAGAGAAGATGCGCAATTTCAGCGCCGGTCATCTGATCACCGGCTTTAACTTTATGCGCTGGCTCGAGAGCGATCGGGTGGAAGCGCAGGCGCAGCATGTCGTTATTGAAGGCCGGGATTTTCTGATGGAAGCGCGTCCCATCTATCTGCCGGGTGAAGAGGGCCAGAGCGATCGGCCGGTCGGCGCGATGGTGATGCTGAAGTCGACCGCCCGCATGGGCCGTCAGCTGCAGAATCTGGTGGTCACCGACGATTCGGAGTTTGATCACATCATTGCCGTCACGCCGAAAATGCGGCAGGTGGTGGATCAGGCCCGCAAGCTGGCGATGCTGGATGCGCCGTTGCTGATTGTGGGCGACACCGGCACCGGGAAAGACATGCTCGCGCGCGCCTGCCATCTCCGCAGCGCCCGCGGGAAGAATCCTTTCCTGGCGCTGAACTGCGCCTCACTGCCTGACGACGTTGCGGAAAGCGAGCTGTTTGGACATGCTGCCGGCGCCTATCCTAATGCGCTTGAAGGCAAGAAGGGCTTTTTCGAACAGGCGAACGGCGGCTCGGTGCTGCTGGATGAAATCGGTGAGATGTCGCCGAGAATGCAGACCAAACTGTTGCGTTTTCTCAATGACGGCACCTTCCGCCGCGTCGGTGAAGAGCATGAAGTGCATGTGAATGTGCGGGTGATCTGCGCCACGCAAAAGAACCTGATTGAGCTGGTACAGCGCGGAGAGTTCCGCGAAGATCTCTTCTACCGTCTCAATGTCCTGACGCTGCAGTTGCCGCCTCTGCGCGACCGTCCGCAGGATATTCTGCCGCTGACCGAGATGTTTGTTGCCCGCTTTGCGGATGAGCAGGGGATGGCGCGTCCACGCCTCTCTCTGCAGCTCAACGCGTTTCTGACCCGCTATGCCTGGCCGGGCAACGTACGTCAGTTAAAGAATGCGCTTTACCGGGCGTTAACCCAGCTGGAGGGTTACGAACTGCGTCCTCAGGACATCGTACTGCCTGAGCAGGCGCTGGATGTGTCGCTGGGTGATGAGGCGCTGGAAGGCACGCTGGATCAAATCACCAGCCGTTTCGAGCGCTCAATCCTGACGCGGCTTTACCTCTCCTATCCCAGCACCCGAAAACTGGCAAAACGGCTTGGCGTGTCACACACGGCGATTGCCAACAAGCTGCGGGAATATGGTCTGGGGCAGAAGCGCAGCGACAGCGAATAGGCTATGCGCGAAAGGGAAAAAGCGGATAACCCGGTTATCCGCTTTTTTTTATTACTTCAGCGCGGCCAGCGCTGCGTCATAATCAGGTTCGTTGGTGATTTCATCCACCAGCTGGCTGTAAAGCACTTTATCATTCTCATCCAGCACCACTACCGCACGCGCGGTCAGCCCTTCCAGCGCACCATCGGCAATTTCCACGCCATAATCATACTTAAACTCTGAGCCGCGCAGCGTCGACAGGGTTACCACGTTGCTCAGGTTCTCTGCGCCACAAAAGCGCGACTGGGCAAACGGCAGGTCAGCAGAGATACATAACACCACGGTGTTATTCAGTTCGCTGGCTGCCTGATTGAATTTACGCACTGATGACGCACACACGCCGGTATCCACACTCGGGAAAATGTTCAGAATTTTGCGTTTTCCTGCATACTCAGAGAGCGCAACGTTAACCAGGTTTTTCGCCACCAGGGTGAACGCTTTGGCTTTATCGCCCGCCTGAGGGAACTGACCTGCAACCGGGACGGCATTACCCTGAAAATGAACAGTCTGAGACATAGTGATTCCTTTTGATGATAAAAAAGCGCTGATACAAAAAGGCTAAACTTAGCCGTTGTTTATGACATAAATGTTAAGGGTTTACGAGTTCAATTGTCGAAATCTCTGTGGCGGTCTGCCACTGCGTCATTCATTCTGGAGTGGAAATGAGAACGGTAAAAAGTTATCCCGAGGCCTGGCCGTTGCATACCCCGTTTGTCATTGCCCGTGGAACCCGAACCGAAGTGAAGGTGGTGGTGGTTGAGATTGAAGAGGGGGGCGTCAAGGGGGTGGGTGAGGCAACGCCTTATGCCCGCTATGGCGAAACCGAGGACTCCGTGCTGGCGCAGATCGCCTCTCTGCTGCCCGCGCTGCAGCAGGGCATGACGCGCGAGGCACTGCAGCAGGCGCTGCCCGCCGGTGCCGCGCGTAACGCTATCGACAGTGCGCTGTGGGATCTCGCCGTTCATCAGCAGAAAATCAGCCTGTGGCAGCTGAATGGCGTCACCGCGCCCCCGGAGGTGGTGACCGCCCAGACGGTGAGCATCGACACGCCGGCAGCGATGGCCAGCAGCGCGCTGGCGCTCTGGCAGCATGGTGCCACGCTACTGAAAATTAAGCTGGATGATAATTTCATTACCGAGCGGTTGATGGCGATCCGCGCAGCGGTGCCGGAAGCCACCCTGATTGTCGATGCGAACGAATCCTGGCATGCAGAGGGGCTGGCGGCGCGCTGTCAGCTGCTGGCCGATATCGACGTGGCGATGCTGGAGCAGCCGCTGCCCGCCGGTGAAGATGCGGCGCTGGAAAACTTTATTCATCCCCTGCCGATCTGTGCCGATGAGAGCTGTCACACGCGTGACAGCCTGCCGGCGCTGCGCGGCCGTTATGAGATGGTCAATATCAAACTGGATAAGGCTGGCGGGCTGACCGAAGCGCTGGCGCTGGCCGAAGCGGCGCAGCAGCAGGGCTTTGCGGTCATGCTTGGCTGCATGCTCTGCACCTCGCGGGCGATACGCGCTGCACTGCCGCTGGTGCCGCAGACTCGTTTTGCCGATCTTGATGGCCCGACCTGGCTGGCAGTAGATGCCGAACCACCGATTAACGTGCGGAACGGTCAGTTACTCATTGCTGCCAGCGCAGCAGGTTAACCATCACCTCAAGGTAGACTTCCGTCGCTTCATCCACGGAGATTACCGGCAGCTCCGCGGTCACGCAGGGCAGGCTGAGATCTTTGCACCAGCTGCCGAAGGAGCCGGGAGTGTCATATCCGACGCTGGTGACGCGGGGGAGGCCGGTGTGGTCGGCCAGCCAGCCGCCTATTTCTGACTGATGCGGGTCATCAATGCACCCCAGCGGCTCATGCCAGGAGACGATCCAGCGTGGTTTGATCTGATGAATCAGGGCGCAGAGCGCCTGGGTTTCCGGTTCTGAGGCGGGATGATTGCCGGTTGAGAGCGCCACATCGCGCGCATCGGCGGCGCTGTTCCAGCGATAAACGGTATCGCCCGACTGCCAGTTTGCGGCCGGAAAGTTACGGTTGAGATCCACACCACTGGCATTCGCGCGCAACCCCAGCTGACAGCCGTCTGGATTAACCGCTAACACCACATGATGCCGCCGCATGCCATCGGGCAGCGTCCGCAATGCGGCGGAGAGCGTGGCGATAGCCGCATTCTCATCCCCATGGGTGCCTGCCAGGATCAGCCCGCTCTCTGAATCGCCCAGCGGAGCCGGAAACCAGAGCAGCGGCGCGCCCAGGAGTGAGCGACCATACTGCTGATACGGAACGTCCAGCTTGCCACGCAGCGGGCGCGGATGAAGTGGCGACATAATGATTTCCTCGAAGGGTTTTATTAAAAGTAGCGGAAAAGCAGAAGGCGGAAAATAGTTATTTATCCATCAGCGATTTGCGTTAAAGTGCCCTGCACAAGCTGCATCGCGATCGGCGTCGTGCAGCGCTTCTTTGAGGTAAAGGAGTGATTATGGTTAAAACCTTTCGCATGACGCTGGCCGCCATCAGTCTGAGCAGCCTCTTCACACCCGCCCTCGCGGCGAATCCACCCGCTGGCGCGCAGCTGGCTGAGCAGCAGCAGATCGTGCGTCATATCAAGGATGAACCCGCTTCGCTCGATCCGCTTAAAGCGGTCGGCCTGCCAGAGATTCAGGTCATTCGCGATCTCTTTGAAGGCCTCACCAATCAGGATGCGCACGGCAAAATCGTACCGGGCGTGGCCCAGAGCTGGAGCAGCAGCGACAACAAAACCTGGATCTTTACGCTGCGCAACAACGCACGCTGGTCGAATGGCGAGCCGGTCACCGCGCAGGATTTTGTTTACAGCTGGCAGCGCCTTGTCGACCCTGAAAACAGTTCACCGTCGGCCTCGTTCGCCGCCTTAAGCGGTATTGAGAATGCGGCGGCGATCGCCAAAGGTCAGATGACACCGGATAAGCTGGGCGTGGTGGCACAGGATAACAGCCGCCTGAAGGTCACGCTGGATCGTCCGGTGCCGTGGTTCCCGGCGCTGGTGGCTAACGTGGCGCTCTTTCCGGTGCCGCAGAAGACCCTGGCGCAGCAGGGCGACAGCTGGACCGCGCCTGGTAAACTGGTCGGCAACGGGGCCTATCAGCTCAGCGAGCGCGTGGTAAATGAGAAAATTGTCCTGACGCGCAATCCGCACTACTGGGATGATGCCCATTCGGTTTTGACCCGGGTGACGTTTGTTCCGATCAATGAAGAGTCGAGTGCCACCAAACGTTATCGCGCCAACGACATCGATATCACCGAATCTTTTCCTAAAGAGATGTATGGTCTGCTGAAGAAAAATCTGCCGGGTGAGGTCTACACGCCTGACCAGCTGGGCACCTATTACTATGCGTTTAATACGCAGAAAGGCCCGACGGCTGACGCGCGGGTGCGCAAAGCGCTCTCCTGGTCTATTGATCGCCGGATTATTGCGGAAAAAGTGCTGGGAACCGGTGAAAAACCGGCATGGCACTTTACCCCGGATGTCACCGCTGGCTTCAGGCCGCTGCCTTCTTTCCTGCAGCAACATGACCAGAACAATCTCAACGCGCAGGCAAAAGCACTGCTCACCTCAGCGGGCTATGGCCCGGCTAAACCGCTCAGGCTTAAGCTGCTTTATAACACCTCGGAGAGCCATCAGAAGATTGCTATCGCGGTGGCGTCCATGTGGAAAAAGAACCTTGGCGTGGATGTCTCGCTGGAAAATCAGGAGTGGAAAACCTACATCGACAGCCGTAACAGCGGCAATTTCGATGTGATCCGGGCATCCTGGGTCGGCGATTACAATGAGCCGTCCACTTTCCTGAATCTGCTGACTTCCGGCAATAGCAGCAACATTCCCCGCTTCAGCAACGCGGATTACGATGCCGTGCTGGCCAAAGCGAGTCGCGAGACCAGTGACGAGGCGCGCAGCAGCGATTACAACCGCGCGGAACAGATTCTGGCGGATCAGGCACCCATCGCCCCGATCTATCAGTACACCAATGGCCGCCTGATTAAACCCTGGGTCAAAGGGTATCCCATCACCAACCCCGAAGATGTCGCCTATAGCCGCGAGCTCTGGATCGAGAAACATTAAGCCTCCGGTGGCTGTTCATCCGGCCACCGGCTGACATCTTTCTACACAGCCCGGAGATTGCAACTCATCGCCGCCACGCTAGACTGTATCGTATTGATTTTGATAGTGAGGGGACGGTGTGGACGTAATTGAAGGAAAAGCATTGCAGGTTTCAGACGCCATCATTTCCTGCCAGCTTGATGGCAAGGGCGGCATGATCCCGATCGCGGAAGATGAGGTGATTCAGTGCGAGCAGCCCTGCTGGCTGCATCTGAACTACACCCATCGTAAAAGCGCAGAGTGGCTGCAGTCGACGCCTCAAATTCCTGATGCCGTCCGTGATGCCCTGGCGGGTGACAGTATGCGTCCGCGCGTCAGCCGTCTGGGTGATGGCTTCATGATTGTGCTGCGCAGCGTTAACCATAACAGCGATGCGCGCCGAGACCAGCTGGTCGTGATGCGGGTCTTTATCAACGACAAGCTGATTGTTTCGACCCGCCGGCGCAAAGTCTCTGCCGTGGATGAAGTACTGACCGACCTGCAGAACGGCAACGGCCCGATCGATTGCGGCAGCTGGCTGGTCGATGTCTGTGATGCCCTGACCGATCACACCAGCGAATTTATCGAAGAGTTGCATGACAAAATCATTGAGCTGGAGGATGCGCTACTGGATCAGCGGATGCCCGCGCGGGGTGAGCTGGGTCTGCTGCGCAAACAGCTGATTGTGATGCGGCGCTATATGGCCCCGCAGCGCGATGTCTATGCCCGGCTGGCGAGCGAAAAACTGGCCTGGATGGATGACAACGAGCGGCGTCGGATGCAGGAGATTGCCGACAGGCTGGGACGCGGGCTGGATGACCTGGATGCTGGCGTGGCGCGAACCGCCATTCTGGCCGACGAGGTAGCCTCTGCCATGGCCGAATCGATGAACCGGCGCACCTATACCATGTCAGTTATGGCGATGATCTTCCTGCCGGCCACCTTCCTGACCGGTCTGTTCGGCGTAAACCTCGGCGGCATTCCGGGCGGAGAATGGCGATACGGCTTTTCCATTTTCTGCCTGCTGCTGGTGGTTCTGGCTGTCGGCGTCGCCGGTTATCTGCGTAAACGGCACTGGCTGTAGCGCGACGGGGAGGGGGCATCTCAGCCCAGACGCTGAAATTCGAGGAAAGGCGGCAAAAGCTGATCGATATCAAGAACCCGATGTCGCCGTTGACGCAAACTCTCTCCCGCAGGTGAATGCAACGTCAAGCGATGGGCGTTGCGCTCCATATTGTCTTACTTCCTGATTTAGAATTAATGCATAGCACATTTAATTCGAAACATGCCGGCCAGTGCGCCGGCTTTTTTTTGCCTGGCTGGCTGGAACGCCGTTCCTTACCTAAGCTTAAAGTCCATTCGCAAGAAAAGGAGTACGGCATGAGCGCGATTTATAACAGCGAGCCGATCCCCACGGATCCGACCCCGATTCCTGACCCGATCCCCCATCCGCAACCTCAGCCCGATCCGCCGACGGATCCGGAGTTTCCGCCGATAATGGATCCACCGCCACACCGCAACATATAAAAAAAGGGCGTGCTGCCAGCAGCACGCCCTTCTGTTTTTCCGGCACTTACTTAATCTGAAGCACATCCAGACGTGCGCCTGTGACAGGGGCATCTTCATCATCGAGCCGCCAGCCTGCCGGCTGCAACGGCAGCGTTTCGCGGTCAAAGGCGATATCGCCCCCGTCCACCACCGCATCGCCATGTTTGATGCCTTTGAAGTCGAACAGATTGACATCGGCGAGGTGCGACGGCACGACATTCTGCATTGCACTGAACATTGTTTCGATACGGCCCGGGTAGCGCTTATCCCAGTCACGCAGCATATCGGCTACCACCTGACGCTGCAGGTTTGGCTGAGAACCGCAGAGATTGCAGGGGATAATCGGGAACTGACGCGCTTCCGAGAAGCGGATGATATCTTTTTCACGGCAGTAGGCCAGCGGGCGGATCACAATCTGCTTGCCATCGTCGCTCATCAGCTTCGGTGGCATGCCTTTCATTTTCCCGCCATAGAACATGTTGAGGAACAGCGTCTGCAGAATGTCATCGCGGTGGTGGCCCAGCGCAATTTTCGTGCAGCCCAGCTCCGTGGCAACGCGGTACAGAATGCCACGGCGCAGGCGTGAGCAGAGAGAGCAGGTGGTTTTCCCTTCCGGAATCTTCTCTTTGACGATGGAGTAGGTATCTTCTTCGATAATCCGGTACTCCACCCCCTGAGACTCCAGATAGGCCGGGAGGATATGCTCAGGGAAGCCAGGCTGCTTCTGGTCCAGGTTAACGGCAATCAGGCTGAAACTGACCGGGGCGCTTTTTTGCAGACTGCGCAGAATTTCCAGCATGGTATAGCTGTCTTTTCCGCCCGACAGGCAGACCATGATGCGGTCACCTTCTTCGATCATATTGAAATCTGCAATGGCTTCGCCGACATGACGGCGCAGGCGTTTCTGCAGTTTATTGAGGTTGTACTGTTCTTTCTTGTCAACCGTTTGATTATCTTGCATTTTTACCTATCTCTAAAACCAGAAAGCGTAGCCTGAGGGCAAATCAACGTGCGCATTCAGCCAGCCACTTCTCTGCGGTGTCACGAATATGCAGCGTATGGTACGGATTGTTGCCGCGAATGCCAGTGCCGGAGTGAAGTAATCCGCGGATTAAGACGCCAGAGTTCACCTTCCGCACGTTGCGTAAAGGCAAACGGGGAGAGAAAAGGATATTGCAGCATTGCGCAGTGGCGCATACGGCGGAGAAAAGTCAGCGTTACCTCCTCAGCTGGCGGGGACCTCTTTCCACTGACAGTCGATTTCATCACTGTGCGAGGAGCAGGAGGGGGATGAAGCCTGGTCAGTCGCGGTTCGCGCGCTATCGTTCTTTGTCGCGCAGCCTGCGATCATAAAAATGAAGGAGAGGATTAACAGATATTTCATTGACGCCACCGGTTCAGCAAATTAACCAGCATGAGCAGGTAAAGATCAATCAGACATAAACAGGCACTATTATATCGGGAGTGAAATTTGACCCATATCAAATTTAAATATTTTGCTTTTTAAATCGGGCGTTCTGCGTGAGTCAGGCTGGGACAGATTAAACGGAGTGATTTGAAAGTCGCACGCGGTTTAATCTGTGTTGAGCGGAAAAGATTATAATCAGCTTCATCGACAGGCTGGATTAATGGCCTGAATCGAACGCTCTGTTACTTTCAGTCTGCACTTTGTTATCTGGAAAAAGAGATAATAAACAATCAGTTGTTTATTGCTTAAGAACGTCTTTACCGTATAGAAAAGCATAACGCCGGGCTGGGTTTTATCCAACGTAAAATCAAAAGACAGACATCCGGGGCGTCGTTTCGCACATTTCGGCAATACAGCGGAACAAAGGAACCGTTTAATATCCCGATGTGCAATCAGGTTAAAAAAGGAGTGGTGATTAACCGCGATGAGAAAGCCGGATAACGATCACAAAATAAAAAAGTCTGGTGTGAAATTTTTCATGACGCTGCTGCTTTTTTTAATCTGTTATGTCGCCGTAATGTATGGTGGCGTTCTGCTGCTGCTGAACCGGCATGGCTTACTCCATTTTCTGCTGCACTGAATTTAATTAGCCGCAGGCTTTAAAGATCCAGCGATAGGCATGGTGTAAAAAATGCCTGAGTACGCCAAGAATGTTTTCAGCGCCTTCCTCAGCCAGACATTGTCCGGTTTCAAGCGCATTATTCACCGAGTTGCGATGGTCCAGAATCATGATAATCGCCACCGCAGCCGCGATCAGAATAACCGTCAGCAGGCTTAGCCCGCGCCAGTTGCTTTTACGTGCGGTCGCGGACAGGGCATTGTCTGCAGGGTCAGAGTCAGGGCGCATTGGTCTCCGGCTGTCATCATTTCGCTGATAAATAATACCGGATTATGTCATTAATTTCTGACCGGCTCCATGTGTCAGGTCAGGGGATGGCCATTCTGAAGGGTGACAGTGGATCAGGCTGTTAACAATGTCGGCAGCAGGCAAGGGGAGCGCCATCGTCTGCGCCGACATTTTCAGGGGGGTTGAACCCACCGGGCTGGCGCACCAGCCCGGTGAGACAGGACAGATGCTCACATCATCTCCAGCGACTGCACCCCTTTAATCTCCATCACCTTATCGTAAAGATGCGCGTCATTTGACCTGCGCGACAGCGTAACCTGTACGCTGAGTTCACACAGTCCGCTTTCTTGATCGCGATTAATCACCGTCACGTTGCCGTAGCGGATGCCTTCCCGCTGCATCACCAGCAGCACCAGCGGTACACTCTTCGGCTTCAGGAAAACCAGCAGGGTATGGTGTTTACCGATTAAAACGTGGCTCAGACGGCGGAACACTTCCAGCACGACCAGCGCCAGTACGGTGCCATAGATGCCGATCTCATACATGCCGCTGCCGATGACCAGGCCAATCGCTGCAGTTACCCATAAACCCGCCGCCGTGGTTAAGCCTTTCACCACCTGCTTCTGGATCATGATGGTACCCGCGCCAAGGAAGCCCATGCCGCTGACCACCTGCGCCGCAATACGGCTGGGGTCCAGCGCGACATGGTTGCTGTTCAGCATATCGGCAAAGCCATATTTCGACACCAGCATGAACATCGCACTGCCGATCCCGACCAGGATGTGGGTGCGAAGTCCGGCTTCTTTGGCCCGCATCTGCCGCTCCAGGCCGATGAGGCCGCCAAGAATACCGGCCAGCGCAATGCGAATTAACATATCCATTAACATGGCTTTACTCCGAAATAAGGGGGGCCGGAAAAGGGTGACAGTTCAGTGTTACCAGGTAAACAAGATAATTCTGCTTGCAAAACACGCCGCAGAAATTTGTAAAAAGCTGTTTCACCTCTCGACCCCTTGTGCTGCCTGACATATGCTGAGCCAGCCTATTATCCCAATTCCCGGAGTCCGACTGATGAAAGCAGCCACCTTTTTGCTGGCCGGTGCCGCGTTATTCCTCTCTGCCTGCAGCAGCCACAGTGATGATAACGAGCCACCGCAACAAGCCACCGCCGCCCATGTTCAGCCCCGCGTGGTGATGTCTTCTCTGGCAGAAAGCACCTGTGAAAATGCAGGCGGAACCCTGGCTTTTTCGCATCAGCTGGATGGATCCCGGGTGGGGATGTGTCAGTTAGTGAACGGGCGTCGTTGTGATGAGCAGGCGCTGATCGGCGGGCACTGCGCGCGCTGATAGACAGGCCGGATTGCTCCGGCCCGCACCCTCAGACAGAGAGTCGGTTCGGGCAGTTTTCACCGCGATCGAGCTGACTGAGATTGCTTAACGTGGTTTCAGAAATGGCGGTCAGGGCTTCGGCGGTTAAAAACGCCTGATGGCCGGTGAAGAGCACGTTATGGCACGCCGACAGACGGCGGAAGACATCGTCCTGAATCACATCATTCGACTTATCTTCAAAGAACAGGTCGCGTTCGTTCTCATAAACATCCATGCCGAGCGCGCCAATCTTCTGCTGCTTCAGCGCATCAATCGCCGCCTGTGAATCGATCAGGCCACCGCGGCTGGTATTGATAATCATGACGCCGTCACGCATCTGGCTGAACGCCTCGGCGTTGAGCAGATGGTGATTTTCCGGCGTCAGCGGGCAGTGCAGCGTAATGACGTGCGACTCTGCAAACAGCGTCTTCAGATCGACATACTCCGCGCCAAGTTCCAGCGCCTGCTCGCTCGGCCAGGGATCAAACGCCAGCAGCCGCATGCCAAAGCCTTTCAGGATGCGCATGGTCGCAATGCCGATTTTACCGGTGCCTATCACGCCCGCCGTTTTGTTATGCATGTTAAAGCCGGTCAGGCCGTCGAGTGAAAAGTTCGCGTCACGGGTGCGCTGATAGGCGCGATGAATACGGCGGTTCAGCGTCATCATCAGGCCGATAGCATGCTCCGCGACCGCTTCCGGCGAATAGGCGGGCACACGCACCACCTCCAGGCTCAGCTCTTTTGCAGCGTCCAGATCGACATTATTAAAACCGGCACAGCGCAGCGCGATATACTTCACACCCAGCGCGGCCAGCTCTTCCAGCACCGGTCGGCTGCCATCATCATTGACAAAGATGCAGACCGCATCGCAATCCACTGCCGTTTTTGCGGTGCTTTCAGTGAGTAAAAAGTCGAAGAACACCAGTTCAAAGCCGAACTGCTGATTGACCTGCTCAAGGTATTTCTGATCGTAATGCTTGGTGCTGTAAACCGCGATCTTCATCGTTGTGCTCCTGCAGAGGTGATAGACCAAGGATAACGTTTTCTGACGGACTTTGCTGAAACCGCTGAAATGCGTCCGGGGCAGACCTTCACCTCGCGCAATTTACATGCCATCATCATGGTCAGGAAAGGGTGAGGAAAAGGATAATGGCTTTTATGCCACGGAGAGTCCGGCGGCGACTGGCGGCTATTCTGGCGCTGATTCTGCTGCTGCTCGGCCTGATGTTAACAGTGACACAGTGGCTGCCCCGGCTGGTCGGGATCTGGCTGCCGCAGGAGACCCGCATTGAGCTGTCTGGCGCACCCCGCTGGCGGGAGGGAGGCCTGTGGTTGCCAGAAATTCGTTATCTGGCGGGCGACTGTACGCTGGCAACGGTAGAAGCCGTCTCGCTGGGCTGGCATCAGTCGCGCTGGAAACTTAACGCGGCCGCGCTGACGCTGGACAGCGCCTGCCTGCAAAAACTGCCGACGGCCGACGACAATCCCGGTTCGCCCAGAACGCTGGCCGAATGGCAGGCAATGCTGCCGGGTGCCGATGTCCATCTGGATAAGCTGACGGTGGCCCCGTGGCAGACCTACGCGGGTGCACTGGATCTCACGCTGGAAAAAGATCGCCAGCGTCTGACTTATCGGGGTGACAATCTGCAGCTGGCGGCAACGCTGACCGGTCAGCAACTGGCAGTCGACCATCTGACGCTGACCCATCCGGCACTCTCTGAACCCATCACCCTCAAGGGTCATCTTGAACTTCCCACCTTTGCCAGTGACCTGCCGGTAAATGGCGAGGTGGCCGGACAACTGGCGCTGGCTGCGCTGCCGCATCCGCTTCAGCTCAGCCTCAGCTGGCAGCAGCAGCAGGGCGTAGTTGTCGCAACGACGGCGGAACAGGATCGCCCGCTTCTGCGTCTGCCCTGGCAGATCAGTCGCGACCAGATTCAGATTGAGAAGGGGGAATATTACTGGCCGTTCACCGCCCAGCCGCTCTCCGGCTTTGTTAATCTGACGCTGGAGAACTGGCAGTCGGGGCTTGAACAGAGCCAGATCAGCGGACGCCTCAATCTGCTGACCCGCGGGCGCGGCGGCAAGGGCAACGTTGTACTGGGTCTCGGCCCCGGCCACCTCAGCCTGACAGAGAGCCATCTGCCGTTTCAGCTGACCGGCGAAAGTAAGCTGGCGGATCTGCAACTCTACGGCTCCATTCCGGGCGTGCTCAGCGGGTCACTCCTCGATCCTCAGCTGCAACTCCAGCCTAAATCGCTGCTGCGCCTGCGGGGCCGCCTGCTCTCCACGCTGGAGGTGGACGAGGCGCGCTGGCCGCTGGCGGGCGTGCGCCTCTCATCGCAGGGGATTGATGGCCGTCTGCAGGCGATTCTTAACGCGCACGATGCCAGTTTTGGCCGTTTCCGGCTGCATCTCGATGGGCGTGCCAGCGACTTCTGGCCTGATAAGGGCGAATGGAACTGGCGCTACTGGGGCGGAGGCGAGATGCTGCCGCTTCAGGCACGCTGGGATGTCAAAGGCACGGGCGGCTGGCACAATACGCTGATCCATCTGGATACGCTCTCCACCGGTTTTAATCAGCTGGCCTACGGCAGTGTCAACGTCGCCAGTCCGCGTCTGACATTAACTAAACCGGTTAACTGGCAGCGCGATGCGGCCCACCCGGCGTTTAATGGCCACTTCCGGCTGCAGGCGGGCGAGACCCGTTTCAGCTATGGCGGCAGGCTGGCTGATTCTACGCTCGATTTCGAGGCGAAAGGCCGAGACCCCGGCGACTTTATCTGGCGGGGCAGCCTGAATGCCGGCAGGATTGGCCCGCTGCGGGTCAATGGTCGCTGGGATGGCGAACGGCTGCGCGGTCAGGCCTGGTGGCCGTCACAGTCGCTCCGGGTATTTCAGCCGTTAATCAGCCCGGACATGAAAATGCAGATTCAGGATGGTCAGCTGCAGGCGCAGTTCGCCTTTTCCGCTGCCCCCGAGCAGGGTTTTCAGGCTGGTGGACACTGGTCGGTGAAGCAGGGCAGCGTCTGGACGCCGGACAGCCAGATCAATGGTATCGACTTCTCACTGCCCTTTCGCTTCAGGGCCGGGCAGTGGCAGTTTGGTCAGCATGGCCCGGTTTCCCTGCGCATTGCCGAGGTAAAAAACCAGTTTGCGATGCAGAATATCCGTGCCGATCTGCAGGGCAGCTGGCCGTGGAGCGAAGCCGCGCCGCTGAGGTTGCAGGATGTCAGTCTGGAACTCCTCGGCGGGCAGATTACGCTGCCCGCATTGCAGATGCCACAGCATGAGCCTGCGCGGGTAACGCTGCGTCAAATCAGCCTCAGCGAGCTGGTGACCGCACTGAAGCCTAAGCAGTTCGCCATGTCGGGACGGGTTAACGGTGAACTGCCGCTGTGGCTCAATAATCCGCGCTGGCTGGTCGAGAAAGGGTGGATAGCCAACAGCGGCCCTCTGACTTTCCGGCTGGACAACGATATGGCGGATGCCATTACCCGTAATAACGTCGCCACTGGCGCGGCGCTGGACTGGCTACGCTATATGGAGATCTCCCGCAGCTGGGCGACGATTAATCTGGATAACCTCGGCGACCTGAGCATGACGGCAGAGGTGCAGGGCGTCAGCCGGTTCAGCAACCGTCGTCAGACGGTGAATCTTAACTACCATCATCAGGAAAATCTGTTTCAGCTCTGGCGCAGCCTGCGCTTTGGCGATAATTTGCAATCCTGGCTGGAACAACACGCGACTTTGCCATCGAACAAGGACACTTCACCATGAGCCTGAGGGCACTACTGGTTCTGGCAGCCGGACTGCTGAGCATCGGCTGCGTGCCGCGCATTGAGGTTACGGCACCCAAAGATCCCATCACCATCAATATGAACGTAAAAATTGAGCATGAGATCCACATCAAGGTGGATAAAGACGTGGAAGCGTTACTGAAAAACCAGAGCGGTCTGTTCTGAGGAGAGCACGTATGAGACGCAAAAGCGCGGCGCTGCTACTCGCGCTGATGATGATGCAGCCCGCCTGGGCGCTGACGCTGGATCAGGCCCGGCAGTCGGGGCTGGTGGGCGAAACGCTCTCCGGCTACCTCGCGGCGCGCGCCGGAGACAGCGAAACCCAGGCACTGGTGCAGCGCATCAACGCCGGACGGCATCAGCAATATCAGCGGCTGGCAGAACAGAACAATCTCTCCACGGCGGATATCGCCAGCATTGCCGGGCAGAAACTGGTGAGCCGGGCGGCGGTGGGGGAATATGTGCGGGGCATTAACGGTCAGTGGCTGAGAAAAGAGGCTCCGGGCACGCCCTAAGCCGCAAAAAAACCGGGCGCGTGGCCCGGTTGAGTGTGCGTCTCATCCTGAGATGAGCACCTTTTAAGCGGTGACGATCTGTTTGATCGCGTCTTTCGCTTCAGCGGTCGCTTTGCTGGCCACTTCAGGACCGTAGGCGATACCTTCAGCAAACACGAACTCAACGTCAGTGATGCCGATGAAGCCCAGGAACAGCTTAACGTATGGCGTCAGCAGATCGGTCGGGGTGTCTTTGTGAATCCCGCCACGGCTGGTGATCACAACCGCTTTTTTCCCTTTAACCAGACCTTCCGGGCCTGCTTCGGTGTAGCGGAACGTCACGCCTGCACGGGCAATCAGATCGAAATAGTTTTTCAGCTGGGTCGGGATGTTGAAATTGTACATCGGTGCCGCAATAACCACTTCGTCATGGGCCTGCAGTTCTTCAATCAGCGCGTTGGAGAGATCCAGCGCTTCCTGCTGACGCGGAGACAGCGGCGTGTCAGAAGGACGCATAGCACCGACCAGTTCACCATCCAGAACCGGAATCGGGTTCGCCGCCAGATCACGAACGGTCACGTCTTTACCCTGGGCTTTTGCCTGTTCAACGTAGAAGTCAGCAAGCTGGCCTGATTGTGAGTAGCCTGCGAGGATGCTTGATTTCAGAACTAAAACTTTGCTCATGGTGATTTCCTGTCTGTAACGCGGAAGGGTTTCCGCTCAATGGTTTACACTCTACGGTTATCAATGGCGCGGTGAAAGCGCAATATTTCGAGAGCTATGTTCGAATTTATTGAATAAGCGTAACCGGGGCGCATCCCCGGAACAGTTCAGAATGTGCTATTATGCGCGCAATTATTTTCACTGAATCAGCTGGTTATCCCGGCGTCCAGGGCGCTGTTTCTGCAGCGACACTGTCTGAGTAAGGTACGTCACTATTATGTCATCTCCCGATACGTCTCCACTGACCGCGCTCCGGGCCCGGCTCGACGGCTTAATGCTTCGCGATCGCCAGCGGCTGCAGCGCCGTCTGCAGGGGGCGAGAAAAGTCAAAAGCCCCGAGGCACAACAGGGCATAGCCCGCGAGCTGGAGCAGGACGTTTTCGCCGCTGAACAGCGTGTCGCCCAGCGGCGCGCGGCGACGCCAGCCATCACCTTCCCGGACAATCTGCCTGTCAGCCAGAAACAGCAGGATATCGCTGAGGCGATTCGCGATTACCAGGTCGTGATTGTGGCCGGGGAAACCGGCTCCGGTAAAACCACGCAGCTGCCGAAAATCTGTCTGGCGCTGGGGCGTGGCGTGACCGGATTGATTGGTCACACCCAGCCCCGTCGCCTGGCGGCACGCACCGTGGCCAATCGCATCGCCGATGAGCTGAACACCTCGCCCGGCGGCTGTGTCGGCTATAAAGTGCGCTTTAATGACCAGGTCAGCGAGCTGACCCAGGTCAAGCTGATGACCGATGGGATCCTGCTGGCGGAGATCCAGCAGGATCGCCTGCTGATGCAATATGACACCATCATCATCGACGAAGCGCACGAGCGCAGCCTGAATATCGACTTCCTGCTCGGTTATCTGCGTGAGCTGCTGCCGCGGCGTCCCGATCTCAAGGTGATCATCACCTCTGCGACCATCGACCCGCAGCGTTTCTCGCGGCATTTCAACGATGCGCCGGTTATCGAAGTCTCCGGCCGCACCTTCCCGGTGGAAGTGCGCTACCGGCCGGTGGTTGAAGAGGCGGAGGATGGCGACCGCGACCAGCTGCAGGCGATCTTTGATGCCGTCGATGAACTCGGACAGGAGAGCCGGGGCGATATTCTGATCTTCATGAGCGGCGAGCGCGAAATCCGCGATACCGCCGACGCGCTGAATAAACGCGACCTGCCGCACACTGAAGTGCTGCCGCTGTATGCACGACTGTCGAACGCCGAACAGAACCGGGTGTTTCAGTCGCACAGCGGCCGCCGCATCGTGCTGGCCACCAACGTGGCGGAAACCTCGCTGACGGTGCCCGGCATCAAATATGTGATTGACCCCGGCACCGCGCGTATCAGCCGCTACAGCTTCCGCACCAAAGTGCAGCGTCTGCCGATTGAGCCGATTTCTCAGGCCTCGGCCAATCAGCGTAAAGGACGATGCGGACGTGTTTCCGACGGTATCTGTATCCGCCTCTACTCGGAAGAGGATTTCCTGAGTCGTCCGGCCTTTACTGACCCCGAAATTCTGCGCACCAACCTGGCGTCGGTGATCCTGCAGATGACCTCGCTGGGGCTGGGCGATATCGCGGCGTTCCCCTTTGTGGAAGCGCCCGATAAGCGCAATATTCAGGATGGTATCCGCCTGCTGGAAGAGCTGGGTGCGCTGACGCTGAATGAAGAGACGGGTCACTACACGCTCACCGGCTCCGGGCGACAGCTGGCGCAGTTGCCGGTCGATCCGCGCCTGGCGCGAATGGTGCTGGAGGCGCAGCGGCTGGGCTGTGTGCGCGAAGTGATGATCATCACTGCGGGCCTGTCGATTCAGGACCCGCGCGAGCGTCCGGCAGAGAAGAAGCAGGCCTCTGATGAAAAACACCGGCGCTTTGCTGACAAAGATTCCGACTTCCTGGCCTATGTCAATCTGTGGAACTATCTGGCGGAGCAGCAGAAAGCCCTGTCCGGCAACCTGTTCCGACGCCAGTGCAAAAGCGACTTTCTCAACTATCTGCGCGTGCGGGAGTGGCAGGATATCTATACTCAGCTGCGGCAGGTGGTGCGCGAACTGGGTATTCCGGTCAACAGCGAACCGGCTCCGTTACAGCAGGTTCACTGTACGCTGTTGAGCGGTCTGCTGTCGCACATCGGGCAGAAAGATGCCGACAAGCAGGAGTACACCGGCGCGCGCAATACCCGCTTCGCCATCTTCCCCGGCTCCGGACTGTTTAAGAAGCCGCCGAAGTGGACCATGGTGGCAGAGCTGGTCGAAACCAGCCGCCTCTGGGGGCGGACGGCGGGACGCATTGAGCCGGAGTGGATTGAACCGCTGGCGCAGCATCTGACGAAGCGCAGCTACAGCGAACCGCACTGGGAGAAATCGCAGGGGGCGGTGATGGCAACCGAGAAGGTCACGCTCTATGGCCTGCCGATTGTTGCCGCGCGCAAGGTCAACTACGGCAGCATCGATCCCACCCTGAGCCGCGAACTCTTTATCCGTCACGCCCTGGTTGAGGGCGACTGGCAGACGCGTCACGCTTTCTTCCGCGCCAACCAGAAACTGCGCAGCGAAGTGGAAGATCTGGAGCATAAATCCCGTCGCCGCGACATTCTGGTCGATGACGAAACGCTGTTTGCTTTTTATGACCAGCGCATCGGCAAAGAGGTGGTCTCGGCCAGGCATTTTGACAGCTGGTGGAAACGGGCCAGCCGCGATAACGCCGATCTGCTCAACTTCGACAGGCAGATGCTGATCAAAGAGGGCGCGGACAAGGTCAGTCAGCTCGACTATCCCAACTTCTGGCATCAGGGCAACCTGAAACTGAAGCTGAGTTACCAGTTCGAGCCAGGCGCAGATGCCGATGGTGTGACGGTCCATATTCCGCTGCCGTTGCTGAATCAGGTTGAGGATAGCGGCTTTGAATGGCAGATCCCCGGCGTGCGCCGTGAGTTGATTATTGCGCTGATTAAGTCGCTGCCGAAACCCCTGCGCCGCCATCTGGTACCTGCTCCTAACTACGCCGAGGCGTTTCTGGGAAGGGTGACGGCGATGGAGATGCCGCTGGCAGATGCGCTGGCGCGCGAGTTTCGCCGCATGACCGGCGTTACGCTGGAGCGGGAGAACTGGCAGTGGGAACAGGTGCCCGATCATCTGAAAATGACCTTCCGGGTAGTCGACGAGCACAATCGTAAACTGCTGGAAGGCAAGGACCTCACCGCGCTCAAGGCCCGGCTGAAGGACAAGGTGCAGGAGACGCTGTCGAAAGTGGCCGATGACGGGCTGGAACAGAGCGGGCTGCATCTCTGGAGCTTTGGCGAACTGCCTCGCAGCTATGAACAGAAGCGCGGCAGTTACCAGGTGAAAGCCTGGCCTGCGCTGGTAGATGAAAAAGAGAGCGTTGCTATCCGCCTGTTTGACAGCGAACAGGAGCAGCAAAAAATGATGTGGCGCGGCCAGCGTCGTCTGCTGCTGCTGAATGTGCCGTCGCCGGTGAAGTATCTGCACGAGAAGTTACCGAACAAGGCCAAACTCGGACTCTACTTTAACCCCTATGGCAAAGTGCTGGAGCTGATCGACGACTGCATCGCCTGCGGCATCGATAAACTGATGGGGGAAGCGGGCGGCCCTGCCTGGGATCAGGCCTCGTTTGAGCAGCTGCGTGACAAAGTCCGCGGTGAGCTTAATGAGACCGTGGTGACGATAGCTAAGCAGGTAGAGCAGATTCTGACGGCGGTCTTTAACATCAATAAACGGCTGAAAGGCCGGGTGGATATGACCATGGCGCTGGCGCTGTCCGATATCAAAGCGCAGTTAAACGGGCTGGTCTATCGGGGCTTTGTCACCGGCAACGGCTGGCAGCGACTGGCCGACACGCTGCGTTATCTGCAGGGCATTGAGCGGCGACTGGAGAAACTGCCTGCCGATCCGCACAGCGATCGGGCACGGATGCTGAAAGTTCAGGCGGTGGAACAGGCGTACCAGGCGTGGCGCAACAAGCTGCCGCCGCAGCGTCAGGATGATGAAGAGGTGCTCAGCATTCGCTGGATGATTGAAGAGCTGCGCATCAGCTACTTTGCTCAGCAGCTGGGTACGCCTTATCCGATCTCGGATAAGCGTATTCTGCAGATGATGGAGCAGATAGCGGGCTGAAAGCCGGGTGCGCACGGAGCGTGCGCACCCGACAGCCGCTCAGGCTACACGCAATTACTGCGCGAGGGACTCCAGCTTATCTTTAAATGAGGTGACCGCAATCGCGCGGTTGTCCGCCAGATAGCGATCCTTTGCCGCGGGCGCGGAGCTCTGCACCGCAATCAGCTGCCAGCCTTTGTCGCTGTTGAGCAGCAGCGGTGAACCGCTGTCGCCAGGCAGGGTGTCGCACTGATGTGACAGCACGGCGCGCTGTGCCCAGCCGGTAATCAGACAGTTGCTGTGGGAATAGAGGTTATCCAGGTGATCGGCCGGATAGCCCGCCTGCGTCACTTTACGACCGGTCAGCTTCAGGGCGGCCGTCAGGTCGCTGCGCGAGCCCTCAAACAGCGGGATAGGGGTAATGGCCGACGGTGGATTGCGTAATATCACAATGCCATAGTCATACGGGGCCGCACTGCTTGGGACGATCCAGCCTTCGCCATCCGCCTTTAACTTGGAGGCCAGCGAGGGCTCAACCCGTGCATCAATGTCATGCAGCTCATAGCGCCAGCCTTTGTCGCTGGCCATAAAACGCAGCGCAACCGGCTTATCAAAGTTACCCGGCGGGGCGAGCAGACAGTGTCCGGCCGTCAGCGCCAGATGGGGAGAGATGAGCGTGGCTGTACAGAGGTTACCGCTTTCTGTTTCGAGCTGACCAATCGCATCCCAGGGAGCAGCGGTGATATCCGTGATTGCCTGGCGATGATCCTTGCCGAAGAACAGCATCTTAATTTCAGCCGGTGTCGGCGAATCATCGTCATCATCGGCATGAACCGTCGTGGCAAAGCTGAAAAGTCCAACCATTAACAAGGTAGCCAGGCGCATAGAAATCTCAATGGCGAGAAAATAGACGTTATTGTTATCACGTAAGAACGGTAACTATAGTCGGTGAGCGTTAAAAAAGGGAGTTTTATCGGTTAATCAGTACGCTACAGCAGTTAAATAAAGAAGCTGGCAGCAACGATGCCACACAGGATCATCACAAGCAGAATAATTTCGAAGCGATAGCGACGCACCATTTCATCCACTCCAGTAAAGAAACACCCGGCAGAACCGGGTGTTTTTAAGCATTATCGCGTGGCTGTGCGCCTGTGGGCGATCTTATTTAGCCGCTGATTTAACAACTTTCTTGTGGTGAACTTTCTTAGCTGCCTGCGCTTTCTGAGCAGGTTTTACTGCTTTCTTGTGGTGAACTTTCTTAGCAGCCTGCGCTTTCTGAGCAGGTTTTACCGCTTTCTTGTGATGAACTTTTTTCGCAGCCTGGGCTTTCTGTGCAGCGGGCTGAGTGGCTTTTTTGTGGTGAACTTTTTTAGCTGCCTGCGCTTTCTGGGCAGCAGGTTTTACCGCTTTCTTGTGGTGAACTTTTTTAGCTGCCTGCGCTTTCTGAGCAGCATCTTTTTTCACCACTTTTTTGTGGTGAGTCTTTTTAGCAGCCTGCGCTTTCTGTGCTGCTTTATGGTGTTTCTTGTGTGCAGTTTTGTGAACGGTTTTAGCCGGTGCAGCTGCGGTGGTTGTGGTGGTCGCTGTTGCGGCTGGCGCAGCGGCTGGCGCAGCTGTGGTTTCAGCAGCGAAAGCAACAGAAGACATACCCATAGCAGCGGCGACAACCAGTGCAAATAATTTTTTCATTGCAAATCCCTCGGACTCTTTTTTCATGTGTAGCCCACTGCGGGGCCGGTGAAGAGACTATAGGGAAATCAACAAAGCCTGTCCGTGGGTGTTTGGTATCGGCGTGTAACCGATTGTACAAAGGGGGAAAGGGCGGCGTGATGGCCGCCCGGAGGGTCAGTTCTTCAGATAACGCTGTTCAAGATGCTGGCGGAAATAAGCCGGGTTCAGCGCTTCGCCTGTCGCATTGATCAGCAGCTGGTCGGTGGAGAAGCGGCTGCCGTGCTGCCAGATGTTCTGTTGCAGCCAGTCGAATACCGGTTGCAGTTCGCCGTGCTGAATCAGTTCGCTGAGCTGAGGAATGGCGGTCTGGACGGAGCGGAACAGCTGCGCGGCGTACATCGCGCCCAGCGTGTAGGTGGGGAAGTAGCCAAACGCGCCATCGGTCCAGTGAATATCCTGCATACAGCCATCGCGATAGTTGCCGCGGGTATCCAGACCCAGCGACTGCATCATCTTCTCATCCCACAGCGCCGGAATATCCTCAACCTCTATCTCCCCTTCAATCAGCGCCTGTTCGATTTCGTAGCGCAGAATGACATGAGCCGGGTAGCTCAGCTCATCGGCGTCCACCCGGATCAGGCCCGGCTTCACCTGCTGGGTCAGACGGATGAAATTATCCGCCTGCAGGGCAGGCTGATCGCCAAAGGTGGCGATGATGGTCGGCAGAATGCGCTGCAAAAATTCGCGGCTGCGACCGAGCTGCATCTCCATGAACAGGCTTTGTGACTCGTGGATGGCGGTGGAACGCGCCAGCGCCACCGGCTGCCCCCGCCACTGCTGCGGCAGATTCTGCTCATAGCGGGCGTGGCCGGTTTCATGGATCACTCCCATCATGGCGCTGAGAAACTCAGCCTCATTGTAACGGGTGGTAATGCGTACATCTTCCGGCACGCCGCCGCAGAAAGGATGCGCGCTGATGTCCAGGCGACCATGATTGAAGTCGAAGCCCAGCGTTTCCATGATGCTCAGCCCGAGCTGGCGCTGCGCAGGCACGGCGAACGGCCCCTGCGGCGTGACGATCGGCTGCTGTGCCTGCTTCTCCACGACCTGCTGTAACAGATCGGGCAGCCAGCTTTTCAGTTCGCCAAACGTCGCATCCAGCCTGGCGCGGGTCATGCCCGGTTCATAGAGATCGAGCAGGGCATCGTATCGCGAGCAGCCGCTGGCATCGGCGCGTCGCTGCGCCTCTTCTCGGCTCAGGCGCACCACCTCTTTCAGGTTGGTGGCGAAGCCCTGCCAGTCGTTAGCCGGGCGCTGAGTGCGCCACGCATGTTCACACACCGAACCGGCAATCGATTTGGCTTCCACGAAGTCGTCAGGCAGCAGGCTGGCCTGCTGGTAAGCACGCTGCATCTCATGAAGATTGGCCCGCTCAACATCGTTCAGCGACGCCTGCTCTGCGGCCTTCAGCCACTCTCCGACCTGGGGAGCCGTCAGGATCTGATGCTGCAGAACGCTCATCTCGGCCAGGGCTTCACCCCGCGCCTGACTGCCGCCTGGCGGCATGGTGGTCTGCATATCACAGCCGGCGATGGCCGTGACATGGCTGAAACGGGAGAGGCGCTGGAAGGTCGCGCTAAGGTGTTGATACGCTGAGGTCACGTGAGACTCCTTGTAGTGTTTAACGCAGCGGAATTTCCCGCAAGGGTAGATCAACCGGCCAGCAAAAGCGAACGCTGGCTCCGCCTAGCGGGCTGGCCTCAATGGTGACCTGGCCGCTCAGCGCCTGCGCGATAGAGTGGACAATCGCCAGCCCCAGTCCGCAGCCACCCGTGGCGCGATCGCGGCTCGGATCGAGCCGGACAAAAGGTTCGAAGACCCGTTCCCGCTCTTCTGGCGGAATGCCCGGACCATCATCCTCCACCTGCAGGCAGCCGGTTGCGCCGTCGAACCATAAGCTCACCCGCAGTCGCTGCTGCGCATAACGCAGCGCATTATTGACCAGATTATCCAGCACCCGCTCCATCAGGCGGCTATCTGAAATCCCGATATTTTCACGCTGTGGCAGGTCGAGATCGATCCGGACATCGGGATTGATGGTGCGGAAGTCATCGAGGCGCTCGCGCAGCCAGCTGGCGAGATCCTGCGACTTCAGATTGAGGTCTACGCGTGGCCGATCCAGCCGCGCATAGGTCAGCAACTCCTCAATCAGGCTTTCAAGCTGGCCGATGTCGCGGTTCAGCGCCACCCGTTCGGCGTCCGTGAGGTTATCGCTCATCTCCAGCCGGTAGCGCAGACGCACCAGCGGCGTCCGCAGCTCATGGGCGATGCCGTCGATCAACTGCTTCTTACTGGCGACCAGGGTGTTGATGTTTTCCGCCATCTGGTTAAAGGCGATACCGAGCCGGAACAGGCTGGAGGTGCTGTCAAAATGGGTGCGCACATCCAGCTCACCGCGACCAAAGCGCTGAGCCGCTTTTTCCAGCCGCTGCATCTCCTGCCAGTGGGGGCGCAGCCAGATAAACACCGGCAGCGCCAGTGACATGCCGATAAAGACCAGCAGGGCAATATCGAGCAGCCGCATCTGATGCAGATAGAACAGATAGGGGATAGGCCCGACCGACAGCACGTAGTGGCTGCGCGGGATATGCTGCAAAAAGGTGTACTGGTCGTCGAGCGCCACAATCTCACCGGCGTGCAGGCGACGCATGTTGGTCTCGTCGAGCTGGAATTTGTTCATCGGCTCAATATGCAGGTCAAACGAGAGGCCAAGATCGAGACTCTTGATGGTTTTGTTCCAGTCGCGCGGCGGGATCTCCCGCAGTTCGCTGCGGATCAGGTAGAGCGAGCTGGCCATCAGGTCATTCATCGACTGTCGGCCTGCGCGCTCGGCGGTGAACTTATAGACCAGTCCCACCAGCAGCGCCATCACCAGAAAGCAGACAAACAGCAGCAGATAGAACTGAATAAAAAGCTTTCTCATAGGACGCGGGTATCCCAGGCCTGAGGCGCAAACAGGTAGCCTTTGTTGCGGATGGTCTTGATACGAAACGGCTCGGTGGCGCTGTCGTGCAGCTTTTTACGCAGACGGGAAATGGCCACGTCGATGCTGCGATCCAGACCGTCATAGCTGACGCCGCGCAGGGTTTTCAGCAGCGCATCGCGGTTAAGCGTCTGACCGGCATGGCTGGCGAGGACCCAGAGCAGGTCAAAATCGGCCGTAGAGAGGGCGATCTGTTCGTCAAACAGCGTCACCTGTCGATTGAGGGCATCGATGGTCAGCGATCCAAAACGCAGCATACGGTTCGCGGCAGAAATGGCGGGCGCATCCTCCGGCTGCGTCTGCTGAGACTGACGCAGATGCAGGCGCAGACGGGCCAGCAGGACCGCGGGTGGCGTGGTCTTGAGGATGTAATCCTGCGCGCCCATCTCCAGCGCCAGAATGTGATTCATGTCGCTGTCGAGTGAGGTGAGCAGCACAATTGGCCCCTGCCAGTTGGCCCGTAAATCACGGCAGATCGTCATGCCATCCTTGCCGGGCAGCATGATATCCAGCATCACCAGATCGGGTTGCTGTTCGGCAATCACCGCTTCAGCGCGGTCGCCGCGCGTCTCAACAATCACTTCAATGTCATGACGACCCAGGTAGGCCGCAATCAGTGAACCCACTTCGGGTTCATCTTCTACATAAACAATTTTGTTCATAGTTTACAAAGCAGAGACAGGGATGGACGAAAGCATATCTTTTCCTGGTCCTGAGCTCTACGCTACCGCACGAAATATCCTTAGCTTGCTGGTATATAACCGGCAAAATGTGCAATCATTAGCGCGGCCTTTTTGCGCCAGGTTTGGGATATCGTTGATTATTATGAGGAGCATTAGTGTGTCTGATAAAGAGCTGGCATCAGCCATATACCCTGACCGCATCTGCTTCAATTACAGTGACTTTCTTTCCGCTTCCTGCAAAAAACGCTGGAGCTTTGTCGATGCGATTTATGGCGTGATGCCGATATTCGGCATGGTGACACGGAAATCAGCACACCGCTTACAGAGCAGTGACGACCCGTTAAAAGAATTAGCATTACAAATCATTTCTACCCAGGTGAGTGACGAAATTAACATCGCGCGCCTGGTCACTCTCGCGGAACAGCAGCAGATCAGCCGCTTTGATATCCAGCTCCCTTATCCGCTGTCGGCGGAGCAGCTGGATGCCATTCATCATGAATATGCCAAGCCGCTGAATCTCACACAGCAGGATGACCTGCTGTGTGTGTCGATTCCGGTGCAGTCACACTAAGCGCACCTTCCGCGCTATTTCGTCAACTGCCACACGGCGGGCAGCGTCGCCGCGATCAGTAATCCCATCACAATCCGCTCCGGTGCGGTCAGCGCAGACGCTGCGCGGCCTCCCCGGCGGGCAAAGAGAAACAGCAGCAGGCCCGGCGTATAGAGCACCACCGACATCATCAGATGCAGGGGGCCTGAGGCATAAAGCAGCCAGATGCCATACAGGCTGGCACCGAGACCGATCGCCATTGCCAGCGGCTTGTGCTGTCCCCGCACGACTTTGATCAGATACAACCCCACCAGCAGATAGGGCACCAGAATCATCTCCGAGGCGATGGTCAGCAGATTGTTGTAATCCGCGCCGGTCACGGCGATCAGAATCAGGCAGACCTGAATACTGCCGTTGGTCAGCCACAGTGAGGCGGCGGGCGCGTTGTGGCGGTTTTGCCGGGCAATGCTGCGAGGAAAGGCACCCTGCTGCGCGGCAATCAGCGGCACTTCGGCAGCCATAATCGTCCAGCTCAGATAGGCGCCGCAGACGGAGATGATCAGGCCGATGGCAATCACCGCATCGCCCCAGTGTCCCATCAGTCGCGTCATCAGTCCCGCCATGGAGGGGTTGCGCATCCCGGCCAGTTCGGCACGGGGCACCACGCCCAGCGACAGCAGCGTCACCAGCAGATAAACCAGCAGGGCGGCCAGTACCGCCAGCAGGGTGGCGCGTCCCACATCTTTTTTCTGACGTGCGCGGGCAGAAACCACCACGGCACCCTCAACCCCGATAAAGACCCACAGAGTGATCAGCATCGTCTGTTTGACCTGCTCCCACAGGGGTTGCCCCAGCGTGACGCCGGAAAAGTCGACCCGGAAGCGATCGTAGTTAAACGCCATCACCGCCAGCACGATAAACAGCAGCAGCGGCACCAGTTTGCCCAGCGTCGCCATCAGATTGATACTGGCCGCAGTCTGTACCCCGCGCAGTACCAGCCAGTGAACCAGCCACAGCAGCACCGAGGCCCCCAGCATCGCCTGCCAGGTGTTGCCATCCCCAAAGATCACCCGATCCGGGGTATCCGTGAAAAAGCTCAGGGCGGAGAAGACGATCACCAGATAGGAGACGTTGGCGATGACAGCACAGAGCCAGTAGCCCCAGGCGGAGCAGAAGCCTGTCAGTTCACCGAACCCGGCGCGGGCGTAGGTGAAAATGCCGCCGTCGAGTTCAGGTTTCAGGCGGGTCAGCAGCAGCATCGCCAGCGACAGAAAGATGATGCCGACGCCGGTAATCAGCCAGCCCAGCAGCAGCGCCGCCGGACCCGCCACCGCAGCCATATTTTGCGGCAGACTGAACACGCCGGCACCCAGCATGGAACTGAGTACCAGCGCCGTCAGCGCACCGAGACCTAATTTTTTCTCCAAAACAACCTTCCCGCTAGCATATATGGCTGGATAAATCGGATTTCATCGCTGGGTTATCGCAGACTCGCGGCAGAAAACAGGGACAAACTCCGGCAAAACAGGCGGCAGATTTTACGGAGTGTGGCGGGGGATGGCAATGCGTGACTATGCAAATCCGCGCAGGAATTATGCAAACAGCAGGGCGGCGGGCGCCGCCCTGAAGAGATTACTTAAACAGGTCAGCGGTGACGGTCAGGTTACCGCCACTCTGGTTCTGCCACTGACGGGTCACGTGATAAAACTTCGCACCTTTATCAGACGCACGCTTCGCCACTTCTTCAGAAACTTCGGTAGGGGAACCGAAGTGACCGGTAAAGGTCACGGTGTCGAACGGCTGCATCTGCGCGGCCGTAATCGCGTTCACTTCCTGCACGGATTTGCCGTTTGGCAGATTCACCGTGTAGCGCTTGCCGGTTGAGCTCTGGGTTTCGAAGAAGCGGCCCACTTTATTGCTCGGTGTCTCAGAGGAGGCGACGCCAGGGATTTCAACCTGAGCGGCCGCTGCACCACCCGCAGCCAGTGCAGCTTTACCCGCTTCTGAGTCGGCAGGAATCGCGTTCGGCGTCTGAACCATACGCGCTTTAGCATCCGCTTTATAGACGTAGGCCGTGATGTACTGGTTGCCGCCGCTGTTGGCGTCAATCTGACGAACAATAAAGAATGAGGCGGCACCTTTCTCTTTAGCCGCTTTTGAAATTGCATCGTTGACATCAGGCTGGCTGGCAAAGAAGCCGCTGACGGAAACGGTGTCGAAAGGTTCGAGCTTATAAGCTTCAGCCTTTGGCAGTTCGTTGACGCCGTTAAAGCGACGGTATTGGGTGGTTTCGGAAGCGGCCGGGGCATCAGCCTTGTAGAGGTCGGCAGTAACGCGCCAGTTGCCGCTGTTGCCGTTGCTGTCGTTGATCCCCTGAATGTAAAAAGAAGCAGCGCCCATCTCATCTGCACGCTTAGAGACCGCATCGGCTGCGTCGCCAATTGCGTTGAAACGGCCGGTGATATTAATACGTTCGAATGGCTTCAACGCGGCCGCTTTTTCTGGCGTTAACTCCTGCGCAGCGAATGCATTAGCTGCCAGCAGGGACAACAGAGTGGACGCCAGAATAGTGTTCTTCAGCTTCATAAAAATAATCCTTCGCCTTACGCAAAAATGAGTACGAAAACGTGCTGGACTCTTGATGTATAACAGATTAGCCGCTGATTATTGCATGTTATAAACAGACTGTCGCAGCGATTTTTTGCGCGATATCGCGTTATTCAACTCCCTGTTTTTCATCTGACTGTCATGAAATGCGTTTAAGGCGTCATTTCTGGGCGCTGTTACCACTAAAAACGGTAACACTTAGCGCTATAACAGTTAATGCATTGTTAATTAAGGGTTTTTATTGTTGATTAATTCGTCCGGAGCGCAATTTTCATAGCAGATTATCTGCTGATGACGCGTTTTAATAGCGTAATAATGCAGGATTTCAAAGCGAATACTGAATAATCAGGTGAATGTCTCCATCTGCGGTAACCGCTGTGGATCAGGCGTCACAATTTAAGTAGGTTATAAACACTTTGAAATATCTGCATTTCGACTATAAGCAGCTGAAACCGCGTTTCGGCTGCGCTGTCGTGGTGCGGATTCGGGCCATCATCCTTTAACCGATGAAAGGAAACACTATGTTAATTGGAATACCCAAGGAAAGGTTGCCAAACGAGTCGCGCGTGGCAGCCACGCCAAAGACCGTGGAACAACTGATCAAACTGGGTTTCAGCGTCACGCTTGAGCACGACGCCGGTAAACGCGCCAGTTTTGATGACGAAAGTTACCTTGCTGCGGGTGCCACCCTCAGCGACCGTCAGCAGGTCTGGCAGGCCGATATCGTCATGAAGGTAAACGCACCCGATGACGACGAAATTGCGCTGACCCGTGCAGGCAGCACGCTGGTCAGTTTTATCTGGCCCGCCCAGAATCCGGCGCTGCTGGAAAAGCTGGCTGCCCGTCAGGTGACAGTGATGGCGATGGATTCGGTGCCGCGTATTTCGCGCGCGCAGTCGCTGGATGCCCTGAGCTCGATGGCCAACATCGCCGGTTATCGCGCTATCGTCGAGGCGGCACATGAATTTGGCCGCTTCTTTACCGGTCAGATTACCGCGGCAGGTAAAGTGCCACCGGCAAAAGTGATGGTGATTGGAGCTGGCGTGGCGGGACTGGCTGCGATAGGCGCGGCGGGCAGCCTGGGCGCCATCGTCCGGGCCTTTGATACCCGTCCCGAAGTCAAAGAGCAGGTGCAGAGTATGGGCGCCGAATTCCTCGAACTCGATTTTGAAGAGGAGGCGGGCAGTGGGGATGGCTATGCCAGAGTCATGTCCGACGCCTTTATCAAAGCGGAGATGGCGCTGTTCGCCAGCCAGGCCAGAGAGGTGGACATCATTGTCACCACCGCGCTCATCCCAGGCAAACCGGCTCCGAAACTGATCACCGAAGAGATGATCGCCAGCATGAAGCCGGGCAGTGTGATAGTGGATCTGGCAGCGCAGACCGGCGGCAACTGTGCGCTGACCGTCGCCGACCAGGTGACCGTGACACCGAATGGCGTGAAAATTATCGGCTATACCGATCTGCCCAGCCGGCTGGCGACGCAGTCCTCCCAGCTGTACGGCACCAATCTGGTCAACCTGCTCAGGCTGCTCTGCAAAGAGAAAAATGGCGAAATCCAGGTCGATTTTGAGGATGTGGTGGTGCGGGGCGTGACGGTGGTGCGCAACGGCGAAATCACCTGGCCCGCGCCCCCGATTCAGGTCTCTGCTGCCCCTCAGGCCAGACCTGCTGCCGCAAAACCCGCAGAGAAACCGGAAGCAAAACCGGCCTCGCCGTGGCGCACCGCGCTGCTGATGGCTCTGGCGATAGTGCTGTTTGGCTGGCTGGCCAGCGTGGCACCGGCAGAGTTCCTCTCCCATTTTACCGTGTTCGCGCTCTCCTGCGTGGTTGGCTACTACGTGGTCTGGAACGTCAGCCATGCGCTGCATACCCCGCTGATGTCCGTGACCAACGCCATCTCCGGCATCATCGTCATCGGAGCGGTTTTGCAGATGGGGCACGGTGGCTGGGTCACCTTCATCTCCTTTATTGCCGTGCTGATTGCCAGCATCAATATCTTTGGTGGCTTCACCGTCACGCAGCGCATGCTGAAAATGTTTCGTAAGGGGTAATTCATGTCTGGCGGATTAGTCACTGCAGCCTATATTGTGGCTGCCATTCTGTTCATCTGTAGTCTTGCCGGTCTTTCGCGTCATGAGACCGCTAAACGGGGCAACATTTTCGGCATCAGCGGGATGGCGCTTGCCCTTGTCGCAACCATCTTCGGCCCGGACAGCGGCAATGTGGCCTGGATCCTGCTGGCGATGGTAATTGGCGGTGCAATCGGCATTCGCCTGGCAAAAAAAGTCGAAATGACCGAAATGCCAGAGCTGGTGGCGATTCTGCACAGCTTTGTGGGTCTGGCCGCGGTGCTGGTCGGGATTAACAGCTATATCGACCATGCGCCAGGCCTGCCTGCCGCGATGGAGAATATCCATCTCAGCGAAGTCTTTATCGGGATCTTTATCGGTGCCGTTACCTTTACCGGCTCACTGGTGGCGTTTGGCAAGCTGTGCGGCAAAATCTCCTCACGACCGCTGACGCTGCCCCACCGTCATAAGCTCAATCTGCTGGCGCTGGTCGTCTCCTTCCTGCTGCTGCTCTGGTTTGTTGACACCAGCAGCACCGCGGCGCAGGTGTTTGCCCTGCTGCTGATGACGGTCATTGCGCTGGCCTTTGGCTGGCATCTGGTTGCCTCCATTGGCGGTGCAGATATGCCGGTTGTGGTGTCGATGCTCAACTCTTACTCAGGCTGGGCTGCGGCCGCGGCCGGTTTTATGCTCAGCAATGACCTGCTGATCGTGACCGGTGCGCTGGTGGGCTCATCCGGTGCAATCCTCTCCTACATCATGTGTAAAGCGATGAACCGTTCGTTCATCAGCGTGATTGCGGGCGGCTTTGGCACCGAAGCCAGCAGCAGCGATGAGAGTCAGGAAGCAGGAGAACATCGCGAGATCTCCCCTGAAGAGACAGCTGAGATGCTGAAGTCCTCTGCGTCGGTGATTATCACGCCAGGCTATGGCATGGCGGTGGCACAGGCACAGTATCCGGTAGCGGATCTGACAGCCCAACTGCGTGCCCTCGGCATCCGGGTGCGTTTCGGTATTCATCCGGTGGCGGGCCGCCTGCCAGGACACATGAACGTGCTGCTGGCAGAGGCCAAAGTGCCGTATGACGTGGTGCTGGAGATGGATGAGATCAACGATGACTTCAGTGAAACCGATACGGTGCTGGTTATCGGCGCGAATGACACGGTGAACCCGGCGGCGCAGGATGATCCCCGCAGCCCGATTGCCGGCATGCCGGTGCTGGAGGTGTGGAAAGCACACAATGTGGTGGTCTTCAAACGTTCAATGAACACCGGCTATGCCGGGGTGCAGAATCCGCTGTTCTTTAAAGAGAACAGTCAGATGCTGTTTGGCGATGCCAAAGCCAGCGTCGAAGCGATTCTCAAAGCGCTGTAACAGAAAAGGGGCGGCTAATCTGCCGCCCCTTTTTTTGCGGAGGTTTAATCCTCCTCATCCTCTTCATCATCCAGATCAATCGGCGATTTAAAATCGTCTGGCTTAATCGCCAGCAGATCGCAGCGCAGGTGATCGATCACCTGTTCCGCCGTATTACCCAGAAATGCAGCCGAAAGTCCGGTGCGTCCGATGGTGCCCAGCACCACCACGCCGGCTCCCAGATGCGAAGCCAGATCCGGGATAACCTCTTCAGGCAGCCCTTTGGCAACGTGGGTGAACTCTTCACCAATGGAAAACTTCTGCCGCAACGCTTTCATGGCCACCAGATGCTGACCGCGGATGGCGTCGTTATAGACGCTGGGGTCGAAATCAGGCAGCTCAATCGCGATGTTGATCGGCGTAATCGGGTAGGCGCCGACCAGGTGCACCTCGGTCTGATTGACCTTTTCCGCCAGCTTCACCGTTTCACGAATCAGCTTCTGATTCAGGCCATCATGATGCGGCTCTTCGCTGGCAAGATTGACGGCGACGATAGCTTTACCGCCCTCCGGCCAGGGCTGATCTTTCACCATCCAGACCGGGCAGGGGCATTTACGCAGCAGATGCCAGTCGGTGGGAGTAAAAATCACGGACTCCAGGCGGTCATGCTGGTGGGCCATTTTCAGCACAAGGTCATGCTGATGGGCGAGCACTTCCTGGATAATCGCTTCATAGGGCCGGTTATGCCAGATAACCTTGATGTCGATTTCGACACCGGCATCCAGATAGGCGCGGGCCTGTTCACGAATCCATTCGGTGCGCTGGCTGATGACGCCCTGACGCATGGAGGCGCGTTCGTCCGGCGACAGCAGGGTGGTCATCTCATAGGAAAAGTCATAGATAGGCAGAAAGGCTTTAATTCTCCCGCCAATACGTTGATTCAGATAGACCGCACGTCGCAGCGCGGGCTGATCGTCTTGCTGGGCATCAATGGCGACCAGAATATTTTGGTACTGGGACATGAGGCGTTCTCCTTAAACCAGAGCGACTGGAATAAAGATAGCCTATGTTGCACAGGGGAAGAAGTGAAAAAGTTACTGCCGGATCAACAAAATAAGATTTATTGATCCGGTGGCAGATCAGGCGGCCTGATGGCTCTGACCTGCTAACTCTTCCAGCAGGGCGTGGTTCTCGATAGTGATATATTTGCCTTTCACCGCCAGCATACCGGACTTCTGGAATCGACCCAGCAGACGGCTGATCGTTTCCACCGTCAGGCCCAGATAATTACCGATGTCGCCACGCGTCATGGTGAGGCGGAATTCACGCTGTGAGAAGCCGCGCTGGCCGAAGCGGCGGGAGAGGTTCCAGATAAAGGCCGCCAGGCGCTCCTCTGCGTTTTTCTTGGAGAGCAGCAGGATCATATCCTGGTCGCCTTTGATTTCACCGCTCATCAGACGCATCATCTGCTGACGCAGGGCAGGCATTTTGCCTGACAGGTCATCAAGGGTCTCAAAAGGAATTTCACAGACCATCGCGGTTTCCAGCGCCTGCGCAAAGCTGGGATGGCTGGAACCCATAATGGCATCAAAGCCAACTAAATCACCCGCCAGATGGAAGCCGGTAATCTGCTCATCACCCTGCTCAGTAATGGTGTAGCTTTTGATCGTGCCGGAACGGATGGCGTACAGCGACTTCAGTTCGTCACCCGCTTTGAAAAGCGTTTGCCCTTTCTGAATCGGTTTTTTACGCTCAATGATGTTGTCGAGCTGATCCAGCTCATGTTCATTTAGCGTGAAGGGGATGCAGAGCTGACTGATGCTGCAATCCTGGCAGTGAATGGCACAACCGCCCGACTGAATACGACGAATGCTGCGTTTTTCAGGGATCATAATGGTTCGCTCGACGATTATTGACTGGGGTCAATTTTAACATTTTTTGAGCTGAAGGGAACTCATCCGAGCAGTTTTACACTTACAAAAACCAGGGATGATTCACACATCGCTAAACGCAGATGTGACGGGCTTCTCAGAACGGCGCGCGGCATAAGTGTCACGAAAAGTTTCCGTTTTTTTGATCCGTTACACGAAAACCTGCGGCCAGTCATAATCAGAAAAGTGGGCTGGCCCGGTGTTTACACCTTTTGCTACGCTATCGGGTAAGACCTGTTTTTGTAGGCTATCAATTTTAATCAGGTGTGAGAAAACCATGAACCTTGATGATAACGATCTGTTTCGGGATGCCATGGGTGATGTCACGCCGCTGAAAGACACCACCACAACCCTGTGGCTTAAATCCCCCTCAACCAAAGTGCCACGCAAAGCACCCGATGAGTCGGTGCTGGAGAACTTTCTTACCCGGGGCGATCTGGAGATTATTCCGCTCAATACGCCGCTGGAGTATAAAGCCGACGGCATTCAGCAGGGCATCGTCGATAAGCTGCGCAGAGGGGAGTATAAGCTGGATGCCAGTCTCAACCTGCTGCGGCAACCGGTCGAAACCTGCCGTCAGGCGCTGTTTAACTTTATGATGCAGGCGCACAAACTGGGTTTACGCAATCTGCTGATTATCCACGGCAAGGGGCGCGATGATGAATCGCACGCTAACATCGTGCGCAGCTATCTGGCGCGGTGGCTGCAGCAGTTCGATGACGTTCAGACTTTCTGTGTGGCGCAGACCCGGCACGGTGGCGCCGGGGCGCTCTATGTCGGGCTGCGGAAAACGGACAAGGCGCGGCTGGAAAACCGCGAGCGGCATGCCAAACGCAGCCGCTAGCTGTGAAATTTACGGATGGTCGACATTAACACTTCGGCACTCAGGCTCAGCTCCGCGCCGGTGCGGGTGATGATGCCGACCGGTTCACCCGGTCCGGAGGAGTGAATCGGCAGGGCACAGACGGCATTGTGGCTGAGGTCCTCCTTGATGGCCCCGGACGGCACAAACCAGATGTAGTCGTAGCGCAGCGCCAGCTGACGCGCCAGTGAGGTGGAGGAGGTTTCAATACAGTGGGGCGGCAGCGTGCAGCCCTGTTCATCAAGCATCTGCTGCGCGATGCGGCGCGGGGCGGTGCCTTCCGGTGAGATCACCACCGGCCACTGCATCGCCCGGGATAAGGTGACATTGTCACTTAAGAGGGGGTGTTCCGGCCTCACCACCAGCTTCAGGGACTCCAGAAACAGCAATTCGTAGGTGAGACCGGTCATCATGTCGCTGTCAGCCATACGGCCGATACCGATATCAAACTCGCCGCCGCGCAGGCCAGCCAGCAGGACGTTGTTATGCAGCGTTGCTACCTGAATAGTGGTATTGGGTTGCAGCTGATGAAAACGATCCAGGATACGTGGCAGCATGCCCATCGCCGCCGTGGTGAGCGCCCCCAGCCTGATAATGGCCGGGGCATCACCCGGCTGCTCATTGAAACTCTGTCCGGCATGGTTCAGGGCGTCCAGCACCCGAACCGCATGGGTCAGAAACTGCTCTCCCATGGTGGTCAGCTGCGCGCCCAGCCGCCCGCGTTCAAAGAGGCGGGCACCCGTCAGCTCCTCCAGCTCGTTCAGGGTTTTTGAAAGGGCGGGCTGACTCAGGCTGAGGGTCTCTGCCGCCCGTCCAAGCGTGCCTTGCTGCGCAACCGCAACAAAGGTGTGAAGGTGGCGCAAGCGAATGCGCTGATTGAAAAGGATATTTTTGTCCATAGCGTAAACTTAATGAGAATGGCCGACATTAAGCAATACTTTAAAATGAAATCTGTTAACTTTGCTGCAAATTTTATTTAACAAAAAGGGTAAATATGGCCTTTCTTTAGTTAACTGACTGATCTGACTGACTTATGCAGTCCCTCCCGCCGTCACCGCCCATCACCCGCCAGTGTAATATCAGGCACTTACCGCGCTGAAACTGAAGAATTCTCATCACCCGACAAAAATCTGACCGCTTAAGGTTAACGATGGGCTATCATAAGCGCCGTTTTTTTTACTTAAACTGATGTCCGATCCCGTTACTCCCGAGGAGTGTCCATTGACCAGCGTCGAGGCGGTAGATGTCCGCCAGCTTATCAACCAGCAGGGGCTCAGCCACTGGCAAAAGCGGCTTATTGCACTCTGTTTTATCGTGGTGGCACTCGATGGCATGGACATTGCGATTATGGGATTTATCGCGCCAACGCTGAAAGCAGCCTGGGGCGTAAGCAATCATCAGCTGGGGGGCGTCATCAGCGCCGCACTGATCGGCCTGGCACTGGGTGCGATGGTGGCAGGGCCGCTTGCTGACCGTTATGGCCGGCGCATGATGATTATCTTCAGCGTCTTCTTTTTTGGTCTCTGGACGCTGGCAACCGCTTTTTCTCAGAACATCGAACAGATGATGCTGTTTCGCTTTCTGACCGGGCTGGGACTGGGGGCCGCGATGCCCAACGTTGGCACGCTGGTCGCGGAGTATGCGCCCGAACGTCGTCGCGCCTTCATTATCACCGTGGTCTTTTGCGGTTTCACCTTCGGCGCGGCCAGCGGCGGTTTTGCCGCCTCCTGGCTGTTGCCCCGCTATGACTGGCATTCGGTACTGCTGCTGGGCGGTATCCTGCCGCTGCTGGTGCTCCCTTTTCTGATCCGTGGCCTGCCGGAGTCGGTGCGATTTCTGATCGGTCGTGGCGCGCCGGCTGCACGCATTCACGCCATCCTGGAGCGGATGCTGCCGGGTAAAACCGCACCCGACTGCGCCTTTCACGCACCTGAAGCCAGCGTGCCGGTGCGTGGCGCAATCGGTACCGTGCTTTCGCGCCGCTATCTGTTTGGCAGCGTGATGCTGTGGGGCGGCTATTTTATGGGCCTGTTCATGGTCTACCTGATTGGCAGCTGGCTGCCCTCACTGGTTAACACCCTGGGCATGTCGGTCACCGAAGCGGCGATCATTACTGCGATGTATCAGGCGGGTGGGACCCTCGGATCGCTCTTTGCGGGCTGGATGATGGATCGGTTCAACGCCAATCTGGCGCTGGCGGCGATCTACGGCTGTGGCGGCCTGTTTATTGTCGCCCTGGGATTCTCACCGGCCGAAGTGGGTATGATGAGCGCCATCGCTTTTTGCAGTGGCTTTTGCTTTAACGGGGCCAACACCGGGATGAATGCGTTATCTGCCAGCTACTATCCCACCCATGCCCGCGCCACCGGCTCCAGCTGGATGCACGCTGTGGGTCGCGTCGGGGCGATCCTGAGCGCTTTCGTGGGAGCAGAGATGATGTCCCTGGGCTGGTCGTTCAGCGTGATCTTTCTGCTGCTGGCGATACCGGCGGTGATCACCACCCTGATGCTGCTGCTGAAAAACCGTTACGGCTTTAAGCCGATCACAGATTCGTGATTTTTTCCGCTGAGACCGGCGCGTTGCATTACATTAGCTGCAACGCTCACGGTGTCAGGTGGATAAGATGGAAAACTTTCTCAGTGCGGATCGCATCCGTACCCGTTTCTCTCAGGCGATGTCAGGAATGTATCAGCAGGAGGTGCCGCAGTACGGCACGCTGATGCAGCTGGTCGCCACCGTCAACGAACGCACGCTGGACGCAGACTGCGCGCTGAAAGATCGCCTTACGGCCGCAGATGAGATTGACCGGCTCAATATTGAGCGTCACGGTGCCATTCGGGTCGGGACGGCGGATGAACTCGCCACGCTGCGCCAGCTGTTTGCGGTCATGGGCATGTCCCCGGTGGGCTATTACGATCTCTCTCAGGCAGGCGTGCCGGTTCACTCCACCGCGTTCCGACCGGTCGATGACACGGCGCTGCGTCGCAATCCCTTCCGGGTTTTCACCTCACTGTTGCGTCCTGAACTGATCGACGATCCCGCGCTGCGCGAGAAGGCGACAACGATTCTGGCCGCGCGTGACATTTTTACTCCCCGCTGCCGGGCGCTGCTGCGGGTGCATCAGGAGCAGGGCGGCTTCACCGCTGACCAGGCGGAGGCCTTTGTTACCGAAGCGCTGGAAACCTTTCGCTGGCACGCTCACAGCCCTGTCGACAGTCAGACCTATCAGGCGCTTAATCAGCAGCATCGCCTGATCGCCGATGTGGTCTGCTTTCCCGGCTGCCACATCAACCATCTGACGCCGCGCACGCTGGATATCGACCGTGTCCAGCAGCTGATGCCGTCGCGCGGCATCGATCCGAAAACGCTGATCGAGGGGCCGCCACGTCGTCAGGTGCCGATCCTGCTGCGTCAGACCAGCTTCAGGGCGCTTGAAGAAGCGATCATCTTTCAGGATGGACATCCGGGCACCCACACTGCGCGCTTCGGGGAAATTGAGCAGCGAGGCGTTGCGCTGACGCCGAAAGGCCGGGCGCTCTACGACAGGCTGCTGAGTGAGGCGGGCAGCGGTCAGGATAACGAGCAGCATCAGCAGCACCTGGCCGCGATTTTCCGCGACTTCCCCGACGATGAGACGACGCTGCGTCAGCAGGGGCTGGCCTGGTTCCATTATCGCCTGAGTGAAAAGGGCATGATGACACCGCCCGCTCAGGGTGAATCCCTGGATACCCTGATTGCCCAGGGCCGGGTGGTGGCCGATCCCATCGTCTATGAGGATTTTCTGCCGGTCAGTGCGGCGGGGATCTTTCAGTCTAACCTGGGGGACCAGGCGCAGGTGCGTTCTGCGGGACAGGCGAGCCGACAGACCTTTGAGGCGGCGCTGGGCTGTGAGGTGCTGGATGAGATGGCGCTTTACGAAGCGCGCCAGCAGCGCTCGCTGGCGCAGTGTGGGTTACGCCCGGCATAGATCCAGCGCAGATTCACGTTGTCTGCTGACCCGTGCCGGTAAAGCGCAAATCCTCGCTTTACCGGCCTGCACAGGTTTAGCGCTGTGATTACCCCGATTGATTAATGCCATCAGCGGGTCCGGTGGGCCAGCTGGCGGGGAAAACCGTCAGTCACCCCCTCAGCGCTGTGCGGCCACATCACTCTCCCGCCATTTTAAAGATAAACAGAATTAATCGGAAACCGCCCCTGACTCCCGCAACTGGCTGCTGAGCATGATGAGGGCTGCCGGGCGTTGTTCAGCATATTCTGCAAATCCCGCCTGAACCTGGACAATGCAGACGGGCCTGCAAATAATGGAGGAACGAGTAAACAGGGAATCAGGAATGAAAAACGAAACAGGTCTGAGGATCATGACTGCCGAAGGGGAGTTACGTGGAAGCATGGACGATGACCTTTTCGTATTCAAAGGCATACCTTATGCAGCCCCGCCCGTGGGCGCGTTACGCTGGCGGCCACCCCAGCCGGTCACACCCTGGCAGCAGGTGCGTGACGCGACACAGTTTGGTGCCTCCGGCTGGCAGAATCGGGCCTGGTGTGAGGCTGTCGGCGGAGGCAATCCCGGCGAGTTCAGTGAAGACTGCCTCTATCTTAACGTCTGGACACCCGATGTGGAGCCAGCCCGACCGCTGCCGGTGATGGTCTGGCTGCATGGCGGTGGCTTTACCATTGGCGCAGGCGGACTGGCCCCCTATAACGGCAAACCCCTGGCGTCACGTGGCGCAGTGGTGGTGACCCTGAACTACCGGCTGGGCCATCTCGGCTTCTTCTCTCATCCCGCGCTGGATGCGGAATACCCTGTTGCCGGCACGGTGAACAATTTTGGTCTGCTCGACCAGATCGCCGCCCTGCAATGGGTTCAGCGCAATATTCCCGCTTTTGGCGGCGACCGTCGCAATGTGACCCTGTTCGGTGAATCGGCCGGTGCGCGCAGCGTGCTGTCACTCTGCTGTTCGCCGCTGGCGGAAGGGTTGTTTCACAAGGGCATTGTCCAGAGCGCCTACAGCCTGCCCGATACCCCACTGAAAAAGGCGCGTCAGCAGGGTGTGGCGGTGGCACGACACTTTGGCCTGCCGCCTGATGTCACCGCAGAGCAGTTGCGCGCGCTGCCTGCTGATGCCTTCTGGTCGCTGGAGGGGACGCTGGCGATCCCGCCGGTGCCGATTGCCGGGGACGCCGTTCTGCCCGAGCCGATGCTGAAAACCTTCCTGGCGGCTAAACAGCACCGTCTGCCGCTGATGGCGGGCAGCAATAGTGATGAGGCCAGCGTACTGGACTATTTTGGTGTGGATGCCACTGCCGTGCTGCATCAGTTGCGTGACAAAAACCGGCTGACCTACCGGACACTTAAATGGATGTATGACATCCATGACGACCGACTGCTGGGACGGGCCGTGGCGCGCGATATGGCCTTCAGCCTGATGCCGTGGCTGGTGATGCGGGCGCAGTATCGTGTCGGCATGCCGGGCTGGCGCTACTGGTTTGATTATGTCTCTGAGCACGCCCGCGACCTCTATCCTCATGGTGCCTGGCACGGTAATGAAGTGCCGTATGTGCTGGATACGCTGAGTCAGATGCCCGACCCCAACGAAGCCCGGCCGTTCAGTGAGGCGGACAGGGCGTTTGCGGCGCAGGTCAGCGACTACTGGTTCAGATTTGCCCGCGACGCCACGGAATATACGCACCAGCTGGACGGTGAGGTAGTCTGGCCCGCGTGGCACCCCGGCAATGACGTGACAATGTCACTTGGTGACGACCGCCAGCATGCCCTGAAGCTGAAGCGAAACTTTATGCGTGCCCGTCTGCGCCTCTTCCGGTTACTGATGACGCGCATGGTCAGGCTTTAGTGGGGATTTAATGATTAGCTCGCTAACCATTAAATAAAGCGAATGGAAAAAATCTGCTTTTTTAATCCTAACTGATTGATATAGCGTTTTTTTAACCGAAATCTGACATCCGGACGCTGTAAAATATTAGGTAACAAAACAGTTACATCTTCACAATTCCATGCCGATAAACCTCCTATGCCCGACACTTGCGGGTCAACGTGTATAGGATTTTGGTATGGGAATGCTTAAAAATTTTACCATCAGAGCAGTGATGCTCTCCATTCTGGGACTGTTCTGCTTACTCTGGAGCGGCGTCGGGCTCTATAGCATCCACTCGCTTGGCGCGCTGAGCGAAGGCAATGATGTTGACCGTCATCTGGTTGAACAGATGACGGTTCTGAGCAAAGGGAACGATCAATATTTCCGCGTCGTGACGCGCCTGTCGCGCGTTATGGAAGGTAAAGCTGCCGGTAAAACATTAACGGATGAAGCCTATGCCCCGGTGCAGCAGGCGCTGGACAGCATGACGCAGCAACTGGCGCGCTTTAAGCAGCTGGCACCGGGCCCGATGAACCCGGAGGTGGTGGATAGCGTGATTCAGAGCTGGCAGAAACTGCTGGACGAAGGCGTGACCCCGCAGCTGCAGCTGGCCCGTCAGGCGTCGCCGGATGCCTATCGCCAGCAGGCGAACAACGTGACCCCGCCGCTGAGCCGCGCCTTTGGCGTGAGTGCCGACAAATTTAACCAGGGTGCGGCTGAAAAACTCGATACCACCCGCGTGGAGGTCGATCATCTCACCTCCATTACCAAGACGATTATCACCATTGCAGTGATCATCGGCCTGCTGATTCTGCTGTTTACCGATCGCTATCTGGTGGCGATGCTGGTGCGTCCGCTGGAGAGCATCCGCACGCACTTCGCGGTCATTGCCACGGGCGATCTGAGCCAGCCGGTGACCGATTTTGGCCGCAACTGCGTCGGTAAACTGGTGCCGCTGTTGGGTGCCATGCAGGACAGCCTGCGCGAAGCGGTCAGTGCGATTCGCAACGGCACGGAAAATATCTCCCGTGGCGCGGCGGAGATCTCTGCCGGAAACAACGATCTCTCCTCCCGTACCGAAGAGCAGGCCTCCGCGCTGGAACAGACCGCGGCCAGCATGGAGGAACTGACGGCGACCGTGAAATTTAACGCCGACAATGCGCGCCAGGCCAGCCTGCTGGCCGAGACCGCGACCACGACAGCGCAGCGTGGTGGTCAGCTGGTGAGTGAAGTGATCAGCACCATGGATGGCATCTCCGGCAGCTCGAAGAAAATTGCTGAGATCACCAACGTCATTAACGGTATCGCCTTCCAGACCAACATTCTGGCCCTCAACGCCGCGGTTGAAGCGGCGCGTGCCGGGGAACAGGGGCGCGGATTTGCGGTGGTGGCTTCAGAGGTGCGGAGTCTGGCTCAGCGCAGTGCTAACGCCGCCAAAGAGATCGCCACGCTAATTGAAGAGTCGGTTCAGCGGGTGGATAAAGGCGCCGAACTGGTCAGCACCACGGGTGGCACCATGAACAACATCCTGAAATCGGTGCAGGATGTGGATGCCATCATGAAACAGATCGCCTCTGCCTCGGAAGAGCAGAGCAAGGGCATCTCTCAGGTTGGCACGGCAGTGACCGAAATGGACAGCGTGACCCAGCAGAACGCCTCACTGGTCGAAGAGGTCTCTGCGGCAGCCAGTGCGCTCGCACTGCAGACGGAAGCGCTCCAGGCGTCAGTGTCGAAGTTCCGTCTTTCCGGCACCAGCCAGCCTGCGCCGGTCATCAGCCACAAGCCCACCGCGCCGAAAGCGCCGGCGCTGAGCGTGGCTCAGGCTAAACCTGTGGATAATGGCGACTGGGTCACCTTCTGATCCCGGCACAGCCACGCCACCAGTTCCGCCAGGAAGGGGGGCGCATCCTGCGGCGCCCGCTGCAGTAGACTGTAAACGGCGCCGGTTTTCACCTCGCCAGCGAACGGCTTAATCAGCCTGCCGCTGGCGATGTCACTCTCCACCAGATTGCTGTCGGCAATCGCCACCCCGAATCCCTGAATCGCCGCGCTGATCGCTAAGTCCATGGTGGAAAAATGCTGATTGCGCGGCATCTTCAGCGTCACCTGCTGCGCCTCCAGCCAGCACTGCCAGTCACGTTTGTCCTCTGTGGGATGCAGAAACGTCATCGACTCCAGCGCCGCCAGGTCGTCTGGTGCGGGCTGAACCGCCGCCATGACCGGCGTCAGTGATTCGCTGAACAGGGTGATCCCGTCGGGCTGTGGCTTGCCATAAACAATTGCCGCATCAAAGTTTCCCAGCCGGGCTGCGTGATCCAGCGTGGTGGTCAGCGCCACATGCAGTTCCGGCCGCTGCTGCTCCAGCGCGATCAGCCGGGGAACCAGCCAGCGCATCGCGCAGCTCGGCGCTTTCAGCCGAATGCTGACCTGCGTGCGGCGCACCTTCTCGCTGGCCTGCACCATCATCTCAAATCCCTGACGTAATTCCGGCAGCAGCGCGCTGCCCTGGGCGGTCAGCCGCAGCCCGCGGGCATGACGGTCAAACAGCGTTACCCCCAGCCACTGCTCCAGCGCGGCAATTTTGCGGCTCACGGCCCCCTGAGTCAGACAGAGTTCACCCGCCGCGTGGGTCAGGTTGAGATGGCGGGCGGTCACCAGAAAAGCGTGGATGGCATTAAGCGGCAGCGATGAGCGCGACACGATAAACCTCAGCTATGCATTTTTGTCATGGCTATTATGACGACATTTCGCTTGCCGACTCAAGCCGCAGCCCGTTGAATAGTTTTTTACCGGATCAGACCGGCTATGTTTCTGATGGAGAGAGTATGTCCCTGACAACGCCTGTTGCTGTTCACTCAAAACTGCCGGATGTCGGCACCACTATTTTTAGCGTGATTGGCCAGCTGTCAGCGCAGCATCAGGCGATTAACCTGTCGCAGGGCGCACCGGGCTTTCCCTGTGACCCGGCGCTGGTCGCCTCCGTCAGCCGCGCGATGGAGGAGGGGCACAATCAGTATGCTCCCATGATGGGGCTGCCCGCTCTGCGTGAAGCGCTCGCCACGAAAGTCGAGGTGCTTTATGGCGGGAAATACGATCCCGCCAGCGAAGTGCTGATCACCGGCAGCGCCAGTCAGGGGATCTATATGGCGATCACCGCGCTGGTGCATCAGGGGGATGAGGTGATCTTCTTTGAGCCAGCCTTCGACAGCTATGCGCCAGTCGTCCGGTTGCAGGGCGGAAAGCCGGTCGGGCTGAAGCTGGCGGTGCCTTCCTTTGCGATCGACTGGGAGGCATTACGGGCTGCGATTACGCCGCGCACTCGCATGATCATCATCAATACGCCACACAACCCCAGCGCGCAGGTGCTGACGTCTGAGGATCTGAACCAGCTGGCAGCCTTAATCCGCAACACAGACATCGTGGTGCTCTCGGATGAGGTTTACGAGCACATTCTGTTTGATGGCCGCCCGCACTGCGGGATGGCGACGCATCCGGAGCTGGCTGCGCGCAGCGTCATCGTCTCCTCGTTTGGCAAAACCTTTCACGTTACCGGCTGGCGGGTGGGCTACTGTCTGGCCCCGGCGGCGCTGATGACCGAACTGGTTAAAGTGCATCAGTTCATGATGTACGCCGCCGATACGCCGATGCAGGTGGGCTTCGCACACTATCTGCAGACACCGGATCATTATCTGTCGCTCAGCGCGTTCTATCAGCAGAAACGCGACCGGCTGATTGCGCTGATGCAGGATTCGCCCTTCAGGCTGCTGCCGAGCGCCGGTTCGTTCTTTATGCTCGCCAGCTACGGACATTTCAGTGACGAACCCGACAGTGAAATGGTAAAACGTCTTATCGTCGATCACGGCGTGGCGACCATTCCGCTGTCGGCGTTTTATATGGATGGCACAGACAACAAACTGATTCGTCTCTCTTTTGCAAAGGACGAGGCGACGCTGGAAGCTGGCGCAGCAGCGCTGAGTGCGTTTTCCTGCTGAATCACGCGACAGCGTGAAGCAGGGGAAACGGGTAAATAATACTTTTCGGGGCTAATAATGAAGAAACTGAACGCGCTTTTCCTCGCTCTGGGCATGATGACATCGCTACAGGCACTGGCACAGGATTTACGTTACGGCGTGGAATCACAATATCCCCCGTTTGAAAGCCGCAACGCGAAGGGCGAACTCGAAGGCTTTGATATTGAGCTGGGCAATGCAATCTGTCAGGCGGGCAAATTTACCTGCCACTGGGTTGAGAGCAGCTTTGATGCGCTGATCCCGGCGCTGCAGGCAAAGAAGTTTGACGCGATTAACTCGGCGATGAACATTACTGAAGCCCGCGCCAGAAGCATCGCCTTTACCCAGCCCATCTACCGTATTCCGACAATGTTAGTGGCGAAGACCGGCGAGAATCTGGCCCCGACCGCTGACGGTCTGAAGGGCAAAAATATCGGGGTTCTGCAGGGGTCCATTCAGGAAACTTACGCGAAGAAGCACTGGGAGCCGCAGGGCGTGACGGTGACCTCTTATCAGGATCAGAACCAGGTTTACAACGACATGGTCGCGGGGCGTCTTGACGGCACGCTGGTGATGTCTGCTGCCGGTCAGTCCGGCTTTCTCGATAAGCCACAGGGCAAAGGTTTCGGCTTTGTCGGCAAACCGGTCGAGGATGACGCGATTCTTGGTTCCGGCATCGGCTACGGACTGCGTAAGGATGACACCCAGCTGAAACAGTCGCTGGATGCGGCAATTGCCAAAGTGCAGAGCGATGGCACCATTAAAAAGCTGGCGGAGAAGTATTTCCCTGGCATTGATGTCAGCGCGAAACCCTGACCTTAATCGGGCGCGAAATGCGCCCGATTTTCCGCTTTACTCTGCCGCCAGATGGCAGAGTTTCTCCGCGACCTGATAGGACTTCACAAACGAGGAGATGGGCAGAAACTCAAAGCGCGAATGGAAATTATGCGCGCCGGTAAAGAAGTTTGGCGTCAGCAAGCCTTTGGCCGAGAGGGCCGCGCCGTCCGTTCCTCCGCGCATCGGGATCACTTTGGGTTCAATCTCCAGCGCGGCAAAGGCCGTGAAGATCAGATCGATCGCCCGCCGATCCTCTCCCAGCGCATTGCTGATGTTGCTGTAGATATCGCTGATGGTGATGCTGACCTCACCGGTCGGATAACGCGCCGCAATATCCCTGGCTGCCGCTTCTAACTGCTGTTTGCGTGCCGCAAAGCGGGTCAGGTCAAAATCGCGGATGGAGGCTTTCAGGGTCGCCCGGCTGGCGTTGGCCTGAATCTCGTTAAACCAGATATAGCCTTCACGTCCTTCGGTATGCTCCGGGGTCTGCTGGCGGTCAAACAGGCTGATATAGTCGTGCGCCATCAGCAGGGGATTCACCAGCACCCCTTTGCCCGACATCGGATGCGCCGGAACGCCGGTAAACACGATTTCTGCGGCGGCGCCATTGAAGTTCTCATAGACCACTTCGCCCAGTTCACAGCAGTCGATGGTCCAGGCAAAGTCCACGTTAAAGCGCGTTTCCAGATCCAGCGCTTTCGCCCCGCGCAGGCCGATCTCCTCATCCGGCACAAAGGCCACCACGATATCGCCATGATCGCCGCTGAGGTTTGCCATCAGCGTCATGACCACAGCCACGGCGGCTTTGTTGTCTGCGCCCAGCACGCTGGTGCCGTCGCTGAAAATAACCGGCTCACCGATGTAGGGCGCGATCTCCGGATGTTCATCGCGGCGCAGCCAGATATCCTGCTGTGCGTTGAGACAGAGATCTTCGCCCTGCCAGGTGAGGATCTGCGGATGGATATCGGGCGACAGACCGACATCAACGGTGTCGATATGGGTAATAAAGCCGATGCGTGGCGCGTCAGGGCGGTTGCCGCGCTTCACGGCGGTCACGGTGGCATGTTCATCCACCACCACCTGATCCAGTCCCAGCGCACGCAGCTCCTCCGCCAGCAGGGCAGCCATGGCGTGCTGGCTCGGTGTGCTGGGCAGGGTGGTGGATTTGGCATCGCTCTGGCTGCTGACGGCGAGGTAACGGAAAAAACGTTCGGTGAGCTGAGACTCAGGTTTGTCTGTCATCACTATTCCTTATTAGTCAGCTACAGGCAGGGTTCGCTATGGTGCCGAATCGTGCTATCAATGAAGCATCTGAATGATTCATTTAGATATTGTGCCCACCAGAAGTCAATACAAAGCGAGGATGATAATGAAAACAAAGATAGCCACCTTAGCGCTGATGACGGCAGGCGTCGCGCTGGCTGGCAGCGTGAACGCCAGAACCCTGGTTTACTGCTCTGAAGGTTCGCCAGAAAACTTCAATCCTCAGCTCTACACCTCCGGGACCAGTGTGGATGCCAGCGCCGTGCCGGTGTTCAACCGGCTGGTGGACTTCACCCCCGGCACCACCGAGCTGGTGCCCAGTCTGGCTGAACGCTGGGAGATCAGCCCTGACGGCAAGGTCTATACCTTCCATCTGCGGCAGAACGTAAAGTTTCAGAGTAATAAGGCGTTTAAACCCAGCCGCGACTTTAACGCCGATGATGTGATTTTCTCGTTTATGCGCCAGATGGACCCGAAAAACCCCTACCACAACGTCTCTGGCGGCACCTACTCGAACTTTGAAAGTCTGGAACTCTCCACCCTGATCAAAAGCATCGACCGGGTTGACGATCACACCGTCCGCTTTACGCTCTCACATTCTGAAGCGCCGTTTCTGGCCGATCTCGCCTGGTATTTCGCCTCTATCCACTCAGCCGAATATGCTGATGCCATGCTGAAGGCGGGGACGCCGGAGAAGGTGGATATGAATCCGATTGGCACCGGTCCGTTTGAGCTGGTGCAGTATCAGAAGGATTCACGCATTCTTTACAAGGCGTTTCCGGACTACTGGCAGGGCAAGGCGAAGATTGATCGGCTGGTGTTCAGCATTACGCCGGATGCTTCCGTGCGGTATGCCAAACTGGAGAAGAACGAGTGTCAGGTGATGCCGTTCCCTAATCCCGCCGATCTGGAGAAGATGCGCGCTAACCCCGATATCACCCTGGAACAGAAGGCGGGGCTGAACACCGGTTTCCTGGCGTTTAACACCACTAAAGCTCCCACCGACAATGTCAAAGTGCGCCAGGCGCTGGCAATGGCCATTAACAAACCGGCCATCATCGAGGCGATTTTCAAAGGCACCGGCACGGTCGCAAAAAATATCCTGCCGCCGGGCGTCTGGAGCGCCGATAAGGATCTGAAAGATTACGACTACGATCCAGAGCAGGCCAAAGTTTTGTTGCAGCAGGCGGGGGTCAAACCGGGCACGGAGATCGCGCTCTGGGCGATGCCGGTGCAGCGCCCCTATAACCCTAACGCGCGCCGCATGGCGGAGATGATTCAGGCGGACTGGGCCAAAGTCGGCATCAAAGCCAGCATCGTCAGCTACGAGTGGGGCGAGTACCTGAAACGGGTACGCAGCGGCGAGCATCAGGCGGCACTCATGGGCTGGACCACTGCGACCGGCGATCCGGATAACTTCTTTGGCCCGCTTTACAGCTGCACGTCGGCACAGGGCGGGTCTAACTCGTCGAAATGGTGCTATCAGCCATTTGAAAAGTTAATTACCGAAGCGCGTGCCGAACCGGATCAGGGCAAACGCACCGCACTCTATCTGCAGGCGCAGCAGATGATGCATGACCAGATGCCCGCGGTGATGATTGCGCACTCGACGATCTTCGAGCCGGTGCGCAAATCGGTCAGCGGCTATCAGGTCGATCCCTTTGGCAAACACATCTTCTATCCGGTCGACATCAATCAGTGAGTCGCGAACAGAAAGATTAAACGGGCCGCCTGTGCGGCCCGTTTTGTTAATGGCCCTGCAGATAGGCGACATGGGTCTGCAGATAGGCCTCCAGACCATGTTTACCATCGGCACCGCCAATGCCCGATTTGCGCCATCCGGCATGAAAGCCCTGCATGGCCTCAAAATTTTCACGGTTAACATAGGTTTCGCCAAACTTCAGCTTACGCAGGGCATAGAGCGTGGTGTTGAGATCCTGCGTATAGAGGGAAGAGGTCAGCCCATACTGGCAGTCGTTCGCCAGGGCTATCGCCTCATCCAGCGTTTTGAAGCTCATCACCGGCAGCACAGGCCCGAATATCTCCTCCTGCATAATCGGCATCTCCTGACGAACCCCGGTCAGCAGCGTGGGCTGGAAGAAAAAGCCTTTCTCGCCGGCGCGCCGGCCGCCCAGCACCACGCTGGCACCTGCGGCGACCGCCTCAGCCACCTTCTGCTCAACGCGATCGCGTGCCGCAGCGCTGATCAGCGGCCCCATATCAACATCGCTCTGTTCGGCGGGGTCACCCAGGGTCACCTGCTGAAAAGCCGCCGTGAGCGCGTTGATAAAGCGGTCATAAATCGCCTCCTGCACATAGAGCCGTTCAACGCAGTTACAGACCTGGCCGCTGTTTATCATTCGCGAAGCGACGATGGCGCGCACGGCCAGCTCCAGGTCAGCATCCGCCATGACAATCGCCGGGGCCTTACCGCCCAGCTCCAGGGAGACGCTGGTGACGTTCTGTGCCGCGGCCTGCATGGTGGCGATGCCGGCACCGACGCTACCCGTCAGGCTGACCAGGCCGACTTTCGGGTTTGCCGCCAGCTCCTGGCCCACGTCCTGCCCGAAACCATAGACGATATTGATCACCCCAGCGGGCAGGCCTGTCTGCTGCAGAATATCGGCGAAGATCGCCGCATTGTTTGGCGTCAGCTCACTGGGTTTAATGACGATGGTGTTGCCGGTGATCAGGGCAGGTGCGGCTTTACGGGCGATCAGGAAGAAGGGGAAATTCCACGGCAGTATCCCGGTTGTCACCCCAATCGCCTTTCTGAACAGGAAGATATGCTCACCGGGTCGGTCGCTGTTGATGATTTCGCCTTCATAACGCCGCGCCCACTCCGCCATGTAATCGAGATAGTCGGCGGTAAACAGCACTTCGGTCTTCGCCAGTCCCTGCGTTTTTCCGCCTTCGGCCACAATCGTGGCCGTCAGCTCCGGTTCGCGCTCACGGATGGCCGAGGCGATTTTATGCAGCCAGAGACCACGCTCTACCGCAGGCAGCGCCTCCCAGTCCGGCTGAGCGGCTTCTGCCGCGTGGATGGCAAGACGGGCGTCCTCACGACTTCCCTGCGGGATGCGTGACAGCAACGCCTCGGTGGCCGGGTTGATCACCTCAATCCACTGGTCACCCTGCGAACCGACAAACTGGCCATTAATGTAATGTTGATGATGTGTTGTCATTTACTTAACTCTCCGCTATCGACACGTTGCAGTAATGTGATTGCAGGGTGAAGCAGATGCGGGCGGGTGACCTTATGCTGAGTGCCAGTGGCGGCGTCTGGCTGGCAGCCAGTGACAGATAGTGCGCTGCTCTGCGGCAAAAACGTCAATATGTTGTAGATTTATAGAAGCAATGAAATGAAAAAAGGGGGTGTATCATGGCTAACGGATGGGCGTCAGAAGGCGCAGTACAGGAGCAGATTGACAGCACCGTCAATGATGGCATCGAGCGGGTGAGGCAGTCGCTCGGTCATGGCGAAAGCGCGACCGAATGTGAACTCTGTGGCGAGCCGATTCCTGAAGCCCGCCGCCAGGCGCTGAAAGGGGTACGCTACTGCGTAGCCTGTCAGGAAAAAATCGATAAACAGCAGCAGACCAGCAGTTTATACAACCGTCGGGGCAGTAAAGACAGTCAGCTGCGCTAACCGTGACCCGCAGTCGGCCACGCCGGGGGACGGGCAGCGCGCGTCACGCTGCTGCCTTAGCCGTTACGAGCCTGGCATGGCCAGACCGCTGCCGATAAACCACGCCAGAAAGCCGACGCCTGCCACAATGATGGCGATCGGAAACAGGATGCCAATTCTCATACTCTACCTGCTGCAAACAGCACTATGGGGGCGCAATCTTATCATGAGATCTGCAGCACTGCGCGATGGGTTTTCAGCAGCGTAAAGAGCTGAAACTGCGTGGCCTCCGTCTCCTCCCTTAACACCTCTCCCTTCTTATACACAATATGCTCGATATGCCCCAGCTGACGCCAGACCACAATCGCGGAGGCGATCAGCGCGCAGTGCTGCTCCGCCTGTATACATTCGATGGTGGCGTAGTGGGCTTCATCCATGCCATTCACAAACACCTTTAGCGCCTCAGCAGGCACTATCGCGCGGATATCATCCAGCATCACCCGGCTGACTGCCTGCGAAAGAAACAGTGTTAACCACTTAGTCGTCATCCTGAACCCTGAACCGATCAATTTTCCCCAGTGTATACGACCTTGCAGGTGGGAATGAAAGGCTTCTTTGCGCCTCTGCCACGCGGGTGGCGTACATGGCAGTGACGCGGGAATTGTGCTGCGCCACACAGCAGAAAGGGGAAAAACAGTGAATTATAAGGCACTTACCCGTTCAGGCAGCCCGGCCTCTGACAACTGCAGAATTGTGATCCCTGACAGCAGCATCGGGTCAATATTGCCACTCCGCGCGGGCTTCCGGCATTCATCCAAAGGCTGAGGAATCGATGCAAACCGTAGACTGCCTGCTGAGCGGAAGCTGATCGCTTTCCGACAGACCTCAACCAAACCGGGGAATAACAATGAACAGTGCCATTATTGCGGGGATTTTCTGGCATTTTGTCGGCGCTGCCAGCGCCGCGTGTTTCTACGCGCCGTTTAAGCAGGTAAAACGATGGTCCTGGGAAACCATGTGGTCGGTGGGGGGCCTGATCTCCTGGCTGATCCTGCCGTGGGCGGTCAGTGCCATTCTGCTGCCCGACTTCCGGGCTTATTACAGCAGCTTCACGCTGTCGCAGCTGACACCCGTGTTTCTCTTCGGCGCGATGTGGGGCATCGGTAATATCAACTACGGACTGACCATGCGCTATCTCGGCATGTCGATGGGCATCGGCATCGCGATTGGTATTACGCTGGTGGTCGGCACGCTGATGACGCCGCTGCTGCAGGGGCGCTTTGGCGAGTTATTTGCCTCTGCGGGGGGGCGGCTGACCTTAATGGGCGTGCTGGTGGCCCTGGCTGGCGTCGGGATTGTGTCGCGTGCCGGATTGCTGAAGGAACGGGCGCTGGGGATCAACGCCGAAGAGTTTAATCTCAGGAAGGGTCTGCTGCTGGCGGTAATGTGCGGCATCTTCTCGGCGGGGATGTCCTTTGCGATGGATGCCGCGAAGCCGATGCATCAGGCCGCCGCGAATCTGGGGATCGACCCGCTCTATGTGGCGTTACCCAGCTATGTGATCATCATGGGCGGTGGGGCGCTGGTGAACCTGGGCTTCTGCTTCTGGCGGCTGGCTACCCGACCCGATCTGTCAGTTCGCAGGGACTTTTCCGTCGCCAGGCCGCTGCTTATTGCTAATACCGCGTTCGCCGTGCTTGGCGGCACCATGTGGTATCTGCAGTTTTTCTTTTACGCCTGGGGCCACGCCCGAATCCCGCCGCAGTATGACTATGTCAGCTGGATGCTGCACATGAGCCTGTATGTGCTGTGCGGGGGACTGGTAGGCCTGCTGTTGAAAGAGTGGAAGTCAGCGGGACGCCGCCCGGTCAGTGTGTTATCGATTGGCTGCGTGGTCATTATCATCGCGGCAAACATCGTTGGGCTGGGTATGGCAGCGTAAGCCGCAGGCTTCCTGCGGCGCGGAGGAGAACGGGCCTGTCTGACAGGCTCGTTCCGGGCGTTCTCAGGCGGTAATATCGTGCCTGCACAGGGAACAGGGTCAGATCGGAAAGTCGCTTAAGCCATCCATGGCCGCTCGGCCCGCGCCGTCCCTGGCGCGGGACGCTTTCCTCCTCTGACCCTGTTCCCTGTGTTTTGTACTTTTGCGCTGCGGTATCCAGCGCTCTGGTCTGACGCCCGTGTTATTCCGGTTCGGCGCTTTTCAGCGCTGGCCCGGAGGGGAGAAATCGCTGACGCCAGGCACTGGGTGTCAGGCCGGTTTCACGCGTGAAAACCACGGAAAAATAGTTACTGTCATCAAAGCCGCAGCGGGCCGCCACTTCGCTGATCAGGCACGCCTGCGTTCGCAGCAGATATTTTGCCTGACAGAGCTGTAACTGACGCAGGTAATGGCCGATGGTCATCCCGGTCTGCTGACGGAAAAGCTGTTTCAGCGCCCGTTCGCTCAGCTGGTTTTGCTGGCAGAACGCAGCCAGATCAAACGGCCGGGAAATCGCCCCCTGCAACGCTGACATCAGCAGATCGAGCTGTTCCCCCTCCGGCAGAACCCAGGGGCGATCGGCGGCGTAACCGTGGCGCCGCAGAATCAGCACCAGCTGCAGAAACAGGGCTTCAGAGAGCTGAACCGACAGGGGATCGCTCTTGCGACTTTCACGCTCCAGCTGGCTGATCACACCGCGCGCCAGCCCCATACCGCGCGTAGTCAGACGCCAGCAGCCAGGGGCTTCGGGGCCCTGTGGCGGCAGCAGGCTATCCCAGTCAAGCGCCAGACCAAAGCGATCGCGGCAGTAGAGGATGTTATCCAGCACCAGGTCGTTAACGCTGTCGTAACTATGGCAGTCGCTGTCGCGGATAAAAAAGAGGTCGCCGCAGGTGATGAGCCAGGGGCGATCGTTGAGGACGTGCAGGCCATTACCGCGCCAGACGATGACGATTTCGCTGAACTCGTGTCGGTGCGGCGGAAAAGAGGGCTGTGGCATCCTTTCGGCAACCGCCACCGGTAAACTGGGGGCGGGAAAATAGTCATCACGACTGAGTATCAACGCCATAGTCGGCTCCTTTACCTCATCTGCTGGCGCTCCGCTCGCGGGGCGCAGCCAAATTCGCGCCTGAACAGGGTAGAGAAATGGTTGCTGTCTCCAAATCCACACTGGAAGGCGATGTCGGTAATGCGCAGATCGCTGTGACGCAGCAGGTGACGCGCCTGTAACAGGCGCAGACGGTTCAGATAACGCTGCGGCGTACTGCCGGTCTGCTGCTTCATCTGTCGGTGCAGCGTTCGCAGCGACAGAGAGAAACGATCGGCCAGTTCATCCCAGACAATCTCGTCACTGTAATGATCCGCCAGCCAGTCCAGCAGGCGATGCAGACGCGCCTCCTGATCCTGACGACCGCCATCACGACAGGCTTCACGTAACAGCACCAGCAGCTGTAAAAAGAGCTGCTCCTGCCGCGCCTGCCTGTCCAGTGACCAGGCCTCGTGCTGCTGCATCTGCGCTGCCACACTCAGGGCCTGCGCCATCACCTTCTGATTGATGCGCCAGTGAGAAGGATAATCCCCATCCCGTTCGCACGGCAGCAGCGCCTGCAATCCGGAGAGAAAACGGAACGCGCCGGGGCTGCGATAGAGCACATTGGTCAGGCAGAGGTTATCCGTCTGTTCATAAAGATGACGATCGTGATCGCGGACAAAGCAGACACAGCCGGCGCAGAGCGCTTGTGGCTGACCATTGAACACATGAATCCCGGCACCGTGCTCAACCAGAACGATTTCATGAAAATCATGATGATGCTCCGGAAAGGGGGCCTGGGGGATGCGGGGTTCAATCGCAATCGCGTAATTGCCGTCAGGAAAAAAATCCGCACTGTGCAACAGAGTCATGATCGTCCCTCACTGATTAACAAAACTGCAACGCAGTCTAATCAGGACACCGTAACCTTACCTTGAATTTTCAGCACGTCTCAGCAGGAATCCTGCTGATTTTTCAAGAAATCCCCGGTAGTTAACAGATTTGCGGCAGGGGTCACATCGTGCTTACTGCTGCCTCTGTGATCTCTCTCACGACATTCTTTGCAGGTCTGCCAGGGCACCCCGGCCGCTGGCACTGCCGGGAAGGTGTTCAGGCGACCCGATTTTTACTCTGTGACCACTTAATCACAGGGAAAAGCCACCATGACCAGGCGAAATATCATTGCAATCGATCTCGGCGCATCCAGCGGCCGGGTCATGCTCGCCCGCTGGGATGACGCGCAGCGCCAGCTGGATCTGCGTGAAATCCGCCGTTTTGAAAACCGGCGTCTGCGTCGTGCCGGCTATGACTGCTGGGATCTGGCGATGCTGGAGCAGGCGATCCGTGCCGGGCTGGAGCAGGCTGTTGAGGAGGGGATCGTGCCGGACAGTATCGGCATCGACACCTGGGGCGTGGATATGGTGCTGCTGGATGCGCAGGGTGAGCCGGTGGGTGAAGCGGTCAGCTATCGTGATGCACGCACCCACGGCCTGATGGCGCAGGCGCAGCAGGAGCTGGGCCACAGCGCCATCTATGCAAAAACCGGCATTCAGTTTCTGCCTTTCAATACGCTCTATCAGATGCGCGCCCTGCATCAGCAGCAGCCTGACTGGCAGGCGCGTGTGGCACATGCGCTGATGATCCCGGATTACCTGCACTTCCGCCTGACCGGCAACCTCAACTGGGAGTACACCAACGCCACCACCACCCAGATGCTCAATATTCACAGCGGCGAGTGGGATCGCGATTTGATTGGCTGGGCGGGGATTGAGGCAGGCTGGTTCGGTCAGCCGCAGGCGCCGGGCAACACAGTGGGACACTGGCGGAGTCAGCGGGGCGAGGCGGTGCCGGTTATTGCGGTGGCCACCCACGACACCGCCAGCGCAGTGCTGGCCACGCCGCTGCTGCAGGAGGATGCCGCCTATCTCAGCTCCGGCACCTGGTCGCTGATGGGCTTTGAAAGCCTGCAACCCTATGCGAGCGAGGCGGCACTGCGTGCCAATATTACCAACGAAGGCGGCGCAGAAGGCTATCGCGTCCTGAAAAACATCATGGGTTTATGGCTGCTGCAGCGTCTCTGTGCTGAACGGCAGATTGACGACCTCTGTGCGCTGATCGCTGAGACCGCCCGTCAGCCCGCCTGTCTTTCGCTGATTAACCCCAACGATCCGCGCTTTATCAATCCTGACAACATGGTCAGCGAGATTCAGAAAGCCTGCGCAGAGCAGGGCATGCCCGTGCCGCAATCCGCCGCTGCGCTGGCCCGCTGCATTTTTGACAGCCTGGCGCTGCTCTACCGTCAGGTCATCAGCGAACTCGCCGCGCTGCGCGGGAAGCCCTTCACCCGGCTGCATGTGGTCGGCGGTGGCAGCCAGAATCGTTTTCTGAATCAGCTCTGTGCAGATGCCTGTGAGATTCCGGTGCTGGCCGGGCCGGTAGAGGCCTCCACGCTGGGTAATGTCGGCTGCCAGCTGATTGCCCTCGGCGAACTGACGGATGTCGCCGATTTCCGCAACTGCGTGATGAACACCTTCCCCCTCGAAACATTCGAACCACACATTTCAGACGTCTTCGCGGCCAGTCAGGCCCGCTTCGCGACGCTGAGTCAACCCGCAGAGGAACCCGCTTATGACTAAGCAGACAGAACAGGCCTTTGAACTGGCTAAACAACGCTATGCCGATATTGGGGTTGATGCTGAACAGGCTATTCGCCAGCTCGACACAATCCCGGTTTCCATGCACTGCTGGCAGGGCGACGATGTGCGGGGATTTGAAAACCCGCAGGCCGCCCTCACCGGCGGCATTCAGGCGACCGGTAACTATCCGGGACGTGCACGCAACGCCAGCGAACTGCGCGGTGATATCGATAAGGCGATGTCGCTGATCCCCGGCCTCAAGCGCCTGAACCTGCATGCACTCTATCTGGAGAGCGACAGGCCGGTTGAGCGGGACGCTATTGAGCCGGTGCATTTCGCGCGCTGGGTCGAATGGGCCAGAGAGCGGGACGTGGGGCTCGATTTTAACCCCAGCTGCTTCTCGCATCCGCTCAGTGCTGACGGGTTTACGCTGTCGCACAGCGATCAAACCGTGCGCCAGTTCTGGATCGAGCACTGCAAAGCCAGTCGCCGCATCTCCGCCCACTTTGGTGAGCAGCTGGGCACACCCTCGGTGATGAACATCTGGGTACCGGACGGCATGAAGGATATCACCGTCGATCGGCTGGCGCCGCGTCAGCGTCTGATGAGCGCCCTGGATGAGGTCATTGCGGAAAAACTCAACCCGCAGCATCACATCGATGCGGTAGAGAGCAAGCTGTTCGGTATCGGCGCAGAGAGCTACACCGTGGGATCAAATGAGTTTTATCTCGGCTACGCCGCCAGCCGTCAGACGGCACTGACCCTGGATGCGGGTCATTTCCATCCTACCGAGGTGATCTCCGACAAGATCTCCGCCGCCATGCTCTATGTGCCGCGCCTGCTGCTGCACGTCAGCCGTCCGGTGCGCTGGGACAGCGATCATGTGGTGTTGCTGGATGATGAAACGCAGGCTATTGCCAGTGAGATCGTCCGTCACCGGCTGTTCGACAAAGTGCATATCGGCCTCGATTTCTTTGACGCGTCGATCAACCGGATTGCGGCCTGGGTTATCGGCACCCGCAACACCCAGAAGGCGCTGCTGCGCGCCCTGCTGGAGCCGACCGATCGTCTGCGTCAGGCTGAGAATAGCGGGGATTACACCGCGCGGCTGGTCTGGCTGGAAGAGCAGAAATCACTGCCGTGGCAGGCGGTGTGGGAAGCCTGGTGCCTGCGTCATGACGTTCCGGCTGACGCCAGCTGGTTAAGTGATGTGCGCCATTATGAACAGCAGATTTTGAGCCAACGTTAAGGGATTTCATTATGCAAAGCATTCTTGCTTCAGAGTTTGTAAAGGGAATGGTTAAGGCAACCAGCGACATGTGGCTGAAGGGATGGGATGAACGCAATGGTGGCAACGTCAGCCTGCGGCTGAGTGAGGAGGAGGTGAGCCCCTACAGGGCTGATTTCTGCCAGGAGCCTCGCTGTTTCGAGCTGAGTCAGCCCGCCCCGGCGCTGGCAAACGACTGGTTTCTGGTGACCGGGTCGGGAAAATTTATGCGGAACGTTCAGCTGGACCCCGCGGACTGCCTGGCGCTGCTGCAGGTCGACAGCCAGGGGCTCTCCTGCAAAATTCACTGGGGGCTGGTTAATGGCGGGCTGCCGACCTCCGAGCTGGCGTCACATTTTCAGTCGCATGCGGTGCGCAAGGCAGTCAGCGGCGGCAGAGATCGGGTGATTATGCACTGTCATGCCACCCACTTTATGGCTCTGAGTTATGTGGTTGAGATGGATTCGGCGCGCTTTACCCGCCTGCTGTGGGAGGGAAGCACCGAGTGTCTGGTGGTCTTCCCGGATGGCGTGGGCGTGTTGCCCTGGATGGTGCCCGGCACCGATGAGATCGGCGCCGCGACGGCGGCGCAGATGCAGTCGCACACGCTGGTGATGTGGCCGTTCCACGGCGTCTTTGGCACCGGCCCGACGCTCGATGAGACGTTTGGGCTGATTGACACCGCCGAGAAATCATCTGAAGTGATGGTTAAGGTGCTGTCGATGGGCGGGATACGCCAGAGCATCACCACAGAACAGCTGGTCGCGCTGGGTAAACGTTTTGGTGTCACGCCCTGGCAACCAGCACTGGATGCGGGGCCTGCCCATGTTGCGTAAAGCCTTTGTGATGCAGGTCAATCCGGATTGTCATGCGGAGTATGAGCGTCGTCACTCACCTATCTGGCCCGAACTGGCTGAAACGCTGAAAGCACATGGTGCCCGTAATTATGCCATCTGGCTGGATGAGGAGCGACATTTGCTCTTTGCCAGCGTGGAGATTGAATCGGAAGCGCGCTGGAACGCGGTGGCGCAAACGGCGGTCTGTCAGCGCTGGTGGGCCTCCATGAAGGATCTGATGCCCTCTCATGCGGACAACAGTCCCGTCAGTCAGCCGCTCCGGCCGGTCTTCTTTCTCAGCTGAACGTGCAACAGGGCGGGAATCCCGCCCTGAATCTTACCGCTGAGCCTGACAGAGTCCTGTCAGGGTGGGCCACATCGCCATCAGCGTATCAATAATACTCTCCAGGTCTGCGCGCTCCGCACCTTCCCGCGCCCGCACCGACATGCCCTGAAGCAGACAGCTCAGATAGCGTGACAGCGCAGCAATGTCCACTGACTCTCCCAGTTCACCACGCTGCTGACGCGAGCAGAGGAAATCCTTTAAAACCTGCTCCTGTGACTGATGCTGCTCTTGCAGCATGGCCGCAATATCCGCGGAAGCCGCCGACAGGGCGCTTGAGGTGCAGATAAAGAAGCAGCCGCCGGGCGAGTCGCGTTCGGTAAAGCAGGCCGCGGTAGCGCGGAAATAGGCCTCAACCGCCTCAGAGACCGCCAGCTTATCATCGCCCAGTGCCGCATCACGCCAGGCGCTGAATTTCTCAACATAGCGCTCCATCGCGGCGCGGAATAATCCCTCTTTATTGACGAACTCCGCATAGAGCGTCGGCGCTTTAGCACCGGTAGCGGCCACCAGATCGGCGAGCGAGGTGCCTTCGTACCCGTGGGTCCAGAACAGGGTCAGTGCCTTATCGAGCGCGGCTTCACGATCGAACACTTTGGGACGGCCACGGCATTTCCGGGTATCGCAATCCTGAACCTGACTCATACATCCTCTCTGACTGGGGAACACTCTATTAAATTACCGATCATTATAAAAATGTGCAAGGGCGGAGAGGCAGGCCGTCCTCCGGGGTTGCCATTTTGTGCGCCAGCCCGGTTTTATCGCCCCTATGGTTAAGTCAGAAAAGGGGCTGAAGCCCATAATCACGCCACTTCGCGATTAAAATAACGCTCATTAAATAAATATTGACGGCCAGCCTGATCGGGGTCTATCATTTATTTAACGGTCGTTAATTAAATAGCGACAACCGATTTCAGACCCACTGAACACGATCACTGAGAAGAGAGAAGATTATGAAAACCATCAAAACTACCCTGGCTGTTCTGGCACTCACCACACTGACTTTTGGCGCGTCTGCCGCTGACCTGGTTACCAGCGAACCGGCTAATCAGCAGCCTGTCGGCACCATCTCTGTGCTGGGCGGCACCAACCTGAGTTCAGTCGAAGCGCAGCTCAACGCCAAAGCAGATGAAGCCGGTGCGAAATCGTTCCGCATCACCTCAACCAGCGGTCAGAACAAACTGCACGGCACGGCTGTGATTTATCAGTAACCGGGCATCCGGCAGATATGAAGAAGGGGTTCGTTATGAAACGTATCAGTATGATAGTGGCGGCGGCCCTGCTCAGTGGCCTCTCGTTCACCAGCGTGGCGGCGCAGCAGGTGAGCAGCACGCCACTGGATCAGCAACGCGTGGGCGTCATCAGCGCGACGGGCAGCAGCAATCTGACCTCGCTTGAGCAGCAACTATCAGAAAAGGCCAGCGATGCGGGTGCAAAGTCTTTCCGCATCACTTCGACCTCTGGCAGCAACAACCTGCATGGCACCGCCATTCTCTATAAATAAGAGAAACAGGCTTCAGATAACCTGCTTATCTGAAGCCTTTTTTTATCCTCTCGGCGCCGGTCTTAGCCATTACTGCGAAGCTGAGGATAACGGCGGAAAATATAGACACACCACAGTAACGCCACCAGACCAATCATCCCCCCGACGTTGCCGACTTCCGACATATTCAGATAGAGACTGACCTGGCTTCCCAGCAGCGCGCCTGCGCCTATGCCGATATTGTAGATGCCGGACATGAGTGACATTGCCACATCCGTTGCATCCGGCGCCAGAGACAGCACCCGCACCTGCATACCCAGTCCAATCATCATCATCGCCATGCCCCAGACGATACACAGGATAGCGATCGCCGTCGGACGAACCGCAGCAAAGATCAGCAGTCCCATGCAGAGGGTAATCAGCGCAATCGCGGCAATCAGCAGCGCGGAAGGAAATTTATTGCCCAGGGTGCTGAACAGTACGCTGCCCAGAATACCCGCAGAGCCAAACAGCAGCAGCAGCAGGGTGGTAAAATTGCCGCTGGATTGCGCCACGCTCTGCATAAAGGGCTCGATGTAGCTGTAGGCCGTGTAGTGCGCGGTCACCACAATGGTCACCAGCAGATACATGCTGACCAGCGCCGGACGACGAAACAGCATCGGCACGCTGCTCAGCGAGCCGGTGTGTTCACTGGGCAGACGCGGCAGTATCCGTACCAGCATGATCATCAGCACCAGTGCCGACAGGCCAATCGCGCCGAAGGTGGTTCGCCAGCCAAGATACTGACCCACCACGCGGCCAATCGGCACCCCCAGCACCATGGCCAGTGCGGTTCCGGTCGCCAGCATACTCAGCGCCTGCGTTTTCTTTCCGGCCGGGGCCACGCGAATAGCCAGTGAAGCCGTGATCGACCAGAACACCGCGTGAGAGAGGGCGATGCCGACGCGTGAGACCATCAGCGACCGAAAGTCCCAGGCGAAGGTCGACAGAACGTGACTGACGATAAAGATCGTAAACAGCACTCCCAGCAGCAGTCGCCGCTCCACGTTGCGCGTCAGCAGCATCAGCGGCAGTGACAGCAGCGCGACCACCCAGGCGTAGATCGTCAGCATGATCCCGACATCCGCCGTCTGCATGGAAAAGTCAGCCGCGATGTCCGAAAGGAGACCCACCGGTACAAATTCGGTGGTATTAAATACAAAAGCCGCGATGGCCAGCAAGACCACGCGTAGCCAGGCAGTTTTACGTGAAACAGTTGTTGGTTGCATGAGGTGTCAAATCTGTCAGTACAGCGAATTCGGATGTGGCAGACATCCAGCGAAAGTGACCTGCGTCACAAATTACAGACCATTGTAGTGAATAAAGCGGGAAGCGAAACCTGATAACCGGCTTTTAAGGCGGAAATTTTTTTATCGCCCCGTTCAGGGGCGACGGGATGAGATTACTGACCGCGGCGAGGCGGCATCATGCGCAGCAGGGTATTGTCTTTAAGCAGATAGTGATGAAACAGCGCCGCCGCCGCATGCAGCCCGATCAGCCAGTATCCCAGCGGTGCCAGGGTTTCATGCCAGTCGATCAGCGTATCCGCCAGGTCAAAATTGGGCTCCGGTGCAACCGGCATGCTGATGCCAAACAGCCACCACTCCCGCCCCTTGAGATAGCGCGACGACAGGCCGAGGATCGGCAGGGTGATAAACAGGGCATAGATCAGGGTATGCGTCAGATGAGCCACCCCGGTCTGCCAGCGCGGCGCGGCTGGCGTAATGGGCGGCGTGCGATGACGGGTACGCAGAAACAGGCGGGCGATCATCAGCAACAGAACGGTCGCACCTGCGCTGAAGTGGGTGATGATCATGGCGTACCCCTGCCAGGAGCCGCGCTGCACAAAGCCGCGCAGCTCAATGGTGGCGTAGGCTGTCACGACCAGTAAAAAGGTCAGCCAGTGAAGGGCGATCTGAGAACGCGCAAACTTATCCCGCATCGTGCTTTCCATCAAAAAGAGTCAGGAAGAGTAACATAACGGAAAACGGCGCTGATGCTTAACAAATTAGCGCAGCGGTAGGTAAATTTCACGCCGACACCCTCCGACAGCTTAGCGTGACCCCGGCGTATGTTTCTGGGCGACGCTGAGCGGCGTCTCCGGCAGGTGGCTGGCATTAATCGGGCAGCAGTTCTCACAGCCGATAGCCCCCACGTAATATTTTTTTGCCTGAAGAATGGCGGCATTGACGTGATAAAAACTGCCCAGAAACAGTCGGTTTTCCATGTCGGGAAGATGCGGGCAGCCAGCAGCATGCACCACATGATTATCGTTATATCCCGATTGTTTATTGACGTAGTAGTAGAGAGCCACAGGCGTTCCTTGTTGCCGTGTTAAGAGGCAAAGCAGATGAAATGATTCAATAAAACCGATTATAGCGGGAATTGTGGGTTTTTTTCGCGGAGGATTTTCAGCGAAGAGGATGAGCGAGAGTCAGCGTGTTGTGCTGCCAGGCCCGGTGAGGCCATCCGGGCCTGGCAGAGAGAGGAAACTCAGAGCTTTTTGCGGTGCAGATGCCAGGCCACCAGCAACGCCAGCAGCAGCAGGGTGCTGATAAACAGCGTGATGCCGTGCCAGCCAAAGTTATGCCAGAACAGACCGCCCAGCGTCCCGGCGACGCTGGAACCCACGTAGTAGCTGAACAGGTAAAGCGATGAGGCCTGGCCGCGCGCCCGGCGTGCGCGCGGGCCAATCCAGCCACTGGCAACCGCATGGGCGGCAAAGAAACCGGCGGTGAACAGCATCATCCCCGGCAGGATCAGCCAGAGCGAGTTGAACGCCGTGATCAGCAGTCCCAGCAGCATAATGGCGGTCGCACCCAGCATCACCGGTCCCCGTCCCAGCCGGCTGGTCAGCGCACCCGCTTTCGGCGAACTCCACGAGCCGGTGAGATAGACCACCGACAACAACCCGACCACCGCCTGACTCAGATGCCAGGGGGCATCCAGCAGCCGGTAGCCGATGTAGTTAAACAGCGTGACAAAGGCACCCATCAGCAGGAACCCTTCGGCAAACAGCCAGGGCAGCCCAGGATCGCGCCAGTGCAGCCGGAAGTTAATCAGCAGGTTGCGCGGACGCAGCGTGATGGGGCGAAAATGACGTGACGCGGGAAGGATCTTCCAGAACATCAGCGCCGAAGCCAGCGAAAACAGGCCAATTACCGCTACGGCGATCCGCCATGAGAAAAGGTCGGTCAGCACACCGCTCAGCAGACGCCCGCTCATGCCGCCAATGGAGTTTCCGCTGATATAGAGCCCCATAGAGAAGGCGACAACCCGCGCATCCATCTCCTCGCTGAGGTAGGTCATGCCCACCGCCGCCACCCCGCTGAGCGACAGCCCCATCAGCGCCCGCATGATCAGAATGCCGTGCCAGCTGCTCATGGTGGCTGAAATCAGCGTGCAGATGGCGGCCAGCATCAGGGCTGTCACCATCACCGATTTGCGGCCGACAGCATCCGAAAGTGGCCCGGTCACCAGCAGGCCCAGCGCCATCAGGCCGGTTGAGATAGAGAGTGACAGGCTGCTGGTCGCCGGTGAGATGCCAAACTGATGCGAGAGCACCGGCAGAATCGGCTGGACACAATAGAGCAGGGCAAAGGTCGCCAGACCGGCGGAGAAGAGGGCCAGCGTCACGCGCATAAACTGCCGCGAACCCCGACGGATATAACCTGACGCAGCCACCGGTTCTGAAGGCACACGACCCGCCTCTTCATTTACCGCGGCGGCCTCTGTTGAGTGACTCACACACTTTCCTTTAAGAGTAAAAAAACCTGTCGTCAGCTTAGGCAGGCATCATTATGATGTCTAATATATTAATAATCTTAAATGAGACGTTTCAGATATGAATATTGAGTTGCGTCACCTGCGCTACTTTATTGCGGTGGCCGAGGAGCTCCATTTCGGGCGCGCGGCCCGTCGGCTGAACATCTCCCAGCCGCCACTCAGTCAGCAGATACTGCAACTGGAGGCAGAAACCGGCGCCCGACTCTTTAACCGGACCAACCGCAGCGTTCAGCTGACCGCTGCCGGACAGCAATTGCTGAACGATGCCCGCGCCATCCTGCTGCAGGTTGAGCAGGCGGCCGACCGGGCAGCCCGGCTGCATCGGGGAGAAGAGGGCGGTCTGCGAATCGGTTTCACCTCCTCGGCGCCTTTTACCGCGGTGGTCTCCGATGCGCTGTTTCGCTTTCGCCAGCGCTGGCCGCAGGTGCATATTCAGATGCAGGAAATTAATACCCGCCAGCAGCTGGCCCCGCTGCATGAGGGACGGCTCGATCTTGGCGTGATGCGCAACACGCCGCTGCCCGCCGATCTCGCGCATCAGCTGCTGATGAGCGAGCCGCTGTGTGCGGTGGTGCACAAAGCGCATCCGCTGGCGGATGCCGGCGCGATCTCCGTCACCGCGCTGGCCGCCGAACCCTTCGTCTTCTTTGATGCCCAGGGCGGAACTGCGCTCTACAGCGATATCCTGGCGCTGCTGCATCGCTATCACATCCAGCCCTATATCACTCAGGAAGTGGGGGAAGCGATGACCATTCTGGGGCTGGTGGCAACCGGTCTTGGCGTCTCCATTCTACCCGCCTCCTTCCGCCGGGCGCAGCTGGCCGATCTGGTCTGGTTGCCGCTGACGGAAGAGGATGCCATTTCAGAGCTGTGGCTGGTCTGGTCAGCCAGCCGCGAAATCACCGCACCGATGGCGAATATGATGGCGCTACTGCGGGAAAACCGGCCCGGAAGCACCCTTTGACAGAGGCCAATATGTGCGATAAATCACATTTCTAATCAAATATTTGACGCTGTTGCCTGATCTGCCTCACCATGGCGCATGTTTATTTAGAAGCGCGAAAATAACCGGGAGCAGGGTTGTGAATCCGGACAGTCAACCTGGCCATATTGACCAGATCAAGCAGACCAATGCAGGTGTCGTATATCAGCTGATTGACCGTTATGGTCCCATTTCGCGTATCGAACTTTCCCGCCGTGCCCAGCTTGCGCCAGCCAGCATCACAAAAATTGTGCGTGAAATGCTGGACGCGCATCTGGTGCAGGAGACGGAGTTTCAGGAACCCGGCAGTCGGGGCCGTCCGGCCATCGGCCTGATTCTGGACACGGAGGCCTGGCACTATCTGGCCATTCGTCTGCATCGCGGTGCCATGACCTTTACGCTGCGCGATCTCAGCAGTCAGGCGCTGGCCGAAGATAGCCTGCCGCTGCCCGATGAATCCGCTCAGCCGCTGCTGACCGCTCTGATTGAACAGGTGGATGCCTTCTTTATCCGTCATCAGAAAAAGCTGGAGCGTCTGACGGCCATCGCCATCACGCTGCCGGGTCTGATCAACGCCGCGTCAGGCGTGGTGCATCGGCTGCCGGGCTATCAGGTGCGTGATATGCCGCTGGGCGATGCGCTGGAGGCGCACACGGGATTACCGGTGTTTGTGCAGCACGATATCTCCGCCTGGACGCTGGCGGAGTCACTGTTCGGCGCTTCGCGCGGCGCGCAGGATGTGATTCAGATCGTGATCGATGAAACGGTCGGCGCCGGGGTCATCAGCGGCGGCCAGCTGCTGCATAAGCGGGGGCGGGCGCTGGTCGAGATCGGCCATACGCAAATCGATCCTTATGGTCAGCAGTGCTACTGCGGCAATCACGGCTGTCTGGAGACGGTCGCCAGCACCGGCAGTCTGCTGGCGCTGGCGGCGCAGCGTCTGGCGGCCCAGCCCGACAGCCTGCTTAATCGTCAGGAGCTGACGCTGTCATCGTTATGTGAGGCCGCCCTGTCGGGCGATCGCCTGGCGCGCGACACCATCGCCAGCGTCGGTCATCACGCAGGCCGGATTCTGGCGATGATGGTTAATATTTTTAATCCACAACATATTCTTATCGGTTCTCCGCTGAATGCGGCGGCAGAGGTGCTGTTTCCGGCGGTGAGCAACACGATTCTGCAGCAGTCCCTGCCTGCCTACAGTGCGGGCATTCAGCTGGCCCCCACCGAATTCAGCGAACCGGGCACACTCGGTGCCGCCGCGCTGATCAAAGACGCTCTCTATAACGGACACCTGTTAGTAAAACTGTTGCAAGGTTAAGCGGGTCTGAACTTGCGCTAACGCAATCTGTTCTCATTCTGGATTCCTTAAAATGCCGTTTCGCAGCAGGGCTAATCACCGATTAGCCGCAACGCTTTGAGAGGAGAAGTGGAGTGAACAGACTATTTGTTACCGGCACCGATACGGCTACAGGCAAAACGGTGGTGTCCCGCGCCCTTTTGCAATGTTTTATTCAGAGCAACGTCAGTGCCGTCGGCTATAAGCCTGTCGCGCGCTGCGCGGTCAAAACCGCTGATGGCCTGCGTAACAAAGATGCGCAGGTTCTGCAAAGCGCTTCATCCATCGACCTGCCTTATGAGGCGATTAATCCGCTGGTGTTTGAGGAGGAGGAGATCTGCACCCATCCCAGCCAGATGATCGACTATTCGCGGCTGACTCAGGGTCTGACACATCTGACGCAGCAGGCCGATCGGGTGGTGGTGGAGGGCACCGGCGGCTGGCGCAGTCTGATGAACGACGGACGTCCGCTCTCGCGCTGGGTCGCAGAACAGCAGCTGCCGGTTGTGCTGGTGGTCGGTATCCAGTCGGGCTGCATCAGTCATGCGCTGCTGACCGCGGAAGCCATCGCGCACGATGGCCTGCCGCTGGTGGGCTGGGTGGCTAACCGCGTCAATCCGGGGCTGGCGCACTACAGTGACATCATTGAGGTGCTGCGTGAAAAGATTGCGGCGCCGCTGCTGGGTGAGCTTCCTTATCTGCCCCGTCCTGAACAGCGCGATCTGACCTCCTGGATCGATATTTCTCTGCTGGAGCAGCCCGATCTGCACGCTGTGAGTGCAAAGATCGCCTGATACTGAAACAAAACAAGTCATCTGAGCGGGTCGTGAGCCTAAAGTTTCAGGCTCGCGACCCGTTTTCTGTAACTATTTCCGCTTATATTTGAATGACCTGGATCGTTAACCGCGAATCCCTGACGTGATGGCGCAGAAAATGCATTAACTCCGCTAACCACACAGAGCTGGAGCACCACCATGTCGCACTCGCACGAGAAAGGTTTGTTATATGGGCTTGAAGCCCGCATTGGTCCCGTACCGGCATTCTTTGCCGCACTGCAGCATCTGCTTGCCAGCGTCGTCGGCATTATCACTCCGCCGCTGATTATCGGTTCGGTGCTGGGACTGCAGGCCTATATTCCTTATCTGATCAGCATGTCCCTGTTTGTTTCCGGTCTGGGCACCTTTATGCAGGCCCGGCGCTTTTATGGCGTCGGTGCCGGGATGATCTGTCTGCAGGGCACCAGCTTTGCGTTTCTGGGTGTGATCCTGTCGGGTGGGTTAATGATCAAGGGGCGTGGCGGTTCACCTGAAGAGATTCTGGCGATGCTGTTTGGCTGCAACCTGGTGGCGGCACTGATCCCGGTGGTCATCAGCCGCTGCGTCGGCGCGCTGCGCAAGGTGCTGACGCCGGTCGTCACCGGCACAGTGATTACGCTGATTGGTATCAGCCTGATCAAAGTGAGCATCACCGACTGGGCGGGCGGTCACAATGCCACGGACTTTGGCGCGCCGGGAAATCTGGCGCTGGGTGCGCTGACGCTGCTGGTGATTGTGGCGCTGAACCGCTCGCGAAACCGCTGGGCGCGGCTGGTTGCCGTGGTCGCGGGTATCGCCGTGGGGTGTGTGGCGGCGGCGTTAACCGGCCATCTGCAGCTGAAGGCTGCGCCGGAGAGCAGCTGGCTGGTACTGCCGGCCTTTTTCCGCTTTGGTTTCGCCTTCGACTGGACCATCTTTCTGCCTATCGCGCTGGTATCTGTCATTGCGGTGATTGAAGCGGTGGGCGATCTGACGGCCAACTGTCTGATTTCACAGCAGCCGATCACCGGTAAGCCTTTCCAGCAGCGGCTGCAGGGCGGTATTGTCGCCGATGGCCTGAGCTGCGTGCTGGCCGCGGTTTTCTCGGCCTTTCCTAACACCACCTTCGCGCAGAATAACGGTGTCATCCAGATGACCGGCGTTGCCAGCCGCTACGTGGGGATGCTGCTGGGCATTATGCTGGCGCTGCTGGGGCTCTTTCCGGCGGTTGGCTCCCTGCTGCAGCAGATCCCACCGCCAGTACTGGGCGGCGCGACCGTGGTGATGTTTGGCAGCGTGGTTGCGGCCGGTATCCGGGTGATGACCCAGACACCGCTTGGTCGCCGCGAGATGCTGATCGTCGCCATCGCCTTCGGCATCGGGCTGGGTGTGGAAGCGGTGCCAGACGTGCTGAAGCAGTTCCCGCCGCTGATCGGCAGCCTGTTTGGTCATGCAGTCACTACCGGTGGCATCCTGGCCATTGTGCTGAATCTGGTGCTGCCGGATGAGGCGCGGACGGTGGAAGAGGTTGAGGCGGAGACGCTGACGGAGGGATGATCGGCTGAGAGGAGTCCGCCAGCAGGACGGGTTGCCAGCCTGTGGCCCGGCTTGCTGTAAGATCGCACCAGCGCAGGGAACAGGGTCAGATCGGAAAGACGCAAAAGATGTCATCCATGACAGGCTCGGCCCGCGCCATCCCTGGCGCGGGACGCTTTCCTCTTCTGACCCTGTTCCCTTCGCCTTAAGCAACGTTATTGCGGTTTAATTCGTGCCTGTTGGCGGTAACAAAAAAGGGCCGTGTGGCCCTTTCATCAACAGAGGAGTTTACGTATTGAGACGACGACGCGTGCGGCCTGAACTCAGGTAGTCGGCGATATAATCCTGCGAAATCTCACCGCTGTAGCGACCCTCCTCATCAACAATCGGCATCCAGACCGTATTGTGTTCATAGAGCTTTGACAGCACCACTCGCAGGTTCTCTTCCGCTTTGCCGGTCACCTTAAAGGTGTGCAGGCGCTCTTCACAACGGCCGCTGACGTTGCGCGCCTCGCGACGCTTCACAAAGCCCAGCGGTTTGCCATCCTCATCGACCACGGTAATCGAGCGCATATCGTTCTCATCCATGGTGCCAAAGGCTTCCTCCAGCGGCGTAGAACGACGCACGGTAATGGTGGGCTGCTGATCGGTAACGTCCCCCGCCTGCACCAGCAGCAGGCGCTTCAGCGTGCGGTCCTGACCGACAAACGAGCCGACAAAATCATTCGCCGGTGTGGCCAGCAGCTCATCCGGGCTGGCGCACTGCACGATCTTACCCTGACCAAACACCGCAATCCGGTCGCCGAGCTTCAGCGCCTCATCGATATCGTGACTCACCAGCATCACGGTTTTCTTTAGCTGACGCTGCATATCGAGAAACTCGTTCTGAATGACTTCACGGTTAATCGGGTCAACCGCCCCGAAAGGCTCATCCATCAGCAGCACCGGTGGATCCGCCGCCAGCGCACGAATCACCCCGATGCGCTGCTGCTGGCCGCCGGACATCTCTCGCGGATAGCGATGCAGGAATTTAGTCGGGTCCAGCGCCACCATGCTCATCAGCTCGGTCGCGCGCTCGTGACACTGCTTCTTATCCCAGCCCAGCATGCGCGGCACCACGGTAATGTTCTCTTCGATAGTCATGTTCGGGAACAGTCCAATCTGCTGGATCACATAGCCGATGTTGCGACGCAGGGTGGTGGTGTCCTGTGTACTGGTATCTTCGCCATTGATCAGAATCCGGCCACTGGTGGCAGGGATAAGGCGGTTAATCATCTTCAGGGTAGTGGTTTTTCCGCAGCCCGATGGCCCCAGCAGGACGCACATCTCACCGGCTGGCACATGCAGACTGACGTTATCGACGGCTTTATTGGTGGTACCGTTTTTCTGGGTAAAGGTTTTCGTCAGGTTTTCCAGCGTGATCATTATCGAATCCCCTTAGGAGTCAGCGCCTGCTGCAAACGGTGCAGCAGCCAGTCAAGAACAATAGCCAGCAGACAGATCATCAGTGCCCCGGCAATTAACATGCGAATATCACTGCCGCTGATGCCATCCAGCAGCAGCTGGCCCAGGCCGCCGGCTCCAATCACGGCGGCAATCGCCATGACGCCGACGTTCATCACCACGGCGGTGCGGATGCCGCCAAAAATGACCGGCAGCGCCATCGGGATCTCCACCCAGCGCAGACGCTGCCAGAAGGTCATGCCGATACCACGACCCGCCTCACGCAGACCGCCTGGCAGGTTCTCCAGTGCGGTGTGCGTGTTGCGCACAATCGGCAGCAGAGAATAGAGGAACACAGCGGTGATGGCGGGCAGCGCACCAATGCCCTGACCGATCAGTGAAAAGAGCGGGATCATCAGACCAAACAGCGCAATGGTCGGGATGGTCAGCACCACGGTGGCGATGCCGAGGATCGGGGCCGCCAGCCACCGGACCCGGACAATCAGAATGCCGAGCGGCACGCCAATGACAATCGCCAGTCCGACCGCGACCAGCACCAGCCAGCTGTGCTGCCAGCTCAGGGTCAGCAGGGTATTCCAGTTATCCATGATGTAGTGAAGGGTATCCACATTGCCTCCTTACAGCATGTTTTTGGATTGAAGGAAATCACGCGCCACTTTCTCCGGCGACTGATGATCGATGTCGACCCGCTTATTCAGCTCGGTAATCGCCTCATCGGTGATCTGCGCCGAGAGCTGATTGAGCGCGGTGTCCAGACCCGGATGGCTCGCCAGCACATCCTGACGCACCACGGGCGTCACGTTGTAGCTGGGGAAGAAATGCTTATCATCTTCCAGCACTTTCAGGTCGAATCCTTTTACCCGGCCATCGGTGGTGTAGATCAGACCGGCGTCGACAAAGCCGTCGCGAATGGCGTTATAGACCAGGCCGGGGTCCATCTGCCGGATCTGCGGGCGATCCAGCGCCAGGTCGTAGGTTTTCTGCAGCGGCTTCATGCCGTCGCTGCGCCCTGAAAACTCCAGGTCCAGCCCGAGTCGCCAGTTATGGTCCGGGTCGGTCTTCCGCACCTGCTCAATCTTTGCGACCAGCTGCGACATCGTGCTGATACCCTCTTTTTCGGCCCGTTTCCGGGTCATGGCAAAGGCGTAGGTGTTGTTCATCGGTGCCGGGTCAAGCCAGACCAGCCCCAGTTTTGCATCCAGTTTTTTCACCGTCTCATAGGCCTGCTGAGACGACATCGGCTGGCTGATGTGGTTGAAAATAATCAGTGAGGTCCCGGTGTACTCCCAGACCATATCGATCTGTTTATTCAGCAGCGCGTTACGGCCGATGGTGGTGGCAATATTCCGTTTGGGCACCACCTCATAGCCTTTCTTCTTCAGCCACAGCACGGTCATGGCGGAGAGAATATGCTGCTCGGTAAAACTCTTGGTCGCCATCACCAGCGGGGCAGCCGCCTGTGCCGTCTGGCTTAGCAGCAGCGTCGCCGTAAGCGCCACCACGCTCTTCTTTATCCAGTGCGTTAGCATTGCAAAGCTCCTTGTGGTCAGACCGCCGCGTGCGGGCTCAGTAAGCGGCCCAGTGCAGCCAGCAACATATCCAGCACCAGTGCCACCAGTGCGGTAGCGACAGCGCCGAGGATCAGCGTCGGAAAGTCATTCAGATAGATGCCGGGGAAGATCAGCTCGCCGAAGCTGCTGGCCCCAATCAGGAACGCCAGCGGAGCGGTTCCGACATTGATGGCCGTCGCGATGCGCACGCCGGAGAGGATCACCGGCAGGGCATTCGGCAGTTCCACCCGGCGCAGACGCTGCAGTTTAGTCATACCGATGCCGTTGGCGGCTTCAATCAGTGACGGGGGAACGGCGCTCAGGCCGGAGAAGGTGTTGCGGACGATAGGCAGCAGCGAGGCCAGAAACAGGGCTATCAGCGCCGGACGGTCGCCAATCCCGATAATGACCATCGCCAGAGCCAGCACCGCCAGCGGCGGCAGGGTGTTACCGATGTTGAAAATCTGCATCACATACTCGGCCCAGCGGCGGGCAAACGGGCGACTGAGCAGGATGCCGCTGGGAATACCGACCAGCAGGGCGAACAGCATCGACCAGAACACTAAGAAGAGGTGTTGTTGCCCGAGATAAAGCAGGTCGACCTTACGGGCGACCAGTTGATCCCAGCCGAGGCCCCAGATCAGCACCGCAATCACTGCGACCACTGCAAGCAGTGCCAGACCGGCGCGTCGGGCCAGTGAAGCATTTTGCATAGGAGAATCTCCCTGATAACGATCTCAATTGTTATAACAGCGCTAAACAGTCCGACAGATGCAGCAAAAAAGGCCGCCGCACCCAAAACCGAAACTGCGATAAAATGTAGACAAAATGCGTATTTACCTACTCTTTTTCAGTGAACACTGAGAAAGATGCTTTACTCCTATAGCAGCCCTTTACCCGGCAAGCCAGCTTTTCAGCCTTTCCTCGGTGAGTGAGAAAGTGGTTAAAATGGTGTTAAGGCCGCGTAGCCACTGGGCTGATGCGTCAATAAAAAAAATTCATCGACTTTTAGTGACACCGTCACAGATGGTGCAGGAAATGCGCACGTTCAGGAAACTGCACGGGCTGATTTTCAGCTAGCCTTGCTGATAAAAAAGGAACCCTATGACTGAAAGCGCACAACTCCGGACCGGACACCGCCACTGGATACTGATTGCCTGCATGCTGGCGATGTTTATGGCGGCTATCGAAGTCACCATCGTGGCCACCGCCATGCCCACCATCATTGCCGACCTCGGCGGTTTTTCGCAGTTTGGCTGGGTCTTCTCCATCTATCTGCTGACGCAGGCGGTCAGCGTGCCGCTCTATGGACGGCTGGCGGATAAGGTGGGGCGTAAAACCATGTTTTTTACCGGCACCTCCCTTTTCCTGCTCGGATCGGTGCTGTGTGGCTTCGCCCACTCCATGACCTGGCTGATCCTGTTCCGGGCGTTTCAGGGACTGGGGGCGGGGGCCATTATGCCGATCAGCTCCACCATCGTGGCGGACATCTATTCGCCGCGCGAGCGCGCCAGCGTTCAGGGCTGGCTCTCCAGCGTCTGGGGAGTGGCGGCCATCGTCGGGCCGCTGACCGGTGCCTGGCTGGTGCAGCACTTCAGCTGGTCCGTGATTTTCTGGGTCAATCTGCCGATTGGCCTGATCAGCATGCTGATGCTGGCGCGCTGGTTACCGGCGCATCAGCAGGAGGAGAAATCAGCTCCCCTCAACCTCGCGGGCAGCGGCTGGCTGATGCTCTGCGTCTCCGCGCTGCTGGTGGCGCTGTTGCAGGCGGAGCTGCTCGGATACTGGCTGATCCCTTTTCTGCTCTGTTCACTGCTGGCAGGCTGGCAGCTGAAACGCCACGAGCAGCGGGCCGCGGCACCGCTGTTTCCGCTGGTGATCTGGCGCAGCCGGCTGATCATTGCCGGTAATGCGGGCAACCTGATTATCGGCGCGGCCATGATGGGGATCAGTGCGTTTCTGCCGACCTGGATTCAGGGGATCCGCGGCGGCACGCCGTTACAGGCGGGCAGCGCGCTGGCGATGATGTCGATTGGCTGGCCGCTGGCCAGTACCCTGAGCGGCAGGCTGATGCTGCTGACCTCCTATCGCTTTACCGCCCAGCTCGGCGCGCTGCTGCTGGTCAGCGGCAGCGCCTTACTGCTGCTGCTTCAGCCCGCGAGCTCACTCTATCAGGCGGGCTTTACCGCCTTACTGATTGGCACCGGCATGGGGATGACCAGCACCACGTTTCTGGTCTCCGTGCAAAACGAGGCGGACTATCAGATTCGCGGCATCTGTACTGCCTCGGTGATGTTCAGCAGGATGATCGGTTCGGCGGTGGGCACGGCGATCATGGGGGCGGTGCTCAATCTCAATCTGCAGTGGCGGCTGCCGCAGGTGGCCGATCCGGTGCAGCAGATTATGTCTGAACCCAGCCGTCAGCAGCTGGCGCCACAGGCGCTGCAGCAGATGGTGCAGGCGATTGCAGCCTCACTGCACTGGGTGTTTGTGGTGGCGCTGGTGATTGCGCTGTTTGCGCTGGGTGTGGCGTGGATGATGCCGCGTCAGCGGCCGGAACAGGCGGAGTAAACGGCAGGGCGACAGACCGTCGCCCTGATTAACACAGGTTTATTGCTGCGCAGGCGCGTCCTGAGAACTGCCGGCACTGGCGGGCACGCTGGCCTCGTCATCCCGGCCGGTGCGCTTGTAAACAATCTTCTGGCTGTCGTTTTCACAATGCCCGACCACCTGACCGCCCGCCTGATCGACCTGATCGTTGGCGACGATGTCGAGAGTGAAGCCCGATTCAGGCACGCCGTTCTGAACAATTTTCTGACTGATGTCGGCTTTTACCGATTCGCAGGAAGCCTGCGCCATCAGCGGCAGCGAGAACAACGCTGCGGTGAACAAAACCCTCTGTAGCTTCATCACGTCTTCCTTATGTTAGTCGTCCGTCATTACTATAGCGCAAATTCAGGGAGTGACCGGGCGGCCTGAGCGTCGGTCCAGACAGCGCAGGGTGTTGGGCTCCCAGTAGGCGTTCAGATTGAGGCTCTGCTCGCACTTGTCGCGGGTGTCGAACGCGCGGTCGGTTTTATCAAACTCTTTTTCTACGCGGCTGTTCACCTTGTTGCGCAGCATCCGCGTGTCATTCCATTGCTCTTTATTCTGGCGAGCCGCTTCGTTACTCAGCGCAGAACTGCCATCTTCGATGATCAGGCGGTTGGTGGTCGCACCCGCCGTGAAGGCGGTACCAGACAGCAGAACCAGAAGCAGAGCAGGGATCATTTTTTTCATCAGACTATCCTTTCGTTATCGCCAACATCGCCATCCGGGACGGCTGTTGCAGCGGGTCCGGGTAGTATATCATCGCCGTTTCTTTGCTCACCAGTGGTGCGTGGTTTGTTTAAGTTCAGGAGAGGTATGGGTGCTGATTAAAACCGCCTTGCTGTTTTTTATCACCGCCCTGGCGGAGATCACGGGCTGCTTTCTGCCGTGGTTATGGCTGAAAAAAGGCGGCCCGGTCTGGCTGTTACTGCCTGCGGCGGCCAGCCTGGCGCTGTTTGTCTGGCTGCTGACCCTGCATCCTGCCGCCAGCGGCCGGGTCTACGCCGCGTATGGGGGCGTCTATGTGCTCACCGCGCTGCTCTGGCTGCGGGTGGTGGATGGCGTGAAGCTGAGCATCTGGGACTGGAGTGGCGCACTGATTGCACTCAGCGGCATGCTGATTATCGTTCTGGGCTGGGGGCGTGGCTAGCGCCAGCCGGGAGAGCTGGCGCGCAGAGGATTAAGGCTTGTGCACCTTCAGGCCCGCCAGCGTCTGGCTGACCGGCATCATCTCCAGCGTGTTGATGTTGACGTGCGCTGGCAGTGTGGCCACCCAGTAAACCGCTTCCGTGACATCTTCCGGGGTCAGGGCGGTGGCACCCTCATAGACCTGACCGGCTTTGTCATCATCACCTTTAAAGCGGACGTTAGAGAACTCGGTGCCGCCCACCAGCCCCGGTTCGATATCGGTCACGCGCAGCGCGGTGCCGTGCAGATCGGTGCGCAGGTTCAGGCTGAACTGCCGCACAAATGCCTTTGTGGCCCCATAGACGTTGCCGCCGGCATAGGGCCAGCTACCGGCAATCGAGCCGATATTGATGATATGGCCCACGTTACGCTCGACCATCTGTGGCAGCAGGGCGCGGGTCATATAGACCAGGCCTTTCGTGTTGGTATCGATCATGTTTTCCCAGTCTTCCACACTGGCTTTGTGCGCGGGCTCTATGCCCAGAGCCAGACCGGCATTGTTCACCAGGATATCGATAGCGCGCCACGCCGCCGGTAACTGCGCCACAGCTTCTTCGATGGCGGCGCGGTTCCGCACGTCCAGCTGGACGGTGTAGAGATTCTCACCCAGCTCATCTTTCAGCGCTTTTAAGCGTTCGGCGCGGCGTCCGCTGGCGATCACTTTGTGCCCGTTTTTGATAAAGCGGCGGGTAATACTTTCACCAAAACCGGCCGTCGCACCGGTGACAAAAATAATCATCTCACTGTTCCTTATGCCATTTTCAACGTCGATGGCTTCACCATAGCATGCCATTTCGGCTTCTGCGCGCAGAAAAACGGGCAGGGGGGTAAACCCCTTTTTACGGGCAACGTCCTGCGCCTTTTCAGGGCGCACTGCACCGTTAAGGGGCAGGGCAGCAGCCAGCCTGCGCGTCAGACACGCCGCCAGAATCGGCAATTTAGCTTCGCAACCGATTGCGACATGAAAGCAAACGGTTGCTATGCTTTTTACAGGCTTTTTTGTTGCGCAACAGGCGGAGGTTTCTCTAAGTAACTGATATTTATAGATTTTATAGCAGAGTAAATCTGGCACGCAGGTTGCAAAGAGTTAAACAGAGAGTTAACTGCACCACCTCATCGCGCTTTCAGAAAGGAAACAGCATGCACCCAGCAACCGACACGGCGATACGCGCCAGCTTCTTTGACTTCACCGGCGTGGTGGATCATCCCGATGATCTGGCAACGCAGGCCCGCTATCTGGAGGATGGCGTGTTGCTGCTGCGTGACGGACGTGTGGCCGGGCTGGAGAGCTGGGAAACGGCTGAGGCGAAGCTGGCGGGTCTGCCGGTCACTGACCTGCGCGGCCGGCTGATCGTGCCGGGCTTTGTGGACACCCACATACACTATCCGCAGACGGAGATGATCGGCGCCTTTGGCGAACAGCTGCTGGAGTGGCTGAATCACTACACGTTCCCGGTAGAGGCGCAGTATCACTGCCCGGATCATGCCGCCCGGATGTCCGCCTTTTTCCTGCACCAGCTGCTCTCCAATGGCACCACCAGCGCGCTGGTCTTTGGTACCGTGCACCCGCAGTCGGTCGAGGCGCTGTTCAGCGCCGCCGAAGCGCTGAACATGCGGCTGATTGCCGGGAAAGTGATGATGGATCGCAATGCGCCGGACAACCTTACGGAAACCCCGGAACAGAGCTATCAGCAGACCCGGGCACTGATTGAACGCTGGCATCAGCGTGGCCGGCTGAGTTATGCGCTGACGCCGCGTTTTGCCCCGACCTCTTCGCCGCAGCTGCTGGAAAAAGTGCAGCAGCTGCGTCAGGAGTTTCCCGACACCTGGCTGCACACCCATCTCAGCGAAAACCCGCAGGAGGTGGCCTGGGTTAAAGCACTCTTTCCGGAACGCGACGGCTATCTGGATGTGTACCACCATCATCAGCTCACCGGCCGCCGCAGCGTGTTTGCCCACTGCCTGCATCTGGAAGAGAAGGAGTGGCAGTGTCTGCACGACACCGACTCCTCAATTGCCTTCTGTCCCACCTCTAACCTGTTCCTCGGCAGCGGCCTGTTTAATCTGAAACGCAGCTGGCAGCAGGGCGTGAAGGTGGGAGTGGGCACCGATGTCGGCGCGGGCACCACCTTTAACATGCTGCAGACCCTGGGCGAAGCCTACAAGGTGGGCCAGTTGCAGCACTACCGGCTCAGCGCCGCCGAAGCCTTTTATCACGCGACGCTGGGCGGGGCGCGGGCACTCGATCTCGACCACGCCATCGGGAATTTCAACACCGGCAAAGAGGCGGATTTTGTGGTGCTCGATCCGGCGGTTTCTGCCCTGCAGCAGCTGCGCATCGGCAACAGCAAAGATATCTGGGAAAAACTTTTTGTCTTAATGACGCTGGGCGACGACCGCAATATTGCCCAGACCTGGGTGGCCGGTCGCCCGATCTGGCAGCGTGACGCACAGGAGCAAGCCGCATGATCCAGTTTCTGCTCAATAACCAGCTGGTCAGCGAAACCGCGCTCGACCCCAACCTCACTATCCTTAACTATCTGCGTACCCGCCAGCAGCGGCCCGGCACCAAAGAGGGCTGCGCCTCAGGCGACTGTGGCGCCTGCAGCGTCACCCTGGGCAAAGCGGTGGATGGCAGGATGCAGTATGAAACGGTCAACAGCTGCCTGACCCTGGTCTCCACGCTGCAGGGTAAACAGCTGATCACGGTTGAAGATTTACGTCACGGACGGGCGCTGCACCCGGCGCAGCAGGCGATGGTTGACTGCCACGGCTCGCAGTGCGGCTTCTGCACGCCGGGCTTTGTGATGTCGCTGTTCACGCTGCAAAAAAATGCCACGGGCTGGGATCGTCATCAGGCGGAAACCGCGCTGGCGGGTAATCTCTGCCGCTGTACCGGCTACCGGCCCATCATGGCGGCCGCCGAGCAGCTCTGTTCGCAGCCGGTGACGGATCAGTTTGATCACAGCGCCGCGGGTACCGTGCAGCGTCTTGAAGCGCTGGCGACCCCGGAGATGCAGGAGACGGGCGCAGCAGGGCGGCGCTGCTTCCTGCCTAAAACCCCGGCGCAGCTGGCGGAGATCTATCTGGCGCATCCCGAAGCGGTACTGATTGCCGGAGGCACCGATCTCAGCCTGCAGATCACCCAGCAGCATAAAAGACTGCCGCTGCTCATCGCCCTGGAGCAGGTCGCCGCGCTCAAAGTCTGCAGTGAATTTGATGACCATTATCTGCTGGGCGCAGGCGCGTCGCTGCAACAGGTCAGCGATTTTCTGGCCAGCCGCATCCCGGGCGTGAGCGAGATGCTGCAACGCTTTGCCTCCCTGCAAATCCGTCTGCAGGGCACGCTGGGCGGTAATATCGGCAACGCCTCCCCGATCGGAGACGCATCGCCCATGCTGCTGGCGCTGAACGCCAGCCTGATACTGCAACGCGGCGAGCAGCAGCGCTGCCTGCCGCTGAACGACTTTTTTACCGGCTACCGGCAGACCCGGCTGGAAAAAAGCGAGTTTATCCGCGCGATTCGCATCGATAAGGTGACGGTGTCACCTGACTTTGTCGCCTGGAAAGTCTCCAAACGGCTGGATGACGACATCTCAGCGGTCTTTGCCGCCTTTAACCTGCACACCGATCAGGGCATCGTGACCGACGCCCGCGTCGCCTTTGGCGGCATGGCGGCCACGCCGCAGCGGGCACAGCACTGTGAACAGGCGTTGATCGGTCAGCCCCTTAATGCCGTGACGGTGTCACGTGCAGCGGCCGCACTGGCCGACGATTTCCAGCCGCTCTCCGATTTTCGTGCCAGCAGCGCCTATCGGCTGCAGGTGGCGCGTAACCTGCTGCGCCGCTTTCTTCATCGCTATAATGGCGAAATAACCTGTACCGAGGTGACCCGCTATGTCTCATAACCGTCCTAAACTCAACGAAGCGGTAATCAAGGCGCAGTATGCCGCCGATCTGCAGAGCGGCGTGGGCCGCAGTAACTGCCATGAAAGCGCGGAAAAACATGTCTCCGGGGAAGCGCGTTTCATCGACGACAAGCCGGAGCTGCCGGGTCTGCTGCATCTCTGTCCGCGCCTGAGCGAGCATGCGCATGCGCGGATTGTGCGCATCGACGTGCAGCCCTGCTACGCTGTGCCGGGCGTGGTCAGCGTGTTAACCTGGCAGGACGTTCCTGGCATCAATGATGTCGGGCCGCTGGAACCGGGCGACCCGCTGCTGGCGCATGACAGAGTCGACTATCTGGGGCAGATCGTCCTCGCCGTGGCGGCGGAGTCGCCGGAGGCGGCCCGTCTCGGTGCCGCCGCCGCAGTGATTGACTATGAGGTGCTGGAACCGCTGCTGGATGTGGAGCAGGCGCTGGCGCAGCGCAGTTTCCTTCAGGAACCGCACGTGCATCAGCGCGGTGATGTGGAAGCGGCACTGGCACGCGCGCCGCATCGGGTCAGCGGCGCGTTTCACATCGGCGGACAGGAGCATTTTTATCTGGAAACCCAGACGGCGATGGTGATCCCCGGCGAAGATCACCAGCTGCAGGTCTTCTCCTCAACGCAGAACCCCACCGAAGTGCAGAAGCTGGTGGCAGAGGTGATGGGCATCAGCCTGAATCAGGTGACCATTGATATGCGGCGTATGGGCGGCGGCTTTGGCGGCAAAGAGACGCAGGCGGCCGGTGTGGCCTGCCTCTGCGCCATTGTCGCCCGTCAGACCGGACGGGCGGCGAAGATGCGGCTCTCCCGCCGCGACGATATGCGTGTCACCGGCAAACGTCACCCCTTCTTTGTGCGTTATGAGGCGGGTGTGGAGGAGGATGGCCGGCTGTGCGGCATCAAAATCGATCTGGCGGGAAACTGCGGTTATTCACTGGATCTCAGTGGATCGATTGTCGATCGTGCCATGTTTCACGCCGATAACGCCTATTACCTTGGCGATGCGCGGATCACCGGCTATCGCTGCCGCACCAATACCGCCTCTAACACCGCCTATCGCGGGTTTGGCGGCCCGCAGGGAATGGTGGCCATCGAGCAGATTATGGATCACATCGCGCGGGAACGCGGGCTGGACCCGCTGGAACTGCGCAAGCGTAACTACTATGGCAAGCAGGAGCGCAACATCACTCATTACCACCAGCAGGTAGAGGACAATCTGCTGGATGAGATCACGGCGCAGCTGGAGGCCAGCAGCGACTATCAGGCGCGCCGGGCGGAGATCAGCGCCTTCAACGCCCGCAGCCCGCTGCTGAAGCGCGGACTGGCGCTGACGCCGGTGAAATTCGGCATCTCCTTTACCTCCAGCTTTCTCAATCAGGCAGGTGCCCTGATCCTGATTTACACCGACGGCACGGTGCAGCTAAACCACGGCGGCACCGAGATGGGCCAGGGACTGAACACCAAAGTGATCCAGATTGTCGCCGAGGTGCTGCAGATTGAGGTCGATAAGATCCAGATCACCGCCACCGACACCGGTAAAGTGCCTAACACCTCGCCAACCGCGGCCTCCAGCGGCGCGGATCTCAACGGCAAAGCGGCGCAGAATGCCGCTGAGATTCTGCGTGACAGAATGACGGAGATGCTCTGCAGGCTGCATGAGTGTGATGCCAGCGCGGTGAGTTTCCGCAACGGCGTGGTGCGCGCCGGGGATAAGCATTACACCTTCGCCGAGGTGGCAAAGCTGGCGTGGCTGAATCAGGTGCCGCTCTCTGCCACCGGCTACTACCGCGTGCCGGGGATTCATTACGACCGGCTGGCGGGGCGCGGCAAGCCGTTCTACTACTTTGCCTACGGTGCCGCCTGCTGCGAGGTGGTGATCGACACCTTAACCGGTGAATCGCGCCTGCTGCGTGCCGACATCCTGCATGATGTCGGGGCCTCGCTGAATCCGGCCATCGATATCGGTCAGGTGGAAGGGGGATTTGTGCAGGGCGTGGGCTGGCTCACCTGTGAAGAGCTGGTCTGGAACGACAAAGGTCAGCTGCTGACCGATGGACCGGCGAGCTACAAAATTCCGGCCATCAGTGATGTGCCAGCCGATCTCAGGGTCACGCTGGTGGAGAACCGCAGGAATCCAAAGGATACGGTGTTTCACTCCAAAGCCGTGGGTGAGCCGCCATTTATGCTGGGCATTGCCGCCTGGTGTGCGCTGCAGGATGCGGTCGCCAGCGTCGCCGACTACCGGCAGCACCCTCATCTGGATGCCCCTGCCACGCCGGAGCGGATCTTCTGGGGCGTGCAGCGTCTGGCAGGAGCAGAACATGATTTACCATGACTGGATAGGCGTCCTGCATCAGCTGCGGGAGAAGCGGCAGAGCTGCGTCCTGGTCACCGTGCTCAGCGAGCACGGTTCGGTGCCGCGTGACAGCGGCAGCAAAATGGTGGTGACGCAGCAGGAGAGCTTCCTCACCATTGGCGGCGGTCATCTGGAGTTTCAGTGCATCGCCCAGGCCAGAGCGATGCTGCAGAGCGGGGCAGGTGCGCCCCATACCGAGGAGTACAGCCTGGGCGCACGACTGGGCCAGTGCTGCGGCGGCAAAACCACACTGCTGTTTGAGCCTCTGCTGCAGGCGCAGCCGGAAATCTATCTGTTCGGCGCCGGGCATGTCGGCCAGGCGCTGGTGAACCTGCTCTCTACGTTACCCTGTCACATTAACTGGATCGACAGTCGTCCCGGTCAGTTCGGCCACGTGCCTGCCGGTGTGGTGACGCATCAGCCGGAGGAACCGATCGAGTGCGTGGCGGAGGCTCCCGCCGGGAGCTACTTCATTATCATGACCCACCACCATCCGCTCGATTTTGCGCTGTGCGAAGCGGTGCTGAAACGCAACGACTTTGCCTATGCCGGGGTGATCGGTTCAGAAACGAAAAACCAGCGTTTTCGCTACCGGCTCGCTGGCCGTGGCGTTGGCAGTGAACCGCTGGCGCGGCTGCGCTGTCCGATCGGTCTGCCTGACGTCAAAGGCAAGCTGCCCGCCGAAATCGCCGTGGCGATTGCAGGTGAAATAATCAGCGTCTATCAGCAGCGCATCGCCTGAGTTGTCGCCTCAGCCGCAACCTGTCAGGATAGGCCTTTGCGATGCCCATCAGGAGCGAACCATGAACGCCCGTCAGAATCCCTTCTTCAGCGTCAGCACACTGCCTTATCAGGCGCCCCCTTTTGATCAGATCCAGCAGCAGGACTTCCTGCCCGCGCTTGAGGCGGGCATTGCGGAAAAGCGTCGGGAGATCGATGCGATTGCCCATAACAGCGAGGCTCCCACCTTTTCCAACACCTATGAGGCGCTGGAGAAGAGTGGACAACTGCTCAACCGGGTCAATCTGGTGTTCAGCGCCATGACCTCCGCGCATACCAGCCCCTTGCTGCAGCAGGTGGATGAGGAGATTGCGCCGCAGCTCACCGCACTTAACGATGACATCATGCTCAACCGGCCGCTCTTTTCCCGGCTTGACGCTGTCTATCTGCAGCGCGCCAGCCTGGACAGCGAATCAAAGCGGCTGGTCGAGGTGGTCTGGCAGCGCTTTCAGCTGGCGGGAGCTAACCTGCCGGAGGCGCAGAAACTGCAGCTCAAAACGCTGAATCAGGAGGCGGCGCGTCTCAGCACCCGCTTCACCAATAAACTGCTGGCGGCGACGCAGGCGGGTGGTCTGGTGGTCCGGGATGCGCAGCAGCTGGCGGGGCTCTCCCCGGCCGACCTCGCGGTGGCGCAGGCGGAAGCGCGGGCGCGCGGGCTGGAAAACAGCTGGCTGCTGGTGCTGCAGAACACCACGCAGCAACCGGCGCTGCAGAGTCTTTCCGATCGGGCGACCCGTGAAGCGCTGTTTCAGGCGGGCGTGACGCGCACGGAAAAAGGGGATGACAACGATACCCGCGAGCTGGTGTTACGGCTGGCGCAGGTCAGGGCGGAGCAGGCCCGGCTGCTGGGCTTTACCAGCTATGCCGCCTGGAAGCTGCAGGATCAGATGGCAAAAACCCCTGAGGCGGCGCTGGCCTTTATGCGCAACATCGTGCCTGCCGCGCGTGCCCGTGCGGAACGGGAAGCCGCCGCGATACAGCAGACGATCGATCAGCAGCAGGGCGATTTTCTCCTGCAGGCCTGGGACTGGCGTTTTTATGCCGAACAGGTGCGGCGTGCCCGTTACGATCTGGATGAGAGCCAGATCAAACCCTATTTCGAGCTGAACGCGGTGCTGCACAATGGCGTCTTCGAGGCAGCAACGCGGCTCTATGGCATCCGTTTTACGCCGCGTCAGGATCTGCCGGTCTATCACCCGGATGTGCAGGTCTATGAGATTTTCGATGCTGATGAGACGCCGCTGGCGCTCTTCTACACCGATTTCTTTAAGCGCGACAGCAAAGGCGGCGGCGCATGGATGAGTAATTTTGTAAATCAGTCGACGCTGCTCGACAGCAAACCGGTGATCTACAACGTCTGCAACTACACGAAACCGCCTGCCGGTGAGCCGGCGCTGCTGAGCTGGGATGACGTGATCACGATGTTCCACGAATTTGGTCATACGCTGCACGGCCTGTTTGCCACGCAGCGCTATCCGGGTCTCTCAGGCACCGAAACCCCGCGCGATTTCGTCGAATTTCCGTCGCAGATTAATGAGCACTGGGCCAGCGAGCCGTCGCTGTTCCTTCACTACGCCCGTCACTATCAGACCGGGGAGGCGATGCCGGATGCGCTGCATGAGAAGATCGTCCGCGCCGCTCAGTTCAACAAAGGCTATGAGATGAGCGAGCTGCTGGCTGCCGCCCTGCTGGATCAGCACTGGCACGGCCTGACGCCGGACAGCGCACCGCAAAGCGTGGCGGGATTTGAGCAGCAGTCGCTGCAGAGCGACAACCTGGCGCTGGCGGCGGTGCCTCCGCGCTATCGCTCCAGCTATTTCCAGCACATCTGGGGCGGCGGCTATGCTGCCGGGTATTACGCCTATATCTGGACGCAGATGCTGGCGGACGATGGCTATCAGTGGTTTGTGGAGCATGGCGGGCTGACGCGGGAAAACGGCGAGATCTTCCGGCAGAAAATTCTGTCGCGGGGCAACAGCAGCGATCTGAAAACGCTGTATGAAAGCTGGCGGGGCGCCGCGCCTCAGCTGGAGCCGATGCTGAAAAATCGCGGTCTGGCGGAGGAGTAAGGTGACGGGCTGTCTCACTGACAGCCCGGTTCAGGATCTCAGCCCAGCGGGCCACCTTCGATGGTTTCACACATACCGGCCAGCACCCGCTCGCCGGTTTCGCTTTTCAGTGACTGATACCACGCCGCGGTGATCGCCGGGTCGTGCGCGTGGGTCACCTCGCAGCGTTTACGGGCTTTCAGCACCAGATCTTTGACCCGTTCCACCCGTCGCGCCTGATAGCGCAGCAGCGCATCTTCGATCCCCAGTGAGTGAGACGCCAGCGTCGCGGCCAGCACCACCGCATCTTCCATCGCCGCGCAGCCGCCCTGACCGATATCGGGGGTGGTGCTGTGCGCCGCATCGCCGAGCAGGGCGACGCGGCCTTTTACAAAATGGCTGAACGGCTCGATGTCATGGATCTCAACCCGGTTGGTGGTCTCAGGATTGATGGCCGCGATCAGCTGCTGAACCGGCTCAGCCCAGCCCTGAAAATAGCCGGTTAAATCGGCTTTCACCGTGCTGCGATCCTGCGGCAATCCTTTCGGCAGCGGCACATCAAAGAAGAAGTAGAACCGGTTGCCACTGACCGGCATCAGCGATACCCGCTTGCCGTCGCCGACAAACGTCGTCCACTGATCGGCAGGCGCGATGCGTTCATCAATGGTCACCAGTCCGTTCCAGTTAACGTAACCGGCATAGCGGCGCTCCAGCTTCTGCTCCAGCACATACTCGCGCACCACCGAATGGGTGCCGTCGGCGGCAATCAGAAAGTCGCCCCGCGCCTGACTGTTATCAGTGAAGGTGGCAATGACGCCCTCTGCGGTCTCTTCGACCTGGATGACCCGCTTGCCAAACTGCACCCGTTCACGGCCAAAGGTATCAATCAGCATCGCCTGCAGTTCAGCACGCGCCACCGGGCAGGGATATTCGCCGACCTGCTGCACCAGCGGGGCCATACTGAAGCGGGTCAGGGGCGCGCCGGTTGCGCCGTCGTGATAGGCCATATAGGCCATGTTGCCGCCCAGTGCGCGCAGTTGCTCTTTCATGCCCAGCGCATTCAGGCACTTTACGCCATTAGGCCAGATAGAGATCGCCGCGCCGACCGGCTTCATCTCCTGCACGGCTTCAAACACCTCGACTTCTATTCCGGCTTTTTCCAGCGCAATGGCGCTGCTCATACCGCCAATCCCGCCACCAATCACGATTGCTTTCATAATGCTCTCCTGTCTGCATAGAGAGGTTGCTGCAACTTTTGTACCAGACCGGCGCATTCTGAGTGCACGTTAATAATTTGATGTTAATTCATTGGGTTAGAGGGTGTAAAAGGCGTTTATGGCGTAGGGCCTGACACCTGAAACTGCACCATGATGTGGCAAAGCAGCGGGTCAGCGTGGTGCAGGCGCGGGTGCGCTGTATCATTTGTTTCATCGGCAGCGGGCTGACCACCTGGCGTAATCATCAGCGCGTAGGGGGAACCGTCTGCTTTCTGTTTCGTTTGTTTAAAAGTTTTAAACTATATGCGTCATTTCAGGCGATATTAATTTTCACAAATAATTAAACATTCACATAACAAATGGTCCGTTTATTGCCCGTATAAATAGCGGGATATTCAACAAGGGGTTAGCCTGACACAAAAAAACACAGGTGTTACGAAACTGAGAAAAGACCGCTGTTATGCCTGCTTTATCACCGGAAGCAATCATTAGCAAAAGCGGAGAGGCCGCGCCACGCGGGCCTTTTTAGGATATTGCTCAGACGAAACAGCCGCAGCTGCATGCTATAGATGATGCCGTATACAAGGACTCTGGAGAGCGTGCATGAAAATTGGAATTACGAATAATCAATATCCGGAGCAGCGTAATATTTTAGTGAATCCGGCAAACGAATATATCAATCTGAAAAAAGGCAATCTGTTCTATTTTATTAATCCCCTCCGGACCCGCCTGCTTAAGAAAAATAAAACCTTCGTCTTTCAGCCGGTGCCGTTTTCAGGCGCTTCACGGGCTGACATCCTCCATCTGTTCAATGAAGTTGCGATCACCCACCAGAAGTGGGTCGCCTCGTTTGAAACCGAGCTGCCGCGCGTGCTGCCGGTGCCCGGCGTCGCCAAGCGGGATAACCCGGAGCTGAAGCGCTTAATTCCTCATCTGTTAAAAGAGAACTGCCTCGGATTGATTGCCATCTCCGACGCGACGCTGAATATTCAGATGAAGCTGTTCAGCCCGGATGAGGCGCAGAAAATCCGGCGGAAAACGCTGGTGCTGCATCCGCCCCAGACGCTGTTTGTGCAGCATAAGACGCCACGCCAGCCGGGTGTGCTGAAGCTGGTCTTTGCCGGTAATGAGTTTTATCGCAAAGGCGGAGCGGAAGTGGTGCTGGCGATCAGTGAGCTGATTGAAGAGCGTCGCCTGGAGGAGTCGCAGCTGGACGTGCAGCTGATCGGCGAACTTACCAAACGTCACAACGTCGCCCATCGCCAGTTTCAGGATGATGACGCCTTTTATCGCGGCATCGAGAGCCGCATCGCCCGTTACCGCTGTTTCACGCATCAGGCGCGGATGGATAACCGTGAACTGATGCAGCTGTTCCGCGAGAGCGACGTCGGCCTGTTGCCGACCTGGCAGGAGACCTACGGCTTTTCCGTACTGGAGATGCAGGCTAACGGCTGTCCGGTGATCACCAGTAATGTGCGGGCCCTGCCGGAGATCAACCCTGCCAGCGCGGGCTGGGTCATCGCCAGTCCGCTGAACGCCGATCGCGAATACAGTATCACCACGCCGGAGCAGAAATCGCAGCTGCGCCGGTCGCTGGTGGAGGGGCTGAAAGCGACGCTGCTGGAGATCGTTGAGCAGCCGGAACGGCTGCAGGAGAAAGGCGAGGCGGCGATCCTGCGCATCAAAGAGCAGCATGATACCCAGCGTTACATCGCCAGACTGAACGATATCTACACCCGTGGCGTAATAAATGCCACCCAACACCCGCCTGTGGTCTCAATTTGATAAGATTTCCCTGACGCTGCCCGCCAGACTGGCCATACTAGGGGCAGCGTCCTACAGGAGAACTCTTATGAAACGCATCATCACGCTGCTGCTGTCCGGATTACTGGGCAGCAGCGCTTTCGCTCAGCCCGCTTCGCCTTTTCCGGCCCGCGCCCCCCTGGTTCAGCTGACACCTGCGGCGGCCCGCTGCGATCTGGCGGCCTGTCAGTCCAACTGCTATGTCGAACGCTCCCACTGTAATACCCGCGACAGCGGTGCCTGCAGTACGCAGGCGCAGATCTGCGTGCAGGCATGTGCTGACCAGTGTAAATAATCTGACCCGGTGAACCCTCTTCGTTGCTAATGAAAAAGTCTCTGTTTTGTTTTGTTCTGTTTTCGCTTTCTGTCCGCTGTGTCGCCGCCGATCTCTCTTCACAGCAGGTCACTTCTCTGGTTAAAGCCGCGATTGAACCGCTGATGGAGCAGCAGGCGATCCCCGGTATGTCGGTGGCGGTGCTTTACAAAGGCCGGACGCAGTTTGTGAATGCGGGCGTGGCCGACACCGATTCGGGCCGCCGGGTCACAGAAAACACGCTGTTTGAGCTGGGCTCGGTGAGTAAAACCTTCACCGGCACCCTGGCGGGGATTCTGATCCGCAACGGTGAACTCCGCCTGAACGATCCGGTGCAGAAGGTCTGGCCGCAGCTGACAGGGGCGCAGTGGCGTCCGGTCCGGATGCTGCACCTGGCGACCTACACGGCGGGCGGGCTGCCGCTGCAACTGCCGGAGGCGGTCACCGATCAGGCGTCGCTGCTTCGCTTCTATCAGGAGTGGCAACCGCAGGCGGCACCCGGTACGGTTCGCCAGTACTCCAACGCCAGTATCGGTCTCTTCGGCGCGCTGATGGTGAAGGGGGACTTTGAGGCGGCGATGGTGAAATCGCTGTTTCAGCCGCTGCGCCTGACACGCACCTTTATTACCGTGCCGCCGTCGATGATGATTAACTACGCCTGGGGTTACAAAAATGGCCAGCCGGTGCGTGTTTCCCCCGGCATGCTGGATGCCGAAGCCTATGGGGTTAAATCGACCGCTCGCGACATGCTCACCTTCATGCAGGCCAACAGCGATCCAAACGGCCTCTCTGCCGGCAATGCCGTGCTGCGCAATGCCATCCGCACGGCGCAGTCGCGCTATTTCAGAACCGCCAGTTTCTATCAGGGGCTGGGCTGGGAGATCTATGACTGGCCCGTCAGTGCTGACACGCTGATCGCCGACAGTGAGAATGGCGTGGCGCTGAAGCCGCAACCGGTGACCCGCGTGGAACCGGTCGGGCCCTCCCGACGCGCCAGCTGGGTGCATAAAACCGGTTCGACCAACGGGTTTGGTGCCTATATCGCGTTTATCCCGGAGAAGAACACCGGCATTGTGATGCTGGCCAACAAGAGCTACCCCAATCCGCTGCGCATCAGGGCGGCGTGGCAGATTATGCAGGCGCTGGAGCAGGGCACAGCAGAGTAACGACGGATACGCGCCGGACTTGCGGTGGTACCTTCTGTTCATTTGCGCTAAAATAAAAATCAAATGAACAGGAGGGCTGCTATGTCCATCGCCATCTACACACCCGCTCAGCCTCGCCGCCACGCGTCGCTGCTGCATGCCCTTAACCTGCCGGAAACCCTGCCGGATGCGCATCAGCGTATCGCGACAGGGTTCAGCAGCGGCGTGCTGAAACGCACCGCGTCGTTGTCCACCTTCGACGAGGGGTGGCTGTGCCGTCTGGCGGGCATCGATCGCACCACCTACAACCGCAAAGTGAAAGATCCGGCGCAGACCTTTTCGCCCGACCAGAGCGGACGCATCTACATGCTGATTCGCGTTCTCTCTGCCGCCAGCAACCTGTTCCGCGACGACAGGGCGCGTCTGGTGCAGTGGCTGGAAACGCCCGCCAAAGCGCTGGGCGGAAAAAAACCGGCGGAGATGACCACCACGGTGGCAGGGGCGGAAGCGGTGATAAACCTGATCGGCCAGCTCGAGCACGGTGTCATCACCTGATGGCGGTTCCCTTTTTTCGCCTGGTGAAGCGTGAATATGCGATGACCGCCTTTGATGGTTTTGGCGCCCGGACGTATGGCGGGCGCTGGAATTCGGTGGGATCGGTCTGTGTCTACCTGGGGTCGAGCCGGGCGCTCTGCGTGCTGGAGGCGCTGGTGCATCTCACCATTCAGGATCTGTCACGCGACTACAGCATGATCGCGATCAGCGTGCCGGAGTCCCTGATCACCGAACTGGCACTGACGGCGCTGCCGGATGAGTGGCAGGCCGATCCTGCGCCCGCGTCCACCCGGCAGATCGGGGATGAGTGGCTCGCCAGCCCGGAGAACGGCCTGATACTCAAAGTACCCAGCACGCTGACCGGTGAGTGGAATGCGCTGTTCAATCCCCGTCATCCGGCAGCGGCGGGCATCATTGCGAAAGCGGTAGTGGAGCCGTTTTTCTTCGACCCGCGCTTCCGGCTGCAATAGTCGCCCCTATACCTCTCTTACACCTCTCCTTTTGATTCCGATAGCGCCTGTGCCGCGCAGATCAGCGCCAGATGACTCAGTCCCTGCGGCATGTTGCCACGCCAGCTCTGACTGCGGACGTCATACATCTCATTAAAGATATCGACGTTACCCTGACCGTCCAGCGTCGCCAGAATCTCCTGCATCGCCTGTTCCGCCTGATCCGTGTCACCCATTTCCGCCCAGGCTTCCACCAGCCAGAAGGCGCAGGCGAGAAAGGTACTCTCCTCCTGCCTGACGCCGCTGTAGCGATAGAGCATGGCGCTGCCGTCGCCCAGCTTCTGCCGGATAGCGTGGTAGGTGGAGAGCATCCGCTGCGGATTAACCGCATTGCCATAGCTGTGCACCAGCGCCAGCGAGGCGTCCAGGCGTGCATCACTGCCGACGTAGAAGAGGTAAGCCTGCTGCGTTTCTGACCAGCAGTGCGACTCAATCCAGTCGCGGATGCGGTCACGTTCCCGCTGCCAGCGGCCCAGCCAGGTCGGTTCGATATGTTTACTTTCCGCCAGCGCCACCGCCCGATCCAGCGCTATCCAGCAGGCCATTTTGGAGTGGGTATAGTGCTGCAGCTCCGGCAGCTCCCAGATGCCGCAATCTTTCTGTCGCCAGTTGTCGGCGCAGCAGTTCGCCAGGTCGCCCAGCAGGCGTGAGGTGGTGATATCCAGCACGTGACCCGCTTCAATAAAGCGCTGCGCGGTCATGAGCATATCGCCATACATACTGAGCTGCAGCTGATCGCGGGCATTGTTGCCGATGCGCACCGGCTGAGAGTGCTGATAGCCGCTCAGGGGCGGATAACGCTCGGCGGGCACCTCATCGCCATTCAGGGTATAGCAGGCGCGCAGCCTGACGCCGTGACGGATGATGGTCTGCGACAGCCAGGAGAAGGCCGCCTTACAATCTTCCAGCGCGCCGAGATAGACAAAGGCTTTGATAATAAGGCAGGCGTCCCGCACCCAGGCGTAGCGGTAGTCATAGTTTTTCTCGCCGCCGATGCCCTCCGGCAGCGACGTGGTGGCCGCGGCGGCCAGCGCGCCGGTCGGGGAGTACCAGAGAAACTTCAGCGACAGGGCAGAGCGCCTGACCAGCGCCGGGTAGCTGCCGTCATAACTCAGGCTCTCCACCCAGCTGGTCCATCCGGTATGGCTGGTTTCAATCCGCTGGTCGATAGCCTCCAGCGGCGGCACGGCCAGCGGCTCCTTTTCGGTGATCAGCAGGGCGCAGAGCGAGCGGGAACCGGCGGTAGTGCGCAGCGTGGCGCAGACCTGTTCATCATCCAGTTCGGTGATGGTGATGTCGTCGCTGGTGCGGAACATCGCCATGGTTTCGGCGATGTGAAACACCTTGCCTTTCTCATTGTCGGCCACCCAGGGGGAACGGGTTTCAGCGGCGGTGCCGAAGCGCAGCGTGATCTGCAACTCCACCTCGCCCTCAACGCCTTCGATGCGGCGGGCCAGCTCACACCAGGGCAGACGGCCCGCCAGCGTGCTGTTGATCGATTCGGTAAGCAGGACGGCGCCGCTGTCGGTGTCAAAGCGGGTTTCCAGCACGTTGCTGTTGTCACGATAGCGTCGCGTAACCTGATAGCTGCCGCGCGGAACGACCTGAAAGTAGCCGCCCAGCCCGGCGTCCAGCAGGCGATCAAACAGCGGTTTCGCATCGAGATTGGGCGCACACCACCAGTCAATGGAGCCATCCGGCGCAATCAGCGCCACCGAACGGCCTTCACCAATGGCGGCATAGTCGCCCAGCCCCGCAAAACCTTCTTTTCTGACCGGCGAATGAAAAACCGGGTTTTCCATGTTCTTTTTCCTTATACCAGGCACAACGATTCAGAGGGGGAGAGAGGCAGGACAAAAAAATGGCCGCTTTACGCGGCCACCAGAAGGGGATTACAGGGTGCCGGTGCCGCCATCAGAGCACCAGACCTGACCGGAGGAGTAGCTGCTCTCGGTCGAGGCCAGGGTGACGTAGAGCGGGGCGATCTCAACCGGCTGGCCCGGACGGCCCATCGGTGAGTCGGCACCAAACTGCTTCACTTTCTCCATCGGCTGCCCGCCGCTGGATTGCAGTGCGGTCCAGTATGGACCCGGCGCTACCGCGTTGACGCGGATGCCGTCGCCGCCCAGCTGTTTCGCCAGGGATTTGGTAAAGGCCACAATCGCCGCTTTGGTCTGCGCATAGTCCAGCAGGATATCGCTGGGTTTAAACGCCTGCACTGACGAGGTGTTAATAATGGATGCGCCGCGTGGCAGATATTCCAGCGCCGCTTTGGTGAACCAGAACATTGCATAAACGTTGGTTTTAAACGTCGCGTCAAAATCTTCTGTACTCAGGGTACGAATGGACTCATTAAACTGCTGTCGACCGGCGTTATTAACCAGAATATCCAGACCACCTAATTTGTCGGCCGCCTCTTTGACCAGCTGCTGACAGAATTCTTCTGAACGAATGTCACCTGGAATAGCGAAAACTTTACGGCCTTCCGCTTCGATTAATTTAACCACTTCATCGGCATCCGGCTGTTCTTCCGGCAGGTAGTTAATCACCACATCGGCGCCTTCACGGGCATAAGCAATCGCAACGGCACGGCCAATTCCGGAGTCGCCGCCGGTGATCAGCGCTTTGCGGCCGGTCAGGCGACCGGTGCCACGGTAGCTGGTTTCACCGTGATCGGGAACCGGAACCATTTTGCTGGCAAGGCCTGGCGCCTGCTGGGGCTGATCCTCAAAAGGAGGCTTAGGAAAGTGATCCAGATCGAGCGTCTTGTTAGTGGGTGTGGCCATTGTATGCTCCTTGAACAGTGTTATCTGAGACTGTAAGCCTGGCACAAATGTGATGTTTGTCACATCTGACTGCTGATTCATTGAGCAGATAAAACCAGAGTAAATTAATAATGCAGATAAAGCGTAGACAGGAAATCGCGATTGCGGGGCGAAGCGGCCGAATATTTTTCCGGGCAGGAGAGCGCTATTTAAAGCGAAGCGTAAAACCGGTACTCAATTATTTCGCTGAGAAATAACGTACCGGCTGAAAATAAAGAATGGCGCTCATCCGCCGCGCACCGATCCCCGCCAGACCACATCGACCGGATATATTTTCCGTGCCTGCGGCTGTTCTGTTCGTGGCAGGAGAGTTTCCGGTTGCGCCTCCGCCGCCACCAGCCAGTCAATCGCATCGCGGGCGAACTGCTCTACCGGCTGCGCAAAGGTGGTGAGGTCGTAGGCGCTCCAGCCCGACTGCGCGATGTTGTCGTGTCCGATGATGCAGAGATCCTCCGGGATACGCAGCGCAAAACGGTGACGCGCCTCATCCATAAAGCCGCAGGCGAGCAGGTCGGTGGCGCAACAGACCGCATCCGGGCGGACGCTGCGCGTCAGCAGACGCTGCGCCAGAATCTGTCCGCTCTCATAGGAGGTGCTGCCGAACCGTTCCACCTGCACGGCAATGCCGGCCTGCTGCGCCGCAGTCAGAAAATCGGCTTCGCGTTTCAGCAGGCTCGGCGTTCCCGCCAGCGAATTCACAAAGGCGATGCGGCTGCAGCCCGCGCGCAGAAAGGCGTTAACCGCCATCTCCGCCGCCGGACGGGAGTCAAGGTTAAGGCTGAGCGTGCCGGGCAGGGCGTCGTCGCGGTTAATCAGCACCAGCTGCTGACCGTGCCGGTAGCAGAGCCGGGTAATGCCACTGTCAGGCATGCCGGAGAGAATGATCGAGGCGTCGGCGCGGAAATGGATCGCCTGCTGCAGCGCGGCGGAAACCCGCTCATCCGACCGGTCGGTGTTAATCAGCATCGCCACCTTGCCCGCTTCCTGCAGATACTGGGTCATCCAGCGCACCAGGCTGGCACGGTAGGGCGTATCCACCTCTGAGGCGATCAGGCAGACAATGCCGCTGCGGTTTCGTACCAGGCCGCGCGCCAGATGATTGACGTGATAGCCCAGCTCTTCCGCCGCTTTCATTACCCGCTGCCGGGTGGCGTCCGACACGCTGGCCCCCGGTGTAAAGGTGCGGGAGACCGCCGAGCGCGAGACGCCCGCCCGATCTGCCACATCCTGTGCACTCACCACTGCCCTGGGCTGCTGCATCTTCTCTCCTCATCCTGCCGTTGACCGCACTGAGTCTGCCTGAAAATGCAAGGGTGTGCAAAAGATAACAGGGCAGCGAATGTTTCAAATTTGTGACAGCGACTGACAATTGCTCAACAAGTGAATTGACAGCATGGCGGGGTCGCCGTACTACTTTGCACACATGTGCAAAAGCTGGCGCACGCCCTCATCATCCGGCCTCAAGGAGAATCCCATGCGTTATTCCTCTCTGCTCGCTGCTGTTATCGTCAGTTGCCCGGTGGTGCCGTTTGCGGCCACGGCGGCGGGCAGCCTTAATATGATCTGCTCCGCCGATGTGGTGGTGTGCGAACAGATGACCACGCTGTTCAGCCAGTCTCATCCCGATATCCGGCTCAGCATGGTGCGGCTCTCAGCCGGTGAAGCCTATGCCCGAATCCGCAGCGAGGCGCGCAATCCCCGCACCGATATCTGGTGGGCGGGCACCGGCGATCCGCACATGCAGGCCGCAGAAGAGGGGCTGAGCCAGCCCTACAAGTCCCCTTTACTTGACCAGCAGCAGCCCTGGTCACAAAAGGTGGCGGAGATTTCCGGTTACCGGACCGTTGGCGTCTATGCCGGTGCGCTGGGCTGGGGCTACAACACCCGCCTGCTGGCGGAGAAAAAGCTGAAGGTGCCTGCCTGCTGGGCGGATCTCCTTGATCCCGGTTTTAAGGGCGAGATTCAGATCGCCAACCCCAACTCCTCCGGCACGGCGTACAATACGCTGGCGACGCTGGTGCAGATCATGGGGGAAGATGACGCCTTTGCCTACCTGAAGAAGCTCAACGCCAACATCTCGCAATACACCAAGTCCGGCTCGGCACCGGTAAAAGCGGCTGCGCGCGGTGAAACCACTGTCGGGATTGTCTTTATGCACGATGCGGTCGCGATGGAAGTCGAAGGCTTCCCGATCAAACCTGTCGCCCCCTGTGAAGGCACCGGCTATGAGATTGGCTCCATGTCGATTATCAAAGGGGCGCGCAACCTGGCGAATGCCCGGGCCTGGTATGACTGGGCGCTGAGTGCGGATGCGCAGTCCCATATGAAAGAGGCGAAATCGTTCCAGCTGCCCTCCAACCGTCAGGCGGAAATCTCCGAGTATGCGCCGCGTTTCGAGAACATCCGCCTGATCGATTATGACTTCAAAACCTATGGCGACTCGGCGAAACGCAGGGCGCTGCTGGGGCGCTGGGACAGAGAAATTGGTGCCAGCGCGCACTGAAGCGTGGCACTGCCCGGCCATCAGACGCCGGGCACGAGCCGAACCGCGGTGGCATCAGCCAGTTGTCCGCTTCTCCAATCGAGGTGATGTATGAATGCGCACAATCGCCGTTTAACCGGCGCGCTGCTGGCGGGGGCCGTGGCCCTGACGCTGCTGCCCTGGTACAGCCTGGAGCAGGGATTCTTTGCGGGTGACTGGCTCTTTCGTTCTGCGGAGGAGAACAGTGCACCGGCCCTGTGGCAGCTCGCTCAGCAGCCCTGGCTTCTGGTCGCCGTGGCGCTGTGGGGAGGCGTTACCGCCTGCGCCTTTCTGCCTCCCGGCCAGACCCGCAGCACGCTGCTGCTGCTGTTCAGCGTCTCCGGCATCCTGTTTCTGCTGCTGGAGGGGCATGCCATTGGTTTCAGCGGCTGGAACTGGCTGTGGCTGGAGCACCTTACCGGGCCGCTGGCTCAGGGACAGCCCGCCATGGGCGCCGGGGCCTTACTGCTGCTGACCGTTTTTCTGCTGATCTTTGCCTTTGCGCTGGCAGAGCGCGGTGTCCTGAAAGGCGACGCCTTTGTGGTAGCGGCGATTGTGCTGCTGGTGGCGCTGGTCACCACCTTCGTGCTCTATCCGGTGCTCAGCCTGTTTGTCGCCGCGGTGCAGGACAGCGATGGCAGCTTCAAACCCGATGGGCTGATCGCCAGCCTGCAGGACCCGGCCATCTGGAGCCTCGGCTGTTTTACCGGCGGCAACTGCGGGACGGCCTGGCGAACGCTGGGACTGGCGCTGATGACGGCCAGCGGCTCGACGCTGCTGGGGCTGGCGTTTGCGCTGGCGGCGACGCGCACGGCACTGCCGTGTAAGAAAGCGCTGCGGATGCTCACCGTTCTGCCGATTATCACGCCGCCGTTTGTCATCGGTCTGGCGCTGATTTTGCTGTTTGGCCGCTCTGGCGTGGTCACCGAGTCGCTGGCGTCGCTGTTCGGCATTGCGCCGGGACGCTGGCTCTACGGGCTGACCGGGATCTGGATTGCGCAGGTGCTCTCGTTTACGCCGGTGGCCTTCCTGGTGCTGATCGGGGTAGTCGAGGGCGTCAGTCCCTCACTGGAGGAGGCGTCGCAGACGCTGCGAGCCAGCCGCTGGCGGACCTTCTCCCGCGTGTCGCTGCCGCTGATGGCTCCGGGGCTGGCCAATGCCTTTCTCATCAGCTTTATCGAAAGCATGGCGGACTTCGGCAATCCGATGGTGCTGGGCGGCAGTCACGGCGTGCTCTCTACAGAGATCTTCTTTTCAGTGGTCGGCGCGCAAAACGACCCGAGCCGCGCGGCGGTGCTGGCGATGATCCTGCTGGCCTTCACGCTGGCGGCCTTTCTGCTGCAGCGTCTCTGGCTTGCCGGGAAAAGTTTTACCACCGTCACCGGGAAAGGCGACGGCGGCCGTCATGCCATGCTGCCGCGTCCGGTCAGATTTGGCGTATACGGGATGGTGATCCCATGGGGGCTCTTTACTCTGGTGATCTACGGCATGATCCTCATTGGTGGCTTTGTCCACTCCTGGGGGCTCGACAACAGCCTGACGCTGGATCACTACATCCGCGCCTTCCGTGTCACCCTCACTCAGGGGGAGCTGGTTTGGCAGGGCGTGGCGTGGAACTCCTTCTGGACGACGCTGGAGATTGCCCTGATTGCGGCCCCCCTCACGGCGATTGTCGGGCTGCTGACCGCCTGGCTGATCGTGCGTCAGCGCTTTGCCGGACGGCAGACCTTTGAGTTCATGCTGATGCTGAGCTTTGCCATTCCCGGTACGGTTATCGGCGTGAGCTATGTCATGGCCTATAACCTGCCGCCGCTGGAGATAACCGGCACCGCGATGATCCTGATTGCCTGTTTTGTCTTTCGTAACATGCCCGTCGGGGTGCGTGGCGGCATTGCGGCGATGAGCCAGCTGGATAAAAGCCTGGATGAAGCGTCACTCACGCTGGGCGCAACCAGTTTCCGTACCCTGCGCAAGGTGGTGCTGCCGCTGCTGAAACCGGCCATCAGCGCGGCGCTTGTGTATGCCTTTGTGCGCGCCATTACTTCCATCAGCGCGGTGATCTTCCTGGTCAGCGCGCAGTACAACATGGCGACCTCGTACATTGTCGGGCTGGTGGAGAACGGTGAATATGGCGTCGCCATTGCCTACTCCTCGGTCCTGATCCTGGTGATGCTGCTGATTATTGGTCTCTTCCAGCTGCTGGTGGGCGAACGCCGCCTGCGCCGTGTCACCCGACCGGCGGCCCTCGCCGCCACTCCCTCTGCATCCACCCTGACTCAGGAGAGCACCGTATGACGACACATCAGGCCGGATCGGTGGTTTTTGACCATGTCACAAAACGTTTTGCCGGCTTCAGTGCGGTGCCGGATCTGTCGCTCACCGTGGAGCCCGGCACGCTGGTGACGCTGCTCGGGCCCTCCGGCTGCGGCAAAACCACCACGCTGCGGCTGCTGGCCGGGCTGGAACATCCTGACGCGGGCCGGATCCTGATAGGCGGTAAGGATGTTACCCATCTGCCCGCCAACGCGCGGGACGTGGCGATGGTGTTTCAATCCTACGCGCTGTTTCCGCACATGAACGCCCTCGACAACATTCTCTATGGGCTGAATGCCTCGGGCATGAACCGGCGCGAGGCGCAGGATCGGGCGCGTGAGGGGCTGAAGCTGGTGGGGCTGGAGAGTCAGGGGCAGCGGCTGCCCTCGGAGCTTTCCGGCGGGCAGCAGCAGCGCATTGCGGTGGCGCGCGCGCTGGTGCTGGAGCCGCAGGTGCTGCTGCTCGATGAACCGCTGTCGAACCTGGATGAGCGTCTGCGTCGTCAGGTGCGCACCGATATCCGCGATCTGCAGCAGCGGCTCGGCTTTACTGCGGTCTATGTCACCCATGACCAGGAGGAGGCGCTGGCGGTCTCCGATAAAATTATTGTCATGAAAGAGGGGGATATTGCTCAGGAGGGGACGCCGGAGACGCTTTACCATTCCCCCCGTTCGGTCTTTATCGCGGATTTTATGGGGGAGGCGAACATTCTGCCCTGCGAGGTAGAGCAGGCCGGCGCGGAAGAGACGCTGGTCCGTCTCGGCACGCAGCGCTTCCGGCTGCCCGGTGCGGGGGTGCGGACCGGCCCGGCTCAGCTGGCGGTGCGGCCCCGCTTCATGACCCTCTCCGGCGACGGACAGGGCGCACTGCAGGGGGAGATCACCCACAGCACCTGGCTGGGTGACCATATCGAATATGAAGTGGCCACTGAACTGGGCGCGCTGTTCATTATCGATCCGCTGATGGAGCAGCGTCTCCCGCTCGCCACCAGGGTTGGCGTTAACTTCAGGGCGCAGGGGCTGGCCCTGCTCGCGCACGAATCTGATTAAAACTGAGGAGCTGGCATGGCATCACATGATGAAATAATGGCGCGTCTGGCTGTCGCTGAGGCCGTTGCCCGTGAAGGCGGCGCGACCGCGCTTTCCTACTTTAACCGTCGCGAGACGCTGGTGGTGGAAACCAAATATGATCTGCAGGATGTGGTCTCGATTGCTGACCGCGACGTGGAGCAGCAGATCGCGGCCCATCTCCGCGCCGCCTTTCCCGATGATGGATTTCTGGGTGAGGAGAGCGGTCTGCAGCCGGGAGCATCGGACTACACCTGGGTGGTCGATCCTATCGATGGCACCAGCCCGTTTCTGAACGGAATGCCAAACTGGTGTGTTTCGGTGGCCGTGCTGCGCGGCGGCCTGCCGGTCATCGGGGTGATCTTTGCCCCCCTCTATGATGAATGCTACGTCGCGGCGCTGGGGCAGGGCGCGACGCTCAACGGCTGCCGTCTGGCCGTCGATCCGGCGCGCACGCTGCAAAACCACGTCACCGGATTCGGGGCGAACAGTCACGTGACCCCGCAGCAGGTTGGCGAGATCGTGGCCGCTTTGCTGACGGCAGGCGGTAACTTTATCCGACTGGGTTCCGGCGCGCTGATGCTGGCATGGGTGGCCGCCGGACGGGTAGTGGGTTACTACGAGCCCTATATGCACGCCTGGGATTGTCTGGCGGGCTACTGCCTGGTGAAAGAGGCGGGCGGCTGGTATCACCCGTTTAATACTGAAGGCGACCGCCTTACCCGCGGTGCGCAGGTGCTTGCCGTGGCACCCGGTGCCGAAGCAGACCTGCGCCGCATCGCCGGGCTGTGACCCTGTCACGCCAGCGCGATACGTATTTGTGTAATTATGCCGGCCGGAGTCTCTTCGTCAGATAGTGACGCTGCATGCCGGTCTGCGGAAAGTCGGGCAGGGACATCTGCTGCTGATATCCCTGCTTCTGATAGAACGGCAGCGCCTGAAAGCTGAACGTATCCACCAGCGCACAGAGACATCCGTCCGCCACCGCCGCCTGTTCCGCCGCGCTGAGCAGTTCACTGCCCAGACCGCTGCCCCGCAGCGTCTCGTCCACCCACAGAAAATCGATACAGAGCCAGTTTCCTTTGCGGGACGCGATTAATCCGCCCCGTAATGTCCCCTGTGTGTCGCGATGCATGACCGACAGCGGCCCCCAGTTCTCAGTCTGGATAAACTGCCGGTTGTACCCGCCGAGTCCCGCCAGTAGTGCTTCACGGTCCTGCTCGCTGATCTGATGGGTGATGCTGAATCTGCTCATTCTCTTCCTCTCTTCTCCGTGGATTATGCGTCCTGAATTATCCCTCATAAGGGATAAAACTCTCTTTATCCCCTTAAGGGTATAAAAAGCAAATTATCCGTTAAAGGGGATAAATGCACATTTATACCCTTTCGGGGATAATGCAGCTGCGCTATGCTTACCCTCTGTGATCCAGAAGGAGTCACCCATGATATATAGTCCGATTCAGCTGGCAAACCGGCTGAAACTTATCCGCCAGCGCAACGGCTGGACGCAGAGTGAGCTGGCAAAAAAAGTGGGCCTTAAGCAGGCGACGATCTCTCACTTTGAAAATGCACCTGACAGCACCTCACTGGCAACGCTGTTTAAGCTGCTGCAGTCGCTGGAGCTGAGCCTGGAGGTTCAGGAAAAAGCGGCACCGGCGCCAGCGCCATTCAATGACGAGGATGACTGGTAATGCAGAAGCTGATGGCCTGGATGAACGGCGAGCGGGTGGGGGTGCTGACCCGGCAGCGAAACGGCGCACATGAATTTGAGTATGATGCAGGCTGGCTGCGCAGTCCGCTGGCGCGTCCCCTTTCCCTCTCTATGCCGCTGCAGGTCAGGCCGATCACCTCCGCCGCCGTGATTAACTTTTTCGATAACCTGCTGCCTGACAGCCCGGCGATCCGTGACCGGATTGTGGCGCGCTATCAGATAAAATCCCGCCAGCCGTTTGATCTGCTGCAGGAGGTGGGACGAGACAGCGTCGGCGCGACCATGCTGCTGCCGCCGGAGATGCCGCTGCCGCCGCTGCAGGCACGCTATGAGGTGCTGGATGAGGCGCGGCTGGAGAAGGTGTTGTCGGCCTATCAGTCCGATATTCCGCTGGGGATGCTGCGTGAAGAGATCGATTTTCGCATCTCGGTGGCCGGCGCGCAGGAGAAAACGGCCCTGCTGCTGACCGATGAGGGCTGGAGCATTCCGGCCGGGGCGACGCCCACCTCCCACATCATCAAGCTGCCCATCGGGGAGATTAAGCAGCCTGCCGCCACCCTGGATATGCGCGAAAGCGTGGAGAATGAGTATCTCTGTCTGGCGCTGGCCCGGGCGCTGGGAATGGCGGTGCCGCAGGCGACCATTATCCGCGCCGGGGCGATGCGGGCGCTGGCGGTGGAGCGGTTTGACCGGCGCTGGTCCCGCGATAAGACCCGGCTGATCCGGCTGCCGCAGGAGGATATCTGCCAGGCGCTGGGGCTGCCATCCTCAACCAAATATGAGTCAGACGGCGGGCCGGGCATAGAGACGATCATGCAGCTGCTGATGGGCTCCAGCCAGGCGATAGCGGATCGCTACCGCTTTATGCAGTTTCAGGTTTTCCAGTGGCTGATCGGCGCAACCGATGGCCATGCAAAAAACTTCTCCCTGTTTATTAAGCGCGGCGGCAGTTACCGGCTGACGCCATTTTATGACGTCATCTCAGCCTACCCGGTACTGGGTGGCACCGGCCTCAACAAGCGGGCGCTGAAACTGGCGATGGGGCTGTGCGCCACCAAGGGTAAAAAGATGGCGATCGACAAAATCTATCCGCGCCATTTTATCGCCACGGCAAAGCGCGTCAGTTTTGATCCGGCCAGTATGGAGGAGATTTTTGACTTCTTTATCCATGCTTTTCCCCAGGCGGTGGTTTCGGTGCGGGATGCGCTGCCCGCCGATTTTCCGCAGCACATCGCCGACGCCATTTTCAGTCACTCCCTGATCATGCTGGAGCGGTTACGGCACAGAACGTGATGGAGAGCGCGCACACCGGTAAGAGGATGATGGCATTTGGAAAAGGGCGTCCGGGCTGATAAGTTAACGAAAGGTTAAATCTTATTGCTGTCAGGAGTTTTCATGCTGGATATTGTTCATTTTCCGTTGTTTCTGGCGTCGGTGGTGCTGCTCTGCATTACGCCGGGCCCCGATCTCGCTTATGTTGTCGGACAAAGTGTGGCACGGGGGCGACAGGCCGGGGTTCTCTCGGCGTCGGGCGTGGCGCTGGGAAGCTGTACGCATGCGGTTGCCAGTGCGCTGGGCTTAACGGCGCTGATTGCAGCCTCGCCGCTGCTGTTCACCGTCATTAAATATACGGGTGCAGCCTACCTGATCTATCTGGGGACGAAGATGATCGTGGCGACGTTCCGCGTCCGTCACGTCGTCAGGCCGGAGGGCGCGGAGGCGGTCGCACAGACCGAAACCCGTCAGCTGCTGCTGCGCGGCTTTATTACCTCGATAACCAATCCCAAAGTGCTGCTGTTCTTCATCGCCTTCTTTCCTCAGTTTGTGACGGTGGAGGGCGATCATCATGCCGTCTCCTTTCTGCTGCTGGGTCTGGCCTATGCGCTGACGGGCCTGATAACGGATGTGCTGTTTGCCCTATTGGCAGGCGGTGCCGCCGGCGCCGTTGCGAAGAATCAGACCCTGCAGAAGGTGCTCGATCGGGTGGTGGGTGCTACCTTTATCGGGCTGGGCATCCGTCTGGCGCTGACGCGTCGCTAGCCGCTTTTCATCCCGCCCGAAACAGACCTGTCTCCCCTGAAACCGGCCCCGTCAGGCCGGTAATAATTTGTATAATTTAACTGAGAGTAAAACGCAGGCGCATCTGTCAGGATACGCGCCTCAGAAAGCTCCTGGTTGCTCTCATTCGATGAAATGGTTTACCAAAAACGCGGTTTTGTTTGCCTGCAAAACTTCTCTTGCCGCGTTTATTGCACTCTCTGTGGCGCTGCTTCTTAATTTTGAAAAACCTGCCTGGGCGCTCACGACCGTTTTTGTGACTTCACAGCTCTATGCGGCCTCAACCGTGTCGAAATCCCTGTTTCGTCTGCTGGGTACGCTGCTGGGGGGCCTCTTTATTCTGCTGATCTACCCCGAAACGGTGCAGTCGCCGGTTCTGTTCAGCCTCTGCGTGTCACTGTGGGTAACGGTCTGCCTCTATCTCTCGCTGCATGACCGCACGCCCAAGAGCTACATCTTTATGCTGGGCGGGTATAGCGCCGCCATTATGGGCTTTCCCGACGTGGATACGCCGTCAGCCATTATCAATACGGTCATTTCACGTATTGAGGAGATCACGCTCGGCATTCTCTGCAGCACCCTGGTTCACCGGCTGGTGTTTCCGGTGTCGATGCATCATCTGCTCGGCCAGAGCGTGAATCTCTGGTTTCAGAATGCGCGCAGGCTATGCGATGAGCTGATCAGCGGAATGGCAAAGAACAAATCACTGGAGCGGGAAGATATCCTGATTCAGATGGCCGGTTATCCGCTGAACGTTGAAACGCTGCTGACCCACTGTGTCTATGAGGGGGAGGCGGCGCGTAACGTCATCCGTCTGGTCAGCGTGCAGTATCAGCATCTGACCTATCTGCTGCCGACGCTCACCGCGATTGAGTCACGGCTGGGCGTACTGGCGGAGCTGAACATTCGTTTTCCAGCGTGCGTGACCGATGTGTTTCAGCAGTTTCTGTTGTGGCTGCATCACGATCGCGTCAATGACATTAACGGGCTGCGTGAGGCGATCAATGCCGGGCAGGCGAACCTTGAGCAGTCGTGGCGGGCAGGGGAACTGGCGACCGAGGAGAGCCTGCTGCTGATCGGGCTGCTGGAGCGGCTGGCAAACTTTGTGCGCATTGCCGATGCCTATGAGAATGTCAGCGCCCGTGCCGGGGATCTCTACAGTCATGGCGACGGAGCGGCTATCCGTAATATCCGTGAGCATCGCCATATCGACAAAGGGCTGTTGAGGCTGTCGGCGCTGACGGCTTTTCTGGCGACCTTTCTCTCCAGTCTCTTCTGGATTGGCAGCGGCTGGCCCGACGGGGCGAACGCACCGCTGATGGCGGCGATTATCAGTTCGTTTTTTGCCGGTGTCGATTCGCCGGTGACGCCGATGAAGCTGTTTGTCAAAGGGGTGATGATTGCGCTGGTCGTGAGCCTGTTTTACATCGCTTTTCTCATCCCGCAGGCGAACACCTTACAGGCGCTGATGATCTGTCTGCTGCCCGGTCTGATGCTGCTGAGTCTGGTGATTGCGAATCCGGCCACCAACCTGATCGGGCTGAGCGTGGCGATTCAGATCCCCGGCTTTATCGGGCTGAGTCACCACTTCGTGCCCAATCTTATCGTTACCCTGAATGCGGCGATCTCTTCGATGGTGGGGATTATGTTTGCCGTTGTGCTGACGGCGCTGATCCGCAACAAACGACCTTCATGGATAGCGCGAAGAGCGGTACAGCGCGGCCTGCGCGATCTGTTAGGGTTTATCAAAATGGTGGAGCGTAACGCCGCCACGCTGCTGTCACGGCAGCAGTTTATTGCACGCATGCTCGACAGGGTGAATATCATTCTGCCGCGGAAACGGCTCGACCCGGTGCCGGATATCGTGGTGGGGGGCTATCTGATTACGGAAACCTGGCTGGGGGCGAACTGCTATGACTTTTATGCGCGCTATCGCGAGGTGCTGGAACGGCATGGGATTGATAGCGGGCAGATGTTTCACGAGCTTGCGCTCTATCTGAAGCGCAAGATGAAATCACTGCAGTTAACGCCGCATCAGGATTTGCTGGAGGAGCTTGATCTGCTGCTGCTGCGTCTGGAGCCCCTGGCCCGGCAGGAGAGTGAAGCCGTCGCGCCCCTGATCCACCTGTTTAACATCCGGGTCTCGCTGTTTCCGCATCAGCGCTGGCCGGAATGAAAGGGTAGAAACGCGGGCTGGTGGTCTGAAGAGGCTGGTGGCCCGGAACAGGTCTTAACGGCAATCTATTTTAGTTACATCATACATTAGATCTCTTCCTATAACTGAGATTCGACATCATGCCTGTTTGTAAGGTCTGACAGAAAAGGGAGGCGGGATCAGACAGAGCGGGCTGACAGAATCGCGCCCGGAAGCAGGGCGCGAATTGCAGATCAGGGGGTATCAGCACTGTTCACGGGGCTGAAGCTGATAGATCCAGGCGCTGAGCTGCTGATTATCGTGGGTAGAAACGCACACTTCGACGCGATCATAGCCTTCCTCAAACGCATCCAGCATCGGCCAGTGAGCCGCCAGCTTATCGGAGGTAAAGAGAAAACCCGGCACCTGCGGGCCGTGCTCATCCAGAATAATGCCAGGAAAATCAGCCGCTGCCCCCCAGCCGCGTTCATAGAAGGTGCCCGTGACCGAACCGGCGAGCCACTCTCCGCCGATATTCTCCAGGATATGCGCATTTTCACGTCCAGGGCAGAGCGTGCCGTAAACAAATAAACGTTTCATTTTCCCTCATCCAGCCTGCAAACCGAAACAGGCAACTTTAGCGTGCCGGGACGCCATTGTCCTGCAAAACATTCACTTAAAAGCCGTGGTGTAGTTAACCGGAATGCCCTGGTCGTTGATAACCGTATAGTTCAGCGCCGTTCCGTGAGAGAGCGCGGCCTGACTCTCTGCCTGCAGTTCCGCGTGCGGGGCGATCAACAGGTTTTTAATCGCTGCCTGACCTTGAGGTTTGACGTTCAGGCTCATAAACCAGGGCGTCGGGTTGGTTATCGTGATTTTATCTCCCGTGACGGCGAAACGAAGCTTTTCCGGGTCGGTCGCCTGAGGCGCGTGAAGTCCCGCAGGCCGGATAAAAATCTTCAGCCGGATTCGCAGCGGCAGCACGACTCTGCGTTCAGCCGCGTCAGGCGCTTTTTTCAGCGCCGGAATCTGGTAAATATTCAGCCAGAAGAGGCTCTCTTTACCGGCGGGCAGCGCATCGCGCGAGGTCAGCATCAGGCGCAGCGATCGCATCTCGCCCGGAACCATTTTTACCACTGGCGGCAAGACAAGCACGGGCGTGATGCTGGCATCCGGTGACAGCGTCACGTTGCCATCATCCGTCCAGAGTTGCAGAAACGTCTCGGTGTTGCCGCTGTTGACGACGTTAATCGACTGCGTCAGATCGGCCTGATTAAAGATAATCCGGGTCTTATCCACGTTGACCACTGCCCAGACGCTGGACGAGAGCAGAACGCCAGATAACACAATGAGGTTACTGAAAACTGACCACAACCTGTAATTGCGCATTCACTGCTCCTGCTGTAAGGGTTTGCCCGCTGATGGCTTCAAGGGAGGCGGTAAAATCACCGCTGTAGATATCACTGCCTCCGGAGGAGACCTGCGAGGTTAAATCTTTGTAGGCATACCAGCCGCGGCTGTTGCCGGTGCCAGTGCTGGCACGGTCCGGCAGTAAATTGATGGGGGTATTGTTGCTGTCATAAATTCTGATACCGACGCCGGAGGCGGCAGTACTGCTGCCATAATGGGTATCCAGCAGCCAGGTTAACCCGCCGCCCGAGGTGGTCAGCCCCAGATTTCTCGCCTGTATAACCGCATTAGACTGGTTAACCAGAAAGCCCATGGCGACATTGGCCGAAGTGGTCGTCGACGTGGCGGTGCCGGAGAGTGCGCCCGATTCGCACTGAATGGAGATCGTAAACGGAGCCTGGCTTTTTCCGCCTGCCGCGAGGGTGCTGACGCTCACGGTAGGCAGCAGTACCACCGAGGGATAATCCTGAACTTCACACAGTGCGCCGCGCACATAAGTGACGTTAGAGTAGGTGCTCCACGCTGCCGGCCAGTTACGGTACCAGCCGTACCAGTAAGAGAGGCTGTCCTGGCCCACCTGGAGGCTATTGGTGTCGAGTCCCGGACCTTTAAAAGCGATGTAACCCCGCGGCTGTGTCCAGGTGTCCACGTAGCGATTACTGTTGCTGGCGTAATAGCGGGTTGAGTCAATTTTAAACATCTCATACAGCACATTGCTGAAGGCGCTGGCCGGGATGTAGATATAGGTGCCATCGGAATACCAGTCGCTGGCCGTCAGCTGACGCGCTTTCCAGTAGCGGCTGTAATATTCGCCGGTTGAGAGGTTAGTCAGCCTGACCGCGACATTTGCGGCGACATCATAATAAGCGCCGTCCACTTCAGACGTAACGTATTGCCCGGCATAGGGACTGTCGCCGTTGGTGGCGTACATCTCATACAGGCTGTCAGCATCCGCCACGGCGCAGCGGTAGAGAATCTGATTAGCCGAGTAGGGAACGTTACTGGCCGAGGAGAGAAAGCTCCCCACCGAGCTGGCCAGCAGGGTGCCGGAGGGCTGAAAGGTCTTTCCGCTGTTAATGCTGATCACGGACGGCAGCCCGACATTCCCGGAACAGGTGTCGCAGGCACCCGTCCAGCTGGCGGCGGTGTAGCCCGCCGCGATGGCGCTCTGAGAGAGCGAAGAGGTGGAGGTGACCACGCTGCAGTTCGCCCAGGCGGGCACATTAAGCAGCAGTAACACGATGTACAGGAGTAATTTTTCGATTCTCACGCTATTCACCCTTGCGGCAGACGGCATCCAGGCGAACGATATTCTCATTCACGCGTCCGGTTATCTGATAATTAACGAGGCAGGTTTTATGGCCTTTATTTTGCCAGCTGACCCGTAAGGTGCCGGAGTCATGCGGAACGCGGGCATAGACCTGTCCGCCCTGACCGACAATGCCGATGACGGTATTATCCGCGTCACGGACTTCACTCCCCATCGGCGGAATGTCCTGATCGTCACTCTTCAGCGCGATCAACACCGCCTTGCCCTGCAGGGTGGCAAAATTAATCCGCGTCACGGAACCGGCATGGGGCACCACGCGCTGGCTGCCGCCCCTTAATTCCGCATCGCTATTCATGTAGCGGGTATCCAGGCTGACGGTATTCGCCTGATAAGGCGTGAGCGAAGGCAGGATGGCGTAACCCGCATGATCGATAACCGCGCCCTGACCGTTACGCACGCTGGCGCCCTGAGCACCTTCCGCATGAATCAGCGCAAAGGTGTCGCTGGTATAGGGGCCGGCTGTAATGCCGCCGGAATGGATCAGCAACGTTCCCGACAGACCCAGACCCGCCTGACGGTAGTTATCACCCTGTCCATAGTTCGCTCTGACGCCGCCCACGCGGGTATTCTGCTGCACGTTTCCGCCAAACGAGGCGCGCTGGCTGCCGCTATTCTGCGTCTGCCCGGTTCCGCCATACAGCGACCAGGAGAGCTGATTATTCTCGCCCGACGAACCGGTGAGTGAGAGCGTGGAATTGCGCGTCTCTTTAGACTGGTTGTAGTTATAGGCCACGGAAGCGTTGTGATTGCTCCAGTTCAGCGGGACGGAAACATTCAGGGCAACAGTATTCTCGGTGTACTTCTCCCGGTAGCTATTATCGCCATCGTCCAGGCTCAGCCCGAAGCGATCGCTATTCCAGGTGGTGCGCTGGCGGGCGACGTTGAGACTGTAACTGATGTTATGCCAGCTATTGTTGTAACCGAGCTGAAGCTGGGTAATGCGGGAGCGGTTATTGTAATAATCCGCTGTGCTGGCGCTCAGGCTGATCAAGCCATAGTCAGCCATTGTCTGACTCAGCGTGACAGAAAAGTTATTACGCTGATGCAGCGTGTCGGAGTAGTAGCTGAGGCCACCATCCTGCTGGCGACGCACGCCCAGCACATCCTGCAGGTCGCGATAACCGCTGGTCGAGTAGCGATAGGCAGCCAGGACCACGTTGGTGCCGGTGGTGAAGGTTTTGCTGTAGCTCAGTTCGGCGCGCCATCCCGTGGCAGTCTGGTTCTGTGCCACCTTTGCATCCGAGAAGGTGGTATTCAGTCCCACGGCGCCCGCCGCAGAGCTCCAGACACCACCAAGCAGCCAGGCCTGATAATCCTCAGCCAGGCGCGAACCGGCCGTCGCGGTCAGCTGGTTGCTGATACCGCGCTGCAGCAATCCTTCAAAGAAGGTGTTATTGACGGAGTAGAACTGTCGCACCCGTCCCAGGGCAACGGAGTAGTGCCAGTTACCCGGCCTGACCGAATCGGGCACCGAGGCATAGGGGACGGTAAACGAGGACGTTTTGCCACTCGCTTCAACAATCTCCACGTCGAGATCGCCCTGGCTGCGGGTATTGTACAAATCGTTAATGACAAAAGGCCCCGGAGCCACGCTGGTCTCATAAATAACGCGATTGAGCTGCCTGACGATAACCCGCGCGCTCGAAGAGGCCACGCCCCGGATCTCCGGCGCGTACCCCCGACGGCTTTGCGGACGCATCCTCTCATCCGTTGTCAGCTTAATCCCGTTATAGGAGAGGCTGCCAAACTGCGAACTTTCTGTGTAGCTGTCGCCAACGGTCAGCACACTGTTCAGCGGTTCGATGGGGCGCTGAAGCCAGGTTCTGACCGTGGTATAACGCGCGTCGCTGCCGGTGACGTTATTGTCGATAACCCGCAGATTGCCCTGATGGCGCAGCTGCCAGTTATCGATATTGGTGCCCGCCGTGACACCGCTCCAGAGATACTGATATCGGTAACCGGAGGCGCTATTTTCCGTCCAGCTGTAGTTGGTGTTATGCCGGATGAAAAGGGCGGTGATGCCTTTATCCCACTCGGAAACGGGGATCGTTCCGCGAGGCAGACGGATTAACTCCGCATCCGGAATCGTCAATTGCAGCCGCAGTGATGACTGATCAAATTGCCAGCTGGCCGCGGAGGACCAGTGACGCAAAGGCTGGCATTGCTCGCTGGCTGCGGTTTTATTCAGTGACTTAAGGCGCAATGATTCCGCCACCTTCAGGGGAAGGCAGGGTTCAATGGGCTGACCTTTTTCTGCTGATAAAAAGGTGAGGGTGACACCGCTTTTGATCAGCTTATTATTGAGATAAATGTCGACATAATAGCTGCCGGGAGCAATCGTCTGATGATTAAACTGTTCGATGTTCTGGCCAAAAGCCGAACCTTTAAACAGCGAAGGATCAAAATAATATTCCTCAGCGTGTCCATACGTTGAAAAAGTGAAGGAGGCACAGAGAGGTAAAAAAAGGGTGCAGATATTACCTGGCTGCAAGCGGATAATCTTCACTGACTTTCGCTCCCTGGTCATTCATTGCTGAAAGAGAGACCACGCTGTTCGCGGGTAACGCGTGCGTTGCCGCTTTGCACCTGACAATTTTTTTTGAGAAGGGCGCAATCATATCGGCGTCGCAGGCTATTTTTTTGTCTGCTGTTTTTAGCGTTACGTCGGTCAGCGAGAAAAACCAGGGCTGGGTGTTATTGATTTCGAGGCCCTCTTTTTTCGCCGTTATTTTTATTCCGCTGAAAATATCCCCCGGTTGACCAATCGCCGTAGGCCGGTAGAAGAGTTTCATGCGGTTGCGTAACATTAAAACGATACTGTTACGGCCTGACTCGCCCTGAATATTGGCGGGCGGAATTTGCAGGGAGTTGAACCAGTAGACCGTTTCGCGATCCTGCGGTAAGAAGGCCTCTGGCGTGAAGCGGATTCTCAGCACCTGACCGGTCAGAGGCTGAATCCGGAATAACGGAGGGGTGATAATAAAAGGCACGTCACTCTTATCGCCCGGTTGCGAATCCATATTGCCATTATCAAACCAGGCCTGAATAACATACGGAATATTATCGTTGTTCTTTAACTGAACATCGACGGAGAGAGCATTGCCGGGATAAATAATACGGCTACCCAGAATCGTGACGCTCGCCTGGACTTTATCCGAAATAAACGTCATCAACAGAATGAAAATGACGAACAGTGAGGGGTAGAGCACAATGCGTGAATACATGTCAGAGATCTCAAGCGTGGCGTGCGTACCCGGGATACCGGATACGCACGAAAACGATTACTGATAAGTCACGGCGTATTGCAGTGATGCGGTCACGGTACCGGCCGTTGGTGTGCCTGATGCATAGTAGCGGGCAGAGTAGGTGGCTGAGCCTGAGGTTTCCCCTGCCTGAAGCGTCATATCGCCGCTGCCGGTGTAACCGCTGGTCAGATCGACGACGGTATCTTTCGGGTCGAGGATCTGAACCTCAACGTTTTTCGCGGTGCCGGTGTTCGACAGGTTGCCGGCAGCGCTGACGTTATTGCCCACGAAGACCGTGGAGATTTTCGTGGTCTTGGTGCTGTCACCGGTACAGCCGCTTACGCCCACGGTGAAGGGGGTTTCGCCCGCAGTCGCACCTGAGGCCGCAAGGTCCGACGTACTGACCGTTGGCAGCAGAACGACAGGTGAAGCGTTGTTACCGTTCACCGACACCGAACAGGTTTCGGTGGTCACTTCGCCCTGGAAGTTAATGGTGTTATCAGAAGCCGCAGAGACGCTGGCTGAAACCAGCGCGGCACTGATTAACACCGCAAGATTAAGCGTTCTGAAATGGGTGTTCATGTCATACTCCTTTATCATCGTTATACGGAAAGCAATTGGTTGAGGCTGATGCCCATTTTCCGGCGAATAGCCTCTTTGATGTTATAAACACGCTTGATTTCAACTCCCATTTCTCTGGCAATAATCGGCAGTGAGAGTCCATTCACTGCCAGGTCAAGGAACTGAACTTCATCCTGTTTAAACGCATTCACTTTTTTTCTGACGTCGCCCTTCAGGCCGAAATAGCAGCCATTGATCTGACGGCTTATCTCTTCACGCGACTGATCGGCATAAATAACGGTCTGGATACGCAGGTCTTCTTTTTGCCAGAACGCGGCAAGGGATTGCATATAGCGATCGCTGACGATAATCAGCATCAATCCGGTGTTTTTTAAATATTCAATCCAGTTACTGTTGGTAAAATACCTGATATTCTCTCTTGAGAAGTCAACAAATATGCATCCCCGGCAAAAGATGCTTTCATATTTACCCGCCACCATGCTAAGCAGGGATGAAGAGAAAAAATGATTTCCTCCGGGCCAGGTGGTAATTTTTTGCAGCGGACATCGGTTATAAATGTCTGATGCGCGATGGGCGAGATCACAGCCATATTTACAACTGGCGCAGCGAATTTCCTCTCTGGTTATCTTTATCATAATATTCTGATGCTGTTGCGAGAGTTGTATTTATTTTATCGATAAAAATCTCCGCGTTTCAAGGCGATGAAAATTACCCGCTATTTCCTGCATTCGGATTTTTCTTAACGCACCTCCTCTGTGGCCTGGCGTAATATTGATTGAAAATTCGGGACAAAAACGTCTGCCGCCCACTCAGTCGTACTGAGAGACCTGGATTTTTTTACGTCTGTTAGGAATATTTCGCAAATAACGCTGTTTTGATCAATAAAAATTCCGCACGCAAAGCTAAATATGCGCGAATTTTGATCAGTGTCATTTTTTGTATATTTTTGACGCCGGATTGTGGTTGAGGAATACCTGTTTTTGTCGCTCTTAATGCAAGCCCTCTTATTAATACCCGTTGGTTATTTTTCTAATCCTGTTGAGTCAGAACCTCAAAAATACTATTCATCGCTCAGGAAATCCTTTTATTAAGAAAAGTCCTGGTAACAAAGATGTTAATTGACGCATCTGCTAGAAATATTGATCTAAATCAGTAATTTAGCGCGTGTTATCTGTTCTGTTTTCAGCATTGTCATTAATTCTCTATTTAATTTTACGCAGGAAATGATTATTCAGCTTTTGTATAAAATAATCGCCGCGCATTGACGTTTGGCTGCTCTGGCCGGTTTTAATAAACCAGTAAGGCTGATTACTGAACAGACAGAGCAGGGATGTTATGTTTTTTTGTCTCCCGTAAACGTCTTATCAAAACCGGCTGTCCCTGACCGAATCTCTGCAGGTCATCAACAGGCGCGGCCGATGCGGCAGGCTTTATCATGACGATGCGCGGATGTGTGCAGGACCAGGCGTTGTTGGTGCAGCTGAGCGAGAGAAAAAGCAGGCGTTCAGGAGACGCATTTACAGCATTTTTGTGGCCGTCAGCCCTGATAAGAGCGCTAATTTTCACGTAGCGACGTCTCTTGCGGAGTGCGGAAAGCCGCCGGATGGCGTTAAGCGAGCAAAGTGCAGAGATGTACAGACCGGACGCACAATCCAGAGCAAGGTGAAGAGCGATTGAAAAGCTGAGCGCGCAGCATGTCGTGAGCGCTCAATTCATTCACTTAGCCATAAAGATGAAGCCGGATGTGATATCTTCGGCATCGGACATTGAAGAGAGCGAGTGAATCAGGCTGCGAAGAGAATGCCGGACGGATGCGCAGCAAACCACATGGCATTCAGAAAAGCGGATGCGTGGTGGTGAGATGATGAGGCTGAGTTGCACAGAGATTTACGGCCAGGCAAAAAACAGCCAGGATCGGTGCCGGAAGGTAAACAGTGAGGCCCAACCCTGATAATGATAAATATGCGCATAATGTATATTATGTTAAATAAGATATCTGATAACGGCTGTGGCTGCTTTATCTCGTTCCCTGCCGTGCTGCTGCTAACTTCGTTCCTGCCCGTCTGATGAGGCAATTATGATTCCCGGTCAACCCGATACCGGCTGTTCCCTTAGCGACGATAACTTTCCGCGTATTCATCTTCCGGCACGTCTGCTGATTAACATCAGGCGATTCTTCGCTTCCACTGTTTTGTGCTGCCTCCACTGAAGCCTTATCAATCTCTTCGCACTCTCCGAAAAATGTCCGCTTCACCCGATGATTCCTCTTTCGCAGCCATCACCACTATTCCCGGCGTCCCTGAAAGCCAGCGCTTCTGGCGTGTGTGCGTGACTTTGCTGCTTTGCGGATAATGATGCCGGTAAAATCCTGGGTAAATGCATCCTGACTACCTCTGCTGACAACGGATTCTGTTTCACGGCCAGTTCAGTAACGGGCGAAGATGACGCCCTGACAGGCAAAGCATTCAGCGTGCGTCGCGCAGGCATACCGGCCCGATGACGCAAACCGCGTGGTTTACGGGCCGTTCGGTGAGCATGGCCCTGAATCCTCTCATCCCTCTGAATCAGCTGGATTTTATCAGCCATCAGAGGCTACAATCCGGGAACTGCAACGGAATAAAACTCTGACACCTGACGGATTTATGTGACGCTGTCACGCTTTCTGTCTCTGTTTTCCCACCCTGCGATTCTGCTGCCCTCTCCTTTTACATACTTTCTGGCCGCCGTTTCATCCTGATTAGCGATGTCAGCACAGAGCTCAACTCAGGTAACGAAAGAGAGTATGTATGATGTAACTAAAAGGCATGCGCTTCTGGGAAATTTCACATTTAGCGCCGTTAAATGTCCCTTTCGCCTCAGCCCGATTACGCTTCAGCAAAACAACACGCACTCCAACAGTCAATAAAGGAAACATTGATGAAAAAGACAACGGCTCTGATTGCCACCTTACTGATGACCTCTGGCGCATCTGCTGTCGCCGCTCAGCCTGCCGCTGCGAAAAATCCACTGAGCGTACACGTGCTCAACCTGCAGACCGGTCAGCCCACCGCGGGCATTGAAGTCGAGCTGGATCAGAAGCAGCAGGATAACTGGGTGAAACTGGCTTCTGGCGTGACGGATAACAATGGCCGCATCAGCGCCCTGTTCCCGCAGGACAAAACGGCCAGCGCCGGCAGCTATCGCGTGGTATTCAAAACCGGTGATTTTTATAAGAAGAGCAGCCAGAAAACCTTCTTCCCGGAGATCCCGGTGGAGTTCAACATGGAAGCCAGCGGTGAGCACTACCATATCCCCCTGCTGCTGAGCCCGTTTGGGTACTCAACCTATCGCGGCAACTGATTGATTCTGCCCAATCCGGCATTCAGGTGCCGGATTGGGCCTCTCCCGCTATTCGCGCCGGAAAACAGGCCACCAGCCAGTCGATAAACACCCGCAGGCGTTGCGTGACGTGCCGGTTCTGCGGATAAACCAGATGAAACGGATACCCGGCAGGACGCCAGTCGCGCAGGATCTCCACCATCTCACCCTGCCGCAGAATCGACGACAGCGAATAGCTGAACGTCTGAATGATCCCCAGACCGGCCAGCCCCGCAGCCAGATGCCCGTTGCTCTCATTGACGCCAATGCGATGCGCACTGGTTACCTCGATTTTTTCCCCGTCACGTTCAAACCGAAACGGAAATGGCCTGCCGGTCTGCGGAGAGAGATAGCTCACCAGCCGGTGACCGTTGCGCAGTTCATCCGGATAGGCCGGTACGCCAAAGGCTTTCAGATAGGCGGGCGTTGCACAGGTGATCAGCGTGGCGTGCCCAATCAGACGGGCGATCAGAGAGGAGTCCATCAGCGGACCGCCGCGGATCACACAGTCAGCATTGTCACTGATCAGGTCGATCGGACGATCCGAAACGCCGAGATCCAGCGTAATATCAGGATAGCGGGCAAAGAAATCGGGCAGCAGCGGAATCAGAACGTCCCGGGCAGTCGAACCGCCGACATCAATGCGTAACTGCCCGCGTGGCTTACTGCGCAGTGCATTAAAACAGGCATCCACATCCTCAAGGTCGTGCAGAATACGCAGCGCCTTCTCATAATATTCCCGCCCTTCCGCAGTCACGGTCACGCGCCGCGTGGTGCGCTGCAAAAGCCTGACGGAGAGATGCTCCTCCAGCTCCTGCACCAGCTTGCTCACCGTCGCTTTCGGCATGTTCAGCGTATCTGCAGCACGGGTAAAACTGCCGCTCTCTACCACCCGTGAAAAGGCTCTGATCGCCAGCAACTGATCCATTCTCTGTCCCTATTGTCCACCCGTGTGGATAGTCATTTTCATTTTAGCGGATTTATCAGTCAATCCCGCTCTTTTACAGTGGCCCCCTGTCCGGCAGCGACGCTGACCGGGAAGCTTATCCTCATTCACTGACCGACTCCGGAGACGACTTTATGAGCGCATCACTCGCAGGAAAAATTGCCCTGGTAACAGGCGGAACAAGCGGAATTGGCCTGGCCACCGCACGGGAACTGGCGTCACAGGGCGCGCAGGTCTTTATTACGGGTCGCCGTGAGGCGGAACTGGATGCCGCCGTCGCGGACATCGGTGGAACGGTCACCGGTATCCGGGCCGATGCGTCACAGCTGCACGATCTCGACGACGTGTATGCCCGGATTGCGTCTCAGTCGGGCCATCTGGATATCCTGTTCGCCAACGCCGGCGGGGGCGACATGCTGCCGCTGGGGGCGATCACAGAGGCGCATTTCGATCGTATCTTCGACACCAACGTACGCGGCGTGCTGTTTACGGTTCAGAAAGCGCTGCCACTGCTGGTTGATGGCGCGTCGGTTATTCTTACCGGCTCTACCGCCTCGGCTCAGGGTACCGCAGCCTTCAGTGTCTACAGCGCCAGTAAAGCCGCCGTGCGCAACTTTGCCCGTTCATGGGCGCTGGATCTGAAAGATCGCGGCATCCGGGTGAACGTGGTGAGTCCCGGCCCTGTCCGTACTCCGGGCCTGGGCGGGCTGGTCAGTGAGGATCAGCGTCAGGGCCTGTTTAATGCGCTGGCTGCGCAGATACCGCTGGGTCGCCTGGGTGAGCCGCAGGAGGTGGCCAGAACCGTTGCCTTCCTGGCGTCAGATGCCGCCAGCTTTATCAATGCGACAGAACTGTTTGTCGATGGCGGAATGGCGCAGGTGTAACGTTACGCTTCAGACCCTGTGGCTGTCGCAGCAGGGTCTTTTGCTCCCCGACGCCGGGACACAATCACAAAATGTCACGTTGCATTACCCACGGTCTCCTCAATCCCCCGCTATAGTTATTGCCTGTCACATTCGTCATAACACCATGGAGATCACATGAGCCAACTTTTTTCCACTGTCTCACTGGGCGACCTTACGCTGGATAACCGCATTGTGATTGCGCCGATGTGCCAGTACTCAGCCGAAGCCGGTAATGCTACAGCCTGGCACCGCATCCACCTGGGTCAGCTCTCTTTTTCCGGCGCAGGCCTGATGATTATCGAAGCCACGGCGGTAGAAGACATTGGCCGCATCTCTCCCGGCGATCTCGGATTGTGGAATGATGAGAATGAAGCCGCACTGAAAACGGTGCTGGAGGATGTGCGCCGCTACTCCTCGATTCCGGTGGGCATTCAGCTGGGCCATGCCGGACGTAAAGCGTCGTGCGCGGTGCCCTGGGAAGGCGGCAAACAGATTGCACCGGATGCCGGCGGCTGGCAGACCATTGCCCCGTCAGCCGTGAGCTACAGCGCGGATGAAGTCAGACCGGTCGCGATGAGCGCCGATGACCTGGCCCGGGTGAAGCAGGCCTTTGTGGAGAGCGCCCTGCGTGCAGAGCGTCTGGGGCTGGATCTTATCGAAGTCCATGCCGCGCACGGCTATCTGCTGCATCAGTTCCTCTCTCCGCTGTCGAACCAGCGCACCGATGAATATGGCGGATCGCTGGAGAACCGTATGCGCTTTCCGCTGGAAGTGTTCAGGGCGGTTCGTGACGCGGTTCCGGCCTCACTGCCGGTAGGCGTTCGCATTTCCGCGACGGACTGGGTCGAAGGCGGCTGGGAAATCAACCAGTCCATCGCCTTCTCGCGTGAGCTGGAAGCGCTGAACTGCGCCTATATCCATGTCTCCAGTGGCGGACTGTCGGAAGATCAGAAAATCAGCGTCGGCCCTAATTACCAGGTTCCGTTTGCCCGCGATATCCGTTCGCAGGTTTCCGTTCCGGTGATCGCGGTCGGCCTGATCACTGAGCCACAGCAGGCCGAGGATCTGCTGCAACAGGGCGAAGCCGATCTGGTGGCTCTGGCGCGCGGGATCCTCTACGACCCGCGCTGGCCATGGCATGCGGCCGCCGCGCTGGATGGCAAGGTGCAGGTGCCACCTCAGTATCTGCGCTCCGAACCGCATGACGTAAAAGGCATTCTGACCCAGGATCAGTAAGCCTTTCCCGGCAGACCGCTTATACAGGGGTCTGCCGGTTAACTTATAAAATGCCCTTCAGCCGCAGATGCTGCAGCAGCATGATGGTCTTGGCATCCATAATTTCGCCCTGGTCAATCGCCCTGAGCGCCTGGTCGAAATCAAGCTCCAGCACCTCAATATCCTCGCCCTCCTCTTCGATGCCGCCGCCCTCACCGCTACGCGGCTGATCCCCATATTCGGCAATAAAGAAATAGAGCTTCTCGGTAACGGAGCCGGGACTCATAAAGGCTTCAAACACCTTCTCTACCCGGGTTACCCGATATCCGGTCTCCTCTTCGGCTTCTGCCACAATCCGGGCTTCCGGCGACGCGTTATCCAGCAGGCCAGCCGCCGCCTCGATCAGGAAGCCATCGTGTCCATTAAGGAAGATGGGGAAACGGAACTGGCGGGTCAGCACCACGCTGCGTTTTTCACGGTTGTAGAGCAGAATCGCCGCGCCGTTACCACGGTCATAGGCTTCACGGCTCTGCTCCTGCCAGCGACCATCGCGGCGCAGCAGTGAGAACGTATATTTTTTCAGGGTATACCAGTTATCTGACAGCAACTGCTCATTGAGGATACGCACACGGGAAGAGGCTTGCGGCATGACAGGCTCCGGGAGTGATAGACAGCCTTCACGCTATCATGCACAATCGTGCACATTCAAGAAAAATCATGCAGAGGACAACGATGCTTTCCAGCCAGCGGAAACAGGCAATACTGGCGCTGCTCGCCCGTGAAAAACAGGTGCAGTCGCGCGAGCTCAGCCAGCGGTTCGGCCTTTCTGAGGACTCCATCCGCCGTGACCTGCGTGAGCTGGCGGCGGAGGGATTGCTGCAGCGGGTGCATGGCGGTGCCCTGCCGGTCTCTGCCGCGCTGGGCACCTTTGAAACACGCAAAAACGTGCAGACCGCGTCGAAGCAGGCGATCGCGCAAAAGGCGGTTTCGCTGATCCAGCCGGGGCAGATCGTACTCATTGATGGCGGCACCACCAGCGCGGAACTGGTGCGACGCTTACCGCCGACGCTGAGCTTTACCGCCGTGACGCACAGCCCGAGCGTGGCACTGGCGCTGGTCGATCATTCGCAGGTGGAGATTATCCTGATTGGCGGGCAGCTCTATAAACACTCCGTGGTGACGGTGGGCGCCGCAATGCTGGAGTCGATAAGTCGCATCAACGCCGATCTCTTCTTTATGGGTGTCACCGGTGTGCACCCGGCTGCCGGGCTGACCACCGGTAATTTTGAAGAGGCCACCGTGAAGCGAGCATTAGCCGGACGCGCAGCGGAAACCGTGGTGCTGGCGTCAGCAGAGAAGCTGAACGCCGCCTCTCCCTTTGCCATTGGCGGATTGTCGCTTGCCTCAACCCTGGTCGTTGAAACGCCGCCGGATGAGCCGTTACAGCAGGCGCTGACCCGGCAGGGTGTCACGGTTATCTGAGATCGTAGCAGGCCTGCAGCGCCAGATCGGGGCCGGTGAGCGGACGCTGTGTGGCGGGAAACCGCTGTGCCACCGGCGTCATTGAGCTTTGCGCCAGAGCCACCGCCACCGCGCCCTGCTGATAGGCCCGTTCTGCCGCCGCCGCAATCAGGTCAAAATAGCGGGTCGTGTTACCCGCCTTAAAGGCATCCCATGCCCCCGCCACCAGCTCCGTCTTCACCTGCGTGCCGGGCTGACAGAACAGCGCCCGGGTGGCCGCCACGGTCGATTCTGCCGCGCAGAGCGCCACCGCAAGCCCCGCCTGGCGATGCAGCGCCTCCGCCAGCATTCTGTCGGTGCGCATGACCCTTTCCTGCACGGGGAAAGCGTCGGCTACCGGGGCCAGCGTCGAACAGGTGATCAGAATGGCATCAAACTGCGGCAGCACGCCCTCAATCAGCCGGGCCATCCTGAGACGTAAGTCACTGTCCATCCCGCCGCGCTCTTCGGCCTCAGCCAGCAGTGCAGGCATGACCAGATGATTCAGCGGCGGGGTGTGACGCACCAGCGAGGCGGCAGCAGCATCAAAAATCGCAATGTTACTGGCCGCGGTGTGGAAGCAAAGTATGTTCAGGGGACACTCCGTTTCATTAAAAGATCAGCTTTCGACATGCCAGGCTGCATGCTGAATCACCACACGATAACCATCATCGTCACTGAATGTCACGCCCTGCCGATCCCAGTAAGGATTAAAAGAAGGCACCCGCCGGAATCCTGCCTTATCCATCGCAGCGCAACGGGCCAGCCAGTCAGGCCGATGCGGCAGGTAAAGCACCAGCAGATCCTCTTGCGACGGTGACGGCGTCAGGGGATGCGTAAGTGACTGCGTAAATTCCAGATGCCAGGCCAGACCCGGCGCGCCCAGCATCACGCCACTGAATCCCTCATGGTCGGTAAAGGCACCGATTTTCTGCAATCCTAACCCGTGACAATAGCGCTGAGACATTTCTGTCAGGCTGGTTACCGGCCGTGCGATTCGCATGTGCTGAATGTGCATGGTTCTCTCTCCTCTCTGTTTACTGAGTTCTATCACACTCATCCGCCCGTCCCGTGGCCCCGGATGCGCTGCAGAATCGCGTGAAGCAGATTAATCAGGGCGCGATTTTGCAAGCGAATGTGAATATCACGCCGTCCGGGCAAGGGGCCGTCATCGCCTGACAGACGCAGTGTCGCCCCGTCCGCAAGGCTGCGCTGGCTGATGGCGGGCAGCAGATTGCCGCTCATCGTGCTAAAGGCATTCCCCTCTCCGTCATCTACACTTTTTCGGTATTCATACGGCGATGCCCTGTGCATTGCCAGGCCATAAAAGGATGACAATATGACTGAACACGCGCCTCAGAATCACGCCTGGTTACTGGCTTCACGCCCACACGGCGAGCCGACCAAAGAGAATTTCCGCCATGTGGCTCAGCCCGTGCCGGAACTGAAAGAGGGTGAAATTCTGCTGAAGACGATCTACCTGTCGCTCGATCCCTACATGCGTGGCCGGATGGATGAGGGGAAATCCTACGCCCCGCCAGCAGAGCTGGATCAGCCGATGGTGGGCGGCACCGTCTGTCAGGTGGCCGAATCAAAAAACAGCGAGTTTCAGAAAGGCGACTGGGTCCTGTCGCAGAATGGCTGGCAGGAGTATGCCGTTTCCGATGGCAAAGAGATCGCGAAGCTGGGCAACGACCTGCCCAACCCCTCCTGGGCGCTGGGCATTCTCGGTATGCCAGGCTTTACCGCCTATATGGGCCTGATGGACATCGGCCAGCCGAAAGCCGGTGAAACCCTGGTGGTCGCCGCCGCAACCGGTCCGGTCGGCGCAACGGTGGGTCAGCTGGGGAAACAGAAAGGCTGTCGCGTGGTCGGTGTGGCGGGCGGTGAAGAAAAATGCCGTTATGCCATCGAAACCCTGGGCTTTGATGCCTGCCTCGATCACCACAGTGCTGACTTTGAAGAGCAGCTGAAGAACGCCTGCCCGGATGGCATCGATATCTATTTCGAAAACGTGGGCGGTAAAGTCTTTGATGCCGTGTTCCCCCTGCTGAACACCGCCGCGCGCGTGCCGGTCTGTGGTCTGGTGTCGGCGTACAGCCAGCGCGAGCTGCCGGAAGGCCCGGACAGAACCTCTCTGATCATGGCGGGTATCCTGAAACGTCGTATCCGTATGCAGGGCTTTATCATCTTCCAGGATTACGGCGACCGCTACCCTGAGTTTCTGAAGGCGATGACGCCGCTGGTGGAGAGCAAAAAGATCCACTATCGCGAGCACATGATTGAGGGATTAGAGAACGCGCCACAGGCGTTTATCGATATGCTGAACGGCAAAAACTTCGGCAAGACCGTAGTGAAGGTCGGCGGCTGATGGAATTTGTGTGCCACGTCAGTGACGTGGCACACGTCTCGATCATTGTGGCTGCCGGGAAACGTGTTCGGCAGCCGCTCGGTTAGCCTCTTCTGCCGCTTCTCTCAGCGTTGCCCCGATGCTCAGACGCTGACACAACACGCCGACAAAACAGTCCCCGGCACCATGGGTGCTGACCAGCGTCACCTTCTGCGCCACCAGCGTGTGCGTCTCTCCCGCCTCGCTGAAAGCGACGCCGTGTTCCCCTGCGGTCACGACCACCCTGGCAAAGCGTCCCGCCAGCGATTCCGCGGCCGCGCGGGCTGACGTCAGATCCTGTACGCTTATCCCGCACATATCGCGCGCTTCAATGGCATTGACCACCAGCAGGTCGATACACGCTTCAAACGCCGCCGACAGGGGGCGTGCGGGCGCGGCATTGACGCAGACCCTAATCCCTCGCTGTTGCGCCGCCCGGGCCGCACAGAGATTGACCGTTTCCGGCACCTCGTTTTGCAGCACAAGCAGTGAGACATCCTGCCAGAAGCCTGGCTGTTCGAAAGTCTCCAGCGGAATGTGCTGATTGGCATTGGACACCACGACGGCACCGTAATCCCCTTCGGCATCGGTAATCGCGACACTCATACCGGAAGGTATCGCCTCGATCACACTCACCGCCGTGCAATCGACGCCAGCCTGCTGCAGAAAGTCCCGCAGAAACTGGCCCTGCTGATCGCGTCCCACCGAACCGGCGAACCGCACCGCAGCCCCCGCCCGGGCCGCCGCCACCGCCTGATTTCCGCCCTTGCCGCCAGACTTATAGTGACAGGCACTGCCCATCACCGTTTCGCCTTTCTCCGGACGATGAGGCGCGTCCAGCATAATGTCGTAATGAAGACTGCCGGTGACTGCAATTTTGCTCATAGCTAGAATTCCCGCAGATCCTGAACCGCATGCTGGGTTTTCATCAGGTTCTTCTCCGCCCGCTTCAGATCTTTCTTGGCGATAGCGACAAACAGCGCGTCCAGAATATTGAGCTGGGCGATGCGTGACGCGGCGTTTTCACCCAACAGATGCGATCCCTGAGAGGTTGAATTGAGGACCACATGCGCACTCTGCGCGATCGGCGATTCGGCGTAGTTGGTAATGGCGATCACTTTCGCACCATTTCTTCCCGCCAGTTTGACCGGATCGTTCACTGCGCGTGTTGCACCCGAGTGGCTGATGGCGATAACCACATCGTCATCAGATAACACGGCGGCTGACATCAGCATGATATGGGCGTCATCATAGGCGGTCGACTTGATGCCTATCTTCAGCATCTTGTGTGACAGATCCCGCGCGACGGCGGCAGAACCGCCAACGGCATAGAGATCGATATGACGCGCTTTAAAGATAATGTCCGCCGCCCGATTGAACTCAGAAACATCCAGAATTGATAAGGTCTCTTCAATCGCCTGGATTGAGGTTCTGAACACTTTGGCCAGCAACTGCTCCGACGAATCATCCGGCTCAATTTCCGCATGCAGCCCCGCTACTTCAGACTGGTTGTAATAGATCAGACCACTTCTGAAATGTCTGAAGCCGGTGAAGTTAAGCTTTTTGGTGATCTTAACGATCATCGCTTCAGAGACATTATTCTCCTGCGCAATCTCTTTTAAGGATGACTGCTCGGTAATGTCGGTTCGGGCAATGATGGCCTCAGCCACCCGACGTTCTAACGGCGTCAGCTGGGGCAAACGCATACGAATCTGAGCACCAATGGCTCGCGGATCTTGCTTCATTACCTGCCTCGGGTCGCCCGGTCAATCAACATCGCTATGATAATAATAAGGCCGGTAGCGAGCAATTGGTAAAAGGCCTGAATATTCAGCAAGGTCAAGCCATTACGCAGCACGCCGAGGATCACTACGCCAATCAGCGTCCCGAAAATGCTCCCTTTCCCCCCCATCAGTGAAGCCCCACCAATGGCCGCCGCCGCGATAGCGTCCAGCTCCCACAGGTTACCGATGGTTGGCTCGGCAGCGCCCAGACGGCCAATCAGAATCAGCGCGGCCAGTGAGGCCAGCAGGCCGGAGAAGATGTAAACCGTCACCTTGGTGCGCTTCACGGGCACACCGGCGACCCGTGCCGCCTCTTCGTTGCCGCCAATCGCCAGAATATATTCCCCCAGCGGGGTTTTATTCATGACCGTCCACAGCAGCAGCGCGATGATCGCCACAATCACGATGGGGGTCGGGATACCTAAAATCGTGCTGTTGATCAGGCTGCGAAACGTCAGCGGAATACCGAAAACCGGATTTCCGCCGGTCAAGATCAGCGCAATGGCCCGGAACAGCGACAGGCCACCCAGTGTCACAATAAACGGCTGTAACCCGGCATAAGCGATGAGTGACCCGCTGAACAGACCACACATCGCGCCGACGCCCAGCGTGGCGAGGATCGCCAGCGGCACCGGTACACCCGACGCCATCAGGGTCGCCCCCAGCACCGCCGAGAGAGCCGCGGTGGGGCCGACCGAAAGGTCAATCCCGCCGGAGATGATCACCAGCGTCATGCCCAGTGCAATCAGGGCGTTGATCGAGGACTGCTGCAGAATATTCAGCAGATTTGGCAGTGTGAAAAAGACCGGCGACAGAAACGAAAATGTCACCACGATAATCAGTAAGCCGATTAAGGTACCGGCATCCCGTACGTTAAATTTAAGCCGCAGCGCAGGACGGGTATCCGGCCCGGTAGAGGTCTGAGTGGTCATAGTTATCACCTTAGTGAATGTCAGGTAAGCGGTCAGGCAGGCTGGTCGCTCTCTTTAATGGCATAACGGGCAATGTTCTCTTCGGTGATGGCGCTGCCGGTAAGCTCTCGGGTGATCCGCCCTTCCCGCATCACCAGCACCCGGTCTGAGATGCGCATAATCTCGGTCATCTCTGATGAGACCACCACAATGGCTTTGCCCGACTGCGCCAGCTTTTCAATCAGATGATAGATCTCAGACTTGGCGCCAATGTCGATGCCACGCGTCGGCTCATCAAACAGAAAGACATTGGCGTCCGCCGCCACCCAGCGGCCGATGATCACCTTTTGCTGATTACCGCCGCTCAGCGTGCCGATGGTTTTTTCGATATCGAGCGGGCGCAGCTTCAGATCGCCCATTACGCTCAGCGCTTCCCGATCGAGCCGGGCCTGGTTCGTCAGCCCCGCCGACGTGAAACGGTGCATCGACGGCAGCGCCATATTCATCTTCACGGCCCGCTCTTTGATGATGCCCTCTTTTTTGCGATCTTCCGGCACCAGACCAATGCCCGCCTTAATGGCGGCGCGCACGTTGTGGTTCTGCACCGGGTTGCCGTTGACGCTCACTGAGCCGCGCGTGCGCCGGTCAATACCGGCAATCAGCTTCAGCAGTTCAGTGCGACCTGCGCCGACCAGCCCGGCGATCCCCAGCACCTCGCCAGCGCGGACGCTGAAGTTCGCCCCAACCACCTCGTTGCCGCGCGTCAGATCCTCGACCCGCAGCACTTCGCGATCGCTGACAAACGTCTGATGATGGAGTTTGTCGATCTTCCGTCCGACCATCTTCGCGACGATGCTCTCTTCATTCTCCTCACGGATATTGACCACGCCCACCTGCTTACCGTCACGCATAATGGTCGCGCGGTCGCAGACCCGGAAAATCTCATTCATCTTGTGCGACACGTAGATCAGCGAAACGCCCGTCGACTTCAGATCGCCAATCAGCTCGGCCAGACGGTCAAACTCCCGTGGCGTCAGGCTGGAGGTTGGCTCATCCATCGCGATGATTTTTGCGTCGTCCAGCAGCGCACGGGCAATCTCAACAATCTGCTGCTGCGACACTTTGAGATTCCGGATCGGCGTATCGGGATCGATAGTGGGATCCAGCGTCTTCAGGATCAGCGCAGCCCGCGCCAGCTGCGCTTTTTTATTCACCCATAAGCCTCCGGCGCAGGTTATCGGACGACCCAGAAACATGTTCTGCGCGACGGAGAGCTCCGGAACGTGCTGCAACTCCTGATGGATCATCGCAATGCCGGCCTGCCGGGCACTGAGGGGGCTGCGGATCTGAACCCGGTTGCCGTTGACACTGATCTCTCCGCTATCCGCACCGCGTACGCCGGAGAGGATGTTCAGCAGCGTCGACTTGCCCGCGCCATTTTCTCCGATCAGCGCATGCACCTCGCCGGGCCGCACCGTAAAATCGACATCCTGCAGCGCGGCGGCGTTACCGTAACTTTTACTGATGCCGCGCATCATTAAGCGAAACTGTTCCATACCCGCTCCCGCTGACTTATTGCTGAACCAGCAGCTGACGCAACCGCGCGTTATCTTTGGTTGAGAACGCGTCGACATTCTCTTTGGTGATCAGCGCCTGAGGCGTTGAAACCACACGCGACAGCTTCTGACCGTTGATCAGACGGATCATGACGTCCATTGCCACTTCACCGGTAAGAACCGGAAAGCTGTCTACCGTGCCGGTGAGTTCACCGCGTTTAATCGAGGCGTAAGCATCAGAAATGCCGTCGGTGCCAAAGATCGCCACCTGTGACGCTTTGTTCTGCGCACGCACCGCTTCCACCACGCCCAGCGCCATCGTGTCGTTGTTGGCGTAGATGCCGATCAGATCAGGGTGCTGCTGCAGAATGGTCGACGCGGCATTAAAGGCCTGCTCGCGACTCCAGTTCGCCGGCACGCTGGCGACAATGGTGAACTTCCCGGCGCTGTCCAGCGTCTCTTTAAATCCACGGGTTCGCTGACCGGCGGCATACACCCCCGGCTGCCCTTCAATGACCGCCACTTTGCCGCCCTGCGGATGGTGCTGAATGAACCATTTCGCCACGCGCACGCCGTTATCTTTCTGGACGTTGCCGACGTAGTAGCGCGCATCCGGCATCACAGCGTCATTGACGTTGACCACCGGAATATTTTTACTGCTGGCGCTCTCCAGCGCAGGTTGCAGGTTAATGTCGGTCTGCGGCGAGACCAGCAGGCCGTTGAAGCCCTGCGAGATCAGGGTTTCCGCAATCGACAGCTGACCAAGCTGATCGTCTTCATTAGCCGCCGCCTGATAAGCCACCGTGATGCCATATTTCTTTGCTGCGTTCTGGTAGCCCTGGCCGAGTGAGCGCCAGTATTCATTGGTCAGGGTTTTTGACACCCCGCCAATCTTCAGCGCCTTGTCGACTTTTGGCAGGGCACCATATTTGCTGTCGAGCTGCGTCCAGTCGGTACGATCCGGTTCCGTATCTGACTGCAACGGGGCCAGGTCTGCCGCATAGACGGTGCTGCAGAGCAGTGAGGAGGCGATAAGAGCAAGCAGGCGTTTTTTCATTTTTTTATTCTCAGGGTGTGGGTAACGTTTTTTGTTCTACAGACTCAGGTTACGCAGAAGCGGGCTGTTATCGCGCCAGCATGATGTCATTGACGATCTGCTGGGAGGCAACCGCATCCTGACGCTCGATGGCCGCCAGTAATGCCGCGTTGCCATGCAGCTGGTCACACAACCTCAGCAAGCGGGTGACGGTCGCGATATTGCTTTCCGCTTCCCGAATCGGGTCAAGGCCGCTGGCATCCGGGAACGTATCGAAGTAGTAGGCACCGCGGTAGCCGTCGCGCTGCATCTGCCAGAGAAACTCCAGCGTGGCGCGCGGATTGACTGAGCCGACCATCAGCCCGTCGTCGCGTTTGCCCCAGCCATCATTCAGGTCCAGCCCCAGCAGCCGCGAGCGGCGTGCCACCATCGCGGCGGCGAAGGCCGGGATCTCATTGGCAAACAGCACGTGAGCAAAATCCAGAGTAATCCCCAGATTGGCGCAGCCCGCCTCTTCCACCGCCAGCAGACAGGTGGTAGCGTTGGGAAAGATGCTGTAGGCGCGCGGCTCGTTGGGCTTATATTCAATGCTGACATCCACATCCGGGGCGTACTCCGCCACCTCACGCACCGCGCTGACGGCATCCTCCCAGATCTTCTTATAGTCCGCCTGAAAGCAGTAATCGAAACCGTCCTGCCCCATCCACAGCGTCATCAGCCGGGAACCAAACTCCCGACCGGCGTCGATACCGCGTTTGGTCAGCTCGATCGCTTCGCGACGCACTCTGGCGTCAGGATGAGTGAACGCGCCAATTTTGAACTGGGGCGCATCCCAGCGCATCTGCATCCCGTTGACCGCCAGACCCGCATCGCTGATCGCCTGGCGCAGCGTGGGAATGTCGCTGGTGAGATGCTGCGGATAGTTAAGGTCGAGATGCGTCAGACCTTTAACCTTGCCTGCACGGGCCACCATCTGCAGTACCGAGGGCTTGCCCTGCTGGCCGGGCCAGTAGAGGTGCGCCCCCGAGGCGAAAGAGTTAAGACGGGTAGCAAATTTCAGTTCCGACATGAGCGTCAATCCTTCAGAGTGCGTATTGTGAAGTACTTTTCATATTCACGATTAGTTGTGAAGTTATGGTTTACTCTACGCTTCGCGGCTCAATGCGCAAGTCGGACAGGCCAGGCAAATCGCTAAACCGCGAGCGCTGTCACGAAATAGTTTCGATACGGTATCATCGGTCAGGCAGGTTTTGCTTGAAGAATAGAAAGGTAATACAACGGGTTGTAATGCAGAGAGAGAGGGCGAATCGGGCGGACAGAAAAGTAAAAAAAACTGAGCGCCCGTATGGCGCTCAGTCTCTGAGGTTACTTCAGGCGGAAAGCGACCACGCTGTCGCCCGCCGTGGTGCCGAGCGAGCCATGCCCCCCCGCCGCAATCACCACATACTGCCGGCCATCTTTACCCATAAAGGTCGATGGCGTGGCCTGCGCACCGGCACTCAGCTCCGTCTGCCACAGCAGTTCGCCGGTGGTGCTGTCGTAAGCCCGGAAGAAGTTATCCGCCGTCGCACCGTGGAACACCAGATCACCCGCCGTCAGCAGCGGCCCACCGTGCGCCACCATGCCCATCGGGAATCCCAGCGGGAAGCGGCCGGGCAGGAAACTGGTCTTCAGGTTTTTGGTGGTGCCGACGCGGCGCAGCCACGCGGTTTTACCGGTAGTGAGATCCACCCCCACCATCCGCCCCCACGGCGGCGCAATGCAGGGAATGCCCAGCCCGGAAGCCATCTGCTGAATATGGATCGCGTAGTCACCGTGGAAGTTCTCATTCCAGTATGGCGTGCCATCTTTGGTGAAGGTCCGCTGCGTTTCCGTTTCCGGCGTGCGTTTAATCAGGTTGTATTTGTAGGCCAGACGCACCGGGGCCGCTATCAGCATCTGACGCTGCGGATCGACAGCGACAGAGCCCCAGTTAAAGACACCGATGTTGCCGGGGAAGATCAGCGATCCTTTTTCCGTTGGCGGCGTCCACGGATTGCCATCGTAGCGCAGCTCGCGGAACGTGATGCGGCAGGCCATCTGGTCAAACGGCGTAATGCCCCACATGGCGCTCTCCGTCAGCGGCTGCGGAATGAAGTTCAGGCCGGAAACCGGCTGGGTTGCCGCATACTGCTCGCCCGGGATACCGTCCGTGGAGACCTTCACCTGCTTAACCGGATAAACCGGCTCGCCGGTCAGACGGTTCAGCACAAACAGGTTGCCGGTTTTGGTCGGCAGGATCACCGCCGGTTGTGGCTTGCCCTGATAGCTGATGTCCACCAGCGAGGGCTGCGACGGATTATCGCGGTCCCAGAGGTCGTGATTTGAGCTCTGATAACGCCATCTGAAAGCACCGGTTTTCAGATCCAGCGCCACCAGCGCATCACGGAATTTCTCGGTATTGCTGGCCGGATCGCGAGCCGTGCCGACTTCATCCGGTGAAGCATTACCAAAGGGTACGTAGACCAGACCGTTCTTCAGGTCGGCGCTCAGGGTTGCCCAGGCGACCGGGGTATCCTGCGGATAGATGACCGCGTCAGCAACAGGCGCGCTCTTTTCCGGGTTAGCCGGATCGAAGTTCCACACCAGACGCCCGGTGACCGCATCATAGGCACGGATGACACCTGACGGATTGCCGGTGTTGAACCCGTTATCCATGACCGAACCACCCACGATCACCAGATTACCGGCCACCAGCGGTGCGGCCGTCTGCATCAGTGCGTGCGGGCGCAGCTCGCCCATATTAGCGCGCAGATCCACCTCACCGTTGTTGCCGAAGTCAGCGCAGGGTTTGCCGGTATCCGCATCCAGCGCCCGCAGGCGGGCATCGGTGGTGGCGTTAAAAATTCGCTTGCGGCAGAGGGCCGGTGCCCTTTCCGTCGCCTGCTGCGCCTGCTGACCGGCATCGAAGTAGCTCACACCGCGACAGGTCTGATGCTGCTGCAGCCAGGAGCGGTTTTTATCCGGGACGGCTTTCCATTTCACCGACCCGGTTTCCGGGTCAAGCGCATGCACTTCGTTGTGCGGCGTACAGAAGTAGAGCATGCCATTAGCTTTCAGCGGCGTCGCTTCAAAGGTGTACTCGGTGGCATCGCCCTCCTGACGCAGATCGCCGGTGTGATAGGTCCATGCCACTTCCAGATTTTTCACGTTATCTTTGGTGATCTGTTTCAGCGCCGAAAAACGCTGACCCTCCGCTGTCCCGCCATAGGCGCGCCACTCCTCATCCGCGCCGCCGGTGACGGAACTGTTACGGGCTGTCGTGATGGTCCCCTGCTGCGGCAGCGGATCGTAGAAGCAGAGGCCGGCGACCAGCAGCAGCATCACAATAACCGAGCCGCCCAGGAAAGGATGAAAGCGGCGCTGTCCCTGAAACAGAGGACGTACCACCCAGGGCAGCGCCAGCCAGACGCCGAGCACCCCGAACAGATCCCCGCGCGGGATCCACTGCCACTTATCGAAGCCCACTTCCCGGATCATCCAGAACAGTGTGATCCACATCAGCAGCGCATAGAGTGTCAGCGCGCTGCGTTTTTTCATCCACAGCAGAACTGCGCTAAGCAGCACGCCCACACCCATCAGCGCATAAAATGCGCTGCCTCCTGCCAGCAGGAGTTGTCCTCCCATGTAAATCAGGGCAATAGCAAATATCACCATGATTATACTGGTTATTTTATTGATCATGATCCTTCCTCGGGTCATTAGCGGCGTCAGAAACGTTAAACGTGAAACATAATTTCAACGAGATTTTAACTTACACATGAAATATGTAAAAACGTGTACAGACGTAAATCATTAATGAATTTTATTTAACCGCACCCGATCCAGACCGGTATTGCCGCTTTTTCTGCTTCCGGAAGGGACAATAACGCGATATTCATCACAATAAATTAACCTCAGGCCGCAGGTTATCGCACCTTTTGTTCAAAAGTGGAGAAATATCAGACAAGCCGGGCTTCAGTAATGCTCACTTATGCGTCATCGCTGAATTAAAAGGAGTGTCAAATAATCATAATGCTTTTTAATCCCTGTTCAGGGTTTAATCTTATTGCTGAAACTGGCAACGCGACTGTTCCGTATCCTTTATTCGCCAGCGAGCCCCGACTGGCGCAGCGCGAAATTATTTTTCGCCCGTTTATTCGGGACAGACATTTATCACCGCCCTGTTTAACCGGCCGGAAAGCAATAATTAATACATTAATGCAGGAAGGCATTCCGGCGCTGAAAACGATTTCAGACTTTCCGCAGCCTGCCGCTTAATTTATCTGTGATATATATCAGCATTATCTTTTCGATTTATCCGGCCATCAGGCAGGATTTTTTTCATGCAGCAATAACTCAGGCAGGTAATTATGTCCGCATTGAATGCGATTTATCGCAAGCTTCGTTTTCCGTTTAAATTTATACACGCCGCGATTCGTTACCCTGCCGCCCAGGCGCGGGTAAAACGTTATTCTGTTATGTCGATAGAAGAGACGATTGACCTGTTATTGCGTAATCCTCAATTATCGCTGGCCCGTTATGGTGACGGTGAACTGGAGATGACCTGGTATAAAAACATCGGCTTTCAGCCCTTTGATCCGAACCTCTCTGCGCGGCTCAAGGCCCTGCTGCAGCAGGAGCCGCAGGCCAACCCGAACTGTCTGATCTGCCTGCCCGATGCCTTTCGCACCACCCGTAATATGCGCAGTGGATCGGCCCTCTTCTGGTTCTTCCATAAATCCTTTTATTTCAGGCATTATGACGCGCTGCTGAATAGGCAGTACCGCTATGGAAATACTTCCGTGACCCGCCCTTATCACGACTATAAAGGCAAACAGTTATCCCGGACGATATTTGATAAATTTAAACAGCTCTATAAGGGCCGCCGGGTATTAATTGTCGAAGGCAGCGGAACACGTCTGGGATTAGGCAACGATTTACTGGATGGTGCCCTGGAGGTGAAACGTATTACCACGCTGAACCGTAATGCCTTTTCTGTTTACGATCGTCTTTTTGACACGGTATTAGCGCAGGCGCTCAGCTTTGATCTGGTCTTAATTTCATTAGGCCCGACCGCTACCGTGCTGGCTTATGATTTAAGTCAGCACGGCATTCGCTGTATTGATAGCGGACACGTTGATATTGAATATGAATGGATGCTGGCCAGCGCCACACATAAAATGAAAGTCGAAGGCAAAAACGTGAATGAGGCGGGCGTACTGCTGGGTGAACAGACCACGGTGGAAGATGCAACCTATCAGCAGCAGATCCTGCAGCACGTTGGCGAAATGCCACCGGCAAAGCCGGGTTCTGATGCCGCAGTGGTCGCGGTTGTGGTTCCCCTGCCACACGTCAGCACGACTCACCATAACGCGGCCTGAGGCTCCCCATCGGCAGGCAGTGACTGCACTGCATTGATGCGCAGGCGAATAATTAGCGCGATCACTGCCTGATGTGGCGGGCGGGCTCACCGGCCTGCCGGGCTTTGCCGGGCGATGCGCTTTTCCGGCATCAATTTTGCTTCAGATCTCCTGAAACTATCAATCAGGAGAAGTGAGATGACACCCAGCCGTTACCGTTACACCATATTTTCACTGCTGTTCCTGATCGCGCTGATTAACTATATCGATCGCGGCGCCCTCTCATTTGCAGCCAACGCCATTGCGGCAGAATACCATTTCAGTAAGGTGCAGCTCGGCGCCGTGCTGGGCTACTTTGGCTTTGGCTATCTGTTTGGTTCGCTGTGCGGCGGGTTTCTGGCTGACCGCATCGGCACCAAAAAAGTCTGGCTGCTGGCGGGCGTACTCTGGTCGTTACTGGAGATCGCCACCGCCTGGGCGGGTGAGCTCGGTATGGCACTGTTTGGCGGCTCAGCCATTATGGGCTTTGCCGCCCTGCGCATTCTGTTCGGCTTTTCCGAAGGCCCGGCCTACGCGCTAATGAACAAGGCGATTGCCCACTGGGCACCCGACAACGAGCGTGGCTTTGCGCTGGGCATCGGCCTGCTCTCGACCCAGGTCGGCGCGCTGCTGACCGCCCCAATCGCCGTGGGCCTGCTGCTGCTGACCCATGACTGGCGCATGATGTTTATTCTGCTGGGGGTCTTTTCCCTGCTGGCGATGGCGCTGTTTGCCCGGACCTTCAGCGACAGCCCGGAAAAGAGCGCCGCCACCAATCCGGCCGAGCGCGCGCTGATCCACGCCGGGCAGCGCCGCAGCGCGGCCGACAGTGTGCCGCTGCCCTGGTGGCGCTTTTTCACCAGCCGGACGCTGGTCTGCAACGCGCTGGGCTATTTCTCCTTCCTCTACATCACCTTCACGCTGGTGACCTGGATGCCGAAATATCTGCAGGATAATTTCCACTACGATCTGCACTCGCTGTGGTACGTGGCGATGATCCCATGGAGCGGTGCCTGCCTGACGGTCCTGCTGGGCGGCCGCATCGCCGACGCGCTGCTGGCGCGCTTCCATAACCTGCGGCTGGCGCGCAACCTGTTCGCCGCCGTGACGCTCTGCGGCACCGCCTGCTGCTTTATGGCGATCCCCTATATGCAGTCGGCCGCAGGCATTATTGCGCTGATGACCCTGGGCAACGCACTCAATGCGCTGGTGAATAATGTCTACTGGTCGGTGGTGATCGATGTCAGCCCGAAAGCCTCGGTAGGCACCTTCAGCGGCATGACGCTGGCGATTGCCAATCTGGCGGCGATTATCTCACCGATGCTGTGCGGCTGGCTGGCGGAGTATTACGGCTATAACGCGATGTTCACCGTGACGGCGCTTATCGCCTTTGGCAGCATGCTGGCCATGACGCTGCTGCAGCCGGAAAAACCGCTGGTGGCTGACACTGAGGGCGGCACCGCGGACGTTTCTGCTGCCTGACAGGTCAGCCGCTGGGGCGCACCCGCACCATCTCAGCACGACAGTCAAAAAAGCCGCCCCTCAGGGCGGCTTTTTTTATCCCGCAGAGGGCGTGCCGCGGCGATCCCAGTGGCTGGCGACGAGCCATAGCAGTGCGGTGACACACCAGCCGATGATCCAGGAGACATCATTGCCGGCAAAAATCCACGTCAGTGAGCCATGGTGCAAAGGGTTGTCAATAAACGGCAACTGCACCGCCACGCCCAGAAAGTAGACCACGATGCCGGTGAGGTTCCAGCGTCCATAGCGTCCCTCGGGCCGGGAAAGTGCCGGGATATCGACGCGGCCTTTGGTAACGAGGTAGAAATCCGTCAGGCTGATGGCGCTCCAGGGCACAAAGAACGCCAGCAGAAAGAGCAGGAAGTGGGTAAAGGATTTCAGAAAGGCCGGTTCACTGAGCAGAGCGATGACGCAGGCCAGCGTGACCATCAGCACCACAAACAGGATGCGCCCGCCCTGGCTCAGCGTCGTTTGCTGCCGAAAGCCAGAGACAATGGTGGTCAGGGACATGAAACTGCCGTAGGCATTCAGCGTGGTAAAGGTGATCTTGCCAAAGCAGATCGCGAAATAGATCACCATCGCCATCGTGGCCGTGCTGCCCAGACTCACAATGTAGCCGACCTCATTGCCTGAAAACGCGCTGCCGGCAATCGCGGCCACGATCACCCCCAGCGTCATCGACGCCTGGGTGCCCAGCACGGTGCCAAAAAAGACGGCACTGAAGAGTTTCTTCGCGGAAACCTGCGCGGGCAGATAGCGGGAATAGTCAGAGACATAGGGACAGAACGCGATTTGCCAGGAGGAAGAGAGAGAAACCGCCAGCAGAAAATTTGCCAGGGTAAAGTGCCGGTTCTGCCACACCGCCGATAAATCATGGGTGGTGAACAGGGTAATGAATAGATAGGCAAAGGCTGCCACGCCAATCACGCTCGCCAGTTTTCCCAGCTGATGAATGACGCGATAACCCAGTACCGCAATGACCACAATCAGGACGCTGAACACCACCATGCCGGTGGCGTTGCTGACGTGAATCAGTCTGGCCAGCGCCTGTCCCGCTAATACCGTCCCGCTGGCTGAAAAGCCCACATACATAATACAGACCAGCACCAGCGGGATCACGGCACCAAAGACGCCAAACTGCATACGGCTGGTAATCATCTGCGGTAAGCCCAGGCGCGGTCCCTGAATCGCATGCAGGGCCATGATCCCCGCCCCTAAGATCTGACCCACCAGTAAACCGGCCAGCGACCACACCACATCGCCACCCAGTACGACAGCCAGCGCACCCGTCACGATCGCCGTAATTTGCAGATTGCCGCCAAACCAGAGCGTAAACTGACTGAAGGGATGACCGTGACGCTCCTGCAAGGGGATGTAATCAATCGAGCGGGTTTCCGACAGGCGCGGTTTCTCTGCGCCCGGATAGTCTGATACAGAGGGTTTGACCGACATAGAGTCCTCGCTGGAACAGTGAGAGATGCGTTGAGTAAAAAGAGATCAGTCAGTAAGACAGTTGAAGATACATGTCTATACATGTATCGATGGTGTCATGCGCACCGGAAAGTTACAAGGCAACCTGTCATTCGAAAATGTGATGATAACGACAGGTCCGCCAGGTCGATTATCCTTCCGCGATGACCCGCTGACGATGGCGGGTCCATTTCAGCGTATTCTGCTCACTACTCTCCGTGCCGCTGGCAGAACGCGTCGATATCGCCGTGCTGAAAGTCAGGCAGGTTCGCCAGCAGTTTCTCCAGCGGCCAGTTCCACCAGGCTATGCGCTGCAGGCGGGCGGCAATCGCAGGGGTAAAGCGCATCCGCAGCGGACGCGCCGGCACGCCCCCCACCACGCTGTAGGGGGCGACATCTCTGGTCACCACCGCGCCCGCCGCCAGCACCGCACCGTCACCGACGGTCACGCCGGGCAGCACAATCACCCCATGCCCGATCCAGACATCATTGCCTATCACCACCCGGTCGGCCCGGCGGGCGGCAAAGAAGCCCTGATCGCGGCGGGCGCTGGCGTGATAATACTCCGGGCAGTAGGTAAAGCGGTGCTGTGAGGCGCGATCTATCGGATGATTCGGCGCGCCGATGCGCACCTGATTCGCGATGGCGCAGAAGCGGCCCACGCGGGTATCCGCCAGGCAGCAGTGTTCGCCAACATAGGAGAAGTCACCCAGCTCGCTGTATTCCAGCAGGCTGTGCGCCAGAATTTCACACTGCTGTCCCACAGTGGTTTCCCGCATCCGTACACTGTCGTCGATCCAGGTGTGCGCAAGCCGGGCAGGCATAACGGCGGCAAGAGACATAATCGTTCCGGTCAGGTAAGCCACGCCCCGCTGGCGTGCTTTTGTCGCCCCACCTTACCCGCTGCGCATGACAGAGAATTGACAAAGAAAAAAGGCGGAGTGGTTAGCTCCGCCTTGTTTCAAGTTCCGGTTAACCTGCGTGACCGGTCAGTTGCATAAGGGCAACGATGATCTGCAAGATGACCCGGATAAGATCCAGAATCAGCTTAGTCAGTTCCATCACTTTCCTTCTCCTTTTACAGGAGCGCGCTGTTCGGCAACCAGGGCTTTGACTCTACCCGCCGGGCGCCTAAGCACATCTTTGTGGAGAGGGCTGAGCGGCACTCAAGGTTAAAGCCACAGGCCAGCACCACCTGATACCTGCCGGGATTTTAAAACCGTGCCCCTGGGAGCGGCCAGTCGACAATGAGGCGAGGCTCAACACTCAACACATGTATAAACATACAGTATTTTGGCGAAACTTGAAATCCTTAGCCGCACATTTTACAATCTGTTCTGTGGAGAGTGCTGAGCACCCCGTTCGCAGCGCGGTTACCAGCCGGGTAGCGAACAAAAAAATAAAGGATTTGGCGCGATGCCAAATCCTTTTTTTATGCCTGCTTTCCGGCAGTGAAAACGGACCCGTCCGGGTTACCTGGCGGCGCTGACCCGCCAGATGGTGTTCCCTGCGTCATCCGCAATCAGCACACCCCCCTCTCTGTCGCTGGCGAGACCTACCGGCAATCCCCGCACCTGCTTTTGATCATCCGTCAGGAAGCCCGAGACCACCGTCTGCGGCTGCCCCACCGGTTTGCCGTTCTCAAATTTCACCCACACCACTTTGTAGCCATTCAACGGTGTCCGGTTCCAGCTGCCGTGTTCACTGATAAAGGCACCGCCACGATACTGCGGCATGTTATCTGCGCCATAGAAGAGCAGACCCAGCGGAGCGACATGTGAGCTCAGGGCGTAATCGGGTTTGATCGCCTTCGCCACCAGATCGGGACGCTGCGGTTCGGCGCGGGTATCAACATGCTGACCAAAGTAGCTGTAGGGCCAGCCGTAGAACCCTTTGTCCTGCACCGAGGTCATGTAGTCGGGCACCAGGTCCGAGCCGATTTCATCACGCTCATTGACGATAGCCCAGAGTTTGCCGCTCTGAGGTTCCCACTGTAAGCCGGTTGGATTGCGCAGCCCGCTGGCAAAGATGCGGCTGGCGCCGGTGGCGGCATCCACTTCCAGCACCGCGGCACGGCGATACTCTGCGCCAATGCCGTTCTCGGTGACGTTACTGTTGGAACCGACCCCGACATAGAGCTTGCTGCCATCGGGGCTGGCCAGCAGCGCCTTGGTCCAGTGGTGGTTAATCGGGCCGCCCGGCAGTTCAGTCACCTCTTCCGGCGCGGTGCGAATCTCGGTTTCCCCTTCGCGATACGGGAACTTCACCAGGCTGTCCGCATTGGCGACATAGAGCGTGTTGCCAATCAGCTGCATGCCAAACGGGGAATGCAGATTCTCAATAAAGCGGTGCTGCTCCCATTTGCCGTTCACCTTGCGCAGCAGCGTAATCCGGTTGCCGCCTGCACCGCCCTTACCTGAGGCTTTCTGTACGATGCCCATGATGAGCTGCTTCGGCCGGGTCGTCGGTTTGGCCGGGCCGTTTGATTCCGCCACCAGCACGTCGTCGTTCGGCAGGACATAGACCTGACGCGGATGCTGCAGATTGTCAGCGATCTTTTCAATCTTCAGCCCGTCAGCCACTTTGGGCATCTCACCCGCCTTCCAGGGCGTGCCTTCCGGCACCTGCATCGGCGGCATAAAGAAACTCTTCGCCTTTGGCAGTTCAGGATTCGGACCGGTCTGCTTCTGGGGGTCGATTTGTGCACCATCATCACAGCCCGCCAGCAGGGCTGCCAGGGTCAGCGCGAGCAGCGTTTTATGCGGTATCTTCATGGTGGCTCCTCCTTAAGCGCTACGCTGACGTAACGCAAGTTGCACATTCGCCAGCAGCAGCAGCGCCACCACCAGCGTCGAAAGCGTCACGCCCAGCGGGATCACCGCGGCGGCATCACGGCTGTGAATAAACGCATTGATGACAGCGATCACAACCGCCACCAGCCAGAGCCAGAAATGGCTCTTCTCCGCACTGTCACTGCCGCGAAACAGATAAACCAGCGCGATGAGTCGCGGCACAATGGCCAGAATCAGTCCCAGCGCAATCAGCCAGCCTGCGGCGTCAGTCCAGAACTGTACAAAGGTCTGACTGTAGAAAATGTCGAACAGCCAGGCCGCAACAAAAAAGCCCAGCGGCACCGGCTCCAGCAGAGCGTACAGCGTCACGGCAAAGGCCGATCTTCCCGAGATATTGCGCATGTTTCTCTCCATTTTTAGCGTGAATGCGGACGACGACACGTCATGCTGCTCAGAGCAAACGAGGCCGCGCCTGTAAAAGGTTAGTAAATCTGAAGGGAAAGAGCGGGTTTATTCGGCGGGAAGTGTAATGCTGGCGATGACATCCCTGTCATCGCCGGTCAGTCAGGGTTTATCTGCGGGCAGTGTCACCCAGTAGCCTGGCTGATAAGGCAGCGGCAGGAACTTCTGATGAAATTCGCGGAACGTTGCGTCGGGATCGAGATCGGCAAAGAGATCGGGATGCAGCCACTTCGCCAGCGCCTGGATAGCCACAAACTGATAAGGACTGTCGTAGAACTGATGCCAGATCGCGTGGACGTTGCCATTGTGCGCCACCGGCAGGGTTTTAAACGCATCGCGCATCATCAGCGCCTTCAGACGCGCCGTCGCCTCGGTCACATTGGCGCCCGGCCCGACGCCGACCCATTTGCCCACGGTATTGTAGTTCTTCCAGTTGGCCCCGGTGACCACCACCACATCGGGTTGACTGGCGATGATCTGCTCCGGGTTCACGGTGCCGAAGGTGCCGGGGATAAGATCTCTGGCAATATTACGTCCGCCCGCTATCTCCACCATCTGACCGAAGTTCTCATTACCAAACGACATGCAGCACTCATCGCTGTAGCCACCGGCGCGGTCGATCATCACTTTCGGGCGATAGCCGGTAAAGTTTTTCAGCCGCGAGGTCACCCTCTCAATCTGCTGCTGGCGGAACTGAATGATCTCCTGCGCCCGCGCCGGTTTGTTCACCAGTTCGCCCATGATGCGGATACTTTTCTCGGCGTTCACCATCGGCGCTTCACGGAAATCGATAAACACCACCGGCACACCGACCGCCTGCAGTTTTTCTGTCAGCTTGCCTTCATCAGTGGCCGCTTTCGATTCCAGATTCATCAGCACCAGATCGGGCTTCAGGGTTAACGCCTGCTCAATGTTAAAGGTGCCATCTTTCGCCCCGCCGAAGGTCGGCAGTTTCCTGATTTGCGGATAGCGTTTCTCATAAGCCTGATAGCCATCCCAGTCGGCCTTGTGGAGATCGTCCCGCCAGCCGATGACCCGCTTAAAGGGCGCGTCGGTGTCAAAGGCTGCCAGCAGATAGATCTGACGCCCCTCACCCAGAATGATGCGCTTCGCCTCCTGCGGCACCTCAACCTGACGGCCTGCGACATCAGTAATCATTTTGGCCGACGCCATTCCTGACAGCGTGAGCATCCCCAGTGCGAAAAACCATTTTTTCATTGTAAAAACCCACACAGATGATAATGAGAATTATTAATGTAAAGCGGCGTTACTATCACTTAAATCAGCGATCAGGGGAAGAGCGTGAATGAAAAGTTTTTTGCCGTCGTGTGAAGTGGATTCAGGTCTGAACAGAGAAAAAAATTTCTGAAAAGGGTTGTCAGATAACTGAATGATTAGCCGGGATTTCCTCTGCATCCCGCGCTGCGCTTAGGCCCGGGTTAAAAATCATTCCATCCCATTCCTGTACAAAATAAGGATCGCTGTATAAGTTTAATAGCAACACCAGTGCATTTTTTAACCCGAAACAGGACAATAATATGCCGATGCAAAACACCCTGACCCTGCCGGTCAATCCCACTCTCCCGACCCAAACCGGGTTCAGCTCCTCTTTTACTGCCTCTGAACAGGACAAACTTAATTTCCTGATCGAGGAGTTACTGGAAGCGGGCAAGGAAAAAAGCTGCATGGAACTGCTGCGCTATCTCGCCTCCGCAGACAGTGACGAAGAAGAAGCGTGCTGCCGTGAACTGCTGACCATGCTGATGGCCCGGAAATGATGTCTGCTCGTTTTTGTTCCCGCTCCGTGTTCCTCTCTCTGCCTCTCGCCTGACTCCTCTCCGGGTTCAGGCGCAGATCGATCTGCCTCCTCCCCGCCTGTAAACCTCGATCTCATTCAGCCAGACCCTTGTCTGCAATATCCGGATATGCCGGATGCGTGGGTTTGTCACATCTGTCCGCGACCAGAGCAGCCGCGCTTATTTCGTTTCAGGCCGAAGCATTGACGCGTCCCGCCCGCTATTTTCCGGCTATCAACCCCAAGGAGAAGCGCAATGATTGCTGTACTATTTGAAGCTGAAGCCCTGCCGGAACACCAGATGCGTTACAGGCAGCTGGCGGCGGACCTTAGACCGCTGCTGATGGAAAACGAGGGATTTATCTCTCTGGAGCGTTTTCAGAGCCTGACCGATGAGAAAAAAATCCTTTCACTCTCCTGGTGGCGCGATGAAGAGTCGATCAGGGCCTGGAAGCGCAATCTGTGCCATCAGGCTGCCCAGCGCGAAGGCCGTGAGACGCTTTTTGCCGCTTATCATCTGCGCATCGTCACCCTCGTCAGAGAATATGCGTTTAACCCGGGAGAAATGTAATATGTTCGACATTCATGTGATCCTGCAGAATAGCCCGGGCACGCTCTCCCGGCTTACCACGTTGCTGGGCGATCAGGGGATTGGACTGGAAGGCGGTGGCATGTTCTCGTCCGGCACACTGAGCCACGCCCATTTTCTGGTGGCAGAGGGTGAACGGGCCCGAAGGGTGCTGGAAGCGGAAGGGATCGCGGTTGAAGCCGTCCATGTTCCACTCATCCGCCGGCTCCCTCAGCAGCGTCCCGGCGAACTGGGTGCCATTACCACACGCCTGGCCGCAGCAGGGATAAATATCCTGGTGCAGTACAGTGACCACGCTAACCGGCTGATCCTGATCACCGACAACAATCTCTCAGCCGCCGGGCTGACTACAGAATGGGCCGTATCCTCCGATGGCAACACCGCAACCCCATAATGCCCCCGACGACAGTGACGCGCTGGAAAACGCCATTGCCGGTGTCGCCGCCGCGATGGCCGATCCCTCGCGGGTAAAGATGCTGTCAGCGCTGATGGATGGACGCGCATGGACGGCCACGGAGCTCAGTGCCGTCACGGATGTCGCGCCCTCCACCGCCAGCGCACATCTGACCCGGCTGATGAATAGCGGGCTGATCGTGTGCCTGGCGCAGGGCCGTCACCGTTATTACCGGCTGAATGGCAGTGATATCGCCACGCTGATTGAGAACATGATGGGCGTGTCGTGGCAACGGATTGCCGCCCCTGAGAGCACAGCGCCACGCGCGCTTCGCACCGCCCGCACCTGTTATGACCATCTGGCAGGTGAAATTGCGGTGCAGATCTATGTCTCACTGGTGCATCAGGGCTGGATCACGCCCGAAGGCAGCGCGGTCACGCTTCACGGCAGACAGCAGTTTCTGGCATTGCAGATTGACCTGTCACAACCCGGACGACGGAAAGCGTGCTGTGGCTGCCTGGACTGGAGTGAGCGGCAGTTTCATCTCGGGGGCTACGCGGGCGCCGCGCTGCTGACCGGCTTTGAACAGCAGGGCTGGCTGACCCGGCAGGCAGGCTATCGGGAAGTGGCTTTCACCGTGGCGGGTCTCCGCCATCTGCAACAGATTTTCGGTGTCACCTCGCGTTAACGCATAACATGACCTGACCGTTTTATTCCTGCCGCCAGACCCCTTCTGGCGGCACGACAACTGGCGCATCCCCTGCCAGAACCTGTAACACGCCTATGAATCCTGTCACATTTCCGCAAACTCACGCCAGCACCGATAACAGAAGCAGTGAAAACGCGCGGCTGTCTAACCTTCTGAATCGTAAGCCTTTAAATTGATAACGCCGGGCAATCATGCGACTGACACATCAATTGATTCTCATTTTGCACTTATTTAGCGCCGGGCGCTGGTCCACTCTTCAGTCACAGGCGCGGCAAAAAGCGTCATACCTTACTGGAGCTTCTGATGCAGACCACCTCACCCATGACTCACCGCGCCAGGATTGGCGCAATTTTCCGTGTGACCTCTGGCAACTTCCTCGAACAGTTCGATTTCTTCCTGTTCGGTTTCTATGCCACCTATATCGCTCACACCTTCTTTCCGGCCAGCAGTGAGTTCGCCTCCCTGATGATGACCTTTGCCGTGTTTGGGGCCGGTTTCCTGATGCGCCCTATCGGCGCGGTCGTGCTGGGAGCCTACATCGATAAGGTCGGCCGTCGTAAGGGACTAATCGTTACGCTCTCCATTATGGCGGCGGGCACCTTTCTGATCGTGCTGATCCCCTCCTACCAGAGCATTGGCCTGTGGGCGCCGCTGCTGGTGCTGATCGGCCGCCTGTTGCAGGGCTTCTCGGCCGGTGCGGAGCTGGGTGGTGTGTCGGTCTATCTGGCCGAGATCGCCACGCCAGGCCGCAAAGGCTTCTACACCAGCTGGCAGTCAGGCAGCCAGCAGGTGGCCATTATGGTCGCCGCCGCGATGGGCTTTATTCTCAACGCCGTACTGGCAGAAAGTGAAATCCGCGAGTGGGGCTGGCGTATTCCCTTCCTGTTCGGCTGTCTGATCGTGCCGTTTATTTTCGTGCTGCGCCGCAAGCTCGAAGAGACGCAGGAGTTCAACAATCGTCGCAGCCATCCCGAAGTGAAGCAGGTGTTCCGTATTCTGCTCGCTAACTGGCAGGTCGTGATTGCCGGCATGCTGATGGTCGCGATGACAACCACCGCGTTTTACCTGATCACGGTTTACGCCCCGACCTTTGGCAAGAAAGTGCTGCTGCTTAGCGCCTCTGACAGCCTGCTGGTGACGTTACTGGTGGCGGTATCGAACTTTATCTGGTTGCCGATCGGCGGCGCGCTCTCCGACCGCTTTGGCCGTAAGCCGATCCTGGTGGCGATGACCCTGCTGGCGATGGCGACCAGCTATCCGGCGCTGAGCCTGCTGGCGGCGGCCCCCGGCTTCTCAATGATGCTGGGCGTGCTGCTGTGGCTTTCGATGATCTACGGTCTCTACAACGGTGCGATGATCCCGGCCCTGACCGAAATCATGCCGGCTGAAGTGCGCGTCGCGGGCTTTTCACTGGCCTACAGCCTGGCGACTGCCCTGTTTGGCGGCTTTACCCCGGTGATGTCCACCGGCCTGATTGAGCTGACCGGCGATAAAGCGTCGCCCGGCTACTGGATGAGCTTTGCGGCTGTCTGCGCCCTGCTGGCCACCCTCTATCTCTATCGCCGTACCAGCCGTGCGTTATCCCACGCCGGTAAGACCTTTAGCTGAGGAACTGAGAATGAAATCTGCTTTACTGTTAATCCCCCTGTTGCTGGGCAGTGCCGGTGCGCAGGCCAAAGAACTGACGGTGATGATCTCCGGCGGGTTTAAAGCGGCCTGGGATACTCTCTCGCCCCGTTTCGCCCGGCAGGAAGGGATCACCCTCCATACGGTTGCCGGTCCGTCGATGGGCAAGACCCCACAGGCGATCCCGGCGCGACTGGCGCGCGGTGAACCGGCCGATGTGGTGATTATGGTCGGCGACGCGCTGACCGGACTGGAGAAAAAGGGTGAGACGCTGCCGGGTTCCCGGGTAGAACTCGCCGACTCGCGCATCGGCGCGGTCATCAGACAGGGGGCGACACCGGTTAAAATCGGCAGCGAAAGTGAACTCCGCGCCACCCTGCTGAAGGCCGGTTCCATCGCCTATTCCGACAGCGCCAGCGGCAAATATGTCAGCAGCCAGCTTTTCAGCCGGCTGGGCATTGAGGATCAGGTCAGGAATAAAGCCGTGAAGGTTGAGCGCATTCCGGTGGCGTCAGAGGTGGCGGCCGGGAAATACAGTATCGGGTTTCAGCAGGTGAGTGAGTTGCTGCCCGTGTCAGGCGTCACCTTTATTGGGGAGCTGCCGGCGAAGCTGCAATACACCACCCGCTTTGCCGGTGCCGTGGTTCGCACCTCCGGGCAGCCGGATGAGGCGAGTAAGCTGCTCCACTGGCTCGCGTCGCCGGAAAACCAGAAGGCCGTGCTGGCCAGCGGACTGCACAGCGTGACGGCCTCAAAACCGGTCAGAGAAGCTGATACTGTTCAGTAATCAGGTTTTCCAGTTCGCCCGCGATATGCGACAGCATCCGGCCATTTTTGCGCAGCAGACCGATGGTGCGTTTCACCTCCGGGTCGGTTAACGGCACGCCCGTCAGCAGGGCGTGATCGTAACCCGGCATCGACATGGCGGGGACGGCAGCAATGCCGAGCCCCGCCTCAACCATTCCCAGCATGGTCGTGACGTGCCGGGTTTCGCAGACACAGGGCTTCTCCGGCACGATCGCCTGCAATGCCTGATCCAGCAGATTGCGATTACCGGAGGTCTTATCCAGCCCGATCCACTCATACTGATAAAACGCCTGCCAGCTCAGACTCTTTTTTCCGGCAATCGGATGATCGCGCCGACAGGCCGCCACGTAAGGGTCATCCCTCAGCGGCTGAAAATGGACATCCGGCTGCGAACGGCTGGAGAAGCTGATGCCGAAATCCGCCTGCCCGCCGATCACCGCGTCATACACATTGGCCGCACTGCTGTCGATCAGTTTCACCCGCACTCTGGGGTAGCGCACCTGAAACAGCCGGATGATATTGGGCATGAAGTAGTAGGCCGCTGACGGCACGCAGGCGACCGTAATCAGCCCCGTGCGGGCGAGGCTGACCTCACTGAGATCGGCCATCACCTCTTCGAAGTCTGTCAGCAGCTTGTCTGAGCGCTGCGCAAACGCGTGCCCTTTCAGCGTCAGCGTTACGCGGCGCGTGGTGCGCTCAAACAGTTTGATCCCCAGTGTGGTTTCCAGTTTATCGATCCGGCGGCTCAGCGCCGACTGGGAGAGACAGATCGATTCCGCCGCCAGGCGAAAGTTACCAAACTCCACCAGCGCGCGAAACGCGTAGAGATCGTTGAGATCGAAGTTAACCGGCATGCATCCCTCTATCCGTTGTCTGGCAGCACAGGCGTGCTGTGGTCATGGGCAGCAACAATAACCCCAAGGATATCATTGATCTCAGTGCCGCCCACAGCCACCTTTCACACTTCAGCGCGGGGCATCAACCTGATGCAGAAAACGTCCGGGATAATCGGGGACAATCGCATGCTGGCTGCTGTAACGGCCAAACAGCCTGTAGCGATTTAACGCGATGCGGTCATAAGCAAAGTTACTGAGGGTGTCGGGGAAGTGACGCAGCACCGCCAGCCCGCGCCACGGCAGAGGGAGATGCTGCATAACGCGGAACACCGCCTGCGCCCGCAGCCAGTGCTGGTCACCTTTAATGTAGACAATGGTGCTGATCTTCTCTTCCGGCAGTCCGGCCCAGCGCAGCAGCGCCTTGCCCTGCTCGCTCTGCACCGAGGCAAAACGAACCTGCCGCGCCAGCCGGTGGCGCAGCAGAAACTGAACCCAGCCGTTACACAGCTTACAGACGCCGTCATAGAGCACGGCGCTTTCACCGGTTTGCAGATAGGGGGGTGATGTCATCCTGCCGCTCCTCACGTCGCTCATGATGAGCTGAAGTGTAGCGGGTTCTGGTCAGCTGATGTTGCAGCCAGTGAATAACGGCCGTGTCGTCCCGGGCGCAGGCGTCAGTCTCACAGACCGGCCCCAGCGCCATCGGCCTGGCCTGACGCGCCAGCTGGCGCAGCTCCGGCAGATACTCGGCGCCGGGATGTCCCGGCAGCCGCTGCGACAGCCGTGCCTGATAGCGCGCCACCGCCACCTCCGGATCAATCTTCAGCCACAGCTCAAGCGCCTCCTCCACGCCGGCCTGTTTCAGCCCCTGCTCCAGCAGCGCACGCGGCTGAAACCCGAACCAGGCGTCGATCAGCCAGATCTGACTGGCCGGTGCCTGGCCGACGATGTTCCAGATCGCCTGGTAGGCCGCGCAGCCCAGCTGCCGGTTTCGCGCGCGGTCGACCGGAGTAAAGCAGCGCATAAACGGCTCTTTGAGCGTGTCGAGCGTCAGCACCGGCCAGCCAAAATGGTGAGAGAGCGCCTGCGTCAGGGTACTTTTACCCGACGCCGGGATGCCGTTCACCAGCACCACCCGTTTTACCGTATTTGTCAGCGTCATAAGATATCGATGACCTCCGCTGCGCTGCTGGCCTGACGTAACCTGACCAGCGTCTCCTCATCCTCCAGCAGCGACACAATGGCCCGGATCCCCTCTTCGATGTGCGCGTTACTGTCGCGCGCACCAAACATGATCACAATGTCCGCCTTGTCACTGCCCGCAAAGGAGATCGGTTCCTTCAGCAGGATCAGACTGAAACAGTCGCGGATCACCCCCGCTTCCGGTCGCGCATGAGGAATGGCAATGCCCTCCTCAAAGACATAGTACGCGCCATGCGTCAGCGTATTGGCAATCACCGCCTCCGAATAGGAGGCGTGAAGATAGCCGCCGCTGACCAGCGGAGCCGCGGCCAGGGCGATAACCTGACGCCAGTCCGTGGCGTCAATGCCGGTCTGAATGGCGTCGGCCTCCTGTAATAACTGCTTAATGGTCATCCGCTCTCCTCAGATCGACTGGCGAACCACATTGCGCAGTTCATCTATTTTGACAAACAGCGCATCGATTTCATTGCGGTAGCGAGGGCTTTTCGCAAATAAGCTTAACGCCCGGTTATATTCCAGCATTAATTCTTTCTGCGTTGCGCCATCGCGCGGATTAATAGCCAGCTGCTGCTCCAGCTGCGTTATTTTGCCGCGGCTGAGTTCCGCCAGATGGTCCTGCTGCTGCGGGCTGACCGGTTCACCCGCCGGTGACTTTTTCAGAAATCCAAACATAGGCTCTCCTGCCCCGGATTATTTCAGGGGTTCAGTTAAGGCATGAAAATAAAAACGTTACGACTGACTGATAACCGATCCGGCGATCAGCGGAATAACTGCATCTTCTCCACCAGCACATTGGTCACCGCGTCATTTGCCGGCACCAGGAAATTACGCACGCTGTCATTGACCTTGCCTTTTTCAAAGGTCGATTTGCACTGTGCCACCCACTGAACGTTCATTTCCGTTCCGACGTTGACCTTTTCAATCCCGCTGCTCACCGCCAGCCGCATATCTTCGTCGCTGACGCCGGTGCCGCCGTGCAGAACCAGCGGCGTGCGGGTGGCCGCCGTAATATCGGCCAGCCTCTGATGCTGAATGTGCGCCTTGCCGGTGTAAAGCCCGTGCACGGTGCCGATAGAGATCGCCAGCATATCGACGCCGGTTTCCTCCACGAAGCGACGCGCATCCTCCACCGGCGTAAAGGCAATCGCCTCCATTTCCAGGCTTTTGCCATCCTCCGAGCCGCCAATCGCCCCCAGCTCCGCCTCGACCGAGACGTTGTGCGGTCGCGCCATATCGATCACCCGACGGGTGTTGGCAATATTCTCCTCAATCGGCAGATGAGAGCCGTCATACATGACAGAGCTGAAGCCGGCGTCGATCGCCGTCTGAATAGCCGTCAGATCCGAGCAGTGATCGAGATGCAGACATGTCGGCACGCCGGTGCTCTCTGACAGCGATTTAATGGCGTCGACCAGCAGCTTATGGCCGAGATATTTCGCCGTACCGGTGGAGATCTGGATCATTAACGGGCTGCTGGTTTTCTCCGCCGCTTTAAAATAGGCGGGCAGCATCTCCAGACAGTGCAGATTAAAAGATCCCACCGCTTTAAAGTCACGCTGTTTAGCCAGCTGAAGCAGGTCGGCGAAATTATAAAGTTTCATGGATTTTTTCCTCGTGAGGTCGGGTGGATTTGCCATTAACAAACCAGGCAAGCGCGGTAACAAAGGCAATAAACAGGGCGACAAACAGCCAGTTGTTCTGGAAAGCGTGGCCGAGTACCAGTCCGGTACTGATGACGTCGGAATCGCTGAAGGTCACGCCGGTAAAGCCGTAGCTTTCCAGCATCGGCACCAGGATGGCGGGCAGGAACGTGATAAAGAGGCCGTGAACAAAGCCGCCGATCATCGCGCCGCGCCGCCCGCCCATGGCGTTACCAAAGACCCCGGCGGTGCCCCCGGCAAAGAAGTTGGTCAGCAGACCGGGCAGGATCATCGCCAGACCCATCATCGGGAAGAGAAGCATGCCGACGATGGAGCCGAGCGTGGTGGCGAGGAAGCCGACAATCACCGCATTAGGGGCGTAAGGAAACATCACCGGACAGTCCAGCGCCGGTTTCGCATCCGGCACCACCCGCATGGCGATACCGCGGAACGCAGGCACCAGCTCGTTTAGCAGCAGGCGAACGCCGCTGTAGAGCACAAACACCCCGGCAACAAACTGAATCGACTGCATAAAGGCGTACATCAGGTAGTTCATGCCGTTGCTGTACTGTGCGATGAAGGCCGGGCCGGCGGCCAGGGCGGGGATCAGATACATCGGCACCATCACCAGCGCCATCGACAGATAGGTGTCCTGCAGAAACTTAAAGTTATCCGGCAGCTTCAGATCTTCGGTTGAGCGGGAGCCTTTGCCGACCACTCTGGCGACCGCAGCCGTGACCAGATAGCCAATGGTGCAGAAGTGACCCAGCGCGACATCATCCGACTCGGTAATGCGCCGCACCACCGGCTGCGCCAGCGCAGGCATGATGACCGCCATGATGCCGCCGAAGATGCCGCCGGTCAGGATCAGCGGCAGGCCGGTCAGTCCCGCTTTGTAACCGATGACGGCGCCGATCGTCGCCATCCAGAGCAGCGCCTGTCCCGTCAGGAAGATGTACTTAAAGGGCGTCAGGCGCGCGATGATGATGTTGACGATAAAGATCGCCAGCAGCGTCAGCGCCACTTCCGACCCCAGCTCACGGTTTGCCAGCCCGGCAATGGCGGCCACATCGGTGATATAACCGCGCATGCCAAAGCCGTGGGTAAAGATGGTGTTCAGGAAGGTCAGCGTGCCGACAATAATATTGATACCCGCCATCATAATTAAAAATCCGAGCAGGGTTTTAAAGGTGCCTTCCATCACCTTCCCTGCCGATTTTTTTTGCAGCAGCAGACCGATAAGGGCAATAAAGGCGATCAGAATCGATGCCTGTCCCAGCAGATCTTTGACCAGAAAATCAATCACACTATTCATGGGCGGCGACCTTCAGGTTGCGTTCTTTTAAAAAGGCCAGGATCTTCTGCTCTATTTCCGCTTTATCGGTGAGCCGGTTAAGAATAATGACCCGTTTAATCTGCTCTGGCGTGGCATCCGCATTCAATACATCGGCAAAGGCTTTTTGCGTCAGGATCATATCTGACTTAAAAGCATTCGCTTCTGAAATGGTGGTGTGATCGATATCGGCCTCAATTTCCAGTTTTTTTAAAACGGCCTTTGCGCTCATCTCAATGGCAAAACTGGAGCCTAATCCACAACCACAGACACATAATATTTTCAGCATGTTCTTCTCCTCACACGATGTTGAGTTGTTTAGCGAGTTTGTAATAGTGCCCGTCAATATCGACCAGGCGTTTTTGCATGCTTATTAAATCAATCGGGATCGGTTTATTGCTGCCGTTAATAATGACCGCTTTATTCCGCATGCCTGACTGAATACAACGCACCACCTCACTGGCCATAATGGTGCCCTGATAAATCTCTTCGCAGGTGGGGTCACCATTACGCAGTCCGTAACCGAGAATGGTTTTACGGATCCGAACGCCAATCAGGGGTTCAAGCTGTTGGATTAAGGTGTCGATAGCGCCCTGAAAACCGGGCGAATATTCCCGGGTGTAACCTTCTGAACAGAGAATCACCACGCTGTTCTGCTGTTCCAGCCGGCGGGTAATGCGCTGCGCCAGCTGCGGTACCGGGATCTGGCACTCCGGGATCAGCGCAATATCCGCGTTGGCTTTAATCGCGGACTGCAGGGTCAATTCACCGCAGTAGCCGCCGAGCAGCTCCACCATAAATACCCGGCCCGGTAAGGCGCGCCCGGTATTACGCAGCTTCGCCACCTCTTTTAAGACCTGCTCGCAGGCGGTGGAAAAGCCCAGGGTGTAATCACTGCCGAAAACATCGTTGTCGATGGTCATGCCGACACCAAAGCAGTTCACCCCGCTCTGTGAGAGCATGTGAAGAAACTGCAGCGATCCGTCACCGCCCGCCAGAATCAATACGTCAATCCGGGCGTTTTTCAGCTGGCGTGCAATCAGCTCGTACTCGCTCTGCACCAGTTTTTTTTCGGTGCGTCCCGACTGAATGACCGGAATCGCGGCGATGGAGAAGTCCAGCAGATCGCGCTGGCTGATTTCACGGTGGTTATTGGCCAGCAGGCCGGGAATGCCGCCGTCAAATATCACCATCCCGGCCTGGGTCAGACGGCCAATCTGAAAAACAAAATTATTAATCCCGGTGACATCGCCGCCACTGATGACCATTCCAATCCGCATCATCCTCTCCTCGCTGGCTGAATCTGCTGAGGGTCATTCTTCCGGTAAGCGGAGTTGCACTTTGCAGGTGAGGTCACATTTATGAGCGGTTTTTCACTGGCCGGAATATTGACAGCGGGTTGTGAGGCGCATGATTTGTGATGTGAATCACGCTATTCCGACTTATTACGCCTGAGACGAATCGATATAAATCATCGGGTTAGCGTGCGGGCTGGCGGGATGGGGAGAACGGCGGAAAAAGCTGGAATCAGGCAAGACAGTGATGTTGCGAATTTGTGACTTTCACCTCATTTTTTCGGGTTTCGCCGCCGGCCGGCGGATAAAGGGATGCCGATATCCCCTGCCCATCGTCATGTTAATCAGATTCAGCATCGCTGTTGCGAACAGGTAACACTCTTCTGTATAACGATTAAAGCCGACAGAAAATGCAGCAGAAGCATGATGATTTGTAAGGAGAATCGTGCGCCTTATCTTCGGCGAGGCGGACGCCTCCTCTGTCCGACGCTGCTCTTCCGCACCCCCGGCCTGACAGTCAGCCGGTTTGTCATCAACGCCTTTGACCAGGATAAGACGCATGGAAATCAGTATCCACACCCCGCTCATTTACTCCCTGCCACTCAGTCAGCACAGCGGGAGCCATGTCTGGCTGAAAATGGAATCAGCGCAGCCGACCGGGTCATTTAAGCTCCGGAGTGCGGCCCACATCTGCCGCCATTACGCCGCGCAGGGCGCAAAAGCCTTTATCAGCTCCTCCGGCGGCAATGCGGGTATTGCCGTGGCCCACAGTGGCCGCCGGCTGGGGCTGCCGGTCACGGTGGTGGTGCCTGAAACCACCTCGGCGCGCGCCAGACAGCTTATTGAACAGGAAGGCGCCAGGCTCATCGTCCACGGCAGGGTCTGGAGTGAAGCGAATGCATATGCCCTGTCGCTGGCGACAGCGGAGAATATCTATATTCACCCCTTTGACAACCCGCTGCTGTGGGATGGCATCAGTACGCTGGTGGATGAAGTGATCGACGAAGGGCTGCGTCCGGATGCCGTCATCCTGTCGACAGGCGGTGGCAGCCTGCTCTCCGGCGTGATGCAGGGACTGGAAAAACATCAGCTCGGCCATATTCCGGTTTATGCGGTGGAAACAGAGGGAACCGCCTCCCTTAACGCCGCGCTGAAGGCGGGCGAGCGGGTCACGCTGGAGAGCGTCAGTGGCATTGCCACGACGCTGGCGGCCAGTCAGGTGTGTGAAAATGCGTTTACGGTGGCGCGCCGTTCAGACGTCCGGGGAATGGTGGTGACCGATGATGAAGCCGTGAACGCCTGTCGCCGCTTTCTGGACGATCATCGTGTTCTGACAGAACCTGCCTGTGGCGTGTCGCTGTCGATGCTCTATGACGGGAAGATTAGCTTTAAGCCGGAAGAGAAGGTGCTGGTTATCGTCTGTGGCGGGGCTTCTGTCACGCTGGAGAGCCTGCAGGGCTGGCTGACAGCGTGAGAAACGTGGCGCAGCCGCACGGGCTGCGCCGCCGGCCTGTTACTTCGCGTAGGCTTCGGTAGACAGGGTCAGGGTGACCTCGTCGCTGACCGCTGGCACATATTTATCCAGTTTGAAGTCAGAACGTTTGATGGTGCCGGTGGCATCAAAACCAATCGCCTGCTTCTTCACCATCGGATGTTCGCCCTGCTTGTTCAGCGTAGCGTGCAGCGTAACCGGTTTGGTGATCCCTTTCAGGGTCAGGTTACCTTCAACATCAAATTTGTTGTCGCCTTTCGCGACCACTTTGGTGCTGTGGAAGGTGGCCGTCGGGTATTTCGCGGTATCGAAATAGTCCGCGCCTTTGAATTCTTTCGTCAGTGCCGCAACGTGGCTGTCGATTTTGCTGACCGGCAGGGTCACGTCAACGCGTGAAGCTTCCGGATGATCTTTGTCAAACACCAGCGTACCGGTGGCATCCGGGATATCCGCGGTCGGGTTGGAGAAGCCGAAGTGGTTCCAGGCAACGATAACAGACGTATGCTCAGGGTTCAGCTGGTAGTGCATCGCCTCAGCCTGGGACAGGGGAGCATACAGGGTCGCAGCGGCTAACAGGGGCAGTGCAATACGTTTGAAGTTCTTCACGGTCAATTCCTTATGCGGACAAAAGTGCACTAAGTGTGGTGCAAATTTCCCGTTTTAGACAGTGAAGAGATTTGTCGGTAATTTTCAAATAAATTCAGCAACTCTCTGCCAGGCCTGCGTCCGCTCTCCGTCCGTGAACAGCACCCGCCAGCGGCGGCGATCCTGCATCAGCGTGCGATGCAGCTGCTGCAGATCCCTGAGATCCAGCGCCTGGATCTGCGCCGCATCGGGTTCGGCCAGGCCATTCTCCTGACGCAGCCGTGCCAGCGGCTGATCGCTTTCTCTGCTGAGCAGGCGGGTTTTCAGTGCCACCAGATCGCACTCGGCCAGCGTCGGCGTCAGCGAGCGCAGGAAGTTGCGGCAGTAGCGCAGCAGGGAGAGCGCGCTGTAGTCGGGTGACTGCAGCGCAAACAGCACCCCGTCTTCGTCGGCGCAGCGCAGATAGCGGCTGCTGACCACGTAGCCCACCGGCTGTTCGACCCGATAGCGCTGGAAAAAGCGCGGCTCGTAGATCAGGGCCAGCGCCCGCAGCGCAGCCAGCTGTTCACTCTGCTGCAGCGGGATAAAGAGCAGCAGCGCATTATCGGTGCTGGCATGGGGCAGACGCGTCAGACCGGTCCGGGGCGTCATGCGCGTCGGCGGCGTGGCCGGGTTGACCGGCAGCGACAGCGCACTCAGCCGCCGGGCGATCAGGGCGTGCAGCGCCGCGTTGCCCCCTTTCAGTGCCGCCCGCCAGCTGCCGGGCGCTACGTTTACCGCCAGCTCATAGGGTAACTGCTGCAGCAGCGCACGAATGGCGATGCTCTCCACAGGCGGAGTCGGCCCGGATTCGGCAGGCGGCGTGAGAGCAGGCACCATCAGGCTGAGCGCCCTGTCGGCCACCGCCGCATCCGGCGGCAGCTGCAGCGTCAGTTGCCACACCCCCTCCACTTCCTGCCAGCGCCCATGACCGCCCTGATGGCGCAGCGCGGCAAACAGCGGACGCAGCCGTTTTTCCAGCGCCAGGCCCCTCTCCGGCGTAAAGGTTGTCCAGAACTCCGGGCGCAGGATCAGCGTAGCGTCCCCGTCGTCAGGCTGATGATGCGGTAAGTCTACCGCTGTGGCAGGCAGCGGTTCAGCGGTGGCGGCGCTGCTGAGCGGATAGAAGGTGAATGAGGCCGGGGATGGCTTCGTGCGGGGAAACGCATTCCGTGGGGAGAGCGCCAGGCTGAATCCCTGCGTGACCAGATTCTCCGCCGCCGGTTGCGGCGAGCAGATCAGCCAGCTATGCGGCGCGCGGCAGAGCGACGCCAGCAGCAGCGGCAACGCAGACTCTGCCTCATCCGGCGCAAAGCCGAAGGCGCGCTGGCGTAACTGATCCAGCGGCGCGAGCGCGGCAAAACGCTGCTGTGCCAGCCGCTGATAGTGCTGATGCTGCGATTCAGTGGTCTGGCGCAGCGCGGCCAGATAGTCATCGATCACGCTGTCTGTCAGCTCAGGCTGGTCGGTATCCACCTTCAGGGCCAGCCAGTGCGCGTCATCGGCCTGATAGATCCATTGCAGATCCAGCGCCTCCGCCAGCTTCCACTCGCGCAGCGTCGCCAGCAGTGAACCGGGCGCTTCATCGAGCAGAAACTCACGCCATAACGTGACACCGTCACTACTGTTCAGCAGCCAGCTGCGCCACAGCGCCGCGGGTGCGCCCTCCGCCAGCTGCCAGACAGCCTCACCTGTCAGTCCGGGCGGCGACAGATCCTGCTGCGCGTGACCGGACGGCAGCCCGGCGGCAAAATCCCGCGCCAGCTGCTCCAGCTCATCCAGCGTCTGCGGTCCCTGCAGCCAGAGCCGCATATTGCCGGAAACGTAATAGCGCTGGTGGAACTGGCGCAGCGCCCGCTGCAGAGCGGGGAGATCATCGCCAAAGGTGGCGCGACTTCCTACCTGGAAGCGGCGGAATGCGGGGGGTGATGTGGCGGCGTGCAGCAGTGCCGCCTCCGTGCGTGTCGGCTGATGGCGCTGTAACAGCTGATACTCTGCGTCGATCACTGCCACTTCCTGCCCGATCGCCTGATTGTCGAGCAGCGGATGGGCAATCATATCCTGCAATCGCAGCAGCCCGTCAGCCAGCAGCGACGGCGTAACCTCAAAGAAGAAGGCGCTGCGGCGGGCCTGCGTGGTGGCATTAACCCTGCCACCCTGCGCCTGGATCCAGCTCATCAGCCGCCCCTCATCAGGCCAGCCGGTGCTGCCGGTGAAGAGCAGATGCTCAAGCAGATGCGCCAGGCCCGGCCAGCGGTCAGGCTCGTCGTGGCTGCCTGCCGCCACCTGAATCAGCGCCGCGGCCTGGCTGGCGTCGGCGTGATGCACCAGCTCAATCGTCAGGCCATTGATCGTCAGGCCGCGCGTTATCATCAGAGGTTCCGGGTTTTGTAGATCAGCTGTGAGTTGCTGCGGTTGCGGAACTGCAGCTGACCAATCCTGATGTCGCTGCAATCCGCCTCGCGGCGGGCCTCAAGGATTTTGCCATGATGCGGTGATTTGCTGCAGACCGGATCGGCGTTGTCGGCGTTGCCGGTCTGCATATACGCCTGGCAGCGACAGCCGCCGAAGTCTTTCTCTTTCTCGTCACAGGAGCGGCACGGCTCTGGCATCCAGTCGAAACCGCGATAGCGGTTAAAACCGAACGAGTTGTACCAGATATCGTCCAGACTCTGCGTCAGCACCGACGGAAACTCCACCGGCAGCTGGCGCGCACTGTGACACGGCAGCGCGGTGCCTTCCGGCGTGACGCTGAGGAAGATGGCACCCCAGCCGCCCATGCAGGGCTTGGGCCGCTCTTCGTAATAGTCCGGGGTCACAAACAGCAGATTGGTCAGGCTGCCGCTGTCGCTCATGCGCTCACGGTAACGGTTTACCACCGCTTCCGCCTGCGCGATCTGCTCACGGGTAGGCAGCAGGCCCTCGCGGTTCAGCTGCGCCCAGCCGTAGAACTGACAGGTCGCCAGCTCGACGTCATCCGCTTCCAGCTCGATGCAGAGGTCGATAATTTTATCGATCTGATCGATGTTGTGGCGATGCAGCACGAAGTTAAGCACCATCGGATAGCCGTGGGCCTTCACCGCCTTCGCCATCTCCAGCTTCTGCTGAAACGCCTTTTTCGAGCCTGCCAGCGCGGCATTCAGGGTTTCATCACTCGCCTGGAAGCTGATCTGGATATGGTCCAGACCCGCCTCGCTGAAGGCATCCAGCTTTTTCTCTGTCAGGCCGATGCCGGAAGTAATGAGGTTGGTATAGAAGCCGAGATCGCGCGCGGCCTTAATCAGCTCCGGCAGATCTTTGCGGGTCAGCGGCTCGCCGCCGGAAAAACCGAGCTGCACGCTGCCCATGGCGCGCGCCTGGCGAAACACCTCAATCCACTGCGCCGTCGTCAGCTCCTTCTCCTGCTGCGCAAAGTCGAGCGGATTCGAGCAGTAAGGACACTGCAGCGGGCAGCGATAGGTCAGCTCGGCCAGCAGCCAGAGCGGCGGATTTACGCCAGGTTTATGCGGGGTCACGGAACTGTATCCACTTCTGTTCATAGGCTGACTGCAGGAACTCTAAAACGTCTGCACCCACGCCGCCCGCTTCCGGGAAACGGCTGTCGAGCGTCGCGATAATCGCGGCGATATCCTGTTTGCCATCCACCAGCTCAAGAATGGCGGCGGCGGTTTCATTCAGTTTCGCCATCCCTTCCGGATAGAGCACGACGTGGCTCTCCTGGGCGGCTTCCCACTGCATGCGGTAGCCGCGACGAAACACGGCAATCGAGTTCTCATTCATCTGTTATACCAGTCGGGTGGTGTGCCACGCCGCCTTGTCAGTGACGGTGTGGTAAGGCGGACGTTTCAGCTCGTAAGCCATGGTCATCGCATCCAGCATGCTCCATAAAATATCGAGCTTAAACTGCAAAATTTCCAGCATGCGGTTCTGGCTCTCTGCGGTGGTGAAAAAGTCCAGCGCCAGCGCCAGGCCATGTTCCACATCGCGGTTCGCCTGACCCAGGCGGCTGCGGAAGTAGAAGTAGCCCTCTTCTTTGATCCATGGATAGTGCTGTGGCCAGCTGTCGAGCCGCGACTGATGGATCTGCGGCGCGAACAGCTCGGTCAGTGAACTGCACGCGGCCTCCTGCCAGTTAGCGCGGCGGGCAAAGTTAATATAGGCATCCACCGCAAAACGCACGCCGGGCAGCACGTGTTGCTCCGACAGCAGTTCCTCACGCGTCAGACCGACGGCCTCGCCCAGCCGCAGCCAGGCTTCGATGCCGCCCTCTTCGCCATTACTGCCGTCATGGTCAAGGATGCGCTGCACCCATTTGCGCCGGGTAGCCGGATCGGGACAGTTCGCCATGATCGCCGCATCTTTCAGCGGAATGGTGGTCTGGTAATAGAAGCGGTTGGCCACCCAGCCCTGAATCTGCTCGCGGGTCGCCTGACCGTTGTGCATCGCAATGTGATAGGGGTGATAAATGTGGTAGTACGCACCCTTGTCGCGCAGGGCCTGTTCAAAAGCCTGTGGCGACAGCGTTTCGGTGATCTGCATGATTTAGCCCTGAAGGTGGATCGCCATTCCGTCCCAGCTCACCTCGATGCCCTGCTCTGTCAGAAACTGACGCTGGGATGACTGCTCGTTAAGGATCGGATTGGTGTTGTTAATGTGGATCAGAATTTTGCGTTTTGCCGGCAGCGACGCCAGCAGCGCCATCAGCCCCTGCTCTTCTGCCAGTGCCAGATGGCCCATCGCCTTGCCGGTGTTGTGGCCTACGCCGGTGGCGAGCAGCTCATCATCCTGCCAGACGGTGCCGTCAATCAGCAGGCAGTCTGCCTTGTGCAGCCACGGCAGGATGACGTCATCAGGCTCTCCCAGACCGGGTGCATAGAGCAGCGTCTGGCCGCTGGCGCGGTTTTCGATAAACAGCGCCACGTTGTGACCCGGCAGCGGCCGATCGCGATAGGGCGAGTATGGCGGCGCGTTACTGATGATCGGAATCGCGGTAAACACCAGATCGCGACAGACATCAACGCTGAACGGCGTCAGTGGCGCAATGGGCCGGTGCTGTAAGCCGCCGTTCCAGTGGCTGAGCATCGGAAAGATGGGGAAGCCGGTGCTGAGGTCGGCATGCACCTCAGGGGTGCACCATACCTGATGCGGACAGCCTTCACGCAGGCTGAGCAGCCCGGTGGTGTGATCGATCTGACTGTCGGTCAGGATAATGGCACCTATCGCGGTGCCGCGCAGTACCCCTTTGCGGGTCAGCTCGGGCGTATGCAGGATCTGTTGACTGATATCGGGAGAGGCATTGCACAGCACCCAGTCCTCGCCGTTATCGCTGAGAATAATCGACGACTGTGTACGCATGCTGGCCTGAATCGTGCCGTTTCGCACGCCGTGGCAGTTGGCGCAGTTGCAGTTCCACTGCGGAAACCCGCCACCCGCGGCCGAACCGAGGATTTTGATAAACATAGAGGAAAACCAGAAGTTGAAAAAATGCCCGCTCAGAAGGCGGGCATAACGATTAACGGTTGGAGATGTAGAGAGTCACTTCCAGACCGAGACGCAGATCAACGAAGGTTGGTTTTTTCCACATAATTTATATCCTCTTTATTAACAGTAATTTAGCTGCCTGGAATCAGCGTGACAGCGATTAAATGAGAGCACTGTCACAATTTCCAGGCAGATGGTGCGCCAATGGCGCGTCGGGATCAAGTCCGGACATAAGGAAATTGTTATCACAGCCCGGTCAGACGTAAAACCCGCTGCCAGTTTCCCCATGCCAGCTTCTCTGTCAGTGTCTGATCATAGCCCGCTTCCCGGAAAGCCGCGAGCAGACGCGGCATCCCGCTGACATCCCCCAGCGCATCCGGCGGGGTGATGCCGTCGAAATCGGAGCCAAAGGCCACATGGTCGCTGCCCATTATCCTCAACAGGTGATCACAATGCTTAACAATTTCTGTTAATGGCGTGTCGGCATCGCGTTTACCGTCGGCCCGCAGAAACGCGTTGCCGAAGTTGATGCCGACCAGCCCCCCGCTGTCGCGGATCGCCATCAGCTGCGCATCCGTGAGATTGCGCGGCTGCGGGCAGAGGGCGTGCGCGTTAGAGTGGCTGGCGACCAGCGGCGCAGCGGCGATCCGGGCAGTGTCCTGGAAGGCCTTTTCATTCATGTGAGAGACGTCAATCATCATATTGAGCGCGCTGGCCTGCTGGATCAGCCGTTCACCGGCCGGGGTCAGCCCCGGCCCGGTATCGGGCGAGCCGGGGAAGCTGCCGCTGACGCCCTGACCAAAGCGGTTAGGCAGATTCCAGAACGGCCCGATGCTGCGCACCCCCGCCTGCCAGAAAGCGTGCAGCTGTTCGCCCTCTTCATCCAGCGCATCGGCCCCTTCGATATGCGCCACCATCGCCAGTACACCCGCCGCCCGGCACTCCGCAATCTCCTCCACGCTGCGGCAGAGACGCGCCCGACCCCCTGATTCATCGGCCAGTTGCTGCAGGATCTGCAACTGCTGCCACATGATCTCAAGCGGTTGCCAGGGTTCACCGGCACGGGCTGGCACGGTGCGGGCAATGTACTCCTGTGGCGGCACAAAAATCGCAAACAGCCCGCCGCCAAAGCCGCCCTGCTGAATGCGCGGGAAATCGAGGTGGCCCCGTTCAATACCCTGATAAAACGCCTGCACAGGCGCATCGCGATGGTGCAGCCAGAGGTTAAGCAGCAGGTCGTTGTGACCGTCAAAAATCAGCATAAGTGTTCACCCGGAGAAACAGGCGATCATGCTAACCCCGCCCGGCAGATTCATCAAACCGGAGCGCACGCAGGGTGTTGTCCTGAATATTTCAGGATATAGTGCAGAGAACATTTCTTATGCGCCGGTCTGAAGTGGATTATTTACTGGGGTCAACAGGTGACTGAGTTTTATATCTCAAGAGCGGGGCTGATCTCTGGCCTGGCTGGTAGCTTTCTGATTTTCATCTCTTTCTTTCTGTATGCTTTTAACAGAAAAGCGTATGACAGACTCATTTCCCTGTTCCTGGAGAAATATCAGTTTCCGCCACCCTGTTCGTTCTATCACATGGCCGGTTTTTTTGGCGCATATCAGGTGTGCAGATTTTTCATTAATCTCAGCAGGAATAAACCAATAGCCTCCCTCAGCAAGGAGAGTCCTGCTTACTCCTTTTTCGGCGAAAACAGACTCACTGTCAGCCGCTGGATGATCTCGTTAGTGCGTCTGTGGATGTTTGCAGGAATCTGCTATCTCGGCACAGCGCTCGCTGTTCTGACTCTGATTGTCCTCAGGTGAGAACGACACTGATCCCGACGTAATCTTACCAGCCCACGCTGTGGGCATCGTCTTTGACTACAGCGCCTGATGCTCACCTATCTGACATCAACTCAGAGCCTTCCCTTTTCAGCCTTCTGCGTCTTCAGGCGGAACAGCGCTGCTTGCATATTCACCTTGCTGTGTGTTGTCACTTTTGCGCATCAGGTTGTCAGCATCGCGCGCGCGGCGGAGAGGCGCTGGCGGCAGAATGATAAAAAAACAAGGAGAACCCTATGCTGACGCAACCCGCTGATAAATACCGTCCCGCCCCGCTGATGTCGCTGCCCGATCGTCAGTGGCCTTCACGCCAGCTCACTCAGGCACCGCGCTGGCTCTCTACCGATCTGCGCGATGGCAATCAGGCGCTGGCGGAGCCGATGGATCGCGAGCGCAAAATGGCCTTCTGGGATCTGCTGCTGCGCTGCGGTTTCCGGGAGATCGAGGTCGCCTTTCCCTCAGCATCGCAGACAGATTTTGATTTCGTTCGCGATCTGATTGAACAGCAGCGCATTCCGCAGGATGTAACGCTGCAGGTGCTGACACAGGCGCGTGCCGATCTGATCGCCCGCACCTTCGAATCGCTGCAGGGAGTGCCGCGCGCCATTGTGCATTTCTATAACGCCACTGCGCCGCTGTTTCGCGAGCGGGTTTTTAAACAGAGCAAAGCGGAGATTATCGCCCTCGCCACCGCAGGCGCGCGGCAGATCCGCGCCGGATGCGAGGCGCAGCCGGCAACCCACTGGACCTTTCAATATTCACCCGAAACGTTCTGTTTCACCGAACCGGCGTTCGTTCTGGAGATTTGCGAGGCGGTGGCGGATGTCTGGCAGCCTGATGTCACGCGGCCGATGATCATCAACCTGCCCGCCACGGTGGAGGTGAATACGCCGAATGTCTATGCCGATCAGATCGAGTATTTCTGCCGCCACTTCAGCCGCCGCGATGCCGTCTGTATCAGCGTCCATCCGCATAACGATCGCGGCACCGGCGTCGCCTGCGCGGAGCTGGCTCTGCTGGCAGGCGCTGACCGGGTTGAAGGTTGCCTGTTTGGCAACGGCGAGCGCACCGGCAATGTCGATCTGGTGACGCTGGCGCTGAATCTCTACACGCAGGGCGTTTCGCCACAGCTCGACTTCAGCAAAATGCAGGAGGTGATTGAGGTGGTGACCCGCTGCAACCAGTTGCCGGTGCATCCCCGCCATCCCTACGCGGGGGAACTGGTCTTCACCGCCTTCTCCGGTTCGCATCAGGACGCGATCAAAAAAGGGTTCGCCATTCGCGCCGAACAGCAGGAGACGCTGTGGCAGATGCCCTACCTGCCCCTTGACCCGGCCGACATCGGCTGCAGCTATGAGGCGGTGATCCGTGTCAACAGCCAGTCAGGCAAAAGCGGAGCCGCCTGGCTGCTGGAACAGAATCACGGTTTACAGCTGCCGCGTGCCCTGCAGCAGGATTTCAGCCGCTGTGTGCAGCAGGAGACAGACCGGCACGGCGGCGAGATGACGCACTACGCGCTGTGGCAGCTCTTTTGCCGCCGCTACGGTGTGACGCAGCCGGCAATCACCCTGGAGCAGGCTGACAGTCAGAGTGACAGCGCCGGACAGACGCAGATGCGCGCCAGCGTCCGCTGTCAGGCGCGTCCAGTGACGCTCACCGGCCGGGGCAATGGCTGGCTGTCGGCAGCGGTCAATGCCCTCGCTGGCGCGTTCGACCTCCATCTGACCATTGAGGATTATCATGAACATACGCTGGGGCGGCGCAGTGACAGCCGTTCCGTGGCCTATATCAGCTGTGTGGATGCGCGTGGGGTGCGGGCCTGGGGTGTGAGCATCGACAACGACACGACCCGTGCGGCCCTGCAGGCACTGCTCAGCGCGGCGGGCTGCTTTCTGGCGGCGGAAAGTAGTCCGTCGGTGACACGCCCAGCAGACGACGAAACATCGCACTGAAGGCGCTGGGGCTTTCATAGCCCAGCTCCAGCGCCACCCGCAGCACCGCGTCGCCCTGCGCCAGTCGCGTCAGGGCGATCGCCAGCCGGGCGCGTCGCACCCAGTCGCTGAACTGCAATCCGGTTTCGCGCATAAAATGGCGGGCCAGCGTCCGGCCCGAGACGTTCAGGTGGGCACTGGCGCGCAGTAGCGTCCAGTTTTCGCCGGGGGTCTGCTGGATCCGCTCACACAGCGCCTGAAGCCGGGCGCTGTGTGGCGTCGGCAGCGCAAACGGCAGCACATCCATGCCGCGAATTTCATCCAGAATCAACTCCATTACCCGCTCAGCCCGACTGCCTGCCTCGTAATGCACCGGCAGCGCGAGTGCGGTAACAATCAGCTCACGCAGCAACGGTGAAATCTGCACCACCTGACAGCTGGCGGGCAGATCGGCGCGTGCCAGCGGATCGATAAACAGCGTGCGCGCCGCGACGCTGCCGGTAATCTGCAACGCATGACGGGTAAACGCGGGCAGCCAGACGCCGCGGCTGGGTGGCACGATCCAGCTGCCATACTCCGTTTCCACCCGCACCACGCCGCTCAGCGTGTGGATCAGCTGTGCGCAGGTATGGTGGTGCCAGGGCTCACTGGCACCGTGCCGGTAGTCGTGCGCCAGCGGCACCAGCGGACGATGGCTGAAGTCAACCGGCTGCTGGCTCATTGCGCCTTCAGATAGCGGTAGATCACCGCCAGATCCTCTTCACCGTGTCCTTCATCAACCGCCTGCTGCCAGAGCCGGGAAATATTTTCCAGCGCCGGCAGCGGCGTTTCTGCGGCATCCAGCGCCAGTCGGGCATCCTTCAGCGCCCAGACCAGATGCATCTGCGGGGTGTAGTCATCGCGGGCCATCATCTCCAGCTTCATTTTTGCATAAGGGGCCGCCAGCGGACCGCCCTCCAGCACCTGCCAGAGATCGTCGGTGGAGAAGCCGAACTGCGCTGCCAGCTGGGTACTCTCTGCCAGGCTCTGCATCATGCCAATCAGCCAGCTGTTGATCACCAGCTTCATACGGCTGCTTTTACCCGCTTCGCCCAGCCACTGCGTACCTTTACCGATGGCGGCAAACACCGCTTCTGCCGACTGCGCCCGGCTCTGATCGCCACTGGCGAGCACCAGAATCTGCGCGTTTTCGGCCGGTGCCTTGGTGCCGGAAACCGGCGCATCAATAAACAGCAGATCGGGACGGGCCTCTGCGAAAAAGGCGATCAGCGCGTCCGTTTTTTCCACCCCGATGGTGCCCATCTGGCACAGCGTTGCACCCTGTTTAAGGGCTTCCTTAACCTGATGCAGCACCTGCTCAGTGGTATCACCGTCCGCCAGCATGGCGATCACGACATCCGCCTGCCGCACCGCCTCGTCCGGCGTGTCAGCCAGCTGCAACCCCGCATCCAGCAAATCTTCGCCGCGTGCGCGGGTGCGATTCCAGCCATGCACGGTAAAGCCTTTCTTCAGCAGATTAGCGGCAAATGCGTGCCCCATTGCGCCTAATCCCAGAACCGCTACTTCAGGTTGTTTCATGCTGACTCCCTTGAGTTATCTGACGGCACCCCACAACGGTGGATGCCCGTGACCAGTAAAGTTGCGTTTCAGCCTGGCGGTAAACAGAGAAAAAATCCAGCCCGAAGCGGTGTACCCCAACCGGGCAAACCCTTACCATACGCGACAATTGTTCCATCTGGTTCAATACCTCTTCTCTTTTCCAGGCGACTTATAATGAAAATAATTTCTCTGCGTCAGATGACGCTGGTCATGCTGCCCGCCATGCTGCCGCTGCCGCTGCTGGGGGCGGATAACGACGCGACCCTGGTCGTCACCGCCGCGCCGTCAGAACAGGGCCTCAACGAACTCGATACCCCGGCGGCCCTGAGCGTGGTCAGCGGCGACGATATGCGCCAGGCTGCCCCGCGCGTGAACCTGTCGGAAAATCTCAGCAGCGTGCCCGGTCTGCAGATCCAGAACCGGCAGAATTATGCCCAGGACCTGCAGATTTCGATGCGCGGCTTTGGCTCCCGTTCCACCTATGGCGTGCGCGGCCTGCGCATCTATGTGGATGGCATTCCGGCGACCATGCCGGATGGGCAGTCACAGACCTCAAATATCGATATCGGCTCGGTTGACCATGTTGAAGTGCTGCGCGGCCCCTTCTCAGCACTCTATGGCAATGCGTCAGGTGGGGTCATCAACGTCACGACACAGCAGGGGCAGCAGCCGACGACGCTGGAAGCCGGCAGCTGGTACGGCAGTTACGGCAGCTGGCGCAACAGTGTCAAAGCCAGCGGCGCGACCGGTGACGGCACGCATGCCGGCGATGTGAACTACACCGTTTCTGCCTCCCGCTTCACCACCCACGGCTATCGCGACCACAGCTCCGCCCAGAAAAATCTCGGAAACGCCAGACTCGGCATGCGCATTGATGATGTCAGTACCCTGACGCTGCTGTTTAACAGCGTTCACATCGACGCACAGGACCCGGGCGGCCTGACCGCGGCACAGTGGCGCGACAATCCGCGTCAGGTGGTGAACAATGTCTCGCTCTATAACACCCGCAAAACGGTCGATCAGACCCAGGGCGGTCTGCGCTATCAGCGCCAGATGAGTGAAAATGACGACCTCAGCGTCATGCTCTATGCGGGCATGCGCGAAACGACCCAGTTCCAGTCGATTCCCGCCGCCGTGCAGCTTAAACCTTCCCATCCCGGTGGCGTGATCGCCCTGACCCGCCATTATCAGGGTGCAGACACCCGCTGGACTCATCGCGATACCCTGCTGTCCATTCCGGTGGCGCTGACCGGTGGCCTCGACTATGAAACCATGAGCGAGCGCCGTAAAGGCTACGAGAACTTCACTGTCAGTGACGGCGTTACGCATCTGGGCGAACAGGGCAACCTGCGACGCAACGAGCGCAACCTGATGTGGACGCTCGACCCCTACCTGCAGACCGCCTGGCAACTGACGGATAAGCTTTCGCTCGATGCGGGCGTGCGCTTCAGCACCGTCAACTTTGACTCGAATGACTTCTACATTCGTCCCGGCAACGGCGACGACAGCGGGAATGCGCGCTATCACAAGTGGCTGCCCACGGCGGCGCTGAAGTATGCCGTTGATCCCGGCTGGAACATGTGGATCTCTGCCGGGCGCGGCTTTGAAACCCCGACCATCAATGAGCTTTCCTATCGTTCGGATAATGCGACCGGCCTGAACCTGGGACTGAAACCCGCCACCAGCGACACGCTGGAGGCAGGCACCAAAAAACGTATCGGCAATGGCCTGCTGAGCGCGGCGCTGTTCCAGACAGACACCCGCGATGAGATTGTGGCGGATGCCAGCAGCGGCGGTCGTACCACCTATAAAAACGCCGGTCAGACGCGCCGTCGCGGTCTTGAGCTGAGCCTGGACCAGCAGTTTGCCTGGGACTGGCGGCTGAAGATGGCTTACACCCTGCTGGATGCGCGCTATCGCAGCAATGCCTGCGGCAGTGACAGCTGTGACGGCAACCGCATTCCGGGCATTGCCCGCAACATGGCCTACGCAGGCCTGGGCTACCTGCCGGAAGAGGGTTTCTATGCGGGAAGCGAAGTGCGCTACCTGAGCCAGATTGCCGCTGAAGATCAGAACAGCGTTAACACCCCCTCTTACACGGTGGCCGCACTGAACAGTGGCTATAAATGGAAACTGGACGCGTGGACGCTGGATCTGTTTGGGCGGGTCGATAACCTGTTTGACCGGCATTACGTGGGGTCGGTGATTGTGAACGAGAGTAATGGCCGTTATTTCGAGTCTGCGCCCGGTCGTAATTACAGCGCTGAATTCACGGTGAGTTACGCATTTAACTAATTTAATAAGTGGCTTTTATAAAGCCACTTATTACCGCCCAACCCTGCATTGCCAATTAATAATACCCGTTACCTTCTTAGTTAATTAATAACCCACACAAGCCCGCACTCATAAAAAAAGCCCCTTATTTACCCACCCCCGTAACCTTATTGCAACCAGAACCCTCTTTTGATAATAGAAACCGGGGCGCATTTGGGATAAATCAAAAATAGAACCCGCCTTCCCTGATAAATTATTCTCAGCTCAAACGTATCTGCTTAGCCGCACATTGAATAATTAATCTTTCTGTGTGCGCGTTGATTTTTCGTGCCACACAGGGAATGTTTTGCTGATGAATAAGATAATGAGTCGTTTAACGCCGCTGGCGTTACTGACAGGATTTATGATGAGCGGTAACGTGGCGGGTGAGAATATCGGAAGCCAGACAGGGGCCAATATAACCCTGAATGATGGCGACATTCTGACCGGAGACGCCACCTATTCAGGCGGGCTATATGGCGTCGTCAATCCCTACAATCAGACCGGAATTGTTAATCTGGGTCGTCGCGCTTTTATAAACGTTACTGATGCCGATAATTATGCACGCGGCGTAGTCATCTGGGGGAATGAGAGCCAGCTGTCTGCGGAAGGACTTACTCTCAATATCAGTGGAAATAGTGCCCTGGGCATTAATATTACGGGTCAGGATATTACTGCCGATCTGGGGACGGGAACCACTGTCAATGTGACCGGAACCGCTACCGCTTCCGGTATTTTGATTCGGGGAGCGTCATCGCTGAAAGCGGAAGCCCTTACGGTGAATCTGACAGGAGACAGTGGTTTTGGCCTCAGCGTCAGCAATGCGGGCACCCGCGTGGACCTGGGGAGTGGCAGCACCCTATCGACTCAGGGCAGAGGAAGCCACGCTATCAGGGTCCATGCCCTGAATGGGAGAGAGTCATCCCGCCGCACATCACTGACCGCAAATCAACTGACGCTCAACACGACAGGCGATTCTGCTTATGGCCTCAATCTGCAGGCCGATTCGCTCGCGAATCTCGGATCCGGAAGCACCATCACGACAACTGGCGCGAACGCCTTTGGTATCTGGAACTTTGGTGAACTCGCCGCTGATAATCTGACCATTAATACGACAGGAAGCGGCTCAATCGGTCTGGAAGTGCGTCAGAATGGCGTTGCTGACATTGGCCCCGGCAGTCAGGTAACGTCTGAACAGGCTGGCAGCATCGTCGCCAGCGGCACGTCAGCAATCATTAACTTCAAAGGAACAGCAGAACAGCGAAACAGCCTTCATTCAGGCGGTTCTTATGCCGCTTCTGCCCAGACGTCTGGCTCCTCTGTCACGCTTGATGAGACCGATATTACCAGCGCCGACATGGCGCTGTGGGCGCTCAACGGGGGTCATATCTCGGCGAATAATGTTTCCATCAGTAGTTCAGTGACTCCCAGAGCGGCGCTTTATGCAATGACAGGCGGCGAGATCAATCTGACCGGTAATGTCGATATCGCTATGGCTTCGGCAGATCAGTTCGCCATCGCCACGCAATATAACGAAGGTTATGCACAGGGCGTGGTTAATATCGACGGCAAACTGAATATGACAGGATCCGTTTATTCCCGCGACGGCTTCGTTGATTTAGCGCTGCAGCCCGGCTCGGTCTGGCAAGGCGCAGCCATCAGCGACGGTGTAAATAAGGGGTATCTGAATACGACCTTAGATAAAAGTGACTGGTATGTCAGCGCAAATTCAAATGTGGATCGGTTAAACATGAATAAGGGGCGGATTGATTTTACCCGGTCAATCTCTGCATCCGATTATTCCACCTTAACCGTTGCCGATCTGTCAGGTAGTGGTAATTTTAATATGCGTGTTGATCTGGCAGGTGAAGGTGATGGCATTAATAACCATGGCGATAAGCTGGTTGTCACAAACAGCAGCCAGGGTGACTTCACATTGTCATTTGTTAATCAGGGCAGTCTGGCGACAACAGGCCATGAGTTATTAACCGTGGCAGAAACTCCTGACGGGATAGCAAATTTTACCACAGCATCAGATATTGAACTGGGCGGCTATCTCTACTCAGTGCGTAAAACCGGCACGAACTGGGAACTCTACTCTTCCGGCGCCGCATCAGCACCGGAACCAGAACCCGCTCCGGATCCTGCTCCGGATCCGGCACCAGAGCCAGCCCCTGCTCCGCAGCCTGCGCCAGAACCAGAACCTGAACCTGAACCTGAACCGGCACCGACGCCAGCGCCCCCGATTACCACCACGGCAGATGCAGGCGGTAATTTCCTGCATGTCAGTTACCTGATGAACTATGTCGAAACGCAAACCCTGTTTCAGCGACTGGGCGACATCCGCCAGGACCATGCGAAAGGGAATGTCTGGCTGCGGGGCTTCGGCGGTAAACTGAACACCTTCTCAGGCGGCAGGCTGAGTGACTTTGAAATGGGCTACAGCGGCTATCAGTTTGGCGCAGATAAGCATCTGGCCGACGATATAAACGTGTCAGGCGGCCTGTTTATGGGGACCACCCACGCCTCACCTCACTACCGCGGGGGCGATGGTACGGCCAAATCAGAACATGTGGGGGGCTATCTGACCTGGGTCGCTGACAACGGTTTTTACGTTGATCAGGTCGTTAAGATCAACCGCATCCGCAATCAGTTCATGGTGAAAGATAGCCAGCAGAATCCGGTCTCCGGTCAGGCCAAATCAAATGGATTCACATTTTCCGTTGAAGCAGGCAGGCGTTTTCACTTCTCTTCTGATGACCAGGGCTTTTATCTCGAACCTCAGGCTCAGATTACCGCAGGCCGGCAGAAAGGGTCGCAGACCCGGGCCAGCAACGGTCTGGTTATCGCGTTTAAAGACTATCATTCCGTTAACGGTCGGGCAGGCGCGCTGGCAGGATACAGTCAGAAAAGTGGAGCCACGAATTACAATGTCTATTTCAAAACCGGCGTGGAACGCGAGTTTTCAGCCAGCATGCAATATGCTCTGAACGGTTCAACGGAGAAAGCGGATTTCAGCGGAAATGCCTTGCGCAACGGACTGGGAGTCAGTGCCGATATAGACACCGCACATCATCTTTATCTGGAAGCCGATTTAACGACCGGTCAGCGCTTTGATCAACGCCAGCTCAATGCCGGTTACCGTTTTAGCTTTTAACTGAAGGTGGCACGTTCAGCCATCCCTGTCCTGCCCTCCGTGGCAGGACTTTTTTGCCTGATACTCAGTCAGATCTGGCCTGCGGCAGCAGCGCAACAATCTCCTCACTGCTGCCGGTTTCACCCAGGCGCGGGAAGATCAGATTGATGCTGTTGTTGTGCGTATCAATGTTGAGATCGGTCATCGCATCGGTCGCCAGTGTGACGTTGTAACCTGACTCATAGGCCTGTCGTGCCGTGGACTCCACGCCGATACTGGTCGCGATCCCGCAGATCACCACCTGGGTGATGCCGCGCTGCTGCAATTCCTCGTGCAGCGCCGTGGCCTGAAACGCGCCCCAGCTCTTTTTGGTGATGGTGATGTCATTCTGCTGCGGCGTCATTGCCGGAACCAGCGTCGCCCAGTCGGCAGGCAGTTCACCGCTGTGACGGGCCTGCTCAGTGCGGCCTGGCGCACCACCGGCCACGTTAACCAGCACAACCGGCAGATTATGCTGGCGGAATGCCGCCGCCAGCGCGGCACAGCGTTCGATCACCGGCTGCGGCTCATGAACCAGTGGCAGCGCCACAATGCCATGCTGCAGGTCGATAACAATCAGCGCCGTTTTTGCATCAAGTGTGGTTACAGCCATATTAAATCCTTAAAGTGAATGGTCAGCGAGTCGCTGCAGTAAAGGGAGAACATCGGTCAGTTGCTGCTGTTCAGCCGGCGTCAGCCGGGCCTCCAGCGTCCGTACCAGCCAGTCGTCACGCATCGCGCGGCTGGAAGCAATCACCGCCAGGCTGGCCGCGGTCGGCAGGTAACGGGTCTTGCGGCCATCGTGCGGGTCGGGTTCCCCTGTCACCAGATCCGCCGCCAGTAACCCCGCAACGGTGCTGCCCATCGACTGGCTGCGCACGCCTTCCGCCGCGGCCAGCTGCGTCACCGTCATCGCCCCGTCCCGCACCAGATGGCCCAGTACCGCCACCTGTGACCAGGTTAACTCACCGGGTGGGGCCGATTCGCGCAGGCGGCGACTCAGCTTACCCACCAGCATGCGCAGCAGGGCTGCCGATTCAGTCAGATCGCTCATTGCCGGTCTCCATAGCCAGGCGAAAGTATAGAGATACGAAGGTAAACTGTGTAGTTTGCTCAGGTATCAATTTGTAACGTCCGGCCGCTGCAGATAGTGGATCAGACTGTGAAAACGCAGTGGCGTCGCCAGCGGATTACGGTAGCTGTGTGTCACATCCGCCCTGAACTGGAACGCCTCTCCCGCCACCAGTCGTCGCCAGATATCACCGACGCCCAGCAGCAGCTCGCCTTCAATCACCACCACCTGCTCGACACAGCCCGCTTCATGGGGTGACGACTGGCTCTGCGCGCCCGCTGCCAGCTCAACCGCCAGCAGATCAAAACGCAGCTGCGGATCGTAAGGCAGCAGCGGATGAACCGTCATCTCGGCGTTGGCCTGGCTGAACCCGGCGACCGCGCCAGAGGGAAGCACCCGTCCATCGATAAAAAAGGAAAAGGGAACGCTGAAACCGGTGGCGATCTTCCACAGCGTGGCCACGGTCGGACTCGATTCGCCGCGCTCAATCTGCCCCAGCATCGCTTTACTGACGCCGGTTCGCTCCGCCGTGAGCGTCAGGCTCCAGCCGTTGGCCTGGCGCAACTGTCTGAGCGCGGCGCTCAGGTGTTGCTGAAAATCTGCCATTTTTTCTCCTGCATTTTTCGTCAATGAGCTGACGTTATGCTGCCAGTGTAGCACTTGTGCGTTATAGCGTATCATGCAATCATGTGCGCTATAACGCACAACACAGATTCACCTTCGCTGAGGGTGAGAGAGAGCGATGATGAAAAGAGTGGGACATCCCCGTTTTACCCTGCCGATGGTGGTTTCCGGCTTTGTCGCCGTGCTGGTGGGCTACAGCAGCAGCGGCGCCATTATTTACCAGATGTTTCAGGCGGCGGGCGCCACACCGGCGCAGATCGGCGGCTGGCTCTCCGTACTCGGCATCGCGATGGGGATCGCCTCGCTGGGATTGTCGCTGCGCTACCGCATGCCGGTGCTGGCCGCCTGGTCAACACCCGGCGCGGCGCTGCTGGCCACCAGTTTTCATGGCATTTCGCTGAACGAGGCAGTGGGCGTCTTTGTGTTCTCCAATCTTCTCATCGTCCTGTGCGGGGTCACCGGACTGTTTGCCCGACTGATGAATCACATTCCCGCCTCGCTGGCGGCGGCGATGCTGGCCGGGATTCTGCTGCGCTTCGGGCTGCAGACCTTTGCCGATTTGCAGACCAACTTTGTGCTCTGCGGCAGCATGTGTCTCGCCTGGCTGCTGGCCCGCCGCTGGCTGGCCCGCTATGCCATTCTGGTCACCCTGCTGATCGGTATCGCCGTCGCGCTGGCGCAACACGCCATTCACTTTCCGCCGCAGCCCTTAAGCGTAATGCTGCCCGAACCGGTGATGCCGCACTTTACCCTGACCACCCTGCTGGGGATCGGTGTGCCCTATTTCCTGGTTACGATGGCGTCGCAGAACGCCCCCGGTATCGCGACCTTACAGGCGCACGGTTATCGTGCACCGGTGTCTGCCCTGATGAGCTGGACTGGCCTGACGGCGCTGCTGTTATCACCGTTTGGCGGTTTTTCCGTCTGTGTGGCGGCCATTACCGCGGCGATCTGCATGAGTGATGAGGTCGACCCCGATCCGCAGCAACGCTGGCGCGCGGCGGTGCTGGCCGGGATTTTCTATCTGCTGGCGGGTGCGTCCGGGGCGTTGATCGCCGTGCTGTTCAGCGCCCTGCCAGGAGTGCTGATTGAAGCGCTGGCGGGACTGGCTCTGCTTGCCACGCTGGGCGGCAGCCTGCAGCGCGCGCTCGAACAGCCTGCTGAACGCGACAGCGCGCTGATCACTTTTCTGATCACCGCTTCCGGCGTCTCGCTTTTGGGTATTGGTCCGGCCTTCTGGGGCCTGGTGGGCGGCATTGTCGCCCATCTGCTGCTGGTGCGCAGACGCGCCTGAATCTGCTGATCTCACTGAACTGGCGGTTGTTTTTCCGCCAGCCAGTGAAAAAAACGCTGGATTTAGCCCCTTTTCTGCCGTTTGATTTGTCATTGCCCCGCGTAAAATCAACGTAATCGTCGATAACACGCGATTTTCTGCCTCAGACAACGACCGATAAGGGCCCAACAGGTGGCAAAAACTTTTCTGCGCAGCGGTAATTTAGATGCAGTTCTGGCATTAGGTGAAAATGGCCAGCCGGTCTACGCCTCAGCACTGCAAATTCGTGAAACCCTGCGCCTGCGCCGTCAAAGCGCACTGGCAGATTGCCTGGCCATTCCCCAGGCCAACGACCGGGGCGACCGCCTCGACTGGTATGCCCCTTTCAGCGGCCGGGTGAAATCCTGGCTGGGTGCCAGCGATCATGAGCGTCGCGCGGCGCTGCAGCACCTTACCGCCTGCCAGCAGGATATGCAGGATCTCAGTACGCGCGCGCGCGCGGCAGAGAATCCGTCGATGCGCCTGTTTGGCGCGCTGCTGAGCAAGACCCTGCAATTTCCCGACCAGCAGTATGTTTATCTGGTCGATGGCAAACCGGTGATCACGTTCTGGGGCTTTGTCGACGCGCAGGCGCGCAGCCGCGATGACGCGCTGGCCTGCCTGCGTGACACCCTGGAAGAGAATCTGCCGGTGGCGCTGGTTGAACCGCCACCGGCTGTGTTGCCTGCCGCGCCTGTCGTGGCAGAGCCGGAGACCCTCGCGCCGCCACCGGTTCCGGAACCTGAGATCCTGCCTGAACCGGAACCCCAGCCTGCTGCGCCTGTCGACACTCAGCCCGTTGCGCCTCTCCCGGCGCGTCGCCGTTTCCGCGTCTGGTATCTGCTCCCACCGGTCGCGATTGCCGCCGCCGTCATGGTGGCCGTGCTGCTGCATCGTCAACCCTCTGAGTCCACCCCGGTGGCAACGGCGAAGCCAGCGGCGACCCCGGCGACGGTGCCTGCTCCCGCCACGCCGGCAGTCACGGCGAGCCAGCCTCCGGTGGCTGCTGCACCGACCGAGACCGCCAGCGCGCCCGCGGTGACGACGCCGGCCACCCTCACCCCGCCAGCGGTGACGGCCACGGCTGAAGCGCGCCCGGACACACAGCCGCAGACAGCGGCCAGCACCACAGAGACGCCGCCTGCCGCCGCGTCTGCTACCCTTGCCAGTGAAGCGACCCCGACGGTACCGGCGAAGCCAGACGATCTGATTGTGACGCCGGATGCGGTGCGTGACGGGCAGGTGCAGGTGATCGATGGCCGCTGGCGGGTCACCATCAACCAGATGCCGACGCCAACCGGTAAGCCACCTGTAATGCGCTTCCAGTTTAAGAATGGTAAAGGCAGCGTGCAGGTCACCCAGGGTAATACCAGCTGTAAAGCCGATGTCAGCGCCGCCATGACCAGCGCCGGTAATCTGGTGATTGAGAGCCGCTACACCGCGAAGTGCCAGAACAATTCGCGCTACCGTATGCCGCTGCTTGTCTGCCACGCCAGCATTGGCGCCGCGCAGTGCGAAGCGCAGTTTGCTGAAGACCGGGTCTTCCCGATGACGATTAAGCGTGAGAGTAAATAACGATGCTGGCTCCCCTGATCGATGACAAACAAAAAATTTCGCTGATTGAAAACAGCGGCGTGCAGTTCCTGGATTTTGGCCTGCAACTCTCAGATACCCCGGCGCGCCGTCAGTTTGTGCGCCAGACGGCCAACGGCCCGCTGCTGCGCCTGAACGTCGATGGCAACAGCGGAAAATTCCTGCTCTATCCGGAAGATGGCGGCGCTGCCGAAGTGGTGCGCCCGGAATCCGATATCGCGCTGGCGGACTCCCTGACGCTGCTGTCAGCCTGCTGGCTGCCGCTGCCCATGCTGCGCTGCGCCAGCGGACGTCGTTTTATCGGTGGCCCTGAAAACTGGGCGCGGATGCGTCTGGTTGCCCTGCCCGCACCGGACGCGGCGGGCAATACCCATCGCGTTACCCTTGCCTTTGATACCCGCTGCGTGGCGGAAGAGGATGGCGGCGAGCAGCTGGGCCTTACCCCGGCGGATGCGCAGAATGGGGTCACCTTTGCCCTCGCCTGGCACAACTACGAGCTGGGCGACTTTCTCGATCTGACCTGGGTCGATGGCTGGCTGCGCGAATCCTTTACCGACCTCGTCAGCGACCGCCGCGAGCAGGCGATCAAACAGGCGCTGCGTGAATTTGAGTATCAGGCGCACTACCTGAATCTGCTGGAGCTGCTGGGCCAGCAGCTCGACCTCAGCGAGATCCACATTCAGGCCGCCACACTGCAGACCCCGGCGGTTAACGTCGATATCATCCTTGATGTGGGCAACTCCCACACCTGCGGCATCCTGGTGGAAGATCACCCGGAAGAGAGCAACGGCCTGAAGCAGACCTATGAATTGCAGCTGCGCGACCTCTCTCAGCCGCATCAGGTTTACAACGAGCTGTTTGACAGCCGTCTGGAATTTGCCGAAACCCGCTTTGGTAAAGCGAACTTTTCGCTGGAGAGCGGGCGCGAACAGGCGTTTATGTGGCCGTCGCTGACGCGTGTCGGTCGTGAGGCGAGCCGTCTGGCCCTGCAGCGTGCGGGACTGGAAGGCAGCACCGGCCTCTCCAGCCCGCGCCGTTATCTGTGGGATGAGGCACGCTATCAGCCGGGCTGGCGCTTTAATACGCCAGGCGAGCAGGCGGAACCGCTGGCTTATGGCGCCCCCTTTACCACGCTGCTGAACGATGAAGGCCAGCCGCTGTCGACGCTGGCGCCGGACGATCGTCTGCCGGTCTTTTCACCGCACTACAGCCGCAGTTCGCTGATGACCTTTATGCTCTGTGAGCTGCTGGCTCAGGCGCTGATGCAGATGAACAGCGCGGCTCAGCGTCAGCGTATGCCCCAGAGTCACGCGCCGCGTCAGCTGCGCCATGTGATCCTGACGCTGCCGTCCGCGATGCCCAAGCCGGAGCGTGAAATCTTCCGTCGCCGGATGCAGGAGGCGCTGGCGCTGGTCTGGAAAGCCGAAGGCTGGCTCGCGGATGAGGATGACCTGGCACCGGCCGTCCCTCGTCAGAACCCGAAACCTTTGCCGGATGTGCAGATGGAGTGGGATGAAGCCACCTGTGGTCAGATGGTCTGGCTGTTCAATGAGACGCAGGTCAACTTTGCCGGTCGCGCTGAAGACTTTTTCAGCAGCATGGCGCGTCCGGATCGGCCACGCGATGAGGGCGAACTGCCAGGTAAAAGCCTGCGCATCGCCTCGATTGACATCGGCGGCGGCACCACCGACCTGGCGATTACCCAGTATCGTCTGGATGATGGTCAGGGCAACAACGTTAAAATCACGCCGCGCCTGCTGTTTCGCGAAGGCTTTAAGGTGGCGGGCGACGACATCCTGCTGGATGTGATTCAGCTGTGGATCTTACCGGCGCTGCAGCAGCACCTGCAGAAAGCGGGCCTGACGCTGGCGGAACCGCTGATGAATAAGCTGTTTGGTCACGACAGCCGCATGGACGGTCAGGCCACGCTGCGTCAGCAGGTTACGCTGCAGCTGTTTATTCCACTGGCGCAGGCGGTGCTGGAACGCTACGAGAACTGGGATCCGCTGGAGAGCCACGCGGAAATCAACGCCCTGTTCGGCGAACTGGTTGAGCAGACGCCTGGCGAGGCGGTACTTGCCTTTGTCAACGGCGAGATCCAGCGTGAGCTGGGCGGCAACAGCCGCTTTGATCTGCTGCATGTGCCGCTGGTCGTGAGCCTCGCGCAGCTGCACGGCGAGTTTATGCAGCACCGGATGGCCATCATCCCGGCGCTGCGCTCCATGTGTGAGGTGGTCTCGCTCTACCAGTGCGATGTGCTGCTGCTGACCGGGCGTCCGTCACGCTTCCCTGGCATTCAGGCGCTGGTGCGCCATCTGCAGCCGCTGCCGGGCAGCCGCATTCTGTCACTGGAAGGCTATCACACCAGCGACTGGTATCCGTTTAACAAGCATGGCCGCATCGACAACCCGAAATCGACCGCCGCCGTCGGCGCGATGCTCTGCCTGCTGGCGCTGGATCTGCGCCTCAGCAGCTTCTGGTTCCGCGCGGGCGATTTTGAACCTTACTCGACCATCCGCTATCTGGGTATGCTGGATGAAAACCAGGCCCTGACGGATGAGAATCTCTGCTACAGCGACATTGACCTCGACGATCCCGGCTTTGCGCTGGACCGGAAACGCAGTTTCCGTATCCGGGGTAACGTCTGTCTGGGCTTCCGCCAGCTCGATAACGACCGCTGGCCCGCCTCACCGCTTTACAGCCTGACGCTGAACGACCCGACGCTGGCGCGTAAAGTGGCGGGCGAAAGCGTGCTGCGCATCCGCCTGGCGGTCAAAGCCGGCCCCGGTGCGTCCGGCCCGGAAAACCTGGTGCTGAGCGATGCGCAGCTGGATGATGGCACCCGAGTGCCGCTGGAGCAGTTGAGTCTGAAGCTGAATACCCTGTCGGCGACCGGCAACGCCAATGCGCAATACTGGATTGACAGCGGGAGCGTGTGTAAACGATGAAAGCCCTGAAACCCCGCCAGCCTCAGACGCTGGCAAAACGTCTGGGCCTGTTACAGGACGCCCTGAACAACAGTCTGGAATGGATTGAGAACAGCCGTGAGCAGTCGCCGCGTCTGGCGCTGGAGGCGGAAACGCTGACGCTGCAACTGCGTCAGGCACGCGTGCAGACCCAGGCGCTGGCTCAGCAGGTCGCCCGTCCGGTGACGCTGGCACTGTTTGGTCAGTCGCAGGCCGGCAAAGCCTGGCTGCTTAACGAGATGGTGGCCGATGCACAGGGCCAGCTGGTGACCCGCATGGGCGACAAACAGCTCTACTGGTTCCAGCATGTCAATCCCGGCAACCTGGATTTTGCTACCGCCACCCGCTTCAGCCATCAGCGCGAGCCGCTCTCGACTGAGTGGCCGGTTGAACTGACCCTGCTGAATGACGCGGAAGTTATCCGTCTGATACTCGCCTGTTCCGCTGCGGGCACACCCGACGTGGCGCAGATCGACAGCGGGCTGCAGCGTCTGCAGCGCCATCGCCTCGCCTCGCCGCTGGCCGGTCTGGACAGTGATGCGCTGGTCACGCTCTGGTCCTGGTGCCGTCGCCGTCCGCACTACGATGCGCGCCTGGATCGCCACTTCTGGCCACAGGCGGTTGAACTGGCGCCCTGGCTGAGCGTCGACGACCGGGTGCAGCTGTTCTCCCTGCTCTGGCCCGCTGAACCGGCGCTGAGCGAGATGCTGCGCACGCTGCTGCATCTGCGCCATCAGCTGCGTAACAGCAGCCGGGTGCTCGCCCCCTTAAGCCTGCTGGTCGATAATGCTCTGCTGCCTGCTGGCCAGCTGATTGTGCCAGCCAGCGAACAGGATCAGCAGCAGCCGGTGGAAGTCTGCCCGCTGAACGGTAACCGAATTGGCAAGGCCCAGCGCGTCCCGCTGGGCCTGCTGGCCCTGCTGACGCTGGAAGTGCTGGTGCCGCTGAGCTCCACTCCGCGCACCGCGCTCTATGATGATGCTGATATGCTGGAGCTGCCCGCGCCCGGTCACGCCAGTGATGTGGCGACCCAGGAAGATCGTCAGCGCCTGCAGCAGCAGGATCCGCTGCGCGCACAGCTGCTGGAACAGAAACGCGCCCTGCTGCCGGGCTTTTATGCCGCGCGACAGGCGATCGATCTGCTGCTGGTCTGCACGGCGGCCAGCCAGCGTCAGGATGCAGATCGGGTCAGCGAAACGCTACGCGAATGGCAGCGCCAGCAGCCTGCTCAGGAAGCCGCAGAGAAACCGCGCCTCATCTGGGCCATCACCCCTTTCGACGCCCGTCATCAGCAGATTAATGTGGATGAGGCGGTGCAGCGGCAGATGGGACAGCCCGGTCAGCACTGGGGTTCCATGCTGGCCCTGGATCGCGCGGGCGTCGATCGCATGGCGAGCTGGCTGCAGGATGAGATGCAGCCTGACGCCCGCCGCGACATGCTGCTGGCACAGCTCGCGCAGATTCAGCACACCGTCGTAGAGCGGCGTTTACTGCCGTGGACCGAGGCGGGTGCCAGCCCGGAACAGGCGGCACGCAAGCAGAACATCGCCGACACGCTGCTGAAATGTTTACAGCATCGCACCGGCCTGCATGGCGAGCTGCTGGAGCGTCTGCAGCCGCCGCGTGAAGCACTGCGTCAGCTGTGGCTCAATCAGGCGACCCTGCCGGGCAGCAAACCGGCCCATCAGGCACCGGAGAATCAGTTCGGCATCGGGTTTGAATTTGACCTGTTCAGTGACACACCCGCTGACGTACCGGTTCAGCCGCGTCAGAGCCTGCACAGCAGCCAGCAGTTTCCGCGCCAGGTGCTGCTGCTGTGGCTGGATCACCTGCGTCAGCTGCCGGAAAACCGCAGCCTGCTGGCGTTGCTTAACGTGGATAAGGCGACGATGGAGTGGCTGGTAGAAGAGCTGATCACCGCCGGGTTCCGCACCGATATTGCGCAAAAACTGCAGCAGGCGCTGCACGAACCTGACACGCAAAGCGTGACGCACGAATCCCGCGCCGACCGGCAGGTGACGCGGGCGATGACGGTGCTGGGCGATTTTGTGGCCTGGCTCGGCTTTTTACAGCGCCCGGAATCAGAACGTCCCGCCAGCCGCGTCAACCGTGGTCAGGTGATTTTCTCGCGCCCGCCCGCTCCCAGCGTCAGCTTCGGTGCCGGTCAGCGCCTGACCCGACTCTCTGCGGCACCGGCTAATCACACCGCCTATTACATCTACGACTGGCTGGTGGGACTGAATCAGGTGATCGTTGAGAACAACGGCTATACCGGCGGTGGCGATCTGCCTCTGGCGGCCCGTGAGGCACTGATTGCGCTGCTGAAGCCGCTGCGCACGTAATCGATAATCGGGTGCAGTTCGCCTCTGTGCGGCTGCCCCCGCTTCCCGGCCGACCTGAGACTGAAACGGCAATAAAAAACGTTGCCGGCTTACTCCACGATCAGGTGCAGTTCGCCTTCCAGCGACTGCGCCGCCTCTTCCAGCAGCGCCAGTACCGGCGCTAAATCAGCCTGATGCGCCGCGTAATGCTGCAACCGCAGTGTGGCAGGCAGCGCCATGCCGCCCGTCAGCCAGTCCCACAACGCATCCAGGTTATGACCAAAGGTCGGCGGACAGCCGCTCTGCCCGGCAAACTCGCGATAAAAAGCCGCGCGCGTGGTGAGTTCGCGCAGATCAAAGTTCAGTTCAAGCATCAGGGCACCTGTCTGAAGCTGCGGTAGTGATCGGTGGAGAGAAATACCAGCCCGTCAGAGGAGTAGACCAGACGATCGGCGTCGCGATGTCCGCAGCGGTAATTCACATCCGCTTCATACCACTGGCGACCCGCACGCGGGGGCAGCCGCTTTTCGCGGTTAGCAAAACGGTCACCGCCGATGGCCCTGCCAGGCAGAACCTCACACAGGTTACCTTTAGCCGGATTCCAGCCGCGTTGCCGCGCTTCGTTTTTGGTCAGGTAGTAGTCAGGTAACTGCTGATGCTGCAGCACCCAGCGCGCCACGGTGTGGGCATCGGTCAGGGTGGCGATATCGGCCTGAGCCGGCGCAGAAACGGTGTTGAGATAAGGTTTAAGGCCGTAAAAGCAGGCCGCGAGGACAAAGAAAAGTCCAATCCAGAGTTTTTTTGACATGATGGCATCCGTGACGACAGGATGCAGATGATACCAGTTTTGCGCCCGGAGGAAAGCGCGGGCCAGACAGGCTGGCCCTGGCGAAGTTATGCAGCGTGCGAATCACCGCTGTGACGACGCCATGCACCCGGTGCCACACCATACTGGCGTTTAAAGCTGCGGTTGAAAGACTGCTGAGAGTCAAAGCCCAGTGAAATCGCGACGTTCAGAATCGGTTCATCGGTGCTGGTCAGGCGATCGGCAGACTTTTTCAGCTTCTTCACCCGGATGTACTCACCCAATGGATAGCCGGTGTGCTCTTTGAACATGCGCTGCAGGTGCCACTTGGAGTAGCCCGCGCGCTCTGAAACGGTATCCAGGTCCAGACGTGCTTCGATGTTGTTATCAATCCAGTCGATTAAATCGTGAATAAAGGCGTCACTCATCATTCCAGTCTCTCCTGTCGCTGTAGCGAAAAGTATTAGTATCAGTTGCAGTTACACTTAAGGGTGGCTGACTATGCCATTTAATGCAAGTTTTATTGGTACATTAAATGCCGCACTTTTTTCAGGGTTTTTCCCGGATTGCTCAGGCTTTCATCGCCCCGTACTAAACCGCACATAAAGTGTATCTGTTATTCTTGCAGTTGCCCGCGACGCAAGCCTACACTCCCTGCGATTAATTGCAATCTTAAAAGTTGCAAATATTGGCCTGCAGGTCGTCTTTTCTATTTATCGCGGAATAACAACAATGATTACGAACCGGGTTCGTCAGGGGTTGACCCTGTCAGGGATGGTCATATTTATCAGCCTGCTTAGCGGCTGTGATAAGGGTGTGGCGCAGAGCGCCCCGCCGCCACCGCCTGAAGTAAGCGCCGCACCGGTGCTCATCAAGCCGGTGAGCCAGTGGGACAACTTTAATGGTCGCGTTGAAGCGGTGCAGAGCGTGCAGCTGCGTCCGCGCGTCTCTGGCTACATCGAGTCAGTGAACTATCGCGAAGGGGATGAGGTTAAAAAAGGTCAGGTGCTCTTCACCATCGACGACCGGAGTTACCGTGCGGCGCTGGAACAGGCCCGGGCGGAGCTGGCCCGGGCGCGCAGCCAGGCGAGTCTGGCGCGCAGCGAATCGGGTCGCAGCGAGAAGCTGATTGGCACCCAGGCGATTTCGCGTGAGGTGTGGGAACAGCGTCGCGCTGCCGCCAGTCAGGCGCAGGCGGATGTACTGGCCGCCGAAGCCGCTGTCGATATGGCGCAGCTGAACCTGGACTTTACCCGCGTCACCGCGCCGATTGACGGTCGCGCCAGCCGCGCCATGATCACCCCCGGCAATCTGGTGACCGCCGGTGACAGCGCCAGTGTGTTGACCACGCTGGTATCGCAGCAGCAGATGTATGTCTATTTCGACGTCGATGAAAACACCTTCCTGCACTATCAGGCGATGGCGCGTCAGGGCCAGCAGCGTCATGCGCTGCCGGTTGAGATTGCGCTGGTCGGCGATCAGGGTTTCCCGCATCAGGGCAAGGTCGATTTCCTGGATAACCAGCTGACCGCCAGCACCGGCACCATTCGTATGCGCGCCCTGCTCGACAATCAGGCGCGTCAGTTTACGCCCGGTCTGTTTGCCCGCGTGCGTCTGCCAGGCAGCGCGCAGTTCGAGGCCATGCTGATCGATGATAAGGCGGTGCTGACCGACCAGGATCGCAAATATGTCTACGTGGTGGATGGGGAAGGCAAAGCTCAGCGGCGCGATATTCAGCCCGGCGCGATGGTGGAAGGTCTGCGCATCGTCAAAGCGGGTCTGCAATCGGGCGACCGGGTGATCGTCGCCGGACTGCAGAAAGTGTTTATGCCCGGCATGCCGGTCACTGCTCAGCAGGTCGCCATGCGTGCGGCAGCCGCTCACTAATTCGAGGCCGCTATGGACTTTTCCCGCTTTTTTATCGACCGGCCTATTTTTGCGGCGGTGCTGTCAATCCTGATCTTCGTGACCGGGGTGATTGCTATCCCGCTGCTGCCGATCAGCGAATATCCCGACGTGGTGCCACCCAGCGTGCAGGTGCGCGCCGAGTATCCTGGCGCTAACCCGAAAGTGATTGCAGATTCCGTGGCGACGCCGCTGGAAGAGGCGATCAACGGCGTCGAAAACATGATGTACATGAAATCTGTGGCCGGTTCTGACGGCGTGCTGGTGACGACCGTCACCTTCCGTCCCGGCACCGATCCCGATCAGGCGCAGGTTCAGGTGCAGAACCGCGTCGCGCAGGCTGAAGCGCGTCTGCCGGAAGATGTGCGGCGTCTGGGTGTCACCACCCAGAAGATGTCGCCGACCCTGACGCTGGTCGTCCACATGTTCTCACCCAACAATACCTACGATTCACTCTACCTGCGTAACTACGCCACCCTGAAGGTGAAAGATGAGCTGGCCCGCCTGCCGGGCGTCGGTCAGATCCAGATCTTTGGCGCGGGCGAATATGCGATGCGCGTCTGGCTGGACCCGAACAAGGTGGCGGCGCGTGGCTTAACCGCCTCAGACGTAGTGACCGCGATGCAGGAGCAGAACGTGCAGGTTTCTGCCGGTCAGCTCGGCGCCGAGCCGCTGAAAAAGCAGAGCGATTTTCTGCTGTCGATCAACACGCAGGGACGGCTGGAGAGCGAACAGCAGTTTGGCGACATTATCCTGAAAACCTCAGAAGATGGTTCGCTGGTGCGCCTGCGTGATGTGGCGCGTATTGAGATGGGGTCCGGCAGTTACGCCCTGCGCTCACAGCTGAACAACAAAGATGCGGTCGGTATCGGTATCTTCCAGGCTCCGGGTGCCAACGCCATCGATCTCTCCAATGCGGTGCGCGCCAAAATGGATGAGCTGGCAACCCGTTTCCCCAATGATGTGAAATGGGCGGCTCCTTACGATCCGACGGTGTTTGTTCGTGACTCGATCAAAGCGGTGGTGCAGACCCTGCTGGAAGCGGTGATCCTGGTGGTGCTGGTCGTCATTCTGTTCCTGCAGACCTGGCGCGCCTCCATCATTCCCCTGCTGGCGGTGCCGGTGTCGGTGGTCGGAACATTCAGCGTGCTCTATCTGCTCGGCTTCTCGCTCAATACCCTGAGCCTGTTCGGGCTGGTGCTGGCGATCGGGATCGTGGTGGATGACGCCATTGTGGTGGTGGAGAACGTTGAGCGTAACATCGAGATGGGCCTGTCGCCGCGCGCGGCAGCCCATCAGGCGATGCGTGAGGTCTCCGGCCCGATTATCGCCATTGCGCTTGTGCTCTGTGCCGTATTTGTGCCGATGGCGTTCCTTTCCGGCGTGACCGGGCAGTTCTATAAGCAGTTCGCCACCACTATCGCGATCTCCACGGTCATCTCCGCCATTAACTCCCTGACGCTCTCTCCGGCGCTGGCGGCGATGCTGCTGAAAGATCACCACGCGCCGAAAGACCGGCTGACGCGGATTATTGATGCGCTGTTTGGCTGGCTGTTCCGGCCCTTCAACCGCTTCTTCCAGCGCAGCGCACATGGCTATGAGTCGCTGGTTGGCCGGACGCTGCGTCGGCGTGGCGCGGTGTTCGCAGTTTACCTGCTGCTGCTGGCCGGTGCCGGATTTATGTTCCACACCGTGCCGGGCGGCTTTATTCCGACTCAGGATAAGCTCTACCTGATTGGTGGCGTGAAGATGCCGGAAGGCTCCTCGCTGGCGCGCACCGATGAAGTGATCCGTAAGATGAGCGAAATCGGGATGCAGACCGAAGGCGTCGCCTATGCGGTGGCGTTCCCCGGCCTGAATGCCCTGCAGTTCACCAATACGCCTAACAGCGGCACGGTGTTCTTCGGCCTGAAACCGTTCAGCGAGCGTAAGCACACCGCGGCGGAGATTAACGCGGAAATAAATGCTAAGATTGCCCAAATCCAGCAGGGCTTTGGCTTCTCGATTATGCCACCGCCGATTCTGGGGCTGGGTCAGGGCTCAGGCTATTCGCTCTATGTGCAGGACCGCGCGGGTCTGGGTTACGGTGCGTTGCAGACGGCGGTTAATACGCTGTCGGGCAGCATCATGCAGACGCCGGGGATGCACTTCCCTATCTCCTCCTATCAGGCCAATGTGCCACAGCTGGATGTGCAGGTGGATCGGGATAAAGCCAAAGCGCAGGGGGTGTCACTGACGGCGCTGTTCAGCACGCTGCAGACCTATCTCGGCTCCTCCTACGTGAATGACTTTAACCGCTTTGGCCGCACCTGGCGGGTGATGGCGCAGGCCGACGGCGAATTCCGCGACAGCGTCGAGGATATCGCTAACCTGCGCACCCGCAACGACCGCGGAGAGATGGTGCCGATTGGCAGCATGGTCAACATCACCACCACCTACGGCCCCGATCCGGTGATCCGCTACAACGGCTACCCGGCGGCCGATCTGATTGGCGATGCCGATCCGCGCGTGCTCTCTTCAGCGCAGGCGATGCGTCAGCTGGAAACGATGTCCGGTCAGCTGTTACCTAACGGCATGAACATCGAGTGGACCGACCTGAGTTATCAGCAGTCAACGCAGGGCAATACCGCACTGATTGTCTTCCCGATGGCGGTACTGCTGGCCTTCCTGGTGCTGGCCGCGCTGTATGAGAGCTGGACGCTGCCGCTGGCGGTGATTCTGATTGTGCCGATGACCCTGCTCTCTGCCCTGTTTGGCGTCTGGCTGACCGGTGGAGATAATAACGTGTTTGTTCAGGTCGGACTGGTGGTGCTGATGGGGCTGGCCTGTAAGAACGCGATACTGATTGTCGAGTTTGCGCGCGAGCTGGAGATTCAGGGCAAAGGCATTGTAGAGGCGGCGCTGGAAGCCTGTCGTCTGCGTCTGCGTCCGATTGTGATGACCTCCATCGCCTTTATCGCCGGTACGGTGCCGCTGATTCTGGGTGAAGGCGCGGGCGCAGAGGTGCGCGGCGTGACCGGTATTACCGTCTTCTCCGGGATGCTCGGCGTGACGCTGTTCGGCCTGTTCCTGACGCCGGTGTTCTACGTCGCACTGCGTAAGCTGGTGACGCGCCGGTCAGGTGATGCCGAAACCGTGACGGCGTAAACTCTCAACGTTAAAAGGGGCGATCGGATGATCGCCCCTTTTTTTGTCCGTCATTCACAGACCAGTGCAGCACTGCCACACGAATCAACGCTGCCCTGATACCAGGCAAAAGCTCCGGTTAACGTCATGAAACGCCGTTTACCTTTAACGTTGAAGTCTTGCACTCAGATAATTTTTTATCTTTTCCAGGAAGCTTCGTTCGGTTTCTCCCCAGGGTTCAGGATTGAACTCTCCCTGGCTGATGGATTCAAACGTCTCAGTAAGTGATTGTTCATTCAGCGACAGCAAATACTCTGCCTCCAGACATACTTTTTCCGCTGTTTTTGGGTTCTCAGTTTCTAAATAACTGTCCAGCACTTCTTCGACCGTTTCCCCAAACAAATCATAATCCTGACCAAAAAACACCCGAATGAGGGTTCCAATATTTTTATAGCTTGTATTCATTGATAGCCTCAAAAGGACGGATATGCAGTCAGAAGATAATAGGGTTTGCCGTTAAACATTTTACGGTGCAAAACAATCCTGACAGCATAAGCTTCCAGACGGGTTGTACTACTCTGCCTGAAACCATAACCGACTACGGTCCGGGCCTGCCAGGTTAATTCCATTATGCTTTCGCTTTTGGCTGCAGCCCAATACATGATCTTCCAGCGGTTCGCTTTCAAGCCAGCGCTGATGAATCGTTCTGCTTGCTCTATATTAACAAACGAGCTCGCAAGAGGTGTCTTTGGACTTCGTGCAAGACGTGCGAGTAAATCTGCTTCAGGAATGTTTACATGCTTAGCGATAGTATGTCCGCCAGCCTTAATACCTCTGACGGCTTCATGCTCCGCCAGCTTTAACTTACCGAATCGGACAGAGGCGACGCGTGCTGCGCCGGCAGCAAACGCAAACGCCATAGGTACAGAAATATCTACAGTTAAACCTATATTCATTGCAGTCTTATCATCAGCGCCAAGCTTTTGAGCCGTCGCTGATGCAACCTGGAAAGTTGCTGTACGCGTATTTCTGCCAGTCAGTATCTGATTAGCAGCCGCATTAATACTATCAAGGCTGTGTGCACCAACAACAACACATGCCGCTTTTGTCAATCCAGATGGATCTGGCGCGATACACAGCGCGGTTGCTCCGGTTAATTCCAGCGTTCCTAATGCAAGATTCAGCCCACCATACAATCGGTTACTGAGCGTTTCTCCTTCAGTTACCGTTTTATCCGAAATAACAGCGGTGAGCTGAACCGGGGACATCATGATTTTTATGCCATCATCCATAATGAAACCTCATTTGACCATTAGATACACAGCCAGATTGTATCGATCTTTCAGGTTTCAGATCCAACCAAAGTCAGAAAACATATTGACATGAAACTTTTCATAAATGATTTCGGATGACGGGTAAAAATAATATTTTATAATTTTCATAACCTTAAATTATTGATCGTGAAGAACGGTGTCAGGCAGAGAGCTATCAGCTTTAAGTATTTTTGAGGCAGGCATCACTATTTACTGGCATAAAAAAAGCCGCTCATCAGCGGCTTTTTTTGCAGAGATCGTCAATCTCTTCGGGTTCAGGTTCCGGTACGGCGGTGCAGTTACTGGTATCGCGCTTTTTCAACTCATTCAGCGCATCGGCGACGGTGCGTTTTGCCAGCACATCCAGTGACGCCTGCTCGGCTTCATCGGCTATCGATTTAAAGTACCAGCAGAGGTTAGCACTGACCAGACAGCGCGGAGCGACGTCGGGACGCGCAGCCCAGATTTTTTTATCCTCAATGACGGAGACATAGATATCCTTGAGGGTAATCTCCGCAGCCGGACGGCCCAGATGAATCGAGCCGGTACGGCCCAGCGTGGAGACGATAATGCCATCACGGGTCAGCGGGACCATCAATTTTCGTATGAAACTGGGATTCGCTTCCAGCCCGTAGGCCAGAATCGCGCTGGTAGAGCGTTTTCCCATTTGCTCCGCCATCGCTACGCTCAGAACCATTTGCAAAGCTGTCGGGAAGCGGTAATCAAGCATTTATTTATCCTGAGTTGCGGTGCATCTTCTTGTTTTATTGCCGCATAAATGAACAATCAATGAGTAATAAATATAACAAACACTGTTGCTTTTTTGAAGCAAACCGGCAGTCACAAGGCACGTATTCACCAAAGGCAGAGGCCCGATAGCACAAGCTGCTTAGCCTGTTCACTGCCCTGTTCCGGCGGAATCTGAAGCCGGACGCCTTCACGCAGAACGGGTCGATGCCGCCGGTAATTGCTGCTTCAGTGCTATCACCAGTACCACGTTAAAGATTGCCAGGCCGCAAAGCAACCACAGCGTCGCCGTAGCGCCCATACTTTCAAAGACATATCCACCAATCAGCGGCGTCAGTGCCTGCCCCATCAATGCCGGGCGCGCCATTTTACCCATCACGATGGCGTAAGACTCTGGTTTGACCATCGCCAGCGGTAAAGTTCCACGCACGATGGCACGTAAGCCATTTCCTGCGCCATAAAGCACCATACTCAGCAGCGCCATCTGCGGCATTAATGCCAGCAACAGCAGGCCCAGCGCCACCAGCCCGACAGAAAAAAAGGCGGTACGGATAGGATGGCTGCGTTTAAAAGCGACATCGACAATACGGGAGCCCACCTGACACGGGCCGATCACGGCGCTGATCGCCAGCGCCGAAGCCAGCGTGTGACCACTCGCCTGCAACAGCGTAATAAGCTGCACGGAAACGGCGGTCATGATCACTGAAGCCAGAGTAAAAATGGCGCAGAGCAGCCAGAACAGCGCTGGCGCGATCTCTGCCGTAGCTGGCTGCGCCGGACGCTTTTTTAATGACCGGGTGAGATGACCGGCAGGCAAGGCAAACAGATAAGCAGGCAGCACGCATGCCACCATCAGCGCAGCAACGATCAGCGAGGCGTCACGCCAGCCAAAACCGTGGATAAGCAGAGCCGTTCCCGGCCAGGCCAGCGTGGTGCAGAAACCGGAAATCAGCGTGATGCCGGTAATGGCAGCCCGAGCCTGACCGCCATAGCAGGTGCCCAGCGTGGCAAACAGTGCATCATACAGGCCCATCGCCATACCCACGCCGATAATGACCCAGGCAAACAGAAACAGTGGCAACGCGTGGCTGAGCGCCATGATGACCAGCCCCACCGCCATCACCAGCCCACTGAGTGCCAGCAGGAGACGGCCACCGGTACGGGCTATTATTCTGCCTGCCAGCGGTGACAGCAGCCCCGACACCAGAATCCCGAGTGACAGCGCACCATAAATCCACTGCTGGGACCAGCCCGTCTCAGCCGCGATGGGATTCGCCATCACCGCCATCAGGTAGAACGATCCTCCCCAGGAAAGTATCTGCACACAGCCCAGGGTAAAAATGGCGGCGATGCCCGGTTTAATGTTCTGATTCACATCGACTCTCTTCGTTAGCAGGCAAACCGTTTTATAGCATGTTCCGCAGGCAGCCTGCATGCATCACGCACTTCTGACCTGATGACCGGCAGTTCGCACGTTTTTGTATAGCAGATTTAAATTATGTTGTAACTATAAACACTTGCAACTGCCGCTGGCTTCTGCCACATTGTGGACGTTGTAACTATGGAGGCCCATCATGACGCGCTACGACTTAGTGGCTGATATGCATCAATGTGTTAACGACCTGGAGCAGGCGCTGGGTGAACTGCGGGAGCAGCTCGAAGCGCAGCCGCTGCTGATCGCCCGCGTTTTCAGCCTGCCGCCGGTGGTGAAAGGTCGCGAGCATGACGCGATAACCCGCATTGCCGTTGAGCAGCATCTGGGCGACAGCGCGCGGAAGATGGCGCTCGACCACTACTGCCGCCTCTTTATGCAGCATCAGTCAGAGCAACTGAGTACCAAGGCCGCCGTGCGTCTGCCCGGTGCCCTCTGCATTGAATGCGATGCAGAACGGGAAGCGGAGATTGGCGCGCTGGTCGATCTCATTAACCAGCTGAAAGCCCGGCTGGAGCAGCTGATTACGGTGGAGTCCGGCCTGCCGAGTGAGGCGCGATTCGAGTTCGTTCACCAGCATCTGCGCGGGCTGATTACCCTGAATGCCTATCGCACCATCACCCTGCTCAGCGCCCCGGACAGTCTGCGGTTTGGCTGGGCCAACAAACACATCATCAAAAATCTTAAGCGCGAAGAGGTCATTGCCCAGCTGGAAAAAAGCCTGAAGGCGGGACGCGCGCAGGCCCCGTGGTCGCGCGAACAGTGGGCGGAGAAAGTGCAGGAGGAGCTGGCCAGCGTGCGCGCCCTGCCCGCTTCAGCCCGCCTGAAGATCAAGCGTCCGGTTAAAGTCCAGCCCGTGGCGCGCGTCTGGCGCGCAGAGGAGAAAAAGCAGACTCAGCTGGCCTGCCCGTCACCGATTCTGGTGATCTGCCGCGATCGCAGTCAGGTTCCGGTACTGGGCGAGTTGCTCAACTATGACGCCGATAACATTACCTATCGTCATAAACCGGCCGCTGAGCCGCTCAATCTGCTGATCCCCCGGCTGCACCTCTGGGTTGACTGCCCGGTTTAACAGAGAGGCCGGAACGAACCGGCCTCATCGCGCATCACGTTACGACTTCATGCTGCCAACCATCTCTTCCGGCCGCACCCAGGCGTCAAACTCCTCTTCGGTGAGATAGCCGAGCTTCAGCGCTGAGCCTTTCAGGGTCAGCCCCTCTTTATGCGCCTTTTTGGCAATTTCGGCCGCTTTGTCATACCCGATATGGGTATTGAGCGCGGTCACCAGCATCAGTGACTCGTTGAGCAGCTGATCGATTCGCTCGCGCACCGGTTCAATGCCGATCGCACAGTGATGGTTGAAGCTGTCCATGCCATCCGCCAGCAGGCGAATCGACTGCAGGAAGTTATGGATAACCATCGGACGGAAAACGTTCAGCTCGAAGTTACCGGATGCGCCGCCCATGTTGATCGCGACGTCATTCCCCATCACCTGACAGCAGAGCATGGTCATCGCTTCGCACTGCGTCGGGTTCACTTTGCCCGGCATAATTGAGCTGCCAGGTTCATTTTCCGGAATAGCGATTTCACCGATGCCGCAGCGCGGGCCGGATGAGAGCCAGCGAACGTCGTTGGCGATTTTCATCAGGGACGCGGCCAGACCTTTCAGCGCGCCGTGCGCATGCACCAGCGCATCACAGGTGGCCAGTGCCTCAAACTTGTTAGGGGCCGTAACAAACGGCTGCTGCGTCAGTTCGGCCAGCGCCTTCGCCACGCGCACCGCATATTCCGGGTGCGTGTTGAGGCCAGTGCCGACGGCGGTTCCGCCCAGCGCCAGTTCTGCCACGTGCGGAATGCTCTGCTCGATATGCTTCAGGTTGTGCTCCAGCATCGCTACCCAGCCCGAGATCTCCTGCCCCAGGGTCAGCGGCGTGGCATCCTGCAGATGGGTACGGCCAATCTTAACGATATCTTTGAAGGCATCGGACTTCTGGCTCAGGGTAGCTTTCAGCACGTGGATCTGCGGGATCAGCTGTTCACGCAGGGCGATCACGGCGGCAACGTGCATGGCGGTCGGGAAAACGTCGTTGGAGCTCTGGCTCTTGTTCACATCATCATTGGGATGGACCAGGCGCGACATCCCCCGCTCCCCGCCGAGGATCTCACTGGCGCGGTTCGCCAGCACTTCATTCATGTTCATATTGGTCTGGGTGCCGGACCCGGTCTGCCAGATTGCCAGCGGGAACTCATCACCATGTTTGTCAGCCAGCACCTCATCTGCCGCGCTGACAATCGCGTCTGCGCGATCAGCAGGCAGCAGCCCCAGATCCCGGTTAACGCTTGCCGCGGCGCGCTTGGTCAGCGCCAGAGCATGAACCAGTGCCGTCGGCATCTTTTCTGTTGAAATGCGAAAGTGTTCCAGCGAGCGCTGCGTCTGCGCGCCCCACAGTTTGTCTGCCGGTACGTCGATGGGACCCATTGAATCTTTCTCAATGCGGTTGGCTGCCATGAATACGTCTCCTTAGCTTTGGTTTTAAAAATGACCGCCCGGCCGCGCTTTGTGTCTGGCACCAGGGCGTTCAGGATAGTAATACACAATAATTTAACATTATCAGAGCTTAGCGTCCTTTTGCGCTGGATATGTATTTTTACCGGCGGTTTCTGCTTTAATACCGGCAATCATTTCGCGTGAGAAAGGGTTAAACGATGCAAAAAATGAACAACTCGCTGCAGAATTACGCGTGGGGCAGTAAAACGGCGCTGACGGCGCTCTACGGTATCGCGAATCCTGAAGGTCTGCCGATGGCGGAACTCTGGATGGGTGCACACCCTAAAAGCCCCTCTGCCGTCATGGATCAGGGCCGCGAACGTTCGCTGCGCGACGTGATTGATGCTGCGCCTGACGCCATGCTGGGCGAGGCGGTGGCACAGCGTTTTGGTGAGTTACCCTTCCTGTTCAAGGTGCTGTGCGCCGACCAGCCGCTCTCCATTCAGGTTCATCCCAGCAAACACGCCGCGGAAGCGGGCTTCGCCCGTGAGAATACGGCGGGTATTCCACTGACGGCCGCCGAGCGCAATTACAAAGATGCTAACCATAAGCCGGAGCTGGTCTTTGCGCTGACCCCGTTTCAGGCGATGAACGGTTTTCGTCCAATGACGGAGATGGTTTCCCTGCTGGAGCCGGTGGCGGGCGCACATCCGCAGATTGCCCACTTCCTGCAGCATCCCGACAGGGAGACGCTGGCCACCCTCTTCCGGACGCTGCTCTCTCTGGAGGGGGACGCCAAATCGCTGGCGCTGGGCGTGCTGAAATCCGCACTTGACGCTCAACAGGGTGAGCCCTGGCAGACCATCCGCGTTATCGCGGGGGAATACCCGGACGACAGCGGACTGTTTTCCCCGCTGCTGCTGAATGTGATTACCCTGCAGCCGGGCGAAGCGATGTTCCTCTATGCCGAAACTCCGCATGCCTATCTTAACGGCGTGGCGCTGGAGGTGATGGCGAACTCGGATAACGTATTACGCGCCGGGTTGACCCCGAAATATATCGATATTGCTGAGCTGATGGCGAACCTGAAATTTGAGGAGAAGCCTGCCAGCTCGCTACTGACCCAGCCGGTGAAGCAGGGTAACGCGCTGCGCTTCCCAATCCCGGTGGAAGATTTTGCCTTTGCCATTCATACCCTGAGTACAGAACCGCAGCCGCTGGCGCAGCAGAGCGCCGCGGTGCTGTTCTGTATTGAAGGTCAGGCCGTGATCGCCAGCCAGGCACAGCAGCTGACCCTGAAGCCGGGCGAATCATGCTTTATTGCGGCCAGCGAATCGCCGGTTACGGTCGCCGGAACGGGCCGGCTGGCACGGGTATTTAACGAGTTAGGGTGAAGCGGCTGACGGCATCGCGGTTAACTGCTATTATTTCAATCTATTAGCGCTAAACGCCTGCGGGCGTTTTTCTTCGGTCGTCGGGGTTAACCTGCGGCATAAGCGGACTCAAGGATAAGGACGAATCAGCAATGAAAAAGACCAATGTTGCCGTAGGTGTCATCATCGCACTGGGCGTGATCTGGACAGGCGCGGCATGGTTCACCGGCAAGCAAATCGAAAGTCACAGGGATGAGCTGGTACAGAATGCCAATGCTCAGCTGAATGCTTATGCCCCAAACAGCCGACTGAAGATCAGCTATCAGGATTACCAGCGCGGCGTGTTCAGCAGTAAAGTAAACCTGGTGGTGCAGGCTGACTCACAGACGGAAGATAATCCCCTGCTGAAGCCGGGTCAGAGCGTTATCCTGAATGAAACCATCGACCATGGCCCCTTCCCGTTCGCTCAGCTTAAGCACTTCAATCTGATCCCGAGCATGGCGTCGGTGCATACCGAACTGGCTAACACCGATGCGGTGAAGAAGCTGTTTGAGCTGACCGGCAATAAGTCGCTGATTAATGCAGACACCCGCATTGGCTACAGCGGTGCTACCGATACGGCGCTGCGCATACTGCCCGTGGATTATCAGAATGCACAAACCGGTGAGCGTCTGGCGACCAATGGCGGAACCTTCAATGTCAGCGCGGACAACAAGGGCGATAAAGTCTCGCTGGACAGTGACGTCGATAGCCTGGCACTGACCACTAAAAATGAGATGGGCCAGCCGGTTCTGTTTACCGTCAATGGACTGAAACTGAGCGGGAATACGCATCTCAGCCCGGAAGGCGTACGGATTGGTGACCAGGCGGTGGATATTGAGAAGGTCAATGCCAGCATCAACGGTCAGGACGCTCTGACACTTCACAGGATGAAAGGCAGCTCCTCTTTCGATAACAGCAACGGCAAGATTGGCGGCAATATCGATTATAAAGTGGAAAGCGTGCAGCTCCAGAAGCAGGACTTTGGTCAGGCGGCGCTGAAGATGAAGCTGTCACAGTTTGATGCGCAGGCGGTGAAGGCCTTCTCCGATCGTTACAATGCGCAGATGCAGACGTTGCTGAATCAGCCGGGGATTACCGAGGACCCGATGCGTTATCAGGCGGGCGTCCATCAGATTCTGATGAGCAATCTGCCCCTGCTGCTGAAGGGCTCGCCCTCTGTCAGCATCGCGCCACTGAGCTGGAAAAATGATAAAGGCGAGAGCACCTTTAACCTGACGGCGAATTTCAACGATCCGTCGACCGTGACCGGCGAAGCGCAGAGTCTCAGCGCGATGGTGGATCGGGTGCTGAAAACCCTGGACAGCAAGCTGACCATCAATATGCCAATGGCGACTGAAACCATGCATAAAGTGGGTCTGGCCGAAGGTTATCAGGCGGATGACGCGCAGAAGCTGGCCGATCAGCAGGTGAAAGGTCTGGCAGCCATGGGGCAGATGTTCCGTCTTACGCAGCAGCAGGATAACAATATCGTGACCAGCCTGCAGTACGCTAACGGCCAGGTGAACATGAACGGCGATAAGATGACGCTGGAACAGTTCCTCTCCCGCTATATGCTGGGCATGCCAACCAGCGAAGGGATGCCACAGTAATTTTCTGAGCCCCTCTGAGGCGACCTTCGGGTCGCCTTTTTTATGCCTGAAGGCCGCGGCCCCCCTGTTTAACGCCGGTAGTGCGTAATTAAGCAGCATCCGGTGCCGCTGTTGCGCAAATAACTGGCGTGGTTGCGCAAGATATTTTTATAATGCTCTGCACTTCACCGACAACTCAGCGAGTGCGCCATGATCGATTCTAAAATTCCTCTGACTGACATTCATCGCCACCTTGATGGCAACATTCGTGCACAAACCATTCTCGATTTAGGCCGCCAGTTTAACCTTGCCCTGCCCGCCTCAACGCTGGAGACCCTGCGCCCGCATGTGCAGGTTGGCGAGAATGAACCCGATCTGGTGAGCTTTCTGCAAAAGCTCGACTGGGGCGTGAAAGTGCTGGGGGACCTGGATGCCTGCCGCCGGATTGCGCAGGAGAATGTGGAAGATGCGGCCCGTGCAGGCATTCATTATGCGGAACTGCGCTTCTCGCCAGGTTATATGGCGATGACCCACAATCTGCCGATTGCCGGCGTGGTTGAAGCGGTGATCGACGGCGTGCGTGCAGGCCGTCAGCAGCATGATGTTGATGTGCGCCTGATTGGCATCATGAGCCGCACCTTTGGCGAGGAGGCCTGCCTGAGTGAACTGGACGGTCTGCTGGCCCATCGCGATCACATCACGGCGGTCGATCTGGCGGGTGATGAGCTGGGCTTTCCGGGCAGTGAGTTTCTGAGCCACTTTAATCAGGCGCGCGACGCCGGTTTCCGCGTCACGGTGCATGCCGGTGAAGCGGCCGGCCCGGAGAGCATCTGGCAGGCGATTCGGGAGCTGGGCGCGGAGCGTATCGGCCACGGCGTGAAAGCCATTGAAGATCGCGCGCTGATGGATTTCCTCGCGGAGCATCATATCGGCATTGAATCCTGCCTGACCTCCAACATTCAGACCAGCACCGTGTCGTCACTGGCACAGCATCCGCTGAAGACGTTCCTGGAGCATGGCATTCTGGCGACCATCAACACCGATGACCCGGCGGTTCAGGGGATCGAGCTCGCCCACGAGTATCATCATGCCGCCCCGGCAGCGGGACTGAGCGCCGCACAGATCCGTAAGGCGCAGGAAAACGGTCTGACGATTGCGTTCCTCAGCGAAGCAGAGAAAGCGGCTATCCGCGCCCGCGTGCAGTAATCTGCCTGTAAGCCATAAAAAACGGGCCGGAAATCCGGCCCGTTTTCAGTGCTGCGTCACAAGCTGCGGATCAGACGCGCTTCAGCGACATCGTCTGGCGCTTCTCGGCGGATTGCAGCCCCAGTTCGATCAACTCCATCACCTGAATCGCCTCTTCCGCCGTGACCGGATTGTTTCCGCGTCCGGCAATCGCATCCCGGATGCCCGCATAATAGGCCGGATAATTTCCCGGCTGAGTCAGCTGGGTGGTTTCCGTCAGAGCATCGCCCTCGACCAGCGTCAGAGTGCCATCGCGCATGTCGTAGCCCCAATCCTCCTGTGGCGGGAAGTTCCCCGACTTCAGACGATCTTCCTGCGGGTCCAGACCATATTTGATGTAACTGCCTTGCGTGCCGTGAACGGTATAGCGGGCGGATTCCGCTGCCACCAGCATGCTGGCGTGTAACACCACCCGACGCTGCGGATAGGTCAGCGTGGCGTGGAAATAGTCTGTGGTCTGCGCGCCCGGACGCATCTCCGCCAGGTCAACGTTGATGGCGACCGGCGGACCAAACAGCTGCAGCGCCTGATCCAGCAGGTGAGGCCCCAGGTCATACCAGATGCCGCTGCCTGCGCCTTTCATTTCGCGCCAGCGGTTGCGCACTTCCAGACGGAAGCGGTCAAAGTGCGACTCGAAGTAGCGCACCTCGCCCAGCGTGCCTGCCTCCAGCAGGGATTTCAGCGTAAGAAAGTCGCTGTCCCAGCGGCGGTTGTGGAACACGGAGAGCAGCAGCCCTTTGGCTTTCGCCAGCGCATCCAGCTCGCGCGCCTGTGACAACGTCACGGTAAAGGGCTTATCGACGACGACATGCTTACCGGCATTCAGCGCCGCTTTCGCCAGTGGAAAATGCGTGTCGTTCGGGGTAGGAATCACAATTAACTGCAGGGTCGGGTCGTCCAGCAGTGCCTGAGGATCGGACACGACCTGAACGGCGGGCCAGTCGGCGTGGACTTTGCTGGCGTCGCTACTGGAGATGGCGGCCAGCTCAACGTCCGGCGTTCCCGCGATCAGCGGGGCGTGAAACGTTTTACTGGCAAAGCCGTAGCCGATCAGACCAACACGTAATTTATCGCTCATTTTGGTTCCTCGTTGTCGCTAACCTGATTGATTTAAGACCATTAACCAGGTGAGAACAAGGCGGAATTCCCCGAAAAAACTAAGAGATAGCACTTCGGGCCAGCGGCCAGGCGGTCTGAGCGGCCAGACTGTCGTGTGCATCCTGATTGCGACGGCGGAAATCGCTGGGACTGACGCCGACCCGCTTGCGGAATACCCGGGAAAAGTAAAGCTGGTCGTCGTAGCCCACTTCGCGGCCAACCGAAGCGATTGGCTCCTGGGTGGTCTGCAGCAGCAGTTTTGCACGGATGACCCGCTGATCTTCACGCCAGCGCAGCAGGTTAACGCCCATCTGCTCGCGGAACAGGTGCGCCAGCCGCGACGGTGACAGACAGACGTGGCGCGCCACCTCATCTATCCTGACCTCGCTGGCGAGATGATTGGTGACATACTGGCAGGCTTCAATGACGCGCGGATCGCGGATTAACTGATGGCTGCGCGGATCTTCTTCTACCGCACGCAGCAGCAGCCGTTCCAGCAGGTTCATCGCCAGCTCTTCAGCAAAGCGGCGGCCGGAGTTATGTGTCTGTTCGATACTGGCAAACAGGCGGTCGAACTCACCGCGCAGCGATTCCGGCAGCAGCAGGCGGCCGACGCCCTCCTGCTCATCCTGCCAGCGCAGCCAGTCGTGCCAGTAGGCGCGTGGACGGAAGTAAACCCAGCGATGGAACCACTGCGGGCTGTCCGGTGCGCGGCCATAATAGTGGGCGGTCTTAGGCTGAAACAGCAGCATTTCGCCGGGCTCGCAGTCAAAGGCCCGCTCGCCATCAAACACCCGCCCTTTTCCTTTAATGGTGAGATTCAGAATGTAACCTTTCATGCCGTGCGGACGATCGATAAAGAAGTCGAGCGGTCCTTCTGCGGTGATGGGCGTCAGCCCTGCCACCAGCCAGGCATTGAATGAATAGCCGGGCAACAGGGGGTTTTGCTGCCCGGCCGGTAATTCGCGGTGATACATAGCGTCCTCACTCAGTCTGTTATTGTTCAGATAACCCGCAGAGACGTCAGCGTCTGCGGGCCAACGGCTCGCGCAATCAGGCTTTTTTCTGTTTGTAACGGTCGAATATCACCGCAGCTAACAGTATCAGACCGCGCACCACATACTGTGAGAATGGCGAGATATTCAGTAAATTCATCGCATTCTCAACGGTGCCCAGGATCAGGACGCCTGCCACCACGTAGGAGATTTTACCGATGCCGCCCTTCAGCGATACGCCACCCAGAACACAGGCGGAGATCACCACCAGCTCATAGCCGATGGAGGTCATGGGCTGGCCGCTGGTCATACGCGACGCCAGGATGATGCCCGCCGCCGCCGACACCAGGCCGGAGAGAACAAAGATAATGATGCGGGTCCGCACCACCGGCACACCCGCCAGCCGCGCCGCCTCTTCATTGCCACCGATCGCCAGGGTGTTGCGGCCAAAGGTGGTTTTGTTGAGCAGGAAGCCGAAGATCAGCATCGTGGCCAGGGTCAGCCAGATCGGGGCCGGCACGCCAAACCAGTTCGCAAAGCCCAGTTCAAAGAAGCGCTCATCTTCAATGCCGACCGCCTTGCCGTCAGAGAAGATGTAGGCCAGACCGCGCACGATCTGCATGGTGGCCAGCGTGGTGATCAGCGCATTGATTTTAAGACGGGCAATCACAAAGCCGTTGATAAAGCCGGTGATCATGCCGAGCACCAGACCGGCGGCAACGCCAATCCACAGGCTTTCGGTCATGTTGATCACCACCGCGGTAACCACACCTGCGCAGGCGATCACCGAGGCGACCGAGAGATCAAAATCGCCGGAAGCCAGGCAGAAGAGCATGCCGCAGGCGACCATGCCCGACATCGACATCGCCAGGCCCAGGCCTTTCATATTGATAAACGAGCCGAAGTTCGGCACAAAGATCGCACAGACAATAAACAGCAGTGCAAATACCACCAGCATGCCGAAGTTGTCCCAGATGCGACCTAACTGCAGGCCGCCGCGTGATGCAGGCTGCGGCGTATTTGAGGTCGTGGATGAAGCCATGATGATCTCCTGTCAGGCCACGGCGGCCGCTTGAGTGGTTTTGGGCATGGCCAGGCTCAGCGTCTGCTGCTCCGTGGCGTCGTCGTGCAGCAGTTCACCGGCGATAGCACCTTCGCGCATCACCACAATCCGGTCGGCCAGGCCCATCACCTCCGGCAGGTCACTGGAGGCGAACAGCACCGCAATGCCCCGGTTCGCCAGCTGATAAATCAGGTTGTAGATTTCATGCTTGGCGCCGACATCGATACCGCGCGTCGGCTCATCGAGCAGGATCACTTTCATCTCCTCGGAGAGCCAGCGCCCCAGGATCGCCTTCTGCTGGTTGCCGCCGGAAAGGTTCATGATCAGCTGATCGGCGCTGGGCGTTTTAATGTTGAGTGAGCGGATATGGCTGTCGGCGTTTTTACTTTCCCAGCCATTTTTAATCAGGCATCCGGCGGTCAGGTTGTGGCGACGGGCGCTGATGTTGATATTGTCACGCACCGAGTGCACCGGAATGATGCCTTCGGCTTTGCGATCCTCCGGACAGAGCATGATCCCCGCCCGGATGGCGTCGATCGGCTCGCGCAGCGGCAGCGGTTTGCCATCCAGGATCACCTGACCCCCGCGCAGACGGGTGCCGCCAAACAAGCCTTTCAGCAGTTCGCTGCGTCCCGCGCCGACCAGACCAAACAGCCCGACAATTTCCCCGGCATGGACTTTCAGTGAAATCGGTGTCCGCACGCCCTTCGCTTCGACCCGATCCAGCTCCAGCCGCACCGCCCCCACAGGCCGTGGCGCATAGCCATAGATATCGCCAAGGTTACGGCCCACCATCGCCTGCACCAGATCGTCGTGATGGGTATTGGCCATATCCGTAAAGGTGCGCACATACCGGCCATCTTTGAAGACGGTGATGGCGTCGCTGAGGGCAAAAATTTCCTCCATGCGATGCGATACATAGAGCACCACCCTGCCCTCCTGGCGGAGCTGGCGGATGACGCGGAACAGGTTGTCGATTTCACGCGCCGACAGTGAACTGGTCGGCTCATCAAAGGCGATAATGCGCGCGTTGCGCGCCAGCGCTTTGGCAATCTCCACCATCTGCCACTGTCCCAGCGACAGATATTTCAGCGGCATATCGGGGTCGATATCCATGCCGAGGTTTTTCAGTTGCAGGCCGGCTTCATAACGCATCAGCCGGCGGTTGACCAGCCCATGTTTGTGCGGGATCTGACCGAGATAGATGTTCTCCGCCACGCTCATTTCCGGCACCAGATGGAGCTCCTGGTAAATAATGGCCACGCCCGCATCCAGCGCATCGGTAGTGCGCTGAAAGTTCATCGGCTGGCCTTTGATCCGAATCTCACCGCCGCTCGGCTGATAACTGCCGCTGAGTATTTTTAACAGCGTCGATTTGCCTGCGCCGTTCTCGCCCATCAGCGCATGGACTTCACCGCCCCGGCAGTCGAAGGAGATATCCTGCAGCGCTTTCACGCCAGGAAAGGTTTTACTGATGCCATGAAACGACAGAAAAGCTGAATCAGTGTTCATGTTTATCCTCACTCTTGCACGTCGCCGGCCTGTGCGGGCGGGCGACGTGAAGCAGGCTATGCAGGATGCCAGGCGGCGAAACGCCTGGCAGGCTCAGGGTTACATCAGTCCTTTTTTCGCCAGTTCAGTTTTGAAGTTGTCACGGGTGATCAGCACCACATCGGTGACCTCAGTGAATTTCGCTGGCTCTTCGCCTTTGCTCACCCAGTTGTAGAGCATCTGGCTGCTCTTATAACCATGGATATCCGGGCTTGGCAGCAGCGAGCCGTAGAAGCCGGTCGCTTTGTCTTTCGACAGTTCACTGACCGCATCCACGCCGTTAATACCGATGCCGATGACGTCAGCCGCTTTAAAGCCCTGACCTTCCGTCGCGCGCACGCCGCCCAGCACGGTGTTGTCGTTCATGCCAACAATCAGCCAGTGTTTGACCTCAGGATGCTGCACCAGCAGGGAGTTACCGGCGTCAAAGGCGCCAGGGATGTCGTTGGATTTGGTCGGAACCTGATAGATCTGAGCGGCCGGGAAGCCCGCAGCTTTGATGGCGTCCATCGATCCACCGGTACGACGGCGTGCGGTATCCAGTTCGTTGGCGGTAATCGCCATCACGCCGGTGGTTTTCACATCCCAGCCGCGCTTCTGCATCTCTTTATAAAGCTCCTGCCCCTGACGCTCGCCGATTTTGGTGGCGGCCATCATCACCAGCGGCACGGTATCCATCGGTTTGCCTTTGGCGGTCACAAACTGATCGTCCACGGCAATGACTTTCAGGCCGTAGCCCCGCGCTTTCGCCATGATGGCGGAGCCCAGCTTGGGATCGGGCGTACAGATAACGAAGCCTTTCGCGCCGTTTGCGGCAAGGCTGTCGATAGCATTCAGGGTTTTTTCACCATCCGGGACGGCAATTTTGATGACGTCGAAGCCGAGATCTTTGCCGGCTTTATCGGCAAATTTCCACTCCGTCTGGAACCAGGGTTCTTCTGGTTGCTTGACTAAAAAACCCAGCTTCATGGTCTCGGCGATAGCGGATTGTGACATAACCGCTGCCAGGCCGATGGCCGCGAATGCTTTAGTGAATTTATGCATGATGCTCTCCGGTACCAGGTTATTTTTCGCTGCTCATAACGAATCGGTGTAAGCGCTACCAGTTGGTCTTGTTTTGAGGGTACAGCCATAAATCAGTGCGTTAGGTTGCTATGTGTTGTCAGCCTGTCCAGACGCTGGGCTAGTTTTAGCGGTATTGGCGGAGAAAAATGTAGAGCGGTATCACATCTTAAAATCACGACAAAATGATCCATATATTCAGCAAATTTAACCGGAGCTTAACTTTTGCAATGGATCACAAAATCACTGCCGATGGCAGGAAAGTGCATATTGTCAGCCAGCCATGACTAACTGTTCCGGCGCGCCGAACCCAGGATACAGGAGTTAACTAACTACAGGAGATTCCGATGCGTGCTGGAGCCATCACCCTTGGGCTGGACTTTGGTAGTGATTCGGTGCGTGCGCTGGCCGTCGATTGTCACAGCGGCAGCGAGCTGCAGAGTGCGGTGTGCAGCTACCCGCGCTGGCAGCAGGGTCTGTACAGCGATCCGCACACCAATCGTTTTCGTCACCATCCACAGGATTACATCGACGCCATGGAGCAGGCGCTGCTCGGCGTACTGAACGCCCTGAGCGAAGATCAGCGCAACGCCGTCGTCGGCATTGGCGTCGACAGCACCGGTTCGACCCCGGCGCCCATCGATCGCGACGGCAATGTACTGGCGCTGCGCCCGGAGTTCGCTGACAACCCCAACGCGATGTTTGTGCTGTGGAAAGATCACACTGCAATAGAAGAAGCGGAAGAGATCAATCAGCTCTGTCACAGCGGCCGTTTCACGGATTACAGCCGCTATATCGGCGGCATCTACTCCTCTGAATGGTTCTGGGCAAAGATTCTGCACGTGTCGCGGGAAGATGCGGCGGTGCGTGACGCGGCGGTCTCCTGGGTGGAGCTGTGCGACTGGGTGCCTGCCCTGTTAAGCGGCACGACCGCGCCCGACAGGCTGCGCCGTGGCCGCTGTGCAGCCGGGCATAAAGCCCTGTGGCATGGCGACTGGAACGGCCTGCCGGATGTTGATTTCCTTAACGCGCTGGACCCGCTGTTAACGCAACAGCTGGACTCGCCTCTCTTCACTGAGACCTGGACCGCCGATCTGCCGGTCGGCACGCTCAGCCCGGAATGGGCGCAGCGTCTGGGGCTGACGCAGACCGTCACGCTCTCCGGTGGCGCGTTTGACTGCCATATGGGCGCGGTCGGAGGCGGTGCCAGACCTTACACCCTGGTGAAAGTGATCGGCACATCAACCTGCGACATCCTGATCGCTGACAGCGAAAAGGTCGGCGATCGCGATATTAAAGGCATCTGTGGTCAGGTGGATGGCAGCGTGATACCGGGAGCGATTGGGCTGGAGGCGGGTCAGTCCGCCTTTGGTGATATCTACGCCTGGTTCAGCCGGTTACTGGGCTGGCCGCTGCAACAGGCGGCTGAGCGTCACCCTGAGCTGAAACCTCAGCTGGCGGAGATGCAAAAGAGTCTGATTAAAGATCTGACCGATGCCTGGGCTGCTAATCCGCAGCTCGACCATCTGCCGGTGGTGCTGGACTGGTTCAACGGTCGCCGCACGCCGAATGCCAATCAGCGCCTGAAAGGGGTGATTACCGATCTGAATCTGGGTACCGATGCCCCGGCGCTGTTTGGCGGTCTGGTCGCGGCGACGGCATTTGGTGCGCGCGCCATTATGGAGTGCTTCGAGCAGCAGCAGATCCCCGTCGAGAGCATTCTGACGCTGGGCGGCATCGCGCGGAAATCTCCGGCGATTATGCAGGCCTGCTGTGACGTGATGAACCGGCCACTGGATATTGTCGCCTCTGATGAGTGCTGTGCGCTGGGTGCGGCCATTTTCGCCGCCGTCGCTGCCGGAGTTCACGCCAGCGTTGCCGAGGCGCAGCAGGTGATGGCCAGCCCGATCGCCGTCACGCTGCAACCCGATCCGGCGCGTGTCGCCCGCTATCAACAACTCTATCAACGCTATCAACAATGGTGCGTAACGGCTGAACCGCAGTACGCCGCCCGCCCCGCTTCCGCTACGAGCCTGGACCAGCAGGCGTAATTGTTGCAGGCAGTCTGTACCCGGACAGCGCGGAACAAGCAGGGGTACACGGAGTACGTGAGGATTACTCGCTCTGCTCGCCCCTTCAGGGCCGCACTTCAGGGCGTTCAGGTTGCTAAAGCAGCCTGTGTGAGCACTGCCCGGGTTCAGACTGACAAATAAATTAGCCTATTAGGTAGGCGCAAAGTAAAGGAGTGGTTTTATGGAACAGTCAAACAGCTACAGCGTGTGGTTTGTCATCGGCACGCAGCACCTCTACGGGCCGGAAACGTTACGCCAGGTTGAACAGCATGCGCGTCAGGTCGTCGAGGGCCTGAATCAGTCCGGGTTACCGCTGCGCCTTGAGCTTAAGCCGCTGGTGAAATCACCGGATGAAGCGCTGTCCCTGTGTCGCGACGCTAACTATGACCAGCAGTGCGCCGGCATCATTACCTGGCTGCACACGTTCTCTCCGGCCAAAATGTGGATTGGCGGCCTGAGCGTGCTGAATAAGCCTCTGCTGCAATTTCACACCCAGTTCAATGCGGAGATCCCGTGGGACAGCATGGACATGGATTTTATGAACCTGAACCAGACGGCGCACGGCGGTCGTGAGTTCGGTTTTATCGGTGCCCGCATGGGTCTGCAGCACAGCGTGGTGACCGGACACTGGCAGGATAGCGCCAGCCAGCAGCGTCTGGGCAACTGGATGCGTGCGGCCCTGGCGAAACAGACCAGTCAGCAGCTGAAAGTGGCGCGTTTTGGCGACAACATGCGTGAAGTGGCCGTGACCGAAGGCGATAAGGTCGCCGCACAGATTCAGTTCGGCTATTCGGTGAATGGCTGGGGCGTGGGCGATCTGGTTGAGGTGATCAATGGCGTCAGCGATGGCGATGTGAATGCGCTGATCGACGAGTATGAAAGCCTCTACCGCTTTTCCGATGTCGCCGCCGCCGGTGGTGAAAAGCGGCAGAACGTGCTGGATGCGGCTCGTATCGAGCTGGGTCTGAAGCAGTTCCTTGAAGCGGAAGGCTGCCACGCCTTTACCACCAACTTCCAGACCCTGCATGGCATGACCCAGTTACCGGGTCTGGCGGTGCAGCGTTTGATGGGTCAGGGGTATGGTTTTGCGGGTGAAGGCGACTGGAAGACCGCTGCGCTGCTGCGTATTTTCAAGGTACTGGCTGGCGATCGCAAAGGTGGCACCTCATTTATGGAGGATTACACCTATCACTTCTCACCCGGCAACGACCTGGTGCTCGGCTCGCATATGCTGGAGGTCTGTCCGTCGATCGCCATTGAAGAGAAACCGCTGATCGATGTGCAGTTCCTGGGCATTGGTAATAAAGCCGACCCGGCGAGGATGATCTTCTCCACCCCGGCCGGTCGTGCGATTAATGCCAGCGTGATCGATATGGGCGACCGTTTCCGTCTGCTGGTGAATGTGGTCGATGCGATTGAACAGCCGAAACCACTGCCGAAATTGCCGGTTGCCCGTGCACTCTGGAAAGCGCAGCCGTCACTGGCGACCGCATCCGAAGCGTGGATTCTCGGGGGTGGCGCACACCATACGGTGTTCAGCCAGGCGCTGACGCTCGACGACATGTATCTGTACGGCGAGATGAACGATATCGAGGTGCTGGTGATTGATGAGCACACCCGCCTGCCTGCGTTTAAAGACGCGCTGCGCTGGAACGAGGCGTACTACCGGTTAAAACGTTAATGAGTGATTCCTGACGCTTTGCATCTCTTTAAAAGAGAGATGCAGGGGCCGGAAGTCGCCGTATGTCAAAAACCAGTGCTATTCAGTCGGGAATGGCGGGCGTTCCGTAAAGTCGCCGTAAATACATCCCTGTAGGCTCGGCCGCCGGACGACTCGCCTCATCCCTGAGGCTCGCCCGCAAGCGGGCCAACGCTTCGCATTGTTCAAAAACGCTCCGGGCGTTTTTGTCCATGCGGCGGACGCTTTACTCCACTACCCGCCATCCCCTCCTTTTTTCAGTTCCTGAGCGAATTATTTAAAAGCCAGGGTCATCTGGCGAGTAAGCCAAACCTCATATGTTGGATACTTAAGTTCACTACTCGTCATCCCCTCACGCAACGCAATTCCGCACGAATTTTGTACAGCAATGATCAAGCCCGACCGGGAAGGAATGGTATGCCTGAAGAGCAAAGCGTCCGCGCCAGGGATAGCGCGGCCGATTCGCATGGATGCGGGAACCCTTTGCGATCAGGCATACCTTTCCTGACCTTTCACCTGCTACCAACAGCGACGCCTTTTTTGTGCAATTAGCACACAAGCCCGTGCTTTTCAGTCGGGAATGACGGGCGTTCCGTAAAGTCGCCGTAAATACCTCCCTGTAGGCTCGGCCGCCGCATCCATGCGGCGGACGCTTTACTTCACTGCCCGCCCCCCCCCTTTTTGTAGCGCCTGAGCGAATGTTCAGGCACTCAGTGCATCAACAACTGTGAATAAAACACCGAGTCAGATCCGCCTCCGACCCGTTCCTCCTGCCTCACATTCCGATCGATTTTATTACAGCAATGATTAAGCCCGACCGGGAAGGAATGGTATGCCTGAAGAGCAAAGCGTCCGCGCCAGGGATGGCGCGGCCGATCCGCATGGATGCGGGAACCCTTTGCGATCAGGCATACCTTTCCTGACCTTTCACCTGTTACCAACAGCGACACCTTTTTTGTGCAACAAACGCACAATCCCGTGCTTTTCAGTCGGAAATAATGGGCGCTCCGTAAAGTCGCCGTAAATACCTCCCTGTAGGCTCGGCCGCCGCATCCATGCGGCGGACGCTTTACTCCACTGCCCATCATTCCCTCCTTTATGTGGTATTTGAGCTTGTCTTTAAAAGCTAAATACCAGGGCCGCATTCTGTAGCGTTATTCGTTATGAACTGGATGACATTGCGGCAAGGGAATACTGGCTGGGTAAGGTTGTGACAGACAAAAAATTCCGCGGCCAGGGCGTGGCAAAGGCGCTGATTCAGCGGGTGATTGCACGCGCCAGACAACAGCAGATCGGTGAACTCTGGCTCTATACCCCCGATCAGCAGGCGTACTATCAGCGTTCAGGATGGCAGGCGGTGGAGCAGCGGCACATAGCCGGAGAAGAGGTGACCGTGATGGTGCTTAAACTTGCGCAGTAACGGGCGGCTCCTGTGAACCGCCCTCTCATCTCAGGAACTCAATCGCTTAACCGGCGCGTTCTGCTGACGATCCCAGATCACCGTCAGTAACCGCTGCAGGGCGATAAAGGCAAACAGCAGAATCCCGATGGCGATTTTGGTCCACCAGGAACTCAGCGTGCCGTCGAAATTTATCCATGTCTGAATCAGCCCCTGAATCAACACACCAAACAGCGTGCCTAACACCGTGCCGACACCGCCTGACAACAGCGTGCCGCCAATCACTACCGACGCGATCGCATCCAGCTCTACCCCCAGCCCGGCCAGCGCATAGCCTGCTGAGGTATAGATTGAAAACACAATCCCGGCCAGCGTGGCCAGCGTGGTGGAAAGCATATAGATCTTAATGGTGGTGGCGCGCGTCGACACCCCCATCAGCTGCGCCGATGTCAGATTGCCGCCGATGGCGTAAACCCGATTACCAAAGCGGGTGCGGTGCGCCAGAATAATCCCGCCCACCACCACCAGCAGCATAATCACCGCCAGCAGACTCAGCCGCCCGCCGCCCGGTATTTTCCACGCCAGACCCGACAGCGTCGTATAAAACGGATGATCGATGGGAATCGAATTCTCGGACACCAGATAGCTGCATCCGCGCAGGAAAAACATCCCTGCTAACGTAATAATAAAAGCCGGGATCTTCAGCGCATCGATCAGCCAGCCCATCATGGCACCAAACAGCGCCCCCAGCGCCAGAATCAGCGCAAACGCCAGCAGCGGATTGAGATAAAAATCGCCAATTGCGCGCGCCAGAAATACGCCGGTAAAGGCGATCACTGCGCCGACCGACAGATCGATACCCCCCGATAAAATCACGAAGGTCATTCCCACCGCGATAATGCCCAGAAACGCATTGTCGGTCAGAATGTTGCAAATCACCCGGGTTGAGGCAAAGCCCGGAAACTGCGTCAGGCAAAACAGGTAACCCGCCACAAACACCAGCAAGGTGATCATCAGCGGAAGATGACGTTTGATCATGTCGGCCGTCTCCGTTTCAACATCGCAATAAATCGCGGTGACTGCAGCAACAGCACGCACATCACCACCACCGCTTTCACCACCTGGTTCAGCTCAGGCGGGAAACCGGAGAGCAGAATCCCGGTATTCATCGACTGAATGATCAGCGCCCCAATCAGCGACAGCACCAGATTAAAGCGACCGCCCATCAGCGAGGCTCCGCCGATCACCACGGCCAGAATCGCATCCAGCTCCAGCCATAAACCGGCGTTGTTCGCATCCGCTCCGCGAATATCGGCCGCCACAATCAGCCCCGCCACGGCGGCACAGACACCGCTGATCGCGTAGGTCGACATCACCACCAGCCAGCCTGTCACCCCGGCATTGCGGGCCGCGCGCAGGTTGATCCCGACCGCTTCGATGAACAGACCCAGCGCGGTCTTGCGCGTCAGTAGCCACACCGCCAGCGCCACCACCAGCGTAATCCAGACCGGCACCGGCAACATCCACAGTGCGCCGTTGCCAAACCAGCCCAGACTGTCGCTGTCGAAGGTCACAATCTGCCCCTGGGTAATCAACTGGGCGATACCCCGTCCGGCCACCATCAGGATCAGCGTGGCGACAAACGGCTGGATGCGCAGCAACGCCACGAGCACCCCGTTCCACACGCCGCAGGCCAGCCCGGTTCCCAATGTGGCAAGGATGATAAACGGCACCCCGTGACCGGCTACGGTCAGCGTCGCGGCGGTTGCGCCGGCTATCGCCATCACCGCACCCACGGAAAGATCGATGCCGCCGGTTGCGATCACCAGCGTCATACCAATCGCCAGCAAGGCGACGGGCGCCGCGCGGTTCAGGATATCGATCGGGCTGCCGAACAGACGACCCTCCTGCAGATGCACGGCAAAAAAGTTATTCGCCACCAGACTATCAATCAACAGCACCAGCAGCAGCGCCGCAATCTGCGGCATCCCCTGCGGCAGCTTCAGCTTGCGACGCGGCGTTTTTTCAGAAGTCATAGGAGACTCAAGCATGTTTTACTCCTCCGTCAGCGATGGCATTGACAATCGACGCGACCGAAAGCTGCTCCAGGGGGATTTCTGCCACCTGCTTCAGATCGCGCATGATCAACACCCGATCGGCATAGCCCACCAGCTCTTCGAGTTCAGAGGAGATCACCAGCAGCGCCAGACCGTCGGCGCACAGGGATTCGATTAAACGGATAATCTCGGCGTGCGCGCCCACATCAATGCCGCGCGTCGGCTCGTCGAGGATCAAAAACTGCGGTTTCGTCACCAGCCAGCGCGACAGCAGCACCTTCTGCTGGTTGCCGCCCGATAACAGCTCTACCGGCTGCTCCGCGTGCGGTGTGCGGATGCCCAGACTTTTAATGAAACGATCAGCAATCGCCTGCTGCTCGCGCTTTTTAATCGGGCGTAGCCAGCCACGCTGCGCCTGCAACGCCAGGATAATGTTTTCGCGAACCGAGGCCGCGCCAATAATCCCGTCGGTCTTCCGATCCTCCGGGCAAAAACCCATTCCCAGCTGTGAGGCTCTGGCCGGGTTGGTAATGCGCTGCACCTTACCTTTGATCTTCGCCGTGCCGCGATCGGCGCGCCGGATGCCAAACAGCACTTCAGCGGTTTCGGTGCGTCCGGATCCTAACAGCCCCGCCAGCCCGACCACTTCGCCAGGGCGGACCGCCAGGTTAAAGGGTTCAATGGTGCCTTTTCTGCCGTAATCTTCAAACGAGACGACCGGCTGATTGCTGCGCAGCGTACTGCCCTGCCGTTGCAGCGCCGTCTCCAGCAGTTCGCGTCCCAGCATCAGCTTGATCAGCTCAATCTGCGGCAGCGTGGCGGTGTCGCGGGTGGCAATAAACTGCCCGTTGCGCAGCACGGTAATCCGATCGGTAATGCGGTACACCTGGTCCAGAAAGTGGGTAACAAAAATCAGGCTCATCCCGCGGGCTTTCAGCTGCGCCATCAGGGTAAAAAGCATCTCCACCTCGCTGGCGTCCAGGCTGGCCGTTGGCTCATCCAGGATCAGCACCTGCGCCGAGAGATCGACCGCCCGACAGATCGCGATAATCTGCTGCATCGCCACCGAATAGTGGCCCAGCGGACGGGTGACATCGAGCGAAAAACCGTAATTGCGCATCAGCGCATCGGCATCACGCACCATCCGGCGGCGATCGATCATACCGAAACGCCGGGGTTCGCGGCCAATATAGAGATTATCCGCCACCGACATGTTCGGCAGCATATTCACTTCCTGATAGACGGTGCCAATGCCCATCTCCTGCGCCTGCGCGGTGTTGTGCGGCGTAATCGCCTCGCCATTCAGGACGATGGTGCCGGCATCCCGGCTGTAGACGCCGGTCAGCACTTTGATCAGGGTCGATTTACCGGCACCGTTCTCACCCAGCAGCGCCATGATCTCCCCTTTGCGGATATCAAAGGAGACGTTGTTCAGTGCTTTGACGCCGGGAAACCCTTTGCTGACGCCGCTGATGGACAGCAGCGGTGCTTCATTTTGCGTGGTCATTCTGCTCACTCCGCCTGGTCATAAAAAACCGCCCCACAGGGCGGTCTGCGGCTGGTCTGCGGATCAGTAGCCCATGCCTTTTTTCCTCTCCAGCTCCTTCTCAGCGTCAGCAGGCAGGAAAAGTTTCGACTCGGTCTTGATCACTTTTGGCGGCAGCGTGCCATCTTTTTTGAATTTCTCCAGCGCATCAAACGCCGGGCCAGCCATGTTCGGCGTCAGCTCCACGTTGGCATTTGCCTCACCCGCCAGCATCGCTTTGTAGATATCCGGCACCCCGTCAATCGAGCCGGTCAGGATATCTTTGCCCGGTTTCAGACCCGCCTCTTTAATGGCCTGAATGGCACCGATCGCCATATCATCGTTGTGCGCATAGACCATGCAGATATTCTTGCCGTTGTTCTCCGCCTTGATGAAGCTCTCCATCACCTCTTTACCTTTACTGCGGGTAAAGTCACCGGACTGAGAACGGATCACTTTAATGTTTGGATGGTTGCTGATCGCTTCAGCAAAGCCTTTTTTGCGATCGATCGCGACGCTGGCCCCGACGGTGCCCTGCAGCTCCACCACGTTACACTGCTTGTCGCCGACGGTTTTCACCAGCCAGTCACCGATCAGCTTGCCCTCCAGCACGTTATCCGCCGTAACCACCGCCTGATAAAGCGACTTGTCTTTCACAACGATGGCCCGGTCCAGCAGATAGACCGGAATTTTGGCGTCTTTGGCTTCTTCCAGCACCGGTTCCCAGCCCGTCTGCACCACTGGCGCGATGAAGATGGCATCCACGCCCTGCGCGATGAATGAACGTACGGCCTTGATCTGATTCTCCTGCTTCTGCTGTCCGTCGGCGATTTTCAGGGTGATGCCGCGTTTTTTCGCTTCGCTTTTCGCCACATTGGTTTCCGCCGAGCGCCAGCCAGATTCTGAACCGACCTGCGAGAAGCCGACCGTCATGTCTGCCGCGAGCACCGGGCCGGTTAATGCGGCGCTGACCAGCGTGGTCAGAAGTAAACGTTTCCACATAGTTTTCATTCCTCTGAAGGGCGTTTGCTGTTTAGGGTAGAGAGCACGCTTAGCCTGGACTAAAAAAGGGTGCATAATGGCGACGCGCCTCACAAAACAGAGCAATTTAAAGGAGTTACGTGTAACGAGAGGGGGTTACTGGCCGTGGCGTTATGGAGAGAACTGCTGAGAAATAAAAACTTTGCGGTTAAATAATTGTAATAAACAGAATCGCTTATGTGTAATGGCGCTGGAAACGATTACAGCCAGGCGTACAAAACGGGTTATGACGCTGAGCCGCAACAAAAAACAGGTTTTGTGACTGCCCGCACAGTCGCCTGCTGACACCGTCCGGGAGCGAAACGTTTCTCTGACGGCAGCGAAGAGATTCAGGATAATGCTGGAGTAAAAAACCACGAAAAAAAGCCACTGACAGGGGATTCGCGCCGGGAGCGCAAAAACCGGCTTTTATCGTGGCAGGCAAAGCGGTTTTTTGCCGCTTCTGCCGTTGAGGATGAAACATTCACGCGCAGCCAGAGACGGGATAATGGCTCAGGACAGTGGTAAAAAAATAAAACTACGAATTTTCATTACGTTTACGGTGCGTTAGTCTGATTTTCACCTTTTCTTACCTGCCCGATCTGGACAGGCAAGGCCCGCCCCCTATACTGAGCACTCCTTTGTTACTTCTATCTGTTATGGCAATGATGACTGCGCACGATTACCTGCTTAAATTCCGCAAAGTAAATAATTCAGACAGTCTGGAAAAGCTTTTCGACCACCTCAACTACTCACTGACGAATGATATCGAGATCATCAACATGTATCGGGCTGCCGACCATCGGCGTGCTGAGCTGGTCTCCGGCGGACGCCTGTACGATCTCGGCTGTGTCCCGAAAACAGTGTGGCGTTACGTGGTCTGACTTTCTGCTGTTAACCGCTCTTTTACCCCCTGACCTGTCCGGATGGGCGAGCCCTTCCGGACATGTTATCCTGCTGCGCTTCGACTCTCCGAGACAGGAATAACTCCCGATGAATGAACAGGTTGCTGCGCCACGTATTGGCGGCTGGCTTTTGCTGCCGCTGGCCTGGCTGATAATGACTCTGTTAACCACCGTTCTGGTGCTGGCGATGTATCTCACCCCGCTGTTCAATGCTGAATGGCGTGTGGCGCTGTTTTCGCACGGCAGCACGCTCTTCTCCTACTGGGCCATTTCCCTGCTCACGGCCGTAGCGGTCTGGGCCTACAGCCTCTGGATCAGCTGGCTGTTCTTCAAGCGATCGCATCGCCTGCCACGTCACTACCTGCTCTGGCTGCTGATTACGGTGCTGTTAGCGCTGAAAACCTTTGCGTTCACGCCGGTTGCCGACAGCCGTGCGCTGCAGACGCTGCTGTTGTCGCTGCTGGCCGCGGCGGTTTTCGCGCCCTATTTCAAACGTTCAAAACGGGTGAAAGCGACCTTCATTGCGCCGTAACGCTGTGAGTTATGTCAGGAATTTAATTCTGAGTGCGGTCTGCCGCTCTGCCGATGGCGCGGGTGTTGAGATACGCCGCGCTATCAATGATAATAAGCCGCTTTCTGGCTCCCAGGCGAAAAAATGACCGATTATCTGCTTCTCTTTGTTGGCACCGTGCTGGTGAATAACTTCGTTTTAGTGAAGTTTCTCGGCCTCTGTCCTTTTATGGGCGTTTCCAAAAAACTGGAAACGGCGATTGGCATGGGCCTCGCCACGACTTTCGTGATCACGCTGGCCTCGATCTGCGCCTGGCTGGTCAACCATCTGATCCTTCTGCCGCTGGATCTGGTCTATCTGCGTACCATGGCCTATATCCTGGTGATCGCCGTCGTTGTGCAGTTCACCGAGATGGTGGTGCGTAAAACCAGCCCGTCGCTCTATCGTCTGCTGGGGATCTTTCTGCCGCTGATCACCACCAACTGTGCGGTGCTGGGCGTGCCCCTGCTGAGCGTCAACCTCAACCACACCTTTATGCAGGCCGCGCTCTATGGCTTCAGCGCCTCTATCGGCTTCTCGCTGGTCATGGTGCTGTTCGCCGGTATGCGTGAGCGTCTGGTGCTGGCCAATGTTCCCGCCCCGTTTAAAGGTAACTCCATTGCCCTGATTACCGCGGGCCTGATGGCACTGGCCTTTATGGGCTTCAGCGGGCTGGTGAAATTCTGATGACCGCGATCTGGATTGCTATTGCTGTACTGAGTGCGCTGAGCCTGGTGTTCGGCGGCCTGCTGGGTTACGCCTCGCGCCGCTTTGAGGTGGAAGAAGATCCCATTGTTGAGCAGATAGATGCCGTTCTGCCGCAGAGCCAGTGTGGCCAGTGCGGCTATCCTGGCTGCCGTCCCTATGCCGATGCGGTCGGTAACAACGGTGAAGCGATCAACAAGTGCGCGCCGGGCGGTGAGCAGACCATGCTCAAGCTGGCGGCCCTGCTTAACGTTGAACCGCAGCCCATCGATGGCGACGAAACGGCGAAAGAGCCGGTGCGCACCGTGGCCTTTATTGATGAAGCCAACTGTATTGGCTGCACCAAATGTATTCAGGCCTGTCCGGTGGATGCGATTGTCGGGGCCACCCGCGCCATGCACACCGTGCTGAGCGATGTCTGCACCGGCTGCGATCTCTGTGTCGCCCCCTGCCCGACTGACTGCATCGAAATGCGTCCGGTTGCCACCACGCCAGCTAACTGGAAGTGGGATTTGAATACCATTCCTGTACGGGTGATCCCGGTAGAAACTCATGCTTAATCTGTTTAACTTCCTGAAAAAAGAGAAGGTCTGGGATTTTCAGGGCGGCATTCATCCGCCCGAAATGAAAACCCAGTCCAACGGCACGCCGCTGAGCGAACTGCCCCTGCCGGACCGTTTCGTTATTCCGTTAAAACAGCATATCGGCCATGAAGGCGAGATCTGCGTGGCGCCTGGCGATAAAGTGCTGCGCGGTCAGCCGCTGACGTTTGGAACCGGCCGTATGCTGCCGGTTCATGCGCCCACCTCCGGGGTGATTGATGCGATTGGCCAGCACATGACCGCGCATCCTTCCGGTCTGTCCGAACTCTGCATCTTTATGACGCCCGATGGCGAAGATCGCTGGGTGCCGCTCGATCCCCTGCCTGACTATCGCCAGCATCCGCGCGCCGATATTGTGCAGCGCATTCACGATGCGGGTGTGGCGGGCCTGGGTGGCGCGGGCTTCCCGACCGCCACGAAACTGAAAGGCGGCCTGCGCGGGGTAAAAACCCTGATTATCAATGCGGCAGAGTGCGAGCCTTACATCACCGCGGACGATCGCCTGATGCAGGATTATGCCGCCGAGGTGCTGGAAGGCAGCCGCATTCTCGGCTGGGTGCTGCAGGCTGAGCGGGTGCTGATCGGCATCGAAGATAATAAACCCGAAGCGATTGCCGCGCTCAGACAGGCGCTGGGCAGTGAGCGAGATCTGCAAATCCGGGTGATCCCGACCAAATACCCCTCGGGCGGTGCCAAGCAGCTGACCCGCATCCTGACCGGCAAGGAAGTGCCACACGGCGGACGCTCAACCGATATCGGCGTGCTGATGCAGAATGTCGGCACCGCGTGGGCGGTGAAGCGCGCCATTATCAACGGCGAACCGATTACCGAACGCGTGGTCACCCTGACCGGTGAGGCGATTACTCAGCCGCGTAACGTCTGGAGCCGACTGGGTACGCCCATCAGTCATCTGCTGCATCAGGTGGGATTCACCCCTGCGCCGCGCCAGATGGTGATCATGGGCGGTCCGCTGATGGGCTTCACCCTGCCGTCGCTGGATGTGCCGGTGGTGAAGATTACTAACTGTATTCTGGCGCCTTCTGCCAGTGAGATGGGCAACAACGACGAAGAGCAGTCCTGCATTCGCTGTTCAGCCTGCGCCGATGCCTGTCCGGCGAAGCTGCTGCCACAGCAGCTCTACTGGTTCAGCCAGGGCGGCGATCATGATAAAGCGCGCGCTCACCATATCGATGACTGCATTGAGTGCGGTGCCTGCGCCTATGTCTGCCCGAGTAACATCCCGCTGGTGCAATATTACCGGCAGGAAAAAGCGGAACTGCGCGCCATCGATCTGGAAGCCAAACGCACGCTGGAAGCGAAAGCGCGCTTTGAAGCGCGTCAGGCGCGACTGGAGCGTGAAAAGCAGGCCCGCGAAGCACGCCACGAAGAGGCGAAGCAGCGGGTGGCTCGTACGGATAACGGCGAACTGGCCGCCGCAAAAGCGCGGGTGAACGCGCGTCAGGCTGCCCAGCCGGATGAAGCGACGCTTGAGGCGCAGCGTGAAGCCCGCCACGCGCAGGCACGTCTGCGTCAGGCTGAGGCGCAGGCTGAAACCCAGCCGGTCACGCGTCAGACCACCGATCCGCGTAAAGCGGCGGTGGAAGCGGCGATTGCCCGCGCCAGAGCGAAGAAAGCGGCACAGCCGGAGGCTGAAACAACGCAACCATCTGCTGAAGCCACGCCAGATGCACCGGCCGAAACCGACCCGCGCAAGGCCGCCGTACAGGCTGACATTGCCCGCGCCAAAGCGAAGAAAGCCGCGCAGGCGGACAATGCGGAAGCGTCCACGCAGGCTGTCACCGACAGCGCCGCAGACGCACCGGCCGAAACCGACCCGCGCAAGGCCGCCGTACAGGCTGCCATTGCCCGCGCCAAAGCGAAGAAAGCCGCGCAGGCGGACAATGCGGAAGCGTCCACGCAGGCTGTCACCGACAGCGCCGCAGACGCACCGGCTGAAACCGATCCGCGCAAGGCCGCCGTGCAGGCCGCCATCGCCCGCGCCAAAGCGAAGAAAGCCGCGCAGGCGGACAATGCGGAAGCGTCCACGCAGGCTGTCACCGACAGCGCCGCAGATGCACCGGCTGAAACCGACCCGCGCAAGGCCGCCGTGCAGGCCGCCATCGCCCGCGCCAAAGCGAAGAAAGCCGCGCAGGCGGACAATGCGGAAGCGTCCACGCAGGCTGTCACTGACAGCGCCGCAGACGCACCGGCTGAAACCGATCCGCGTAAGGCCGCCGTGCAGGCCGCCATTGCCCGCGCCAAAGCGAAGAAAGCCGCGCAGGCGCAGCACGCTGAACCCGCTACGCCCGCCACCGACAGCGCCCCTGAGCCCTCACAGGCGGAACAGGAGGCGGACGCCGCGTCACGCGACGCCGCCGCGCTGGCGACCGCCGCGCATTTTGCGGTGGAGAAAGCGGAGCAGGCTCAGGAGCAGGCAAACAATGCGAATGCCGAACCTGAACAGGCACCTGAACTGAATCAACCTGATGATGCGCGCAAAGCCGCTATTGCTGCCGCCATCGCCCGTGCCAAAGCGCGTAAAGCGCAGTCGTCTACGACGCTTGAGGATTAAATGGCTTTTCGTATCGCAAGTTCTCCTTACACCCACAATCGCCGCAGCACCGGCAATATCATGCTGCTGGTGGTGCTGGCTGCGCTGCCCGGTTTTGCCGCACAGTGTTATTTCTTTGGCTACGGCACCCTGTTACAGGTTTTACTGGCGACGCTCACCGCCTGGCTGACCGAAGCGGCGATTCTGCGGCTGCGCAAAGCGCCGGTTGCCAGCACGCTGGCAGATAACTCAGCGCTGCTGACCGCCGTGCTGATCGGCATCAGCCTGCCGCCGCTGGCGCCCTGGTGGCTGGTGGTCGTCGGTACGCTTTTTGCCGTGGTCATTGCGAAACAGCTGTATGGCGGGCTGGGTCAGAACCCCTTTAATCCGGCAATGGTTGGCTATGTGGTGCTGCTGATCTCCTTCCCGGTGCAGATGACCAGCTGGCTGCCGCCCGATACCCTTCAGGCGATAAAACCCAGCCTGCTCGACAGCCTTAGCATGGTTTTCCGCGGGCATACCCTGGCGGGCGATACCATGCAGCAGCTGCAGATGGGTGTGGATGGCATCAGCCAGGCGACCCCGCTGGATACCTTTAAAACCGGCTTACGCGCGGGTCACAGCGCTGAACACCTGCTGGCCCAGCCGATTTACAGCGGCGTGCTGGCGGGTCTCGGCTGGCAGTGGGTCAACGTCGGCTATCTGGCGGGCGGCCTGTTCCTGCTGTGGAAAAATGCTATCCGCTGGCATATTCCTGCGGCGATGCTGCTGTCGCTGGCCATCTGCGCCACGCTGGGCTGGTTCTTCTCACCGGACTCGCTCAACAGCCCGCTGATCCACCTGTTCTCCGGTGCCACCATGCTGGGCGCGTTCTTTATTGCGACCGATCCGGTAACAGCCTCAACCACTAACCGGGGCCGCCTGATCTATGGTGCACTGATTGGCCTGCTGGTCTGGCTGATCCGCAGCTTCGGCGGCTATCCCGATGGCGTCGCCTTTGCCGTGCTGCTGGCGAATATCTGCGTGCCGCTTATCGACTACTACACCCAGCCGCGCGTTTACGGCCATCAGAAGGATTAAGCGATGCTGGAGACGATTCGCAAAAATGGGGTAACGCTGGCGATGTTTGCCGCGATCACCACCGCGGCGACCGCCGTGGTGAACACCGTGACCAAACCCACGGTCGAACATCAGACGCAGTTACAGCAGAAAAACCTGCTGGATCAGGTGGTTCCGACCACGCTTTATGACAATAACATTCAGCAGGATTGTTACGTTGTCACCGATCCGGCGCTGGGTAACAGCGCGCCCCATCACCTCTATCTGGCGCGCAAAGGCGATCGGCCGGTGGCTGCCGCACTGGAGACCACCGCGCCTGACGGCTATTCTGGTGCCATACAGATGCTGGTCGGTGCCGATTTCCAGGGTAAAGTACTGGGCGTGCGGGTGATTGAACATCATGAAACGCCCGGTCTGGGCGACAAGATCGAACTGCGGATTTCTGACTGGATCAACAGCTTTAACGGCAAAGTGGTTCAGGGACCCGGCGATAAGGCCTTTGCTGTGAAAAAAGATGGCGGCGAGTTCGATCAGTTTACCGGCGCCACCATTACCCCACGCGCGGTGGTCAATGCGACCAAACGCACCGCGCTGTTAATGAAAACGCTGCCGGAGAAACTTTCTTCGTTACCGCAATGTGGAGACGCAAATGAGTGAAGCTAAAAGTCTGCTGGTTGGCGGATTGTGGAAGAACAACTCGGCGCTGGTGCAGCTGCTGGGCCTCTGTCCGCTGCTGGCGGTCACCGCAACGGCCACCAATGCGCTCGGTCTGGGGCTGGCGACCACGCTGGTGCTGACCCTGACCAACAGTTTTATTTCCGCCTCGCGCCGCTGGGTCCCTTCGGAAATCCGCATCCCGATCTACGTGATGATCATCGCTTCGGTGGTGAGCTGCGTGCAGATGCTGATTAACGCCTATGCCTATGGACTCTATCAGTCGCTGGGGATCTTTATCCCGCTGATCGTGACCAACTGCATCGTGGTGGGCCGTGCCGAAGCCGTGGCCTCTAAAAGCAGCATTCCGCTGGCGGCGCTCGATGGTTTCGCCATCGGCATGGGCGCGACCTGCGCCATGGTGGTGCTGGGCTCGCTGCGCGAAATTATCGGCAGCGGCACCCTGTTCAACGGCGCCGATCAGCTGCTGGGGCCGTGGGCAAAATCGCTGCGCATTGAAGTGGTCCATTTTGATTCGCCGATGCTGCTGGCCATGCTGCCGCCTGGCGCGTTTATTGGCCTCGGCATGATGCTGGCGGGCAAATACCTGATCGATCAGAAGATGAAGCAGCGCGCGGCACTGCGTGCTGAAGCCGCGGCCAGCACCGCACCGCAGGGCTCAGCCGGGAAAGCCGTGTGAATCAGACGAAACGCACCGAGATCCTTCGGCGTCTGCAGGAACATAATCCGCATCCGACCACCGAGCTTCACTTCAGCTCGCCGTTTGAACTGCTGATTGCGGTCCTGCTTTCCGCGCAGGCGACCGATGTCAGCGTCAATAAAGCCACCGCGAAACTCTATCCGGTGGCCAACACCCCTGCCGCCATGCTGGCGCTGGGAGTGGATGGCGTGAAGTCCTACATCAAAACTATCGGCCTGTTTAACAGCAAAGCGGAAAACGTCATCAAGACCTGCCGCATTCTGCTGGAACAGCACAACGGCGAGGTGCCGGAAGATCGCGCGGCGCTGGAAGCGCTGCCGGGCGTCGGCCGCAAAACCGCCAACGTGGTGCTCAACACCGCCTTTGGCTGGCCAACCATCGCTGTCGACACGCATATCTTTCGCGTCAGCAACCGCACCCGGTTTGCTCCCGGTAAAAACGTGGAAGAGGTCGAACAGAAGCTGCTGAAAGTGGTTCCGGCGGCGTATAAGGTCGATTGTCATCACTGGCTGATTCTGCACGGCCGCTACACCTGCGTGGCGCGCAAACCGCGCTGTGGCTCCTGCCTGATTGAGGATCTCTGCGAGTATCCTGAAAAAACGGACTGACCCGCTGCGGCGGGTTTTTTTTATCGTCTGATTGCCCTCTGCGTCTCTCTCTGCCACCGCCCTCCCTGCCGTTCTGAATAACGTCACAGTTTGTCGGGTTGTTACCTCGCTGTTGATGATGGAAAATCGCCGCCCCTGACGATAAGAAAATGTTATGACCCGGTGAGTAAAGCAACGAATGAACGGCCTCCTGCTGCGAGGCATCCTCTGCGCCAGTTCCTGGCGCGACTCTGGCCGCACCCGCTGGCGGTCACGCAAAAGCATATCCTGTTCGCTGCGCTGGGCGCCGGCTGCGGATTGATGCTGACCAGCCTGCTGAGCCACTGGATGCTGGGTGAGCTGAACCTCTGGTTTGTCGCGCCGGTCGGCGCCTCGGCCGTGTTACTGTTTGGTGTGCCCGCCAGTCCGCTGGCGCAGCCGTGGGCCATCGTCGGCGGCAACAGCCTGTCAGCGCTGGCGGGCGTGACCGTCAGCCTGCTGATCCCCGATCCGGCAATCGCCTGCGGCGTGGCAGCCTGTGTGGCGATCCTGCTGATGTTTCAGCTGCGCTGCCTGCATCCGCCTGGCGGCGCGGTGGCGCTGACCGCCATTCTGGGCGGACCTGCGGTGCAGCAGCTGGGCTATCAGTTTGTTCTGACGCCGGTTCTGCTCAACTCCCTGACGCTGGCGCTGCTGGCGCTGCTGTTTAATAATCTGGCCGGTCGCCGCTATCCGCATCCGCTGGCTCCCGCAGAGAGTAAACCTGAGCCGGTGGCGATGCCGGTGCCGCTGACCCGCGCCGATCTGCATCAGGCGATGCAGGGCGGTGAACTGCTGGATATCGATGAAGAGGATTTGCAGGCCCTGCTGCTGCGCGCTGAACAGATCGCGCAGCGCCGCCAGCTGAATCGCTGACGGTTATCATCGCGCCCGCCCGGTTATCCGTGACGGTGTCACCTGATGATGCCTGTCAGCGCTGCGCCAGCGCGGCCTGCATCCACGCCACCACCAGCGGAGCGTCCTTCTCCTGCAGGGCGGCGCGCTCTGACTGAAACAGCGTCGCGACAAAGAAGGGATGGTCGGGCAGCTCTACGCCGCGCACCTCACCCGCCTCGTCCCAGGCGGTAATGCGCAGCGTGTTCTCGCCCAGTGCGGTACTGAATGCCGGGTTGACGCCAAAGTTGCAGTGGTAGCCTTCATCGCTGCTGAGCGCCCCATAGGCCAGGGCGATACGGGAGTTCGCTTCAAATCTTACTGTGCCGCGCTTCTCCACCAGCGAACAACTCAGTGGCGTAATCACCTGTCGCCCGCCCGTTTCCGTTTCGGCGTGACGCGCATCCTGCCAATCCAGCACATTGCGCGCGTATTCGATGACCGCATACTGAAATCCGCCGCAGGAACCGAGGAAAGGTTTGCCGCTTTCCCGCGCCCAGCGAATGGTGTCGAAGACACCCGCGTCATTATGATAAGGACTGCCCGGCACGACCCAGATAGCATCGCTCTGCGCCAGATGCGCCTCGCTAAGCTGTTCAGTGGGGATCCATTCTGCTTCCGCAGTGATATTCAGCCGACGGGCGGCACGTTCAATCGCAAGGGGAATAGCCTGATGGGCAACCGCACTGGCGCGGTAATCACCGACCAGTGATAAACGCAGGGAGGAGGACATAGCGAGTTCCTGTAAGGGGAAATTGAGAGGCTACAGGAATGTGAATATTCTGTCGAGCACGCTCAGCAATACGGGTTTTCATACCCGCCAGCCCCGCGCAATCGATTTCTTGTTTTACTTTCTGAAATAAATCGCCGTTTTGTGTTCCGGATCGTCACCCGGACGCTTTTTCATCAATGCGGCAGGCTTAACGTTTTAAATTTCGGCAGATCGCCTGGGAAATAGCCATCTTCTGCCGGTTAGTGCTGCTGAATTATCATCCGGCAAACGTTTAATCTGCATAAGGCGCCATTAGCAGTTAATATCAATTTCATCCAGTAAGCCGCCCTCATTTAGCATTTTTATACTGAAGTGATATTTCAGATCAATATTAAAATCTGCTTCATCGTTTATTGTAAGATTTTTAACCTGACATTATCAGGTTACACGGGGTGTCAGAAAACTCTTGCCCTGCTGCCCGTAATCAGCCAAATTAGTCGCCGCTCCTCCCTTCTGATAACAATTTTGCGCATGGAACACTCACATGACGCAGACTTAATTCCTGTCCCGAAACAGGATGTGACAAAACTGAGGTACAAGTGTCAACTGCAAACAAACACACTGATGAGGCTGTCAGCCTCAATGCGTTTAAACAGCCAAAGGCGTTCTACTTAATCTTTTCGATTGAGTTATGGGAGCGTTTTGGCTTCTATGGCCTGCAGGCCATTATGGCGGTTTACCTGGTGAAGCAGCTGGGATTGTCTGAATCAGACTCTATTACCCTGTTCTCTTCATTCAGTGCGCTGGTTTATGGTCTGGTCGCCATCGGCGGCTGGCTCGGTGATAAGGTGCTGGGTACTAAACGCGTCATCGTACTGGGTGTGCTGGTGCTGGCGCTGGGTTATGCGCTGGTCGCCTTCTCCGGCCACAACGTCAGTATCGTCTATCTCGGTATGGCGACCATTGCCGTGGGTAGCGGCCTGTTTAAAGCGAATCCCTCTTCGCTGCTTTCGACCTGCTATGAGAAAGATGACCCGCGTCTCGACGGTGCGTTCACCATGTTCTACATGTCGATTAACATCGGTTCGCTGTTCTCGATGATGCTGACACCGTGGTTAGCCGCAAAATATGGCTACAGCGTCGCTTTCTCCCTCTGCGTCATCGGTCTGGTCATCACCCTGTTCAACTTCCTGTTCTGCAAACGCATGGTCAAAGATTACGGTTCTAAACCGGACTTTGCGCCGCTGCAGGTCGGTAAACTGCTGATGACCCTCGTGGGCGTCGTGGTGCTGGTCGCACTGGCAAACTGGATGCTGCATCACCAGGCGATTGCACGCGTGGTGCTGGCGGTGATTGCACTGGGCATCGTGCTGGTGTTTGCCAAAGAGGCCTTTGCGCTGCAGGGCGCGGCGCGTCGTAAGATGATCGTGGCCTTCCTGCTGATGGTTGAAGCGATTCTGTTCTTCGTGCTCTACATGCAGATGCCGACCTCTCTGAACTTCTTCGCTATCCGTAACGTTGAGCACACTATCTTCGGCATTACCTTTGCCCCGGAGCAGTTCCAGGCGCTGAACCCGTTCTGGATCATGCTGGCCAGCCCGCTGCTGGCGTCGCTCTACAACAAGCTGGGCGATAAGCTGCCGATGCCGCACAAATTTGCCTTTGGTATGGTGCTCTGCTCCGCCGCGTTTCTGGTGCTGCCGCTGGGCGCGAAGTTTGCCAGCGATGCCGGTATCGTTTCTGTGAACTGGCTGATCCTGAGCTATGCGCTGCAGAGTATCGGTGAGCTGATGATCTCCGGTCTCGGCCTGGCGATGGTCGCGCAGCTGGTGCCTCAGCGGCTGATGGGCTTTATCATGGGCTCCTGGTTCCTGACCACCGCCGGTGCGGCGGTGATTGCCGGTAAAGTCGCTAACCTGATGGCTGTGCCTGAAAACGTGACCGATCCGCTGATTTCACTGGCAACCTACAGCCGTGTGTTCCAGGAGATTGGTATTACTACGGCAGTGATCGCCGTGCTGATGCTGATTACTGCGCCGCTGCTGAACCGCATGACGCAGGACTCTGAAGCAAAAGCCCGGGATGTGCAGGCCTGACAGCCACCCTGTCATCTATCAGCCGGGCTCTGCCCGGCTTTTTTATGGCTGACGTCTCCCCCTGATTATTCCCTGATCCCTGTCACTGGCAATTCTGCTCTGAGCATTTACTATGCAGTAACCCCATTGCCACAAGGAGACCGGGTTATGAAACTGTTTTGCAAAGCGGGTGCCTGTTCGCTCTCACCTCACATTGTCATGCGCGAATGCGGGCTCGACTTCACCCAGGTCAGCGTTGATCTGGCTACAAAGCTCACCGAACGCGGCGACGACTTTCGCCAGATCAATCCCAAAGGTCAGGTGCCCGCCCTGCAGCTCAGCGATGGCACCGTGCTGACGGAAGGCGTCGCCATTGTGCAGTACCTGGCGGATCTCAAACCCGATCGCCACCTGCTGGCACCGGTTGGCAGCCTGACGCGCTACCAGACCGTTGCGTGGCTCAGCTACGTTGGCAGTGAGCTGCATAAAAGTTTCGGGCCGCTGTTCCGGCCGGGTTACTCTGACGAGGTAAAAGCGCAGACCCGCAGCCAGCTGGAAGCAAAATTTCGTTTTGTCGATGAATCACTGCGTGACAGACAGTGGCTGATGGGGCTGCACTTCAGCGTGGCCGATGCGTATCTCTTCGTGGTGACGCGCTGGGCAAACGCGCTGGGGCTGGATCTGTCTGAGTATACGGCGCTGAAGGCGTGGTTTGAGCGGGTTGCAGAGCGGCCTGCGGTGCAGGCGGCACTCAGGGCCGAAGGATTAGCCTGAGTGAACAGGGCCGGATAACCGGCCCTGATGCGTTACAGCTTTTCAGCCGCGAAGTGCTGGGTAGGATGGGCGATGGCATCCTGTGCCGCCACCAGCTGCAGCTCATACTCACCCATCTGATGGGTTTTCAGCATCACCTCATAAACCGCAGCGGTGACGTGCTCCAGCGCATCCTGCAGCGATTTACCGTGCAGCAGATTAACCAGCAGCAGTCCGCTGGTCAGATCCCCCACGCCGACCGGCTGACGGACGCCAAAGTCCACCAGCGGACGGCTGATGTGCCAGGCATCCTCTGCCGTCACCAGCAGCATCTCAAAGCGATCGCTGCGACGTCCCGCACGCGCCAGATGTTTCACCAGCACCACGCGCGGCCCCTGAGCGATCAGCGCCCGTGCCGCGTCAACCGCCGCGTCCACATCAGTGACGGTGCGTTCGCTCAGCATCTCCAGCTCCAGCAGGTTCGGCGCGATGATGTCGCTGGCAGGCATCGCCATTTTGCAGTGAAACTCTGCCACGCCCGGGGCGACGATACAGCCTTTCTCCGGATGGCCCATCACCGGATCGCAGAAGTACCAGGCGTTCGGGTTGGCCGCTTTGACCTGACGGACAATCTCCAGAATCTGCTCGCCCTGCTCCGCCGAGCCCAGATAGCCGCTCAGCACCGCGTCACAGGTCTTCAGACGGTCGATGTCCGCAATGCCTTTAACGATGTCGGTTAAGTGCGTTGCTGGCATCACCGTGCCGGTCCAGTGGCCATATTGCGTATGGTTGGAAAACTGCACGGTATTCAGCGGCCAGACGTTTGCACCCAGGCGGCGCATCGGAAACTCAGCCGCCGCATTCCCGGCGTGACCAAAAACAACGTGCGACTGAATCGCTAAAATATTTTTCACTTGTTTGCCCTGTCCTGCCTTGCCATAAAAAAGGGCCGGAGACCGGCCCTGAAATCTTACTGCCAGTTAATCAGGCAGTAATGTTTCTTACCGCGACGCAGCAGCGTGAAGCGGTTAAACAGTTTGTCACTGTCGCTGAAGCGGTATTCCGCGTCAGACTGCTTTTCACCGTTCAGAGAGACGGCGTTGGAGCCAATCATGGTGCGAGCCTGACCACGTGACGGCACCAGCTCCGCTTTCACCAGCGCCTGCTGCAGATCGTCTTCAGCGCTCAGGGTGATGGTTGGCATGCCATCCTGCGCCAGCTGCTCGAAATCTGCTTCGGTCATATCGCTCACGGCGCCGGAGAAGAGGCTGGCCGTGATGCGTTTCGCCGCTGACAGACCCGCTTCGCCATGCACCAGACGCGTAACCTGCTCAGCCAGCACATACTGCGCACGTGGCGCGGTGCCGCTGTTTTTGTCCTCTTCTTCCAGCGCGTTGATCTCTTCAATGCTCATGAAGGTGAAGAACTTCAGGAAGCGATAGACATCTGCGTCCGCGGTGTTGATCCAGAACTGATAGAACTTGTACGGACTGGTCTTTTTCGCATCCAGCCAGACTGCGCCGCCTTCGGTTTTACCGAACTTGGTGCCGTCAGACTTGGTGATCAGCGGCACGGTCAGGCCAAACACCTGGTTCTGATGCAGACGACGGGTCAGGTCGATACCGGAGGTGATGTTACCCCACTGATCCGATCCGCCAATCTGCAGCGAGACGCCGTGGCGCTCATTCAGGCAGGCAAAGTCATAGCCCTGCAGCAGATTGTAAGAGAACTCGGTAAAGGAGATGCCCTGATCGTCACGGTTCAGGCGCTGCTTCACCGCTTCTTTGTTGATCATCTGATTGACGGAGAAGTGCTTGCCGATATCGCGCAGGAAGGTCAGCACGTTCATGCTGCCAAACCAGTCGTAGTTATTGGCGGCGATTGCGCTGTTGCTGCCGCAATCGAAGTCGAGGAAGGGAGCCACCTGCTGGCGGATCTTTTCAACCCATTCACCGACGGTTTCGCTGGTATTAAGTTTACGCTCTGCGGCTTTGAAGCTCGGGTCGCCAATCAGGCCGGTTGCGCCACCGACCAGTGCCACCGGCTTGTGGCCGGCATCCTGAAAACGCTTCAGGCAGAGCAGCGGTACCAGATGGCCCAAATGCAAGCTGTCGGCTGTGGGGTCAAAGCCGCAATAGAGCGAAATTGGCCCCTGCGCCAGTTTCTCTGTCAGCGCCTCTTCATCCGTCACCTGGGCGATAAGGCCCCTCTCCTGCAATTGTTGTATCAGGTTACTGCTGGTCATTACTGACTCCAAATTGATCAGACTGCACCTAGGCTGGTACACAGCTTTCCGCCGGGATGCGGAATCGAAAAAAATCAGGGCTATAGCATAAAGCGCTGACGCTCTCTGTGCCAGCGCTGATAGGGGGGAATCGTGCAGATTCAGGGTGCCAGACGGTCGATTTTCCAGCCATCGTGATCGCGCTGGTAGATAAAACGATCGTGCAGGCGATGTTCGCCCCCCTGCCAGAACTCCAGCGTATGAAATTTCACCCGATAGCCGCCCCAGAAACTGGGCAGCGGCACGTCGCCCTGCTGGAACTTCTGCTTAAGCTCAAGGAACTTCCCTTCCAGAATGCCGCGCGCCGAAATACGGCTCGACTGCTTCGACACCCAGGCCCCGATCTGACTGTCACGCGGACGGCTGTGGAAATATTTCAGCACCTCCAGCGGCGAGAGTTTTTCCACTTCGCCCAGCACCATCACCTGACGCTCCAGGTAGTGCCACGGGAAGTGCAGGCAGATGCGCGGATTGTTTGCCAGCTGTAACGCCTTGCGGCTGCCGAGGTTGGTATAGAACACCATGCCCTGCGCATCGAAGTGCTTCAGCAGCACGATACGCTGCCACGGCTGGCCCTGTTCATCCACGGTTGCGACGGTCATGGCCGTCGGATCGGGCAGTTTTGCCTCGCAGGCCTGGCTCAGCCACTGTTCAAACAGGACGACGGGATCGTCCGGCAGATCCTTCCGGCGTAATCCGCCGCGGGTATATTCACGCCGCAGATGGGCAATGGTGTGTAGCGTTTCGCTGTCGCTCATAATGCTCGCCTTTTCAGATAAAGAGTCAGCTGGCAGGTTGCAGCTCACAATCGTTCACGACAATTTTATCGTTCCGTTCAATAAATGCGCCGTTGCCTTTAGACCAGAAAACATAGGTGCCATCGCTGTAACGGGCACCGGACGCCGATACGGTCTGCTTCAGCGTCAGCGGCTGGCCGTCCATAATGAAACTGACCTGCTGCTGACCCTCATCCAGCGTCACGGTCAGCGGCAGCGTCCCACAGCGATAGTGCAGCGTCTGCGGCGCTGGCGGCTGTTTATGCAACAGGCTGCAACCCGACAGCAGCAGCACAGCGGCAACGATTAATCCTTTCGACATAAGCGGGTCCCCTTCACAAGTGAAGCTGGCATTATAAGAAGGATTTGGCGTGAAGTAAGTGGGAATCCGCGCCAATCGGATGAATGGCGTCGGGCAGAGAGAATTATTGTCGCTTTTCAGGCGGTTGTCTGAATGCAGAGGTCGCGTTATCAGGCTACGCTCTATGCATCTTAAGCGAGGGAAACCAACATGAAATTTGATAACGAAGATGCATTCAAGCTGGCCGTGGCGTTTATGAATCACAAAGAGAATGCCACCATTGCCAGCAGCTACTTTAAGACCTTTATCGACACCTACCAGAAGTTTGACCGCTGGCTGAGCGCCTCCGATCCGGTCAGCGCCATGAAGGCGGAAAAAGCGGCCGCCAAAGCGGGCGAAGACTCTGTCCTCTGATAGCCTCTCTCTGGCCCGGGATCGCACCGGCTTCGGGCCACTCATTCTCCCTTGCAGAAGAGCTCACCACAGCGCCCGGGTTCCGCGCTGCGATCTATTCTCCTGCTGACGGTCCGGGCATTAACAAAATAGCGGCCCTTATCACCGATCTTATTTTCGCCTTTGGCTTTGTGCTTATTGTGACGGAAGGCCAGCAGCGCAAAACGTCCGTGCCGACAATACAAAGTTGCAATAAATGCTATTTCCCGGACTCAGTGTCGGAAATAATCACAGCGGCCACTGTTTTTGCTTAAAAAAAACGCAACGGAGCGGGTCAGGGCCAGCAAAATTTATAAAGGCGTCTATGCTGTAAACGTCTGGATATGAATTCATGGAGAACAAAAAATGAAAATGAAATCCCTGTCAGCTATCGCATTGCTGGCTCTCTCTTTAGGCACACTGGCAGGCTGCTCTTCAAATCAATCGATTAAGACCACTGATGGCCGCACCATCGTGACCGATGGTAAACCGCAGATTGATTCAGATACCGGTCTGGTTTCTTATCGCGATGCTCAGACAGGAAAAACTGAGCAAATCAATCGCAATGAGATCAGTAATATGAGTGAACTCGATAACTAATATAAGGTGAATAAGATGAAAAAAGCGCTGATTTTACCGCTCGCCGCATTGATTGGTATGACTGTATTAACTGGCTGCACCCGCACCAGCTATGCGATTCAGACTAACGATGGACGCACCATTATTAGTGATGGCAAACCGTCAGAATCTGATGCAGGCCTGCTGGCTTACACCGATGCAAACGGCGTGAAGCAACAGATTAATAAAGCCGACGTTAAAGCGGTTTCCGAAGTACCGAATAAATAACGCTCTCTGTGGAATAAAGCCGCCTTCGGGCGGCTTTATTCTGTCTGTCAGCCGTCCGCCTCTTTTTATAAACCCCCTCTCCTTTCTCTGTTGCTGAAACAGGCGCGCTTTAATGTGACCCTGTGCCTGGCCAGAGTCGCTGGCTTATCTGAATTTCAGGCATCTCCCTCTCTGTTTAATCGTCAAAATCGCTCAGTTATTTTATGAACAGAGGTATCTGAAATTTTTTATGCTGCAATATTAACAGGTTAGCGCTTCGCTTTGAGGTGCCGTTTATTTTGGGAAAAGACCGATCGTTTTGACCTGCTATTTCTGCTCTTTTAGTCAGAGACGCCATTAACTAAACTGGCGTATGGCTCATTAATCAGGAGATGACATATGGTGTATTATGACAAAAACGTCGGTCATATGATTCTTGGTGAAGCGGCAATTAATCTGGCTTTTACAGAGCAGGAAATCACGCTCGTTTCACTGATTCGCCAGCTGGGTGAAATGGCCGAGCATGAGCGCAGTGATGAACGCGTCGCCCAGATTGCCGATGCGCGAAACTGGCTCAAAAGTTTCACCGAAGCCGCATCGCGCGACCGCGCCGAACTTAACTGGCTGGTTGAGACCGGACAGGCACCGGTTTTCCTGAAAGATTACCGCTAGCTATGCTGCAGGCCAGGCTGTCGGGTGCATTCAGTCTGCGCCCGCCTGCTGGTTTTGCACCCTGCGCCGACTCCGCTCATCCTGTTTTTTACCCTGCCACTGTCAGCGCAGCCGTGCTGAATAAAAAGCAGGCGATTTCTGCCAAAATAGCTGTACAACACAGACAATATTGTATAACTTTGTACCTATTCGTTAGATGCTGAACTATCCGCCAGGAAACGACCCATGTACCCGAACCAGAGGCTGCCACAAACGGCAGACGACATTGCCCGTTATTTTAATGCGGCAAGCCTGCCTTCACAGCAAGAGACGCTGGGACAGGTGGTGGTGGAAATTCTGAATGCCGGTCAGAACGTGAATCGCAAATCGATCTGCACCAAACTGCTGCGCCGCCTTGAAACAGCCTCGTCACAGGAAGAAGAGCGCCACTATCACGCGCTCATCAGCCTGCTGTTCGGCCGTTAATCGTCGGGGGCGTTTCAGCCCCCCGCGTGCCGGAGATGCTCCGGAGGGTGTCGCGTCACACAGCGGGCTCGCTGTTACCCCAGTACCTTTAATGCCAGTGCCAGCGTCTGCTGTTCATTGACCATATCGCCCACCTTGCCTGTCACCCGCATACCAAACGCAATGCAGAGAATCAGACCCGCTGCCGCTTCACTGTCCAGCGTGTTATCGATAGAGCCATCCCGTTGCCCCAGCTCCAGCAGTGAAACCAGGAAGCGCTGATTACGCTGCACAACTTCATTGATGCGCTGCGCCAGCGCCTCATCCATTGTCTGCAACGCAATGGCACTGGCGACAACCAGGCAGCCGCGCCGTCCCTCCGTCGCCCGCGCCGAATCCAGATAGAACTGTAACAGCTCGGTGATCTTCTCCCGCCCGCTCACGCAGGGGGCCAGACGACGGCGCAGATCGGCATTGCGCAGCAGCAGATAGCGCTCGAAGACCAGCAGAAACAGAGAGCGTTTATCTTTAAACGCCTTATAGATACTGCCTGCAGAGAGGTTCATCGCCTCACTCAGATCGCCGATGGAGGCTGCATGGTACCCCTTTTGCCGGAAAACGATCATCGCGTGATCCAGAGCCTGCTCGATGTCGAACTCTCTGGGCCGTCCCCGCTCTCTGCTTTTTTGCGTTGTCGCTGTCGTGATCATTATTACCGGCCTGAAGAGGTGCATTTCGGTCAAATCAACCGGGGATTCTAGCGCAGGCGCAGGCAACAAGTACAGATGGTCAGCACGACAGTGCGTTATACGCCTCCGATAAAAAGCGGTAAGGCTGCAGGAAATGAGGCGCAACAGCCGGTAATGGCCGTCACGGCAGCCATCAGACTACGCCTGATGGCTGAAGATTAGTCGCGTTTTTCCATCTTTATCCAGAACACCGTGATGCTCAGCAGTAAACAGATAAACGCACCGACGCTGAACAGCAGATCAACGGCCAGATTCAGGCTGGCGTGATCCACCACCGCACCTAACAGCACGGGCACCCAGTTAGCGATATAGGCAATGACGTAAAACAGCGAAATCAGTTTTGCGTGACTGGACGCTGGGGAGATCATATTGACCAGCGTCGCGCTTCCCACAAAAATCGCACCATAAGAATATCCGGCCACGAGCAGTCCGGCGCATGCCCCTGTTAAAGAGTGAGTGCTGATAGCCCAGGTAAAAAACATGATAGAAATGACCTGCGTAAGACAGCCTGCCGCGAGAGAGGTGCGAGCGCTAATCCGGCGGCTTAAAATCTGGCTGATACCGGCGACCACCAAATAGACTGCTATTACATAGGCATACACACCCTGACGATGAATGTCGAGGAGATGCTCAGCGACCGCCGGTCCAATCGATAAAATGCTGGCGGCAAATGCCCAGCTCATAAACAACGCACCTGCACACAGAAAAAACCGTATACCCGTCGCTTTCAGTCCGGCTTTTAGTGCTGCATCCGCTGAGATGGCGGACGAGGATGAGACAACCCTGGGCTGGTCATGGTGATGCGCTGGCCAGCTCAGGCGCAATCCAGTAAGGGCGATCGCGGCCGTCATCATAATCAGTACAAACGGCAGCGTCTGGCTGTAGAAATCTGTCTGAATCGCCACGCCGCTGAAAACGGGCCCCAGCGCCAGACCGGTTGTGAAAGAGAGCGTGGCGATCAGAGCCGCAGCTTTACCACCATCTTTCGGGCCAAAACGCAAAAGAGCAATATTGGCTGCGCCGGTTAATGCTCCGGTTCCGAGGCCCGCCAGCAGACGTGCCATAAACAGACAGGCAAACGAGTCGGCCAGGGAAAACAGCAAGGCACCCGCAAAGACGGCCAGCAGCGCAGGTATCATCAGACTGCGCAGGTCAGCCACTTTACCGGCAAGATTTCCCACACTGAATAACGCAATTAAAACCCCTCCCGCATATGCGCCATAGATTATCGTCAGGCTGACAGCGGACAAACCCAACTGCTGCTGATAGAGAGGATAAAGCGGCGTTGGTGCACTGCTGTTTAATAAGGCAGCGACCAGCGCCAGTGCAATAAAGCATAAGGCTCGCATCTTTACAGTGGCGTGATGAGAACTATCCGCCATGAGGTTAACTTCTGACATGTTTATTATCCTGAGCGCATACTTCATAAGCATGACCGGGTCATATTGACGTTCGGGCGTAATGAGAGGCGGGCATCATAGGGCCTGGCAGAGAACCGGTACATCCCCATAACTGCATCACAGGGCTTCAATAATGCTGCTTGTCACATCGGTCCAGGCATGCTCAGGCTTTAAGACTACGCAGCATGGGATAAACCTGTAGCCTGTGTCGTCAGGATACGAATGGAGTCACAAACGTCACGCCGTACCGGCAGATTATTCTGCCGATAAACGATTGATACTGAATCCGTTAACGTTGACACTTGCCGCGGTAAGAACGTGTCCATGTTAAGGAAGAAGGTAAGAGATGAACTGGGATGATGTCCGTTTTTTCCTCGCGCTGGCGAGACAAAAAACGTTGCGGGGTGCTTCAAAATCATTGAACGTCGACCAGGCGACAGTAGGACGACGTATTGCCGCATTTGAAAGCGCACTCGGTTCGCGGTTGTTTATACGCACGCCCCGGGCCTTTACGCTGAGTGAGTTTGGCGATCAGGTGATGACAGAAGCCACGGCTATGGAAAGTGCCATGCAGGCGATGAGTCGTAAAGCCGCCTGCGGCGATAACACCCTTGCAGGTAACGTGCGTATCGCCAGCACAGACACGCTTGCCACTGTATTTGTCATGCCTGCCATTCAACGTCTGCGCGAACAATATCCGGATATTACTGTAACCCTGCTGACCGGAATCGGTTTCTCCGATATCTCATATCGCGGCGCGGATATCGCCATTCGTGGTGCCCGCCCCGATTCAGAAGAGTTAATCGTTAAACGCCTGGCGACCATTGAGATGGGGCTCTATGCCAGCCAGCGTTATCTGGATCGGTTCGGAGATCCGAATCATGAACATGGATTAAGCGGTCATCAGCTGGTCATGTTTCCGGCAGACAAAGTGCCACGTCATCGGCAAAACCTGTGTGGCTTTACAGTTAACAGTCAGCAGGTCGTGCTGGAGTGCAACACGCAGTTGCTGATGCAGTCCGCTATTAAACGCGGGATGGGTATCGGTCTGCTTTCGACATTTTTAGCTAACAGCGATCCGGAATTAATCCCGGTTTTGCCTGAAAAACGCGATCCGGTCGATATCTGGCTGGTGCTCCATCCCGATTTGCAAAAAGTCGCACGCATCAGGGCTGTGATTACGGCGCTGGAGCACTGTTTTGCCGAAGAAATCAGGGCCAGAGACTAAGGGCATCAGATAAATTTCAGGTACATACTACAAGGCACCTGAAATAAATCGGGTCGCGGCGTTATCCGACATTTTTGCCTGGCATTACGACGCGGACCGCATAACTAAACAGGAGAATCTCTATTTAAGCGCCGCCACAGGCAGATCCGTTACCCGTGTGGTATAGGCAGGCGACAACATATCACGCTTCATCGCCCAGGCTTTGTTTACGCCCTGACCTGCAAACCACAGTTTCCCGCTACCGCGCGTGTTAATCCTGTCGATGAGCTGCATCAGCTCTTCACTATTTCGGCGTGGCTGATGTTCATCGAAGAGATCAAGCTGAGCCACTCCCTGACTGAAAAAATCCGTCAGCACAATCCCTGCCTTCATATAGCGATGGCCCTCAATCCAGATATTATCCAGACACGCCATCGCGACACGAATAATGTCGCGGGTGTCGTGAGTCGGGATCAGAAGCTGGGCGGTCGATTGGTTGCCATAAAAAGGCTCATCAGCGGCATGCGGGCTGGTGCGTACGAAGACCCCGACCTGACGACAATATTGCTTCTCGCGACGCAGCTTTTCTGCCGCACGTTCAGCATAGGCACAGACAGCTTCCCGCATCTGATGGTAATCGGAGATGCGGTAGCCGAATGAGCGTGAACACATAATCTGCTGCTTATCAGGCTCGTCCGGTTCCAGATCCAGACAGGACTCGCCGCGTAACTCTCTGACGGTACGCTCCATTACCACACTGAATTGCCTGCGGATCAAATCGGTACTTTGATCCGCCAGATCTTTTGCCGTCATCACGCCCATCGCGTTGAGCCGTTTACTGATACGGTGCCCGACACCCCAGACGTCGGCGACATTAATCAGCGCCAGCAGCTTTCTCTGTCGTTCGGGGTTTGACAGATCAACAATCCCGCCGGTTTTTGTCCACTTTTTAGCCGCAAAATTTGCCAGTTTGGCCAGCGTCTTCGTCGGTGCTATGCCGACACCCACGGTCAGATGGGTCTCTTTACGTATCCGTTCCCGGACCTGTTGACCAAACGTCTCCAGCGCCACAGCGTTCTGCACGCCGGTGAGATCCATAAAGGCTTCATCAATCGAGTAGATCTCCACCGATGGGGCCATCTCTTCCAGTATGGTCATCACCCGATGGCTCATGTCAGCATAGAGCGCGTAATTTGAGCTGAAGACCTGTACCGCGTGACGCGTCAGCTCTTCACGCATTTTAAAATAGGGAGCGCCCATTTTAATGCCGAGTTTCTTTGCCTCAGCACTGCGTGCAATCACACAACCGTCGTTATTAGACAGCACGACAACCGGCTTGCCTTTCAGATCGGGCCGGAAAACTGTTTCACATGACGCGTAAAAGCAGTTCACATCCACCAGCGCAAACATGCTCAGTGCGTCGATTTAATCACAAAGGTGACGACGCCAAACACTTCCAGCACATCTTCAGTCTGGATGGCGATGGGCTTAAATTTGGTGTTCATCGGCATCAGTTGCAGGCAGGGATGAAGCTGCAGGCGTTTCACGGTAAATTCCCCGTCGACGGCAGCTACCACGATGTCCCCATGCCCGGCGGTGAGAGAGCTGTCGACCACCAGCATGTCACCATCATTGATGCCCGCCTCTATCATCGATTCGCCGCTGACCCGGACAAAATAGGTGGCGCTGGGGTGCTGTACCATCAGGGTATTCAGATCGATACGCTGTTCAACATAGTCCTGCGCCGGGGAGGGAAATCCGCACGGGACACGTTCGATATAGAGCGGCAAGGCCATTGCGGCGCGTATGTCCGCAGGTTTGATAAATTCCATCATTGTTCTCCTCTTCCGGATTACTGTATATAAATACAGTAATATCGAATCCCCCTTTTAATCAAGCGAAACGAGGTGTTTTTAAGTAAAGCGCCTGACAACCACACACTTTTTTTAATCTTTCTTTCTGGCTGCCGCGATATTAAGCGAAATCAGATGATTTTCTCCGCAGCGATAAAATAACGCTGAGAGCGACTTACATTCATTCTTCTTATAAATTCACCCGCTGACTTTTTAACTTAAGCACAATCGGATCACGCCCGGCGGCCATTTAAACAGGCAACGCAGCCTGATTATTCCGCTTTTTTAAACGGCAACGCGCGACAGCCTTAATGCGGTGACGCTGGCTGAAGGACATTTATCGCAGGCAGAAAAAGAGAATGTTCAGCCGCGTGCGCTGAATCATTCCGGGAATGAAAAGAGGTCAGATAAGAGAGTGATCGTGCGCAAAAAACAAGAAGAGCGGAGCGGTCGGGAGAAAGGAAATAAGCAGCGCACAGGCTCTTCCACGCTATTCAGTCTGAGCCGGGGGCGATGAGATAACCCCCTTTCCGGCAGTGCTCGACAGTGACCGTTCGCAGGCTGTGCGGGTCGCTGCCACCGCCCTGTTCTCTTCCGTCTCAGCGGCGGCGGTGGCCTCGCCGTCAGCGTTTAAACCGCGCTGTCGCTCTCCAGCGCATCCTGAATCGCGTCGGCCAGATTGCCAATTTCATTGGCCACTGCCTGCAGATCCCAGGAGGCTTTAGAGCCGGTAGCCGAGGTCGAGGCGCTGACGGACTCTTTTGCCACTGACAGGGCAGCCGCCACGGCGACCGAACGTTTGTGTTGCTCCTGAGTGATGCCCGCAGGCGGTATCGCGAAATAGTCGTGAACCATGATCGTTTCCTTGTGATGAATTAGGGGTCAACCTTAGTCTTCTGCCTCCGGCGTGTGAAGTGAATTATGCGTCCTGGCCGGCCGGACGGTCAGGATTCCAGCAGCCGCGCTGCATGCTGATCCTGTGCACCGCAGAAACCTGTACAGGCTGTACAGGTTTCTGGAGAAAAACGGCGTAAAAAAGGCAGTTGTAACGTTTTTACCGGGTGGCCGCAAAATAAACGGGTGCCTTACCCTTCCCGTTACGCTGACCGGGATGATAAATTAACCCACTGTATTTGCTCACATAAAAAAACAAAACCTGCCATTTTCCCGGAAAACTCAACCCGCCAACACCTCCGACCAGTACACTTTTATCAGATTTCATTGTACAAGTTTCTCATTATTGTATAACTTTACTGCGTGACGATAAATCACTTGTAACGAAGGGTGCTTTGCACCGCATCTGAAGGTGTTGTGGATTTCCACCTTCAGATGCAATTTTTTTTTGCGTCTGCCGGTCACCGGATCTGAATCGACGCATCAACCCCCAATTTCTTATGAGGCCTGACATGCAACCTACGATGAATACAGAGTCTCAGATTTCTGATTACTTCATGAACTCTGGCAAGACACTGACGACTGAAAAACAGGTTATCGCGGCTGTCCATGCTGAACTCGCCCGTGCTAAAGCCCACGTTTCCGATAAAGATGTCGTGCTGGGCCTGATTAACCGCCTGGAGAGTGAGCGTGACGTGGTTAAACAGGACGTTTACCGTCAGGCTCTCGAACATGTTCTGCAGCGTGCGCCGGCAGCCAGCGCCAGCTAAAAAACCTGTGTCTGTTACGATGGAACGCGAATTAGCATGGATGCGTTTCCTGTCCGGAATCTGCCCCTGATAAGGGGCTTTTTTTTGTCCTGCAACCCCCTTTCCGTTCCCTCTTTTCCGCCCTCTCTTACAGCCAGATATCGTGCCAGATTTAACCATTTTTGCCGCTTATTTCACCATCAATTGCGGTTAATTGCTCTCGGTTCGCTTTATTTATCCGATATCTGTGTCCAGGCTTTTTCTGCATCTCCTGCAAACACAGACGAGGAAAATAATCATGTTTCATCATTCATCAAAACTTCAATTTCCGGTTCGTGTAGAGAAACCCGATCCAGAGTTTGCCATGCTGTTACAGCAGGCCATCGGCGGCGTCGAAGGTGAAATTCGTGTAGCGATGCAATACTTTTTCCAGGCAATGGGCGCACGCGGTGATGTGCGGATTCGCGATCTGCTGATCTCAACCGCCACCGAAGAGCTGAGCCATATCGAAATGCTGGGCTACGCTGTGGCGCTTAATCTGGAAGGTGCCCCCCTCTCTTACCAGGAAGCCTCCGCGAAAGATCCGGTGGTCAATGCGATTCTGGGTGGCATGAACCCGCGCCATATTCTCTCTTCCGGCCTGGCCGCAATGCCGGTGAACGCCAACGGGATGCCGTTCGACATGAGCCACATCTACGCCTCCGGTAACGTCGCGGCGGATATGCTGGCCAACGTCACCGCAGAGGCCACCGGTCGCGTGCTGGCTACCCGTCTCTACAACATGACCGAAGATAAAGGCATGAAGGATTTCCTCTCGTTCCTGATCGCCAGGGACACCATGCACCAGCAGCAGTGGCTGGCGGTGATTGAGGAGATGGGCGGACTGAACGCCTCGCTGCCGATTCCGAACAGCTTCCCGCAGGAAAATGAGGCGCAGGAACACTCCTACTACTGCCTGAACACCTCACTGGATAAACCGCTGCCGGAAGGCCGCTGGAGCAGCGGTCCGGCTTACGATGGTCAGGGTCAGTTCAGCGCGAAACAGCAGCCCGATATTCTGGGTGACGAACCGCTGCTCGGTAACGCCCGCCCGGGTTCCGGTGCCCAGGCCGAGCAGATTGACGGTATCACGCCGCCAAAACCTTAATCACTCATGCTGCACGCCTGTCGGGGAGTGACGCCCTGACAGGTTTCGCCCCTTTTACTGGAGGAATAGCCATGTCATCCACTCAGCGTCCACAGCCACCTTTCGCCGAACAGCAGCAGACGTGGCCAGGCAGCACTGCCGCGATGCAGCCGCAGCCCGATCATGGCGAAGAGAGCTATCAGGGATCAGGCCGCCTGACGGGTAAAAAAGCCATTATTACCGGTGGCGACTCCGGCATTGGCCGGGCTGTCGCCATTGCGTTTGCCCGCGAAGGTGCCGATGTGCTGATCTCCTACCTCGATGAACATGAAGATGCGCAGGATACGGCCCGGCTGGTAGAGGCCGCCGGTCGCAAAGCCGTGCTGATGCCCGGCGATATTACCGAGGCGTCTCACTGTAACGCGCTGGTCGATCGGGCCGTCGAGGCGTTCGGGGAGGTTAACATTCTGGTCAACAACGCCGCCTTTCAGATGACGCGTATGTCGCTGGATGAGATCAGCGATGAAGAGTTTGACCGCACCATGAAAACCAACCTCTACGCGATGTTTTACCTGACCAAAGCCGCCACCCGGCATATGCCGCCGGGCGGGTCGATCATCAACACCGCCTCAATCAATGCCGATCAGCCAAAACCGAAGCTGCTCGCCTATTCGGCCACGAAAGCCGCCATCGTCAACTTCTCCGGCGGACTGGCCGCTCTGCTGGCTGAAAAAGGTATCCGCGCCAATGCGGTCGCGCCCGGCCCTATCTGGACGCCGCTGATCCCCTCGACCATGCCGGTTGAACAGGTGAAAAACTTTGGCAGTGAGGTGCCGCTGCAGCGGGCCGGTCAGCCTGCTGAGCTGGCACCCACCTATGTGATGCTGGCCAGTGACGAAGGCAGCTACATTTCAGGGGCAACCATCGCCGTCACCGGCGGCGTGGCGATTATTTAACAGGACGATTCCCTGGCACACTCTGCCAGGGGATCGGCTATCCGCTGCTGCGCTATCGCCCAGGCGTAGAGCGGTTCCCGCGCCAGATTCTTCATTTTCACTTCGCACATAATGTCGAAATCCTGAAACGACAGCGCCCATCCATTCAGCGTCGGGTTAAAGAAGTAGTAAGAGTGCGCCCGCAGTTTGCTTTTGCTCACCCCCAGCGCCGCCTGATCGGGCCAGCCCTGCGGCGGAATGATCCCCTCCTGCGAAATCGAGTAGTGCAGCACCGGGCGCACGCCGCGCCAGGAGTCGATGACGCGGGCAACACGCGGATCGTCTGGCTGAATAAACTCACTCTCTTTTACCCAGTGATGGTGAATATCCAGCACCACCGGACAGAGCGGTGCCGCCTGCAGCACGTCATCCAGCGAACAGGAGATCTCATCATTCTCCACCGTCAGCATCCGTTGCGCTTCCGGGCTGAGCTGCTCAAAGGCGCGTTTAAATCCGTCGAACCCCGCCTTGCCGTTCATATGGATGTTGATTTTGAAATCCTGAAACTGTTTGCCGTAGCCCATCAGCGTGGCGCAGAGCGTGTGATACTCCACATCCTCCAGCGCGCGCGTCACCACATCGGGATTGTCGGAGGCCAGCACGGTGTATTGGCCCGGATGGAAGGAGAGCCGGATATCGTTTGCCCGCGCCAGTTCACCACAGCGGGCAAACAGCGGATGGAGCTCGGGCAGAAACGCCGCAAACAGCGGTGTGGCTTCGGGCACGGTGTAAAGCGGCAGCAGATCGCTGCCGATACGCATCATCCGGAGAGGCGCGGGTAAGGTAGCCAGTTGCTCCAGCGTCTGATAAAGATGATTCAGATTGGTCACGCTGATCTCATGGAGCAGCTGATAACGTTCATCATGCGATAAACTCAGAAACCGTTTACGGGTGGTGGCTCGAAACGGGAAAAATTGTTTGCCATCACTGTTGAGATACTTACATGCAAAGCCTAATTTCATGACTGCTCCTGATTGATGCTTATCAGAAGTGTAACAGGCCTCTGGCGACCAGCCAGTCGCGGGGGCGCAGAGGCAGGCTATAGAGTGACAGGGAGAAACGCTATGCAGGGCCATGAAATCCAGCGCATCGCCATCGACGCAGCGGAGCGGCTGCCCGCCGCCGAATGCAGCTATCCGTTCGGGCCGAAACATCAGGTATATAAAGTGTGTGGAAAAGTGTTTTTGCTGCTGACCGAACTGCGCGGGGTGCTCATCATCACGCTGAAATGTGAGCCGCAGCAGGCGGAGCTGCACCGGGTCATCTACCCCTCCATTACCCCCGGCTATCACATGAATAAGCGCCACTGGATTACGGTCTCGCCCGGTGACGGCCTCTCGCCCGGCCTGATTCAGCAACTGGTGGAGGAGGCTTATCGCCGCGTCGTGAAGGGTATCCCCGCTTCGCGCCGCCCGGTCTGGGTGGGCTGACAGCGCGGCCACGGGTCAGGAGAAGGACGGCGGACAGGAGTCCGACCCGCCGTCACCCGTGAGCCATCTTACCCCGCGCTTAGTGGTGCAGCATCTCCTCCACCACCTCAGCATTCATCATCTGGTAGGGATAATAGGTCGGCCAGTTCTCCATCTCCGCCAGCAGCGCCTGCTGAGAGTCGTTGCCCGTGAAGATATGGAAATGGGCAGACTTACGCGGTCCGATGGTGTGGTCGCTGAACTGCACATATTTTGGCGCGCGGCTGTTCGCGTCTTCACAGGTAAAGAGGTAGCGCACCCCTTTTTTGCCAGAGCTGTAGGTCAGGATTTTATAGCCGTCATAGCGGTAGTGACAGGCGCTGACCTGGTCGCCCACGTGAAACTCCATCACGCCATTTTCAATACCGATGGTATCGACGCGGGTGGCATACCCTTTGCGATAATATTCTTTATATTCTGCGGCCGTTTTATGGGGATCCTGCTGCGCTTTTTTCTGCCAGACCGGGTCCAGCTCGCCACTCTGCAGTAGCGGATAGACCGACTGCCACAGCCCATCCCAGTCAGAAAGCGAACGATCTTTCACGTCGCTGTCAGCAAAGATCCCTTCAGCGGCTTTCTGCTCCTGCGCTGACAGCGGTTTGCCATGTGCGTGACTGCCGTGTGCCTGCACCTGCTGCGTGATTAACAGCGCCGCCACGATCCCTATCCATTTACCTGCATGATTCACCACAACCTGACCCTCAGTAAAAGTTACAAAATGAAATGTTATGATATAACATTTCCACATTCAACCCATTTACCGCTTTATCAACATTAAATCTGTTTATGGTTATCTCCCCGGTTCAGCGCCTCAGCGGGGAGAGATGGCAGGTCAGGCCGGCGGAGGAAAAACAGAGCGTATAGCCTGGCGGGCGGGCACTGACCCGCCGATAAGCCAGACGGCACAGGGGGTCAATAAGCGAAGCGACAAGGCGTACCCGCAGATTAGCGTACGTTTTCAGCCGGACGAAAAAGAGGCAGCCATCCGGATTAAATGCCCCGTTTACCCTCAGCATTGTTCAGGTTGTTCTATATTTAGTGTCGTCGAAAATAAAACAACAGCCGGAGCATGGATTAATGTCGAAAGAAACTGAGAAGAAACCCCTGAGCCACCGTGCGCCCACCACCGGACCAGAGTCGTCAGAGCCGGGTCTGGGTTCGCTGGCGCCGAAAGATGGTTCGCATCAGCCACCCGCTGAACCCACTCCGCCAGGCAAGCAGCCTACCGCCCCAGGCAGCCTTAAAGCGCCACAGACCCACAACGCCAAACTCGACCAGCTTGAAGCCAGCCGTAAAAACGGCACGAACCAGCCGCTGACCACCAATCAGGGCACCCGCATCGCCAATGACCAGAACTCCCTGCGAGCCGGTACACGCGGTCCGACCCTGCTGGAAGACTTCATCATGCGTGAGAAGATCACGCACTTTGACCATGAGCGTATTCCTGAGCGTATCGTGCATGCACGCGGCTCAGCGGCACACGGCTACTTTCAGCCTTACCGCTCACTGAAAGATCTGACCAAAGCTCAGTTCCTCAGCGATCCGAATCAGACCACCCCGGTTTTCGTGCGTTTCTCCACCGTACAGGGTGGTGCTGGCTCTGCCGATACCGTGCGTGATATCCGCGGTTTCGCCGCCAAGTTCTATACCGAAGAGGGCGTGTTTGACCTGGTCGGTAACAACACCCCGGTGTTCTTTATTCAGGATGCGCATAAATTCCCTGACTTTGTGCACGCCGTTAAGCCGGAGCCGCACAATGAAATCCCGCAGGGCCAGAGCGCCCATGACACCTTCTGGGATTATGTCTCCCTGCAGCCGGAAACCATGCACAACGTCATCTGGGCGATGTCCGATCGCGGCATTCCGCGCAGCTATCGCACCATGGAAGGCTTCGGGATTCACACCTTTCGCCTGATTAACGCCGAAGGCAAAGCGACCTTTGTCCGCTTCCACTGGAAGCCGGTGGCCGGTAAAGCCTCACTGCTGTGGGATGAGTCGCAGAAACTGACCGGCCGCGATCCGGACTTCCACCGCCGCGATCTGTGGGAAGCCATTGAAGCGGGCGATTTCCCGGAATATGAACTGGGCCTGCAACTGATCCCGGAAGAGGATGAGTTCAAATTTGACTTCGACATTCTCGATGCCACCAAACTGATCCCGGAAGCGCTGGTGCCGGTTGAAATTGTCGGCAAAATGGTGCTGAACCGTAACCCGGACAACTTCTTTGCCGAAACCGAGCAGGTGGCATTCCATCCGGGTCATATCGTGCCGGGGCTCGATTTCTCCAACGATCCGCTGCTGCAGGGTCGCCTGTTCTCCTATACCGACACGCAGATCAGTCGTCTGGGCGGCCCGAACTTCCACGAGATCCCGATTAACCGTCCGACCTGCCCTTACCATAACTTCCAGCGTCAGGGGATGCATCGTCAGGACATCGACACCAACCCGGCTAACTACGAGCCGAACTCGATCAACGACAACTGGCCGCGTGAAACCCCACCGGCGGCGAAAGGCGGCGGCTTCGAGAGCTATCAGGAGCGGATCGAAGGCCACAAGGTGCGCGAGCGCAGCCCCTCCTTCGGCGAATACTATGCCCAGCCGCGCCTGTTCTGGCAGAGCCAGACCGAGGTTGAGCAGCAGCACATCATCGGTGCCTATTCGTTTGAGCTGAGCAAAGTAGGACGTGCCTATATTCGTGAGCGCGTGGTGGATCATCTGGCGCGCATCGATACCAAACTGGCGCAGGGTGTGGCCGATAATCTGGGCATCGCCCTGACCGACGAGCAGCGCAATATCCAGCCGCCGGCACCGGTCAACGGCCTGACCAAAGATGACAGCCTGAGCCTCTATGCCGTGCCGGATGGCGAGATCAAAGGCCGTCAGGTTGCACTGCTGCTGAGCGACGGCGTGAAAGCGGACGGTGTGCTGGCGATCCTGCAGGCGCTGAAAGCGGAAGGTGTGCACGCCAAACTTCTGGCGCCGCACATGGGCCAGGTGCGTGCCGACGATGGTTCCGTACTGCCGATCGACGCCACCTTCGCCGGTCTGCCTTCGCTGACCTTTGATGCGGTGATCGTACCGGATGGCAACATCGATGCGCTGCTGTTAAGTGGTGATGCCCGCTACTTCCTGCTGGAAGCGTACAAGCACCTCAAGGTCATTGGCCTGGTGGGCGACGCGCGCCGCTTCAAAGCGCAGTTCGGTCTGGGTGATGGCGATCAGGAAGAAGGCATCGTGCAGGGTGACTCGGCGGAAAGCGCCCTGACCTCTGAATTTACGCAGGCGATGAAAGCGCACCGCGTCTGGTCCCGCAGCCAGAAGGCGCAGTCTGTTCCGGCCTGATGCGTTAAGTGAATAAAAAAACCGCCCCCCGGGCGGTTTTTTTTATGGCGGAGAAAGCGGAACCCTGACGTAAAAGGCGTTCCCGTCAGAAGCTCTGCCAGTTGTCGTTGTCTGCCACGGCGACAGGCTGACGCTGTGGCGCGGCGATCGCCTTCGCGACCGGTGCGGCTGAAAACGCGGCGTGCAGCGTGCCGGTTTTGAAAACCGCGACCGTTTTACGCAGGTAACTTGCCTGCTCCTCCAGCGAGGCGGCGGCACTGGCAGACTCCTCCACCAGCGCGGCGTTCTGCTGCGTAACGCCATCCATCTCTGAAACGGCGATGCAGACCTGCTCAATGCCACGGGTCTGTTCGGTCGAGGAGGCGGCGATCTCTTCGATCAGCTGCGTGACCCGGCTTACCGATGTCACGATGCTCTCCATCGCGCTGCCCGCCTGCGCGGCGTAACCGGCACCGGTTCTGATCCGCTCAGCAGAGCGGTCAATCAGGCCGCGGATCTCCTGCGCGGCCGTGGCGCTGCGGCCAGCCAGCGATCGCACTTCACCCGCCACCACCGCAAATCCCCGGCCCTGCTCCCCGGCGCGCGCCGCCTCAACGGCCGCATTCAGCGCCAGAATGTTGGTCTGAAACGCGATGCTGTCGATAATAGCGATAATCCCGGCGATCTGGCCGGAACTTTCGCTGATCTGATCCATGTTGGCGATGACCCGGGCCACCGTCTCGCCGCCCTGCACCGCAGTGGTTGACGCCTCTTTTGACACCGTGGTCGCCTGGCGGGCGTTGTCGGCGTTGAGTTTCACCGTCGAGGTGAGCTGCTCCATGCTGGCCGCGGTCTGCTCCAGCGCGGCGGCCTGCTGTTCGGTGCGGGAGGAGAGATCGCTGCTGCCTGCGGAGATCTCCGCCGCACCGGTGAAGATTGAACGGGTAGCGTCATCAACCGAGGTGATGGTCACCACCAGCGCATCGCGCATCTGCTGCAGCTCCTGAACCAGCAGCCCCATCTCATTGCGCCCTTCCTGCTGAATCGCGGAGGTTAAATCACCGCCCGAGATGGCACGCATGTAACCGGTCAGCCTGCCGAGCGGGCCAACCAGCAGTTTTTGCAGCCCGACCCAGACCGCTGCGGCCACCACAACGGTAATCAGCCCGATGGTCAGCAGCGTCCAGAGTGCATCCGTCAGGCTGCGCTGATTATGCTCGGAGGTCGCTTTCATCAGCTGGATGTTCAGCGCACGCCAGGCCTGATAGGCGCTGTCGAGCTGATCCTGGGCGGCCTGCGCCTCCAGGTTGCCGTAGGCCGGGTAGTTGCCCTGCTTCAGAAAGGTGATGGAGGCGAGCATGGTTTCACGCATCTGCTGATAGGCCGCCTTCACCTGCGTCGCCTGCGCGTCGCTCTGTTTCTCCTGCTGCGTCAGCCCCTGCCAGGCGGTGAAGTCGGCGTCGGCCGCCGCCGCAGACTGCCCCGCCTGCTCCAGCAGCGTCGCCATCGCCGCCAGCGATTTCGGGTCCTGCTGATTCTTCAGGAAACGGATCGCCACGCGGTTGATGGTGACGCGGGTTTTGATCAGGGTTTTTACGGCATCGCTCAGGTGCTGCTGCTGCAGCGTCAGCTGCTCAGCGGCCACGAAGTTTTTATCGGCTTTTGCCATGCCGTTGTAGAACAGGAAACCGGTCAGGGTGAGTAAAATGATGAAGACGGCCAGCACCGCCAGAATACCGTGCGTTATTTTAAGATTTTTTATCATGTGAGCAGGCTCATATCAGAGGAGATAGTAGCGTTATCGGCCAGCGCCGCGTTTATCTGAGTGCCTGATGGAAAAGCTTTTTCACGGCGTGATGCCAGGCACATTCAGCCGGACAAAAAAAGCGCTGCGAAGGCCTCTGAGCGCATTCGCCGCTTAACATCCGCCCCTCTGCTGTGGTTGAATTCGCCCCTTACATTTTTTGCACGTGGTTATCATGCATTACATACAGAGTCTGATGCGTTTTATTGAGGGAAACAGCGTGTTGTCGGCCAGCTTCAGCCTGCTGCTGCTGATAATGGCCGGGATGGTCACTCACCTGATCTGCAAATTCTTCATCGTCAAAGTGGTCAGGAAAGTCTTCTTCAGCAGCCACAAGCAGGGCGTGCCGCTGGACAAAGATGTGCGCCTCTCGCAGAAGCTCTCCAATTTTGTGCCGGTCATTGTGGTCTACAATTTCCTGCAGTTCATGCCCGGCCTGCCGGAGCATCTGAAGATCGCCGTGCAGACCATCTGCGGCATCCTGTTCTTTATCTATCTGTCGATCTTCTTCAACGAAGTGCTGGAGATCGTTAACAGCTCCTATTCGCGCAAATCGAAGCGCAAGAATCACTCGATCAAAGGCTACATCCAGATCGGTAAAATCCTGGTGCACATAATCGCCGCGATCATGATTCTGGCGATCATGTCCAACAAGTCACCGGCGATCATCATCTCCTCGCTGGGTGCGGTGGCCGCCGTCCTGATGCTGATCTTTCAGCATACGCTGCTGTCGCTGGTGGCCAATATTCAGCTCTCCTCCAACGACGTGCTGCAGCTGGGCGACTGGATTGAGATGCCGGATAACAATATCAGTGGTGAGGTGATCGATATTGCGCTGCACACCATCACCATCCGCAACTGGGACAACACCATTTCGCGCATCCCGACCAAGAACTTCCTGACCGAGACCTACACGAACTGGCAGGCGATGTTCTCCTCCGGTGCGCGCCGTATCATGCGCAGCTTTTATCTGGATCAGAAGTCGATCACCTTTGTGAATCAGGAGATGTTGCAGTCGATGAGCCAGATCCGCATCGCCAGCGAAGCGATCACCGGGCTGCTGGACGGGCGCGACATCAGCGCTGTGGGCGACCGCTGGTTTATGGAGAACGGCATTACCAATCTGATGGTGTTTCGTAAATTCCTGACCGCCTGGCTCGCCCAGCGTCACGATATTCAGAAAGAGATGTATATCGTGGTGCGGCCGCTGAAACCGTCACCGGATGGGTTACCGGTGGAGATCTACTGCTTCACCTCCTCCATTCTGTGGGTGGACTATGAGAACACCCAGGCGGAAATTTTTGAGTTTATCTATTCGATGGCCCGTCTGTTTGAACTGCAGATCTATCAGCATCCGGCGGGGTCCGATTTCGCCCGGCTGGCTCAGCCGCACCCCGGGAGCCGGGACGCGCAGCAGAGCAGCGAACAGTAATCCCCTCACGCGCGGCGGCCCCTGCTGCCGCGCGGTTCAGCTTTTACTCAGCGCATAGTTCAGCACTCTGTCATTTTTCATCTGCACGGTCAGCGTCTGCCCCTCGGTGGTATTCAGGGTGCGCGCCTCACTGTAGGTCCATTTCAGCAGCCGCTGCCCGTCCGGGTAGGGTGTTTCACTGTCGGGCTGGCCGAACAGGGCGATCAGCTGGGCTTTGGTGGTCTGACCGGCATGAATCTGCTGCAGATGCGAATTGTCCAGCCGGTGTCCGACCCGGTTAGAGCAGGCAGAAAGCAGCAGCAACACGGCTAACAGGGCGTTTTTTCTCACATCCTCTCCTTAAACATTCAGCGTCACGGGCGAGCCTGTCCGGACGTGCCTGAGCTTATAGCGAATCCGCCCCCTCCGTCAGCCTTTTCTGCGCCGCCCCCGCTTTCACTCATCCCGGATCACGCTGATTCAGCGTCATAAACGCAAATTTTGTTCACCAGCCCCTCCGCCGCCCGGCGAGGGCAACATCTTAGTCTATGATTATTCACTGTAGCCGCGTGGAAGCGGTCTCACCGCCCTTTTCCACCGCATCACACTGAATACCAGTCCAGCTTCCTGGCTGAAGAGACGCGCCGGCCCACCCGGCATCCTGGTCTCGCTGGCAGGTTTATGATTTTTGACATTTGCATGATCAACATCCTTTTCGCGCGATGGACGCCATTGCGCATTTCCAGGCTAAATGAGGCAACTGAATGGAATCCAAATCTTTTTCCAAAAGCTGGGGCGCTGAACGGGTTGCCCGTGATGAGGTGCGTTTTCGCCTCTGGGCAACCGGCCAGCAACGTGTGACGCTGCGCCTCTCCGGTAAAGACATAGAGATGACCCCGCAGGCTGACGGCTGGTTTGAGACGCAGGTTGCCGGTGTGGCCGCCGGCGCGGAGTATGACTTTGTGCTGGCCGATGGCACAGCCGTGCCCGATCCCGCCGCCCGCGCCCAGAAAGCGGAGGTCAACGGCCCCTCTCTGGTGATTGATCCTGATGCTTATCAGTGGCAGAACACGGCGTGGCGCGGTCGTCCGTGGACGGAGTCGGTGGTGTATGAACTGCACATCGGCACCTTTACCCCCGAAGGCACTTTCCGGGCCGCGATTGAAAAGCTTCCGGTGCTGGCGGAAACCGGCATTACCATGATCGAGGTGCTCCCGGTGTCGCAGTTTGGCGGCAACCGCGGCTGGGGCTACGACGGCGTGCTGCTCTATGCACCGCACGCCGCCTACGGCACACCCGATGATTTCAAAGCCTTTATCGACGCAGCGCACGGCCACGGTCTGTCGGTGGTGCTCGATATCGTGCTGAACCACTTCGGCCCGGAGGGCAACTATCTGCCCCTGCTCTCGCCTGATTTCTTCCATCAGGAGCGCAAGACGCCGTGGGGCGCAGGCATCGCCTATGACGTTGATGCGGTTCGTCGCTACATTGTGGAGGCGCCGCTCTACTGGCTGCAGGAGTTTAATCTCGACGGCCTGCGTTTTGACGCCATCGATCAGATTGACGATCCCAGCGAAAAGCATGTGCTGATTGAGATTGCCGAGCGTATCCGCTCGACGATTACCGATCGCCCTATCCATCTCACCACCGAAGACTGCCGCAATGTCACCTTCCTTCATCCGCGTGATGAAAAAGGCGACGCTCCGCTGTTCACGGGGGAGTGGAACGATGACTTCCACAACGCCGTGCATGTGCTGGCGACCGGGGAAGATCACGCCTACTACCAGGACTTTGCCGATCATCCGGCGCAGCAGGTGGCGCGGGCGCTGGCAGAAGGCTTTGTCTATCAGGGCGAAGTGTCGAAGCAGTCAGGTGAGCCGCGTGGGGTGAAAAGCAGTAGCCAGCCGCCGGTGGCCTTTGTCGACTTTATCCAGAACCACGATCAGACGGGCAACCGGGCGCAGGGTGAAAGGCTCATCAGCCTGGCTGGCGCCGCGCGCACTCAGGTGCTGCTGGCCACCCTGCTGGTCTCGCCGCATATCCCGCTGCTGTTCATGGGCGAAGAGTATGGCGAAACCCAGCCGTTCCTGTTCTTCACCGATTTCCACGGCGATCTGGCTAAAGCGGTGCGCGAAGGCCGCGCCAGAGAATTTGAAGGCCATGCCGGTCACGGTGAAACCGTGCCGGACCCTAATGATGTGACCACCTTTGAACAGTCGAAACTTAACTGGCAAAAGAGGGAGACGCCGGAAGGCCAGCAGTGGCTGGCACTGACGCGTCAGCTGCTCAGCCTGCGTCAGCAGCATATCGTGCCGCTGCTGCAGAGCGCCGGGGGGGACGCCGGCCAGGTGATCACGACGTCAGAGGGCTTCCTCGCGGTGCGCTGGGACTTCCCGGCGGGCACGCTCTCCCTGGCGCTGAACGTCAGCAACCGCACGCAGCCGATCCCCGATCTGCCGGGTAAGACCCTGTTTGCCTGGCCGCAGGCCGCAACTGAACTCGCGCCTGACTCTATCGTGGTGCGTCTGGCTAAGGGAGAAACCGCATGACTATTCCAACCGCAACCTATCGCATCCAGTTCCGCAACGGCATGACCTTTGACCGCGCCGCGGCGCTGGTGCCCTATCTGAAACAGCTTGGGATCAGCCATCTCTACGCCTCGCCGATCTTCAGCGCGACTGCGGAGTCCACCCACGGCTATGACGTCACCGACGTCAATGAGATCGAGCCCGCCATTGGCGGACGCGAAGGATTTGATCGGATGGTCGCCGCGCTGCAGGCCGCCGGACTGGGCCTGATCCTCGACATTGTGCCGAACCATATGGCCGCGTCGCTTGAGAACCCGTGGTGGCGCGACGTGATCGAACATGGCGAACAGAGTCGCTACGCCAGCTATTTTGATATCGACTGGTCACGTCGCCTGACACTGCCGTTCCTCGGTGACACCTTTGAGGCGGTGCTGGCGAATGGCGAGATCAGCGTGCAGCGCGATCCGCAGAGCGGCAAGCCGGCGCTGGCCTACTTTGACAATTTCTACCCGCTGGCCCCACGGACCTGGCAGGATCGGGAAGAGGCGGTGCTCGCCCTGCGCGATGCCGCAGAGATCGCGGCCCTGCATGACCAGCAGCCGTGGCGACTGATGTCCTGGCGCGATGCGCCGCGCGACCTCTCCTACCGGCGTTTCTTTGAGGTGACCGGTCTGGTGGGCGTGCGCGTGGAGGACAAAACGGTCTTTGACGCAGCGCACCAGCTGATTCTTGAACTGGTTCACAGCGGCGCGGTGCAGGGCTTGCGGGTGGATCACGTCGATGGCCTGGCCGATCCGCGCGGCTATCTGGAGCAGCTGCGCCAGGCGGCGGGTCCCGACTGCTACCTCACCGTGGAGAAGATCCTGGGTGAGGATGAACAGTTGCCGGATGAGTGGCCGGTTTCCGGCACCACCGGCTATGAGTTTATGGCGGCGCTCGCCAACCTGCTGGTCGACAGCGATCGCCTGAGTGGCCTGCGCAAAGCCTATCAGGCGGTGATTGGCAAAACCGTGGACATGAAAGCGGAGCTGCGCGCCGCCAAGCTATTGATGGCGAACCGTAATTTTGCCGGAGAATTTAACCGGTTACTCCAGCTGGCGCTGACGATTGCCGACGCAGAGGGCACGCCACAGCCGGAGCCGGAGCTGAAAAATGCGCTGCGCGAGCTGCTGGTGGCGTTCCCCGTCTATCGCACCTACGGCACCCCGGAGGGCCTGACCCCTGCCGACCAGCAGCTGCTGCAGGAGGTGGTCGGCCAGGTGAAAGCCAGCGCCACGGCACCAGACAGCGCGGCGCTCGACTTTCTGACCCGGATTCTGCGGGCAGAGGTCGCCTCTGCGGCCCGCGAGGATGCCACGCAGTTCCGCACCCGCTTCCAGCAGCTGACCGGCCCGCTGATGGCGAAGTCTGTCGAAGATACGCTGTTCTTCCGTCAGCACATGGCGCTGGCGCTGAACGAGGTCGGCGCTGAACCGCTGGCGCGTCACTTCTCGCTGGCGCAGTTCCACGCCGAAATGCAGGCGCGGCGCGAACATCAGCCCGATGCACTGTCGGGCACCTCAACGCACGACACCAAACGCGGTGAAGATGCGCGTGCGCGGCTCTATACCCTGACCGAAGCGCCGCAGCGCTGGGCGGATTGCGTGAGCCGCTGGCGGGAGATCAATCAGGATCAGATCGTCCGGCTGAAAGATGGCCCGGCACCGGAGCCGGCAGTCGAATGGATGCTCTATGAAGCGCTGGCCGGAGTCTGGCCGACCACCCTGCAACCGGACGACGCAGAAGGTCTGGCGGCGCTGGAAGCCCGCTTTGTGGTTTACGTAGAAAAAGCGCTGCGTGAAGCCAAGCTGCGCACCGACTGGGCCGACAACAATGACGCCTATGAAGAGGCGGTGCTGGGCTATGCCCGTCACCTGCTCTCGCCCGCCAGTCACGCCTTCCTTAATGACTTCTGCGAGGCGCTGCAGCCCTTTATCCGCGCGGGCCTGGTCAACAGTCTGACCCAGACCGTGGTGAAACTCACCGCGCCAGGCGTGCCCGATATTTATCAGGGCAGCGAGGCGCTGGACTTCAGCCTGGTCGACCCCGATAACCGCCGCGAGCCCGACTTTGACGCGCTGGCCGCTATGCTCAGTGCGCCGCAGCACGACGGCAGTGAGGCCCACTGGCGGCGTGGCCAGGTTAATCAGCAGGCGATTGTGAAGCTGCTGGCGCTGCGCCAGCAGCAACCTGACCTGTTCCGCCACGGCGACTATCTGGCGCTGGAAGCCGGGGGTGGGCAGCCGGACAAGGTGCTGGCCTTTGCCCGCACCCATGGGGATCAGGCGGTGATTGTCATTGTGTCGCGCCGGGTCTTTGACGCCCTGCCGGAAAACCTGGATCAGCCGCCTGCGGCGCGCTGGGCAGAGATCAGCCTCGCCCTGCCGGACGGGCTGCGTCAGCGCCATTATGAAGATGTGCTGAGCGGTAACACGCTCGATGCAGGCGATGCGCTGGCGCTGGGCGACCTGGCGTCGCAGTGGTGCGCCGTGCTGGTGGCACGCTGAAACCTTTTTTCTGTTACGCGTCAATCTGTTCACTGAATAACGAGGCATCAATGTCAAACAGTCAGCGTTTTGAAATTACGGCGGGTTACAGCCATTTGCTGGGGGCAAACTTTGATGGTCAGGGCGTAAACTTCGCCCTGTTCAGTGCCCACGCCGAGCGGGTGGAACTCTGTCTGTACGATCCCAGCGGTAAAACGGAAATCGCCCGTCTGGAACTGCCGGAATATACCCATGAAATCTGGCACGGCTATGTGCCGGGTCTGAAGCCAGGTGCGCTGTATGGCTATCGCGTCTATGGTCCCTACGACCCGGAGAATGGTCATCGCTTTAATCCGAACAAGCTGCTGCTCGATCCCTACGCCCGCGAACTGGCGGGCGACATCGCCTGGAACGAGGCGCACTTCGCCTACGATCTCTATCACGACGATAAAGATCTCACTTTTGACAGCCGCGACAGCGCGCCGTTTACACCGAAGTGCCGGGTGGTCGATCCCAACGAGTTTGACTGGCAGGACAGGAACCGTCCGAACGTGCCATGGCCGAAAACGGTGATCTATGAAACCCACGTCAAAGGCTTTACCCAGCTCAACACGGCGCTGCCGCCCGAACTGCGCGGCACCTTTGACGGCATGGGCCATAAAGCGACCGTCGACTACATCAAAAGCTTAGGCATTACCTCGGTCGAGCTGCTGCCGGTGCACTGGTTCCCGGACGATCAGCATCTGCTGGATAAAGGGCTGAAAAACTTCTGGGGCTACAACACGCTGGGCTTCTTTGCGCCCGCGACCCGCTACTTCGGCCCGCGCGGCATTCAGGGCTTCCGCGACATGGTTCGCGCCTTTCATGATGCCGGCATTGAGGTGATCCTCGACGTGGTTTACAACCACACCGCCGAGGGGAATGAGCTGGGGCCGACGCTATCGTTTAAAGGCATCGATAACTTCTCCTACTACCGGACCCTGCCGGACCAGCACCGCTACTACATCAACGACACCGGAACCGGCAATACTGTCAACACCTCGCATCCGCGCGTGCTGCAGATGGTGCTCGATTCGCTGCGCTACTGGTCTGAGTCGATGCATATCGACGGTTTCCGTTTTGACCTCGGCACCATTCTGGGACGCGAACCGGATGGCTTTGACCCGCGCGGCGGCTTCTTCGATGCCGTGATGCAGGACCCGATCCTGTCACAGAAAAAGCTGATTGGTGAACCCTGGGATATCGGACCGGGTGGCTATCAGGTCGGCAGCTTCCCGCCAGGCTGGGCAGAGTGGAACGACCAGTATCGCGACACGGTGCGCGACTACTGGAAAGGCAACAACGTTTCGACCGATTTTGCCGCCCGTCTGCTCGGATCCGGCGATCTTTACGATCAGCACGGCCGTCGCCCGTGGGCCAGCGTCAACTTCGTGACGGCGCACGATGGCTTCACGCTCAACGACCTGGTCTCCTACAACGACAAGCACAACGATGAGAATGGCGAAGATAACAACGACGGTCACAATGACAACCGCTCGTACAACTATGGCGCGGAAGGCCCGACGGACGACGAAGGCATCAACGCCGTACGCGAGCGCCAGAAGCGCAACTTCCTCGCCACCCTGATCTTCTCACACGGCACGCCGATGCTGCTGGCAGGCGATGAGTTTGGCCGCAGCCAGATGGGCAACAACAACGGCTACTGCCAGGACAGTGAAATCTCCTGGGTTCACTGGGATAACCTGCCGGAATCCGCCGAAGCGCTGCGTGCGTTCACCCGCCAGATCCTGAGCCTGCGTGCTCAGCAGCCTCTGCTGCGTCGCGAGAACTGGCGCGACGGCATGGATATCAAATGGTTCAACGCCGGCGGCGGGTTCCAGCAGAGTGAGCAGTGGGATGAAGGCTCCACGCTGGGCGTCTATATCGGGCGGCCCGACCTGCAGACCGAAGAGGGCATCTGGCACGATGTGCTGATGCTGCTTAACCCGTTTGAGGGCAACGTGCCCTTCCGTATCCCGCAGTTTGGTGAAGGGGGCTGGGTGCTGGAGCTGACCACCAGCGACGTGGCGAAACGCGGTCTGGTCATCACCAAAGAGAAGGATTTTGAGCTGGAAGGACGCAGCTTCGCACTGTTCAGACGTCCCTGACTGGGAATAACGGTAAGGCTTCAGGCGCAGCGCCTCTGACGCTGCGCTTGAATTTCTGGCAATCACTGCCAGGCTTAACCGGTTGTTAAACGTGAAAATTGATGCTGATAAGGAGGCATAATGTCCAGATTTACGCAGAAAGTTGTGGTTGTGACAGGTGCCGGGTCCGGCATTGGTGAGGCGAGCGCAAAACGCTTTGCAGAAGAAGGCGCGTCAGTGGTGCTGGTGGGACGCACCGCGCAGAAACTCGAAGAGACGCTGGCCGGACTGACGCCGGGTGACCACCTGGTAGCGGCCTGCGACGTCTCAGACGCTGCCCAGGTTAAACAACTGTCAGAAACCGTGCTGAACAAATATGGCCGGGTTGACGTGCTGGTGAATAATGCTGGCGTGATTGTCCAGGGCCGCATCCATGAAGTGGACCTTGATGACTGGAAAACGCTGATGAAAACCGACCTGGACGGGGTTTTCCACGGCGTTCACTACTTCATGCCTGCCCTGCTGAAGAGCAAAGGTAACGTGGTTAACATCTCCTCGGTCTCCGGCTTAGGCGGTGACTGGGGCATGAGCATCTACAATGCCGCCAAAGGGGCGATCACCAACTTTACGCGTGCCCTGGCGATGGACTACGGCGCGGACGGCGTTCGCATCAATGCGATCTGCCCGGGCTTTACCTTTACCGATCTGACGGAAGATACCAAACAGGATCCGGCGCTGCTTGAGCGCTTTTATGATCGTATTCCACTGCGTCGCGCGGGTGAGGCGGATGATATCGCCAGGGCTATTGTCTTTATTGCCAGCGATGAGGCGAGCTATATTACCGGCGTCAATCTGCCGGTCGATGGCGGGCTGACCGCATCAAACGGACAGCCTAAACAGGCATAATCCTCAGGGCAGCGTCTTAACGCTGCCCTTTTTTAATTCAGACTACCCCCGCTTTTATTCCCGCCCTTATCTGCTTTCCCGGAAAAAAGAGCCCGGCGCTTAATGTTTTGGCGTATGACGGGTTGGCGTGGCAGCGCGTGCCGGTTTAATTACCGTACTGCTGCCCGGACAAATAAAAGTACTCAGGCAGGCATTACAGAGAATGGCATTGGCATGATGTATTTTCGCCACGGCCAGCGCCTGCTGACGGGTATAAAGCGAACCAATAAACACGCGCTTATCGTTCTTTGACAGATTAACGCAACCTTCTTTGTGTAAAATCCATCCACCCATGGGACGCGGGCACAGATAATAATAGCTGGCTTTGAGCATGGTAGTCATCCTGATAGTTGCTGTATGTGTCTTAAAAAAACGAACCAAAATTCGTAAGAGATTTTATTTGTAATCTGAAGCTTTATTAAACTAACTGAGAATTATCCCTAAAACCACTTTATTACAGAGGGCGGACTGACTTTGAGAATATGCCCTTTTTACCCGCCTCACTCGCTTCAGCTATTTATCGCCGCCGATCCCCGCCTGCCGCTTCAGCGCGTCATAAGCATTTACCGTGCTAATGCATGCCAGAACAGCATATAATCTAAATTATACATATAAAACAATCGCTTAAAATGAAATCCTTCAGGAATAAAAGCTTCTGCCGTCCGGGTCATATCAGACGCAGCGCTGAAATCACTTACCCCCGCAGGGGTAATTATGAGTATTAATGAACTGAAGCTGAAAAAGTGTGAAAGCGACAGAGGGCGCGCCTCTAAGCGGAACGCTAAATCCCCTGGCTTCGCGGATTTATCAATACCGGTGGACGCATCCAGCCGTGCCCGGTTTGCAAAAGTAAAACGAACGGTTTACTTTTAAAGGATGAAAAAACGCGATGACATCATTCAGGCTGCCGAGCGGCTGTTTTACACTCACGGGTTCCACGCCACCAGTACCGACCAGCTCTGTCGGGAAGCGGGCGTCTCCACCCGAACCTTCTATCATCACTTTCCCTCACGCGAGGCGATGACCGCTGCGGTGATGGCGGCGCGTGAGCAGCGCTTTATGGCTGAGCTGCTGCCGGCCCACCAGCCGGAGGCGATCGCGCAGCTGTTTAGCGTGCTGGCCAGCTGGACAGAGGCAAACGGTGCGCACGGCTGCTTCTTCCTTAAAGCCTGGGGAGAATATGCCGGACGGGATCAGGCGCTGGCAGAGCAGGCGCTGGCATTCCGCGCCGCCATGCGCCGCTACATCACCGACTGTGTAACCTGCCTGCACGGTGCCGAAGATCAATCATTGAGCGATGCCATCTGGATGCTCTTTGAAGGGGCGATTACCACCGCGCTGATTACCGGCCCCGCCGCCGCGCAGCATGCGGCGCAGATCGCCAGCCAGCTGCTGCTCCAGAAAGGGGCTTCCTGATGAGGTCGCCTGCTGCGCTGGCTCTGACCGGCTTCAGCCTGATCGCGGTAACCTATGGCATGGCCCGCTTCTCATGGGGGCTGATGCTGCCCGCCATATCGGCAGCGATCCCGTTAAGCCCGCAGCAGACGGGTCTGCTCTCCGCCTGCAGCTTTGTCTCTTACTGTCTGACCATTCTCAGCGCCGCGACGCTGGCCCGGCGCTACGGTGCGCGGCTGACGGCGCTACTCGCCTCACTCTGTGCGACGGCAGGTCTGCTGCTGCTTGCCCTCGCCACCTCGCCGCTGCTGCTGGCGGCCGGGCTCTTTATCGCCGGATTCAGTTCCGGCCTGGCGTCTCCCGCCCTGGCGGCGGCAGTCAGTGCCTGTGTGCCCGCGGCGCGCCAGCCGCGCATCAACACCCTGATCAATGCCGGTACCAGCGCGGGGATTATCCTCTCCGTTATCATTCTCGGCACGCTGCCGGGCGGCTGGCGCGCCGCCTGCGGGCTGTTCGCCCTGCTCGCTCTGGCCTGTGCGCTGCCGGTGATGCGTCACATATCCTCTCACACCGCTGCTCAGAGGCCGCAGAGGCGTCACGGGCAGCCGCGCCTGTACTGCCGCGCACTGCGGCGGCTGATGGGCATTGCGCTTGTTTCAGGCCTGATCAGTGCGGCCTGGTGGAGTTTTGGATCGGTGCTGCTGCGTCAGCACGTCGGCGTGGATGCGGAGAGTGCCCGTTTGCTCTGGCTGATTGCCGGAGGAGCGGGTATTGCCGGTGTGCTTACCGGCCCGCTGGCTGCCCGTATCGGACTGAATGGGGTCTACCGGCTCGCGCTGTGCGGAATGGCCGTGCCGCTGCTGGTGCTGGCTTTGAGCCGGGGCGACTCTGCGGGCTTAATGGTGGCGGTGGCCTGTTGTGGCGCAGGCTATGTCACGCTGTCAGGGGTGTTGCTGGTCTGGGGCGCGCAGGCCACCGCTGACGATCCGGCAACCGGCGTCGGGATGCTGTTCTTTATGCTGGCAGCAGGTCAGGTGGTGGGATCGCTGCTGTTTGGCCAGCTCTATGCCGCGCTGGGCGCCGTTACGGCTTTGACGCTGTTTGCTGCCAGTGCCCTGCTGCTGCTGTTTGTTGTTCCGCGCCGTGTGAAAGCGCCACAAAGCGATCGGCGGCAGCCGTGAACAGAGCGAAAAGAGGGATAACGCACATTTTCTGGCGAATAAATATAACCTCCGCACGCGGAGGTTATTAAGCGTGGCGGGCGAGAGCGGAATTAATCAGTTCAGCGCCCGGATATTATTAATGCGCGGATTAATCGTCTGCTCAGTTAAATCGTCATCAGCACCAAGATAATAAGGCACGACGCAATGCCTGCCATCTTTGGTAAAAATAATCTGGTTATCGTGCAGAAATAGCGCAGTGAAATGACCGAGCACCACACCATTTAATTCAAAGCAGTGATTTCTCGCGGCGCGCAGCCCCTGCTTACTTTTCAGAAAATCAACAAATCGCATCACGCCGCACCCCCGGATATTAAATCAGCTCAACCGAAACCGCAGAGATAATAGCCCTAACCCCGGAATGAATCATCCGGCTGGCGCGGTTTTCAGAAAAGGCTTAATACCCCCGGATATCGCCTCTTTCATGCTGTCTGGCATTCTGCCCTCCGATTTGCCAGGATTAATCCTGGTAAGCGAGCCGACAGGAGAGAATGCGCACCCGCAAGATTTTCATTGCGTCCCCTGACGACCCGCTATACCGTTGTTTTTTCACCGGGTAAAGCCGTTAAAGATAATACCGGAGCGTGACAATGGAAATTTTTGCAGCAGAGGATGTTCATATCCCGGCGATTCAGCAGATTTACGCCTGGCATGTTCTTAATGGCACCGGCTCCTTTGAGACGGTTCCGCCTGACGTCGCCGAAATCGCCGGGCGGATGCACAAGATTCAGCAGGCGGGCCTGCCGTGGTTTATCGCCGTCAGCGACGGTGAGGTGCGCGGTTTCTGCTATCTGGCCCCCTATCGTCCGCGCCATGCGTACCGGCACACGCTGGAAGATTCGATCTATATCGATCCGGGATTTCAGCAGCGTGGCGTCGGGTCACGCCTGTTACATCATGCGATTGCCTGGGCAGAGCAGGCGGGGTTTCGTCAGCTGATCGCTAACGTGGGCGACAGCGGGAACCAGGGCTCCATTGCGCTGCATCGCGCAGCGGGCTTTGAGATGACCGGCATCCTGCGTTCGGTCGGGTTCAAACAGGGCCGCTGGCTGGATACGGTTTTTATGCAGCGTGCGCTGGGAAAAGGTGATTCAGCGCTTCCTGTCGACTAAAATAGTTCCAGAGTAAGAAAGGCGCACTCCCCCTCGTTCTCCCCAGGAGAACCTTCTGGTAAGGTGTGTTAACAAAAAATAAAAAATCCCGGAAATCTTTATGTTGTCGACAATCATCTACAGAAGCCACATCACTGAAAATGTGTCACTGGGGCTTCTGCATGATTTGGCATTAAAAGCGAACAAAATCAACAAATCATCCAGCGTCACCGGGATTCTGTTGTTCAATGGAACACACTTTTTTCAGCTGCTGGAAGGTCCGGAAGCGGCCGTAAAAGCGGTCTATAACCGGATTTGCCAGGATCCGCGCCATCATAATCTGGTTGAACTGTTGCGCGACTACGCGCCAGCGCGACGGTTTGGTCACGTCGGTATGGAACTGTTCGATCTCCGTCTGCACGATAAAGAGACGGTACTGGAAGCGGTGCTGGAGAAATGCACCACCCGCTACCAGATGACCTATTCCGACCGCGCTCTGCAGTTCCTGCGTACCTTTGTCGAAGCGCGGGAAAAAGAGAACTATTTTGAGATCCCTTCCGCCAGCGGCTGGACCTTTATCCGCGACGAGTCAGAGCAGCGTGAAGGCGATGCCGCACTGATGGCGACGGATGAGGTCAGCTTCGCGTTTCAGCCAATCGTCGATCCCTTTGCCTGTGAAATCGTTTCACTGGAGGCACTGCTGCGCGGCCCGCAGGGTGAACCGCCACTGGATTATTTTGCCGGACTGTCACGTGAACAGCTCTATCAGACCGATCTGCAGTCGAAAAAAATCGCGTTTGCTCAGGCAAAACAGCTGGGGATTGAGGGGATGACCCTGTCGATCAACCTGCTGCCGATGACCCTGGTAGAAGTGCCCGATGCGGTTCCGTTTTTGCTGGAGGCGATCGCGGCCCAGGGGCTGGTGCCGGAGCAGATCATGGTGGAGTTCACCGAGAATGAAATTATCTCGCAGCCGGATGCCTTTGAAGCGGCCCTTCGCCAGCTGAAGGCGGCGGGCATCAGCCTCGCGCTGGACGATTTTGGCGCTGGCTTCGCCGGGCTGTCGCTGCTGACCCGCATTCAGCCCGACAAGATCAAGATTGACCGGGCGATTATCTCAGGCGTGCATAAAAGCGGACCGAAGCAGGCGATCATTCATGCCATTCTGAAATGCTGCTCGTCACTGGAGATCGGCGTGATCGCGGAGGGCATCGAACAGCCCGAAGAGTGGATGTGGCTCGAAGCGGCAGGCGTGACCCAGTTTCAGGGCTTCCTCTTCTCAAAACCTGAGCTGAACCGCATTGCGGCCGTCGCCTGGCCAGAGCTGCTTTAACCCCCTGCGATTTGGATGATTTTGCGCTTCCCTGCCTTGCCGGATCCCCTGGCGACTGCTAAATAATAAACAGCGCCGGGCGATCATTTTTCTGTCATCTTCGCCCGGCAGAGTCAGTTATTGCCCAGTCTGTGATTACCGATTTAGCAGTCAGATGTTCAGTGTTTAGGCCAGCGCAACGCGCCATGCGTGCGACGTGACTCCAGGGACAGCATTTGAGGAACTGAATGAAGCAAATCATCCGCGGTGATAAAGAACCCTCCCATATCCTGGCAGCAACCCGTGCGCTCGAAGCGCACTACGCCCGCTACGGAGAAGGCAATAAGTATCATCCCATCATCTACTCCATCGCCTACCGCAGCCGTTTTTATCAGGTCGAAGTCATTACCCGACGCGAAACCATGGTGGCAACCGTGATTACCGGCGTCCGTAACCTCACTCATCTCCCTGGTGCCGCCTGACGGTCACCCCTTACCCAGCGGGGGCTGACCGCCCCCGGTTCGCAGGTTAACGCCGGTAGAGCGCATTGGCCGGATAGATGGCGCCAATCACGCTTTTCTCCCGCGCGCCCGTTACCGCAGGCAGATTGCCCGGCAGCCCGGAGAGCGTGCGAAACGCCAGCCAGGCAAACGCCAGCGCTTCCATATCGTCCCCGCTGATACCCGCCGCATCGGTAGTGGTCACCTCGGTGCCGGGAAGATGAGCAGCCAGGCGCGCCATCAGCAGCGGATTACGGCTGCCGCCGCCGCACACCAGCAGACGGTCACAGCCATCGTTGAGCAATATCTGCTGGGTGATGGTTATGGCGGTCAGCTCCACCAGCGTCGCCTGCACATCCTGCGGAGCCAGCCCCGGGAAATAGCGCAGATGCTGCTCCAGCCAGCCCAGATTAAAGTGCTCGCGCCCGGTGCTTTTGGGTGGCGGCAGCGCAAACCAGGGCTCCCTTAAGAGCGCCTCCAGCAGCGCCGGAACCCGCGTACCGCTTCGCGCCCACTGTGCATCTTTGTCATACGGCAGGCCCTGATTCCGCCAGATCCAGGCATCCAGCAGCATATTACCGGGACCGGTATCGAAACCCCGCACCGGCTGCCCCGGTATCAGCAGCGAAAGGTTGGCGATGCCGCCAATATTCAGCACCATGCGGCGTTCCGTGGCATCCATCAGCAGGGCCTGATGAAAAGCCGGCACCAGCGGCGCGCCCTGCCCGCCCAGCGCCATGTCACGGCGACGGAAATCGCCCACCACCGTGACGCCGGTCGCCGCCACAATCTGGTTGTTGTCGCCAATCTGCAGGGTGTTGGGCGCGTCGCTCTGCGGCTCATGCCAGACGGTCTGACCATGACAGCCAATCGCCGTGATATCGCTGGCCTCAAGGGATTCGCGCTTCATCAGCGTGACGACCGCCTCGGCAAACAGCTGGCCGAGACGGGTGTCCAGTTGCCCCAGCTGCGACAGCGTCAGGGATTGTCCCTGACAGATCGCGAGGATCGCCTGGCGCAGCCCGGCGGGGATAGGATGCGAATAGCTCGCCTGCTGAGCCACCATATTTTCGTCAATGGCCGCCAGCACCACATCCACTCCATCCAGGCTGGTGCCTGACATTACTCCGATATAGCGTCCTGATTTCATAGCCATTCCTTACATCCGGCGGGAGGTGCAATTTATCTGCGGCTAGCCTGACAAATTACACCCGCTAATTCTATGATTAATTTGTTTTTATCCAAATGTGCTGACCGGTAACGCCGCGGAACTATTTTTGATCCACGATTGAATTATTGTTGATCTTACATAGTCTATGCTTCGTTCAACCGTGTTTTATTCGGACAGGGATTAATTTGCCAGGTTTGTGTCTTATACTGTGAGCAGGATACAGCGGTAAACGTGGCGCCTTCTCGACTAAAGGAGTTTCAGATGATTAAGCGTGTAATTGTGGTCGCTCTGACCGGTGTCATGCTGGCAGGTTGTAGCAATACCAGTACGCTGTCGGGTGATACCTACAGTGCCAGTGAAGCCAAGCAGGTGCAGAGCGTCTCTTACGGTACGTTAGTTTCCGTTCGCCCGGTGAAAATTCAGGGTGGCGATGAGAGTAACGTTATCGGTGCCATCGGCGGTGCCGTGCTGGGTGGCTTCCTGGGTAACACGATTGGCGGCGGCGCAGGTCGTAGCCTGGCGACAGCCGGTGGTGCGGTGCTGGGCGGCGTTGCGGGCCAGGGCGTTCAGGGCGCAATCAATAAAACCGATGGCGTTGAGCTGGAAATCCGCAAGGATGACGGCAACACCATCATGGTGGTTCAGAAACAGGCCGCCTCACGCTACTCCGTTGGTCAGCGTGTCGTGATGGCCTCTAACGGCAGCCAGGTCACCGTTTCACCTCGCTGAGATAGCAAAAAAAACCGACGCCTGGGCGTCGGTTTTTTATTTCTCTTTGTTCTGCAGTTCGAGAATGTTTTTCTCAAGCCGGGCGATAAGCGTCACCATCTGGCTGATCTCTTCCCGACTGATGCCGGACAAAATGTCGTCCCGCGTCTCATCAATCACGCTCTCCACCTGCTCAATGATAGGCTCCGCCTGCTGCGTGAGTTTGATGCGCTTGGCGCGACGATCGCTGGCACAGGTCGAGCGGGTAATTAACCCTTTTTCTTCCAGCTGATCCAGCGTGCGGACCAGGGAGGGCTGTTCAATGCCAATCGCCTTGGCTAACTGGATCTGCGACTGTTCGGGCGGCAGTTGATGAATATTGTGCAGCGTCACCCAGTGAGTCTGAGTCAGCTCAAGCGGCTTCAGCCGCTGATCAATCAACGCGCGCCAGATGCGCACCAGGCGAGATAAATCCGTTCCGAGGGGCGTATCCATTTCATCTCCTTATAATTAGCTTGCTAGCTATCAAGCCAGATTCTACACTATTCTGCGAGTTTACAGGACAAATTACAAATCCCGGGCCAGGCCAGGAAATCGCGGCAGCGCTCTCCCCCTGCCGTTTGGGTTAACGAGGGATGTTATCACGTGCTCACCTCCGCTTTTTCAGGCGCGAAACCGCTGACCGATCTGGTCGTGGGCGCCTCACTGTTTTTTCCGCCGCTATTCAAGGCGGTGCTTCTTGGCTTCTTTTTCTGGCTGCTGATCCACCCCCTGGTGCGCGGCTGGATCTACTCCGGCGACGTCTGGCATCCCACCCTGTTTGATCTCTCCCTGTTTGTGCTGTGCGTTACCGCCGCACTCTGGCTCATCGGTCACGGATAATCGATATGAAATTTAACGCGGTAAAATATTTTTCCACCCTCATCGTCTTCGCCCTGGCGCTGCTGGCGGGGGGCTGGCTCTGGAACTACTACATGCAGTCCCCGTGGACCCGCGACGGTAAGGTGCGGGCAGAGCTGGTGGATATTACGCCTCAGGTGTCGGGCCGGATTGCTCAGCTCAGCGTCACCGATAATCAGTTTGTCCATCAGGGCCAGCAGCTGCTGACGCTCGACCCGGTGCCGTGGCAGATTGCGCTCGACAACGCCGCCGCCCAGCTGAGCAAAGCGCAGGCGGATCTGGCGAAAGCGCAGCATGAATTTAACCGGCGCGCTCATCTGCCGCGTAACATTATCTCTGCAGAAGATCTCGATGCGGCGCGCCTCAGCGCCGGGGCCGCGGCTGCCAGTGCCAAAGCGGCGCAGGCGGAATGGGAGCGGGCACGCTGGAACCTGCAGCAGACGACGCTGACCGCCCCGACAGATGGCTGGATCACCAATCTGACGCTGCGGCCGGGCAACTATGCCGCGGCGGGAACGCCCCTGTTTGCGCTGGTGGACAGTCACTCTTACTACGTGATGGGCTATTTTGAAGAGACCAAGCTGCGCCATATTCAACCGGGCGCCGCAGCACAGGTGGTGCTCTACAGCAATGGCGCACAGCTGCAGGGCCAGGTGGAGAGCATAGGTCGCGCCATTTACGACCAGAGTATTGAGACGGACAGCGGTCTGGTGCCCGATATCAAACCCAATGTGCCCTGGGTACGGCTGGCGCAGCGGGTGCCGGTGCGCATTCGTCTCGACCCGCTTCCGGCACACACTGAGCTGATTGCCGGTACCAGCTGCACCATCTCCATCCAGCCATGAATATGCAGTGGCTGGCCTGGGATCAGCTGCCCTGGATTAAGGCGACGGGTGGACAGTGGCGCTACGCGTTGCGCAACGCGATATCAATGTGTCTGGCGCTGAGTATCGCCTATGGTCTGGATCTCGATGAACCTTACTGGGCGATGACCTCTGCCGCCGTCATCAGCTTTCCCACGGTCGGCGGGGCAATCAGTAAAAGCCTTGGCCGCATCGCCGGCAGCCTGGTCGGGGCGAGCGCCGCCCTGCTGATTGCCGGTCACACGCTGAATGAACCGTGGCTGTTCACCTTTGCCATCGCTGGCTGGCTGGCGCTCTGCACCGGCATTGCCAGCCACTATCAGAATAATGTCGCCTACGCCTTCTCCCTGGCCGGTTATACCGCCGCCATCATCGCCTTCAGCAGCGTCAATATTACGGACATTACCGCATTGTGGACTATCGCTCAGGCGCGCGTCTGCGAAGTGATCTCCGGCATCCTGTGCGCCGGATTGATGATGATGGTGCTGCCGAGCACTTCCGATGGTGAGACGCTGATTACCTCGCTGAAACAGATGCACGCCCGACTGCTGGAACATGCGGTCCTGCTGCTGCAGCCTTCCGCCAGCGAGGGGATCCGCACCGCGCATGAGACGGTCATCAGCCAGATCCTGACCATGAATCTGCTGCGCATTCAGGCGTTCTGGAGTCACTATCGCTTTCGCCGCCAGAACAACGTCCTGAACTACGTGCTGCACCAGCAGCTGCGTCTTACCAGCGTGCTCTCCAGTCTGCGCCGCATGCTGCTGAACTGGCCCGACGCCCCTGCCGCGCTGTTTGAGGCGCTGCAACAGCTGCTGGCGGAGCTGGCGAAACCGGACTGCGACAAATACCGGCTGGCACAGATCCTGCGCAGCGTGACACCGGCGGCGTCGGGCGACTATCGCCAGCGCGCGTTCTCTCACCGGCTGCGCTACTTCTGCTGGATGTACCTCAACGTGCTGCGCTGGATCAGGCTGCTGGATCGTGCCGATGCGGATACCCGCTTTCAGCCTCCGCCGGTTCCGGCGCTGGCGCGCGACAGTGACAGCGCCGAAGCGGGCTGGAGCGCCCTGCGCACCTTCTGCGTTATCGTGCTGGGCTGCGCCTTCTGGATCAACACGCAGTGGTCTTCAGGCGCTTCAGCCCTGACTCTGACCGCGATCGCCTGTGTGCTCTACGCCTCTGCGCCCTCACCCGGCGGCAGCGTGACGCTGCTGCTGAAAACGCTGCTCTGGCTGTTTGCCTTCAGTTTTGTGATGAAGTTCGGCCTGATGGTGCAGATCAGCCTGCTGTGGCCCTTTTTACTGGTTCTGTTTCCGCTGCTGGTGACGCTGCAACTCTTTAAGTTACAGCAGAAACAGCATGCCGGGATGTGGGGACAGTTTATCGTCTTTATGGGCTCGTTTATCGCGGTCACTAACCCGCCCGTCTGGGACTATCAGGCGTTCTTCAACGATAATATTGCCAAAGTGTGCGGGGTACTGCTCGCCTGGCTGGCTTTCCAGATCCTGCGCCCCAGCTCCGATGCCCGGCGCAGCCGGCGGCATATCCGGGCACTGCGGCTGGCGTTCCTCGATCAGCTGCGGCGACAGCCCCGGCTCAGCGAGAGTCGCTTTGAATCGCAGATCTACCATCGCATCAGCCAGCTCAGTCACAGCCGGGATGAACAGGCGCGGGTCTGGCTGCTGCGCTGGGGGGTGGTGCTGCTCAACTGCTCGCATATTGTCTGGCAGCTGCGTGACTGGGGTGCCGGTCCGGCGTCGCTGCTGCGGTTTCGCGATGAGAGCCTGCAGAATTTACAGCAGATTATCAGCAGCCGTGGCGTGCAGCACAGCTCGCTTGATCGGATGCTGCTGGAACTGGAGGAGACGATCGCCTCGCTGCTGGCGCAGGGCAGCAACGAGGCCAGTGAACTGGCGGGGATTATCTGGCGCCTGCGCTGTTCGCTGGCACAGCTGAAACAGGCGGTACCGGCCTGACTACTGACAATACTGCTGCTGCTGGCGGTTAAAATCGTCCTGCAGCTGTTGCAGCGTTTTGTGCCCCTCAAAACGGGTCTTATCCATCTCGGTCATCGGTTCGATCACCAGCGCTTTCTCATCCGGTGAGAAGATAAAGCGGCGCGTCAGTTCGCTGCCGGTGAAACTCTGACCGTGAATGCCGCCGCACACCATGGTCATGGTGCGGCGATAAATCGTGGTTTCAGTGAAATTGGTTTCCGTGGCGCTGCGGAAGACCTGATCGCACCCTTTCGCTTCCAGCTTGCGCACCGTGCTGCGGCTCAGCCATTCACGACCTTTGGCAATCTTTTCGCAGGTGACACGCATCGGGCTGGTATCGATGGTGCGCTGAAGTTCCCGCCCGGTTTCAGTAACCAGTTGCGTATCATTGGGTTTATCGCATCCCACCAGCAGCAGACTCAGCAGTAATGCGCCCTTGAATTTCATGTTCCTGCTCCTTTCCCCATCACGCTTTCGTACCTGAATCAATATCATAGGGGGGAAATGCAGGGGATGGTACAACAATTAATAAACCGGCAGGAGAAAAGCGGGCGGCTGGCATGGGCCGCCCGGAAATTCAGATAACGCCGCAGGCGTAACGTGCCCCGCCACCGCCCAGAGGTTTGGGATGGTCGGCATGGTTGTCACCGCCGACATGGACCATCAGCGCTTTGCCTTTAATCTCACTCAGCGACTTCAGTCGCGGTGCCAGTACCGGATAGGTTGCGTTACCCTGGTCATCAACATAGACCGCAGGCAGGTCGCCCAGATGACCTTCCGCATACGGCCCCAGATGTTTGCCGGTGTTAGCCGGATCGAGATGCCCACCGGCCGCCCCGGCAGCCACCACTTTGCCCTCAGACTCGCCCGGCTCACAGCTGCCTTTGGCATGGACATGGAATCCATGAATGCCCGGCGTCAGCCCTTTCACATCCGGTGTGAACTTCAGACCATACTCTGTCTCATCAATCTTTACGGTGCCCAGCGATTTCCCTATGCCCTCAGCGGTGACCTGATGAACCGTCACCTGTTCATTGGCGGCGTGGGCTGACCCACAGGCGATCAGCGCGAATAGCGCGACTGCTTTCATTTTCATGATGACTCCGTTTGCATACCAGGGTGTGCAATAAGTCTGGCCGCTGTTGCGCTAGTTTGCTGAAAATTGACGCACTTTTACGCTCAGGGCACATCGTAGCCCAGCGCGGCCTTACGAATGCGGAACCACTGCTGACGTGACAGCGTCACGCTCAGCGCACCGACCGCGTCGCTGACCCGCGCCGTTTTGCCCGACCCGATGATCGGCAGCGGACGCGACGGCAGCATCAGAATCCAGGCATAGACCACCTGATCCAGGCTGCTCGCCCCGGTCTCCTGACGCACCCGCTCCAGTTCATCGCGCAGTGGCTGGAAATGGGGATCGTTAAACAGGCGACCGCCCCCCAGACAGGACCAGGCCATCGGCCGGATACGCAGTTGCTGACACTGATCCAGCGATCCATCCAGCAGTCCGCTCTGCTGCACAGGGGAGATCTCGAGCTGGTTAGTGACCAGCGAGAACGGCAGGCGGGACTGCAGCAGGGAGAACTGGGCCGGGGTAAAGTTGGAGACGCCAAAGTGCAGTACCTTGCCGCTCTGGTGCAGAGCCATAAAGGCATCGGCGACCTGATCCGCGTCCATCAGCGGATCGGGACGATGGATCAGCAGCAGGTCGAGACGATCGGTGTGGAGGTGACGCAGCGAGTTTTCTGCGCTCTGGACGATATGCTGTTTATCGGTGATGTAGTGACCAATCTGGTTTTCCGGGCGGGCACGGGTAGCGATGCCGCATTTGGTCACAATCTGCAGCCGATCGCGCAGGCCAGGAGCCAGCTTCAGCGCCTCACCAAACGCCGCTTCACACTGATAGTCACCATAGATATCGGCGTGATCAACGGTGGTAATACCGAGGCTGAGGTGATGCTCAATAAATGCGAGCCGCTCCTGAGGCGACATGCCCCACTCCATCAGACGCCAGTACCCCATAACCAGCGGTGAAAAATCGGGCCCCTGCAGAGCAATGGCTTGCGGTTGTGACATGACGATCTCCCTGTTGCACGTTGGCTGACATTAGCGTGTCAGAGAGTATAACGGAAAGCGCCAGGCCGTCAGAATAACTCCGGCTGCTGCGGTGCGGGTGGCTCTTCGCCCTTTTGCTGGCGCAGCAGACGCTGACGCCGCATCTGGCACAGGCGAATCACCTCGCGCTTCTGGGCATCACTGAAGCGCAGCCAGTTAAACCGCTCATCGCGGCTGCGTAAACATCCCAGACAGTAGCCGCGCGCATCGCTCTCGCAGATGCCGCGACAGGGGCTGGGAACCGGGAAAAACTCAAGCTGCTCGGCCACTACGTCTCCGGAGTCACAGAATAACCAGTCAAAGTAACAGCGTAGCCTGGTTGCACAGGAAATGAGCCTCAGCCGGTCACAATAATGTCGCTGTCGCGCGTACGGGTGAACACTCTGTGCCATCGTGTGGGCCGATCGTTGCAACCGACCGACTGGTCTACTACTCTCAATGCCATGAATAAGACGCCACAACGCAACGAAACCCGCGAGCACCTGCTTCAGACAGGTGAGCAACTCTGTCTGCAACGCGGGTTCACCGGAATGGGCTTAAGCGAACTGCTGTCACAGGCGGCCGTACCGAAAGGCTCCTTCTACTATTACTTCCGTTCCAAGGAGGCGTTTGGCGTGGCGTTACTGGAACGCTACTTTGCACGCTTCCTGCAGGATGTGGAATTACAGCTCAGCCGGACGGATGGCACCCCGCGCGAACGCCTGCTCAACCACTTCCGTTTAGCGGTCGATCTGTTCGTTCAGCAGGGCCACATTGTGGGTTGCCTGGGCGTGAAAGTCTCTGCGGAAGTCTGCGATCTCTCTGAGCCGATGCGCGATGCCCTGCAGCAGGGTGCGGCGAAAATCACCGCGCTCTATGCGCGGACGCTGACTGAAGCTGTGCAGCAGGAGTCGCTGAACCTGCCGCAGCCGCCTGCACAGATGGCGGAGTTGCTGTCGCTGCTCTGGCTGGGTGCCAGCCTGCAGAGCAAAATTTCCCGCGAGGCGCAGCCCCTGCGCCTCGCACTGAGTACCATCGAACAGTGGCTAGAACGCCACTGATTTTTAAAAAACGTGTTTGTAGACGACTGGTCTACTAATCAGGAGCTATTATGGCGAGTACCCAGCTGTTTCGTCCGCTGAAAGTTGGCGCAATTACCGTCCCAAACCGCGTCTTTATGGCACCGCTGACCCGTCTGCGCAGCATTGAGCCAGGCGATATTCCGACGCCAATGATGGCGGAATATTACCGTCAGCGCGCCAGCGCCGGTCTGATCATCACCGAAGCCACGCAGGTCTCTTTCCAGGCCAAAGGCTATGCCGGTGCGCCGGGTTTACATACGCAGCCGCAGATTGCGGCGTGGAAACGCATTAACGAAGGCGTACATCAGGCGGGCGGCCACACCGCCGTGCAGCTGTGGCACACCGGTCGTATTTCCCACAACAGCGTTCAGCCGGAAGGTAAAGCCCCGGTCGCCCCGTCGGCGATTGCGGCGGGTACCCGAACCTCACTGCGTGCTGAAGATGGCAGCGTCTACCGCGAAGAGACCTCAGAGCCACGCGAACTGACGATTCCTGAGATCCAGCAGATCGTAGCTGATTTCGGTCAGGCGGCTGCGAATGCGCGTGAAGCGGATTTTGACCTGCTTGAGCTGCACTCGGCACACGGTTACCTGATTCATCAGTTCCTGGCCCCGGATTCCAACCAGCGTACCGACGAATATGGCGGCAGCATCGAAAAACGCGGTCGTTTCGCGCTGGAAGTGGTGGATGCGGTCATTGCAAACTGGTCAGCCGATCGTATCGGTATCCGCGTCTCGCCGATCGGCAGCTTCCAGAATCTGGATAACGGCCCGGATGAAGAAGAAGCGGCGCTGTGGTACATCGGCGAGCTGGCGAAACGCAACATCGCCTACCTGCACCTTTCAGAACCAGACTGGGCCGGCGGCAAGCCTTACACGGATGCCTTCCGTCAGAAAGTACGTGACCTGTTCCCGGGTGCCATTATCGGTGCCGGTGCCTACACGGTCGAGAAAGCGGACGATTTGATTAGTCGCGGTCTGATCGATGCCGTCGCGTTTGGTCGCGACTACATCGCGAACCCGGATCTGGTTGAGCGTCTGCAGCAGGATGCCCCTCTGAATCCTCAGCGTCCGGAAAGCTTCTATGGCGGCGGCGCGGAAGGCTACATCGACTACCCGACACTGTAAACCTGTCTGGCTGCCGTCCGGGACGATGACGGCGGCCATTATTCAATGGCGATTTTCATCGCTATACTTAGCGCCTGGGTCATCCGGCGATGGCGTTTTACTTCAAAGAGGATGTTATGCGTTTACTACATACCATGCTGCGCGTTGGCGATCTGCAACGTTCAATTGATTTCTACACCCGTGTGCTGGGCATGCGCGTGCTGCGTCAGAGCGAAAACACCGAATATAAATATACCCTGGCTTTTGTGGGCTACACCGACGAAAGCGAAGGGGCGGTTATCGAACTGACCTATAACTGGGGCGTGGACAAGTATGATCTCGGCAACGCCTATGGTCATATCGCGCTGGGCGTGGATGACGCGGCTGCCGCCTGCGAACGTATCCGTCAGAATGGCGGTAACGTGACGCGTGAAGCGGGCCCGGTGAAGGGTGGCTCCACCATTATCGCTTTTGTTGAAGATCCGGACGGCTACAAAATCGAGCTGATCGAAAACAAAGATGCCGGTAAAGGCCTCGGCAACTGATCCTGCCGCCAGCCTGCCCTCCCGGGCGGGCTGAATCCCCTTCTCTGCGCTTCATCTGCTGCACCCGGCCCCGTTTTTTGCCATAATGCGCGCTGCCCTTTTCCTGCAACGAGATCCTGATGTCTGAATCGAATTCCCCTAATGCACTCAATCAACGTTTCCGTGGCTTCTATCCGGTGGTCATCGACGTGGAAACCGCCGGTTTCAACGCACAAACCGATGCGTTACTGGAAATTGCCGCTATCACGCTGAAAATGGATGAAGAGGGATGGATTCAGACAGACCAGACGCTGCATTTTAACGTCGAACCTTTTGTCGGATCGCTGCTGCACCCTGAAGCGCTGGCCTTTACCGGTATCGATCCCGCTAATCCGCTGCGCGGTGCCGTCAGTGAATATGAAGCGCTGCACGCCATTTTTAAAATGGTGCGCAAGGGGATCAAGGACAGCGGCTGCAATCGCGCCATCATGGTGGCGCACAACGCCACGTTTGACCTGAACTTTATGTCTGCGGCGGCTGAGCGTGCCAGCCTGAAACGTAATCCGTTTCACCCCTTTGCGACCTTTGACACGGCAGCCCTGAGCGGGCTGGTGCTGGGTCAGACCGTGCTGGCGAAGGCGTGTATCGCTGCGGGAATGGAGTTTGACAGCAGTCAGGCACACTCGGCGCTATATGATACGCAGCAGACCGCAACGCTGTTCTGTGAGCTGGTGAACCGCTGGAAGCGGCTAGGTGGCTGGCCCCTGCCCTTTGCCGAAGGCGATGCAGACGCCAGCGCCTCCGTCTGAGGAATGCCACAACGAAAAAGGCCGACATTGCGTCGGCCTTTTTTTATTCTGCTTCTTTAAATTTTTCTGCGGTCTCTTTAATCAGCGACTGCAGTTCACCACGCTGTAACATCTCAACGATGATGTCGCATCCACCGACCAGTTCACCGTCTACCCACAGCTGCGGGAAGGTTGGCCAGTTGGCGTACTTTGGCAGCTCTGCACGAATGTCCGGGTTCTGCAGAATATCCACGTAAGCAAAACGCTCACCGCAGGCTGACAGTGCCTGCACCGCCTGTGCAGAGAAGCCGCAGCTTGGCAGCTTCGGAGAACCTTTCATGTACAGCAGGATCGGGTTTTCTGCGATCTGGCGCTGAATTTTTTCTACAGTACTCATAATTGCCTTCCTTAATTCGTCACTTCGTGTTTGTTTATTGTAGCGACTTCGCAGCGTGACTGAAAACGAGATTTTGATCGCTGCCTGCTGAAATCGCCATCCTGGTTAAGTCATGACAGGCACAGCGTGAATTTCTGATTATTAACAGCCGGTAACAGATTAATAATTCGTAATAATTTCGTTGATATAAGACGCTGAAAATGTTCATTTTCAGCACAATCGCGTGGGTTGCAAAGATTAACAATAAAAGGCATTACAGTTTTTAAAAGAACTGGACTAGAATGGCTTCGGCGCTGATCCTGGATCAGATTAATCTCAACTTTGTCGCGGTGCGTAGTGGCCCTGACAACTTAACTACTTAATGGACTATGCGTTTAATCATTACGCTTTTTATGCTGGCCTTTGCGCAACTGTTCTTCAACATCGCCGCCGCGTCTCCGCACGCTCCGGTGAACGTCAGTACGCATAAAGCAGAGAAAAAGAGTGCGCGCGAGGATGAGCGCCGCAAACGTCGCGTGGTGAAAACCACGACAAAAAAAACCCGTCTCAGCCCGGTTCAGAAACTCAAAACGAAAAAACAGAAAAAAGTTGAACTGACCGCTAAACAGACACCTGCCAAAAAAACCTCGCTTAAGACCGCCCGACTCAGCACCAAAGAGAAAAAACGCTACGGCCACCAGCGCCTGCTGAAAAACGCCGATGCCAGCGAGACCGGCACCATTAAAATGAGCAAATCTCACCGTCAGCGCTACCAGAAAGCGCGTGAAACGGCGATGACCAAGCTCATGGGCCAGCTGGGCAAACCTTATCAGTGGGGCGGCACCTCCCCCCACACCGGCTTCGACTGCAGCGGTCTGGTCTGGTACGCCTATAAAGATCTGGTGAAGTTTAAAATTCCGCGCACCGCTAACGAGATGTATCACCTGCGTGACGCTGCCCCTATCAAACGTGAGTCACTGGAAAAAGGCGATCTGGTCTTCTTCCGCATTAATGGCCGCGGAACCGCGGATCACGTCGGGGTTTACCTGGGTGACGGCAAGTTTATTCAGTCACCGCGTACCGGCAAAGATATTCAGATCAGTGCGTTAGGGGAAGATTACTGGCAGCGTCACTACATAGGTGCGCGTCGTGTAATGACGCCGAAAACCATTCGCTGAGCTGATGCAGCGTCAGAAAAAAGCCGGGAGAAGTCCCGGCTTTTTTATCAGTGCAGTACAGCGGTAAAACTAAAGGCCACAATCATCAGCAGGCAGCCGACAGTGGTCATTAACGCCAGTTTAAGATCGGTACTCATGGGTTGCTCCTTAACCACATAATCATTGTGGTTATTCTATTTTCCCACAGCTGTGGGTAAAAATCTCGTTTTATCCGTTCAGCCTTGTTAGAATCCCGCCCTTGTTGCGCAACGCGCGCAGCCCTGATTCCGTTTGCGCACTTTTTCAGGCATTTATTCTCCGTCGGCCGCCGGTTTAATGCGCCATAACACGGCATTTTTGCGGAAAATACCCTGAGCAGACGCAAACGTTTAACACTACGCTTATCATACAGTTAGATAAGTCCTGGAGTCCGATTTTCATGGCAACAATTAAAGATGTGGCAAAACGCGCTGGCGTCTCCACGACCACGGTTTCGCACGTCATCAATAAAACCCGCTTCGTGGCTGAAGAGACGCGCGATGCGGTCTGGCAGGCGATCAAGGAACTGCACTACTCGCCGAGCGCCGTGGCGCGCAGCCTGAAGGTGAATCACACCCGGACGCTGGGGCTGCTGGCCACCTCCAGCGAAGCGCCCTATTTCGCTGAGATTATCGAAGCGGTCGAGAATCACTGTTTTGACAAAGGCTATACGCTGATTCTGGGGAATGCGCATAACGATCTGCAAAAACAGCGCGCCTACCTCAGCATGATGGCGCAGAAGCGCGTCGATGGTCTGCTGGTCATGTGCTCTGAATACCCGGACGACCTGCTGCAGATGCTGGAAGAGAACCGCAATATCCCGATGGTGGTGATGGACTGGGGCGAGTCGCGCGCCGACTTCACCGATACGGTGCTGGATAACGCCTTCCAGGGTGGCTATCTGGCGGGACGCTATCTGATTGAGCGCGGCCACCGCGACATCGGCGCCATCCCCGGTCAGATGGAGCGCAACACCGGGGGCGGACGTCATGCCGGTTTCCTTAAGGCGCTGGAAGAGGCGGGCATTCAGCCGCGCGCCGAGTGGATCGTGCAGGGTGACTTTGAGCCGGAGTCGGGCTATCAGGCGATGCAGCAGATCCTGTCGCAGAAGCAGCGCCCGACGGCGGTGTTCTGCGGTGGCGACATCATGGCGATGGGGGCGATTTGCGCCGCTGACGAGATGGGTCTGCGGGTTCCACAGGACATTTCGGTGATCGGTTATGACAATGTGCGCAACGCGCGCTATTTTGCGCCCGCACTGACCACCGTCCATCAGCCCAAGGCTCAGCTGGGTGAGAAGGCGCTGGATATGCTGCTTGATCGCATTACCAGCAAGCGCGAAGTGTCGCAAACGATTGAAGTCCATCCCACGCTGATTGAACGCCGTTCAGTTGCGGATGGTCCGTTCCGCGACTATCGCCGTTAATCCTCGCTTAACCACTCCTGATTAAGCGTTTGCGCATCACCCAGATAGCTGAGTAACCAGCCTGTTGCCGGTGATGCGCGATCCTCTGCCCAGCTGACACAGCAGGGGCTGTCCGGAAACGCCTGCGGCAGCGTGAGCTCCACCAGCGCGCCGCTGTCGAGCAGTGGCCGGGCCAGATGGCCTGGCACCATCGCCACGCACAATCCCGCCTGCACACACTCCAGCCCGGTTTGCCATTCCGGCACCACCAGCCTGCGCTGATTGTCCAGCGTCCACGTCATGCGCCGCGGCAGCGCCCGTGACGTATCCTCCAGCACCAGCGACGGCCAGTGACGCAGCGTGTCATCATCAATCCGGGTTGCCTGCGTCAGAGGATGATCGGGTGCAACCACGCAGCGCCAGTTGAGCTTCCCCATATCCCGAAACGCAAACCGTCCGCCAACCGGTATCGCCTGGGTCGCACCAATCGCGACATCGACCCGGCCATCGGCCAGGGCATCCCAGACCCCGTTGAAGACCTCATAGCTGATGTGCAGCTCCATGTCCGGGAAGTGGCGATAAAAATCTTTAACCAGCTGCCGGGTACGCTGCGGTTTGGCGATGCGGTCAACGGCAATGCTTAGCTGTCCGCGCCAGCCGTTAGCCAGCTGCTGACACTGCTGCCGGGTTGCGAGCATTTTTTTGATGACGCTGCGCCCTTCCCTGACAAAATGCTCTCCCGCCGGGGTCAGTACCACTTCACGGTGCTGACGCTCAAACAGCGGCACCGCCAGCCAGGTTTCCAGCTGGCGAACCGTATAGCTGATGGCAGACGGCACCCGATGTAACTCCTGCGCGGCGGCGCTGAAACTGCCCCCGCGTGCAACCGCGTCAACCACTTCCAGTGCATACTCTGACCACATAATCTGCCTTCAAAAATTTTAACAGCAACCGGCAAATATTACCGTTTCACAGCCGCAAACGCACCTTTTACACTCTGCCGCGTTTACCCTGCAAAATGAGAATCTGATGTTGTCGAATATAGGATTTATGCCCTACCTCGCTCTGCTCAGCATGCTGGGCTTTTTAGCCACCGATATGTACCTGCCCGCCTTTGGCGCGATGCAGGAGACGTTCCGCACCTCGCCCGGCCTGATCAGCGCCAGCATGAGTCTGTTTCTGGCCGGCTTCGCCTGTGGTCAGCTCTTCTGGGGCCCGCTCTCCGATCGCATCGGCCGTAAACCCGTGCTGCTGGCCGGGCTGGCACTGTTCGCCGCTGGCTGTGCGGGTATGCTGTGGGTGAATGATATCTTTCTGATGCTGGCGCTGCGCTTCATTCAGGCGATTGGTGTCTGTGCTGCCGCCGTAAGCTGGCAGGCGCTGGTCATCGACCGCTATCCGGCGGCGCGCGCCAGCAAAGTGTTCGCCACGATCATGCCGCTGGTGGCCCTCTCACCGGCGCTGGCACCGCTGCTCGGGGCATGGCTGATCGGCCATTTCCACTGGCGTTCGATTTTCCTGGTGCTGACCCTGATTGCGGTGGCGCTGATTCTGGTCACGCTGCGTCTGCCCGCGGTGAAACCCGCTCCGCAGGAGAAAGGGGCACAGCCGGGCTTCTTCACGCTGCTTAAATCCCGCGTCTACAGCGGTAACGTACTGATCTACTCCGCCTGCTCCGCCAGCTTTTTTGCCTGGCTGACCGGCTCACCCTTTATTCTGGCGGGCCTGGGCCTTTCCCCCGCCGACATTGGCCTGAGCTATCTGCCACAGACGCTCGCCTTTTTAATCGGTGGCTTCGGCTGTCGCGCCCTGCTCAACCGCTTTAACGGCGCACAGCTGCTGCCCTGGCTGCTGGGGGTCTACAGCCTGAGCATTCTGGCACTGTTTGCGGTCGCGCTTTCGGGTCAGGGAACGCTGCTCAGCCTCATGGTGCCGTTCTGCGGAATGGCGCTGGCTAACGGAGCGATCTATCCGATTGTGGTCTCCAGTGCGCTGATGCCCTTCCCGCACGCTACCGGCAAAGCCGCCGCGTTGCAGAATACGCTGCAGTTAGGCCTCTGCTTCCTCGCCAGCCTGGCGGTGTCGGCGGGATTAACTCAGGCACTGCTGACCACCACGCTGATTATGACAGTGACGATTCTGCTCGCCCTGATCGGGTACGTCATGCAGCGCGCCGCAAGCGCACAAACTGTTGTTGCCACTGCGCAACCTGCCTGCCAGGATAATCATTAAGACGCTAACTTTTTAGTTAGCGCCCTAACAATAAGTCATTGAATATTGACCCGCGTGAGAATATACTCATCCGGGTCAACAAATCTGTAATAAATCAACAATATAATAACGTAATAATCTGATTGGCACGCTGTTGCCGGGACGGTATTCGCACGCGTTATTCCCTCTTACCGGCCCTGCTTCAGCCTGTTCCAGTCCTCTGTATCTTACAGATAATCGGTTTGCGGAATCCTCCGTGACGTTTCTCAATGCCTGACGAATTGGCTATTCTTTGTTCAGGTTCAGATTGGACAGGTGGTGGAAAAGCTATGAGTTCATCTTACGCAGAAGCAGTGACTCCTGAAGATAATCATTGGTATCGCATCGTTCACGAACTGCTGGAAAAAGCGGACATCGAAATAAATGGCTCACGTCCATGGGATATCCGCATTCATCATCCCGGTTTTTTTAAGCGTGTTCTGCAGGAGGGATCGCTGGGGCTGGGCGAAAGCTATATGGAGGGGTGGTGGGACTGCGACCGTCTGGATATGTTCTTCCACCAGGTGCTTAAACATAAACTGGATCAGCAGCTCCCGCACCATTTCAAAGATACCCTGCGCATCGCCGCCGCCCGCTTAACCAACCTGCAGTCCCGCAAGCGGGCCTGGATCGTGGGCAAAGAGCACTACGATCTCGGCAACGATCTTTTTTCACTGATGCTTGACCCTTACATGCAGTACTCCTGTGGCTACTGGAAAGAGGCCACGACGCTGGCGTCGGCGCAGGAAGCCAAGCTGGATATGATTTGTCGTAAATTAGCGCTGGAACCCGGGATGTCGCTGCTGGATATCGGCTGCGGCTGGGGCGGACTGGCGGAATTTGCCGCACGTCATTATGGCGTCAGCGTGCATGGCGTGACTATCTCGGCCGAGCAGCAGAAGCTGGCGCAGCAGCGCTGTGAAGGGCTGGATGTGACGATTCTGCTGCAGGACTATCGCGATCTGAACGAGCAGTTTGACCGCGTGGTGTCGGTCGGTATGTTTGAGCATGTCGGGCCTAAAAACTACGCGACCTATTTCGACGTGGTCGATCGTAATCTTAAGCCTGACGGGATTTTCCTGCTTCACACCATCGGCGCGATTAAAACCGATATGCGCGTTGACCCCTGGATCGATAAGTATATTTTCCCGAACGGCTGCCTGCCTTCGGTGCGTCAGGTGGCCGATGCCAGCGAGCCCCATTTTATTCTGGAGGACTGGCACAACTTTGGCGCAGATTACGACAGGACGCTGATGGCATGGCATGAACGCTTTTTGCAGGCCTGGCCTCAGCTGGCTGAGAGTTATGGCGATCGCTTTAAGCGTATGTTCGCCTACTATCTCAACGCCTGTGCCGGTGCGTTTCGCGCGCGCGATATTCAGCTGTGGCAGATCGTCTTCAGTCGTGGCGTAGAGGGGGGATTGCGCGTGGCGCGGTAGAGGATTCGAAGGCCTGCCGAAGTCAGACCCGCGTTAACCGCAACGGAGAAGTTAAAGGCACAGGGAACAGGGTCAGAAGAGGAAAGCGTCACGCGCCAGGGAGGGCGCGTGTCGAGCGTGTCAGGGATGACGGCTTTTGCGTCTTTCCGATCTGACCCTGTTTCCTGCGCAGGTGCAATCTCACAGCGAATCGGGTCAGCGGTTCAACAGGCGCTGTCACGCCTGATATTAACTCTCTGCGGCAGGTTGTCCGGTCAGCGCGCTCATGGCTGCCGCGGCATCACGCTGGGCGAGCACGCGCTCCACGGTCTCGACGATCGCCTGAGTATGTGGATCGATCTCAATATTGACCCGCTGTCCAAAGGTCTTCGCCCCCAGCGTGGTGCGTTCCAGCGTTTCCGGGATCAGATAGACGCAGAACTTCGTTCTGGTCACATCCCCGACCGTCAGGCTGATGCCGTCGATACCGACGAACCCTTTATGCAGAATATATTTCATCTGCGCCGGGTCCTGGATTTTAAACCAGACTTCGCGGTTATGTTCTGACTGGATAATTTTGCAGATCTCAGCCGTGGTCATAATGTGACCCGACATCAGATGCCCGCCGATTTCATCGCTGAATTTTGCTGCCCGCTCGATATTGACCACGTCGCCCTCACGCAAATCGCCGAGGTTCGTCACCCGCAGCGTCTCTTTAATCAGATCAAAGCTGACGCGATCGCCGTCGATTGCCGTCACGGTTAAGCAGCAGCCGTTATGCGCGACGGATGCGCCCAGCGCCAGACCCGGCAGGAGTTCTTCCGGCAGCCGGACAGTATGGGTACGAAACAGCTCTTTCTCTTCGATGGACACGATCTCTGCCATGCCCTGCACAATTCCGGTAAACATATTCTTTGCCTCTGAAAATCCGACGTTTGTGCCAGTTTACCACAGCTCAGGCCCGCTGTTAGATTTCAGCCCCTGCCACGGCGTTGAGTCAGTGCAAACCGCATTGTGTGACAAAGATTGGCGAATGGGGTTACGCCAGTTACACTAACTCACGAAATTCCCCGGGCTTTTTGCCCCTTTTCTTTCCTATAACTCGTCAGGTGTTAACGTGCAGAAGTATTTAACAGAAGCGCGTCAATTGCTGGCCCTTGCGATTCCGGTCATCCTTGCTCAGGTGGCCCAGACCGCAATGGGATTTGTGGATACCATTATGGCCGGCGCCGTCAGCGCCACGGATATGGCCGCCGTTGCTGTCGGCACCTCTGTCTGGCTTCCGGCCATCCTGTTTGGTCATGGTCTCCTGCTTGCATTGACGCCCACCGTTGCGCAACTCAACGGTTCAGGTCGCCGCGAACGCATCGGTGAACAGATTCGCCAGGCATACTGGCTCGCCTTTTTTGTCTCCCTGCTGATTATGGTGCTGCTGTGGCACGCGGGTTACCTCATCCGCGCAATGCACGATATCGATCCCCGGCTGGCCCTGAAGGCAGAAGGCTATCTGCATGCCCTGCTGTTCGGCGCACCCGGCTACCTCTTCTTCCAGGTGCTGCGCAACCAGTGTGAGGGATTGTCGAAAACTAAGCCGGGTATGGTGCTGGGCTTTCTCGGCCTGATGTTTAACATCCCGCTCAACTATGTCTTTATTTATGGTCACTTCGGGATGCCGGCACTGGGCGGGGTGGGTTGTGGTGTGGCAACCGCTTCGGTCTACTGGGTAATGTTTATCTGCATGCGCTTCTGGGTGCGCCGGATGGGTTCGATGCGTGATATCCGCATGGAGAGCCGCTGGTCGCCGCCTTCGCGTGTCATTCTCACCCGCCTGATGGCGCTGGGATTGCCGGTGGCGCTGGCGCTCTTTTTTGAGGTCACCCTGTTTGCCGTGGTGGCGCTGCTGGTGTCGCCGCTGGGCATCGTCAATGTCGCCGGCCACCAGATCGCGCTCAATTTCAGTTCACTGATGTTCGTGTTACCGCTGTCGCTGGGTGTCGCGACCACTATCCGCGTCGGCTACCGCCTGGGTCAGGGCTCCACCGAGCAGGCCCGGGTCGCCGCGTGGACGGCGCAGGGTGTCGGCATCAGCATGGCGGCGCTGACCGCGATTTTTACCGTGACGTTCCGTCACCAGATCGCCCTGCTCTACAACGACAATCCTGAGGTGGTGACGCTGGCCGCACAGCTGATGCTGCTGGCGGCGATTTATCAGTTCTCCGATTCGATTCAGGTGATCGGCAGCGGCATTCTGCGCGGCTATAAAGATACGCGATCCATTTTCTTCATCACCTTTATTGCCTACTGGCTGCTCGGTCTGCCTGCCGGGTATCTGCTGGCACTGACCGACTGGCTGGTGCCGCGTATGGGACCTGCGGGCTTCTGGTGCGGTTTCATTATCGGCCTCACCTCGGCAGCGGTGATGATGATCTGGCGCATCAGACGCTTACAGCGTTCACCGGCGGCCATTATCCTCGCCCGCGCGGCGCGATAATCCACAAAAGCGGGCCATTTATGGCCCGCAGCGCCGAAAAAAACGACGGTTAGCACAGTTGCTGCGCAGTCACAGTGAAAAAACGATTTTCCCCTTGCCAGCCTCACACGCTGCCGTTAATATTCGTCCCCGCTGTCGCCCTGACAGCATGTTGCGCTCTTAGCTCAGTTGGTTAGAGCACCACCTTGACATGGTGGGGGTCGATGGTTCGAGTCCATTAGAGCGCACCAAGTGCGTCCGTAGCTCAGTTGGTTAGAGCACCACCTTGACATGGTGGGGGTCGGTGGTTCGAGTCCACTCGGACGCACCAATATTCAGTATGCGCTCTTAGCTCAGTTGGTTAGAGCACCACCTTGACATGGTGGGGGTCGATGGTTCGAGTCCATTAGAGCGCACCACTTTCAGAATTCCTTCAGCTTGCGCAACTCCCTTTATATTGATCTGCATCGCGTCCCTCTTCTGCTTTTTGATTGGTTTTCGCATACTTAGCGTCTATACTGTCCCCCGTTGTTTACTTGAAAGGTTTCAGCGATCACGTGCTTACTGCGATAACTCAAATGATTTGCGCAACAACAGCGTGGTGGTTACCAACCGTAGCCGCACAACTTCCCTGCACGCCTGGCCTTCGTCACCTATTCTTATTCAGTACTGCCCTTTTCAGTTTCAGTCTCAAATCAGAAATTTCACTTCGATGCGCTGCCATCGGATTCCGCCCTTATTCATCCATCACAACTTACAGATAATCCGTCATGAAAAAGACTAAAATCGTTTGTACTATCGGCCCGAAAACCGAATCCGAAGAGATGCTGACTCAGCTGCTTGAAGCTGGCATGAATGTTATGCGTCTGAACTTTTCTCACGGCGACTACGCTGAGCACGGCCAGCGCATTACCAATATGCGCGCCGTGATGCAGAAAACCGGTCGTCAGGCCGCTATCCTGCTGGACACCAAAGGCCCTGAAATCCGCACCATGAAACTGGAAGGCGGTAACGACGCGGCGCTGAAAGCGGGCCAGACCTTTACCTTCACCACCGATCAGAGCGTGATCGGCAACAGCGAGCGCGTTGCCGTCACCTACCCGGGCTTCACGGCTGACCTGAAGATCGGCAACACCGTGCTGGTCGATGATGGCCTGATTGGGATGGAAGTGACCGAAGTCACCGAAAACACCGTAGTCTGTAAAGTACTGAACAACGGCGACCTGGGTGAGAACAAAGGCGTTAACCTGCCAGGCGTCTCAATCCAGCTGCCTGCGCTGGCTGAAAAAGACAAACGCGATCTGATTTTTGGCTGTGAGCAGGGTGTGGACTTTGTCGCGGCTTCGTTCATCCGTAAGCGTTCAGACGTGCTGGAGATTCGTGAGCACCTGAAACAGCACGGCGGTGAGCACATCCAGATCATCTCCAAAATCGAAAACCAGGAAGGCCTGAACAACTTCGACGAAATTCTCGAAGCGTCAGACGGCATCATGGTTGCGCGTGGCGATCTGGGTGTTGAGATCCCGGTTGAAGAAGTGATCTTCGCGCAGAAGATGATGATCAAGAAATGTAATAAAGCGCGTAAAGTGGTCATCACGGCGACCCAGATGCTCGACTCCATGATCAAAAACCCACGCCCTACCCGCGCAGAAGCCGGCGACGTGGCGAACGCCATCCTGGATGGCACCGATGCGGTCATGCTGTCAGGTGAGAGCGCCAAAGGTCGCTATCCGCTGGAGTCGGTCACCATCATGGCGACCATCTGTGAGCGTACCGACCGCGTGATGAAATCGCGCATCGACAGCCAGAACGATACCCGTAAGCTGCGTATCACCGAAGCCGTCTGCCGCGGTGCGGTTGAGACCGCTGAGAAGCTGGAAGCGCCACTGATTGTGGTGGCGACCGAAGGCGGCAAATCGGCTAAAGCGGTGCGTAAATACTTCCCGAACGCCACCATCCTGGCCCTGACCACCAATCAGACCACTGCACGCCAGCTGATCCTGAGTAAGGGCATTGAGACACGCCTGGTGTCTGAGATCGCGTCGACCGATGATTTCTATCGTCTGGGTAAAGAAGCGGCGCTGGAAAGCGGCTACGCTCAGAAAGGGGATGTCGTAGTGCTGGTTTCCGGTGCATTAGTACCAAGCGGAACTACCAACACCGCGTCCGTACACGTCCTGTAAAACCTGCGTCAGCGGTTATTTAGAAGCGCCTTTAAGAGGCGCTTTTTTTATTTCCTCTTAAACCAAATACCAGAAAATTCCAATCGAAAATAACTATTCAAATACTCTTAATATTAAGGTTAATCCGATTAAATCTCTCTGTTTTCGCTAAATTTTTTTATCATATTCTGGGATTCGCTGCTTCTTTGAGCGAACGATCAAATTTAAGCATCTTCTCATCAAAAATTTATTCTCAACTTAAAAAGCTTTGTGTAATACTTGTATTGCTACATGGAGATTAACTCAATCTAGAGGGTATAAATAATGAATCGTACTAAACTGGTACTGGGCGCGGTAGTTCTGGCTTCAACTCTGCTGGCTGGTTGCTCAAGCAACGCTAAAATCGACCAGCTGTCTTCAGACGTTCAGACTCTGAACGCGAAAGTTGACCAGCTGAGCAACGACGTGAACGCAGTGCGTTCAGACGTTCAGGCTGCTAAAGATGACGCAGCACGCGCTAACCAGCGTCTGGACAACCAGGCTCACTCTTACCGTAAGTAAGAGTTCTGGTTTAAAAATGGCGCCTTTATGGCGCCATTTTTTTTGCCCATGCCAGGCTCTATCCGGCACCTTTCTGTCAGGGTTTAACGTTCTTTATCTCCTTCCCTGCTGCCGCACTCTCTGCCGGCACCGCGGCACTTTCCAGCCCTTCGGGCAGCACGGTATCACTCTCTACCGGTTCACCACTGCTGACCAGTACAGGCATGCCTGAGCGTCGTGCGATGCTGGCTTTAATCAGCGCCCGGTCACTCTTCTCACTTTTCATAAACTGCCTGAGTCCGTCGCTGAGCGCAATGGTCTGCGTCTGCGGATCATCTTTGTCACTGCGTGACAGCGGCTGGTGCACTTCAACGTAGCGTTTACCATCCGGCTCGATGGCGTACTTCACCGGCTGATTGATAATCTGCACCCGTGTCCCCTCTGGAACGGCGTTAAACAACGCTTCGATATCTTCGGAACGCAGACGGATGCAGCCGGAGCTGACGCGCATGCCGATGCCAAACTTCGCATTGGTGCCGTGGATCAGATACTGGCCCGTGCCGCGCGCCAGACGCATGGCAAACTGCCCCATCGGGTTATCCGGTCCCGCAGGCACCACGGCGGGCAGCGTGACCCCCTCTTTCGCGTAGCGTTTGCGGATGTTCGGGGTTGGCGTCCAGGTAGGATTAGGGATCTTCTGGCTGATACGGGTGACCATCACGGGAGTGGCTGCCCCTAACTGGCCAATGCCGATGGGATAGACGATGACTTTATTTTCGCCTTTGGGATAGTAGTAGAGACGCAGCTCGGCAAGATTCACCACAATGTCTTCGCGTGGTGTATCGGGCAGGATCATCTGTAGCGGTATCGTCAGTTGCGTGCCCGCCTTTGGCAGCCAGGGATCGGTGCCGGGATTCGCCTCCAGCATCCCCAGCAGACCAACCTGGTAGCGGGCCGCAATCGCTTCCAGCGGCTGTTTGTTATCGGGAACCTGAGTCAGGACGTTTTCGCCAATCAGGCGACTGTCAGGTGGCGGCAGCGGATATTCCGTGGCGAATGCGGGTGCAGAGAGCCCAAAACAGGTCAGCAGCAATGCACCGGCTAAACGTAAAGCTGGTTTCATGCAATTTTCTCGTCAGATAAAAAAACAGACGCCGGATGGCGTCTGTCGAGTGTAGCTTAGCTGAGGTTCTGAGCGGTATGGCGAATAGACCGAATCATCGCCTCCAGCCCCTGCGACCGGGTGGGCGTCAGGTGCTGCATCAGGGCCAGTTCGCCAAACCAGTGGCGGACATCCAGCGCCAGAATCTCGGCAGGTGGCAGGTTCTGATAGAGACTAATTACGATAGCAATCAGGCCCTTAACGATAGCGGCATCGCTGTCACCTTCGAAGGCGATGGTGCCATCGGCCTGCGGCGTCATTCTGATCCACACCTGGCTCTGGCATCCCGAGATGACGTTTTCCGGCTGGTGCAGGGTTTCAGAGGATTCCGGAAGTTTCGAACCCAGTTCAATGATGTACAGGTACTTCTCTTCCCAGTTGGCGCAACGGTTAAAGTTACGCACCAGTTTCTCTTTTTCAGGCAAATTCGCCATCAGTCACTCCGTTAAAACTGTTCAGCCGCCCAGCAGACGATGAATGCGCGTCAGACCCGCAGCCAGACGATCCACCTCTTCTTCACTGTTGTAGAAGGTGAAGGAGGCGCGGCACATCGCAGGCACGTTGTAGTGCTGCATCAGCGGCATGGCGCAGTGATGGCCGGTGCGGATGGCAATACCATACTGATCCAGGAAGCTGCCGACATCGTAAGCGTGGTGCTTACCGAGATTGAAGGCGATAACACCGGCGCGCGACTGCGGGCCATAGATGCGGATGTCCGGGACGGTGCCCAGCTTATCCAGGGCATAGTTCATGAGCGCCGTTTCACGCGCATGAATAGTATCGAGTCCCAGCGCCTGCACGTAGGCCAGTGCCGCACCAAAGCCGATAATGCCGCCGGTATTAGGGGTGCCGGCTTCAAAACGCCACGGCGCGCTGTTCCAGGTGGTGCCCGTCGGCAGCATGACGCGGTCAATCATCGAACCGCCGCCCTCCCAGGGTGGCATCTGGTCCAGCAACGCTTTGCGTCCATAAAGGATACCCACGCCGTTCGGGCCGTAGAGTTTATGGCTGGAGAAAACATAGAAATCACAGCCGGTATCCTGCACGTCAACTTTGTCATGCATTACCGCCTGCGCACCATCCACCAGAGTAACAACACCCGCGGCTTTGGCCTGCGCCACGATCGCTTTGACCGGGTTAACCGTGCCGAGCACGTTTGAAACATGCGTCACGGCCAGCAGGCGCGTGCGGCTGTCAATCAGCCCCGCCAGCTGCTCAAGCGCCAGCTCACCGTTGTCATTCAACGGCAGCACACGCACTTCGGCTCCGGTGCGCTCAGCCAGCATCTGCCATGGAACGATATTGGCGTGATGTTCCATCTCAGTAATGATCAGGTTATCGCCAGACCGGAGCTGACTGCTGCCCCAGCTGTTGGCCACCAGATTGATGCCTTCGGTGGTTCCTTTGACGAAAACAATCTCTTCCTGCGACGAGGCGTTCAGGAAACGGGCGGCCTGATCGCGCACGTTCTCCATATCACTGGTTGCCTGCTGGCTCAGCGTATGGATGCCGCGATGCACGGCCGCATAGCCGTGTTGGTAAAAATGACTCTCGGCATTGATCACCGAGAGGGGACGTTGTGCGCTGGCGGCGCTGTCAAGGTAGGCCAGCGGATGACCGTTGACCTCTCGCTTCAGGATAGGAAAATCAGCCCTGATGCGGTCGAGATCGAAGTTCATCATACGTCGCCTCCGGGAAAACGTTGCGCGATACGCTGCAGTACGGCCTGACGCATCACCGGATTTTCCAGTGTTTCGGTCAGTTCTGCCGCAAAGGCGTGGATAATCATGGTCTGCGCAGCATCCTGCTCAATACCGCGCGAACGCAGATAGAACATCTGCTCGTCATCGATACGGCCGATGGTGGCGCCGTGGCTGCACTTAACGTCATCCGCATAGATTTCCAGCTGCGGCTTGGTATCGACCTCTGCCAGCTTGCCCAGCAACAGGTTGTTGTTGGTCATCTGCCCGTCTGTCTTCAGTGCATGCTGTGCCACTTTGATGTGACCGTTAAACACCGCACGGCCTTTGTCACGCACGATGGTTTTATGCATCTGACGGCTGACGCAGTGGCCTTTATTGTGCTCCAGGTAAGTACGGGTATCCGCGACTTCCTGTTTCACCGGCAACACCAGGCTGTTAATCGCCAGCGTACTGTTCTCGCCGTTCAGCTGCGTGCTGGTATTGTGGCGCGACAGACCGGCACCCAGCAGGAAGCTGGTACTGCTGACCTGCGCATCGTTACCCACCACCAGATCGTTGTGCGCAAAGTGATAGCTGTTGCTGCTTTCAAACGCCAGTTTGGTGTGGGTCAGCTTTGCATTATCTCCGATCGCACAGGTAAAGCGCGAACCGGTGAAATGGGCCTGATCGTTGAGTGAAACGTAGTGCTCAATCACTTCCGCTTCGGCGCTCTCTTCCAGCTGCAGGTGATGACGATAATGAACAGTGTTCATGCCCGTCTGCTGACCGCTGGTGATATGCAGCAGGTAGACCGGGCGCGCTGCAGATTTACCGCGTGCCAGACGCAGGGTGGTCACCTCTTCTGCCAGGCTTTCGGTCAGATGCAGAAACACTTCCGGCTGAACGGCAGCGGGCAGCGGACGACGCTCGGCGGCCACGCTGTGCTGAATCTCAAACAGCTCGGTGTCGCGGCTGCTCAGCGCCGCCTGGAACTGACCGTCAACGAAGACCAGGCGGATGGCATCCAGCGGCAGCGCCAGCGCATCAACCTGTTCAGCGCTCAGAGTCTGAGGTGCGTCAGGCAACACAAACTGCTGTGACAGCAGCGTGTCCAGCGGGGTGTATTTCCAGTTTTCATGCTTGCGGGTTGGCAGGCCAACGCGCATCAGTTGCTGCCAGTGCTGCTGAGCCTGCAGAGAACGCACGTCGCCGCGCGACTCAAACAGGTGATGCCACTGTTGCAGCGCAGAATCACTCTTCGTCGGTAAGCCAGCCATAACCTTGCTCCTCCAGCTGTTTCACCAGCGAGAAGTCGCCAGATTTCACGATTTTGCCCTGATACAGAACATGAACGAAGTCTGGCTTGATGTAGTCCAGAATACGCTGGTAGTGGGTCACGATGATAAAGGCACGCTTTTCGTCACGCAGGCTGTTCACACCATTGGCAACGATTTTCAGCGCATCAATGTCCAGACCGGAGTCGGTTTCATCGAGGATGCAGAGCTCAGGCTCCAGCGCCGCCATCTGCAGGATGTCGTTACGCTTCTTCTCGCCGCCGGAGAAGCCGACGTTAACGGAACGGGTCAGCAGATCTTCCGGCATCTTCAGCAGCTGAATTTTCTCTTCGATGAAGTCCTGGAAATCAAAGCGATCCAGCTCTTCCTGCTGACGGTATTTGCGCACCGCGTTTACCGACGTCTGCAGGAAAAACTGATTGCTGACGCCGGGGATTTCGACCGGATACTGGAACGCCATAAAGATACCTTCACCAGCGCGCTCTTCCGGTGCCAGCTCCAGCAGATCTTTACCGTTGAAGCTCACCGAACCGCCGGTCACTTCATAATCTTCGCGGCCTGCCAGCGTGGCTGACAGCGTACTTTTACCTGAGCCGTTCGGGCCCATGATGGCATGCACTTCGCCTGGTTTAATTTCGAGATTCAGGCCACGCAGAATGGCTTTATCTTCAACACTGACCTGCAAATCTTTAATGCTTAACATACTTATTCCTTCACGTTGCTTCCGGCAAGGCGTGTGACGGCATCAGCCCACACTGTGCTCAAGGCTGATGGCTAACAATTTCTGGGCTTCCACGGCAAATTCTAGTGGCAGCTCGGAGAATACGTCTTTACAGAAGCCGTTCACGATCATCGAGATGGCATCTTCTTCACTGATACCGCGTTGCAGACAGTAGAACATCTGATCTTCGCCGATGCGTGATGTCGTGGCTTCGTGCTCCAGCTGAGCGGTGTTATTGCGGGTCTCCACATACGGGAAGGTATGGGCGCCGCAATCCGGGCCGATCAGCATCGAGTCACACTGCGTAAAGTTACGCGCGTTGGTGGCGGTTGGCATGATTTTCACCAGACCGCGATAGGTGTTCTGACTTTTACCGGCCGAAATCCCTTTAGAGATGATGGTCGATTTGGTGTTTTTACCAATGTGGATCATCTTGGTGCCGGTATCGGCCTGCTGACGACCGCTGGTCAGCGCCACGGAGTAGAACTCACCCACCGAGTAGTCCCCGCGCAGAATGCAGCTCGGGTATTTCCAGGTGATCGCAGAGCCGGTTTCTGACTGTGTCCAGGACATCTTGCTGTGGTCACCTTCACACAGCGCACGCTTGGTCACGAAGTTGAGGATACCGCCCTCGCCTTCACCGCCAGGGAACCAGTTCTGAACCGTGGAGTATTTCACTTCGGCGTTTTTGTGGATGATCACTTCCACCACGGCCGCATGCAGCTGATAGCTGTCACGCACCGGGGCTGAGCAGCCTTCGATGTAGCTGACATAGCTGTCTTCGTCGGCAATCAGGATGGTGCGCTCGAACTGACCGGTTTTCGCGGCGTTGATGCGGAAATAGGTCGACAGCTCCATCGGGCAGCGCACCCCTTTCGGGATATAGACAAAGGTGCCGTCTGAGGCGACCGCGGAGTTCAGCGCGGCAAAGAAGTTGTCATTCGCCGGCACGACGGTGCCCAGATACTGCTTCACCAGCTCAGGGTGTTCCTGAATCGCTTCGCCAAAAGAGCAGAAGATGATGCCCTGCTCCGCCAGCTTGCCGCGATAGGTGGTGGCGACTGAAACGGAGTCGAAAATCGCGTCAACCGCCACTTCGCGGCCTTCGCGGACCGGCACACCCAGCTGATTAAAGGCGTTTTCCACTTCCTGCGTCAGATATTCACTGGCGGGCGCGCTGCCTGAGGCCTGAGTGGCACCCGGCTCCGACGCGCAGCTATCGTCACAGCTGCCGCATGAGGGCGCGGAGTAGTAGCTGTAATCCTGATAGTCGAGCTTCTCGTAGTGCGCTTTCAGCCAGTGAGGCTCTTCCATTTCAAGCCAGGCATGAAACGCTTTAAGACGAAACTCCAGCATCCACTCTGGCTCGTTACGCTTGGCCGAAATCGCGCGCACGACATCTTCGTTGATGCCGTTGGCAAATTCTTCGGTTTGCAGTTGGGTAAAGAAGCCCTCTTTGTAGTTGAGCTTGCCTTCCCAGATTTGTACATCGTCAGATGTTTCGCTGTGTCGTGACATATTTCACTTACTCGACGCCAAAGCTCTCACCGCACCCGCAGGCGTGCTGAGCTTTAGGGTTATTGAATTTAAAAATCTGATTCAGGCCTTCGCGAACATAGTCCAGCTCGGTGCCATCAACGAATGGCATCGCCTGAAGCGGCACAAACAGCGTTGCGCCGTAGAATGAAAACTGCAGATCGTCTTCGACAGGCTCTTTCACCAAATCCATAACGTAGCCGAACCCGGCGCAGCCGGATTGTTTTACGCTGAGTCGCAGACCCTTGACATCAGGGTCCTGAGCCGCCAGATTGAGAATTTGTTGCGCTGCGGTTTCAGTCAGCGTCAGCCCTTTCCAGACGAAATCGTCAGGTGAGAAAGAGTCTGTATTAACGGATGCCATATTGATACCTCTTGAGTCCGGACCTTTTCAGGCTATCCCCCTATGGTAGTGATCTCACCGATCACTTCAACCTCTTGTTTTGCAGGGATAATCATCTTGTGCTGTTTTATTTGCTTAATAATTAAGCATAGCCTCTTCAGCTCACTGTGTGGTGAGAACGTCAGCCTTAATAAGCCAGTGATAACCTATTAATAAATCAATCATTTTAAAATAACCCTTTTTGATAAAAAGGCTTATTGATAGGTTACACCTTTCTGCGATGTAAACAGATTGTTATTTCCGATTATACCGACAGGCAGGATAAATCGTTAAATTTTTCTGCCTGCACATTGCAATCCCTGAATAGTTGAATATGATAATTATTATCATTCACATTCAGGATGGTTTCATGACGCTCTCTGTCTCAGCCTGGCTCCAGCACAAAATCGATGAATACCAGTTCAGCATCCGCGATATCACCGTCGACTTTTACATGGCGCAGGCAAAGCTTGATCGGGCCGACTGCACGATACATCAGCTGCGTCAGTTCAACGATGCCTGTCAGGATATGGCAGAGATCTGCCAGTTGAATGGTGACGACCAGAGTTACCTGCATGCGATGGGAAAACTGCATCATCGCCTGGTTCAGGAGATGGGAAACAGCGAACGCGACCGCCTGTTCCGTATTCAGGCTTACCAGCTGGCGCGCCTCTCCCTGACCCGCCTCTGCCATCAACTGGCTCTCGTCGGCGAGTGGAACAAAGCCTCCGCGCTGCAAAGCGACTTCGTACGTCACGCAGGCTGGATATTCTAATCCAGCCATGCCGTGACGTCGCGCACAATTTTTTTACATTAATGCTAACAAAGCCTGAAGCGGATGACGCATGCCGTTGCCTTCCACCCGTTTGACCTGACTGCGGCAGGAGTAGCCGGTCGCCAGACAGCGCTGACGCGGCAGCCGCTGAAGCTGCGGATGCCATGAGAGCGCATAGATCCCCAGCGAGTTCTCCAGATTTTTACTCTCATGGCCGTAAGTTCCGGCCATGCCGCAGCAGCCGACGTTGATATTCTCCAGTTTCGCACCAAACCGGGCGAAGATATCCTGCCACTGACCGGGGGCTGAGGGCAGCGCAGTCACCTCGGTACAGTGCGCAAACAGATACCATGACTCGCCGCCCGTGGCCTGTACGTCACGCTCTGCCAGCGCCCGCTGCAGCCATTCATGCACCAGCAACACAGCAAAGTCGCCGCGTGCGTCGCCCAGCGTCTGACGATACTCATCGCGATAGCAGAGCACGGTGGCCGGGTCGACCCCGACCATCGGCAGGCCCAGTTTTGCCACCCGGTTGAGGAAGTCGGCCGTCCGGGCTGCGGTTCGGGCAAAGCGCTGCAGGAAGCCTTTAACGTGCTGCGCTTTACCATTGGGTGAGAATGGCAGCAGAACCGGACGATAGCCCAGCTTCTCAATCAGCCGGACGAAGTCACTGACCAGCTGCGCCTCATAGAAGCTGGTAAAGGGGTCCTGAACCACCAGCACACAACGCTCACGCTCCGCGGCGGTCAGCGCTTCCAGCTGCTCCAGCGTCATGTTCATCGCCGGATGTCCGCTGAGCTGCTGCTTCAGATTGGGCGCAGAGAGCAGAGGCAGGTCGACCATGCCGATATGCGTTTTGCTCAGCTCTTTCAGCCACGGCTGGCGCAGGAAGAAGTTAAACACTTTGGGTGCCTTCGCCATCAGCGGCGCATAGCTCTCAACCGCTGCCACCAGATGGTCGCTCGCCGGACGCAGATAGCGGGTGTGGTAGAGCTGCAGGAAGCGTGAGCGGAACGCAGGCACGTCGATTTTGATCGGACACTGGGTGGAGCAGGCTTTGCAGGCCAGACAGCCTGACATCGCCTCTTTGACCTCATGCGAGAAGTCATACTCCCCTTTGCTGGCGTGCCAGCTGTTGCGGGTACGGGCGATCAGGGCGCGCAGCGACAGACGGCTTTCCGGCAGCTGCTTCTCCAGCATCAGCGGATCGACGCCCTGCCCGGCCAGCAGCCGCAGCCACTCCCGCGTCAGGCTCGCCCGTCCTTTGGGCGAATGAATACGGTTGCGGGTGATCTTCATGGACGGACACATCGGGCTGCGGGCATCGAAGTTAAAACATAACCCGTTGCCATTACACTCCATCGCGCCACGCCACTCATCCCGCACCGTTAACGGAATCTGCCGATCCCAGGTGCCACGCTTGACCGCATCAACCTGCATCATCTCGTCATGACGGTTGAAGGGGGTACAGATCTTGCCCGGATTAAGACGGTTAAGCGGATCGAAGGCCGCTTTGATGCGGCGCAGTTCGTTAAACAGCGTTTCGCCAAAGAAGGCCGGACTGTACTGCGCACGGAACCCTTTACCATGCTCTCCCCACAGCAGGCCACCGTAGCGCGCGGTCAGTGCCACCACTTCGTCGGAGATCTGTTTCATCATCATCTCCTGCTGCGGATCGCACATATCCAGCGCCGGACGGACGTGCAGCACGCCCGCATCAACGTGTCCGAACATGCCGTAACTCAGACCGTGGCTGTCGAGCAGCGCGCGAAACTCGACAATGTAATCCGCCAGCTTCTCGGGCGGCACGGCCGTGTCTTCCACAAAGGGGATCGGTTTTGCCCGCCCTTTGGCGTTGCCCAGCAGTCCGACGGCCTTTTTACGCATGTTATAGATGCGTTCGATGCCCTCCAGGTCGTTACAGAACTGATAGCCAATCACACCGCCCTGCTGCTGCGCCATCAGCGCATCGAGGCGGGCACTGAGCCGTTCAATCTGCTGGTCGATCAGTGCGGCGTTGTCACCGGCGAACTCAACGATGTTCAGCCCCTGCATCTCTTTATCGGGCACATCGGCGATCAGTTCACGCACCGAGTGCCAGACGATATCTTCACGGGCCAGATTGAGCACCTTAGAGTCCACGGTTTCAACCGACAGCGCCTGGGCTTCTACCATAAAGGGTGCATTGCGCAGCGCAGAGTCAAAGGAGTCATATTTGATGTTTACCAGCCGCCGCACTTTTGGCAGCGGTGTGATATCAAGCCGGGCTTCGGTGACAAACGCCAGCGTACCTTCCGCGCCACAGAGTAGCCGCGTCATGTTAAAGGTCTGCATGTCATCGCTGAAGACATGGCGCAGGTCATAACCGGTCAGGAACCGATTCAGCTTTGGAAACTTTTCCAGAATCAGCGCCCGGTGTTCACGGCAGCGGGTCAGAACCTGCTGATAGAGCCGCCCTTCGGGTGTTGCCGTCTGCGCCAGCGTTTCCGCCAGCGCGGTGGCCATCGGCCGCGTATCCAGGATATCGCCGCCCAGCAGCACGGCGCGCAGGCCCAGCACATGATCCGAGGTCTTGCCATACACCAGCGATCCCTGCCCCGAAGCATCGGTGTTGATCATACCGCCCAGCGTCGCCCGGTTACTGGTGGACAACTCCGGGGAGAAGAAAAAGCCGAAAGGCTTCAGCCAGGCATTGAGCTGATCTTTGATCACGCCCGCTTCCACCCGCACCCACCGCTCTTCCGTATTGATCTCCAGAATGCGGTTCATATAGCGCGACATGTCGACCACAATCCCCTGATTCAGCGACTGCCCGTTTGTACCGGTGCCGCCGCCGCGCGGTGTAAACACCAGGCTGGCGAAGCGGGCCTCTCCCGCCACGCGGGCGAGCAGCGCCACATCCGCGGTGGAGCGCGGAAACAGCGCCGCGTCAGGCAGCAACTGATAGATGCTGTTATCGGTGGAGAGTGAGAGACGATCGGCATAGCTGGTTGCCATGTCGCCGGTAAAACCCTGCTCTTTCAGCGACTCAAGGAACGTCAGCACCAGTTGAACGAGGCCCGGTGCCTGCGAAATCTGTGGGATCATGATTGTCTGACCGAAGGTGTTGTAAACGTTTGCGTTTATGCGTTAGCGATTTCCCGTTTTAACATATTTTTTCTGCGTCTGCCGTTTTTTCAGAAAAGCCAAAACCTTTCTCGGTAACGCTGTTTAATCCTCAGTAAATAGATCATGATGAAAACCGGCATCGCTATGCCGGAAAATGAAGGATTAAGACGAGGTTATGAGTCAATGATGAAAAGCCAGTACCGGGATATGGATTTACCGCAGATTCTCTTTACCCTGATGTTCATTCTGCTGCTGATTGTCGCCTGCCTGTGGGTGGTGCAGCCGTTTATTCTGGGCTTCGCCTGGGCCAGCATGGTGGTCATTGCTACCTGGCCGCTGATGCTGAAATTTCAGCGACTGCTGTGGGGACGCCGTTCGCTGGCTGTGATCGTGATGACCCTGCTGCTTTTGCTGCTGTTTATCATCCCTATCGCCCTGCTGGTCAGCAGCCTGATTGATAACAGCGCACCGGTCATTTCGTGGGTCACGCAGGGGCACACGATGCCGAAGCTGGTGTGGCTCAAAGATATCCCGATGGTCGGCAAAAAGCTTTATGTCAGTTATGACACCCTGGTGGCGAGCGGCGGGGCCGGGATCATGGCCAAGATACAGCCCTATATCGGGCGCACCACCGGCTTTTTTGTCGCTCAGGCCGGTCATTTCGGACGCTTTATGATCCATCTGGGCGTGATGTTACTTTTCAGCGTGCTGCTTTACTGGCGCGGTGAGCAGGCCGCTCAGGGCATTCGCCACTTTGCCTTTCGTATGGCCGGACGCCGTGGGGATGCCGCCGTGCTTCTGGCGGCGCAGTCCATTCGTGCCGTGGCGCTGGGCGTGGTAGTCACGGCGCTGGTACAGGGCGTACTCGGCGGTATCGGTCTGGCTATCTCCGGTATTCCCTACGCCACGCTCTTAACAGTGCTGATGATCCTCTGCTGTCTGGTCCAGCTCGGCCCGCTGCTGGTGCTGGTTCCGGCCATCATCTATCTCTACTGGAGCGGCGACACCACCTGGGGAACCGTGCTGCTGGTCTGGAGCTGTGTGGTGGGCACGATGGACAACGTCCTGCGTCCGATGTTAATTCGTATGGGTGCCGATCTGCCGATGATCCTGATCCTCTCTGGTGTTATTGGTGGTCTGTTTGCGTTTGGCATGATTGGTCTTTTTATCGGACCGGTGGTGCTGGCGGTCTCTTATCGTCTCGTTTCCGTCTGGGTGCATGAAGCGCCGGCCCCGGATAACGATCCGCAGGCGGTGGCGGAAGCCCTTGCCGATCACGATGGCACCCCGCCCGCTGTGTGATACGGAACGGTAACAGGTTCTCCCGACGGCCTGTTTAACGATTGATTAGTGCGGTTAATGATGATTAACCGCACACCCCCCTGCGGATCGGATAAATTTCCCTTTCCATTAGCGATTTTTAAGAAAAAAGCCATTTCCGGCCCAAAACAGACCTTTTTCGGCTAAAAAAGATTATTTTCTGCACTGTTTCTTAAGCCAAATGGGGGAGTTTAGGGGGCAAAAGATTATCGGCTTTAAACTAATAAGAGGATTCTTAAAGACGCCAGCCAGCCATATGAATAACATGTTTCCTATGTTCGAAATCAACTTACTGATTTCTAAACAACCTTATTCCCCTGAGTAGAGTAAAGAATTGCTGTGTGTAGTCTTTGCCCATCCCCTGTGATGGGCTTTTTTTTTGCCTGAATCTGACCAGCAATAAAAAGAAAAAGGCCCGCAATGCGGGCCTGAAGATTTGACAACAGCAGCGGTGAGACCGTCAGGCCGTTTTCTTTAACTGCGCCAGACTCACCCAGGTTTCCACGACGGTGTCCGGGTTGAGCGACAGACTGTCAATGCCCTCTTCCATCAGCCAGGCGGCGAAATCCTGGTGATCGGACGGTCCCTGACCGCAGATGCCCACATATTTCCCCTGCTTTTTCGCGGCCCTGATCGCCATCGACAGCAGTGCCTTCACCGCCTCGTTTCGCTCATCAAACAACGCAGAAACCACGCCTGAGTCGCGATCCAGTCCCAGCGTCAGCTGCGTCATGTCGTTAGAGCCGATAGAGAAGCCATCAAAGTGCGCCAGGAACTGCTCCGCCAGCAGGGCATTCGATGGGATCTCGCACATCATGATGATCTTCAGCCCGTTCTCACCGCGCTTCAGCCCCTGACGCGCCAGCTCCTCCACCACCGCCTGCGCCTGGTCCACCGTGCGCACGAACGGAACCATGATTTCGACGTTGGTCAGGCCCATCTCATTGCGGACACGTTTTACCGCTTCACACTCCAGCGCAAAGCAGTCCCGGAAGCTATCGGCCACATAGCGACCTGCGCCCCGGAAACCGAGCATCGGGTTTTCCTCTTCCGGCTCATAGCGTTCGCCGCCCACAAGGTTGGCATATTCGTTAGTTTTAAAGTCGGAAAGTCGGACAATTACGCGTTTCGGTGCGAATGCCGCGCCAAGGGTAGCAATTCCCTCGGTCAGGCGGGCGATGTAGAACTCCACCGGATTATCAAATCCTTTGGTCATTTTACGAATCTGCTGCTGCAGTTCCGGGGTCTGCTGGTCGAACTCCAGCAGCGCTTTCGGATGCACGCCAATCATGCGGTTGATGATGAACTCCAGCCGCGCCAGGCCGACACCTTCATTCGGCAGACAGGCAAAATCGAAGGCACGGTCGGGATTGCCCACGTTCATCATGATTTTCAGCGGCAGTTCAGGCAGTGAGTCAACCTGAGAGCTGGTGATATCGAAGTCCAGCAGGTCATCATAGACATAGCCGGTATCGCCTTCGGCGCAGGAGACGGTAACATTGTGCCCCTCTTTCAGCCGATCGGTGGCGTCACCACAGCCCACCACGGCCGGAATGCCCAGCTCACGCGCGATGATCGCCGCATGGCAGGTTCGTCCGCCCCGGTTAGTGACGATAGCGGATGCCTTCTTCATGATCGGTTCCCAGTCCGGGTCGGTCATGTCGGTCACCAGCACATCCCCTTTCTCAATCCGGTTCATTTCGCTGATATCGTGGATGACCTTCACCGTACCGGCGCCGATACGATGACCGATAGCACGGCCTTCCACTACCACGCTGCCCTGCGCCTGCAGGGTGTAGCGCTCCATCACCTGACCGTTTGAACGCACGGTTTCAGGACGAGCCTGAACGATAAACAGTTTGCCGGTGTGACCATCTTTGGCCCACTCAATATCCATCGGGCGCTGATAGTGCTGTTCGATCAGCACGGCCTGCTTCGCCAGCGCCTGCACCTCTTCATCGTTCAGGCAGAAACGATCGCGATCGGCCTCCGGCACATCTTCAATCCGCACCTGCTCACCGTGGGCCTGAGAGTCGGCGTAGACCATGCGAACCTTTTTCGACCCCATGTTGCGGCGCACGATAGCGGGACGATCGGCTGCCAGGGTCGGTTTGTGGACATAGAACTCATCCGGGTTAACCGCACCCTGCACCACCATTTCACCCAGCCCCAGTGCAGCCGTGATAAACACCACCTGATCAAAGCCGGATTCGGTATCAATGGTAAACATCACGCCAGACGCGGCCAGATCCGAGCGTACCATGCGCTGAATGCCGGCAGAGAGCGCCACACCGCGATGATCGTAGCCCTGGTGGACGCGGTAGGAGATGGCACGGTCATTAAACAGTGAGGCGAAGACGTGCTTCACCGCCACCATGACGGCGTCAATACCCTGCACATTCAGAAAGGTCTCTTGCTGACCGGCAAAGGAGGCATCGGGCATATCCTCTGCGGTTGCCGAGGAGCGGACGGCAAACGAGGCGTCATGATCATCGGCAGAAAGCTGCTCGTAGGCGTCCAGAATGGCGGATTCCAGTTCCGGCAGGAAGGGGGTCTCAACCACCCACTGACGAATCTGTTTACCCGCTTTGGCCAGCGCTTCGACATCATCAATGTCGGTTTCATCCAGCAGCGCATAGATACGCTGGTTCAGCCCGCTTTGATCCAGGAAGAGGTTAAAGGCGTATGAGGTCGTCGCAAATCCGTTGGGCACGGAGACACCCAGCGACGAGAGATTCGTGATCATTTCACCCAGAGAGGCATTTTTGCCGCCCACCCGATCAACATCATGCATGCCAAGCTGGTTATACCAGAGCACAAGTGGCTGTGCGTCATTACTGGCCATTAAGCGTATCCTTTTTAATGAATGGGGACAGGGAGTCATCTGTCCTCAGCCTGGCATATCACTTAAGCAATCACGATCTGTTGAATCGTTAAAGCAGAATTTCAGAAGCAGTTTCGGAATTGTGAGCGTTTTATTTTGCCGTTGCGCAAAATCGCCATTTTTACCTAACTCATTGATATTTTGATGTAAGTTAAATTTTCCCTTATCAGGGCGCTGGTTTTTGTTGCGCAACAAACCCGCCCAGACGCTGCCAGAAAACCGCCCCTCAGACGGTTAAAACAGCAAAATCCCCACGTTCGCTTTGTAGCCAGTGCCTTGAATCTCCGGATAAATAACCCGGATAGCGATTCCAGAAATGAACATCCGGCATGATTTTTTTCGCCGCATGACGCATGCTGATAACTCACTCTTGTTCAGGACAGAAGCGGTTATGACAACTGACAGAAGCGTTTTCTATATTTCCGATGGTACCGCCATCACGGCTGAAGTGCTGGGCCATGCGGTGTTGTCGCAGTTCCCGGTCAATATCACCAGCCTGACGCTGCCGTTTGTTGAAAACGTCCAGCGGGCGCTGGCGGTTAAAGCTCAGATCAACGCGCTGTATCAGCAGAGCGGCGTCCGGCCGCTGGTCTTTTTCTCGATAGTCACACCGGAAGTGCGCGACATCATCGTGCAGAGCGAGGGCTTCTGTCAGGACATCGTACAGGCGCTGGTCGCCCCGCTGCAGCAGGAGCTGGGATTAGCGCCTGCGCCAGTGGCTCACCGCACCCACGGTCTGGATGCCAGTAACCTGGGGAAATATGATGCCCGCATCGCGGCGATCGATTACGCCCTGGCCCATGATGACGGCATCTCGCTGCGCGGGCTGGAGGATGCGCAGGTGATCCTCGTCGGCGTCTCACGCTGCGGCAAGACGCCCACCAGCCTCTATCTGGCAATGCAGTTTGGTATCCGTGCTGCCAACTACCCGTTCATTGCTGACGACATGGACAACCTTAAGCTGCCGCCCGCCCTGCGCGCGCATCAGAACAAGCTGTTCGGGCTGACCATCGATCCGGAACGGCTGGCGGCCATCCGCCAGGAGCGGGCGGAAAATACCCGTTACGCCTCAATGCGCCAGTGCCGGCTGGAAGTGGGCGAAGTGGAGGCCCTGTTCCGCACCCACCAGATCCGTTACCTGAACAGCACCAACTACTCGGTGGAGGAGATAGCCACAAAAATTCTCGACATCATGGGTCTGACACGCCGCATGTACTAGGAAGCGGGAGCGGGCAGACGATGTAAAGCGTTGCTGCCGTCGGTTCTGATTTCATTATCAAATTCCGGGTTGAATTCGCACCCTGATGGTTTATTGTGACCACCATCACTTCCCGGTATTTCACCGCTGCGAAGAACCGTTTTCGAGAAACTCATGAATAAAACTGACGAACTGCGTACCGCGCGCATTGGTAATCTGATTACGCCTGCCAGCCTGGCGGCTGAGCACCCTGTCTCTGCGGCGATTGCCGATAATGTCACTGCAGCCCGCAAACGTATTGCCCGTATTCTGACCGGTGAAGATCCCCGCCTGCTGGTGGTGATCGGCCCCTGCTCGCTGCACGATCCCCGAGCGGCGCTGGAGTATGCTGAGCGCCTGAATGCGCTTCGCAGTCGCTATGCCGACCGACTGGAGATTGTTATGCGCGCTTACTTTGAAAAGCCGCGCACCGTAGTGGGCTGGAAAGGATTAATTTCCGATCCGGATCTGGATGGTCGTTATGATGTGAACCGTGGCATCTCTATTGCCCGCAAGCTGCTGATCGACATCAACGCCCTGGGCCTGCCTACCGCCACCGAATTTCTGGATATGGTGATAGGCCAGTTTATTGCCGACCTGATCAGCTGGGGCGCGATTGGCGCTCGCACCACTGAAAGCCAGATCCACCGCGAAATGGCCTCCGCCCTCTCCTGCCCGGTCGGCTTTAAAAACGGCACCGATGGCAACGTCCAGATTGCTGTGGATGCGATTCGTGCCGCACGCGCCAGCCATATGTTCCTCTCGCCGGATAAGCTGGGCCAGATGACCATTTATCAGACCAGCGGCAATCCGCATGGTCATGTGATTCTGCGTGGCGGTAAACAGCCCAACTATCATGCCAGTGACGTCGCGGCGGCGGCTGAGAGTCTGTCAGCCTTTAATCTGCCAGAGCAGCTGGTCATCGATTTCAGTCACGGCAACTGCCTGAAGCAGCACCGTCGTCAGAAGGATGTGGCCGCGGATGTCGCGGAGCAGATCAAAGCAGGATCGCGTGCCGTGGCGGGCGTTATGATTGAAAGTTTCCTGCAGGAGGGCAATCAGAAGGTGGTGAGTGGTGAGCCCCTGGTTTACGGCCAGTCGATTACCGATCCCTGCCTCGGCTGGGAGGATAGCGAAGCTGTTCTCGCCCTGCTGGCCGAGGCGGTTTCTCACCGCCTCTGAGTCTCTGTCAGCTGGAGCAGCTCACCTCAAGCGTTTTACCCCAGTCTGGTGGCCGCTGACGATAGTCGGCGGCTGTTTCATCACTGAAGGGTTGCTGCAGCGCCTGGTGCAGACGCGCCAGCGCGCCCTGCTCTCCCTGCTCAGCCTCTTCAATCGCCTGCTGTGCCAGGTAATTTCTGAGTATCACCGCCGGGTTTGCTGCCTTCATTACCGCCTGACGCTCCGCATCGCTGACCTGTTCATCCATCAGGCGGCTGCGGTAGCGCTGATACCAGCGGTCAAAGGTCTCACGATCAATGAACTCATCCCGCAGCGGTGAGCGGCTTTCCGCCTGTTGCGTCTCACTCAGTTGCCGGAACGTCAGGGTGTAATCGCTGTGCTCCTGCGTCATCAGCGCCAGCAGGTCGGTCAGGATCTGATTGTCGCTGCTCTGCTGAGTCAGTAAACCGAGTTTAGCCCGCATCCGCTCTCCCCACACCCGCATCAGTTCAGGTTCATAGGCGCTGAGTGCCGTGCGCAGTTGTTCAGTCGTCAGCAGCCCTGACAGCGCATGGGCCAGACGGTTAAGGTTCCACATGCCTATCATTGGCTGATTTTCAAAACTGTAGCGCCCCTGATAGTCGCTGTGGTTGCAGATAAAGTCAGGCTGATAATCATCCAGAAAACCATAGGGGCCATAGTCGATGGTCAGGCCCAGAATCGACATGTTGTCCGTATTCATCACGCCATGCGCGAAGCCCACGCTCTGCCACAGCGCAATCAGCCGGGCAGTGCGCACCACAACGTCGGTAAACCAGCGCTGATAGCGATTCGCCTCCTCCACCAGATGCGGCCAGTGATGGCGGATGGCGTAGTCGGCCAGCTGCTGCACTTTCTCCTGCTGCTGGCTGTAAAAGAAATGCTCGAAATGACCAAAGCGCAGATGGCTGGGTGAAATGCGCATCAGCATTGCACCGCGCTCCGCCGTTTCACGGTAAACCGGCTCATCGCCAATCGACAGGGTCAGGGCGCGCGTGGTGGGGATCCCCAGATGGTGCAATGCTTCAGAGGCCAGGAACTCGCGAACGCTGGAACGGATCACCGCCCGCCCATCCCCCATGCGGGAATAGGGGGTCAGGCCCGCGCCCTTGAGGTGCCAGTCAAGTTTCTCGCCATCCTCTGTGCGCTGTTCTCCCAGCAGGATGCCGCGCCCGTCGCCCAGCTGACCGGCCCAGACGCCAAACTGATGGCCACTGTACACCTGGGCCAGTGGCTGCATACCGGGCAGCAGTGCCGCGCCGTGCCAGACGTCATGCCCGTTACCGGCGAAGAGTGCGCTATCCAGCCCCATTGAGGCGGCCAGCGGGGCGTTATGATAGAGCAGGCGTCCGCCTGCCAGCGGCGTAGGGTTAAGCGCGGTATAGCATCCGGTAAGCTCCCGGAACCAGGTATTGTCAAAAGATAGCTTGCCTGAGGACATTGTTTCTCCCATGCGATGCTCAGCGAGACGTCGGTTTGCCAAAACCTTCAGTGTAACGCTGATACCGGGGATTAAACAGGTTCCATCAACCAGGATGCTGAGAAGAGGGTCGGCGACTGTCGGCGCGGATCAGGGAACGCAACGCGTCAGATTTGACCACCGGGAACAGTGCGCCCTGAAAATCGACCCCACTGAGCTGGCTCACTTTATCCAGCAGCCGATCATCGTCGATGCCGCAAATAATCAGCCGGTCACAATGGGTGCGGAAATTATCGATAATGCTCTGCATGAACGGCACAAACGACGCGCGCTTTGCCAGGGAGTGAATAAACTCTTTATCCAGACAGATCCAGCTGAATAAATTATCGTAGACCGCATTCGAGGGTGTTTTGCCAGCCCCAAAATGGGAAAGCGCTAAATTAAACTCATCATGCAGGCTCGCCAGCAGCGGATTATTTTTTCCGAGCTTCAGCTGCGGAAACGTTTCAGTGATATTCAGCAGAATGAAGGGCAGCTGCTTTATTTTGCGCATCACTAATTCGCTGGCCAGCAGCGTCCGGGCCATCCCTTCATCAATACGGATCAATGCGGAGACGTCGTGCGACTCAAATAACGCACGGTTCTGCTCCAGCAGGCTAATCTGACTTTGCAGCAGGCGTAACTGCTGCGACTCATCGAGCTGCGGCAGCAGCAGATCCTGAGGCAGTGTGATCGGCGCACTTTCATGCACAAACTGCGTAACCAGCTCAACAGCAGCCAGCCGTCCGTCAGCATCACAGACAGGATAAAACCAGATTTCCGACTGATAGTCGGCCGAAAGATGAATTTTCATTTTAATGCCAGAATATGCGGCGATGTTGATATCGTATAGTAATGGTCAGGCTCAGGCAATAGCGCCAAATCATTGAAGAGACGACCTTCTTTGCCCTTCCACCACCGTTTGCCAGCCTGCGATGACGCTTAAGCCAAATAGTGACGACAAAACTGCGCTTATTAGCGGAATTAAACCAGCATTTATTATGCCTAATAAAATCCCCGCTCAAAAACTGTCATTTAAAATAAAACTTTTAACGGCTGTTTTTTCTCTATTTTAAATTGGACTTAAGTCTTATTTCAGACTCTCCGGTTAAATACGGCGAGCCTGCCAGAAGACTTTGCGCCAGTAGACGTTGTCCAGCGAGGAGCGGATTACCCCCTGGCTGGTGGAAGCATGAATAAAGGCATTATCACTGTCGTAGATGCCGACATGCAGGCCATTCTCCCCGCGACCGGTTTTAAAGAAGACCAGGTCGCCGGGCAGCAGTTCATCTTTACTGATACGGGTGCCGATATCACTCTGTGCTGAGGTGGTGCGCGGCAGTTGCAGCGCAAAGCGGTCGCGGAAGGTCAGATAGACAAAGCCAGAGCAGTCGACACCGTTGCGGCTCATGCCGCCATAGCGATAGGGCGTGCCGTGCCAGTGACCGAGCTGGTCGTTCAGCTCTGCAATCACGGTAATTGAGTCGGAGAGACGACCATTAATCGGCGGGGCGTGATGACTGCATCCCGTCAGCAGCAGAATCAAAATCAGCAAACCCAGGCGCATCGCCAAATGTCCTTATCAGAAGTTGCAACCGGTTTAATGTAGCGGTAAAGCCCGCCGGGTAGCAAGTGTCAGGGCAGGACGGTCAGCAGCCTGCGTCCTTCAAGCTCAATCTGCCGGAAGGCGATGCCATAAAGCGGTGTCAGCCGCTGCGGGGTCAGAACCGCGGCCGGTTCGCCCTGCGCAATGACCTGTCCCCTCTCCATCAGCCAGACCTGATTCGCCTGATGCAGCGTGTGGTTGAGATCGTGACTGCTGGCGATCACGCTGATGCCCGCCGCACAGAGTCCGGCGATCAGATCGTCCACCGCTTTCTGCTGGGCGATATCCAGCGCGGTCATGGGCTCATCCAGAATCAGCAGCCGCCCGTCTGGATTGATGCGCGGATCAATTTGCAGGCAGACCGCCGCCAGTCGGACACGCTGCCACTCCCCGCCGGAGAGCCGGGTCAGTGAGTGGGCGAGTTTATCCTGCAGCTGAAGCTGCTGCAGCAGCGTGCTGAGCCGATCTTCATCCTGCGCCCCCCTCTGTTTCAGATGCAGCCGTAAATAGTGCCAGACCGGCATCTGACTCAGGGGGGCCTGCTGCTGGGGAAGCCAGCCGCGAGCCCGGGCCAGCGCCGGGCCGCTCCACCCGGACAGCGGACGGTTATCCAGCACGATCCTGCCGGACGCGCCCTCCAGTCCGGCAACAACGCTGAGCAACGTGCTTTTTCCCGCGCCGTTCGGACCGGCGACATGCAGCAACTGACCGGCGGCAAGCTCACCGTTCAGTGAGCACAGCCGCCCGGCGAGCGCCACCTGTTGCAGGCGCAGCAGCATCTATTTCGCCAGGGCCTGTTTAATGGTTTCCAGAATAATGGGATCTTCCGGCGTCATATCAGGCGCGAACCGCTGGACAATGCGACCATCCCGGCCAATAACGAATTTTTCAAAGTTCCACAGGATGTCGCCCGGCGCTTTCGGTCCGCGCCCTTTGCTCACCTGACGCTCGTAAAAACCGCTGCCTTCGGGACGAACGGCGTCAGGACAGGCTGCGATCATCTGAGCATAGAGCGGGTGACGCCCTTCCCCATTAACGTCGGTTTTGGCAAACATCGGGAATGTCACGCCATAGGTGGTGCTGCAGAAGGTTTTGATCTCTTCGCTGCTGCCAGGCTCCTGCTCCAGAAACTGATTGCAGGGAAAACCCAGTACGCTGAAGCCGTGATCCTGCCAGGCCTTCTGCAGATTCTCCAGCTCCTCATACTGCGGGGTGAGGCCACATTTCGAGGCGACGTTTACCACCAGCAGTACCTTGCCCTGCCACGCAGAGAGCGTGGTTTTTTCACCATCAAGCGTAACCAGTTCAGTGTCATAAATGTTCATGCTGAATTCCTGTTGTGGATGCAGAGTAGCCAGCCGAAAGCTAGCGCGAAGATTTTACCAGTAAAAGAATAAACAGCGGCGCGCCGAGTGTCGCCGTGACCACGCCTATCGGTAATTCGGCCGATGTCAGCGCCAGACGCGCGACGATATCGGCCGCTAACAGCACGCCTGCGCCAGCCAGCGCAGAGGCGGGCAGCAGATAACGGTGATCGCTGATGCCGCTCAGCCGCAGCAGGTGCGGGATCACCAGCCCGACAAAACCAATGGCACCGGCCATGGCAACGCTGATACCGACCAGCCAGCCCATCGCCAGCACCAGCAGATTGCGCCAGTAGAAAAGAGAGAGACCGAGCTGACGAGCGGAGATTTCCCCCAGCGCCAGCAGATTCAGTATGGGTCCCGTCGCATTCAGGGCCAGCATCACCGGCAGCAGCGCCAGCATCATTCCGCCATAGCGCCAGTCAATGCCGCTGAAGCCGCCCATCATCCAGTACATCAGCTGACGCAGGTCGAGGCTGGTGCTGAAGTAAACAGCCCAGGTCATGATGGCACTGCAGATAATCCCCAGCGCCACGCCCGTGAGTAACAGCCGGGTCACCGAGAGCTGACGGTGCGCGAAACAGAGCAGGATCAGCGTAATCATGAGTGCTCCGGCCATCGCGGCCAGGCCGAGGCTCCACAGCGAGCCGCTGCCCAGCAGCACGCCCAGCACCAGACCGATGCCCGCTCCGTTTGAGACGCCCAGCAGGCCAGGCTCGGCCAGCGGATTGGTAAACAGCGCCTGCATCACGACGCCGCACACTGCCAGGGATGCACCGACCAGCATCACCGCCAGACTACGCGGCAGCCGCAGCTGCCAGACAAAGAGCCGGCCGCTCTCCGTAAACCACTCTGAGGGCACGATCCAGCTGTCACCGGCACACAGGCTGCCACAGAGCAGCGCAAGCAGCATAAGAGCTAAAGTAATAAGCCATTTCTGGCCGCGCTGGTCGGCCTGAAGCGCGAGCGGGTCAAGCAGAGACATAGGCTGGATTTGCTGAGAAAACAGAGATTTGATTGTAGTGGGATTGCAGAAAAAAGAAAGGTGGTTGAGGCGGTGTGCGCCCTGCTGGCAGACGGGCGCGCCAGCGCAGTCACCGGCGGGTGAGACCATGAAAAAAGGCCGCTTGCGCGGCCTTTTTGAAACGCTGAAATTCAGTCAGTCTCTTTGGGTGTAGCGTTCTCTACGCGGCTTTTCAGCTTCTGTCCCGGGCGGAATGTCACTACGCGACGCGCGGTGATCGGAATATCTTCCCCCGTTTTCGGGTTTCTGCCAGGACGCTGGTTTTTGTCACGCAGGTCAAAATTGCCAAACCCAGACAGTTTTACCTGTTCTCCATTTTCCAAAGCGCGACGTACCTCTTCGAAAAACAGCTCTACTAACTCTTTGGCATCGCGTTTGCTCAGCCCGAGTTTCTCAAACAGGTACTCTGACATCTCAGCTTTTGTAAGCGCCATAGGTTCAATCCCTCAAGGTTGCCTGGAATCGCTCTTTTAATGCCGCAACACATTTGCCAACGGTCGCGGCAATCTCCTCTTCTTCGAGTGTCCGGCTGGTATCCTGCAAAATCAGGCTGATTGCGAGGCTCTTGAAGCCCTCAGAAACGCCCTTACCGCGGTACACGTCAAACAAGTTTACGCCAACTACCTGATTTACGCCAACTTTCTTACACTCCGCGATGATATCTGCTGCAGGGACGTTTTCAGCCACCACAACAGCAATATCACGACGGTTAGCCGGGAAGCGAGAAATCTCGCGCGCGTCAGGCAGGACGCGGTCTGCGACCTTATTCCAAAGCAGTTCAAAGACTAAGGTGCGGCCGTTGAGATCCAGCTTACGTTCCAGCTCAGGATGAACGACTCCGATAAATCCGATTCGTTCATCGTGCAAATAAATCGCCGCGCTCTGTCCCGGATGCAACGCCGGATTGGCTTCAGCCCGGAAGCTGATCGCATCCAGTTTGCCGGTTAAATCGAGCAGCGACTCTAAATCGCCTTTTAAATCATAGAAGTCAACTGCCTGGCGCGCCAGATCCCAGTGTTCTTCAACACGGTTTCCGCTGATAACACCGGCCAGCATAAGATCCTGACGGATGCCTAAATCTGCCTGCGTGTCGGGCACAAAGCGTAAGCCGCTCTCAAACAGACGTACGCGACTCTGCTGACGGTTCTGGTTGTAGACGACTGCGCTGAGCAGGCCGGTCCACAGGGAGAGACGCATGGTCGACATCTCGCTGGAGATCGGGCTTGGCAGCAGCAGCGCCTCTTCACCCGGATGCAGCAGCTGCTGAACCTTCGGATCAACGAAGCTGTAGGTAATCGCTTCCTGATACCCCTTATCCACCAGCAGGTTTTTCACGCGTTTCAGCGACAGGTTCGCTTCGCGATGCTGAGTCATGACCAGCCCCGCCTGCACCGGCACGTTCGGGATGTTGTTGTAGCCGTAAACGCGGGCCACCTCTTCAACCAGATCTTCCTCAATCGCCATGTCGAAGCGCCAGCTCGGGGCGATCGCCTGCCACTCACCTTCGCCTGTCGTGACGTCGCAGCCGAGACGGGTCAGAATATCGGTAACCTGCTCATCGGCGATGACATGACCAATCAGGCGATCCAGTTTTTCCCGGCGCAGGGTGATCGTCGCCGGAACCGGCAAGGCGGCCTGATGCGTCTGATCGATGATCGGGCCGGCTTCACCCCCGCAGATGGAGAGCAGCAGCGCGGTTGCACGCTCCAGCGCGATATGTTGCAGCGCCGGATCAACGCCTCGCTCATAGCGATGTGACGCGTCGGTGTGCAGACCGTGACGACGGGCGCGGCCGGTGATCGCCAGCGGGTCAAACCAGGCGCACTCAAACAGAATGTTCTGCGTTTCGCTGTTCACGCCCGAATGTTCGCCACCGAAGATACCCGCCATCGCCAGCGCCTGCTGGTGATCGGCGATGACCAGCGTGTCTGCCTGCAGGCTGGCTTCAGTGCCATCCAGCAGCGTCAGCTTTTCGCCCTCTTTCGCCATGCGCACCACGATGCCGCCGTTAAGACGATCGAGGTCGAAGGCGTGCATCGGCTGACCCAGTTCCAGCAGCACATAGTTGGTGATATCCACCACCGGATCGATTGAGCGGATACCACAGCGACGCAGCTTCTCTTTCATCCACAATGGCGTGGCCGCACCAACGTTAACGCCTTTCACTACGCGACCCAGGTAGCGCGGACAGGCCTCCACCGCATCAACCTGAATCGGGAAGGTGTCACTCAGCGTGGCAGCGACCGGCTGAATCTCTGGCTTGTTCAGCGGCAGACCGTTCAGCACCGCCACATCACGCGCGATACCGATCAGGCCCAGACAGTCCGCGCGGTTAGGCGTGACGCTGATTTCAATGGTGTTGTCATCCAGCTGAAGCCAGGCGCGGATGTCGGTGCCCACGGGCGCATCGGCAGGCAGTTCAATAATGCCGTTGTGGTCGTCGCTGATTCCCAGCTCGGAGAAAGAGCAGAGCATCCCTTCTGATGGCTCACCGCGCAGCTTGGCCGCTTTGATTTTGAAATCACCCGGCAGCACGGCACCTACGGTGGCGACAGCGACTTTCAGTCCCTGACGGCAGTTCGGCGCGCCGCAGACGATATCCAGCAGACGGTCACCGCCCACATTAATTTTGGTCACACGCAGTTTGTCAGCATTCGGATGCTGACCGCACTCCACCACTTCGCCAACCACGACACCGTGGAACGCACCGGCGACGGCCTCAACGCCATCCACTTCCAGACCGGCCATGGTGATTTGTTCAGACAGCGCGGCGCTGTCCAGGGCTGGATTTACCCATTCGCGTAACCAGAGTTCACTGAATTTCATTGGATAACCTGCCCTTACTTAAATTGTTTGAGGAAACGTAAATCGTTTTCGAAGAATGCGCGCAGATCGGTCACGCCATAGCGCAACATGGTCAGACGCTCCATGCCCATACCAAAGGCGAAACCGGAGTAAACTTCCGGGTCAATGCCGACATTGCGCAGCACATTAGGGTGCACCATGCCGCAGCCCAGCACTTCCAGCCACTTGCCGTTTTTACCCATGACGTCCACTTCTGCTGAAGGCTCAGTAAACGGGAAGTAGGACGGACGGAAACGAATCTGCAAATCTTCTTCGAAGAAGTTGTTCAGGAAATCGTGCAGCGTGCCTTTGAGATTGGTAAAGCTGATGTTTTTATCCACGATCAGTCCTTCCATCTGATGGAACATCGGCGTGTGGGTCTGATCGTAATCGTTACGGTAGACGCGGCCTGGCGCGATGATACGAATCGGCGGCTGCTGAGCCTGCATAGTACGGATCTGCACGCCGGAAGTCTGGGTACGCAGCAGACGGGTGGCGTCAAACCAGAAGGTATCGTGATCGGCACGAGCCGGGTGGTGAGCAGGAATATTGAGTGCATCAAAGTTATGATAATCATCTTCAATTTCCGGCCCGGTGACGACAGCAAAGCCTAACTCACCGAAGAAGGTCTCAATGCGATCCATCGTGCGGGTGACCGGATGCAGGCCGCCATTTTCAATGCGGCGACCCGGCAGTGACACATCGATGGTCTCTTCCGCCAGACGCGCATTCAGCGCCGCCGATTCCAGCGCCTCTTTACGCGCGTTCAGGCGGTCGGTGACCTGCTGTTTCGCTTCGTTGATTACCGCACCGGCTGCAGGGCGCTCTTCAGCAGGCAACTCGCGTAAGGTGGTCATCTGTAATGTCAGATGCCCTTTCTTACCGAGATATTCGACGCGCACCGCGTCAAGGGCGGCGATATCTGTCGCCCCGTCGATAGCCGCCGTGGCGCTGGCCACCAGTTCTGCAAGTTGGGACATAATTTCCTCTTTTTCCAGTCAGGCTGGTCAGTTCTTGTTGGGACCTGCCGGTCCAGTATGCTAACGCCAGAAACAAAAAAGCCTCCACGAGGGAGGCTTTTAGCGCGATTTTTCGTTTCTTTTCTTATGCGCAAAAGCCCCCGGATGTCAGGCGCTAAAGTAAAAAAAGAAACGGAAAATAGCAGCATTCATGCTTGCAGTTACCTTGTCATGCTTTACGAGGGCACTATTGAAATGCGCGGAGACGAAAATGTCAATCTTTTGCGCAGCTTACAGGCAATAAAAAAGGGAGCAAGCTCCCTTTTTTATCTGACTTACGCCAGAGCTGATTTCGCTTTTTCGACCAGTGCAGTGAAGGCCACTTTGTCGAATACGGCGATATCGGCCAGGATCTTACGGTCGATCTCAATGGCTGCTTTTTTCAGACCATTGATGAAACGGCTGTAAGACATGCCGTTCTGACGAGCCGCTGCGTTGATACGCGCGATCCACAGCTGACGGAACTGACGCTTACGCTGACGACGGTCACGGTAAGCATACTGACCAGCTTTGATAACAGCCTGGAAGGCAACGCGGTAAACACGTGAACGTGCACCGTAATAGCCTTTAGCTTGTTTTAAGATTTTTTTGTGACGTGCGCGAGCAACTACACCACGTTTAACGCGAGCCATGTGAGCTCTCCTGTTCTATATTCTGTTTAAAAAAAATGGACTTATGCGTACGGCAGGCAGGCAGAAACCAGACCCAGATCGCCTTTTGACACCATGCCTTTAGGGCGCAGGTGACGTTTACGCTTAGTAGATTTTTTGGTCAGAATATGACGCAGGTTTGCGTGTTTACGCTTGAAGCCGCCAGAAGCGGTCTTCTTGAAGCGCTTAGCCGCGCCACGTACAGTTTTAATCTTTGGCATTTTTAAAAATATCCACTTCGCATTGTTGATAACATGACCCAGACAGGCGAACAGAAAACCGCACAACGCGAACGCTGCGCGGTTAATGTTACTTGAAAGCCTACTGTTTCTTCTTAGGAGCGAGCACCATGATCATCTGGCGGCCTTCGATCTTCGAAGGGAAGGATTCGACAATGGCCAAATCCAGATCTTCACACAGGTCTTTACGGACGCGGTTAAGCACTTCCATACCGATCTGCTGGTGCGCCATCTCACGACCACGGAAACGCAGCGTGATTTTGGCTTTATCGCCATCTTCCAGAAAGCGAATCAGGTTGCGTAGTTTGACCTGATAGTCGCCATCATCGGTTCCAGGACGGAATTTAATTTCCTTAACCTGAATAACTTTTTGCTTCTTCTTCTGTTCCTTAGAAGATTTGCTTTTTTCGTAGAGGAACTTGCCGTAATCCATAATACGGCAAACCGGCGGTTCGGCGTTCGGGCTAATTTCGACTAAGTCAGCACCCGATTCCTCGGCTTTTTCCAGAGCTTCGCGTAATGAGACGATGCCAAGTGGCTCGCCATCCATGCCCGTTAAGCGCACTTCAGTTGCGCGGATTTCGCTGTTAATTTTGTTCGGACGCGTCGGTAGTACTCGTTTTCCGCCTTTAATACTTTATTCCTCCAGTTGATGAAGATTTCGGCTGCGAATCTCTTGTTGCAACTTCTCAACAAAGAGATCGACATCCATCGACCCCAGGTCTTTACCACGGCGGGTGCGAACGGCAACTTTGCCTGCTTCCACCTCTTTATCACCGCAGACCAGCATATAAGGGACGCGACGTAATGTGTGCTCGCGGATTTTAAAGCCTATCTTCTCATTTCTCAAGTCTGCCTTCACACGAATGCCAGCATTCTGCAGCTTACGCGTTAAAGACTCAACATATTCCGCTTGTCCATCGGTAATATTCATAACCACGACCTGCTGTGGTGCCAGCCAGGTTGGGAAGAAACCAGCAAACTCTTCGGTCAGAATACCGATGAAGCGTTCCATCGATCCCAAAATCGCACGGTGAATCATCACAGGCGTCTGACGATCGTTATTTTCACCCACATACGTCGCTTCAAGACGTTTTGGCAGGGAGAAGTCTAGCTGAACGGTTCCACACTGCCAGGCGCGATCAAGACAATCGTACAGGGTAAACTCAATTTTCGGGCCGTAGAAGGCACCTTCGCCTGGCTGGAACTCAAACTCAATGTTGTTTTCGTTCAGCGCGGCAGCCAGATCTTCCTCGGCGCGGTCCCACATCTCATCGGTGCCGATGCGCTTCTCAGGACGGGTAGAGAGTTTGACCACAATCTTTTCGAAGCCGAAGGTGCTGTACATGTCATAAACCATGCGGATACAGCTGTTCACTTCGTCACGCACCTGCTCTTCTGTGCAGAAGACGTGGGCATCATCCTGAGTAAAGCCGCGTACACGCATCAGGCCATGCAGCGCACCTGATGGCTCATTACGGTGACAGCTGCCGAACTCGGCCATACGCAGCGGCAGGTCACGGTACGATTTCAGACCCTGATTAAAGATCTGAACGTGTCCCGGACAGTTCATCGGTTTAATGCAATATTCACGGTTCTCAGACGAGGTGGTGAACATCGCTTCTTTATAGTTTTCCCAGTGCCCGGTTTTTTCCCACAGGACGCGGTCCATCATGAACGGACCCTTCACTTCCTGGTACTGGTACTCTTTCAGCTTGCTGCGGACAAACACTTCCAGCTCGCGGAAGATGGTCCAGCCGTCGTTATGCCAGAAGACCATACCAGGTGCTTCTTCCTGCATGTGGTAGAGATCCAGCTGCTTACCAATCTTGCGATGGTCACGCTTTGCCGCCTCTTCCAGACGCTGCAGATAGGCTGCCAGCTGCTTTTTGTCTGCCCATGCGGTGCCATAGATGCGTTGCAGCATCTTGTTGCTGCTGTCGCCGCGCCAGTAAGCACCGGAGATCTTCTGCAGTTTAAAGTGATGGCAAAACCGCATGTTCGGCACGTGCGGACCGCGGCACATGTCGACATATTCTTCATGATGATAGAGGCCAGGCTTATCGTCGTGGCTGATGTTTTCATCAAGAATGGTGGTTTTGTAGATTTCGCCGCGCGCCGCAAAGACGTCACGGGCTTCCTGCCAGCTGACCTTTTTCTTCACCACATCGTAGTTGGTCTCAGCCAGCTGATGCATGCGTTTTTCCAGCAGGTCGATATCTTCCTGGGTCAGCGTACGATCGATGTCGACATCATAATAGAAGCCGTTATCAATGACCGGGCCAATCGCCATTTTCGTATCCGGCCACAGCTGCTTGATGGCATGCCCTAACAGGTGCGCGCAGGAGTGACGGATGATTTCCAGACCGGCTTCATCTTTTGCAGTGATAATCGCTACGGCGGCGTCTTCGGTGATGGGATCGACCGCATCAACCAGTTCACCGTTCACGCGGCCAGCGATACAGGCTTTCGCCAGACCCGGCCCGATGTCCAGCGCGATATCCATCACACTGACAGGGCGGTCGAACACACGCTGGCTGCCATCAGGAAGCGTAATTACAGGCATTTCTAATCCTTATTTGCAGTGGTAGGCCACACGAAAGCCTACATGCAACGTCATGTAAAATGGGTGACCTGGCGTAACATCAGACCCACATTGTCGGAATGTCGCCAGGATTGCCGTGCGGGGCAGATGATAGCAGTTTTCCTGGTCGAGAAAAACCATCCCCTTTTTGCTAAGCCGTGGAGAGATCAAAAAAAAGCGGCCTGACAGAGTGTCAGGCCGCCGGGCAGACCACGGGTAAAATTGCGCTTACATCGCGTAGGAGAGCATAACCGAGGTTTTGGTGTCGGTGCGATCCGGCGCAGATTCCGGCGGATTGTTGTTCCAGGTCACGTTGTACGCCAGCTTCAGGGCGAAGTGGCTGTTAATTGCCACCTGCAGGCCGGTTTCAGAGTTCACGGTGGTATCTTCACCGAAGCTGCTCAGCACAGACACACCCTGGACAAATTTGGTGGTGTCAGTGAGCTGCCACTGATAGCTGACCGCGCCATAGCCCAGCGCTTTGGTTTCGTGGCCGCCATCGTGGAAATCGTCGTAGCGCACACCCGGACCAAATTCCGCACGCAGTGAATGCACCGGACCGTTCAGGATCTGACGACCGTAACCGGCTGTCAGAACGTCACGCGAATCGTAACCATTGAAACGATCGCTTAACCAGCTCGCCTGACCAAACAGGTAGTCATAGTTGCTGACGTTGTAACGTGAACGGCCGCCGATGCTATAGGTCTCGGAAGAGCGCTCATCGTTTGACGAGGTGTTGGCCGCGTTACCCCACAAGCTGTAAGCCATTGATGACTGATACCAGGTCATATTAGTCTGAGCGGTCATTGATGAACTGGTGGTGTTACCGGTTTGCGCCAGGTATCCCGCAGCAGCTGAGCCTTCAAACGGCTTTTTCGCCGTAGAGGGGTCATCCATTGAGGTGAATACGGCGTTATCGGCCAGTGCCTGGTGACAAAATGCTCCGGCGGAGAGCAGAAGAACAGCAGACAGCTTGTTATAGGCTTTCATTAAATGTGATCCGTGCGACAGTTTAAAAAACGAAGAGTCTGAAGCGTTTTGCCCGGCATTCAATGCAATTTACGGTAAGTTTTGTAAAAAAATATTAACTCACCCGAAATGCGTGGAATCAGCCCTGCAACACGTGTTAATTGGGACTCATCTGATTAACGTCGCGCATTATAGTGCTGCGAAAGGGAAAAGATAGCCGTAGCCGCAGAAGATTTTTCCCCCCCGCGCACCTGCCTGACAGGAATTTACGTCCGGCATCACGGCAGACACCGCGCATCCCCTTCATAATTCGCCTGATTTTTCACCATGGTCTACGCTCAGTTCAGTTTCCCTTCCCCGGAGGTGCCTCATGAGCAACAACGCCCTAACACGCTATATCGTGACCTTTCACTATCAGGAATCGGGATTAAGCGACATCCTGGAGCTGACCAGCGCCATGACGGCGGCCGGTTTCACCACCACCCTGGCTGACGATGAGGGCCACCCGCATGAACTCGGGACCAACAGCTTTGGTATTGTCAGCCCGCTGTCGCCTGAAGCGCTGCAGCAGCAGGCCACTGCGGCGGGTGAAAGCGTGCTGGGTCAGCGGCCGGACGTGACCGTGACGACCTTCGAAGCGTTTTTGCGCGACACCGCTGAACATCGCCCCACCCGCTCCGCACCAGAATAAGAGGTGCAATCGGGCTGGTTTTGGTGAATATTTACGCAGTACAATCTGTCTTACGCAGCGAATAACGAGGATAGCCCAATGTGGTCAGCCATTAGTCGTCTGTTAAGCGAGCAGTTAGGCAATGCCGAAATCACCGAACGTCACGCCCTGGCCGGCGGCGACATCCATCCCACCTGGCGTATCCGCTACGGTGATCACGACGTGTTCGTCAAAAGTAACAGCCGGGACAGGCTGTCACTCTTCACCTGGGAAGCTGACCAGCTGGCGCTGCTGGCGCGCACCGGCACGGTTCGCGTGCCGGAGGTCTATGGCGTAGGCCAGCACCGCGAGGAGAGTTTCCTGCTGCTGGAATATATTCCGCCTCAGCCACTTGATGAGCAGAGTGCCTGGCGGCTCGGGCAGCAGCTGGCGCACCTTCATCAGTGGAGCGAGCAGACACAGTTCGGTCTCGATTTCGACAACAACATCACCACGACTCCTCAGCCCAACAGCTGGCTGCGCCGCTGGTCGGTCTTTTTTGCCGAGCAGCGCATCGGCTGGCAGTTACAGCTGGCGGCAGAAAAAGGGGTGCTCTACGGGGATACCGAGCTGATCATTGCCGCCGTGCAGCGGGTGCTGGCCTCCCATCATCCGCAGCCGTCGCTGCTGCATGGCGACCTCTGGCCAGCCAACTGTGCCAGCAGCCACAGTGGCCCCTGGGTGTTCGATCCTGCCTGCTACTGGGGCGACCGGGAGTGCGATTTAGCCATGCTGAGCTGGTACCCCGACCTGCCGCGTCAGATTTATGACGGCTATCAGTCGGTCTGGCCGTTACCGGATGGGTTCTCGCAGCGTCTGCCGGTCTATCAGCTCTACTATTTGCTTAACCGGGCTAACGTCTTTGGCGGGCACTGGCCGGACGACGCACAGTTCGCCATCGGCCAGTTGCTGGAAGAGGATGCGCTGAGCGCCAGTCAGGCCAGACCGGCCTGACGACGCCCTCAGATAAAGCCGAGCAGCGACAGCACGAAATAACCGGCTACCGCAATGACCACGGGCAGGATGTAAAGCGGGAAGATCTGCAGGAAGATGGTGTGACGGGGTACGCGCACCTTCTCTTCCAGTTGCTGACGGCTTCGCCCTTCGCTGCCCTTTGCATGCTCCAGGATCATCTGATCTTCAATGCCCTCTCTGACATGACGGGCCTGACGCCCCATGCGCGCGCCGGATGACTCCAGGGCCAGTCCGACAAAAATCAGGATGTAGATCAGCCAGAATCCCAGGTTCATCTGACCATTAAATTCCGGCACCGGGGAGTTGTGCCAGAAGATGTTCAGGAAGGGGGTGTTAAAGCGAAGCATATCGACGATAACATGAACAAAATCGAGCATTACCGCGTCGATACCGGGCTGCTTCTCACTGTGCTTAAACATAAAGCTCAGCACCGAAATAATGGTCGACAGCAGCGCCACCAGAAAGAGCACCCAGCCTGCCACACGCTTAAGGATGGCGATGCGGCCAGCCTGTTGATAGGTCATAATATCTCCTGAACCCGAAATCCGATTTGCCGTAAGTCTACCTGCCAATGAAGAAATTTCCCAAATAAAGCGTGGCCGACGGGCGAAGCGTGCGCCAGCCGGGAATGATGCTATGGTAAAACCGACTTTAAAAGGAGACCTCTGATGCCCTATCACCGCCCTGTCCTCGCCGCCCTGTTTGATATGGATGGTTTACTGATCGATTCTGAGCCGCTGTGGGATCAGGCTGAACTGGATATCTTTTCAACGCTGGATGTTGACCTGTCACGTCGCAGTGAAATGCCCGACACGCTGGGTTTGCGCATCGACCAGACGGTGCGGATGTGGTACGAAACGCTGCCGTGGCAGGGTCCGTCGCAGCAGGAGGTCACGGAGCGGATTATCGTGCGCGCCATGACGCTGGTGGATCAGACCCGCCCCCTGTTGCCGGGCGTGGAAACCGCGCTGCAACTCTGTCAGGAGCAGGGACTGAAGATTGGCCTGGCGTCCGCCTCTCCGATGGCGATGCTGGAACAGGTGCTGGAGATCTTTAATCTGCGCCACTATTTTGATGTGCTCTCCTCCGCAGAAGCCCTGCCCTACAGCAAGCCCCATCCGCAGGTCTATCTCAATGCCGCCGCCAGTCTGGGAATCGATCCGCTGAACTGCGTCACGCTGGAGGATTCGTTTAACGGCATGATCGCCACTAAAGCGGCCCGCATGCGGTCGATTGTGGTACCTGCCGCTGAGCACCGCGACGATCCGCGCTGGGCGCTGGCGGATGTCCGGCTGGACACCCTGACGCAGCTTAGCCCGACCCATCTGAAAGGCTGACCCCCCGCCCGCTTTAAGCGGGCTTTTTTTTGCTCAGGCGTTCTGCGGTTGATCTGAATCTCAAAAAATTAAAACAGCGTTTCATTTTTATTGAATCACTGTCTCACCCTGCCTAAGATGCCCACATCGTCCCCTGATCGGGGGATGAATAACCTGACTCCAGAGGGGCACGAGATGGACATTCGCCAGAGCATTCACAGCGATCACGCTAAACAACTCGACACTGACGCACTGCGCCAGGCATTTCTGATTGAAAAGATATTTACCGCCGATCACTACACCCTGACCTACAGCCACATTGACCGCATCATTACGGGCGGCGTCATGCCGGTGAATCAGCCGGTCACGATGGGGGATGAGATGGGCAAACAGCTGGGCGTCGCCTGGTTTCTCGAACGCCGTGAACTGGGCATGATCAATATTGGCGGCCCGGGTCTGGTGGAGGTGGATGGCAAAACGTGGGAAATCGGTCACGAAGAGGCGCTCTATATCGGCAAAGGGGCGCGCGATCTGCTGTTTCGCAGCCTCGACGCATCGCAGCCCGCAAAATTTTATTTCAACAGTGCACCGGCGCACACCACCTTTCCGGACAGAAAGATCACGCTGCAGGAGGCGGTCAACGCCACGCTGGGCGATGCGGCAAGCGCTAATCGCCGCACCATACACAAATTTTTCGTGCCCGACGTGTTGCCTACCTGTCAGCTCACAATGGGCCTGACCAGGCTGCATGAGGGCAGTCTCTGGAACACCATGCCCTGTCACACCCACGAACGCCGCATGGAAGTCTATTTCTATTTCGACATGAGCGAAGATCACGCCGTCTTCCATATGATGGGAGAGCCGCAGCAAACCCGTCATCTGCTGGTTCATAACGAGCAGGCGGTGATCTCTCCCAGCTGGTCGATACACGCGGGTGTCGGTACCCAGCGTTACGCCTTTATCTGGGGAATGGTGGGTGAGAATCAGGTCTTTGATGATATGGACGCGGTCAGAATTAGCGAACTGCGTTAAGCGGAGGACAAGCCGAATGGTACTGAACAGATTTGATTTAACAGGCAAAGTCGCCATCGTGACCGGCTGTAATACCGGGCTTGGCCAGGGGATGGCACTGGGGCTGGCGCAGGCTGGCTGCGACATAGTGGGCATCAACCGCATCGAACCGGCTGACACGCAGCATAAAGTGGAAGCACTTGGCCGCCGCTTCTGGTCCGTTTCAGCCGATCTGATGTCTCCTGAGGTCATCCCGCAGGTCGCGGAAGAGGCGGTCGCCGCGGCAGGCAGAGTGGATATCCTGGTCAACAATGCCGGGATTATCCGTCGTGAGGATGCCCTGAAATTCAGCGTGCAGGACTGGGATGATGTGATGAACATCAACTGCAAGACGGTGTTTTTCCTATCACAGCAAATCGCGCAGCGGTTTATCGCGCAGGGAAGCGGCGGCAAAATCATTAATATTGCGTCCATGCTCTCGTTTCAGGGAGGCATTCGCGTTCCCTCTTACACCGCCTCAAAAAGCGCTGTCATGGGCTTAACCCGTCTGATGGCTAACGAGTGGGGACGGCATGGCATCAATGTTAATGCTATCGCGCCGGGCTACATGGCGACCGATAATACCGAACCCCTGCGCAAAGATGCGGCGCGCAGCGCTGAGATCCTTGACCGTATTCCGGCAGGCCGCTGGGGCGTGCCGGATGACATGATGGGGCCGGTGGTCTTTCTGGCCTCGTCTGCAGCAGACTATATTAATGGTTACACGCTGGCGGTTGATGGCGGCTGGCTGGCCCGCTAGAAGACGGGGTGAGCCGTGACATGCCGCGGCTCGCCCTGTAAAAAAATTCACTGTTAGTTACAGCGTCACATGTTCTCATTTACTGGATAAATCCCTATACTGGATGCATCGACAGTTTCTTAGCATCCAGGTTCTATCATGACGGGCGAAGGCCACATCATTTTTGCCATTGCCAGCGCTATTTTTGCCAAACGTGCGGAGCTGACCCCGGTTCTGGCGCAGGCCGACTGGTGGCATCTCGTTCCCTCAGCCCTGCTGACATGTCTGTTGCCCGACATCGATCACCCTAAATCTCTGCTGGGACAGCGGCTGCGCTGGCTCTCACAGCCGATTGCGCGCGCTTTTGGTCACCGGGGCTTTACCCATAGCCTGCTGGCGGTGGCCGCCGGTTTATGGCTTTTTCAGATTAACCTGCCCAAGTCGTCCCCCATACCGCCTGATGTCTTACAGGGCCTGACCCTGGGCTACCTCAGCCATATTGTGGCCGATATGCTGACGCCTGCGGGGGTGCCACTGCTGTGGCCCTGCCGCTGGCGCTTCCGCCTGCCGATTCTGCGCAGCCAGAAAGGCAATCAGCTTGAGCGGGTATTGTGTCTGGGTCTGGTGGGCTATGCGCTCTGGTTTCCGGTGGGAATGCCTTCCTTTGGTGCAAACGGCTGGCCGACCCAGCTGTTCGATACGCTGCAGAATGGGGTCGGACGGTTAATTTCCAGTCATACCGCGCAATAAACCCGCAAAAATCAACAGTTAGTTATAAACCATGCCATTTGGATATAAGGCAGCCTCTCCGGCTGCTGTTACCATTCCTGCTGTCTTAATTCGTGATTAACATTATGCGGCCTCTCCAGGACGACAGGCCGCATTACTCTGGAGTTTCGGTATGGACCTTCCTCTTACGCTTAATATCGCGGCCTTCGTGGTGCTGCTGGTATTACTCTCCCGCTTCAGCCGCCATAGCTGGAGCCTGTCGAAGAAAGTGTTGATCGGTCTGGTGATCGGTGTGCTGTTCGGCCTGGTGCTGCAGCTGATCTACGGTGAAAACAGCGCCGTGGTCAAAGCGTCGATCAGCTGGTTTAACATCGTTGGCAATGGCTATGTCCAGCTGCTGCAGATGGTCGTCATGCCGCTGGTGTTCGTCTCGATTCTGAGTGCGGTCGCCCGTCTGCATAACGCCTCGTCGCTGGGAAAAATCAGCGTACTGACCATTGGCGTACTGCTCTTTACCACCGCGATTTCTGCGCTGGTCGGCGTCTTCGTGACCGGTCTGTTTGGCCTCAGCGCGGAAGGTCTGGTGCAGGGTGTCCAGGAAACCGCACGCCTGAGTGCGATCCAGAGCAACTATGTCGGCAAGGTCTCCGACCTGAGCGTGCCTCAGCTGGTGCTCTCCTTTATCCCGAAAAATCCGTTTGCCGATCTGACCGGTGCTAATCCGACCTCCATCATCAGCGTGGTCATTTTTGCCGCCTTCCTGGGGATGGCCGCTCTGCAACTGCTGAAAGATGACCAGGAGAAAGGTCAGCGGGTGCTGGTGGCGATTGACACCCTGCAGTCGTGGGTCATGAAGCTGGTGCGTTTAGTGATGAAGCTGACGCCGTATGGCGTGCTGGCGCTGATGACTAAAGTCGTGGCCGGTTCTAACCTGCAGGACATCATCAAGCTGGGCAGCTTTGTGGTCGCCTCTTACCTCGGCCTGGCGATAATGTTTGCGGTTCATGCCCTGCTGCTGTCGGTAAACGGCATCAACCCGCTGCGCTTCTTCCGTAAAGTGTGGCCGGTGATTACCTTCGCCTTTACCAGCCGCTCCAGCGCCGCCAGCATTCCGCTGAGCGTAGAGACTCAGACCCGTCGCCTGGGCGTGCCAGAGTCTGTGGCGAGCTTTGCAGCCTCCTTTGGTGCCACGATCGGCCAGAACGGCTGTGCCGGTCTCTATCCGACCATGCTGGCGGTGATGGTGGCGCCTACGGTTGGCATTAACCCGTTTGATCCGCTGTGGATTGCGACGCTGGTCGGGATCGTCACCCTGAGTTCAGCCGGTGTGGCCGGTGTCGGCGGCGGTGCGACGTTTGCCGCCCTGATTGTGCTGCCTGCGATGGGCCTGCCGGTGACCCTGGTTGCGCTGCTGATCTCTATCGAGCCGCTGATCGATATGGGCCGTACCGCCCTGAACGTCAATGGATCCATGACCGCCGGTTCACTCACCAGCCGCTGGTTAGGCCTGACCGACAGGCGCGTGCTGGAAAGTGACGACCACGCCGAACTGGCGCACCGCTAATCTCTGCTCAACCTGGCGCATCCGCGCCAGGTTAATCCCTTCCCGCTCTCCATAATCTTCCCTGTTCATGGCGACGCCGTTAAGAAAGCGTTAAGCGTGGTAAACAGGCGAAAATCCGCCGCTTTAGCGCTTGTCTTTCTTCTGTAAAAAGCGAATTCTGCCTCCACTCGTCTGTGGAGAATGCCCGATGAAAAAAATGATCGCCTCACTTCTGACGCTGACACTCTTAGCGCCCGCCCTGGCTTCTGCGCATCCCGGCGGCTGGGGCCCGCCAGGAGGATGGGGACCGCATGAGGGATGGGGCCGGCACGGTGGCCCCGGTCCGCGCTGGGGAGGGCCAGGTCCGTTGCGCTTTCTGCCCGAGGCCGCCACCGCCGTATTGATTGGCGGGCTGACCTACTACCTGCTCAACGGCAACTATTATCAGCGTCACGGTGAGGAGTATGTGGTGGTGGCGCCACCGCCAGAGACACGGATCAGCGGTGAGATGCGGGTGCTGGATTTTAACGGCAGGCGTTTTTATGTGCAGGATGGCCACTACTACCAGCGGCAGATTGACGGCGATTATGTCGAGGTGCCGCGCCCGGCAGGTCTGTAACGGCAGGCTTGCCATCCACTCTTCGCGCCGGAGGGCATGAAACAGTGCCCCAACGAAAAACGGCCCGTCATGAAGACGGGCCGTTTACCATTCAGAAGCAGCGATTACTGCTGAACCTGCGGATCGGTGTCATATTCCGCGCAGCTCTGGAAGCCGTAGTTCATAACACGGCCGGTGTCGTTATAGCTCACGAAGTAAGTCTGTGCTTTACCGTCGCGCTGACCCAGAACATACGTCTGGCAGGTGCCGCGCGCGTGAACCATGGTAATTTCAGTTGAAGGCGAACCGGCGATCTGACGAACCTGATCGCGGGTCATCCCCTTTTTAACATCCTTAACGACTGGCTTAGTCACGTAGCTTTCCGCACGATCGTAAGTCGTACAACCAGACAGTGCCGCCAGTGTCAGCGCCGCAGCGATACATCCCATCACCTTCTTCATCTTGTTGTTCCTCATTTATTGTCCATGTGGCATCAAGCCTGGAACATAAATGCAGGTTTATCAAGTTTATGGCGGCCTTTTTGTGGCAGACGGAATGTCAGGATTCCGTAAAGAAGGCTGTTTTGCTGTCAGCAGAGACGTATACTCCCCGGCATCCGAACCCTCTGATTTTGCGCCGTTTCCGTGACGCTGTCCTGCGCGGATGCCGATCAGGGTGCCCGCCGCACTGCCGGACGCTCTCTGGCGCAGGCTGGCCCGCTTTCTCTTCACCCCATCGCTGACGACCCCGAGGAATAATGACTCCTGCTCACTCTAACCGCCTGGTTTATGCCATCACGCTGGGCCTGCTGGCCGCACTGGGCCCGCTCTGCCTCAGATGGCGCGGGACCTCAACACCGAAACCGCCACGGCTCAGCTGAGTCTGACCGCCGGCCTGCTGGGGCTGGGAGTTGGCCAGCTGCTGTTTGGCCCGATGAGTGACAAGTTCGGCCGTCTGCGTCCGCTGACCCTGTCACTGGTGCTGCTGTTTATCGCCTCGCTGGGCTGCGCACTGGCGCAGGATATCCACCAGTTGCTGGTGGCGCGCCTGTTCGAAGGCTTAGCCGGGGCCGGTGGCGCGGTGCTGTCACGGGCGATAGCGCGCGATATGTACAGTGGTCATGAACTGACGCGATTCTTTGCCCTGCTGATGCTGGTCAATGGCCTGGCCCCTATCGGCGCGCCGGTGCTGGGCGGCGTGCTGATGACGATCGTCGACTGGCGCGGCATTTTTATGGTGCTGGGCGGGATTGCCATTCTGCTGATCCTGCTGGCGCGCTGGAAGCTGCATGAGACGCTGCCGGAAGCCCGCCGCAGCAAAGGATCGATCTTCTCCGCTTACGCCGCGCTCGGCCAGGTGGTGACCCATCGTCCTTTCATGGGCTTCTGTCTGACCCAGGGCTTTATGATGTCGGGCATGTTCGCCTACATCGGCGCCTCTCCGTTCGTGCTGCAGCAGCTCTACGGTCTGTCGCCACAGGCGTTCAGCTTCTGCTTTGCGGCCAACGGCATCGGTCTGGTGATCGCCTCCCAGACCAGCGCCCGCCTCTGCCCGTTGTGGGGCGAATATCGGGTGCTGAAAGGCGGCCTGACGCTGGCCTTTGTCGCCTCCAGCCTGCTGCTGCTCTGCGCCCTGTTTCAGGCCCCGCTGGCGCTGCTGCTGGTCGCGCTGTTCTTTACCATCGCCAGCAATGGGGTGATTGCCACGACCGCCTCCTCACTGGCGATGCAGAGTCAGGGCCATCGCGCTGGCAGCGCCTCTGCGGTGATTGGTGTCACCATGTTCACGCTGGGGGCGATTACCGTGCCCATCACCGGCATCGGCGGTACCTCGGTGCTGAGCATGTGCGGCACGATCTTCGGCTGCTTTATGCTGGCCATTTTAATGTTTACCGTGCTGGCGAAAAAACCCGAGCCTCAGCTAAAAACTCACTGATTTCGCAATGGTTAGCGCGAATCAGTTAGCGCTTTGGCTTGTTGTTTTCGTGAAGGCACGTTAGCTTTAATAACACGTTCGCATCGAGCCGACAGGCCACTGACCTGAGGAGAAGTTCATGTCACTGCAGCAGGAAATTATTGAAGCCCTGGGTGTGAAGCCCACTATCGACGCCGACCAGGAAGTGCGGGTCAGCATCGATTTTCTCAAAGCCTACCTGAAACGCCACAGCGGACTGAAAACGCTGGTGCTGGGGATCAGCGGCGGCCAGGACTCTACCCTGGCGGGCGCGCTGTCGCAGCGGGCCATTACGGAGCTGCGTGAAGAGACCGGCGATAACGACTACACCTTTATTGCCGTGCGTCTTCCCTATGGGGTGCAGGCGGATGAGCAGGATTGCCAGGACGCGCTGGCCTTTATTCAGCCTGACCGCTCACTGGTGGTTAACATCAAAGAGTCGGTCCTGGCCAGCGAGCGCGCGCTGAAAGAGGCCGGGATTACCCTGTCCGATTTCATCCGCGGCAATGAAAAAGCGCGTGAGCGCATGAAGGCGCAGTACAGCATCGCCGGCATGACCAAAGGCGTGGTAGTCGGTACCGATCATGCCGCGGAAGCGGTGACCGGCTTCTTCACCAAATATGGCGACGGCGGCACCGACATTAACCCGCTGTTCCGCCTTAACAAGCGTCAGGGCAAGCAGCTGCTGAAACATCTCGGCTGTCCGGAGCACCTCTATCTGAAGAAGCCGACCGCCGACCTGGAAGATGACCGTCCGGGCCTGCAGGATGAAGTGGCGCTGGGTGTCACCTACGAGATGATTGATGACTATCTGGAAGGAAAAAGTATCCATCCTGACAGCGCGAAAATCATTGAAGGCTGGTATCTCAAAACCGAGCACAAACGTCGTCCGCCGATCACGGTTTTCGACGATTTCTGGAAGTAATCCTGCGCCTCCTTTGCACGGGCAAGGGAGGCTCCTTTCACTCACGCTGTTGATCGCTGCATGCCTGCCACCGTTTCACGCGCCACCCTGATCGGGCTTATCGCCATTCTGCTCTGGAGCACCACTGTTGGCCTGCTGCGCAGTGTCAGCGAGGCCTTTGGTGCCACCGGCGGCGCGGCGCTGATCTACACCACCACCGCCTGTCTGCTCTGCCTGACCCGGGGTCTGCCCAGGCCAGGGGCGATGCCTGCGATCTATCTCTGGATCGGCGGCGCGCTCTTTGTCGGCTATGAGATGGCGCTGGCGCTGGCTATCGGACTGGCGAGCGATCGCCGTCAGTCGCTGGAGCTGGGGATGATCAACTATCTCTGGCCCTGCCTGACGATCGTGCTGGCGATCCCGTTTAATCAGCAGCGTTTCCGCGTCTGGCTGTGGCCCGGTCTGCTGCTGTCGCTGCTGGGTATCGTCTGGGTGATGAAAGGCAGCGGCAGTGGCGCGCCGGCGCTGCTGTGGCAGAACATGCTGCGCAATCCCGTCGCCTATGCTCTTGCCTTTCTGGCCGCCCTGACCTGGGCGCTCTATAACAATTTCACCCGCCGCTATGCGCGCGGTGCCAACGGCGTCACGCTCTTTTTTATCCTGACCGCGCTGGCGCTGTGGCTGAAATTTGCCGTCAGCCCGACGCCGCTGACCTTCGCGCCGCTGCCGCTGCTGGAAGTCCTGTTTGTCGGCCTCTCCACCGCCATCGCCTACTCCGCCTGGAATCACGGCATTCAGCAGGGAAACCTGACGCTGCTGGCGACGGCCTCCTACTTTACGCCAGTGCTGTCGGCCCTGCTGGGATCGCTGTGGCTCGGCCTGACGCCACCGCTCGCCTTCTGGCAGGGCGTGGCGATGATCACCCTGGGCTCCCTCATCTGCTGGCTGGCGACACGGCCGCGCTGATCAGACGGCTGGCGATCATTTCACCGGTTTGTTATGCTGTATGGACAACCAGTAAATGGAGTCCACTTTGGTCAGACGTGCTGCCTCGCATCGCCTCGAACCCGACGCGAATGCGCTATATCAATATCCCGAACACCTGCGTGAGTGGCTGGAAGGTTTGCCGAATCACCCTGGCGTCTACACCTTCCACGGCGAGAGTGAGTCGCTGCCGCTCTATATCGGCAAAAGCGTGAATCTGCGCTCGCGGGTGATGTCCCATTTTCGCACCCCTGACGAGGCGAAGATGCTGCGTCAGTCGCGACGCGTCAGCTGGATCCCCACCGCGGGCGATCTCGGCGCGCTGCTGCTGGAAGCACAGATGATCAAAACCCAGCAGCCGCTGTTTAATAAACGCCTGCGCAAAAACCGGCAGCTCTGTTCATTGCAGATCACCCACGGCAAACCCGAAGTGGTCTACGCAAAGGATCTCGATTTCAGCCAGTCACCTAATCTCTTCGGGCTTTATCGCAGCCGGTTTGCTGCGCTGGAACGGCTCAAGCAACTCGCCGATGAGTATCAGCTCTGTCACGGTTTGCTGGGTCTGGAAGCCCTGAGTCCGCAGCGGGGCTGCTTCCGTTCGGCACTGCGCCGCTGCGCCGGGGCCTGCTGCGGTAAAGAGCCGGTCAGCGATCACCAGGATCGGCTGCTGGAAGCGCTGGAGAACGTGCGGGTCTTCTGCTGGCCGTGGCAGGGTGCCGTGGGGCTGGTGGAAGAAGGCAAACAGATGACGCAGATCCACGTCATCGACCACTGGTTCTATCTGGGGTCGGTCAGCAGCATGGAAGAGGCAAAAAAACTGCAGCGGCCCAAAGGGGGATTCGATCACGACGGCTACAAAATCCTCTGCCGTCCTATCCTCTCGGGTGACTACCCTATCCTGCCACTATAAAAAAACCGCCGGTGCTGTCCACTTACCTGCAGTGGACAGCACCGGCGGTCTCAGAAGTACCGCTTAGCTCAGATTATTCAGCCGGTGGTGCCGGTGGCGCCATGTTGCCTTCGCGCGGGCCTTTTTCGGTCAGGCGCTGCTCAAAGTTGGCGTTGTACTGTTTCTTCTGCGCCGGCGTCAGCACGTTATAGAGCTTGTTCTGGGTTTCCAGCATCTTCAGCGCATGCTCTTTACCGTTAGCAGACATCTTCTCTGCCTGCGCTTCGGCTTTGCTCTTATCGAAGCTGTCAGCCGCGATGATGTCGTGCATCGCACGGCGATCATCCTGTGACGGACGCTGCATATCTTTGTGGCTCTCTTTCATGATGTCGCGCATCTGGGTTTTCTGCGCGTCGGTCAGATTCAGACCATGGAACATCATCTCCATGCCGTGGCGCATTGGCGGCTTATGCATCGCTTTTTCGCTGCCGGCTGGCGGAGGCGTCAGGGAATCCGCGGCGGCATGGACGGCGCTGGCTGCACCAAACGCCAGCGAAGAAGCCAGTAACAGGGAAGTCAGTTTGCGCATAATAGTGTCCTTATGATTCATGATAATGACGACAGCACTCTGTCGCGTCTTCGGAAACAAGAATACGACGCTGAACGTCAACTACTCAGAGCCTGAGTAAAGCCGTGAAAGCATAAAAGACAAAAATCCGGCAATCATGAAGAGAATGAGAAGAAAGGCGTGAGGAATTGAAAAACTTCATGAATTTACAGCGAATTTCGCAGAAATCGTGGAGGAGTGTAAGGGTTTCGGCAGGAAAGCGGAAGAGGATCTCCCGCTTTCCTGCCGATTTTTAGCGCGGATTGCTGTAACCCGTCAGCTGCCCCCGTCAGAGAGGCAGCGCCTGGGTCTGTTCGCCCTCTTCAATCAGCATCAGGCCGGCACGCAGTCCGGCAGCAACGCCGGGATTCGGGAAAAGCACATATTCCCGTGCCTGCTGCACGTAGTAGCGGGTATCCCCATCCTCGGCCAGCAGCGTGCCCTGAGGAAAGGCGGTAAAGTTTAGCGTCTCCGGCGTCATATGCAGCCTGAAGTGCTCACTCAGCCGGGTGATCTGCTGCGCAACCCGATAGTGGCGCGGCTTCACGCGGGTGGCGGGCATGGGGTCACCAAAGAGCAGCGCCGCCAGCGCCTGCTGTGCCGCACTGAACTGGCTCAGGTCGTTTTCGCCAAACGGCAGCGCCTTCCCCAGCTCCAGGGTGCAGCTGGCCGCACCGAAATGTTCACAGCTGAAATGGGTAAAGGTTCCGCCCGGCGCGCGATGAAAGACCAGCGCCTCCAGACCGGCAGCCGCCAGCCAGTCGAGAAACGCGGGAGGCCAGGGACGATCGTTTTGCGGCATGACGCCGAACTGCGGATGGTATGAGCCGCGAATCGCCGTGTGCATATCGAGATGCCAGCGCGTCTCATCGCATTCGCCCAGCAGCCAGAAGTTCTCCAGCGCCTGCTCCAGCCGCAGCACGCGGCGCGCCTCATCGCCATCGTCCACCTGCTGCCAGCGTCCGCCAAACAGCCGGTTAATATCATAACGGACATAGCGTTTGCCGGTGCGCAGCGCAGAGGGATTGCCCAGAATCACCAGCATCCGCTGCTGTAGCGGCTTTTCGCCGCGAAGCAGCGCATTGACCAGCTGATTCATGATTTCCACCGGGGCCGTTTCATTGCCGTGGATCCCGGCGGAGAGCACCAGCGCCTGCTTAACGGGCACTACCGGCTCCATCAGCAGGATGCCGTGATACAACCACTGCCAGCGAAGATGCGCCGTTTCCCCCCTGCGCTTTCGCGGCGCCTCACCGGACAGCGTCTGCTGCAAAAAGTCCTGCATCGTTCCTCCTTTACGCCTCAGGCAGGTGGCAGCCCGTGCTGCCATCGCCTTCACTGCTGAAATGCATACACATTTCCTAAGTCTAGCAGCTTCGTCAGTTCATCCAGCGCGTCTCGACCCTCCCGCAGCAGCTGCGGATCCACCAGGTCGGCCTGGGTCAGCCGATCGCGGTAGTGCCGGTCGACCCAGCTGTTCAGGGCGGCGAACAGCCGATCGTTCATCAGCACGGCGGGATTGACGGCCTGCTGCTCCTGAGGCGTCAGTACCACCCGCAAACGCAGGCAGGCAGGCCCACCGCCGTTGTACATGCTTTCACGCAGATCAAACACCTTCAGATCCTTCAGCGGCCCATCCCCTTCCACCTGCTCGCACAGGTAACGCCAGACGTCCGGATGCTGACGCGACTCTTCCGGCAGCACCAGCATCATGGTGCCGTCGGGACGGCTCAGCAGCTGGCTGTTAAACAGATAGGTATCGACCGCATCTTTTACCGACACCCGATTCTCCGGCACTTCCAGCGCCACAAATCCGGGCACGCGTGCCCGAAGCTGCGCCAGCAGTGCAGGCTGATCGACAAACGCCTGCTGATGGCAGAAGAGCATCTGCTGGTTACTCACCGCGATCACATCGTTATGAAAAACCCCCTGGTCGATAACCGCCGGATTCTGCTGCGCAAACAGCAGGTGTTCAGGTGAGAGCTGATGCAGACGGGCGACCGCTTCACTGGCCTCGCGCGTCTGGCGCGCCGGATAGCGCTGCGGGGCTTTCCCCTCATGGCTGCTGTCGCGGCCATAGACAAACAGCTGTACGCCCCGCTCGCCATAGTCGCCCCCCAGGCGGTTGTGATTTGCGGCCCCTTCATCGCCGAACATCGCCACCTGAGGCAGCGCATCGTGCACCGCAAAATGGTCTTTGTCGCGGAAGATGGCGCGCAGCAGTCCGGCGGTTTCCGGGGCTTCCATCGCGCGGTGAAATTTATTGTTCAGGTTGGCCACCGTCAGGTGAACCCGGCCATCACCGCTGTCGGCTGACGGCGACACGGTGGCCGCATTGGCGACCCACATCGCCGAGGCGGAACTGGCCGCAGAGAGTAAGCCCGGCGCGGTTTTCCCGGCCGACGCCACGACCTGCTCGTCACTGCCACGAAAGCCAAGCTGACGCAGCGCCGCGATATTAGGACGCTCATGCGGAGGGATCACCCCCTGCACAAACCCCATATCGGCCAGCGCCTTCATCTTCAGCAGCCCCTGCTTTGCCGCCAGACGGGGGTTCGAGGGCTGCAGCTGATTGCGGGTTGAGGCTTCATTACCAAATGAGAGCCCGGCATAGTGGTGGGTCAACCCCACCAGGCCGTCAAAGTTCGCTTCGGTGGCCTTCATAGCAACGTCTCCGGGGGTGAGAAATCCAGGCCAGGTGAGAGCGTGGCGGGCAGCGTCAGATCCGGCGACTCCAGCGAGGCCATCGGCCAGGCGCAGTAGTCTGCCGCGTACCAGGCGCTGGCCCGATGGTTACCCGAGGCTCCAATGCCGCCAAACGGCGCGGTACTGGCGGCACCGGTGAGCGGTTTGTTCCAGTTGACGATGCCGGCTCGCGCCTCCAGCAGCAGCTGATCAAACTGCGCGCGCAGGGGGGAGATCAGGCCACACGACAGGCCGTAGCGCGTCTGGTTCGCCAGTGCTATCGCCTCGTCAAAGGTGTCGTACCGGATCACATTAAGCAGCGGGCCAAAAACCTCCTCATCCGGAATGCCCTGCACGCCGGTGATATCAATGATGCCGGGCGTCAGGATCGCGCTGTGGCGATCCGGCCAGCGCATCGCCAGCAGCACCTCGCCGCCCGCCTCCACCCGCCGCTGCCACTCCGTCATGATCTTCTCTGCCGCGCCGGTTGAAATCACGCTGCCCATAAAAGGGGGCGGTTCGGCATCCCAGGCTGCCGGCTGCAGCCGGCCTGCAACCTCCACCAGCCGCTGCAGAAACGCCTCTCCCGCCGCTCCGCGCTTCACCAGCAGGCGACGGGCGCATGTGCAGCGCTGTCCCGCCGTAATAAAGGCGGATTGCAGCGTGATGTTGACCGCCGCATCCAGGTCCGCCGGATCCTCGACAATCAGGGCATTGTTGCCGCCCATCTCCAGCGCCAGCATCTTTTCAGGCTGACCGGCAAACTGGCGATGCAGCTGATAGCCGGTATGGGCGCTGCCGGTAAACAGCAGGCCGTCGATCTGGCTGCAGCTGGCCAGCGCCTGGCCCGTTTCACGTCCGCCCTGCAACAGCCCCAGCACACCGGCAGGCAGGCCTGCCGCCAGCCAGATCTGCACGGTTTTTTCGGCGGTCAGCGGCGTCAGCTCACTGGGTTTGAAGACCACGCAGTTTCCCGCCAGTAGCGCCGGCACGATGTGGCCGTTTGGCAGATGACCGGGGAAGTTATAGGGGCCGAACACCGCCAGCACGCCGTGGGGACGATGGCGCAGGGAACTTTCGCCCTGCTGCTGTTCACCGGTGCGGCTATGGTAAGCCTTCACTGAAAAGCCGATTTTATTGATCATCGCCGCCACTTCGGTCAGTGCTTCCCAGCGCGGTTTCCCGGTTTCACGCGCAATGGTGTCGGCCAGCTCCGCTTTTTGCGCGTCCAGACCGGCCGCAAATTTTTCGATGATCGCCTGGCGCTCCGCCAGCGGGCGGGTTGCCCAGCCCGGAAACGCGGCGCGCGCCGCCTCGCAGGCGGCGGCGACCTGCTCTGCTGAAGCCGCCTGCCCCTGCCAGAGCGGTTCCCCTCTCACCGGGTCCGCTTTCGTCAGGTGCTCTGCCTCGCCGCTCTGCCACTCTCCCTTAATCAGGTGCGTCATGCTGTTTTCTCCTCTTTGCAGAGCGTCACTACGCGCAGGCTGTCGCCCGGCTGGCAGTGGAGCGCCCGCATCTGTTCGTCCGTCAGTTTTATGCTGTCACCGTCGGCATCTGCCGGGATCAGCGCCACACGGAACTGGCGATAATGGTTATTGGCGACCAGGCAGAGCGGTGCATCCGCCGGATTTTCACCCCGCTCTGCGCCGCGCAGCCAGCTTTTGCGAATGGCGCGGATGCGGTCGATGTCGCACTCCAGTGTCGGGCCGCCATCAAAGATGTCGATATAGTTGAGGTAGCGGAAGCCCTCCGCTTCCAGTACGGCCCGGGCAGGTGCCGTCTGCGGGTGAACCTGGCCGATGACCGCCTGCGCCTCCGGGGTCAGATAGTCGATGTAGAGCGGATGTTTCGGCATCAGTTCGGCGATAAAGGCTTTCTGGCCGGTGCCGCTGAGGAAGTCCGCTTTGCTGAAGTCCATTGAGAAGAAGCGGCTGCCGACGCTCTCCCAGAAGGGTGAGTGGCCCTGCTCATCGCTGACGCCCCGCATCTCCGCGACTACCCGCTCCATGAAACGGTCACGGAAGTTAGCCATAAACAGGAAGCGTGATTTGGACAGCAGATAGCCATTTTTGCCGTCACGATACTCAGGGTCGAGAAACAGGGTGCAGAGCTCGCTGCTGCCGGTGTGGTCGTTACTCAGCGACAGGGTCGGCAGCGCGGCGTAGACGTTCAGCTCTTTCGACGCGTGCACCTGGGTGCCGACGCGGAAGTTATACCAGGGGTCCTGCAGGCCCACCGCCACCTCAATGGCGCAGATGCCCACCGCGCGATTATCTTCACTGTCGGCCAGCACAAAGACGTAGCCCTGCTCAGCGCGCGGCAGCGTATCCTGCCAGGTTTGCAGCGATCGATCGATTCGCGCCTGAAGCGTGGCGCTATCGACCGGCAGCGAGGTCAGCCCGCCGCCGGTTTTGCCTGCCAGCGTCATCAGCTGGCTTAAATCATCGCGTTCAACCGGACGGATTACCATCATGATGCGGACCCTCGTACCAGACTTTCACAGGCCTCGGCAAAGCGTGCCATACCCAGCTTCACCTCCTGCTCGCTGATGTTCAGGGCCGGGGCAAAACGCACCACGTTCGCGCCCGCAATCAGCACCATGACGCCCATCTCAGCGGCAGCCAGGTTAATCGCTTTGGCTTTGCCGGCATACGCATCGCTCAGCACCGCACCTATCAGCAGGCCCAGGCCGCGCACCTCTTTAAACAGCTGCAGACGCTGGTTGATCTCCGCCAGAGCCGAGACGATCCACTGGTGACGCTCTGTCACTCCCGTCATAAAGTCCGGCTGATTGACCAGTTCCATCACTTTACCGGCCACCGCGCCCGCCAGCGGATTACCGCCATAGGTGGTGCCGTGTGTGCCGACACCCATCACGCTCGCCAGATCGTCGCGCGTCAGCATCGCCCCAATGGGGAAGCCACCGCCGAGCGCTTTGGCGCTGGTCAGGACATCGGGTGTGACGCCGTAGTGCATATAGGCATAAAGCGAACCGGTGCGGCCCACGCCGCTCTGCACTTCATCAAAAATCAGCACGGCCTGATGCCTGTCGCAAAGTTCACGCAGTCCGCGCAGGAACGCCGGATCGGCAGGCAGCACGCCGCCCTCCCCCTGGATGGGTTCCACAATCACTGCGCAGGTCTGGTCATTGATGAGTTCCGCCGCGGCCGCCAGGTCATTAAACGGGGCGTGCTGGATGGCAGGTGGCAGCGGCGCAAAATCCTGAGAGTAAGCGGGCTGACCCCCGGCGGTAACGGTAAAGAGCGTGCGGCCATGAAACGCATTCTTAAATGCCACAATGCCACTTTTCTGCGGGCCGACCCGATCGTGGGCCACTTTGCGCGCCAGCTTCAGCGCCGCTTCGTTGGCCTCCGCACCGGAGTTACAGAAAAAGACCCGGTCAGCAAAGGTGGCATCAATTAACTGCTTCGCCAGTCGCAGAATCGGCTCATTGGTGTAGCCATTGCCGGTGTGCCATAAACGGGCGGCCTGCTCCTGCAACGCCTGTTGTAATGCCGGATGCGCATGCCCTAACGCATTCACGGCGATGCCACCGGCGAAGTCGACGTAGTCTTTGCCATTCTGATCCCAGACGGTTGAGCCCTCCGCGCGAACCGGGACAAATGTCGCGGGTGCATAAACCGGCATCATCCATTGATCGAAATCGTGACGTGAAACGTGCAGTGCCATAACCCATTCTCCTGCTTTCCCGGTCGGGTAAAGCTATTGTTTTAAAATTGTTAAGGGATGTTGTAATGCAGCCCTACTGTAGAGTGCAGTTAACGTGCCAGCCAGAGAATTAACTGCATAAAATCGTCACCCTGACGTAATATCAATAAGTTACACGCCTCTGCTATTCACTTTTTTTGCATATATAGTGAATAATTGTCTGATTGCAGCGGCAGAGCCGGGTTTTAAATAGCGGAATTATGCAATCGCGGGATGAAATATCGCTTTTGTGATCGCTGATAAACAATCACTCCGCAAAAGGCCCGAAGAGTGCCCTGTTTTAGCGCAGCCTGCCTCGCGACGGTGCAGGATGAGGCGCAGAATATTCAGCGAGAGAGGATGACGACATGCCAGGATTTAACAGAATCTTTTCATTTAAGCGGGCAGATCGACGTCTGGCCTGATTATTTTTTATGCGGAAAAATAAAATGAAAACGATTTCTTCTGTATTATTCCCGATGTGATTATTGGCAGCGAAATAACCTTTGAAATAAAGATGAACAGATATTACTACGCAGACTAATGGTTAGAATAAAACCCTTATCGCTTATTTGCGTTAATGCCTTATCCATAATTTAATCAGCGGGAATGATGATTTAAAAACATACAAAATGCCGGGAATAGAAAAGCAACAACCACCAATTAAACACTGATAATCATCACTTTTTTATTAAACACAATAAAACCCATCAGAAGAAATTCTTATTGCATCCGAATTTAATCGTCTTTCAGACACGCATTTTCCTTTACTGAATATGCATATCACATTTTGTTACTTTTATTGCGCTTTGTAATTTTAACTTTTTGTGTCATTTTCTTTTCACCCCGCAGCCGGGGCATAATAATTAATGAATACAGGGTAATGAATAAATGATGAAGCGCACTTTACTGGCGGCTGTCATGCCGTTACTGCTCGGTCTCTCTTCAGTGCAGGCCGCAGAAATTTATAACAAGGATGGAAATAAGCTGGATCTGGTCGGCAAGATTAACGTGTCGCACCTCTTTTCTGACGACGATAAGAACAACGGTGATACCTCCTCTTATTCCCGCCTGGGTTTTAAAGGCGAAACAAAGATTACCGATCAGCTGACCGGCTACGGTTTCTGGCAGTATCAGTACAGCCTGCACAACTCAGAAGGCAGCGATGCGCAGAGCGGCAACCGTACCCGCCTGGGTTACGCTGGCCTGAAGTTTGGCGAAGCCGGTGCGCTGGATTATGGACGTAACTACGGCCTGGTGTATGACGCGCTGAGTTACACCGATATGCTGCCCTTCTTTGGCGGCGATTCCGGCTACACCGACGCCTTCCTCTCTGGCCGCTCAACCGGCGTGCTGACCTGGCGTAACAGCGATTTCTTTGGCCTGGTTCAGGGGTTAAACGTTGCCGCGCAGTATCAGGGTAAAAACGATCGCAGCGCTAACACCGACGGCGTACGTCGTTCTAACGGCGATGGCTTTGCCCTCTCTGCCTCTTATGACTTCGATTTTGGCCTGAGCTTCGCCGGCGCCTTTGCCAGCCTGGATCGCACAACGGCGCAGAACGCCGCCCCACGCGGTGAAGGTGAAAAAGCGCAGCACTGGGCGACCTCAGTGAAATATGATGCGAACCAGGTTTATCTGGCCGCGATGTATGGTGAAACCCTGAACGCCACGCCGATCACCAACGGTTTCGCGAACAAGGCGCAGAACTTTGAAGCCGTTGCTCAGTATCAGTTCCTGAATGGTTTCCGTCCGTCTGTGGGTTACGTCTCATCGAAAGGTAAAGAGATTGAGAATATCGGCGACGCCGACATTGTCAAATACACCGCGGTGGGTGCGACCTACTACTTCAACAAGAATATGTCGGTCTATGGCGAATACCGCATCAACCTGTTGAAAGACAACAACCCGCTTAAACTGGCCACGGATGATATTACGGCCGTGGGTCTGATCTATCAGTTCTGATGCCCGTGCGGCCCGGCACACGCTGCCGGGCCCGTTATATTATCGCTGTGCCAGCTGAGTTTCCGGGTCTGGCTCAATAACGGAGACGGCGGCTTCCTAGATGAATCCCTCTGCATCCGCCGACGCCAGCAGCAGTGTAGCCTGCTCAGCCGGTATCGGACGACTGAAGAGATAGCCCTGACCGTAGTCACAACCGCGCTTTCTCAGCCATCTCAGCGTTGAGACATCCTCAATACCTTCTGCGGTAATAATGACGTTCAGCTCCTGACAGAGCGTCAGCAGGGTTTCCACCACCTTGCGCTGCTCCGACCCGGTGACGATCCCGGCAATAAACGACTGATCGATTTTAATTTTGGTAATCCCCAGCCCCAGCAGCACCGACAGGTTGGAGTAGCCGGTGCCGAAATCATCCAGCACGACCCCAATTCCCTCCTCCCTGAGGCGTCTGATCGCCTGACGGGCATCGTCGGAGATCGCCATCACGTTCTGTTCAGTGATTTCGAGCTCCAGCATCACCGGCCCGGCCTGCTGCATAATGGCGGAGAGGCAGTTGGTCAGCGCAGGTCTCAGCAGCTGCTCCGGGGTGATATTCAGCGACAGACCGAGCCCGGCAGGCCATGCCCGCGTGGCGCTGACGGCATCCTGCAGCAGCGCCACGGTCAGGCTGTCCATCAGCCCGAGCCGCTCCACCACGGGCAAAAACTGCGCGGGTGCCACCGTCTGACCGGAGGCGGTGATCCAGCGCGCCAGGATCTCAAACCCGGTGATGTTGCCGGTGCGCAGCGAAACCAGCGGCTGCAGGAAAGGCACGATGGCATGCCCGCTGACGGCGGCGGCGACTTCATGCTCCAGCTTCTCCCGCTGCAGGAAGCGCAGCGCCATATCCGGCGTGAAACGGGCCAGAGAGGCCTCTTTATTGCGCTTCGCCTCACAGAGCGCCAGATCGGCGGCCCGCACCACATCCTCCTGTCCCGGACAGTCAGAACTGGCAATACCGGCAGAGAGGTGCATAACGGTATGCGGCCCGGTGCGGATGGCTGAGGCATGCTCACAGATCCTGCCGGCCTCCACCAGCGCCTGCTCGGCCTGAGACGCCGCCATGACCAGGGCAAACTCATCGCCACCGATGCGAAACACCTGACTTTCCGTGCCAGCCGACGCGGTCAGCATCGACGCGAGCGCCACCAGGATAGTGTCCCCCTGACGATGGCCGTTGAGATCGTTGATAGTTTTGAAATCATCGATATTAAGCAGCGTCAGGGTATAGGGCATTCCGCAGGCATCCAGCGCGGCGATATGCGCATTGAACGATCGGCGATTGAGTACGCCGGTCAGCGCATCGGTTCCGGCCAGCCTGAGCGCATTTTTTTCGGCCAGCAGCGTTTTGCGGATCAGACCCGCAATCAGCAGCGCCGGAATCACCATCGCCAGCCCGGCGAAAGCGGTCGATGTCAGGATGAACCGTAAGCGTTCGCTGGTTTCAAAATCCAGGTTATAGCTCAGGCCGAGCAGATGAGCGAGGTGCGCCTCCAGCCCATATTCCCACAACGTGGAAAGTAAAAAGATGGTCGCAATATTCAGCATTGCGAGCCAGAAAAGTTTCAGGCGCATGCGTTAATTCCTGGTGATGAAAGGTGTCAGAGTGTTGTTTTAATTTTTCTGTAAAAAACCGGGGCGTGATGGTTAAACACGGTCTGCGCGTGGCTGACAATAATGACCCCTTTTTTTCTGCCTGGTACTAATCAGGCGTTCTCACTGGCTGTGTGACAGTGAGGCAGAGGATCGCTCCTGACCGGCAGGGGCGGAACTGATCACTCATACCAGTCAGGGATCTATCGGCAGCGGCGGGCGTTTTAACAGGTCCGACCGGATAAATTAATCCCCCTGCGGGGTTTCTTCCCGGCAAGTCACTGAATAGCACGGTAATAAATAGTGCTCAATTTAGTTAATAGCAACCCTCCAGAATTGCCGCTGACGGCCGATACCGTTTTAACTAATGACCCCTTCCGGAAAAACACATGAAAATCTCAACGCGTCTGAGTGCAGGTTTTGGTTTACTGATTTTGCTGTTAGTTATCTGTGCTGGCACAGCGATTCACGCCCTGGACAGTGCCCGCGATGGCATGAACGAGGTGGTGAATGTGCGGCTGAAAAAATATCAGACGGTGCTCGATATGCGGGGCGGCGTCCGTGATATGGCGATTGCCGTGCGCAACCTTGCCCTGCTGACCGATCCGAAGGCGATGCAGCCTGAGTGGGAACGCCTGCAGAAACAGCGGGCGCTTTACATCAGCAACCGCGAAGCGCTGGCACGCATGATGCAGACGGACGCCGGGCAGGCCGGGCGGGAAGCGATGGAGCGGATTGAGTCCAGCGAGGGTGCGGCCCTCTCCACGCTGATGACGGCGGGGAAACTGGGGCTGGAAAACCGTCAGCAGGAGGTCACAGATTATCTGTTAAACGTCGCGCGACCGGCACAGCAAAGCCTGCTGAAGGCGATAAACGATCTGACCGAGCTTGAGATGCGCAGCAGCCAGGAGACCGTCATGGAGAATGGCAACAGCATTGGTCGCACCACCCGCATACTGATGATCCTGACGGTCATCTCTCTGCTGGCGGCGGTCGCCACCTGCACATTCATTGTGCGGATGCTGATGCGCCAGCTGGGCGGTGAACCGATCCAGGCGCAGACGCTGGCGGCAGCGATCGCGGCCGGTGATCTCACCTCGCCGGTCACGCTGCGGACGGGTGACACGACAAGCCTGCTCGCCTCACTGAACAGCATGCAGACACACCTGCGCGGCATGGTCACGCAGATTAAAGACGCCTCGGCGTCGGTTGCGCTGGCGGCCGATGAGATTTCCCAGGGTAACACGGAGCTCTCTTCACGCACCGAAGAGCAGGCCGCGGCCCTGCAGGAAACCGCAGCCAGTATGGAGCAGCTGACCGCCACGGTGAAAAGTAATGCCGCAGGCGCACAGCAGACAGCGGGTTCTGCGCGTGAGGCGGCCATGCTGGCCCATGACGGCGAAGCGGATGTGCATCGTCTGGCGCAGACCATGCAGGAGATTTCGCTGAGTGCGGTCCGGGTCCGGGATATCACCGCGGTGATTGAAGGGATCGCCTTCCAGACCAATATTCTGGCGCTCAACGCCGCCGTGGAAGCGGCGCGCGCCGGTGAAGAGGGTCGCGGATTTGCGGTCGTTGCCGGTGAGGTCCGTTCACTGGCCCAGCGCAGCGCCACAGCAGCCCGTGACATCAAACAGCTGATTGAGCAGGCCGTGACGCAGGTCGAAGGCGGTGTGAGCGTCGCGGCGGGAACGGGTGAACGTATTCTGAAGATTGTCAGCCGCGTCGGTGAACTGGCCGATGCGATGGACAACCTCTCACTCTCCTCCAGCGAGCAGATGCAGGGTATCTCTCAGGTCAGCGTTGCGGTAAGTCAGATGGATGGGGTTACCCAGAACAACGCCGCGCTGGTGGAGGAGTCCTCGTCAGCCTCGCAGTCACTGCTGGCCCAGGCGCGCGATCTGCGCGGCATGGTCGAGACCTTTACGGTTTAACGCTCTCCGGCAGACCACGCCGCACCGAACGTGGCGGGTGGAGACGTGCTGAACGCGCAGCCGCTTCAGCACGTTGTGCACCCGGCGTGGCTGCCGGTTGGGTTGACTTCAATTTAATTTGACTCAATACTGGTTTGCCTTTCCATCCGGGGGCAACGGAACCGGTTTCTTCCCGCCGCAACGGCCCCCGACAGAGCGGGTGCCTGACAGCGTAAAGCGAGGTGGCCGCCAGGGTTGCCAACCCGGAGCAACTGCGGTGCCCTTACAGCGGAGACGCATCAGGATGCCGCCCCCGTCCCCGACTCAGAATGAGTAAACATATGAACGATGAAACCACGGGGATCTGTGAAACGCCGCCGCCTGGCGCAGCACCGGAAACGATCGATCAGTTTCTCTGCTTTGCGCTCTACTCCGCCTCCCTCGCGATGACAAAACTGTATCAGTCACGGCTGAAGCCGCTGGGGCTGACCTATCCGCAGTATCTGGTGCTGCTGGTGCTGTGGGAAAAAGATCGCCTGACCGTTTCCGAAATCGGGGCGCGCGTCCGGCTCGACTCCGGCACGCTCAGTCAGCTTCTTAAGCGGCTGGAGAGTGCGGGCGTGATCTGCCGCCAGCGTGATACCGGCCAGGATGAGCGCCGGGTATGGGTCTCCCTGACCGAGCAGGGCCACCAGCTTAAAGTGACGGCGGCGGGCGTGCCGGCAGATATGATTTCGGTGATGGACACGGCCTGCCATGAACTCGTCGATCTGACAGCCCAGGTCGCTACATTGCGGGACAAATTAGTGAAGGCGTTGCCATGATGGCCGCACACATCAGGGCGGCGGCCAGCCCGGGCTCGCGGCATCGCTTCGGCAGACCGCTTTCAGAAAACATTCAGCAACACTGTTGCGCGGGGGTCGCCTTTGAGCACGAATAAACCGGTCGACATGGATGAGGTGCATGCCGTGGTCGGCCATGCGGTCGCCAGCCTGCTGAGGTCTGGCCAGCCTGCGGGCGCAGAGGAGATCCTGGCGTTTCTCCGGCAGCAGGAGGCGCGCTCCGTCAACGGCCAGAGAGATATCTATACCCATGCATTACGGGTGGTGATGGCCATCGTGCGCTGACAGACGCGCTGCCGGACGACAGGCTAACGGGATGCAGGCTATGCTAGGCCGCTGTTGCGGCGGACTGTTCAGCCCGCCTTTTATGGGCGACTATTCGCCGTGTGCCGCCCGGGCAACCTCACGCACAGCGCTCTCGACCCGCTCCGAATCTTTCTGAATGCTGGCGATAACCTCGCCCGCCTCACGCATCAGGCTCACTCCCTGACCGGTACTTGCCAGCGACGTTTCAATGCCACGCAGCACCTCTCGCGCCAGTTCGTTATTGCCCGCCACAACCCGTTCGATCTCCTCGGTCGCGCTGCTGACGCTGGCGGCCAGGGTGCGCACCTCGGCCGCGACGACGGCAAAACTGCGGCCCGACGCGCCTGCCCGCGCCGCCTCTATGGCGGCATTGAGGGCGATCAGTCGGGTCTGCATAGCAAAACGCCGGATAGTTTCTACCATGCCATCGATGCTGGCAGACTGACTGTTGAGGCGCGAGACATCGGCCGACACATCGCCCATCTCCTGAGCGATCTGGCTGATCTTCTGAATGCTGTTTTCAATCACATTGGCCCCGGCCTGCGCACTGCCCCGCGTCTGAACCGCCATATTCCAGGCGTTCAGCGCCGCGTCATATTCCTGCTGATTACGCAGCACCTGCTCAGTCACATCGGTGGCGAACTTCACAATTTTGTCGAGCTGCCCGTCGCTGTTGAAGACCGGATTGTAGGTCGCCCTGAGCCAGAGCGGTTCGCCCCGCCGGTTGAGCCGGGGAAACTGCCCCGAAAAGAATTCACCCTGATTCAGCCGCGCCCAGAACTGACGGTACTCCTCGCTCCCTGAAAGTTCCGCTGAACAGAAAAGCCGGTGATGCTGTCCCACCACCTCCGCAGCCTGATAGCCAGTGGCCTGGAGAAAGTTGTCGTTTGCCTCCAGCACAATCCCGTCAGGGCTGAAAGCGATCATCGCCATCGAGCGGCTGATCGCGTTTATGATGGATTCTTTCTCCAGCGACGACTGCATCCTCTCTGAGATATCGGCGGCGATCTTGATGATTTTGAACACCCGGCCGCGTCGATCGGTCACCGGAATATAGCTGGCCTCCAGCCAGACCGGGCGCATGCCGTTAGCCAGCCGCAGATATTTGTCGCTGAAGCTCTCCCCTGCCGCGAGGCGCTGCCAGAAACGCTGATATTCAGCCGAGTTCACCAGCGCAGGCGGACAGAACATGCGGTGATGCTGACCCACGATCTCCTCCGCCCGGTATCCCATCGTCGCCAGAAACAGCGGACTGGCCCGGCGGATAATGCCAGCCGGGGTGAACTCAATCACGGCCATGGCACCGCCCAGCGAGGTGAACGACGCGGCAGCGTGCAGGCCACGCTGACGGATAAAAGAGGGAAGCAGAGTTTTCAGTACATTCAGGCGCATCAGCAAATCCGAAAAGGAGTGGGAACTGCTGTAGTTATCGGCATTTTCCCGTCACGCCTTATCCATTGCTGCGATAGTTGCGGCTGATGATTGCAACATGATGTTACTGCTTTTCAGCCCCCGCCCGGCTCAGGCAGCGCGGGCGGGACAACGCCGCCGCAGAGGCCGCGGAGGTGATTACAGCGCCGCGCCGGGAGCCATCAGATCGAAGCGATCGTTCTGCGACACGTCATCCATCGGCATCGGTGGCGCAATCTTCAGGGTGATCCAGTTCGAGGTCACGCGCTGCTGTTTGCTGTCCTCCAGCGTTACCGACAGGCGATATTCGTTGCTGGCATCGGGTGACGGGTCCCACTGCGGCAGGATCACACTCCAGCCCTGCGGATCGGCATTGTTGGCAGGCGGTGTCAGGCTCAGTGCCTGCGTATCGCCCTGCCAGCTCACCGCCCGGATAGCATAACTGGCGCGCACCTGCAGCTTCAGCGGCAGACTCTCGCCACTGCTGAGCTGCCAGGGCGGGGTCGCCAGAAAGACCGACAGGGTTTTACGCTGACGGAAGGCGAGCACCGGCGTCTCACTGCGGGTCACCGTATCGTAGCGGCTGCCGCGCAGCGAGTGCGCTTCAGCGACGTTATCGGCATCGAGCTGGCGGCGCAGCGCCACGCCGAAACGGTAGTTGAGCTTCAGACCCAGCTGATCCTGGCTCTCGCCGGCGCTGCTGGTTTTGTGGGTGGCGGAGAGCGTCACCAGAGGCACCGGCGTGTAGGAGAGACCAAACGACATGGCGGAAGGGTTGTGATAGCGGTTGCCGCTGTTAAACAGATCGACATTCTCCCCCAGATAGCGCTGATAGCTCACGGAGACGCCGAGCTGCCGGTAGAACGGCAGATAGCTCTGGCTGGTGATGTCATAGCCGCGCGCCATCCGCTGCTGCCGGGAATCGCTCAGGTTTTTCCAGCCGGAGAGAGGCTGATAGTAGTTGGCGGAGAGGCGCAGCGAATCGCTCCACGCCTCTGTGCCGACCGAGGCGCGCTGCAGGCCGCTGCTGAAGGTGCGGTCGACAAAGCCGTTGTAACCCAGCAGCCAGTTACCCGCCTCCCAGCGCTGGCCCAGTCCGGCGTTGCCGACCAGCCCATCGTCAGTTTCGTGCAGGCCAAGCTGGCTGAAGGTGAGCAGGCTGTTTTCATCGGCCAGGGCGCTGAAGAGATCGCCGCCGGTGCCGGTGAAGTTTCCGTCCATGTCCACTTTCAGATCGAGCTGTGCAGTGCCGTAAGGCGACAGCAGCGACTGCCCTTCGCTCTCTACCCGTTCGGCCACCTCATCCCGCAGATGATTGAACGCCCAGATGCCCGCCTGCTGGCCAAACGTGACGTTGCTGTCGTTTTTGCTCGCCTCGCCGATACTTTTGGCAACGGTCGCCAGCTTTTTGCTCCACGCCTCATCCTGATCGCTGACACTGCCGAGGGTCGGCAGGGCGTCGCTGTAGCGCGCAGGATCGTCGAATGGCGTCTCTGACACGGCGGTGTCGGTCTGAAACGCGTGCGCGGCGGGTATCGCGGAGAGCGACAGCGTGATTAAGGCGAGAAAACCCGTTTTCCGTATCATGTCACCTGGTAAATTGATTGATTCGTTGCTGCAACAAAAGCCAAATTATCAATCATTACCTTAACATATTGTGACGGCGATGCAGGACAGCAGCGGCAAAATGTGCATATAACAGAAAAGTCTGGCTGAAAAAAGCCCGCCTGTGCGGCAGGCCAGCCGCATCCGACACCGTCAGGAGAAGATCAGACCCCCATCCACATTAATGGTCTGACCGGTGATGTAGCGCGCATCCTCGGAGGCCAGAAAGGCCACCAGTCCGGCCACATCCTCCGGCTGTCCGGCGCGCTTCAGCGGAATGTTGTTGACCCACTCCGCCATCAGCTCACCTTTGCCGTAGGTTTTCTTTTCGCTGCTGAGGATCGCTCCCCAGACCCGATCATTATAATCCCACATCTCACTCTCAATGATACCGGGGCAAAAGGCGTTGACCGTGATGTTCCACGGGGCCAGCTCCAGCGCCAGGCTCTGCGTGATGCCAATCACCCCCATTTTGCTGGCGGCATAGTGCGGCGTGTAGATAAAGCCCTGCCGTCCCTGCCCCGACGAGGTGTTGATCAGGCTGCCGCTGCGCTGCGTCACCATATATTTTGCCGCTTCACGACAGCAGAGCCAGACGCCGGTCGTATTGACCGCCAGAATCCGCTCAAAGTCGCTTTTTGGCAGCGTATCGAACCGGTCAATGGTGATGACCCCCGCATTCTGGATCGACACATCAATCTGACCAAAGCGTTCGGCGGCCTGCTGATAGAGCTGCTGCACCGCGGCTTCATCGGTCACGTCAGCCTGCAGCGCCAGAATCTCACTGCCATACTGCTGCCGCAGCTGGTCGGCGGTGGCAAACACCCGGTCCGCATTGGACACCATCACCAACCGCGCCCCGTCGCGGGCGAACCGCGCGGCGATACCGGCTCCAATCCCCCGGCAGGCACCGGTGATCACGACAGTTTTTCCCTGCTGTTTTCCGCTCATCATTACTCCTGTTACGTATGACGCACATCAGTGAGGGGTGCCGGCTGCGGCTTTTTTTCATGGCGACGCAGCAGCACCACTTTGCTTTGCAGACGCTGCTGGAACTGATCAATCACCACGGCCGTGACAATCACCAGCCCTTTAATCACCATCTGCCAGAAATCGCTGACGCCCATCATCACCATGCCATCCGCCAGGAAGACGATAACGAAAGCGCCAATAATCGAGCCGGAGACGCGCCCGCGTCCCCCCGCCAGCGCGGTGCCGCCCAGTACGGTGGCCCCGATGGCGTCCATTTCAAACATGTTGCCGGTCATCGGGTGCGCGGTCTGCAGCTGAGACGCCACCACCAGCCCCACCAGCCCGGCGCAGAGGCCGGAAAAGGCGTAGACAAAGATTTTAACTTTGATGATCGGCACCCCTGCCAGCCGTGCGGCGGACTCGTTGCCGCCCGTGGCATAGATATAGCGCCCCAGCGGCGTTTTGCGCGTCAGGTAGAGTCCCAGCAGTAAAAAGCCGAGCATCAGCCAGATAGGCAGATAGACGCCCAGCAGGGTGCCGGACCCCAGCACGGCAAAGCCGGTGTTGCCCAGGGCGGGCAGCCCGACCAGATTGGCGTAGGTGCCGCCATCGTTAAACAGCAGCGCCGCGCCCCGCGCCACATACATCATGCCCAGGGTGCAGATAAAGGGCGCCACGCCCAGCCGGGTGATCACCGTGCCGTTAATCAGTCCGGCCAGGATGCCAAAGAGGGCCACCACCAGAATCACTTCGGGCACGTTCAGGAACAGCGTATTGCCGCCCCATAGCGGAATGCCATTGGTCAGCAGTGCGCCCGCCACCATCCCGCAGATCCCGGCCACCGCGCCCACCGAGAGGTCTATGCCGCCGGTCAGGATCACCAGCGTCATCCCTATCGCCAGCAGCCCGGTGATCGCCACGTGCTGCGTCATGATCAGCAGGTTAGAGGGGGTAAGAAAGTTCGGTACCATCACGCTGAAAAAGCAGACCACGATCAGCAGCGCAATGAAGGTGCGCGCTTTGAGCAGGTACATGTAGAGCAGATATTTTTGGTTCATCAGATTCTCCGGCCCGCTTAATCCTGCGGGGTTGATGCCGCGATGAGGTGTTCGCGCGTGGCCGCTGCGCGGGGCAGATCGGCCGTTATCCGGCCATCGGCCATCACTAAAATCCGGTCCGCCAGTGCCATCACCTCATCCAGTTCGGAGGAGGAAAACATCACCGCCAGCCCCTGCTGCGCCAGATTGCCAATCAGGTGATAGACATCGGTCTTCGCGCCCACGTCGATGCCGCGTGTCGGCTCATCCAGCAGGACCACCTGCGGCCCGGTCATCAGCGCCTTACCCAGCACCACCTTCTGCTGATTACCGCCGCTCAGCGACGTGACCGGCAGGTCGGGATCGCTGACTTTGATCGCCAGATGGCCGATCATCTCACTGACCCGCTGCTGCTCGCGACGCGGGTTGAGCCGCCCCAGCGCCCGACGAAAGCCGCGCAGGCTGAAGTCCGAGAGCGTCATGTTGGCGGTGATCGACATCAGTTCAATCACCCCTTCGCCTTTGCGATCCTCCGGCACCAGCGCAATACCGCTTTTCAGCCGCTGCTGGAAGCTGCGTCTGGCCAGATCGCGGCCCGCCAGCCGCACCCGTCCCGACTGGCAGGGCATCAGGCCAATCAGCCCTTTAAACAGTTCTGTCCGACCGGCGCCGAGCAGACCATAGATGCCGATCACCTCCCCCTTGCGCAGCGTAAAACTCACCGCATTCAGCCTGTAGCCACCGTTCTGATGCAGGGCAGTCAGCTCCTCCACCTCCAGCACGGTTTCCCCCTGCGGGGCAGGCTGAAAGTCGAACTGTTTTTTCCGGTCGCCCACCATCTGCGCGATAATCCACGGCACGCTGGCGTCGCGCACCTCGCGCTCACTGATAAAGCGGCCATCGCGGAAAATCGTGATGTGATCGCCGATCTCCATCAGCTCCTCCAGCCGGTGGGAGATGTAGATAATGGTGACGCCGCGCCGCTTGAGTTGCTCAATGACGCTGAACAGCACTTTCACCTCCGACTGGCTGAGCGCGCTGGTCGGCTCGTCCATGATCAGCACCCGGGTATCCTTGGAGAGCGCCCGGGCGATCTCCACCAGCTGCTGATGACCGATACCCAGCTCGCCCAGCGGCGCAAAGGGATCGACATCCAGCTGCAGCCGCTCCAGCAGCGACTTCGCCAGCGCATACTGATACTTCTCGTTGATCACCCCGCGCTGGAAAAACTCGTTGGCGATAAAGATGTTGTCCATGACGTTCATGTTGGGAAACAGGTTCAGCTCCTGAAAAATGATGCTGATCCCCTGTTTCTCCGCCTGCTGGGTGGAGTGAAGCGACACCGGCCGGCCATCCAGCAGAATCTCGCCCGATGAAGGCGTCTCCACGCCGGCCAGCATCTTCATCATGGTGGACTTCCCGGCGCCGTTCTCGCCGATCAGGACATTGACTTTGTTGCGGTAAACCCGGTAGTTGACCTGATCGAGTGCGGTTACGCCGGGGTAAAGACGCGACAGGTTGCGCGTTTCAATAATCACATCGCCGGGCTGTTGAGGTTGCTGCATCTGCCGCTCCTTATTGCCGGGAAATGGCGGCCGGGGTGATATCCGGCAGCTGTTGCGGAATGTCCCAGCTGCTGAACACGCCGGTCACCTTCACCTTATCGCCCACCTTCGGCGCGAACTGCTGCATCATCTGCGAGGCGTGCTGATTAATCGCCTTGCCGAAGTCACCGAACAGCACCTGGTCGTTAAAATCCTGATAACCTGCGCCCCGGTAGCCATCACGCAGCGCGGTGCCACGGATGATCGGCCCGATCTGAATAGTGACACTGTCACCTGATTCATCCTTTACGGTCATCTTTCCGCTGCGTGAGGTGGTGTTGACTGCCGTGACATCGCCCTGTACCGAGACGCTGAAGATGCAGGGATTCTCCGCCTGAGTGCGATAGCCGTCGGTCTGACAGGCAGTGTCAAAATCTTTGGCTGACCGCATTGCGGTGAGCAGCGCTGACACGGGCCGCGCCTCCGCCTGGAGCTGCGGCACCAGCTTCTGCTGCCAGAGCTGGTCAATATCAGCCATCTTCGGGTTAGGGGGATTTTTCAGGTCAGCCAGCTCCTGCTGCGACATAATTCGGCAGCCACTCAGCAGCGTGACCACCAGTGTCAGCCAGACTCTTCGGGACATCTTCTTCTCCCTGGCGCCCGCCAGCGCAGGCGCGACAGTGGTTAATTACGACTTGTAATTGAAGTCCTGAACGCCTTTGGCATTCTCCGGGGTGATCAGAATGCCGCGGAACATCACCCGCTGTTTTTCCGGCTTCACGCCCTTCTGAATGAAGTTGTCGAGATCGGTCACCCCTTCGGCGGCAATCGCCTGCGCCTGCAGCATGACGGTGGCTTTCAGCGTGCCGGCTTTCACCGCGTCGCGTTCGTCGTTGCTGCCGTCAATTCCCACCACAATCACGTCGTCACGCCCCGCCGCTTTCAGTGCCGCAATCGCCCCCAGCGCCACCGGACCGTTGCCACAGATGACCCCTTTTACATCCGGGTGCGCCTGCAGGATGCTGTCCATGATGCGCTTGCCGTCGATCAGCGTGCCTTTGGCATCCTGACGCGCCACGCTCTGCATGTCGGGATATTGATCCAGCACCTGATGGAACGATTTCGAGCGTGTCACGCAGTTGTTATCCGCCAGGTTGCAGGCGAGTTCGGCGTACTTACCCTTTTCACCCATCTTTTCCACGAAGACGTTGGCCACGTCTGAGCCAGCCTGAAAGTTGTTGTGGGTGATCTGGGCCAGCGCCACGTCATCCACCGGAATTTCACGGTTGATCAGCACCACCGGGATCCCGGCATCTTTGGCTTTTTTAATGGCCGCTACGCTGGCAGTGGAGTCAGCGTTATCGAGCACGATACCCTGCACTTTTTTACCAATCGCGGCGTCGATCAGTTCGCTCTGCTTCTTCACATCTTCACCATGCGAGAGCACGGTGGTTTTGTAGCCCAGCTCCTGCGCTTTGAGATTGGCCCCTTTGGCCTCTGACGCGTAATAGGGGTTATCGAGTGAGTTAACCAGGATCATAATGGTGCCTTTTTCGGCGGCAAACGCCGCCTGCGAAACCAGACAGGCAGCCACGGCACTACACAGCAGGGTACGGTTTTTCATGATGTTCTCGCTTATCGTTATGTCAGGGTGTTCATTCCCGGGTGTCAGCGTGGCGTTACCAGATGGTGAAGCCCCCATCGATCATCAGGTCCGCGCCGGTAATCATGTCGCTGCCGTTGCTGGCGAAAAAGAGCACGGCGGCGGCGATCTCGTCGGTGTAGGCAAAGCGTCCCAGCGGGATCAGCTTTTTCATCTGCTCGCCCTTCTCGCCGCGCCACGCTTTTTCGCCCATCGGCGTCAGCACCACGGTGGGCGACAGGGTGTTTACGTTGATACGATGCGGGGCAAACTCTTTCGCCATGACTTTGGTCATGCCGAGCAGGCCCGCTTTGGCTGAGGTGTAGGCGACATGGTTGTCGATAGCGATCGAGGCAGCCTGCGAGGCGATATTGATAATTTTGCCGCCCGCACCCGCCCGGATCATCTGTCGTGCAGCCGCCTGTGAGCAGAGAAAAGGCCCGGTGAGATTGACGGCGATCTGCTTCTGCCACTCGGCAAAGTCGGTCTCCACCACCGGCTGCAGCATCACGTAGCCTGCGCAGTTCACCAGAATGTCGATGCGGCCATAGTGGGCAACCACCGTCTCAAAGGCGGCGTCGACAGAGGCGGGGTCGGTGACGTCACAGCAGACAAACCGGACCCGGTCGGCGGCAAAGTCCTTCTGCAGACTGGCAACCTTCTCTGCTTCAAACGGCGGATAGAGCAGTGCCAGACGTGCCCCCTTCTCCAGCAGCATGCCGTTGGTGGCCATCGCAATCCCGCCCAGCCCGCCGGTCACGACGGCCACTTTGTCACCCAGATTCAGGGCGGTATCCACGCCGTAGCGCAGGTTTACGTCATATTCACCACTCATCCCACTCTTCCCCTCAGATTTTTGCTGATGCCGTTTGCGTAATCATTTTCGAACAAAAATATATGCTATCGAAAAGAAATGATATGTGGAGCAGATCAAATTTCGACCATCTCACAGCCCGCGCCGCTTATCTGATTGAAAAGGCGTGATCTGGCTTGCAGTAGTGAAATAAAGCCTGACAGGCGCGATCCGGAAAGCGTGAGAGATTCAACAACCTGTCTGCTTTTTATTTTCGTTCGAAAATCAATGGTGCGCCGGGCTATCTCGCATTCAGAAAAAGGGCGCGTTAAACTCAGCCACAAAGAGCCTGTTTGCCCGACCCGTCAGGTCACTGGAAAAGGGAGCATTTCGATTGAAAAGCAAAAGTGAGCAGTTCGCTGACATGCAGCAACGCCGCGAGAAAATTCTGGAGATGATCCGTGAGGATGGCACCGTCACGGTTAAAGCCCTGACGGAGACCTTTGGGCTGACGGAGGCCACCCTGCGCAGCGACCTGCGTATGCTGCAAAAACAGGGGTTTGTACAGCGCTATCACGGCGGCGCGACCCTGATGACCGGTAAACAGAACAGCGGTGCAATGCTGCTGGAGCGGCAGACACACCTGGAAGAGAAAGAGGCAATTGGCCGACTGGCGGCGCAGCACATCGAAAATGGCGATACGGTGATTTTCGATTCCGGCACCACCACCACGGCCATCACTGATGCCCTCAGCCATATCCGGCGTCTCTCCGTGGTAACGACCGCGGTGAATATCGCCCTGAAGCTGGGTGGCGAGCCGGGGATCAACATCCTGCTCACCGGGGGCACCTTTAAATTTCCGACACTCTCCACCTCTGGCGAAAAAGCGGCCAGTTTCTTTGAGAACGTGCTGGCGGAGAAACTCTTTCTGGCCACCGCCTGCATCTCGCCGCGTCTTGGCCTGAGCTTTCCGAGTGAAACCGACATCAAGGTAAAACTGGCGATGATCAAATCGGCCAGCACGGTTTACGTGGTCGCCGATTCGAGCAAAATCGACAAAGTATCGATGTTTGCGCTGCCCTGCGACTGGAGCCACATTCACTATCTGATTACCGACAGCGGCATCAGCCCCGCTCAGGTCAGCGCGTTCGAAGCGCTGGGCGTGAAAGTGCTGGTGGCCCCTCTGCCCATGAAGCGGGCGATGTAACGGATTAGCACGCAGCGTTTTGAACGAATGAAAGCACCGTCGTCAGCCGGGCAGGTAAGGCCTGCCTGAAGAGCAAAGTGTGCGAGCCAGGGAGGGCGAGCCCAATCCGCAGGGAGGCGGGAATCCTTTGCGATCAGGCATGCCTTTCCTGCACGACGCACCGCCCTCACAGCCCGCTACAGCCTGCGCCTGCTGCACGCACAACGCCCTGCTCCTGCAAATCTGCCCGGTAAAACCGCACGACTTCCCCCACCATCAGCAGCGACGGCGACACCGGCTGCGCCTGCGCCACCGTCTCCGCCAGCCCGCCCAGAGTAGTGATCAGCACCCGCTGATCCGGCCGGGTCCCCTTCTCGATAATCGCCACCGGCGTCTCCCTGTCGCGCCCGTGCGCCTGGAGCTGCGCACTGATCGAAGCACTCCAGCTCAGCCCCATATAGAACACCAGCGTCTCATTCACCGCCGCCAGCGCAGCCGCATCCAGCTGCGGCTCCCCCAGCCGCCCATGCCCGGTAATCAACCGCAACGACTGTGCGCATTCCCGGTGCGTTAACGGGATGCCGCTGGCCGCCGCACAGCCCACCGCCGCCGTAATCCCCGGCACCACCTCACAACGGATCCCGGCCTGCTGCAGGCTCACCATCTCCTCGCCACCGCGACCAAAAATAAACGGATCGCCGCCTTTCAGCCGGATCACGTTGCGCCCGCTGCGCGCCAGATCCACCAGCAGCTGGTTGATCTGCGCCTGCTTCAGACCATGCGCGCCCGGCTGCTTGCCCACGTCAATTGACAATGCGCTCTCCGGCACCTCCGCCATCACCGCGTCGCTCACCAGCCGGTCATACACCACCACCTCCGCACGCTGCAGCAACCGCAATGCCTTCACCGTCAGCAGATCCACATCACCCGGCCCGGCACCGACCAGCCAGACCCTGCCCGCCTGCCCGCCCGCACCGGCCGGAGCCAGTAACTTATCCAGAGAATCAATTGCCCGCGTCATCATTCCTCCACCACCACGTCAGACAACAACAGCTGCTTCAGCTCCGGAATACAGGAGCCGCACTGTGTGCCGCACTTCAGCCTCTCGCCCAGCGCCTGAGTCGACCGGCACCCCTGCGCCATCGCCTGCAAAATCGCCTGCTCACCCACCGCCATACAGCTGCAGATTATCCGGCCCGTCGCCCTGCCCTCTGCGGCCCGACCGGCCAGCACGCTGTGCCGCCCGGCCGCATCCTGCGGGGCAGTCCGGAAGGCCGCCGCGACAAACGCACTCTCCAGCGCCGGCTGCGCTGTGCCGGCGTAAAACGCCAGCTGCAACGCGCCGTCGCGCCAGGCCAGCAGCCGGTAGTCACTGCCGCTGCCGGTGGCGACCTGCACCTCACAACCGGTCAGATCCGCATGATCGGCCAGCCACGCCTGCGGCGAACCCTCGCCCGCCACCGCAAACCGCTGCACCGCCGGATAGGGCACGCGCGCCCAGTAACGCAATCCGGCGGGCGGCGTCATCCCGCGCTGCCACAGCCAGCCCTGCCACTGCACCGCCAGCGGCAGGATGCGCACGGGCGTCTGCTTCAGCGCAGGCTGCCCGGAAAAAGGACAGGCCCGGGCGGCAACCAGCATGTCGACGTGCCCCTGCTGACTGAACTGCCGGTTCCAGTGCATCGGCACAAACAGCTCGCCGCGCCGCATCCCGGCATCCGCACGCACCCGCACGCTGATCCAGCCCTGCTGCGACTGCACCCGCGCCAGCCCGCCCGGCGTCACACCATACTGCACGGCATCCGCCGGATGCAGTGCCGCAAACGGCTCATCACAATGCTGCATCAGGCGCGGCACCAGCCCGGTCCGGGTCATGGTATGCCACTGGTCGCGCACCCGACCGCTGTTCATCAGCAGCGGATAAGCCGCATCACGCGGCACAGCGTGCGGCGTTGCCGGCACCCGTAACTGCGCTTTACCGTCCGGATGAAAAAAGCGCCGATCGCTGAACAGCCGGGCGCAGCCCTGGGGGTGGTCAGCGTTTACCGGCCACTGCACCGGACGCAGCGCGTCGTACTCCGCCTGACTCAGCTGCGCCAGCCCGCTGATATCGAATGCCCGCTGCCCCCCGTTCTCAAAACCGGACAGCGCAGCATGTTCGCGGAAGATCTCCGACGGATGCTGCCAGTTAAACCCCTCACTGAACCCTAACCGCTGCGCCACCTGAGCCAGCAGCCACCAGTCTGGCCGGGTATCACCCGGTGCGCTGACGAAAGCGCGCTGACGTGAAATCCGCCGCTCTGAGTTGGTCACGGTGCCACTCTTCTCGCCCCAGCCCTGGGCAGGCAGCAGGATATCGGCAAAGGCGCTGGTGTCGGTCTGCGCCATCACATCGGACACAATCACCAGCGGACAGGCCGCCAGCGCCTGCGCCACCCGATTGCCCTCAGGCATCGACACCGCCGGGTTGGTCCCCATTATCCACACCGCTTTCACGCTGCCCTCCCCGATCGCCCTGAACAGATCCAGCGCGGTCAGCCCAGGCTGACGGGCTATCACCGGACTGCGCCAGAAACGCTGCACCCGGTCGCAATCTTCTGCGGTAAACGTCATGTGCGCCGCCAGCTGGTTCGCCAGCCCGCCCACCTCGCGGCCACCCATGGCATTTGGCTGTCCGGTCAGCGAAAAGGGGCCGCAGCCCGGGCGGCCTATTTTGCCGCTCAGCAGATGCAGATTGAGGATGGCCTGATTGTTGTCGCTGCCGGTGACGGACTGATTAATCCCCATACACCAGAGCGTCAGCACCCGATCGTGCTCACTGAACAGCCGGAAAAAGTGCGTCACCTGCTGCACGGTTAAATCGCACGCCACCGCCACCCGAACCACATCCCACGCCGCCGCCGCGCCCAGCGTCTCTGAGACGCCGTTGAGGTGCGGCAACATGCTGGCATCCAGGCCCTTCGTCTGTGCCAGCCAGTGCAGCAGGCCGGAAAACAGCACCGCATCGCTGCCGGGACGCAGCGGCAGGTGCAGATCAGCCTGATCGCCGCTCGCGGTCCGGCGCGGGTCCAGCACCACGATGCGCATCGCCGGACGCTGCTGCTTCGCCTGCATCAGCCGCTGCCAGACGACCGGGTGCGCCCAGGCGGCGTTAGAGCCGACCAGCAGCACCAGATCGGCCTGCTCCAGATCCTCATAACAGCAGGGCACAGCGTCCGCGCCCAGCGCCCGTTTATATCCCACCACGGCGGACGCCATACAGAGCCGCGAATTGGTGTCGATGTTGGCGGCGCCGATGTAACCCTTCATCAGTTTATTGGCGACGTAGTAATCCTCGGTCAGCAGCTGACCGGAGCCGTAAAACGCTACCGCCTCCGGCCCATAGCGATCGATCACCGCGCGCAGCCCCGCCGCCGCCGCATCCAGCGCGGATGCCAGGCTGACCGGCTGACCGTCGACCCTGGCCGTCAGCAACCGGCCTTCCGGGGTCAGCGTCTCGCCCAGCGCCGCGCCCTTGACGCATAACCGGCCCAGACTGGCAGGATGGTGCGGATCGCCGGTGACAACGGCCTGCTGCGAACCCTGCGGCGTGACGCAGACGCCACAGCCCACGCCACAATAGGGACAGGTGCTGTTCATGATGCCTGCGCCAGCGGGTTGAGCGGACGGTTTGCCAGCCAGATCTGCCCCGCTTCCAGCTTCACCGGCCAGCAGCGCAGCTGATGCTGCGGGTTATCCAGGCTCTGTCCGTCACGCAGCCGCACCCGCTGTTTATAGAGCGGGGAGATCACCACCGGTTCGCCGCCCACATCGCCCAGAATCCCGCGCGACAGCACGCTGGCATCGCTGCCGGGCTCGCGGTCCTCCAGCGCATAGAGCGTCTCGCCAAAGCGGAACAGGGCCACCCGTTCGCTGCCGAGGCGCGCACCGATCCCCGCCTGAGGCGGAATCGCCTCCAGCGTACAGATGGCACTCCACGGCTCGGCGGGCAGCTGTAACAGTGGCCGCGCGGCCACCGCTTCAGGCTGACGCTGACCGCGCACCCGGCTGTAGTGCAGTGTCTCATCCGGCTGCGCGCTGTTGAGGGTTGGGGTGAACAGCGCCAGGCGCGACGGGTCCGCCAGCGTGGTCTGCCACTCGCACTGGTAAGCGTCGACCACCTGCTGCATCTCCGCCTCCAGCGTCGCGCCCAGCCCGAGGCTATCCTCGATGATCACCTGCCGCAGATAGTCCAGACCGCCCTCCAGATTGTCCATCCAGACGCTGGTACGCTGCAGACGATCGGCGGTGCGGATGTAGAACATCAGCAGGCGATCCACATAGCGCAGCAGCGTGGCATCATCGAGATCGCTGGCGAAGAGGTCGGCGTGACGCGGCTTCATGCCGCCATTGCCGCAGACGTAGAGGTTCCAGCCCTTGTCGGTGGCGATCACCCCGATATCCTTGCTCTGCGCCTCGGCGCATTCGCGGGTGCAGCCGGAGACCGCCATCTTGATCTTGTGCGGCGCGCGCAGTCCCTTGTAGCGGTTCTCCAGGGCGATAGCGAAGGCGGTCGAGTCCTGCACGCCATAGCGGCACCAGGTCGATCCGACGCAGGACTTCACGGTGCGCAGCGACTTGCCATAGGCGTGACCGGTTTCAAACCCGGCGTCGAGCAGCGTCTGCCAGATGTCGGGCAGCTGGTCGAGCCGCGCGCCAAACAGGTCGATACGCTGGCCGCCGGTGATTTTGGTGTAGAGATCGTAGCGCGCCGCCACCTCACCAATGGCAATCAGCCCCTGCGGCGTGATTTCGCCCCCCGGCACGCGCGGCACGACGGAGTAGGTGCCATCTTTCTGGATGTTGGCGAAGTAGCGATCGTTGGTGTCCTGCAACGGCAGATGCGCCGGTCTGAGCAGGTAGTCGTTCCAGCAGGAAGCGAGCAGCGACGCCACCAGCGGTTTGCACACTTCGCAGCCCTGGCCTTTGCCGTGAGACGCCAGCAGCGCCTCGAAGGTTCTGAACTCCCCCGCCCGCACCAGGTGATACAGCTCCTGACGCGAATAGCTGAAATGGTCGCAGACATCCTTCTTCACCTCGACGCCGAGGTTTTCCAGTTCATACTCCATGACCTGCTTCACCAGCGCCGCGCAGCCGCCGCAGCCGGTGGCGGCTCGGGTGCAGCTTTTGATACTGCTCATCTCCCCGCATCCGGCCTGAACCGCCGCACAGATGTCGCCCTTGCTGACGTTGTGGCAGGAGCAGACCTGCGCACTGTCGGGCAGCGCCGCGACGCCGGGCGCTTTCGGCGCACCGGCCAGCGCAGGCAGGATCAGGCTTTCCGGGGTTGCGGGCAGCGGCATTGCATTGAGCATCATCTGCAGCAGCGTGGTGTACTCACTGCTGTCGCCCACCAGCACGCCCCCCAGCAGCCGGGTGTTATCCGCGGAGACCACGATCTTTTTGTAGATGCCTTTAGGGCCATCACTCCAGTAATAGTGCTGGCTGCCCGGCGTGCGCCCGTGCGCGTCGCCGAACGACGCCACCTCCACTCCCAGCAGTTTCAGTTTTGTGCTCATGTCGGCACCGCTGAAGGCCGCAGGCTCTCCAGCCAGATGTCCGGCAAGCACCCGTGCCATCTGGTAACCGGGGGCGACCAGCCCGAAAATCTGCCCGTTCCACAAGGCGCATTCGCCAATGGCAAAGATCGCCGCATCGCTGGTCTGGCAGCAGTCGTTAATTTCAATGCCGCCGCGGGGGCCGAGCGTCAGGCCCGCCTCCCGCGCCAGCTCATCCCGCGGCCGGATACCGGCGGAGAAGAGCACCAGATCGGTGGGCAGCGCGCTGCCGTCGGCAAACCGCAGCACCACGCTGCCGTCCGGCTGCGGCTCAATAATGTCGGTCTGCTTCGAGGTGTGAACCGTGACGCCCAGCGCATCAATCTTCTGGCGCAGCATCAGCGCCCCGCCCTCATCCAGCTGCACCGCCATCAGTCGCGGCGCAAACTCCACTACGTGGGTTTCCAGCCCGAGCTGCTTCAGGGCGTTCGCTGCCTCCAGACCGAGCAGGCCGCCGCCGATCACCACACCGCGCTGACTGTGGCGGGCGCAGGCTGCGATCGCATCCAGATCGTCCAGGGTGCGGTAGACAAAGCAGCGGTCGCCATCGTGGCCCGGCACCGGCGGCACAAACGCGCGTGAACCGGTTGCCAGCACCAGCCTGTCCCACGCCAGCTCATTGCCCGCGCTGTCGCGCAGGCTGCGCTGCGCCCGATCGATTGCCACCACCTGACAGCCGCTGCGCAGTTCAATCCCCTGCAGGGCAAAAAAGTCTGCGCTGACCAGTGACAGCACATCCGCCGCTTTGCCGCTGAAGTAGTCGGAGAGATGAACCCGATCGTAGGCTGGCTGCAACTCCTCGCCGTACACCACGATGTGGTAATGCTGATGCAGCTGGCGGGCAACGAGTTGCTCAAGAAAGTAGTGACTGACCATACCGTGACCGACCACGGCTAATACGGGTTTACTCATCTCAGGACTCTCTGCAGCCTGCGGCTGCGGTTCAGGTTGATCGGGGTCGAACAGGGCGTTAAGCGTGACCGCCTCGCCCCGCTGCAGACGCGCCAGCAGTGCCGGGCCCTGCCGGGTGTCGCCAGAGAGCAGCACCCCGCGCAGGCGGCCCTGGCGAAGAAACAGACGGCGATAGTCGCCGGAAAGCGGATCGAAACTGTGGAGGGATTCCCCCTCACTGATATCCCCGGCGCTGAACAGCGAAATGCCGCTGACTTTGAGCCGGGTCGCCAGCGGCTGACTGACGAAATCGGGCTGCGGCGATCCCGCCAGCTGCGCAGCCAGAATCTCAGCCTGCGCCAGGCAGGGGGCCACCAGCCCCGGGGTTTCACCCTGGTGTTCACAACACTCGCCCACGGCATACACCCCGCTGACCGAGCTGCGCAGCTGGCCATCCACCAGAATGCCGCGCTGACAGGGCAGCCCCGCCGCCCTGGCCAGCGTCACCTCCGGCTCAACGCCGATGGCGATCACCACCTGATGGGCGGCGCAGCGCTGGCCATCCGTCAGCGTCACATCTGCTTTGCCGATGGCCGCAATGCCGCTGTTCAGCAGACAGCGGATACCGCGCTGCTCCAGAGCCGCCTGTAGCTGCCCGCCCGCCTGAGCATCCAGCTGACGATCCAGCAGCCAGGGCTTGTGATGAACCAGCGTCACCGCCCGTCCCCGGGCGCGCAGCGCCGCCGCGGCTTCAATCCCGAGATAGCCGCCACCCAGCACCACGATTGGCCCCTCACCCGCCAGCAGCTGCCGGACATCTGCAATGCTGCGAAACGTCACGACGTTATCGCCCTCAATGCCGGGGATCGCAGGCCAGCGCGGCCGTGATCCGGTGGCAAACACCAGCCGATCCCAGCCAAGCTGGCGCTGACAGGTCTGCAGCGTGCGGGCCGCCAGGTCGATCTGCAGCACGGTTTCACCGCTCAGCAGCGTGACGCCGTGCCGCTGATACCAGTCAGGGTCATGGATCAGGGTTTCATCGAATACCATTTCCCCGGCCAGCACCGGCGAGAGCAGCACGCGGTTGTAGTTGCCGTGCGGCTCGCGGCCAATGACCGTGATAGCAAAGCGCTGCGGCGCACGCTGCACCAGCCGCTCCACCATCTGCATCCCCGCCATGCCATTGCCTATCACCAGCAACCGTTGCCTCATGGTCTGCTCCCTATGCCGCCGTGGTCTGTTTTTCATAGAGGAAATGCAGCACCTTCTGGCGCAGCTGGTGATAGCGCGGCTCATCGGCCAGCGCCACCCTGGCGCGGGGACGCGGCAGATCGACGGTGAGGATCTCGCCAATCTGCGCGGCAGGGCCATTGGTCATCATCAGCACCCGATCGGAGAGCAGCACCGCCTCATCGACGTCATGGGTAATCAGCACGATGCTGGTGTTCAGCTCCTGCTGAATGCGCATCACGCTGTCCTGCAGATGTGCGCGGGTTAAGGCATCCAGCGCGCCAAACGGCTCATCCAGCAGCAGCACGCGTGGCTTCATCGCCAGCGCCCGTGCAATGCCGACGCGCTGCTTCATGCCGCCGGAGATTTCGCCTGGCCGCTTGTGCATGGCGTGACTCATCTGCACCCGATTCAGGTTGTGCTCGATCCAGTCGTGCATCTCCGCGCGGGTGAGACGTCCTTTAAACACCTGCTGCACCGCCAGCTCGACGTTCTGAAAGGCCGTCAGCCACGGCAGCAGCGAATGGTTCTGAAACACCACGGCGCGCTCCGGGCCGGGACCGGTGATCTCACGGTTGTCACAGAGCAGTACGCCGCTGCTGGGGCGGGTCAACCCGGCGATCAGGTTGAGCAGCGTCGATTTGCCGCAGCCGGAGTGACCGATCAGGCTCAGGGTTTCGCCTTCGTGGAGATCAAAACTGACGTTGTCGAGGGCCAGGAACTCGCCGCTGGCGGTGTTAAAACGCTGGCTCACCTGCTGAACGCGAATAATGTGTTTCATGCTCTTCCCCTTATTTTTCCCAGCTGAAGCGACGCACCAGCAGCATCAGCCCCTGCTCCAGCAGCAGGCCGACCACGCCGATAATCAGAATGGCGATCAGGATGTTGGCCACGTTGAGGTTGTTCCACTCATTCCAGATCCAGAAGCCGATGCCCAGTCCGCCGGTCAGCATTTCAGCGGCGACGATCACCAGCCAGGCGATGCCGATAGAGAGGCGCACCCCGGTAAGGACAGCGGGCAGCACGGCGGGCAGCAGAATACGGCGCATCACCGTCCATTCAGAGAGCTGTAACACCCGCGCCACGTTGAGATAATCCTGCGGAATGCGCTGCACACCTTCGGCGGTGTTGATGATCATCGGCCAGATGGAACAGATGAAAATGGTCCAGCTGGCCGCCGGCTCGGCGCGCTGAAACAGCAGCAGGCCAATCGGCAGCCAGGCCAGCGGACTCACCGGGCGCAGCAGGGCGATAACCGGATTGCCCATCCGGGCGAGAAAGGTGAACCGTCCCAGCAGAAAGCCTGCCGGAATGCCCACCAGCGCGGCGAGGCCAAAGCCGATGGCGACGCGCTGCAGCGAAGCCAGCACGTTCCAGCCGATGCCCTGGTCGTTGGGGCCGTTGCTGTAGAACGGATCGGCGAACAGGGTCTGCGCGGCCTGCCAGGTCACGTAAGGCGACGGAAACGCCGGTTCCGCCAGCGCGGCGAGCTGCCACACCAGCAGGAGCAGCAGCAGGCCGCCCGCGGCCGGAATGGTGCGCTGCAGCAGAGGCCGCAGACGCGCCGGACGGGGCGCGATTTTTGGGGTGACCTGTAACGGGATCACGGTGGCACGGCTCGGGGGGTTCACCGGCTGCGCCACGGCGCGCGCGTCAGTTTTCATAACGACCTCTCTTAACGTTTGATAGCGAAACTGGCGGCGTAGGCGGCAGGGTCACTGCCATCCCAGACTTTGCCGTCGATCAGGGTGCTGCTGCGCATCTCACTGGCGGGCACGGCAACCTGCCCCACCGCGCTGGCCGCCTCTTTATAGATATCGAGGCGGTTGATCTGGCGGGCCACCGCGAGGTAATCGGGATCGTGGGTGAGCAGGCCCCAGCGTTTCATCTGGGTCAGGAACCACATGCCGTCCGAAAGCCACGGAAAACTGACGTTGCCGTTGTCGAAAAAGCGCATCGGATGGGCGTCCTGCCACGTCTGGCCCAGACCGTTCTCATACTGGCCCAGCATCCGCCCCTGCAGCGTGTCGACGCGGGTGTTGATCCAGGCGCGTCCGGCCAGCACCTGTGCGGTTTCGCGGCGGTTATCGTCTGAGGCGTCGATCCAGCGCGCGGCGTCCAGCACGGCGGCGGTCAGCGCACGGGCGGTGTTGGGGTTCTCTTTCACCCACTGCGCGCGGGTGCCGAGCACTTTCTCCGGATGTTCCGGCCAGATCTGCTGGCTGGTGGCGGCGGTAAAGCCGATGCTGTCGCTGATGGCACGCTGGTTCCACGGCTCACCGACGCAGAAGCCGCTCATGTTGCCGATCTTCATGTTCATCACCATCTGCGGCGGCGGCACAACCACGGTGCGGATATCCTCAAACGGATTAATTCCGGCACTGGCCAGCCAGTAGTAGAGCCACATCGCATGGGTGCTGGTGGGAAAGGTGTGGGCGAAGGTCAGACTGCCTTTAGGGCGGCTGTCGACCGCCTTTTTCAGGCTCGCCAGATCGGTCACGCCCTGGCCCTTCAGCTGGTTCGACAGGGTAATGGCCTGACCGTTATGGTTGAGCGTCATCAGGTTGGCCATGTCGTGCTGTGGCCCCGCCACGCCGAGCTGCAGCGCGTAGATCATGCCGTAGAGCACGTGCGCCGCATCCAGTTCACCGGAGGTCAGCTTGTCGCGCACCGCCGCCCAGCTCGCCTCTTTGCTGACCTGCAGCGTCAGGCCATATTTTTTGTCGAAGCCTTTCACCGACGCCATAACCACCGGTGCACAGTCGGTCAGCGGAATAAACCCGACCCGCACCTGCGCTTTTTCCGGCGCGTCCGACCCGGCCGCCCAGACCGCATTGCGTAATCCCGGAATGATCCAGGCTGCGCCCAGCGCCGCGCCGGAAAGCAGTGCCTGACGTCGTGTCAGTGAAAATGACGGTTTGCTCATCATGTTGCCCCTGAACAGAAATAAAAAAAGGCGTCCTCCGACAGACCGAAGCCTGCGGATGGACGCCTTTATCCAAAGCACTGATCCCACCGCCATTGGCGGGCGCAATGCATACTCTCTGTAAGGTTAAAGCAAAGGGTGTGCCAGTTTTCTCAACGCTGTCAATGGCGGTTCACCGGCCTCCCTCTGCTGAAAATCTGACCGTTTTTGCACGTTTGTGACGCAGGTTGCGCACGGCGGTTGTGCAGCTACCTCTTCCGGGTTAGCTGCGCAGCGTCGCGGCGACCGCCAGCACCGCCTGCGCGATCTCCACGATCCGCTTGTTCTGATTCATGGCACTTTTGCGCAGCGCCTGCCACGCGGCCTCTTCGCTGAAACCCTGCTGCTGCATCAGCCAGTGTTTGGCCTGATCGACCACCCGCCGCTCGTCGAGGGAGGCGCGCATCGATGCCAGCTCATCCGCCTGCTGCTGCAGACGCTGCGACTGCTCGCTAATCAGCGACAGCACCGAGCGCCCGAGCTGGGGTGCCAGTCCGTCACTTTCGAGCGCCGCCGCGCCGGGCAGCCAGTCAGCGCCGGAAACATAGAGCGCAAAGGTGCTCTCCCCCTGGACAACCTGCCCTGTCGCCTGCTGCTGCGCCTGGTCGATGGCCGCGCGACAGCGCTGCATCAGCGTGGCCGTCAGGGCATCCTCCAGCGTTTTCATCTGATCCAGCCGCTCTGAGAGCAGAGAAAACCAGTGCAGTGCACCGTTCTCCTCACAGGCGCCACCGGTGCAGGCGATACGCCGCAGACGTTCGATGTCCCGGCTGGCCTGAGCCAGCGGCTGCCAGCGTTCACAGGCGGTGCTGTCGGCAAACTGCCGGAAGGTGGTAAAACTCTGCTCCTGCGCCGCAATCAGCGCCACCATCTGGCTGCGCTGTCCATCGGTGAACTGTCGCGCCGCAAAACCGGCGGAACCGATAGCCCGCTCCTGCCCGGCCAGCTCTTTGCCCTGCATAAAACTGAACAGGGCGATCAGCGCGCGGGAGATGTCGGGATGGCTGGCGGTGTCGGCCGCTTCAAACACCAGATTCAGTAAGGTGCGGATCACCTGATTAAAGGCGGCCATCGCGGCGGCCTGCTCACGTTCACGCAGGCTGATCTGCTGACGCAGCGCGGGTAACCCCTCCAGCGCCTGCAGGGCAGTGGCAATCAGGTTGCAGAAGCGGCTGAAGCCAGGCTGGGCAACGGCGGGCGGAAGGGCCTGATAGAAGTGCTGCAGCGCCTCACTCACCGCCTGCTGACGGGCGCCACGCTCTGCGCTGAACAGCGCACCGTCCGAGCAGAGCCAGAGGTTAGTGGCGCCGCGTTCCCGCTGCAGCCGATGAACCAGTTCGCTGACGGCAGCCATCAGCTCGCCGGTCTGAAGCAGCCGCTGCAGGCTGGCGATATCGCTCTCACGTGAAGCCTGCAGCCAGGTCAGGGCGTCAGCCATTTTTCATCTCTCCGCGCCGTAAAATCCTTCTGAAGCAAAAGGCGTGCCGCTTTCCGAAAAAAAGCGGCATAAACCGCCCCGGAAATTCTGATTTTGAAAAGATTCTTTTCCTGCGCCGGGAAAATTTTCCGGCAACAAAAGGTTAATGATACTTAATAGTTTCCCATCGAACCCATTGCGTGTCAGAATGGGAAGCCACGTTATCAATCAGTTTGTCTGTGCGATCATTCAGTTCGCTTTAACTATCACTTTATTCGCGGCTTTTTTCAGGGCGTATCACGCCCCGGAACCGCCCGCTATCACGCATCGGCAGCAGGCGCAATGGTTTGAAATCTCAAAAGTCTTAGGTAGACTAAACGCGTTACTATCCCGATGTAATCTGACCGTTTTTTAACAAACAGACTTTCAGCACGATGCGGCGCCTGAATCAGCGTTTTCTGCATCGGGCCTGGCAATATGCAGATACTTTGATGAGATCACGAGGAACATGGTGAAAAAGAGTCTTGCGTTAACGCTGCTGGCGGTACTTACCCTGGCAGGCTGTAAGGCCCCGCCGCCGCCCGTCACTGACGATACGCTGGTCACCAGCGAAATTAACGGCGTCAAACTGGTCCATCGACACGCTGTCGCGGCACCCACTGCCTTTGAGCCGGTCAATCAGACCTGGCGTGCGCTTTATGGCGCCTCCGTGATGACCTCCCCCGACTACGGCGGCAAGGTGGTTCGCTATCTCGAAACGGGTAAACCGTTTGAAGTATTAGGCAATGTAGAACACAGCTGGCTGGCGATTGCTGACCAGGCTGATGGCCCGTTAATCGGTTACGTCCCACTGAAAGCGGGCGTGGAGAGCAGTCGTTACGACGCCACCGTGCAGAGCGATCGCCCCCGTCCCCGCAAAGCGAAACAGGTCTGTGTGGCCGTCGGCGGCGCCAGCAAAGCCTGCCGCACTAACGATACCGCGACCTGGATCTTAGACTGACTATGAAATCCGGCGCATATTGCCCGCAGCACCGTCCCGTGCTGCGGGCACAGGCATTTGCCATTAGCTGGAAGATCACACTGTAATGACTGTGGAATCCCCTGCGCGTGAGGCGTCCCCCTCAGGCAATGAGAATCTGTTACTTCAGGCTGCAGCCCCCCTGCTGAACGCGGTGGTGCAGATTCGTCAGGCAGCCACCCATGACGACCCTGCCGGGCTGCGTCAGTCTCTGATCGATGAAATCCGTCAGTTCGAACAGCGCTGCAAACAGGCCGGACTGCCGTTTGAGATGATTATCGGCGCGCGTTACTGCATCTGCAGCGCGCTGGATGAAGCGGCAGCCCAGACCCCCTGGGGCACCCGCGGCGTCTGGTCGGGCAACGGCATGCTGGTCACCTTTCATAATGAAAGCTGGGGCGGCGAGAAATTTTTTCAGCTGCTGTCACGCATTTCGCAGAGCCCGCAACAGCACCTCTGGCTGCTGGAGGTGGTTCACTACTGCCTGCTGCTGGGCTATGAGGGGCGCTATCGCGGCAGCGAAAATGGCCGAACCCAGTGCGACGGCATCCGTAAACGCTTGAAAACCCTGATAGATGAAACCCGCGCGCAGCGCGAATCCCCGCAACCGCCGCTGGTGGAGGTGCATCCGCTGGTGAGCACCCTCGCCCGCCCGATGGTGCCGCTCTGGGCGTGCGCCATGCTGGTCGCGCTGGTCGGCTGTCTGATCTACAGTGGCCTGAACTGGCGACTCGGCAATGCGGCGGAGCCGCTGCTGCGCACCATTTATCAGACGCCGCTGCCGCAGATCACCGCCGGACGCCGCCCCTCTTCGCCGCAGGCGCTGCTCGATCTGCGTCAGCGCCTGAACGATGTCATCGCGGCCGGTCAGCTCGAAGTCAGCGACGGCGCCTTTGGCAGTAAAGTGATCATTCCGGCGGATAAACTGTTTGCCCAGCAGGGCACGGTCATCAATCCGGTAGGCCGGGCGCTGCTGGCCCGCGTCTCAACCGCGATGAATGATGTGAAAGGCACCATTCTGGTATCGGTGTTCACCGACGATCATCCGGTGGATAACAGCCGCTTTGCCTCCAGCTACGAGTTCTCCTTTGCCCGCGCCCGCGCCATCACCCAGCTTCTGCAGGTGCAGCTGGCTGACGGCCATACGGTTCGTTCTGAAGGCCGCGGCGACAGCGATCCGCTGCTGCCCAACGACAGCAGCGAAAACCGGACCCGCAACCGCCGCGTAGAGATCACCCTTTTTGCCGCGCCTGAAACGCTCAGTAATCACCAGGGAGCCCGATAATGCGCGCCTCACTTCGTCTGTTGTTAACCCACCGCCTGCTGTGGAGTTTTATCGGCGTCACGGCGCTGAGCTGCCTGGTCTGGATGCTGGGGCCGTTCTGGACATGGGATGAGTCACGTCCTCTGGAACCGGCGCTGCCCCGCCAGCTCACCGTCGGCGCACTCTTTTTTCTCTGGATCCTGTTCCAGCTGATCCCGTCACTCTATCGCGCCTGGTTTAACAGCCGCCTGCTGACGCAGCTCCAGCTGGCCGACAATGAAGATCCGGCCGAGCGTCAGATGACCGAAGAGCGGCTCAATCAGCGCTTCAGTGAAGCCGTGATGCAGCTGAAACGCACGCAGTTTGGCCGCCGCCACAGTGGCGGCTGGCTGGCGCGCGTCAACGCCAGCTACCTCTATCAGCTTCCCTGGTATCTGGTGATGGGGGCCCCCGGTGCCGGTAAGACCACCGCGCTGCTGAATGCGGGGCTGGACTTTCCGCTGACCGACACGCTGGGGAAAAATGCCATTCGCGGCGTCGGCGGCACCCGCAACTGTGACTGGTGGTTTACCGACAGCGCCGTGCTGATTGATACCGCCGGTCGCTATGCGCTGCAGGAGAGCCAGCGCGTGCGCGACGCCGCGGAGTGGCACAGTTTTATCAATCTGCTCAAACGCTACCGCACCCGCCAGCCCATTAACGGCGTCATCATGACCATCAGCGTCGCCGACCTGCTGAGTGACTCAGCCGAGGCGCGTTTCGCTCAGGCAAGTGCCCTGCGTGAGCGCATGGCGGAACTGCATCAGCAGACCGGCATTCATTTCCCGGTCTATGTGATGGTGACCAAAACCGACCTGCTGAAAGGCTTTATGAGCTATTTTGGCTCGATGGATAAGGCGCGGCGTGACGCCATCTGGGGCTTCACGTTTAACCGTGAACCGGGCAAATCGCCAAAGAGTGACTGGCATCACCACTTTGGTCAGCAGTTTCAGCGGCTGGAGCAGCAGCTTCAGCAGCAGCTGGCGGATCAGATGACCCAGGAGCGCGACCTGAACCAGCGCGCGGAGTGTTTCCTCTTCCCGCAGGAGTTCGCTTCACTGCGTCCGCTGCTGAACGAATATCTGGATATCGTCTTTTCTGACCATCAGGATGCGGTGGCCTGGAGTCCGCGTGGCCTCTTCTTCACCAGCGGCACCCAGGAGGGGCTGCCCTTTGATCGGGTGATGGGTGAACTGAGCCGTAAGCTGCAGTTGCGCCAGGCGGGCGATCACTCCATCGCGGCGTGGGACAGCGTTAACCGCAGCCGCCCCATCCCCGGCAACAAAGGCCAGAGCTTCTTTATCCGCGATCTGCTGAGCGATCTGATTTTTAAAGAGAGCGGCCTGGCGGGCAGCAATCGCCGCTGGGAGTACCGCAATCAGCTGTTCCACTGGATTGGCTACGGTGTGCTGGCGGGCGCGCTGTTGATCGCCTCCAGCCTGTGGTGCCTCAGCTACTATCAGAATCAGCACTATCTGCAGGAGGTGGCGGCACGGGTGCCGGCTATCCGGTCGCAGAGTCAGCAGGTCATTCATCAGCCTGCAGATAATATTTTTGATCTGCTACCCTTTCTGAATAACCTGGTGAAGCTGCCGCTCTCGCCGCGTTTTTCTCTCGATAATCCACCGCTTACTATGCGGGCGGGCTTATATCGCGGGAGTCAGGTGAGCGATGCGGCCTGGGTGCTGTATCAGAATGCGCTCAAGTCGCTGCTGCTGCCGCGCGTGGCCCAGCAGATCACCAATATCCTGCGCAACGATCCGGGTGACGATAACGCCTACAGCCGCAATGCGCTGCGCGCTTATCAGATGCTCTATCAGCCGCGTAATTATGATGGCGAATTTTTACGGGCCTGGCTGCTGCAGAACTTACAGCGCTCGCTGCCCGATTCGGTCAGCGCCCGCGACCTTCAGCAGCTCGACTGGCACCTGAGCCAGCTGCTGGATCAGCAGATTCAGTCGTCGCCCTATGCCCGCGACAACGCCCTGATGATGCGTAAACTGGCGGAAAATCTGAACATTGCGGGCCAGTCGGGCCCGGTGCTGGCGGCGACGCCCCGGCACGCTGCCCCGCAATTTTCCTCGCATAGCGAGTAATGGTGAGGTAAACATGGCTGCTTACACGGCCCCCGGCTGGTATGGCAAGCTGCCGTCGACCGGTGACTTTCTGCACCATCGACTGAGCGAACAGCAGATTAGTCCCTGGAATCACTGGTTTCAGCAGGGACTGATGCACTGGCATCAGCAGGCGTATGCGATCAGCGCGAATTTTCTCCACGCGCCGGTGTGGAACTTTGTTCTGCCGGTGACGGCCACCCGGCCACAGATACAGATGGGCTGCCTGCTGCCCTCCTGTGACCGCGTCGGACGCGCCTGGCCGCTGCTGGCCCTGCACAGTTTTCCGCTGGCGCAGTGGCATCCGGCGCAGCTGCGGATCTCCGGTGACTGGTTTCAGGATCTGGGCGCCACGCTGTTACGGGCGGTGCAGACGCCGCTGAACGGCGAGCAGCTGGAGCAGGCGATTCAGGCGCTGCCCCCGCTGCTGGTGCCGGCCCGCAAGCCGTCTGAAATCATGGATGTGATCGGTTTTCAGGACCTGCCCTGCACGCTGAGCTGGCGTGAAGTGGCGGAGCGCTTCGACCCGCAGCAGCATATGAGCTACTGGTGGAGTAATCGCAGTGACGGGTTTGTGCATGCGACCCACAAGCATAGCGGCAACCTCACCGCGCAACTGTTTTCGTTACTGTTCAACCCGGCGGCAGGTTCACAGCCGGGACGTAATGGCCTCTATCCGCCGATGTTCGAATGAGGCCGGATGCGTTTGCCGTTTAATCTGGGATAACTCATGCAATTTACCATTGTGCAGTGCACTACGGATGTTCCGGTCAAAAGCGTCGCGTTTCAGCCGCCTGGCGGCACCATTGGCCGCAGTCAGGATAATGATCTGGTGCTGCCCGATGAGACGCGCGCCATTTCGCGTCTGCAGGCGCTGGTTCATCTGTCGCAGGAGGGCGAGTGTCGCCTGACCAATCAGGGCAGCGTGACGCCAGTGGAGCACAACGGCATTACCCTGGGACGCGGCATGCAGGTGCTGCTGAAACATGGCGATGCGCTGCGGATCGGCGATTATGCGCTGGAAGTGCGCGACCCTGCCTGCCATGCCGCCCAGAGCGATCCGCTGGCGCTGTTTGCCGGTGACAGTGCACAGCCCGCCAATCCGCTCGGCATTCACGAACATCACGACATTGAGGCGCGGCTGCTGGTCAGCGAGGCGGCGCCCGCCCGCCACGAACGTCACAGCGATGCGCGGCTGGCCATCGACCCGCAGGCGAATGAGCCACGCCGCACGCTGACAGCCCAGCCGGTGGATCAGGATCGGCTCATCGCCGCGCTGCTGGACGGTATGGGGCTGAGCAACGGGCACGCCACGCCGATTGATGAAGAGCAGATGCGGATTACGGGCCGGATGCTGAGCCTCTTCTCGCAGGGCACGGTCGCGCTGCTCTCCTCACGCTCCATTCTCAAGCGCGGCGTGAAGGCAGACATGACGATGATCCTCAACGAGGCCAACAACCCGTTTAAGATCCTGCCCTCCGGGAAGACCGTGCTGATGCAGATGTATCAGAGCCAGATGCCGGGCTTTATGCCGCCGGAACAGGCGGTGCGCGATGCGCTGGTCGATCTGCAGGCCCACCAGCTGGGCATGATTGCCGGCATCCGCGCCATCATCGCCGCGATGCTGCAATCCTTTAATCCGCAGCGGCTGGAGGAGCAGGCGCGCGCCGACGGCGTGGTCTCTAAACTGCCCTTCTCCACCGTGAAGAAAGCGGCGCTGTGGGACTACTTTACTCGTAACTATCAGCGCACCGCCGGGGAGATCGAGGATGATTTCCATACGCTGTTTGGCGAAGCGTTTCTTCATGCTTATGACATGGAAGTTAACCAGTATAAGGATTCTCAGACGCGGGTAGATGAAGCATGAAGATTGTGTTTGCCAGTCGCTGCCAGCAGGGACTCCGCGATGAGAATCAGGATCGCACCGGTGCTGAACTGGATGACCATAAAGCCTGTTTTGTGGTCTGCGATGGCGTCGCCGGTCTGCCGGGCGGCGAGATGGCGGCTCAGCTGGTGCGCGACACCCTGCTGAGTCAGTTGCAGGCGTGCGACGCCTTTACCCCGGAAATCACCCATCAGGCAATTGAGCAGTGCCGTCTGGCGCTGCATGAGGCACAGGGTAAAAATCCGAAATTTTCACGCATGAGCACCACGCTGGCGGCCCTGTTTATAGACCGCAAAAAGCAGCGTGCATGGTGGGCCCATGCGGGTGACAGCCGGGTTTACCACTTCCGCCGGGGGGTGCTCAACGAGGTGACCCGTGACCACAGTCTGGCGCAGCAGCTGAAAGAAGCAGGCTATGAAAATACCGGCATTAACAGTAATTTACTTTATAATGCGCTCGGTGCTGAGCCGCCTCGCTTAGTGAGCTTTTCACAGGAGATGGCGCTGGAGGATGGTGACGCGTTTCTGGTCTGTACCGACGGCTTCTGGCTGAATCTGACCACCGGCGAAATGGAACAGGCGCTGCGCATGGTGAATGCCTGCGAAGAGTGGCTGGCGCTGATGGAGCAGGCGGTCAGCCGCAACGTTAAAAAAGATAATCTCAGCGCACTGGCGGTCTGGATTGGTGAGCCGGAAGAGGCCACGCTGCTCTATTCACTGGCTGATTCGGCGCGCTTTCTGCCGCCTCGTTTTTGATTCCAAGGATCCTTATGAAACTGTGGTTGCCCGGCATCATCACTCTGCTGATGGCCTTTCACGCCCAGGCTGAAAATTATCGTGTGGTCTACTCCCCCAGCCTGGAGCTGGAGGTTTATATCGATGATGTGGTCAGCAAAGCGCCTGACGACTGGTGTAAAGAGACGCTGCCGCTGCGCATCGTCTCTGGCAAGAGTAAGGATTCGGCGGTGCTGACCACCTTTTTGCCGCGCGTCGGCACCCTGCTCGCCAACCAGTGCGGCCTGCTGGATGTGCTGCCCTGGCAGATGACCAGTAAAGAGGGAAGCGTGCTGGCCAGCGGCAGCGCCAGCAAGCTGCAGAACTGGCGGCCTATCGTGATGGCTGATGCCACCGCCAGCGCCAGTGAGAGCAACGCCGCGCCGCTGGACCTGTCGCGGCCGGCTGACAGCACGCCGCTGCAACACTTTGATCTGCCCAGCGGCTGTCATTTTCGTACCGCCTGGGATGAACATGCTCACACCCTGTTCATCCCGGACGTCAGCAAGCAGCAGTGCTCGCCGGATGGCTGGGCAGAAGGCAAAAGTGAGATGACGCTGGTTACACCGGATCAGAAGACGCCGGTCGCCGTCACCTTCTATCAGGGCTATCCCATCGCCAACCTGACGATCCCGGACAGCCGGCTGGAAGTGATTGCCGCCAATAATCAGCGCATGATCGTGACCCGGGCGGATGCCGCAGAGAGCTGGCTGGTGCTGCCCTTTGATGACCAGCATCACGTCTGGCGCTTCAACGGGGCCCTGTTAATCAAAATGGATAAAAATGCTGCGCAGCAGAGTGCTGACGCTGTGAAATCGCGGGTCGATACCTTGCGCAGCCAGTGGGCGCCCTATTTCATGCCACAGCAAAAAGTGAATGTGTTACTCATCGACACCCTGCACGCGGATCTGGTTGATCCTGCCATTGGTGCCTGGCGTAACATCAATTAATTACCGCGCAGCCTGGCGAGCAGGCCGTGTACAGAGAGTTCACTATGTCGGCAAATGAAAATCCGAAAACCGTTCCGAATGCCCTGCCTGACGGATACCGTTTTAACGAGTTTGAGATCAAGGAAGTGATTGGCGGCGGCGGCTTCGGCATCGTCTATCGCGCCTGGGATCATCAGCTTGAACGCACCATCGCCATTAAAGAGTATATGCCGGTGTCGCTGGCCGTCCGTGCTGCGGATCTCACCCTGGAATTGCGCGGTGAGCGTTTTCAGAAGCTCTTTAATGCCGGTCTGAACAGCTTTATTCAGGAAGCGCGCCTGCTGGCCCGCTTTAACCATCCGGGCCTGCTGCACGTGCTGCGCTTCTGGGAGCAGAACGGCACGGCCTATATGGGCACGCTCTATTACAGCGGCATGACCCTGAAGGAGTGGCAGCTCACCAGCCCGGAGTCGATCTCTGAAGCCTGGATACGCCGCCTGCTGCCTCCGCTGCTGGGGGCGATCAGCACCATCCATCAGGCGGGCTATCTGCATCGCGATATCTCGCTCGACAATATCCAGATTCAGGAGAATCAGCTGCCGGTGCTGCTCGATTTCGGCTCGGCGCGCAAAGAGATTGGCAACCTCTCTGATGAAACGGAAATCATGCTCAAACCCGGTTTTGCGCCGATTGAGCAGTACAGCGAAGAGGGAGAAGTTGAACAGGGCCCGTGGACCGACATCTACGCGCTGGGCGCGGTGCTGCACAGCCTGATTACCCATAATCCGCCGCCGGTCAGCGTGGTGCGCTGTATTGAAGATAACTATCAGCCGCTGGTGGAACGTCAGCCGGAGGGCTACTCGCTGCCGCTGCTCCATGCGATTGACTGCGCGCTGGCGATGAAGCCGGGCGATCGCCCGCAGACGATTGATGCCTTTGCGGCGCTGATTGATCTGCCGGTCAGCGATGTGGAAGCCGTGGTCAACAGCTTCCCGGTTCCCGGTGAACCGCCTGCTGCGCGGGTGGAGGAGCCGGTCGAGGCCGCGCCGCCGGTGGTGATGGCCATGAATCACGCCGCAGCGTCGGCTGAACCGGTGACACCGCGCACGGCGCGCCGGCTGTCGCCCGCCCTGCTGGCACTGGCTGCGGTGGCGGTGCTGGCGACCGGGGCCGCCGTCTGGCTGGCGAACCGTCACAGCGCCGCGCCGGAAGCGGCAGACTCCTCAGCGCTCGTCACGCAGGCGCCCGCCTCTGCGCCGTCAGCGGCCGCCGTTCCCGCCGCGCTGGCAACCGTCTACCTTAAGCTGGAGAGCGGCGAAAGCGTGGTGCTTAACGGCCAGCCGGTGGAGGTCAAACCCGGCAGCAGTGGCTTTGCCGCGCTGAACCTGGCGGCGGGTCAGTATAAAATCGATATTGACAATGGCAGCGTGACCCACTCTCAGTCCCTGACCATTGATAAGCCTGGCACCTGGCTGATCAATCCGGGTAACTGAGTTTCGCGGGCTTGCAGCAGAAAAGAGAAAGGGCGCACGAGGATGCGCCCTTTCTCTGTTAAGAAGGAAAGCGGCGTGTCAGGCCTGTTTCAGGCAGGTTTGCTGTAATGTCCGCACCTGATGCGCCAGTCGGCTCAGCCCCTCCTCCTCCATGCCGCGGCGGGTCAGCTCCTCCTCCAGGGCAAACAGATACTGCGCATTCGAGCCGAGCGGGCCGCTGGCCACGGCAATTAACGGCGCAACCGCATCCGGACAGGAGTCCGACTCATACAAAGGATGACGCGGGTCCATAATAAAGGTCAGCGCCGTGACGCTGCGGCCATCATCCAGCTGGAGCTCACACCAGGTAGGCAGGTAGCAGCCGGTGACCATCTCACGCTTCCACAGCAGCGTCAGCTCTTCATGCAGGCGCGCTTCCGGCAGGCGAAAGGCCAGGCCGCTGGTTCTGCCGCCCTGCTTCAGCGCCAGCATGCGGCCGGGATGGGAAGCGGTGCCGCGACCGGCAATCAGTCGCAGACAGAACGCGCGATGCCAGCCTTCCAGCGAACCGGACGCGACCTCATCCGCCTCAAAGATCGGGTTCCACATCAGCGAGCCATAGCCAAAAATCCAGACCGGGCTGTGATCGGGACGACAGGCCAGCGTGGCGGCCAGCGACGCCGCACGCTGCTCGCAACTCCAGAGCAGCGTCTCTTCGATATCCCCGAACGACGTTTTACAATCCGCTTTTAACAGAAATTCCCGGGTAAGCAATGCGACCTCCTCAACATCAACGGCGTCCTGCGCACCAGCTCCTGTCACCTGATCGCCAGAGGCTTCTGGCGTTTCGGTCATGAAATTGACATTAATCTATTTTCGCGCGGGGTTTCAAGCGTGAGGCGGGTCGCAGCTTAAAAAAAACCAGATAAACCTGATAGCGCAGACGAAAAAAAGGGCCAGCTGATGCCGGCCCTCAGGCGGTGCGGAGAAGCAGCGGCGTTAATGCTTCGGATGCCACTTGTCGTCATCGCCCTTTTCATACTCTTTTTTGACGGCGGACCAGGCCACTTTATGTGCCACCTCTTCCCGCGAATCATCGCCGCGTCGATCTTCCGCCTCTTTATACTGATCCCAGGCGCTGTTGAACGCCTGCTGATAGATATCCTGGGCGTGGGCGGGCAGAACGTGTTTAACGTTGTCAGGTAAATCGCTTCGGCTGGCGTAAGGCATAACGGCTCCTCTGTTGACGGATTCCTGTTAAGCCTGGCGCAACTGCGCAAAATTTCAAATCGTCACTTATCCCTGTTTCAGTCTTAAAACCGCCTACAGGCGCAACAAAGGCAAATTAATTGCGGATTTTCAGGCACAGAATGCCAGGATGGTCTGGCTGATCGGATATGTTGCAGACTGATTATTATTACATTATTCGGGATAACTTCAGGTTAATGCAGCTTCAATCGTTTATTGCATTTTAGTAAAAAGCAGTAAATTTTTCCCTGCCGGGCCGGTGAAAAGATAAACTGCGCCCTGCTCCAAAACTGATTATATTTCTAACAGCAGTTCGCGCTGCGTCGGACAATCATTAACCAGAGAGGATGGTGAATGCCTTCACATGAAAAAACACGTCACAAGGAATTCTCGCTGATATTTCCGATTATCACGCTGGGTATCCTCTATTTTTTTGGTGCGCAGACCTCTTTTCCGGTGGTCGTCGGGATTAACCTGCTGGCGCTGATCGCCATCCTTAGCAGCGCGTTCAGCGTGGTGCGTCACGCCGACGTGCTGGCTCACCGGCTTGGCGAACCCTATGGTTCCCTGATCCTGAGCCTCTCGGTGGTAATTCTTGAAGTGAGCCTGATCTCGGCGCTGATGGCCACGGGCGATGCGGCGCCGGGACTGATGCGCGATACGCTCTATTCGATTGTCATGATTGTGACCGGTGGGCTGGTGGGCTTTGCGCTGCTGCTGGGGGGCAATAAGTTTGCGACCCAGTACGTCAATCTGGCCGGCGTAAAACAGTATCTGATCGCGATATTCCCGCTGGCGATTCTGGTGCTGGTCTTCCCCAACGCGCTGCCCGGCGGGAATTTCTCTGTCACTCAGGCACTGCTGATTGCGGCTATCTCGGCGGCGATGTATGGCGTTTTCCTGCTGATTCAGACGAAAACCCACCAGAGCCTGTTCGTCTATGAGCATGAGGATGAGAGTGACGACGGTGACCCGCATCACGGTAAACCCTCGGCGCACAGCAGCATCTGGCACACCGTCTGGCTGATCGTGCATCTGATTGCGGTGATTGCCGTGACCAAGATGAACGCGAATACGCTGGAAAGCCTGCTGACAGAGATGAACGCTCCGGCACAGTTCACCGGTTTCCTGGTGGCCCTGCTGATCCTCTCGCCGGAAGGCCTGGGCGCGATTAAGGCGGTGCTGATGAATCAGGTGCAGCGCGCCATGAACCTCTTCTTCGGCTCCGTGCTGGCGACCATCTCCCTGACGGTGCCGGCGGTGACCATCATCGCCACCCTGACCGGACAGGAGCTGATTTTTGGTCTGGAGCCGCCGCAGATGGTGATTATGATGGCGTCCCTGATCCTGTGTCAGATCTCCTTCTCCACCGGCCGCACCAATGTCCTGAACGGCGCGGCGCATCTGGCCCTGTTTATCGGCTATCTGATGACCATCATGCTGTAACGGCACCGGACGTCAGGCGAAAAAAAAGAGCGATTTCTCGCTCTTTTTTTATACCGCAGACTTATTTGCTGGTATCGAGTTCCGGGAAGCTTTTCACCAGATCGTCAATCGCTTTCATCTGCACCAGGAATGGCTCCAGCTTATCCAGCGGCAGTGCGGAAGGACCGTCACACAGGGCGTGGTCCGGGTCCGGATGCGCTTCGATAAACAGACCGGCAATGCCGACCGCCATACCCGCACGCGCCAGCTCACCCACCTGGGCACGACGACCGCCTGATGCCGCACCAAACGGATCGCGGGTCTGCAGCGCATGGGTCACGTCGAAAATGACCGGGCTGTTTCGGGTCACTTTCTTCATCACGTTGAAGCCGAGCATGTCCACAACCAGGTTGTCGTAGCCGAAGTTGCTGCCGCGATCGCACAGGATAACCTGCTCGTTGCCGCCTTCTGCAAACTTATCCACGATGTTACCCATCTGGCCAGGGCTGACGAACTGCGGCTTCTTGACGTTGATCACGGCGCCGGTTTTCGCCATCGCTTCCACCAGGTCAGTCTGACGCGCCAGGAAGGCGGGCAGCTGGATCACATCGACCACTTCAGAAACCGGCTGCGCCTGAGCGGCTTCATGCACATCGGTGATGATCTTCACACCGAACGTCTGCTTCAGCTCCTGGAAAATCTTCATTCCCTCTTCCAGGCCCGGGCCACGGTAAGAGTGGATCGAGGAACGGTTCGCTTTATCAAAGGACGCTTTGAATACGTAAGGAATACCCAGCTTACCGGTGACGTTCACGTAGTGTTCGCAGATACGCATCGCCAGGTCACGCGACTCCAGCACGTTCATCCCGCCAAACAGCACAAACGGCAGATCGTTTGCTACTTTGATATCACCAATACTCACGACTTTCTGTGTCATGCCCTTTCCTTTTCAGTGGGTCCGCTTAGTGCAGCGTGACCTGTTTTTGTTCGATTGCATGAATCTGAACTTTGATCATTTCGCTGACCGGGTCTTCAGGACACTGCTCAACGAAGTACGTTAAATCATTCAGCGCGATATGTTCGCACTCCAGCTGCGCGTAAATCAGACCGCGATCGCGGATCTCATAGGGATCGTCAGGGTCGATACGCAGCAACACCTGACTGACGTTCAGCGCCAGCTCCATCTTCTTCTCTTCCATCAGCGCCGCTTTCAGGGTATCGAGCATCTTGCGCATCACGGTGACGGTTTTGGCTTCGTCGAGATCGTCATCATACAGGCGTGCGGTCGGGCTGATATTGCCCTTTAGCCACACTTCCAGCGTGTGCCGATCGAGGGTTTCCCCGTTAAACGGATTGATCATCCACTTATCGCCATCAATCCAGTCCGCACGCAGAATCAGCTGTGTCGGGAAGATCACCGGCATCAGCGGCAGGTCCAGCTCGGCGGCGATGTGCAGCAGAATGATGCCCAGTGAGACCGCGGTGCCCTGACGGGTCCGCAGAACGTTGTCGATCCACAGCGCATCAGAGAGATTGTAGACACCGCTGGCACCGCCAAATCCCCACTGGCGATAGAAGAGCTCCAGCAGCTTTTCGAGCTGCAGATCGGCATCTTCCGTGTGGCTGACATAATCACGGGCTTCGGCGACTAACGCCGCCAGCTGCGCTTCCACCGAGATCGCCGGAAAATCGGCGCGGATGGCTTGCGTTGCGCCAATCACCGCTTCACACAGCGGTGTCTGGCTGAAATCTAATTGTTCGGTCGAGGTCATGCTATCCCCATAACGGCATTTTGGTCAGCGCCAGCGTAATGATGGTCACCAGGGCGATTAACGCCACCAGAAAAGCGATCCAGCGGGTGCGATCAGTGCGTGGACGGCGACTCAATGCCACAAATCCTAAGGCGATGTAGATGATAACCGCTAAAAGCTTCTCCGTCAGCCAGCTTCCTTGCGGTGTGAAGGGATAGAAGTGAGTAATCATCACCAGTGCGACGCCGCTCAGCAGTAACAGGGTGTCATTGACGTGCGGCAGAATGCGGACCCAGCGCCGCGTCAGCAGGGGTGAGCCGCGCCGCAGCCAGTAAAAACGCAGCAGAAACAGCGTTACGGTGATCCAGACCGTCACCAGGTGAAGATTTTTAATCAGGGGATAAAAAGCGATCATGCTGCGTCCTTTTCTCAAGCGCTTTCAGGTAAGAAGTTGTCCCAGGGTCACGCGCGGGTTGCCGCCGTAATCTTCAAGGGTTTCGACGGCCTGATAGCCGTTTTGCTGCATCAGCGCTGCCACCGCCTCGCCCTGCTGCCAGCCATGTTCCAGCAGCAGCCAGCCTCCCGGCAGCAGCCACGCGGGGGCCTGCTCGATCAGCGTGCGCAGATCGGCCAGCCCCGCTTCGTCGGCGACCAGCGCACTGCGCGGCTCAAAGCGCACGTCGCCCTGCGCAAGATGACTGTCGCTGGCATCGATATAGGGCGGGTTACTGACGATGAGCGCAAACCGCTGCGGCGGCAGGGAGCAAAACCAGTGACTGAGCAGAAAGGTGGTATTGGTGAGGTTAAGCGCCTGCGCATTCGTGCGGGCCAGCGCGACGGCGGCGTCAATCCGGTCCACGCCCGTCACCTGACAGTCGGGACGCTCGCTGGCCAGCGCCAGTGCAATCGCCCCGGTGCCGGTGCCCATATCCAGAATCGCCGCCGGGGTGGCAGGCAGACGCGTCAGCGCCTGCTCCACCAGCAGTTCGGTATCAGGACGCGGGATCAGCGTGGCGTCATTGACGCGCAGAGGCAGCGACCAGAACTCCCGTTCGCCCACCAGATGCGCCACCGGTTCGCCCCGGGCACGACGTGCCAGCAGGCTATCCAGCTGCGCGCGCTGTGCTTCCGTGAGCACGGTCTCATCGAAGGCGATCAGCCAGCTGCGCGATTTACCGGTCACGAAACCTAACAGGATCTCCGCGTCACGCTTCGGGCTGTCGCCACCACACAGCGTGGCGGTCGCCTGTTTCAGCCAGTGACGAATATCCATTAATCCTGACCAGCCAGCGCCGCCAGCTGATCCGCCTGGTACTCCTGCACAATCGGTTCGATGAGGCTGTCGATTTTACCTTCCATCACTTCATCCAGACGGTAGATGGTCAGGTTGATGCGGTGGTCGGTTACGCGCCCCTGCGGGAAGTTATAGGTACGGATGCGGTCGGAACGATCGCCACTGCCCAGCAGGTTGCGGCGGGTGCTGGCTTCCGCCGCGTGACGGCGGGCCATCTCGGCGGCGTGAATGCGCGCGCCCAGCACGGCCAGCGCTTTGGCTTTGTTTTTATGCTGTGAACGTTCGTCCTGACACTCCACCACGATGCCGGTTGGCAGGTGGGTAATACGAATTGCGGAGTCGGTGGTGTTGACGTGCTGACCGCCTGCGCCCGATGAGCGGAAGGTGTCAATCTTCAGATCGCCGGCATTGATCTCCGGCAGTTCCGCTTCCGGGATCTCCGGCATTACGGCGACCGTACAGGCCGAGGTGTGGATACGACCCTGCGATTCCGTTTCCGGCACGCGCTGCACGCGGTGTCCGCCAGATTCAAACTTCATGCGGCCATAGGCACCGTCTCCGGTCACCCGGGCAATCACCTCTTTGTATCCGCCGTGCTCACCGTCGTTGGCACTGACGATCTCCACACGCCAGCGGCGGGCTTCAGCATAGCGGCTGTACATGCGGAACAGATCGCCCGCGAAGATCGCCGCTTCATCACCGCCGGTGCCGGCGCGCACTTCAACGAAACAGGCGCGTTCATCATCGGGATCTTTTGGCAGCAACAGCACCTGCAGCTGCTGCTCCAGGGCTTCGCCCTTCTCGCGCGCTGCCTGTAACTCCTCCTGCGCCATGTCGCGCATTTCGGGGTCATCGAGCATCTGCTGCGCGGTTTCGATATCTTCCTGCACCTGCTGCCAGTCGCGGAAACAACGGGTTACATCAGTCAGCTGAGCATATTCGCGTGACAGCGCACGGAAACGCTCCTGATCGGCAATCACGCCAGCATCCCCCAGCATCGCTTCCACTTCTTCGTGGCGCTCCTGCAGGGCTTCCAGCTTGGCAACTATAGAGGTCTTCATTAAATGTGGGATTCCCGTAAACAGGTGGCGACAGCAGTGTGCCTAATCGAGACCCAGGCTGTCGCGTAAAATCTGCAGGCGTTCATTATCGCCGTCGCGGGCGGCCTGCTGAAGTGATTTGGTTGGGGCATGTATTAAACGGTTGGTCAGCTTGTGCGCCAGTTCCTGCAGAACTTTCTGCGGATCGGTGCCCTGCTGCAGCGCCTGCAGCGCACGGCCTTCCAGCTCAGCGCGGATCTCATCCGCCTGAGAGCGATATTCCCGGATGGTGTTCACCGCGCCCTGCGAGCGCAGCCACGCCATAAATTCGCTGCTTTCCTGCACCACGATGCTTTCGGCCTGCACTGCCGCCGCTTTGCGCTGCGCCAGGTTCTGCTCGATAATCGCCTGCAGATCGTCCACGCTGTAGAGATAGGCGTTAGGCAGATCGCCCACTTCCGGCTCGACGTCGCGCGGGACAGCAATATCCACCAGCAGCATCGGCTTATTACGACGCGCTTTCAGGGCGCGCTCCATCATCCCCTTACCGATAATCGGTAACGGACTGGCGGTGGAGGAGATGATAATGTCCGCCTCGGCCAGACGGGCGTCGATCTCCGCCAGGGTAATCACCTCGGCACCCACTTCCGACGCCAGCGTTTCGGCGCGCTCACGGGTGCGGTTGGCGATGATCAGATTTTTGACCTGGTGTTCGCGCAGGTGGCGGGCCACCAGCTCGATGGTCTCACCGGCGCCGACCAGCATGACATTGACGGTGGAGAGTGATTCAAAGATCTGACGGGCCAGCGTACAGGCCGCGAACGCCACCGAGACGGCATTGGCACCGATGTCGGTTTCCGTGCGCACGCGTTTGGCCACCGAGAAGGTTTTCTGGAACATGCGCTCCAGTTCACTGCTCAGCGCCTGACCGCGAGAGGAGTCGGCAAACGCTTTTTTCACCTGACCGAGGATCTGGGGTTCGCCCAGCACCAGGGAATCGAGTCCGCTGGCGACCCGCATCAGGTGGCTGACCGCCTCATTATCCTGATGCCAGTAGAGGCTGTTACGCACATCCTCTTCATTCAGCTGATGATAATTGCACAGCCAGCTCACCAGACGCGCCTGTAAATCCGCCTGCTGCTCTACACTCAGGTAGAGCTCAGTCCGGTTACAGGTGGACAGCACCACACCGCTCTGCACCATTGGCTGTGATAACAGGCTGTTTAAGGCCTGCTCAAGCGTCTCCGGCCCGAACGTAACACGTTCGCGCAGAGCAATGGGGGCGGTCTTGTGGTTGATTCCGAGAGCGAGCAGCGTCATGGTGATTTTGGTTGGGATGTCCCAATAATGTCAGGGTTTTGTGAGGCGCATTCTACAAGATGCGACAGATCAAGAAAAGCCATACAAAGGCTATGACTGTAATAAGATTAACCCGATCATACGCAATTTGCTGCATAACAGCATTGACGGTTAAAACCGTGACGGTTAGCGTTATCCGTTGCCAATAATAAATGTGTCCGAGGAGATGACCACTTGATGCTTACTTCACCACGCAATCTGTTGCGCCTTTTGCCCCTTGCCAGCGTGCTGCTGGCGGCCTGTAGCGTCAACAAACCGCAGGGTCCGGGCCCCAGCGTCACCGCGCCGCAGTGGCAACAGCATCAGCAGGCGGTCTCAAAGGTTACGCACTATCAGACCCGCGGCGCCTTTGCCTACCTCTCCGACAAACAGAAAGTGTATGCCCGCTTCAACTGGCAGCAGACCGCGCCTGACCGCTATCGCCTGCTGCTGACCAATCCGCTGGGCAGCACCGAGCTGCAGCTGGATGCGCAGGGCTCGGTCGTGCAGATTGTCGATAACAAGGGCAAGCGTTACGTCAGCAACGATGCACAGAAGATGATTTCCCAGTTAACCGGCATGGACATCCCGCTGGCTAATCTGCGTCAGTGGATGATGGGTCTGCCAGGCGATGCCAGCGACTATCAGCTCAACGAGAGTTATCAGCTGCGCAGCCTGAACTACAGCCGCGACGGTCAGACCTGGCAGGTCTCCATCGCCGGTTACGACAGCAAAGTGACTCCGCCACTCCCTTCCAGCCTGGAGCTGAAAGAGGGTGACCAGCGGATTAAACTGCGCATGGACAGCTGGACCGTTCAATGATCACCCACTGGCCCGCCCCGGCAAAACTGAATCTTTTTCTCTACATTACCGGCCGTCGTCCCGACGGCTACCACAACCTGCAGACGCTGTTTCAGTTTCTCGATTACGGTGACGAGCTGCAGATTCACGCTGACCAGAGCGGTCGCATTCAGCTGCTGACGCCGCTGGCGGGTGTGGCAGATGAGGACAACCTGATTGTGCGCGCCGCGAACCTGCTGAAACAGGCGGCGCTGCAGAGCAATCGCCTCTCTGCCAGCGCGGGTGCGCAGATTGCTATCGAGAAGAGATTGCCCATGGGGGGCGGCATCGGCGGCGGCTCGTCTGATGCCGCTACCGTGCTGGTGGCGCTGAATCATCTGTGGCAGACCGGCTTTTCGACCGAAGAACTGGCGGCGATGGGTGTGACGCTCGGGGCCGATGTCCCGGTGTTTGTCCACGGCTTCGCGGCGTTTGCGCAGGGCGTGGGCGAAGAGCTTCAGCCTGCCGACCCGGCTGAAAAATGGTACCTGGTTGCGCACCCTGGCGTGCATATCAGCACGCCGGTGGTGTTCGGCGATCCCGACCTGACGCGTGACACCCCAGCGCGCAGTTTATCGACACTTTTAGCCTCCCCCTTCGCCAACGATTGTGAAGCAGTGGTAAGAAAACGTTTTCGCGAGGTTGATGAGCTGGTTTCCTGGCTGCTAGAATACGCGCCGTCACGCCTGACTGGCACGGGCGCTTGTGTGTTTGCTGAATTTGACACCGAGTCTGCTGCCCGCCAGGTGCTGGAGCTTGCCCCGAATGGGGTGCGCGGATTTGTAGCCCGGGGCGTTAACGTGTCGCCGCTACAGCGTACCCTGCGAGGCGATTAGCAAAAGCGTGACAGTGTCACCACGTTCCGGACACTGCACCTTTTGCATCAACACACCCGTGTGAACGCCCATGACCGTGCACGCCGGTTACGGTCATGTCGTTCATTCTCTGGACGCAAAGCCTGAGGTTCTTCTCGTGCCTGATATGAAGCTATTTGCTGGTAACGCCACCCCGGAACTAGCACAACGTATTGCCAACCGCCTTTACACCAGTCTGGGAGACGCCGCTGTCGGACGTTTCAGCGATGGTGAAGTGAGCGTACAGATCAACGAAAATGTACGCGGTGGTGATATTTTCATCATCCAGTCCACCTGTGCCCCCACTAACGATAATCTGATGGAACTGGTTGTGATGGTCGACGCGCTGCGTCGTGCTTCTGCTGGTCGTATTACCGCAGTCATCCCCTACTTTGGCTATGCCCGTCAGGATCGCCGCGTGCGCTCTGCGCGTGTGCCGATCACCGCTAAAGTTGTGGCTGACTTCCTTTCCAGCGTCGGTGTTGACCGTGTTCTGACGGTTGACCTGCACGCCGAGCAGATCCAGGGCTTCTTCGACGTCCCGGTTGATAACGTATTTGGCAGCCCGATCCTGCTGGAAGATATGATGCAGATCGGACTGGAAAACCCGATTGTTGTTTCTCCCGATATTGGTGGCGTAGTACGTGCCCGTGCTATCGCTAAACTGCTGAACGACACCGATATGGCTATCATCGATAAACGTCGCCCGCGCGCGAACGTCTCTCAGGTGATGCACATTATTGGTGACGTTGCTGGCCGCGACTGCGTGCTGGTCGACGACATGATCGACACCGGCGGCACGCTGTGCAAAGCGGCTGAAGCGCTGAAAGAGCGTGGTGCCAAACGCGTGTTTGCTTATGCAACCCACCCAATCTTCTCCGGCAACGCGGTTGAAAACCTGCGTAAATCGGTGCTCGATCAGGTGATTGTCTGTGACACCATCCCTCTCTCTGAAGAGATCAGGGCGCTGCCGAACGTGCGCACACTGACCCTCTCAGGCATGCTGGCTGAAGCCATTCGCCGCATCAGTAACGAAGAGTCCATCTCGGCGATGTTCGAGCATTAATCTTCGCGGAAACCGGGCCCTGTGCCCGGTTTTTTTATGCCTGTTCCTGCCCGCTTAACTCTCTTCTTTTTCTGAGATTGGCGCGATAAATTTTCCCGTTCGCCCCGGTTTGCAACGCCACGCACTCTTTTCATCAATGGCCTCGTTTCCCGCTTCTGCCCGCTGCCGTTAAATGGTAATTTGCTGCCCATTTCTCATCAGAACCCGGCCATCATGACTCTCGATATCTATACCCTGTTTATTTGCGAGCTCTATGTGCTGGGCTTTTTAAGCCTGATCATGATTTTTGCCTGGGTCGGATCGCAGTACGATCGCGTGCTGGGCTTTACCCTGCTGTCGCTGGTCCTGACGCTGGTGGCGGTCTTTTTAAGCAGCCTGCGCAGCAGCGGCTTCCATTTTCTGCCGGTGGCCGTCGGGAACGTGCTGGTGATGCTGGCCTATGGCGGGTTGCTGAATGCCTTTCGCCGCTTCTGTGGCAAACCCATCGGCAGCCACTGGCTGCTGGGTGCCCTGCTCTGGGCGCTGCTCTGCTGTTTCCCTGCATTTTACGACAGCCTGCCGAAACGGGTGGTGGTGCTCTGTCTTGCCTGCGTCGCCTATACCGCCGCCCTGATCCAGCTGGTCTGGCTGGCTCGTGACACGCTGAAAGCCACCTTCTGGCCGGCCCAGCTGCTGCTCTGGATCCATCTGCTGTTTCATCTGGCCCGGCTGTTTCTGGACAATGCCGTTGCCAGTGGTCTGCCTGGCGCGATTGGCGGGTCGGCTTTCTCGGTTTACGTTATCCTGGAGTCGATTCTGTTTGTTATTGGCCTCACCTTCACCATTCTGGCGATGGTGAATGAACGGATGCAGCAGACCCTGAAACATGCTTCCCTGCACGACCCGCTGACCCGCGTCTGGAACCGCCGCGCCCTGTTCAGCGAAGCAGAGAACATTGCGGCACGATGCCATCGCCAGAACCGGCCCTTCAGCGCCATCCTGTTTGACCTGGACCATTTCAAAAGCATCAACGATCGCTACGGGCATCAGCAGGGCGACCAGATTCTGATCCACTTTTGCGAGGTGGTGAGCGCACTGATTCCTGCGGGGGGACGTTTTGCGCGACTGGGCGGAGAGGAGTTTGCGGCCATCATTCCGGCGACGGCACAGGAGACAGAAGCGTGGTGTGAGACAATCCGGCTGGCGGTCTGTGCATCACAACATAATGCGATTGCCTATTCGGTCAGCATTGGCTTTGCTACGGCCACACATCATCAGCAGGGTTTTGAAGCGTTACTGGTGCAGGCGGATGCGGCGCTCTACCACGCCAAGGCCAGCGGCCGAAACCGCACCGCGCAGCATCCGCTGCCTGCTGCCATTCTTTAGTGGTGTGAGTTGTGTGACCGGCGGCAGCGCTGGTCATAGTGACGCACCCAGTAATAACGATCTTCTATCTTTTCCCGGCCACTGACCCGGGCGCCCACCAGCCAGAGCAGCGCACCAATAAAGATACTGAAGATAGCGCCCTGCGCCAGAGACTGAGGCAGATCGAGCGCGGGCAGCTGGTTCATAATAGAGAAACCGACACCCAGAACCATGGTAACTAACCCCAGTACCATTAGCGTGTTACCCGCTACACGGCAGTGATGATGTTTCATAATGCACCTCCATCCATAAGAGCCAATAACCGCACACAATGTTAAGTGTCATAAGTTTAGGTAATGGCTCAGCCCCGCGATGCGGGCTGGATCACACATCAACCATAAAGCTTCGCCTGGTCTTGATTGCAGACTGTTGATTCCGATAGAAAATGATTAATCACGCTGATGAACCATTTGACTGCTTCTGCTTTGTCATCTCGCCTGTCGCGAAGTAAACTAACGCCCTTTCGCGATAACAGCAGGATAATCATTGTGAGCAGCATTAAACTGATTGTGGGACTGGCCAACCCTGGCGCTGAATATGCCGCCACGCGCCATAATGCAGGTGCCTGGTATCTGGATTTACTGGCGGAACGCCACAATCAGTCTCTGAAAGAGGAAGGCAAATTTTATGGCTACACCGCCCGTCTGGCGATAGCCGGAGAGGATGTCCGCCTGCTGGTGCCGACCACCTTTATGAACCTTAGCGGTAAAGCGGTGGCGGCGATGGCGACCTTTTATCGCATCGCGCCTGAAGAGATTCTGGTGGCGCATGATGAACTCGATTTACCGCCCGGCGTCGCGAAATTTAAGCAGGGTGGCGGCCACGGCGGCCATAACGGTCTGAAAGACATCATCAGCAAACTGGGCAACAACAACAATTTCCACCGCCTGCGCATCGGTATCGGCCATCCCGGCGATCGCAATAAGGTGACCGGATTTGTGCTGGGTAAACCGCCCGTCAGCGAGCAGAAGCTGATTGATGAAGCCATAGATGAGGCGGCGCGCTGCACTGAGCTGTGGCTGAAAGAGGATCGCATTAAAGCCATGAACCGGCTGCACGCCTTCAAACCTGCTTAAACGCCCGAATCGTCGCGATTCCGTGTATAATGCGCGGAATTTTTCAATTCTTCTCCGACAGCTCGCCATCGGGCGCACTGTCCATCCAGTTATAAAGGGTATCAAACCATGGGATTCAAATGCGGTATCGTGGGCCTGCCGAACGTCGGTAAATCCACTCTGTTTAACGCGCTGACCAAAGCGGGTATCGAAGCGGCTAACTTCCCCTTCTGCACCATTGAGCCTAACACGGGCGTGGTGCCCATGCCTGACCTGCGTCTCGACCAGCTCTCGGAGATTGTTAAGCCGCAGCGCGTGGTGCCGACTACCATGGAATTCGTCGATATCGCGGGTCTGGTGAAAGGCGCGTCTAAGGGTGAAGGCCTGGGTAACCAGTTCCTGACCAACATCCGTGAAACCGAGGCGATCGGTCACGTGGTGCGCTGCTTTGAAAATGACAACATCATCCACGTCGCGGGTAAAGTTAACCCGGCGGAAGATATCGACGTGATTAACACCGAGCTGGCACTTTCTGACCTTGATACCTGTGAGCGTGCGATTCAGCGCGTGCAGAAGAAAGCCAAAGGCGGCGACAAAGATGCGAAAGCCGAGCTGGCTGCGCTGGAAAAATGCCTGCCGCACCTTTCTGAAGCGGGCATGCTGCGCTCTCTGAATCTGGATGCCGATGAGAAAGCGGCGATTCGCTATCTGAGCTTCCTGACCCTGAAACCGACCATGTACATTGCTAACGTTAATGAAGACGGTTTTGAGAACAACCCTTATCTGGATCAGGTTCGCGCTATCGCAGCAGCGGAAGGTTCAGTGGTGGTACCGGTGTGTGCCGCAGTGGAATCTGATATCGCCGAGCTGGAAGATGAAGAGCGTGACGAGTTCATGGCGGAGCTGGGACTGGAAGAGCCGGGCCTGAACCGCGTGATCCGCGCCGGTTACGCCCTGCTGAACCTGCAGACCTATTTCACCGCAGGCGTGAAAGAAGTGCGTGCCTGGACTATCCCGGTGGGCGCAACTGCCCCTCAGGCTGCCGGTAAAATTCACACCGACTTCGAAAAAGGCTTTATCCGCGCGCAGACCATCGCATTTGATGACTTTATCGCCTGCAAGGGTGAACAGGGTGCGAAAGAAGCTGGCAAGATGCGTTCAGAAGGTAAAGAGTACATCGTGAAAGATGGCGATGTGATGAACTTCCTGTTTAACGTCTAAATAAGCTTTGTTGTCTCATGAGGTTTCAGAACATCTCATGAAGCTCAAAAAACCCCTAAAATCCACGCACTTGCGTGGATTTATTTATTCCACATTGTCTCATGTGATCTCATGGAAGCGCAGTCTAAAATGAGTACATAGATGAGTATAATCCGTTTCCATTATCATTTTAGGTGAGTACAATAACGGTATAAGAAATAGTCAAGGACCCGCTATGCTCACTGATACGCAATGCCATACTGCCAGGCCGAAAGAAAAACTCTATCGACTCAATGACTTTAATGGTCTCTACCTCGAAGTGAAACCCAATGGCAAAAAGGCATGGCGCTATCGATTTAAACTCAACGGAAAATCAAGCATGTTTGCGTTGGGTGAGTATCCAGCGATAAAGCTCGCCGAAGCTCGCGAGAAATGCGAACAAGCGCGTAAGCAAGTCGCAGATGGAGTTAGCCCGACACAGGCTCGTCAGTTAGATAAGATCCGCAAGGTCAATGACGCTTCTAACACCTTTGAGCTGATCGCCAAAGAGTGGTTGCAGATGAAAGACTGGGCCGAAATTACCATAACACGCCGACTGGATATGCTTGAACGTGTGGTTTTCCCCGCAATTGGTAAACTCCCTATCAGAGAGATCACCCCACACCACATTCTTAAAATTCTTCAGGAAACCGCTAAACGCGGCGCTCCGACTGTTGCCGCTGAAGCCCGACGTACCATTTCATCGGTTTTCGAGTTGGCAGTGGCAACGCTCAGAGCTGACAGCGATCCTGTCTGGCCTGTTCGCAAGGCGCTTCCGGCGAATAAGACACAGCACAAACAGGCATTAAATCCACAGCAAATCGGAAAGCTACTCAGCTGTTTTGATAACAGTCGCGGCTCATATCAGGTTAACTATTGCATGTGGCTAATGTGGTGGACACTGGCGCGGCCAGCCGAAGTCACAGAAGCTGAATGGGCAGAATTCGATCTCGAAAATGCATTATGGACCATTCCGGCGACGCGCATGAAAGCTCGTAGGGAACATGTTATTCCCCTCCCCTCCCAAGCCGTCAACATGCTCAGAACGCTACAGGGATTAACCGGGCATCGATACCATCTCTTTCCGGGCCGTGATAACCCACATGGCCCGATGACATCACACTCGCTGCGTCAGCTACTTAAAAGCCTCGGCTGGAGTGGAACTTACAGTCCACATGCAACCCGAACCACAGGCAGCACACGGTTAAACGAGATGGGCTATCGACCTGATGCTATCGAAGCTCAGCTTGCGCACGCTGATACCAACAACGTTCGCCGCACGTACAACCATGCGACGTATCTTGATGAGCGTAAAGTGATGATGCAGGAATGGGCTGATAAGCTTGATGGATGGGTAAGCAGCACTGACAGCAGTGCTGATGTTTTGTAAACGATGATGCATTGGTGTGTTAATACTGATTAATAGAGATTATTCACCACCACAATTTAAAAACTACACTTTGGCCTATATTTCAGTACTAATTCAACTTTTTAATCAATCTGTTTTTCCATCTCTAATAGCACAGGGCATCTCCATGAGCAGATACTTCTGCTGCGACCTTAACGTCAGTTTCCCCCCACCCTGGATGAAATCGCGCATCTGGTAATTGATTACGCCGGGCCGAAAGTTTTCGGTGAAGGTGAGTGGAAAGTCAAAAAACACGGCAAAGAACGCCGTCGTATCTGACGGAAGCTACATCTGGCCGTTTACAGCAAAACACATGAAATCATCTGCGCAGACCTGTAGCTAAACAAGGTTACGGACTCAGAGATTTTACCGGATCTTATCAGGTAAACCCACCGAAAAATCAAGTCAGCGGCAGCGGACGTAGCTTATGACACCCAGCTATGCCACGATGAACTGCGACGTAAGAAAATCAGCGCGCTCATCACGCCCCGAAAAGGATCGGGATAATGGTCAGATGAATATGCAGATTGTAACCGTGCTGTTGCGAATCAGCGGCTCACAGGGAGTAATGCGCGGTGAAAATTGACAACAGATCAAAATCGACGGTCGATAGAGGAAACGGCAATGTACTGGGTAAAACAGTTGTTTGGAGGTTCACTGACGCTGCGTGATTGCGATGGTCAGGTTGAGGAGGTTTTGGTCATGGTGCGTGCACTGAACAAAATGACGAAGTTAGGTATGTCTGCAAGTGTGCATATTGCCTGAAAATCCCGCTAGCTACAGGGATGCTCGCCCTGAGTCTTATTTGATAAAAACCGAATAAAATCAGTAAGTTAGAATGATTTTACGTGTGAAATATAATTTAAACTAACCTTATCGTCATTGGTATCAATCAACACTAATTTTGAAGATCATTTTCGTAAATATTATAAGGTTTATCTGGTAGTATTGTATCGGCTAAATATTACACGAAACTGGTTTCTTTTTGTTACCCATTTTTAGGTCACCTATGTCATCTTCTAATAAAAATCAACAGATTGCGATAAATCATCATAGCGGCCCATTACTGATCATTGCCGGTCCGGGTTCAGGAAAAACTTATACACTCGTTGAGCGGATTATCAATCTCATTACTTTTCACGCGGCATCACCTGATCAACTACTTGTTGTGACCTTTACGGAAAAGGCCGCACAAGAGCTTAAGACACGGTTATCAAATAGAATTATCGAGTTAGGTATAGACTTTAATATCAATGAGATGTACTTGGGAACGTTTCACTCAATCTGCCTGAGGATATTGGAAGAATACCGTGAATATACTCGCTTGAAGCGCTCATTTGTATTAATGGATCAGTTTGATCAACAGTATTTTATTTATCAAAAGCTGCGAGAATTCAAAGGTATTGATGGTATAGAACATATTCAAGGGGAACATAAACTCCCAGCATGGATTAAATCAGAAAATTTAATCGGATGGTTAAATAAAGTTTCTGAAGAGGTATTGGATGTTGAAGAATTGTGTCGTTCTTCAGATGTGGCAATCAATGCCTTGGGCTATAGCTATGATTTATATCAAACACAGCTAGCTAAACATAATGCTTTAGATTTCTCCTCTATCCAGCTCGAAACCTACTATCTTCTTCGTGATAATCCACTTCTTCTTAAGGAGCTTCAAAACAAGCTTGAATATCTTATGGTGGATGAATATCAAGATACCAATACTATTCAAGAAAAATTACTTCAAATCTTAATGGGAGAAAAACAAAACCTCTGTGTCGTAGGCGACGATGATCAAGCTTTATATCGTTTCCGTGGTGCAAGTGTACGTAACATACTTGAATTCCCGAAAAAATTTCCACTTGGACGGTGTCAGCAGATTAAATTATCTATCAATTATCGTTCGCATCCTGAAATCGTTGGGTTTTACGATACGTTTATGCAAGAGAAGCCTTGGCTGAGAAATGGGATCAATTATCGTTACCCTAAGAATATTGTTGCTAGAGATGGTATTTTTCCGAATGGTCCAACGGTAGTTAGTGCTATTACTCCTGAAGGAGATAATTGGCATGAAGATGTTTATCAGCTATTAATTCATCTGAGGGACAATGGTAATTTGAAAGACTGGAATCAGGTGGCTTTCTTATTTCGGTCTGTAAAAAACGACAAAGTGAGGCTACTGGCACAATATCTTGAATATAAAGGGATTCCAGTTTATTCGCCGCGCGCAAATCTGTTCTTTGAGCGAGAAGAGGTTCGTTTAATGCTTGGTGTCCTACATCTCGTTTTTCCAATGGTTCTTCCTGATCGCAAAAAGCGTAGTCAGGAAGGCAACATCCTAGCTATTTGGACCTATTATGAGCAACAATGTCTGTCACCGCTTATCTCTGAACTCAGTAAAACAGAACACTCAGATTTAGTCTCTTGGTGTAAGAAAAAAGCACATGAACACATTAATTTAACTAAAAGTGCTGATAATTCCTTCTTGGGGATATTTTACGAGATATTACAATTTCCGCTGTTCTCTAAATATTTGGATCAGAAGAACAGTAATGCGCGTGCGCAAAGAAATTTAGCACAGTTTAGCCGCATGCTTGGCAAGTTTGAGTATTTACATCACATCAATGTTTTAAACCCAAAGTATATGGAACGGAATCTTCGAGATCTATTTGATAACTTCCTGAGATTTTTACATGATGGAGGAATTGATGAATATGAAGATATGTCTGAATATGCTCCTTCAGGGTTTATCTCTTTTTTAACCATACACCAGTCAAAAGGATTAGAATTTCCTATTGTTTTTGTAGGTTCACTTGAAGCAACTCCTCGTAAGCAATATACGGGTCTTGATGAGATTATCGAAACCCAATATATGGGGAAAAAACCATTTGAACCATTAGACGACACGAAATATTTTGACTTCTGGCGACTCTATTACACTGCATTTTCGCGGCCGAAAAATTTACTCATACTCACCGGTCAGGAAAAAATGGGACATGGAAGAACACCATCTCGGCACTTTGCGGATTGCACTGCAAGATTAAAGTATTGGCGGGAGGTTAAATTTCAACTCGCTGCGTTAGATATTGAGTTAGTAAAAGATGTTAATATAAAAAATGAGTATGCCTTTACATCTCATATTACGTTATTTGAAACCTGCGCAGAGCAATATCGTTTGTTTAAAGAGTTGGAATTCCAACCAGTAAAAGCAAGCCCTATGCTATTTGGTACTTTGATTCATCAAACCCTTGAAGATATACACAAGATGGCTATTCGAGGAAAAGCGTTTAACATTAACGAAGATAATATAAAAATATGGTTGATGGATAATTATCAAAATTTGGCAAATCGTGAACGTATGTATTTAGGGGAATCTACATTAGGTGCGGCTTTAAAACATGTCATGCGTTATGTCGAGCGTAAAAATGGTGATTGGTCTAATATTAAAGAAACGGAAGTCGATATTTCTTTGGTTAAAAGCCATTACGTACTAACAGGTAGTGTCGATTTAATTAAAGGTGCTGATGGAACAGTCGAACTGGTGGATTTTAAGTCAGAACGTAAACCTGATATGGAGCGTGATAAAGAACGGATCCAGCATCATAAAAGGCAACTTGAGATCTATGCTCATTTGGTAGAAGAGCATTACGGTTATAAAGTAAGCAAAATGCATCTGTATTTTACCGGTGAAACCAATGGATTACCCAACATATCTTTTAACAAAACGAATGGTACAATCGACAAAACGGTAGCGGAATTTGATAGAATTGTTAGCAGGATTGAGATCAAGGATTTTTCGCTCAAGTCACGACCAGATAAGGCCTGTGTTGACTGTAGTGCAAGGGCCTACTGTGACAGAAAAAATTGGAATTTCCGTGCTTGAGTGAAATATGTCAAAAGTGAAGAGGTAAGATATAAACATGGCCAACGACGAACAAATCAACACGGAAAAGTATGAATTTGAGCCAATTAAAGGCTATCCAATGCTTAACTGGAAAGGAAAGCGCCCATTTCGTTCTACACAGTATTTTCCAGCACAATTAAAAGAAGTGTATGGTCATGAAGATGAGAATGGTTGGATAAATAAAATTTTCTGGGGGGATAACCTTCAGGTAATGAGTCATTTGCTCAATGAATTTAGAGGAAAAATAAAACTTGTATATATAGATCCACCGTTTGATTCCAAAGCGAATTATCAAAGGACAATCGAATTAAAAGGTAAAATAGCTAATAGTGACAATACAAGTTTTGAAGAAAAACAATACTCTGACATGTGGGCTAATGATGAGTATCTCCAATTCATGTATGAGAGACTAATTATTATCCGTGAATTACTTGCTGATGATGGGGCCATTTATCTCCATTGTGATTACCGAAAGGCTCATCATTTGAGGTGTATCATGGATGAGGTTTTTGGATCCGAGAATTTTCTAAACTCTATTGTGTGGCAATTTACAACAAGAAGTTCAATTAAAACATCTTGGAAGAGAACACATCACGATATTTTATTCTATAAAAAGAGCAGCAATCCTATTTATAACTGGGACGATGAAAACGTTATTGAACCCTTATCTGATAATACAATTAAAAAGTACCGTTTGGAAGATGAGAATGGAAAGTATAGACTAAATGGACGGTTTATTACAGGAAGTCCAATAAAAGGTGCTAAAGATGTTGACCAAAAATGGGAAATTAGCAACCCTGATTTAGTTGTCAGAGATTATTTACGAAATGGAAAAGTGGCGGGAGATTGTTTTTTTATAGATATTGAAAACCAAATGTCTCTAAACCGTACTGATTACCCAACTCAAAAACCTGAAGCTCTTTTGAAGAAACTTTTATCAGCGTCCACAAAACCTGGTGATATCGTTTTAGATTGTTTCATGGGCTCTGCATCAACTCAAGCTGTAGCTCATAAACTAGGGCGAAAATTTATTGGTGCTGATATTAACATGGGGTCCATTCAAATAGCTACTAAGCGATTAAACAGTATAAAAGCGAACTTTGAGGTTTACACTGTTAATAATTATGATGTTTTTCGTAATCCTATTGAAGCCAAAGAGCTCCTTATCGAGGTTTTAGAAATTCAAAAGTTGGATTCAAGTTCAGTTTATGATGGTGAAAAAGACGGCTATAAAGTAAAAATCATGCCTGTTAATCGCATTGCAACCAAAGAAGATCTTAATGAACTAGTAGCAAACTTCCCATATAAAAAATTTGAAGAACGCAAAGCTGCTAATCCAAATAAAGCGGTTGAAAAAATCATGCTGGTATGTATGGGACATGAGCCTAGTTTGGGTGCGATACTTGAAAATGAATGCGGTTATAAACTAAAAGTCGAAGTGGTCGATATTTTACGTGATAAATCAGAATTAACCTTTAAATATGATTCAGAAGCAATAATTAAAATTAAAGATGGTAGATTGATTGTAGAGGAATTTTATCCCCGTAACTTGCTGCAAAAGCTTAGCCAGCAAAAAGAAGATATTCACGAGTGGCGAGAGATGGTGGAGTCTATCATGATCGACTGGAATTATGATGGTGCCGTTATGGAACCCGTCGTTATCGACATCCCGGATAAAAACGAGTTTGTTGCAGGCGAATATGAGATTCCTCAGGGTGCAAGCAACATTAAAATTAAGATTACGGATTTGCTCTCTGAGTCCTACGAAGAGGTGATCGCACATGGCTAAAGGTGCTCAAGACAACTTCGAGCTCAATAACTCGTTTTATATCCATCTGTATGAGTTTTATAAGCAGAAACGCGGTCTCGTGCGTAAGAATTATACTCGACTGAGTAAGGCGTTCCTCGATTATAATGAGCCTTCACGGCCAGGGAGTTTTCTTCGAACGCCTCAGTTTGAAGCTCTTGAAGTCTATGTATTTATTAAAGAATTTTTAGATAACAAGCCTGTTTATCAGTTGTTTGAAGATTGGTATACCAGCCAAGGTAAGTTTGAAGGACGTGTAACAGGTATTGAGGCAATTGAAGGTGAAATAGTACAAGGCGATATGTTTTGGGAGATGTCCCAACAAGATTACAAAGGTATCTTTAAAAATATGAAGGCTAGCAATGCTGGCCGTTTGTATCCAAACTATATTTTTGCCCTGACCATGGGAACGGGTAAAACCATCCTGATGGCAACTTGTATCTTTTATGATTTCCTCGCAGGTAACAAAAAAGGTAACGATGAACGTTTTATCCAAAATGCGCTTATCTTTGCCCCAGATAAAACCGTGTTACAGTCGCTAAGAGAGATCGAATCGTTCGGTCACGCCAAGGTTGTACCACCAGAATATATGCCAATCGTGTCGGAGTTTAAGTTTCACTACCTCGAAGATGCAGGTGTATCACTCAATACGCTTGATGGCTCAAAGTTTAATATTATTGTATCTAATAGCCAGAAAATAATCCTAAAACGCGATAGTAAAGGTAAATCAAGCGTCGGTAAATTGTATAGCTCAGGCAAGAATATTTACCAAGGTTTGGGTGATATTGGTGATGCCGTTGCTGATATATTGAATATTGATCCAGATTCACTTGCGGTAGCACCTGAAACAAAAGATGATTTGGTTACTAATCAGCGTTTTGAAAAGTTAAAAAGACTGCCTCAGTTAGGGATCTTTGTTGACGAAGCACACCATGCTTTTGGGGATCAATTAGCGAAAGATATGGGTGTGAAAAAAGCCGCTAATTCCCTGCGTAAAACTATTGATGAGCTGGCCGTTAACTTAAAGCATGCTGGTACGAGAGTCGTAGGTTGTTATAATTACACGGGTACACCTTATGTCGGTAAAAGTGTTCTGCCTGAAGTGGTATACGCTTATAGTTTGCGCAAAGCTATCGACAAAAATTATTTGAAACAAGTTCGTCTAAATGGCTACAGTAATACAAGGCACGAAGATTTCCTCGAGATTACAATTAATAACTTTCTCGACGAAATGCACCATTTAAGTGAAATATCATTAGATATTAATGGCCAGGAGATTACTAAGCCTTTTAGACCGGAAAACATGCTTCCGAAAATGGCTATCTTTGGTACTACGATCGAAGAGGTTACGACAGAAATTCGCCCAGCTGTAGAGAATGTGCTTGCCAAACGTGGAATCTCATCAGATAGAATTCTGGTAAACGTAGGTGACGCTAAAATCACAAGCGATGACGATATTCGTGAGTTTAACCGTCTTGATACACCTCAATCAGATAAACAGTTTATCTTACTGGTTAATAAAGGGCGCGAAGGCTGGAACTGCCGCTCTCTATTTTCTGTAGCTTTGTACCGTGAGCCAAAATCGAAAATATTTGTACTTCAGGCAACCATGCGCTGCTTACGTGCTATTGGAAAAACACAATATACAGGTCATGTTTATCTTACCCAAGATAATCTTAAACTTCTCGATAAGGAACTAGAAGCTAACTTCCGAGTATCAGTTGATGATATTAAAGAGCCTGATCCGAACAAAGAAACTGTTCATATTCGTGTTCTACAACCGCCAATTAAGATTCTAATTAAGCGTGTCAGACGTAGTTACAAATTGGTGGAAAAGGATGAAATTGTACAGGGCTATAAGCTAGGCTTAGACACAATAGAACTCAACGATTATCGTTTAATCCATGAAGTTCGTGAAGGTATGAGAATGCCTGATGACCTTGGTAATACGAAAAAAGCTATAAGAGATGATCTTTCTTATCTGAAAGTTCAGAGAAAATTCTCACGTATTTCTTTGGTCGCTGATATTGCACGTTACCTCAATAAACCGTGTATTGAGATCGATAAAATTATCTCTTTAACAAAAGAGGGCTTTGATGGGATTTTAGCTTCAGTCAATCAGTTCAACGAAGTACTTTATGACCAAGTGATTCCTCGTCTGTTTAAGGCGATGTATGACATCAATTCAGAGAGTATCGAAGAAGAGTTCGAAGTTGAATTGGTTAAAGAACCGCCGATAGACCCTGGTTATTACACTGTGACAGCAGCGAAAGATAAGATTATTCGCAAATTGGATTCTGAGGTATCTAAGATAGCGGAACGCAGTTTTCACTTAGATAATTACTGCTTTGATTCTAATCCTGAAAGACAGTTCTTTTGGGATATGCTGCATAATGATAAGGTACAAAAAATCTGGTTTACTGGCATGCTGACGCATGGACAGAGTGATTTCGTTATCCATTATGTTGATTCCGATACTCAGCGTGTCCGTAGTTACTATCCTGATTTCCTGATCAAGAAACAGGACGGTTCTTACGTGATGATTGAAGTTAAGGGAGAACATATGATTGACTCTCAGAATGTAAAGGACAAACAGGAAGCAGCTGAACTTATGGGGGTTTCAGCTGGAATAGGTTATGAAATTATTAAGGGGAAAGATGCCGCAGCTGGTTCATACGCAAGAGATTTTTTAAATTAATTAAAACAATCCAACAAAGCCTCTTTCTTTAGGGGCTTTATGGGATAACCAACAACTGCTACATGTTGGTCCCATATGCATAGCTGATATACCTTATGAATACTGTATTAATTTGAAAAGAGTAAAAACCATGAAATCAAAATTTCTAAATTGAAATCATATAAATAAATACTTTCATAAAAAAACTTGTAATAATAATCGTGAAGGCCAACTCTTGAAATTTTTCCTGATAACTTTAATGCAAAACGTACCTCTTATGCCCAGTAGCAGTATGAGGCCGGCCGACGAGGGATTCTTGTCCTTAAGAAGATGAAAATGTATTCAGTTGTCTCATCTGGAATGTTATAGTCGCGGTCAACAGCCAATTTAACCGATTCTATTTTGAACTATTCAAGAAAATGCTTAATGCTCATGAGTAAGTCATCTTAAACGAGTCTGAGGAGTCTGTTAAACTGCGGCGATTCATATGCTTATAACTACCTCCTTTGCAATATCTTAATTAAATTAATAATATTGACCTATTATAGTAAACTCACAAATCGAATTTTCTAATTTAAGCAACTGACCCAATAAGTTCCTAAAAATCAATTGAAGCCATGAAGGCTGGCTTAAGCCGCTTCTGAGGCTGAAAATTTTTCACTGGTAGGTCATACTGCATATATAGGTAAGCCATGAAATCCGAGACGCTAAATGTCCAGCAAATTTTTCAGGATCGTCGCCAATACTGCGTTCCTTTCTACCAACGTGCATACGTATGGACACAATGAAATCAGTGGTCCGCCTTGCTGGAGGATATAACCGAAAAAGTACAGACCCGTTTCTCCGGTATAAAACCAACCCCCCATTTTCTTGGTGCAGTGGTGCTTGAACCACAATCAAAGAGCGGCTTGCTGGGTGTTGATATGTAGTGGCATAGTAAATTTGGCCACCTGAATAGAGGTGATATCATCACCTCATAGTCAAAACAGGTGACATTATGACCGGACGTAACAGACGCAATTTTAGCCCCGAGTTTCGCCTCAAAGCTGCCCAGCTTCTACTCGACCAGCACTACACCGTTGCCGCCGCTGCCACTGCGATGAATGTCGGCAAATCCACGATGGACAAATGGGTTCGACAACTGAAAGATGAGCGAGCGGGAAAATCACCCACAGCTTCACCCATGACACCTGAGCAGATTGAGATACGTGAGTTAAAGAAAAGACTTCAACGCGTTGAAATGGAAAGAGATATATTAAAAAAGGCTACCGCGTTCTTGATGTCAGACTCCCTGAACAGTTCTCATTAGTTGAGAAACTCAGGGCGCGGTTTCCCGTTGCCGTTTTGTGCAATGTGTTTGGGGTTCATCGCAGCAGCTATAAATACTGGCGGTAACCAAAAAAGCCTGCTGCCACGCGAGTGACATTACCCAGTCTTGTTCGTAAAAGTTATCGCGAAAGTAACGGCTCCGCAGGCGCACGTAATATTGCCTCGATAGTCACGAACAAAGGTGTAAAACTTAGCCGCTGGCGGGCAACAAAGCTGATGAAAGAGCTTCGTCTCATCAGCTGTCAGCAGCCTGGTCATAGGTATAAGAAGGCGTCTAAGGAACACGTTGAGATCCCCAATTCTCTGGAACGCCAGTTTGCTGTAACCGAGCCTAATCAGGTCTGGTGCGGTGATGTGACTTATATCTGGACGGGTAAACGCTGGGCTTATCTGGCCGTAGTGCTTGATCTGTTTTCCCGTAGACCGGTTGGCTGGGCTATGTCATTTTTCCCGGATTCTGCACTGACAGCTAAAGCGCTGTCCATGGCGTGGGAAGCGCGAGGAAAGCCGGCTAATTTACTGTATCACTCGGATCAAGGCAGCCACTATACCAGCAGGAATTTCAGACAGTTACTGTGGAGATATCAGATAAAGCAAAGCCTGAGTCGCCGGGGAATTTGCTGGGATAACAGCCCAATGGAACGGTTCTTCAGAAGCCTGAAAACAGAGTGGGTACCGGATAATGGCTACGCGAATTTTAGCCAAGCCAGCACGGCAATAACGAATTACATCACAGGATATTACAGCCAGCTCAGACCCCATCAATATAATGGGGGTTTGACGCCGAATGAATCAGAAAGATTGTTCTGGAAAAACTCTAAAGCCGTGGCCAGTTTTTGTTGACCACTACATTTCCTCAAGCGACTTCAGGCGCTTAACCTCGGGCACCTCCAAACCACCATACTTCTTACGCCAGGTGTAAAAGATGGCGTCGGAAATGGCGTGCTTACGGCAGAGCTCACGGGCAGAAACCCCGGCTTCAGCCTCGCGGAGGATACTGATGATCTGTTCGTCGGAAAAACGCTTCTTCATGGGGATGTCCTCATGTGGCTTATGAAGACATTAGTAACATCGCGGTGTGTTAATCAACGGGGAGCAGGTCAGTCTACCTCGTCAAAACTCAGCAACGTTGGGCAGTATTGAGGAAGGAATTCGAGATACAGGTAGCATGAAAAATCACATTACCTGGCGTAAAGACAACGATATGGCGGCCAAAAGACCGCCATATTAATAGGAAGAATTAAATCGAAACTAGCGTTTTAACCGCTTGTGTCCCTCACGTTTTTGACCTCGTGTTTTGCGCTTTCGCTTACGAATATTCTCCACAAACTGGCTGACGCCCATTTCTTCCTTGGTCGCAAATTCTGGCTTTAATGCACCAATAACCTGCCCCAACTGAGCCATACAAACAGGCCAAAAAGACCAGACCTCATGTTTGTTGAACAACTCTACCTCATTAAGCTTCAGAAGGCTGCTGAACTTACGAGCCAGACGTCCTTTTGAATCACCACGCCTTAACACATCTATCCATGCTTTGATGCCATTAGTTTTGGGCCGGTCATTGGTAAAAACAGCATTCATAAGTTCTCCCTCCAGTTTACGCTTATAAACCAGCAAGCGCTCAAAAGGGTTATCGAGCTTTCCAAGATCAGACAACATCAGTGCTTTTTGCCTGAATCCACGTTCACCGGGACCAATAGACTCAGGTTGAATACGTATTTCTATACGCAGAAACTGGGGGTACTCTCCCTTGTCAATTTCAAGGAAAAACTCCCGCTTACGCTTCCCTTTTTCATAAACATACCTTGCATGCTCAGAGAATGTGAGCCGCTTAAATAAAGTAGCATCTATTTTTCCATAAATTAACCCTGACAATTGGGAATCTGCTGCGCCAAGAGATAATCCCGGCAGCCCTTGGGGCTTATCGTGGTCTTTATAAACTGATGATTGTTTCAATCCCCAAAGATAATCATTCAACTTGCACCCATAGATATCCAGAGCAATATCCAGCCGGGTGACCCATGCTCGCTTCAGCAGTTGATTAAAAGTCTCACCGAGACGGCCAATCAACCACTTAAGCAACAAATCCATCTGTTTTCCTGTCATGTGCTGGGGATGAAACTGAATACTGAATCCACCAGTTCCTGCTGCTTTTGGCCCCCACAATAGATATGCCAACATTGGTGCATCAGGTTTATTACGTGAAATACACAAACCAAATTTGTAAGGGTGATGTGTTCCAGTTGAGTTCCGTGGTGATTTCTCCTGCACAAGAAAGTTTTTCCACTCCTGTCCCAGTAAGGACTGTAAATTCTGCATAAAATCAGCTTTCTCCTCATCACTATGGAAACGGGATACCATTGAAAGCCAGTCGATGCGAAGCTTCATCGTATGCCAGTAATAACTATCGCAGATCTCATTTGATGTATTAAATTCAACATTCTTCTTATTAAGTAACTTGTTCTTTTTCATTGGTGTTCCTTATCAGGCATTAATCCGATTGAGGAACAGAGAGCATCAGCAACCTATCAGCTATAAGTAGTAATCTTGGTGAAGACATTGTTTAGTTTAACCAGCGTCAGCGTTGGCTGATACGTTCTCTGTTCATGGTTATACGTGCGTGAATAACGTGCTGTTAGACGTTCATGCACTTACTGAACACGCTGGCGGTCAGCCAGCCACTGGTTAACTTCATGCTCGTAGAAACCTACCGAACGAGTACCTATACGGACCTGCCGCGGAAATTCATTACGCTGGAGCATTCTGTAGAGTGAAGCCCTGCTCATGGCGCAACGTTCAAGAACTTCCGGGACCTTGATGATACGAATTGTGGTCATAACGCACCTGTTTAAGTTACGCATCGGCTGATGCGAACAGGCTTTTACAACCATCATTTTCAGACCTAATTTGGTCGAAAATGCCAAAAGCAACAGTTGCATAATCGAAAAATGAAACTTGCAACAGTTGCTTTGATGAATTAGTTCAGGCTTAATCCCCTAATGAAGCAACTGTTGCTTTATGCATGAGTGGTTGATTACAACAAAGGGGATCTAATGAGAAATCAGAAAAAAAACGATGCCGTGAGCCGGGTTTTAGCCAGCCGGGAAAACCTTGAAGAGGAGATTGGAAGTGCTTTCACAATCAATATGAATGAGCAGGTTAAGATGAGGTTGCGGGAGTTATGTGTGTTCTATGGTGATGAGGATATGCTCACAAGGAAATCAGGGACAGGCCGACGCTTTAGCAAAGTATTGGCCAGAATAATTGATGCTCATTACATTACTTATGTATTCAAACCTCGAACGGATCAAGCTAAAGAACTAATTCGAGTTTTCAAACTTGTTCATCGTTTGAAAATGAGAGGCAAGGATAACTCAACTATCAAGGAGTCCATGATAGAAAAAGGATTTGACAGGCCTTTCGCTATAGCAGATCTTCCGACAGACAAAAACCTAGATCCCAAATTATGGATAGATGCAGATATAGAAAGGATGTTATATCCGGCGAAAGTGCTTAAGCTTTTGATGAAAATAGAAGATGAGCATGATAAATGAAATTGTCGTACCGAACATTCTCTCACCACATATGTAAATGATACCGTCACCAGCACCTAATCCGCTTGCTGGCGCTGATTTTCATCCCCTCACCACGACAGTCATAGCGCGTTGTCGTGGATATGTCGCTGTGACCTGCCAACTGGCGAACGGTGTTGATATCCACGCCCTGCTCCAGCAAACGGGTGATGAAGGTGCGCCGCATATCATGAGGGGTAAACCGCGCAATGATAGATGTTTGCTGTAACTCAGCGAGGATACCCGTTAATCCGGTTGTTGTCAGCGGCTGACTGACTACTTTGCCGTTACGCTGAATTCGGCTGAACAGTGCGCTTTCAGCCTCCTCTGCGCCAACTTTCAGCCACGCGCGGATAGCCTTATCCACTGCATCCGCCACGTGAATTTCGCGGTATTTACGCCCCTTCCCTTGCCTCACTGTCAGGATGCCGTTGTCATAGTCCCGGCGCTCAAGTTTAACCAGTTCCCCGGCCCGCAGGCCCGTTCCACAAAGCGTCAGCACAATAGCGGCATCACGGTAGCGCCTTACCGGTTGCGGATGCTGTTTTGCAGCCTGAATCAGTGCCCGGATTTCCGACTTTTCTAACGCCCTTCCCTTACGCTGGATATCGCCACTTACGCGCTTAACTGATCGGATACGTGCCAGCGTTTCGGCATCCATGCAATTGAGGTTAAAGGCCGTCTGCGCTACGCCCCGGAGTGCTGACAGCGCCATGTTGACCGATGACACGGCGTAACCGTCATCCAGCAATGCCGCGCGCACTTTGGCTACGGCGGCGTAGTTAAGTTGTTCCCACGGATAGTCTGCTGCATCCGCACCGCGTTTAAGTATGCTGGCGCTGCGGTTTAACAAGCTGGTGATGCCCCGCCGTCCCGATGGTGCCAGACCGCTAATATACGCATCGAACACGGTTGTTTGTACCATAGGCACGACCTGACGTAACGCTGTCCTGTTCATGCGCCTAACCCGCAATAACGTACATTAAACCAGGTAACTTTCAGCATCACACTAGCCCCCGTTCAGCCATTGATACCGTTTCAGTTCCTGCCACGATAAAGTGATCAAGTAACCGCACATCCAGCATTTCCAGCAGCTCCTGAAGCTTTTTGGTCAACTGGATGTCACAACGGCTGGGTTCAGGCTCGCCGCTGGGGTGGTTGTGGACAAGGATGACTGCGGCGGCGTTATGCTTCAGTACATGCTTAATAACTTCACGGGGGTGAACGCTGACCGAGTTTAGCGTACCCCTGAACAGGATTTCGCGGTGCAGCAGCTGATTCTGATTATCGAGCAGGATGATGCCAAACTCTTCATGTTCAAGCGGTGCCAGCTCAACCATCACGCACCGTCGAACATCATCAGGGGAACAGAGTTGAACCCCACGCTGATAGTACCGGCTAATAATTTCACGCGCATGATCGAGGATACGCGTTTCACGTTGGGTAAACATGGTCATGTCAGAACTCCCGTTCAATGAAGTAAATGGCGTCGGGAAACAGCTGGCGGCGGGTTACGCCAGTACGCAGGGAGAAAGCTTTACGGGGCATGGTGGTTCGCCCGTTGCTGTCGAAGAAACAGAGCGTTTCCTCATCCATTTTGACCAGAAGAGACCAGTGAAACTGGTCGCTGAGCATAATCAGGCGGGAGTAGTCAGTGACGTCCATAAAACGCTGCATTTCCCTGAAAAGCCGCCCGTCTGATAACCCTCGCTTCCCTGAAAAGGGTCTGGTAATTTGAACCGGAAACTGGCGGTTGTAATGTCCTTTCTGTAACACCTGCGCCATCAGCCAGTCTAAACGGTCTTCTTCAATCCCTTCGGTCAGCCACTCATGCAAAGGCCAGCGCTGCTGGTAAGCCTGAATAAGCCGGTTCATGAGTGGTTTTCGCTTCACCCGACCGTCATACAGCCAGCTCAGCATATTCACCACACAGTACGCGCCGCAAAGACAGTCAAGCTCTCCCTGTACAGACGCGTGTATCCCTCTGCTTACAGTCACAGATAATGTCTCCATCAATAATTAGCTGTCAGTGTGGCGGGATTAGCTTTCCCACATAACGGTGAGGGTGTAGATATTCAGGAAGTGGTAATGAACGAAATTTCTCTGCCAGAGCGCAAAAATGTCTCGCCCTTCCCCTGGGGGTAAATCACCGGCATAGGACAGGAAGACATAGCGCTGGCTCCAGCTGATATCGATTTCCTTTTCGAGCTCCGGGTCTGTCCCCATATATTTGAAGTCAGTGATGTAATCGAAATACCATTCATCGTTGCGGGAAATAATCCTTATTTCGACCGGATGAAACCCACCATTTTCAGCGCTGTAATTGATATCTTTGAACAGCAATGTAACAGCGCGAATATTCGGTTTAACTGGCGGCTTTTTACTGAGCTCAGCCAGTATAATATTAATGAGTTCCTGACTTACGGGCATGGACAGCCCTTCCTGACGGATAATATTCATTGTATTTCTTCCGGTAAATATACGTTTGGGTTGATGACACAAACCACTAATTAACCCTAACCCGTACTGACTTTTCAGACGATAGACGTCCTCCCGCCAGAAGGGATATAAAATGAAAGATTAAGTTGGCTATTAGTTTATGTATCAGCTACTGAATAATATGGCACTATCCAGTAATGACATTTTACCAGGAATATACTTATAAAGCAAATAATTTCACATAGAAACTAATTCCAAATTTAATTTATGAATTCATCTAAAAACAGGAGAAGGCTTTTCCTTTTGCCGTAATCCAATTTGTTCCAGACTTGATCGAGGCGTTGTTTTAATTCTTTATCAAGCCCAGATAGATAGTCAGACGGGATATTAGAAACATTCAGATCATCCATGCAATCAATAAAGAACCAACTTATTGGTGTCTTTAGAGACACTGCAATTTTAACTAAATGCGCAACATTGATCTTATTCGTTCCTCGTTCATAGCGGGAAAGTTGTTGCTGAGATATATCGATAATTTCTGCAAGTTCAGCTGCGGTTAACCCGGCTTCTTTACGTCTGCTCTGAATACGCTGTCCTACCAGCTTATCAGCTGAATCTGCCACCAGTTTAACCATCATTTATTCTCCCGTCCGTCCATAAGCGGAAGTTTGGGTCTTTTTTACTCTTGCATGAACATCAATAATGACATTAAAATCCAGTAAATACTCACTTATAGACCAAAAAAGACTAAGACTGACGAGCTGAATGACCAGCAGATGAGCCTTAGAACAAAGGTGGACAAAAGGGGAACATTGTGGCAACCACCATTACTGAGATAACGGATTGCTTTGAGTACTTTTTCAGCTCCCTTTATCGGCGTGAATTTGTCAAAACACTGCGTCTGAATGAATGTAGCGAGCGGGAATTACTGCCATTAGTACGTAGCTATTTACTGGGTTGGTTTGCGGATAACGTTTCGCCAGAAGTTAAAAGCAGGCTACCTAGAACGGTATCCGGGCATGGTTTCATTGACTTTGTGATTGACGATGTGGCCGTTGAGTTTGCAGTCCGTAAGCCAACAGCAGCTCGTTCCAATGTCTCCGCAACCGTAAACAGCACGGAAGTGAAGAAGTTGATGAAGCACGACGGCAAAGCACTGCTTGTACTGTTTGACTTCTCTGACACGCCCTATTCAGAAGAACAGATCGAATCATTCCGTAACTGGCCCTCCCTGGGTCGGGGGAATCACCGTAAATCAGCTTTCAACGTTGTGTATTTCTTTGTGGAAAAACGCAGGCCACTGGCACTGGGGAAAATCACCAAAAACATTCGTATTAGCTAACAGGATATTTAATGATGAAGAGAATTGTTACTGCATTAGTACTGACAGCCTTAGCCTTCCCGACAATCGCAGCTCAATACGCTAAGCCCGGCGCAGTTTTAACGCTAAAGCCAATGAACGGTAATGCAGAGTTCAGCATCAACGCATCAACCAAAGATGGCTCAGGGATCTGTAACATGGAAGGTACAGCGCAACAAATAGCTGCTGGTGAGAATCAGAAACGCCGTTGGGTCTGGAATGATAGTTCCAGCCAGTGTGTTGCCGTGCTCAGCGAGATAAATAATGGAAAAACCAGCGTGATGACTCGTGGTTGCGAAGGATACTGCGGGGCTTCGGTAGCAGGCGCAATGGATGGTCAATACAAAAAAATAACAAGATAACCACTCTGAATTGAAGGGAACAATTAATGAAAATAAACATATCTCTGGTGCTGATTGCAGCGGGTTTAATAGCGGGCTGCGGCGATAAGACACCAAAATGCAATAGTGATGACGCTAAGAATCTGGTCATTGATATAGCACGGAAAACGATAGAGAAAAGAATGACGCTGGATAAGGATGTGCGGATTTCAGTCGAAAACGTCAGGACGGTCAGTCATGAGTCAGGTCTCGATGTTTATCAGTGCGCTGCTGACCTTTCATTCACAAAGCCAGGTGCGCAGCAGTCATTGCCGATAACTTATCGAATACAGAAAACTGAGGATAGAAAAGGCCAGTTTTATATAAATGTATCCGGTTTATAGTTATCTTTGCTACCCGCTTCTGATTAACGTGAAACCTTCACATTGCAGAAACTGTCATATGCATCGGTAACCAAAATGCCTGCGTTCAAGTCCAAGTTTAGTGATGCATGCAGATAAACATGAATCGGCTGCCAGGCTCTACGGCTTATAGCAGCATGGTGATAGTCCGGCAGCCCTTAGCTGCCGGACCTCTATCTACACCGACTTCATTTACCCTCATCAATCGCGCTTATCACGATTGAACTACCGCCAGAATCGCCGGAAAGATAGCAGCGCAATGCGTAAACCAGCGCCACATCTTCGCTGGAAATGACCGATTCGATAATCTCCAGGTGAATACGTGACTTTAAGGCAATATTTTTCTCCAGAGCTTTACAGGCAATTGCATCTGTCAGCGCCAGTAACCGCCGCGCCATCGCTGAACCCGGCACCAGCAGTTGTCGGATTTCCTCATCCTGCGATTCGCGGCTGCGTAACAGCGCCAGCAGCAATTCCAGATGCCGGGTAAGGATACCTAGATCCTGCGCACGCCCAGGCTGGCCTAACCGTTGTAAGTCAAACTTCAGGCAGTTTTCCGTACGCAGCAGCAGAGTCGCTATCTCTGCTTTATTAAAGCGAAAAATAAGCTGGCGCGATCGCCAGAGCGCGACGGCCAGGATCTCCAGCGTAACGGAACTCACCCATCGCTCTTGCCGTTGCGGGGCGATCAGCGCCGCCAACAGGTGCTGCTGCCACTCCCGCTCTGCACTACCGATGGCGTAAGCGATATTGTTTTTCTTAGCGGATAAATCGCCCTGCGCCGTTACTGCCATCATCAATGCCCTCACAACGCTTTCCGGCGCGTCAACGTGGAGATAGCAGAGAAAGTTAAACAGCTCTTCTTTCAGGCTTTCAGGCACATTATCCGCGTCCATTAGCGCTTGCGCGCTGGCGATGCCGCTCATCACGATGCGGCAAAAATCAGGCGGCATCTCCCCGGAATTTAACGAAAAGGCGTTATTCCAGATGGTCAGCGTTGGGAAGCGCAGGCTGCTCCTCAGGTGGGTAATAGTGTCTTTAGTTATTGCGCGCCCAGACACAATCTCTTTGGCTACAAATTCATTGGGTTCTTGCTGCGTTAACAGATCGAACGACAGCGAGGTAGCCTGCGCATCAAAGGACTTAAAATGTCGTTGATGAAAGAACACCTTGCCGTAGTCGTAACGACGCGTGAAGAAGCAATGGCCATTTTTATCCTGCCGCCAGGGGAAGGGTGATGGCCCATTGTCAGCAAATTTCCTTATGCTATCGGCACTGGCGCTGAAAAAACGCTCCAATTCGTCAATTATCGCCATATTACGCTGTGTCCAGTCCGCAAGGTCGGTAACGGTGCCTTTGTTCTGGTCAGGGAACTGTAAAAAATCCGCCCAGCGTTTCGCCACCGGATACACGGGCGCGGTAGCCAGCGCTCTTTTCCCCTGCTGATGATCCGCATCGTTTAGCCATTTGACCTGCGCTGGCCTGAAGCGACCGGTGGCATTTCCCGTCGGCACGAAGACCAACTCGTAGGGTATCTCCTCACCGTAGTGATATGTCATTTCTAAGGTGCATGAGGTGTCCTCGGGCAACGGAAAGGCCGGTGAACGCAACTCCGCAACATATTGCTGCAACTGCTGCCCCTGTCCCTGGCGTAGCGGAAAACGGTAATATGGCCGCCCGGCTGGCAGCGTGAAAGTCTCCGCCACCTGAATGCGCATGCTGCGTCCGCGCATTGGGGTTACCGTCTGATTATCGACCAGCGCGAAATCCGCCCACCAGTATTTGCCGTTGGCAACGGGCTGCGGAATATCCATCAGCGACAACACCGGCAGATGGTCGCGCCATAATGGCGTCTCTCCCGCCTGTTTTTGCCACTGTGCCAGGGTACGCGCGCCCGCGGTTAGCGACCATCCGCCGCCAATCCAGTTAACGTTTGGCGGCAATGTCTCGCTTTTAATATTGCGGTTCAGCGCCAGGATGTGCACCCTACCGCCTTTGAGCCGCAGCGCCAGTTGGCTAAGACACTCATTAATCAGGGACGGCGTAATACTGACTTTTGCGGCCTCGGGACAGACAGTATCCGTCATGGAAACCGGCAAGTGGAACCACTGCCGGTTCACAAGCGACAGTTGGCCGGCTTCCTGCATCAGCCCTTCCGCGCCAAACAGCGAGAAAAGCGCCCCGGCATGGGGGCAACCTTGCGCCGACAAATGCTGAACAATGGCCGTACAATCATATCTTTCCAGAATAAAAGCAGGATGGCGTTCCCAGCCGATGCCGCAGGCTGATGGGATCTGCCGGACCACCTCCGGCAGCGCAATCGCCTGAACCGGCGTAACCGACAGGCCGCCTTCGAACACATCAAAAATCAGCACCTTGTCCCCCGCCGCGACCACATCGCGCGCAAAGCGAGGAGAAGATTGCCATGCCAGTAGCGCCGCGATGCTTTCCGGCAAGGGTACGGAGTCAGGGAAGGTGGCATTAATATTGCGCGCCAAATGCTGCAACTGAAATTCGTTACTCCAGTCCGGTGCCAGCCAACACAACCGCTCAGCCGGGAGCCATTGCTCCAGTTGCTGGATAAAGGCACGAGCCGCTTCGCTCTTTTGCGTTTCCGTGAGCGGCGAGTCCGGGAGGAAAAGGCTTCGCATACTGACCGTCTGTTGCTCGCCGCCCAGTCGTAGCGCGCTGGCCCGGTCGCAGTTAACCGTCTGACCAGGCCAAAGCTGTTGCATCAGGCGAACAGGCAAGGGCCGCAGGTACCCGGTTTCGCCTCCGATGACAGGGCGGGCAGCGCACAGTTGCACAAACATCAGCTCCTGCGGCTCCACATCCCATTCCGGTTCCGCAGGCGCTGCGATCTCTCCGGCTATTAACCGCGCCAGTGCAGGCGCGACCTCAGTTAGCGCCTGGTCTGCCAGCGGAAAGCGCAGCGTTTTCCCCGAAGGCGACTGTGTCACCACAATCTCGCTATCGCCGTAGCTTACGGTAATCTGCTGATGTTTGCCTTCTAGGGTAAAACTCTGCTTCCCCTGGCGAATATCAAACACGTCAATCGCAGCGGCTTCGTTGATATTGTCCGCGCACGGGCCCTGCTTGTTTTGCCCCACGACAAACTGGACCTGCTGGCCCGGTTGCAGTGCGGAAAAATTCAGTACGCGGTCAAGGTTACTTTGATGGAAAAAGTAATCCTCCCCCTGCCGATCGGTAATAAATCCAAATTTTTTAACCTGATTAACGGTTTTAATTTTTCCCCGCTTGCGGCCATCGCGCAGGGGAAACAGGCAGCCCTGTATGGGCAGCACGGGTTTAACCGCAAAAGTGTGGTAATCGAAAGCCAGGGGTTGTTGAAGCAGACGGAATCGCCCGGTGCGATGCAGCGCCGCCAGGGTTTGCCATTGCAGCGCCAGCATCAAATCCTGCCGCATTCGCGCAGCATCTGCGGCGATATACTCATCCAGGCTCAGAAGCGTCTGCCAGGCATCCCATACCTTGCGATAACGCCGGTCCTGCAACAAGGTGTTGTTTGGCGGCACGTTCTGCCACAGCCCGATCTCTGCCGCCTCATCGCCGCGCAGCCAGCGCTGAAGATGAACCAGCAGAGTTTCGCACGTCTCTTCTTCTGCGCCCTGGAACACCGTTCCCCGCGCCTGTAGCAGCTCATCCAGGCGTAGTAATACGCTTTTCAACAGCCGGTTTTCTGCCGTATCCACGCTACTGCGCCGCTGTACCGCCATCACCCGGCGCTGATTGCCCAGCTTTTGGCGTAGCGTGGTTCCCTGCTGGCGGCTAAGCCACTGCACGCTGACGCTATCCATCTCTTTGGCGGCATACAGCGGCATGACGGCGTGGTCGCGAACGATCTTCTCACGCATCTGCCCCAGAATACCCTGCAAGGGTGCCAGCAGATCTTCTGCCAGGCGTTGCAGGCGATCGCGCCGCCCCTGGTCTGGCGGCAGACCCTGCGTGCCGACCCTGTTAAGAAACTCTACCGCGTCGGTCGCCAACAGCTCTCCGCTTGCCGGATCGGCATGCGTAACCCGCGATAGCCAGTTACGCAGCGCGACCAAACGTTCCGCCTGCGTTCGCTGTGGCGCATCTGACGCAAGCGCCTTAATAAGCGCCGCTTGCGAATCAATTCCCTGCGCCATTTATTCCTGCTCCGCTGGCGTACTTTCAAACGGCAACGCATCATCCAGTAAGTAATTCGCCGAGCTCCAGATAAACTGGCCATAGCCAAACCGGCAAGCGTGCTCAAAGTCATCAATGATGTTGTAACCATCCCGGATCAGCAGGTCACGGATCTTATCCAGGCACTCGGTTTTAGCGGTTCCCCGGGTTTCAATACCGCGCAGCTTGGGCATTACTTTCTGCACCAGTTGATCTTCAAAAGCGATCTTCATTGCCGCCTGAAGCGCCTGCGTGTTTTCCTGCTGTCTCGCCGCCAGCACGTCAGGGTAGTTCGCCATGTAGTATTCAATCGACTGCCAGACGCGATGGCCCAGCGCCCGCCCGACGGCAGCCAGCGCCTGGTTAATCTCCTGAATCAGCGCCTTAAACTGGTCGATTTGTTCATCAGTAAAATCACTCTGTTTGCACCACCAGTTTTCCCATGTTCTGCGCGGTAACAGCGGGCTGGCTGGCTCCAGAGGTTTCAGCACATTACGTCGTTGCAGAATAGAGGGGCGCGGGAAGTTAATGACGATACCGCGATCCAGCACCTTGTCCGAAAGTGATTTGGTGGTTTCATCCTGGTTCATGGTGCCGGCCCACAGCACATTGCGCCCCAGCTGCAATGGATACTCCATTACGCCCCCCAGCGAAATGCTCAGCGTTGGCGCATCGCTGCCTTTCATGCCGCGGCGCTGCTCCAGTTTGCTAAGGAACTCTGCGAAATAGAGTTCTACGTGCGCCAGGTTCATCTCATCCATCAGCACCAGGCTAACGGTATCCGCCAGGCCAAGCGGATAGTCATCACTGCATGGTTTCTGCGATTGCGCCAGCAAATGCAGTAGCGGCTTACCTTCGAATCGCTCTTCCATGACGTTAAACCAGCCGAGCATCGCTTCCTGGCTGTCCCAGTTCGGCTGCACCGCCAGGTTCATAAAGTTGATGCCGCCAAAATGCGCATAAAGACGCGGCAGCTCAGATTTACCGGTGCCACTGACCCCTGCCAGTACCGTCAACGGGGACCATTCGGCAGTTTTCAGCGCGGTATGGAAGGCATAAAGAATACGGCGCGGGAACACCAGCCCATAATCGGCGCAGCGTTTGCCTATCCCATTTAACCAGTCGATTTCCGTGATAACGCTGGCCTTATCAGCACGCGGCAACGGCAGTTTAAAGTAAGGCGTTTCAATTTCTTCTCGCCATTTCACCAGTTCATCACCGCGCTCCCGGGCGTGTTTATACCGATCGAGCCTGTCGATAAGGTGCTGGTTATGCGCCTCTAGGTACGTATTGGTTTGCTCCAACGTTTTGTTGCGGGTCGTAGCGCTCTCCAACTCAATTAACACCCGGTCGTAATCCCGGCTGCGTTTGCGCAGATTTTCATAATCGTCAGCCAGATTTTGCTGCTGAAGATCAAGCGCCTCTTTCTCGCTTTTCAGCCGCTCGAACTCTTCGCGCATCGCCAGCGACGGGCGCGCCAGGAGCTCTTCACGCAAGTTGCTGACTTTCAGTTCGTACTCTGTCAGCTGCTGAAGTACCCGCTCCGGCTCATCCCCGCCCAGTCGCCGCGCAAGCTCGTCATAACACTGTTTTAGCGCGTTGCTACGGCCGATCTCCTGGCGCAGGCGTTCATTTTCATCTGCGAAATCAGCGATCTGGCGGTCAAACGATAGCTTGCGCTGCGCCACACGCGATTTCACTTCTTCTTCAAGCAGATGCTCACGCTGGTCGAGATGCGCTTCACGCGCATCCAGGCGACGCGCCAGCAGGTCATGTTGATTCGCCTCTTCTGCAAGCCGCTGCTGAGACTGGTTAACGGCGGCAATCTGCGTGTCCAGCGCAGCGCGCATCTGTTGCAGGCTGGTATCCAGCGCCTGGCGGCGTTGCGCCCGTTCCTGTTCCCACTGTTTATCGTAGGCTTCCCGCGCCTTCGCCAGTTGGTGATCGTATTGCGCGCGCCGCTGCGCCAGCTCATCTTCAAGCTGCGCCGTACGCGCCGTCCTCTCGGTATCAAGCTGCTGCTCGCTGTTCTGGCGCGCCTGCGCCAGTTGCGCATGCAGCTCAGTTAATTTCTGCGTGTGCATTTCATAGATCTTGCTCTCAAAGTCGTCGCGTCTGGCGCTCAACTCCCGCTCGGCGGCAGACAGCGCGTTTTCCCGACGCGCTAATGCTTCCCTTTCCTGTTCAATCATCCGCCATTGATGCTGTGTGTCCGGCGAAGGTTGCTCCATGTTTGCCGGTTCGGCGCGAAGTAACGCATTTTCTTCCACTTAAAATATCTCCATCATCAGGTTCAGCGTTGTCAACACGCGTTGTTGTAATTGGTCTATTTCGGCAGCGCTGAGCAGACTGGCTGGCGCTTCGTTGCCATGCCCGCGTAACGACACCAGACTGGCGACGAAATGAATAAAGTCGCCATCCCGATGGCAAAGCGCTTTCAGTTCTTTTTCCGGCACCAGAATAAACATCCCCAATAAATTTGCGCCCAGCGTCGGGCCACTACCCAATACGGCCTGTTGCACTTTTTCATTGGCCACCGTGACGACGGACGTGGGTAATTCACTGACCGATGACGCAAAACCGGCATCCACCATTCGTTGCAGCGCCACGCTCTTCAGTTCTCCCTGGACGAGCGCCGTTTGGCGGTAGCCTTTGCCGACGTGGGCTAACGCCAACTCCATTACCGTGGCGATGCAGGTACGAAACGCCGCTTCCGTCTGCAACGGGTCTACCGGAGGCGTGGTCAGTTGAATCAGCCGGATCAGCGCGTCGCGCAGCATCTTATCCAGGGTATGGGCGACGCTTATCCCCAGCGCGTCATCCAACACCAGACTGGCGGCGAGAGACTGCTGATTGAAGTCTTCGGATGTCGCGGTGTCAGTAGCGGATTCCTCGGGGGAAAAATCCGGGAAAAGCGTCAGGATCGCGGTCTCAGTGCGTTTCAACCACGCTTGCAGGTTTTCAATGTCCAGACGCAACATTTGCGACTTACCGTGCATTGCCTGATCCCGTCGCATTTTTGATTGCAGTAGAAACTCAATCCAATCCGGCTCCTGGCGCGCAAGTGCGCGCAGAGGATGGCGGGGGCGTTCGTGCGCGGCGGCAATGACCAACGCCAGTAAGGGCTGCAATTCAACGTTATTATCATGAAGGGTAAGGAATTTTCCGCTTTTAACCCTTAACATTCCCGCCGCGCTGCCCGGTAAATTCAGGCCGAGATCCTCGGCAAACCCGACCAGTATCGACTGATTTTGTTCAGGGCGTTGCATACTGAACAACTTCTGCCAGCGATCGGCGGGATACTGGGTAAGCAAAATACGCAGCGACCATTCAAACGCTTCATAAAGCCCGATTGCCGTATCGCCGATGTTTTGCATCAGCCTTTCTTCATTGCCGTCAGGATCCGCATGAAGACGTTCGCTTCGCTTGATAAAGCTCTTAGCCGCCGCCAGCCTGCGCGCGACCTGGTGATACTTACCGATGCTCTGGGCACGGGTATACGCGGTCCGGATGTGGTCCGCGCGCTGCTCCGGCATACGCTCGACCCGCGCGCGTTTTTTCAGCCCGGTTATCCACGGCATACTTTGCGAGACGATGTATCGCGCCAGGGCGTCGTTGAAGCCGAAACCAAAGCCATCGGTGACGATCAAATTGCCGCTCCCCTTACGGATTAGCGCGCTACAGTGTAAGAAAACCAGCTCGGCGCTATCACTTATCTGAATGGCTTCCGCCTCCGGAAGCGAGGAAAATGGCAGTTCAACCTGAGGATTTAGATAACGGAGATCTTTATGCCTTCTTGCGAATCCGCGCATCGCCCGCAGCACCTGATTGACGCTCGGTTTTTCCGCATGCGCCGCCGCGCCGCCTGGCGAAATCCGTATGGCGTGAATGGCATTTTTATCGGTCTGGCGTTGCAGAAATCGCAGGTTTTCTCCGCCATCCCAGTGCTCCACTTTTCTGAAAACCGGCTGTTCGGTGGTGATCCACTCCATTAGCTCGCCATTCAGCGCATCGACCAGCACCCACGCCACGCGGTATTCCACATCGCCGCCGTGCGGATCGTGCTGTTCCGCCAGCAATTTATGCGCGCGCGGGGTTAACTGGCGGCATGTATCCAGCAGGTTGAGTTGGTGTAGCCGCTGTTGAATAAACGTCACCAGTTCGACTTCAAGGCACGTCAGATCCGCCAGATGCGCCGCTTCCGTTGACGACACAGCCATCAGATTCAAAATCAGCTCTTCAAACACATTCAGCACGCGGTTTTTTTTGTGCGGGATAGATAACGTCCAGGCGTGGCAGGGCCACAAAATATCCTGCCGGGCAGCGAAACTCACCGTCGTAGTGGTATCAGAGAAACTGATGATTTTCGGTCTGTAGTCTGTTGGTTGGCGGCTCATAGCACGACTCCTTCCGTCTGGCAGAACTGGTAATAATTTCTCAGCGCGGGTACCGCCGCTTCGCCGTGCGCGCTACATACCGTGTCGCTATCGCCCACAATCGCCAGCACCCGTTTCTGGCGGCTCATGCTGACGCACAGCCGGTTTTCAGACATCAGGTGGCCAAATATCTTTTGCTGCTGTTTGCGCGGATTCGCTTCCTTACGGATAAAGTCAGGTAAATGATGCATATCTTCGCTACGCACCATGGAAAGCAATACGACGTCAAACTCCATCCCCTGGAAGCTATCTACGGTACCGATGCGTACCCGTTCTTCATCATTGGAAAAAAACCTCCATTCGTCGTTAATTTGCCATTCGCCATTGACAAAACTGCTGATCCCTAAGGATTGCAGCGCCTCATGCAGCGCGTTGACCTGGGCCCGGTAAAAGGTAATCACGCCGAAACTCAGGCCTGGATGAGGCGCGCCGGTCAGCGCGCTCATGTATTCCGCGCTGGCTTCCTCACAACGCAGCCAGTCCGCCAGTTGTTGAGCAATTTTTAACGCTTCGCAGTTGCGAGTGTAACTGCCGGTAGGCAGTCGAGTCGCCTTGCCCTGTCGGTGCGGAACGTCAATCCACGCCATGGCCCTGCCCTGCAAACCCGGCAGTTGCTGCTGGAAATAACGCGCAGAAAGCGGCGAGCTATAGCCCTCTTTATGCTGCTCATAGAAATGCTCGCTGACGAATTTGCCCAGCAGAGGGTGGGTACGGTATTGCGCGTCGAGGGTCACCACACGTCCGCGCTTATACCCCTGTTCAGCATCCAACCGCGTCAAACGCCTTTTTAAGTAGGAGAACATACTTTCGCGCACATAATCATTCTCGCTGGTTTGCGTTTCGCCCAGCATATTTACGATATCCTCATTCACAATATGGGGAAGTTGCCGGTGATCGCCCACCAGAATGATGCGTTTTTCCGCCTGCGACATCGGGATCAGCAAGTCGCGCGGGCTGGTACGCGCCGCTTCATCAATAATAACGGTGTCGTAAGTCAGCCGCTCGTCGTCAGAGCGTTTTTTCGCTTTGCGGATATCTCGCCCGTCCGCTTGCTGGGTAGTGGCGGCAAAAACAAAGTTGTAGTCTTCAATGGCGGTTAATACGCCGTCGGGGTTGTCTTCAAGCTGGTGCAAAAACTCAGCTAAAATCGCATCGCGTTTGCTGCCGCCGCTTAATTCCGACTTCAGACAGAGTTGCACCTCTGCGACGAGTTCCGTTACGCTCTCCAGCGTTTTATCCCGCCGATAGTCCGGCATGCCTCTGGCGCTCAGCAGTAACCGCTCTTTTAACGCTTTTAGCGCGGCTAAAAAGTCCAGCGGTTCTCCCGCCCGCCAGAACGCCGCCCGCTCAAGCAGCGCCCGATCCTCTGTCGTCAGTTGCTCGCCCAGTGTTTCCAGCAACACCAGCGCGCCGGTTGGGCCATCATCGGCAAATCCCTCAGGGCTGACGCGCAACGCGCGAACAGAACGCTGCGAGTGGAAGCTGAGCGAAGCTGATTCAGCCTGTAATGAGCCGAGAATAGCCCGCGCGGCATCGACGATCTGCGGCGTAATCAGGCGGCGCGGCAGTTGCAGAATATTATTGAGCAGCGCCAGCGTGTTGCTGCGTGAAGGCGTTCGGGCATAAATTGCCGTCAGCTCGCACAGTTTCCGCTGATGCTCAGTCTGGACAATCTGCGGATTTTTCTCGCGAATGCGTTTGGCGATGTTGGCGCACCAGGCTTCCGTGCGGACGGTTACCGCATCCGCGCCATAGCCGTGATCGCCTGAGCGCTTGCCAAACTTCACCGCCGGAAGGGCATTGATGCTCAAGCGGGCGATAATATTTTCCACGGCATCGTGCTGGAAACCGGAGACCAGAATCTGCCCGCGCATGGAACGCGTCTTATCGAACTCCTCATTCAGGCGTTCGATAATCGCCGTAACAACCGTGGTTTTCCCGGTGCCCGGCGGCCCCTGAATTAATGCGATATCCGGGGTATTGAGCGCCACGTCGATGGCCTCGATCTGTTTCTCCGTCGGTTTATGGCGGAAGATTTTGTCTTCAACGAAAGGCGTTAACGGCTTCAGGCTGGGGCTATAGCGCAGCGGCGGTAGGGTACCGTTCTCCTCAATCAATAACCCCAGCAGCGGATTGGCGCTACGGCCTTCGATGATCGCTTTGCGGCTCTGCATACGGCGCTCAATCTGGGTTTTATCGCCACCTATGGACAGGGTTAAAAATTTCCCTTCGGCAGGCTCTACCTGCAATTCCAGACTGATACTGAACGTAGAAAGGTTAATAATTTTCAGCGGTTGGCTACCTGAAAAAGACTGATGTTCCGCCAGTTGCTCTTCCAGATGCCGGGCATAATCCTGCCAACTGGCCTCGGGGTAGCGCAGATAAAACGGCTCTTCATCGGTAAGCTCAAGCCGATCGTTTTCGGTTAACGCCTCCGGCAGTGACGAAACAGAAAAATTCATTCCTCCCGACACTGGCACCGGCGGCCAGCGAAAATCAATGCGTCCCACCGCTCTGGCGCGCGTCAACAGCATCTCGCCTTCAATGTCACCATACTGATCCCAGCGTTTTAAATAACTCTCTTCCTGCTGGCTGAGCTTTTGCATCGCGCCCGCTGCCTGAGCGCGCAGACGGCCAGTTTGAGTATGATCCGTGAACATCAATCGGCCTTTGGCCAGCCGCAGCGCGCCGTTCGGCCTCGGATTATCGCTGGCGATGACCTTGCTGGCGAGCAGGATATCCGTTGTAAAATCCTGCTGACGCCGTTCAACCGCCAAACGGTGTCGTTCGCCATGCAGCATAAATGCCTGCTGCGGCGGGGCGTCTTTCGCCACGGATTCTGATGCCAGCTCAGTGCGCGCCGCCGGGCCGCTGGTGAAAACAAACCAACCCTCGCCGTTAATCTGCAGTTGGTATTTTTGTACCATCAGTCTGGCCAGTTCGTCGATATTTTTACAGCGCATTCCGCTTTTCCTGGCGCTGTTGAAAATATGCTCGTCAAGGCCAATCTCAATATCGCCCCAGTCCACGGTTTCCCCATTGAAGAAACGCACGGTCAGCCTGGCGGCGCGGCCCCCGGGGAAGATCTGCGCCGGGTCAATGTGCGCCAGGCTGGCGCATCCGCGCCGTAAATGGGTATTCAGCTCGCTGGCTGCGCCACGGGTCTCGACCACGACTTGCTGCATCACGCCACCAAAATAGAGCTGATAACATTCGGCGCGGCTGGGATCCGCATGAAGCGTGCCGGTGCCGGGCAGGATGACTTCATCCGAATACTCAGGCTTGATCACCAGCTCAAAGACAAGCTCATTTTTGATATCGCTTAATTTCATTGGTCTGCCTCTTGCACCACACACCTGATCAGGCGGGGAGTCGTCATTTCAGTAAATAGCCAGAAACCTGACGCGGCATCAGCATATTCAATGCCAAGCTGCGCGCTAACCGGGTGAAATGCCCCGTCCGTTGCCGCTGCCAGCGTCATTGTTGCCCCGACGGCTTTTTTGACCGTCAGTCGCGGGCCGTCGAAGCAAAGCACCAGCGCGTCGTCATCGGCAGTGCGGACAGCAAAATCATCCACCACGCGGCGCGGCAGGGTGATTTCAGCGCCTGGCATAATCTCACGGCAGAAGCGCCAGTCTGGTTCGCCGAGGGGCGCATCAGGCCCCTCCCAGCGCCACGATTCCAGCACCAGCCGCGCCGGAAGCGGCGTCTGGCAGTACGGACAGGTTTTGGTGAAAGGCGTATCGGGGTAGTAGTTCATGCCGCAGCCCGCGCATTCCAGCGTGATGTCAGCCGCGGCGGCCAGCGCCTGCGGCCAGTGCCAGATTGCCGGACGGCGCCAAGGAGCCAGGCGGCCTGCGCTGAAGGTGTCGTTAAACAGCGTTTGCAACGCGGGGCTCAGCACCAGTACGCGCGGCAGCCCTGAGTCGGTTGCGTTACTGTCATCTTCTTCATCACCCACCCACGGCAACTCTCCGGCGAGTGCCCGATCTTCTGGCGTGCGCATATCATCATCGGTATCGGACCAGTCCAGATCCTCGCCGAGCGCCTGACGGCCCATAAACGGGTGCACCGTGCTCAGCAGATAGAAGGCGACGACGGCGAAGGCGTGACAGTCGCTGGCCGGGCGGCCGCCATCGCGCTGGTTAACCAACTCCGGCGCGCCGTAACGCGGGGTATAAATCGCGCTACCGCACGAGGGGCGATCAAAGCGCAAGTTATCGGCGTCAATCAGCCAGACGGCATCGCCCGCCGCCGCACTGCGGGAGATAAACATATTGCCGGGCGAGATATCGCCGTACACCAGACCGTAACCATGCAGTCGCGCCAGCAGCGAAGCGCTTTGCAGCAGAGCATTCAGCCGACGGCGCAGGCCGCCGGTACGCTGATAATGCACCAGTTTTTTTGCGTCTGCGGGTTGCATAGCTGTCATCCAGTGGGGGGTGGCGTCATCGGAGATATCCTGCAACGCGGCGGTATACGGCCAGAAATGCTCGAAGGGTTCCATCTCGCCCAGTAGCGGCATTACGTACCCTGCCTTATTTTTCAGCAATGCGATGGGCATGGAGATATTTACGCCATCGGGCAGCGGTAGCAGGCGCACCCACTGAAAACGCTGCTGATACCGTTGGATCTGAACTGGGTCGGTCAGCGGTTCGCCATTGGCATCGGTAACCAGTTTAATCGCCAGATCGGGATCGTCAGTGCGGAAAACCACGCCCTGGCCGCCCTGTCCCAGCACTTCGCTCCGGGCATGATCGAAGCCGTACTCATCAATAAAAATGTCGTTGCTCATTGCGCGGCTCCTTCAGGTTTCAGGCACAACCCGGCCAACGTTTTATCATCCGTATGCCCCGGCACCGGCCAGGCCGTCATCCAGCGCCGCAGGTCGCTTACCACGTTGCGCGGCGTCCGGGCCGCATACTGCCAATACAGTTCGTGAATAAAGGCGGTGAACGCTGACGGTAAAATGTCATCGGCAATGCCGTCGGAGCAGAGAAATACGGCACTAACCTCCTGTGGATTAAACACGGTGACCTGCCACAGCTCCGGTTTAAATGCCAGATGCAAACTCGCGGTCAGGTTAGAGAACGCAGCCTGTTTATCCTCGCAAAGCAGCGTGCATCCCTCGTCGGCGGCGCGATAAACGGCAATCGCGCCATCGCCCAGACGCCCGACAATCACCTTTTCCGCCGTGTGGATCGCAAACAGGCAGGTTGTGGAGCATTGTGATGCCGACAACGGTGCGATGTTGAGTAGCCAGTGGGCATGGATCAGCCGCAGCAATGCGTCAGTCCCGGCCTGCGGATGGCGCTGAAAACACCGGGCCGCCGTGATGACCGCCGCGCAAGCGGCGCGCGACCCCAGATGCGAATAAGGTTTGCTGCCCAGACCATCACATACCGCCAGCACATGGCCCCAACGGTAGCGACGCGCCATCCAGGCATCCTGGTTAGGGATACCCTGTTGCTGATGCAGTGGGCCAGCGACGCTCGCTCCCCAGATTTGCCAGTCAGTCATTCCAGTCATCCTCCGCGTCCTCTGCGGATTGCTTACTCACGGTTCCGATGCGTATCTCGTTAAGGGAAGCGGGCATCAGGAAACGTTCGCGTTTATTCCTCAATACATGAGCTATCGCCGCCGCAATATCTTCTGCGACAAACACTCTGGCGTTATCGGCAATCTCTTCCAACCGTTGCGAATCGGCGTCAGGGCCTGTCGCCACCGGGCAGAGATACAGGGCGGTTTGAGGCGGGAGCGCCGCCTTAAAGGCGCGTAGCGTTTTGCCGCTCGCACTGCCGTCGGTCAACAGCAGAACCCGCTGCAAAACGTCGTCCTGTTGAAGCGTGGTGCAAAATGTTGCCAGCGCCTGCCAGTCGGCCTGGCCTGCGGCGGTAAACGGTGGAATGTCCTGAGGCGGGTCGAGGGGTAATGGCGTGACCTGCTGTTCCCACAGATAAAATTTGAGCATAACGGCGGGGGCGTTTGCCGCCGTCCATTGCCGGATAAAACGGCACAACGTCTGTTGAAGCATTATTTTACCCATCTCCGACATGCTGCCAGAGACGTCAACCACCACATTCAGGTGTTGATTCATGCGCTTTCGCTCCCAAAGCGCTGCAACAGCGCCTCTTCCATGCCATTGCTGTAATACCAGTCGATAGTGAGATCCTGCGCTTTCTGGCGAGTGACCGGATGGGGGGCTTTGAACGAGGAGACCAGAATGGCTTTGCCATCTCCACCGCCAAATTTCTTGCTGATTTGATGCAGCTTGACCACCTGTTCCGACGTGACGCTGCCGGATTTACACTCGACAATGGTCAGCGTGTAGCCGTCGGTAAAGATAACGTCGAACTCCTGATAGAGTGCGTGGTCGCTGTAGTTCTGGGCATACTCGCTGAAATGCGGGTTAACCTCAGTTTGCGCAACGGATACCTCCAGCCCGAGGCGTAAATCTTTAATCACGCCCTGGTCGAGCAGCGGTTTCAGCAGAGAGTAGACGTACAGTTCCAGCCATTCTCCCATTAAGAACCGAGCCAGTCCGGGAAAATAGTCGAACTCAACGCGTTCGCTGCCAATCGTCAGGCGCGCCTGATAATCGTCGGTCAGTTCGGCATAGATCTGCTCGGTGCGCAGGATAAATGCAGAGGGCGTTTGCTGGTCTGCATGTGGTTTCAGCTCGCGATACTTACTGACGATTTTATGACGCTGTTTCCACAGCGCCCGCGCCAGCGTCAGCTTCTCCGCCAGGTGCTCTTCCCCGACGCGGCCCGGTTTTGATATCTTCAGGCCGTCGCCATTCAGCAGTAAAAAGTCATCCACGCTATTGAGCGTCGCCAGCGGCTGCTTGCGGTAATCATTCAAAAACACCACCTGCTTACTTTTACCTTCAAAGTAAAACGGTGTGGCGTTGACTTTACGGCAGGCGGCCAGCGCGCCGGCGAACATCAGTTTGGTGCCGCCCGTCAGGTTAAAACCAATGCGTAATCCGGCGGGCAGTTGCGCGATACGCTCCAGCAGCGTGCTGCGTACCTGCTCTGTATCCCACGGATCGATAGCAAGCTCCTCAAAAACGGCGCTCCCTGTAAATTGCCGCAGCGCTGCGGCGGGGAAACGAGATGTATTGACGAAAATATGGTGAAGGCAGGGAAATTGCCGGATAGCCAGCAGACCGGGGATACGCTGCTCGCCGAACAAATGGAAAATGACATCGAAGCCACGGGTATTTTCATCTGGCAGGTTACGCTGGCGGCCATGCCACTCCAGCCATTCATCAGGCAGCGCAATGGTTTCCGGCGCTTTCCCCGGCTGCGAGGCGGTAATTAACCGTTTTTTCAGGTTGGGATATTTTAGGGCGGCGAAGGCCCAGGCAAAAGCCATCACCGGCGTGCCGGGGCTAAGATACAGCGTCACGCGTTTATCGTTGGGCATCTGCGCCAGTTGAGTAAGCGCGTCGGTCGCGGCCTCATAAATGCCCTGGGTGTCATTGAGATGGGTGAGCGGCACGGGGCGAAAATCGATCGCTGTGCTGCGCCCAGCCTGCGCCAGACGCTGCGTTAACCAGTCAATAAACAGGCGGTGCGCCTGGGGCGTATTCGCCAGCGCGCCGATGTCGCCGGGCTGCGTCAGCGCCGCGTTATTATCCGGCGACGCAGCCCGCGAATAGCCCAGGATCAAAACGTGGGAATATGCCTCCGCCAGCAGCGCAGACAGCACTGGGCCCTCTCCCCCCTCAAGGCTCTGCGCGGCGCGCAGATCGGTGATACCGTACCAGGTGATTAACCAGCTTTTCATTTGTCATCCTCACTGATAAAGGGGCGGAAAGTGGTGACCTCCGAGGTCGTCCGATCAGCCCATGCCGCGCGGTTATCCGCCGTCAATCCTTTGAATTTGACAAGCGAGCCGCCCGAGAGGAACGCGCCAGCATCGTCTTCATTCATGGCAAATCCGATACGTTGCTCAAACAACGGCGTCAGTTCTTTACAGAGCGTGTTGCAACGTCGCCAGTTATCGGTGAAGGCAAAGGTAAAGCTGCCGTGACGCGGGCCGTTTTCCAGCCATGCGCGCAGCAAATCTTTTGGCGAAGGCGGTTCATCTTTCTTTGGCGCGCCGCGAAACGACATATCGCTGTGGAAAGCTTTTACTTCATCCAGCCCTTCAATTAACAGCACCCTTCTGGCGCTGACGGGATCGCTGAGCAGACCGGCCAGTTCGCCGCTGTGCTGGCAGTGGCGCACCGGCACATCGCCTGCGGAAAAAAGCGCGTCCGTCGCCACGCCGTTGGGGTTAAACCAGACGATTTCATCAATCTGGCCCGACGTCGCTACGCTGCGGAGCAGCGATAACAACAGCCCTTTTTGGATCCGCCGATCGTACCCGGCTATTAACAGGTTGGCCGCGCGGGGGCCGCAAGGGATCGCCAACGGCGCTTCGCTAAAGTCCAGGCACAGGCCTGGCAGCAGGCGTAACTGTTTATCGCTACGTTCAGCAAACCACGCCGGATTCGGCATAGCGGGCAGATGGCTGCCGTTAAAGACGCGCGTGCGGGTACAGTAGCCTTCTGCTTGCGCTCGCGCCGCCATTGACGCCAGGTGATGTTGCAGTAACTGGCGCTGCGCCTGCGGGATGGTCAGCCGCTTATTGGCGGTAACCGCCCCGTTGGCATTATTAATAATGCCCTGCGGCGGGCTGTTTAATTCTGCCGCCGCCCAGTTGCCGTTGCCGAGGATCATCGCGGAATCCTCCTGGCTACAGGCCAGCGCCAGCCGACACCCCATTTGACTAATAAGCTGCCCGGTCGACCCCGACTGCAAACCTCGCAGCGTCTGGGTTGCCAGCAGAAGATGAATGCCGTAGGCCCTGCCCTGACGCAATAATTGATTCAGCAGCCTGTCCGCTTTATCCGCCACATCGCGCCCGGAGGAGAACAGGATCTGGAATTCATCCACAATCAATAACAGACGGGGCAGAGGTTCGGAACAGATCGCACGGTATTCGCCGATGTCGCGCACGTCGTGCTGTTTAAACTGGCGCGCGCGGTTATCCAGTTCCTCACAGAGATGCGTGAGTACGGTGACGCCATATTCCGGACAGCCTTCGGTCGCGACCAGGCTGGCATGCGGTAACGGCGGCGAAGCATATGCGCTGAATTCCGTGCCTTGCTTGTAGTCCAGCAGCCAGACGCGCAGTTCATCAGGCCCGTAGGCGTGGCATAAACCATGGATCAGCACATGCAGCAGATTCGATTTCCCGGAACCAGAGCGACCAGCCAGCAGGACGTGATGCTCCGTATGGGTTCCACCCAGCGCCAGACACACCGGTTCGCCCTCGTCAGACCAGCCGATGGGCGCGCTAATGCCCTGCGCGCTACTGCTGCGCCAGTAGTCCTCCTCGGCCCATAATTCGCCGAGTGGACGTTGTGTTCCGGCATGCTGCTGATAGCACTGCGCCAGCTGGCGCAGGAAATTGTCCAGTGCCTGCGGCTGAGGCCAGAACTCGCCCTCTTCGCTGACGGTAATAATCGCATCGGTTTGCGGGACGATATCGCCCTTCACCAGCGCGTCAATCGGCCTGGCACAGGTACGCAGCGCGTCTCTGAGCACAGTGAATTTACGATCTTCAAGGCGCGCGACATCCGCGACCATCACTGGCAACACGCCACAACGCGGACCATGCTCAATCAGGCGCGTCAGAGACCACAGGCTGCGATCGGATAATTGTTCCGGCAGGTCAAAAATCAACAGCAGTCGATACGGCAACAGACGATCGCGCCGGGTGGAACGATACGCGGCCCAGTCAGCGGCTTGTGCGGTGAACTGGTTTTGGATCAGGTTTTCGACTTCGTCGGTCAGTGCCGCCAGCGCGTGCTCAATCTCATCGGAACGCGTCAGAATACGCTGCGCCGGCACCAGTTTTTTGATGGCCAACAGAGGACGGAACGGCTCAAGCGCGCGTCCCAACCCGGAGGGATCAAACGCGGTAATTTCCAGTTGGCCTACCGGCACAACATGCAGCAAACGCAGCAGCAGTTGATGGATCTGGCGCATCGTTTCATCGCCTGGGGCGCGCCATAGCGTATTCGGCAATGGGAAAGGCACCAGACGCGGCACGTAGCCGCGCCAGTTTTCATAACGGCAGTGCAGGCGTCCAAACGCCAGCGCATCGGGGCAACTCTCCCCCTGATTAATATGTTGCTCATCGAGCACATTGAGATGCGGTTGGCGATGGCGCACCCGCTGGCAGAGTTGATCAAGCGTATCCAGCGCCGCCAGCCAGCTCTGTTCGAAGTGCTGGTTCACCGCCGCCAGGCGTTCAGTACGTTTTTGGTAATTGGCGAGCGCCAGCTTTTGCCCGGGAAAATCGCTCTCCACGGTGCGTACATGGGCATCGCGTCGGGCGAGCGTTTTTTGCAACTGACATAACGCGTCAGCGATTCGCTGGCGCAGAGAGTTATTGCCCGGCGTTGAGTATTTCATTTCCCTTGCTCCCGATGGTCCTTACTTCAGCGCTGATGCGGTCTATCGCAGCGCCCTGTTCGCAGCTGCTTGCCGACATGTGCTGCAACGCCGTTAAATTCGCCAGCATAGGCGTGAACACATCGTCAATAATCGACTGTCCAAAACTGTCGTTAATCGTTCCGGCGAATGATGTCATGCGCACAGAAGCCAGCGAAACCAGCTCCTCAAACATCTTCTTCTTCCTCAGCTTGAGGAAGTTGTAGCAGCAGCGAACCCGTGGACCGCGCCAGCGCCATAAGCGCCGCTACCGCAGCCAGCGCTTCGTCGTTTTCCGGGCTGGATAAAGCCTGCGCCAGCTGCGCAATTTGCGGCTCTTCAAGCACGAAACCGGCGATAAAATCGCTCTGTGTTTCACGCACCCGCGCCAGCATTCGCCGCCATGTCGTTTCCGGCACCCAAAGCAGCGGCTCTGGCTGCGCCAGCCTCAATAGCTGTTGGGTAAGTTTGTCAGCATCGCTAACGTCGCCCGCCATCATCGCGCATTCCAGTTGGATGCTGAGCGCTTCTGCTTCGGTGCGCCGCTGCGCGGACAGGAGCGCGAGATTAATTTTCATCAGCGCCTCCGCTGTTCTGTTGTTCTTCTGTGACCATCAGCCAGCAGGCCTTATCAATTTCCGCTTTTTCAGGCAGCATGCCGATAAGCGGCGAGCCGGACTGCCTCAGCGCTTCGCGCAATTGGTCCTGCTTCTCTTGCGGCAGCTTTTTAATATCGCGCGAACAGATCGTCACCGAGGCATTAGCCTGCTGATGGCCGCCTGACTGGAATACCATGTGATCCTGTTGCCCGAGTAGGTACGCCGTACCACCGCATTTCACTTCAATCGCGATGGAGCCGCCCTTTGGCGCGCTCATCCCCGCACCGCGCCCCAGGATGACCGGCACATTGAGATCCTGAAGCACAAGGTCAGTTTTGGTGTAGCGGCCATCGGCAAACCGGGTTTTGCTCTGGGTACTCACGCTGCCTGCCAGCGGGCCAAGCGCTTTCTCAACGATTTTTTCACCGCAATACCCGCTCAGGTGGCGACGAACTTTCAGTTGCACCGCCATGACTTCCGCCGTGCCCGCCGCGTTGGCGAGCTGACGGCGGTAGTCGGCGATTTTGGCGCGAAATTGCGGGTCGCGTTCAGCCAGATATTGATAGAAATAGCGCTGCTGCTCCGGAGTCAGGTTGAGCCGGGCATGCAGATCCTGTGGGGTCACCACCTTTTTCCCATCAGGTTTCCAGTTCATCCAGGCGTGAAACTCGGCGGCGGCAGGATGCGTATTCAGGTACGCGCTGAGCGCTGCGCGGGCATTTCCCAACCGGCAACGGCCCGTTTCCAGCAGTTGCGCGGCCTGACTCAGGCGGGCGGCACATTCGCTGTGTACGCTTTGCGCCAGTTGACTGGCCATATCCAGACACTGATGTGCGAGCTCCCGGCGTTGCTCCAGCGCCATACGCTGCTGTTTGGCCGCCGCGACGCCTTGCTCAGCGCTAAATAGTGCCGTTTCAGCGCCTTTTACATCGGCTTCGGCTATGGCGATCCCTTGCTCTTCCTGGCTGCATATCGGCGGGTAATAATGGCCTTCGGCATCGTAGCGGCCGCCAGCTTCACAGAAGGCGAGCGCTGCATGGGCATTGCTCAATTCTCCCTGTGCCGCCATCAATGCCTGCTGGCACTGAACAAACGCATTTTCCGCCTGCATCTCCTGTTCGATGCCCGCGTCCAGCAACGCAGTGCTATTTTCCAGCTCCGCCTGCGCCACCTCACACCGGGCATCAACACAGGCAATCTGGGCCTGACAGGCGGATTCCATCCCCTGATAAAGCATGTCCAGATTACCGATTGCCTCTTCCAGGTTTTCGACCTGCCCCACCGATACGTAGCTCATTCCCTTACCTTAACTTTGTAAGTATTCTCTTAAGCGAGACGCCAGCGCATGGATCCAGGGGATTTGCTCTGCCGCACAGGATTCAAAGCGCGATAGCTGTTGCATTAACAAATTGAAGTCTTCTTCAAAGCGGGCGCGCTTTTCATCCTGCCAACTCTCCCCCACCGTCGAGAAACTGTGGTTCAGGCTTCCCAGCGCCTCGTTCAGCGTCTCAACAAATTCGCTCAGGGCATAACCGAAGCGATCCAGCTCATCGGGATCGCCAATGGCTTTAGACATAGCTACCTCCGTAGGGCGGCTTACCAGTAATTGTTGTCATCGGCATCCGTCACGCTGACGCCCACCGTAGCGGATTGCACGCTGCCGCCATCCAGCGCGATTTGCTCAGGGGTCGGCACCGCGTTGGGGTTGGCAGAGACGCTGCGCAGCGTGACGGACATAGTGACCAGCCGGAAAAACTCGCGCAGCCGGGAGGCGCTTTCTGCGTAGAACAGCGGGTGAGTCGTGTTTTCCACAAAACGGCCTAATACCGCATCATCCGCATCGCTGCCAATCGACATCGCCATGCGGTCGCATTTTGCGGAGCGCCCCTGGCCGATAAACGCCGCCAGCGGTTGCTCCCATCGGTCTGTGGGGTGACCATCAGAGACCAGTACCACCACCGGACGATTAGCGCGCGATGGAGTGATGCTTTTATCTTCAATCATCGCCTTCGCCATCTCCAGCGCCGTACCCATCGGGGTTGAACCACTGGCGGTCAGCGGCCGCCACTGCACTTGCGAAGCTGGAGTGTAAGGTGTATGCAGTTCAACGCCGTCGCCGAAGGTAATGGCGGAAAACAGGATCTGCGTCTCCATTTTTTCCTGGCTGGCAAACGACGCAATCATCTCTTCAACGGCCAGATTGAGGCTGCGGATTTTGTCGCCGCTCATGCTGCCGCTGATATCAAGCAGCAGTACTACAGGAAGGGGTTTCGCGGCGGGCGCGGTGAATTTGCTGGGATCGAAGACCATTTCTGTTACTCTCCTCACGATAAAGTTGTCGAATGCGTTATCGGCTCACCGGGAAAAATATTTAGCCTCACCAGACAGTTACGCTAACTTTTTTTGCCAGGTATCACGTTTTTAGTCACGCTATCGGTTGAACACCACTTTACGGATCGGTGGGAGAGAAGAAAGGTTAATAAGCTTATGAAGTTCACCCGGCGGAACGCGAAAGGTGTGCCGGGCGCAGGGCACAAGGCATGGGTTAAGGTAACAGCGTCACTGCGACCGGATGGTTGAATAACGCCAGCGCATAACGATGCTGAGTTCTCTCGCTGTAAGCGCTGATTTCGATATTTCTTGCCGTTTGCGCGGGAAGTTGACTCGTAAGCTTCTGATTGATTGTCGACCGGACTGTCTGAATAAACTCTTTCTCCATACCGCGCAGCCTGACATTCCCCCCTGCGGAGAACGCTTCGTAGCTGGTATCAAAAGTATTGAAAACCCGAGGATCTTTCGCCAGTACGGCATAAATCCGCAAAAAATCCCGGCTGTGCTGTTCCTGTTCGCTGAAGTCGCGATCGACAATAATCCCCTGTTTACCCTTGCTGTGCAGCCAAAGGTAGAAGGCGAACTCCTTCGGCGTCAAAGCGATGTTATTTTCCTTAACGCCAATCGTTCGGCGGCTTTTATCCAGCCTGACAGAAAGCTCGCCGCGGTGGGTTTCGTTAATCAGCGCCACAATCTGGCTGAAAGAGTGACTGCTCATGGAGTCAATCAGCGTCGGGGAGACGGATTCGCGCATCCGCACAAAAGGAATTTCCACTAATCTGACCTGCGCATTCTTTGTATCCACCTCGCACTGCCCAAATTGACCTGCGACCCAGCGGGTGTCTATGGTCGGGTACCAGAAATCGCGCACAAATTCGTAAGGCTCATCGACAAAAACATGGCTGAGCGTATCCTGCGCGCGGCCAAGCAGAGACATCGCATAGCCAAAATAGAACGTCATGGTTTTGCGTCCCCCGGCGAGAGAAGCGTGAATGGCGCAGTTGGCGTCCTGGGTCAGTCTGAAGACCTGACGGATGATAAAATCCGCGGCGGCTTCCTGCTCTTCCGGGGATTGGGTGTCCTCTAATTGCTGGCCGTATTTATCCTCAATGAGCCAGATATGCTGCTCATCGAAACAAAACTCCGGCAACTGATACTCGTCTTTTAGCGCCTGAAGATGGCCATCGCGAAATAAGCCGTTGACCAGCTTTTGCCGGGCACCGCCGGTGGTGATGACAAACACTTCATCGGGGAAAGGCTTACCGCTTTGATGGAGGGCATACAGCGTTTCGGTCAACACTTGCGGGCTGGCGCCAATCGTGGCGAGGAGAATATGCTTCATAACATGCCGTTGTCTGTTATCGTTCAGGAGTCTGGGCTGACGTTACTGGCAATCAGGACATCTTCACTCGGTTTATCATCGCCTTATGATAATGATCAACGAAGTGAAATAACAACTCATCTCACTTCTTTTTCTCAGAACATGACTCAGACACGGTTAACTTTCCTCATTTAGCACTCTCAGAATTACCGCGATAAATCGCAGGTAAAGGTTTTTTCTGGAAGATTTTGCACAGTTGCTCACTGAATATATCTAACGACTGGTCCGGTTAACGGACTATCCGTTCCCCGGAAAGCTCACGTACGGTCATAAATTCCAAGTTTGCTGTTGTTATCTAATTCTCTCTTTACTGCTTAATGACGTCATCAAAATTCATACTACTTGCACCAACCAAATCATTGTACAAGACGTCCTACCATGCATTGCAGAGTATCGGGGGACAGGAGGCAACTGACAAAATCGCAAAGAGTTTAGCTGCTGACTGCTCACCAAACGTTCAATACACAGCCACCAGCTATATCTTTTAAACAAGTACCCCCATAAGTACGAAAGAGAGAAATTGGGGATTTTAACAAAGACAGAAGCTGTATAAGTAATTGATTTAAAAGGTACGATAATAGAAGTATAACCTTCAACCTTCGCAATACGAATGCGTGCTAAGTTTAAAATGAGTACAAAAATGAGTATTTATAAAAAAACAAATTAAATAAATTTTAAAAATCAATGACATAAACAAACAATCGCCGTTCAACGTCTGATAAAAATCTGTTGTTTCATGGGGTTTTATGGAATCTCATGAGCAATGGAAAAACTTTAAATCCACGCAATTGCGTGGATTTTTCATTTAACAATGTCTCGAATCATCTCGTCACAACGCATTTAAAGATGAGTATGGGGATGAGTACGATTTTCTTCCATTGACTCGCATAGCGGTTCAATAAGTGTGTTGTATCAGTCAATCGAACTCCCGGCTTAAAGCAGACCTTCAGCCCAGTTAAATTGTCCGTTCTGTGCCATAAGTGGTTACTGAACCGATAAATAAACTGTCTGATTTTCCGCCTTTGACAGGATTAATGTTTACTCATTGATCAACGAGCTTTTGTTGCACCATTTTGCATCGCGTGAGAGATATTAAATGACACGAAATCTGCGAGATCAGCATCGATTTCATTGCTGCTTATCACTGGCTGCACGCATACCAAGATGAACACAAGTTGAGTCGCACGAATGGTGTCAAATTCTTCCTGGAGTGACCGCGGATCGCCAATATAAGTCTGGACGTCGACTTAAAACCTTTCCCATTCGATCCGCCATATCTGCAAGGAGTAAGATAAATTGCAATAAAAAAGGACTTAAGTAGCGTTTAAAAGTATCAGGTATCAGCCTTGATATCTGAACTCATTCCTGTGAGATCCGAGCCTACTACTGGGACGAATTCATGTTCACACGTTCATTCGCCCGCCATAGATTTTATCGGGTGCATTTCAGCTTTTATTGCCAGGTTGCTTAAAAAGAGTTTGCTTCATAATTTTGTCAACCTTGGGGACCAAGGGCATTTCCCCAGCCACAAATGAGTGGATCGCACTGTCGATAATCTCGCGAGTGAGCACAGGCTCTTCCACGATGATTTGCAAACCAATGCCGCTACGATAGCCATATTGAATGCGGTAGCCATGAGTAACTATAGGCGGATTGTCGCGCATGACTTCGGCCAAGCGTTTATCAATGTACTCGAAATAGGTTAATCCATCGAACTGAGGGTAAGAAACGCGCGTACGTTCCATCACCGTATGGCTAATCACCTTCCCATTAGTATTGAAGTTTGACGTTGTATCCATGCGGGCTTCATCTTCCTGCTGGCTTTGGTTCAACATTGCATGAGCTTCTTCAAATACCAGATTTTCCGCAATATCCGCACGCGCTACGTCAATGGTAATGATCTCCGCATTCCAGTACAGATCTGGAGAATTACCCAGGAATAAAACATCGCTCCAGGTCCACACCCAACCTGCAGCAATGGCCTCGGCATTTTCAGAATCGCAATCATCATAATGCAGTCCTCCGCAGCGCTGACGCTCGCGGTAGATCAGATTCTTAACGTGTTGTGTACGGGCGCGACGCTGACGGCGGGAAAGTGTATTAAATGGTTTTTTTCTGCGGATCATGGTTCGCTCTGCGCGTAGTCGCTGGGAGGAATCCAGCTGCACAGTTTAGCTAATGGGAATAAGGAAATCCACTTGCTAACAAGAGATCAAAAAGTATGGGGGCCTGGGCAATACGTCGCATATCATTAATGCGTAGAGACGAAGTCAATGTGCTCATAGACACGCGAATAAAAATCTATCTAGATGCCAAAAACTTATTACTGTACCTCACGTTCACAGGTAATAGCCTTTGGCTATCCCTCAACCATCAAGTCATACCAACAAGCTGCATTATATTGATTTGCACAGAGTGCGTCTTCTCACGTAAGCAGCCAGTTGAGCATGCCACCGAAATCTGGATCTACGTCATGAGCGAAAGTTAATAGTTTTAGAAATCAAGCTAATTAGCATAATATCTCTTAACTGAAGGGATATGGAGCCGCAGAAAGAAATGAATACACGGCAGTATGCGCAAAAATCTATCTTCGATCTGGAAGCAATCTTCGAACAGTCCCGCAACAATGTTCGTGAACTTGAACAGCTGTTGAGCGAACTGACCTTTCGCAACACTGCCAGGGCGCGGACGCTGACGTCTAAAATCGAGCAAGCTCTAATTGTAATTAACGACCGCAGTGTGGTCGCCACGTCGGCTTCCAGCCCATCAACACGTCATCCCGATTCGACGCCCACACAATCTTTTCAAGCTATGCCCCACAATGCGACTGCAGATGTAGAGCAACTGCAACCAAAGACTATCCCAGACGCTGCCATGCGACAGCAATACGACAAAGACCAAATCGATCCAGGTCCACTCCCCTCATTCTCTCCGTCAGATAAGGCGAATGATGCGCGAGCAATACTGGCAGCATGGACAGCCCTCGAAGCACTGTCGCCTCAAAGTTATAAACGCCCAGAGGATATGGCAACCGGCGACCGCTCCAAGGTTGCTCTATTGGAGCGAGGTGTTCCATGGGGACCAAACGCCCGCAGCAAGCCCAGTTATAAGCTTTATTTCGAGGTCGTCCTCGGCTCCATCGCTCTCGATAAGGCGACGGACGAGCTGGTCAAGGTTTTTGGCGAGGATGAGGAGCGTTCACGCCCGGACGGTAAGAAAGCGGCCATCGGTTCGATCCTGATCGACAAAGAAGGCTATGTGCTTGAGGACAAGGGCGTTGCTGTTTCCAGTTTTGCCTGGGCACTCAAGCCGGCTCTCGATCTGAAGCTTGGGAGCTTAGGGAATTGGCCGAATGTTGAGCCACGCATTATTGAGCATCTGGATCGAAGAGTTCGCCGCCACAACGAAGATGGAGAACCCATACCGCTCGATTTGGATGTCGTTCTTAACGCTTATAGATGGCTTGTGTCTCAGTTCGGTGTACCCGAGCATTTGGTTGAGCCACCCACATTCGCGATTAAGGTGTTTCATCATTTCAAGGCCAAAGCGCCGCCTGAACCTTCGTTACTCAATTCCTTCTATCTTGAAGATCTCGGTGAAGCAACCAAATTGCTCGAGACGGGCAAAGCCGGAACCGGTTTGCACCGCTACATGGGAATTGGCAGGCCTGACCAGAAAATCGACGTGCTATCGCCCATTTCCGCAGTTGAGCCTTTCGTCGCACCGTCGCTCATGCCGCAGGCTCGTTGGCCTTCGAAAGGCGGCCATCCATTGGTATTGCTTCAGCAGGCTGCCGTGAATGCGGCGCGTGCTGAGCTGAATAATGCTTCAGGCATCATCGGTGTCAACGGACCACCGGGTACCGGAAAGACCACTCTTCTGCGGGATATTGTCGTTGGGTGCATTCTCGATCGGGCCACGGCGATGTGCGGCTTCAACAAACCGCAGGATGCATTTTCCACCTCAGGCGAGAAGCTGGCATTCGGCTCCAATGCCTTCCTGCACTTCTACAAGCTACATGCATCCTTGAGGGGCCATGAGATTGTTGTAGCGTCCTCCAATAACAAAGCGGTCGAGAACGTCAGTAAAGAGCTTCCTCTCAAGGAGGCCAATGGTCGCCATGAACAGATCGCCTATTTTCGGTCCATCAGCGACCTGATTGCGAACCCCAAACGCGTAGGCTATTTCGAAGCCGAGGCCGAGGGGGACATCCCCTCCGACCCTGTCGAAACCTGGGGGCTGATCGCCGCTGCTCTCGGCAAAAGCAGCAACCGAGGCGCGTTCCAGCAAGGTTTCTGGTGGAATGAAGACGGTGGTTTCCTTACCTACCTGAAAGCAGCTCGCGGCATAAATGTCATGCGTGAGATCAAGGACGAACGAACTGGCGAAATCATTGATCGTGTGATGCCCAGCGTGGTTGTCAATGAGCGGCCCAGCACCAACGAAGCGGACGCTTTAGCGGCCTGGCGGAAAGCGCGAACCGTTTTCCTTAAACTTAAGGAGACGGTAGAGGCCGAAATCGCCAGTATCGAAGAGATGCGACGGGATATCCTGGCGCTCAAGGAAGCGACCACCGAACTTCAAAGGGTTGAACAGCGTCGGCCGAGTCTGAATGAAGCCGTTGAAGAGGCACACCAGATTGCTGAATCCTGCCAACGAGAGCATGAGAAGACAAAATCGCAGATCGAGCAGGACAAGATCATGCTCGACAGTCATCTTGCTTGCCGTCCAGGTTTCTTCTCCCGCTTGTTCGCGACTGCGGCTTGGAAGTCGTGGAGATCAACTCTTCAGAAGCTCTCGGCGACCTTGCAGCAATCAGTCTTACGGGCGCAGGAGACAGACGGAGCCCTGGAGCTTGCAAGGACTAAATGGAGCAATACTGAGGCCCAGTTACAGCAACTCGACCAGGAAATTTCCAGAAAATATCAGGCTGTTTCGAAATTGAAGGCGACCGAGGAACAGGCACGAAACCGCATGGGAGACAGGGTCGTTGATGAGAGATTCTTCGAGCGTGATCACGAGGCGATCCACCTGACTGCGCCATGGCTTCCCGATGAGGTTCATCGCCTACGGGAGGATCTTTTCGCCGCTGCCCTGACTGTGCATAAAACGTTCATCGATGCTTCGGCCAGCCGCTTGCAACACAATCTTGGGCTATTGATGTCGGGCATGGTAGCTGGTGCCTTTCAGTCTTCTGCTCACCGTGAACTTCTCCCCGACCTTTGGTCGAGCCTTTTCATGGTCGTGCCGACCGTGTCCACGACATTCGCCTCTGTTCGTACGATGTTCGGGGATCTGCCACCAGAGAGCATAGGCTGGCTTCTGATAGATGAAGCGGGCCAGGCCGTTCCTCAGGCAGCAGTGGGAGCTATCATGCGGGCAAAGCGCTCCATCGTGGTAGGTGACCCGTTGCAAATCCCACCTGTAGTTTCACTTCCTGAAAAGCTGAACGCCGAAATCTGCAAGTTCTTTGACATTGACCAGAACGAATGGTCTGCCCCCGCAGCATCTACACAGACACTTGCTGATCAGGCATCGCGCTTCAAATCCACCTTTGTCATGGATGTAGGTGATCGAGAAGTCGGCCTGCCACTGCTCGTTCACAGGCGTTGCCAGAACCCCATGTTCGATGTTTCTAACTCCATCGCCTATGCCGGGCAGATGGTCCATGCTGTCGGGCCTAAAAGACCAGGATCTATTGGCTCGGCATTAGGAAGATCTCGCTGGGTGGATATCAATGGCAATGCTGAGACAAAGTGGTGCCCCGACGAGGGCGAAGCGGTTGTACGAATGCTCAAAGAACTGGCAGCATCGGGCATTACAAATCCGGACGTATTTATCATTACACCATTCAAGATCGTAGAGCAGAACATGCGTCGGCGTCTCGAAAGTGAAACTAATCTGCTGCGGGCGTTCGGCGTGAAGTTGGATGAGTGGTGCCCTGATCGTATAGGCACGATCCACACGTTCCAGGGTCGAGAAGCGGACACGGTCATCCTGTTGCTGGGTGCGCCGAAAGCGAGTCAGCAAAGGGCGCGTCAGTGGGCGGCAAGCCCGCCAAATATAATCAATGTAGCCGTCTCACGCGCCAAGCAAAACTTGTATGTGGTCGGCTCGGCTACTGCATGGGCTGGAGCGGGAACTAGTCTGCAGGTCCTGCATCGGCAATTGGCGCAATCATCCTGACAATCTCCGAGGAGGCCCTCATTGTTGAGGGCCTCCTCGCTAATAGTCTTCAATTTACCTCAGTAAGAGACCGGCCGTCATGTGGCAGAAGCTGGAGTTTTTAGAGTAGATTATTTTAGCCAAAGGCGATTAATCAACGGGGAGCATGTCACCTCAATCTACCAGGAACTGCACCCCCTATTACATAGCCAGTTTACTAAAGGTGCAGACTCAACCAAATACGAGTGCCTTCAATATCATACGCTTTTTCCCCAAATCCTTTCGCAAGCAGAGACTCTGGTAAATATTCGTCATATTTATCTAAGTACTTTTCTGGAACATTTACAGCAAGATCAAACGCTGAAGGCAAGCCTGACAGCAGCATACCTTTAAGTGCCTGTTGAACATAAGCGACACTTGAGCCATCAATTTCTATAACTCCAGCAAATGAATTAGCTTTAAAACCACAACGTACGAGCAAGGCTGTGACCGTATTGACAACTTTATCCCCCATCCAGGGAATTACGTAACAGTGTTGCCCACTCGTAATAAAATACTCATTTTTTAGGTTATAGCGCTGAAAGTTACTACAGCCTTCCGCAAATAGGTTTCTGGCGGCCGTATCGGCATAATCTACTTTCTTGCTACCTATTGCTATGCGGTAATCACCCTCCCTATAGATAGCAAGCATTTCCTGACGAACGGTGTCATGAACAGACATTCCTCCCCCACTAAATTGTGGTGGCTGGCCGCCTTTGGTCGCCTCTACATAGATAACTTTTTTCTCTGTCTCGATCTCTGTCACTTTCCAGCGCCGCCCACCGAAGATGATGTGTTGGTCTGGTAGCAGTGGGGAGTCCACAGGCACTGTTCCAAGGGTTCTGTTTCCGGTGACAATGCGGAACTCTTCTGGTGTATTGAACACGGCATAAAAAGTGTAATGGTTAGTCAGTATCTCCCCCTCTGCCCCAACAACCATTTCGCCGCTAGCAAGTTGAGTGAGTAGGCCACATGCTCCCATATGTTTAAGCAGGCTTTTGAAATCGTTTAAATCTACATTTCTGAACGGCCCTGTCTGGCATAGTTGTGACCAGAGCTGGTCGGCACGAACTCCACCCCATTGTGCGGTAATTGCAAGAATCTGGTGTAGCAGCGTAGAGTAATGCATCTGCCGGGAATCGGCAGGTTCAAACCATTGTTCAGAGATCATCAATCTGATCATTGCCATCGACTGGACCAACTGCAGCCGTAGGTGGTCAACGATACTGCTAGTCACAGTGAGCTCATTTTCTGTAATTAGCATTCTTAGCACTGATGGGGAATCGCGTCGCCCAGAACGTCCCATACGCTGACGCAGACTGGAAACAGAATGCGGAGGCGTAACTTGGATAACTGACTTAACCTTACCGATATCAATGCCCAACTCGAGCGTCATTGTACAAACAGCTGTTGTGGGCAAATTTCCTTTCTGAAGACGAGATTCAAGCGCCTCACGTAATTCCCTGGCAAGGGAACCATGGTGCGGGAAAAATTCATTCGGAACAATTTGTTCCTCACACATGTCGCTCAGCGTTGCCGCAATGCTTTCAGTGCGCTTTCGGCTGTTTGCAAAGACCAAATGAGAATCGCCACGGCAAAGTCTAAAAATGTCAGCGCAAACCTCATGTTCAGCTGAACTCTGAAGTTCTTCCTCTTTTTGGAGCACTCGTTCCAGGTACCCTTTGACCTGTACCTGAAGAGTGGCCGTGCTATTACTATCTGTAACAGTTACGCAGGGGAGTCGTTTGTCAGGGCGCAACATTTCGGGCACTTTCTCCAGTTCTCCCAGCGTGGCACTCAACGCAACGCGGGGAATTGGATTTACCTGGCGATCTAGCACATGGTCAATTCTATTGAGCAGAGAAAGCAGCTGTACACCACGCTCTGAGCCAATAAAAGCATGAAACTCATCAATAACGATGTATGCGACTGAAGAAAAAGCCTGTTTGAGCCAGCCCATTGAATTTATGAGCAAAGACTCAAGTGACTCAGGTGTAATCAGTAAAATGCCAGCAGGGTTTGTCCGAGCCTTCTTCTTTTTGCTTTGTGGTACGTCCCCGTGCCAGGGAGTCACTGGCATTTCCAATGCATCTCCAAGGCTCTCAAGACGACGGTATTGATCGTTAATCAATGCCTTCAACGGACTGATATAGACGATGCCAAATCCATTCGTGAGATCTGCAACTGCCGAACAGGCAGGAAGAAAGAAAGCCTCTGTTTTACCCGCTGCTGTACCTGCACTGATTAGCACGTCTCGATCACGGGCTAAAATTGCCGGGATAGAACTCTCCTGCAAGGGCCTTAATGTAGACCACCCCTGCTTGTAAACCCACTTACGGACGCGGGGATCGAGGCTATCGTAGGCACTGCTCATAGTTTGAAGTTCGCCAGTCCGTCGTCGTCATCGCTTTCCTCCGTAGTGGCGTCATCCATATCGCTGGGCCGGTCCTCTTCAATCGCTACACCCTCGATTAGTGTTTGCCAGTTCATCGTTCTGTTTTGTTCCAGCACGGCAAGCATGTCCAGGAAACCTTTTATGGTATTACGGGGGGTACGGAAGTAAGCGTCTCCAATGGTTTTACTACAGTGACGCAGGAATCCAGTCAGTGCCTCATCTGGTACCAGATAATTCTCTGGATCTCCACCTGCATAAACATGACGGAGATTTCTCAGCAAAATATACAGTTCCTCAGGGGTGAGGCTGGCAAGATGCAAAGTGGGGGATGAGTAGTCGATCACTCCTGCTTTTTGCGCGAACCGGTTTTCCGCCAGACGCGACTGGAGCGCCTCATAGCTGTAAAGACCTTTACGCGGATCGAAAAGAAACTCTGGCGTACCCCCGAGGATAAAACCAATGTTCTCGGCTGAGCCTTGCAGGCAGTCATTCAGGATCCGCAAAATCTGTTCGTAGTTCGCTGTTCTTGCTTGCGTATTATTCAGCTTAAAGAGGTTCACCATTTCGTCGAGGCTGACCAAAAGACCGGCATAGCCTGCCTGGCGGACAAAAAGGCTCATCAGCTTCAAAGAATCATAGAATGATGCGTCTGAGATAATAGTCCGAACGTCGAGATCGTTACGGGCATCAGTTTTGGTGGTGTACTCTCCCCGCAACCAGCGAATAGCATTGGATTTTAGCGTTTCGTTATCCTGTTCATGCCCGCGCCAGAATGCATCAATGACCTTCGCAAAGTCATATCCACCCACCATATCTGACAGAGCTGCCAGGCGTTTATGAATAACTGATGAAACCTCGGAGCCGTCCGTGTCAGCTTCCTTCCTTGCCTCCGTAACGAACCTTTCAACAACGCTAAGTAACGCATTACCATCCGGCTTGTTTCTGGTGGACATGTTTTTCATAAGCTCTGAATAGAGGTTACGAGCCTGACCTCCCGATGAGTGAATACGTCTGTCAGGAGAAAGGTCAGCACTGACTGACACCAGCTTCTTCTCTAACGCAATAGAGCGCACAACACTCAGAAAGAATGTTTTACCGGAACCATATTCACCGATGATAAGTCTGAAGCTTGCACCACCGTCAGCAATCCTCTCAATATCCTGATGGAGAGCGGTGATCTCATTCACACGGCCAACCTGGATATGCTGAATACCTATCCTTGGCGTTACACCTGACTTAAGTGACTGAATAATAGCGTCGCGTTCTTTCACTCTTATACGTGTTACAGACATTCACTATCCCTCTAATTCTTTGGCAATTTCCAGGTCAACCCAGATATCATCATCGGCATCGTCCAGCACCGGAGCATCAACCACCGCATAGGACCAGTCATTGATCACCTCAAGTGCACCGCCGAGCATCAGATTCAAATTTCCGCACAATTCTGTCGCCTCTTTTCGGGACCACTGTTCTTTCTCCAGCAAACTGCGATAAAGCTGACTATGTGCGGAATCAAGGCCCACCGCCTCCGCTAATGAAACTGGAGCGCTTTCTGGCTCTTCCGGTTCTTCGTCGGTGAAAATTGTCTTCAGCAATTTACGAACATCATCCGTGGCAGATTCGTGGCGGGCAAGTACATTAGCATCCAGTGTGAACCCTGCTGCTGGCTGATCAGTTGGTACAGACGAGACAAGGTCATGTTCAGTTGCTGAATGCTGATGGATATTGCTCGAGACAGATGAGGGATCCAGCCCCAAACTTGAATAAATTTTCTCAAGCTGTTTGATTTCGGAAGGCGCTATTGTCCCATCCGAACAGGCAACACTAACGATAACTTTACCCACAGCAGTTTTTTCCGCGGCCCCCATCAACTCAATCCTGCTTTTCATTCCTGTCATATTGGCTGGGGTATGAAGTTGCCACGTTAAATACGCATGTAGAGAGCGTTTTTCATCATCGGTGAAGCCAGTATTGTTGTTGATAGCATTCTCAAGCACTTTCTGCTCGGCTTGATCAAGAGAATCGTCAATCAAGGCGACCATCGCCCCTAATCTGAGCGTCATTACTGCTGAGATAAATTCAGGAGAAGGTGAGAAGCGTCCAGCTTCGGCGGCAGGGAATAGAACAAGTGTCCCATCAACATCGGCCTTCACATGGTGATAATACGGGTCAGGTGCCAGACCGTAACCCATCTTCAGAGCAAAGGCCTGCATCAAATCGGCCTCTTTTTTATTGATCTTATTGGGGCAAGTGGCATTCATATGTGCCCAAAAGTCAGCAACTGAGACTAACCCCTCCTTGACGAGGATCGCCTCATCAGCCCAGCGTTTGAATGAGCTTAATATTTTTTCTGCGCTTTCATTAACGATCTCTGAAGGGAGCAACATAATTGCAGCCGTATCATTGACTGACGTACCTTTCCTGCCAAGATAGCGACTATATGCATCGAGCTCATCTGTACATATGTCGGCAAGGGCAATAATTTTCTGAACCGGGCCCTTCAATGCACTTGGGTCAGGTAAGTCGGGAACAGGAAGACGAACGCCTCGCAAACTGGGGCTTGCAGGTGTGTAATCTAACCGCAGGCGTGTTTTATTCGCCTTAACGACCATCCCTTCACCATATTTGAGGGTGTAACGCCGTTTGAAAAGCGCAGCAAACTCTTTGGCACACCGGCGAGCAGGGGTACGCAGCGCATATTCGGTATGGTTTATCACCCAAGCCAACGCCAGTTCAGCTGATACAGGAACGCCTTCATGTACAGTTTTAGCCAGAGCTAGCTTAAATTGCATGCCATTACTGAAACCTGATTCAATATCGAGATCTGTGGCTAAGCCCATGTTCGGGCGCAGAATAGACATGGCTTCGAGTAATTGGGCCGAATATCCACGGAATGAGCGATTCTCAATGAATACCGATCTTAACCGAGCGACTTCATTGAACAGATTACGGAACTCAGCATCAGGGAATTTTGAGTTAGTGGAATCTACGAACGCTTTTCTTTCCAGACCGTAGAGGTAGATAAAAACATAGCCGATAGGACACGATGGATCAGACCTATCGCTGGCGAGCCAACTGATATACGCACCGCGTGCTTCTGGGGAAAGAGAGGAAAAACTGGGCCAGTATCCTAATGAACTGTCCTCGTAAAGATAAGAAGTAGGTTTTATCTTACATGTGTCATCAATTAAGGATGCCTCACTTCCATCGTCATAATAGCCGCCTGAATCCTGACCGGAGGGCTTCATACGTTGTCCCACGTAAATGTGACCACCAGTGATTGTTACACCAGCTACAGTTATCATTTCACCAGGAAGGACCCATCGAGCTGGTGCACCTGCTGACTTTGAGGTGTTCCGGTAATGATTGGTTGTCACCCGAACTTCAACACCCCGGCCACCGCTCAATGTAAAAGTTGCAAGGTTATCGTCTTCACTACTATCGTTTCGCACAACCGCCTCTTTTTTCTTGATGTCAGTAAGCCATTCTTTTGGTGGTGCTTTCATGAAGCTTAAAGCATAAGGCTTTGGAGACTTTCTTTTTTTCTTCCTAAAATACAACAAGTAAATGACAAAAATCGCCGCCAAAAATATCAATAACTCCATGAGATATAACCTTAAAATCATTCCTCACGCACACTAACAAGCGGCAATGAAGATTGGGCAAGTGGATTAATCTCAAAATAATACGTCTAAATCGCAAGGCTTCAAGCCATAATGCAGTCAAAATTAATTTATTGTTCTAGATGAAAATAATTAATGCGTAAGCATGATTTTCAAACAGAATTTTTGAAGGCATGTGAATGCTTGTGGGTCATTCTCATCAGAATGAAGTTGAATTAGTTCTGCTTAAACATACGACTAGCTGTTACATGAATGCAGAACTGGCGGCAATTATCCTTATCTATTTGCTGTCAGAACTGACTCTGCTAACGGGAAATGATCTCACCTACCGCGAACCGTGCAAAAGGCATTTCATGCTCCGGTGACCTGAACAAACCACCCAGCAAGTTTGTGTATCAAATTCATACGCTGGTGATGTTAACTTTTTGAGCACGCTTTTCCTCCTGTTCCTTATGTCTCTGATTGGTTATCTCCATAAGACCGAACAGCATATATCTTCCACTGTAACCCTGTATGCATGTAATTTTGAGGCGTATTAGTAGACGTCAGAATACAGTCGAGAGCTGGAAGATGCAGTCTACAAGAGGGTTTGAGTGAACCTGAGCAGATTATGAGAGGGGCTTGAATGGTGCCGATAATTGGAGTCATACCTATGAAATTCTCTTCCGGAATTAAGCCAACTCCATAATGAGCACACATAAAATACAATATTAAAAAATTATAAAAATCAATAGAATGAAGTGAGAGTCACCGTTCAGCGTTTGATTAAAAGCTGTTTTTTTCATGGAGCTTTATCAAGCCCATGAAATCTGACAGACTCCTTAAATCCACGCAACCGCGTGGATTTTTCATTGCACACCCTCCTGCTCTCTCCCGTAACAACGCAGCCCGAAATACCTCCATACCCCTGTCCTCCACCCTCGCAAAAAAAACCCCTATTCTACCAGCAGTGATTTCAGCCGGCTGAGCCAGGCCTCCGTGTCGTTCAGCAGCGCACAGCTGAGATTTTCAATGGTCATGTGTTGCGCCATTGAGGCGCGGCGCAGCAGGCTGTAGGCATCATCCTCATCCAGCCCCAGCGCGTTCATCACCCGCAGCTGTGCGGAGAAGAGAAACTTACGCGCCCGAAGTCGCTCCTCCTGCCGCCGAAGCTGCGCGTCGAGCTGGCTGATGTGGGCGGCATGATTGAGCGCCAGGGTAAAAGCAGTCATCACACCATCAAAGCGCACCGGTTTACGCATATAGCTGTCGATTTTCTGTTCAGCGATCCATTGCAAGCGCGAGGGCGTTTCAATGGCGGTAAGCGCTACCTTTGGCAGCGCAGGCCAGGGGAGCGGGTTCGTGGGGTGAAACAGGCTGGAGTTATCCCCGTCGAACACCAGTAACTGCTGGTCAGCCAGCTGGCTCTCGTCCGGAAACACCGTACAGAACAGCCCCTCAATGCCTATGCGGCTGAACTGCTGCGTCAGATGGTGGTTATCACGGTCGGAACAGCCGATCACACACACTTTTAATCCGCGCATCTGTACGTTTTTTCGGCTCATTCGTCACCTCTGCGCGGCATGAGGCTCGCGAGATCCACCCTGGCCAGCCAGGGATCGGGTTTCACCGCAGCTTCCGCCTGCCAGAAACTCTCCAGCCTGCCGTTGTGGCATCGCGCCAGATGCGGCGTCAGCCAGCAGTGATTATTGTCGGCGTCGAGGCGGATCCGTCCGGCGGGCGAATCCATCTCATCCTGCAATACCGCATTACGCACACCGTCCACATCTGCATTGCCGTGGCGCGCAATGGCTCTCGCCAGCAAATGTCCGGCGAGCCAGGCACTCTCGCTGTCCACTGACGGGGAAACCTGCTCACCAAAGCGCTGATGATAGCTGCTCAGAAAACGGTGGTTGGCGGCGCTGTCAATCGACTGAAACCAGCTGGCAGAAACCAGATATCCCTCTAACGCCTCTGCACCAATTAACTGCACTTCCGGTTCACACAGCGTCAGGCTGAGCTTCAGCACCTCGTTTAGCCACGGCTGCTGCTGGCAGGCCTGGTGCCAGGCGCGATAGAAACTGTAGGCGCTTTTGCCGACCATGGTATTCAGGAGGACTTTCGGGCGGCAGGCGATAATATCCGCGATTAACGCCTCCACGTTTTCGTCCCCCATCGGCAGTAATTTACTCTGCAATACGCTGCCGCCCGCGGGGATGACGGCTTCACGGGTCAGGCGATCCATCTCCCATGACCAGACATAGTTAGAACCAATGTGATAGATCTCTGCTGCCTGCTGCTGTAACAGCCAGCTGAGCATCGGCAGGATATGCTGGTTGGGACTGGCCCCCAGGTAAATCACGCTATTGCTGCTCTCAAACCCCTCATAGCGCGCGGAATGCCACAGCAGCGCGTTGGCACCTTCGATTAGTGGCAGAATGGTCTTCCGCGCCGCAGACGTGTAGCAGCCAATCACATGACGTACCCCGTGGCGATAGAGTAAGTCGTGACAATAGTCGTAATAGAGATCCAGCGACCCCTGCGGATCGCGGATGACGGGCGCCAGGGTAAACGGATGGGCGGGATTGGCGTTGATCTCCTCAATCGCCAGCAGGATGCCGTTGAGCATCTCGCGCCCGATCACCGCATAATCGCCTGAGACTGAATAGAGAATACCGACCGGAATAACGGGTTTAGGCAGCGGCTGTGTGGCAGTCATAATAGCTCCTGAATCAGCGCGGCCCGCAGGCCGCGTCTGTGGCTCATTTCGGTGATTGAGCAATCAGCGCAGTGTAGAAATGCGGCTGACGCATCAGCACCAGGTCTTTACGCCTTACCACATGATCGGGGTAAGGATCGCCGGCTGACCCCGTGGAGATATCCAGCAGCGCCAGCCCCTTCGCACCGGTCGCTTTCGCTTCCCTGCGTGGAAAGGCAAAGGTATCCGGCCCGTATATCCCGCTCAGGCCAAAGCTTTCGCCTGCCGCGGCGGGCCAGTTGGCAAAAGCCAGCCAGACGTTATTCTCTCCCGCCCGAACGCGTGGCAGCAGCCAGTGGTAGGGATCGGCGCCGCGCGGGATCGGCCAGACATGCGGTATCGCCGTGCCCGCGTGCGCCATGGGCAGAGGTGAATGAAGCTGCGCCGGGCAGGCGATGATGTCGCAGCCTTCCAGCGCCAGAATGCGGGCCGCTTCCGGCACCAGCAGATCTTCACCCAGCAGAATACCAACGCGCCCGCAGGGCAGATCGCACGTCACCCACTGATCCCCTGCGCAGGCCCAGTGCCGATCCTGGTCGCTGAGGTGAATCTGGCGATAGTGTCCGTTGACTCCCTCACTGCTCACCAGCAGCGCGCTGTTGTAACACTGCTCCCCTTCCCGCTCGGCGAACCCTGCAAGCAGCGCGATATCCAGCTCCATCGCCAGCGCGATCAGCGCCTGTACAGGCGCATCCTCCCGTGACAGCGCGCAATGGCTGCCGTCGCCCCCGGTCAGCGCGCGCTCCGGCAGGATCAGCAGTTCCGCGCCCTCTGATTTTGCCTGTCCGGCCCAGTGCCGAATCTGTGCCAGATTGGCATTCACCTCGTCTTGCGGGCGAAACTGCGCCACCGCAATACGGGACGCTTTGCCGTCAGGCAGGGGATCACGCCCATATAAGCCAAAAAAGTCCGCCGGATTCCAGAGGAAAGTATTGGTCATCAGCCGCTGATAGAGCTCAGGCCGGCGCTTGTTCAGCAGTAGATTCTCCGCCGGAAGAGGTAACTCAGCGCTGAGTACCTGATCGCCGCTGTCGCAGCTGGCCAGCACATTTCCCTGGCTATCCACAATGCAGCTGCCGCCGCTGAACTGCACGCCCCGCTCCCATCCCCAGCGGTTACTTTCAATCAGCGCACAGCCATTCTCCCAGGCGCGCGTGAGCCAGTAAGGCGCAGGAGTGCGTTCAGCCAGCCAGTTACTGATGTGGCAGATAATCTGTGCGCCCCCCAGCGCAGCCAGCCGGGCAGTTTCAATAAAGTGAATATCCATACAGACCAGCAGCGCAATATTGCCGATCTCAGTCTGAAAGACCTGATGCCCGCCATCACCGTTAGCCGCCCATTTCGGTTCCGAAATATAGGGATGCGTTTTACGGTGGACGCCTATCACGCCCTGCGGGCCGACCAGAATGGCGCTGTTATAGTAGAGGTCGGTTACCCTGTCCCGCTCCGGCATGCCAAAGACCAGAAAGCAGTTAAACTCACACGCAATCGCAGCGAATGCCTGGCTGGTGGGACCGTCCGCCGTTTCTGTGTAGGGGGCGACCTCCGCACGATCCTGCCAGCAGTAGCCGGTAGTGGCCATTTCCGGCATTACGATTAAGCGTGCGCCGTCACGTGCCGCCTGAGTGGCTGATGCCAGCAGCCGGGCGACGTTTTCCTCTTTTCTGAACTGCGTGGGTTCAAACTGAATGGTTGCAACGTTGATGCGCATTATTCGGCCTCCTTGCTCAGTAAGGGTTTAAACACCGGTTTCGGCCCCTGGTAAGCATCAGAGGGTTTCCAGCTGGTTTGCATATCTTCCGGGAAGGTTTTGAAGTAGTAGCTGCCGCGGGTCGCCACGCTGATAGCGACATGCAGCACAGGGCCAACCAGCATGGCAATAAATGAGGCGTACACCATCGGATAGAGGCCCAGCACGCCTGCCGCGCCTGTTGCCACCGCGACGCACAACGCAATGACGCCGGACGGATTCCACATCCGCAGATACGCTTTGCGATACTCCACGAAATCGGAAGGCGCAAGGTGCAGCACTTTGCGGCAGATAAAGTAATCCGCAAGGATAATAAAGACCCAGGTGTTGGTGAGAATGCCGGTAATGGAGAGGAAGGTGCCGGTATACTGCAGAATATTGCAGATATAGAACAGCACGCCGAGCAACCAGACCAGCAGCATCCACCACTGACGTCCCGGGCGATAGTTAAACGCCATATCCATGGTGTTCGACAGGGCAATCGAACCTGAGTAGAGATTCAGGACGTTGATGCGGATCTGGGTAATTACCGCAAATAACACGCCGGTCAGCCCCATAATCAGCGGGAAGACGAAGCCCGGATCGAGCGCCAGCGACCAGACATCCTCGCCCTGAATATGCGGCATCAGGGTGTAGGCCATAAAGGCACCAAACAGCATGACGACAACAATCGGGATCAGCATTCCCAGCATGATCGTTGCGGTGCCTTTATGCGTGATCCCCGGACGGGCAAAACGACCGTAGTCAGTGGCCATCAGTCCCTGAAAAACGATCTGCCCGTTGGCCATATTCATCACCAGCCACAGGGCGTTACTGTCCGCCTCTCCTTTCGGCTGCCAGCCGCTGAAACTGACCGCCGGATAGTGGTGCGTTAACTGCCAGATACAGAAGCCAAACAGCACAATGAAAATGGGAACGCCCCAGGTTTGCAGGAACTGCATGGATGACATGCCCTTCCAGACAAACCAGATGGCGGCCAGCCCCATCAGCGCAAAGATAGCGATACCGGTCAGGGAGTTGACCGGCACGCCCGCATAGTTGGCGATGGCGTGAGACACAATGGTGCCTTCAAACAGGAAATAGAAGATGAAGTTGACGGCGTAAATCAGCGAGGTGAAGGCGGAGCCCATATAGCCAAACCCCAGGCCGCGCGTCATCAGATTGAGTGAGAGCCCCTCTTTACTCGCCATCTTCATAATGCATGAGCCAATCAGGGTGGCGAACACCACCATATAACCGATCGGCAACAGCAGCATTGGCCAGCCGACCTGGTAGCTCATGTCTGCCCCGAGGCTGAACCAGAACATCGCGGTAGAGTTGCCCAGCAGCACCAGAATAATGGCCGGAATCGGCCAGCGATAGTGCGCCGGCACACGGCCCACCGCGTAATCCTCAACGGCCTCTGCTTCGGTAATATCCTGCGGCCCCTGAAACCATGCTTTTAACTTACTCATAGATTTGCTCCAAAAAAAAGCCCTGCCGGCAGCATTGCCGGCAGGGCTTCTTCGCCTGAAATCGATGTTGTGGAGTGGCGGCTCGCCACAGGCCGCTTACCAGGCTACGGTGCCTGTTCCTGCCCGGCAGGATGCGGTAACGATAAGGAAGCAATTAATGCGCCAACTGTTAAAAGTGGCGCATACAGGCGGTAGAGAGGCGGATGGCAGGCGAGAGACGCCTAATGCCGGTGCAGCGCGCACCATGATGATTCAGATTTCGTGAGCCATCCGGGTTAATGATGGCGGAGAACTGAACTGCGACGCGGGTTCAGGCAACGATAAACTGCGTTTCACACTGCCGGGCAATCTCCCACAGTCGGTTGCGGATCACCTGCTTAAGCTGCAGCGTGGACTGCGACTGAGGCAGGTCGCGACGGCTGATCAGCATCACTTCAAACGGCAGGGGCTGGGCCACGGGCAGCAATTTCAGCTGGTCGGCATAGCGGCAGGCGGTGAAGAGATCCACGACGCCCACGCCGCCGCCCGCCAGCACCATATCCGCGATGACCGAGTAGGTTTTGATCGATAACGACACGGCGGGATTCAGTTTTTTATCGCGCAGCGCACGATGGAGCACGCGCCCTAAAGGGTCCTGGGCCTGCATCATCAGCAGATTGTTGTCGCATAACCACGCCAGCGTAACGGGGTCAGCCTGGGGATGATGACGTGGCAGCAGCGCCACCATGGAGGAGTGAAACAGGGGTTCAGCCAGCAGAGCCGCGTCGACCTGCTGACCGAAAACCAGGGCAAAATCGAGCTGATTCTCCAGAATCATCTGGCATAAGGTACTGAAGTGCTCGGTCACCAGTTCAACGCTGACAGAGGCCATCTGCTGCCGCCAGGTCACCAGGGCAGGAGCCATCACCATCTGACCAAATGCGTGAGCCGCCCCGACGCGCACTAACTGCCCTTCGCCGCGCCGCAGCTGTTCGGCGAGCTGGGTAATGGATTGCAGGCGCTGACAGAGTTCGTCGATTTCCGGCAGCAGGCGCCGCCCCTCTGCTGTCACGCTCATCCCCTGAATACGGCGTTCAAACAGCGCAAACCCCAGCTGCTGCTCAGCGTGATTCAGCACCCGGCTGATGTTCGGCTGCGACACATTCAGCAGGCGCGCCGCTGCGCTGATGCTGCCGGTCTGCACGATGGCCTGAAAGACCTCTATATGGCGTAGCCGCATAATTTTTACCTTGGATGGAATAGCGAATAAAGGCGCCTCCGCCAGGTGGCCTGATCAGGTCCGGGCGGAGGAGAGGAGAATCGTCTCCTCATGCAAAAACTGTACCGCAAAGCCAGAGAGGAGGCAGTTACCCGCCTCACAGACAGGGTTACATCTACGGGGTAATGTCGCTACGACTGGGTCGTCGCCAGATAAGAGAAGGCACTGAGCAGGCTGATTAACGTCGCCATTTTCTCCGCCCGATAGCCGACGGTGACACCGTCAAGACGCGTGACGCCGGGGATCAGGCAGAACAGATCGGCCAGCACCGGTCTGCTGGCCTGCAGCCGCATCGCGTAGGGTGCCGTCAGGCGGGTCGTGCTCACCTGAGGCTGATGCTGCAATGCGGTGCGTGCCGCGGCAGCAATCGCACGCTGCGCGGCGTGAGGGCTGATCGATTCCGCGCAGGTGTGAGAAATGGCGCGTTTGACACAGACGTAATCGACCGTCGGGTAGTGTTCCGCTATCCAGCCCTGCAGCTGATCGTCGCCCGTCACCAGCAGCAGTGGCGTGCCCTGCTCAGCCGCGGCGGCGGCGTAGATATCGGTTTCGCCCATCACCAGACCATTGATATGGATACGCCAGAATGCCCGGCCGTTGATGGTATGCGCCAGCACGCCGGGTTCACCCGCGGCGCTGTGATAGCCCACCAGAAATAAGCCGTCGAACTGCTGCTGTTCAATGCCTTCCACCATCGACAGCCCGCGAGGTTTGCCCTGCACCAGCCGGGCACGGGAATCGATATTTTCCGCCCGCAGGTTGGTCATCCGGGCATGGCTGTCTGCAACCACCACGTCCGTGGCGCCGCCCGCGAAAGCGCCCTCAATCGCAGCATTGACTTCCTGCTCCATCAGCCCCCGGGCCAGTTGGTACTCCGGGTTGCCTGGGGTGCACTGCTCCGGGCACATAACGCCCGCGATGCCTTCGATATCGGCAGAGATAAAAATTTTCATGAGGTTAACCTGTCCAGTATCTGAGTCAGTGAGGGCCGATGATGACCCCGAAAGCCGGTCACGGCCTCCGCGCTCAACAGGGCGTCCAGTACAGCCTGTTCGGTGGCATCGGCCGCGGCGGCAAGCAGCGGCTCCAGCTGCTCCTCCTGTGGCGGTTGCGGCAGCGGTTGCGTTGAAAACGCCACCGCAATGTCGCCCGAGCCGTGGCCCCAGTGGCTGCCCAGCCGTCCCAGGCCGGCACCGGCGCGCTTCGCGAGGCGCTTTAACTGTCGCGCCTCCAGCGGCGCATCCGTTGCCATGATGATGATGACAGAACCGGCATCGCGCTGCGGCGTGTGGCCTGGCAGCAGCGGCGCAATCATCTCACCGGCCCGCACGCCATCGAGCGTCAGGGCCTCCAGGGCACCAAAATTGGCCAGCACCAGCACGCCAAGCGTGGCGCTGAGCGAGGGGATCAGCCGCGAAGCGGTGCCGATCCCCCCTTTCAGGCTGAAACAGCTCATGCCGCGTCCGGCCCCGACGCTGCCGCGCGCGAAGTCGGCTGAGGCGGTCTGCAGGGCCGTCTGCGCCATCGCCTCGCTGACAGCCAGTGCCTGAATATCGTTGAGCCAGCCATCGTTACACTCCAGCGCCAGGGGATTGACCGTTGGCAGCGTTCGCCCCAGCTCCGGGTTGCGACGGATGGCATCCCGTACCAGCGTGGTAAACAGCGTGCCGACCGCCAGCGTGTTGCTGAGCAGAATTGGCGTCTGCAGCACGCCAAGCTCCTCGATCTGAACCAGCCCGACCGGTTTGGCAAACCCGTTCAGGACCTCTGCCCCGCACGGCAGCGGCGTCAGAAACAGATTGTCCCCCGGCGGCACGATAGCGGTGACGCCTGTCTGCGTCTCTCCTGCACTCAGCGTAGAGTGGCCCACCCGCACGCCCGTCACATCGCTGATGCGATTAGTGGCTCCGCAGGCGCTGCGCGGCTGACCCAGCTGACGCGTCTCACGCCAGCGCTCCAGCAGCAGCGTGCGCTGCACATGTTGAAAATCCATCGTCAGCCCTTGAGTTTGGGATCGAGGGTGTCGCGCAGCGCATCCCCAAGCAGATTAAAGGCTAGCACGGTCAGAAAGATCGCCAGCCCCGGAAAGACGCTCATGTGCCAGGCCCCGGCCATCATCATGCTGCGGCTCATCGCCAGAATATTGCCCCATTCAGGCACGTCAGGTTCCGGGCCTAGTCCGATAAAGCTCAGGCCCGCCGCCGTGAGAATACTGGTGCCAATGCGCATGGTGAAATAGACAATCACGCTGGAAAGCGTGCCGGGCAGAATATGCCGCAGAATAATCACCCGGTCTGGCGCACCGGCGCAGCGCACCGCCTCAACATACGCCGCCTGTCGCAGTGAAAGCGTCGAAGCACGCACGATGCGGGCAAAGACCGGTACGCTGAACACCGCGACCGCGATGATGACATTGTTCAGGCCCGTTCCCAGCAGCGCCACCACTGCGATGGCCAGCAGCATACCGGGAAAGGCGAACAGCACGTCGGCGCCGCGCATAATCAGCATATCGATCCAGCGGCCATAGTAGCCGGCCAGTAAACCCAGAATCACCCCGGCAATCATGCCCAGCGTGACCGACAGCACCCCAACATAGAGCGAGATGCGGGCGCCGTAAATAATCCGGCTCAGCAGGTCACGCCCCAGCTCGTCGGTCCCCATCCAGTGGGCGGCCGTAGGCGGCGACGATAATGCCATCCAGTCCGGTGCCATCGGGTCCCAGGGGGCCAGCCAGGGCGCAAAGAGGGCGACCACAATCAGCAGCAGCACAAATCCGCCCGACACCAGCGCCAGGGGATTACGCACAAAGGCGTGCAGGAAGTCGCGCCAGGGTGAACGAATGATCTGTGGCGGATTTTCAGTCAGTGTTGACGAACTCATCTCGGCTCCTGTCGCAGACGAATGGCCGGATTGACGACTGCATAGAGCAGATCGACCAGCAGGTTAATCACGATAAATTCAAACACGAACAGCATCACCAGCGCCTGAATGACCGGCTGGTCCTGCGCCTTGATTGACTCAATCAGTAACCAGCCCAGACCAGGCCAGTTGAAGACGCTCTCCACGACGATAGAGCCCCCCAGCAGAAAACCGAACTGCAGGCCCAGCATGGTGATCACCGGGATGAGTGCGTTGCGCATCACATGTTTCCACGTCACCAGCCGTTTTCGCAGCCCTTTCGCTTTTGCGGTGCGCACGTAATCTTCCTGCGCCACTTCAAGAAAGGCCGAACGGGTAAAGCGCGCCATCACGGCCGCCACCGACGATCCCAGGGTGATGGCAGGCAGGACAATATCGCTGGCCCTGTTAAAGCCGCTGACCGAAAAGAGTCCAGAGGGCATCGCGACGAACTGGATCAGCAGCAACCCCAGCCAGAAGGCGGGCATGGAGATGCCGCCGACGGCCACGCTCATCAATGTCCAGTCCTGCCATTTCCCCCGTTTCAGCGCCGCCAGAACGCCGAAGAGCAGGCCGAGGATCACGGACCAGGTAAACCCTGCGAGGGCGAGCCACAGTGTCGGCATGAATCCCTGCGCGATCACCTGCCGCACCGGTTGCTGCGTGCGGTAGGTGATGCCGAGATCGCCCTGCAGCAGGCTGCCGACCCAGTGGAGATACTGCTGCGGCAGCGGATCGTTCAGCCCGAGATGCTGACGTGCCGCCTCTACCGCCTCGATGGGCGCATCCGGTCCGGCATAGATGCGCGCCGGATCGCCCGGCAGCAGCTTGATAAAACCGAAAACCAGCAGCGAGACCACCAGCAAAACCGGGATCATCTCGAGCAATCGGCGAAGGATGTATGCAAACATGCGATTCCCTGAAACAGAGGTGCGAAGGGCCTTTCCACGCCCCTCTCCCGCATGGGGTCAGGGACGTGGAGGAAGAAATCGTCTTATTTAAAGGACGCCTGAGTGAATATGAGATTGCCATCAGGCAGCATAGAAACGCCGCTCAGGTTGCTGCGCTTGCCCACCAGGCTGTCTGGCGTGCCAAGAAAGGCCACCGGTGCCGCTTTCCATAACGCCGTCTGGGCCTGCGCATAGGCGATGCCACGCTTCGCCGCATCGGCCGTCACCAGCCCGGCGGCGATCGCTTTGTCCACTTCCGGGTTGCTGAAGTAGGAGACATTATAGGAGGTCGGCACCCAGGACTCGGTGGCAAACAGCGGGCGCAGCGCCCAGTCCGCATCGCCGGTAGAGGTCGACCAGCCGCCATAATAGAGGTCAAACTCCGCCATTTTTGGATCCTTTACGCCCCACAATTTTGCATTGCGCGTTCCCGAATCCATCGGTGTAACCGTGGCACGAATACCCACCGCAGCCAGCTGTGCCTTCAGCACCTGACCGGCTCGCACGGCGGCCGTGGCATTGGTGACCCAGAGCTTGAGATCAAGCCCCTGCGGATAGCCTGCCGCTTTCAGCAGGGCTTTGGCCTTATCGGGTGCATAGTGGTAATCGGGGTCGGTTTGTTTCTGATAGAACTGTACCCCTTCCGGCATAGCCGAGGTAGCCGGTTTGCCCAGACCGGCAAAGGCCACTTTCAGCCACAGATTACGGTCAATCGCATAGTTGATGGCCTGACGCACGCGAACATCCGCCAGCGGCTTATGCTGCGTGTTCATCGCCATGTAATAGAGATAGATGCTCGGATCGCGCTGCACCGACAGATGGCTGTCCTGCTGCACCGCCGCAATGAGGTCGGACGGCAGTGGCCAGATGGCATCCACCTGCCCCGATTTTAAAGCCGCAACGCGTGTCGCATCTTCCGGACTTGGCGAGAAGATCACCTGGTCGACTTTCGGCCACCCCGCCTGCCAGTAACCCGCATACTTCGCCATCGTCACGGCTTTGCCCGGTTTCCAGTCGACAAATTTAAACGGACCGGTTCCCACCGGATGCAGCCGGAGCTGGGCTTCGTCCGGGTATTGCTTCAGGATCGCCGGGCTCCACATCACCGCTGAGGGGTGCGCCAGCGTGTTAATAAAAGCCCCGAACGACTGATTCAGGTCGATTCTGACCTGGTCAGGTGCCAGTACCGTAACCCTGTCGATCATTTTGTAGAGGCTGTTGCGCTTCAGCCCTTTTTTCTGGTCAGCCAGACGATCGAGGTTGGCTTTGACGGCTTCCGCGTCAAAAGGGGTGCCATCCTGGAAGGTGACGCCCTTGCGCAGCGTCAGGGTAAATTCGGTCGCGCTCTCATTGGCGGTATAACCGGTCGCCAGCCAGGGTTGCAGCTTCATCTGCGGATCAAACTGGAACAGGCGTTCAAAGATACCGCTCTGTACGGAGTAGCTGATGTTATCCGAAGTGTCGTGCGGGTCCAGCCCCGTGATATCGGCATACATGGAGATACGCAGATCCTGCGCCTGCGCAGCAGAGACCAGCATCGTCGTCAGGGCGAAGGCGAGTGAGGTACGGCGAAAAATGGGTTTCATGAAATCTCCTGGTCGTTGAGGATTATCGCAATGCAATGCCGTCAGCGACCCAGTGCTGAGGCGCAACCTGTCGATAACGGGGCTTAGTGACCGTTTCGCCCACCTTACGTAACGGCGAAGGGATCTCGCTGTCATCGACAAGGCGGGGCTGACGGTTCTCAGGATCGGCTACCGGCACGGAGGCCAGCAGACGCTGGGTATAGGGGTGCTGCGGATGATTAAATACCGACTGGCGCGGTCCCAGTTCCACAATCTGGCCGAGGTACATCACCACCACGCGATTCGCAATGCGCTCTACCACTGCCATATCGTGAGAGATAAAGATCCACGCCACGCCGGTCTGCTGCTGGAGGTCCATCATCAGATTGACCACCTGCGCCTGAATTGAGACGTCGAGGGCTGAGACCGCCTCGTCGGCGATAATGACTTTCGGCTTCAGTGCCATGGCGCGGGCGATGGCAATCCGCTGACGCTGCCCGCCCGAAAATTCGTGCGGATAGCGACGCGCATGCTCCGGCAGCAGGCCGACGCTCTTCAGTAACGCATCGATCTGCGGCGAAGCCTCCTCCAGCGATTTCACGATGCCGTGCAGGAGCAACGGCTCGGCGATGGTAAAGCCCACGGTCAGGCGGGGATTCAGTGAGGCGTAGGGATCCTGAAAGACCATCTGAATTTCACGGCGGAGCGGCTGGAATGCCGCCTCTTTCAGGTCGGAGATCTCTCTTCCCTCAAAGTGAATGCTTTCGGCCTCACTGCTGATGAGCCGCATCAGTGCGCGTCCGGTGGTCGATTTGCCGCAGCCGCTTTCACCTACGATGGCCAGGGTTTCACCGGGCCACAGCGTGAAATCAATCTGCTCGACCGCATGCACATGGTGCGTCAGGCTCGATAAGATGCCGCTGCGGATCGGGTAATAGACTTTCAACCCGCGCACATCGAGCAGCGGCGCCACGTCATAGCGCGCGGTCTGCTGTTCGCGTTGCAGCGCGTCGCGGGCACCCGGCAGAGGAAAACGTTGCGGCCAGTTGTGCTCCCGCATATCACCGAGTCTGGGCACGGCCGCCAGTAATGCTTTGGTATAAGCGTGCTGCGGAGCGGCAAAAATCTCAGAGACGGTGCCCTGCTCGATGACTTCGCCGCGCAGCATCACCACTACCCGATCGGCGATTTCTGCCACCACGCCCATATCATGAGTGATAAACAGCACCGCCATCTGTTTCTCGCGTTGCAGTTCCCGCAGGATATGCAGAATACGCGCCTGCACGGTGACATCCAGCGCGGTGGTCGGCTCGTCGGCGATCAGGAGCTGCGGGTCACAGGCCAGCGCCTGCGCAATCATGACACGCTGCCGCATCCCACCGGACAGCGAGTGCGGATAGCTTTTCATGACGCGATCCACATCGGCGATACGCACCTGTCGCAACAGTTCATGCACGCGCGCCTGAGCCTCTTTTCTGCTGCACTGCTGGTGATCGCGTAACGCTTCGGTCAGCTGATCGTCAATGCGCAGCACCGGATTCAGCGAGGTCATGGGCTCCTGAAAGATCATTGCCATTTCACGGCCCCGTAACGCGCGACGCTGATTCTCATCCAGCGTTTCCAGCGCATGCACGTTTCCACTGCGATCGCGAAACTGCATGCTGCCGCGATCGACACGGCCGCCGTTTGCCAGTAAGCCCATCACCGCCAGCGACGTGACAGATTTACCGGAGCCGCTTTCGCCTACCACGGCGACAATCTCACCCGGGTTGATGGCAAAACTGATCCCCCTGAGAGCCTGATTCTCACCGCTGCGTCCCCGAAACGAGACGCTGAGATCCTGAATCGCCAGCACGGGAGAGGCAGAGGCTGTGCGCGCTGCAGAAGAGGTAAGTCGTGTGTCCGTCATCGTCGCCTCGCAAAGTTATAGCCAGATGCGGCCCTGGGAGTAGCTCAAAAAAGGAGAACTGTCGGCGGCCAGCCAGATGGGGCCATCCAGGTCGATGAACTCCGCATTAACCGCGACGGGCAAGGCGGCCTCCATCGCCAGTGACGAACCCAGCATGCAGCCAACCATAATGCGCATATTCTGCGCCCGGGCCGCCTCCACCATCGCCAGCGCTTCGGTCAGGCCCCCGCACTTATCGAGTTTGATGTTGACCATCTCGTAACGATCGCGCAGTTCCGCAATATCCGCCCGCGTATGACAACTCTCATCGGCACAGACCGGGATGGGATGCTTAAAGCGTTGCAGGTCATGATCCTGTCCGGCGGGCAGCGGTTGCTCCACCATCGCGATGCTGAAGGCCTTCAGTGCCACCAGCAGGCTCTCCAGGTCCAGCCCCGACCAGGCTTCATTGGCATCGATAATGAGCGTGGCGCGCGGTGCCACCGCACGGATCGCGGCGACCTTTTCCAGAACCGCATCGCGGTCGAGCTTAATCTTGAGCAGGATGGCCCCGCGTGAGACGGCCTCTGCCGCCGCGAGCGCCATATTTTCCTGCGTGTCGAGGCTGAGGGTTTCGGCCGTCACCACCGACGGTGGCTGATGGCACTGGCTCTTCTGCCACAGCGTCTGATGCGTCCGTGCGGCGTCGAGTCGCCATAGCGCACAGTCCAGCACGTTGCGCGCGGCGCCGGCGGGTAAGCGCTGTTGCAGATCGTCATGGCTCAGGCCCGCCTCCACGTCAGCACGCACGGCTTCAAGCATCGCCTGCACGCTTTCCGGCGTCTCACCGTAGCGGGCCGTCGGAGTGCATTCTCCCTGCCCGATGAACCCGTTTTGCTCCAGGGTGACCCGGATGACCGTCACGGCGGTTCGGGTTCCACGAGAGATGGCAAAGGGGCGCGCCAGCGGCAAAGCCACCACATCGATCTGCATCGTTCTCATTTCAGCCACGCTCCTGAAGCAGCGCGGCAATCCCGTCGATACCAAAACGCACAGGATCGGTTGCCGGCAGGCCAAACTCAGCGGTGATTTCAGCGCAATACGCGAGCGCCTCTTCTTCGCTGTAATTTGAGGTGTTAATCGCAAAGCCTGCGAGCTGTACCGACTCACTGGTCACCTGCGCGGCGCGCAGATTGGCTTCAACGCACTCCTTCAGGCTGACCATCGGCTGGTGGGGCAAATGACGCATATGCGGGCGTCCCATTTCATGACACATGACCAGCCAGTGCGGTTGCGCGCCGTGCATCAGCCCCATACTCACGCCTGCATAAGAGGGATGGAACAGTGAGCCCTGCCCTTCGACGATGTCCCAGTGGTCCGCGTCATTCGCGGGTGACAGCGCTTCTGCCGCGCCGGCAATAAAATCCGCGATGACCGCATCCACAGCAATGCCCTCACCCGCGACCAGAATGCCGGTCTGGCCCGTAGCGCGAAAATCAGCTTTCATGCCGCGTGCACGCATCGCTGCTTCCAGCGCCAGGGAGGTGTACATCTTGCCCACTGAGCAGTCCGTGCCCACTGTCAGGATGCGCTTACCTGAACGCTTCTTGCCGCTGCCAACATTAAGCGCCGGACGCATATGGCGCAGGTCAAACAGCGCAACACCCGAAGCCTGCGCAAGCGCGACCAGCTCCGGTTCGTCCACCAGACGGTGGTGCAGACCACTGGCCACATTCATGCCTGCTTTAATGGCACTTTTAATGGTTTCCAGCCAGTGCGCAGGCAGATAGCCCCCTGCGTTGGCGGTGCCCAGCACCAGCGTTTTTGCGCCACGCGCTTTGGCGCCGGGAACATCCAGTTCATCCAGACCCAGACTGACTGTGCAGCCCGGCAGTTTGATTTCGCCAACGCACTGCTCCGGCCGCCAGATATGAATACCGCGCGCCGTTTTTGCCGCAAGGGGATCGGTCACATCGCCAAGAAAGAGTAAATAGGGTTGTGGAATTAGCATGTTGTCTCTCGTTTCAGCCAAAAGATCAGGTTCTGAAACCACTATTTCATGCGGTGTGAAAGGTGACGAATGCTTGTTTAGCAGGAGGGTATAACGGCAGGTTATAGTCAGAGGTAAGAGTGATGATACGTGGATAAATCCGGCGGAAGTGAGCGTCAGAGGGACTTAAACCGGGAGCGGGTCATAGGAAAAGGAGATGTTTGGGGCAGGCGTTTTGGATGGCGATTGGAAGGAGAAAGAACTTTCTCACCCGGGGCACTGGCGAGTGCATGAATGGCGGATGCCAGCGCCCCTGTCAGGCTGAGTCAGTGCTACAAAAAATCACTTACCTGACACAGAGGGAGCGGAATCACTCTGTTTCTTCCGGCGCGAGATTAAATAGCGTTTCTGCCATTGAGAGGATTCTGTCTTTTTGTACTATCTTCTCAACCCATTCCTGAGGTATACCTGACAGTCCATACAATGCGCCCGCTAACTGGCCTGCCGTCGCCGCTACGCTATCTGCATCATCAGCAAGATTTGCCGCCAGTAAAATGGCATCTTTGAAATTGTCTGTATGCCAGACGGCCCATAATGCTGCTTCCAGGGTGTCGATAACGTAACCGGAGGAGCGAATTTGGCCACGATGCTTTTCTTTATATTCACCGGCATTGATGATCAGAACTCTTACCATTAAAGACATTTTATGAGGCGCGAAGGCTTCATTTTTACCATAACCCATTAAAAGATAATGCAGGATGGCATTCAGATACTGGCAGCTATTGATTGATTCCGGAGCAGAGTGTGTAGCCCTGCTCTGAATAGCGGCATCTCTCCAGCCATCAATGAAAGATTTCCGTCTGAAAATAGCGACAGGGGCATGACGAATCAGGGCAGCATTCCCTGCGCTTTCAGGAGAGGCGTTGCCTGTCCAGTCTGACCCATGCCTGATAACCTGTTCAAGCGCATAACGGGTTGCATTACCAATATCGAAACAAACGCCATTCGAACTATTGTGGCCAGATTGATACCACTGGATTAATTTATCCCTGAAAAAAGCAGTGTCGCAGCTTTTCTGTTCAATGTACGTTTCTGCCAGACAGAGCGCCATTGACGTATCATCGGTCCATTCACCCGCCTTCAGCCTGAATGGGCCACCGCCAACCATATCGTTGATGTGAGAATTGTCGCGAGTCTGGAATTCCAGCGTGGTTCCCACTGCATCACCAACAGCGAGTCCCATGAGTAAACCTTTGGCTTTATCTAAAGCCTCAGCGTCCGTTAATCTTTGGTTAACTGTCTGCATCCACTCAGGTTTCGCTGGCTTTTCATCGGGCATCGGCTGATGTTCGTAAGCCATCCTGTTTCTGAGTTGAGGCGAAATTTCAGGAAGTAAATGGGCATATTTACGGGCGTAAATATTAAGGTCAAAATCCGGCAATCTGAGGTCGATCATATAAAGTCCTTAATCATACCTTAAAGAGAAATGCGCTCTATTTCAAAGCGATTTCCTTTTTTTTCAACTGGTTGAGTTGTTTATGATGTATTTCATTGTGGATTGCTACAATTCTCATCCGGCAGCGGACCTAAATCAACAGTAGTCTTTTGGCTTTATTTATCCTTTCCATCCATGATGTTTAGTGCCGCAAGGCATTACAATGCCAGCCTGTTAATTTATCCGGACACATCGTTCCACTGCCCCGTTTCTGAAACTAAAATCTTTCCATGAACGATAACGGAAAGAGTATTGATGACGTTATTGATAAGATAACTTGCATCATGATTCCGAAACATATAAGTAAGCACGGGGCAAGAAAGTTTACCGCAGTCACTTTCTATTGATTCACCTCTTAACCGGACTATCGCTCCGTCTGACTTCCTGACACCTTCGTAACTTACATCATTGCAATCAGAATCGGACATAATGAGTGGGGTTATTTTAATCCTGAAGTGCGTTGTTTCGAAATAGCGTGATTTCATGCTGTGCTTTTTCTGCGGATTCTTACAGGCTGATGACATCTTTTTATCAAAACGCTGTGCCCAGCGAGCAATATCCTCCTGCATACTGCTCTTTTCTGGTGCGTTAGTGGCATAACGCACTTCATTGTTTTCAGGCGATAACCACGCAGCATAAATTTCACCATCAGGCTGTATAACAAACGCTGAAGCCTGTACAAGGTAAAGGTCCTTCAACCACCCCTCAGCGAATAACCCGCCCTTTTTAGTTTTATGAGGTTCACCAAATACATCAAAACTCTGACTAAATTCGCTATAGTCTTTGCCCAGCACGGATTTCAGGCTGGAAATAACCGCTTGGTTATCTAAGATAGTGGGAATTTTGGCCAAACTGTTGTACTGAGATAGTGCCCAGGAGTTATCAGAAGCTATAGCACCGGTTGTGATACATGAAAAAATAATCAAAAATATTTCTTTTCTAAAGGAACTCACCGTTACCTGCCTGAATAAATATATTGGCCGACATTATCTTTGTAACCCTCTAAATTGTAAAACTATAGTTATGATATCAGAGTGCGTACCTTTTAAAGCCATCACCAAATCCCATTCTTATTTCAACAAATCTCAGCAATGCTCCGAATAAAATATTTACTAAGTCAAGATAAAATTCCATTGCAATAATTTCAGCCAACGACTGAATGAAAAAAACAAACAACAAAAATGCTTAATGCTGCATTGCCACTTAAAACCAGGCACATAGGAATGTCCAATGTGGCAATCACAGATTTGCATTCAAATTAGTTAATATTGAATCGAGCGGCGAAGCACAATAAAATCAAGCAGTTAATGACGCAAACCACTTCGCTTCATATTGATCTTGCTCAGATGGATCGGATGCTAACCCCTCATTTTCATAGTCGAATATATTAACTAAGTTTTCTCTACGCGCTGGAACGCCTAAAGTCGTTTCATAAGCACTCAACCCTTTGGTCATTTGCCTTGTCATTCTCGAAGGGATGACATTAACTTTAGCACCTTTGCAATAATAAACTATTTGCTTATCTAACTCTCTTATTTTTTTAAAGCACTCAAAAAAATCCTCACCGTCAGCATTTAACTGGCATTTATTTCCAATATAAACACTCATAGCGCATTTGTTATCAGATATCAGGTGAACCTCAACATCATGCACTATACCATCAGACATACAGGTTAAATTTATTTTTTTTAAACTCAAGTTACCCCCCCAAAAAATTTATAAAACTGAATCCTACAAAACTACCATCCCCGTTCACCGGAGTAACCCCTAAAATATCTTTACTTGAGATCCCACCGGGAACAGCCATTTCAACCTCATCAGGGAACGGAGTATCTTTACCCAACGCTTTGTTAACATCAATGGCGTTTTGTTGTGCTCGAATAGCATAAACAAAGCCTTTTTGTTCATCTCGTGCAGCAAAATTTTGCGCTACCTCTATATCGGATGATGTGCTGACGAAATGACTCGGTGGTGATCTGTTATCTCTGGCATGTAAAAGAAGATCTAAACTATCGCCAAGGGGTTTAAATCCTTCGCGAAAAATAACATTTGGTGCCCTTTTATCACCCCGATATAAAAAACCCGTTTCACACTTACTCAACCCCCACGGATCCACCCAACCCAGCGCATTCGGCGCATACTGGTAAAGGTTGATCCCGCCCGCCAGCCCTATCGGGTCCTGCTGGGTAAACCGTCCACTGTCCGGGTCATAGTAACGAAACAGATTGTAGTGCAGTCCGGTTTCACGATCCAGGTACTGGCCCTGCATACGCAGGTTCTGCTGCACGGCAGGCAGCCGCTGGCTGGACTCACGCAGCAGTTTGCCCCACGGGCTGTTGATCCCTTCCCAGGCTTTTTGCCCTTCCGCGTCAGTCAGCAGTTCCGGCATCCCGTTGGCTGCATTATGGAACCAGTAAATTTCCGGGCTTTCCACACCATCAATACGGGCCAGCGGTTCATAGCTCTGGCTGTCGCTGTAAACGTAGGTCAGGGGAGTGCCGTCGTGGATCTCCTGCAGCAGACGATAACCTTCCCACACGAAGCGCGTCGTTGCGGCGTTACCAGATGGTCTTCCCTGTAACAGCTGCTGGCTGGTTTTACTGATGCGACGTCCCAGCGGATCATAACGGAAACTCACCTTCGTGCGTGGCTTGTTACGGTCCCGCGGCTCGCTGATCACCTCTGTCAGGCGATGCTCACCATCGTAGCGATAGCGCCAGCGGGTCTGGCCGTCATCTTTCTCAGTGGTGCGGCCATGAATGTCATACTGCCAGCGGATACCGTTCAGTTCAGTGACGCGGTTATGCATGACGTGGGCAGCACTATGGCGATCCAGCGGATTGCCTGCGCCATCCCAGCGCCACTGCTCATTACCCGGCTGCGCACCATCCTGGGACAACAGCCGGCCGGCGTTATCGTAGTGCCATAACGTCTGGCTGAACGGATTATCGTCACGCTCTTCGCGGATCAGGTTGTTACCGTAATCGAAGTCGCGCCGGCGGGACAAGACGCGCGGCGCAGGTCGCTGTGCTTCACCCCTGAACACGTCACGGCGGCGCAGTCTGCCTGAGCGGTCATATTCACTGCGCATGGTCAGGCCGCCCTGCGTGCGGCTCAGTTCCCGGTGCAGGGTGTCACGGGTAAACTCGGTGACCGGCAGATTGTCCAGTGCGATGCTCAGCAAATGGCCGCTACCGTAATAAAGCTGCTTCAGGTTGCGACCATCCGGCAGGGTTAAGGCCTTGCAGTTACCCAGCGCGTCATACGCCCACGCCAGTTCGCCCTGCTCCCCCTGTTCAGCAACGATGCGGCCCAGCGCATCATATTTAAAGGTAATCTCCTGCTCAGCCTGCTGGCTCCACTCGGTGTCAGACAGCGGCAGATGCTGCGACACTTTATCGAGCTGGCCGACACCGCTGTAGTGGTAGCGCGTCTGACCCTCCGGCGTGGTTCGCGCCAGCAGTTGCCCCGCGCGGCTCCAGTGGTAATGATGGGTGATGGCCTGAGGATGGCCGGCGGCAAAGGTACGCGATAGCGTGCGGCCCGCCGCGTCATAGTCGTATCGCGTGGCAACACCATCCAGTCCCACCTGAGCCAGCAACAGAGAGTCTGCGCCCCATTCGAACTGGTACTGCTCACCGTTCTCGTTTTTCAGCGCCGTTAGGCGGCCACGGCTGTCCCAGCTTCGCTGAACCGTCTCACCCTGTGCGTTGCGGTTGGCGATCAGTCGTCCGACATTGTCGTAACGGAATTCACTGCGGTTGCCATCCGCCGACTCATGGGCCAGCGGCAGGCCGTTTTCACTCCAGTGCAGTCGCTCTTCCCAGCCCTCTGCGCGCTCCAGCTGAAGAGGACGGCCTGCGGCGTCATAGTGATAACGGGTTTCTTCACCATCCGGCGCAATGACACAGCTGAGCCAGCCCAGAGGATGATAACGGTAGCGCGTGGTCAGCCCTGAACAGTCGGTTTCACGGATAACCTGTCCGGCATCGTTAAACTCCCGGCGAAAGCTGTTACCTGCTGCGTCGATCTCCTCGACAACCAGCCCGGATTCATCCCGCTTATAGAGCGTGCTTTGCCCGAGCGCATCAACGACGCGCTCAAGACCGTGATGGGGGTCGTAATAGTATTTCGTCGTGGAACCATCCGCTCCGGCAACCACGGTGGGCAGCGCACGATGTGACAGCCATTGCACCGCCTGCACACCGCCGTCAGCATCTTTCTCTTCAACGCGGTTGCCCAGATCGTCATAGGTGAAACTCACCGCGTTGCCCAGCGGATCGATGCGGCGCGTCAGGAGTTCGTTTTCATCCCACTCATAGCGCCACTTCTCGCCCCGCTCATCGATGAAACAGGTGATGAGACCCGCGGCGTTCCAGTGGTGTTCGCGCTGCTGACCGTCATAGGTCGACACGCGCGTGATACCCGCCTCGAGATCGTAATGCATGCGGCAGCCGTCACCGCTATTGGTGCGGTTCTCAACCACGCGCCAGTGATCCAGCTTCTGCCAGCGGTATTCACTTTCCAGCCCGCCGGGCAGCTGATGCCAGACCATCAGTCCGTCGACGTTGTAACGGAACCGGCGGGTAACAACGCCTGCCGCATCGGTCACGCTGGCAAGCTGGCCCTGTTGGCTGTAGGTCCAGCGCGTCAGAGGCCAGTGCTGCTCGCCATCAAAATGGCTGGCTGACGTCGGTCGCCGCGGATGCTGTCTGTCGTCGTAGTGCAGCGTGACGTCAATCGCCAGCGGCGCGTCATGGATACGCACCAGACGGGCCTGTTCATCCCAGCCCGTCTCCAGCGCGTTGCCGTACTCGTCGCTGAGTGACGCCAGCCGCAGCACCTGCGGATTGGCGGCCGTGCGCCGGTAAAGTCGCCATACCGCACCGTCGTCATCGGCAATAGCGATATCGCCAGTCTCGCTGCGCCGCACCATCAGCCCTTCGCTGATGCTGTAGAGCACCTCTTTTTCACCGGGAACGTCAAAGCTCAGCTCGCGCCCGTTGTCGTCAAACCAGGTTGCCCGGTTGCCTTCCAGCGTCAGATAGCTGTCAAACACCGTGGCCCAGCCCTGACCGAACAGACCTGCGCGCTGAGTCAGGCTGTTATAGCTGCGCTGAAAACTGAGCGGGAAACGGCCGGGAAGAGAGAAATCGCGTTCGGCATCATCATTAAGGACCTTGACGCCGGTTGCGGCATGAACCGGGAATAGCGATGAGAAGGCGGCGTTGATGGACATATCCGCCATCATGCCTCCCGCCGCACCGGCCAGCGCACAGGGCATATTTTTCAGGATCTGGCTGGGGCGACCGCGTATGAGCGAAAGGCCGATCATCATGACCGCGAGACCCGGCACCTTGCCACTTTTGATCTCTCTGACCGTAACGGTTTCACCCCCGATGATGACATTGGGAGAAACAGCATCACTTACCGTGGCATCACAGGTCGTTTTGTCCTTTGCCCGCACCGCAGGCTGGCCATTGATAAAAACGCTTTTCGAACCCTGAGCCAGATACTGCGGCGCACTGTGTTTTTCACAGGCCACTTTATCCTGCTCAAGCGGAGAGCTCCCCGCATCGGCGGAGGCGACCGTGGGCTGCCACATAGCACTGCCGAACTGGCCCACCGCAGAGAGCAGCATGCCGCCGTAGTCCGCGAAGCTCTGCGGTGATTGCGGTTCCGGTGGCGGTGTCTCATCCGGCGTCATCATCCCGGCCGCGCGTGCGGCCATAAGACCATTCACGCGTACGTTGTCTGAACCGCTGGCGATCACTCCGGCGGGTGAAGGCGGGAATATCATGTCGCCCAGCCCCTCTGCCGCTTCAGAGATGTCGTCCGACAGGCCCGCAGCATTGGCTAACACACCGCCAATGATGCCGCTGAGCAGACAGCTGGAACCGATAGCGGCAACCCCGGCCGCCGCCATGCCGGCGCCCAGTAAAGGCGCAGCCAGTGTTGCCGCCGCTCCTACCGCAGCCCCGATGACGGCATAAGCCGCCCCTTCAGCCACAACACTGGTGATATCAGCGAAAATGCTGGAATGAATGATCTCGTCGCCCACGCGGGCCGCATGGTTATCCATAAGTTAATCTTTCCGTGGCGTATTCAGACTCAGGCTTTGTTTGAAAGCCTGCCAGCGCTGACCGTCTTCCTCATTGAATGGGCGCATCGCGGAGAGCGTAAAAATCATAAAGATGTTCGACTCAGGAACCTGTGCAGCCAGCTGTTTCTGCCACACCTGTTGTCCGTTACGATCAAACAGGGTTTCAACTTCTGTCGCAGGTAAGGTGTTATTCACACCGGCCATCACAGGAATAAATTCACTCTGCTGAATGTGCCCCATCTGGCTCCGCAATGTGTCCCACTGACGCTGAAATTCTTTTTCTGCATCACTGCCTTCTGCAATAACACCACGACTCACCACCCACGCCAGTCCACTGGCCTCATCGCGCAGAATGTTCATGGTGTTGTCCTGCCAGGCAGCAGGAAAAAGCGCAAAAGCGCCCTCATTGAATTGGTAATGCATAATAGATATCCATATGGGGGAAGTGAAAATGGGTTGATACTTAGAGCAGAGGGACTAACTATTTATTTGCATTATAATCGGGTGCGATACCCGCGTGTGTTTCAACTAATCGGAATTTTTCGACCCAGCCATTGGCCTGATTTCCGTCATTAGCCACATACATTACGCTGTAATATTTTCCATATTCAACGTAAGCATATAACTTATCACCAGGCACCACAAAAACGTCTTTCTCTGCACAACGCCCATCAGGTGCAGAATAAAATTGTAGCCGTCCTGACCCATCCACTTTGTAGACATTATCTGTATTATCGAGACGCACGCCTTTTGCATTGGCGTTGCTAGCCTTCTGTTGACAAAAATTATTTGCAGAGGATATCAGTGGAAATAAAATCACTGAAATGCATAAGACTTTAATCATTTTAACCCGTCATGAATTCTATTGGGAAAACTATAAACATCACCAAACTTATCACGCTAATAAATAGCTTCACAACTCCACTTGATTAATTAGTTATCACCGTTTCACCATGCTAACCAAACTGTTATTTTATAGAATTATTCAACTCGCCAGATGGCATGCTGTTATATATCTACAATATGGCATTGAGTGAACATGGCATTTATTTCATTGACTTATATTTCGCAAGAGTAAGCAATTAAAACTGATGTTGAGCATGGTATCTCTCAACCGAGAATTAATATTTAAAATCCAGTCAAATCCTGCGTGACGCATCACGCAGCATTCTATTATTCATCCGTATTAATCGTCATCATAATGTGACCGATTTTATTATGCTCTAGCTGAAATGACATGCGTTTGTTATCAGCGTCATAATATAACCAGTGCTGATTATCACTGTCATCGACTGTACCCTGACCATATTTACTGATCAGCACATCCTGACTATCACCGGGTCCAACCCCTCTGGCGGTTTTAATCGCAGGAGTGTCGATGGTTATCTGTGCAATAAGATAGCTGTCGAAATCACGCTGCTCTTTTTGCCAGAACAGGTTCGCGGTGTAGATTTCAAAGCCATCATATTTGTGCTGGTAGTACTTATAGCTGATGTCACCGGCAGGCACATCGCCAACAAAGTTTTCACTTAACTGCTTGCCCGCCTGCTTCTGAGTTTCATCGCTCCATTTATCACCTAATGTAAAAGGATGATTATTGATTATCACGCTAAAGTCAGCGGCTGTTAAGGCAGCAGGGGCCGTAAGGCTTGCCGCTGCAGTAGCCAGATTTACCTGAACGGCAGGGAACAGCAGCGCAAACAACAATACAGCCTTTCTCATAGAAAAAATCATATTTATCAGTCCCTTACTTAAACTCAGGTATGTCAAAAGAAAGATTCGCATTCGGAAAACTGTCGAAAATTTTCTTCATGCTGGTTGTCTGAGCCGTAGCCCAGTTAACATCTGTCGCATATTGATGTGTTCCCGGTGCGGCCGGATTCCAGCGCATTTTATACAAAGTATTCTGACCAGAGCCAACAAACTTATCAGATATCCACTTAGCACCACCATCAATGGCCTTAGCGGGTGTTGTCCAGCCCTGTTTATAAGCGTAGTTAGCGCCAGTTTGCACCGCATTGTGATCCAGCGCACCTATGCCGTACATATTATAAACTTTGGTTCCATTGACCATGACACCTTTAGCTAACTCACTGGTGCCATTTCCCGTCTCCAGCGCTGAATGGGCGGCCAGATACGCTTCATTGACGTTATATTTTTTAGCCGCATCCAGATACGTCTGTTCCTGACCGGACAGTGTGCCTTTATCCTTAAGGAAAGTGCTCATATCCTCTTTGCTGATCCCGGATGAGGAGGAAAGATCTACAAACTGATATTTGTCTTTGCCTTCCATGTGGTTGGCAGGATCGACATATTTTTTGATATCGCCCTCGGTAGCATCTACGAAGCCTTTACTGGTTTTATCCCATTTCAATGGCCTGTCTTTTAGGCCTTTTTGTTTTTTGACCATCTCATCTACCGAGTAGTCATATTTGCTTTTCTTATCGCCAGAAGCAGCATTGGCTAGCGGCGCTGCCGCCCCTTTCGCCGGTGCCGCCGCAGTCTTTGGCGCAGCGGGTGCCGCCTGCCCTTTCTGCTTCGGCGGGAAAAGGTTCTCTACGGCCTGGCTGATGTTCTGTTTATGACCTGAACCCGGGGCGCTTGTGCCCGGTTTAGCGCCATCTGTGTTCAGATTCAGTTTGCCGCCGGATGTGGTGATATGCCCATCGCCCTGCACGAAAATATTGAATCCCTTGCCGACGATATTTATCTGGCCATTCGCGTTAAGTTCGATAGCGCTCTCTCCGCATTCCAGGCGAAGTTGAGTGCCTGAACCCACTACATAGGTATCGACTACCGCATCAAGTTTACCCTTACCGGTCAGTTGCTCTTCGCCACCTTTTACACCGTGGACACGGTTCGTTTCGACACGGTAAAGCTCATTGCCACCTGCGTAATGGCTGTGATTATTAGCGACTGAATGGCTGGCGTCATTTTTAACATGTGTATCCATGTTCTTCTGCGCCTGGATCCAGAGGTGCTCTTCACCCGCCTTATCCTCAAACCTCAGCGCGTTCGCGGTGTCCGCCGTGCCGTCCTTCGACCGGCTCAGGAACCCCATCTGCGTCGCCGCCGCCGGCAGCGCCCACGGCGGCATGCTCGCCTCGTTATACACCCGACCAATGATCAGCGGACGGTCCGGATCGCCGTTGATGAAGTCCACCACCACCTCGTCGTTAACGCGCGGGATCTGCACACCGCCGAACCCCTGGCCCGCCCAGGCGCTGGAGACGCGCACCCAGCAGGAGCTGGTGTCATCACCCTTCGCCAGGCGGTCCCAGTGGAACTTCACCTTCACCCGCCCGTAGCGGTCCGTCCAGATGGACTCCCCCTTCGGCCCCACCACCTTCGCCGTCTGCGGGCCGTGCGTCTTCGGCCACGGCGTCTCCGGCGGCGTGCGCCACGTCACCGACGACGGCAGCACCGTGAAGTCAATGTTGTGGCGGCTCTCCCCGCCGCCGCCGCTGGCGTAGGGGTTCTCGGCGAAGTCATAGGTCGCCGAGGTCACCAGGTATTCGCCGTTGTCGCTGAAGTGCGGCGCGTTGAGGACCGAGAAGGTGTACCCCGGCGCGATGCCGGTGGCCGTGCCCGACCCGCTGACGCGGTGGTGCTCCGCCTGCCACACCTCCTGACGGATGCGCGCGTAGGACTCGCCGTGGCTGTGGTCCACAAAGTGTCCCGGCCAGTCGTAGACGTCCACCGCGCCCGGCACCGGCGACGCCGGGTTCTGCCGCGCCTGCAGCATCCACGCGTTCGGCTTGCGGAAGTCGTAGTCGTCGGTGCTGTACATCCCCGGCGTCACGCTCTCCGACAGCGACCACTGGCTGATGCCCTCCTCCGTCACCACGCCCCCCGACGGCGTGACGTGATAGGCGATGGTCCCGTAGCCCGGAAACGCCTGGTGCTGGTCCGGCGCGTCGCACAGCACCAGCGTGTGTTTGTCCGCCTCGTGGCGGAAGAAGTAGTACATCCCCTCCAGCTCCATCAGGCGGCTGATGAAGTCCAGGCTGCTCTCCTGATACTGCACGCAGTACTCCCACACCCGGTAGCTGCCCGCCAGCCGCGTCTCGACGCTCACCCCGTACTCCTTCAGCAGCGTCTGCACTATCTGCGGCACCGTCTGGCTCTGGAAGATGCGCAGGTTGCGGTCCCGCTTCATCGGCCACAGGTCCGGCTCCACCGTCAGCTCATAGCACGCGTAGCGCGTGCCGTTCAGCTCCTGGCTGCGCACCGCCACCCGGGTGATTTTACCGTTGAGGTAGCGCGGGCTCAGCGCGCTCATCAGGCCGTCGGTCGGCAGCGTGAACGTCACCGGCTGGCCCAGCAGGGCGTGACGGTCGATGCGCGCGTCGGTGGAGAGCAGCTCGGCGGTGAGCACAAACGGGTGCGACAGCGCCTCGGTGCCCTTGAGCGTGTGGAACAGCAGGCCGTCCGCCGGCAGCTGTGCGGTAATGCGTGAGAACATAAGTAATCCCTGACTATTAACTGTGTGGATCAAGCAACCAGACGCCTTCTTCGCTGACGTTCAGCGTCTGCTGACGGGTGCCGCTCTGGCCACTGATGGCAAAGGTGTAGTTGCCCGGCGCCAGCTGCAGTGTGGCAAAGCCATTGACCGCAGGCACCAGCGCCTGCGGCTGACCGTTCACCTGAACCCGTTCACCCTGCTGCAGGCGAATGTAGACCTGCGCCACCGGGGCGGCTGGCGGGGCTGGTTGAGGATCGGGTTCACGTGCGGCGGTCTGCGCTGGCGCGGTTGTCTGAGCCGGGGTGCTGGCAACGCTATCCGGCGGGGTCTCAGCCTGCGTCGGTGGCGCAGCCACCGGCTGATTAACCGGCGCGACGGTGACAGCAGGTGCGCTGTTTTGCGCGGTCTCCGCCGGGGCCGTCTGTTCATCACCACGCGACATCAGCAGACCGGCGCACAGCCCGACCAGCACGCCCGCGGCCACCAGGCCCGGCAGGGCAAAGCGGTGGCCCAGCAGCGTTTTCAGTCGCGAGTCGGGGCTGACCGCCTCCTCTTCTTCGATCGGCACCAGCATGGTGCCCGGCCCGCTCATTTTTGCGCTGAGCAGCGGCTCCGGTTCACGTTCCGGCAGCGCCATCAGCGCCGCAAAGTCATCAATGCTCTGCGGACGATCTTCCGGTTTCAGCGCCAGCGCACGATCGACAGCGCTGAGCAGCGCAGAGGAGTACCCCGCCAGACGACGCTGCACCAGCGGCTGGTAGTTATCTTCGATGCTGCGCACCACGCTCACCGGCGGCGGCGCGCCCGTGATCAGCGTGTGCAACACCGCGCCCAGCGCGTAGATATCGGTCCATGCGCCCTGCTCGCTCTCATCGTTGTCGCTGTACTGCTCAATCGGCGCATAGCCGGGACGCAGCATGGTCTCGCTCTCATCGGAGAGGTTGCCGATGGTTTTACGCGCTGACCCGAAGTCCAGCAGGATCGGCTCACCGCTGCTCTGGATCTGGATGTTATCCAGCGAGATGTCACGGTGCAGATAGCCCGCTTCATGGATGGTTTTAATCGCCCCCAGCAGCGGTGGCAGCAGGCGGCGGATCCAGGATTCATTCACCGACTGCGGCTGACGTTCACGGAAGGTCGAGAGCGTGGTGCCGCTGTAGAACACCGTGCCCATATAGGCGGTGTCGTTCTGCACCCAGAACCGCAGCACGTGCAGCAGGTTGGGATGATTGAAGCGGGCCAGCAGCCGCGCCTCCTGGATAAAGCTGTTCAGCCCGGCGTGAAAGGTTTTGCTGAAACGCTCACTGCGCAGCACCAGGTTGAGATCATCGCTGCGCACCGCCAGCGAGGCGGGCATGAACTCTTTGATGGCGATATCGCGTTCCAGCTGGTGGTCCCAGGCGCGATAGACGATGCCAAAGCCGCCACCGCCGATGACCTCTTTAATCTCAAATTCATTGAAGCGGTAACCCAGCGGCAGGGCGTTGGGGACATTCAGGGGTTGATCATGTTCCGACATATTCGAAAACTCTCTGATGACTAGGCTTTAAACAGCGAACTGGCAGACAAATTCGCCCTGCTCACAGCGCACGGCAACGCGGCGATAGCGTTCATCGCGGGCGTGGGCGCTGAGCAGTATCTGGCTCATCTGCGGTAACAGCGTGTTGGTGAGGATGGCATCGACCATGCGTCCGCCCGACTCCACTTCGGTGCAGCGCTGCACGATCTGATTCACCACCGACTCGTCGATCTCCGCCTCAATGCCGTGATTGTCGGCGAGACGACGCACAATGCGCGCCAGCTGCAGCCGCACAATCTCCGCCAGCATGTCATCGCTGAGCGGGTAGTACGGCACCACCAGCAGACGACCCAGCAGCGCAGGCGGGAACACCTCCAGCAGCGGCTTACGCAGGGCGGCGCTGAGGGCGTCAGGATCGGGCATCAGTTCCGGATCGGCGCACATCGCGCTGATAAGCTGCGTGCCGACATTCGAGGTCAGAATGATGATGGTATTGCGGAAGTCGATGTGACGCCCTTCGCCATCTTCCATCCAGCCCTTGTCGAACACCTGGAAGAAGAGCTCATGCACATCGGGATGAGCTTTCTCAATTTCATCCAGCAGCACCACGCTGTAAGGGCGACGGCGCACCGCTTCGGTCAGCACGCCACCTTCGCCGTAACCCACATAGCCCGGCGGGGCCCCTTTCAGCGTCGAAACGGTGTGCGCCTCCTGAAACTCGCTCATATTGATGGTGATGATGTTCTGCTCGCCACCATACAGCGACTCGGCCAGCGCCAGCGCGGTCTCGGTTTTACCCACGCCCGACGGCCCGCACAGCATAAAGACGCCCGCCGGTTTGTTGGGGTTGTCGAGGCGGGCGCGCGTGGTGCGAACCCGCTTCGCGATCAGATCCAGACCGTGACGCTGGCCGATAACGCGCTGGTTCAGGGTGTCCGCCAGATTGAGTACGGCGTCGATCTCATTCTTCACCATCCGGCCCAGCGGAATGCCGGTCCAGTCAGAGACCACAGCGGCGACCACGCCCGAATCGACGGCAGCGAAGAGCAGCGGCGTGTCACCCTGCAGCGCAGTCAGCTGCTGCTGTGTGGCATCGCGCTGTTCACGCAGCGCCGCATCCTCTTCGGTGGCACAGCGGGCGCGCAGCGCAATCAGCGTCTCGACCAGTTCGCGCTCCTGCAGCCAGCGCTGTTGCAGCGCATCATGTTCCGCTTCCAGCGCCGCACGCTCTCCGGCAATCGCCTGCTGGCGGGTCACGTCACCGAGGCCGACGCGGATTTCACGTTCCACAATCTCCGCTTCAATCTCCAGCGCGGCCAGACGGTGCAGACAATCCTCCAGTGCCGCGGGCTGCGCGCCCTGACTGACCGCCACGCGGGCACAGGCCGTATCCAGCAGCGCCACGGCTTTATCAGGTAACTGACGCGCCGGGATGTAGCGATGCGAGAGTTTCACCGCTGCGCTGACCGCATCATCCAGCAGCAGCACCCGGTGATGCTTCTCCAGTGCGCTGACGGTGCTGCGCAGCATCAGAATCGCTCTGGCCTCATCTGGCTCCTGCACCTGCACGGTCTGGAAGCGTCGGGTCAGCGCCGGATCTTTCTCGATATACTTTTTATATTCCGCCCAGGTGGTCGCGCCGATGGTGCGCAGCTGGCCACGCGCCAGCGCCGGTTTCAGCAGGTTGGCGGCGTCGCCGGTGCCCTGCTGCCCCCCCGCGCCGACCAGGGTGTGGATCTCATCCACAAACAGCACAATCGGCGTCGGGCTGGACTGCACCTCATTGATCAGCGCCTGCAGTCGCGCCTCAAACTCCCCTTTCATCCCGGCACCGGCCTGCAGCAGACCGATATCCAGCAGCCAGAGCTGCACGTCGCGCAGCGGCGCAGGCACATCGCCCGCTGCGATACGCAGGGCAAGGCCCTCGACCACCGCCGTTTTGCCGACGCCCGCTTCGCCGGTCAGCAGCGGGTTGTTCTGGCGGCGACGCATCAGGATATCGACCATCTGGCGGATCTCCTCATCACGCCCGGTCACCGGATCGATACTTCCCGCACGGGCGCGTGCCGTCAGGTCCTGGCCATACTGCGCCAGCGTGCTGCCGCTGGCGGCTGGCGGTGCGCCTGCGGCATCCTGCGGTGCGCTCAGCGCCTGCTGCGCTTCTTTGCTGTTGCCGAGCAGCGTGTCGAACTCCGCCAGCAGGGCATCGGCGTTAATCCGGGCAAACTGACCGGAAATGCCTTTCAGCACGCTGGCGAGGTTAAAGGTTTTTAGGATGCCGATGAGCAGATGACCGCCGCGAATGCGGGTTGCGCCATATTTCAGTGAGGCGTAAACCCACGCCCGCTCAACGGCGCTGTCGATATGCTCAGAGAGGTCGGAGACCGCACTGGCGCCGCGCGGCAGGCGATCCAGCGCAGCGACAATGTCCTGAGTCAGGGCCTTTTCATCCAGTGAAAAATGTGTGATGACCTGCTGTAAGTCGCCATCCTGCTGCTGCATCAGCTGATGCAGCCAGTGCACCAGTTCAACATAGGGATTGCCGCGCAGTTTGCAAAAGGCGGTGGCGCTTTCCAGCGAGGTAAATAACAGCGTATCCAGTTTGCCGAACAGGACGGCACGGCTGATTTCTGACATAAGGGACTCTCTTCAATGAAAGACGCAGGCTGTGTAACAGGGAAAGCGGCTGGGCTAGCGCGAGGCAGCCTCAACCTCAAATATAAAATCTTCGCGATCCTGCGGCTGCGGCATCTGCCCCAGCCAGCTGGTATAACCAAGCCGGGCACCGCCACCCAGTGCCACGCCCCCGACCTCATCTGCGGCGAGGATCAGACTGAGATCCCACTGCATTTCGATGCCGAGGTAGTGACGTACCCAGTCGCGCACTTCGCGCGCGCCGGGGGCATCAGGCAGGAAATGGGCATACTGCGCGGCGCTGAGCGGCCCCAGATGGAGGCGGAAACGATGCTGTACGTCGCGTACCGCCACGCCGAGAAAAGCGGAGGCACCCAGCCGGGGCATATGGCGTCCCGCACCCAGGCGGGCCTGATCGCGGCTGTCCAGCGTAAGCCAGTGCGGCAGGTTCTGCGTCAGCCTGACCGGCACGCCGAAATAGTGCTGCAGAATGCGCACCAGCCCTTCTGCGTCGTGACCGTGACGGCTGAGATGCCCCACCAGCATCAGCCGCGCATGCAGGCTGAGTGAGCTGGCCTGCTGCTGGGCCGGCAACCCGATGCCGGCAAGGCAGGCAAGATAGTTCAGAAAGCGACTGTCGTCGGGCCGATCCAGGGAGACCGTCGGCTGCGCATCCGCCCAGGCGCGATAGAACAGCAGCGTGGCGCGATGATGAAACAGGTCAGCAAATGCCGACAGGCTGTGATCCTGATGATGCACAATCCGTTCGTGCACATATTCGGTCAGATGGGTCGGCAGCGGACCATTGGGGCCAAACAGACCAAAGCTGTAAATCGAAAGATCGTGGCGTCCCGTCTCCTCCCGCGGCGCGGCGCTGGCGACGGTAGAGGGAGCAAACGCCAGTGACGGCGTCTGCCCGATGCGCACCGCTTCAAACTTCGGCAGCGGCGCACGGCCCAGCGGATAACGCTGCCCGCCCTGCGCATCCAGCCGCCGCAGCAGCTGGAACAGATCGTAGCGCCACGGCGCGGCCATCACCTTCTGCCAGAAATCGTCCGGCAGGCGGGTCAGTCGTGGCAGCGTAATGACTTTTTCGCCACTCATATCAGCGCCTTCCGGCCCATGCGCGGCGGCCAGTAGCCGACTTCGCCGCGCTGCTGGCTGTTGAGGGTGAACTCGGTGAAGCTGTTCAGCGCCACAAGGCGGCTGCAGACCCGCTCCAGTACGCTGCCGAGCAGCCACGGGCTGGCACCCGAAAACGCCTGCTCATCCACCTCCAGCGTGATACTGACACCACGCGCAAACACCACCGGGCCTGGCTCCGGCACGCGGCGGTTAACGGCGCTGAGCGTGCAGTGGCGGATGCCGTCAATCTGGCGGGCAACCGGTGCTTCCGCCAGGTTGGCGTAGAGACTTAACAGCTGACGCAGCGCCGCCGCGCCCTCTCCGTCGCTGCTGTCCATCAGGCTGAGGTAGTTCATCTGCAGATGGCTGATCAGCCGCCATGCGGAAAGCCCCTCGGCCAGGGCCGGACGCGGCGGCGTCGGGCCTTTGCACAGCTTCAGCTCCGCCACCGGAATGGAGTCCGGCATGACGAAGTTGCCCTGGTCCTGCTGCAGCATCAGCGGCAGATCGCGGCTGGTACACATCACTTCGGCGGAGAGATAGCGCATCTCATCGCGCCACGGCGCGTGATGCTCATCCACCAGCGAGAGAAAGAGTTCTGAACCGATGTAGCCGGTGCGGGTGCCATAGCGCTGCGCCTGTTCAGACAGGGTGCGCTGCTCGCGGCGCAGCGAGAAGTAGGCGCCATAGTCGCCCTGATCGCCACTGAAGGTGCTCCAGAAGGGGCGGAAAACCTGCTCTTCACGCTTACCCTCAATAGTGGCGAACAGGCGCTGCACCGAATGCACTTCATAATCCAGCGGCCGGATGTTATCCACCACCAGGTGATATTCGTGCTGACTGTCGCTGACCTTCAGGCGCTCTGCCGTTTTCGGGAACAGGTTGATGACCGGGGTGCAGTGCAGCGCCAGGTGGCTGTGATCGACCACGCTCTCCAGCCCACTGTCTGCCTTGTCGAGCAGAATGATGATTTCGAATGCCTGGGCGCTGTCGCAGCGGCGCAGAAACGGCGCAAGCTGGTTCAGGCTGATAAACTGGAAGCGCGCCGGGAACGCGAAATATTCCTGCAACAGACGATAGCCGTCGAAGTTGCGCAGATCGTCCGGCAGCAGCGCCTGCTCCGGCGCAAACCCTTCCTGCTGCAGGGCATCATCTGAAAGCACCTGACGCTGAGGGTGTTTCTCAACGGACTGCAGCACGATGCCCAACCGGTGCGCCATCAGCAGCTCAAGCAGTTTCAGGGCCTGAATATCCGGGCCGCTGAGAAACAGCATAAGGTCATCCACGTTCAGCTGACTCAGCGAGGAGATCCCCTCACAGCTGATGCGGATGCGCAGTGCACTGGCTGCCCCCAGGCCGCTGAGTTTCAGCTCCCCCGTGGGCAGATCGCCGGGCACCCCGCCAAGCGTGACTTCGCTGATGCGCAGCGGATGCAGCATCACATCCTGGGCGGTGGTATAGCTGCAGGTGACGCCGGTTTTTTTCAGGTTCTGGCTTTCCATCATGGTGCCACGCGGCACATGGAATCCCTGGGTGATGTCCCCTTTCCGGCTGTCCGGGGTCAGCTGGGCGATCGCCATCGACGGCGTCGGCGACAGATAGGAAGGCGCAATCATCTCCAGCAGACGCTGCGAGAAGCGCGGAAACTCCGCATCCATCTTCAGCTGCACGCGGGAGGTCAGAAAGGCGAATCCCTCCATCAGCCGTTCGACGTAGGGGTCCGCCACGTCGATGCCGCGCATGCCCAGACGTCCCGCCACTTTGGGATAGCGCGCCGCAAACTCCGCCCCCATCTCACGCAGATAGGCCAGTTCGCGGTTGTAGTAGTCGAGCAGATTGCTGTCCATGATTACCCTGCATCCTGAAGTTCGAAATGGCCGCTCTCCAGATCAACCTGGGTGCGGAACAGAAACGCCAGCGGATAAGGCACACACCAGAGCCGCCCTTTGATTTCAATCGACAGCACGTTGTGCAGGCTGAGCGAACTGAGATCGCTCACGCACCGCACCTGCAGGCCCTGCGGCAGAATGCGCGGTTCGAAGTGGAGAATGGCGTTGGTCATTTTACGCTGGATATCCTGCCACTCGATATCGGAGACATTCTGTCCGGCCAGGGGTGCCACGCCGAAATTCCAGACCGAGCGCTGCACCTGATCAAAGCCGCTGAGATCCTGCTGCGCTTCGTTATTGATGGTATTAAACAGCCACTGCAGATCGCGCAGAACGTGGCGGCGCAGCGTGCTGTGCGTAATCAGCATGCTGTTCTCCGCCTCCTGCTGCTTCTCCGGCGCGTTGTCGGTAAGACGATCCAGCAGCGAGGATTGCAGTTTGTCGCGGGACGTTAACGCATCGCGCTTTTTGCGCGCACGAAAGCCGCCATGCAGCTGGGCATAGCCGTCATTCTGCCCGCCTGAATCATGACTCATCAGCACTCTCAACGTTATCAAACAGGACCTGCTGCAGACTCAGCAGCGAAAACTCTGCGCTGTCGGTGAGCCACATTTTTTGTCCCTGACCGATGAACTGATCCGGATCGTCGCCCAGCGGCTGCCATTCGGTGGCACCGGCACGCAGAAAACGTTCATCCGCCCCCGCCAGCAGCGGATAGCGCGCCGGGATCTGGCACACCTGCTCACTGCCATCAATCAGCTGCACGCGCGTATGACGCCACACCAGATCGGTGACGCTGGCGGGCGCCTGAAACTGCATTTCACGGATCGCCGCGAACGGGATCCAGTAGTAACGGCCCTGATTGATGACTTCACACACCGGCCCGAAGCGGCTGTCGCCATCCATCAGCCAGCTGAAGGCCGAAGGCTGATCCTGCTGAGTGGCGCTGCCGGGATTCGCGGCAGCGAGTTCGAGTGCTTCGGCACGCAGTGCAGAGCCACGTGCGGCATCGCCCTCTGCCTCCGCCTGCAGTGCGGCCAGCAGCGTGTCGCACCAGTGCCAGGCACTGCCGGGCAGCACCGGCTGCGCCTCGCCACGCAGCACGGCGTCGCGCTGCAGCTCACCGGCAATCGCCTGCTGCAAAAGATTCACCGTCGGCTGCGCCTGCGGGCTTAACGCCAGCCAGGATTGCAGCTGGGTCTGCGCCCGCGACCAGTTGCCTGCCAGGCAGAGCAGCTGCACAAACGCGGCCCGCAGGTCAGCGCTGGCCGGAGAGGCCTGGATCTGGCGGGTAACATCAGCCAGCGCTTCGCTCAGCGAGGCATTGGCCAGACGATGCTGTAAGGTTTCCATGCAAACTCCTTTTGCGTCAGTTGAGGGTGCGATAGACCGCAGCGGCCGGATCTTTCAGTTCAGGATGCAGCTTTTCCACCAGCTTCACGCTCAGCGCCGCATTGCCGCTGATCCACGGCGACCAGACTTTGCGCACCTCCTGCAGACGTGCCGCGACCGCGCTCTCATCCGCAGCTTCGCTGACCGGCATCTGTACGACGACCTGCGGGCTGGCCTGCCAGCCGTTAAACCGGTTGCTGAACGGCAGTATCAGCCAGCTGTCCGGTGATTTTTCGTTGCTCAGCACCATCCGCTCGCTGTTGACCGTAGTGATGTGCAGTTCGGTGGTCGCCGACTGATTGCTCAGCCCCATGACCGGGAAGCCCTGCAGGAAGGTCACACCCACCTGCGCCGTCGCGCCGTTACCCTGCTGCGTCAGGCTGCTGTGTCCGCTGAGCCAGCCATCCGACCCGCAGACCAGCCCCTGCTTTGCCGGAACAAACAGCGCGCTACCCTGAGCCGGGTGCTGCCACCAGGTGCGGAAATGGCAGCCATCCAGCAGACTGAACTGCAGCCACGGCGAGGTGTCTGCCTGCGCGGCGTTGACCAGCGGATCGGCAGGCACGGCGGCGGCCGTGGCGGCCGGTGTCGCAGGCGGTGTTGCAGGCGGCGTAACCACGGTTTTCCACTGCTGCGCTCTGGCAGCGCTGCCGGTCGCGATTTCACTGCCCTGCGCGTCGGTGAGCTGCCAGTGCAACTGTTGCAGCGGTTTACACTGGGACGCCATCAATCCGGCAACGCGCGGCAGGAAGGTTTTCAGCACCGCCGGGTCTTTTTCACCCAGCGTGACGATCCGCAGAGAGATCGTGCTGTTACACCAGCTCGACAGCTGATTGTTTTTTACGTTATCGATCCAGACATCCAGTTTCTGTGCCGGGGACTGGACGATGCGATAGTTTTCAGCATAAGCGTGCGTGCTGAGCAGCAGCGCTGCCAGACCCAGTAATCCATATTTCATGTTGGCGTTCTCAATCTCGCAGAGGGAAGAACTGCGCCGCTTCAGAGAGCGAGTGCAGTAAAGTGGTGTCCTGAGGTGACCCAATCCAGACGGCCAGCGCACTGAAGTTATCCTGCTGTCCGGCATCCGGCTGGTCGTTTTTAATGATCTGCTGCATCAGCGTCAGCCACTCTTCCGGCGTATTCACCATGTGCAGCGACTGCTGCATCTGCTCCAGCGACACGCCGTGCCAGAAACCGTCGGTGCAGAGCAGAAAGGCATCGCCATCTTCAATCTCCACCACGTCGCTGTAGCTGGCGTCGCGCTGCTCATCACCCATTCCCAGCGCAAAATAGAGCAGATTGCTGTTGATCCCTTCGGTACGGTGTCCGGCATCCTTCATCTGCTGCACCAGACTGTGATCGGTGGTGACCAGATAGAGATAACCGCGCCGGAACAGATAGAGGCGGCTGTCCCCGGCGTGGGCCCAGCAGGCCAGATGGTAGTCCCGGTCGATAAACAGGCTGACCATCGTGGTACCCATCCGGCTGTGTTCACTGCTGACTTTCTGCTGCTGACGAATGGCGTGGTTGGCGTGATTGACATAGCGGCGAATCGACTGCGCATCAAGATGCGCATTGCCATCAAAGGCCTCCAGCAGGCTGCTGCGGGCGATCGACGCGGCAATCTCGCCGCCGGGAAATCCCGCCACGCCATCACACACGACAAAGCAGGCGGAGCGCTTGCCGATCACATCACCGATCTGGTCCTGGTTACTGGCGCGATCGCCCTGATTCGACGTCGAGGCAATAGTGATATTCATGCGTCATCCGTGTGGGTTTGTGAGTCTTTGTACTGATTGACTTCCAGGTCATAGGCGTGCAGGAACGCTTCGCCAAACAGGGTGTGAAAATCGTCCTCGATTTCGCCCGCCGTCTCACCGTAACGCTCAACAAAATGTTCCCACAGGGCGGCTTTGCGGCTGCCCGGCAGGCCGATACGTGACACCGATCCCGCCTGGCGCGCCTCCTCCTCCAGCTGTTCCGGATTAAAGGATTGCAGCATGGAGGCGATGATGGCGCGGATCCCGGCGATCATCCCCAGTTGGTGGGCCTGCAGGTCGATCAGCGCATCGCGCACGGCCTGACGCGGCGGCATAAAGCCCGGCATCCGGCTGCCGAACATCTGCATCAGGACGGTCTTGCCTGACGGCAGCAGCTTGAACGGGTTGTTAGCGTCGTCGAGGATCACCGTCATGTCAGCTTTGACGCCGCGCTTGAGAATCGAACGCGATGAGAGCAGCGCGACCGTCCCCTGCGAGAACATGCTGAGCATCTGACCAAACTGCAGCATCTGTTCCCGGTCAAACTGAGGCGTCGGCTGCAGGTCACGCAGACCCATCCCTTCCAGCAGCGCATCCAGCAGTTCCCCCTTCAGGGCGTCGCCGCTGTTCTGGCCGGCGGTCGACGGCTGTTCCGTGGCGGCAGGCTGATATCCCGAGGCGACCGGATCGATACGCAGCCGCCCTTTTGGCGTCGGTGAAGGTGCGCGCTGTACGGCCTGCGGCGTAGGCAGCGTAATCCCGCCATACTCATTTTGCGGCGTGACCGCGTCGGGCTGAGCGGCGTCTTCATCTTCGATCAGGGGCGTCTGGCCCGGCGCTTCAGGGTGAGGCTGGCTCTCTGCTGCCTGCTGAAGTGGTGGTGCGTCACTGAACAGCATCGAAAAGTCCTGCGCATCCGGCGTGGCAGGCACCGCTTCCGGCGGACGTCCGGTCGCCGGTTTCACGCTGGCCGGGGCTTCCGGGGGCACATGCAGGGTGGCCGGTTTCGCGGTCTGCGGCTCCGGCTGTGCCAGGGGCACCGCGTTGCCCATCATCAGTCCCAGCGGGTCGTCATGGTTGCGCGCATCCATGCTGCTTTCACCCTCAAACAGGCTCAGCGGGTCCAGTTCAGCGGCGGGCTTTTCAGCCTGAGGTGCCGCCGTCTTCGGCTGAGCAGAGAGCGTGCTTGGCGTTCTGTCGTCAAAAATGCTTTCCCGGGCGAACAGCGCATCGCCTTCATCAAACAGGCTGCTGTTTTTAGGCTGCTGACCAAAATCGAGCGGCGCGTCATTAGCCAGCTGGGAGAGCGGATCTTCCGGGTTACGCTCCGGCGCGGCAGGCGCGGTCAGCGGATGTGCCTCCGGCAGTTCCGGCGCGGCTTTGCGCTTAGAGAGATCATCCGAGATGGAAAACTCTTTCGCCAGGCTGTCCCAGATTTCGCTGGGAATGGCCGCCGTCGCGGTTTTCTCCACCGGCGGCTCAGGCACTACCGACGCAGGGCGCACCGGCTCAGGGCGCGGAGCCGTCCTCTCCGTCTGCGGCGGCTGCGCACTGTTGAGGTCACTGACCCGCAGCTGATAATCATCAATGCCCAGAATGTCCCCATCCTGCAGCTCGACCTGACGGCCACGCTCAAGCGGAATATCGTTGAGCAGCACCCGCGTCACATTGCCACGGTTGGTCAGGCGGCACTCACCGCTGGCGGTGATATGCACAATCGCCTGCAGTCGGGAGAGTGTACGGTCGTCATCTGGCAGGACCAGATTGTTGTCCACGCCGCGACCAATGGTGCCGCCGGGCGGAAAGAAGTCACAATGGGTCTGCGGCGGCTGTTGGCCCGGTTTAGTCGTTATTATCGTAAAGCGCATAACGGATTCCTGCGGTTAGCGGTTCGGCATCTATAGTGCGCACCTCTCAGGGAAAGGTGCGGGGTATAGGGAGCGGGAAGGTTTTTATTGGCAGACAGTATTAATCGGGAACGTATTGATGGCAGCACGGCTTACTGGGCAGAAAAATATATCGTCGTTAATTCATTACATAAATAAACAGAGACGATAGCGCCATCCATAATAAGCTGATTGTGAAAACGATCTGGGAAAGCACCCAACTCTCAGACATCCACGATATATCAGCAGCAGGAGATTGCTGGACAACAGCATACGCCTCTCGCCTGACATTTTCAGTGCGAACGAAACGCATCATCTTTATTTTATATTCTGTTAGCAGCCTTATTAACAGGGAATAACATCCACTCTATTCTTTAAAATGAGCACGGCGACATCTGTAATTTTTTGAGGAAATTCTTACTTTTTATATTTATTGTAGAGAGCGTTCGCATCCTTACTTTGATACAGCAAAGTGCATTTCATCATATTAAAATTTCCTGCCACTGAGCCGGTCAGGTTCATCTTCAGATAAGCGCTAATCAATTTATCCCCGTCGGTGAATGCGTCCACGGGAAGATGACTTGCCTCCAGCCAGGCTGATGCGCTTTTAAAGGCATCATCAGTGAATGCTTTTTCAGCAGAAACCTTCCCTGCACAACGACTCAGCAGCCAGTTACTGAAAATTTGAGATTGCGTAAAGGAGTTGACAGCAGGTGGCGTGATTGCCAGCGCTGCAGGGGATGAGATCAAAGCCAGTAGTATCAGAACCTTTTTCATTTCAGTATCCACAGAGAGGCAACATCAGGAACAAAAGTACCATTTTCCGCACCCCCCAGGAAGTGACAGCTATCAGAGCAGATATTTCCGTTCCAGAGTGTTACGTGTCCCCGGGCATTGCTCCAGCCATTCCCCTGAAAGACAATCAGCCCCTGCTTACCATTAAATGAAGCGGGTTTCGGCGATCTTACAGTCAGGTCGGGTTTGCCAAAAACAGATACCAGAAAGTCCATCATATCGTTAACGCGAAACATGTATCGCTTTTTATCTTTTCCCGTCACGGTAGCGTAACGACTGTTAGCCGGAACAGGAACGCCCGTGTAATTAAGAACATAGCTCATTCTGATTGGGCATGCATTCTGGAAAATCCCGGAGGCAATGTTAGCTTCCACATTGCCACCCAACTTTTCCCCTACCTTTTCTACCGAAACATTGACTTCAGAGAAGCGGTTCCAGGCGGCAGAAAATTGAGGTCTTAAATGTGCCATAGCAAAACTCCTGATAAAGCCTCCCCGAAGGGAGGCGGCATAAAGCGATTACGCTTCTTTGTTGCCTTTGATGTCCCAGCCGGCGCTGCTTTCTGCGCCCTTGCCGCCGGAAGCACTCTGCTCCCAGTACTGCTGCTTCACTTTAGAAGCCTGGAAGGAGTAGGTCATGCCCAGCGTATCGCCGTTGTCAGAACCGTTGTAATTAACGGTGGTCACCAGCACATCTTCCAGAGTAATGCGTGCATACTCAACCTGAGTCCCACCCGCTTTACAGATAGAGAGTTCAACTTTAGCGAGATGCTTACCGCTGGCACAGTTCTTCAGCAGTGCCGTGGTCGATTTGTCGATCAGGGCGTTAACGTGCAGGTCGTTAAAGTTAACTTTACCGGCACCGCCGCCGCCGCCAACAGACATGTTGCCTGGCTGAGAGGCACCCCATGAGAAAGAGGTAATATCGGTCCAGCCAGTGTGGTTAGAGTCTTTAGACTCGCCGGTGACACCGTCAACCTTCATAAACATATCAATAGCCATTATCTTTCACTCTTTATTGGTTGAGATTATTGCTTTCAAAAAAGCAAGGATATGGCAAAAAGAAAAGCATGGGGCTGAATAAAACAGTCCATATTTTACCTTTGCCTTGCTTCTGAAATAGCGTCATTAACGCTATTTCAGACTTCTTGCTGCCCGTTTTTTAAATCGGACAAATACTTTTATTTCTCGCTTATTCATAGCGAAATCTGACATGCGAATTAATGTTCTTCCATTCGCCTGAGATTGCAGCCGGCCATTCTGTAGACAGTAATATCATGCAAAGTTTATAGTAGCGGGCCTGTCAATTGCTCAAAAAAGGAATGAGCGTGAAGAAAATCATCTTACTTTTCCTCGCCATATTAATGTCACTACTTTCACTTTATTCGATCACTGATCTTGTCGGGTCGCTATATCTCATTTCTCGCTATGAGCATTTCAATGCCTGTTCACTCGGATTGATTGCCGGTAAAGCCGTTTTCATCGCAGTTTGCGTCGCGGTGACTTTTATACTGGTAAAAATCGTACGCAAACGCACTCAGTCTGAAAAAGACCGGGCATAGCATTGCACACCAGGCTCAAGCAAACATCCGGTTAATAGCCTCATCAGCAGGGAAGCGCGCGATGCAGATTCAGACTCCAGCATCGCGCCCCTTCTCACCCTTTAGGCGTTGTCATTTTTCAGTGACGGCAGCTTAGAAACCAGACGCAGTGACACCGTCAGTCCTTCCAGCTGGTAGTGCGGACGCAGGAAGAACTTCGCAGCGTAGTAGCCCGGATTATCCTCCTGCTCTTCCACATTGACCTCAGCCGCCGCCAGCGGCTTACGTGATTTGGTCTCCTGGGAGGAGTTAGCCGGATCGCCATCGACATAGTTCATCACCCAGTCGTTCAGCCAGCGCTCCATCTCATCGCGCTCGCGGAAGGAGCCGATCTTGTCACGCACGATGCACTTCAGGTAGTGCGCGAAGCGGCAGCAGGCAAACAGGTAAGGCAGGCGCGCCGCCAGACGGGCATTGGCCGTGGCATCCGCATCGTGATACTCCGTCGGCTTCTGCAGTGACTGCGCACCGATAAAGGCGGCGAAGTCAGAGTTTTTGCGATGCACCAGCGGCATAAAGCCGTTTTTCGCCAGCTCCGCTTCGCGGCGATCGCTGATGGCGATTTCGGTCGGACACTTCATGTCCACGCCGCCGTCGTCGCTTGGGAAGGTGTGGCACGGCAGGTTTTCAACCGCCCCGCCTGACTCCACGCCGCGAATCGCGGTGCACCAGCCATACTCTTTGAACGAACGGTTGATGTTGGCTGCCATCGCGTAGGCGGCGTTGCTCCACGCGTAGTTGCTGTGATCGGAACCGTCGGTCTGCTCTTCAAAATCGAAGCTGTCGACCGGGTTGGTGCGGATGCCATAGGGCAGACGCGACAGGAAGCGCGGCATGACCAGCCCCAGATAACGGGCATCTTCCGATTCACGCAGACTGCGCCAGGCGGCATATTCGGTGTTCTGGAAAATCTTGGAGAGGTCACGCGGATTCGCCAGCTCCTGCCAGGACTCCATCTGCATCACTTCCGGCGCGGTACCGGTAATAAACGGACAGTGCGCTGCCGCCCCGATACGTGCCATCTCACCCAGCAGCTCAACATCCTGCGGACTGTGATCGAAATAGTAGTCACCTACCAGACAGCCAAACGGCTCGCCGCCGAACTGACCATACTCCTGCTCATAAATCTTCTTGAACAGCGGGCTCTGGTCCCAGCCAGCGCCTTTGTAGCGCTTCAGGGAGCGACCCAGCTCCTGTTTGGAGATGCTCATGAAGCGGATTTTCAGCATCTCGTCGGTTTCGGTGTTATTCACCAGGTAGCTCAGGCCACGCCAGGCACTCTCCAGCGACTGAAATTCCGGATGGTGAATAATCTGGTTTACCTGCTGTGACAGCTTTTCATCAATCTCCGCGATCAGTGCCTGGATGGTGCGATAGGCATCGCTGGAGACGGTCACGGTATTTTCCAGCGCCTGCTGCGCCAGGGTTTTTACCGCGCTTTCCACGGCAGCACGTGCCTGATCGCTTTTTGGCCGGAACTCTTTGTTCAGCAGCGCGCTGAACTCATCCTGACTGAAGCTGGCCGCGCCCTGGGACTGCGGCTGTTGTGAAGTCTGGGTCATGCTTTAGGCTCCTCTGCGTCAGTGGTGTCACCCTGCTTTGGCAGATGGGTCAAGGCCTGTAACAGCGTCGGGTCCTGCAGCACTTTACCAATCAGCTCTTCCGCGCCGTTTTTGCCATCCATGTAGGTCAGCAGGTTGGCCAGCTGGGTACGCGCTTCCAGCAATTTGCTCAGCGGCTCAACGTTGCGGGCTACGGCATCCGGCGAGAAGTCATCCATGCTGTCAAAGGTCAGATCAATGTTCAGTTTGCCTTCGCCGTTCAGGGTGTTATCCACCTGGAAAGCGGCGCGCGGCTTCAGGGCTTTCATGCGCTCATCGAAGTTATCGATGTCGATCTCAAGGAATTTACGCTCGTCGATGCCCGGTTGCGGCTCCAGCGGTTTACCCACCAGATCCGCCAGCACGCCCATCACAAACGGCAGCTGAATTTTGCGTTCCGCGCCATAAATTTCCACGTCATATTCAATCTGAACGCGAGGCGCGCGATTGCGGGCAATGAACTTCTGCCCACTGGATTTGCTTGTTGCCATGGTTTTCTCCATTAATGATGCGCGGATAAAGTGTCACAGCAGGCGCGCAGGTCCCGCTGTGTGAGTGCGTTATGTCTGCTTAATCGCGACGGCCGAAAATGGTTTCCAGCTGATGCACCCCATCAGGGGCCAGTTCACGGATGATCTCCAGAAAGTCGCGTTCGATTAAACGCTGAACCCGGTCGATCATCAGTGGTGCCGGATGGCTCGGCTCGTGCTGGGTAAAATAGAGCTTTACCTTTTCCAGCATCAGCTGAGCGTCGGCGCGGGAGCCAATCTGCACACTGCGCCAGTCAGTGGCTGCACGGAGTGCCGCCGGTGCAGGCGCTGCTGCGGTTTCAGCCGGCTGTTCCGTCGCCGCTGCCGTGGGGACCAGGGCGCTGAGGTCGGTGGCCTCGCCGCGCTCGGCGATCAGTGCAATCTGCCTGCGCAGCTGCGTCAGTTCCGGCACGGCGGCGTCGCCCAGCCGTTCGGCCACGGTTTCGCAGATGGTCTGCAGCCGCTCATGAATCTGCAGCACCGCCTCAATGCCGGGCTGATCGCCCCGCGCCAGTTCGTCGATCAGACGCGGCAGGCCACCCGGATAGTCAGCCACCTCTGTCTTGCTGCCGTCGCACAGCGCAGCGGCATCGCGCAGCGTGATCCCATCGGAGGGGTAGCGCAGCAGCCAGCTCTGGCGCACCGCGCTGCTCAGGGGCGACTTGTCACCCAGCAGCGCCAGCGCGTTGATGCGGTAGAAAGGATCCTGTTCGCCATACTCTTCCAGCCGCGGCCACAGCGGCTCCCAGTAAAGCAGTAAGGCCTGCTCAATCAGTTTCAGGCCCTGTGCGTAGCCCGGCAGCCCTTTCAGCTCGGTCCAGGCGTGAGTCAGCGCCAGCATCACCCGCAGATCTTTGCTGCGTTCCAGCAGCGCGATCGCCAGTTTCTCCACTTTGTTCCAGTCCGCCGGTTCCGCCGGAATGATTGTGCTGCCGAACTGCTGCTCCGCTTTACCGGCGCTGGCCTGCTCCATCGCCTGAAAATCGGCGTGATACTCCAGGTTATCCCCACCGGGATTGTCGTCGCTGACCGGAGCCAGCAAAGCCTCAATATTGGTCGTCATGCGTATCGCCTCAGGATTCAAACATCGGGGGATAAAGTCCGTTTCGTCCCGGCTTTGCCCCACCGGCCGGATCAAACAGCAGGGAAAAAAGCTGGGCGGTGAAGTTACCGCTGTGCACCTGGGTATAAAGCGGAAACCCGTCGCTCTGGTTCGTCCACCAGAAGCTGGTGTAGAACTGCGGGTCAAAGTTCTCGCCCGGCAGCGTCCAGTTCAGCGTCGAAGGGGTGTCGCCATGCCCGATCACGTTGAGAATGTCTGACGATTCGTCTGACGCCTGAGGAGGCTGCGGCTGCGGGATACTGAGCAGCGCCTGGTCCAGCTGCTCCGGTGAGCCGCCGCCCTGCACCACCCGCAGCAGTGTATTGCCCACCTGCTGATACCACTCACCGGAACGCGCCAGCAGCGCGGGTGACCACTCGGCCGGGGTGAAATGACGCAGCGCACAGAGCGGGTAGTTACGCCCCACGCTGTCACGCGCGGCAATCAGGCAGCCCATCTGGATGAGCTGGCTGCCGAGCATCGGGGGCACCACAAAGTTCCATACCGGCGCGTTGAGAAACGGCCGTGAAGGCGCGTTATCGCCTTCCTGATTGCTCTGCCAGTGGTGGAGCCCCACCTGAAACCAGCTGGACCACTGGCGATAGAGCACGTCCGGAAAGCGGCGCTTTACAAAGTCACCCGCGCTGGGCAGTTTGCCGTACCAGCAGGGTGCAGCGTATTGAGTCATTGTCGGATCCTGTTTCAGGGGCAGCTAAAGCCGGGAAGCTGGAACGGGTTACGAATGCTGCCAGGGGTAAACGACAGCGTCACCTGATGGCCTTCCACGCTGAACGTTGCTTCGCGGGTCAGTCCGCCAGCCGCCGTCACCCGGGCGCGGTCGAAGAATCGATTGAGCGCCCACGGGCCGCTGGTGACCAGGGTGGACGTGGTGCCGTTGGTCAGACCGAGCTGCATCCGCACCTGGCTGGTGCCGCCGGGACCGGGCCAGCTGACCAGCTGAACCGCCTGCGGGCCGTGGCTGTAACGCAGAATCTGTCCATCCACATCCAGCGTCAGGTTAAGAATATCGTTGTCCATCCTGACGGTGCGCAGCGTCACGCGAAAGCCTGGGGTGGTTGCGCCGTTGGCAAAGAAGGCATCGCGAATCGACTGCGCCTGCTGGAAAGGACGCAGCAGGGCTTCGCCGCCTGGCAGGGTTTTACCGTCGATGCCCGGCGTAAAGCGCCAGGCCGCGCGGGTGGTGTCCACCTTGCTCGCCAGGTTGTCACGGAAGAAGCTGTCCATCATGCCGCTGCCTGGCGCAAACATCCGGGCCAGGTCGTCAGGGGTTACCTCGCTGCGCGCAGAGCGCACCAGCGGATAGCGACCGGCAATCGCCTGACGGCAGAAGCTGCCGACCTCCATGGTGATGCGTTTGCGGACGTTATCCATGTCGCGACGCTGAGCATCGCTGCTGGCCCCCACGGCCATGCTGGAAACCATGTTCTGCAGCGACCCAGGCAGGCGACCGGCGCTGGCCTGCAGACGGCTGATCGCATCGCTGGCCGGTGGCGGCATCCCGCTGTTGGCGGCATCCTGCACCGCCGTGAGGTAACGATAAAGGTCGTCAATCTGATGCAGGAAATCATCGACTGCCAGCACCTTGCTGCCCTGCTGTAACGGCTGCGCCAGCTCCAGAATCGGCGCAAAGTGCAACGCCACAGCCTGTTCCGGTGCGGCCTGCGCGGCAGCCTGGCCACGCGCGGCGCTGGCGTCGGGCGAGGTAAACAGCGCTTCCAGCGTGCGGGTGGCGCTGTTATCTGACGGCTGCTGCGCCTGCGCGGTTTTCTCATCAGGCTGTGCCCGGTTCAGCGTCAGCAGTTTACTGAGGTTGATGACCATCTGGCGCAGCGGTGAGTGATTGCCTGAGAGCAGGCGCGCCGTGTTGATACGCTGTGAAAGATCGGCGCTGCTATTGAGCTGGATATCGCTGAGGAACTGCTCCCACTGGCGGATATAGTCCTGCACATAGAGCTGGCGCACCGCGAGGTCGATCTCCTCACTTTTCTGCTGGGGCGCGGCCCCATCCAGCACCCAGAGATCGTCCTTATAGAGCGCCTGCGTGACCGGCGCGATCTGCTTATCTACCTGCTGCCAGTAGCCGTCCGGCGTGTAGAGCCCCTCTACCCCGTCGTTGACCGACTTGCCGCTTTTGCGTGAAAACACCAGCTCGCTCTGCGGCCCACCCAGCGCCGACAGCGTGACCGGCTGTAGCGTGCCGTTGCGCTGCAGCAGCCGCTTCAGTCGGCCATAAACCCGCTGTGAGAGCGGCATCTGGTTAATCAGCGTCTGTTCGCGCCTGACCAGCGCCTCATCCTTCGCGTAAGGCGACGACTGGATCTGCGTCTCCAGCAGCTGTTGCAGGTGCCATGCCAGCTGTTTTACCTGCTGCTGCGTGACGTTCTGCGGCAGTTCGCGGGAGAGGTTAAGCATCAGCCACGCCTGCAGGAACTTGCCATCGTAATGCTTTGGCTGGTAGAGCATCTGATACGCCTTCAGCGCCTCATAGCTGTAATCAGCGTCGCTGCCATTGTCATTGCGCAGCCAGCGGGTGATATTCTGTGCCACCTGCGGCAACAGCAGCTGCTTCAGCGCTTTGTCATAGAGCGCCCGGGTTGCATCGCTGACCTCGGTGCCGCGATAGAGCCCCATCCGGCGCGTCAGCGGTGGCGAATCGAGCGAGAAGTCGGCGCTCTCCGGCAGGTGCAACAGGGTGTTGAGATAGGGCACCAGCGCAAACAGATCGCCATTGACCTGCTGCTGTAACCGATCGCCCAGCTGCTCCACCTGCGGCGTTTTGGCAGCCATCTCCTGCAGATAGGCTTTGTTTTTGCTGTAGCTGGTGAGCCACAGCGCGCCAGCCACCAGTAACAGCACCAGCAGGGCCAGATAGCCCGACCACAGACCGGCGCGGTTGCGCAGCTCCCACCAGCGGTTGCTGCCCGCCAGGCCAGACTCCTGGAAAATCACATTTTCCAGCACCCCTTTCAGGAAGAAGCTCTGCCCTTTGTTCTGCGGGATCGGCGCCTCTTTATCGACATGGTCCCAGCTTCCCGACTCACCCGCCTGCTGGTTCGGCAGATTGAGTGCACGGTTCAGCTCCCCCATCACCCGGTCAAACGGCAGACCTTCCTGGGTGCCGCTGGCAAAATAGATGCCGCGCGGGGCGAACTGGGTTTCAAAATCAGAGCGGGCAAACAGCGTGTCAAGCGCCTCTGCCAGCACCGGACGCAGTGCCGCAAACTCCTGCGGGAACAGATAGCTCTCGGCCCGCGCCTGCGCGTCGCTCTCTGTCAGCAGCCGATCCGCCAGCCCCGCTTCCAGCCGCTGCTGCAGCAGGGAGTACTCCTGCTGAAACTGGTTATTCAGCTCAAAATCGGCGGCGGAGGCCTGCGCCCACGGGAAGGTGAACCCCCACACCTGTTCACGCTGCGCTTTATCCAGCGCGGCAAAGTAGCTGCGGAACCCTTTGAGCAGGTCAGCCTTGGTCACCAGCACATAGACCGGGAAGCGGATGCCGAGTCGGTCATGCAGCTCCATCAGGCGCTGACGCAAAGCCAGCGCCTGGTTGCGCAGCGCTTCAGGCGACTGGGTCAGCAGATCGGAGACGCTGAGGGTGACGACCACGCCGTTGATCGGCTGACGTCCGCGATATTTGCGCAGGAGTCCGAGAAAGTGGTGCCATTCGCTGGCGTCGCGCTCCTGCTGACTCTCCTGGGTGCTGTAACGCCCCGCCGTGTCGAGCAGAACAGCTTCATTGGTAAACCACCAGTCGCAGTTGCGTGTACCGCCAATCCCGCGCAGCGCCGACTTCCCGAACTTATCCGCCAGCGGAAACTGCAGGCCGGAGTTGACCAGCGCGGTGGTTTTACCGGCACCGGGTGCGCCGATAATCATGTACCACGGCAGCTGGTAGAGATACTGGCGGCCAAAGCGCTGCGCCCAGAACGGTGTCCCCTTGCTGCTGTGACGCTGGAAGTGCGCCTTTTTCAGCATCTCTGTGGCTTCTGAGAAGCGCCCTGCCAGCACCTGCTCTTCGCTGGTCAGCCGCTGCCGGTCCGCTTCCGGGGCGTCACTCTTACCGGTTTCCAGGCTCGACATCAGTTTGCGGTTAAGCCAGAAGTTATAAAACCGCGGGATCGCCTGCCCCAGGCCCCACACCAGATAGAGCAGCGCAATACTGATGATGCGATTCTGCTCCGGCTCAAGCGGACGCGAGTCTACGATAGAGAAAACCGGGCCGATGACCCAGATGATAAAAGAGAGCGCGGTGATGCCGACAAAGCCCCACGCAAGGCGGCTGGTCAGTACCGCAAACAGGATATTCAGCATGGATCAGTTCCCTCTCGCCAGGCCGTTAAGTTCGGCGTGGGTCGCATCCGGTGCTACCAGCAGCGTAATTTCAACCCGACGGTTACGTGCACGATTTTCTGCGCTGGTGTTTGGCACCAGCGGATTGCTTTCACCGCGCCCTTCCGCTTTCACCCTTGAAGGCTGCGCCAGCTGCTGTTGCAGCAGGCTCTGCACCGACTCGGCACGCGCCAGAGAGAGTTCAAAGTTGGAAGCGAAGCGCGCACTGCGAATCGGCACGTTGTCGCTGTAGCCAATCACCTGAATCTGGCCGCTGACGTTGTTCATGGCGGCGGCGATACGCCGGATGACGTCGGTATAACGTCCACGCACCTCGGTGGCCGCCGATGCAAACAGCCCATCCCCTTTCAGCGTCACGACGCTGCGGTCCGCCTCGTCGCGCACCGCCACCAGCCCGGCATCAATTTCCGGTTTCAGGAAGGCGCGCAGGTTCAGCGTGGCAGGCGGAGGCGGCGCCGGATTACCGATCTTCACTTCCGGCAGGGCCGTCTGGTAGATACGCGCCAGCACCGGCGAGGTGTAATCGCCCAGACGCCAGTTGAGCACGATATAAAACAGGCAGGCAGCCAGTCCCGCCACGGCCGCGCAGGCCCACAGCGGAATCATCGGCCGCCAGAGTTTGCGCAGTACCGGCTGATCGGTCGGGTGCGGTGACAGCGCCGCCGCATAACTGCCGCGCACGCTTTTAATCATCTGCAGCAGCCGCTGTTTGATGGTCTCCAGCTGCGAGCGCCCGTTGTCCAGCACCCGATAGCGCCCTTCGAATCCCAGCACCAGACAGAAGTAGATCAGTTCCAGCATCAGGATGTGACGACGCGGGTTCTGTGACAGCTTCGCCAGCAGCTGGAAAAACTTTTCGCCGCCCCAGGTTTCGTTGTGAAAGGTGACCAGCAGACCGTTGCTGGTCCAGACGCCGCGACTGCCCCAGGGGGTCAGCGCCGCCGCCTCATCCAGCGCCGTGCAGAGGCAGTAACGCGCGCCGATAATCACTTCATAGCCGAGCCCCGACTGCTGGCAGCTCAGTTCAAAGCGCCGGATCTGGTCGATCAGCTGCTGGCGCAGTTGGGCCGGGTCGTCATGGGTGACGGAATGTCGGATCTGGGGAATGGCATTAATCAGGGGATTCGCCGCCGCGACCAGCACATTCTGATGGCTGGCATCCGGCGCAATGTCGCTGTGTGATTTTTCGTGTTCCTGCATCATGCTGCGTGCTCAGTTTATTATTCTGACTGACTGCGGATGGCCCAGAACTCCATGTTCAGGCCTGGAAACTCACCGGCAAGGTGCAGCGCAAAAGCGCCTGAGCGCTCCATCTCTTTCCATAGCTCGCTGTTCTTATCCAGTTCGAAATAGTTGTAACCGGCATGCCACGGGATCTGCGGCGGCGCGCCGGGCATTGCCCTCAGGGCCAGACCCGGCAGCTGCAGCTGCACCAGATCGCGGATTTTGCTGACCGGCGCGACTTTCATCTGCGCCGGGAAGTGGGTCTGCAGGGTGTCGGCGGGGACGCTGGCTTTAACCGCCAGCACAAAGCCAAACTCATGCACCATGCTGCTTTCCGGCACGGTCGCGACATTGAGGCCGTGTGAGCGCTGGATCAGCGGCAGCTGAATGGCGCTCTCCTCCATCACCTGTGACAGTCCCTGACGCAGCAGCAGTGACAGGCGGCTGAAGCAGCCCTGCAGATCGTCATGATCGTAAAGCGGCAGCCCGTCCGGGGCGCGGGCGGGCGTCCAGGTGCTGAGTTCTGCCGCCAGTTGCACCCAGTGGCTGTAGAGCGTCTCCGGATGAAGCAGCGGCAGATGCTGCAGATGGCTGTGCAGGCCAAGCTGACGATTGAGCAGCGCCAGCAGCATAAAATCGACCATATCGGCGCTGTTGAAGCGGCCTGTGCCGGGCGCCCGCTGGCTCAGCTGCTGGCTGCGTTGCTGGATCAGCCCGTGCAGATCGTTGAACATGTTCTGCAGCGGACGGCTGCTGTTGAGGGTCAGCATCGGTGGAATGTAGTCGCTGTCGAGCCGGATATGGTTGTCGCTGCGTTTTTCAATCACCTGCGCCACGCCCATTGCGGTCCACTCAGCGGTCAGGTCCTGCTCCAGCATCAGACGCAGCCGCAGTTTGCCAAACTGCACGGTCGCGCTGCCCACCGCCTGAGCGTTGTCATCTTCCACTTCCGCTTCCCAGGCCAGATAGCGCGCCAGAGAATCCTGAGACTCCTGGAAGGCAACCGCCTCACGTCCGTTGCGGCGGGCCGGTATCGCCAGCACGACCTTGCTGCGGTCAATCGTGGCAGGCAGATCGAGCGGTGCCGGGCCATGCCGGGGCTGACTGAACGCAAAGAAGGTGCCGTCCGGCAGGCAGCCGCTGGCGGCACTCAGAGCCAGTTTGCCCTGACGCATCAGCGCCTCATCAAACTCCAGATCGTAAAAACCCCAGGTGAAGGGGCGCTGGGACTGACCCCATTCCCGCAGGGTACTGAGAAGATAATTTTCTGACTGCTGGAAATGGTGAGGACGCAGAAACATCCCCTCGGTCCAGACCACCTTTTCGGCTCTGTTCATAGGCATCACTGTTTTTCCACTCGTAGGCCATTAACGCCCGCGACGATGCGGGCATTCAGCTCGCCATCGTTACGTTTCCAGAACGCCCAGAATGCCGGGGCATCGCCTTCCGGGACCGGCAGCGACAGCCGCCAGACTTTGCCATCCAGCGCCTGGTATTCCGCCATGATGCCGATGAAGCGCGCCTCGGGCAGACTCCGGATGCGCAGCGTTTTGCTGCGCTGGTCCGGCGTCAGGAAGAACTGTTGCGTATTCAGTTGCGCACTACCCAGCGCGGTCGCCGGCTGGTTTTGCAGGGAGTAGAAATCGGCCGACATGAAATCCGCGTCGGAGGTCAGTAACATGACCCGCACTTTCAGCGGCGCACCGCCGTTAACCTGGTTCTGCGCCTGCACATCCAGGTTGTAGTAGGCCACCGGCGGCGTACTGCTGCTGCAGCCTGCCAGCAGCCAGGCCATCACGCCGATCAGCGCCGCGCGCAGTTGTCGTGTCATCATCATCCTGCCCTCCCTGCTCAGTGCGATTAGTTAATGATCCAGGTTCCGCTGCTGCTGTTCTGGCAGGCAGTGCTGTCACCGTTGACCGCGACGCAGGTCTTCTTCTTGCTGCTGCTGCGTGCACGGCGTTTTGGCTGATCGGCTTTCACGGTCTGATCGTAAAGCTCGCTTTTCACGACGGCGCGGAACGGCACATAGCCTGCCAGCTTAACGGAGGCCTGTGGCGCAGCCGGTGGCGTCGCCTCTTTCGCGCTGGCGGCGTCCTTTTCCGGTTCCGCAGCGGCCTGAGCCGGTTCACCCAGCGCCAGCCAGTTGTTCTCTACCTGACCAATGACGGTGTAGCTGTCACCGCTTTTCAGGGTCTCAACCACTTTGCCGCCGAAGCTAGGCTGACTCATTACCGAGGCAGGATAGAGCGCACGGTAGGGCTGATTCACCGGCGTGAACTGGGCTGGCGGTTTAATCGCATAGCGGTGGCTGATCGCCACGCCATCGACTGTGCTGGTCACCAGCGTGTCATCCGTCATTTTTGGGGGCGTTTTACAGCCCGCAAGAGAGAAAACAACCATCAGGCCTAATGCAATGCGGAGCTTCACCATATTTTTCATGTTGTGTTCCATTCGTACCTAGAAGAGTGGCCAGGGGCCGGGTGTCAGTAATGAAAATCGGAGGGTGTTAAATGTCTGGCCGCTGATTAGTACCAGACCAAAAAGCAATCATTAAGCAGATTGCGCTGAATTAGCGTCTGCACTGCTGAAAAACGATCAACAAAGATTAAGTATGAAAAGCGACTTCGGCAGGCTAAGGCAGAGACGGGAAGAAATTACGCCTGAATGTAAATGATCAAATTGTTGATCTATTTCTTTCCGACAAAATTCCTGAGGCAGGGTAAATCCAGAGATTACTTAAGCCATCCATGACAGAAAAACTTTCGAGCTGACAATTCAGATGTCGCTGAAAGTTTAAGCAGACCGCACCAGCCACCCTTCCCTGACCGCTGTTAGTTGTTCATTTTAAACACTTTATCAATCCATGATCTCTCATAGCTACCGCACGAGTCAGGAAAATCCTGCCCGTGAGCCTGAAACCAAAATCCATTTGTAAATATTAGCTGCAAGTTTACATAAGACTGACGAAAATTCAACGGCACGGTTTTGGTGCAAAAAACATCAGATTTCATTAACTAATTTTGTTAATACAAATCTGCCTCACTTTTAACCATCTACATAGGAGTAATCTTAACAAGTTGCGTTAATATGAAGTATTTTTACTCAAAAATATGACAGGGCTGAAATCAGTATTAATACCTCTCATGTAATGAGTGGCGCTATTAAGGAAAAATCAGAATGATTCGTGCCCCGAAAGCAGAGAGGCATCTGGCGACGGTTCGCAAAGGAGGATTCGTATAAATGCCAGTTTATCAATACGTTAATATATTGATGTAGTGCCTGGTTGCAGCCAGGCACCCGGCGTGGGGAGGGAAAAGTAAGCGAAACGTTAAATAAACATGTTAAATTTTTTAACAGACTGATTAATTGTTCTTTACCGGGCCGTCTGACGGTTCCTGAAGGCAAAAATCACCCGGTACATTACATCCTCTAATCGTACAAAAACCACGCCGTAGCGTGGTTCAGCGGTGATAGCGGAGAAGTCGGAGAGCCGCAGGCAGCGGCTCCCCGCGTCAGGTTCAGAAAAAACCGAGCGGTTCGATACTGTAGCTGACCAGCAGGTTTTTGGTCTGCTGATAGTGATCCAGCATCATTTTGTGGGTCTCGCGCCCAATCCCCGATTTCTTATAGCCACCAAAGGCCGCGTGCGCCGGATAGAGGTGATAGCAGTTTGTCCAGACGCGTCCGGCTTTGATTGCCCGGCCGACCCGATAAGCGCGGTTGATATCGCGGGTCCAGACGCCTGCCCCCAGCCCATAGATGGAGTCGTTGGCGATGCGGACGGCTTCGGCTTCATCCTTAAAGGTGGTGATGCCGATAACCGGGCCAAAGATCTCCTCCTGGAATACCCGCATGCTGTTGTTGCCTTTCAGCAGGGTCGGCTGAATGTAGTAGCCACTGTTGAGGGAATCATCCAGTTTCTCAACGCCTCCGCCCACCAGCACCTCCGCGCCCTCCTGCCGGGCCACGTCCAGATAGGAGAGGATTTTATCAAACTGCTGCTGTGACGCCTGGGCACCCACCATCGTCTCTGTATCCAGCGGATCGCCCCGTTTGATAGTTTTCACCCGCTTCATGACGGCCGCCATGAACGGCTCATATATCGACTCCTGTACCAGCGCCCGTGACGGGCAGGTACAGACTTCGCCCTGGTTCAGGAAGCCCAGCACCACGCCTTCGGCTGCTTTCTCAATAAAGCTCTCTTCCGCCTGCATGATATCTTCAAAGAAGATATTGGGTGATTTACCGCCCAGCTCGACCGTAGAGGGGATCAGGCTCTTCGCCGCCAGCTCCAGAATGTGGCCGCCGGTGGCGGTTGAACCGGTAAAGGCAACTTTGGCAATGCCGGCGTGGGACGCCAGCGCCTCACCCGCCTCTTTACCGTACCCGTGCACCACGTTCAGCACCCCCGGCGGCAGCAGGTCTTTGATCAGATCGACAAACACGGTGATCGACAGCGGCGTCTGTTCCGCCGGTTTCAGCACCACACAGTTCCCGGCACCCAGCGCCGGGGCCAGTTTCCAGGCCGCCATTAATAGCGGGAAGTTCCACGGGATAATCTGCGCCACCACGCCCAGCGGCTCATGGAAATGGTAGGCGGCGGTGAACTCATCGATCTCAGCCGCACTCCCCTCCTGCGCCCGGACGCAGCCGGCAAAATAACGGAAGTGGTCAACAGCCAGAGGCAGATCCGCCGCCAGCGTTTCGCGCACGGGCTTACCGTTATCCCAGGTTTCATAAACCGCCATCGTCTCCAGATTCGCTTCAAGCCGATCGGCAATTTTCAGCAGCAGCAGCGCGCGTTGCTGCGGAGAGGTTTTGCCCCAGGCTTCTGCGGCCGCCGCGGCCGCTGCCACCGCGTTATCCACATCAGCCACGTCTGAGCGCGGGAACTCACCGGCCTCAGACCCGTTTACCGGCGAGGTATTGGTGAAGTAGTTGCCGTTCACCGGCGCGACGAATTCACCATTAATAAAGTTGCCATAATTCTTTTGTAACGTGATCAGAGAACCCTGTTCTCCCGGGGCGGCATAACGCATGGTCATTCTCCTGACAGGTGACTGATGTAACAATGACGAAACTTATTATTAACATGAATGATCATCGCCAGCCTGTCAGTTCCGATGACCGGAAACTGTGACCGCGCCGAAGGAATCGTCGCTTCCGCTTCGTTTATAGAAAATTCCGACTTTTTTCGGAAAGGCTGGCAAATAAGAAACTAGTGCGTCACAAAGGGGTCAACGAGAGGATGAATTCATTCGGGAGATAAGCATGCTGGCTTCGGCTTTTACCCAGATGCGCGCTAAAGCCAATTTCGTGCATCAGTTTATCCGCAATCCGCGCATGATGGGCAGCATAACGCCGTCCTCAGAGGCGTTATGCCGCACCATGATTGCCTCGGTGGCGTGGCCTGAAACGTTACGGATTGCCGAGCTGGGCGCGGGCGATGGCGTCCTGACACGGCGGATACTGGCAGAGATGTCCCCTGACGCCACGCTGGATGCCTTTGAGATCAGCGCTGCGCTGGCCGACCAGCTCAGCGCGCTGGACGACACGCGCATGACCGTGCGCACCTGCTCCGCGGAGTACCTGAACGGGGAATATGATGCGATCTTCTCCGGCCTGCCACTGCTGTCCTTACCGCCCGCGCTGCGCGAAGCGATCCTGCGGGCGGTGTTTAATGCCCTGGGGCCGGATGGGATCTTCGTGCAGTTTCAGTACACCTCACTGACCCAGCCCGACCTGTCGCGTTACTTCACCTGGGAACGCGAGCGGGTGCTGAAAAATGTGCCACCCGCCTGGGTCTATCGCTGCCGGCGTCACTACGCGCCCTGAGCCTGCGCTGCGGCCGGGCGCGTCTGTTGCCAGAACTCCACCAGCAAGGCACGCGCCCAGTCTTTCCCTTCTATAACATCCCCGCCATCAGACAGCCCTTCCGGCAGACAGACGTTCATAATCTGCCGTGAAAATTCGGGATGAAACTGCACCGACAGCGCCTGCGGAGCGTAACGCACAATCTGGCAGCCATCCTGCGCCGACGCCGCCAGCACCTGCGCCTGAGGCGGCGGAGTGATGACCGACTGCCGGTGTGACAGCCAGACGCTGAACTCGGCTGGCAGACTTTGCAGCAGCGGATCGCGCTGCGCCTGAGCGCTGCAGCGGATTGGGAGCAGGCCGCGCTCCCAGCCATGCGGATTATCCGCCACCTCGCCACCCAGCGCATAGGCCATCAGCTGGTGACCATAGCAGACACCCAGCAGCGGCAGCTCCTGCTCAATGGCTGCCCGGACCCAGGCCGCGCTGCGCTCACTCCACTCCTCATGATCGGTGACCATCGCCCAGGAGCCGCTGAGGATCGCCCCGGAGATCTCATCAAAAGCCGGTAACGCTTCACCGAGATGGGGCCGCACAATCAGGTACTCATGGGGTTGCAGATCGAGGGCGTCGATAAACCAGCGTGGCTGTTCACCAATCTGCGAAACAACGTTAGCGGGCGGGACTTCAAGCTGAATCAGGGCAAGGGGTAAAGCGCGCGTCTGGGTCATACCGAATCGGGTCCTTTTCAGAAGTCGTGTCAAATCAGTCTGCCAGCATCACGTCCAAAAGTCTCACCGCTGCGCGCAGAAAATTTTTTCCGGCATTGGCTGGAATGCCGCAGTTCGTGCCATCATTAGCGGGCTAAGCAAAAAACATCGAAAGGATATTATCGTGGCTGTGCGGCATTTTTTTCTGATTCTGATGGTGGTCTCTGTCTGGGCCTTCAACAACGTGGCGGTGAAATGGGGCCTGCTGGAGCTGCCGCCCCTGTTTCTGACCTTTATGCGTTTTCTGGTCGTCGCCGTGGTGCTGGTACCGTTTTGCCGTATTGAACGTAAGCAACTGCCCTGGCTGCTGCTGCTGGCTTTCACCTTCGGGTTTATGCACTTCTCGCTGCTGTTCGTCGGCCTGCGCTATACCGATGCCGGCACCGGGGCAATTGTGGTGCAGCTGGGCACGCCGATTGCCATGCTGCTGGCGATGCTGGTGCTGAAAGAGAAGCTGAAGCTGGTGCAGATCATGGGCATTATGATCTCGCTGAGCGGTGTGGTGGTGCTGTCAGGCAGCCCGACGATTCCGTCGTGGTGGGTGCTCTGCCTGCTGTTGTGCAGCGCCACCGGCTGGGCTGTCAGTAACCTGATTGTGAAGAAGTCGCCGCCGATTAAGCCACTGACCATGACCGGCTGGATTGCCTTTCTGGCGATGCCGATTGTCGGTGCCTCCAGCCTGGTGATGGAGTCGAATCAGCTTTACGCCCTCGAACATGCAGGCTGGCACGGCTGGTTCGCCATTCTTTACAGCGCCATCGCCTCGTCAATTATTGCCTACACGCTCTGGTATGTGCTGCTGAAGAAATATAACGTCAACCTGATCATGCCCTACTCCCTGCTGACGCCGGTCTTGTCGGTGCTGATGGGCATCGTCGTACTGGGAGACAGTCTCAACCGCTTTAAGATTATCGGTGCCTCGCTGGTGATCCTTGGCACCGCCATCGCCGTGCTTAACCTGCGTAACCTGCGCATGCACGCCCGCTTCCCGCGCCTGCGGCGGCGTTAATCCGGCGTGCTATGCTTGAGAAAACGTACTCAGGGAGCACAACATGGATTCAGCGCGCACCGCCTCACTCTGGCAACAGATGGTGCAGGGATTGCAAGGCAGCGATAACGTCTGGCCTCTCCCCGCTTTTATTGATCGTTCCACATTCTCTTCCGCGTTTGCCGTCAGTGAACTGGCGGCCACCAGCCTGGGTCTGGCAACCCAGGCGGTGGCGGCGCTTCTCGCCACCGCCCGCGCGACTTATCCCTCCCCACCTGTTACCGTCAACGTCAGGCAGGCGTCACGCTGGTTCCAGCAGAGCTTTCATCCGTTAAACCGCCCGGCCCCGGCAATGTGGGATGCTTTTGCCGGTGACTACCGCAGTCGCGACGGCTGGATCCGCCTGCATACCAACGCGGCTCATCACCGGCTGGCGATGGAACAGGTGCTGGGCACCCACGCCGATCGCCCGGCGCTGGCGCAGCAGGTTCAGCAGTGGCAGGCCAGCGAACTGGAACAGGCAATTATTGATGCGGGAGGCTGTGCCGCCAAAATGCGCAGCGCTGAAGCCTGGCAGCAGCATCCCCAGGGTCAGGCGGTGCAGCGCGAGCCGCTGTTTGACTGGCACACGACGGCTGCAGCACCTGCGCCCGCGTGGCCGCTGGCTGAAGCGCGTCCGTTACAGGGGATCAGGGTGCTGGATCTGACGCGGATTATTGCCGGCCCCGTCGCCACCCGCTTTCTTGCCAGCCTGGGTGCCACGGTACTGCGTATCGATCCCCCCGGCTGGGCGGAGCCGACGCTGGATGAGGAGATGAGCTGCGGCAAGCGACGTGCGGTGCTCGACCTGACACAGCCGGTCGATCGCGACCGGTTTATCCGCCTGCTGCGGGACGCCGATGTTCTGGTACACGGCTATCGGGCCGATGCGCTGGAACGGCTCGGTTTTGACGCCGAAACCCGCCAGTCACTCTCACCGGGGCTGGTCGATGCCAGCCTGAATGCCTGGGGCTGGCAGGGGCCGTGGCGCAACCGGCGCGGTTTCGACAGTCTGGTGCAGATGGGCTGCGGTATTGCCGAACGGGGCATGCAGTGGCAGCAGAGCGATAAACCGTTCCCGCTGCCGGTCCAGGCGCTGGATCATGCCACCGGCTATCTGCTGGCGGCCGCGGTGCTGGAGGGATTACGGCGGCGTCTTACAGGAGGGCACGGCAGCCAGGTCCGGCTGTCACTGGCGCGCACCGCATGGCTGTTGCAGCAGCATGCCGCAGGCCAGCACACCGGCTCGGGCATTGTGCCTCAGGTGAAGGACAACCTGCCCTTCCTGGAGCTGACGCCATGGGGTATTGGCGTCCGGCTGCGCGCCGCCGCCTGGCTGCCCGGCACGCCACAGTTCTGCGCAACGCCGGGGTGTGTGCCGGGTACGCACCCGGCGGCGTGGTGACTCAGGCGTCGGGCTGCTGTTCGTTACTCTCAAGCAGCTCGTTGTACATCACCTGAATGGCTTCGCGGCTCAGCATCGCCAGCGTGCGGTAAAACGCGGTGGTGGCATGCGCTTCCACTTTGCCCAGGAAAGCCCCGCACCACGGCAGCAGATACTCTTCGAACAGCGCCAGCTGTGCCGCGCTCTCATCTTCCGCCGACTGATCTTCCAGCCATGACGCAGAGAGCAGCAGAACACCAAAGTGATCCGCGGGCGCATCGCTCAGTGGCATACCGCGCGAGGAGAGAAACGCCCGCACTTCCGGCTCGGTTTTTCCTTCATGCCACTGTGAAGCGTAAGGCGGCACGTTACAGTCGCTGCCAACAAACAGCGCGTTGTAATCAGCGGCCAGCGCCTGAGGATCGCTGTTCTGTTGCAGACGGGTCAGCAGCTCATCCTGCTCCAGCGGCCACTGTGACTGCAGCTTACCCTCGCGTAGCAGGGTAAACAGCGGGACCAGCAGCGGGTCCTGCGGCTGACGATTAAACAGAGAGCCGATCACGCGGCACAGAATGGAAAACTCATTCATGAGTCAGATTTCCTTGAGGCAAAGTAAGTTAAAAGTCAGCCAGTTCAGCAAAATGTTTGCCGCTGCGCTGCTCCAGAAAGTCGAGCAGGCGGCGCGGCGTGACATTTAACACCCGATCCTCCGGAAAATCCACTTTACGGGCGATGCGCAGGCAGTGTTCGAAATGGCCCAGCGTAAATGCAGTGTGGGAATCGGAGCCAAACACCAGCCGTCCACCGGCGTCGCGCACCGCGGCGGCAATCGCGCGACAGTTAGGTTCACTACCGGGACGCGAGTGGGTAAAGGAGGAGTTGTTCAGTTCCAGCGCCACGTCATAATGTGCGGCAGCTTCAGCGATAGCCGGGATATCGACCGGAAATTTCGTGACGAAAACGATTTTCTGCTACAGCCTGAGGCGAAGATAAAAATGAAATTACCTAGCTTATAAGGGATACCATAGTTTAGTCCCATCTAAGCTAAGGACAATACTCAACCTTTACTATCTCACACACTACATTGGTTCCGTGCCATTGATACCAAAGCGATGAAGTATCTACCCCACAACCACTTCAAAGTGAAAACCTGTCTGCTCTGCAAATTTGCTGTACTTCGCTTGTTCGCGACGTTCATCGTAACGAGCACAGCTATAAGGAATCCCGCTGAACCTTACGGTACTAACTGGGTATCATTGAGTAACTCTTTAAAAAAACATCAGAAAGATATAATAAACAAATGAAATTATAAAAAATTCAATCAATAAAATTTTTTAAGATTAATCTCAATAAAACAGTTGTTTCTTAAACATTAATTGTTTTAAATAAAGGGAGTAAGCTCGTTAAAAAAAAGGGGAAATTTTAATGGAATATCGTAAATTTGATGACAGTTCATTCATTAGTGCATTAACTCAAAGAAATGACCTTGAGCGATTTAAAGAGAACAGGTGTTCAATTTTTGCTTTAGAGCTTTTTTATGGAATTGATGATCCCTTAAATGAGATAGGTCCAGCAATAACCGCTGGCGGTGATGATTGCAAAATAGACCTTTTGTATGTGAATAAAGAACAAAGATCAATCGTTGTTATTCAAGCCTATGAAGCACAAACATTTAAACCTTCTGCAAAAGGAAACAAGGGTGCCGATCTTGCTTATGCAATAGGAGTGTTATTTTCCACTCCTATAAAGGACATTCCAGAAGGAATGAGACCTCATATCACTGAAGCACGCGAATCTATCAGAAAAAATGAAATAAGCATGATTCACTTCTGGTATCTTCATAACTGTCCTGAAAGCGCCCAAATTCAACAGCAAATGGCTCCACTTTTGGAGGCCGGCAGAAGTCAACTTAGGGAGCAATTTAAGACTAATAAAGGTATTGATGTCAGTATAAAAGAAGTTGGATTAGAATCTTTAGATGAGTTTTATAGATCTTCTAAAAACGCCATTCTTATTGAAGATGAAATAGATTTACCAGAAGATTGTTTCGGATTTTTAAGAAGCGGTGACGGTTGGCAAGCTTTTATGACAAATATCACTGGATCTTGGTTAGCCGAACTTTACCAAAAACATAAAGACCTTCTTTTCAGTGCAAACGTAAGAGGCTTTATGGGGGCAAATAAAAAAGATAAAGATAAAGTAATTAATGCAGGAATACAAAATTCAGCAAGGAAACAAAAAAATGACTTTTTTGTTTTCAATAACGGAATCACTGCGTTAGTACATGACTATGAAGTAGATGTTGATCAAAATAAAACAACTGGAAAACTTACAAAAGTTAGAGGGCTTTCTATTGTTAACGGTGCTCAAACTACCGGTTCACTAGGCTCACTAGATGAAAAAGGTATTGATAAAATATATATAGGAATACGGTTCATCAAGTGTTCTAACTTACAAAAAATCCAAGATATAACAAGATTCAATAATAGCCAAAATATTGTTATACCATCTGACTTTAAGGCTAACGATCCTATTCAGAAAAGATTAAGAGAATCTTTTAAAAAAATAACAATTGCTTCCTACGATGGCGGCTTGAGAGGGCACAAGCTTGATGGCGATAAATCTTTACGGATTGATGCCCATACTGCCGCCCAAGCACTGATTTCATGGCATGGTAATCCAAAAGATAGTTACCACCGCAAAAGTAAAATTTGGGAAGATACAGATCTCTATAATACGGCATTTCAAGATAGCATTACAGCCGAACACCTTATCTATGTCTTTACATTATTAGAAGCATGTAATTTATACAAAGAAAAGCTGTTGGAAAAACTAAAGCAAAAAGACATAACTGAGCATGAACAAAATGTTTTAACTCTTTTAAATGAAAGAGGTAGTTCTTTCATGATTATACATGCAATTTCGCATGCATTGGAAACCATCTTGGAACAAAAAATTAAACAAAAATATGGTGTTAGTTTTCATAGCAATTTGAGTAGAGAGCAATGTATCTCGACTTGGATAGATTTACTCGAAAAGCTATCCCACCAGTTGATAACTTTAAAGGCTGGGCTTAAAAAGAGGCTTTCTGTTGAGTCTGACATTAATAATTCCACCGAGAGCTTTGTCAGGAACTTTGGAACCTCTTTTGTTGCCATTAAAGGAATGATGGGCGGTAAAAACCCTTATAGCAATTTTGTTAATAAGGTAAACAACCCCTAAAGTAAATTGTGTTTTCATTTTAGCTCACTCTACCAATCCATATAATTAAAAACCGCCAAACATCCTGTAATGGAGTTGGCGGTAATTGCCATAGCTACTGTTTGTGACACAAAAATCTGACCACCCAAACGGCCACTAAAACGGCCACTAAAACGGCCAGCACCATATGCCAACTGATTATGTATGGTTTGTTTACCCTCATCGTCAAGTTTCCGGTAAAACTCGGTAATGACTGTAGTAACCAACCTTCGTAAGGGTTCCTCATTTCTAACCAAGGATTTCACTACTTGGTAGAATCGCTCGGTCTCGCGTTCGTTGCGTAATTTCCGATCATATCCAACAGCACCGGTACTTATATAGGTACGTTTAGCACCATAGTACACACTCTGCGGAAGCCCTTTAATGCTATCCCATATACCTTTAGCAATGTTTGATGCGTCCCTTCCCTGGCCTTATTTTGTTCAGATATGCTGGATAATATCTGAACATAGGCGTGCTTTTCAAACCAGAGAAAGGTGGCCCTGAAAAGCCCCTATGCGGGGCTGAGTTCCCGACGAAGCAGTTAAAAGTCAGCCAGTTCAGCAATATGTTTGCCGCTGCGCTGCTCCAGAAAGTCGAGCAGGCGGCGCGGCGTGACATTTAACACCCGATCCTCCGGAAAATCCACTTCACGGGCGATGCGCAGGCAGTGTTCGAAATGGCCCAGCGTAAATGCGGTATGGGAATCGGAGCCAAACGCCAGCCGTCCACCGGCGTCGCGCACCGCGGCGGCAATCGCGCGACAGTTAGGTTCGCTGCCGGGACGCGAGTGGGTAAAGGAGGAGTTGTTCAGTTCCAGCGCCACGTCATAATGCGCGGCAGCTTCAGCGATAGCCGGGATATCGACCGGAAATTTCGGGTTACCCGGATGGCTGATGATGTGAACCTGTCCGCTGGCCATTGCGGCGATCATCGCGTCAGTGTGCTGTTTTTTGTCGCGCGGCGCATAAACCGGCTCGTGAAAGCCGGCAACGATCAGATCCAGCGCATCAAGCATCGGGCCGGAGCAGTCGATCTCCCCCTGCTGATTTTTAATGTTGGCCTCAATACCGCGCAGAATCGCCACACCCTCGATCACCCGCGGCCAGATGCGCATATTCACAAAGTGCCAGTAGTGCGGCGCGTCAGCCATATCAGGGCCATGATCGGTAATGGCAAACAGTTTCAGGCCCGTTTGCTTCGCCTGAGCCACATAGTCGTGCAGCGTGCTGTAAGCATGTGTGCTGGCAACAGTGTGCATATGCAAATCTACCGGATACATTCTTCTCTCCTCCTGAGCGGCCTTGCAGGGCCGGTTAGTTAATAGCCGCGCTGCCGATCCACCCTGCCCTGCGGCGTTTCGCCTGCCTGGTCCTGAGTAATGGCGCGGGCAATATAGTCGATCGCTTCGTCGATCAGCGTGACCGCCGCATTATGGGGGGTAATTGTGACGCGCGGATGGGACCAGAGCGGATGCGCTTCAGGCAGCGGCTCCACCTGAAACACATCCAGTGCCGCCGCTTTCAGCTGACCACTCTCCAGTGCCGTCAGCAGATCCGCTTCCACCACCTGTGCACCGCGTGCAATGTTGAGGAGGAACGCGCCGTGCGGCAGCTGCGCTAAAAAGTGCTGGTCGATCAGGTTAATCGTCTCCGGCGTGCTCGGCAGCAGGTTGATTAACACCTGCGTCCCCTGCAGGAACGGCTGCAGAGCATCGCGACCGGCGAAGCTGGTGACGCCGTCAATAATTTTCGGCGAACGGCTCCAGACGCGCAGCGGGAATCCCCAGGGCTTCAGGCCCTCGGCGACGCTCTGCCCCAGCACGCCCGCCCCCAGAATACCGACGGTAAAGGTTTCACGCGTATAGGGAGGCAGCGGCTGCCAGCACGCCTGCTGCTGCTGAAGCCGGTAGTCGTCAAAGCGGCGGAACCAGGTCAGGACGCTATGGACAGCATACTCCTGCATCTGGCGCGCCATGCCGGTATCTTCCAGCCGATAGAGCGGCACGCTGTCGGGCAGCATCTCCGGGTGCTGCTCCAGTTGTTTCAGAATCTCATCGACGCCCGCGCCCAGGGCAAAGACGCCGCGCAGGGTAGACCGTCCCCGCAGCATCTCTGCGGGAGGGGAACGGACCAGCGCATAATCGGCCGGCCCCTCATCGCCTGGCTGCCAGGCACGCACCCGCGCCTGTGGCAGACGCTGTTGTAAACCCCGAATCCAGGCCGTTGCAGACTGCGACGGGTGATACCAGATGATCTCCATCCTGCTCTCCTTTTTTTCTTTCAGCGTCAGGGAAAATCCCGGTCAGCGCAAGAAAAAACCCGCGTCGCGCAGGGCTTTTTACCCTAAAAATAATTCCCGTGGCTTCACATTTCCGGCTCGCTTCAGGGTGAAGTGTCAGGATACGGTCTAAAGTTGGTCCTGTGGTCAATGCGTTACGCGCGGCCGCATTTCGGACAAGGAGAAAAACCGATGACAAAAATTGAGGTAAACGCCGCCCCACGGCGTCAGCGTTATGCGCCCTTTCTGCTCACTCTGCTGCTGAGCGTACCCGCCTTCACTGCTCATGCCGACGACCACAGCCGCATGCTGGATAATCAGCCGCAGCCGCCAGACGTTCGTCTGGGGCCGCTGTTTAATGCCGTGCAACAGGCGAAGTTCTACCCGGACCAGAAAACCTTTGCCGATGCGGTGCCGAAATTTGATCCCGCGTCGATACTTGCCGACTGGCAGATGCAGAAGAAACAGCGCAATTTCGATCTGAAGCGTTTTGTTGATGCCAACTTTACCCTGCCCGCCGCAGGCGACAAATATGTGCCGCCAGCCGGACAAAACCTGCGTGACCACATTGATGGCCTGTGGCCGGTGCTGACGCGCACCACCAGCAGCGCCGGACAATATGACTCGCTGCTGCAGCTTCCCAAACCCTATGTGGTGCCGGGTGGTCGCTTCCGCGAGATCTATTACTGGGACAGCTACTTCACCATGCTGGGACTGGCCGAGAGCGGACACTGGGATAAAGTGCAGGATATGGTGGATAACTTCGCCTCGCTGCTTGATCGCTACGGGCACATTCCCAACGGCAACCGCAGCTACTATCTGAGCCGCTCGCAGCCGCCATTCTTCAGCCTGATGGTCGATCTGCTGGCAACGCATGACCAGGGCAAAGCGTACAGTCACTACCTGCCTGAACTGCAGAAAGAGTATGACTACTGGATGGCGGATAGCGACAAAGTGGCGGCGGGCGCGGCCAGCAAGCGGGTGATTAAGCTGGCGGATGGCACGCTGCTTAACCGCTACTGGGATGCCCGTGACGTGCCGCGCACCGAGTCCTGGATGGATGATATCGCCACCGCGCAGAAAGCGCCGCAGCGCAATAAAGCGGAACTCTATCGCGAGCTGCGCTCCGGGGCAGCGTCGGGCTGGGATTTCAGTTCACGCTGGTTTACCGATGCGCATAACCTCTCCACCATCCGCACGACGCAGCTGGCCCCGGTTGACCTGAACAGCCTGCTGTTCCATCTGGAGCAGACGCTCTCTAAAGGGTACCAGATGAACAAACAGAGCGATCTGGCGAAGCAGTATGCCGATCGCGCAGAGAAGCGCCAGGCGGCGATTAACCGCTATCTGTGGGACAGCAAACAGAACTGGTATGCCGACTATGACTGGCAGAAAAAGCAGGTTCATCCGCAGCTGACCGCGGCCACATTGTTCCCGCTCTATCTGCAGGTCGCCAGCGATAAGCAGGCGGAAAGTACCGCCAGCGCGGTTGAGAAACAGCTGCTGAAGCCAGGCGGGCTGGTCACGACCACCGTGAACAACGGTCAGCAGTGGGACGCCCCTAACGGCTGGGCACCGCTGCAGTGGGTTGCAGTCGAAGGACTGGAGCATTACAACCAGCCAGAACTGGCTAAAAAGGTGGGATTACGCTTCCTGCAAAATGTCCAGAGCACCTATGACCGTGAGCATAAGCTGGTCGAGAAATATGTCGTTGAAGGCAAAAATCTCGGTGGCGGCGGCGGCGGTGAGTACCCGCTGCAGGATGGCTTCGGCTGGACAAACGGCGTGACGCTGAAACTGCTGGATAAGTACTGCCCGAAAGATAAAACCTGTAACAGCGCCCACGATATTCCTCAGGCGTCAGCCTCTCAGCCCTGATTAGTCTCTGAATACCTCTGGCCTGGCCGGAGGTATTCTTTCCTCACTTCAGCGAATTTTACTTGACGTTCTCTCATCCACAGGCAAAATTGCAGCGTTTTTACAAAAGGTAATAATTCTCATTATGATAATGAGATTACCTATCAATAAATTGATAACACCTGGCTGAACCTTTGTTAAGAAAGGAATTTCGATGAAACTGTCATTGCCGCTGAAAGGTTATGTTCCCCTCTGCACTCTGGTGCTGGCCGCGCCTGCCCTGAGTTACGCTGCCGATATGGTCGTGACTGCCCAGCCGCAGGAAGATGCGACCTCTCCCACCCAGGGCTATCTGGCGACCACCAGCCAGGGCGCAACTAAGAGCGATCGGCCGCTGGTGACCACGCCGCAGTCAATTTCGGTTGTGACCCGTCAGCAGATCCAGGATCAGGGCGCACTGAACCTGAATCAGGCACTGGGCTACAGCTCCGGCGTCTTTACTAACTTTGGCGGTGCCGCCACACGTTACGACACAATTTCGCTGCGCGGCTTCCACGGCGGCGATACCGATAATACCTTCCTCGACGGCATGCGGCTGATGAGCGACGGCGGCAGTTACAATATTCTGCAGGTGGATAACGCCTTCCTTGAGCGCATCGACGTGATCAAAGGCCCCTCTTCGGCCCTTTACGGCCAGACGGTGCCCGGCGGGCTGGTGAACATGGTCACCAAACGTCCTCAGTTTGCGGAAGAGGGTCACATTCAGCTGCAGGCGGGAAGCAATGCCACCACCAGCACGATGTTCGACTACACCAACGCCATCAACGACCAGTGGGCGTACCGTCTGACCGGCGTGACCCGCAACAGCGATACCCAGTACGATCATACCCGCGAAGAGAAATATGCGCTGATGCCGCAGCTGATGTGGCAGCCGGATGAAGATACCCATCTGATCCTGAAAGCCTATCTGCAGAAAGATCCCTCTGGCGGCTATCACGGCTCTGTCCCGGGTGATGGCAGCATCACCGAACACAACGGCTATAAGCTGAGCAAAGGATTCTATGAGGGCAACAGCGACCTCGATCAGTACAAACGCCGCGAGCAGATCTACAGCTTCGACTTCGCCCATCGCTTTAATGACGTCTGGTCCTTCTCCTCAACCGGCAGCTACAGCCACTCAAATGCCGATCTCGATCAGGTCTATCAGTCTGGCTGGGATGAAAATAATCCCGATCTGCTGAACCGTTATTATGCTGGTGAGCGCTCGTCGCTCTCCGGATGGTCGACCGATAACCGTTTGCAGGCGGAGTTTGCCACCGGTGAACTGGAGCATCGCGTGACGCTGGGTGCTGAATATCACCGCTACAAAAATGAGATCTCCGCAGCAGGCGGCGTGGCTTCACAGCTGAATGCCCTGACCGGCGAGCAGGTCGGTGATATGCCAGCTTATGCCTGGGCGGATAAAACCCGTCGCTACTACCAGACCGGCCTCTATCTGCAGGATGAGATGAAGCTGGACCGCTGGCATCTGGATCTCTCTGGCCGGTACGATCGCATTGTCGCGAATAACAGCGGCAGCGAGCGTCGTCAGGATGATCACATCAGCGGACGTGCCGCCCTGCTCTATGCCTTCGACAACGGCGTCTCGCCTTATGTCAGCTGGAGCCAGGCGATTACGCCTAACGCGCTTACCGACCGCAACAATAACCTGCTGAAACCGACCACGTCAGAACAGTATGAGGCCGGAGTGAAATATCAGCCGGTTGGTACACGCGATCTCTATACCGCTGCGATTTATGATCTGACGCAGAAAGATGTGGCGAACCGCGACGTGCCTACGCCCTTCTTTACGCCATCGGGCAAAATTCATTCACAGGGTATCGAGCTGGAAGCGCATAATCAGTTAACTTCGCGGCTGAGCACGGTGGCGAGCTATACCCTGAATCATCTGCGTTTCAAAGAGTCAATAGATGGCAATGATGGGCACACGCCTTACTTAACGCCAAACAACATGGCGTCTTTCTGGGGCCACTATCAGTTTGATTACGGTCTGAGTGCCGGCGCGGGCGTGCGCTACATCGGCAAGCAGTGGGCGGACAACGAGAACACTACCCGTCTGCCGTCGGTCACGCTGTTTGATGCCTCCGTTCGCGCCGATCTCGGTGTCTGGAATAACAGCCTGAAAGGAGCCTGGGTGCAGGTTAATGCGAATAACCTGACCGATCGCACCTATGTGGCCGCCTGCTACGGCACCGGCTACTGCTACCGTGGCGCTGAACGCAGCGTGATGGCGACCGTCGGTTACGACTTCTGATAAAAGCCTCCGTGATGAAACCCTCCGGCCAGTCCGGAGGGTTTTCTCCTCTGATAACCCGCCTTTTTCAGCCTCTTCCAATCCGCTCAGAATTATCTTTCTCTGCCTGCAGACCTTTTCCTCCCGAACGTTCCTGAAATCCGCCCGGCCTTTTTTCTGCCGCTTCGCTCACAGATAGAACTATGGCCGAAATGGTGCGATGACACGCAGGCGGCCCTGACGTATAAAACAGAGGGTCCGGCGTTGAAAAGGAGTCTCTGACATGAACCCCTATGAACAACATTACAGGCAGCTTCTGGCAAACGGCGCGGTAGCCTGGGCAGGAGAAGGTTATCTCAGAGCCAAAAAACAGCAGGAAGAAATCTTTCAGTGGCTCCGTACTCACCACTATTTACCGGAGCCTGGCGCACCGGTACTGGAGATGGGATGTGGTAATGGCGCCATGGCCGCGCAGTCTCTCGCTGAGCAGGGATATTCAGTCTGGGGGGTAGACTGGTCAGAGACCGCGATAGAGTGGGCCGAAAAGCGTTTTCAGCAAGCCGGACTCACCGCGACATTTCTTGTCGGCAATGTCTGTCATATCGATCGCTGCCAGGCGGCAACATTTGAGCTCATTATTGACGGCAGCTGCTTACACTGCCTGATCGACGACGATCGGCAGCGCTTCTTTGCCGAGGTAAGAAGGCTGCTCAGCCCGGAGGGACGCTTTGTGATCGGTTCAATGTGCGGCACACCTCGTCATTCAGCAGACATTGCGGCCTATGATCCCTGCAGCCACCATTTATGGAAAGCCGGCAAGCCCTGGCGGACCCTGAAGCCGCTCCCTGATTTACGGCGTGAAGTCGAGAGTGCGCATTTCACTGTGGAGGCAGTCAGCGTTAATGAAAATGCATGGTGGGATCACGCTACAATAGTCTGTTCGCAGCAAAAGAGGCTCACAGCATGACGGACAAGGGCGCTAAAAAGCGATCCGGTCTGAGTCATAAAAAAGGGGACGAATCACTTCGTCCCCTTTTTTGTTTAAACCGTTACGGTCAACTGCGTACCTTGCGGTAGATAAACAGCACCACGATGGCACCGATCACTGCGACCACAAAGCTTCCGAAGTTAAACCCATCGACGCGGCCGAAGCCAAACAGCGTACTGATCCAGCCCCCGACCACAGCACCGATAATACCCAGCACCACCGTCAGAATGAAACCGCCACCGTCTTTACCCGGCATAATCCACTTCGCCAGAATACCCGCGATCAAGCCAAAGACGATCCAGGAAATAATACCCATCTGTTGCTCCTTCCTTTTTTGATTACATCGTGAACGCCTGATTAATCAAGCGGTTTACTGCGCTAAGTATAGCGAGCTTTTCGGAAAGTGCCTGCCTGCCCTCACGATTTTTTCGGCGTACCCTGGCTAAAGCTTTTTTCCGCTGCGCCGATAACCGTAATGAGGTAGTCAGAACGTAAAAATAATAAAACCCCTTGTGGAGCAGGATGTGAAAGAAGCCGACCAGGAACAATATTTAAAACGTGGCACGCTGGCGGTTCTGGGCGTAATGAAAGATCTGCTGCGACTGCAGACACCATTACTGGTGCGTTTCCCGCGCGGGCAGTTTATCAGCCGGATGCTGGCTGCCGACGCAGACCGCCTGCTGTTTGACCTCGGCAGTAATAATCTGGATAACGACTACGCCCTGACCAGCGACGATCTCAGCATCACGGCGGAAACCTACGGCGCAAAGGTTGAGTTCAGTCTCGCCTCGCTGGAGAAGGTCGATTTTGACGGCCTGCCCGCCTTCAGCGCGCCGCTGCCCGAGCTGGTGTGGCAGATTCAGCGACGGGAATTTTTCCGGGTCACTGCCCCGCTGGCGCCGGAGTTCTGGTGCCATACCGTGTGGCCGGATGGCCGGAAAACGCGTCTGCGCCTGCAGGATCTGTCGCTGGGCGGGATCGGTGTGCTGGTGGACGAGGCACTGCCGGAAGGATTGCAGAATGGCGACAGTTTCAATCAGTTTCGCGTGGAGCTGGGTGAGTATGGTCATTTTGAGGTGCCGGTTAAGCTGCTGCACATCGGCGAACGAACTGTCGTGACGCATAAAAATGAAACCCGCGTGACGCCCCGTCTCAGCTTCCGGTTTGCCACGCTGAACCCAACGCAGGAGCGACAGCTTCAGCAGATTATCTTCTCCCTTGAGCGACTGGCCCGCGATAAATCGACCCGATTCCAGTAACCGCTTTCCGGATGCGCGCCCCCAGGGGGCCGCATCCAGGCTATGCTTCCTGCTTGATTTCTTTTAAACCGGAACCCAGCAAGGAGACCTTCCCCAATGGAAAACTGGCTCTCATCACGTCATTTTCACTCCCTCTTTTTTAACCAGACGTTCTGGCTCAACAGCGCCATCGTGGTGGTCGCCACCCTGGTGATCTACTGGGTGTTGCGCACCCTGATTCGCTTTATCTCCAACCGGATTGCCCTTTACAGCGAACACCGCCACGTTCGTGTCACGGCGATCCTGGTGGAGATCCTGCGAAGCACCAGCCAGACCCTGCTGCTGATCTTTTCGCTGCTGATCGCCCTGAAATTTGTCGATCTGCCCGCCTCATGGAGCGCCACCATTGCCCACGGCTGGTTCCTGGCGCTGATTGTGCAACTTGCCCTGTGGATCGACAGCGGCATCCGGCTGTGGCTGAAGAGCCTGATGCGCGATCCGCTGCACGTGCGTAATCCGGTGACCACGGTGATCCTCGGGATTCTGCTGCGGGTCGTGGTCTGGATCATGATGTTCCTCGCCATTCTGTCGAACATGGGTATCAATATTACCGCACTGGTCGCCAGCCTCGGGGTCGGCGGTATCGCCATTGCACTGGCCATTCAGACCGTGCTGAGCGATGTGTTTGCGTCACTGGCGATTGGTTTTGATAAGCCTTTTGAGCATGGCGATTTTATTGTCTTTGGCGACATTGCCGGTTCCATCGAGCATATCGGCCTGAAAACGACCCGGCTGCGCAGCCTGAGCGGAGAGCAAATCGTCTGCTCAAACACCATTCTGTTGCAGCAGACCATTCACAACTACAAGCGTATGCAGCAGCGCCGCATCGTCTTTAAGTTTGGCATCAGCTACGCCACCCCGTCGGAGCAGGTTCGGGAGATTAGCCCGCTGGTGAAAGCGATCATCGAGGGTGTGGAGACCACGCGTTTTGACCGCGCCCACTTCCTGGCGTTTGAGGATTCGAAGCTGACGTTTGAAGTGGTCTATTACGTGCTGGATGCGGATTACAACAAATATATGGATATTCAGCAGGAGATTAACCTGCAGCTGATGGCGGCCTTGGAAGCGCGCAATATTCGCTTCGCCTTCCCGATCCGTCAGGTCGAGTTCAGCGGCGGCAATCTGCCGCCGGTGGATCTGGTTGCCGTGGAGAATGATAAGGGCGAGGTACGTCAAATGGCGCGCTGAGGCATTGCCTGGCCTCAGGGGGTTTCAGGCCAGGCAAACCGTCACGCCGCTGCGCCGGATCGCGCTTAACGCGGCTGAAAACGGCAGCGGGCAACAGCATCGAGCCAGCCTTTGTAGTTTTCCTGCATAGCGTGCGCGCGCGCGTCACGGGGCAGGATAACGCTGCCCCCCTGCAGCGCCTGCATATCACTGCCCTGCTGCCACCATCCCAGTACTTTGCCGGCCAGCAACGCTGCGCCCAGGGCGGAGACTTCGGCGGTGGGCACCCGGTAGAGCGGACGCTGTAACACATCGGCCTGTAGCTGCATCAGCCAGCTGTTTTCCGTGGCGCTGCCATCCACACACAGCGCCGGAAGCTGCTGACCGCTCGCCTGCTCCATCGCAAAAAAGACATCGGCGATTTGCCAGACGATCGACTCCAGCGCCACCCGCGCCAGCACCGCGGGGGTGGCGGCATCCGTCAGTCCGCACACCATGCCGCGCGCCTGTAAATCCCACCAGGGCGCGCCCAGTCCTGAGAGCGCCGGGACGAAGTAGATGCCCTGATTGTCATCGCAGCCCTGCGCCAGTGCGGTCAGTTCACGTGGGTCCTGCACGCCGAGCAGCTTACCCAGCCAGGCCGCGCCTGAGCCGGTGTGGGTAATATTGCCTTCAAAGGCATAACGCAGCGTACCGTCGTGCCAGGCCACGGTAGTGCTGAGGCCATTTTCGGTCAGTAACGGCGTCGCCATGGACATCATCAGGGACGAGCCGGTGCCGTAGGTGGCTTTTACGACTTCAGCGTCTCCGCGTCGCTGCGCCTGCAGGGCAGCATGCGAATCGCCGATGCGCGCCAGAATGGGGGTGCCCGGCGCTAAGCCGGGAATGGTGTTCACCGCCACCACACCCTGCTCACTGGCGGAGGCGATGATGCGTGGCAGCGCGGCTCGCGGCAACTGAAACAGCGTCAGCAGCTCGTCGTCCCAGTCGTTCAGGTGCAGGCTGTAGAGCTGCGTACGGGCGGCATTAGCATGATCGGTCACAAAGCATTCGCCCGCGCTGAGCTGCCAGCTGAGCCAGCAATCGACCGTGCCGATGCAGAGCTCGCCGGCTGCGGCCCGTGCCGCGCCATCGGGAATGGCAGCCAGCATCCCGGTCAGCTTCGCCGCCGGAAACATCGGATCGACGGCCAGCCCGGTCAGGCCGCTGATCCGGGGGGCTTTGCCTGCCTGGTGCAGATCGCGACAGAACGACTCAGAACGGCGATCCTGCCAGCTTACCAGCGGCGTCAGTGGCTGCCCGTCGCGCCGCTGCCAGATCAGCACCGACTCCCGCTGATTACTGATCGCGACGGCGGCGACAGACGCGCCCCCGCATGCCGCCAGACACCGGGTGCTCGCCTCTCTCACCGCCTGCCAGATTGCCATCGGGTCCTGCTCAGCCAGCCCCGGCTGGGGATGGTGCAGGGTTAAACTCTGGCTGCCACGCGCCACCACCCGCCCGGCACGATCAACCGCTATCGCCTTGGCATTGGTCGTGCCTTCATCGATTGCCAGAATCAGAGGTCCCGCCATGTTCACACTCCTGCGCAGATGCGCGCTGCACTCTTCACCACGCTGCTGGCGTCAATGCCATGACGGGCACGCGTGGCGGCCCGATCGCCGGCAATCGCATACTCCCCATCAGCAATACCGAGCCGGACCAGCGGAATACTGCAGCCGCCTTCTGCCAGCACTTCCGCGACCAGGCTGCCGACACCGCCATTGACGTTATGCTCCTCCACGGTCACGACCGCCGGATAGTGATTTAACAGGTTGCGCAGCTGTTGGGTATCACAGGGTCGAATCGATGGAACCGCGATCACGCCCGCTGAAATACCCTGCTCAGCCAGTTGCGCAGCGGCGTGAACCACCTCATGAACTGTGGATCCCATCGCCACCAGGGCGATGTCGCGGCCTTCACGTAACAGGTCGATCGCGCCGGGTCTGAAGCGGTAGGTGTCATCATGCAGCTGCGGCAGATCTTTTCCATCAAGGCGGATATAGACCGGGCCGACGTGCTCCAGGGCGTAATCAATAATCTGACGACACTCCAGCGGACAGGACGGTGCGTAGATCTCGATGTTGCCAAAGCCGCGCATTACGGCGATATCGTCAATGCTGTGATGGGTGCTGGCTAACGGGCCATAACTGGCACCGGCATTCAGCCCGAACAGTTTGACGTTGGTGTTGTTGTAGCAGACGTCGACTTTTACCTGCTCATTGGCGCGTGAAACCAGAAACGGCGCGGCGTTGCAGGTCACGGCGATTTTGCCGCCCAGCGCCAGGCCTGCTGCCGTTCCCACCAGCGTCTGCTCCGCGATGCCGACGTTAATCAGCCGGTCGGGAAACGCCTTGATAAAAGGCGCGATTTTGGCGGTGGAGGTGGAGTCCGCGACCACCGGTACCAGATCGACGCCGCGATTCACCGCGTCGATAAAGGCCGTAACCATGACGTTTGCCAGGTGTTGTGCATTACTCATCTTTCAGTTCCTCCAGTGCCAGCGCGATCTCTTCGCCTTTCGGCACCCGGTGATGCCACTCCGCCTTGCTCTGAATAAAGGAGACGCCAAAACCTTTCTCGGTATGCGCCACAACCACCTGCGGCTTGCCGTTCTGCGGCAGGTTTTCAAGGGTGCTGACGACCGCCGCCATCGCATTGCCGTTACATTCACTGACCTCCAGCCCGAAAGCGCGCCATTTTTCCGGCAGCGGGTCCGTGTTCATGATGTCCCGGGTGGCGCCCGCCAGTTGCAGTTTGTTCTTGTCATTGATGATGATCAGATTGTCGAGCCCATAGTGCGCCGCCACCAGAGCGGCCTCCCAGTTGCTCCCTTCCGCCAGTTCGCCGTCACCGGTCACGACAAAGATGCGGCGGGAGCTGCGATCTTTTTTCGCCGCGAGGGCGATGCCTACCGCCACCGGCAGGCCGTGCCCCAGCGCACCGGTGTTCAGCTCCACGCCCGGTGTCTTCTGGCGCACCGGGTGGCCCGGCAGAGGAGAGTCAGCGTGCTGATAGGTGGTAAGCCACTCGGTCGGGAAATAGCCCGCTTCCGCCAGTACGCAGTAGTAGCCCCCTACCGCATGCCCTTTGGACTGAATGTAGATGTCGCGATCGTTATCCTCTGTGCGATCCGGTGCGCAGTTCAGAATACGGAAGTAGAGCGCGGTCAGGATCTCGACCTGCGACAGGTCAGCACCGGTGTGCCCGCCTGCCGGACTGCCCGCGTTAAGCTGGATAATGCGGCGGCGTATCGCCCGCGCCCGGCGTTCAAGCTCATCGACTGAAAGATTGAAAGGGTTCATGTTCTGCCTCTGAATTTTAAATCGACCGTGAATATATATTCACGATGGGTAAAAAAATTAACCGTTAACGTATCGGGTCCGGAATCGGCCGCCTGTCATCCTGTATAAATGCGTCGTTAAACAGCGTGTCAGATCGGTTCATCACCTGACGGGTACCGCCATCCCCCCATGATCCCTATAGCCTGACAACCGGCACGATAGGGACAGAAGGGCCTGCTCACGAATTTCAATGAATATATATTCAATGACGATTTTATATGCATAATGACTATGCGCCTCTGCTGAGGCATCGTCCAACAGGCGATCGTCAAAAAGCGAAAACGATCACAAATTCGCCTGCGTTGTGATTTTGATGATCCTGGTTAACAATACCGGGCAGACTCTGAGAGGGAAAACTGATGGCCAAACAGGATGAACAGCGACTGATGGTGAAGATCGCCACCCTGTACTATATCGAGGGGCTGAAGCAGTCGGAGATCGCGCAGTCGCTGTCCCTGTCGCAGTCCTTTGTCTCACGCATCCTTAATCGCAGCGTAAAAGAGGGTGTGGTCAAAATCAGCGTTGTGCCACCGGCCAATGTCTATCCTGAGCTGGAAAAAGCGATTGAGCAGACCTACCACCTGCCCCAGGCGATTGTGGTTGATGTGCCGGACCAGGCTTCTCCGCTGCAGATCAAACAGGCGATTGGATCGGCGGCAGCGCACTATCTCGAAACCCGCCTGCGCAACGATGAACTGATTGGCATCTCCTCCTGGAGCGGCACCATCCGGGCGATGGTCGATGCGCTGCATCCGCTCAACATCGCCTGCAAAGGGGTTATTCAGCTGCTGGGTGGGGTTGGCGCTAACGGCAATGTGCAGGCCACCATTCTGACGCAGAATCTGGCGGCGCTGCTGAACTGCCCCGCCTGGCTGCTGCCGTCACAGTCAATCGAACATTCGGTCAGCGATCGCCAGCGGCTGTCAGCCAACGCGGAAGTGGCGGAGGTACTGGAGCAGTTTGAGCAGGTCGATCTGGCGATTGTCGGTATTGGCGACCTTGAGCCGTCAGCCCTGTTGCGCAATTCAGGCAACTACTACGATGGTGAAATGCTGCAGACCCTGGCGGCACGCGGTGCCGTGGGGGATATCTGCCTGCACTACTTCGATGCCTGCGGACAGCCGGTGCTGCAGCCGGAAGAAGATCCGGTGATCGGCATGGAGCTGGCGCAGGTTAAGCAGTGCCCGCAGGTAGTGGGACTGGCTGGCGGACGTGAGAAAGCGCCGGCGATTCGTGCGGCGCTGCTGGGCGGCTACATCAAGGTGCTGATCGTCGATTATCCGACGGCGCGGCTGCTGCTCGCGCCGTAGGGAGTGCGCCCGCTATCATGCCGGGGCGCTTTCCGGTCAGATCGTGCGATAGGCGGTGGTAACCTTCCACAGATAGCGTGGAGCCTGCGCCGCCGGATGTTTGTTCTGGACATGCTGGTAAAACTCATCCGGCGACATCGCATTGATCATCGCAATGGCACGATCGCGGTCGCGGGAGAAGGTTCGCAGCAGCGCACCGGCACCGTTGGCATAGGAGACGATAGTGGCATAACGCAGCGTCAGCGGATCGCGAATCCCTGACAGAGCGGAATCCTGCAGGATGCGGATATAGGCGGTGCCGATATCAATATTTTTAGCCGGATCGCGCAGTTCGGCATTCGATGGCTGACCGCGGCGACCCTGCGTCCGGTAAACTTCACGCCCGGCGGTCGAGGCTTTGATCTGCATCAGGCCCACCGCATTCGAACGGCTCACCACGCCAGGATTTCCCCCCGACTCGACACTGATAATGGCGCTGATAAGCTTCTCATCAACGCCATAATGACTGGCGGCATCTTCGGTAAACATTGACCATGCGCTGTTAACGCTGGAAGGCGGTGCCTGAGTGAGTGGCGTATTACGCTGTTTCACTGCGTGGTGCGGTGGCTCGCTGGCACAGCCGGTCAGGAGTAACGCTGAGAGTATAAGGTGTCGGATTTTCAGCAATTTTTCGTCTCATAGCGGTAGTGGCGAATGCTATCATACCCAGACCGCCTGAGAGCAAAATTACCGTTTATCCTAAATGCACGAAAAAGCGGCCCGTGTCGTGACTTCAGGGGTGTATTTCGTCATCATCGCCTCAGGTCAAGGGCGCTAACAGCAGGAAAGTATGATGATTTCACGTTCAGTTCGTCTTATCTCCCCCTCCGGTTACTGTCACAATCAGCCTGCGGCGCTGTGCGGCATTGCGCGACTGCGCGAGGCGGGCCATCGGGTAGAGAATGAGCAGATCATTACCCGGCGTTTTCAGCGCTTCGCCGGGACAGACGCCGAACGGCTGGCGGATATTAACCAGCTTGCCACACTCAGCACGCTGCCCGATGTGGTGCTGGCGGTGCGTGGCGGTTATGGTGCCAGCCGGTTACTGGAATCGATCGACTATGTCGGCCTGCAGCGTCGCCTGCTGAATCAGCCGCTGGCGCTGTGCGGGCACAGTGATTTCACCGCCATTCAGCTGGCGCTGCTGGCGCAGGTCGGCTTAATCACCTTCAGCGGTCCGATGCTGGCCGGCAACTTCGGTGCCGCGACCTTATCTGAATTTACCCTGCATCACTTCTGGCAGGCTCTGACATCACCTACAGTAGACGTGGCATGGCAGAGCGAAACGCCTGATGAGGGTGAGTGGCAGGGGACGCTGTGGGGCGGTAATCTGGCGATGCTCTGTTCGCTGACTGGCACGCCGTGGATGCCACAGATTGAAAACGGCATTCTGGTTATTGAGGATGTGAATGAACATCCGTTTCGCATAGAACGTATGCTGATTCAGCTGCAGCAGAGCGGCATTCTGGCGCGTCAGCGGGCGCTGGTCACCGGCAGCTTTACCAGTACCGCACTGACAGAGTATGACAACGGGTTTGACTTCAGCACCGTCTGGCAGCGGGTGCGTGAAACCACCGGCCTGCCGGTGATCAGCGGTCTGGATTTTGGTCACGCGGCTGACACCGTGACCCTGCCCCTGGGGGCCAGCGCACGATTAGCGGTCCGTCAGGGCCAGGCCAGTTTACAGGCAAGCGGGCATCCCGTTCTGCGGGAATAAAGAACGTTTCAGGAGATCGACATTGAAGCCGTTGTATGACGATTTGTGGATCTCAACCCCGGAATTTCCGGTGGAAGATGCCGTTAATGACCTGATGATGCATGGCTTTATGCTGCGTCACCCTCGCGGTAATCTGCTGATTGGCCGCGTAGAAAATCCGCTCGATCATGAAGTGCTGGCCGATAGCGGTGGCGTGATCCGCCACTATCTGACCCACTGGCACGAGTCTGCGCCGGGGGCGGCGGTGATCCAGCAGCGCTTCAGCAGCGCACTTTACTGCCATAGCCGGTCACTGGGCCCCATCAGCCGCTTCGCGGAGCCTGATGACACCTTTTCGCAGCAGGAAAAGCACTTCGGGGATTTTCATCTGCTGCCGACGCCGGGGCACACGCCGGGCAGCAGCAGTTACCTCTATACGTCGCCGCTGGGGCTGACCTATCTGTTTGTCGGGGATACGGTGACGCGGTCGCACGATAACTGGATTACCGTGCTGGTGCCGGACAGTAATCCCGCAGAGCTGAGTCAGACGCTGGAATTGTACCGTTCGCTGCGTCCCGACGTGGTGCTGATGAGCACCACGCGCGGACATCTCTCGTGGAAAAAGGTCACCCTGCAGAGCTGGCTGGCAGCGATCGATGAAGCTGAGCAGCACCCGCTCGATCTGCGTCAGCAGCCGCTGTTCTGATTACAGCGTTTTCGTCAGATAGTGGCGCTGGTGGTGGCGTGGATAGTTATCCAGGCTGAAACGCAGCGTATAGCCAAGCTTTTCATAAAACGGTCGCGCCTGAAAACTGGCGGTATCCACCTGGGCAAAGCGGCAGCCGCGATCCCGCGCCTCCTGCTCGGCGGCCTGAATCAGTGCGCTGCCCGCCCCCTGCCCGCGCAGCGCCTCACTGACCCACAGCATATCAATCCGCAGCCAGTTTCCGGCCGTTGACCCGGTCAGACCCGCCAGCTTTTTGCCCTGCTCATCACGGATGAAGACGCCAATTGAGCGGATCTCATCCACATTAATAAACTTACGGTTGAAGGCGGTCAGACCCAGTCTGACCTCATCCAGATCCTGTGCGGTAACCGTGTCAGTAATTTCAGGTTTCATCGTGGCTTCCGGTGTCAGGTATCAGGTGTCAGAGCGCGCTCTGTCGTCGTAGCGCTCCAGCGTCAGTGCATCCACATCGCGTTTTTCACTGCGGCTGCAGGGCAGCAGTTTATCGCTACCGCGATAAACAAAGAAGGTCGCCTGGGTGCGCTGATTCACAATCAGCTGATCGCCATTGCGAAAGCGGGTAATCGCCACTTTGTCGCCCGCCTCCAGACGGGTACGCTGCTGGCCTGCGGCAATCTGGAAGTGTCCGGGAGGCCACATCAGGGTGGATAATCCATATTCGGCGCGTGAAATGGTCATGGTCGCCCGACCGGGACAGGTGAGCTGAAATTCAGTTTCGCTCCATGCGGGCGCGACGTGGCAGGCCATCAGGCCCAGAGCAATCAATGCTGCCTTCATGCTGTGTCTCCACTGAAGAGGATTTCTACAGGAATGAATAGCTTAACATATCCCTGCCCCCTGATGAGGCACGGGCGCGTCGGGAACAAGACCACGAAAAGATAGAATCGGGGTGAGAAAAAGCGGAAAGTTGAGAAAAGATAAAGTAATCCGGTCAGCATATCAGCGCCGCATGCTGACCGGATAACGGTTATTCGGCGGCAACCTCTGCGGCCACCAGCATCAGCGCCAGCCCGGCATTCTCGCTGTCATACGCCTGCATCGCTGCGCGAATACGCTCGGAGCAGGCAACGACCTGTTGCTTCTTATCGGCATCTAACTGGTCAATCGCGTGGCGAATAATCATTAGACTGGCTTCTTCTTCTTTCATCATTTATCCCTGGATTTGCCTAAGTGGTGCGCAAAGGAGCCAAGAATACCGTTTATTGATAAGCAAAGTCACCCTTTTACATTCCTGTTGCTTAACGATTAAACAAATCGCAAACAGGAAGCGCAGCGGAAACTGCTATGATTAACAGAATGATGGCCTGGCAGAAGAGACGCCACGCCACGACACGCCCAGGGATTGAAGCAGGTAGAAAATCATGATGCGACTCAGCATTTTTATCCTCATCACCATACTGACTGGATGTTCATCTGGCCCGAAAGGGGTCGACTGTCCGGGTGAGGTTTCGACAATTTATGGTCAGCCGATGGGGCAAACGCAGGGACGGATTTTTGATCTGGTCAGCGCCTTCACCGTGACCCGGGATGACGTCAGCGTGGAGAGTGGGCCGCTGCAGTCGCTGGATCGCTTTAAATATGTCCCCTCCGCCGTGACGCGGGAAGGCTACTATGCGCAGCGCCTCTCTGATAAGCAGTTCCGGCTGATCAATCCCTACCAGGATACCCAGATCACCTGGACCTGTCCGTAAGGGGTGAATCCTGCTGCCAGATGGTTTATTGTCAGGAAACGTCAAGCAGCAGGTTTCCCCGATGGAAAAGCGTCTGGATAACAATGGTTATATCGACTTCCCCTTTCCGGCCACCCGCAATGCGGATGGCTCTGTCAATCCGTGCGGCATTGATTTAACGCTGGAAACCAGCCGGCTGGAGGAGATTGCGGTCCTGAACCGCTCAGAAAACCTGCGCCGTCTGGTCGAAGAGGTCAATCTGCAGGAGGGGCTGTTTATGACGCTCGCCTGCGACTGGCAGCAGCAGGCCGATGCGGTCTGTGGCTTTATCGATGTGGCCTTTCGTCCCGATCTGCCGCAGCACGGCCACGACGAGGCACTGACGCTGGAAGCGCATTTCATCCGCTACCTGGCCGGGCAGGAGAAGCAGCATAACCTGCCTGCGGAAACGCTGGTAAATTATGCCCGCTCGGTGCTCGACTGGAGCTGGTCGCCTCTGCGCCAGCGTCAGCGCGACTATGAAAAGATCACCGTTCAGTTCTATTGTCCGCAGGCTGACGACGCCGAATGGTGTTTCGATCACCTGCGTCATTTTCTGGTAAGCGTTTATCCGGCCTGCGTCACGGCCCGCTCACGCTGATCCCCCTGGCATCCGGAGTCGCTATGCGTTCTGCTGCACTGTCTGCTGTTACCCTCTTCTGTTCGCTCTTTTTCGCCACGTCTGCCCTGGCCGATCGCTGCCAGCAAATTCGCGCCGGTCTTGATATCGGTTCCGGCACCACCAAAATCGCGGTGGCCCGCGTCAATGTCTGCCAGTCGCGCATTGAAAAAGTGCTCTATCAGGATCAGCGCGCCGTCGCCTGGAACGATGCGCTGGCACATGCTCCCGACAATCAGCTCACGCCGGCGATCGCCCGCCAGGGCGCCGCGGCGCTGCAGCAGCTTCTGGCCCATGCTCAGCGCTTTCATCCTCAGCGGATCAGCGGCGTGGCGACCGCCGTGTTTCGCAACGCCCGCAATGGCCAGGCGGTCATTGACGATCTGCAGCGGCAGACCGGGGCGCAAATCAGCCTGATCTCACAGCAGCAGGAGGCGAAGCTCGGCTTCCTCTCCGCCAGAGCCGCGCTGAACGATCCCGCGATCCGTGATGAGCAGTTGCTGGTCTGGGATATTGGCGGCGGATCGATGCAGATGACCGCCTGGCGACAGCAGGCCGGTCAGCCGGTGGCCGATATCTATCAGGGGAAGCTGGCTTCCGTGACGCTGAAAAACTTTATCCTGCGCGTGCTGAAGAACAGCCCGGATGCCCCGTCACCCAACCCGATTGGCTCCTGGCGGCAATCTGTGCTGCGTTTCGTGCAGTTTTATGCTACTAACGAGGTCAGCCCGCAGATCAAACAGGATGTGGCGGGTCGCCGGGTCATCGGTATTGGTGGTGTGCACGGGTTCTCCATCCGCAATCAGTTACCGGGCAGACCCCATCACTACACCCTGGCAGCATTGCGTCAGCTCTCTCAGCAGCAGGTCTGGAAGGGTGATAGTGAACTGTCAGGCGACTATCGCGCCATGGACGTCAGCAATCTGTTGCTGGTTGAAGGCTACATGGAGGCGCTGAAAATCAACGAGGTGACCATCGTGGAGGCCAGTCTGCTCCAGGGCGTGCTGCTGCAATAGCCCTGTCTCTGCCCTGCTTCGCCTCCGGCTGAGCCGCTGACACCGCGCCATTAACAGCCGGACATAATTTTTTTGCCTCTGATTTGCCTCTGACGGAGCAGGATTCACTATCTTTGCTACGCTTTGAGTGTCTCACTTAAAACCAAGGAGCAACAGATGTCAGGAAAAATCGAAGATAAAGTAAAAGAAGCCGCTGGCGCAGTTCAGGAACAATGGGGCGCAGCAACCGGCTCTTCTGAGCATCAGGCTAAAGGCGCCGCGCGCCGTTATGCCAACCAGGCAAGCTACGCGGCACGCGATGCTGCCGACTGCATCAAGGATCAGGTTCAGTCTAATCCTGTTGCCGGTCTGGCTGTTGCGGCAGGCGTTGGTGTTATCCTCGGCTTTCTGCTAGGCCGCAAGTAATCCTGCAGAACGTCAGCAGAACGGAAGCCGGTGGCTTCCGTTTTTTTTCGCTCACAGCGACGTGCCGCTGAGAAACATCTGAAAAATAACCCTTTTCAGGCCAGATCGCGGTCAGTCACTATGATTAAGTGAGCTTCCCTTTTTCTGACAACATCAAGGTGACCTTATGAAAACAATTCCTGCCCTGCTGCTCGTTGCAGCGACGCTGACCTCTCTGGCGGGCTGCTCACACCAGAGCAGCGCGATTAAAGAAGATGGACGTCCTCATGCGCCAAGCGGTCAGTCATCACCAGGCGGCACGCTCGGCTCCGGCCCGGTGGGTCAGCCTCAGTCCTGATTCCCGGCCCCGGCTCTGACGCCGGGGTCTGTTTTTAGTGCGCGGCATTAACCGATAGCGCGCATAAAATAATGTCACTCATTGTTATCCTGCTATTAGTTATTACTGCAATTAACATCACATGCAAAATAAAATAATTTTTTAAGATTCATCCCAGTCCTTTTCAATAAACCCCTACTCTCTTTACGCAATCCTGTAAATATACCCTGAATAAACAACACAGAAATTGTGGAAACAATTTAAACAGATCCTCTACAGCGTTTAAAAAAACATTTCCGTAATGAACTTTCTCGCTGAAACTATTCTCTAATCACGCATAATGATTTTTTGTTTAATATAATTGCTACGTGAAAGAGAATTGAGACGTGAAGAAAAAAAAGATTTATCTGATAGACCGCCTTTTAACGCTTTATTCTCGATTTTCCGGCAGAAGACAACCGCAGGCCCTGCAGCAGCTGAACCCGGAGACCGTGGTCATCTATTCCACCACCGCGCTGGGCGATTTCTTGATGAATACGCCCGCTATCTGGAGCCTGAAAAAACGCTTTCCTGCCAGTAAATTTATTCTGGTCTCCAGCCTGAAAAATAAGGATCTCGTCAGCCGCTATCCCTGGTTCGATAAGATTTATATCTGGGATAACAAACTGGCAAATTTTCTGCCGTTATTTTTCAAACTGCGTCGCCATAAACCAGAACTGTCCGTCATATTACACGCGCATTTCCCCTACGATATTATGAGCTCGGTACTGACCGGCAGTCAGGCTATTTTACGCGACCATTACGGCAGCGAATCGCCGGTACTGAATAAATATCTCGACCACTATTCGGGTTATTTCGACGACCACACCATCAAGCGTAAGCTGAAATTAATTGAAGCACTGGGCGCAGAGACGCAGCAGACCCGGATGCATCTGCCAGAGCTCAATAGCAGTGCCACGGCAAACGCGTCGCATCGCCGCATCGGGTTTCAGCTGGGGGCATCGAAAGATATCCGCCGCTGGCCGCTGGAGTCGTTCAGTCAGCTGGCCACCGCCCTGCTTGCGCGCTGGCCTGACAGTGAAATCGTTGTGACCGGTACAGCGGCTGAGCAACCGCTTGAGCAGGCATTTATCGCCAGCCTGCCGCCGCACTGCCGGAAAAATGTGACGCCAATGGCGGGCAAAACAAACCTCAGTGGCCTGATTACCCTGATCCGCTCGCTGGATCTGCTGGTCACCGGCGACACCGGCCCGCTGCACATCGCCGTGGCGGCGCAGACCCCGACCGTCAGCCTCTTCTCCACCGCTAACCCGCGCTATACCGGCCCCTGTCAGGACAGCGATCGCCACATTATCATTCACCGTCCGGACAAGACGGCGACGCAGCATCCCATGGCGTCGATTAAGGCGGAAGAGGTTGAGCAGGCCGTGGCGCAACTGGTGGGATAATGAACCGCTTATCTGCCGCCATTATTACGCTGATTGAATATCATAATCAGCCGACCCCGCTGGGCTGGTTCCGCAGAGTGGACCGGCCGGGTTTTCACCTGCAACAGCTTCCGCTGAATGAGGTGGAATTTGCGCTGCTGATGAGCGACTTTTTTCTCACGTTCAACGTCAGCGCCGACCATTATGATGAGTCCCGCTATTTTCCGGCAGCGCAACGGCGACGCTTTGCTTTCACTCCCGGATTCAGAGCCGGCGCTGAACCGGCTTACCGCCCTGTCACCATCGCGATGCTGTCTGAGGCGGCCAGCCGGGGATGCTGGCCTGAAGAGGATGACTGAATCAGGGTGTGGACAACGGCGTCATAGACTTCACAGCTGTTCAGCGCGTTAACATTCCGTGACGCGGGCTGCAGCACCTGATAATTCACCTGCCAGGGATGCCAGCACGCCGGGTCGCTGTCGCCGAACAGCGCCACCACCGGCAATCCCAGCGCCGCACCGATGTGCATCGCCCCGCCATCACTGCTCACGAGCCCCTGACATAACGACATCGCCGCGATCAGTTGCGGCAGGCTGGTAGTTGAGACCGCTCTGATCGGCAGGTGCGGACAGAGCGCCATAATTTCTGCGGCTTTTTCATCATCACCCGGATGACGCGGATTATCGCGACTGCCGGGTGACCACAGCAGCATGATCTGGCAGGGGTGGTGAGCGGCAATTTTCTCAGCCAGTCCGGCAAAACGTGTCGCTTCCCACTGCTGGCTCGGCTTACGGGCGCTGATTTGCAGCGCATAGACCGGGAGGTCGCTATCAATTGCGTAAGTGTCGCGCAGGCTGGCGGCAAGGGTGGCGTCAGGCCGCAGCGTCAGTCTGCCCGGTCTGTTTTCACGGAGATTGAAGGGGCGTCCCAGGCTGAACAGAGTTTCGCTGATATGGCACGGCGACGGGTCGGGCGGTGGCAGCAGGTCGGTAATCAGAGGATGTGACTGCTCTCCCAGGGCGATGACTCTTGCCGGACGGAGGCTCTTTACCCATTTCAGGCCATGCTGATCCCAGCGGCTTTTCGCCAGTATCACCACCTCATAGCGTTGCTTTTTCAGGGTCAGCATCAGCTTCAGCCGCTGCAACAGGCAGGTCACCCTTCCCTGCCCTGACTCCCGGTGATGCAGTTTGGTGTAAAAGAAGAGCTGCCGGATATCGGGGTTGTGCGCCAGCACAGGGGCGGCGTAATTGTTCGTCAGTACATCGACCTGATACTGTCCCGACTGCGCCAGCGCACTGATGAGCGGCGTGGTCAGTAACGTGTCGCCAATATTATCCCTGCAAATAATTAAAACCCGCATGTCTGACATCCTCTGCGCACAGTCTGTGCTGGCTGGCTAAAAATAAGACGTCCCCGTTAACGCTCGTGGAATGCTAACGTAACGGTACAGTCAGCTGATTAGTCAGCGAAGTGTCAGATTGGTTCAACAGTTGCCATATTGTTGAAACATGAGGCCGGGCAGAGCGGATGAATACGCTTAACAGGTTTGGGCAGTTAGCCGGTTTCCGACAGGGAGAGCGTCAGGATCATTCGGCCCGGCACAGAGTATGCCGGGCACGCAGTTTTCAGGACGGGATTAATGGAGCCTGTCGTCTAACAACTCAAGGGCGACCCGATAAATCAGCCCAGGCTGGGCATCGGGTAACATCCGCTTGATTTTCTCCTCCAGGGCGCGGTTCGTGACGGCCTGATTATCCGCCAGTAATTCCAGCACAACCTGACCGAACATCAGGCGACAGATATAAATCGCGTCTTTGGTATATTTTGCGTCCATAAATCCTCCTTATGAATGAGTGTTTACAGTAACGGGATTCAGACGCTGAAGAATGGCCGATGCAGGGGCGCTGCCTTTTTTTGCAGTGGCATCAGACAATCCGATTTACAGAAATATTAAAACGCGATGATGTCACTGAAGGATCACGTGAGGCGGAGAAAGAGAAAAGCGTGGAACGCGGGCACAAAAAAGCCGGCACAGAGCATGACCCTGTGCCGGCCGCATCAGACATTACATATTTTCGATGATCGCGTCACCAAACTCTGAACATTTCAGCAGTTTAGCGCCATCCATCAGGCGTTCGAAATCGTAAGTCACGGTCTTGTTGGCGATAGCGCCTTCAACACCTTTAACGATCAGGTCAGCCGCTTCGAACCACTCCAGGTGGCGCAGCATCATCTCTGCCGACAGGATCACGGAACCTGGGTTCACTTTATCCTGGCCTGCATACTTCGGCGCAGTGCCGTGCGTGGCTTCAAACAGCGCGCACTCGTCACCGATGTTGGCGCCAGGTGCGATACCGATACCACCGACCTGAGCCGCCAGGGCGTCAGAGATGTAGTCACCGTTCAGGTTCATACAGGCGATAACGTCATATTCAGCCGGACGCAGCAGGATCTGCTGCAGGAACGCATCCGCGATCACATCTTTAACGATGATCTCTTTGCCGGTGTTCGGGTTTTTGAACTTCATCCACGGGCCGCCGTCGATCAGCTCGCCGCCGAACTCTTCTTTCACTAACTGGTATCCCCAGTCTTTGAAAGAGCCTTCGGTGAACTTCATGATGTTGCCTTTGTGAACCAGGGTCAGTGAATCACGATCGTTGGTGATGGTGTATTCCACTGCCGCACGCACCAGACGCTTGGTTCCCTCTTCGGAGCATGGCTTAACGCCGATACCGCACTGCTCAGGGAAGCGGATTTTCTTCACGCCCATCTCTTCGCGCAGGAACTTGATCACTTTGTCCGCTTCGGCAGAGCCCGCTTTCCACTCGATACCCGCATAGATATCTTCGGAGTTTTCACGGAAGATCACCATGTCGGTCTCTTCAGGACGTTTAACCGGGCTTGGCGTGCCTTTGTAGTAACGAACCGGACGCAGGCAGACGTAGAGGTCAAGCTCCTGACGCAGGGCCACGTTCAGTGAACGAATACCGCCGCCGACCGGAGTGGTCAGTGGACCTTTGATCGCAACGCGATATTCTTTGATTAAATCGAGGGTTTCCTGAGGCAGCCAGACGTCCTGGCCGTAGAGTTCGACTGATTTCTCACCGGTGTAAATCTCCATCCAGGAGATTTTACGCTCGCCGTTGTAGGCTTTCTTCACCGCCGCGTCGACCACTTTCAGCATGACCGGGGAAACATCAACACCGATACCGTCACCCTCGATGTAAGGAATGATCGGATTGTTTGGCACTGTCAGCTTGCCCTGATTCAGGGTGATTTTTTGACCTTCCGCCGGAACAACTACTTTGCTTTCCATTAACCTCTCCTGGGCGTTTGTTAATGATTTGTAAGATGCGCGTCAATACTACTTGAATATTTCCGCCACGCCAATCACCGCAATTTCACGTTATAATGCGCCGAATGTTTCTGACTGCAAAGCCCATGCGAAAAACTTCTCAACGAATTCACCAGGATAAACGATTCAGCCGTCCGGCGCGTGATGCGCGACGTACGCCTGCCCGCCCTGCGGCCCCGCGCCGCGTGATTCTCTTTAACAAACCCTTCGACGTTCTGCCGCAGTTTACGGATGAAGCGGGCCGCCGCACCCTGAAGGATTTTGTTACTGTTGCCGGGGTCTATGCCGCAGGCCGCCTCGATCGCGACAGTGAAGGCCTGATGGTGCTGACCAACGACGGCGCCCTGCAGGCCGCGCTGACTCAGCCCGGCAAACGCACCGGCAAAATCTACTACGTGCAGGTCGAAGGCGCGCCACAGGAGGCGGATCTGCAGCCGCTGCGGGATGGGGTTAATCTGAAAGATGGCCCGACCCTGCCCGCTGGCGTGGAAAAAGTCGATGAACCCGAATGGCTCTGGCCACGCCAGCCGCCGATCCGCGAGCGTAAAAACATTCCGACGCAGTGGCTGAAGGTCACGCTGTATGAGGGGCGTAATCGTCAGGTTCGCCGCATGACCGCCCACATCGGCTTTCCTACCCTGCGCCTGATTCGCTATGCCATGGGTCACTACAGCCTCGACGATCTGGCCCCCGGAGCGTGGCGGGAGATCAGCACAGAGCCTGTCTGACAACCGAACTTTCATAACCTCAGGTTAACAATTGCGGAGAAGGGATGTTTAAACCTCATGTTACGGTCGCCTGTCTGGTTCAGGCAGAAGGTGAGCTGCTGGTGGTGGAAGAGACCATCAACGGACGCGCCACCTGGAATCAGCCAGCCGGCCATCTGGAAGCGGATGAAACGCTGCATGAAGCCGCGGCGCGTGAACTCTATGAAGAGACCGGCATCGTGGCGCAGATGGACTATTTCATTGCGATTAACCAGTGGATAGCCCCCGACACCACGCCTTTTGTGCGTTTTCTGTTTGGGGTCGATCTGCCGGAAAAAGTGGTGCCGGAGCCGCAGGACAGCGACATCGACTGCTGCTGGTGGCTGCCGCCAGCGCAGATTCTCACGGCTTCTAACCTGCGTTCGCCGCTGGTGGCGGAGAGCGTCCGCCTGTGGCAACAGGGCTCGCGCTACCCGCTTCATCTGGTCAGCCCGTTCCGGTGGCCGTTTCACGAGGGTGCGCGTCTGCCTTCTGCATGATAGAATGCGCCGCCTGTTTTTTTATCGTAATGCGAGCGTGTCATGTCTGACAACAGCCAGAAAAAAGTGATCGTCGGTATGTCCGGCGGCGTCGATTCTTCCGTTTCCGCCTGGTTACTGCAGCAGCAGGGTTACCAGGTTGAAGGCCTGTTCATGAAGAACTGGGAGGAGGACGATGGCGAGGAGTATTGTACCGCCGCGGACGATCTGGCGGATGCGCAAGCGGTGTGCGACAAGCTGGGTATGAAGCTACACAAGGTTAACTTTGCCGCGGAATACTGGGATAACGTCTTCGAGCATTTCCTCGAAGAGTATAAAGCGGGCCGCACCCCTAACCCCGATATTCTCTGTAACAAAGAGATCAAATTCAAAGCGTTCCTGGAGTTCGCGGCTGAGGATCTCGGCGCTGACTTCATCGCTACCGGTCACTATGTGCGCCGTCAGGATGTCGCTGGCCAGAGCCAGCTGCTGCGCGGCCTGGATGGCAACAAAGATCAGAGCTACTTCCTCTACACCCTGAGCCACCAGCAGATTGCGCAGAGCCTGTTCCCGGTCGGCGAGCTGGAAAAGCCGGAAGTGCGCCGCATCGCTGAAGAGCTGGACCTGATTACCGCGAAGAAGAAAGATTCGACCGGCATCTGCTTTATCGGCGAGCGTAAATTCCGCGACTTCCTGGCACGCTATCTGCCGGCCCAGCCAGGCGAGATTGAAACCACTGACGGCCAGATCGTCGGTGAGCACCAGGGGCTGATGTACCACACCCTGGGACAGCGTAAAGGCCTGGGTATCGGTGGCCTGAAAGAGAGCAAAGATGATCCCTGGTATGTGGTCGACAAAGATGTGGCGCGGAACCGCCTGATTGTCGCTCAGGGCGGCGATCATCCGCGTCTGATGTCGGTGGGACTGATTGCGCAGCAGCTGCACTGGGTCGATCGTCAGCCGATCACCGCCCCGCTTCGCTGCACCGTGAAAACCCGTTATCGTCAGACCGATATTCCCTGTGAGATTATTCCTCACGGTGACGATCGGATTGAAGTGCGCTTTGATGAGCCGGTTGCGGCGGTGACGCCCGGCCAGTCTGCGGTCTTTTATCTTGGCGATGTCTGCCTCGGTGGCGGTATTATCGAACAGCGTCTGCCTTTCGTGACAGAGTAAGCGGGCGCAGCCCCTATTGATGACGCGTAAACAGGAGTAACCGTGGCGAAAAATTATCAGGAAATTACGCTGGCGCTGGCGGGCATCTGTCAGTCCGCGCATCTGGTGCAGCAGCTGGCTCAGCAGGGTCACTGCCAGCCAGAGGCGCTGACCGTTTCGCTGCGCAGCGTGCTGGATCTCAATCCTGACTCCACGCTGGCCGTGTTTGGCAACAATGAAGCCAACCTGCGTCTCGGGCTGGAAACCCTGATAGCGGTGCTGAACAGCAGCAGTCGCCAGGGCGCCGGTGCCGAACTGACCCGTTACACCCTGAGCATGATGGTGCTGGAACGTAAACTCAGCGCCAGCAAGTCTGCCATGGCGACCCTGGCGCAGCGCATCAGTCAGCTGGATCGCCAGCTGGCGCATTATGAGCTGGAATCCGATACCATTCTCAGCGCCATGGCGGGCATCTATGTCGATGTCATCAGCCCGCTTGGCCCGCGGATTCAGGTGACCGGTTCACCTGCCGTGCTGCAGAACAGCCAGGTTCAGAGTAAAGTGCGCGCCACCCTGCTGGCCGGTATCCGCGCGGCGGTGCTCTGGCAGCAGGTCGGTGGTGGCCGACTGCAACTGATGTTCTCGCGTCAGCGTTTGCTGCGTGAAGCGAAAACCCTCTTATCCCGGCTGCCACTGACCTACTAAGTCGGTGTGGCCAAACACTGCTAAATGATTCAGGAGTTGCACTGATGGAATTATCCTCTCTGACCGCCGTCTCACCTGTCGATGGTCGTTACGGCGACAAAGTCAGCCCGCTGCGTGCGATTTTCAGCGAATTTGGTCTGCTGAAATTCCGCGTTGAGGTTGAAGTTCGCTGGTTACAAAAACTGGCCGCGACCGCAGAGATCAAGGAAGTTCCTGCATTTGACGCTGACGCAAACGCTTTCCTTGATGCGATTGTCGCCGGTTTTTCCGAAGAAGATGCCGCGCGCATCAAAACCATCGAACGCACCACCAACCACGATGTGAAAGCGGTCGAATACTTCCTGAAAGAAAAAGTTGCCGACACGCCTGCGCTGCACGCCGTCTCTGAATTTATCCACTTCGCCTGCACCTCGGAAGATATCAACAACCTGTCGCACGCGCTGATGCTGGAAACAGCCCGCCGTGACGTGCTGCTGCCTTACTGGGAACAGCTGATCGGTGCGGTGAAGGGTCTGGCCAGCGAATACCGTGATATTCCGCTGCTCTCCCGCACCCACGGACAGCCGGCAACGCCGTCAACCATGGGTAAAGAGATGGCAAACGTGGCGTACCGCCTTGAGCGTCAGTTACGTCAGCTGAAGCAGATCGAAGTGCTGGGCAAAATCAACGGCGCAGTGGGCAACTACAACGCCCACATTGCTGCCTACCCGGAAGTGGACTGGCACGCGCTGAGCGAGGATTTTGTCACCTCGCTGGGGATCACCTGGAACCCCTACACCACGCAGATCGAGCCGCACGACTATATCGCCGAGATGTTCGACTGCATCGCCCGCTTTAACACCATCCTGATCGACTTTGATCGCGATATCTGGGGCTACGTGGCGCTGAACCATTTTAAACAGAAAACCATTGCGGGCGAGATTGGCTCGTCAACGATGCCGCATAAGGTCAACCCGATCGACTTCGAAAACTCCGAAGGCAACCTGGGTCTGGCGAATGCAGTCATGCAGCATCTGGCCAGCAAACTGCCGGTGTCGCGCTGGCAGCGTGACCTGACCGACTCTACCGTGCTGCGTAACCTTGGCGTCGGCGTCGGTTATGCGCTGATCGCCTATCAGGCGACGCTGAAAGGCATCTCAAAACTGGAAGTGAACCGCGAACGTCTGCTGGACGAACTGGATCACAACTGGGAAGTGCTGGCGGAGCCGATCCAGACGGTGATGCGCCGTTACGGTATCGAGAAGCCTTATGAGAAGCTGAAAGAGCTGACGCGCGGCAAACGCGTGGATGCCGCCGGTATGCAGACCTTTATCGACAGCCTGGCGCTGCCGGAAGAGGAAAAAGTGCGTCTGAAGCAGATGACGCCAGCAAACTATATCGGTCGCGCTGTCCGGATGGTGGACGATCTGAAATAATGCCCGCCGCAGACCGGCTCACTCCGGTCTGCGTTAACATCCTGTTTAATACATTTCGCGTATACTTTCTGCAGGTTGACTCAAACAGAGTGTAAGGAATTTCTATGCGTGTTCTGGTTGTTGAAGACAATGCCCTGCTGCGCCATCATCTCGCCGTCCAGTTACGTGACATGGGCCATCAGGTCGATGCCGCCGAAGACGCCAAAGAAGCCGACTATTTTCTTCGGGAACATCTGCCCGATATCGCGCTGGTGGACCTCGGTCTGCCGGATGAAGATGGCATGTCGCTGATCCGTCGCTGGCGCGGCGACGCCGTGCGCCAGCCCATTCTGGTGCTGACAGCCCGCGAAGGGTGGCAGGCCAAAGTCGAAGCGCTGGAAGCCGGTGCCGACGACTACGTGACCAAACCGTTTCATATTGAAGAGGTGGCCGCCCGGCTGCAGGCGCTGATGCGTCGCAACAGCGGTCACGCCTCGCAGATTATCGATATGGCCCCCTTTCAGGTCGATCTCTCCCGCCGGGAACTCACCGTCAATGAACAGCCGGTGAAGCTCACCGCCTTTGAGTACACCATCGTCGAGACGCTGATTCGTAACGCGGGCAAAGTGGTCAGCAAAGATTCGCTGATGCTCCAGCTCTACCCGGATGCGGAACTGCGTGAAAGCCACACCATCGACGTACTGATGGGCCGCCTGCGCAAAAAGATTCTAGCGCTGCACCCCACTGACGTGATCGCCACCGTGCGTGGCCAGGGTTACCGCTTTGATCTCTGACCATGTCCTGGTTTAATCGTTATCGCCCGATTTCGCTGCGCGCCCGCTTTCTGCTGGCCTCCGCAGCGATTGTTCTGTTTCTCTCCCTCTCTTACGGCATGGTCGCGGTGATTGGCTATGTGGTGAGCTTTGATAAAAACACCTATCGCGTCATGCGTGGTGAGAGCAACCTCTTCTTTACGCTGGCGCAATGGCATGACAACAAGCTCACCATCGCCCAGCCGGAGCGGATGACGCTCAACTTCCCGACGCTGGTGTTTATCTACGACGAGCGCGGCAAGCTGCTGTGGCAGCAGCGCGACGTTCCGGATATCCGCAAAAAGATCCGCCATGAATGGCTGCTGAAGCCCGATTTTTACGAGATTGACACCAGCAACCGCACCAGCATGCTGGCGATGGGGAACAACCTGAATGCGCAGCGACGCCTCAACGACTGGGATAACGACAGCAACGATACCTTTACCCACTCGGTGGCTGTCAACCGTTACGATGCCACCACCAATCTGCCTGCGCTCACCATCGTGGTGGTCGACTCGATCCCGCAGGAGCTTCAGCACTCGGACGTGGTCTGGTCGTGGTTCAGCTACGTGCTGGCCGCCAACCTGATCCTGATTGTTCCGTTGCTGTGGCTGGCCGCGCACTGGAGTCTGCGGCCAATCGGTGCGCTGACTCAGCAGGTGCGTGAACTGGAGACCAGTCAGCGCGAAAACCTGGACGACAATCCCCCACAGGAGCTGCGCAGCCTGGTGCGCAATCTCAATCTGCTGCTGACCAATGAGCGGCAGCGTTATACCCGCTATCGCACCACCCTCTCTGACCTGACCCACAGCCTGAAAACGCCGCTGGCCGTATTGCAGAGTACGCTGCGCTCGCTGCGCAACGGCAAAGAGCTGACGGTGGAAGAGGCAGAACCGGTGATGCTGGAGCAGATCAGTCGTATCTCGCAGCAGGTCGGATATTACCTGCACCGCGCCAGTATGCAGGCCGATCACAATCCGCTGCAGCGCGATCTGCATTCGGTCTCTGGCCTGCTCGACAGCCTCTGTTCGGCCCTGAATAAAGTCTATCAGCGTAAGGGCGTGGCGATTACCCTGGATATCTCCCCGGAGCTGACCTTTGTGGGTGACCAGAATGACTTTATGGAAGTGCTGGGTAACGTGCTCGATAACGCCTGCAAATATTGCCTGGAATTTATCGAAGTAAGCGCGTTTCAGAGCGACAAGGCGCTGCATCTCTATATCGATGACGATGGCCCGGGCATCCCTGAAAGCAAGCGCGACCTGGTGTTTGTTCGCGGACAGCGGGCCGATACGCTGCGTCCCGGCCAGGGGTTAGGTCTGGCCGTGGTGCGCGACATTCTTGAGCAGTATGAAGGTAACGTCATCGCCTCCGGCAGTGCACTCGGCGGAACCCGCATGGAAGTGATCTTTCAGCGGCAGGAAGTCGAACATCGCCGCGAGTAGAAAAGCCGCCGGGCTGTTATACTTGCTGGCATTTACAGCCCTAAGCGGAACTCTTTTATGGACTATCAGCTCGATCTTAACTGGCCCGATTTTATTCAGCGCTACTGGCAGAAACGCCCGGTGGTGCTGAAGCGTGGCTTTAAAGACTTTGTCGATCCGATTTCACCGGATGAACTGGCCGGACTGGCGATGGAAAACGAGGTGGATAGCCGCCTTGTCAGCCATCAGGATGGCAAATGGCAGGTCAGCCACGGCCCGTTTGAGAGCTACGATCACCTGGGCGAGAACAACTGGTCGCTGCTGGTACAGGCGGTCAATCACTGGCACGAACCCTCTGCTGCGCTGATGCGCCCTTTCCGTTTCCTGCCTGACTGGCGCATTGATGACCTGATGGTGTCGTTTGCTGTACCTGGCGGCGGCGTCGGCCCCCATTTTGATCAGTACGATGTCTTTATTATTCAGGGAACCGGTCGCCGTCGCTGGCGCGTCGGTGAAAAAGTGCCGATGAAGCAGCACTGCCCGCATCCCGATCTGCTGCAGGTTGAGCCGTTCGACGCCATCATTGACGAAGAGCTGGAGCCGGGCGATATCCTCTACATTCCACCAGGATTCCCGCACGAAGGCTATTCGCTGGAGAACGCCCTGAACTACTCTGTCGGTTTCCGTGCCCCCAGTGGCCGCGAGCTCATCAGCGGCTTTGCGGATTATGCTCTGGCAAATGAGCTGGGCAGCCTGCGCTTCAGCGACCCGGATGTCCCGGCGCGCGAATGCCCGTCGCAGATCCTGCCGCAGGAGATTGAAGGTGTGCGTCAGCTGATGCTGGATGTCGTTAACCAGCCGGAGCATTTCGCGCACTGGTTTGGCGAATTTATTTCGCAGTCGCGCCATGAGCTTGATGTGGCCCCGCCGGAGCCGCCTTATCAGCCTGATGAAATTTATGATGCGCTGCAGCAGGGCGATGCCCTGAGCCGCCTGGGCGGCCTGCGTGTATTAACGGTTGGCGATGCGGTGTATGTCAACGGTGAGCGGGTCGAGTGTTCACGCCCTGAGGTGATGGCGGTGCTGGCGCATCACTCCCGCATCACGCTGGATGATCTGGGCGATGCGCTGGATGATCCGGCAGTGCTGGCGCAGATCGCCGGTCTGGTGAATGCCGGGTACTGGTATTTTGGTGACGAATAACCGGTAGGCCGCTTCCGGAATCAGGCTCTCTGCCCCTCAGGTCAGAGAGCCTTCTCTCATTATCCCTTCTTCTGCGCCGCCAGTTCTGACAGACGCACAATCACTTCCACCGTTTTCGCCATGATGTTCAGCGAGGCGAACTCGTGCTTGCCGTGATAGTTGTACCCCCCGGTAAAGATGTTCGGACAGGGCAGCCCTTTCCACGACAGCGACGACCCATCGGTGCCGCCACGAATCGGTTTCACCACCGGTTCAATGCCGCAGTCACGCATCGCCTGCAGGGCCAGGTCAATGATATGCGGGAACGGCTCGACTTTTTCACGCATGTTGCGATAGCTGTTGGTGATCTCAACGGTGACGGAACAGTCAGGATGCAGGGTTTTGTTAATCTCCGCAGCGATCTGCAGTAGCGTCTGTTTCCGCTGTTCAAAACTTTCCGTTTCAAAGTCACGGATGATGTAGAGCATCTCGGCGTGCTCGACACTGCCCTTGATCTGATGCAGATGATAGAAGCCCTCGTAGCCGTCGGTAAACTGCGGTTTCTCACGGGCCGGTACCGCCGCGTGGAACTGATTTGCCAGCTCCAGCGCATTCACCATCACCCCTTTGGCGGAGCCAGGGTGGACGTTGTTGCCGACGATGCGGACCGTGGCCGAGGCGGCATTGAAGTTCTCATATTCGAACTCACCCAGATCGCTGCCATCAATGGTATAGGCCCAGTCGGCGGCGAAGCCTTCCACATCAAAGTGAGAAGTGCCGCGTCCGATCTCTTCGTCAGGCGTAAAGGCCACGCGGATCGCCCCGTGCGGCGTATCACTCGCCGCCAGCTGCGCCATCGCCGTCATGATCTCTGCAATGCCCGCTTTGTCATCCGCACCGAGCAGGGTTTTGCCGTCGGTGGTAATCAGCGTATGACCGATTAATTTGTGCAGCACCGGGAACATGACCGGCGACAGGATCTCATTGCCACTTCCCAGCGCGATGTCGCCGCCGCGATAGTTTTCAATGATCTGGGGATTCACATGCTTCGCCGTGAAATCGGGCGACGTATCCATGTGGGAGATGAAACCGATGACCGGGGTGGGCCAGTCGACATTGGCGGGCAGCGTGCCCATAACACAGCAGTGATCGCTTAAGGTGACATCGACAAATCCCAGCGCCAGCAGCTCTTCCTGCAGCTGCCGTGCCAGCGTCCACTGCCCTTCGCTGCTGGGCACCTGGCGCGCCTGCGGCTTAGCCTGAGTTTCAACGGCCACATAACTTAAAAAGCGCTCAAGTAACTGTTCCATATCCCATCCTTTAAAAGTGCTGTGCGGTATTATTCACCGATCGGCCTGTCACAACGTTGCGTAAAATCATCAGCAGACAGGTTAGCGCTGTCGCTGACCTTCAGCAAAGTAATAAGCCCGAAAAAAACGCCGGATGACGAGATTGTTGCATCGGGGCAGACGTCGTCGATAACAACAGGGGCGGCCATCGCCGCCCCTGTTTATTTATAAAGACCGCGCAGTAGCTTATGCACGAACTCCGGCACCACTTCACTCGCCAGGCCGTAATGCCGCTCGGCAAACTCGTTGCCCACCTGGCTCGGCTCCAGGTTCAGCTCAACGGTATGCGCGCCCTGCAGTCTGGCTTCGTGAACAAAGCCCGCCGCCGGATAGACGTGGCCCGAGGTGCCGATGGCGATAAAATAGTCGGCCTGTTCCAGCGCCTGATAAATCTGCTCCATGCCCAGCGGCATCTCACCAAACCAGACCACATGCGGTCGAAGTGCGGAGGGAAACTGGCAGCAGGTGCAACGATCGTCAGGAGTGATATCGCCGCTCCACTCAATCACCTGGCCGCTGGTCACACAGCGCACTTTTAACAGCTCGCCGTGCATATGCAGCACCCGGCTGTTTCCGGCGCGCTCATGCAGGTTGTCGATGTTCTGCGTAACCAGCAGAAAATTATCGCCTAACACCTGCTCCAGCTCCGCCAGCGCCAGATGGGCCGCATTGGGCTGAATCTCTGGCTGCTGCAGCTGCTGACGGCGCGCATTGTAGAAGCGCTGCACCAGCGCGGGATCGCGCTGAAAGCCTTCCGGTGTCGCCACATCTTCTACGTGATGCTCTTCCCAAAGACCGTCAGCCGCGCGAAATGTACGAATGCCGGACTCGGCGGAAATACCTGCGCCGGTCAGGATCACCACATGCGGCAGAGGGTGGGCGGCCAGTTCGGCCTGACGATCGCGCTCAAATATGCGCTGACGAAAGCGCTGATGCACTTTTCGCCGGGTTTTCTTCAGGCGGGCAAGTCGTATGCGGCGACGTGGTGTTCGCATAAAATCTCCTGGCGTAGCAGCTGCGGCGAGCTGCTCTGAACAGATTCCGGGTAAACATCACCCGATAGTAACGGTTGCCGGGGGCAGAACCCCATAGCAAAGGTCTTAAACAAAAGCGGCGCGATAATCACTCGCGCCGCATTGTCCTACTGACCGCTTAAAACCCGAGCCGGGTCAATGCGGCTGGCGCGTCTGGCGGGATACCAGCTCGCCAGCAGACTCAACAGAATCGCAGTAATCAGTACTGAGAACACATCAATCCAGTGCAGTTCCGACGGCAGAAAGTCGATAAAGTAAATATCGCCCGCCAGCAGATGATGACCGGTGATCGACTCCAGTCCGCGCACCAGTTTCGTCAGGTTCAGCGCCACCAGCACGCCCGCGACCACGCCGCTGACGCTGCCCAGCAGACCTGCCAGCAGCCCGTACCAGATAAAGATGGCACGGATCAGGCGGTCTTTGGCCCCCAGGGTACGCAGGACCGCAATGTCGCTGCTCTTATCTTTCACCGCCATCACCAGTGTGGAGACGATGTTGAAGCAGGCGACGCCAATCACCAGTACCATTGCCAGATACATAATGGCGCGGATCATCTGAATGTCGCGGTACATGTAGCCGTAAGTGCCGATCCAGCTCTTAATGTAGACGTAAGAGCGGGTCGCCTCACCGGCCTCGCGCACCAGCTTAACCGCCTGGAACGGGTCGGTCATCTTCAGGGCGATGCCGGAGACGCTCTCCCCCATCTCCAGATAGTGCTGGGCATCAGCCAGCGGCACCAGCGCCAGGCTGTGATCGAGCATACCGCTGAGTTGCAGGATGCCACTCACCTGCAGCCGGATGCGTTTTGGCTGCAGCAGTTTATTATCACCATCGTTATTCGGGATCATGATGGTGATCCAGTCGCCCTGCTTCACATTCAGCGATTTGGCAATGCCGCCGCCGAGGATGATCTGCTGTTTACCGGCGGCAAAGGAGGACCAGGCGTTGTCTGCCACAAACTGCGGCAGCGCGCTCAGGCGCGGCTCCTGTGCCGGATCGACGCCCTTGACCTGCAGCGCTTCCAGCCGGGCTCCGCTCTCAATCAGGCCGGTAAAGTTAACGTAGGGGGCGGCGGCCGCAATGCCGGGCACCTTTTCAATCGGGGCGATCATCGATTGCCAGTGCTGAAACGGCTGATTCACCGCCTCGATCTCACCGTGCGGCACCACCGCCAGAATGCGGTTATTCAGTTCACGCTCAAAGCCGTTCATGGCGCTCAGACCGATAATCAGCACCGCCACGCCCAGGGCGATACCGATGGTGGAGATCACCGAAATCAGCGACACCATGCCGCCCCGGCGGCGTCCGCGGCTGAAGCGCAGGCCCAGCAACAGGGATAACGACGAACCCATTACACCGCTCCTGCCAGGGTGAGCCGATCGCTTAACTGCCCGTCACGCATCTCCATCTGACGCGTCATGCGTTTTGCCAGCATCAGATCGTGGGTCACCACCAGAAAGGCGGTGCCCTGACGGACGTTCAGTTCGCCCAGCAGTTCAAAAATGGCGTCGGCGTTGCGCGCATCGAGGTTGCCGGTTGGCTCATCCGCCATCACCAGCCGGGGACGGTTGACCAGCGCACGGGCAATCGCCACACGCTGACGCTCGCCGCCGGAAAGCTCAGACGGCCGGTGCGCGGCGCGATGGTCCAGCCCGACCGCGGCCAGCATTTCACGGGCGCGATCCTGCGCTTCCGCTTTGGCGGTTTTGCCAATCAGCAGCGGCATCGCCACATTCTCCAGCGCGCTGAAGTCCGGCAGCAGATGATGGAACTGATAGATAAAGCCCAGCTCGCGGTTGCGCAGTTCGGCTTTGGCGGAGGAGGACATCGCATTGAGTGACTGGCCGTCGAAGACCACATCGCCAGAGGTTGGCGCATCCAGGCCGCCGAGCAGATGCAGCAGCGTACTCTTACCGGAACCGGAGCTGCCGACAATCGCCATCAGTTCACCCGGCTGGAGGCTGAAAGCCACGTTGCGCAGCACATCGGTCTGCACGCTGCCTTCCTGATAGCGTTTGCACAGGTCGCGACACTGCAACAAAGGAGAGTTACTCATAACGTAAAGCCTCAGCGGGTTGAACGGCGGCAGCGCGCCATGAAGGATAAAGCGTAGACAGCAGCGCCACGATCATCGCGCTGAGGGCGATGGTCACCACCTGCCACGGATTAATATCGACCGGCAATGCTGCGCCATCCAGGAACAGGCCAATGACCGGCATTAAGGTGTTGAGCTGGCTGGCGAGCAGCACGCCCAGCAGGGTGCCGAGCAGCGTGCCGATAATACCGGCGCTGGCTCCCTGAACCATAAACACCGCCACAATCTGCCGGCGCGTCAGGCCCTGGGTTTGCAGGATCGCCACTTCGCCCTGCTTCTCCATGATCAGCAGGCCCAGCGATGTAATGATGTTAAAGGCGGCGACGGCGATGATCAGGCTCAGCAGCAGGCCCATCATGTTCTTCTCCATACGCACCGCCTGGAAGAGATCGCCTTTGCGCTCGCGCCAGTCTTTCCAGACCAGGCCCGCCGGCAGCGTCTGCTGGCTCAGGCTGTCAACCTCAAGCGGTTTGTCGAGCCAGAGTCGCCAGCCGGTGATATTCCCGGCCGGATAGCGCATGACACGCGACGCATCCTGAAGATTGACCAGGATCTGATAACCATCGACTTCGCTGTTGGCAGCATAGGTGCCCGCCACCGTAAACAGGCGCTGGCTCGGCACGCGGCCCATCGGCGTAAACTGGCTGACCGACGGCACCATCAGACGCAGCTGGTCGCCGCGTTTAACGCCCAGCTGAGAAGCCAGCTGTTCCCCGAGGATGACATTGTACTGCCCGGCCTGCAGGACGCGCTGATCGGTGTTGACCAGAAACGGCGTCAGCGGATCTTTCTCATCCGGCGCGATACCGAGCATCACCCCAACCGAGACGCTGTGCGGGCTTTGCAACACCACATTCGCCGTGGTCAGCGGTGCAATGCGGCTGACCCCGTTGAGGTTGAGGGAACGGGCGGGTTGCTGTTGCGGATTAATGCTGCCTTTGTCGCTGGTGATCAGCGCCTGAGGCATCAGGCCAAGAATATTGCCTTCGAGTTCACGCTCAAATCCGTTCATGACCGATAACACGGTCACCATCGCCAGCACGCCGAGCGTAATGCCAATCGTTGAGAGCCAGGAGACAAAGCGACCGAAGCGATCCGATGCTCGTCCGCGCATGTAACGCAGACCGATAAATAGCGCGACAGGTTGATACATGGAATCCAGTAAGCCGTTGCCTGAAAATAGGTAGTGGGATGATAAAGGAGAGGCTGGCTTTATGAAACCTCTAACCCTCTGAGTCGGCAGCAAAGTTGCATCAGAATGCGTCACATTCCCTGCCAAAGCCGGGGAATAGAGCATAAAGCCGCCGCTTATTGGCTGATTATCCGCCACCGCAGGGGGTAGACTACAATCAGTAACAGGATAAGAAGCGAGGTTATCGCCCGGCCACAGAGGTAGCGACCATGTTCAGATTTCCCAAAGGCAGCATCGTGAAACATCAATCCGGGGAGATCCGGGGCGAGATTATCAACGTCTTTGAGCAGGGAGCGGCATCGGCTGGCTACTACGTAAAGTGGGATGACGGCAACCTCAGTTTTCATCCTGAGCAGGAGTTATCCTGGGCGAATATCGACCGCCCACGCATGCATTACACACAGCAATCCATAAAATAAATGCCCGTTTAACCCCGTCGCTGCATGGCGACGGTGGTTTTTTCCGATCCCCCCGCCCGACTCCGTCTATTCTCTTTTTAGCCGCTGCGTTACCGCTGACACCCGGTAAGCACTGCCCGATTCGGGTTGAGCACGGTGCGGCAGGAAAATTGTGCCGCAAAGGTGATCCCCCTGACATAATATGGAATGATTACGTCCTGGAAAAATGGAGCAACCCCGAGATCCCATGCCCGAACAGACTCGTTATACCCTGCCCGTTAAATCCGGCGATCACCGGCAGCTTGGTCAGCTTATCGGCGCTGCGCACGCGGTAGAGTGTGCCAGCATTACCGAGCGACATGCCGGTCCGGTGTTGATGATTACGCCCGATACCCAAACCGCCCTGCGTCTGCTGGATGAAATCCGCCAGTTTACCGATCTGCCAGTGGCCCATCTCGCTGACTGGGAAACGCTGCCCTACGACAGCTTTTCACCGCATCAGGATATTATCTCCTCCCGCCTGTCGACCCTTTACCAGCTGCCGGTGATGCAGCGCGGGTTGCTGATTATGCCGGTCAACACGCTGATGCAGCGCGTCTGCCCGCACAGCTTCCTGCACGGTCACGCGCTGGTGATGAAACAGGGACAAAAACTGTCGCGCGACAGGCTGCGCGACCAGCTTGAGCAGGCGGGTTATCGCCATGTCGACCAGGTGATGGAGCACGGTGAATACGCGACGCGCGGCGCCCTGCTCGACCTGTTTCCGATGGGCAGCGATCAGCCCTACCGCATCGACTTCTTCGATGATGAGATTGACAGCCTGCGTCTGTTCGACGTTGACAGTCAGCGTACGCTGGAAGCGGTGCCGGAAATCAATCTGCTGCCCGCGCATGAATTTCCCAGCGACAAGGCAGCCATTGAGCTGTTCCGCAGCCGCTGGCGCGAGATCTTCGACGTGCGCCGCGAGTCGGAGCATATCTATCAGCAGGTCAGCAAAGGCACGCTCCCGGCGGGCATCGAATACTGGCAGCCGCTGTTTTTTGAGCAGCCCCTGCCCAGCCTGTTCAGCTATCTGCCTGACAACACCCTGATTGTGAACTGCGGCGATCTGGAAGGCAGTGCCACCCGCTTCTGGCAGGATGCGGAGGCGCGTTACGAGAATCGTCGCGTCGATCCGATGCGTCCGCTGCTGGAGCCAGCCACCCTGTGGCTGCGTCCGGACGGTCTGATGGGCGAGCTGAAAGCCTGGCCGCGCATCTCCATGACCAATGAGGTGCTGCCGGCAAAAGCCGCCAACACCAATCTCGGTTATACCCCGCTGCCGGATGTGGCGGTTCAGGCCCAGGCAAAAGCGCCCCTTGACCCGCTGCGTCAGTTTATCGACACCTTCAGTGGTGCCGTGGTGTTCTCGGTTGAAAGTGAGGGCCGCCGGGAAAGCCTGCAGGAGCTGCTGGCACGCATCAAACTGCGTCCTCAGCCGGTGCATCGCTTCGATGTGACCGGTGAGGATCGTTTCAGCCTGATGATCGGGGCCAGCGAACGGGGTTTTATCGACACCGTGGGGAACCGGGCGCTGATTTGCGAAAGCGATCTGCTGGGCGAACGCGTCAGCCGCCGCCGTCAGGATACCCGCCGCACCATTAACCCGGACATTCTTATCCGTAACCTGGCGGAGCTGCATCCCGGTCAGCCGGTGGTGCATCTGGAGCACGGCGTGGGCCGCTATATCGGCCTGACCACGCTGGAAGCGGGTGGCATCCAGGCGGAATACCTGATGCTCTCCTACGCGAACGACGCCAAACTTTACGTGCCGGTCTCCTCGCTGCATCTGATTAGCCGCTATGCCGGTGGGGCTGACGAAAACGCGCCGCTGCACAAACTGGGCAGCGATGCCTGGTCTCGCGCACGGCAGAAAGCCGCCGAAAAAGTGCGCGACGTGGCGGCGGAGCTGCTGGACATTTATGCGCAGCGCGCTGCCAAAACCGGTTTTGCCTTTAAGCATGACCGCGAACAGTATCAGCTGTTCTGCGAGAGCTTCCCGTTTGAGACCACCCCCGATCAGGCTCAGGCCATCAATGCGGTGCTGAGCGATATGTGTCAGCCGCTGGCGATGGACCGCCTCGTGTGTGGTGATGTGGGCTTCGGTAAAACGGAAGTGGCCATGCGCGCCGCGTTTCTGGCTATTGAGAACCACAAGCAGGTTGCCGTGCTGGTGCCGACTACCCTGCTGGCGCAGCAGCACTACGATAACTTCCGCGATCGCTTCGCCAACTGGCCGGTACGCATTGAGATGCTGTCCCGTTTCCGCACCGCGAAAGAGCAGGCGCAGGTGCTGGAACAGGCCAGCGAAGGCAAGATCGACATCCTGATCGGCACGCATAAGCTGCTGATGAGCGATCTGAAATGGCACGATCTGGGTCTGCTGATTGTCGATGAGGAGCACCGTTTCGGGGTGCGTCATAAAGAGCGCATCAAGGCGATGCGGGCCGACGTGGATATCCTGACCCTGACCGCCACGCCTATTCCGCGTACCCTGAATATGGCGATGAGCGGCATGCGCGATCTCTCCATTATCGCCACGCCGCCTGCCCGCCGCTTAGCGGTGAAAACCTTTGTGCGCGAATATGATGATCTGGTGATCCGCGAAGCGATTCTGCGTGAGATTCTGCGTGGCGGCCAGGTCTACTACCTCTACAACGATGTCGAAAATATTGAGAAAGCGGCACAGCGTCTCAGCGAACTGGTGCCGGAGGCGCGGGTAGCGATCGGCCACGGGCAGATGCGTGAGCGTGAGCTGGAACGGGTGATGAACGATTTCCATCATCAGCGTTTCAACGTGCTGGTCTGCACCACTATCATCGAAACCGGGATCGATATTCCGACCGCTAACACCATCATCATCGAGCGGGCCGACCACTTTGGCCTGGCGCAGCTGCATCAGTTGCGCGGTCGCGTCGGGCGTTCGCACCATCAGGCTTATGCCTGGCTGTTAACGCCACATCCGAAGGCGATGACCACCGACGCGCATAAGCGACTGGAGGCGATCGCCTCGCTCGAAGATCTGGGGGCCGGTTTTGCGCTGGCAACGCACGATCTGGAGATTCGCGGCGCCGGTGAACTGCTGGGTGATGAGCAGAGCGGTCAGATGGAGACGCTGGGCTTCACGCTCTATATGGAGCTGCTGGAGAACGCCGTCGATGCGCTGAAAGCGGGGCGTGAACCTTCACTGGAGGATCTCACCAGCAATCAGACCGAGGTAGAACTGCGGATGCCCGCGCTGCTGCCGGAGACCTTTATACCGGATGTCAGCACCCGTCTGTCGCTCTATAAGCGCATCGCCAGCGCGGAAGCGGAAGAGGAGCTGCAGGAGCTGAAAGTGGAGATGATCGACCGCTTTGGCCTGCTGCCCGATCCGGCGCGCAATCTGCTGGATGTCGCCATCATCCGGCTGAAGGCCCGCGCGGTGGGGCTGCGCAAGATTGAAGCCAGCGATAAAGGCGGCTATTTCGATTTTGCGCCGCAGAACAAGGTGGATCCGGCCTGGCTGATCAGCCTGCTGCAGAAAGAGCCTCAGCAGTGGAAGCTGGATGGCCCGACACGGCTCCGGTTTACGCGTGAGCTGACGGAAAGAAAGATTCGTATGGATTGGGTGCAGAGCTTCGTTTCACAACTGGCTGAGCATCAAGCGTAACCGGTTCTTCCGCGCCTCGCCCGTTTTCCGGCGAAGCGCGGCGCGCAGAACGCCATGAAAAAAGGCGCATCCTGAGATGCGCCTTTTTTATTACGTCGTGCTGTGTGGCCGCGAGTGCGGCAAAGCTTTGCCCAATTACGCCTGGTCGCCGTTAAGGATCAGCTGACCATTGCGGTCCAGTGGAATACGGGTGCCGGGATCATTTTCCATACGGATTTTGCCCTGCTGGTCGCCTATTTTATAGGTCACGTCATATCCCAGTTGTTTCTCTTGTTTGTCGTATACTGTTTTGCAGCGCTGCTCGGTTGTGGTGTAGGTATCCCGATCCTGCAGTCCGCCCTGGACCTGATTACCGGCATAACCGCCCGCTAACGCACCTGCGACGGTTGCCACGTCCCTGCCGCGTCCGCCACCAAACTGGTGACCTAACACGCCCCCGGCTACTGCACCTAACACCGAGCCAGCAATACGGTTCTCATCCTGAACCGCCCGGCGATGCGTCAGCGTGACGTTACGGCACTCCTGACGTGGCTGTCTGATGCTCTCTTTGATTGGCGTTGCAGCCAGTACCTGAGCGTATTGAGGACCGCGATCAAACACGTTCATGCCTGCTACGGCGGCAACACCCAGTGCTGCTGCCACACCAATACCGATACCCGCTAACATTGATTTATTCACAGGAAGTCCTCCTGAAAAGTGTTACCGCGCATTCCTGCCGTAAAGCATCCTCGTAAACTGAGGCATAACCGACGTGCGCGACTCGCCGTGTTTGTTGGGATGAAGTTTTACAGATGGACCGAAATTGCAACATCAGATAAATGGAGGAAATCGGTCACTTTGCTTTCAGGACCAGTTTTTAGGAGAGTTCTGAGGGGAGAAAAGCAGCAGTATCCGCTTTTACAGGCTATGGATAAATTTATTTAAATCAATGGGATAATAGAAACCACCCTGCACGCTGTCAGGCACTGGCGTTATCCGGTAATACAGGGCGCGCGTCTGGCGTCTGAACGTTGTTTATCGGGGTGAATGTGGAATAACCCCGGCCAGAGGACCGGGGTCAGAGAACCGAAGGTGGCTCAGAAACGGTAACCGATACCGATGTTGAAACCATTGATGGCAACATCTTCACTATATTTCACGCGAGTGCCTTCATAGCCAACACTTACCGAGAAGTTGCTGACTGGATTCACGACAATACCTGCGCCCCAGGCCAGAGAAGTTTTATTTTCGCTGTATTTCTCGGACCAGCCATCGAGGTAGGTCACGTTCTCATCCACTTTGGTATGGGCAGCACCAATCAATGCATACAGACTGACATAGTCATTGAGGCGATAGGCCGGACCTGCCATCAGTGAATAATATTTCACGTTGGTTTTGCCGTCATATCCGCTGATATCGCCATAAAAATCTTCGCGCTCAGAAAAACTTTCATCGCCTTTCAGGTAGCTGAATGAGCCAATCACGCTGAGAGGCGAGTCCCACTCATAGCGATACTGAACGTTAACGCCGCGTAGATTTTTAAAGTCTTCAACTTTGCTTTGAGCATAGCCGATGGAGACGGTGTGGTTATTTGCCAGCGCAGTATTGCCGGCTAACAGCCCTGCGCAGAGCACTGCCATGAGGGTAATTTTGCTTTTCATCTGAATCATCCTTTTAATAATTTCATACCTTATTTCCCTGCGCCAGGCGCAGGACTTCATTCCCTGAATTACCCACATCGGACAGAAAGACAATGCTGCCTGCCTCACCGCCTGTGTCGGACAGGAATTTATTCACATGATCCGTGCAGGACGCTTGCATGGCCGGTTGCCTGTCAGAAAAACAGGCAGGCCATTATTTAACGCGCGTCAGATTTGATCCGAGAAATTCTGGCCATGACGGCATAAAGCGTCAGGCTGTAATTTACGTTAACCGGCGAATTTATTCAGACCATTCCGTTGATTAATGACGTTAACGAAGAGAGAAGTCTGCAACAGCACAGCCGTTATTTAATGATTTAATGTCAGAAAAAACAACCTGCCGCGTGCGCTGGAAATGCCTGAAATAACCCTCAAACAACAACGCAGGTAATGAAAATATTAATTATTATGCAACCTGATAACCTTTTATTCGACTATGCCGGAACCAGGATGCGTGTCAGGCCATTATTCACCTGTACACTTCCCTCTCTTTTCATCATCGCAGGTCGGTTTAATCAGGTCATGTAAAAAGCAAAAAAAAGCCCCCTGCCATGAGGGGGCTGATAGCAAAACGATACTCGCCTGTGGCGAATCAGTGCAGCTTAAGCCGCGGGCGGATCACCCGGTTGATGCTGCCGACCAGCATCATCAGGCCGGTTTTAAAGTAGCCGTGCAGCGCGATCTGGTGCATACGATAGAGAGAGATGTAGACAAAGCGCGCAATACGCCCTTCCACCATCATGGAACCGCGCATCAGGTTCCCCATCAGGCTGCCGACGGTACTGAAGCGGGAAAGCGACACCAGCGAGCCATGATCTTTATAGACATAGGCTTTCAGCGGTTTACCGTGACGCTGCGCCAGGATATTTTCCATCGCGCGTGAAGCCATCTGGTGCGCCGACTGAGCACGCGGCGGGACAAATCCACCACCCGGCAGGGCGCAGGAGGCGCAGTCGCCAATCGCATAGATGTCATCATCCAGCGTGGTCTGCAGCGTCTCTTTCACCACCAGCTGATTGATACGGTTCGTTTCCAGTCCGCCAATCTCTTTCAGGAAGTCTGGTGCTTTGATGCCCGCCGCCCAGACCATCAGATCGGCTTCGATAAACTCACCGCCTTTGGTGTTAAGACCGTTGCGCTCGGCACTGGTCACCATAGTCTGTGTCAGTACCCGCACGCCCAGCTTGGTGAGCTCCTGATGGGCGGCGGCAGAGATGCGCGGTGGCAGTGCAGGCAGAATGCGCTCGCCCGCTTCAACCAGCGTCACGTTCAGCGCTTCGCGTCCCAGACCTTTAAATCCGTAGCTGTGCAGCTGTTTCACCGCGTTGTGTAGTTCGGCTGAGAGCTCAACGCCCGTTGCGCCGCCGCCCACAATGGCGATATTCACTTTCTCGACCTTACCTTCGCTGGCAGAGAACTTCAGAAACAGGTTGAGCATCTCATTGTGGAAACGACGCGCCTGATGCGGGTTATCCAGGAAGATACAGTGATCTTTCACGCCAGGCGTGCCGAAGTCATTGGAGGTGCTGCCCAGTGCCATAACCAGCTGGTCATAGGCCACTTCGCGCTGTGGCACCAGCACTTCACCGTGCGCATCAAGCACTTCGGCCAGGCGGATCACTTTACGGCTGCGATCGATATCGGTGAGCGATCCCAGCTGGAACTCGAAACCGTGATTGCGGGCATGGGCCAGATAGCTCAGTGCATCAATGCCTTCGTCCATCGAGCCGGTCGCCACTTCATGCAGCAGCGGCTTCCACAAATGACTGTGGTTGCGATCGACCAGAATAATCTCGGCCTTCTTTTTACGGCCCAGTTTATGGCCCAGCTGCGTCGCCATTTCCAGGCCGCCTGCTCCCCCGCCGACGATAACAATTTTCTTAACAGATGTAGTCAACAAAGACCCCCTCAAATTGTGAACCAAAAGTTAACTGAAGGTTAAATTAAACCTTAATAAACATAGGGTTGGCGAAGTTAAAAATCGCAATCTGCTGGCAGAATAGCATGGCAGGAAGAGGAGGACATAAGAATATTGATATACATCAAAGAAGACGAATAAAACTCAGAGAATTACGCAATGAAAACAGGCACCCTGCGGTGCCTGCTCTGCTTAACCTGCTGTTTTAAAGGCTTTTATCCGCTGAAGGTGTGGGGATATATTTTTGAATTTGTGCCCTTCCGTCTCGTCCCAGACAATCTGATAAAAGGGATGCAGCTCACTGGCGATGCGCTGCGTATCCAGCGCCTCATCCTGACGGGAAAGAAAAGTCAGGCAGCGATCGCGGTTACGCTCGCGAAAGTCACTGACGCATTTCGTGGCGATATCCTGATACTCCTCTGGCCGGTCGATCTTCCCCTCCATGTTCTCCTGCGGGAAAAGGTTAGGGTTGAAGATCGCCTGCCGGATGCCACATAAAAATCCGATGCGTTCTGACCAGTAGCCGCCCAGCCCGACACCGCAAATCAGCGGACGGTCATCGTCGGACAGGGTCAGCATTTTGTCCGTCTCTTTCAGCAGAAACTGCATGTCATGTTTAGGATGGCGGGTGCTGTAACTGATCAACCTGACGTCAGGGTCGATAAACTGCAGTTGCAGCACTTTTTCGTGATTGCCTGGACTGTTTGAATCAAAACCGTGCAGATAGATGATCATGTTAATCCTCAAGGTATCGATAGCGCCGGGCAATCCCTCCTTACCACGACGCTTTATGAGCCAGCCAGCGTTCCTGAAGTGCACTCAGTTGCCGGGCATTCTCTTTCCAGCGAGACGTTGCCTGCAGCGCATCGCGGGTCAATCTGCCCTGATGATACAGCTGCGTTACCCGCTCTGACCCGACCGGGATCAGGTTATCGAGCACACTGATAGCCCCCTGACGCTGATTACAGACCAGAATCATGTCGCAACCGGCAGAGAGAGACTGCTGTGCCCGCTCAGGATAGCTGCCCATGACCGCGGCGCCCTCCATCGAGAGATCGTCGGAGAAAATCACCCCGTTGAAGCCCAGCTGCCCGCGCAGGACGGTTTTCAGCCAGTAAGGCGAACCACTGGCAGGCAGCGGGTCCACGTCGGTGTAGATGACATGCGCGGGCATAATGGCATCCAGCGCCTGCTCGGTTATCAGCTGGCTGAAGATCGCCATGTCATGTTCACGCAGCGTTTTTTCATCGCGCGGATCGCGCGGGGTCTCTTTGTGCGAATCGGCACTGACCGCACCATGCCCCGGAAAATGTTTCCCGGTGGTTTTCATGCCCGCCTCATGCATCCCGGCGATAAAACGACGGGCGACGGCAAGCGCGATAGCCGGATCGTCATGGAAAGCACGGTCGCCAATCGCGGCGCTGATATGACCCACATCAAGCACCGGCGCGAAGCTGATGTCGATGTCCATCGCGATCATCTCTGCCGCCATCTGCCATCCTGCCTGCTGTGCCATCTCACCGGCGCGCTCTGCGTCGTGAAGGGCGGCAAAAGATTGCATGGCGGGCAGTTGGGTGAAGCCGTCGCGGAATCGCTGCACGCGCCCCCCCTCCTGATCCACCGCAACCACCAGCCGGGTGTGCGAGGCGGCGCGAATCTGGCGCACCAGCTCGGCCAACTGAGCGGGATCGTGATAATTGCGGGCAAATAATATCAAACCGCCGACCAACGGATGCTGCAGGATGTCGCGCTCTTCGCCATCCAGTTCATAACCCTCAACGTCGAGCATCAGTGGGCCGGGTAAATGTGATTTCATAACCTGAATCCTGTAGCGTTACGCCTCTGCGTGACGCGATTAAATCTGTTGCCAGCTCTGTCGAGCCATCTGTTGTAGTGCTTCATCGTCACACTGAGCGGCACGGAGCTGATACCAGCTGGCTATCAGTAACCGCAGCCAGGGCTGCCAGCGTCTGACCTGCTTTACCAGGGCATCAGGCGGCAGCCGCATTGCCGCAGCATAGTCGGCCAGCCAGTCGGCCTGGTTTTGCGGATCGCTGGCGCAGAGTGCGGCCAGCTCCAGCGCCACATCACCATCCGCGGCATATTCCCAGTCAATCAGATGCAGCCCTGTCTCACCCTGGATAATATTCCCGGCATGCACGTCCATGTGCAGCGGTGCCAGCCTCAGCGGCTGAGGTTCGCCCTGCTGCGTCAGCCGCCGGAGCGCCCGCAGCCAGCGATGATTGCGCTGAGGAACCTGTTGCCAGTACCGCCAGAGCAGCGGCAGCAGCGACAGGCGGTAGCCGGTCAGCGGCTGCTGGTGCAGCTGTTGCAGCAGAGTGACAATCTGCGGACGCTGCTGGCTGAAGCGCTGTTCATCCAGCGCCTCGCCAGGACACCAGCTCAGCACATTCCCCTGCCGGTGGCCTGCAACGGGCTGAGGGGCCACTCCGCTGGCGCGCAGTTTTCGTAACAGACGAAACTCACGCTGCCGGTCAACAAAGGGAATCGGCGGCTGAGGTGCCGCCCGCGCGATAAAGAGACCACGCGGGCTGACGATTTTCTGACTGTGCCCGGTCAGCCCGGCGAGCGGAAGCGATGTCGTCCTCTCTGGCTCGCCGGTGACCTGATGAATCATCCGCGAAAATGCGGAATCAATGCTGTGCAATGCCGTTGCCAGACCAGATGATTTCGCCGGTCTGCACCAGCATCAGCTGCATCTGCAGGGTCGGCGCTTTCACATCGCCGCGTGCATTGCTGTAAAGCACATACTGCGCGTTAACATTGCGTGCCAGGCCAATCGCTTTACTGCGCGAGTTCAGGCTGTCATCCGGTGACAAACCCAGCGCCTGCTTGGCCTGTGCCAGTTGATCGGCTGAAACCAGAGTGAATTTGCCGTTGTTGTTCAGCGCATTCTGGATCGCCGCTGTGGCTTTCTCGCTTTGCAGCGATCCGTTGGTGCTGTTTTTAATCCGATCCACCAGCAGCACGCTGCCTGGCTCGGCGCTGGTCGCCTGCAGCATCTGCGCCACCAGCGGCTGAACGCTGGCGTCCCAGTTGATCGTCACCAGCTTCGGTGGCTGCGGCACCGGCTGTGGCTGCGGTTGCGGCACCGGTTCAGGTTGCGGAACGGGCTGCACCGGCTCAGAAGGCTGGGTCGGTTCAACCGTGGCGGGCTGCTGCTGCTTCACGACACAGCCGGTGAGAATGAGCGCCATCAGGAGCGCTCCGGTACGATTAATACTGCGTATCACGTCGAAAATCCTTAAAGATAGAGATAGAGACGAACCTTGCTGGCAGTCAGGTTACCCAGTTGCGATGTGGCGACAATGCTCCCCTGTGCCGGAACGGTGACGGTCTGCGCCGGTTCCTGCGGGGTGATTTCCAGCCCCTTGTCGTCATACCAGTAGTAACGATAGTGCACAATGACCGGGGTTTCGCGCTGATTATAGAGCACGCTGGTGGCGCGTTTCAGTCCATCGTTCTCATCCAGCGTCGGCTCATCGGTGATGATCCCTGCCGACAGCACAGAGGACTCCATCACCAGCGACTGCGAGGTATTGATCATCGGTTTATCACTGCTACAGGCCGTCAGGCAGAGCAGGATCGGCAGGCCAGTCAGCCAGGATCGCATAGCACGTTTCCGTTGTCAGTTCAGTTTGAAAGCATCGGGCCCAGCGGTTCGCCACCCAGCAGATGCATGTGAATATGATAAACCTCCTGACCCCCATGTTGATTGCAGTTCACAATCAGCCGATAACCATTCTGATCGATGCCTTCCTGACGGGCGATTTTCGCCGCGGTGGTGAACATGCGGCCCAGCGCATGCTCATGCGCCGCTTCCGCCTCGTTAACCGTCGGGATAAGTACATTCGGCACGATCAGGATATGGGTCGGGGCTTTGGGCGAAATGTCGCGGAAGGCAGTGACCAGCTCATCCTGATAAACCACATCAGCGGGGATTTCGCGGCGGATAATTTTACTAAAAATGGTTTCTTCAGCCATGGTGCAATTCCTTTAGCATGAGTCGTAATCAAGCAGTATGAGGGAGAAATTTGTTTTCTTTCAACCTCGGTGCCACTTTTCTTGTTTTGTTAGCCTGCCTTTGTAGCAGCGCGCTATCTTCCTGGCCAGTATGCCGTTTTGCTGGTCCTACTGACCACCGCCTCATTATAAAAATGAAACGCTGTTTCATAAATAAGAGTTTCGCCCCCCTTTTCTTCATCTGGTTGCCATTCTGGCGCCATCCCTTGCCAAATCGCGAAGGTTTACCCCTCCGGTCAGTTCTACTTTGCTAACCAGTCCGGTTGAGATGTCCGGCGTCACCAGAGTTAACCGCCATACAACCTCAAGGAGCCTCTGCTATGCGCTCACGTAAAATTGGTCCGGGCCACTATCTGGCCTATGGTTCTGGAGATTTTCTTGGAGCCGGCACGACGGCACTGACTGCCGCCTGGTTGCTCTATTTTTACACCACCTTTTGTGGATTGACCCCGATTCAGGCCACCCTGATTTTCGCCGCCGCCCGCGTTCTGGATGCGATAGTCAGTCCGCTGATGGGGTTTATCACCGATAACTTCGGCTCTACCCGACTGGGTAAACGCTTTGGCCGCCGCAAATTCTTTATCCTGCTCGGCATTCCCGCGGTGTTCAGTTACAGCCTGATGTGGGTCAGCGACATGAGTTTCTGGTGGTATCTCTCCACTTATCTGCTGTTTGACATCGTCTACACCATGATCCTGGTGCCCTATGAAACGCTGGTCCCGGAAATGACGGACGATTTCAGAGAAAAAACGCACTTCTCCGGTGCACGCATCGGGCTGGCACAGCTGTCGGCCATACTGGCAGCGTTTTTGCCTGGCCTTTTGCTGGGCTGGCTGGGGAAAGATAACCCTCTCTCCTTTTTCTACGCCAGTCTGGTCTTCTCCGTCATCTGTGCGCTGGTGCTGACACTGGTGTGGTGTTTTACCTGGGAGCGTCATCCTGATGATTTTTCCGCGGAGTCGCGCCGGGCCGGGCTGGAAAAACAGCAACTGACGCTCCGGCAGAGCCTGAAACGGCTCTACGTTGAGCTGGCCTCTACCCTGCGCATCCGCATCTTCCGCCAGCACCTGGGCATGTATCTCGGTGGCTATATCGCTCAGGATATCTTTAACGCCGTCTTCACCTGGTATGTGGTATTTGTGCTGATGCAGAGCGCCCAGGTCGCCTCAAGCCTGATGGGCACGATGGCGGTGCTGCAGTTCATCGCGGTGATGGTGATGATCCCGCTTTGCATCCGTCTTGGTCCTGCGCCCGCCTACCGTATGGTGGCTCTCCTGTTCGCCCTGGCAGCGCTCTCCTATGCCGGATTGTGGTATGCCGGCCTGAACGACAACATGTCACTGCTGCTCGCCGTCTCTGCCCTGGCTGGGCTGGGACGTGGCGGCATCAATTATGTGCCGTGGAACACCTACACCTATATCGCCGACGTGGATGAGGTGATCACCGGTCAGCGACGAGAAGGGATTTTTGCCGGCATCATGACGCTGACGCGGAAAGCGTCGCAGGCGGGTGCGGTAATGCTGGTTGGCATCATTCTGCAACTCTCGGGCTTTGTCTCTGGTCAGTCGACACAGTTACCCGGGGTCAGCCACACCATCCTGGCGATTCTGAGCATCGGCACCGTCGCCGTTCTGGCCTGCGGCTTTATGGTGTCACTGCGCTTCAGGCTGAATCTGCAGACCCATACTGTGCTGCGTCAGGAGACGCAGAAAATGCGTGAAGCGGGCCGTATCGTGCCGGAAAGTATCACCCCGGACGCGCGCAGGATCGTTGAAACGCTGGCGGGCCTGCCCTATGAGAATCTGTGGGGTAACAATAATATTGGCTTCCTCAATCGTAACAAGCCCGCTCCCGGCAAACTCCCGGCCCCCTCTCTGATCTCCCCTTCTTTAAACCCGACCTTAAACAGGAATAAATCATGATGCTCTTTCCCGTTAAACAGAGTCCGCTGCTGCGCCAGCCTGAGTATCTGCTGCCACGCCGTGAACTGGTACAGCTGATTGAGAAGCTGACACAAAATCTGATTAACATCACCGATGAAACCGGCGAATTTTTGCTGCGGCTGGATGATGGCCGGGTGATTGATACCAAAGGCTGGGCAGGCTGGGAGTGGACTCACGGCATTGGTCTCTATGGGATGCTGCACTACTACCAGCAGACCGGTGATGAGCAGACGCTGTCGATTATCGATACGTGGTTTTCGCAGCGGCTGGCGGAAGGCACGCCGACCAAAAATGTCAATACGGTCTGTCCTTTTCTGACTCTGGCCTATCGCTATGAGGAGACCGGTAATCCGGTCTGGAAGCCGGTACTTGAGCGCTGGGCGGAATGGGTCATGTATGAGATGCCGCGCACCGAACAGGGTGGCCTGCAGCACATTGTCTATAACAGCGAAAACAGGCAGCAACTCTGGGACGATACGCTCATGATGAGCGTGATGGCGCTGGCCAAAATCGGGCAGCTGCTGAAGCGCGACGCGTGGATTGAGGAAGCGGTTTATCAGTTCCTGCTTCATACCCAGTATCTGATGGATCGCGGGACCGGTTTGTGGTTTCACGGCTGGAACTTTGACGGCCGCCATCACTTCGCGAATGCGCGCTGGGCCCGTGGCAACAGCTGGGTGACGATAGTGATCCCCGACTTTCTGGAGATGATGGACTGGCCTGAGCATCACGCCACCCGCCGTTTTCTGCAGCAGGTGCTGGAAAGCCAGGTCAGGGCACTCAGCGCCTGTCAGCACAGCAGTGGATTATGGCACACCCTGCTCGATGACCCGCACAGTTATCCGGAAGCCTCTGCCACGGCTGGCTTTGCCTATGGGATTCTGAAAGGCGTCCGTAAACGTTATCTGCCCGCTGAATATCGTGAGGTTGCTGAAAAAGCACTGCGTGGTGTGATTGCCAACATTGATGATGATGGCGAGCTGAAACAGGTTTCGTTTGGCACCGCGATGAGCAGCGATCTCGATGACTACCGCAACATTCCCCTGACCTCAATGCCGTACGGCCAGGCAATGGCGCTGCTCTGTCTGACCGAGTATCTGCGGGTTTTCCTCTGAGTGGTAATAAAAAAAAAGCCCCGCAGTGCGGGGCTTTCTCATCAGCGTGTCTCGTTACATGCTGCGGATGTAATCATCCATATCGGTTTTCAGGTTATCGGACTTGGTGCCGAAAATGGCCTGCACACCTGAACCGGCCACCACCACGCCGCGGGCACCGAGGTTTTTCAGTTCTGACTGATCCACTTTCGCCACATCGGCCACGCTGACGCGCAGACGAGTGATACAGGCATCCAGGTTAGTGATGTTCTCTTTACCGCCAAACGCGGCAACCAGTTTGCCAGCCATCTCTGTACCGGTCGCAGAAGATTGCTCGCTGCTGCTGCTCTCTTCACGGCCAGGCGTTTTCAGGTTCAGCTTAACAATCAGTACGCGGAACAGGGTGTAGTACACCAGACCGTAGATGATACCGATAATCGGGAACAGCCAGATTTTGCTGCTGTTGCCGCTCAGCACGATAAAGTCGATCAGACCGTGCGAGAAGCTGGTGCCATCACGCATCCCCAGCAGGATACAGATTGGGAACGCCAGACCCGCCAGAATGGCATGGATCACATACAGGATGGGTGCCACGAACATGAATGAGAATTCAATCGGTTCGGTGATACCGGTCAGGAACGAGGTCAGCGCAGCAGAGATCATGATGCCGCCGACTTTGGCACGGTTTTCAGGTTTCGCGGAGTGCCAGATAGCAATCGCAGCAGCCGGCAGGCCGTACATTTTGAACAGGAAGCCGCCTGAGAGTTTACCGGCAGTCGGGTCACCCGCCATGTAGCGTGGGATATCGCCGTGGAACACCTGGCCTGCGGCGTTGGTGTACTCGCCAATCTGCATCTGGAAAGGCACGTTCCAGATGTGATGCAGACCAAACGGCACCAGAGCGCGTTCTACGACACCATAGATACCAAAGGCCACAACCGGGTTCTGATAGGCCGCCCACTGCGAGAACTCCTGAATCGCGGCACCCACCGGTGGCCAGATGAAGGAGAGCAGTACGCCCAGCACAATCGCCGCCAGGCCGGAGATAATCGGCACAAAACGCTTACCGGCAAAGAAGCCCAGATACTCAGGCAGCTTGATGCGGTAAAAACGGTTAAACATATAGGCGGCGATGGAGCCGGCGATAATTCCGCCCAGCACCCCGGTGTCGGCGAGGTGTTTAGCCTCGATCTCTGCCGCCGGCAGATGCAGAACCAGCGGCGCCACGACCGCCATGGTTTTCACCATGATGCCATACGCGACCACAGCGGCCAGTGCGGAAACGCCGTCATTGTTGGTAAAGCCCAGCGCCACACCAATCGCAAAAATCAGCGGCATATTGGCGAACACCGAGCCGCCCGCTTCTGCCATCACATGCGAAACTACTGCAGGTAACCAGCTGAAATTAGCTGAACCGACCCCTAATAAAATCCCGGCAATCGGCAGAACCGATACCGGCAGCATCAGCGATTTACCGACCTTTTGAAGGTTGGCAAAAGCATTTTTGAACATAGCGTGAAGCTCCTGAGTATGAGTGCATATTTGCGCAGTGCGCATGGTAAAGAGGGAGGATTCTTTACCGGGGTGGCGGTAACCGCCTTTTGATTTATTACGAAGGGTAAAATAATTACCGATTTTTTACTTTGACGGCTATCACGTTTCAACAATTACAGCGGCATGATTTGCGAAATTTCTGATTAATTCAGCGCTGCAACACGCAATAAAAAACTGACCCTGTTCAGAAAAACAGGGTCATTCGGGAAGATTGCAGATTAATTACAGAGACTGAAATAAACCGGCCGACTCAGGCACCCAGCTGGCTCATCGGGATATGAAACAGCGTGGAGAAGTTGCGGGTGGTCGCCTCCGCCAGCGTTTCGATATCGACACCTTTCAGCACGGCCAGATAGTCGGCAACGTCGCGCGTATAGGCGGGCTGGTTCTCTTTGCCGCGATAAGGCACCGGGGCCAGATACGGGGAGTCGGTTTCGACCAGCATCCGGTCCAGCGGTACATAGCGTGCCGCCTCACGTAACTGTTCGGCATTACGGAAGGTAACGATACCGGAGAAGGAGATGTAGAAGCCCATATCCAGCAGTTTAGCCGCGGTAGGCTGATCCTCTGTGAAGCAGTGCAGTACGCCACCACAGCGCTCAACCTGCTCTTCCCGCAGGATCGCCAGCGTATCGTCACGCGCATCGCGGGTGTGAACAATAATCGGTTTGTTCAGCGCAATACCGGTTCGGATATGTTCCCGGAACGAGCGCTGCTGCTGCTCCCGCGTCTCAGGCTGGTAGTGATAATCCAGCCCGGTTTCACCCAGCGCGACCACGCGGGGATCGGCAGCGAGCCGGCGAAACTCCTCAACATCGTACGCCTCTTCCTGATTCAGCGGATGAACGCCGCAGGAGAGCGCAATGTTTTTTCGTTCCCCCACCAGCTGCTTCAGGGTATGAAAACCCGGCAGCGTGGTGGCGATAGCCAGCATAAATTTCACATCACGCGCCGCCGCTTTGGCGAGCACATCATCCAGGTCACGGTGGTTCTTTTCATAATCCAGGCCATCAAGATGGCAATGGGAATCGACAATAAACATAAAGACTCTCAGAGTGATTTAGCCGATCAGGGCGGGCTTCTGGTTATCTGCCCAGCTCAGGAGCTGATCGGTCAGCAATAATTCACGGTTGACTGACGCCACATGCAGTAGCTGTTCACGGCAGCGCATCCAGGTCCGGGCCGTGTTGTTGAGCGCGCTGGCTGAAAAGTGGCTGGCCAGTAAGGCCACCACATCCTGACGATCGATGTTGCTCAGCCACTGCTCCGCATTCTGCTGCCATTTCATGGCGTCCAGCAGTAATGAAATCAGCCAGCCAATGCGTGCTGCCGCATCGTCTGCATTCAGCACAGGCAGCAGTTGCAGGATGTCATGCTGCAACGCCGCAGGCAGCGCGTCGCAGAGCTTCTGTCTGGCCTGCCATGGCCCGGTGTCCAGCAGGCTCAGCGCCGCACCAGGCGCGCCCGCGCTCAGGCGTAACGCCGCCAGCAGCATCGCTTCATCCTGTGAGGCATGCTTCTTCAGCCAGATCAGGCTCTGCCCTTCATCCGGTGGCGTCAGGTGCAGCGTCGTGCAGCGACTGCGCAGCGTTGCCAGCAGCCGTGACGGATCGCGGCTGCTGAGGAAGAACCAGCTGTTAGCGGGGGGCTCTTCCAGCGTTTTCAGCAGGGCGTTGGCCGCCGCTTCCGAAAGCTGTGCCGCATCCGGCAGCCAGACGACTTTTGCACCCCCCTGCTGACCAAAGTGGTACATTTTTTCAGTCACCTGCCGCACTGCATCAATGCCCAGCGTGGATTTACCTTTCTCCGCCTCAAGCCGGTACCAGTCCGGGTGCGTATTGGCCTGCATCAGCTGGCAACCGTGGCACTGGCCGCAACTTTTCAGGCCATCCGGCTGCTGACACATCAGCCAGCGGCTCATTCCCCAGACCAGCGCCTCATCGCCCATGCCCGTCATCGCATGGATCATCAGCGCATGGTGAGCGCGATTCTCCTGATGCTGGCTGATGATCTGGCGATAAGGCTGGTTCAGCCACGGATACCAGTTCATCACGCCTGCTCCGCCAGCCACGTATCCAGCGCTGCCTGAAGTGACGCTGTCACATCAGGCAGCGCCTGTGTGGCATCAATCGTGAGGATGGCCGGATCCGCGGCTGCCAGCGCCAGGTAGCGCGCCCGGGTGCGTTCGAAGAAGCGCAGCGACTCCTGCTCAATGCGGTCCAGTTCACCGCGTGCCCGGGCGCGCTGCAGACCGATCTCAGGTGTCACATCCAGATAGAGCGTCAGATCGGGACGGAAGTCGCCGAGTACCGCACTGCGCAGCGTCTGCATCAGATCGCTGTCGAGTCCCCGTCCGCCCCCCTGATAAGCCTGAGAGGAGAGATCGTGACGATCGCCGATCACCCAGGCCCCGCGCGCCAGCGCCGGTTTGATCACGGTTTCCACCAGCTGAACCCGAGCAGCGTAGAGCATCAGCAGTTCCGCTTTATCGGTAACCTGTTCACCCTCAATCCCCTGCTTGACCAGCACCCGCAGCTGTTCCGCCAGCGGCGTTCCGCCCGGCTCCCGGGTAAAGACCAGATCGGTGATGCCCCGGGCGCGCAGCGTGGCGACGATAGCGTCGCGCGCGGTGGTTTTTCCGGCGCCTTCCAGGCCTTCAATGACGATAAACTTACTGTCCATTTTTTTCCTTAAGCGTCTGCCGGTAGACCTGCACCGCCTTATTATGGCTGGCAAGATTCGTGGTAAAGGTATGCCCGCCCTTGCCATCCGCCACAAAGTAGAGATAGTTGGTTTTTTCCGGATGGGCCGCTGCCTGCAGCGAGGCTTTACCCGGTATGGCGATCGGGCCAGGCGGCAGGCCATTAATCATATAGGTATTGTAACTGCTGGCCGTCTCCAGATCTTTGCGGGTCAGCGTACCGGTGTAGCTGTCGCCCATGCCATAGATCACGGTGGGATCGGTCTGGAGGCGCATCCCGGTGCGCAGACGATTGATAAAGACCGACGCAACCCGCGCACGCTCGGCGCTGACGGCGGTCTCTTTTTCAATAATAGAGGCCATCGTGACCAGATCCTGCGGCGTTTTATAGGGCAGATTGTCTGCCCGGCCCTGCCACACTTCCTCAATGGTTTTTTTCATGCGTTCATGTGCACGCTGCAGCAGCGAAACATCGGTGGTGTTCGCCGTGTAGAGCCAGGTATCGGGGAAAAAGTTGCCCTCCAGCTGATCCGCTGGCACGTTAAGCGCGCTGGCAACGGTAGCGAACTGATCGTCTTTCAGGGTATGCCGGATATAGGGAGCCTTGCGCAGTTCACTCAGCCACTCTTTCAGTCGCTGACCTTCCACGAACCGCAACGGGAACTGTGCTTCTTTACCGCTGGCCAGCAGCTGTAACAGCGAACGCACCGTCATGGTCGGCTCAAGGCGATAGGTTCCCGCCTTAAACGTCGCCAGTTCCGGCTCCAGCTTCAGCAGCGCACCGAACCAGATGCTTTCAGGTATGATCTTCTGCTCTTCCAGCTGCGCTTCGAGCGCCACCCGCCCCGTACCGGCAGGCAGAGTGTAGATCGTTTCCTGATGCAGTGTTAAAGGGGTGGCCGCAAACTGCTTAACCTGCCAGTAACTGACAACCGCGGCGAGACCCACTATCGCCAGCAGAGCGGCGAGAATTTTTTTGCTTCGACTCATGATGCATCCATTATCTTTTCACAGCTTGCGAGCAACTGATTAAACAGCGAGCGTTCAGTAAAGTGCGACGCTTCTATCTGTCGGACCGGCAGAACCGGCATCAGCGCATTACATATCACCACTTCATCGGCGTCCAGCAGCTGCGCCGGTTCGCTTTTTATGACCTGGCAAGCCTGACCTGCCGCCGCGAGTTGTGCCATCAGACTCCGCCGCATAATGCCATCCACACCCGATTCTGACAGATCGGGGGTGTAAATCTGCGTGCCGTGACGCCAGAATAAATTGGCCGCACAGCATTCCACCACCCAACCTTCAGTGTCAAGCACCAGCGCCTCGTCGGCGTCTGTCTGGTCAAGATGAGCCCTGATCAGCACCTGCTCCAGGCGATTAAGATGTTTGATACCGGCAAACAGAGGATTACGCGCCAGACGAACCGGACTGAGGCTGAGAGACACACCGCGCTGCTGCAACGTAGCGTAATGGTGCGGCCAGGGCGCGAGCGAAACAATCCGTGTGGGTTCGGCGCAGCCCTGCCGGCTGTATCCGCGTCCGCCGCTACCGGCGCTGATAATCACTTTCAGAACGGCCTGCTCCTGCCCCTGCGCGGCCTGTTTCATCTCAGCCTCAAGCTGAAGCCAGTCAGTGCCGCCGATCCATAACCGTTCGCAGCCCTGCCTGAGCCGCTGAAGGTGGTTCTCCAGCAGCAGAATGTTACCCTGTCGCACAGCCGCGGTGGTAAAGCAGCCATCGCCAAACTGCAGGCCACGGTCGCTGGCTGCCAGCGTTGATTGTTTGATACCGTTAATCCACATCGTTCTCTCCCGGGGATGACGTGTGATTTCAGCGCATTCTGCAGGATAAAAAAAGGCCCGCATCGCGGGCCTTTTTACGCATCAACACCGATTACACTTTACGGAAAATCAACGAACCGTTGGTTCCGCCAAAGCCAAAGGAGTTACACAGCGTGTATTCCAGGCCGGTAACCTGACGTGCGGTATGAGGCACGAAGTCGAGATCGCAGCCTTCATCCGGATTGTCGAGGTTGATGGTCGGTGGAATCGCCTGATCGCGCAGCGCCAGAATCGAGTAGATCGCCTCCACCGCGCCTGCCGCACCCAGCAGGTGACCGGTCATCGACTTAGTCGAGCTGACCATCACGCTCTGTGCCGCCGCACCAAACACGGATTTCACTGCCTGCGCTTCCGCTTTGTCACCGGCCGGCGTTGACGTGCCGTGCGCGTTGACGTAGCCGATCTGCGCCGGATCCAGCTGAGCGTCACGCAGCGCGTTGACCATCGCTGCCGCCGCACCTGAACCGTTTTCCGGTGGTGATGTCATGTGATAAGCGTCGCTGCTCATGCCGAAACCGACGATTTCTGCATAGATTTTCGCGCCGCGTTTTTTCGCGTGTTCGTACTCTTCCAGCACCACGATACCGGCACCGTCGCCCAGCACAAAACCATCCCGATCTTTATCCCACGGACGGCTTGCCGCCTGCGGGTTGTCGTTACGGGTTGAGAGCGCACGTGCAGCACCAAAACCGCCCACGCCCAATGGCGTACTGGCTTTCTCTGTGCCACCTGCCAGCATCACGTCAGCATCGTTATAGGCGATGATACGTGCAGCATGACCGATGTTATGGACGCCAGAAGTACAGGCTGTCGCAATAGAGATGCTCGGACCTTTCAGGCCATACATGATGGTGAGATGACCCGCCACCATGTTAACGATGGTTGAAGGCACAAAGAATGGACTGATTTTGCGCGGGCCGCCGTTGATTAGGGAAGTATGATTCTCTTCAATCAGACCCAGGCCACCGATGCCGGAGCCAATCGCTGCGCCCATACGGCCTGCATTTTCCTCGGTCACAACCAGACCGCTGTCCTGCATGGCCTGAATACCAGCCACGATGCCGTATTGGATGAATTCGTCCATCTTGCGCTGATCTTTGCGCGAGATGAAATCATCACAATTAAAATCTCTTACCAGACCTGCAAAACGCGTTGCATAAGCACTGGTATCAAAATGGTCGATCAGGGTAATGCCGCTCTGACCGGCAAGGAGAGCACTCCAGGTAGACTCTACGGTATTGCCGACAGGAGACAACATGCCAAGACCAGTCACAACTACACGACGCTTAGACACGTTCGTCCTCCAGGGAGGGGAAATAGGAACTATGTGGGACAAACAAAAAAATCAGGCGGTCGAGCGACCGCCTGAAGATATTCATTAGCCTTTATGGCTATTGATGTAGTCGATCGCTGCCTGAACGGTAGTGATTTTCTCAGCTTCTTCGTCTGGAATCTCAGTATCAAACTCTTCTTCCAGAGCCATCACCAGCTCAACGGTATCAAGAGAATCGGCACCCAGGTCTTCTACGAAAGATGCAGAGTTGGTGACTTCTTCCTCTTTCACACCCAGCTGCTCACTGATGATTTTCTTAACGCGTTGTTCGATATCGCTCATACTATTTAATTTCCTATCAAAACTCGCTTTCGCGATGGTTTTCGTAGTGTATAAAATGGTGAAAAAGATGCAACAAAATCCCGGCTGGTCTAACCACGATTTTGCGTTATTTTGCGGTTTTAACCGCAAATAATGCAAATGATTTCGTGATTTATCAGACCATGTACATTCCGCCATTGACGTGCAGCGTTTCACCTGTGATGTAGGCTGCTTCGTCAGAGGCTAAAAATGCCACAGCATTGGCGATTTCCTGCGCTTCGCCTAAGCGACCCGCTGGCACTTCCGCCAAAATACCGGAACGTTGATCTTCGTTCAGTGCCCGCGTCATGTCAGTCTCAATAAAGCCTGGAGCCACGACGTTGACGGTAATGCCACGTGACGCGATTTCGCGCGCCAGTGATTTGCTAAAGCCAATCAAACCCGCTTTTGCTGCTGCGTAGTTTGCCTGGCCCGCGTTACCCATGGTGCCGACAACGGAACCAATGGTGATGATACGGCCCACGCGCTTTTTCATCATGGCACGCAGAACCGCCTTAGAAAGGCGGAATACCGATGTGAGGTTAGTATCCAGGATATCCTGCCACTCATCGTCCTTCATGCGCATGAGAAGATTGTCACGCGTAATGCCTGCATTATTGACTAAAATATCCACTTCGCCAAATTCAGCGCGAATATTCTCTAAAACGCTGTTAATGGAGTCAGCGTCAGTCACATTCAGTAACAGGCCTTTACCCTTGTCGCCAAGGTAAGCACTGATGGCGTCGGCGCCACTCTGGCTGGTTGCAGTTCCGACGACTCTGGCACCGCGTGCCACCAGGGTTTCTGCAATCGCACGACCAATGCCGCGACTCGCGCCGGTAACCAGCGCAACTTTACCTTCAAAGCTCATGATTTTCCTCTTATTCCTTTCCGAGTGCAGCGTTCAGTGAAGCCGTATCGTTCACGGCAGCAGCGGTCAGGGTATCGACAATGCGTTTGGTCAGACCGGTCAGGACTTTGCCCGGACCCATCTCCAGCAGGTGTGTCACGCCCTGTGCTGCCATCGCTTCCACGCTCTCGGTCCAGCGAACCGGGCTGTAAAGCTGACGAACCAGCGCATGGCGGATAGCCGACGCATCGGATTCTGCTTTGACATCGACATTATTAATGACCGGCACCGCTGGCGTATTAAACGTTATGCCTTCAAGCGCCACCGCCAGTTTGTCGGCAGCAGGCTTCATCAGTGCGCAGTGGGAAGGCACGCTGACCGGCAGCGGTAAGGCACGCTTGGCACCCGCTGCTTTACAGGCAGCGCCTGCACGTTCAACGGCTTCTTTGTTACCCGCAATGACCACCTGGCCTGGCGAGTTGAAGTTTACCGGCGAAACAACCTGGCCCTGAGCACTCTCTTCACAGGCCTGACGGATAGCGGCGTCATCCAGGCCAATAATCGCCTGCATTGCGCCCGTGCCTTCCGGCACCGCTTCCTGCATCAGTTTGCCGCGCAGCTCAACCAGTTTCACCGCGTCAGCGAAGTTGAGCACGCCTGCACACACCAGTGCCGAGTACTCGCCCAGGCTGTGACCAGCCATCAGAACGGGCTGTTCGCCGCCCTGCGCCTGCCAGACACGATAGATAGCCACGGAGGCGGCCAGCAGGGCTGGCTGAGTCTGCCAGGTTTTATTCAGCTCTTCAGCCGGACCCTGACTGACTAACTGCCACAGATCGTATCCCAGCGCGTCAGAAGCCTCACGGAAGGTCTCTTCAACCTGCGGATAAGTGGCTGCTAATTCAGCCAGCATGCCCACGGTCTGTGAACCCTGACCGGGAAAAACAAATGCAATTTGCGTCATCTTTCGTTCCTGTCAATCAAAAGCGAACCAGCGCAGAACCCCAGGTGAATCCACCACCAAAGGCTTCCAGCAGAATAAGGTGTCCGGGTTTGATGCGGCCATCACGAACCGCTTCGTCCAGTGCGCTTGGCACCGAGGCGGCAGAGGTGTTGCCGTGGCGATCCAGTGTGACGACCACTTTATCCATAGTCATGCCGAGTTTTTTCGCGGTGGCGCTGATGATGCGCAGGTTAGCCTGATGCGGCACCAGCCAATCCAGCATTTCACGATCGAGATTATTGGCCTGCAGCGTTTCGTCAACGATGTGGGCCAGCTCGGTTACGGCGACTTTAAAGACTTCGTTGCCCGCCATGGTGACATAGGCAGGCTGATCCTGATGCGCGCGATCCTGATAAGGCAGGGTCAGCAGCTGCGAATAGCGACCGTCGGCGTGCAGATGGGTAGAGATGATCCCCTGCTCTTCGCTCTGGCCCAGCACAACCGCACCCGCGCCATCACCGAACAGGATGATGGTGCCGCGATCTTCCGGATCCAGCGCACGCGCCAGCACATCAGCACCAATCACCAGCGCATGTTTTACGGCGCCATTTTTGATGTATTGATCGGCCACGCTCAGTGCATAGGTGAAACCGGCGCAGGCGGCCGCAAGGTCAAACGCCGCGCAGTCTTTAATCTCCAGCATTTGCTGGATCATGCAGGCGGAGCTCGGGAAGGCATGGCTGGAAGAGGTTGTGGCGACAATGATCAGCCCAACGTCGTTCGCCTCAATGCCGGCCATTTCCAGCGCGCGCTGAGCGGCGCTGAATCCCATGGTGGCGACGGTTTCGTCAGGTGCAGCAATGCGACGCTCACGGATGCCGGTACGGGTAACAATCCACTCGTCCGACGTCTCCACCATTTTTTCCAGATCGGCATTGGTGCGAACCTGGCTGGGCAGATAACTGCCCGTACCGATAATTTTGGTATACATCTAGGCTTTGTCACTCCTGGCTAATACAGCATCAAGGCGCGCAGCAATTCGTTCGGGAATTTGCTGCCTCACCGCCTGCTCTGCCTGTTCTATCGCCACGGCGAAGGCGTGTTGATTTGCTGCGCCGTGACTCTTGATCACTGTTCCGCGCAATCCTAACAGACAAGCGCCATTGTACTGGTCGGGGTTGAGATGCCCGAAGCGCTTTGCCAGACGTTTCTGAACCCAGCGCCCCAGCAACTGAAGCCACCATGACCGTTTTTTGCCTTCCCCTGAGGACTTCAGCAGAGAAAGAAACATTCTTACCACGCCTTCCATCGTCTTCAGCGTGACGTTCCCGACAAAACCGTCACAGACCATGACATCGGTTTTACCGGTCAGCAGCTCATTACCTTCGAGGTAACCAATATAGTTGATGTGCGGTGATTCTCGCAGCATAACCGCGGCGTCACGGATCGTTTCCAGCCCTTTGGTCTCTTCATGACCGATGTTGAGCAGTGCAACACGGGGCTGAGAAATCCCCAGTACATACTCGGCCATCACGGAACCCATCACGGCAAACTGCACCAGCATCGCACTGTCTGAGTCCACATTCGCGCCCAGATCGAGTACCACCGTTTTACCCTGCTGCTGATGCGGCAAAACGGACATCAGCGCCGGACGCTTAATGCCGTCCAGCGGTTTTAATAAGAGTGTCGACAGCCCCATCAAAGCCCCGGTATTACCGGCGCTGATACAGGCCTGGGCACGTCCCTCTTTCACCATCTCCAGCGCCACACGCATTGAGCTGCCGCGACTGTTCCGGATGGCCTGAGCGGGCCGCGCATCACTTGCAATAACCGATTCGGCAGGGATAACCTGCAAACGCCCCATCAGGGAGGAATCCGCTTTGGCAAGCAATGGCATGAGAGTGTCGGGATGTCCGACAAGAAGAAGGAATAGTTCCGAATGAGAGGCCAGTGCCTGCAATGCTGCAGGCACTGTCACGCAGGGACCGAAGTCCCCGCCCATGGCATCAATCGCCAGGGTCAAACGTGTCAAGGTATCGCCTTGCTAAGCAAGAAACTTACTTAACGATAACCTTGCGACCGCGGTAGTAACCGTCCGCAGTGATGTGGTGACGCAGATGAGTTTCGCCAGAAACTTTATCTACTGACAGAGCAGCAGTGGTCAGCGCATCGTGCGAACGACGCATACCACGCTTAGAACGGGTGGGTTTATTCTGTTGTACGGCCATGGACCTTACTCCTATTACTTACGCTTTAAACTGGCTAATACGGCAAATGGATTTGGTTTCTCCGCCTCTGCAGGCAGTTTGCCAAAGACCATGTCCGCCTCGGACACTTCACAGTGTTCAGAATCGTGCACCGGAACGACCGGCAGCGCGAGGATCAGTTCATCCTCAACAACCGCCAGCAGATCGATCTCACCAAATTCGTTGACATCGACCGGCTCGTACGCTTCCGGCAATGCTTCGGCCTGCTCTTCAGAAGAGACGGGACTGAAACAAAAACTGACTTTTACGTGATGGGGAAAGGTCTGGTTGCAGCGCTGACAACGCAACGTCACCTGAACTTCAGCAGTACCCGTCAGTACCGCCAGACGTTGGCTATCAACCGCGAACGACATGGCACAATCCACATCACTGTCCACACTAACGACCGACTCGGCCACACGCTCCACCTGTGCAGATGTGTAGACACCCTGATAATCAAGGCGCTTCTGAGCGGTGCGGACAGGGTCCAGCGTTAGGGGTAATTTTACCTTTTGCATAGGGCGCGCATATTAACTTTGTAATGTCATAGAGTCAAAGAAAAAGGCCGTTAAACAGCATCTTTCAACCACTATTCGCATCCAGTGCGGCGCACAGTTTAAAATGACTGTCACCAATTCGCTATTACTATTGAAAAAAAATGACGCCATCGATTCTTTTAGCTTCGACCTCCCCCTTCCGACAGGCGCTGCTGCGCAAGCTGGGGCTGCCTTTTATTACGGCTGCGCCAGAAGTAGATGAGTCGCCGCTGCCGGGTGAATCGGCGCAGGCGCTGGTGACGCGACTTGCCAAAGCCAAAGCGCAGGCACTGGCAGAAACCTACCCCAGTCACTGGATTATCGGCTCTGACCAGGTCTGTTTACTGGATGGCGTGATTACCGGAAAGCCTCACACCGCAGAGAAGGCGCGGGCGCAACTGCGTGCCGCCAGCGGCAAAGCGATAACGTTTTATACCGGCCTGGCACTCTGTCATCCCGCCAGTGGCACACTGCTGCAGGCGTGTGAACCTTTTGTGGTGCATTTCCGCACCTTAACCGAGGCAGAGATTACCGGCTATGTTGAGAAAGAGCAGCCGCTTCAGTGTGCGGGCAGCTTTAAAAGTGAGGGGCTGGGAATTTGTCTGTTTGATCGACTGGAGGGGCGCGACCCCAACACGCTGGTCGGCCTGCCGCTGATTGCGCTCAATGCAATGCTGCAGCAGGCCGGCATCAATCCTTTAACCGCGTGATGTCGGAGCACTCACCCTTTACGCTGACGTAACCTGAGCAGACACTGCTTCAGGCCTTCGTCCAGCGGCGCTTCCACCCGCATCACGTCGCCCGTGCCCGGATGGGTAAAGGTCAGGGCCGCCGCGTGCAGGAAGAGGCGATTTAAGCCGGTTGCCGCCAGCTGACTGTCAAAGTCACGTTCGCCATAGCGATCGTCAAACGCGATAGGATGACCGGCGTGCAGCGTATGCACACGAATCTGGTGCGTGCGACCGGTTACCGGGCTGGCCTTCACCAGCGTGGCAAACTCAAACCGCTCTTCCACTTTAAAGCGGGTTTCAGAGGGTTTGCCTTCGCTGCTGACGCGCACCACGCGTTCGCCGCTCTGCAGGATGTTTTTCAGCAGCGGAGCCTGTACCACTTTCAGATGTGACGGCCAGTTGCCGCGCACCAGCGCCAGATAATCCTTCTGCATCCCCTTTTCGCGCAGTTGCTCATGCAGGGAGCGCAGCGCCGATCGCTTTTTCGCCACCAGCAGAATACCGGAGGTGTCACGGTCCAGGCGATGCACCAGTTCCAGGAAGCGTGCTTCGGGACGCAGTGCGCGCAGGCCTTCGATGACGCCGAAGGTCAACCCGCTGCCTCCGTGAACGGCGGTGCCGGAAGGCTTGTTCATCACCAGCAGCGCCTCATCTTCATACAGAATGGCGTCAGCCAGCGAGGCCACTTTTGCCAGCTTCGGTGACACGGCCTCGTCATTGCGTTCGGCGACCCGCACCGGTGGAATGCGAACCTCATCGCCCTCCTCCAGCTTATATTCAGGCTTGACGCGCTTTTTATTCACCCGCACCTCGCCTTTGCGAACGATGCGATAAACCATGCTTTTTGGCACACCCTTGAGCTGGGTGCGCAAAAAGTTATCAATGCGTTGTCCGGCATTTTCAGCCGTGATGGCGACAAATTGTACGCCCGGATTCTCTGTTTTCATGGCGGCGATTCTAAATAGTGTCCCCTGATAGCGCCACCCCTTTTTCTGTGCTTAACTCTGGGGTTGATGTGGCGGCAGGTCGCCTCCCTGCTGACTTTTTCAGCAAACCGCTGCTTTGTCCGACACATTAATAAGTTAAATGTAAAGAAACTTCACAAGCTGGCTAAAGTCGCCTTGCTATATGAAGGTTAGCAGTGGAATAATGCTTGAGTTTCTTACCTGAAGCATTTCAGGGCAGAAAAAGAGCGAAATTGTCATTTTGCCGGATTGAGCAGACACGCAGCAATGGCGTAAGACGTAATGCGAAATCAGGCACTTAGCGGGCTGCGGGTTGCGGCCTGGACAACAGTATGGGATGCACGGGTTTTTTAATTGTCTCAGGCATTTCCACTATCTGGTGCTGTTTTCCCTTATGAAAAACAGGCCACCGACGTTATTTGCGCCCCTCGCGCGGTCGACAGCCGTGAGGTTGACGACATTGCACTAAGTCACGGGGCCATCGGTTGATACTCGTCCAGGGTAACTATGCCCGCAGCTGTAATCACTCATGAAAGAATAACGAGTAAGTCACGATGAAAAGAATGTTAATAAACGCAACTCAGCAGGAAGAGTTGCGCGTTGCCCTGGTTGACGGTCAGCGTCTGTACGACCTGGATATCGAAAGCCCCGGACACGAACAGAAAAAAGCCAACATCTACAAAGGTAAAATCACTCGCATTGAACCCAGCCTTGAAGCTGCGTTTGTCGACTACGGCGCAGAGCGTCACGGTTTCCTCCCGTTAAAAGAAATTTCCCGCGAATACTTCCCCTCCAGCTACAACGCGCATGGCCGTCCCAACATTAAAGATGTGCTGCGTGAAGGTCAGGAAGTTATTGTTCAGATCGATAAAGAAGAGCGCGGCAACAAAGGCGCGGCGCTGACCACCTTTATCTCGCTGGCGGGCAGTTATCTGGTGCTGATGCCGAACAACCCGCGTGCAGGCGGTATCTCCCGCCGCATTGAAGGTGACGACCGTACCGAGCTGAAAGAAGCCCTGTCTGCGCTGGAACTGCCGGAAGGTATGGGCCTGATCGTCCGTACCGCAGGCGTCGGCAAATCTGCCGAATCGCTGCAGTGGGATTTAAGTTTCCGTCTTAAGCACTGGGATGCGATCAAAAAAGCCGCAGAGAGCCGTCCGGCGCCCTTCCTGATCCATCAGGAAAGTAACGTGATTGTGCGTGCCTTCCGCGACTATCTGCGTCAGGACATCGGTGAAATTCTTATCGATAACCCGAAAGTTCTGGAGCTGGCGCGTCAGCACATCGCTGCGCTGGGTCGTCCGGACTTCAGCAGCAAAATCAAGCTCTACACCGGTGAAATTCCGCTGTTCAGCCACTATCAGATCGAATCGCAAATCGAATCCGCGTTCCAGCGCGAGGTTCGCCTGCCGTCCGGTGGCTCCATCGTCATCGACAGCACGGAAGCACTGACCGCTATCGATATCAACTCAGCCCGTGCGACACGCGGCGGTGACATCGAAGAGACGGCGTTTAACACCAACCTGGAAGCGGCCGATGAGATTGCCCGTCAGCTGCGTCTGCGCGACCTGGGCGGGCTGATCGTTATCGATTACATCGATATGACTCCGGTTCGCCATCAGCGCGCCGTCGAGAATCGGCTGCGTGAAGCGGTCCGTCAGGATCGTGCCCGTATTCAGATCAGCCACATTTCACGTTTCGGCCTGCTGGAGATGTCACGTCAGCGTCTGAGCCCGTCACTGGGTGAGTCCAGCCACCACGTCTGCCCGCGCTGTAGCGGCACCGGCACCATTCGTGATAACGAGTCGCTGGCCCTGTCGATTCTGCGTCTGATTGAAGAAGAAGCGCTGAAAGACAACACCAAAGAAGTGCACGCGATTGTTCCGGTTCAGGTGGCCTCTTACCTGCTGAACGAAAAACGTGAAGCGGTCAACGCGATTGAAAAACGCCAGGGTGGTGTGCGGGCGATCATCGTTCCTGATGACAAGATGCAGACCCCACACTACTCCGTGCTGCGCGTGCGTAAAGGTGAAGAGACGCAGACCCTGAGTTATCACCTGCCGAAGCTGCATGAAGCTGAGATGGCAATGCCGTCGGATGAGGAGCACTCTGAGCGTCGTCGTCCTGAGCAGCCAGCTCTGGCCGCCTTTGTGATGCCTGATGCGCCGCCGGCCCCGGTTGAAGTCGCCCCTGAAGCGAAGCGCACCGAAAGCAAACCCGCAGCAAAAGGCGCGCCGGCGGTGGCACCGTCAGCGACCGTCAGCACCGGTTTCTTCGGACGCCTGCTGGGTGGCCTGAAAAAAATGTTCGCGGGCGAAGAAGCCCCTGCTGCTAAGCCTGAGGCCGCTGCCGTTGCTGAACCGCAGAAAGCCGCAGAAAGTGAGCAGGAGCAGAGTTCCTCCCGTGGCGGCGAGCGTCGCAACAATAACAACCGTCGCAACAACAATCGTCGTGAACGCACGCCGCGTAACGGTGACAATGCACAGTCACGCGAAGGCCGTGAACCGCGTGAAAGTCGCGAGCCACGTGAACCGCGTGAGAGCCGTGAGCCACGCGAAAGCCGCGAGCCGCGTGATGGCAACGATAATCGCCGCAACAAGCGTCAGTCTCAGTCTGGCGAGGCTCGCGAAGAGCGTCCGGCACTGAGCGAAGAAGCGCGTCAGCAGCGTGAAGAGCAGCAGCAGCAGCGCCGTGAACAGCGTGCTGAACGTCAGCGTCGTCGTCAGGAAGAGAAGCGCGCGGGTGAAGAAGCCGCCAAAGCCGCTGAGCAGTCAGCCGTGGCAGATGCGTCGGAAGCGACTGACGCACAGGAAGAGGAACGCGTTCAGGTTATGCCGCGTCGTAAGCCGCGCCAGCTGAACCAGAAGGTCCGCGTTGACGACAACCGTCAGCCTGTGGCAGCGGATGCCAGCGACAATGCGCAGCCTGCCGAAGTGCGTCAGCCTCAGCCGGCCGACGTTGCTCAGCCGCAGCCCGAACTGCAGAGCCCTCAGACTGACGATCAGGATGACAACGAGAACCGCGACGGTGCGAATATGCCGCGTCGCTCACGTCGTTCACCGCGTCATCTGCGCGTCAGCGGACAACGTCGTCGTCGTTACCGTGATGAGCGTTATCCGACGCAGTCAGCAATGCCTCTGGCTGCGGCAGCAGCCTCGCCTGAGATGGCGTCCGGTAAAGTCTGGGTTCGCTACCCGGTAAGCCAGGCCAGCGAAGAGCAGGTTCAGAATGTGACGCATGAGACACCGGCGTACAGCCCTGAAGAGAGCGCAGAAGCCACTGCGCTGCCGGTCGCGGCTGCGGCTGCGGCTGAATCCGCAGTACAGGCAGACGTCTCTGCAGAGCAGGCTGCGCCGCAAGCTGATGCGCCAGTTCAGCAGGCTGACGCCGCAGTACAGCAGGCCGAGCCACTGGCAGAAACACCCGTGCCGGTGGTGAACACTGACGACACCCGTGCTATTGAAGCACCGGTTGATCAGCAGCCTTCTGTGGTTCCTGCTGCAGACGAAGCAAAAGCAGAAGTGGTCGCGGCTGAAGCCGTTCCTGCTGAACCGGTCACCGAAACCCCGGTTGCAAACTCTGCGGATGCCGCACAGCCAGCTGACGTTGCTGAGCACGCTGCCGTTGATGTCAGCGAAGCGATTGCCGCCGAGGTTGAAGAGGTTCTGAAGGCTCCGGTCGCAGCCGATGCTGACACCGCGCCGGTTCAGGAACCTCACGCACCGGTTGCCGCGCGCGATGTTGCGCCTGCAGCTCCCGTGACCGCAGCCGAGCCGGCAGCAGCCGCGCCTGCTGCTGATGCGGTAGCCAATGACGGAACGCGCTGGAAGCACTTCGCCTCTGCGCCAATGACTAAAGCCCCGGCGCCAGCCTGGCAGTCAGAACCGGCTCCGCACAGTGACTGGGTACGCTCACCGTATCAGTTCGACGGTCGCGGTTCAGCAGGCGGTCACAGCGCCACGCATCAGGCAACAGCCCCGGCAACCAAGCCGTAATCTCTCAGCAGTTGTCATCTGAACCCCGGCCTTAGCCGGGGTTTTTTTATGGCTGCCATTCTGTCCCCCTGCTCTGCCAGTCGCTGAATCACAGGCAAAAAAAATCCCACCTTCCTGAGGGGAGAGTGGGAAAAACTAAGCGTATCCGGTTAAAGTACGCTCAAATTTTCAGGTCAGATTACGAGTTCAGCTTGAACAGTGACATCTTCGACATGTCGGTAAAGGTCTTATAGGAAGCCTGTAGTGCCGTCTGCTGCATGGTGTAGCTGGAAACGGCCTCGGTGTAGTCCACGTTCACCAGGTCACTCATCTGGGAGTTATAGATAACGTCGCGGTCATCACCCTGCGCATTCAGCGTATCGATTTCAGACAGCTGGGTACCAATCTCAGAACGCACGGTTAAAACATTATTCAGCGCGTTGCCCAGGCCGCGGTTGGTTTTATCCATGGCGTCCTGGAAGGTCTTTTTGGTTGCGGCGTCAGCATCATCCTGCGGCACTTTCAGGGCGGCAATCGCGCTATCCAGCATTTTAAACAGGTTGGTTTCGCTGGCGCTGCCATCCGGCTCTTTGGTTGCGTTGCTGGTGATAGACATAAAGACATCATCACCGGTGTGCGCCACGGTCATGGTACGGCTGGAGTCCACCTTCTGAGTGATGGCTTCTGTGCCGCCCGCATAGCTGACGCCGGTTCCGGCACCATCAACAAAAGGCGCGCTGTCGGTTTTATAACCGGCAAAGATGTAACGTCCGTTGGCATCCTGGCTGTTTGCCTGGTTCAATAACTGAGCACGGATCCCTTCCAGCTGGGTGGCGATCGAGCCACGGTCATCGTCGCTCAGCGTACCGGTTGAACCGTTGACGATCAGCGTCTGTGCGCTCTGGATGCTGCTGGTCACGCCTTTCAGCGCATTCTCTTCCAGGGAGAGCCCCTGCTCAGCAAAGGTACGCGCCAGCGCATACTGACTCCCCTGCTGCTGGGTCTGTGACAGCACCACCGCGCGTGACGCGGCAATCGGATCGTCCGACGGATTAGTCACACGACGGCCGCTGGAGAGCTGTTCACCCACTTTCAGCCAGGAGGCCTGCGAGTCGGTAATGCCGCGCACCTGCTGGTCAAAAATCATATTTGTACTGATTCGCATGTTATCTCCTGCCCTTAGCGAATATTGATCAATGCGTTAAACACGGTGCTGGCCGTCTGCAGCACCTGCGCATTGGCCATGTAATATTGCTGGTATCTGGTCAGATTGGCGTACTCCTCATCGAGGTTGACACCCGAGACCGACTGCTGGCGATCGGTCAGCTGACTGACCACGCTTTTCTGGGTAGTGCTGGTGGTTTCCAGCGAGCTGGTTTTGTTACCCACGGTGCTGACGATGCTCGCATAAGCCTGCGACAGCGTGGCATTTCCGCCCACCAGCTTCACATCCTGCAGGTTCAGCAGCTTCTGCGCATTACGGTTATCACTTTCGCCGCCCACGGCGCTCGCCGCAGCTACCTGGGATTCACTGGTAATCGCTACGGACATGTCGTTAATCACGTTCTGAACCGGCTTCACCAGGAAACTGTCTTTTGCGGCAGGTGCCGGGGTGGCCGCGACGGTCAGTTTCAGACCATCAAAGCTCAGCGTCGTGTTGCCACTGGCGTCGGTTCCCTGCGCAATGGTGACCGCCGTGCTGTCTGAAGCACGGGTGGCAGTCCATTTGCTGCCGTCATAGCTTACGGTGTAGTTAGAGGCTTTCAGCGCGCTGGTGTCGGTCCATTCAGCGGTGACGGACGCAGCGGTGCTGTTTTTGCTGTTGCTGACTACCAGCGGAGTGCCGATGTTAAAGAAATCGACACCCTGGTCGCCGTTGCTGTCAAAGCCCTGCTTGTGTACGTCGTTAAAGCTGGTGGTAAAGGCCGCCGCCAGCTGTCCGAGCTGATTCTGTGCCAGATCGAGATCCTGAGAGCGGAACGCCAGCAAACCGCCCAGCGATCCGGTGGTGATCAGCTTTTCCGGGATCTCGACGTTGCCCGCCTGTTTGTCGACATAGCCGATGGTGGTGCGTGTCGGATCGCTGCTGGAGTTCATCGCCACCAGATCGCTGGATTTGTAGCCGTTGACCAGCGTCAGGCCGTTGGCCATGGATACGGTGTAATTGCCATCCTGCTGCGAAACCGTGACGCCAACCACGTTATTCAGCTCGTTAACCAGCTGATCGCGTTTATCCAGCAGATCGTTAGGTTCGGCACCGTTGCCGTTTGTCAGTTTGGCAATCTGCTGGTTGAGGTCGGCAATCTGCGAGCTGTAGGTGTTGATCTGTTTCACGCTGGAGGCGACATCGGCATTGACGCTGTTCTGCATGTTGTTCAGATACTGCGCCGTGGTCTGAAACTGGCTGACCAGCCCCTGAGCGTTACTGAGCATCGACTGACGCGCCGAGGGATCGTTGGCGTTGCTGACCACGTTCTGCAGGTTAGTAAAGAAGCCCTGCAGGGAGGTGGAGAGACTGGTGGTCGAGGTCGACAGCAGATCGTCAATGTTAGAGATCTGGCTATGCTGGAGATCGACAGCACTGTAGCTGGCACTGGCACCGCGCAACTGCGTTGCGATGAAAGCATCATACTCGCGCTGTACACCGGAGATTTTTACGCCGTTGCCGTAATAGCTGTTGCCCTGCAGGGTACTGTTTGCCTGCGCCAGCACCGTTGTCTGACGGGAGTAGCCCGCCACGGTGTAGTTCGTGATGTTATTACTGGTGGTGCTCAGGGCGGCCTGTGCGGCACTCAATCCGCTCATCGCGGAGTTAATTATGCTGGACATCTCGGTTCCTTACGTTCCCCCGTCAACCGGGCTGGCAGAGATCTGAATGAACGCCAGCGGGCGAAAACGCATCTGGCTTATGGTGATGTTATCGGCTTGCTTAAGTGAAACTTGAGGCGCAATGATCAGAACAGGTCGCCAATATCCTGGCTGTACGCTTTAACGACTTTGTCGCCCATGCTTTTGAATTGCTGAATCATTCCCACCAGCTTCTGCGCATATTTAGGATCGGTGGCATAGCCCGCCGCCTGCAGCGCCTGCGCGCCCTGCTCTGCACTGGATGCGGTAGTAACCGCCGCATAGCGTGGGTTTTTCGTCAGGAGCCGGACGTAGTCGGTCAGCGCCTCGAAATAGGAGTTATAGACCCGGAAGCTGGCCCGGACTTTTTTCGCTTCGCCCTGCTCATATTCGGTGGTCATGATGTCGGTGGTGTCACCCTTCCAGTCGCCACTCGCTTTGATGCCGAAGACGTTGTAACTCGGCTTACCGTCGCGGGTCAGGATCTGACGCTGGCCCCAGCCCGACTCCAGCGCCGCCTGCGCCAGAATCAGGTGATGAGGGATACCACTCTGCTGACTGGCCGCCTGCGCGGGCTGCGTCAGCTGCGCGATAAACTCGCGGCTGTCGCTGGGCAGGCCGGTTGGCGAAGCGGCAGGCAGACGCGGCATAGCTTTACGCACCATCTGCTCCAGCTGCTGCGCCGGCATCGGCGTCGCCCCGCTGGTGCTGAGGATGAAGCTGTTATCCAGCTTCATCGGCACCGTTCCGGCTTTCTCATCCGGCGCGACAGCGGGCTGCATCTGTTTGACGATGGTTTCCGCCAGGCCAAGCCCGCGTTTCCCCATCTCCTGCGCAATCTGCTGGTCATACATAGAGGTGAAGAGTTTGGTCTGTTCGTTGCTCATAATGCCGTCCTGCGGCAACGCCTCGCGCATACTCTTCAGCATCATCTGTACAAACATCCCTTCGACCTGACGCGCCACCTGCAACGCATGCCCTTTCGGGTCGTTGCTGGCCTGGTGTTTCAGTTCATTCAGGGAGCGGCTGTCGTAAGCCGCACTCATCACAGATTGCATATCAGCCATCAGATAATTTCCAGTTTGGCACGCAGACAGCCGGCACTCTGCATTGACTGCAGAATCGACATCAGCTCGATAGGTGACGCGCCCAGCGCATTCAGCGCACGCACCACGTTGTTCAGGTTGGCACTGGCGTTGACGCGTTGCAGCGCACCGCCGCTCTGACGCAGATCGATCTGGGTCTGCGTTGTCGCCACCGTCTGACCACCGGCCAGCGGGGTATCAGGCTGGCTGACGTTCTGCTGCTGGTTGACCGTCACAGAGAGGTTGCCCTGCGCCACCGCACACTGATTCAGCGTCACTTCGCGGTTCATCACCACCGAGCCGGTACGGGAGTTGATGATCACTTTGGCATCTTCGACCGGAATCGAGACGTTAATGTTCTGGATATCGGCCAGCAGACGCACCTGCGCGCCATTGTTTGGCGAGACGCGGATCTGCACGGTACGCGCATCCAGCGGCTGAGCCGAGCCATATCCCCCACGCGCGTTAATGGCATCAGCAATCCGCTGCGCCATGGAGAAGTCTTCGTTGTTCAGCTGCAGGTTAATGGTGTTCTGCGAACCAAAGTTGCTCTGCAGTTCACGCTCTACCGTGGCCCCGCCGGTAATCCGGCCGCCGTTAAGCTGGTTAACCTGAACACTGCTGCCGCCTGCCGATGCGCCTGCACCGCCGACGAGGATATTTCCCTGCGCCAGGGCATAGACCTGGTTATCGACCCCTTTCAGCGGCGTCATTAACAGCGTGCCGCCGCGCAGGCTTTTGGCGTTACCCAGCGAAGAGACCACCACATCCAGGTTCTGTCCCTGACGGGCAAACGCGGGCAGTTTTGCGGTAACCATAACCGCCGCCACGTTTTTCAGCTGCATGTTGGTGCCTGCGGGCACGGTAATCCCCAGCTGTGACAGCATGTTGCTGACGGTCTGAGTGGTAAACGGCGTCTGGGTCGTCTGGTCACCGGTACCATCGAGACCCACAACCAGGCCATAGCCCAGTAACTGGTTCTCGCGAACCCCCTGGATGGTGGTTAAGTCACGAATCAAATCGGCTTTTGCCAGCAGGCTGACGCCCAGCAGCAGCGCCAGCCCGGCGCGCAACAGCGTTAACTTTTTCATTGAAACCTCTTACATCGGCGAGATGTTCAGGAAGAAGCGCTGTAACCAACCCATGGTCTGCGCCTCATTGATATAGCCATTTCCGACGTACTCAATACGTGCATCGGCGACAGCGGTAGATAACACGGCGTTGCTGGCGCTGATGGTGCGTGGGTTGACTACACCTGAGAAGCGAATGAACTCCGTGCCCTGATTAATGGCGATCTGTTTTTCACCGACCACGTGCAGGTTGCCGTTCGACAACACCTGATCCACCGTGACGGTAATGGTGCCGGTAAAGGTGTTGTTGGCAGATGCGCCCCCTTTCCCGGCGAAATCATTTTTGCCTTCCGCGCTGATATTGGCTTTTTCGCCACCGGCACCCACCAGGCCCGCCAGACCGGTCGGCACGGCGTTCAGGCCAAAGCTGTTGCTGCCATCGCGGCTGGCATTGGCGGAAGAGCTTTTGCTGGCACTGACGTTTTCCTGCAGCGTGATGGTCAGGGTATCGCCAATGTTGCGTGGACGGCGGTCTTCAAACAGCGGCTGATAGCCGTAGTTAAGCGGCGCGACGCCCTGGAAAATGGAGCCGTTTACCACCGGTGGCGCGGACGGCATCGGCTGTGCTGTGGTTGCGCCTTCGACCAGCGGGGTCCGGGGGACCAGGGCACAACCGTTAAGAGTTAGCAGCAGCGAGGCGACTAACCAATGTCCAGGCTTGAGAATCTGTTGCTTCGCCACGGCGTCACGACCTTATTAATGTCTGTCATTCAGGCCAGCACGGGCTGGCCCTGTTCGGGATTAAATCTGCGTTAATTTCGCCAGCATCTGATCAGAGGTACTGATCGCCTTGCTGTTGATTTCGTAAGCGCGCTGCGTCTGAATCATGGTGACCAGCTCTTCCGCCACGTTAACGTTTGAGGTTTCGGTATAGCCCTGATAGAGCAGACCCGCGCCGTTCTGGCCTGGGGTGCTGTCAGTTGGTGCGCCCGATGCCTGAGTTTCCTTGTAGAGGTTTTCACCCACGCTATCGAGACCGGCATCGTTCATGAAGGTGCTCAGGGTTAACTGACCCACCTGCGCAGCCTGGGCCTGGCCCTGCTGCGTCACGCTCACCACACCGTCACGCGAAACCGTGATGCTGGTGGCGTTAGCCGGAATGGTAATGCCTGGCTGCACCGGGAAACCGGAGTTGGTCACCAGCTGGCCGTTCTGATCCACCTGAAACGCGCCGTCACGGGTATAAGCAGAGGTGCCATCCGGCATCTGAATCTGAAAATAGCCCTGGCCGTTAATGGCGATATCTTTTGAATTGCTGGTCTGTGACAGGTTGCCCTGGGTGTGCAGACGCTCGGTGGTGACCGGACGGACACCGGTGCCGATCTGCAGACCGGAGGGCAGCGTCGTCTGTTCGGACGACTGCGTGCCCGGCTGACGCATGGTCTGGTACATCAGATCTTCGAACACGGCACGCGAACGCTTAAAGCCATTGGTGCTGACGTTAGCCAGGTTGTTGGCAATGACGTCCATGTTCATCTGCTGCGCATCAAGACCGGTCTTAGCGATCCATAAAGAACGAATCATGTTGTTATCCTCGCGCCTTAGCTCATGTTCAGGAGCTGATTGGCTTTTTGTTCATTTTCGTCGACGTTAGTGATGACTTTCATCTGCATCTCAAAACGTCGGGCGTTGGCGATCATATCGACCATGGTTTCCACCGGTTTGACGTTGCTGCCTTCCAGCACGCCAGGCATCACCTGCATGGTGGCGTCAGCCTGCAGCGCCGCACCGCGGGTTGCCTGTGTCGCAGCCGTGGGACGGAACATCCCGTCATCACTGCGCTGCAGCTCCTGGCCGGTGGCCCTGACCAGCTTCAGCTTACCCAACTGAACCGTGGCGTTAGGCGAGTCACCGGCATTCAGGCCGGTAATGGAGCCGTCAGCCGCAATGGTGATTTCGGTGCCCTGCGGGATCACAATCGGACCGCCGTCGCCCATCACAGGATTGCCCTGAACCGTCAGCGTGCCGTTCGGGCTGATCTGCATATTGCCGTTGCGGGTATAAGCTTCGCTGCCGTCAGCGGTACGCACCGCCAGCCAGCCATCCTGCTGCACCGCCACATCGAGTGGACGCTCGGTGTAATCCATCGCGCCCTGGCTCATGTCGGCGCCGGGTGTGGAGGCGGCGACCAGCGTACGGGTTGGCAGTGACCAGCCATTCACCGGCACCGCGCGCAGCGCATTGAGCTGCGCACGAAAGCCTGGTGTTGAGGCGTTGGCGAGGTTGCTGGCGGTGACCGCCTGCTGATCCAGCGTCTGGCTGGCCGCGCCCATCGCGGTATATATCGCGTGATCCATATGGCAATCCTGTTAGCGAATTAACGTAAGTTAACCAGCGTGTTGAGAATCTGGTCCTGAGTTTTGATGGTCTGCGCGTTCGCCTGATAGTTACGCTGCGCCACGATCATGTTCACCAGCTCTTTACTCATATCGACGTTTGAGGACTCCAGGGCACCCGCCGTCAGAGAACCAAAGGTTCCGGTGTTGGCCAGACCGATTGCTGCCTGACCGGATGCGCCTGACGCAGACCAGACGTTGTCGCCCTGTGACTGCAGACCTTCCGGGTTAGAGAAGCTCGCCAGCACAATCTGACCCAGCAGCTGGGTTTTCTTGTTGGAGTAGGTGCCGGTGATGGTGCCGTCATCATTGATGGCGTAGCTGGTCAGATCGCCAGGTGCATAACCATCCTGTGTCGGGCTGCCAAAAGTGGTGGCGCCGGTGTTCTGCTGCAGACTGCCCAGCATGCTCAGGGTGATCGGCTGGTTCGCGACCGCGCCGTTGGCGCCGCCCACGTTCAGCGTCAGGCCAACGGTACCGTCGTTGGTGGTGCTCACTACCGCACCGTTTGCATCCAGCTTAGAGACGCCTGTCAGCTTACCGCTGGTATCAAACGTCATGCGGAAGTCGCCCGCCGAGCTGCCGGTGTTACCGTCGATGGTATGAACGGTCCAGCTGTTGCTGGTGGTGTCTTTCACGAAGTACATGTCGAGCGCATGGTCATTACCCTGCGAGTCGAACACGGTTGCCGTGGTTTTCTTGTTGTAGCTGTCTGCGTTCGCCGTCGAGAAGGTGGTCACAGGTGGCGTGGTGTCCGTTGAGTTCAGGTTGGCAATCAGTCCGGCCGTGGTGGTGGCGCGGGCTGGCATCTGCTCGGTCGGAATACGGATCGCCACCGGGTTTGCACCCGACTGGATGGTGGCCGGTGAACCGCTGGCCGGATAGCCGGTCACGTTCAGGCCCTGGGTGTTAACAAGGTTACGGTTGGCATCAAGGGTGAACTGACCATTACGTGAGTAGAACACGCCGCCGCTGTTGTCGGTCATGCGGAAGAAACCGTTACCGCTCAGCGCCACATCCAGGCCACGGCTGGTGGTGGTAGTCGCACCGTCGTTGAAGTTCTGGATCACGGCCGCCACTTTCGTGCCGAGGCCGACGTTAGAACCGGCAAACATATCGGCAAACGCGATGGTGCTGGATTTAAAGCCCGCGGTGGCGGAGTTGGCGATGTTGTTACCGATGACATCAAGGTTACTAGAGGCAGCGCCAAGGCCGCTGACCGCTTGGGAAAATGACATGTGTGTGTCTCCTGTCTACAGGTTAATCAGAGAATCTGACGTACGTCGTCAAGGGTGGCGGAGCCCATGGTGCCGAGATCCAGTTTGGTGGTGTCGTTCGCGGTACTCACCCCATTGACGTAGGCGTAGTTCAGCGGTTGTGCCACCAGTTGTGTGTTGCCATTGCTTGCAGCAATCGCAACGCTGTATTTACCATCCGGGGCTACTGAACCATCCGTCAGCTTGCCGTCCCACGAGAAGGTGTGCACGCCAGCGCTCAGCGCGCCCAGATCGACGGTGTCGATCACCGCGCCACTGGCATCCTTAATGGTGGCAGTGGCGCCGGTCGAGGCGGAGCCGAGCTCAACACCAAAAGGCGTTGTGGTGCCGTTGCCGACCAGAATCTGGCTGCCGTTGACCATCACGCCATGCCCAATCAGCGTGGAGCTCTGCAGCGACTGGCTGGTGCTGATCTGGCCGGAGATCGATCCCAGCGTGGTGTTCAGTTTTTCAATCCCGCTCAGGGTATTGATCTGTGCCAGCTGCGTGGTGAGCTGGCTGTTATCCATCGGATTGGTGGGATCCTGGTTCTGTAACTGGGTAACCAGCATGGTCAGGAACTGATTCTGCAGATCCTGCGCATTGTTGCCGGTGCCGGTGCTGGAGGAGCTGAGAACCGACGGATCCAGTTTTTCATTAACGCCTACCGCGATAGCCATGGTTTTTCTCCGTTATTGCCCAATCGTCAGGGTTTTCATCATCATCGACTTCACGGTGTTCAGCACTTCCACGTTGGCCTGGTAGCTGCGTGACGCCGACATGGTGTTGACGCTTTCGGAGACCACATCCACGTTCGGCATCTTCACGTAGCCTTTGGCATCGGCCATCGGGTTGCCCGGGTCGTAAACCAGTTTCGCTGGCGTCGGATCCTCGACAACCCGGGCGACTTTCACCCCGCCGGTTGCTGAGCCCGGCGCCGCATCGGTCTGGAAGACCACCTGCTTTGCCACGTAAGGCTTACCATCGGGACCGGTGACGCTGTCGGCGTTCGCCAGGTTACTGGCACTGACGTTTAATCGCTGTGATTGCGCGGTCATCGCTGAACCGGCAATGTCAAAAATATTCAGCAAGGCCATAATTATTGCCCTTGTAACACGCTCATCATGCCTTTGATCTGGCTGCTGATGAGGGTGAGGTCGGTTTGATATTTCAGGCTGTTATCCGCGAACTGCGTACGCTCACGGTCCATATCTACGGTGTTGCCGTCGGCAGAAGGCTGATCGGGAATGCGATAAAGCATGTCCATCGAGGGTACGCCGTTTGTCTGTGCTTCAATGTGGCGAGCTGAAGTGACCTTCAACGCCATGCTGCTGCCTTCCGCACGGCCATTGGACATCACCCGACTCAGCTCGCTGGCAAAGTCGATATCCCGGGCCTGATAACCAGGGGTATCGGCGTTGGCAATATTTGACGCCAGGATCTCCTGACGTTGAGCACGCAGGTTGAGGGCCTCCGTACCAAATTTCAGCGCCGCATCCAGTTTGTCGAGCATGTTTCCTCCGCGAATGAGAATTTCGAGCTGGCAGCTTAATTTGAAAAAGCAAGGGGTCATCGTCTGAATAAGGCCTCAAATGACCGCTATTTTGACAATTGAGGATTTTTCTTAACGGTTACACTCGTTGCCATCATCAGTGAGGAATTGCACCATGCGTCGATATCTGACCCTGCTGACCAGCCTGCTGGTCGCGATCGCCCTGCCGGCTTCTGCGGGAGATCTCAATGCACAACTGAACCAGTTTTTTAAAGCTCGTGACGCCCAGCAAGCTCAGGGCATGACGGTGGTGATTCGCACGCCGCAGGCGCAGTGGCCCACCTGTGAGGCGCCTCAGTTCACCCTGCCCGGCAACAGCCGGTTATGGGGCAACATGAGCGTGGCGGCTAACTGCGGTGAAAACCGCCGTTATCTTCAGGTCCAGGTCCAGGTGACCGGGACCTATCTGGTGGCGAACCGGCTGCTGAGCCGGGGCAGCAGCGTCAGCGAAAGCGACTTCACGCTGCAGACGGGGCGTCTGGATACCCTGCCCGCACGCGCCCTGCTGAACAGCGACTCGGTGGCCGATGCGGTCGTCCTGCGTGACATCCCACCGGGACAGCCGATCAACCCCGCCATGCTGCGTCAGCCGTGGCGCGTTAAGGCAGGTCAGAGTGTGATGGTGATAGCCAGCGGCGACGGCTTTGACGCCAGTGGTGAGGGCAAGGCGCTGAACAACGCCACCCGTTCACAGTGGGTTCGCGTCAGGATGGGGAATGGTCAGATTGTCAGCGGTAAGGTGCGCGAGGATGGGAATATTCTTATAACGCTGTAAAGTGTTAAAGAAGCCCATCGTGCTGCCGATAGAAGAATCAACAAAGCGATAACGCTATTATGATTCAGGTGGCAGACTTCCCCTGACCGTACAGGAGCCCGAATATGAGCATTGACAGAACGCAACCTCTGAAACCCGCCAGCACCGTACAGAGCCGCGACACCAGCGAGCCAGGCAGCAGCAAAGTGCGTCAGAGTGCCAGCCCGGCGGCAGCGCCGGCGGCGGCCGCTCAGGTCAATCTGAGCAGCGCGCAGTCTCAGCTGATGCAGCCGAGCAGCAAAGACATCAACGTCGAGCGCGTTGAACAACTGAAAACCGCCATTCGTAATGGCGAACTGAAGATGGATACCGGCAAAATCGCCGATGCGCTGATTGCCGATACTAAGGCGTATTTAGAGGGTAATTAGTTACCATGAGTAATTTGCAGACCACATTAGATAAGATGCAGGACGTGCTGGCATCGCTTTCTGCGGTGCTGGAAGAAGAGCAGCAGCAGCTGGCAAGCGGCAACATTAACAGCAACCTGCTGCAGCGCATCACTGAAGATAAAAGCGCGCTGCTCAGCACGCTGAACTATCTGGATGAGATGCGACGCACCGCTGAAAAGAGTCAGTCCGTGTCGGCACCTTATCGTGGTCAGAACGACATGGCACGCCGCTGGGACGCCATCCAGCAGCATAGCCGTCGTCTGCAGGATGCCAATGTGCATAACGGCATGCTGCTGCAGCATCAGATTCGCTACACCCAGGATGCCCTGGAGGTGCTGAAGCCGCATCAGACCCAGGCGTTTTATGGACCGGATGGGATGGGTAAAGGCCAGGCCACGTTAAGCCGTAAAGCCTGAGCAGAAAAGTAGCAAAAAAAATCCCGCTGATGCGGGATTTTTTTATGGCAGAAGAGGAACCGCGTCAGGCAGCGGTACGGCGCGCATAGTCGCGCAGCCGGAATCCCAGCAGCGCCAGCGCCAGAAAGTAACTTCCCCCGCCCACTGCACAGACCAGCGCCAGACGCAGCAGTCGCCACAGCATCGAGCCCTGCTCCCAGGCGGGCATCCATTGCAGCATGGCAAACAGCGCCCCGGCCATCACCGCCACGGCGATCAGCAGACGCACCAGAAAGCTGCTCCAGCCCGGCTGAGGCATAAAGATCTGCTTCTTGCGCAGCTGCCAGTAGAGCAGCGAGGCATTCAGACAGGCCGCCAGCCCAATCGACAGAGAGAGACCGGCATGTTTCAGCGGGCCGATGAAGGCCAGGTTCATCACCTGCGTCATGATCAGCGTGATAATCGCGATTTTAACCGGGGTTTTGATGTCCTGCCGTGAATAGAAGCCGGGTGCCAGCACCTTGACCACAATCAGGCCCATCAGGCCTACAGAGTAGGCGATCAGCGCACGCTGCGTCATCAGCGCATCGAAGGCCGTGAATTTGCCGTACTGGAACAGCGCCACGGTGAGCGGGCCGGAGAGCATCCCCAGCGCCACAGCGCAGGGCAGCGCCAGCAGGAAGCAGAGGCGCAGTCCCCAGTCCATCAGCCGGGAATACTCATCGTGATTGCCGCTGGAAAAACTTTTGGCCAGCGACGGCAGCAGAATGGTACCCAGCGCCACGCCCAGTACGCCGGAGGGGAACTCCATCAGGCGATCGGCGTAGTACATCCAGGAGACGGAACCCGACACCAGGAACGAGGCGAAGATGGTATTGATGATCAGCGAGATCTGACTGACCGAAACGCCCAGGATCGCCGGCCCCATCTGACGCATTACGCGCCAGACGCCTGCGTCACGCAGATTGATGCGTGGCAGCACCAGCATTCCCAGCTTCTTCAGGTGTGGCAGCTGATAGCCGAGCTGCAGCACCCCGCCCACAACGACCGCCCAGGCGAGCGCCATCACCGGCGGATGGAAATGCGGCGCGGCGAACAGGGCGAAGCTGATCATGCTGACGTTCAGCAGGGTCGGCGCAAAAGCTGGCACCGAGAAGCGGTTCCAGGTGTTCAGCACCGCACCCGCCAGCGACGCCAGCGAGATCAGCATAATGTAGGGAAAGGTCACCCGCAGCAGGGAACTGGTCAGGGCAAATTTATCCGCATGGTCGCTGAAGCCCGGTGCGGTAATCATGATCACCCAGGGCGCAGCGAGCATCCCCGCGAAGGTCACCAGCGCCAGCGCCAGTGTCAGCAGGCCTGAGACATAGGAGAGGAACAGACGTGTCGCCTCCTCACCCTGCTTGCTTTTATATTCTGCGAGAATGGGCACAAACGCCTGGGAAAACGCGCCCTCGGCAAAAATACGCCTCAGCAGATTCGGCAGTTTAAACGCAACAAAAAACGCATCGGTCGCCATTCCGGCGCCAAACACCCGCGCCACGATGGCATCACGGGCAAAGCCCAGAACGCGGGAAAACAGGGTCATGGAACTGACCGCTGCCAGCGATTTCAAAAGATTCATAATTGACGGCGCATCCTGAAAAAATCAGTAAAAAGGAGAAGTCGCGCGGGCACCTGAAAGATGCCCGGCGACAGTCTACTGCCACGGAGGGAAATGACCAGCACGGAGTGTTACAAGGCGTTATTCCAGAATGGCACTACGCCAGAGGTTTTCCACCACACGCTGCGCCATCAGCGCCTGTTCACCGCTGGTTTCAGGCGTCGTCTGATTCTGCACGCAGTCGATAAAATGGCGTGCGGCCCCGCTGAACCCGCGCTGGGTCAGGTGGCTCTGCCAGGCGGCAGGCGGAGCGATCAGCACGCCGTCGTGCCGCTCTTCCTGCCAGTCGCGCATCTCACTGATGTCGATACATTTACCGTCGCCTGTCGCACTGACCCGCTCACGCTGACTGCCTGCGCGCCGGTGCATGCTGGTGGTGATCGACAGGCCCTCCAGGGAGAAGTGGTGCTCAGCGTAGAGCATCTGTCCCTGTTCGTTGGTATCGATGCGCCCCTGAACATGCTGAACAGGCTTGCCGCCGAGCCAGAGTGCGGTGTCGACGACGTGCAGGTAGTCATCAAGCAGGGTAAAGCGAAGATCCTGAGGCCCGACGCTGTCGCTGCGGTGCTTTTCAATCCGCAGGGAAGCGACGTGTCCCATCTCCGCCCGCAGCTGCTGATAGCGCGGGGCGAAGCGGCGATTAAAGGCGACCATCAGCTTACGCTGCTGTTTCTCCGCCAGCGCCACCAGCGCCTCAGCCTGATCCAGGGTTTCCGCCAGCGGCTTATCGACGCAGACATCTTTTCCGGCCAGCAGCAGCGCCTTCACCACCTCATAGTGCGTGGCGGTGCTGCTGTGGACAAAAACGGCGTCGCAGGCCGCGGCCAGCCTATTCAGGGAACTGAAACAGTCCATACGGTAACTGTCGCAGAGTGGCCGGGCTTTGGCCTGATTCGGCGAAAATGCCCCCACCAGCGTCCAGTCTGTCGCCGCCGACAACACCGGCAGCCAGGCTTTCTGTGCGATACCGCCGAGTCCCACCACACCAATACGTAAAGTCATCTTAATGCTCCGGCTGCAGCAGTTGAGTGAGCTGAGCCTGAAGCCGGGCGACCTGCTGTTCCAGGGTGGCCACACGCCTTGCCAGATCGCCCTGCTCTTCCGGCTCATCGGCGGCCAGTGGCGTGTCGCTCTCCCCGGCCAGCAGATGCATAAAGCGGCTTTCGCGCTTGCCCGGCTCGCGCGCCAGGCGGATCACCCGGGCGCTGTCGTCACGCTGCATCAGGCCTTCCAGCGTCTGTTCTGTTTCGCTGACGTCACTGAACTCATGAAGACGACCGCTGCGGGTGCGTAGTTCGCCTGGCGTCTGCGGACCGCGCAGCATCAGTAACGTCAGCACGGCAACTTCGGCGCTGTTCAGCTTCAGCGTACCAAAGGCGGAGTTACAGAAACGCTGCTCATATTTCACGACCCGCTGACCGGACGCGCTGCTGGCGGTAACCAGATGCCGCTTCACCAGCTGATCGAGTTCATCCTGCACCGCGCTTTCACTCAGCTCCATCACCGGCTCACGGTTTGATTTCTGGTTACAGGCCACCACGACTCCATTCAGTGACAGCGGATACTGTTCCGGCGTGGTGACCTGCTTCTCCAGCAGGCAGCCCAGCACGCGCAGCGCCTGCGCCGATAAAGCCATCTTCATGCTTGCGTCCTCATTATTGTCCACGCCGGTCAGGCGTCCATTCCCGCTGGGTTAGCGCTGTCAGCACGTGATCCTGCCAGCGTCCGTCAATCAGCAGATAGTCTTTCGCATATCCCTCTTTCTCAAAACCGAGGCGCGCCAGCAGGTCGCCGCTGCGCTGGTTGTGCGGCATGTAGTTCGCCATGATGCGGTGAATATGCTGCTGACGCTGCATGTAGCGGATAGCAGACTGTAACGCTTCAAACATCAGCCCCTGTCCCTGCCACTTTTCGCCCAGCGAATAGCCAAGATAACAGGCGTGAAAGGAACCGCGCAGTACGTTGCTGAAGTTGGCTACGCCGCGCACTTCGGTTTCTTCGCTGTCCATCAGAATAAAATAGAAGGCCGAGCCCTGCTTATGCATGTCGGCGATCAGCCCCAGCCGCGCCTGCCAGCCGGAGGGATAGCAGTGACTGTCATCGCGCACCGGCTCCCACGGTTTTAAAAACAGGCGGTTTTCCGCGTAGTAATCTGCCATTCGCCAGGCATCACGTTCGTGAACCAGACGGACCACCAGCCGATCGGTGGTTAAGCGCACCCTGGGCGCGGCAGAACGATAGCCAAACATCCTGACTCCTGAAATCAATGGCTGAGAGTGAAAGCCGTCATTATCTGGCTTTCACTATAACCGCCGCCTGGGCTGCGGTAAAACATTACGGATTTTTTGCCGTAAAGAGGTTGATTTTGTTCCATTATCACCGCGCAGACGCCCCTGCTCAGGCGTCATCAACGCCCGTTCAGCCCGGCCATCTGTCGGGCTGGTTTGCCGGGAGGGGGAATCTCTTCCATACTTTTCAGGCGCCCGAAACAGGATGAAATGATTCACTCTGTTAAACATTAACCTGTAAACGAGGGAGATCAGGATGAAGCTCTATATCTACGACCACTGCCCCTTCTGTGTGAAAGCGCGCATGATTTTTGGTCTGAAGAATTTGCCGGTTGAGCTGGTGGTCATGCTCAATGACGATGAAGAGACGCCTCAGCGACTGATTGGCCAGAAAATGGCGCCTGTCCTGCAGAAAAAGGATGGCAGCGCGATGCCCGAAAGCATGGAGATTGTGCACTATGTCGACCAGCAGGATGGCAAACCGCTGATTACCGGTGCGCTCAATCCGGCCATTGGCGACTGGCTGCGTCACATGAACAGCTACGTGAATAAGCTGCTGCTGCCGCGCATTGCCGAGGCCCCTTTTGCTGAGTTTGCCACCCCGGCGGCACGTGACTATTTCCGCGCGAAAAAGCAGGCCAGCATTGGTGATTTCGAGGAGCTGAAAACGCATTCGGCCGGACTGATTAAAAAAGTCAGCGGCGATCTGCGCAAACTGGACGGCCTGATCGTCCAGCCTAATGCGGTTAACGGCGAGCTGTCGGAAGATGATTTCAGCCTCTTCCCGCTGCTGCGCTCCCTGACGCTGGTTCCGGGCATCGACTGGCCAGCACGGGTCGCTGACTACCGTGACAATATGGCCAAACAGACCCAGGTCAATCTGCTTTCTTCTATTGCGCAGTAATCCCGCCCGGATGAGAGACGCCGCGGTGTTTCTCATCCCTTTTCTGATGACACCTCTCACGCATTCAGGCACGCTATATCCTGTTAACTGACTTTGTTATCCAGGATATAGAACGATGAAAAAGGTATTTTTCGGGCTGACTGCCCTGATGTTTGTGCTGCTGGTGAGCGGCTGCAATAAACTGACGCAGTACACTATCAGCGAACAGGAAGTGAACCAGGCGCTGCAAAAGCATAACAACTACGAGAAAGACATTAGCGTGTCCGGTCTGGTCAATGCGCATATTGTCCTGAATAATCTCACCAGCCAGATCGGCCGCACAGAACCTGGCAAAGTGTCGCTCTCCGGCAATGCAAAGATTAACGTCACCTCTCTGTTCGGCCCGCAGCAGGCTGACATGCAGCTGACGATGCGCGCACAGCCCGTCTATGACCCACAGCAGGGGGCGATCTTTCTGCGCGATCTGGAGATAACCGACGCACAGGTGGCGCCGGAGAAAATGGCCGCCATCATGAAAACCCTGACGCCTTATCTGAATCAGTCGCTGAAGAGCTATTTCGATCAAAACCCGGCGTACCGTCTCAGCGCTGACCGCAGTAAGGGTGAGTCACTGGCGAAAAAATTTGCCAAAGGACTGGAAGTCAGACCGGGCGAACTGGTCATCCCCTTCACGCAGTAATCCCGATTGCCGCGCCATCCGGCGCGGATTTTTGCTGTCAGCAGAAAAAGCAGGTGCAAACGGTTGCCTGAATCCTTATGCTTAGACCCCGGCCAAAACATGCCTTCTGTTTCCTTTCTGCCGGAGCTTCACTGATGACAGCACAACCTCAGCAACTTACCCTGCGTCGCCCTGACGACTGGCACATTCATCTGCGTGACGATGAGATGCTTAAAACGGTCCTGCCCTATACCAGCGCGGTTAATGGTCGTGCCATCGTGATGCCTAACCTGGTGCCGCCGGTGACCAGCGTGGCGGCAGGAGAAGCGTACCGCGACCGCATCCTGGCCGCGTTGCCCGCCGATCACGCCTTTACGCCGCTGATGACCTGTTATCTCACTGACTCACTGGATCCGGATGAGCTTGAGCGTGGCTTCACATCCGGTCTGTTTACCGCCGCCAAGCTCTATCCGGCTCATGCCACCACTAACTCCAGCCACGGCGTCACCAATATCGCCTCCATCGCCCGCGTACTGGAGCGGATGCAGCAGCTGGGTATGCCGCTGCTGGTTCATGGCGAAGTCACCGATGCCCATATCGACATTTTTGATCGTGAAGCCCGCTTCATTGACACCGTGATGGTGCCGCTGCGCAGTCAGTTTCCGGGGCTGAAAGTGGTGATGGAGCATATCACCACCCAGGATGCCGCGGATTATGTCGCTGCTGCCGATGAGACGCTGGGCGCGACCATTACGCCGCAGCACCTGATGTTTAACCGCAACCACATGCTGGTGGGCGGAATTCGCCCGCATCTTTACTGCCTGCCGATTCTCAAGCGCAATGTGCATCAGGACGCGCTGCGCAGGGTCGTGGCCAGCGGTCATCCGCGTTTCTTCCTCGGCACCGACACCGCTCCGCATCTGCAGCATCTTAAAGAGTCTGCCTGTGGCTGCGCGGGCGTATTTAATGCGCCGACCTCGCTGGCGGCCTACGTGACCGTGTTTGAAGAGCTGAATGCGCTGGAGCATTTCGAAGCGTTCTGTTCTGAAAACGGCCCGCGTTTCTATGGCCTGCCGCTGAATGAAGGCACAATTACCCTGGTGCGTGAGCCCTGGCAGGTGCCGGCGTCCATTGCGCTGGGCAGTGACGCTCTGATTCCTTTCCTCGCGGGTGAAACGCTCAACTGGCGCGTTGCATAATTTTGCTTGCCTCCGGCGGATGGATACTGTAAATATATACAGTATCTTATCCGGAGGCTGCTATGCGTGTTGAAATTACCGTATCAAATACCCGACCTCTTCCTGCTGGCGCGATAGAGGCGTTAAGCGATGAACTGTCGCGCCGCATTGACGAACAGTTCCCTGACTCGACCAATCACGTCAAGGTACGTTATGCCAGTGCCAACAATCTCAGCGTGCTGGGCGGTGGAAAAGAGACGCGCGACCAGATCAGCGAAATCCTGCAACAGACGTGGGAGAGTGCTGACGACTGGTTCATTACTGATTAACCGCCACTGTGCTTTTTTTCCGGGTGTCGCCACCCGGTTTTTTTATCTTTTCTCCCCTCTCGCACTTCCCTCTTCCTGCATCTAGACTCTTACTGATCAATGCCCTATCCTTGCGCTCGTCACGCATAACAGGAGGTGCGACACCATGACTACTGATAAACCGGAAGAGGCGATGACCTTTGGTGAGTTGTTAGCACTGATTGGTGATCAGCAGCGTCGTTTAACGGTGCTGGAAAATGCCTTTTCCAGTCTGATTTTCTGTCTTGACGATCGTGCCAGCCAGCTGCTGGTGCACAATCTGTCGCTGGAAGCCCAGAATCAAAACCATGATGAACAGCTTCAGCAACATTTTGCCCGTCTGGCAGAATCCCTGCAGAAACGCGTCGGCGGCATCGTACCAGACAGCCCGGCGCTCTGAACCGGCGGCCTGTCCCGCTTTTCGCCTGCCCACTGAATCGTAAAAAAATGCCTGCCTGCCAGGCATTTTATTTTTTGACTCCTGCCTGTTAAAAGCGAATATTCTGTGAGAAGCTGACTCACGGCATTTTTTAAACAGTGACACCCGGGTTTACTGTTATAATTGTTTCGCTATCGGAATAAAAAAGCCGCATTGAACCTCATCATGCACTTCGTTTAACGAGTAATAAGGAGGTTATAATGGACAGAAGAAAAGACGTTATTCAGACTCACCCGCTGGTGGGCTGGGATATCAGTACCGTTGATAGCTATGACGCCATGATGATCCGCCTGCACTCGCTGTCGTCGCAGGATCAAAAAGAAGAAGAAGCGGATGTTGGCCCCACCTACTGGCTGACAACGGATGTGGCAAGGCAGTTCATCTCGATCCTCGAAGCAGGCATCGCCAAGATTGAATCCGCCGAGCAGATGGAACGACTCCTCAGTAAGCATTAGTTTCTGCCACATCAAAGGGGCACCCTCAGGGGTGCCTTTTTCGTTTCTGTTTCGGTATGCTGTTGATTATCTGACTCTTAGAGCGTAGTTACCATGATTTATGATCTTATCGTCGTTGGCAGTGGCTCAGTAGGTGCGGCGGCTGGCTACTATGCCACCCAGGCAGGCCTCTCGGTATTAATGATCGACAGCGCCCACCCTCCTCACAATCAGGGCACGCATCATGGCGAAAGCCGTCTGATTCGTCACGCCTACGGCGAAGGTGAACGTTATGTGCCGCTGGTACTGCGGGCGCAGACGCTGTGGGATGAACTGGAACAGCGAGCCGGTGAGCGTATTATGCATCGCAGCGGCGTGCTTAACCTCGCCCTTCACGACTCCCCTTTTATCCGCAACGTTATCGACAGCGCAAGCCGCTGGGGGCTTAACATTGAGGTGATGCAGCCCGGGGAAGTGCGTCAGCGCTGGCCACAGATTAACGTACCAGAGGGCTATCTGGGCGTATTTGAGCCGCAGTCGGGCTTCCTGAAATGTGAACAGGCGGTGCGCAGCTGGGTTCAGCTGGCGGAACAGGCAGGCTGTGCCCAGCTGTTCAACTGCCCGGTCTCAGAACTGGGACGGGATGGCGATCTTCAGCAGGTTACGACGCTGGATGGTGTCTATCGCGGCCGTAAAATGGTGGTCAGCGCCGGTACCTGGGTCGGAAAACTCATCCCTAATCTGCCGGTTGCCCCTACCCGTAAGGTGTTTGCCTGGTATCAGGCTGATGGTCGCTACAGCGAGAACAACAGGTTCCCGGGTTTTACCGTCGAGATGCGTGACGGCAGCCAGTTCTATGGCTTCCCGGCCGACAATAACGCCCTGAAAGTGGGTCGTCACGATGGCGGACAGCCGATGCAGCAGCCTGAAGATCGTAAACCCTTCGGTGCCGTGGCGGCAGATGGCAGTGAAGCTTTTGGCTTCCTGCGCCAGTTCTTACCGGGCGTCGGTGTCTGTCTGCATGGTGAAGCGTGCAGCTACGACTTCAGCCCGGATGAAGATTTTATTATTGATACGCTGCCGGGCGAACCCAATCGCCTGCTGATAACCGGACTCAGCGGACACGGCTTTAAATTTGCCAGCGTGCTGGGCGAACTGGCCGCGGAATTTGCGCAGCAGAAACCTTTTTCCTTTGATCTCTCTCCGTTCCGCCTTTCGCGTTTCTGACTCTGCAAACGGATGGCATCACAGGGTGCCATCCTGCTGACAAAAATTGACGCAAGTTGAATTTCCCTGACAAAAATTCGCCCTTATTTCGCCCCGATTGTTCATTTGCACGGAATGAGGTTGACCGTTTTCCCCTCATCAAAATTATTATTCAGTAATATTGCCCATTTCCCTGCCTTTTTATTCAACCTTTTCCGATGATTTTTTTAAGTTTATAGAAGCGTAAGGGCGATTGCTTTTGTATTTCATAATGTGGATGCTTATTTCATATTATTTCTATGTGACGCTCAGATTATGTTATTACGTAATACACCGCATCAGTTTGGCCGGGTTGCTGTGCTGCTGCACTGGTCGATGGCGCTGGCCATTTATGGCATGTTTGCGCTGGGATTATGGATGGTCGGTCTGGGCTATTACGACAGCTGGTATCACGACGCCCCGGAAATTCATAAAAGTATTGGCGTGCTCCTGTTACTGACGCTGATTATCCGCCTTGTGTGGCGCGTTATTTCGCCGCCGCCCAGGCCCCTGAGCAGCCATTCCCCTCTGGTGCGCATCAGTTCTGTCGTGGCACACCTGTTACTTTATACCCTGCTGCTGGCCATTCTGATCAGCGGCTATCTCATCTCCACCGCCGACGGTAAACCCATCGCCGTGTTCAGCTGGTTTACGCTGCCTGCCCTGTTCAGCGGTGCAGGCGAGCAGGCCGACCTCGCAGGCGATATTCACCTCTGGCTGGCCTGGAGTGTGGTGATCCTGTCGATCCTGCACGGTCTGGCTGCAATAAAACACCATGTTATCGATCGCGATAACACCTTAAAACGGATGTCAGGTTTACGCCTCCCCTTACCCTCTGAAAAGGACAGATAATATGTTGAAGAAAAGTCTGCTGACGATGACCGCGGCCAGCCTGCTGCTCGGTTCCCTGAGTGCCAGTGCCGCTGACTACAAAATTGATAAAGAGGGGCAGCACGCCTTTATTCAGTTTCGCATCCAGCATCTGGGTTACAGCTGGCTCTACGGTACCTTTAAAGATTTCGATGGCCGCTTCACCTTTGATGAGAAGAACCCTGCCGCCGATAAAGTCGAGGTGACGATTAATACCAGCAGCGTGGATACCAACCATGCTGAACGTGACAAACATCTGCGCAGCGCGGATTTCCTGAACAGCAGTAAAAATCCGCAGGCGACTTTTAAATCCACGTCAGTGAAGAAAGAGGGCGATGAATTAGAGATTACCGGCGATCTGACGCTGAACGGCGTCACGAAGCCGGTGACGCTGGAGGCGAAGAAGCTGGGTGAAGGCAAAGATCCGTGGGGCGGTTATCGTGCTGGCTTTGAAGCGGAAGGTGAAATTGCGCTGAAAGATTTCAATATAACGAAAGATCTGGGACCAGCCTCGCAGAAGGTTCAGCTGATGATCTCGGTGGAAGGTGTGCGTCAGTAAAGCCGCAGGCCGCCTGAATCAGCGTTCAGGCGGCCACGTTTACCGCTTTATGACTTCTTCGGCGCGGGAATGGTCATGTTTAACAGGCCACGCGACTTGTTAAAGATTTTATTGCCATTCTCTCGTCCGGCACGACGGGCGCGCTGCTCTTCCGGAGAGAGCTTCGCCTCTTCCTGACAGATCGGACTGCAGCAGTTCTCAAACTTCTCTGCGCAGCTCTTGCACTGAATAAACAGCAGATGACAGCCGTCATTCACGCAGTTGACGTGGGTATCGCAGGGCTCACCGCACTGATGGCAGTTAGCCAGCACATCGTCAGAAATCCGCTCACCCATCCGCTCATCAAAGACAAAGTTTTTGCCTTTGAATCTGACCGGCAAGCCCTGTTCACGGGCGCGGCGGGCGTACTCGATGATGCCACCTTCGATATGATAGACATCTTCAAAACCGTTATGCCGCATCCAGGCACTGGCCTTTTCGCAGCGGATGCCGCCGGTGCAGTACATGACGATCTTTTTATCTTTCTGCTCCCTGAGCATATCCACGGCCATTGGCAGCTGGTCACGGAAGGTGTCTGCCGGCACTTCCAGCGCGTTGTCAAAACGGCCCACTTCATATTCGTAGTGGTTTCGCATATCGACAAACAGCGCGTCCGGATCGTCCAGCATGGCGTTCACTTCCGCCGCTTTCAGGTAGTGACCGACATTGCTGGCGTCGAAGCTGCTGTCCTCAATACCGTCCGCCACGATGCGATCGCGCACTTTCAGGCGCAGCACCCAGAACGACTTTCCATCATCATCCAGTGCGACGTTCATACGCAGGTTGTTCAGCGCGGGATCGAACGCATACAGCCAGGCCTTCATCTTTTCATACTGGCTGGCAGGCACGCTGATCTGCGCGTTGATGCCTTCATGGGCAACATAGACGCGACCAAACACCTTGAGGGCGGTCAGGCCAACATAGAGCGCATCACGGAAGGCTTTAGGATCGGCAATCTGAAAATACTTATAAAAAGAGACAGTGGTGCGCGGCTCAGTTTCAGCCAGCATGCGCGCCTTCAGCTCTTTATTGGAAACGAGGTTATGTAACACTGGCATGGTGTTCTTTCCTGTTATCAATAGGAGAAAATTAGCGGGCACATGATACCTGATTTCAGGTGTATGCAAAGCGTTGCGTCAGGACCCATCATCAGTTGCTGTTTTTTCCGGCACTTGCGGCGGCTTTCTCCCCGCTCATTGAGGCGCGGTTCCATCAGCGATATTTAAGCGAACGTTAAAAACTGGCACAATAGTGTAAATCAATGAGATATCAGCACCGCAGGGTGCATGACGCAGGAAAATTAACCTTCACATGACTCAGTTGCCTCAGTTTTCACGAGAACTGCTTCACCCGCGCTATTGGCTGACCTGGCTGGGTATCGCTTTTCTTTATCTTTTGGTGCTCCTTCCTTATCCCCTGCTCTATGTGCTCGGCTGCAATATTGGCCGTATCGCCATGCGCTTTATGAATCGTCGCGTCAGCATCGCCCGGCGTAATCTGGAATTAAGTTTTCCGGAGATGCCGGTCAATGAGCGTGAGGCGATGGTGAAACACAATTTCGAATCCGTCGGCATGGGCCTGATTGAAACCGGCATGGCGTGGTTCTGGCCCGACTGGCGTATTAACAAGTGGCACAAGCCCTCCGGGCTGGAGCATATTCAGGCCGCGCGCGACAACCAGCGCGGTGTGCTGCTCATCGGCATGCACTTTCTGACGCTGGAGATCGGCGCGCGCATGTTTGGCATCCACAATCCTGGCATTGGCGTCTATCGCCCCAATGACAACAAGCTGATTGACTGGCTGCAGGTCAAAGGTCGCATGCGGTCAAACAAAAGCATGCTCGACCGTAAGGATCTCAAAGGAATGATCCGCGCCCTGAAGCAGGGGGACATTATCTGGTATGCCCCCGATCACGACTATGGCCCGCGCAGCAGCGTCTTTGTGCCCTTCTTTGGCGTGGAAAAGGCGGCAACGACGGTGGGGACCCATCTGCTGATCCGCGCCGGTAACCCCGCTGTCATTCCGTTTGTGCCGCGTCGTCTGCCTGGTGGCCGGGGCTATGAACTGATGATTCTGCCCGACATCCGCAGCGAATTTACGCTGGAAAACGATGAAGTCACCGCGGCCAGGATGAACAAAGTGGTTGAAGAGGGTGTGCTGCTGGCACCTGAGCAATATATGTGGCTGCATCGCCGCTTTAAAACCCGTCCGCAAGGCGAACCCTCCCGCTATTAATCTGCCACGCTAAACGGTCTCACGGCCGTTTAGCACCTCTTCTGCTGCAATGCTCTGTCCCGATAAATCAATCGCGCGGCTGACCGATATTGCGGCTTCCCGGTTTAACGATCCAGTTATTATCAGATACGCTCGCAGGAGACGCTGATTTCCACCGCATTCAATCAGCCCGGCTTATTTATTACAACTACAGTAAGCCGCCTCCTGCATATTCTGACAGACATTCATCAGATTTTAATTTTTCTGCTTTAATTTGCGCTGGCGCTAATTATTTTTATCACCAGGCCTATTCCTATTTAGCCAGGCTTAATGATTTCTGGTCGCTTATCAATCCACTAAAATTAACTTAATTAACAAGGGATTGTCATTCAAGCCGCCGACATATTCATTTTTACAAAAATTTAACAGCCCGATATGCCGTTATTGCATTTGAACCTGTTCCGACTTAACGGTAATTTCAGCAGTGACATTCAGGCTTTTAACGACTTCAGCTCAATTATAAAAAAACGATCACACACAGCGAACCTCAGGGGATCCCTAATATGAGTAAAGGTCTCTACTATTACGTCACCATTACGACCGATCAGGAGAACTACCATTTTCTTCATCGTCAGGGATGCAGGCGGATGCCCGGCAAGGAGCAGATGATTTTTATCGGCACCCTGTATAATCTCAGCCAGGCCTTATCCATCGCCAGAATCAATTTTAAGAAAGTTAAACCCTGCATCAAATGCTGTATTCGCTACGCGGCACCGGTTATTCATGAGTCGGTACAGCCGGTTCTGCACTTCCCGCAAAAAATGCGTTAATCCCGCTGCTGGCGGGAAATGGTTTATTTCCCGCCAGTTACACGCCCCCGCCCTTTCCCTCCGGCAAATTTCGTCTATTCTTCACTGAAATCAAGTGAACCCGGTAAGGAGAAGATCGATGAGCATGTACAGTACCTTAGAGGAAGCGATTGATGCTGCACGTGAGGAGTTTCTCGCAAATAACCCTGAAGTGGATGAAGAAGAGGCGTCGGTCAGCCAGTTCGGCCTGCAAAAGTATGTGATGCAGGATGGCGATATCATGTGGCAGGCTGAGTTCCTGGTCGACGAAGGTGACGCAGGCGAATGCCTTCCTTACCGCACCGGTGAAGCTGCTCAGGCTATTTTTGACGCTGATTTTGACGAAGTGGAACTGCGTCAGGAGTGGTTAGCGGAAAACACCCTGCACGAGTGGGACGACGGCGAGTTCCAGCTGGAGCCGCCGCTCGACACCGAAGAGGGTGAAGCCGCGGCTCAGGAGTGGGAAGATGATAACAGCGACTCCGATCGCGGTTATTCGTAAGGACCATGGCTGGCATCCACTGGCAACAGCAGGGTGTCCAGCACCAGCGACAGGGGCAGATCAAGGATGGTCAGCACCCGCCATCCGCTGTCGCGTACATCCCACTGTACGCCCGGATAGTACTGATTACCGTGTCCCTGTCCGGGCACGGTTCGGCTGATAATACTGCCGCATCCGCTTAAGCAGAGCACCGCGAGAGCGATAACACCTGCCTTTAAAACTCGTTTCACCACAAAACCCGCCTTTACCTGCCCCAGAGAGTGCCACGCGCGGCATGCGGTGACGGCCTGCGAGTAAATTATCATCCCCGCCCTGTTTTAATCCCATAAAAAAAGCGGCATCGCTGCCGCTTTTTCAGATTACGCGTTTTTTGCCAGCGCGTTAGGGTTGAGCGTCAGTTTCTGATAACTCTCTACCCACTGGTGATACTTCTCCGCATTTTCCCACAGTCGGGTATGGACGCGGGCCAGCACCACCGGATCGCTGATCAGCTGCAGACGCTGGTCGCGGCTGAGTTTTTCCGGTGCATCGCTCAGCGCCTGATCGACACGACGGTCGCGGGCGTAGTCGAGTAGCTGACTCTGCCGGTGACGTGAAGTCGCCAGCGCTGTCGCCAGCGCGTTAAACGCAGGATGGAACAGCGCGTGCATAAAGCCGTTCTCCAGTACACGCTCGCGGTTGAGCTGCAGATAGCGGTCGGTGTCCACCAGCTCCTGCGGCGGTGAAGACTCTTCCGGGATCAGGAACAGCTTCGCGCGCTTGCTCTTCAGGCCCAGCGTTGCACGGCTCGACATCACCGACACAAACGGTGACAGGATCAGGGAGAAGACGATCGGTGCCAGCCACCACAGGAAGTTGAGATCCAGCAGTCCCATACCAATAGCCCACACCAGACCCAGTGCCATCTGTGAACCGTGACGTTTGAATGCCTCGCCCCATGGCGTCGCATCGTCATCACGCTGCGGGGAGTTCCAGACGACTTCCCAGCCAAGGAAGGCGCTGACCACAAACACGGTGTGGAACAGCATGCGCACCGGGGCCAGCAGCACCGAGAACAGCGTTTCCAGCACCAGTGACAACAGCACGCGCAGTGCGCCACCGTAAGGCTTCGCCCCTTTAAACCAGATCAGCACCACGCTCAGCAGCTTCGGCAGGAACAGAAGCACCATCGTGGTCGAGAACAGCGCTATCGCCAGCTCCGGACGCCACTGCGGCCAGACCGGGAAGAGCTGTCGCGGCTGCAGGAAGTAGGTCGGCTCCATAAGCGTATGCACGACCTGCAGGGCCGTGGAAAGCGCCAGGAACAGAAACCACAGCGGAGCTGACAGGTAGGACATCACGCCGGTCAGGAACACCGCGCGGTGAACCGGGTGCATCCCTTTTACCAGGAACAGACGGAAGTTCATCAGGTTACCGTGGCACCAGCGGCGGTCACGCTTCAGCTCATCCAGCAGGTTCGGCGGCAGTTCTTCATAAGAGCCCGGCAGGTCATAGGCGATCCAGACGCCCCAGCCGGCACGACGCATCAGTGCCGCCTCGACGAAGTCATGCGACATGATCGAGCCCGCAAATGACCCCTCGCCCGGTAGTGGCGCCAGCGCACAGTGCTCGATAAAGGGTTTCACGCGGATAATGGCGTTATGACCCCAGTAGTGCGACTCACCCAACTGCCAGAAGTGCAGACCGGCGGTAAACAGCGGACCATAGACGCGGGTCGCAAACTGCTGACAGCGCGCATAGAGCGTATCCATCCCTGAGGCTTTCGGCGACGACTGGATGATCCCGGCGTTCGGGTTAGCCTCCATCATACGCACCAGGCCGGTCAGGCACTCGCCACTCATGACGCTATCGGCATCCAGCACCACCATGTAGCTGTAGTTGCTGCCCCAGCGACGACAGAAGTCATCGATGTTGCCGCTTTTACGCTTCACACGACGACGGCGACGGCGATAGAAGATCTTGCCTGCCCCGCCGACGTCACGGACCAGTTCCATCCAGGCTTTCTGTTCGGCAACGGCGATATCCGCATCGTAGCTGTCACTGAGGATGTAGACGTCAAAGTGCTCTGCGTTACCGGTGCGAACCACAGACTCCCAAGTCGCACGCAGACCGGCGTAAACACGCTCTACGTCTTCATTACAGATCGGCATAATCAGCGCGGTGCGATGCGCCGGATTCAGCGGCTCATCCCCGACTGTGGAGTAGGAGATGCTGTATTTATCGCGCCCGATCAGCAGCTGCAGGAAGCCCATCAGTGCGGTCCAGAAACCGGCTGACACCCAGCAGAACAGAATGGCAAACAGGAAGAGGATGCCGGTCTGCAGCACATACGGCAGGATCTGCATCACTGACTGCTGCCAGTTCTGGTTGATCATCTCCATCGGGTCCAGCAGCGTCCAGCCCTGATAGGGCAGAATGCTCTTCATGTACCAGGTGGCGACCACGGTCTGGAAAATCGTCAGGATCAGCAGAATGTAGCGACGAATCGAACCGACATGACGCCACTTCTCTTCGGCTCGCTGCTCTTCCGCACTGGCGTAGCGCGGCACAGATTTACGTCCACGCAGAGAGTCCCAGGCGCGGGCAACCGGGTTGGTGCGCCACGCTTCCGGGAACATCAGTGAACGTTTGACTTTGGGCATCGCCTTCAGCGTGGTGCGGTCGAGGTAATCTTTACCTAACTGCTGACCGCCCGCCAGTGCATCGGGCCAGGCCATTTCCACCCGCGATGAGACCGATTTTAACGGCGCATCGTCGGGACGGTCACTGGCTGCGACATCCCTGCCCAGCACATCATGAATGAAGTGGAACGCACTGGCATTCTGCAATGAGACGCTCAGGCGAGACTTCCCTGCCGCATCCAGCGGCAGAGATTCCACATAACGTTGAGGTGTAAAAGTCGATTTATTCATTGGCAGGTAACTGATAGCTCCAGGTTTCCGTCAATGTCTTGTCGCCGCTAACCAGCGCCGCACGCATTTCGGTGGACTGCTTGGCATCTTTCACACGCAGACGCAACACCAGACGCCAGCCTTTAGTGACCGGGTTATAACGTACGCTCTGCTCAACCACTTCAGCGTTTTTACCGACGCTGACCTGCGGAGTCACCTGACTGTTTTCCGCCATCTTGCTCATGTCTTTACCCACGAAGTCGATGGTGAAAGCCACGGTGCCATCCGGCTGACGCACCAGGTTCGACTGCTTCACGTCACCCGCTGAGCGCAGGGTGTTTTTGACCCAGGCAATGTCATCCGAGTGCAGCTGCTTCTCGTCGCGCGAGAAGTGCAGGCGATATTTGAAGTTCATCTCTTTGCCGGGCTCTGGCAGCGTCTCCGGCGTCCAGAACGCAACGATGTTATCGTTGGTTTCATCGGCAGTCGGGATCTCAACCAGTTCAACCCGGCCTTTACCCCAGTCGCCTAATGGCTCCACCCAGCCGCTTGGGCGCAGGTCATAGCGGTCATCCAGATCCTGATAGTTGCTGAAGTCACGCCCGCGCTGCAGCAGACCAAAGCCTTTCGGATTCTCGATGGTGTAGGTGCTCACCGCCAGATGACGCGGGTTGTTCAGCGGACGCCAGATCCACTCTCCGTTGCCATTGTGGATAGAGAGGCCGTCAGAGTCATGCAGCGCCGGACGGAAGTTATTCACTGTCGATGGCTGGTTCTGGCCAAACAGGAACATACTGGTCAGCGGAGCGATACCCAGTTTGCCGACGTTGTCACGCAGGTAAACTTTGGACTGCACATCCACGGTAGAGGCTTCACCCGGACGCAGCACGAAGCGATACGCACCCGTCGCACGAGGCGAATCGAGCAGCGCATAGATCACCAGCTGTTTGTCCTGAGGTTTCGGACGCTCAATCCAGAACTCTTTGAAACGCGGGAACTCTTCACCGGACGGCAATGCCGTATCGATGGCGAGTCCACGCGCCGACAGGCCATAGACCTGACCGGCACCGATTACACGGAAATAGCTGGCGCCCAGGAAGCTGGCGATCTCATCGTTTTTACCCTTGTTATTAAGCGGGTAAAGCACTTTGAAACCGGCAAAACCGAGGTTTTTAACGGCGTCAGCGTCATGTTTTACGTTACCGAAATTGAAATAATCGGGGCTGTATTTGATCTCACGCACCGCGCTGGCGGTCACTTCGTTGATCTGCACCGGGGTATCGAAATACATCCCCTGGTGATAGAACTCCAGCTTGAACGGCGTGCGCAGTTTGCCCCAGTACGCTTTATCGTGGTTAAACTGGATCTGCTGATAGTCAGCAAATTTCATTTCACGAAATTGAGAGGGTAAATTGCTTTTAGGCGCTTCGAAGCTTTTCCCTGCCAACGCTTTGGCTTGTGTGGCAACATCATCAATGTTAAACGCCCAACTGTTATTGGCATATAACGCCAGCAGAACCGCAGTACCAATCCAGCGTACCTTCATCAGTCCGGCTTTATTTTTTTCTTTAGTCAGCACATCCCCCCCTTTCGTGTGCTTAAATCAAACCCGTTTATCTTAAAGGATTATTCGGTTTTCCGACAGCTTATGCGCAACATTGTTCCCGCATTTCGTCAGGCTTAACGCTACTTTTAGGACAATTAGACACTACGGATTCCACTGATAGTATACCCGGTTTATGGCAGGTAGAATTTTACCCGGACATAATCCGGTTTCAGGGTGAAACTGGCTAACCGTACTAACGAACTGGAACTTTATGAGTACTGTAAAACCTGAACGTGAATATTTCCTCGACTCTATCCGCGCTTACCTGATGTTGCTGGGGGTACCGTTTCACGTTTCCCTCATCTACTCCGCGCAGAAATGGGCAGTGAACAGCCAGGAAGCCTCATTATGGCTGACGCTGCTGAATGATTTTATTCATGCATTTCGCATGCAGGTGTTCTTTGTTATCTCGGGTTATTTCTCCTACATGCTCTATCTGCGCTATCAGCCGCGGCGTTTCCTGAAGGTGCGTCTGGAGCGCGTCGGGATCCCCATGCTCACTGCGGTGCCGCTGATTACGCTGCCACAATTTTTCATGCTGAAAGCCTGGACAGATAAGCTGGCCGACTGGCCCCGCTTCACCCCCTATCAGAAGTTCAATAACCTGATGTGGGAGCTGATTTCACACCTTTGGTTTCTGGTGGTGCTGGTGATGCTGACTACGCTGGGTATGGTGACGTTTCGCTGGCTGCGCGACCAGCACCGCGCCATCGACTACACGCGGGTCGGCTGGGGTACGCTGACGGTGGGTGTACTGGCCTGGGCACTGCTCTGGTGTGTGTTCCGCCGTCTGGTGTTTATCTTCCAGCCCGCCTGGCTGATGGATGGTCTGTTCAATATCATCGTGATGCAGACGCTCTTCTACCTGCCCTTCTTTATGCTGGGCGCACTGGCGTGGAAACACCCGCCGCTGAAAGCGCTGTTTGTGCGGTTTAATCCGGTAATGTGGATTGGCGCGCTGCTGCTGTTTATCGCCTACTGCACCAATCAGCGTCTGAGCAGTGGCGATGGCTGGCTGTATGAGCTTGATGCGCTGATTACCACGCTGATGGGTCTCTGTATGCTGAATGTCTGCTTCTGCTTTGGTCATAAGCTGCTGAATGCGCATTCGCCGCGCATTATGTATCTGGTTAATGCGTCGCTGTTTATCTATCTGGTGCACCATCCGCTGACGCTGCTGTATGGCATTTATGTCACGCCACGGATTGAAAACAACACGCTGGGGTTCTTTGTCGGCTTACTGATGGTGTTTGGCATCGCGTTTCTGCTGTATGAGATCCACCTGCGCATTCCACTGCTGCGGTTCCTGTTTTCGGGGAAGTTTGAGCGTAAAGAGGTCTGACGAAGCATGTGAGACAGGGCGCACCGGCTTTCATCGTCGGGCGCCTGGTGAGCAGGCTCAGGGAGGCTGTACCTTACGCAAAGACGCAAGACCGCCATCCCTGGCAGGCTCAGCGCGGGCCATCCCTGGCCCGCTATGCTTTGCTACAGGTACAGCCTCCCATCGCTTTACGTCGGACAGTCGCCTGTAAGAGTCCCGCCCTGAAGTAATGGTCGCCATGAAGCAACGCCTCCGGGATGAGCCTGCGCATGTGCCTGTGCAGGTGCGCACGCAGGCGCAGGCTTACAGCAGCCACTCAATCGGCAGTCGCCACACCAGCCGCACCTGCAGTCGTTGCCACCAGGAGCAGTCCGGTTCGTGCTTATGCACAATCTGCTGCGGCTCATCCGGATACTCCAGCCAGTTCACCCGCCCCCACTTATCCAGCCGCAGTGTCCAGGCCCGATCACGCATCGACTGACTGAAGCGCTGGTGCGTTTCTCCGGCCAGTGCCGCACTCTCAATCACCAGCCCCATTTCAGTATTCAGCACCGCTGAGCGCGGATCGAAGTTAAAGGAGCCGATAAACAACGTCTTTTGATCCACCGAGAACGTTTTTGCGTGCAGGCTGGAGCCCGAGTTACCGGTTAACCCCCGATCGTGCGGCGCATCCTGCATGGCCGCCTGCGGTTTCAGCTCATAAAGCGCAATGCCGTGACGCAGCAGCTTTTTGCGCCACCGGGCGTAACCGGCATGAACAATCGACACGTCATTGGCCGCCAGCGAATTGGTCAGAATGGCGATCTTCACTCCTTTGCGTTTCAGCGCCAGCAACTGAGCGACGCCCGCGCGGGTCGGCACAAAGTAAGCTGAGATAATATCGAACTGCTCTTGTGGCGTGCCAATCACCTCCAGCATACGCTGCGGCAGCAGGCTTTTCGCGCGCGCCTTACCCAGCCCCTTGCGCGGGTCATCACTCAGCAGACGCGCTTTTGCCCAGGTCAGTTCCAGCGTGCCCTGCGCCATCTCCTGCAGCAGCGACGCATTTTCCAGCCGCTGAAGATAGCGCTGCACCGGCTCACTGTGACGCCATTCGGCGGGCAGGCTCACGCTATCCTCGTCCGGTTCATCATCATCCAGCACCTGCTGCAGCGGCGCGACCGGCTTACTGTGCCAGTAGCGTTCAAAATCCCCGGCCACCTCGCTGACCACCGGCCCAATCGCCATGACGTCGAGATCGGCAAACAGCGGCTCATTACCGGTGCCGAAATATTCATCGCCAATGTTGCGCCCGCCCACAATGGTGGTAACACCATCCACGGTGAAGCTTTTGTTGTGCATCCGCCGGTTCAGACGGGCGAAGTCAGTGAGATAGCCCAGTGCGCGCAGGGTGCGAAAAGAGAAAGGATTGAAGAGCCGCACCTCAATATTGGGGTGGCGGTTGAGCTGAGCAAGGGTGTCATCCAGGCCAGGCGTATTGTTATCATCCAGCAGCAGTCGTACCTTCACGCCGCGGCGCGCCGCCTCCAGCATGGCGCTGAACAGCAGGCGGCCAGAGAGATCGTTTTGCCAGATGTAGTACTGAATATCGAGTGACCGCGCCGCCTTTTGCATCAGCAGATAGCGTGCAGCGAACGCATCCAGCCCGTCGCTGAGGGGATGGATGCCGCTCAGCCCCGGATGGCGCTGACACTGAGGGGCCAGCTTTGTTTCCAGCCAGCTGGCAGGCTCCGGTGAGTGGGCGAGTTCAAACGCTTCGGTCATGACAATTCCCTGTATATGGCAGTTATTTTTATTATTCCCCGGACCCACCGCTGAGGCTATACCTCTGTTCCGACTTAGCAAAAAGTCGCGGGCGTTTTTTAGTCTAGACTTAACCGGACGATCTGTGACCGGCAATGCTCCGGCAGGAGAGGAATATGTCTCATCACCCCCTTTTTGATGCCAGCCAGCGCCACCATCCCCGTCTGTTTCGCAGTTTTTTCCAGGGCAGCTTCCCCTGCTCCACGGCCTGCCGCACGCCCGGAAAACGGCTCGATATGGTCATCAGCAGCGGGCATGACATGCTACTGGAAAAGGATTATGCGGCCCTGGCTGAGCAGCATCTGCTGACCGCCCGCGACGGCGCACGCTGGCACCTGATTGAGAAGGTGCCGGGTCACTATGACTGGCAGAGCTTTCTGCCGATGGTTGAGGCGGCACGGCGTCAGCAGGTAGAGATCATCTGGGAGCTGGCTCACTTTGGCTATCCGGATCATCTTAATATCTGGAAAGCGGAATTTGTTGACCATTTTAGCCGTTTCGCCCGCGCAATGGCGCAGCTGATGCGCGATGAAGGCATTGAAAATCCCTTCTTTACACCGGTTAATCAAATCTCATTCTGGTCATGGGCCGGAGCGGAGGTGGCCTGGTTCAATCCGCATGCCGCAGGACGCGGCAAAGAGCTGAAGCGCCAGCTGGTGCGTGCATCTCTGGCGGCGATCCATGCCATCCGGGAGGTCTATCCGGGGGCGCGGTTTGTGCTGACCGACCCGCTGGTGCAGATCGCCCATCATCCCACTAATCCGGACAGCAAACCCTACGCCGATGCCCAGCATCAGGCGCAGTTCGAAGCCTGGGATATGCTGGCCGGTCGCGTGGATAAAGAGCTGGGCGGCAGCGAAGATTGCCTGGATATTCTCGGCCTCAACTACTATCCCGATAACCACTGGTTTTTCCCCGATCAGCCGATGTCGCTGGAGGAGCCGGAGCGGGTGCCGCTGCACATTCTGCTGGCGCAGTGCTGGCAGCGCTTCCAGCGCCCGATGCTGATTGCCGAAACCGGCGCGGAGGGCGAGGCCCGTGCCCCCTGGCTGCAGGAGGTCAGTGAGAACGTGGCGGTGGCGCTGGATCAGGGGATTGCCGTAGAGGGCATTTCGCTCTATCCCGTGGTGGAGTATCCCGCGTGGGCGGATGACCGCCGTTCGCCTGGCCCGTTGCTGGGATTAGCGGACCCCAATGGCAACCGTAATCTGCATGAAGCCCTGGCGCTGATACTGCGCAGCCAGCAGATCAGGTTCACGGCACGCGATCAGACGTGCTGAGCGGGTGGCTTTTTGGGGTGGCAGGACTGAACGTCGAGTGAAGGATCGGCAGGATGCCGGACATCGGTCAGCCAGACCATGGTAAACAGGAAGGTAACGCCGATCAGGCAGGCCGCCAGCAGACCGATAATGGCGATCAATTTGTCATCTCTGGATTCCATTGCCCTCTCCTTATTCCCTGCGCTGACGCAGCGGTCTCTGTCAGCTCATCCAGAGCGTAATCATCAGGACGAAGATTATAAGCGTTACCGAGGTCACCGCAAGCACCACTATCGCAAAGTGCGCATCGTCCATGGAGTGGCGAATCGGCTCATCGTGATCATCGGGCGGCAAAGGTAACGACATAACTATCCTGTGAAAAAGCATGGGCCGCCGGGAGTGATGCGGTGCGTGACAGTGTAGATGAAAGGCGGAGTGACGTCTGTTTCTTTCGTCCGGGAAATAAACCCGCCCGTGCCGACGGCACGGGCCGGTGATCAGGCGCCGCGCCAGCGTCTGAAGATCAGTGAGGTGTTGATGCCCCCAAAGGCAAAGTTGTTGCTCTGAATGTAGTCGGTCTCAATCTCACGGGGCGCGCCCATGATGTAATCGAGCTGCCCGGCATCAGCGGCAGGCTGCGTCAGGTTCAGCGTCGGCGCAAACCACCCTTCCCGCATCATCTCAATGCTCATCCAGGCTTCCAGCGCGCCACAGGCCCCCAGCGTATGGCCGAAATAGGATTTCAGCGATGAGACGGGTGTCGTGTCGCCATAGACCGCCGCCGTGGCGAGACTTTCAGCCATGTCGCCCCGCTCAGTGGCGGTACCGTGCGCATTCACATATCCGATTTCAGCGGCGGTAATTCCGGCGCTTTGCAACGCCCGCTCGATACAGATCTGCATGGTTTCCCGCTGCGGCTGGGTGATGTGCGCCGCGTCGCAGTTGGTATGAAAGCCGGTAAGTTCCGCGTAAATCGTTGCGCCACGCGCCTGCGCATGTTCCAGCGACTCCAGAATGAGCGTTCCGGCGCCTTCACCAATCACCAGGCCATCACGCTGCTGGTCAAAAGGTGCCGGCGTGGTGTGGGGCGCATCGTTGCGCTGACTGGTGGCAAACAGGGTGTCGAACACCGCTGCTTCTGACGGACAGAGCTCCTCTGCCCCGCCAGCGACCATCACCGTCTGATAGCCGTGACGAATCGCCTCCCAGGCGTAACCAATCGCCTGGCTGCCGGAGGTGCAGGCGCTGGACGTCGGGATCACCCGGCCGCGCAGGCCGAAAAAGAGTCCGGCATTGACGGCGGTGGTGTGTGGCATCATCTGGACGTAGGTGGTGCCGGTAATATTGTTGGTGTGCTTTTCCGTCAGCATGGTGGCGAACTCGCTGACCGGCCCGGTGCTGCCGGTCGACGAGCCGTAGGCGATACCGGTTTCACCGCTGGTCAGCACCGGATGGTCAATCAGGCCCGCCTGGGTCAGCGCCAGCTCGGTAGCGCGCGTGGCCAGCAGCGACACGCGACCCATCGCGCGGATGCGCTTGCGGGTGTAGTGCGCCGGCAGCGCAAAGTCATCAATCGGTGCACCCAGCAGCGTATGCAGCCCGTCATAGACCTGCCACTCCGGCATAAAGCGCACGGCATTACGGCCGGCCCGGATCCGCGCCGAGACTTCAGCCCAGGACTCCCCGAAGGCGGTGACGCCGCCCATGCCCGTCACGACGACACGATGGATCACAGCATGCCTCCATTGATCGAAATGACCTGACGCGTCACGTAGCCCGCGATATCGGACATCAGATAGCTCGCCAGCCCGGCGACCTCTTCTGCCGCCCCCATGCGCTTCATCGGCACGATCTTCATCGCCTCATCGATGACCTGCGGGGCCAGCCCCTCCATCCCGGTGTCGATCAGACCCGGTGCAATGCAGTTAACGGTGATTTTGCGCTTAGCCAGTTCAATCGCCAGCGCTTTGGTGGCACCGATAATGCCCGCTTTTGCCGCGCTGTAGTTGACCTGACCGCGGTTGCCCATCATCCCCGACACCGAGGAGAGCGTGATGATACGCCCCCCGCGTCGCAGCGCGATCATCGGCATCACGCAGGGCTGGATCACGTTGTAAAAACTGTCGAGGTTAGTGTGGATCACGCTGTCCCACTCCTCATCCGTCAGCGCCGGGAAAGCGGCATCTCGGGTGATGCCCGCGTTGCTGACCACACCGTAGTAGGCACCATGCTGCTCAATGTCAGCCTCCAGCGCGGCGCGGGTGGCGGCGCGATCGGCCACATCAAATCCCAGAACGCGACCGCTGCCGCCTGCGGCGACGATCGCCTCAAGGCACTGCTCAGCGCCAGCCCGATCGCGGTTGAAATGGACGATAACCTGAAAGCCATCCCGGGCGAGACGCAGCGCAATTGCGCGGCCGATGCCTTTACTGGCACCCGTCACCAATACCGAATCTGTCATGGTTGATTTCCTTGTGACATTAATTGCTGTAACTCTGCTTCATTGGGTTGATACGTATTCAGACGACCGCTGGCCAGCAGCTGCGAGCCGTGGCGAATGTCGCCCTCAAAACTGCCCATGCGGTCGTCGCGCATCAGCAGCGTCATTCTGATATCCAGCGTGGCGCGGGCGAGAAAATGGGGCTGATGCGCCCGCCAGCCGCGTCCGCCGAGCAGCATACCGGGGGGGATCAGGGTGGCACCGCCCTGCTTTGCATGCCAGCCTGACCAGACGCCCACGGTCTGCGCCATCATCTCAACGCCAAACCAGGCGGGCAGTTCGCCCTGCGGCGTCAGAAAGGGCGTCAGGACGCCACCGGTGCAGGTCGAGACCTGACAGTGAACCTGATCATCGTCAACGCTAATCAGCTGATCGAGCAGCAGCATGGGTGCGGCGTGGGGCAGCCAGTACGCGGCGGGAGAATTAAAAGTCATCGGGGCGTCCCAGTATCAGACAGGTGTTATTGCCGCCAAAGGCGAATGAATTTGAGGCGATGATCGGCCGCTCCAGCGCCTGCGGCTGTAACAGCAGGCCACAATCCGGCAGCGTCTCATCCTGTGCCGCCGCCCGGAAATCCTGGGCAGGCAGGGGCAGATTCTCCTGCAGGATCAGGGCGCTGAGCGCCGCTTCGCAGATACCTGCCGCGCCGAGCGTATGGCCGGTCAGGTGCTTGGTCGAGCTGCACGGCACACGGTTACCAAACAGACGCGCGATAACACCGGCTTCCATCTGGTCGTTGAGCGGCGTCGCCGTGCCATGCAGATTGATATAGCCGACCTGCTGCGGCGACAGCGCCGCCTGCTGCAGCGCCATACACATCGCCCGTTCAGCGCCTTCGCCCTGCGGATGCGGCGCGGACATGTGCCAGGCGTCAGACGATTCGCCTGCGCCCAGCAGCGCCAGCGGCTGCGGTTCACGCGTCAGCAGCATCAGCGCCGCCCCTTCACCGATAGAGATGCCGTCACGATCGCGGCTGAAAGGCGCGCAGCGACGTTCAGAGAGCGAGGCAAGGCTGTCGAATCCGTTAATCGGCATCCGGCTCAGCGAGTCCGCCCCGCCCACCAGCGCCACATCCACCAGACCGGCTGCGATGAGTCGCTCACCGCTGATCACGGCGCGGGCGCTGGAGGAGCAGGCGGTCGAAATGGTATAGGCCGGGCCATTCAGTTGCAGGTAGTGCGCCAGAAATCGGGAAGGATCGCCCAGCTCCTGCATCTGATAGTGATAGTCAGGCTGAGGCGCACCAATCTGGCGATCGCCCTCATCCACACCCGAGGTACTGGTGCCCAGCACGATCGCGACCCGGTCAGCCCCATAGCGCGCCACGGCCGCGTCGAGTGCCGGGCGGATCTGCGCCAGCGCCGCCAGCAGCAGCTGATTATTGCGGGTGTTGTGCGCGCGTAGGGCAGCCGGAACCGGCGGCAGCTCGCCCACAACGCGGCCAAGCCAGCAGCTGCGCTCGCCGCTCAGCCAGCCGTCACAGCGCTGCATGCCGGGCGCGATGCCCTGTTGCAGATGGGTGGCAATTTCCCGGTTGTTATTGCCCAGCGCATTCAGCATGCCGAAGGCGGAGAGGTAAATCATGAGGCGTCCAGATGTTGAATGCGGATCTGATAGCCAAACGCATGCTGGCGGATGCTGATCGGCTGGCGCAGAGAGCCGCGTTGCAGGTAATCAATTTCGGTCACCAGCTGGTTATCGGCATCGAACAGCCGGCGCTTTAACCCCTGATCCTCCAGCCGCCAGCCGGACGGCAGCTGTTTCAGCCACACGTCCCGCGGCCAGTAGCTGAGCATGATGTCAGCCAGCACCTGGCTGGCTGGCGGCATCTGCGGCAGCGGCATCAGCTGCTGGGTGTGAATGCCACGGGCATCGTAGCGCAGGCTGAACAGGCGAATGCCGACCGAGGAGAGTCCGGCCAGATCGATCTGCTGCTCATCGGCGCTGAGCAGCACCAGCAGCGACTGACTCTGACCTTTGACCTGTCCGGTCAGTAATTGCTGCTGCTGAAAAGCGGGATGGATACCCGGCGGCGGCAGCGTAACCTTTACGCCCGGTTTCAGCCAGGCGGTGGGACGGCTGCTGTCAGGTGCCGGTCCGGCGCAGGCGCTGAGCAGCAGCGCCGTCAGCAGAAGAGAGGCGGCGCGGATCATCGTTTACTCCTTGATCGGGTGGGTCGCATCGCCAGCGGCGACAGCAGGAAAGCGCTGAAAATGCCGCTGCATAAAACAGTGCCAAAACTGGCAATCGCGCTGGTGCTGCTGAAGACCAGCATGCCCAGCGTCAGTAACGTCGTGATCATCGCCAGCGACACCGCCAGCAACGACGTCAGGGGCGTCCCCTGCGGATTGCTGAAAAAGAGCGTGTAGTTAATGCCGATGCCCAGCACCAGAATCAGCGCCAGCAGCGCAAAGAGATTCAGTGACGCGCCGATCCAGCCCAGCGTGGCCAGCGCCACCGCCAGCGACAGCGCCGACGGCAGCGCGCTGCGTAAGCCCGCGCGCAGGCCCAGACGCAGCACAAACGTCAGCGTGATGAACAGCAGCGCCAGCGCCAGCAGGCCGGTCAGCAGGGTGCGCCAGAAACTGAACAGCCTGTCGTAACCCGCCTTGCGGTCAATCCAGCTGACGCCGCTATGCTGCGCCGCGAGCGCTGCGAGGGCGGCGCTGTTTCTGACGCCGCTGGTGGGGATCAGCACGCCGCTGCGGCCATCCGGCAGCGTCAGCCACAGCAGTCGCCACCCCTCACTCAGCGGACTGGCCAGCCACGCCGCGGGCGTCACCGGCATCGGGGAGAGATCCGGCGCAGCCAGGGCAATCCCCGCCTGCTGCAGGCGGCTCGTCACGGTGGGCACGGCCTGTTGCAACAGCTGGCGATCCTGCTGCTGCTGCGCCAGCGATCGCAGCGGCAGCAGACGATAGCCCTGCAGCCAGCCCTGCTGCTCTGCCCTGCGAAGATCCGGTGCCAGTTTTTCCAGCCGCAGCAGGGTCTGCTGCGCGTCATCGCCCCAGACCACAAACCAGGTCTGATCGGCTCGCTGCCCCGTCAGGGCAGCCAGCTGGCGATCCTGTGCCAGCAGCGAGGCCGGCGCACTCTGCAGATGGGCGATATCATCATCCACATTCAGCCGGGCGATACCGGTGGCGGCGAACATCGCCAGCGCCAGCGGTAAGCCGACGCGCAGCCCGCGCTGCCGTCGCCAGGCGGCGAGCCAGCGAGCCAGCGGCACCATCAGCGGCACCGGACGCACCGGCAGACCGCGCACCAGCCATGGATAGATCAGAATCACCGTCAGGCAGGAGGCCGTTAAGCCGCTGGCGGCAAACACCGCCAGCTGACGCAGTCCGGGGAACGGAGCCAGCAGCATCAGCAGCCAGGCGATCGCCGTGGTGCCCAGCGCCAGCAGCAGCGTGCCGCGCACTTTACGCAGACTCTCCCACGGCGTCTGCTGATCGCTGTGAACCATCCGCTCGGTGAGATAATAGAGGGTGTAGTCGGCGGAGATGCCGACAATGCTCAGGCTCATCACCAGCGTCATCAGATGCAGTTCCCCGAAGCAGAGCAGCGTCACCACCGTGCCGGTCATGGCTCCCACCGCTACGGAGGTCACCGCGAGCAGCAGTGGTCGCAGTGAGCGGAAGACCAGCAGCACCAGCAGGATAACGCCCCCCAGCGTCATGCTGCCCAGCGTTCTGACATCATGCTGCGCCCGCTGGCTGGCGTTGTCGCTGAACAGCACCGTGCCGCGCGTCAGCAGTTTCGCCTGCGGCCAGCGGGCTTTCAGCTGCTGCTCCAGCGCGCTGAGCCGTGTCACCAGCGCATGACTTTGCTGCATACTGAAAGCGTTATTCGCCAGTTCAGCGTGCAGGAAATACCACTGCCGTCCCTGCGCATCGCGCACCGTCAGCCAGCCGTTGTGCAGCGTCAGACGTCCGGCATTCTGCGCCAGCGCCAGCTGCGCCCCCCGCACCAGCATCAGCGGATCGCCCTGCAGCTCTTTGCTGCTGACACCCGAAAATGCCGAGAAGAGCTGCGCCAGCAGCCACTCCGCCTGCGCCCCGCCGCCGTTCTGCAAGCGGCTGCGCGTCGCCTCGTCGATCAGGCCATTACGGTGTTGCCAGGCAAACCGGCCCCACGCCTCCTGCTGCCCGGCATCGAGATCGCCCTGCACCTGCCTGAGGTCAGGCAGCGCGCGCAGCTGCGCCTGCCACCAGGCCGCGATGCCGGGATCGTCCTCTTCACCGGGTGAAATCAGCCACACCAGCTGGCGATCCAGCCGCTGCATAAAGGCCTGCTGCAGCGCGGGCGGCGCAGCCCCCAGATTCTGCTGCGGCAGCAGTGCCAGCACGCTGCTGTTGAGCTGGCTGCGCGGCAGCAGAAAAGAGAGCGCCGCCGCCAGCAGCAGGCAAATGGCAAGCCAGAAGATGGCAAGCCGTCGATCGTTACGGCCCGGCAAAACGCGCCTGCTCCTCGTCGCTCAGCTGCGGCGGTTCAGTACGGGTATTGCTGAGCTGAATCAGCGTTTTATCACCCTGCTTATCGTCCAGCCGGATGCTGTCCAGAAACGCATTGCCCGCCAGCGAGATACGGTTAAAGATTCTGTTAAGCGGCGCCGCTTTCGGGGTCAGCTCCAGCGCCCAGGCACCGTTGCCGCGATCGCTGAAGGCCACCGTGAAGTTCTGATTCAGCACCTGCTGATCGGCCTGGAACAGCGCCCGCAGCAAACGGTTGAACTGGAACATCTGCGGGTTACTGTCGGCAGTGATCACCTGCGGCTTCTGCCCGCTCAGGCTCTGCACCATGCGCTTATCATCCAGCAGCAGCGTCATCACAAAGGGGGTCTGCTGATGCCACCACAGTCCCTGCTGACGCGCGATCAGCATCTGCCCGTGCGACACCAGCGGCTGACGCATCCCGGCAATGGTGCGCGTCTGGGTAAAGTCTGCCCGGATCACCGGCTGGCTGGCAAAACGCTGCTGCAGCTGATCCAGCGTGACCGCGCTGGCGGCACTGGCCCACAGCAGCAGGCCGGTTAGCATGATTTTCAGCATCCTTTCACTCCTAAACGTTCCAGTAAGATATCGGGTGAAACAAAGCACATGGCCTGACTCTCCTGCTCCACCGCCACCTGCAGGGTGTGTGCCTTAGTGGTGATCTGACCGGCGGCGTTTCGCACCTCATAGTCGATGCGCAGGCGATTCTCAAACTCCGTAATCCGGGCGCTGACGCGAATCGTCTCTTCACAGCGCAGCGGATGACGGTATTTGACCCGGGTGTCGACCACCGGCCAGACGTAGCCGCTGGCCGCCATTTCGGCATAGCTGTAGTTGATGCTGCGCAGCAGGGCTTCGCGCGCGACTTCAAAGAAGCGGAAGTAGTTGCCGTGCCAGACCACCCCCATGGGATCGCAGTCGTGAAACGAGACGGTCAGGACGACGTCAGCCTGATGTTCAGTCATGGTCAGACTCCTTGTGGTGCGCCTGCGGATCAGGCAGCGTCCAGAAATCAAAAAAGTTAAACCAGTCGAGTGGTGCCAGCAGCGCGTAATGGGCCAGCCGCGCCGCATAGCGATCCACCGCCTCCTGCAGCGCCTGCTGGCGTTGCGCACGCGGCAACAGCAGCGGATCGGCGAAGCGCTCACAGTGAATGCGCAGTTTACCCTGTTGCTGCAGGGCAAACATCAGCAGCACCGGACAGCGCAGCGCGGCCGCCAGCACAAAGGGCCCCTGCGGAAAGGGGGCGGGACGGCCGAGAAAGTCGCTCCAGATCACCCGTCGCTCGCCGCCACGCTGCGGATTGACCGCTGTGCGATCCCCGACGATCGCGACCCATTCGCCCGCATCCAGTTTCTGTTGCAGCAGGATCGCCGTCTCCGGCCCGATGTCGCTGACCGGCATCAGATTCACTCCGGCCTGCGGGGCAATGGTCTCCAGCACCGCGCGGAAACGACGGGCGTTGTCGGTAAAGACCAGCGCGTTAATCACCAGACCGCTGACCTGCTGCGCCATGGCGCGGCAGGCTTCGATATCCCCCAGGTGGGAGGCCAGAATCAGCTTCCCCTGCGGTGCGGGCGTGCGGATCATCGCTTCCGCACCCGGTGCAAAATCGATATCACGCCCCCAGCGCAGATCGCCACGCCAGCTGGCCACTTTATCCAGCATCGCGCCGCCAAACCGCAGGAAATGGCGATAGCTGTTAAGCCGGGCCGGCAGCGCAATCTGCCGCTGCTGCGCGGCGTGGCTGACCTGCGCCAGCCACTGCCGGGAGGCGCTGCGCGCACGCTGGCCACTCAGCCAGTAAACCGCCACCACCGGCCAGAGCAGCAGGGTAAAAGGCAGGCGTCCACCGTAGCGATAGACGGCCAGCATAAAGCGCAATCCCCACTGCCCGCGCCGTTCCGTTTCCACAGACCAGTGCGTCTGCGGTCTGCGCATCGCCAGCAGGCGGGGGATCCGCGGTAGCATGCCGAAAAAGAGCCGGGTGTGCATCCAGGAGATGCGCAGGTTGTCATAGAGGGCATCGAAGTGCGACAGCCCGCTGACCGGATAGGTGACGCGGGTCGGGATAAAGCGACTGCGGGTGCCCTGCCAGTAGAGCCGCACCATGATTTCAGTGTCGAAATCCATGCGCTGTCCGACAGGCCGGCGGTCGCACAGTGCCAGCGTGGCGGCCAGCGGATAGACGCGGAAGCCGCACATGCTGTCGCGGATCGACAGCGACAGCGTCTCAATCCAGACCCAGAAATGGGTAATGTAGCGGCCATACAGGCGTGATTTGGGGATGGAGTCATCGTAGAGCGGCTGACCGGAGATCAGCGCATCGGGATAACGCGCCGCTTCCGCAAGCATTAACGGCAGATCTTCCGCCTGATGCTGACCGTCCGCGTCGAGCTGAACCGCGTGGGTGAAACCGCGCGCCGCCGCGGCCCGCAGGCCGTGGATCACCGCCGCCCCTTTGCCCTGATTGGTGTCGAGCCGCAGCAGGCTGAGATGCGGGGCGTGCAGCGTCGCCAGCTGCAGCTGGGTCGCCGCATCGCTGCCATCATCCACCACAATGATCGGCAGGTTAAAGGGAGCCAGCCGCGCCAGCACCGACGCCATCATCGCGCCGTGGTTGTAGCAGGGGATCACGACGCAGGGTGAGAACGCAGTCGTTAACACAGCGCGATCTTCCCGCTGCTGGCACTCTGCTCGCCCGCTTCACTCAGCAGGCTGTAGCGAAAACTCAGGCGCGATTTTTCGGCGTGCCACTCAAGGTGCAGCTGCAGCAGCGCGCCGGGGGGTACCGGCTGCTGGAATTTGATGTTATCGATGGCCGCAAACTGCCTGCCGGGAGCAAGCAGCAGCAGACCATAGTGCATCACCCAATCCAGCTGTGCCACGCCGGGCAGAATGGGCAGGGTCGGGAAGTGACCCTGAAACCAGAACAGTCCCGGCTCAACCTCTAACGTCAGCGTGACGCTGTTCGCCTGTAACGTTCGGCTGCGTTCAATCGGCAACATGAAAAAGTTCCTCTATTTGCGGCCAGGCGCGTTTGCTCTGTGCGGTGACCGGAATGGTGGCCACAACCCGCCAGTAGCGTGGCATGGCCAGTGGCTCCAGCCAGCGTTGCAGCTGCTGTTTCCACTGCTGACGGCGCTGATGCAGCGCCGCCTCATCCAGCGGTCGGGTGGGCGAAAGCACGACGCCTATCGCCTGCCGTTCATGGCGGGTCACCACCAGCGCCACGGCATCCTCTATCTCCGGCAAATCCCGCAGACGGCGCTCAATCTCACTGAGAGAGATGCGCTTGTCCGCGATTTTGACAATGCGGTCATGGCGGCCTGCCAGCTGAAAACCGCCGTCCGGCTGTTTGTGCAGGCGATCGTCCAGCGGGATGCCGTCCGCTGCGGCAATCAGCGGCGACCAGACCTGCCAGCGATCGGGACTCACCTCCTCCAGCCGGACGCCGGGGAAACAGCGCCACGCCTCCCCGGGCCGCGCCCACTGACGCCAGGCCAGGGTGCCGGTTTCGGTGCTGCCATAGATCTCACTGACCCGACAGCCAAAGCGCTGCCAGACCTGCTCAGCATCCGATGCGCGCAGCGCGCCACCGGCGGAGACAATCAGTTCACAGGCGGGCGTCTGCAGCGACCTGTCCAGCCGCGATAAAAAAGCGGGACTGCTGATAAAGGCATAGCGCCAGTGACGCGGAAGCTGAGCCAGCTGTTCGCCATAAAACAGCGGCTGGGCGGCGAACGGGCGCGCCAGCGTCATCGGCAGAAAGATCCGGAACGATAAACCATACAGGTGCTGATGGCTGACCGAAGCAATCACCCGGCACGCCCGGAGCTGTTCACCCCACAGGGCGCAGAGCCAGCGGCTCTCCTGCTCCATCACCGCCAGGGACTTTACCACCTGACGTGGCGTGCCGGTTGAACCCGATGTGAACAGCACCAGCTCAGCCCTCTCCGGCAGCGGCGGCAGCGCGCCCTGCGCTTCGGCCTCATCCCACGCCAGCCGTGGCAGGCTGACCGCCAGCGGCATGTCGCACAGCACGCCATCCAGCCGATCCTGCATCTCATCGAGCAGCGCGGCGCGGGCATGACCCGGCATCACCGGCGTTTTACCGGCATACCAGCTCGCCAGCAGCGCCACGCAGAAGCGGTAGCTGTCGTCAAAACAGAGCGCCCAGTGTGTGCCCGCCTCTGCCGCTAAGCGCTGGCTGAGCGCCAGCACCTGACGGCGCATGGTGCTGAGCATCAGCGTCTGATCGCCCCGCCAGGCGACTTCCCGGTCGGCGCCCGTCAGCCAGTCGGCCACTCTCATGCTTTGCGCCTCACGCGCTGACGGACGCACCACTCCGCGCCCATCAGCGCGGCGATAAGCAGATAGCTGATCGCGCCGTTCCACAATGTCCAGAGTCGCAGATTCCCCAGCAGGCAGGTGAAGAGCGCCATGCTGCCATTGCCGATAAAGAACAGGCACCAGATTTGGGTGACGCGGCGGGTGTAGCGCACCGCAGCAGGCGGAAGCACGGGCTCACGCAGTCGGGCGATACGTTCCACCAGCGGCATCGCGCTCCAGAGCGAGGCGCCAAACAGCAGCAGCATCGCCAGATTGACCGCCACCGGATACCACAGCAGCAGATGCTGCGAGCGCAGCAGCTGACTGCTGATACAGAGCAGCGCGCCGAGCAGGGCCAGCCAGCCCATCACCGCCCCCATGGCCGTATGCTGACGACGCAGCTGCAGCCAGCGCAGCCCAAACAGCAGCGCCAGCAGCCAGAAAAGTCCCTGCCAGCGCGGCTGGGTGAGCGCCAGCCAGACCAGCAACGGCCAGGCCAGCAGCGTCAGCAGATTGAGCAGGCGAAGAGTGGCAGCAGGCACGGCGGGATCAGGCGTCTTCGCGCATCAGTTGTTCGACCGCATCGACCACGTCCTGCACGGTTCGCACCGCGCGGAAGGTTTCCGGTTTGATTTTACGACCGGTGCGTTTCTGCAGGTGAACCACCATATCGACGGCATCGATGCTGTCGAGTTCGAGATCCTCATACAGGCGGGCCTCAGGATGGATATCCTCCGGCGCAATTTCAAACAGGCTGGTCAGCAGGGCCGAAACTTCCTGATAAATCTCTTCTTTTTTCATCATAAAATGGTCTCCGCGTTCAGCTGCGCTGTTGGTTGACGAACGCTGCCAGCGTCGCAACAGAGAAGAAGTGGGCACGCAGGGTTTCACTCTCCGCAGAGAGCGTCACGCCGTAGCGATTTTTCACCGCCAGGCCAAGCTCCAGCGCGTCAATTGAGTCCAGGCCGAGGCCGTCGCCAAACAGCGCATCTTCGGTCTCAATATCCTCGGGGCTGAGATCTTCAAGGTTCAGCGTGTCGATAATCATCTGTTTGATATCGTTGATTAATACATCCATACCGGTTTTCGTCTTACCTGTTCTGGGGGACCAGCGCCTGTTGTAAATGGCGGGTCAGGCGACGCGCGGCCAGCGGCTGCGCATCGGGATTGCTTTCACAAAACGACTGACTGTCGATTCGCGGTTGTACACGCACAGTAAACAGCGGTTTAACTGGCGGAATCTGATACCAGCGGCTCTGCTTATCGAGCATGCGCTGGCTGCAGGTGATGTGGACGACGCGCAGATCGCAGCCGGCGCGCACGGCGATATTGGCGGCGCCCCGCTGCAGGGAGAGCGGCTGACCGTAGCGGGTGCGGGTGCCTTCCGGAAAGATCAGGATATTGTCGCCGCGCGCCAGGCGCTGCTGACTGTCGGGCAGCAGCGTCTCCGCTTCACTGTTGATCAGGTAGTCGGCCGCGCGGATCACCCCACGCATAAAAGGATTCTTTTGCAGATCGGCCTTCACCAGACAATCCATCTCCGGCAGCACCGAGGCGATCATCACGTAATCGATCAGCGAGGGATGGTTGGCCACGATCAGGCAGCCGCGATCCTGCTGCAGCAGCTCAGCGCCTTCGATGCGGTAGTCGTAGACCCCGGTCAGGCGGCAGAACCGAAGAAAGCAGCGGAAGCTGAACGCGATAGCGCGTCGGGCCAGCAGACGGCGGCGCAGGGAATCACGCTGAACCAGCAGCAGCAGATTGAAGCCCACCAGCGACAGCAGCAGTCCACCCAGGCCAAACAGCGTGAAACTCAGCGCGGTCATCACCAGACGCCAGCAGTAGTTCAGGCGGCTGCCCGCGCAGAGTGCCGGTTGTGAACAGTCAGCCATCTTCTCTCTCCCAGTGCCATGTCAGGCGTTCACCCGGCAGGCTGAACGCGGGCGACGCCGCCAGCCACTGCTGCAGAAAACGCAGGCTCTGCGGCCACAGCGGCGCGTGGGTCTGCGCCGGTTCAGGGCGACCGCTGCAGCACAATGCCTCGCCTTTACCCAGCAGCAGCGCCACCGCATAAGGCACATTCATGCCCTGCTCCGGCAGCCAGTGTTGATAATAATCGGGCACGCAGCCGTCGAAATCGACCAGCAGCACCTGCTGATAACCCGCCTGATGCAGGGCGCTGACTTCAATCAATCCCTGCTGGAAAGAGTCGATGCCGGCGGCGATGGAGGTGGAGACCAGTGGCGCTTTGGCCGCAATAGTCAGGCTGCCCACCGCCGAGTTGTGAACCGACATGGCAAAATCAGTGGGTGACATCATCTGCTGATCGGCCAGCGTGGTGAGGATGCGCAGGTTACGCTCCAGTTCGCCGTGACGGCTGGTGAAGACGATCGCGTCCACCCGCTGCCGGGCCAGCAGTGCCAGCCCGCACTCAACCGCCGCACGACTGCCGCCGCTCAGACGACGCGCGGTCATCATCGGTAAAAACTGCGGTTTCGCCATCTCTCCTGCGGGATCGATAGCGGTGCCCTGTCGCGCCCAGTTCTGCCACGCCTCGTGCCCCTGTAATCCTGGAGCCATGGCCTGCCAGTCGAGCAGTGAGTAAGCGAGTCTCATCTCAACATTCTTTCGTCAAACGTGTGGTGTCAGCAATTATCAGGACGTTACGCCTGCCCGGTGCAGAAAAGTGCATTGCTGAACGCCTCTGCCGATCGCGCCACGGGCGTTCACGGTAGAGGTTTATGCTGAGGTTCAGCAATAGCAGCTCATCTGATTTGTCGGCCGGGTGGAGCCAATCTTTATACTCAGGTCCTCTGACGGGACGTTATTACGACGGGAGACGCCTTATTGCGCCGCCAGCGCCGACAGGCGTAACTGAATGTCCTGATCCAGATTGGCGATCCAGCGGTTGTAGTTACTGTGGATCTGCCCCTGCCCTGCTTTCAGGTTTTCACTGCTGACATAATCGATGCGGTAGTTCTGGCTGGTGTAGGTGATGCGAATGGTCGCCGCGAAACCACGCTGGGCCAGGCGGCCAGTGATCACGCCTGGCGATACGGGGGTCATCACCCATTTACGGCCAATGCCGGCTTCAATGATCGCCGTTTTCATCTGGTTATCGCTGTAGCGTTGCGTCAGGCTCTGATTCACATTGTGAATCGGTGCGGTGCGGGCACAACCGGTCAATAACGCAGCAACCACGGCCAGCGTGAAAATCGTCTTCTTATTCATCAGGAATCCCTTCTTTTATGATATTTATCAGTAATATAAACGGATAATTCGCCGTGCGCAGCCTGCGCTTTTCGTGCGCTTTTCCGTCTGGCTGGTGTAAAACCCGCGCATGATACCATCGAATGTAAAGACAGGTAAGCAGAAGTATGCATCGCTTTATAGCGGATATTCGGGGGATTGCGGCGGAGGAAACAGGCTCTCCTGCTGTCGTCAGGGGGCCGATCCGCGCCGTCAAACTCTGGCGACGGCTGGATCGGCCTGGACGACTAGGGCGTTGCGGCGGGCGTCCAGCCTCCCCCCAGCGCACGATAGAGATCGATCTGCGCCAGCAGGAGGTTATTTTTGACGGTGACCCGATTAAGCTGGGTGGAAAACAGGGTGCGCTGCGCATCCAGCTCATCCAGATAAGAGGCATAACCGTTCTGATAGCGGTTGCGGGCAATGCGCAGCGCCTCGGTCACGTAGGCCTCCTGCTTTTGCAGCTCCTGAAGCTGGGCCTCTCTCTGCCTGATGGCGTCAACCGCATCGTTGACTTCCGCGAAGGCGTTGCGCACCACTTTTTCATAGCTGTAAAGCGCCTGGTTCCGCGTGGCCATTGAGACATCGACCTGCGCCGTCAGCGCTTCACGGTTCAGCAGAGGCGCCAGAATGCTGCCGCCCACGCTCCAGAGCCGGAACGGATTATCCGCTAACTGATGCAGCACCGAACTCTGCAGGGTGCCGCTGGCGGTGAGGTTAAGCGACGGCAGCAGCCTCGCCTGTGACGACGCCAGGCTGGCATCGGCCGCCAGCAGCTGACGCTGCGCCTGCACGATGTCGGGACGGCGGTTGAGTAGCGCAGAAGGCAGCAGCGACGGCATCTGCTGCGGCAGAATCTGGTCAAACTGCTGACGCCGGGCAAGGGTACGCGGGTTCATTCCCACCAGAATGCTCAGCGCATTCTGCTGCTGGGCGATCTGATGCTGCAGCTGCGGTATCTGCGCTTTGGCCGACTGATATTCTGAGGCCGCCTGCATCCACTCCAGCCGGGAGGTGTAGCCGGTTTCAAACTGACGCCGGGCCAGCTTCAGCGAATTATTGCGGGTGGCGAGCGTCGCCTCGGTGACCCGCAGCTGCTCATCCAGCGCACACAGGTTGAGGTAACCCGACGCAACCGAGCTGGCGATGGTCAGCTCAGCGGCAGACGCCGCCGCCTGCTGCGCCGCTAAGGTCGCCTGCGCCGCCGTGATGCTGCTGCTGCGCGCGCCCCACAGATCAACCTCGTAGCTGCCCTGTAAGACGCCCTGAAACACATCGGTCTCATAAGGCTGCCCCGTCACTGACGAGAGCGTGCGTTCACGGGTCGCGGCCACACCGGCGCTGACGGTGGGAAAGTTATCACCCTGCGTGGCGCGCAGCTGGGCGCGATACTGATCGACCCGGGATCGCGCCGTAAGAATATCGGGATTGTTGCGCAGCGCCTGGCTGACCAGCCGGTTGAGATACTCATCATGAAAAGCACGCCACCACTCGGCCTCCGGCGCGGCGCCGGGGCCGACACTCTCCCGCCAGGCCGCCGGGATCGGCAGCGAGGCCGGTGCCTTTTCAACCTGTGTGGCGCAGCCTGACAGCAGCAGTGACAGGACAGCGATCGCTAGGCGGCCCCTCATGGCGCAGCCTCACCGGCGGGCCGGGCGGCCGTATCGATGCTGACCTCCACGGACATGCCGGGACGCAGCTGTGCCATATCCTGCTCCTTCAGGCGGATGCGAACCGGAATGCGCTGTGCGATTTTGACAAAGTTGCCGGTGGCGTTGTCGGGTGAAATGGCACTGAACTCTGAGCCTGCAGCCGGGGAGATAAACTCCACCTCGCCGTTAAAGCGCTTGCCATCCAGCGCATCGACCCGAATCGTCACCGGCAGACCGGGACGAATATGGGCCAGCTGGGTCTCTTTCAGATTGGCGATAATCCATTTGTGATTGGGCACCACCGACGTCAGGCGGGTTCCGGCAGTGACATAGGCGCCGGTGCGGACCGACAGCTGACCGAGCTGGCCGTCATCCGGTGCGGTAATCCGGGTATTCGCCAGGTCGATCTCCGCCAGTTCCAGAGCGGCACGCGCGCTGGCGACATCCCCCTCCAGCGCATCACGGTTTACAATGACCGTTTGCAGATTCTGCTGTGCCACAGCGATCTGCGCCGCCGCCTGACGCACCTGCGCCTGCGCCTGGGCGCTGGCGGCACGGGCGGCATCACGCTCACGCACTGAGAGCGATCCGTCCGCCGCAAGGTTCTCAACCCGCTTCAGATCGAAGCCGCTTTTTAACGCCTGGGCTTTGGCATTCTCCAGTGCCGCTTTGTTGCTCTGAATCGTCGCTTCTGCGCTGCGACGCTGCTGCAGGTTATTGTTCAGCGCCGCCTGCTTCATCGCCAGCTGCGCCTGCGCCTGATGCACCCGCTGACGATAGATCCGATCGTCAATCGTCATTAGTAACTGCCCTTTTTTCACCGGCTGCAGATCGATCACCTCCACCGAGGTGAGATAGCCACTGACCTGCGGGCTGATAAAGGTCACCTGACCGCGCACATAGGCATTTTCGGTGCTCTGCACCGCGCTGGTAAAGGGCCAGAGTTGCCAGGCGTAGAGAATAACCAGCACGCCCAGCACCACAATGCCGCTACCCACGGCGACAGAAAGAATACGGCGGCGATTAACACGTTCGCGTTCTGCAGCCTGAAGCTCATCCTGCTGACTCATTGTTTCTCCCTTAAATCCTGTAATGCGGCCAGCTGTTGCTGCTCACGCAGGTTAAATCGCGCCTGACGCCACTCCAGATAACGGCGACGGGTTAAACGCCAGATTACCCACATCAGCGTCGCCAGCGCCAGCGCGGCGGTGAGCAGATAGGTGTCGTTATAGGCGAGCACGTTCGCCTGCAGTGTGGCGACCGTCTGAAGCTGGCTGGTGCTCTGCGCACCGCGCAGCACGCTGTCACCCACCAGCGGGTTAAACAGCGCATTGTATTGGCTGAGCCGCTCGGTAACATTAGGATCGAGCAGGGAAAGCTGATCGCCCAGCAGGCTGGAGTGATATTTTTCGCGCCAGACCTGAAAGGTGCCCAGAATGGCGGAACCGATCAGACCGCCGAGGTTCTGGCTCATGCCAAACAGCACCACAAAACTGACCAGATTCTTCGGCTGGGTCACGACGCTGCCAATCCCCATCAGCATGGCGGGCGCCATAAAAAAAGCGCTGCTGAAACCCAGCAGGAACTGGCTGAAATACATTTCGGGACCCCGGGTCAGCGGGCTGGATTGCGAATCCATCAGTGAAGCGATAATCATCACCACCAGCGAGGCGACAATCGGCCAGTTCAGATGAGTGGGTTTAATGGTCAGCGCGCTGGCAGCAATGCCAACAATGACCCCGGCGATAATGGCCAGCGCCAGACCGCGCATCTGATCGTTCTGCAGGCCAAGCTGCTGTAAGAAGCCGACCGCGCCGGTGTTCTGTTCGGCCAGGACGATACGGATCATGATCATCACGATGCCCAGCCGCACCATGTTGCCGCTGCTGAGCCAGCGGGTATTGATCAGCGGATTGCGCCGGTTATGTTCGATCACCATCGCCGCGACAATCAGCGTCAGCGCTATCGCGGTACAGATACCGAGCCAGGGCGTGGTGAACCACCACTCAATCCGCCCCAGCGACAGCACGCCGCACAGCAGCGCCATGCCGGGTGCCAGCAGAATGAAAGTAACGAAATCCATTTTCTCAAAAGTTTTGATGCGGTCACCCGGCGGCAGTTTCACCATCAGCACCCCGCCCAGCGCAATCATCGCCAGACCGAGTTCAAACAGATAGAGACCGCGCCACTCGTTGAGCTGCAGCAGTTCAGAGGAGAAGAGTCGGGCCAGCGGAATGGCGAGCTGCGACACCGTCAGGCCGATAACCAGCGCTTTCAGGCGATGTTTTGCGGGCCAGGCCTGCACCTGATAGTAGATGCCGAGTGAGCTGAGGGCGGCCGCCACCATGCCGTGCGCGGTGCGCACAATAATTGCGGAACTGAGGTCGTTGGCAAACAGATGAAAGAACGCCACCAGCACATAGAGCACCAGGAACGCCTCGGTAAAGACCCGCAGTCCAAACTGCTGGCGGAACTTCACCAGCAGCAGGTTGATCGAGATATTGCCCATCACATAGACCGCAGGCAGCCAGGCAATTTCATTCGACCAGGCACCAAAGGTGCCCTGCAGATTGACCAGATTTGCTGTGACCAGCGCGTTACTCAGCGCACCGGTCAGGGAAATCAGCAGACCGATCAGGCCAAACGCCAGGCGTTTGGGCATCGGGTGCAGCGGGGTCGAGGGCGAGCCCGGCAGCATGGGTTTTTCGTGCGGTAACCACTCGCGTGCAGCGTAGGGATTTCGCTTTGCCACTGCTACATACTTCCCATACGACTCAGCAGTTGTTGCAGCACACGTTCGGTGACGGCCAGATCCTGCGGGTCGATATCAGCCAGCATCTCCGTGCGCAGCGCATCGGCCTCGGTTTTCACGCGGGCAAACGCCTCGTTGCCTTTTTCGGTCAGCACCAGGTGGCGCTTGCGGCGATCTTCCGGCGGCTGCACCCGCGTCAGCAGTGACTGTTTGACCAGCCGATCCACCAGCGGAACCATGCTGGCATCTTCCAGCCCCAGCAATTGCGCCAGTTCGGTTTGCGTCATGCGTTCCGGTTCGCTGGCGATGAGGCCAATAGCCATCCAGCTGCTCATACTTAAGCCGCTGTCTCTGAGATGACGATCTACCGCCAGGCGCCAGGCATGTGCGGTCAGGTGCAGTAAATGGGTGAAGGTACGGGTATGCTGAGACAAATGTTAGCAGCCTAATGGTTAGGATTCTGATTAAATAGAGAGGTTATTATACGCAAAGCAAAACGGGATTGAAAAGCGCCCGTTCTGTTAAAAACTAGTGGATCGCGGCAGAATGTCCAGAGTCCGCTATCGGGAGCCCGATAATATGAAACAGCCAGCAGCAAACTGGGTGGATCTCCGCCGTGACGCCATCAGCGGTATTGAGGCGCTGCGCGCTCATTTTACCGGTCACGCCTATGATCCGCACTGGCATGATAGCTATCTGATCGGTGTGACTGAGCAGGGAGTACAGCAGTTTCACTCGCGGCGCAGACAGCACCGGAGCCGACCCGGCACGGTGTTTATGCTGGAACCGGAAGAGCTGCATGATGGGGATGCCATCAACGAACAGGGTTTCACCTACCGTATGCTCTACCTTTCTCCACAGCAGATTGCACAGCACCTCAACCCGGCCGGGCGTGACGCGCCGCCCTCCCCCGCGTTACAGTTTGCTGCAACGCTGCGCGACGATCGGTCGCTGGCCTATGCCGTCTGGCATGCATTCGAGGCACTGTGGCACAACCATCCCGCCCTGATCAAAGAGGCGGTTCTGGATCGGCTATTCTCTCAGCTCACGCCGCACCAGCAGATCTTCCTGCCCGATCGCCACCCGGATAAAGATACGGTGCTGGCATTACAGGCGCGTGACTGGCTGATCGCCCATCATGCGGAAAATCCCGGCCTGGCGCAGATGGCGCAGCAGCTGCAGGTGGACCGCTTCCGGTTATCACGCCTGTTTCAGGCGCACTGGGGCCTGCCGCCTCACGCCTGGCTGGTGCAGTGGCGGCTGAGCCAGGCGCGCCGGAAGCTGGCGCAGGGCCAGCCGGTTGCCGACGTGGCCGCCGCGCTGGGTTTTGCCGATCAGAGCCATCTGGGGCGCTGGTTTAAACGCGCCTGCCAGCTCACGCCGTCACGCTATCAGCACGCCTGCACAAATCTTCCAGACCCGAACTGACGCCGTTGCCACAATGCGTTTTTTGAGTGAGGAGAAACGCAATGCAGGACTTACGATGTGTGATGATACTGAATGCCGCGCTGCCAGCCGGTAAAGCCACCAACGCCGCTGCCGTGCTGGCATTAACGCTGGGGCAGCGTCATCCGGAGCTGGTTGGCGATGCACTGGAAGATGCGGAGCGCCATCCCTCCCCCGGTCTGATCAGCACCGGTATTCCCGTGCTGGCGGCCACCGATGAGCAGCTGCGGGCACTGCTGCTGCAGGCCGAAGCGGCCGGGTACGATCGGGTGCTGTTTCCCGAAGAGGGACAGACCACCACCGATTATCAGGCGCTCAGCATCGCCCTGCGCCAGCAATCGCGGCGGCAGTGGCGGCTGCTGGGTCTCGCGATCGTGGGTGATAAAAAAGCGCTGCGTAAGCTGACGGCAAAGCTGGCGTTATTTGCCTGATCACCCTGCGGGGTGCCTGACTGTTTTTATCTGTCCGGTCGAATCTGCGGGTTGTATAGGTTCTCTGTACAGATTTTTTCTCGGAATAATCCTTATAAGCTGCTGAAAAGCGTTAAATAGCACATTTTGCAAAAGGATTCGATTGTACAGATTGGCTTTCATTGTATAACTTTACTGCCACGAGTTGTCATGCGACTCTGTAACGAATGATGCACTTGCGTCGCCTCTGAAGGTGTCAGTGGATTTCCACCTTCAGAGGTTATTTTTTATCTGCGTTATGTTCACGCTGGCACCATCGCATCTGTCCATGCGATGGTTTTTTTGATTGATTTTGTCCTGACATCCGAACCGGAATCGGGCTGTTATGAAGGGCTTACACATGCAAAATACACTTCCCCGGACTGACCAGGAAATTGCCGACTATTTCAATCCCGCAGCGAATAAACCCGCCAGCGAGATGGAAATGCTGGGTGTCCTGATCGCAGAAATCCTGCAATCGGGTATGCCTGTCAGTAATAAGGCCATTATTTCAAAGCTGATCCACCGGCTGGAACTGGAAAGCGACAGGGATTCGCTGGATATCTACCGTCAGCTGCTTGACCTGGTGGTCCACAAAACCCCGGATGACTTTTAACTGTAGTCGCGATTCCAGGGAGGGAATCCACCGCCTTTTTCTGGTATCTTCGTCGATCCCCCGGTAGTATCTGCCTCTCACTGTTTATCCCATTCTTTCCGCCTTCCGCGCGGGAGCAAAATAACTAAAGAGCCTGCAATCCTTTATGACCCAGACTAATGATGTTACCGCAACTGACGTTGTGGCGGGCGATATCAGCACGGGGCGCGTACTGCGTTCGCCTGCGCTGCTGACCCGCGAATGCCTGGCCGGTGTGATTACCGCGCTGGCCCTGATCCCCGAAGTGATCTCCTTTTCCGTGATTGCCGGTGTCGACCCGAAAGTCAGCCTGGTGGCTTCGGTGGTACTCTGTCTGACCCTGTCGATTCTGGGCGGCCGCCCGGCAATGGTCACGGCTGCCGCCGGTTCCGTGGCGCTGGTCATCGGGCCGATGGTGCATCTGCATGGCGTGGAATATATTCTGCCCGCCGTTGTGCTGGGCGGCATCATCCAGATTCTGTTTGGCCTGGCCGGTCTGGCGCGCATGATGCGTTACATTCCGCGCTCGGTAATGCTGGGGTTCGTGAATGCGCTTGGGGTCCTGATTTTCTTTGCGCAGGTGCCGCACGTCTGGGGTCAGTCACCCCTGGTGTGGATCTTCTTTGCCGTCACCCTGGCTATTGTGCTGCTGCTGCCGCGCCTGATAAAAAGTGTGCCCTCCCCGCTGGTCGCCATTGTAGTGGTGACGGCGGTGGCACTGCTGATGGGCTATCGCATGCCGAACGTGGGTGACGAGGGGCCGATGAGCCCTGGCCTGCCCGGGTTGAATACGCTGCTGGTGCCCCTGAACCTGCAGACGCTGCAGATTATCTGGCCCACGGCACTGAGTATCGCGTTTGTCGGGCTGATGGAGTCGCTGCTGACCGCCAAACTGGTCGATGATCTGACGGATACCCCCTCCAGTAAGCGCCGTGAATCCTGGGGCCTGGGCGTGGCGAATATCCTGGCGGGCTTCTATGGCGGTATTGCGGGCTGTGCGATGATCGGTCAGACCATCGTCAACGTGGAACTGGGTCGGGCACGCAGCCGGGTCTCTACCGTCGCGGCCGCTCTGGTGCTGCTGTTACTGGTGACCGGACTGAGTCAGATTATGGCGCAGATCCCGATGGTGGTTCTGGCGGGCATCATGATGGTCGTCGCGGTGAAAACCGTTAACTGGCACAGCCTGCAGCCCGCCACCCTGAAGCGTATGCCGTGGTCAGAAACGCTGATTATGGTGCTGACGGTGGCGGTCACGGTCTGGACGGGCAATCTGGCGCTGGGTGTGCTTGCGGGGGTGATCCTTGCCATGCTGCTCTTTGCCCGCCGCATTGCGCATGTTATCCATGCAGAGCGTCAGCTGAGCGATGATGGTCAGTCGGTGCGCTATGTCGTGCGCGGCCCGCTCTTCTTCGCCAGCAGCAACGACCTGTTTGAGCATTTCGATTACGCTCACGATCCTAAAAAGGTCACGATCGATTTAACCCATGCGCAGATCTGGGATGCGTCCAGCGTCGCGGCGCTGGATGGCATTGAGTATCGCTATCAAAGATATGGTGCCGAAGTGACGATTGAGGGGCTGGATTCACGCAGTACCGACTTCCATCAGCGTCTGACCGGTAACTTCGGTTAACGTGCGCGGTTCTGCTGCCTCTGCGGCAGCAGAACCTGTTACGCCTGCTGACGCCGCGTCCGGTAGCGGCCGACCATCGTCATGAGAGCCTGATAGATTAATCCCGCATAGAGACTCATCAGAATTGCCAGACCCGGCGCTTTGCCCTGCTCCTGCCATGACATAAACCACATGAACACGCCCCACAAGAGAGAAAAGACCAGCCAGCCGCGGACGAACTTCATTATGCCATTCATAACCACTCCTCTTAATTGATGCGCTACCTTAGCGATCTCTGGTCTGAAACGCATGGTTACCGTGCACAAGTTGCGAAGCATCTCAAATAATCGACAATAACATTGCCGTCTGCTTCACGTCAGGCGTTTTGACGGCGCTTATCTATACTTAACGCTCCGCTTAACCGATCAGGGAATTACGATGAAACGTACTGCTTATCTGTTATCGACGCTGACCATCCTTGCTACGCTGACCGCCTGCGCACCGACCCCACCGCCCAGACATGCCCCGCCGCCGCCGCCGCCAGGCAAAGATGCCCCGCCACCGCCGCCGCCGGGTGGAAAGGCGCCGGTGGGCGCACCCGGTGGCGTCGGTCCGGCAGGCCAGCCTCAGGCCTGATATTAACCAGCTGGCCTGCCCTGCAGGCTGGCTGGTGCCGCCCCCGCACGTGACGTTACCCATTCTGCCGGCAGGCAGCGACGCTATTCCCCTATCCTGCCCCTGTTCCCTCTCATTACCAACGACTGACCCGGCAGCGAAAGCGTTACCTGCTGTCCGCCAGGGTCGGAGAGAGCAAAAACCGGCAAGCCGGACTTTCGGGACAGGGTTATTCAGCTACCCTTAAGTTTCAGGCAGCCTGTTCCGGCGGCACGTAATGGTCAGATTATGCAGAGGTCAACACTATGCCTTCAGGACAATTCTACGTGGTTGATCAACCCGAGCTGAGTTTTACGGCGAATTATCATCTTGATACGGTCAATGACCAACCCTTTCCCTCACGGCTGGTGCTGGAGATCCAGAAGTCGGTTCAGCCCACCGACGCCTTTGCGGCTTTCAGCATCGGACATGAAGTGACGTTTGTGTCATCCAGTGGTGAGGCACAGCGGATGGTGCTGATCAGTGACACGCCGGATGAACTGGTGTTCAGCTCGCGTGGCTGAGTTGGAGCCGAAAAATATTCTGAAGGATATTCTGAAAAATAAGACAGGCACAAAAAAACCGCCCTTATGAGGCGGTCATACGACACTGCTTATCATTGATTTTATTGGTAAATCGATATGGTGCCCGGGGCGGGACTTGAACCCGCACGACCTTACGATCGAGGGATTTTAAATCCCTTGTGTCTACCGATTTCACCACCCGGGCAGGGTGTAACTGGAGGCGCGTCCCGGAGTCGAACCGAGGTACACGGATTTGCAATCCGCTGCATAGCCACTCTGCCAACGCGCCTTAAACTGATGTGCCGCCAGGTTAACCTGACCTGCGAATCTGGAGCGGGAAACGAGACTCGAACTCGCGACCCCGACCTTGGCAAGGTCGTGCTCTACCAACTGAGCTATTCCCGCAATTTTCAGCAATTTCGTCGAACCTGCTGATTTTACTTATCTTCTGACAGACACGCTGCCTTTCGATGCGTTGCATTCTACTGACCTGACGCGATGAGTCAATAAAATTATCCTCACCGCCTGTCCGTTTGCTGCTTTTTAAATCGTATCGATCACGGTTCGAGCAGATCGCCGCGCGCCGCGCTTAAATACTGGAACATTGACCAGAAAGTCAGCACCGCAGCCACATACAACGCGACGACACCCACCGCCACAATGGTGGCATCCGGACGCCACAGCAAGGCAAACAGTGAGAACATCTGAGCCGTGGTTTTGACTTTACCAATCCAGGACACCGATACGCTGCTGCGTTTGCCAATCTCTGCCATCCACTCACGCAGCGCAGAGATAATGATCTCGCGCGCAATCATGGTTGCGGCAGGAAGAGTAATCCACCAGGCGTGGAAATATTCTGCGACCAGCACCAGCGCAATGGCGACCATGACTTTGTCCGCCACCGGATCGAGAAAAGCCCCGAAACGCGTCGTCTGCTTCCAGCGGCGCGCCAGGAAGCCATCAAACCAGTCGGTGATGGCTGCAAAGACAAAAATCAATGCGGTAGCAAGCGGTGCCCAAGTGAACGGCAGATAGAAAGCCAGCACAAAGAACGGGATGAGCACGACTCGAAACAGGGTGAGACACGTCGGAATGTTTAATTGCATATGCCGGTAACTGTCTGGATATAGGTATAATTTAGCCTATGTTCCTACATTGCCCCCCCCGTTTCAATGCTAGTGTTTCAGTGAGTAGTATATTTTTTCTGCCAGCGCATGAGAGATACCCGGCACATTGGCGATCTCCTCCACCGACGCATTCATCAGCGGTTGCAGGCCCCCCATGTACTTGAGCAGTTGCTGACGTCGTTTTGGCCCCACCCCTTCGATACTCTCGAGTGCACTGGTGTTCTTCACTTTCGCCCGTTTTTTACGGTGGCCCGAAATCGCATGATTGTGAGCGTCGTCACGAATGTGCTGGATCACATGCAGCGCAGGCGAATCAGGCGGCAGCGAAACGCCCTCACCTTCTGCTTCAAAGAAGAGCGTCTCCAGTCCGGCTTTACGATCGCTGCCTTTAGCCACGCCGAGCAGAATCGGCCGCGTCTTATCCCAGGGCACGTCCAGTTCCGCAAAGACCTGTATCGCCTGCGCCAGCTGCCCTTTGCCGCCATCAATCAGAATGACATCCGGGATCTTCTCTTCTTCAATGGCTTTGCCATAGCGACGACGCAGCACCTGGTTCATGGCGGCGTAGTCATCGCCCGGCGTAATGCCACTAATGTTGTAGCGGCGATAATCGGCGCGCAGCGGACCGTTCTGGTCAAAGACCACGCAGGAAGCGATGGTCTGCTCACCCATGGTGTGACTGATATCGAAACACTCCATGCGCGTGATCCGGTCAAGCTCAAGGAACTCCGCCAGTGCCATCAGGCGTTGATGAATGGTGGAGTGCTGAGAAAGACGCGTGGTTAACGCGGTCGCGGCATTGGTGCGCGCCAGCTTCAGGTAACGGGCGCGATCGCCGCGCGGCTTGCTCTGAATGTTAACCCGGCGTCCCGCCAGTTCACTCAGAGACTCAGCCAGCAGCTCGCGCTCTGGCAGGGTAAAGTCCAGCAGGATGTCACCTGGCAGGGTGCGAGCCTCGCTGCCCTGCAGATAGAACTGCCCGACAAAGGTCTGCACCACCTCGGCCAGATCGGTATCCACCGGGACTTTCGGGAAGTAGCTGCGGCTACCCAACACTTTACCCTGACGAATAAAGAGCACGTGAAGACAGGCCATACCGGCGTCGTACGCTACGCCCATGACATCGAGGTCATCACCCTGATTCGAGACAAACTGCTTTTCAGTGATCCGCCGCACGGCCTGAATCTGGTCGCGCAGTCGTGCAGCCTCTTCAAAACGCAACCCGGTACTCGCCTCTTCCATGCGTCTGACCAGCTGATTGAGCACCTGATCGTCTTTACCGGCCAGGAACAGGCGCACATAGTCGGTCTGCTGCGCATACTCCTCTTCACTGACCAGCCCGGCCACACAGGGACCCAGGCAGCGGCCTATCTGATATTGCAGACAGGGCCGGGAGCGATTGCGGTAGACGCTGTTTTCGCACTGGCGGATAGGGAACACTTTTTGCAGCAGGCCCAGGGTTTCACGCACCGCGTAGCCATTCGGAAACGGGCCGAAGTATTCGCCTTTGGCATGTTTTGCGCCACGGTGCATCGCCAGACGTGGATGAGTATCGCTGCTGAGGAATATGTAGGGATACGATTTATCATCGCGCAGCAGGACGTTATAGCGCGGCTGATAGAGCTTGATGTAGTTATGCTCAAGCAGCAGCGCTTCGGTTTCGGTATGGGTTACGGTGACATCGATGTGCTGGATATTGCTGACCAGCGCTTCGGTTTTACGGCTGCCGACCTGCGTGCGGAAGTAGCTGGTCAAACGCTTCTTCAGGTCTTTGGCTTTGCCCACATAGATGACGGTGCCTGAGGCGTCATACATGCGGTAAACACCGGGCTTGCTGGTTACCGTACTCAGAAAGGCTCTGGAATCAAAAACGTCATTCACTACTGATTAACGGCTCCGCATTGTAGAGGCCATGTCGAATGGCCAGATGCGTTAACTCGACGTCGCCACTGATATTCAGTTTGCTGAACATCCGATAGCGGTAACTGTTAACGGTTTTAGGACTGAGATTTAACTGCTCGGAAATTTCCGTCACCTTTTGTCCTCGGGTGATCATCAGCATAATCTGCAATTCCCTTTCCGACAAACAGCTGAAGGGAGATTCCGCTTTTTGTGGTTCAATCTGGCTCAGAGCCATCTGCTGGGCGATGTCTGACGCGATGTAGCGCTGGCCGGCATTGACCGAACGAATCGCGTTGATAACTTCCTGTGGCGCGGCCCCTTTACTGAGGTAACCCGCGGCCCCCGCCTGCATGACTTTGGCAGGCAGCGGATTTTCGGTATGGATAGTCAGCATGATAATTTTGATATCAGGGTTGTAGCGCACGATTTTTCGCGTCGCTTCCAGCCCGCCAATACCCGGCATATTCATGTCCATCAGAATGACATCCACCTGATTTGACCGGCACCATTTGGCCGCATCCTCGCCGCAGTTAACCTCTCCGACCACGGCGAGCCCTTTAACATCCTCCAGGATACGACGGATCCCGGCACGGACAAGTTCATGGTCATCAACAAGAAGCACACTGATCAACGGGGAAACTCCAGAGGCTAAAAAGAGGAAGCAATCAGGTAATGTGAGCGGTAATCATACCCGCTTTTGCCCCAAAAGCACATCAACAAAGCAAAACAGTGGACGCATTGCATCATTACCCTCAGCCGGGCGTGGCGCGTCGCATCAGACTTTTCTGCTCATCATCAGCATCGTTGCATATTGATTAAATGCTCTGTATTTCAGAAGATTAACAACCGCGTTCGGTAATCCTGTCTACAACGCATTGCTGTCCGCTCCGGGCCAGTCAATCGTGTGATTACTTTCAGCGATTGATTAGTTGTGCTGGACGAAACAGCCTTTAACGGCAAAGCGGACCGGCACCATCAGCAACTTACCTCCCCTGTGGTATACTCACGCACTGCTGTGCGGACAGATTGCCGACACATTGTCATTCACCAAGGAGAAACTCATGAGCGATGAAGATTTTGCAACTTCCCAGGAAGCCCGGAAATTAGCGGATGAAATCGCGGGGCTGAAGATGATGATCACCCTGATTCTGAAAGGGATGGGTCAGGCTGATGCGGGAAAAGTGATTATTAACATGGAACGCTATGTACAGACGCTGGGCGACAAACCGCAGGCGGAAGTGTTCAGCAATACCATCAAGCAGATTAAAACCGCCTACCGTCAGTAAGCGTGTTGTGTTGCCCCCAGCCGCGGGGGCAATTGACCTAATTATGCGACTGCCAGTTGACCGACACACCCAGCGTCGGCAGCACCTCTTCCGGGCTGAAGCGTCGGGTGCCCCGATACTTCTCTGCCAGCGCAGGCTGAGTCACCGGAATACGGATCGCAAACAGATTATCTTCTGACAGAATCAGGCCGGGTGTGAGCGGCTCATAGACCACCTGATGCTGCTCAAACATCTTCTCCAGCATTGGCGTTGCCGAACTGATGATGTACTCCATGCCGTGCAGTTCCGCCAGCTGTACCGCGTGCCAGAGTATGTTCAGCGGCAGTTCGGCATCCACGTCCAGGCGTGCAGAGAAGCGCGACATTTCCCAGACTTTCTCATGGCTGAAGGGCAGCACGATGCCTTCACTCTGCTCAGGCTCAAACCAGGGCATCAGGCGGGCACAGCCGCAGATCCCTGCACGGGCATTCCATGCGATCAGCCAGGTCACATCTGAACGATCGTAGCGATCATACTCCTGTCCTGGCGTGCTCAGGCGCGGCGGAATAGACCACCCTTCGCCGCGCGCAAAGACGCTGTAACGGTAGCTGCCCAGTTCGGCGAGCAAAGAGGATGGCATATCCTTTAACTGCGTTTGCACTATTTTCATCATGCGCCTCTGACATCCCCATGTTGCAATGATTTTTTGCGCCAGCCTGGCAAAGTTCCGGCGCAGGGTAGACAACTGACCCGTACAAAGAAACTGCCAAAGGTGGCAGTTGTTGATGTTCAAATCAGTCCGATTGCGGCTGCATAACAGGCAATCTGCGTTTTATTGGAAACATTGAAACGCTTTTGCATATTTTTTTGATGAAAGTTAACGGTATGTTCAGAGATGGATAAAATAAGTGAAATCTCGACCGCCGTTTTTCCTTCGGCTGTCCATTTCAGAATTTCCAGCTCGCGCTGACTTAACGCATTTTTCAGTACCATCATCGCATCATCGCTAAAGCGTTCCAGCGTATCCAGGCTTAGTTCCGCTAAAAGGTGGAGTTTCACCTCCAGCTCAGCATGGCAGAGCTGGACAGAAATGGGCTGTTGGGACGATATAGATAATATACCAATGACGCGATTTGGTGCCATTGCAGAGCAAGAAAAACCGCTCTGAAGCCCATATTCCCGCGACTCCCGCCACAGGTTGCCTGCGTCAGCAAACTGCGCCTCCGTCCATGCCATCCCCCTCCCTGGTCGCTGACACAAGCTGAGCACCGGGTCTACCGCGTAATAATTCTGCTTCTCATAGCGCTTAACCCATAATGTGGGATAGGTGCTGTATAAATGAATGCGCGGTCGGGTAAATGGCACCGGGTGCTGAATCAAAAAAGCAAAATAATCGAAGCCTAATGATTCCGTAAAATGTTGCAATAACGCCTTCAATTCAGATGAGGTCGTTAATGCCTGAAATTGTTCTTTCACACTGCTTCGCCAGGCGAAATAATTTTCACTACCCATATTGCCTCAGCATTATTTTCACCCGTCCTTCCGATGCTATTCAATCAGACTCATCAGAGAGTTTAATTTTTCAGAAAAAATGAATATATCGTCAGAGATGAATCCGTTGCCTGATGAAGCGCCTTTTACCTTTCATCGTCATGGCGGAGTGAAAACGTGTCCCTGCCCGGGCAATGTGAGGTTGGTCACGCCATTTTCAATCACACCCTAAGAATAAGATTTTTCTTATAGGATTTCAATGCCTGTCACCTTGTGACATTTTATCGCAAATTTGCAAATGGGGCGGAAATAATAAATAGCGCTACTGCTTATTGAGTAAATAATGAGTAAACAAGACGTTAATTCAATTCGATTAACGCTGCCTCCCCAGGAACCGCCAACATATTTCTCATCAGGAAATAAGATCGGCGTTTTTAAACTTCTCCGGCGCGCACCTGGCTGCCGGATCATCCAGCCGCTGGGAAACGCGGCGAGGCAGGCGGAGAGGCTCGCTGGCCTGCCGCTGCGGGCTCAGGAGCGCAAATGTTGTGCTGCGTTTTTCTGCAGACCTGCGTCAGTTCTGACGCTTAAGTTAACCCGCGGCTCCTGACCACCCTCTATTTTCTTCTGCCATCCGGCGGCTTTTTGCTGTTTATCATCCTGACAGCCTGCAAAAGAAAAGGTCAGGCAAAAACCGCTTCCTGATAAGCCTTACTTATCTCTTCAGCCTGATTTCGATCCCGTTAAAAGCGAAGCGGCTGTTTCGTTAGCAGGCTCACCCTTTATCGTAGTTTAGTTAGCAGAATGACATTGAAGGTAGTCACCGGGTTAAACTATCTGAAAAATAATCCTGCCTGTAAAAAAACAGAGATAACGCCCCAGCGCATTTGTTAATTTTCCCTTCTCATTTAACTTAATTCGGCTGTCTGCATGGTGAAATATTTTCATTCTGTCGCTCAGTGACGAGTATTTGATGAGAGAGGAGAAAAAGGGAATAGCGCATTTATTCGGCGAACAGTTTTACTCTTTAAATAGATGGCACTAAAATCAAATGCCTTAATGTTGTTCTCTCAGCGAATGAATGATTAGCGGCCGGTGCCAGATTCCAGCAGAGAACTGGACTGAATTTTTACAGATAGCCGATCAATTATTAATCAAAGATGGTATTAGTCCTGACTGATGATTTACCGGCAATAGCCCGCGCCCCGCATCCCCAGATGAAAATGTGAAGCGTGTGCCGTGTTGTAATCCGGGCCCAGCGCATTGCCAAACACCTCACATCCCCCCCGCCACAAGGTATGCAGCATGGCCGCTTTTTGCCCGGGCTGCTGCCAGTGACGACTGACCTCAAGCCGCTGACCATCCGCCAGCTGGAAGCCGGTCACATCCCAGGCATCGGCGGTGGCATGTTCACTCAATCGCCCCTGCGCGCGATGATAAATGTTACGGCAGGCGTAGCTGCCAACATGCGTAATCCGTACCAGTGGACTCTGCATATCCCTGGCGGTCTGTTGGCGACTGCGCAGGGCATACATCGTACTGGCAACCGCCATCGGACAGCTCGCCAGAAAGCTGCTGCTGAGGCTCACCGGACCAAATCGCTGAATGCGCAGCGGGTCGCTGAGGGGACAGTTGCCCGTCACTGCCGGTCGTTCGCTGAACGTCACCCAACCGGCCTGCTGAGCGCGGCGCATCACGGCAAGGCAGGCATCGGGATCGCTGGCCAGCCGTTTCATCTTAAGCTGCGTCATCCAGCCCGGAGGATCGGTAACGGCGAGCGGGGTAAAGGGATTGAACTGCGGTGGCAGATGCTGCTTCAGCCATGGCAGACTCATCCAGCCCAGCGCGATTAACAGCAAAAACAGGATAAGCGTGCGCATAACCCCTCTCGCAGCATGATGATTAGCAAACAAAAAGTGTAGAAGCCAGATTCACGCTGCGCTGTGCAACTGACATAACGTGATGAATCCTTACCCTGGCTGACGCAGGATTAACCAGAATGCGCAACGATTGCTCTGGCTGACCATGGCCGGTGTCACATCAGGTAAAAAACTGTTACCGGCTTTGGGGTGACTTCCTCTATCTTATGCCGACCAGCCCTTCGGGTAAGGCTATTCATTATCAGCCAGCAGAGCTGACACAACATCAAGACAGGAAAGAGTATTCTATGGTCGATCAATCTAAAGATGCCCCCTTAACGCAGGAAGGCCCCGACAAGCTACGGCGCAACCTGCACAACCGACACATTCAGCTGATCGCCATCGGCGGCGCTATCGGAACGGGCCTGTTTATGGGTTCAGGTAAAACCATCAGCCTGGCCGGCCCCTCGATCATTTTCGTCTATATGATCATCGGCTTTATGCTGTTCTTTGTCATGCGTGCGATGGGAGAACTGCTGCTCTCCAATCTGGAGTATAAATCGTTCAGCGACTTTGCCGCGGATCTGCTCGGCCCCTGGGCAGGCTACTTTACCGGCTGGACCTACTGGTTCTGTTGGGTGGTCACCGGCATCGCTGACGTGGTGGCCATCAGCGCCTATTTCCAGCTCTGGTTTCCGGGCTTCTCGATCTGGATGAGCGCCCTGCTCTGCGTGGTGGTCTTTCTGGCGCTCAACATTGCGACCGTCAAGCTGTTCGGCGAGATGGAGTTCTGGTTTGCAATTATTAAAATCGTCGCCATTGTCGCGCTGATCGTGACGGGCATTGTGCTGGTCTCCATCCACTACCCCTCTCCGGGCGGCGGTACGGCGGCACTGAGCAACATCTGGGATCATGGCGGACTGTTCCCGAAAGGGCTCAGCGGCTTCTTTGCCGGATTCCAGATTGCGGTGTTCGCCTTTGTCGGGATTGAACTGGTTGGCACGGCGGCGGCAGAGACTCATGATCCGCATAAAGTCCTGCCACGCGCGATTAATGCCATCCCGCTGCGGGTCATTATGTTTTATGTGCTGGCGCTGATGGTCATTATGGCGGTGACGCCATGGACCCAGGTGATGGCCGATCGCAGTCCGTTTGTTGAGATGTTTGTCCTGATTGGCCTGCCCGCTGCCGCGAGTATCGTCAACTTTGTGGTGCTGACCTCAGCAGCCTCCTCTGCGAACAGTGGCATCTTCTCCACCAGCCGGATGCTCTATGGTCTGTCACAGCAGGGGGTTGCCAGCCGCGCCTTTGGCCGGCTCTCAGCCCGCGCCGTCCCGACCACCGGTCTGTTTTTCTCCTGCTTCTGCCTGCTGGCGGGCGTGGCGTTAATCTACCTGATCCCGGATGTGATGACGGTCTTTACTCTGGTAACTACCGTCTCGGCGATTCTGTTTATGTTTGTCTGGACTATCATCCTGTGCAGCTATCTGGCCTATCGCAAAAAGCATCCGCAGCGTCATGCGGAATCCGGCTTTAAAATGCCGCTGGGCAAGCTGATGTGCTGGGTCTGCATGGCCTTCTTTGCCTTTGTGCTGGTGCTGCTGACCCTGCAGGATGATACGCGTCAGGCGCTGATGGTGACGCCACTCTGGTTCGCCCTGCTGGGTGTGGGCTGGTGGCTGCGTCATCGCGGCTCACGCAGTCGCTAGTTCAGCCTGTCAGAGAGGAAGCCCGGTCAGATGACCGGGCTTTTTTACAGGCGTTCGCCCAGCGCAGAAAAGCTGGCGGACAACGAAGGCCGTTCAGAAGGTAAGCGCTGCGGCCGGGGATCGGGCTGCTGAGGCGTGCCGAGACCAAAGGTAAAGGTATACTTTTCCCCTTCGCCCATACGCAGGTCAGCTATCGTCGTCTGCCCATCCTGCTCACGCAGGGCATAAAAACCGTGGCTGAACCAGGCGACGCGTTCTGCATACCAGCTGCCACGAAACCCTTTGTAAAGTTCGGGATGACGCGGATACCACGTCACCTGTAGCGGACGCGAAGGCGACAGTAACGACCAGTAAGCTTCGCCATAACGGTCGCCGGTCAGGATCACGCTGCGCCAGACCAGCGTATTGAACGCCGTTGGCGTCACCAGTACCTTATCGGTCGGAATCCCCTGCCCGGTCAGCGACTGCCGGATCTGCCAGCCTGCCACGCCCTGAATCACCACGCTCCAGACCAGATAAAGCGAGCTCAGCGTTAATCCCAGCCGGTTGCCGCGCAGTCCCCGTTCGCCGCCACGCCAGAGCGCCACAGCCAGCCCTACCAGCAGCGGCAGCGTATAGAGGGGATCGATAATGTAGATGCTGCCAATCGCATAGGGAAAGTCGGTAAGCGGCAGGCCAAGCTGGGTGCCATACACCGTCATCAGGTCGAGCAGCGGGTGCGTGATCAGTGCCAGCCAGATGGCGGGCCACCACGCCCGCCATGCCACCCGTTGACGACACAGCCCCGCCACCAGCCAGGCAACCAGCGGGGAGATCAGCGTGAGCCAGAGCAGCGCATGACTTTCGGTGCGATGCAGCGTCATGTTGCGTATTGCATCGCCATGATCGATAAAGACATCCAGATCGGGCAGGGTGCCGCAGACACCCCCAACCAGTGCCGCCTGCCAGACCGGAACCCGACGCCCCATCACCGCGACGCTGACGGAGGCGCCCAGTACCCACTGCGAAACAGAATCCATAGATTAACTCCGTTACCGAACCGTGAATCTGCGCGGAATCAGCGTACGCGGATGCCTTCAATGATCATGCGCTGAACGTTCTCAACAGTCTGCTCAAAGAACGCGGCGTCGCTGAGGGTCTGTCCGGTCACCGCCTCCACCTGCGTGGCGAAATCGGCATAGTGCTGCGTTGTGGCCCAGAGCATAAAGATCAGATGCTGCGGCTGGACGCCAGCCAGACGCCCTTCATCAATCCAGCGCTCAATTATCGCCGCCTTATCATCCACCAGTTGCTTGAGGTCGCCCGCCAGCTCCCCTTTCAGCAGCGGTGCGCCCTGCAGCATCTCCAGGCAGAACAGCCGGGAGGCCTGAGGATGATCGCGCGACACCTCCAGCTTCAGCCGGATATAGCGCCGGATGGCCATCAGCGGATCCTGATCGTGTGCCAGCGCGCGCAGCGGCGCCAGCCAGACATCCAGAATCTGTTTCAGCACCGCCACATAGAGCGCCTCTTTCGAGGGGAAATAGTAGAGCAGATTGGTTTTGGAAACGTCTGCCAGCTCGGCCACCTTATCGAGGCTGGTGCCATGAATACCAAACTGCGAGAACAGGGTCAGCGCCGCATCCAGTATCGCCGCTCGCTTTGCCGCCACCGCGCGTGAACGACGCGTTGGCTTTTTTTCATCGGTTTTCACTGCCTTACCTCATCCGTCAGGTGTCATCGCATCATAGCAAAGGGATCTCTGGCTGCCTAACCAGCGTGCTGCACCTTTTTTGCTCAGCCTGCATGGAAAACGTGCAGCGAATTTTGACCAAACGGTCTGAAATGGACCAGTCACTCCACTTTATTTTTACCTCTTCATTTTAACCCATTGTTATATAAACAATTAAAAATTGTGGCACAGGGTTTGCAAAATTGTGACTGAGCGCAGCCCACAGGGATGAGGCAGGATGCAGTGCCGCGCGTGAAACACCTTTCCCCCATCGCAACGAGGTTTCACATGAAGATAGGCGTCTTTATTCCGATTGGTAACAATGGCTGGCTGATCTCCTCCAATGCACCGCAGTACATGCCAACCTTTGAACTCAATAAGGCAATCGTACTGAAAGCAGAGCATTACCATTTCGACTTTGCGCTTTCGATGATCAAATTGCGCGGCTTCGGCGGAAAAACAGAATTCTGGGATCATAACCTGGAGTCATTCACCCTGATGGCTGGTCTGGCGGCTGTCACCTCACGTATTGAAATTTATGCCACTGCCGCCACCCTGACGCTGCCACCGGCCATTGTGGCGCGCATGGCGTCCACCATTGACTCCATCTCTGGCGGCCGTTTCGGCGTCAACCTGGTCACCGGCTGGCAGAAACCGGAATATGAACAGATGGGCATGTGGCCTGGCGATGAGTACTTCAGCAGCCGCTACGCCTATCTGACCGAATACGTTACCGTGCTGCGCGATCTGTGGGGCACCGGAAAATCGGACTTTAAAGGTGAATTCTTCACCATGAACGACTGCCGCGTCAGTCCGCAGCCGCAGCGCCCGATGAAGGTCATCTGCGCCGGTCAGAGCGACGCCGGTATGGCCTTCTCCGCACAGTATGCCGATTACAACTTCTGCTTTGGTAAAGGGGTAAACACCCCTGCCGCGTTCAGCTCAACCTCGATTCGCATGAAACAGGCGGCGGCGAAAGCCGGTCGCGACGTCGGCTCCTACGTCCTGTTCATGATCATTGCCGCGGAAACCGATGAGGAAGCGCGGGCGAAGTGGGAACACTATAAAGCCGGTGCCGATGAAGAGGCGCTCTCCTGGCTGACCACCCAGAGTCAGCAGGATACCAAATCGGGCAGCGACACTAACGTGCGCCAGATGGCCGACCCCACCTCTGCCGTCAACATCAACATGGGTACCCTGGTCGGCTCCTGGGCCAGCGTGGCGCGGATGCTGGATGAAGTGGCTCAGGTTGAAGGCACCCACGGCGTGCTGCTGACCTTTGATGATTTCCTGGAAGGGATCGAGAACTTCGGACAGCACATCCAGCCGCTGATGCGCTGTCGCAGCGCCCTGCTGGATGCCCGGAAGGAGGTGGCATGATGAATACCGTTTACTGCGCTCACACGCCTGACGTGACTCAGGTCGAACTGCCAGCCCGGCCGGAGCCGATTGCTTTTCCCCCCGCTCAGAGTGCGCTGATCGTGGTCGATATGCAGAACGCCTACGCCACTGAAGGGGGTTATCTTGACCTGGCGGGCTTTGATGTTTCCGCCACGCAACCGGTGATAGCGAAGATTCATCAGGCGGTGACGGCGGCGCGTGCCGCAGGCGTGCAGATTATCTGGTTCCAGAACGGCTGGGACAGTGACTATGTTGAAGCCGGTGATGCCGGTTCGCCCAACTTTCACAAATCAAATGCGCTGAAAACCATGCGCAAACGACCTGAACTGCAGGGCACGCTGCTCTCCAAAGGCGGCTGGGATTACGCACTGGTGGATGAACTGGTGCCGCAGCCCGGGGACATTGTGCTGCCTAAATCGCGCTACAGCGGCTTCTATAACACGCCGCTCGACAGCATGCTGCGCAGTCGCGGCATTCGTCATCTGATCTTTACCGGCATTGCCACCAACGTCTGTGTGGAATCGACGCTGCGCGACGGCTTCTTTCTGGAGTACTTCGGCGTGGTGCTGGAAGACGCAACCTACCAGGCTGGCCCGCCATTTGCCCAGCAGGCGGCGCTGTTCAATATCGAAACCTTTTTTGGCTGGGTATCGGATGTCGATACCTTCTGCGAAAGCCTGAAAGCCCCCTGATCACCGAGGATGACGCTATGCCAAAAAGTATCATTGTTCCACCGGGTACCACGACGCCCATCGCCCCGTTTGTCCCTGGCACGCTGGCAGATGGCGTGGTCTATGTTTCGGGCACGCTGCCGTTTGATGCTGACAACAACGTGGTGCACGTCGGGGATGCCGCCGCGCAGACCCGCCACGTACTGGAAACCATTAAAAAGGTGATTGAAACTGCGGGTGGCACGATGGCGGATATCACCTTCAACTCTATTTTTATCACCAACTGGGCAAACTATGGTGCGGTGAACCAGGTCTACGCCGACTACTTTCCCGGCGATAAACCCGCCCGATTCTGTATTCAGTGCGGGCTGGTCAAACCGGATGCGCTGATTGAGATCGCCAGCGTGGCCCACATTGGCAAGCCGGAGGTCTGATGCAGCTGGATATTCTGGGCCTGCAAAATCCCGATGCACCGACGCTGGTGCTCTCCTCCGGGCTGGGCGGCGTAGCCGGTTTCTGGCAGCCACAGCTGGCGGCGCTGACGACACGCTATCGGGTGGTCTGTTATGACCAGCGCGGCACCGGACGCAGCGCTGACACGCTGCCGGAGGGCTACAGTATGGCGATGATGGCGGCGGAGCTGGCCGATGCGCTGGCGCAGCACGGCATCCTGCGCTTCAGCCTGATTGGTCATGCGCTGGGTGGCCTGCTGGGGATGCAGCTGGCGCTGGACTACCCGGAGCGGATCGAGCGGATCGTGGTGATCAACGGCTGGCTGTCGCTGCATCCCCATACCCGCCGCTGCTTTCAGGTGCGCCAGGATCTGCTGCTGAACGTCGGCGTGGAGGCCTTTGTCCGTGCTCAGCCGCTGTTTCTCTATCCGGCAGAGTGGATGGCGCAGCATCTGACGCGGCTTGAGCAGGAGGACAGTCATCATGTCGCCCATTTTCAGGGAATGGAAAACCTGATGCGCCGGCTGCACGCCCTGATGAGCGCGGATTTCAGCGCCCGGGCGGCGGCAATCCCGCAACCGGTGCTGGTGATCGCCAGTGAAGATGACCTGCTGGTGCCGTGGAGCTGCTCACCTGCGCTGGCTGCCGCCCTGCCCAACGCCACGGAGCAGAGAATAACCTGGGGCGGACATGCCATGAGCGTCACCGACGCCGAAACCTTTAATGCCCGGCTGCTGCAGTGGCTGGATCAGACCGATGACGTGCAGCCCCTGCAGCGCGTCGTCTAAGCTCTCGCGGAGAAGATTATGAGCCTGGATACCCTTACCCCTGCCGTTGACAAAACGGCCTTTCGTCATGCGATGTCGCGCCTGGGCGCGGCGGTCAACATCATTACCACGGAAGGCCCTGCCGGACGCGCAGGCTTCACCGCCTCTGCGGTGTGCAGTGTCACGGATGCGCCCCCTACACTGCTGGTCTGCCTGAACCGTTCGGCCTCGGTTTATCCGGTGTTCCGCGAAAACATGCAGCTCTGCGTCAACACCCTGGCGGCGGGCCATGAAGCGCTCTCCACGCTGTTTGGTGGTAAAACCCCGATGGCTGAGCGGTTTGTGGCTGCAGAGTGGTCGACGGCCGTTACCGGCTCGCCGGTGCTGAGCGGCGCGGTCGCCTCCTTTGACTGCCGGATCACTCAGATTGTCAGCGTCGGCACCCATGACACCCTGTTCTGTGAAGTCCTGGCCGTGGTGCGCAACGACGATTCTCACGGCCTGGCCTGGTTTGACCGGGGATACCATCCCCTGATGCGGCAGGAAGCCTGATAACCCTTCCCTGAAACCCACCGGCATTCATAACGCTCTGGAGTAGACGATGGCACGATCCTGGTTTCCGCAATGGCAAAAGAAGTCGGCTTTAACAGAAAACGGTATTATCGCCCCGGATGAGACGCTGCCTGCGGGGCAGACGCTGGTGCTGGGTTTACAGCACGCGGTGGCGATGTTTGGCGCAACGGTGCTGATGCCGCTGCTGATGGGACTGGATCCCAATCTGGCGATTCTGGTCTCCGGGATAGGGACCCTGCTGTTCTTCTTTATTACCGGCGGCCGCGTGCCCAGCTATCTCGGGTCAAGCGCCGCGTTTGTGGGCGTTGTGATTGCGGTGACCGGTTTCAGCGGTCAGGGGCTGAACCCCAACCTGAGTGTGGCGCTGGGTGGCGTCATCGCCTGCGGCCTGCTCTATACGCTGATAGGCGTGGTGGTAATGAAATCCGGCACCCGCTGGATTGAGAATCTGATGCCGCCCGTGGTGACCGGAGCCGTGGTGATGGCTATCGGGCTGAATCTGGCGCCGATTGCGGTGCACAGCGTCTCCGCCTCCGCCTTCGACAGCTGGATCGCGGTGATGACCGTATTATGTATTGGCCTGGTGGCCGTCTTTACCCGCGGAATGGTTCAGCGCCTGCTGATTCTGGTGGGGCTGATTCTGGCGTGGGCGATCTATGCCCTGCTGACTAACGTTCTGGGACTGGGCAAGCCGGTGGATTTCACGGCACTGTCACAGGCGGCGTGGTTTGGTCTGCCGCATACCACCTCGCCGACCTTTGATCTGCATGCGATGGTATTAATCGCCCCCGTCGCCATTATCCTGGTGGCGGAGAACCTCGGCCACCTGAAAGCGGTAGCGGGCATGACCGGACGCAACCTCGACCCGTATATGGGACGCGCCTTTGTGGGCGATGGTCTTGCCACGATGCTCTCCGGTTCAATCGGCGGCAGCGGGGTGACCACCTATGCGGAAAACATCGGGGTGATGGCGGTGACCAAGGTCTACTCGACGCTGGCATTTGTTGCTGCGGCGGTCATCGCGATCCTGGCCGGTTTCTCGCCGAAGTTCGGTGCGCTGATCCACACCATTCCGGCGCCGGTGATCGGCGGTGCTTCGATTGTGGTCTTCGGACTGATTGCGGTGGCAGGCGCGCGCATCTGGGTTCAGAATCAGGTCGATTTAGGCCAGAACAGTAACCTGATCATGGTGGCGACGACGCTGGTCCTTGGCGCAGGTGACTTTGCGCTTAAAATCGGTTCATTCACGCTGGGCGGCATCGGCACGGCGACCTTTGGGGCGATTATCCTCAATGCCATTCTGCGCCGTAACCGCGCCATGCAGCAGGATAAGCTGGCGCGTCAGCAGGGTTAACTACTCCAGCGGTGTGGCAGCAGGCTGCACCGCTTTCTTTCGTTTCAGCCGCAGTTCACTGACAATCACGCCACAGACAATCAGCGCCCCACCTACCAGCGCCAGTGCAGGCAGTCGCTCACCGGCGTAAATAACCGTGGCACGCGTGGGTGACACGCTGCGCTGCGCCCAGTTCATCGTGACCTGAATCAGCGCGCTGGCGGCGCCCAGTCCCAGCGCACTGAACAGCAGCGGCATGGAAATCACGGGCACCGTCTCCCCATTGGGGATCATCAGCGCAAAGGCGCACAGCGACGCCACCGCGAGCTGGATCAGCGTCACGCGACGCACATCGACCCGACTGGCAAAGCGGCTGATTAAGATAATCTCAGCGGCAATCGCCAGCGTACTGAACAGGGTGGCTATCTCCCCGGCATTCAGGCTGATACGGCCATCCTGCGGCCCCGCCACCAGCAGCAGACCGGTAAAGGCCAGCAGAATCCCCAGCCATGACATGATGCCCGGCGGACGACGTAAAAACAGCCATTGCAGCAGCGGCACCACCGGCACGTAGAGCGCAGTGAGAAACGCGGACTGACTGCTGGAAATGGTCTGCATTCCCCAGGTCTGCAGACCGTAACCGCCGGCAATCGACAGGCCAATCAGCGTCCCGGCTTTCACTTCCAGCCAGGTTATTCCTTTGAGATAGCGCCGGAAAAAGAGCGCCAGCAGCAGTGCGGCGGTGGCAAAACGCAGACCGACGAAAAAGAACGGTCCCGAGTGCTGCATCGCCCGATGCACCACCAGAAAGGTCCCGCCCCAGATCATAGTTATAAAGATTAACACCAGCTCCTGCCGCGTCAGGCGCAGGGATAAGCCGCGGAGAGTGTCCGACATAATTCACCTGATAAAAGATTCGGACAACATTGTGGAGGAGAGCGAGGGGGAAAAGCAACGACGTTAACCGCCGGATCTTACCGGCGGCTATCAGGGGATTAAGCGTCCGTTTTCTTCGGACTGCTGCGTCCGCCCTTTTCGCCGGCACGCGCGGCACGCTGCGGATCGTTTTTAAAATTACCGCCGCTGTTTTTGCCCCCTTTGCGTCCCGCTTCTGCGGCACGTTCACGGTTTTCAGCAAAATTACCTGAACCGCCACGATGTGTTGTCATGATGTGCTCCTGTCGCGTAGTGCGATAAATAAGAATGAGAAAGTCGAGAGCTGACGGCCCGGGGCCTGGATTCAACCCATGGTTAAAGAATAGCCAGATTCTGCTTTCACCCCGCGCACGGTCACATTTAGCAACAGACTATTCACCACCGATTTGAGTAAATAACGAACATTCCTCTGGCTTACAACCGATTAGCTGCGGAATTATTACACAGCTAAATCCGCCCATTCCTTCCCTCCCCTGCGTAAAACGAAAGCTCTTCTATACTTTTTCTGGACGTCTAAATCACCTGGAGAGATCAATGGCTAAGATTCTGGTGCTTTATTACTCAATGTACGGACATATCGAAACGATGGCGAACGCGGTTGCTGAAGGCGCTCGTCGGGTTCCCGGCGCGGAAGTGGATATCCTGCGGGTACCAGAAACGATGGAGGCCAGTCGCTTTGCGGAGGTGGGCGGCAAAACCGATCAGCTGGCGGCAGAGGCGACGCCGGATGTGCTGCCGCAGTATGACGCCATTATCGTCGGCACCCCGACCCGCTTCGGCAACATGTCCGGTCAGATGCGCACCTTCTGGGATCGCACCGGCGGCCTGTGGGCATCAGGTGCCCTGTTTGGCAAGGTCGCCAGCGTCTTCACCTCAACCGGCACCGGCGGCGGTCAGGAACAGACCATTACCTCGGTCTGGACCACCCTGGCGCATCACGGCATGGTGATCGTGCCCATCGGCTATGGCACCAAAGAGTTGTTTGATATCTCTCAGGTGCGCGGCGGAACACCTTATGGTGCGACAACCCTGGCAGGCGGGGATGGCTCACGTCAGCCCACGGAAGCGGAGCTGAACATCGCCCGTTTTCAGGGCGAACATGTTGCCAGCCTGACCACTAAACTGCAGGACTGATTTAATCAATGGAGAAAAGTATGTCTACTGAACAATCAAAAGCACATCACGTTGGCGAATGGGCCAGTCTGCGTCATACCTCCCCTGAAATTGCTGAGGCCATTTTCGAAGTGGCTGATTACGATGAGAGACTGGCAGAAGAGATCTGGCGTCAGCAGGGCAGTGACGATGTACTGATTCGCGCCTTTGAAAAAACCGATAAAGATCTCCTGACCTGGGATGACAAACCCGTAGAACGTAAAAACGTCTGATTCAGGGGCGGGATCTTCCCGCCCTCAATTTTTTCGCTCACCAAGGAGAACGCTATGTCTTCCTATCAAAGCATTAATCCCGCCAACAACCAGTTGCTGAAGAGCTGGCCATCCCATGATGATGCCGCCGTCAGCCATGCCCTGGAGGTCGCTGACCAGCTGTTCCACTCCTCCTGGAGCAAAGGGGAGATTCAGCCGCGCCTGCAGGTACTGAAAAAGCTGGCTGACCTGATTGATAGCCGTGCGGAAGAACTCGCCACCATCGCCAGTAAAGAGATGGGTAAACTGATTGGTCAGAGCCGGGGCGAAGTCAAAATCTGCTCGCAGATTGCCCGCTACTACGCGGAGAATGCTGAGCGCATTCTGCAGCCGCACACCTACCCCAGTGAGCTGGGCGAAGCCTGGGTTGAGTATCACCCGATTGGTGTTCTGGTGGCCGTTGAGCCGTGGAACTTCCCCTACTATCAGCTGATGCGCGTGCTGGCGCCTAACCTCGCGCTGGGTAACCCGGTGCTGGCAAAACATGCCAATATCGTGCCGCACTGTGCCGATGTCTTTGAAAAACTGGTTCGCGAAGCAGGTGCGCCTGAAGGCGCCTGGACGAACCTGTTTATCTCTACGGAACAGGTCGCGGATCTGATTGCTGACGATCGGGTTCAGGGGGTTGCCCTGACCGGTTCCGAGCGCGCCGGTAGTGCCGTGGCCGAACAGGCCGGTAAGCACCTTAAGAAATCGACGCTGGAGCTGGGCGGCAACGACGTCTTTGTCGTGCTGGATGATGCCGATCTTGATGAAGCCGTGCGTCAGGGTGTGCAGGCGCGCCTGAGCAACTGCGGTCAGGTCTGTACGGCGGCAAAACGGTTTATCTTGCATGAGAAAATTGCCGATCGCTTTATCAGCCAGTTCAGTGCGGCGCTGAGCGCGGCGACGCTGGGCGATCCGCTGGATGAGAAGACCACGCTGGGTCCGCTTTCCTCGGCAGATGCGCGCGACCGTCTGGTTAAACAGGTTGATGAAGCTGTCGCCAGCGGCGCAAAACTGCTGACCGGCGGTAAAGCCGTTGAAGGCGTGGGCTGCTATTACCAGCCCACGATTCTGACCGGCATCACACCCGATAATCCGGCTTACTATCAGGAGTTCTTTGGCCCGGTGGCACAGGTCTATGTGGTGGCAGATGACCAGGCCGCGGTGGCGCTGGCCAACGACTCTCACTATGGTCTTGGCGGCTCCGTCTGGACGCGGGATATTGCCCGTGGCCGCAGGCTCGCTTCTGCCATTGAAACCGGCATGGTGTTTATTAACTCGCAGAGCGACACCTCCGCCGAGCTGCCTTTTGGCGGCGTGAAACGTTCCGGCTATGGTCGTGAACTTTCCGATCTGGGCATCAAAGAGTTTGCTAACCAGAAACTGGTTGTTGTGGCGGGATAGGCTGCCGCAGGTATAAAAAAACCCCGTCTCGACGGGGTTTTTTATTGTCAGCAGCATGGGGATATTACGGTGTCGCTTCAGCCGCTGACTTTGTTTTATCGTTCTGCGCGCTGGCAGACGGTGTTGCAGTATCAGCCTTGTCAGCCGTGGCGTTGTCACCGGCTGATTTCGCCGCTGCGTTATCCGCTTTGGCAGCAGCCGCGTTCTCCGCTTTGGCCTTCTCAGCCGCCGCTTTATCCGCGGCAGCTTTATCCGCTTTAGCCTTCTCCGCTGCGGCTTTGTCAGCGGCAGCTTTCTCCGCTCTGGCCTTCTCTGCTGCGGCTTTGTCAGCGGCAGCTTTCTCCGCTCTGGCCTTCTCTGCTGCGGCTTTGTCGGCGGCGGCTTTATCTGCGGCAGCCTTATCCGCATCCGACTGCGCTTTGTCTGCGGTCGCCTTATCGGCTTCCGCTTTGTCAGCGGCAGCATCCTGCGTCGCAGCGGCTTTCGCACTGTCGTCATCAGATGGCGTCGCGGCGGCTGGCTGTGGTGCAGCGGCTGGCTGCATTGGCGTGCCCTGCAGCGCCGCGTTCAGCGCCTGAGAGAACTGATCCCAGCTGCAATAGCCGTTAGCATCCGTCGGGCAGCCCGCCAGTTGCAGCGTCACACGTTTTGGCGGGTTTTTCAGACTCAGCACGTCCGCATTGCGCAGCTGATCGGCGCTCTGATAGACATATTCGACTTTGAGCAGGTCTTTGTCATTTTTCGCGTCGTGCCAGCGTTCAAAGACAACCTGACCACCAATCGGCGTTTTTTCCCAGGTATCAGGCAGCTCATACGGCTTCACCTGCAACGCGCTCAGCAGCGAGGCAATGTTTGAATCGTGCCCCACCATCAGCGTAATAGCTGGTGCACTGGCTTTATCCTGATCGACCAGCTGACTGCGGATGTAATCCACCAGCGGGGCGGCCACTTCGCGCGAGATATCCGGACTGGTAAACAGCGCGTCCTGATAGCCATTTTTAATGGCCGACAGCTCTTTCCACTGTTCAGGCGTCTTGATCTGTCCCCACGCCACCTGCTCCAGCGGGAAACCTTCATAATATTGCAGGGTGAACGCATCCATCAGCGAGTTACCCACTTTCAGCGGGCCACTGACATTCGGCTCTTTGCCATTTTCCGCGCTGAAGGTGTTCTGACCACTGCTCAGATCGCACTGCTTTTTATTGTTACAGGCAGGCGAAGATTTATAGTCAACAATCTTCTCAAGACGCTGGAAAGCAGGCTTCAGCGAGAGTTTTTCATTTTCGGCAGCCATCGCAGCCAGCGCTTTCTTGTTGAAGGCTTCGCTGCCATCCGTGATGACCGGATTAAAGATAGGATCCATGGTGCCCATCGCATCCTGATGCGTGACCGCGATGTCACAGCCCGGGAAAGCGCCATTGACAAAAAACTGGGCGGTGGCAACGGTACGCTGCAGGCTGTTGGCATAGACAAAGACGTTATGGCTGTCAGGACAGCTGCCGTTCTTCACCAGTCCCTGCTGGGCCAGCCACTGACGGGTATAGTTACCCATGTAGATTTCCAGCACGCCACCTTTGGTGGTCAGCTGACCGCCAGGAACGTCCCACTGCGGCCAGCTTTTTTTGGTGGACTGCTCCAGCACGCTGCCGTTATCGGCCAGCGGCGCACGCAGATTGTGACGGCTTAGCATCAGGACCTGCTGCAGCTGCATATCACCTTCAGCCGCCAGCGCGACGGTTCCGACCGGCAATGCTGCGAGCACTGACAATGCGCAAAGACTCAGTTTCTTGATCATTGTGCCTATTCCATTCATTCAGTAAAGAAACACTCTGGCTATCAACCGATTAGCTCGCCTCAGAGCGACGTAATCCCTAGTGTAACTCAGCTCGCCTCAGAAAAGCGCCACATGTTTGCAAAAACGGTGAGTAGACTATAGCAGAGAGGATAAAGAGAGATGAATGCAAAGCCGGATGCGGCTCAGTGCGCCTTTTCGGCATGGCAGAAGAACAGAGGAAGGCAGAAACGAAACAGGCCAGCACTCAGTGCTGGCCTGTAAAATCTGGCGGAGGAGGAGAGATTCGAACTCTCGGATGGTTTCCCATCGGCGGTTTTCAAGACCGCTGCCTTAAGCCACTCGGCCACCCCTCCGTTTTGAAACAGTACTGCATTGGCAAAATTATCAGCTGACATTTTGCCACTTTATTGCCCGATGCAGATAAAGTGGCGGAGGAGGAGAGATTCGAACTCTCGGATGGTTTCCCATCGGCGGTTTTCAAGACCGCTGCCTTAAGCCGCTCGGCCACCCCTCCGCAATGACGCGCACTATAAACATCCCGATTATCGATGTAAAGCCTATATCTGACTGTTCGCATGAAAAACAGCCATTTCCTGTTTTTTCGCTGTCAAAATCACCACTCTGCTCAAACAATTAGCAGATTAGCGCGTAAAGAAGGGTAAAACGGCTTTTCCCTCTTTAATGGCCTGCGTATTCTCGGCTCATATTTAGTGTTCTGCTTAAAGGAGCGCAACATGGAAAGAATTGTCACCTCATCGCAGTCCTCACTGCTCTCAACGCACAAAGTTCTGCGCAATACCTATTTTCTGCTGGGATTAACCCTGGCTTTCTCAGCCGTGACGGCCACGGCCAGCACCCTGCTGGCGTTACCCGCTCCCGGTCTGATCCTGATGCTGGTCGGCTTTTATGGTCTGATGTTTTTAACCTACCGTCTGGCTAACAGCCCGATGGGCATCCTGGCCGCCTTTGCCTTCACAGGCTTCCTGGGTTACTGCCTGGGTCCGATCCTGAGCTCTTTCCTGACCGCAGGGATGGGGGATGTAATCGCACTGGCGCTGGGTGGAACGGCGCTGGTCTTCTTCTGCTGTTCCGCGTATGTGCTGACGACCCGCCGTGATATGTCCTTCCTTGGCGGAATGATGATGGCGGGCTTTGTGGTGCTGCTGGTCGCGGTAGTGGCTAACCTCTTCCTGCAGTTACCTGCTCTGCATCTGGCGATCAGCGCCCTGTTCATTCTCTTTTCAGCCGGCGCGATTTTGTGGGAAACCAGCAATATCATTCACGGCGGAGAAACAAACTATATCCGGGCCACGGTCAGCCTCTATGTTTCACTCTATAACATCTTTGTCAGCCTGCTGAGCCTGCTCGGTTTTGCCCGCAGCAACTGACAGACACGTGCATCAGCGTTGAAAACCCCGCTCCGGCGGGGTTTTTGCTTTTACTGCTACGCCAGTTTGCTACACTGCGCCGTCATTTACAGAGAGGAAGTCACGTGAATTTTAACGGTAACGAAATCGCCGTCGATGCCGAAGGCTATCTGAAAAATCCCAGCGACTGGAGTGCAGCGCTGGCTGAACATATTGCCGCGCAGGAAGGCCTTACGCTGACCGACGCTCACTGGGAGGTCGTCCATTTTGTGCGCGCCTTCTATCTGGAATTTAACACCTCCCCCGCCGTACGAATGCTGGTGAAGGCGATGGCGAAGAAGTATGGAGAAGAGAAAGGCAACAGCCGCTATCTGTTTCGTCTTTTCCCTGACGGGCCGGCTAAGCAGGCGACGAAAATCGCAGGCCTGCCCAAACCGGCCAAATGTCTCTGACTATCCGGTCGTAAAGCCGCGTGGGGGTGATGACGGCTGGTGCGGCTCCACACGCACACTGTCCACCCGCGCGCTGCGTGGCCCGCCCGCTTTGAGCCAGGCGATGAGGGCCTCGACCTTTTCCGCCTCGCCCCAGGCCAGCACTTCGACACTGCCATCCTCCAGGTTACGCGCATAGCCCAGCACGCCCAGCGCGCGGGCTTCGGCCTGGGTGCTGTAACGGAATCCGACGCCCTGCACGCGGCCATAAACCCATGCTTTAAAACAGGCTGCTGACATACTGCCCTCCTGCTGCTGTTCGTTGCAATTTCCCGTTATCCACCGGACAATGGCACCTCATTTTTTCAGGTAAGCATAGCAAACTATGACAGTCAGATTGATTCTCGCAAAGGGACGTGAAAAGTCCCTGCTCCGTCGCCATCCCTGGGTCTTTTCAGGCGCTGTCGCGCGTCTGGAAGGTAAAGCGCAACTGGGTGAAACCATTGACGTGTGTGACAGTAACGGCAAATGGCTGGCGCGCGCCGCCTATTCTCCTCAGTCACAGATTCGCGCCCGTGTCTGGAGCTGGCAGGCCGATGAATCCATCGATATCGCCTTCTTTGTGCGCCGTTTTGAGCAGGCGCAGCAGTGGCGCACATGGCTGGCAGCGCGCGACGGTCTGGACAGCTATCGTCTGATCGCCGGTGAATCTGATGGTTTACCGGGCGTCACCATTGACCGCTTTGGCAATTTTTTTGTTCTGCAGCTGCTCTCCGCTGGAGCCGAATATCAGCGAGCGGCGATCATTACTGCCCTGCAGCAATGTTTCCCCGGCTGTGCAGTCTATGACCGCTCCGACGTCGCTGTGCGGAAGAAAGAGGGGCTGGAACTGACGCAGGGTACGATTACCGGCGAACTGCCGCCGCCTCTGCTGCCGATTACTGAGCATGGCATGAAGCTGCTGGTAGATATCCAGGGTGGCCATAAAACCGGCTACTACCTCGATCAGCGAGACAGCCGTCTCGCCACCCGCCGTTACGCTCAGGATGCCCGGGTACTTAACTGCTTCTCCTATACCGGTGGATTCGCCGTCTCGGCATTGATGGGCGGCTGTAAAGAGGTGATCAGCGTTGATACTTCGCAGGAAGCGCTGGATGTGGCACGTCAGAACGTCGAACTGAATGAACTCGACCTCTCCCGCGCGCGCTTTGAGCGTGATGATGTCTTCAAACTGCTGCGTCGCTATCGTGACAGTGGGGAGAAATTTGATCTGATCATTATGGATCCGCCGAAGTTCGTCGAAAACAAAAGTCAGCTGATGGGCGCCTGTCGCGGCTATAAAGATATCAACATGCTCGCCATTCAGTTGCTGAATCCCGGTGGCGTTCTGCTGACCTTCTCCTGCTCCGGTCTGATGGCCACCGAGCTGTTCCAGAAGATCATTGCCGATGCCGCACTGGATGCCGGCCGCGAGGTGCAGTTTATTGAGCAGTTCCGTCAGGCAGCGGATCATCCGGTGATCGCCAGTTACCCGGAGGGACTCTACCTGAAAGGTTTCGCCTGCCGCGTCATGTGACTTGAAAAATTGGCTCCTGCCCCCATATTGGAAAGAGAGCTTTTTTTCGGAGGTCACTATGATTGCCAGTAAATTTGGTATTGGTCAGCAGGTTCGTCATCGTTTGTCCGGCGTACTGGGCGTTATTGTCGATGTCGATCCTGAGTACTCGTTAGATGAGCCTAAAATTGAAGAGGTTGGCGCGGAAGAGAAGATGCGTTCGGCACCCTGGTATCATGTCGTGATGGAAGATGAAGAAGGCGATCAGGTGCATACCTATGTTGCTGAAATTCAGCTTTCGGGCGAAACCAGTGTTGAACACCCTGAGCAGCCCTCAATGGATGAACTGGCGGCCTCAGTGCGTCAGCAGCTTCAGGCGCCTCATCTGCGACATTAATCTGTGGCGGCACCCTCTGCCGCCACACCTCTCTTCTCAGCGCGTGATCCCCAGCCGCGGAATCTCAATCTTCGGACAGCGATCCATAATCACCGTCATACCTGCATCCTGTGCCAGCACGGCCGCCTGCTCATTAATCACACCCAGCTGCAGCCACAGGGTTTTTGCGCCCACCGCAATCGCCTCCTGGGCTACACCCCACGCGGCTTCAGAATTGCGAAATACATCCACCATATCAATATGGCCCGGAACATCTGCCAGGCTGGCATACGCCTGCTGCCCCAGCAGCGTCTTGCCCGCCAGCTTCGGACTGACCGGAATCACGTCATACCCCTGATCAAGCAAATATTTCATCACGCCGTAGCTGGGACGCTCAGGGCGATCGCTTGCCCCGACTAAGGCGATGCGTTGGGTGCGGGTCAGCACCTCGCGAATTGTCTGGTCGTTCATCGTTATCTCCTTTCAGGCCAGAGTTGAGTGTAGATGGGCACACCCCCGAACGGTTAAGTCAGTGACGTAATTAATTGAGCCAGCGCACGATTAAATATGTTTAAATGTAAACTAACTGCCATAATGTAAGAATTTGCTACACATAATCCTGTGTGTCATCAGTTACCGGAGTTGAAATGAAGCTGTCGCTGGCTGTAATGGGGTGGGTCGCTCTCCTCGTTTCGGCGTCCTGTTCTGCCATCACGTTAAAGCTCGATCCGCAAATCGATCTGCTGGTGCTGGATGGCCGTAAGATTTCAGGCTCGCTCCTCAAGGGCGCAGACAGTTTAGAGCTGGACCGGGGTCAGCATCAGTTTCTGTTTCGGGTAGAGCAGCAACGAAAAGGTCAGAAAGAGAGCACCCTCGCCTATCAATCGGTGCCGATGATCGTCACCTTCACTGCCGTGGCTAAAACCATTACCATCCGGCTGCCTGCGCTGGAGACAAAACGCGAGCGCTATCACTTCGATCGCAGCCTGAATTTCCTGCTGGTGGATGAGAAAGGGAACGAAATCACCAGCCTGCGCGATCGTCTGCCTGCCGCGCCCGCTGTCGACATGGAAAAAGCGATGGTGAACTACAATCGCACCGGTCAGATCGCCTCTGTGCCTCGTTTTGCCCATTCAGCCTCTGAGACGCCTTCTGCGGTCAGTCTGACCGCCGATCTCGACTGGACGATTGAAGCGGAGCATCCCTCACTTCACCGCTGGTTTCAGCGCTTTGACGAAGCGACGCGTCAGCAGTTTCTGACGCTGGTCAAAATGCTGCGCACCAGTTGATAGCGCTGAAAGCGCAGAGGTAAACTCGCGCTATCGCTTTTTCCGCATGACCCTGAATGGAGACGTTTGTGGAGCAGACTACCCGTACCCTTGGCAAACAAAAACATATCGCACTGGTCGCCCATGACCATTGCAAAGCCGCTCTGCTTGAGTGGGTTAAACAGAATCAGCCTGCACTGGAATCCCATATCCTCTATGCGACCGGCACCACCGGGAATCTGATCAACCGCGACACCGGCCTGAATGTCACGGCCATGCTGAGCGGCCCGATGGGCGGCGACCAGCAGGTAGGCGCGCTGATTTCAGAAGGAAAGATAGATGCGCTGATCTTTTTCTGGGACCCGCTCAATGCGGTACCCCACGATCCCGATGTCAAAGCGCTGCTGCGTCTGGCTACCGTATGGAATATCCCGGTCGCCACCAATCGCTCCACCGCAGATTTTATTATTCAGTCGCCGCTGTTTGCGCAAAGCAGCGAGATCATGATCCCTGATTATGCGCGCTATCTGGCCGGACGGCTGAAGTAACTCAGGCTTTACGCAACACCGGTACACCCAGCTCACGGAAGTGCCCGACAAAGGGTGACGGCGCGCTTTTATCAAACAGCAGAAAAACCTGCTGGCGCGCCCGTGTCAGAGCGACGTAGGCCAGGCGGCGCTCTTCTGCATCCGGGAACGCTTCCGGCTGCGGTAACAGGCCCTGTTCGATAATCGATTCGCGCACGTTCGCCGGAAAGCCCTCTTTGCCCTGCTGCAACCCCAGCAGAATGACGTAGTCCGCCTGCTGGCCTTTACTGGCATGGATGGTCATAAATTCCAGATTGAGTTTCGGCCAGCGGGTTCTGGCTTTGTCCAGCACATCCGGTCGCAGGTAGTGATAGCGCGCCAGCAGCAGGATGCGCTCATCAGGCTTTACATAGCCGCTGAGTTTATTCAGCAACGGCTCCAGCTGATCGTCCGCCAGCAGTGAAATCGACTTTTTATTCCCTTTGGTGATGCTGTTAAGCGGCTTCGCCAGCTGCTGCGGATTCTGCTGGATAAAACGGTTCGCAATGTCGCCGATGCGATCGTTAAAGCGGTAAGTGGTATCCAGCACACAAAGGTCACCCTCACCAAAGTAGTGATGAAACGCCGTCGTCAGCGTCATCTCTGCACCGCTGAAGCGGTAGATGGCCTGCCAGTCATCACCAACGGCAAACAGGGCGGTGCGCCTGTTCTGCTGGCGTAAAGCGCTGAGCAAGGCGGCGCGCTGCGGTGAGATATCCTGAAACTCATCCACAAGAATGTGTTTCCAGGGGCTGATAAAGCGCCCTTTTTCCAGCAGAGCAATCGCCTGATGAATCAGCCCCGAAAAATCGACCGCGCCCTCCTCTTTTAACGCACTCTTCCACGCTTTCAGCAGGGGAGCCATCAGCCTGATACGTTTGCTGAACAGATCGCGCACATCCTCAGGCACCTCTGCGATCATCGCGGCCTGCGCGCCGCCATGCATGCGCATCAGCCCCAGCCAGCGTTCGAGCCGGGACGCCAGGCGCTTAGCCAGTTTGTCATCTTCCCAGAATGGCCCCTCCGGCACCTCCCACTCCAGCTCGTCACGCAGCCATTGGCGCCAGCCGTTGGCCTGGGCCTTTTTTTCATGACACTGCTGCCGCCATTCCTGAATCAGCAGTGCACGACGTGCATCGGCATCGCTCTCCAGCTTGCTGATGACCGGCTGTTTGTTGCTGCCTTCACGAATAATATGCAGGGCCAGAGAATGGAAGGTTCGCGCCTGAATATCACTGGCTGACAGCCGCGACTGGATACGGGCGTTCATCTCTTCTGCAGCCTGTCGGCCAAAGGCCAGCAGCAGAATTTGATCGGCGCTGGCGAGATTGCGCTGCATTAACCAGCCCGCACGCGCCACCAGCACGGAGGTTTTACCGCTCCCGGCGCCCGCCAGCACCAGCAGTGAATCTTCGCCGTTGACTACCGCCTCGCATTGCGATTGATTGAGAGGCGTACTCTCGACCGTGTCGAAGAATGCCCGGTAGCGGGTCAGCATTGCGGCGGTCCAGTCACGGTTTCGCTGCCGCAGGGCCGCCTCGCCCTGCTCCAGCCAGCGCTGACAGAAAGCCTGGTTTTCACGACAGTCAGCAAAATCCTTCAACCGGGAGAGCGGCAACGGCAACGCATCGAACTGCTGAATAATGGTGTTTTTCAGCGCCTGCAGTTCATGCCGGTTCAGCCAGCGATCCTGCGCACTGAATGCCTCAATGTCATCACGCAGGGTCTGCAGCACGTCGCGGCACACCGCACTCATCTCCAGGCTCCAGCTCTGCCAGGCCTGCAGCAGGTAGTGATAAAAGCGCTGCGTTTCCTGCCATTCCGTGCCATGCAGCCGCACCACTTTTTCATCAGCCAGCAAAAATTCCAGTTCGCCCCACACCACGCCGCGTTTGCAGGCGATATCCAGCAACTGATTAAAAGGGATCAGGTACTCATGCTTATCGCCACTGACTTCGACGCCCGCTGCCATCAGACGGACACGATTATAGGGATGCCGGGCAAGTCGTTTGCCCATCGAAGTTGCTTTCAGTTCCACGCCGACACTCACGTCAGAGAATAGGATTCGGGGAAGTTTACCTGTCAGACCCTTGGCGCTCCAGCCTTAAAACAGGCTAAACTTGGCGTCACATCTTGCGGAATGCAAAAGGAAAAGAAGATCATGCGCACCGTCTTAAACGTTCTTAATTTTGTCCTGGGCGGTTTTTTCACCACCCTGAGCTGGCTCTTTGCCACCCTGATCAGCATCGTACTGATTTTTACCCTGCCGCTTACCCGCTCCTGCTGGGAAATTACCAAACTCTCGCTGCTGCCATTTGGTAACGAGGCGGTGCATGTGGATGTGCTTCGCCCTGAAAACAAAAGCCACATCATGAACACTGGCGGAACCTTTCTGAATATCTTCTGGCTGATTTTCTTCGGCTGGTGGCTCTGCCTTTCCCATATCTCTGTCGGGATTGTGCAGTGCATCAGCATCATCGGCATTCCGGTCGGGCTGGCTAACTTCAAGATCGCCGCGATAGCACTCTGGCCGGTCGGACGCCGGGTGGTGTCAGTGGAAGAGGCGCAGGCTGCGCGCGAAGCCAATGCCCGCCGCTATTAATATGATGTCAGCTACGCTGCCGGGCTGGCGCAAATATCTGTTTAACAGCGCCTGGCGCTATCTGCTGCGCATCCTGTTTGCGCTGAGCGGATGTGCCGCTATTCCCTGGTGGCTGCACCAGATTGAGTGGACCATCCCGCTGACGCTGGGCGTGGTAGCGGCGGCGCTGGCCGATCTCGATGATCGTCTGGCGGGCCGCCTGAAGAATCTGCTGATTACCCTGCTCTGCTTCTGCATCGCCTCGGTTTCCGTCGAGTTACTGTTTCCCTGGCCTCTGGCCTTTATCGCTGGCCTCGCGATCTCAACCTGGGGTTTTATTCTGCTGGGGGCGCTGGGTCAGCGTTATGCGACGATCGCCTTTGGCGCGCTGCTGATTGCGGTCTACACCATGCTTGGCATCGGGCTGTTCAGTCAGTGGTATATGCAGCCGATCCTGCTGCTGGTCGGCGCGCTCTGGTACAACCTGCTGACACTGCTGGGTCACCTGATGTTCCCGGTGCGACCGGTGCAGGAGCAGCTGGCCGGCAGTTTTTCACAACTGGCGCGTTATCTGGATGCGAAAGCGAATCTGTTCGACCCGGATGCGGGTGAACAGGATGATGCCGCCTTTGTGGAGGCGGCAATGGTCAACAGCCAGTTAGTGGCCCAGCTCAACCTGACCAAAACCACGCTGCAGAGTCGTCTGCGCGGCGATCGCGGCTCTCGCGGAACCCGCCGCAGCCTCCACTACTACTTTGTGGCGCAGGACATTCATGAACGGGCCAGCTCATCTCACCTGCAATATCACCTGCTGCGGGGTGACTGGCGCTATAACGAAATTCTGTTTCGCTTCCAGCGACTGCTGAATATGCAGGCTCAGGCGTGTCGGCAGCTGGCGCATTGCATCCTGATGCGCGAAAGATGGGTACATGACAGCCGGTTTGAGCGCGCGTTTGAACGTCTGCAGAAAGCCATAGAGCGTCTGGAGCAGCGTGAACCGGAAGCCGCCCATACGCGTGCGCTCTTCTGGCTGCTGCGTAATCTGCGCGCCATCGACGCTCAACTCGCCTCGATTGAATCTGAACAGACCCTGTCAGGCGAAGACACTCAGCACAGCGACAATCTGCTGTCGCGAGAAGGGCTGAGTGGCTGGAGTGATATCCGGCTGCGCTTCAGCCGACATCTCACGCCCGCGTCGGCGCTGTTCCGGCATGCTGTCCGGATGTCTGTGGTGCTCTGTATCGGCTACGGTTTTATTCAGGTGACCGGACTGGAACGCGGTTACTGGATCCTGCTGACCAGTCTGTTTGTCTGTCAGCCTAACTACAACGCAACCCAGCGACGGCTGGCGTTGCGTATCGGCGGGACGCTGGCCGGTATTGCGATTGGCCTGCCCGTTTTATGGCTGGTGCCCTCCATAGAGGGTCAGTTAATCCTGATCGTTATCTCCGGCGTGCTCTTTTTTGCCTTCAGACAGGTCCAGTATGCGCAGGCCACGCTGTTTATTACGCTGCTGGTGCTGCTCTGCTTCAATCTGTTAGGTGAAGGATTTGAGGTCGCCCTGCCACGGGTGGTAGATACCTTACTGGGCTGTGGGCTGGCCTGGCTGGCTGTGGCCTTTATCTGGCCTGACTGGCGGTTCCGTCAGTTACCGGCCGTGGCAGAACGCACTCTGCAGGCCAACTGTCGTTATCTTGACGCCATCATGGAGCAGTATCATCAGGGCAAAGACAACCGACTCGCCTATCGCATTGCGCGTCGTGATGCGCACAATGCCGATGCTGAGCTGGCGTCGGTGGTGTCAAATATGAGCAGTGAAAGTCGCACCAGCCAGAAACTGCGTGAATCCGCTTTTCAGCTGCTCTGTTCTAACCACTCGTTTCTGAGTTACATCTCTGCACTGGGTGCCCACCGCGATAAGATCAGCGATCCGGCACTGCTGACGCTGCTGGATGACACCGTCTGCTACGTGGAAGATGTGCTGCAGACGGAGGTGGTCAGTGATGAACAGGCAGAGGCGATGCGCCAGCCGTTAGCTCAGCGCATCAGCCAGCTGGCCGCGGATGCAGACACGCGTGCGCCACTGGTGCTCCAGCAACTCGGTCTGCTGGTGGCACTGATGCCTGAAATGGCTCGCCTGCGCCGCACGCTACTCGCCGACTAACCTTTGCTGCTTCCGGGCGCTGTGTCAGACAACAGCGTGCGCTGAAACCAGGCGTTCAGCTCGGCCCGGGTTGCCTGCGGCAGTGCAGCAGCATGATGACCGGTGATTGCGCCCTGCAGCGCCAGCAATGTCTGAAATCCGACGTGCTGGTTGATGGCTTTCAGCTTCAGCCAGCACTGTTTGGCCCCCATCTGGTAAAGATGGTTGACGCTCATGATACCCGCGTCATACAACATCATCTCCAGACGGACACTGAGGTTGGGCAGATCTTTGAGGCGCGGTGAACCCTGCCTGTCCTGCAGCTCCAGCTGCGCCGTTTCCAGTGAGGCGGCGGAGAGCGCCAGCAGGTGCTCAGGATCGCGCCATAACGTCTCATCGACGCGGTAGTAATTGAGACTGACCAGCTTACCTCGCTTGCGAAACACCAGCGGCTGCAGAGGCCGATCGGTGATGTACGCCTGCAGGGGTTCACTGGCGCGCAGGTAGAGCTCACCCTGATTAATTAACGCGAAAACCACACTCTCAACCGCCAGTGCATACCCGCCGAACTGGGTACGGGACTCAATGGCTCCCAGTGGGGCCAGATGCGCTCTGGAGCGCTCTACAACCGGATTCACCTTTTTCATTGCACCACCTCCATGTCAGAAACAGATCGTAAATTGCCTTGGGTATCAGGCAATTAGAAGATAGGAAAAAGCGTAAGCGGGTTCAACGAATAAATAGTGGTTCGCCTAATCTTGTCGCGTTTTTGCGAGGCGTTTTCAGAAATTTGGGTTGATCTTTATCCAGGATGACAGTACTGTATATTCATACAGTCAACTGCTGGTGATTAACTTATGCGAACCCAACATCCTGATAATGCACGCTATGCTCATCGTTATGCGTCCTCTTCTGTTCCGGCGGCTCAGCCTGGTGGAATTACAGAGTTACGTTACAGTGAGCAGCCCGGAATGATGCAGATGTTACTGCTACCGTTATTGCAGCAATTGAGTCAGCAATCACGCTGGCAGCTGTGGTTAACCCCCGCGCATAAGTTGAATCGCGCCTGGCTGCAGGAATCGGGATTACCGCTGAATAAAAGCATGCACATCGCCGATTCAGAACGACTGAATGCGGTTGAGGCGATGGTCAGGGCGTTACGCACAGGCAATTACAGCGTGGTACTGGCATGGATCCCCTACGAGCTGGATGAAGATGAGCGTCGTCAACTGGAAAATGCAGCAGCAGAGGGTGAAGCGCTGGGGCTGATTTTGCGTTCAGGCGGGACATCGGAAGCGCCTCTCAGACCACAAAACCCCATAAAAATTCAGTCGGATTTGTTTCATTAAGTAAAAATAAGAAGTTTCTCAAGCTATTTTTCTTATCTGTCGTCGCTAAACCACTGATTCTGTTAGTTCGAGCATTGACAATGGTTTAGCAGGTTTTTCAGGCTTGCTGCCGCGACAATACTACCAGGCTAATTGTTAGAAATTGTGTATAAATCGCTGTTTTTTTACAGAAGCGCCTCACATCATACTTGTAAGTTTCCAATCTCGTTGTAGACTTTATCTCGCCAGGGTGCTCAATAACCTCCGTTTTTTGCGGTAGAGTCATAAGCGAGCGTTTTGACCCGGCGAAGGATTTAAACCAAGAGCAACCTTTTTGCTCATTGCCTATTTGGATGATAACGAGGCGCAAAATGAAAAAGACAGCTATCGCAATTGCAGTGGCACTGGCTGGCTTCGCTACCGTAGCGCAGGCCGCTCCGAAAGATGACACCTGGTACACCGGTGCTAAACTGGGCTGGTCTCAGTATCACGACACTGGCTACTACGGCCACGGTTACGAGAACAATAACGGTCCAACTCATGAAAGCCAGCTGGGCGCAGGTGCGTTCGTTGGTTATCAGGCAAACCCATACCTGGGTTTCGAGCTGGGCTATGACTGGCTGGGTCGCATGCCTAACAAAGGCACCGTGACTAACGGCGCATTCAAAGCACAGGGCGTTCAGCTGGCAGCTAAACTGAGCTACCCAATCTATGACGATCTGGACGTGTACACCCGTCTGGGCGGCATGGTATGGCGTGCAGATGCTACGCAGACTAACCCAACTACTGGCCGCATCAGCGACCACGACACCGGCGTATCTCCGCTGGCTGCTGTAGGTGTTGAATACGCACTGACCAAAAACTGGGCTACCCGCCTGGACTACCAGTGGGTTAACAACATCGGTGATGCACAGACCGTTGGTGCACGTCCAGACAACGGCATGCTGAGCGTAGGCGTTTCTTACCGCTTCGGTCAGGATGACGTCGCTGCACCAGCTCCGGCTCCGGCCCCAGCTCCAGCTCCAGTTGTTGAAACCAAGCGTTTCACTCTGAAGTCTGACGTTCTGTTCACCTTCAACAAAGCGACCCTGAAGCCAGAAGGCCAGCAGGCTCTGGATCAGCTGTACAGCCAGCTGAGCTCAATGGATCCTAAAGATGGTTCCGTTGTCGTACTGGGCTTCACTGACCGTATCGGTTCAGAGCAGTACAACCAGAAACTGTCTGAGAAACGTGCTCAGTCAGTCGTAGATTACCTGGTTTCTAAAGGTATCCCTTCTAACAAGATCTCTGCACGTGGCATGGGTGAATCTAACCCAGTTACCGGCAACACCTGTGACAGCGTGAAAGGCCGTAACGCCCTGATCGACTGCCTGGCGCCGGACCGTCGCGTAGAAATCGACGTTAAAGGCATCAAAGACGTTGTAACTCAGCCACAGGCTTAAGTTAACACGTAATAAAAAACCCCGCTAAGGCGGGGTTTTTTATGCCGGTAATAAAGGGATGTTCGGAACTGGCCACCCTGCTCCACCTGCCCGGCTAGTCGTTTTCTGAACCTGATTTACCCAGAATCGCCTGCAGGTCCTGCTTCAGACTCGACATCTGCGTAGCATATTTCTCTTTGCGTTCCGCATCCTCGATCAGCTGAACAATGGTCTCAGAGAGGGTACAGCCGCGCCGCTGTGCCAGTCCGGCCAGTCGCTGCCAGACCAGATACTCCAGGTCGATCGATTTTTTTCGGGTATGCTGATGTTCTGCATTAAAATGGCGTTTCCGCCGTGCGCGGATGGTCTGTTTCAGCCGGTTATCAAGATCGGCATGGATATGTTCAGCAATCCATTCATTCACCGTCACCGGATTATTTTCCATCGCCAGCAGTTTATCGACTGCCGCCTGCGCCGCACTCAATTCAAGGTGACGCGTGATCAGTTCACCTTCCCGATGTTTTTTCACCAGGTATTTCCACTTCCATCCACTTTCAAGATTTTCGAGTTGCTGGTATTTCATCGGAATCTCATCGTGATCACGTAACGAGCTAAGAATAACAGCTTTTTTCCCGGATGCAGCAACGAAAAACATGCTGTCAGCTTCACAACTTCACCAGGAAGTCTGCAGTGCTTAACCAGGGTGAATCCTGTATAATCTCGCTTTTCTTAAAACAGATAAATGCGATTATTTTGACCAGCACCCAACTTACGTGGCAGACCCTACAGCCGGATAGCGCACCATACCAATCCGTTTTCTCCCGAATTGCTGATGAAGAAACTGATGCTCTGGCAACGGTACAGCCCCGGTTGCTGAATGCCCTGGCGCATTTACATCACCAGTCGCAGGGATTCCCGTTACTGCTGGTTCGAAGCCAGGAGAATCGCGATTATCTGACCTTCATTGCCCAGGCCGCGCAGCGGGTGATACCTGACAGTACCACGCTGTACGGCGGTGATTACCATATCATGGGTGACATTATCACGCTCCTGCCGCCCTCCGATCCTCAGCGCCCGTTCACCAGTCAGGGTGGCATTCATTTTGCTGAATGGATTGAGATGGAGCAGCTGTTTGGCTGCGTACGCCAGTATAAAGATCGCCTCCAGCCTGAGCCGGGCCTGATCCATCGCGCCAATGGCGGTACGCTGGTGCTCTCACTGCGAAGCCTGATGACCCAGCCGATCCTCTGGTTGCGCCTGAAAAAAGCGATTGAGCAGGGCTACGTGGAGTGGACTTCCCAGGACGAGCGCCGGCCCCTGCCCGTCTCTGTTCCGCCTGTGCCGCTCAGGCTGAATCTGGTGCTGTGCGGAGACCGCGAGGTGCTGGCCGATTTTCAGGAGCTCGATCCTGAAGCGCATGAAATGGCGATTTATACCGAATTTGAAGAGAACATTCAGATTCTGGATGAAGATGACATGCTGGCCTGGTGTCGCTGGAACGAAGAGCTGGCGCGTCAGGCGGGTCTGCCGGTTCCGGAAGCGGACTTCTGGCCGGAACTGATTAAAGAGGGTGTCCGCTATAGCGGCGATCAGGAGACATTGCCCCTCTGTCCGCGCTGGCTGCAGCGCCAGATGCGCGAGTCAGCCCTGATGGGTGACACGCTCAATGCCGAAGCGCTTCGCGACGCACTGGAAGCCCGCTTATGGCGTGAGAACTATCTCAATGAGCGGATGCGGGATGAAATCCTGCTGCGACAGATTCTGATTGAAACCGAAGGCGAAGTGGTCGGTCAGATCAACGGCCTCTCGGTCGTTGAATATCCTGGCCATCCCCGCGCGTGGGGCGATCCGACACGGATTACCTGCGTCGTTCACCCCGGTGATGGGGAGTTCATGGATATTGAGCGGAAGGCGGAGCTAGGCGGCAATATCCACGCTAAGGGCATGATGATCATGCAGGCTTACCTGATTGCAGAGCTGGAGCTCGATCAGCAACTGCCCTTTTCAGCGTCAATGGTATTTGAGCAGTCATACTCTGAGGTTGATGGCGACAGCGCCTCTCTGGCCGAGCTCTGTGCATTGATCAGCGCGCTGGCTAACCAGCCAATCAATCAGCAGATTGCCGTCACCGGATCGGTTGATCAGTTCGGCAACGTTCAGCCGGTAGGCGGCCTGAATGAGAAGATTGAAGGTTTCTTCGAGATCTGCCATCAGCGTGAACTCACCGGCCAGCAGGGCGTCATTATCCCGGCCTGTAATGTGCGTCATCTCAGCCTCAACCAGGCAGTGGTCAGTGCGGTAGAACAGGGCCGTTTCCACATCTGGGCTGTAGAACGTGCTGATGAGGCCCTGCCACTGCTGACCGGTAAAATATGGCGTACGGAAGATGGCGAGGGCGATTGCCTGCTGCACACCATCCAGGAACGCATCAGCCTGTTCAACCAGCCGGATGTCCCGCAACGTCCCTGGGCGCTGCGCTGGCTTAACTGGTTCAACCAGCGTTAATCCGATTTGCTCAGCGTACAACTGTTCGCTAATATTCGTGATTCACTAAAACAAGGCTTATTGAAAACATGGTAGATAAACGCGAATCCTATACCAAAGAAGATCTGATTCTGTCAGGTCGTGGTGAACTGTTTGGCGAAAATGGTCCGCCGCTTCCTTCCGGCAACATGCTGATGATGGACCGCGTGGTCAAAATGACCGAAGACGGCGGCAAATATGACAAAGGCTTTGTTGAAGCAGAACTGGATATCAATCCCGATCTCTGGTTCTTCGGCTGCCACTTTATCGGCGATCCGGTGATGCCAGGTTGCCTGGGTCTGGATGCCATGTGGCAGCTGGTAGGTTTCTATCTGGGCTGGCTGGGCGGCGAAGGTAAAGGTCGTGCGCTGGGCGTGGGTGAAGTGAAATTCACTGGTCAGGTCCTGCCGGACGCGAAGAAAGTCACCTACCGCATTCACTTCAAACGCGTGATCAACCGCAAGCTGGTGATGGGCGTGGCAGATGGCGAAGTGCTGGTTGACGGTAACCTGATCTACACCGCCAGCGATCTCAAAGTGGGTCTGTTTAAAGACACCGCAGCATTCTGAGCATTCTGCACAGAAACAAAAACCTCCGCGCCAGGCGGAGGTTATTTTCCTTTTTCAGTGACATCCGGTTATGCTGCTACCGACCTGTCCTCCATGGCTTGTCGCCAACCTCCCAACCAGTGAGACTTAGCGTCAATCAACTGATACGGACACATCTCTTTTGAGCGTCCAGTAATGCCTGCCTGATAACCACGTGAATGGGCGCGTTCGAGGCGGTCTCGTTTCTGTCTCTTCATACTCCGTGTCCCTCATGTAAGGTCTGTGGAATCTGGTGGAAAGAAAAGTGGTGAATTAATGTTCAACCACTCTTACGTTCTACCCCCTGCGCACCCAAAGATCAATGCGCAATCTTCATGCCACTGTCATAAATGTGACCTTAATCGGAAAAGAAAGCGCGGTTTTGTGATGGAGACGGCAACACTATCGCCCTGATTAAGCTAATAAAAAGCCCCTGAATCGTGCCGTTATATCGCGACATTTCATCAGGGGCTTAGCTTATTTATTCATAATATTCTTAATTTAGCGCAACCACACTATTGGCGATCTGCTGCGCCGTCTGCTGCCAGCCGGTGGCCAGCGTTCTGACCATGGCATCGTAGCCATCTTCAGTTTGCGGCAGGACAATATTAAATGCCTGTTTGGTCAGACGGCCCTGATGCTCCAGCGTCCATTCACCGCTGACAATCGCCTTGCCGTCGTAGCGCCCCTGAAAGCCTGTAATAGTCACATTCAGCGTGTCGTGCTGCGCGCCCAGCGGCGATCCGGCTACCAGCCGCCCAGGCAGCGCCTTGCTCAGATTGGTGATCAGCGTCTGCTGCAGCTGCTGATCAAGCGGACTGGCCCAGAGGTTGTTGGCGGCAATGACATATTTGACGTCACTGGTCTGGTAGACCAGCCCGTTACCGGCCAGATAATCCGGCACCGTCACCTGCTGCACCCACAGCATCGGCTGAGCTTCGTTCATCTGGCTGCTGCTGACCTGCATGGAAGCCGCCCCGGAGGGCAGCTGATACCAGGTATTGTCAACGCTGCTGCTGCATGCGCTCATCACCAGCGCGGCACAAAGTATCAATCCTTTTTTCACTGTTTCGCCCTCTTCGGCTGGGGATCCTGTCCCGGTTTCGCCTCAAATACCAGCGCATTGCTCTTGGTGTTGAGTGTCCTCAGTACCGGCTGAAGTTCACGCAGCACCTGATCCAGTCGTTGCATATCCCCGACCAGCTTACTGTAAGCAGGCGAACCAGGCTGCAGTCCTTTCATGCTGCGATTCAGCTCACGCAGCGTCTGCTGCAGATCTTCCGGCAGGGTCTTCATTGCCGGACTGGCGGTCACTTTGTTGATATTGTCGATAGTGCGCTGCAGATCGCGCATCGTCTTCTGACTCTCTTTCAGCGTACCGGTCGCTTCATTGACCATGCCGTTCAGAGGCAGGCTGTTGATCTTATCCAGGGCCGCCATCAGTTTCTGCTGAATCTGGCTCAGTCCGCCGCTGACGGTTGGGATCACTTCATAACCTGAGACTTTCTGCGGGCCTTTGTAGGCTGGCGCATTGTCATAGAAGTCGAGATCGACATAGAGCGCACCCGACAGCAGGTTGCCGGTTTTCAGCGTGGCACGCAGGCCACGTTTCTTCCCATCCTGCAGATGCTGCTCCAGATCGAAATTCTCGCCCAGTCGGCTGATAAAGCGATCCGGCTCAATGCGAATCAGCACCGGAACGCGGTAATCGTTGTTCAGTGCCTGATCCAGACCCGCTTTCATCAGCGGTGCCTGTGACACGGTACCGAGGCGAATGCCGCGGAATTCAACCGGTGCACCAGCCTGCAGACCGCGAATGGAGTCAGAGAAGAAGAGCACATAGTCGACGTGATTGGTGTAGAGCGAATCCTGGATGCTGCGCTGATCGTCAAACAGATGATAGTCGGCATGATTTGTCGCCGCTTCACCCAGATCCCAGCCATCCGGCACATCGAAACTGACGCCGCCACTGAACAGCGTGGTCAGCGATCCCATTTCGACCCGCATGCCTGACGCGGACATATCCACGGCGATGCCGCTGTCTTTCCAGAAACGCACGTTGGTGGTCACCAGGCGGTCGTAAGGCGCGGCAATAAACAACTGATAGGTCATCATGCGTTTATCGGTGTCAAACGAGCTGGTTTCCACTGTACCGACCCGGTAGCCGCGGAACAGAACCGGATCGCCCGGATTAAGCTGACCGGCTTTTTTGCTGTCCAGTATGATGCGGATCCCTTTAGCATCCGGTGGCGCCAGCGGCGGAGCATCCAGCAGCTTGTACTGCTCAGGTGCCTGGTTTTTCGTGCCGGGCTGCAGTTCGATGTAGGCGCCTGACAACAGCGTGCCAAGGCCGCTGATACCTTCACGGCCCACCTGCGGTTTCACGACCCAGAACACGCTGTCGCTGTGCAGCAGCTTGTCCATGCCCGCGTTCAGGCGCGCTTTAATTTCCACATGATGGAGATCGTCGCTTAGCACCGCGCTTTCCACCACACCGACATCCACGCTGCGGCTTTTAATGGTGGTTTTACCTGCCACAATGCCCTCAGCGTTTTCGGTAATTAATGTCACTTCCGGCCCCTGATGGCTGAAGTGATAGAAGAGGATCCATCCGCCGATAAGCAGCGTGACGATGGGGACAATCCAGACCGGCGACCAGCGCTTAATCTGTTCCACCTTTGCATGGCCGTGGTTAGTTTCCGTCAAGGCGCGACTCCTTCATTGTGTTTTCACGTGCACGATCCCAGAGTAATCGCGGGTCAAAGGTCATGGCAGCGATCATGGTGATGATCACCACCATCGCAAACAGAACTGCCCCCCACGCGGGATAAACATTCATTAATTGCCCCATACGCACCAGCGCAGAGAGCACGGCAATCACAAACACGTCGATCATCGACCAGCGGCCAACAAACTCGACCACTTCATAAATCTTATGCATTTTGTGGCTGTCCCGCCGTCCGCGTCCGCTGGCATCCCAGCAGAGCCAGCCAATTGCCAGCATTTTCAGCGTCGGCACCATGATGCTGGCGATAAAGATCACCAGCGCCACCGGATAGGAGCCATCAGCCCACAGGACAATCACCCCCGCCATGATATTGGAGGGATAGGCGCTGCCCAGCGTCTCCGTGACCATAATCGGCATCAGGTTAGCCGGAATGTAGAGCAGCACCGAGGTGAGCAGCAGCGCCAGCGTCCACTGCAGGCTGTGCTTACGCCGGGCCTGCGCCTGGACGCCACAACGCGGACAGACGGGCTTATCCGCAGGCAGAATGGCGGTGCAGCAGGGACAGGATCGCAGGCCCTGCGCCAGGCCACTGACGCCCACCTCGGGCGCATGCGGCAGTGCGGGGCGGGGTGAGAGGCGATCCCACAGCGCACGCCGATCGACGCACTGAAAGGCACGCAACTGCAGCAGACAGAACAGAACCCAGGGCCAGAAGCTGGTTTCCAGTCCGATTTCACCATAGGCCATCAGCTTGACGAAGCTGACCAGCACGCCAGCCATGAAGATTTCTGACATGCCCCAGTTGCGCAGATGAAACAGGATTCGGGCGAGACCGACTCTGAGCGATGTGGGTAACGGTATCGGATTGACCAGCAGAAGGATGGTTATCATGCAGAAGGCGGGAACCGCCTGCACGAACAGCAGAAACAGCGTAGCGAGGCTGCTGTAATCTTCCGACACCATCACTCTGGGTATCTGCATCAGGGTGATCTGGCTGGTCAGCCCGGCCACCTTCATGGAGACGAATGGAAACAGGTTCGCCAGCACCAGCATAAACAGCGCTGCCAGCGCATAGCCCGTTGGTCGTTTACGCGGTTCATGCCAGTTCGCCGTCAGAGCAGTGTGGCAGCGCGGGCATGATGCCCGGCTGCCAACGGGAATGTCCGGCAGCCTGATCGTTAAATCGCACTGTGGACAGAGCATCCACGCGTTACTTTTCACTGCTGAACACATCCGCTAGCCCTGCCCTACGCGCCGTTTTTCAGTGACTCAAGCTCTTCCCAGCGCGCAAACGCGGTTTCCAGCTCCTGCTCGGCCTGAGCAAGATTATCCAGCACCGGTTGCGTCTGATCGTGTGGCTGACTGAAGAAGTCCGGATGACTCATCTTCGCCTGCAGTTCACCGATGCGCGCTTCAAGCTGCTCCAGTTTTTGCGGCAATTGTTCCAGCTCACGCGCCAGATTATAGCTGAGTTTATTCACGTTACGCTTCGCCTCGCTCTTCTCTGCGGCGGGCTTTGCGGTGCTGGTTGCCGCTCTGGCTGGGGCTGAGGCCTTATGCTGCCGGTAGGCTGCACGCTGCTGTTGTGCATCGTGGTAGCCGCCAACAAAGGTGCCAATCTCGCCATTCCCTTCGAAAATCCAGCACTCGGTCACGGTATTATCGACGAACTGACGATCGTGGCTGACCAGCAGTACCGTGCCCTGATAACCATCAATCAGCTCTTCCAGCAGTTCCAGCGTTTCGACGTCGAGGTCGTTAGTCGGTTCATCGAGAATCATCAGGTTGCTGGGACGCAGGAACAGACGCGCCAGCAGCAGGCGGTTACGTTCACCACCAGAGAGCGCGCGCACCGGGGTCATGGCCCGTTTCGGGTGGAACAGGAAGTCCTGCAGATAACCCAGAACGTGGCGCGGTTTACCGTTGACCAGGACTTCCTGCTTGCCTTCGGCCAGGTTGTCCATCACGGTGCGATCCGGGTCCAGCTCCGCACGGTGCTGGTCAAAGTAGGCCACTTCCAGCTTGGTGCCGGAATGCACGCGGCCATGATCGGCCTTAAGCTGTTGCAGCATCAGGCGCAGCAGTGTGGTTTTACCGCAGCCGTTTGGCCCGATCAAAGCAATCTTATCGCCACGCTGCACCTGGGAAGAGAAGTCCTTCACCAGCACTTTGCCATCGACCGCGTAATCGACATTTTCCAGTTCAAAGACAATTTTGCCCGAGCGGGAGGCTTCGCCCACCTGCATGTTCGCTTTGCCCATCACTTCACGGCGTTCAGAACGCTCACGACGCAGGGCTTTCAGCGCACGCACGCGACCTTCATTGCGGGTACGACGGGCTTTAATGCCCTGACGGATCCACACCTCTTCCTGCGCCAGCTTGCGGTCAAACTCCGCGTTCTGCATCTCTTCGACGCGCAGCGCTTCCTCTTTACCCGCCAGATACTGATCGTAGTTGCCCGGCCAGGAGACCAGTTTGCCGCGGTCAAGGTCGACGATCCGCGTCGCCATGTTGCGGATAAACGAACGGTCATGGGAGATAAAGACGATGCTGCCGCTGAAATTCTTCAGGAAAGTTTCCAGCCAGTCGATGGTTTCAATATCCAGGTGGTTCGTCGGTTCATCCAGCATCAGAACGCGCGGATTGCTCACCAGCGCACGGCCCAGCGCCGCTTTACGCAGCCAGCCACCCGAAAGCGATGAAAGCTCGGTATCGGGCTTCAGGCCAATCTGCTCCAGCACATCATGGATGCGGCTTTCCAGCTGCCACAGATTCTGATGGTCGAGAATGCTCTGCAGACGCGCCATCTCATTGAGGTTTTTATCGCTTGGATCGTCCATTACCAGATGGGAAATGGCGTGATAGGCTTTCAGATGCTCTGCCTGCTCTTCAACGCCTTCAGCCACGAAGTCATAGACCGAACCGGTAATATTGCGTGGGGGGTCCTGTTGCAGACGCGCCACGACCAGGTCGGTTTCATAAATAATGCGACCATCATCCAGGGGCTGTTCACCGTTGATGATCTTCATCAGGGTGGATTTACCTGCACCGTTACGGCCGACCAGACAGACGCGCTCGTTCTCTTCGATATGCAGTTCGGTGTTGTCTAACAGCGGCGCATCGCTGAAGGAGAGATATGCGCCGTGGATACTGATTAATGACATGTAATCTTATTCCTTACCGGCGTGTGTGATCAGCCAGCAGTTGTGAATGTGTCGGTTGCGCGCGAAATCCTGCGACTGCGTTTTCTGGGTAATATCCTGCGCCTGCAGGCCCAGAGATTTCAGGCCATCCATGTCCATTTTGAAACCGCGTTTGTTGTTGGAGAACATGATGGTGCCGCCGCGACGCAGCAGGCGCTTCAGGTTACGCATCAGCATCATATGATCGCGCTGAACGTCGAAGCTCTCTTCCATACGCTTGGAGTTGGAGAAAGTTGGCGGATCGATAAAGATCAGGTCAAAATTCTCATCACTCTCATGCAGCCAGCTCAGGCAGTCCGCCTGCATCAGACGGTGCTGACGACCGGTCAGCCCGTTGAGACGCAGGTTGCGTTCCGCCCACTCCAGATAGGTGCGTGACATATCGACCGTGGTGGTCGAGCGTGCCCCGCCCAGACCGGCATGCACACTGGCGGTGCCGGTGTAAGCAAACAGGTTCAGGAAATCTTTACCCTTGCTCATATTACCGAGCATTTTGCGGGCAATGCGGTGGTCGAGGAACAGACCGGTATCGAGATAGTCGGTCAGGTTCACCAGGAAACGCGCATTAAACTCTTTAACTTCGAAATAGTCGCCCTTCTCACTCAGCTTCTGATACTGCGCTTTGCCCTTCTGACGTTCGCGGGTTTTGATAATCAGACGGTCTGCAGGCAACGCCAGTACGGTGAGCGTCGCACTGATCACATCGAACAGGCGCTGACGCGCTTTGTTGGGATCGATGGTTTTCGGTGGCGCATACTCCTGGATAATCACCCAGTCAGCGTAGCGGTCAACAGCCACGTTGTAGTCTGGCAGATCGGCATCATAAATGCGGTAGCATTCAATGCCTTCCTGACGCGCCCACTTCTCCAGCTTCTTCACGTTTTTACGCAGACGGTTTGCGTAATCTTCCGCAATCTGTCCGGCGCTTTCGCTGCTGTTCACCGCGAGCTGATAGTTTTTCTGCACGCAATCCAGCGGGCCGTTTTTGGCTTTAAACTGACGGTCGGCGCGCAGCTGCAGGCAGCTCAGCAGCTCAGGTGAAGCGCTGAACAGGGAAAGCTTCCAGCCGCCAAAATGCTGTTTCATCAGGCGTCCAAGCTGACTGTGCAGCGCGATCAGCGCCGGTTCGCTCTCCAGGCGCTCACCGTAAGGGGGGTTGCTCAGCACCGTGCCGTGAACCGCCGCATCCACCGGATTGGTCAGCTTCAGCAGATCCTGCTGTGCAAAGGTAAAGAGCTCTTCCACACCCGCACGGCGGGCATTCGCCTGCGCCCACTCCAGCACCCGGCCGTTCGTGTCATAGCCAAAGAAGCGCGCCTGCGTATTCTCCGTGCCGGTGCGGGCACGATTATGCGCTTCGTTTTTCACGTCCTGCCACAGCGCAGCATTAAACTGGCTCCAGGCCATAAAGCCCCAGTGACGGCGCAGCAGGCCAGGCGCACGATCGCAGGCGATCAGCGCAGCTTCAATCAGCAGCGTACCTGAACCGCACATCGGATCGATCAGCGGGGTGGATGGCTCCCAGCCAGAACGCAGCACAATCGCCGCCGCCAGATTCTCTTTTAACGGTGCCTGACCGGTCTGCTGGCGATAGCCACGCTGATGCAATGAACTGCCGCTCAGATCCAGCGCGATGCTGGCGCGATCGTCATTCAGCCAGACGTTGATACGGATATCCGCCTGCTCACGATCGACATTGGGACGCTCCAGATTCTTACGGGTAAAGCTGTCCACAATGGCGTCTTTGACTTTCAGCGCACCAAACTGGCTGTTGCGAATCGAGTCATTGGTGCCGCTGAAATGGACGACAAAGGTTTTGTCGCTGCCGAACATGGACGGCCAGTCCACGCCCTGCACACCCAGATAGAGATCGAGGTCGCTATAGACACCAAACTCTCCCAGCGGCAACAGGATGCGTGATGCTAAACGGCTCCACATCAGGCTTTGGTACATGACGCGATCGTCGGCTTCGTAGTGAACGCCTCCCTGCACCACTTGCAAATCCTGCGCGCCCAGCGCGTCCAGCTCACTTTTTAACAGCTCTTCGAGCCCACGCGCCGTGCTGGCAAACAGAGAATTCATATCGTCACTTTTTAACTCTTGAGAAAATTGTCGCGCATTATAGCGAATCACAGACCTATGTCATAAAGTTAGCTTCTTTTGTCTTGCGCGTCGGGTTTCAAGGAGAACACCATGATCACGCTTTCCCGCTTATTTATTCATCCTGTGAAGTCGATGCGGGGGCTGGCACTGTCACACGCCCGGGTTTCTGGCAGCGGGCTGGCTTTTGATCGTCTGTTTATGGTGACGGAACCTGACGGCACCTTTATTACCGCCCGGCAGCATCCGGAGATGGTGCGCTTTACACCCGCTATTTTACCTGAGGGGCTGTTACTGGACGCGCCTGACGGCAGTCACATGCTTATCCGCTTCAGCGATTTCGGGGAGCAGGAACACCCGACCGAGGTCTGGGGCAATCGCTTCGGCGCACGCATCGCCCCGCCCGCCATTAATCAGTGGCTGAGCCAGTTCTTTCCCCGTGACGTCCAGCTGCGCTGGGTCGGACCTGAACCCCGTCGCCGGGTCAAAGCATTTGACCATGTCCCGCTGAGTTTTGCCGATGGCTATCCGTTTTTGCTGGTGAACACCGCCTCGCTGCATGACCTGCAACAGCGCTGCCCGGCCAGCGTACGTGCCGAACAGTTTCGTTCCAATCTGGTCGTGAGCGGTGCGGCTGCATGGGATGAAGACAGCTGGGCGGAGATCCGGATAGGTGAAGTCATCTTTGAAGTGCCGAAACCCTGCAGTCGCTGCGTGCTGACCACGGTCAGCCCCGAAACCGGACGCAAACATCCTGCCGGTCATCCGCTCGCCACTCTGCAGACGTTCCGCAGCGCCCAGGATGGCAGCGGGGATATCGATTTTGGCCTGAATCTGGTGGCCCGTAATCAGGGTGTGGTACGTGCCGGTGACGAAATGGTGATCCTGAAGCGCCATGCTCCGCGCCTCTACGGTGCCGGAGAGGTCATTGAGACGCTGAAACCGCAGCCGCAGACCCCTGATGCCGTGGCTATCACCTTTCAGGGACAGACCTTCCGCGGGGATAATCAGCAGGTGTTACTGGATCAGCTGGAGATGCAGGGATTTCGTATCCCCTACTCCTGTCGTGCGGGACTGTGCGGCAGCTGTAAGCTGAATCTGGTGTCGGGCGAAGTCAAAGCGCTGAAGAAAGGCGCCGTGCGTCAGGACGGAACGCTGCTGAGCTGCAGCTGTATTCCGGCAGGCGATGTCGAACTGAAGTAGTCAGACCGCGCGGGCATAGCGCGGCGCGACATCCTCATACCAGGGCTGCAGGCGGTCGTTCATCACCTTGATGGCATCGCCGAGCACCATATTTTTGCCGGCCAGCGTCAGTGCTGGCTGAGCCAGCAGGCAGAGCGCCGCGTTACTGCCGCTTTCAACCACCAGCAGACGCGCCTGCGTTCCCTCTTCTGCCAGCGTAACCTGCACCATCTCACCGGGCCGCGGCTGCATAGCCGGGGCATACGCGGTAAAGTGCCAGCTTTTCGGCATCAGCGGTTTCAGGAAGCGCGCGGCGACCAGGGCATTCAGCACCAGTTCAGCGCGATGGCTGCCACTGAGTTTGCACTGACGGCAGGTCTCTTCAAAGGTGTAATAGAGGGCGGCATCATCAACACAGAAACCCGACTCTGAGAACGCATCGGGCGTGAGCATTTTGCGGGAATAGCGGGAGCGAAAAAGCATACCGTCTGCCAGGTCGAGCATCATTCGGTCGTGGCTGTTGTCAAAATACCAACGCCAGTTATCGTCGGGTTTAATGTTCATCGTCTGCCCTGTCTTTTACCGCTGCGCCATACGTCACGCAGAATTCAGCGAAAATAGAATATAAGGAAAAGCTGAAAAATCGTGCAACAGGACAAAATATAAACGAGCCGAGGGGATAAATAAACCCCCCGGCGAAGCATTGTGAGAATTGTCTTAGAGATGTGTGACGATATCTTTAATTAATCCTGGCCCCTGATAAATAAAGCCTGAATAGATCTGAACCAGCGTGGCCCCTGCCGCAATCTTTTCACGCGCAGCGGTCAGAGAATCAATGCCGCCTGCGCCGATAATCGGCAGGCGTCCCTGCAGTTCCTGTGAGAGGCGCTGAATGACCGCCGTGCTGCGCGACTGGACAGGCCGTCCGCTTAAGCCACCGGCTTCCTCAGCATGCTTAAGACCCGTTACCAGGGAGCGATCGAGCGTGGTATTCGTCGCAATCACGCCATCAATCTGGTGACGTACTAAACTGTCCGCTACCTGAATTAACTCCTCTTCAGAGAGGTCCGGAGCAATTTTTACGGCCAGCGGAACATATTTGAGATGACGCTGTTCCAGCGCTTTTTGTTTCTGTTTAATGGCGGAAAGCAGATCATCCAGAGCCTCACCATATTGCAGTGAGCGCAGACCGGGAGTGTTAGGTGAGGAAATATTGATGGCGATATAACCGGCGTGGGCATACACCTTTTCCATGCAGATCAGGTAATCCTCTTTTCCCTGCTCAACCGGCGTATCTTTATTTTTGCCGATATTAATCCCCAGTACGCCGTTAAAACGCGCTTTTTTCACGTTTTCGACCAGGTGATCGACCCCCAGATTATTGAATCCCATGCGATTGATAATCCCGCCCGCTTCAACCAGTCGGAACATGCGCGGCTTATCATTGCCTGCCTGAGCGCGCGGCGTGACGGTGCCAACTTCAACAAACCCGAAGCCCATCGCCGCAAAGGCGTCAATGCACTCCGCGTTTTTATCCAGGCCCGCGGCCAGGCCAAGGGCATTTTTAAAGGTCAGTCCCATACAGGTGACCGGACGCGACGGCAGATTCTGGCGATAAAACCGTTCCAGCGGGGTGCCATTCATAAAGCGCAGTTGCTGAAAGGTGAGTTCGTGCGCGCGTTCGGGGTCGAGTTTAAACAGCGCCGGTCGGACGATAGGATAAAACATGCACTCTCCTGAAGGACGGAAGCAATCGTGAAAGTCGGTGCACGGGAAATTGTGCGCCAGAATGGTAAAGTGCTCTGGCGCAAAAGTAAATCGAAGGGCGGAAAGGCGGGAAGTTAAGTCACCTTGCTTTGATCTTACGCAGCGGAATCGTTTACGGGGCGATTTTCCACCTGAGAGGGAAAGAGATATTCCCGCAGGATACCGTGACGATGCATGATGCCAAAAATGCCGAGACAGACAAACGCTTCCGCGCCCACCATCGACCATGCCGCGCCGATTGCGCCAAACTTCCAGGCCAGGAAACAGCAGAGCGGTACGTTAATCACCCCCGCCGCCATCATGACCCACATACGCTGGCGCGCCAGGCCGTGTGGGATCAGGATCTGTAATCCGGCCGGATAGGCGATGTTGCCAAACAGGAAGCAGAGTACAAAGACGCGCAGCACATCCGCCGACGGAATAAAGTCTTTACCCAGTAAAATCGAGACGACAAGGTCAGCAAAAAACCAGGTAAAGATGACAATCGACAGACTCAGAGAGAATGAGAGCAGCAGACTTTTGCGTGTTGCGGCAATCGCGGCGCGTTTATCCCGGCCGAACAGGTGGCTGACGCGCGGAAAGAAGGCGCTCCCGATCTGCTCCGGCACGGAGTTTGCCGCTTTACGCAGGCGATCGGCACCGTTATAGATCCCCACCATATAGGTAGAGGTAAAGGTCGCCAGGATCACCACGTTGACGCTGTTAAACAGGTTGGCCCCGGCAATGGCAATAAAGACATCCATGCTGTCGGTGATGCGCTGTTTAATTTCACGCGGTTCAAAGCGGTAATGGCCAATGACTTTCATCTCCAGCACAAACTTCAGCGTTATCGCCGCACTGATCATGGAGACGACGCCAGGGATCAGCGCAGCCAGCCAGGTGTCCTGCGGAGATTTCACCAGCAAAAAGGTCAGCGGAATGGCGCAGAAGTTTCCGAAGGTGGCAATAACTGCGGTTTTGCCCAGCTTCTCAAAGCCCTGCATGAGCCAGCCAAAGGAAAACAGCGAGCCAACCAGCGTCGTGCAGTTCGCCAGCACAATAAAGAACAGTGAGTGCCAGGCGGGATTAAACCAGGTGGCGGTGAGCAGCGTGCCACTGGTCAGCAGCAGCAGCATCAGCTTGGCGTTGAAGGTGGACCAGAAGAGCTGACTGACACGCTCCTTGTCGTCACGATGGTGAGCAATATCTTTGGTGGTAAAGACATTGAATCCCCAGTCGGAGATGGTGCTGCAATAGAGCACGCAGGCGATCGCCAGCGCCAGCGTACCCATCTGTTCTACCCCCAGAACACGGGCCAGATAGGGCAGCGTAGCCAGCGGAAACAGAAACGACGCGCCGCGATACGCCAGCAGTGAAAAAATATTAATAATCAGACTTTTATCGAGTACTTTTGCCATGACGCAACAACCTTATACACATTGCATGTCTCACCTTCTCATTTCGCTAAGGCATAAACAATATCGCTTCAAATTTTTCAGAATCCGGCTGCTTTTGCAGGATCAGGCGGCACGACTGAGCTCTTTTTTAACTTTGTAATGCTGTAACGCAATAAAGAGTTCAGGGCGATTGAACAGTAGCCACTCCTTGACGTTTTCTGTTTTGACATTACGGCCCAGGAAGCGGATGGCATTCAGGACATATTCCGGCACGGGGGTGCCATTATAGAGTGACAGGTAGATCATCAGGCGAAACGAATGAACTAAATAGGCTTTCTCCAGCGAACTGCGCCAGGCGGATTTCGTGATCGAGCTGTTTAACGTACTGTAGGCGTGCATAAAAGCGTTATAACGCTGGTAGAAAAACTCATTACTTTTGGTACTGTTGGTCAGCGAGCCATTACGGATACGCTGTTTATAATAAACCTGACGGCTGACCCAGGCCTGCTGACTTTTTACAAACACGGAGAGCGTGAAGTTGTGATCTTCATGAACGCGTCCAACAAAGCGTAATTTATGCTGCTCGACAATTCGCTTACTGACGATATAACTCCAGGCCGCCGAGGTATATCTGCCGTTTCGCAGCAGATGCAAAAAGACCTCCTGCGATTTCTGCTGGCCAAAAATTTCGTGTCTGACTTTAGGTGAGGTGACATCAATCTGCCCATCCCGAAAAACGCAGGAGTTGAAACAGAACAGGTCGGTTTCCGGGTGCTGTTCCGCGACCGTCGCAAGTTCCGCCACCAGCCCATCAACCACGACATCATCCGGGTCGCAGAAAAAGAGGAACTGGCCTCTGGCCTGCTCAATGCCCACATCGCGAGCACGACCGGCGCCGCCGTTTTCCGTAGTAATTATTTTCACCTGAGAAAGATGCGCATAATTCTGTTCAAGTAAGGCCAGCGTTCCGTCGGTGGAGCCATCATTCACAATGAGAATTTCATTGGGAGATTTAACCTGGCGCAATAAGGAATCAACGCACTCGACAATATATTTCTCAACGTTGTAGGTTGGAATAATTACGGATAACAGGATGTCAGACATAGGTAATTCTCAGCTGTTAAAAATAACAAAACGATTCACCTGCCTGATGCAGGTCCTGACCAGAGGCGAAGCGATGAAAAGAGTGAGAGGCTGATATTCTGTTTCTTTGATTCAGCCCGATTATCTTAAACCGGCTTCGTAAAAAAAGACCAGTCGTAAAAAATATCTTAACGTTTCACAGGACTATCACTGTTAAAAGACGTGCATCAATATCCTGCTGCAATGTTAAAACCGTTGAGGATTGATTTAAAAATAGGTGATAAAGCAGACGTAACCAGATTCAGGAATCTGTAAGCGAACGTCTGAATCCGTGAAAAACGTCACCATTGCTTCATTTTTATTACACTCTGCCTTATGGCATAAATCCTAATAACAGACGAAGGAAGCTCACCACCAGTCAGTTTCCGTGCTGCTTCTGACCCGGCCGCTGCGCTTAATGAAGTTGTTGGCCACAATCAGAATGTTCAGGCAATCAGACGAGAGCGATTTTTTTCGGGCATTCCGCCTGTTTTCGCAATCTTGTATCACCCTCCTTAATGAATCGTTTCTCTGTTTGCCCTGAAATTAAGAATATTCGGAATGTCCCCGGATGCGCCCCGGTTTCTGCCGCTTCTATTTGCAGTTTTTACGCTTACTTTGCCGGATAAATCATTTAAGCCCACTGCCCTGCTCTGACAGTATGAAGGCATAAGTTCTCAACATTTGATAATCAATAACTTTTAGTTATAAGGAGTGATGATGCGAGTTATTACGCTGGCAGGCAGCCCACGGTTCCCCTCCCGCTCAACTTCCCTGCTGACGCTGTGTCAGCACAAGCTGGAGGCGCGTGGCGTTGAAGTCATTCCCTGGAATATTCACAACTTTCAGCCTGACGATCTGATCAATGCGCGCTTTGATGCGCCTGCCCTGCTGGCATTACGCGAGGACCTGGCCTCAGCGGATGGGCTGATTGTGGCGACCCCGATCTATAAAGCCTCATTTTCGGGGGCGCTGAAGACCCTGCTTGACCTGCTGCCGGAACGCGCGCTGGAACATAAAGTGGTGCTGCCACTGGCCAGCGGCGGCAGTGCCGGTCATATGCTGGCGCTCGACTACGCCCTGAAGCCGGTTCTCAATGCCCTGAAGGCGCAGGAGATTCTGCACGGCGTTTATGCCGAGGATCATCAGGTGGTTCATTATGACCGGCAGCCTGAATTGCAGGCCTCTCTGGCAGAGCGTCTGGATGAAGCGGTTTCCGCCTTCTGGCTGGCGCTGACCCGTCACCACCACCCCGTTGCGCAAGCGGTTTAAGGAAAGAGCAATGAAGCAGAGATTAGGAAAGTGGCTGGTTGCGGGACTTCTGCTGGCGGGCCTTCAGGTTCAGGCCGCCGAATCCGACCCGGCTGAAATTCGTATCGGTTATCAGAAAGGCTCAGTCAGCATGGTGCTGGCAAAGTCGCATCAGTTACTGGAGAAGCGTTTTCCCCATACGCATATTAAGTGGGTCGAGTTCCCGGCGGGCCCTCAGATGCTGGAAGCGCTGAATGTGAACAGCATCGATCTCGGCAGCACCGGCGACCTTCCGCCGCTGTTTGCGCAGGCCGCGGGCGCTGATCTGCTCTACGTAGGTTCTGAGCCGCCGAAACCGAAATCAGAAGTGATTCTGGTGCCGAAAAACAGCCCCCTGAAACAGGTGGCGGATCTGAAAGGGAAAAAAGTCGCCTTCCAGAAAGGCTCCAGCTCGCACAATCTGCTGCTGCGCGCGCTGCAGCAGGCGGGACTCTCCTTTAACGATATTACGCCGGTCTATCTGACGCCCGCCGATGCCCGCGCCGCTTTCCAGCAGGGCAACGTTGATGCCTGGGCTATCTGGGACCCCTACTACTCCTCCGTGCTCCAGCAGGGTAACTCGCGCCTGCTGATCGATGGCAGCTCGCTCAACCTGACCGGCTCGTTCTATTTAGCGACCCGCAGCTATGCCGAAGCCCATGGCGCCTTTATTCAGCAGGTGCTCGACACGTTCAGTGCGGCCGATGCGCTCACCATCAGCCAGCGGCAGCAGAGTACCACCCTGCTGGCTCAGGCGATGGGCCTGCCCGAACCGGTTATCGCCAGCTATCTGGATCACCGGCCGCCGACCCGCATTTCACCGGTCAGTGCCGAAACGGCCGCCGCGCAGCAGCGCACCGCCGATCTCTTTTATGCCAATCATCTGTTGCCAGTCAAAGTGACGATTCAGGATCGTCTCTGGCATCCCCACACCGTCACGCAATAAGGAGCAACAATGAGCGTATCTGTTTTCTGGTTCCTGCCAACCCATGGCGACGGACACTATCTTGGCACGGCCGAAGGGGCGCGACCGGTTGATCACGCCTATCTGCAGCAGGTGGCGCAGGCCGCTGACCGTCTTGGCTTTGGCGGCGTCCTTATCCCGACCGGCCGCTCCTGTGAAGATGCCTGGCTGGTGGCCGCCTCGCTGATTCCGGTCACTCAGCGTCTGCGGTTTCTGGTGGCGCTGCGGCCGGGTGTGATTTCACCGACGCAGGCCGCCCGTCAGGCCGCCACCCTGGATCGCCTCTCTAACGGGCGGGCGCTGTTCAACCTGGTGACCGGCGGCGATCCGGAAGAGCTGGCGGGCGACGGGGTGTTCCTCGATCACCGCGAGCGTTACGCGGAGTCCGCCGAGTTTACCCGCGTCTGGCGTCGGGTCCTTGAGGGGGAAACCGTCGACTATGAAGGCAGGCATGTGCACGTTCGCGGGGCGCGGCTGATGTTTAAACCGGTCCAGCAGCCTCGTCCGCCGCTCTGGTTTGGCGGCTCCTCAGAACCGGCGCAGGAGCTGGCCGCGGAGCAGGTTGATGTCTACCTCACCTGGGGCGAGCCGCCTGCGCAGGTCAAAGAGAAGATTGAGCAGGTGCGCGCGAAAGCGGCCGCTCAGGGCCGGACCGTGCGGTTTGGTATTCGTCTGCATGTGATTGTGCGAGAAACTAATGAAGAGGCCTGGCAGGCGGCTGACCGGCTGATTGCCAATGTGGATGACGCCACCATCGCAAAAGCGCAGGCGGCATTCCAGCGCGCCGATTCTGTCGGACAGCGTCGCATGGCCGCGCTCCACGGGGGTCGCCGCGACAAGCTCGAAATCAGCCCGAACCTCTGGGCAGGTGTCGGTCTGGTGCGCAGCGGTGCCGGAACCGCGCTGGTGGGTGATGGCCCGACCGTTGCCGCCCGGATCAAAGAGTATGAAGCGCTGGGTATCGAGACCTTTATTCTGTCAGGCTACCCACATCTGGAAGAGGCTTATCGCGTCGGGGAACTCCTGTTCCCGCATCTCGACCTGCAGGTGCCGCTGGTCCCTCAGCCTCGCGTTGTTCAGGCGCACGGTGAAGCGGTAGCCAACGATTTTACCCCTGAGAAAAAAGTCGCCCGGGGCTGAGGAGAGCAGAATGGCCAGAACCCGAAAACGTCTTGCCGATACGCTGGTGCCGTGGCTGCTGCCTCTCCTGCTGATCGTGGTGTGGCAGATTGCCTCACAAACCGGCTGGTTATCAACCCGCATTCTGCCCGCGCCGGAGAAAATCGTGACCACCTTCTGGCGGCTGACGGTTAGCGGCGAACTGTGGCAGAACCTGGCGATCAGCAGCTGGCGGGCGCTGGTCGGTTTCGCTATCGGCGGCTCCATCGGTCTGATACTTGGACTGATTACCGGCACCTCAAAAACCGGTGAGCGTCTGCTCGATACCTCGGTTCAGATGCTGCGCAACGTGCCGCATCTGGCCCTGATCCCGCTGGTGATCCTCTGGTTCGGTATTGATGAGTCGGCCAAGATTTTCCTGGTGGCGCTGGGCACGCTCTTCCCTATCTACCTCAACACCTATCACGGCATCCGCAATATTGACCGCGGGCTGATTGAGATGGCCCGCAGCTACGGCCTCTCCGGCTGGAGTCTGTTTATCCAGGTGATCCTGCCCGGCGCGCTGCCGAATATCATGGTCGGCGTGCGTTTCGCCCTCGGCCTGATGTGGCTGACGCTGATCGTCGCGGAGACCATTTCCGCCAACGCCGGCATCGGCTATCTGGCGATGAATGCGCGGGAATTTCTGCAGACGGATGTGGTGGTGGTCGCCATCATTCTCTACGCCCTGCTCGGTAAGCTGGCGGATGTCGCCGCGCTGCTGCTGGAGCGTGTCTGGCTGCGCTGGCATCCCGCTTATCAATTAAAGGAGGAGAACGCATGAGTCCGATTCTCTCACCGGCACGCCTCAACACCGGCACCCCGGTTGGCGTCAACGGCGTCAGCAAACAGTATGGCAACCGCACCATTCTCAATAAAATTGACCTGCATATCCCTTCCGGTCAGTTTGTGGCGGTCGTGGGCCGCAGCGGCTGTGGCAAAAGTACCCTGCTGCGCCTGCTGGCCGGGCTGGAGCACTGCTCCAGCGGTGAGCTGCTGGCGGGCAATGCACCGTTGCAGTCGGCGCGCGACGATACCCGTCTGATGTTCCAGGATGCGCGACTGCTGCCGTGGAAAAAAGTGATCGATAACGTCGGCCTGGGGCTGCGCGGACGCGAATGGCGCAGCGCGGCGCGGGATGCCCTGGCGGCAGTCGGACTTGCCGATCGGGCTGATGAGTGGCCTGCCGCGCTGTCGGGAGGCCAGAAACAGCGGGTTGCGCTGGCCCGGGCGCTGATCCATCGTCCCGGTCTGTTGCTGCTGGATGAGCCACTGGGGGCGCTGGATGCCCTGACCCGCATCGAAATGCAGGGACTGATTGAGTCGCTGTGGCAGCAGCATCACTTTACCGTGCTGCTGGTCACGCACGATGTCAGTGAGGCGGTTGTGATGGCGGATCGGGTGCTGTTGATTGAGGAGGGAGAGATCGGGCTGGATCTTCAGGTCGATTTGCCCAGGCCGCGACGCCGGGGATCGGCACGACTTGCCGAGCTGGAAGCGGAGGTGCTGGATCGGGTGATGCAGCGCACAGAACGCACTCCACCGGTGCGACTGGCGCAGCAGCGCTAAAAAAAGGCGGAGGCCGTCTCAGACGCTCCGCCTTTTTATTATCAGGCGTTCAGCGCCCGGGTGATTTTCTCGTAGAGATCGCCAGAGAGTTTATCCAGCGTCAGCAGTTCTTCCAGCGCCTCGCGCATCATCTCCTGACGCGTTTCGTCATAGCGTTTCAGGCGAATCAGCGGCTCCACCATCCGTGCCGCCACCTGCGGATTACGGGTGTTGAGGTCAGTCAGCATCTCGACCAAGAACTTATAGCCGCTGCCATCTTTTGCATGGAAAGCAGCAGGGTTCGCGGAGGCAAAGGCACCCACCAGCGAGCGAACGCGGTTCGGGTTACTCATCGTGAAGGAGCGATGCGTCAGAAGCTGACGCACGTTGCGCATCACGTTGGCAGCCGGACTGGTCGCCTGCAGCACAAACCATTTGTCCATGACCAGACCATCCTGATGCCAGCGCTCATCATACGCCGCCAGCAGCGCATCGCGGCACGGCAGCTGCGCCGCCACAGCGGCAGAAAGAGCGGCCAGCGCATCAGTCATGTTGGTCGCCTGCTGATACTGCGCCTGCACCAGTTTGTCCGCCAGCTGCGCATCGCTGAAGGCGAGATAGGTCAGGCAGATATTTTTCAGGCTGCGCTGACCAATCGCCTCATGCTCCACCCGGTACTCGGGCTGCTGATTGGCGTTGTAAATCGCAAAGAATTCATCGGCCAGTTCGCGCGCCAGCGTACGCTGCAGCGCATCCCGCACCAGTGAGATGGCCTGCGGATCGATAACGTCAAACAGCTCGGCAATCTCATTTTCTGACGGCAGCGTCATGATCAGCGCGGTCAGTGCCGGGTCGCAGTCGGTATCAAGCAGCACTGCGCGGAATGCGTCGGCGACGTGCAGTGGCAGCGACAGATGCTGACCCTGCTGATAGCGGGCGACATTGAGGCGGATATAGGTAGCCAGCAGGCTCTGAGCCGCATCCCAGCGGGAGAAGTCGTTGCGGGCATGGCGCATCAGGAAGGTAAGCTGCGCGTCACTCCACTTATAGTCGAGCTTCACCGGCGCAGAGAATTCACGCAGCAGCGACGGCACCGGCTGGAAGTAGACGTTGTCGAAAATAAAGGTCTGGAACTCCTCGGTAACATTCAGCACATGATGCACCGGCTGCCCATTATGCTGCAGCGGGATCACCTTGCCTTCACCATCATAGAGTTCGATATCCAGCGGAATGTGCAGCGGCAGCTTCTCTTTCTGGTCGGCGGTGGCTGGCGTGTGCTGGGTAACATGCAGAGTGTACTGTTCCAGCTCCGGATTATAGTCGTCACGGACCGTCAGGACCGGTGTACCCGACTGGCTGTACCAGCGGCGGAACTGCGACAGGTCGACGTTTGAAGCATCTTCCATCGCCTGAACAAAATCATCGCAGGTTGCCGCGCTGCCGTCGTGGCGCTCAAAATAGAGCTGCATGCCTTTCTGGAAATTCTCCTCACCCAGCAGCGTGTGCATCATGCGGATCACTTCCGATCCCTTTTCATACACGGTCAGAGTGTAGAAGTTGTTCATTTCGATCACCTGATCCGGGCGGATCGGGTGCGCCATCGGGCTGGCATCTTCGGCGAACTGTGCACCACGAACGATGCGCACATTATCGATGCGGTTCACCGCGCGCGAGCCCAGATCGGAGCTGAACTCCTGATCGCGGAAGACCGTCAGCCCCTCTTTCAGGCTGAGCTGGAACCAGTCGCGGCAGGTCACACGGTTACCGGTCCAGTTATGGAAATATTCATGACCGATTACGGCTTCAATACCAAGATAATCTTTGTCGGTCGCGGTTTCAGCTTTGGCCAGCACATATTTGGCGTTAAAGACGTTGAGGCCTTTGTTTTCCATCGCCCCCATATTAAAGAAGTCTACTGCCACGATCATAAAGATGTCGAGGTCATACTCCAGACCGAAACGCTCCTCATCCCACTTCATGCTGTTTTTCAGCGAGGTCATCGCCCAGTCAGCGCGGTCGAGATTGCCGCGGTCGACGAAAATCTCCAGCGCCACATCCCGGCCTGAGCGGGTGGTAAAGCTGTCGCGCAGCACGTCGAAGTCGCCCGCCACCAGCGCAAACAGATAGCAGGGTTTCGGGAACGGGTCCTGCCACTTCACCCAGTTGCGCCCCTGATCGTCCTGGCCGCCGTCGATCCGGTTACCGTTCGAGAGCAGATAGGGATAGCGATTGCCGTCGGCATAAATGGTGGTAGTAAAACGCGCCAGCACATCCGGGCGATCGAGATACCAGGTAATATGACGGAAGCCTTCAGCTTCGCACTGGGTGCAGAGCGCCTCACCCGATTTGTACAGTCCTTCCAGCGCGGTGTTCTGATCCGGATGAATATCGTTGATGATTTTCAGGGTGAAGCTTTCCGGCAGCTGACTGATGACCAGCGCCCCCTCTTCTTCACGGAACGCCGTCCAGGGCTGCCCGTCGATTTCCAGCGCAATCAGCGTTAACGCCTCTCCGTCCAGGCGCAGCTCAGCCTGGCTGTCGCCCAGCCGTTTGACCTGGCTGATGGCCGTTACGCGGGTGGTCGACGCATCCAGTTCAAAGGTTAAATCGATGTCGGTGATGGTGTAATCAGGCGCACGGTAGTCGTGGCGATACTTGATTTGGGGCTGTTGCGTCATATTCCGTCTCGCGTTGTTATAAGTTTACCGGCAAAGTCTAAGCTTGTTACAACAAGCTTGCCACGCACAATGCAGCTAAAGGGTGAAATGTCTACAGTTTGTTAACAAAGGCACAGATTGGCCTCGACCCGCCGGACTGAAATATGCTGTGATCGGCGTCAGATAGTGAATTATACTTTTGCGTCTTTATGACTGTGTACAACACCGGGCTCTGCGCCACCGAACAGGATGCTGAAACGCGCCATGACAGGACATGCTTCCCCGATACTGACCTCGCTGCTGGATACGGACGCCTATAAGCTCCATATGCAGCAGGCCGTTTTCCACCGCTACCATGACGTAACGGTGACGGCGGAGTTTCGCTGCCGCGGCGACGAACTGCTGGGTCTCTACGCTGACGAAATTCGTGACGCGATAACCGCAATGCAAAATCTGGCGCTGACTGAAGATGAAGCGACCTGGTTGTCTCATCTTCCCTTCTTTCGCGAAGATTACCTGAGCTGGCTTCGCCAGTTCCGCTACAAACCGGAGCAGGTTGAGGTGCGCAATCACCACGGCAAGCTGGACCTTCGTATTCAGGGGCCGTGGCGTGAAGTGATACTGTGGGAGGTGCCGCTGCTGGCGCTGATTAGCGAGATTGTGCATCGTCATCGCACACCGCAGGTCACCACTCAGCAGGCGATTGATCACCTGCATCATAAGCTCAGCGACTTTAACGCGCAGGTGGCCGACCTCGACATGTCACGCTTCCGCCTGATGGATTTCGGCACCCGCCGTCGCTATTCACAGGATGTACAGCAGTCGATTGTCGCAACGCTGAAACAGGATTTCCCCTGGCTGATTGGTACCAGTAACTATGACCTGGCGCGCCGCCTGTCACTCACGCCAGTGGGCACCCAGGCGCACGAGTGGTTTCAGGCGTTCCAGCAGATCAGTCCCGTTCTGGCGAACAGCCAGCGGGCAGCACTGCAGGCGTGGCTGGATGAGTATGACGACCAGCTGGGTATTGCGCTGACCGACTGTATCGCCATGGATGCGTTCCTGCGCGACTTTGGCCCGGTGTTCGCCCGCCGTTATCAGGGTCTGCGCCACGATTCCGGCGATCCGGTTGAGTGGGGTGAGAAAGCGCTCGCCCACTATCAGAAGCTGGGTATCGATCCCTTAAGCAAAAATCTGGTCTTTTCTGACAATCTGAATCTCGACAAAGCGCTGGCGCTTTACCGCCATTTTGGTCAGCGAACGAATGTGGTTTTCGGTATCGGCACCCGCCTGACCTGCGATATCCCGGGCGTCACGCCACTGAATATCGTCATTAAACTGGTGCAGTGCAACGGTAAACCGGTGGCAAAACTTTCCGACAGTCCGGGTAAAACGATCTGTCAGGACAAAGCCTTTGTCAGAGCGCTGCGTAAAGCCTTTGACCTGCCGCTGGTGAAAAAAGCGAGTTAAATCCCCGCTTATCGGGGCGTCAATACGCCCCGCCTCTGCTGTAATAAATCTGTTTTCAGCCTGAATTTTGCTTGTTTCCTGAAGACTCGCAAGTAACATAGCAAAACCCCGGATGGGGCAACTTTTTTTACTCACTTCTTCTATATAGAGAGATATTTATGAGCGTAGTGCCTGTAGCGGACGTACTGCACGGTCGCGTCGCGGTTGACAGTGAAGTCACCGTACGTGGTTGGGTGCGTACCCGAAGAGATTCCAAAGCCGGTCTTTCCTTCATCGCCGTGTATGACGGCTCCTGCTTTAATCCCGTTCAGGCTGTCGTCAATAATTCTCTGAATAATTATCAGGATGAAGTGCTGCGTCTGACCACAGGCTGTTCGGTTATCGTCACCGGTAAAGTGGTGGCTTCGCCGGGTCAGGGCCAGGCGTTTGAGATTCAGGCGACCCATCTGGAAGTGGTGGGTTGGGTGGAAGATCCGGACAGCTACCCGATGGCGGCTAAGCGCCACAGCATTGAGTATCTGCGTGAAGTGGCTCACCTGCGTCCGCGCACCAACCTGATTGGCGCGGTTGCCCGCGTCCGCCATACTCTGGCGCAGGCGCTACACCGTTTCTTCCATGAAAATGGCTATTTCTGGGTCTCCACCCCGCTGATCACCGCGTCAGACACCGAAGGCGCAGGCGAGATGTTCCGCGTTTCGACGCTGGATCTGGAAAACCTGCCGCGTGACGATCAGGGCAAAGTCGATTTCGCTGAAGATTTCTTTGGCAAAGAGGCATTCCTGACCGTATCGGGTCAGCTGAACGGTGAAACCTATGCCAGCGCCCTGTCGAAGATTTACACCTTTGGTCCGACCTTCCGCGCCGAAAACTCTAACACCAGCCGTCACCTGGCGGAATTCTGGATGCTGGAGCCGGAAATTGCGTTTGCTTCGCTGGATGATGCCGCAGCACTGGCCGAAGCCATGCTGAAATATGTCTTTAACGCGGTGCTGGAAGAGCGCGCTGACGACATGGCCTTCTTTGCTGAGCGTGTCGATAAAGAGGCTGTTGAGCGCCTGCAGCGTTTCATCACCACCGATTTTGCTCAGGTCGACTACACCGATGCGATTGAAATCCTGAAGAACTGCGGTCAGACCTTCGAGAACCCGGTGTCCTGGGGTATCGACCTCTCCTCTGAACACGAGCGTTATCTGGCAGAGAAACACTTCAAAGCGCCAGTGGTCGTGAAAAACTATCCGAAAGATATTAAGGCGTTCTATATGCGCCTGAACGAGGATGGCAAGACCGTGGCGGCGATGGACGTTCTGGCGCCGGGCATTGGTGAGATCATCGGCGGTTCACAGCGTGAAGAGCGTCTGGATGTGCTGGATGCGCGTCTGGAAGAGATGGGGCTGAATAAAGAGGATTACTGGTGGTATCGTGACCTGCGTCGCTATGGCACCGTTCCGCATTCTGGCTTTGGTCTGGGCTTTGAACGTTTAATCGCCTATGTTACCGGTGTACAAAATGTCAGGGACGTTATCCCCTTCCCACGCACCCCACGTAATGCGAGTTTCTGACATTCGGCATTAAATATAAGAAAATCATATATATAAAGAGGTCGGCACTGCCGGCCTTTTTTTATTTTTGTAAATTTTGAGTTCTCTCACAAAGTTCCGTCTTTTTTACATTTTGTAATACATATTTTCCTTTAGAAACCAGATTACGAGTTTAGTAGCATTTTCGCGCTAGAATTACAGCGGGGGGGATGGAAAGATGCGTGCAGACACAGGAAGACACCAAACTTCGTTGAGGGTTCTGTAAAGATTTCCTTACGGCAGTGGCAGGTGTACAAATAACTCCAATGAGGGTAATGAATAATGATGAAGCGCAATATTCTGGCAGTGGTTATCCCTGCTCTGTTAGCCGCCGGCGCAGCCAATGCTGCCGAAATCTATAACAAAGACGGCAACAAACTGGACCTGTACGGTAAAGTCGATGCACGTCACCAGTTCTCTGACGACGCTGGCAGCGACGGCGATCAGACTTATGTGCGTTTCGGCTTCAAAGGCGAAACTCAGATCAATGACCAGCTGACCGGTTACGGCCAGTGGGAATACAACATTCAGGCGAACAACTCTGAAGGTGATGACGCACGTGATGGCACCAAAACCCGTCTGGGCTTTGCCGGTCTGAAATTCGGTGATGCAGGTTCAATCGACTACGGCCGTAACTATGGTCTGGTTTACGATGCAATCGGCTGGACCGATATGCTGCCAGTATTTGGTGGCGACTGGGGTAATTCAGACAGCTTCATGAACGGTCGCAGCACCGGCCTGCTGACCTACCGCAACACCAACTTCTTCGGTCTGGTTGATGGCTGGGATTTCGCAGTTCAGTATCAGGGCAAAAATGACCGTACCGACATTAGCCGTGCTAACGGTGACGGCTATGCGCTCTCAACTTCATACACCTCACCAATTGGTGTTGGCATCGTTGGTGCTTACAGCAGCAGCGACCGTACTAATTCACAGGCAGCGGGTGTTGCTGTCAATGGTAACGTAGTTGGTCAGGGCAAACGTGCTGAGAACTGGGCAACCGCGCTGAAATATGATGCGAACAACGTTTACCTGGCAGCGATGTACGGTGAAGGCCGTAACGCTACCGCTATTGGCGTCCCTGTAGCTAACACTGACGACTCAGTGGGTGCATTTGCCAATAAGAGCCAGACTATTGAGTTAGTTGCTCAGTACCAGTTCGACTTCGGTCTGCGTCCATCCATCGCATACGTGCAGCAGAAAGGCAAAGATATCGAAGGTATCGGCGATGCTGACCTGTACAAATATTTCGATGTTGGCGCGACTTACTACTTCAACAAAAACATGTCTACCTATGTTGATTACAAAATCAACCAGCTGGATGACAACAACCGCCTGAATCTGAACACAGATGACGTGGTGGGTGTAGGCCTGGTTTACCAGTTCTAATCCTGCTTTAAACATGTTGAAAAACGGGGCCACGGCCCCGTTTTTTTATGGCTGTTAATCACAACCTCTGCGCTGCTTAACCCCTTTCCGCTCTGCGTTAACGTCTTTATCTCCCCGTCGCGCAATCCGCACCGCAAAATAGAGCATTTTGATTCGCAAACGGTTGGCATTTGCTTGGCCGGACGTTAACCTGAGAGCCCTCTTGCAAACGTTCACGCTAATGGACCTGACACATGTTTGAATCGATCTCTGCTGCACCCGCCGATCCTATTCTCGGGCTCGCCGATCTGTTTCGTGCTGATGACCGCCCTGAAAAAATCAATCTGGGTATCGGCGTCTATAAAGACGAAACCGGCAAGACCCCGGTGCTGACCAGTGTTAAAAAGGCTGAGCAGTATCTGCTGGAAAACGAAACCACCAAAAACTATCTCAGCATTGATGGTCTGGCGGATTTCGCGCGCTGCACGCAGGCCCTGCTGTTCGGCAATGACAGCCCACTGATTAGCGCGCGCCGCGCACGTACGGCACAGACGCCAGGTGGCACAGGCGCGCTGCGCATTGCGGCAGATTTTCTGGCCACGCAGACGGCGGTAAAACGGGTCTGGATCAGCAATCCCAGCTGGCCGAATCATAAAAATGTGTTCAATGCTGCCGGTCTTGAGGTGTGTGAATATCACTATTATGACGCGGCAAACCATACACTCGATTTTGAGGGAATGCTGGCGTCGCTGAGTCAGGTTCAGCCTGGCGACGTGGTACTTTTCCACGGCTGCTGCCATAACCCGACCGGTATCGATCCGACAGCGGAGCAGTGGCAGAAGCTGGCAGAGATCTCACAGGCGAATGGCTGGCTGCCGCTGTTCGACTTCGCTTACCAGGGCTTTGCCCGTGGTCTGGACGAAGATGCCGAAGGCCTGCGTATTTTTGCCGCGTCACATCAGGAGCTGATTGTCGCCAGCTCATACTCGAAGAATTTTGGTCTCTACAATGAGCGCGTGGGGGCCATCACGCTGGTAGCGGCCGACGCCGGCGTAGCAGAAACCGCATTCAGTCAGGTGAAATACACCATTCGTGCCAACTACTCCAATCCCCCGGCGCATGGTGCGGCCGTCGTCGCGACGATTCTGAGTAACGACGCGCTGCGGACCATCTGGGAGCAGGAGCTGTCGGACATGCGTCAGCGCATTCAGCGCATGCGTCAGCTGTTTGTTAACACGCTGGCAGAGAAAGGTGCGCAGCGTGACTTCAGCTTTATCATTAAGCAAAACGGCATGTTCTCATTCAGCGGCTTAACCAAAGAGCAGGTTATTCGCCTGCGTGAAGAGTTCGCTGTGTATGCCGTTAACTCTGGCCGCGTGAATGTGGCGGGCATGACGCCGGACAACATGTCGGCGCTGTGCGAAGCGATTGTCGCGGTGCTCTGAGGCAGGCGATAAAACAAGAATGGGCCTGAGGGCCCATTTTTTATGGCAGCAAAAGGACTGTTTTTACTGCAGAAAAGGATTGCTGATGCGCTCCTGCCCCAGTGTGGAGATCGGGCCGTGGCCGGGCAGAAAAGTCACATCATCGCCCAGCGGCAGTAATTTAGTGTGAATCGCCTTAATTAACTGCTGATGATCGCCCTGCGGGAAGTCTGTTCGTCCCACGCCGCCATTAAAAATCACATCACCTGAAATCAGCAGCCTTCCGGGACGGTCAAAAAACACCACATGACCAGGGGAATGGCCCGGGCAGTGCAGGACCTCCAGCGTAGTCAGCCCGACCTGCACACTCTCCCCCTCTTCCAGCCAGCGATCCGGCGTAAAAGGGACGCACTCTTCCAGTCCGAACATCCGGCTCTGCGTGGGCAGCGCCTCCAGCCAGAAAGCATCCCGCTTTTGTGGCCCGACAATAGGGATCTGATAGTAAGCCGCCAGTTCTACCGCGGCTCCAACATGATCGAGATGACCATGGGTCAGCAGAATCTGAGCGGGTTTGAGTCTGAGCTGTTCCAGCGTTTGTTTAATCAGATCGGCATCGCCGCCTGGATCGACCAGAGCCGCTTCACGGGTGGTGTCGCACCAGATAACGGAACAGTTCTGGGCAAAGGCTGTAACAGGAATAATGTGGTAGTTCATAACGCTCCATGACCGGCTCACGCAGCGTCGCCGGTGTCGTTACCAGTGCCTGATCGGACCGGTATCAATATGTACAAAGTTACTGCGGGGATAATATCCTACACCACCCGCATGCAGAGATAACGCCGCTTTGCGTACATTGGCTAATGAAACCCCTTCAATATGGAAATCCATCGCCTGGCCTTTGGTGTGATAGCTATGCTTCGCGACTCCCGGACCGCTCTCACGTAACATATTGTTGGTCGCCAGTGAACGGTAGCCCGAGACCAGCTGGACAGGTTTGCGCGTACCGAGCAGTGCCTGCAGGCGGAAAATCTGATCGAAGAGGTGCGGATCAATGCTTTTCACTTTATTGGCGCGGTAGTCACGGAAAAAGTGATTTAATCGTGTCAACTCATCCTTGTCGTAACTCTTACCATTAAAAAATTCAGTTTTAAGGGTTTCACCGGTGTGAAGATTGTTAAGCATCAATACACGCGGGCGAGACGTTGAAAGCGAGGCCCTTGCAGAAGCGGGCAATAATGCCAGTCCGGCGGCGGCACTACCGCAAAGCAGCAGGTTGCGACGAAAAGAATCAATAGTAGACATGTAGCGGTTTACCTGAGAGTGAAGCCATAGAAATGTGCAAAAAGCGCACAGGCCGAACCATAACTTTCTCTCAGGTAAGCGTCAACCCATCTGGGGCGTGTTTGAGAGGCGATTCCCGAAGGAATCGCTCTCAGAGGATATTTCTTACGGTGCCAGGTGCGCCGCTAACGATTTAAAATCAATCACTAGAGCAGTAACTGTTTCGCCCGGCTCAGTGCCTGACTGCCCGAACGGGCGGTGTCATCATAATTGTAAATATCTGTTCGGAACTGCGGCTTGCCATCATCAGCAACCCAGGCAGTAAGGTAATAGAGATTGACCGGGATGCGATGGCGAATCGGCACATAACGGGTATCCCCCTCTTTCAGGGTGCTGGAAATACGGGAGTCGTTCCAGCCTGCATCCTGCAGTAACAACCCGGCCAGTTCTGATGCCTTATTCACACGCACGCAGCCTGAGCTGAGCGCACGAATATCACGCTGAAACAGGTTATGGTTTGGCGTGTCATGCAGATAGATGGCATCCGAACTAGGCATGTTGAATTTGTATCGGCCCAGCGCATTCGTCTGACCCGGAGCCTGAATCATCCGGTAAGGGAAGGATGCAGCGGAAACCATGCGCCAGTCGATCATGCTGGGATCGATCACTTCAGCGTCAGCACTCCAGCCCGACAGCAGGGTATAACCGTGCTTGTAGAGATAGGTGGGGTCCTGTTTCACTTTAGGGATGATATCTTTGCGCACCAGCGTCGTCGGCACATTCCACGGCGGATTGAGCACCACATTATTGAGCGCGCTGCGCATCAGTGGTGTTTTACGATCGGGACGCCCGACAATGACCCGGGAAGAGAGGATCTTGTTGCCGTTGTTGTAATAGATCAGCGAGTAGTTGGCGATGTTGACCATAATGCCGTTGTGCATATCATCCGGCAGCAGGCGCAGTCGCTGAATATTCAGCGCCAGTAACGAAGCGCGCATCTGGGGTGAGACGTTCAGCCACTGCCGCGTTCTGGCACCGATAGCGCCATCGCCATCCAGTCCCTGCCACTGCTGAAAACGTTTGACCGCCGCCACCAGCGTCTCGTCATAGACATTGGCGGTGTTGCCTTCCAGCGTCTGGCTCTGAACGTTGCCGGGTGACTGCGGCGATGGCGCAGGCAGATCGTTAACCGGCGTAGCGGAAGGACTCACTGCCACCGGCTGATCGCTGTGGGTTACCGGTGAAGGAGCGACCGGCACGGCATCATCATCCGGAGCCGGTGCGTTGCTCTGTGCGGTCAGCATGCCGCTGCGCTGCAGAATTTCACGCAGTGCGGGGACATCGTCACTGACCTGCCCCGGACGCAGCGTTTCGCTGTTCTTCAGCTGCGGCCAGGGTTGTTTATCACTGAGCAGCGCTTTCAGCGCAGCGTGCATCGGCTGATACTGAGGATGCTGCGGCTGCAGGGAAGCAACAAACGTACTGCTCGCGCCCGCATTGACCGCATTCTGCCACTGATTTACCACGGCCACCGACGGCTGTGTCAGCCTGTAGGGAACATTACTGTAGAGCCAGGTTTCCCCCTGCGTCGGCACGTTAGAGACAAACTGCAGGTAGCCCAGCATGGCGTCGGAGAGGGTCACGTCACGGGCAAAACCAGTGATAGCCGGGTTAGTCAGACGGTCAACCCAGCGCGTGAACTGCGGCTGAACGCCAGAGAGCGCCACCTCAGCCAGCTGCTGCTGAAACTTCTGAACCGCCTGCTCATCCTGCCAGAGCGGCTGCATGTGGCGGGACGCATACAGCGTTGCCAGCGGCGCGAGGTAAAATGGCTGATCGGCGCTGGAAAACGCCTGGCGGATACGTTGCTGACTGTCGGAAACCGAAACTGACGCGTGCGCGGTGCCGGGCATCGCGGCGATAACAGCGGCCTGTGGTAGCTTAAATGGAACAACCGTTAGCGCCAGCGCTAACAATGATATAACACGATGATGATTAACCTTTTTTGCCAGCAACATCCCTGCCCCCTTATCTTCTTAACTGCGCAGCGTTCCCTGTATCCGCTGCGATCGGGCTGTGACTCATTATGTTGAGTATACAAACAAAAACGGCATTTGCCTCATGCGACAAATGCCGTTTCCAGATTAACCAATGGTTCGGTTTTTGACTACGTCTCAGCCTGAGATTTTTCAGTGGTCAGATCGGGCAGAGCGGCCTCCCCGCTCCCGGCACGAGTGGGCACCGGATCGGCCGCAAATCCACGCAGGCCGACGACATGCACGTGCTCGGTGTTGTTAAACACCTTACGCACCAGTTTGTAGGTCGTGCCTTTCTCCGGGCTGATGTTCTCCGGCGCAGCAATCACCAGCTGCATCTCCAGACGTTCACACAGCTCAAACAGCGTGGCGATAGAGCGGGCATCCAGACGAGCCGCCTCATCCAGGAACAGCAGGCGGCAAGGTGAGATATCTTTGCCACGCAGACGGCGGGACTCCTCTTCCCAGCTCTGCACGACCATCACCAGAATCGACATCCCGGTACCGATCGCTTCGCCGGTTGAGAGCGCGCCACTTTCTGCACGCAGCCAGCCATCCGAACCACGGTTAACTTCCACCTCCATCTCCAGATAGTTGCGGTAGTCCAGCAGCTCCTCACCGATAGTCTGCGGCGTCCGCTGACCCATATCGATATGCGGGTTCAGACGCTGATAGAGCTTCGCCAGCGCCTCTGAGAAGGTCAGACGGTTACTGTTGAAGAGGTCCTGATGCTGTTCATGCTCTTCTGACAGCGTATCCAGCAGCATGGCATGGGTTTCGCGAACGTTAACGTTGAGACGTACGCTGCGCACCTGACCAAAGCTGACGGTCTGCAGGCCCTGATTCAGCTGACGGATACGGTTCTGTTCACGCTGGATGGTTTTACGGATGATGTTCGCCGCACTGCGAGAACTGATGGCCAGCATCTGCTCACGCGCGGTCAGCTCTTCCGTCAGGCGATTCAGCTCAATCTCCATCTGCTCAATTGCTTCCACCGGATCGTCAGTCCGGATAATGTCCTGACGAATACGCTCACGCAGATGCTGATAAACGGCGATAAAGAACTGAATTTTACGTTCCGGACGTTTCGGATCTTCCGATAGCCGCAGCACGTCGCGCAGATGTTCATTGTCCGCCACTGCCAGACGCAGCGCACCCAGCGCCTTATCCGACATCGAACGCAGTTCATCGCCACTCATGTAGGCGAGTTCACGACGATGCAGACGGCGCTCCACGCCATTCTCTTTGACCAGACGCAGCACCGTGCACCAGCCCGCTTTCGCGCTGACCACCTGTTCACGCACCTGATGATACTGGCGTTCCAGCTGGCGCAGTCGCTTCTGCAGGTTATCCATCTCCGCTTCGCAGAAGGTCAGCTGTTTCTCCAGCTGATTCCGGCGTGCGCGGTTGTGGCTCAGTGCGGTATAAAGCTCATCGCGACGCGCCCGCGCCCGCGCTTCTGCACTGCTGTCCGCATGGACGCCAATCGTCTGCATCTCCTGCTGCAGCTCTTTCAGCATGTCGCGCTTGGCATCCCAGGCGCTTTTCAGCGAGGCCAGCAGCTGAGCATATTGGGTCAGCTGTGCCTGATGTTCACGCAGACGTTCACGGCAGCGGCTGCGCTCGCCTTCAGCCTGCTCCAGGCGCTGACGCAGTTTGTCGCTGAGGTCATTGTTGCCACTGAGCATGCTGGCTGAATCGTCATAACTGAAGTGAGCACGACGCTGCACCACTTCAGTCAGGGCAAATGCCTGCTGACGGGCGTTGCGCTGCTGCTGCTGCGCCTGCTGATAGTCGGCCTGCAGCTGTTCGTGCTGTTCCGGGTCGCTCTGCAGAACCGCGATGATCGGTTCCAGTTTTGCCAGCTTAGCGCCATGCTGATGCAGGAAGCGCGCCGCATCCTGAGCGGCATCAACCTGCTCACGAATCTCTTCGCAGCGATCGGCCAGGGTATCATCCAGCAGCAGATTAACGCGTGGCAGCAGGCGGTTTAACTGCGATACGCCCTCTTTCGCCAGCTCATACTGCTGACGCTGCTGCTGATTGTTACTTTCATGCTGATTCAGCGCCCGCTCCAGCTCCCCGCGGCGCGCGCCCAGCTGACGAATCTGCGCTTCCGGGTCGGCATCAAAGGCGACGGCCAGATGACTGCCGATAAAGCGACTGAAGGACTGATGCAGACGCTGCGTTTTCTGTACATCGAACGACAGGGTCGCGTAGCGTTCCGCCAGCTTGTCGCGCTCCAGATGCAGCAGCTCAAGCTGATTTTCACGCGCCGCGCGGCCAAACAGCGGTATTTTCGGGAAGCGGGAGTAGCGCCACTGACGCTCAGCCACTTTTACCACGACCGCATTCTGCAGCTCATCAACACTAAAGACGCTGTCGTCGAATGACTGCGGATCGCCCTCGATCAGATAGAGATCTTCCGGGCACTCTTCCAGTCCGTCCAGCAACTCGCGCACCCGTGAAAGATCAGGTACAACAATCGCGTGACGTGACGGGCCATAGAGCGCCGAGAAGTACGGCGCATCGTCCAGGGTCACATCATCGTAAATCTCTGACAGCAGCACGCCGCCAAAACGTTCTGCCAGCTGGGTCAGACGCGCATCCTCAGCACCGCCCGGCTGACTGAGCCGTTCAATCTGCTGCTCGATGTCGCGTTTACGTGCTGCCACTTCGTCGCGCTCGACGGTAGTTTCACGCTCCTGTTCCAGCAGCTGCTGCATGTACTCGGTGACATCCTGGCTGCTGTTCAGCGCCTGGCCGGTCTGTTCGCTGAGCTGCGTCAGGATCTCCTGGGCGGCGAGCCAGTGCGGCGCGCGCGCCGTCAGGCCTGTAATACGTTCACGCAGCTGTTCGAGCTCCTGGCGCATCTTCATGCGCTGCTCACCCGCGTCAGCCACGCTGCTGTTCAGCTGTTCAATCTGCGCTTCCAGCTCCTGCTGCAGGCCAGCCAGCGCATCCGCGTCGTAGTGCTGCCCCTGACGCTTGCAGAACTCGGCCAGCAGACGCTCAGCCTCGTGCTGCTCGCGCAGCCGCTGTTCCAGTTCATTTAGGCGCAGACGCAGCGAGGAGAGCTGTTCGGCGTGGTGGCGCTGATTACTGGCATCCCGCAGCAGTTCGCGGCCGGTTTGCCAGGCATCCTGACGACTCACCTCACCGGCGATGCTGGTCACCAGCGCCAGCGCCTGTTCAAACTGACTGTGCGCCGCTTCCGCCACGCTCAGCTTCTGCTCCAGACGCAGCAGGTGCTCTGTCGCCTCCTCCTCTTTAGCCTGGAAGCTCTCCTGCCATTCGGCTGCATTGTCGATGCTCAGGTCGGGCAACTGGCAAAGGGCGCGGGCGCGCTCCAGCGCCTGCAGTGCCTGCTGATACTGAATGGCGCGGGTTTGCTGCACGTCGAGCGCCTGCTGGAAATCAGCCAGCTGACTTTTCAGCTCATCCACTTCCAGCTCAGCCGCTTCAGCCCGCGCTTCGTTCTCTTCCTGAATCTCACGCGCTTCGGCCACCACTTCGGTCTGCTCTTCCAGCCGCAGCGTCAGGTCTTCGATATCGGCATCGTAACGTTCAATCTTCTCCTGCTGACGCATCGCCGTCTGCACGAGGTTAAGGTGATCGCTGGCGGACTGATAATCGACTTCGAGATCGTTTTCGGCGCCGCTGTGCTCAGCCAGTTCGCGCGCCATTTCAACATGACGATACTGCTCGGTGGCGAGTTGCTTGCGGCTGCTGAACAGTTCATTGCGCAGCTGTAACGCGCTGTCGAGATGAACCCGGCGCTCGTTAGCATGGCGCATGTAGTCAGCTGAAACGTAACTGGTCGCCTCAGAGATCAGGTGTTTAAACAGATCGCGATCGGACTGCGTTACGCGGATTGCCTCCAGCGTCATGCGGTTCTCGCGCAGTGCGGCTTCCATATCCTGGAAGGCTTTGCGCACGCCGCTGTTTTCAGGCAGCAGGTAATCACGCAGCGATCGGGTAATGGCACTGGAGATACCGCCGTAGAGCGAGGCTTCAATCAGGCGATAAAACTTGCTGCGATCGCTGGCGGAGCGCAGACGACGCGGCACCACACCCAGATCAAACATCATGGCGTGATAGTCAGTGACCGAGTTGTAGGCGCGGAATTGTACCCCTTCCTGCGCCTCAACCCGCTCTTTGACCTCATTCAGCGGCAACACGCGCGCCTGACGGCTGTTCAGCACTTCAGTCAGCATGTCGGTCGGATTGGTGTCGGCAGGCAGACCGTGGATACTGAACGGCTTGATGTCCACCTTTTTATCCCGGCCGGCGACCTGCTGCAGGCGAACACCCACCACCACACGCTGATGGCGTGAGTTCACCACATCCAGCATGGAGTAGCAGACGCCGGCGCGCAGTTTGCCGTGCAGGCCTTTATCGCGCGACCCGGAGGTCGCACCCGCTTCGGTGGTATTACGGAAGTGCAGCAGTGTCAGATCGGGGATCAGCGCGGTGACAAAAGCCGCCATCGTGGTGGACTTACCGGCCCCGTTACCGCCTGACAGCGTGGTAACTAATTCATCAAGATCAAAGGTGCGGGCAAAAAAGCCGTTCCAGTTGATCAGCGTAAGCGAACGAAACTTTCCGCGCTCAATCATGCCTGTTCTTCCTCTGCGTTCTCACTCGCGTCGCTCTCCTGCCCGTCACCTTCATCGGTGTCGACCGGTGCAGTGGCGTTTTCCAGTAGCATCGCTTCCCCGTCACGAATCAGACGAAGCTGCGCTTCACGGGCATCATCCCCGCCGCGCACGTCAGCGCCAAAGCGGAACACCGATTCCGTGATGCGGAATTTGCTGCTGTCGTTGCCGAAAAACCACACCATGCCGAGACGGCGCAGACGGCTCAGTGAGGCGCGCACTTTCTCCTGCAGCTTGGTGCGGTCCAGATCCGACCCGGTTGAACGCTGATTCACCAGCTTCAGCAGCCGGTTCTCATCCGCCAGCGAGAGCAGTTCATCATAGAGCTCCTGCTGGGTAAAAATCCCTTCATTGGCCAGCCGTTCCGGGCTGAGATAGAGATAGCAGAGAATTTTCCCGACCATCATATCCAGCTCAGAGAGTACCGAGCGCGGGATCAGCGTGGTTGAACGCGGACGCAGATAGAAGAAGCCTTCCGGCGCACGGATTAACTCCACGTGATAGCGGCTGTAAAACTCTTCGAGAAACGACTGGTAGTCCATCAGAAAAGCGTGGTTATCCAGCTCTTCAATACCGATGTGGCGTCCCGCGCGTAACTGGCTGTCCAGCGCGGGGAAAATCGGGTTGGCCAGTGCCTGTGCCAGCTTAACCGGCATCACTTGTTCAATATTTGTCGATGACATGTGCCTGCACCTTGGCTCCGTAATCATTGATGGCTTGCCATTCCACAGGCAAGCCGGCTAAATCGGCTTCCGCTACGCCAAGACGCACCGCCTGGTCCACCACAATGCGCGCCAGATCGAAATGACGGGCGCGGGGATACTGGGCCAGGTAGTCGCGCATTACTGACGCGAGGTTGAGCGGTTTTTGTTGCAACTTGTAGACCTGCAGCGCTTCTTCAATCATGGCTGCCAGCTGTTCGCGGATTTCGTTGATCTCTTCGTACTCCATCTCCGGCGGCAGTTCGCCCATGACTTCGTCGTTACGCAGCGTCAGGGCCTCATCACGCATGTCATAGAGACGGTCGGCGTTGGCATAGGTCAGCGCCCACGGCGCGTCGAAGTAATTCTGAACCGATACCCGCAGACGCTGCGCAAAGACGCGGTTTTTATCCATGTCGATGGCAGTACGAATAAATTTGTGGACGTGGCGGTCGTAGCCGATCCAGAGGTCAATCGCCTGCTGGCCCCAGCTGGTGATTCGGTCAAGTTTGCTCTGCAGATCAAACACCAGCTTGTCGACAAACCCGAGATCCGGGCTGTTCAGCGTGGCATCCTGAATGCGTAACAGGTTTTCCTGCAGCTTGTCACCTGCGGCTTCGAGCGTATCCTGCAATTCGCGCAGGGTTCCCGAGGTCTCTGAAAGCAGCATTTCGCAGCTGGAGATAGCCGCGCGCCAGTCTTTGTTCAGCAGCTCGGCGATATCGTTTTTGACCGCCTGCTGCTGCTCATCCATCAGACGCTGGGTCATATCGATGCTGTCGAATATCTCTGCCACCGAATATTTCAGCGGCGCGAAAACATTACGGTGCCAGTGAAACTCATCGCCATTTTCCTGGGCGGCATCGGCGGCCCGCTTCAGCTCGCTGGCCACAATGGAGAGCTGCATCGACAGGCGCAGGGTCGAAAACTCCCGCTGACGGATGTAGTAGTCGGTGATACCGATCGCCAGCGGCGTCAGGCGATAGATGGCGTTGCCTTCGGTGAGTTCGCTGGTAAAGCGGTTGAGCAGGCGCTGTCGCACCATGTCATTGATGGCGTTATTGGCGCGAACCAGCACGGTTTCATGGGTTTGTTCAAACGCTTTACTGACGTGACGGAAAGCATCAATCAGATCGCCTTCGCTCATTTCGCCGTCCATCCGCTCCCCGTTGAGGGTGGCGATAGCCAGCAAAAAGGCCAGCCGTTCCACTGGCAGCGCAAGGGAAAAGTCATTTTTGCGCGCCCAGGATACCAGTTCAGGTACCGTCTGGGAAAATTCACTCATAATTCGTCCTTCTGCCCGGGTTTACGCGCGGTCACGTGGATGTAACGCCCTAAGCTTAAAAAGGGTTCCTGACGGCAGTAACGCCGCTCCATCTCAATAATTTCGTCGTCGCTTTTGGGCTCGCCCTTTGGCGGTTTCATGTAGTCGCTGAAAACCCGGATACCGGCACGCCGCTCAATCACAAAGCCACAGGCCTCCAGCCAGCGATAAACCTGATCGGGATCGCGGGGATAGTCAGGCGATAGCGTGCGCTTTTTGCGTTTGGTCAGGTTGGTGCGCAGATAGCCAAAGTTGCCCAGCGTTAAGGTGCGCAGTGTCAGGCCGTGCAGATTGTAAAACATCAGTGACATGACCCCACCCGGACGCAGCACATCATACAACGCTTTCAGCACCGCCTCCGGTTCGGCGACCCACTCAAGCACAGCGTGGAACAATACCAGATCCACCGGCTTATCCAAATGTTCACCCACCTGCTGGGCGCTAATTTGTCTGAATTGCATGTTGTGGCTCACACCCTGCGCCGTGGCATTTTCTTCCGCCCGGCGCAGCATCTCACCGGAGAGATCGCACAGCAGCACCTGATGGCCCTGTGCCGCCAGACCGCTGGAGACCTGGCCGATTCCGCCACCCGCATCCAGCACGGAGAGCGGATGTGGCGACAGGCCTGGCAGGATCATCGCCAGCTCATCATGGAGAATGGCCTGGCGTATCCGTCCTTTAGTGGTGCCGTAAATATTTTGCGAAAATTTATCCGCGAGATCGTCAAAGTTACGATCCTGCATGGCATGCGCTCCGGTATGCTGCGGTAAGACTTGTGCTATTTTGTCACAGGCACCAGAAGAATGAACCTTTCATCCCCATCTTCCCTTCCGGGTGCTCTATTTTCGGACAACAGGACGCGTTTTTGATGTTATTTACCCTGAAAAAAGTGATTGGCGGGCTGCTTTTACCCCTGCCGTTTCTGCTTTTGCTGATGGCATTGGGCATTTTACTGCTTTGGCTGACTGACTGGCAGAAAAGCGGTAAAACCGTGATCTCTGTCAGCTGGCTGTTACTGCTGCTTCTGAGTCTGCAACCGCTGGCCGATCGCCTGCTGTTGCCGCTGGATAGCCGTTATCCGACCTGGAACGGCAGCCGTGAGGTGGATTACATCGTCGTGCTGGGCGGAGGCTACACGTTCAATCCGGCGTGGGCACCGAGCTCAAACCTGCTGAACAACAGCCTGCCGCGCGTGGCAGAAGGAGTACGTCAGTGGCAACGCAATCCGCAATCGACCCTGATTTTCACCGGCGCCGCAGGCGGCACCAATCCGAAGAGCAGCGCCTGGGTCGCGGCACAGGTAGCCGAAAGTTTAGGGGTTCCCCCGGCACATATTCAGCTTCTCGATCAGCCGCGTGATACGGCGGATGAGGCGCAGGCGGTGAAAGGCGTGGTGGGTGAACATCCATTCCTGCTGGTCACATCCGCGAATCATATGCCGCGGGCAATACGTTTTTTCCACGCGGTCGGATTGCAGCCGATTGCCGCACCCGCCAACCAGCTGGCAATTACCTCGCCGCTGAATGGATGGGAGCGGGCGATACCCTCCCCGATCTGGCTGAGTCACAGCGAACGGGCGGTGTATGAAACGCTTGGCGCACTATTGCAGAGGCTGAAAGGCGAGAAACCGGACTCAGCCGAGCCAGGGAAGTAGCTGCGCGCAGGCATGGTCAAAACGGGGACGATTAAAGGTGCCGGTCTGGATCAGCTGGTCGACGCAGTCCCACACCTGATAAACCCAACGACGCCAGACAAAGCCCTCTGAAACCGGTGCCCGCTGCAGATAGCTGTGCAGCAGCGCGGTTTCAGCAGGAGAGTCATCCAGATGGATGAGGTCAATCTCACGCGGTGCCCAGAGGAGCGGGCCGGGCTGGGTCATCGCGATTAGCTGATCGCTGCGGCTGTTTTTCAGCATGCTTTGCAGCCGGACGTTGCCATGCACCATTACGCAGGGATCGTCAAAGCCGCGGAACAGATGCGCCAGCCGCGCCCGGCAGCGAAACAGAATCTGGCGATCTTCGAGCGTCAAAGCCGGAGGTCGCAGATAATTCAGCGTCGCCCACAGCACCTCAACCCGCTGAGCATACCAGGCGGGCCAGCGATTCTGCTGAGTGCTGTCCACCGTTCCCACCAGCCCATGGCTGTCGAGCCGATGCCAGGCAAGCAGCCCCTCGACTACCTGCTCACAAAACTGCTGCCAGCGCTGAGCATCCCGCGCCGGGGCCTCCGCCGTCACGCCATTGAGTCGCGCCAGCAGAAGCATTTCATGAACCGGAGGACGCTGGCTCATCACCAGACCATACACGGCTGGCACCGCAATCCGTCCGGCCTGACCGAGCAACGTCAGCTTTTTCGCTTCTATCGCTGCCCGGCCCTGATGACGAAAATATTTTGCCACGACCGGCATAGGGAGGCCTTCCCGATCGTATAACGCATAAAGTCGGGTGGGCGGCTGTTCGCTGATGATTTCGAGGCGGCTGATCGTTTCCCCCAGCGCCAGCGTGAGTTCCGATTTAAGCTCTTCCATGCGGCATCCTCCTCAGATGAGTATCACAATATCCTGAAGGAAGTGTTGGCGATAAGTTTAGTGGCGGATCAATAAGGTTGTGCGGAAACGGGGAGACAGGCTCCCCGATAATCAGGCCTGCATGGCCTCGCGGACTCGTTGCAGATCGTCTGGCGTGTCTACCCCCACGCTGGGAATAGTTTGCGCAACAGCAACATGAATTTTCTCGCCGTACCATAACACCCGCAGCTGTTCGAGCAGCTCAATCTGCTCCAGCGGACAAGGTGCCCAGGCAACATAGCGGCGGATAAAACCGGCCCGATAGGCGTAAATACCAATGTGGCGCAGTAGCGTGTCACCAATCTGGTCGCGTGACGCAGCATAGCGTTCACGATCCCAGGGGATAGTCGCCCGTGAAAAATAGAGCGCGTAACCCTGCGCATCCATGACTACTTTTACCGCATTGGGATTAAACGCTTCCTCCGCATGCGTGATGGGTACGGCCAGCGTCGCCATGCCCGCGGCCGACCCCGCCAGATTATTCGCCACCTGACGCACAATCTCTGCCGGAATCATCGGTTCGTCGCCCTGCACGTTGACGATGATTTCATCATCAGCAAACTGATACTTTTCGATCACTTCCGCCAGCCGCTCTGTGCCGGACTGATGATCGGCGCGCGTCATGCAGACTTCGCCGCCTGCCGCTTCCACGGCCTGCGCCACATCGGCATGATCGGTGGCCACAATGACCCGGCTGGCACCCGACTCGCGGGCGCGCTCCATCACATGCACCACCATCGGTTTACCATGAATATCGAGCAGCGGCTTGCCGGGTAAGCGGGTTGACGCATAACGTGCAGGAATGATGGCGGTGAAACTCATGGATGAATCTCTTCAACAGAGAGCGTACGGGCTTCTGTTTCCAGCAGTACCGGAATCCCCTCTCTGACCGGGAAGGCCAGGCCATCGGGTTTGCAGATCAGCTCCTGCTGAGCATTGTTAAAGTAGAGTTTGCCATTACAGACCGGGCAGGCAACGATTTCGAGTAAACGATGATCCATATGTCCTCCATCAGGGAGCAAATGCTTAAGGGGTAAAGCATACCATAGCCCGCTTCATGCGGGATGGGGTAAAACGTTCTCTGCGGCAGCTGCCGCAAAAGAGATTATGTCAGTGTCCACAGCGCAGGCCAGCATTCGCTAAGGGCCTCTGGCATGTTGAGGATGACAACGCTCTCTGCCCCCTGCCATGCGGCGAAACGTTCGATCGCGCGCCGGATATCCACGACGAAGCGTGCCGTCACACGGGTCTTCTCTTCAAGCCAGATATTTTTAATTTCCAGCTGTTTAGCCTTGCGCAGCATGCGGGCATCCAGCCGGCCTTTCAGCTGACCGCGATGAAGTATGGGCAGCACAAAATAGCCAAATTTCCGCTTTTCCGCCGGGGTATAGCACTCGATACGATAGTCAAAGCTGAACAGCTCCAGCGCACGTTTGCGATCCCAGACCACCGGATCAAACGGCGACAAGAGCGCGCTGTGCGTCGCCTGCAGCGGGGTCTCCAGTAACGGCAGCAGGTCCCGGTGAAGCCACATCGCCCCCAGCCCTTCCGTGTTGACGGCCACCAGTTCTCCGGCTGCCTGCGCCTCGGCGATAAACGCGTTCAGTGGTGCCCGTTTCAGACGGTAGTAATCGGCCAGCCAGGCAGTGCGAAAGAGACCCAGACTGCGGGCACTGTTCAGCAACATCTGGTGGATGGCTTCCGCTTCGCTGATACCATGGATGGCATCCTGCCAGTCAGGCATCACGCGGCTGCGCAGGTCATAGACACGCTGAAAATTGCGGCGTTCGGTAACCATCAGTTCACCGGCGCTGAAGAGATTTTCCAGATGGCGCTTGTGCGGTTTCCATGCCCACCATCCCGATTTGGGGTTATCAGCATGGCTGAAGTCGGCGGCCCGTACCGGCCCATTCTCCCTGATCTGCTGCAGGAGATCGGCTATCTCCTGCTGATGCTCAGCAACCCACTTCGCACTATATTTCCAGCCCAGCCGCTCCGGCGACAGCATGCGATGACGCAGAAGCCGGTAATCGGCGCGGGGAATAAAGCAGGCTTCGTGCGCCCAGTATTCAAACAGCTCACCCTCAGCCAGCGCCTGTTCCAGCCAGCGCTGTGGAAAGTCACCAAGACGGCTGAAAAGCACCAGATAGGGACTGCGGGCCACTACATGGATCGTATCAATCTGCAGCAGCGACATGCGGGAGATGCACGCGATCAGATCCTGATAGACCGCGCGCTTTGCGGGGGCGCGCAGCAGGCCCTGAGCGGCAAGATGAAGGTGACGGGCCTGCTGTAACGAAAGTGAATGCGTGGAGTTCATTCTTTTCCTTATCAGGCCTCACCTGAATGCGCATTGGGGGGTCAGGACGTGCGGCGACTGAGCTGTTCGATATCGTCCAGTAAGGGCGTCACGGCCTGGCCGGATAACCGGGCATCTACCGGCAGATACCACCACGACGGCTGGGCAAACGGGCGGCATTTCACCGCATCTTTTTCGGTCATCAGCAGTTGCTGGCCCGGCTGCAGTAGGCGGGTCAGCTCATCTTCGCTGTAGGCGTGATGATCGGCAAAGGCGACTTCTGCCAGCGGCGTCATACCCTGCTGCTTCAGCGTGTTGAAAAAGCGGGGCGGATGACCAATACCGGCCATCGCCACCACTGCCTCCAGCTGCTGCAACGGACAGGTTTCGCCGGTCAGCAGATTAGTGGCCAGGCCAGGCTGGAGATGCATGGCAATCTCGCCGGCCAGTGCATCGCCGCCGTTGATGATTACCGCATCAACCTGCTGCAGACGACTGGCTCGTTCGCGCATCGGACCGGCGGGCAACCACCAGCCATTACCGAAGCGACGCAGGCCATCCACCACCACAATTTCCCGGTCGCGCTGCAGAGCGTAATGCTGCAGGCCATCATCCGTGATAATGACATCCAGCGGGCCCTGCTGCAGTAACGCCTCAATCGCCTGTTGACGTCGGGGGGCGACCGCGACCGGTGCCCCGGTGCGCTGGGCAATCAGGACCGGTTCATCCCCGGCCTGATCGGTGCCGGTCTGGGTGGTCACACGCAGAGGATAGTGATCCGCCTTGCCGCCATATCCCCTGGAGACGACCCCCACACGCAGCCCGCGCTGCTGCAGCGCCTCAACCAGCCAGATCACCACCGGCGTTTTTCCATTGCCGCCAGCGGTTAAGTTACCCACCACCACAACCGGCAAGGGCGCACGCCAGCTTTTTCGCCAGCCCCGGCGGTAACTGAAACGTATCAGAGCCGTAATCGCCCCATACAGCAGGCTTAATGGCCAGAGCAGAAGCCACAGCGGTGAGCGACCACTCCAGATACGTTCAATCATTGGCCGAATTGCATCTTGTGCAGCTGGGCATAGGCACCGCGTTCAGCCAGCAGCACCTGATGCGTTCCACGTTCAACGATCTGACCATCTTCAATCACCACAATCTCATCCGCTTTCTCAATCGTGGAGAGTCGATGCGCAATCACCAGCGAGGTGCGGTTCTTCTGCAACTCATCCAGGGCTGACTGAATCGCACGTTCGGACTCGGTATCCAGAGCTGAGGTCGCTTCATCAAGGATCAGAATCGGACAATCGCGCAGCAGGGCACGGGCGATGGCAATACGCTGACGCTGGCCGCCAGACAGCAGCACGCCATTCTCACCAATGACCGTATCCAGGCCTTTATCCATTTTATTGATAAAGTCCATGGCGTGCGCCATGGTCGCTGCCCGTTCGATCTCCTCACGGCTGTATTGCTCACTGCGCGCATAGGCGATGTTATTGGCAATCGTGTCGTTGAAAAGATGCACATTCTGCGACACCAGCGCCACCTGATTACGCAGCGAACGCAGGGTGTACTCACGCAGGTCAAAACCGTCCAGCAGAATTTCACCCTGCTGGATGTCATAAAAGCGGGTCAGCAGGCTCGCCATCGTGGACTTACCGGAGCCGGAACGGCCCACCAGCGCGACCGTTTTTCCGGCGGGCAGCGACAGATTGATATTGCGCAGTGCCGGGACTTCACGGCCCGGATAGGTAAAGGTCACGTCGCGGAACTCAATATCGCCTTTGGCGCGGGTAATTTCGCGGGTGCCATTGTCCACTTCCTGTTCACTGTCCAGAATGGAGAACAGGGTCTGACAGGCTGCCATGCCGCGCTGGAACTGGGCATTGACGTTGGTCAGAGACTTAAGCGGGCGCATCAGAGCAATCATCGAAGAGAAGACCACGGTGATGGTGCCAGCGGTCAGGGTATCCATGACGCTCGGGAAACTGGCGGCGTAAAGGACAAAAGCCAGGGCCAGAGAGGCGATCAGTTGAATCACCGGATCGGAAATAGAGGAGGCTGAGACCAGCTTCATTCCCTGCTGACGCATACGGTTACTGACGCGGTTAAAGCGCTCTGACTCAATTTCCTGACCGCCAAAAATCAGTACCTCTTTATGTCCTTTCAGCATCTGCTCGGCGCTGGTGGTCACCTGCCCCATGGTGTTCTGCATACTTTTGCTGATTGAACGGAAGCGCTTAGAAACTGTGCGGATGGCAAAGGAGACGATAGGTGCCAGCACGATCAGGATTAACGACAGCTGCCAGCTGTAGTAGAACATCATGATAAACAGGCCAATAATCGACGCCCCTTCACGCACCACGGTGACCAGCGCACCGGAAGAGGAGGAGGCGACCTGTTCAGAGTCATAAGTGATACGCGACAGCAGGGTGCCGGTCGACTGCTGGTCAAAAAACGAAACCGGCATGCCCATCATATGGCTGAACAGGCGACGGCGAATATTCATCACGACATTGCCGGAGACCCAGGAGATGCAGTAGCTGGAGATATAGCTGGTTACGCCACGTACCAGCATCAGGCCGATCACCACCAACGGCATCCAAAGCATTACTGACCGGTCGGCTTTACCAAAACCATCATCCAGTAACGGTTTCAACAGGGAGAGCATTAAGGCGTCGCCCGCAGCATTAATAATCAGGGCGACAGAGGCCACAATTAATCCCGCTTTATTTGGCGCGATCATCGGCCAGAGTCGGCGGAACGTCTGCCACGTAGAGAGATCTTTATCTTGATGCATTATTTATTCACGCTGTTGGAAATAGCCGGCCATTCTACCTGGAATCACGTTTGACGCCAAACCACTGATGATACCAACGGGGCATTAATTGATCCCGCAGGCTGAAAACCTGCACGCTGCCCTGCTCTATCCTGATGCTGATTTGCCCTGACTGCCCGGTATCCAGCCAGTGAAAACCGGCGGCGTGATAGGCTTCCACGACCCGTTTTGCAGGCATACGCCATGCATTGTAGCGCGCCAGAGAGGCGATGGCGGTGTGACCTGCCGCTTTGCGCAGCAGCAGTGAGGTGGACGAAGTGCGACTGCCGTGGTGCGGCACCTGCAGGATATCGACTTTCAATCCCTCCTTTTCCAGGGCCACCAGCTGACGCTCCGCCCTGGCTTCAATATCGCCGGTTAACATCAGCCGCACCTGACCATCATCAACAATCATCACGCAGGAGTCGTTGTTTCCACCGGGTAAAGGGGCCGTCAGCGGCCAGATGACCCGAAAAGTGAGCTGTCGCCAGCGCCACTGCGTGCCACGCACACAGGGTAAGTGCGTCCTGTCCGCCAGCGCACTTCTGATTTCAGCTGCGGGCCAGCGCTTTTTGATCGCATCCAGCCCGCCGGTATGATCAAGATGTTTATGGCTGAGGATCACCTGCTTCAGGCGCAGCTGCCTGCGCTCCAGCCACGGAATAATCACCCGACTGCCTGCATTATCGTTCTGCCAGCGTGGCCCGGTGTCATAGATCACCGCCTCGTCGCCCTGGCTGATCACCAGGCTCAGTCCGTGTCCGATATCCAGCATATCGATACGCCAACCCCGTTCCTGATTGGGCTGGCGACTGAGTATCATCGCCAGGGCTATCGCGCTGCTGCTCACAGGAAAAGCGAAAAAGAGCTGCGCGCGCCAGAGGATCAGGCCGCCCCAGACCATGACCGTAAACCAGGTTGTGCCACTCAGTGGATACCAGCCCGACGGCAGCTGCTTCAGGCAGTAAAACAGCGCTCGCAGGGAAAGATCGGCCGCGCTCCAGAAGAAGCCGGAGAGCTGTGTGACCGGCAACAGCATGGCGAGCGTCATCAGGGGCATGGTAATGAATGAGACAACCGGAATCGCGACGAAATTTGCCATCAGGGCCGTCAGGCTGATGCCGTTAAAAATCGCCACCTGCAGCGGTACCATTAAAATCATCATGCCTGCCTGCAGATGCAGCAGCTGAAGTGGCAGCCAGCGTCGTTGGTGCCGAAGCGCGGCCGGCAAGGGAAACCAGTGATACCAGACCAGCAGCATGCCGACAGCCAGTACCGAGAGCCAGAAACTGTCAGAGAGTACGGTTAAGGGTTCTGCCACCAGCAGCAGTGCAATACAGAATGTCCAGACCTGCCAGCTGTTCAGCTGAATACCGGCAGTCCGGGTTATTCCCCATAGCGTCAGGGCAAGCAATGAACGCTCTGCGGGCGGCTGCGCCCCTGAAAGCCAGGTATAGAGTGCGGCGAACAGCCAGCTCACGATGAGAGGAAAAAGATAGCCGACACAGCGGACTGGCAAAAAGAACTGCACGCCGCGCGCAATCAGCCAGCCGGTGCTGGCCGCTAAGGCGATGTGCATACCGGAGATCGCCATCAGGTGCGCAGTGCCCGTCTCCCGCAGAAGCTGACGTGTCTGCTGGCTCATCTCATCACGAACGCCAAACGCCAGCGCTTCCAGCGTCGCCCGTGAAGCGAGGCCTCGGGTGTTCTCCCGATGCCCCAGAATAAACCGCCAGCGCGCGTCACAGCGCTCATCAATTGCGACCTGCTTCAGGATCCGACCCTGTAGCGGCGTATTGTTAGCGAGTGCGAAACGCTGGGCATCAAAATCGCCTTCGTTGAGACGGGCATGGACCGGACGCAGACGCAGTTGCATCGTCCAGCGCTGTCCGGGACAGTAGAGCGCTGAGTCAGCATCGAAATAGATCCAGGCAAAGCGCGGCGGAAATATCCTCCTGCCCTCTTCTTCCAGCAGGCGAACCTGAATTTGCCTGCGCGCCTGGCGCAGTTCAGCGATCTGAATCGTGTAGCTCCTGGTACGTGCAGAGAAATGTTCAATGTCCCGCACCATCAGACGGGCGTCATAGCACGCCCAGCTCAGAAGCAGCAGCGTGATACCGATCAGACGAACGGGCTGATAAGGAGAATGCAGCAGCGCCAGACCGGTAAGAAGGAACATCAGTATCATCTGGCCTGAAGGCAGCCGGGCCATCAGCAGTAGCGGCAGTGTGGCCACAATCGTCAGTCGCGCCAGAACAGTCCATGTCAGCATAATCATATCCATCGGGTCAGTTCGGTAAGTCTGAACCCCTCAGGAGAAAGTAACAGGAGAGAATTGCGCTGGCCCGAGCGGGCTCGCAAAAAACTTGCGATGGATAGCGTCAGATGAGAACAGCATGGATAGCCGATCGCAAACAGGATAGCGGGCAAAAAAAAACGACATCCGGAGATGTCGTTTATCGGGTTCGGTATCGGCTTAGCCGTAAATATTTGCGCGATCGCGCAGCTCTTTGCCTGGCTTAAAGTGAGGAACGTATTTACCTTCCAGATCCACTTTGTCACCCGTTTTCGGGTTACGCCCGGTGCGCGGAGCGCGATAGTGCAAAGAAAAGCTGCCGAATCCCCGGATTTCGATGCGCTCACCCTGTGCCAGCGTCGTGGCCATGTGCTCGAGCATCTCTTTTACTGCATCCTCAACGACTTTCGCCGGTATATGAGTATGCTGTCCCGCCAGTCTTTCAATCAGTTCTGACTTGGTCATGTAACCTCCGGTTTATCCCTCAGGGAAAGTATGACAGCTTTTACCGAAACCGGGTGGTTGCCCACCCGGTGCTTCAGGTCGATTACTCGCCTTTAGCCGCTTTGAACGCTTCAGCCATCGCGTTAGAGAAGTTGCCTTCTTCCTGTTTGGTGTTAACAGTGTTGATAGCTTCTTTCTCATCAGCCTGGTCTTTCGCACGGACAGACAGGCTTACGACACGGTTTTTACGATCAACGCCGGTGAACTTAGCTTCAACGTCGTCGCCAACGTTCAGAACCAGAGTAGCGTCTTCAATGCGGTCCAGTGAAGCTTCAGAAGCGCGCAGGTAACCCTCAACGCCGTCTGCTAATTCAACTGTAGCACCTTTAGCATCAACTGCAGTCACTTTACCGGTGACGATCGCACCTTTCTTGTTCAGAGTGATGTAGTTGTTGAACGGATCTTCTGCCAGCTGTTTAACGCCCAGAGAGATACGCTCGCGCTCTGCATCAACCTGCAGTACAACGGCAGCGATTTCGTCGCCTTTTTTGTACTCACGAACGGCTTCTTCGCCAGTCGCGTTCCAGGAGATGTCAGACAGGTGAACCAGACCATCGATGCCGCCGTCCAGGCCGATGAAGATACCGAAGTCAGTGATTGACTTGATTTTACCTTCAACACGATCGCCTTTGTTGTGCGTCTCAGCGAACAGCTGCCATGGGTTAGATTTACACTGCTTCAGACCCAGGGAGATACGACGACGCTCTTCGTCGATGTCCAGAACCATAACTTCAACCACATCGCCTACGTTAACAACTTTAGACGGATGGATGTTTTTGTTGGTCCAGTCCATTTCAGAAACGTGTACCAGACCTTCAACGCCTTCTTCGATTTCCACGAAGCAGCCGTAGTCAGTCAGGTTGGTCACACGACCGGTCAGGCGGGTGCCTTCCGGATAGCGTTTAGCGATAGCAACCCATGGATCTTCGCCCAGCTGCTTCAGACCCAGAGAAACACGGGTACGCTCGCGGTCGAACTTCAGCACCTTAACGGTGATTTCGTCGCCAACGTTAACGATTTCGCTTGGATGCTTAACGCGCTTCCACGCCATATCAGTGATGTGCAGCAGGCCGTCAACGCCGCCCAGATCAACGAATGCACCGTAGTCAGTGAGGTTCTTAACGATACCTTTAACTTCCATGCCTTCCTGCAGGTTTTCCAGCAGCTGATCGCGCTCTGCGCTGTTTTCAGATTCGATAACGGCACGACGTGAAACCACGACGTTGTTGCGTTTCTGATCCAGCTTGATTACTTTGAACTCAAGCTCTTTGCCTTCCAGGTGCAGCGTATCGCGCACCGGACGCACATCAACCAGTGAACCTGGCAGGAACGCACGGATACCGTTCAGCTCAACTGTGAAGCCGCCTTTAACTTTGCCGTTGATAACACCGGTAACAGTTTCAGCGTCTTCGTAAGCTTTCTCCAGCGTGATCCATGCTTCATGGCGCTTAGCTTTCTCACGGGACAGCAGGGTTTCACCGAAGCCGTCTTCCACTGCATCCAGAGCAACATCAACTTCGTCGCCAACCTGGATTTCCAGTTCGCCGGCTGCGTTCTTGAACTGCTCTGCAGGGATTGCAGATTCAGATTTCAGACCCGCATCAACCAGAACGACATCTTTGTCGATAGAAACGACGATGCCACGAACGATAGAACCCGGGCGGGTTTCGATTGTTTTTAAGGATTCTTCAAATAGTTGAGCAAAAGATTCAGTCATATTGATAATCTTCAGGATTCTTCAATTTAACGTCCATCTGACTTCATGTCGGATGGGGTTGTTTCACATGCCCTGCACCGGATCCGTGGTACAGGGTTATTAATTCAGTTAAGCCGGGATGCCCAGCTTTTCGCGGGCATAGTGTAGCGCTTTTTCAATGACCTGGTCGATAGACATCTCAGTCGAGTCTAATACCAGTGCATCGCCAGCGGCGACCAGAGGCGCAATTGCGCGGTTACGATCGCGGTCGTCGCGCTCTTTTATCTCGGCTAAAAGGCGGTCAAAGTTAACATTAAAGCCCTTTTCCTGCAACTGTAGCATACGGCGCCGGGCGCGCTCTTCCGGGCCGGCATCCAGGAAAATTTTCACTGGCGCATCCGGGAAAACCACGGTGCCCATGTCCCGGCCATCCGCAATCAGACCCGGCATCTCGCGGAAACCACGCTGGCGGCGCAATAGTGCTTCGCGCACCCGGGGAAAGGCAGCGACACGGGAAGCGGTGTTGCTCACCTCCTGCGTACGGATCTCGCCGGTGACATCCTCCCCTTCCAGTATGACCTGCATTTCACCCTTTTGAGAGACAAAGCGCACATCAAGGTGTGCAGCAATCGGCACTAACGCCTCTTCCGAATCGATATCCACCTGATGATGCAATGCGGCTAACGCCAGCACGCGATAAATAGCACCGGAGTCCAGCAGATGCCACTGCAGCGATTCTGCCATGGCTTTGCACAGGGTTCCTTTCCCCGCGCCACTTGGCCCATCGATAGTTATGACCGGGGCAGTTACTGTCATTATTCCCTCCTGTTGCTGCGTGCTTCATGGCCTGAAGGCCACCCTTTATGGTTAGCATTATACGCTGCATAGCCGTGCTTGGTTACCCTTTCGCACTGAGCGGCTGGGAAAATTTAGTCAAATAAGAGGATATCCGGGCGATTAAAGCCAGATTAAATCAGGGAAAATCCGGTGCGGGAACGCACCGGAGAAGGTCTGTCAGGCGCGCTGGCTGATTTTCTCAAGCTGCACAAAATAGTCCGGGAAGGTTTTTGCCGTACAGCCTGGATCAAGAATGGTGACCGGCGTATCAGAGAGCGCCACCAGAGAAAAACACATCGCCATACGGTGATCGTTATAGGTGCCAATATCCGCATGAATCAGTGTCGCTGGCGGCGTGATGCGGATGTAGTCATGGCCCTCTTCGACCTCTGCGCCCACTTTACGCAGTTCAGTGGCCATCGCGCTCAACCGGTCGGTCTCTTTTACCCGCCAGTTATAAATATTACGTAACTGCGTTGTCCCTTCTGCAAACAGTGCCGTGGTCGCAATGGTCATCGCCGCGTCCGGGATATGGTTCATATCCATGTCGATCGCCTGCAGTTTTCCGGCGGTGCAGGCAATATAGTCATCGCCCCACTCAATGCTCGCGCCCATCTTTTCCAGCACGTCAGCAAAACGGATGTCACCCTGCACGCTGTTACGTCCGATCCCGGTGACCCGAACCGTTCCGCCTTTGATCGCGGCGGCGGCCAGGAAATAGGAGGCGGAAGAGGCGTCGCCTTCGACCAGGTAATCCCCTGGCGACTGATACTGCTGCGCACCTTTGATCAGGAAGCGTTGATAGTTCTGATTTTCAACGTCGACGCCAAAGCACTGCATCAGATTGAGCGTGATGTCGATGTAGGGTTTTGATACCAGATCGCCTTTAATGGTGATGCAGGTGTCCTGCTGAGCCAGCGGCGCAGTCATCAGTAGTGCCGTCAGGAACTGACTGGAGACGCTGCCATCCACACTGACGTCACCGCCGGTAAACCCCCCGCGTAAACGCAGCGGCGGATAGTGTTCGTTTTCCAGATACTCAATGGCCGCTCCACCCTGACGAAGCGCATCCACCAGATGGCCGATTGGGCGCTCTTTCATGCGTGGTTCGCCGGTCAGTTCGACATCGTGCTGACCCAGGCAAAGTGCTGCGGCCAGCGGGCGCATTGCGGTTCCGGCATTTCCCAGAAACAGCGACAGCGGTTGTGCGGCGTGCAGCGCGCCGCCATTCCCCGTCACTTCACACACGGTGCGATCGTCTGAAAGCGTATAGCTGACGCCCAGTGCGGTCAGCGCATTCAGCATGTGTTTTACATCATCGCTGTCGAGTAAATTGGTGAGTCGGGTGGTACCTTTTGCCAGTGCAGCCAGCAGCAGTGCACGATTGGAAACACTCTTGGAGCCAGGCAGATTTACCGTGCCGTCGACGCGCGCAATCGGTTGGAGAGTCAGGGAGTCCTGCATGTGAAACGAAATCCTCAAAAAATACAGAGACCTCGTCGCAGGACGAGGTCTGGCATCAGCATCAGTGCTGATATCTTATCGGTTAGCCGTGACGGCGTTCAAAATCGACCATGAAGTCGGTCAGGGCCTTAACACCTTCCAGCGGCATCGCATTATAAATAGAGGCGCGCATACCACCTACTACACGATGTCCTTTAAGCGCATGTAATCCATTCTTAAATGACTCTTCCAGGAACAGCGCATCCAGTGAGGCATCGGCCAGCTGGAAAGGAATGTTCATCCGCGAGCGGTTTTCTGTCGCCACATCATTGCGATAGAAGTCGCTGCCATCAATCACACCGTAAAGCAGGTCAGATTTTGCCTGATTGATGCGATCAATTTCAGCTACACCGCCTTTCTCTTTCAGCCATTTAAACACCAGACCCGAAAGGTACCAGGCAAAAGTCGGTGGCGTATTAAACATGGAGTCGTTATCGGCCAGAACTTTGTAATCAAGGATAGAGGGAACAGAGCTGTGTGCCTGACCCAGCAGATCTTCGCGTACGATGACCAGCGTCAAACCAGCCGGGCCCACATTCTTCTGCGCGCCGGCATAGATCACACCATAACGGCTGACATCAATCGGACGTGAAAGAATGGTAGAGGAGAAGTCAGCGACCACGGTTTTGCTGCCAAAATCGGGCTGTTCATCAATAGCGATGCCGTCGATGGTCTCATTCGGACAGTAGTGCAGGTAAGCGGACGCTTCGCTGACGGCCCATTCGCGCATCGGTAGAATGGCACGTTTACCGTCACGGGTTGTTTTGACATCCAGCGTGCGCGGGGAGCAATACTTTTCCGCCTCTTTAATGGCACTGTGCGCCCAGTAACCGCCATCAACATAGTCGGCCGTTGTCGCTGAACCCAGCAGATTGCCCGGCACGGCAGCGAACTGCGCACGTGCGCCCCCATGACAGAATAAAACTTTGTAACCGGCCGGGATTTTTAGCAGATCACGGAAGTCCTGTTCGGCTTCCTCAGCCACCTGAATAAACTCTTTACTGCGGTGACTGATCTCCATTACAGAGGTACCCAGACCGCGCCAGTTCGTCAGTTCCTGTTCTGCACGACGGAGCACTTCTACCGGTAGCATCGCCGGGCCAGAGCTAAAATTATAAACCTGCGTCATTTCCCCTCACCACTGTCATATCGAACGGTTATGAATAATCATCCGGTTTTATCACTGCATTCTGATAGCTGCAATCATAAATCAGGAGGCGGTCACATTTTCTGACTCTGCCGCGCCGGATGTTATGTTACCAATGCAAACCTGCACGAAATTTTGTGAGGCGCCGTTCAGCACGATAAAAGTGCGTCTGGCCGGTAAAGCGAAGTAATGGAAAACTACGGCGGTAAATTTATCCCGCCCTGATAGCGGTCTTCAGGCAAAATCCGTATCATGGCGCGCTTTACGCACCCTATGACAACTGAGAGAGCGGCACTATGACGCAAACATTTATCCCGGGCAAAGATGCCGCACTGGAAGACTCCATTGCGCGTTTCCAGAATAAGCTGCAGGATCTTGGCTTTAATATTGAAGAAGCTTCCTGGCTGAATCCTGTTCCCCATGTCTGGTCTGTGCATATTCGCGACCGCGATTGCCCGCTCTGTTTTACCAACGGCAAAGGCGCCAGTAAAAAAGCGGCGCTGGCCTCCGCGCTGGGCGAATATTTTGAGCGTCTCTCAACGAACTATTTCTTTGCTGACTTCTGGCTTGGAAAAAAGATCGCGAACGGCGATTTTGTTCACTATCCCAATGAAAAATGGTTTGCTGTCCCTGAGGATGAATCCTTACCTGAGGGGATTCTGGACCCGCGTCTGCGCGCCTTTTACGATCCAGACCAGGCGCTGACGGCGTCCGGATTAATCGATCTGCAGTCTGGTAATGCTGAACGGGGCATCTGTGCCCTGCCGTTTACCCGCCAGTCCGACCAGCAAACCGTTTATATCCCGATGAATATCATTGGTAACCTCTATGTCTCGAACGGCATGTCGGCGGGTAACACGGCCAATGAAGCGCGTGTTCAGGGGCTCTCTGAGGTGTTTGAGCGCTACATCAAAAACCGTATTATTGCTGAAGCTATCAGCCTGCCGGCGATCCCGGATGAGGTGATGCAGCGCTACCCTGACGTGATCGAAGCGATTGCCCGTCTTGAAGCGGAAGGTTTCCCGATTTTCGCCTACGACGCCTCACTGGGCGGTAAATATCCGGTGATTTGCGTGGTGCTGTTTAACCCGGCCAACGGGACCTGTTTTGCTTCCTTTGGGGCGCATCCCGATTTTGGCGTTGCGCTGGAGCGTACCGTCACCGAACTGCTGCAGGGCCGAAGCCTGAAAGATCTGGATGTGTTTACCCCACCGACGTTCGACGATGAAGAAGTCGCCGAGCACGCCAACCTTGAAACCCATTTCATTGATTCAAGCGGCCTGATCTCCTGGGATCTGTTTAAAGAGACGGCGGATTATCCCTTTGTGGACTGGTCCTTCGCAGGCAGTACTGAAGAGGAGTTTGCCACACTGATGGCGATCTTTGCTTCAGAAGATCAGGAAGTCTATATCGCTGACTATGAGCATCTGGGTGTCTACGCCTGTCGCATCATCGTGCCTGGCATGTCTGATATCTATCCGGCAGAAGACCTCTTCCTGGCAAATAACAGCATGGGAGCGGGCATACGTGAAACCCTGCTGGCACTGCCTGACAGCAACTGGAATCCGGAAGAGTATCTCGATTTAATCGGGCAACTGGATGACGAAGGTTTCGATGACTTTACCCGCGTCCGCGAGCTGCTGGGTCTGGCCACCGGTAAAGATAACGGCTGGTCGACGCTGCGTATCGGTGAATTAAAGGCGATGCTGGCTCTGGCGGGTGGCGATCTGGAGCAGGCTCTGATCTGGACAGAGTGGACAATGGAATTTAACAGCTCTGTCTTTACGCCAGAGCGGGCAAATTACTACCGCTGCCTGCAGACCCTGCTGCTATTAGCGATGGAAGATGAGCGTGACCCGCTGCAATACCATCATGCCTTCACGCGGATGTATGGTGAAAGCGCAGTGGAAGCCGCCTCGGCCGCCATTAGTGGTGAACAGCCGTTTAACGGACTTCAGGCGGTTGATGATGAGCTGCTGGCATTCCCGGCTCATCAGTCTCTGCTTGCGGCTTACGAAAAACTGCAAACGGCCAAACGCCGCTACTGGAAAAACGCGTAATTCCTGACGCGTCAGCGGGTCGATAGTCGATCCGGCATGGCACTGCATTTACCGGGTGCCATGCTATTTTCTTTTCATGAAACATTAGCTGCATTAAATCCCTTTCCCGCAACATCCCATTGTTTTATTTAACATACGGATGACCAATAAGTTACAAACGCCATTCCGGACAGGCAATCACAGACCTGACATTAAAATAATCCTGCATATTTTAAAAAAAATTTAATGCAATAAATTCAATATATTACAAAAAAAATCATTCAGTTTTCCTGTGACAAAATGGTTACCGTTCTGGCAAACATGATCCACATCAATTACTTGCTACTACTCCTTTGTTACTATTTTTTCAGACAACTTCTGGAGTAAGTTAGTGTGAAAACTGACAACCCTTTTAATCTATTACTTCCGGCCGCAATGGCAAAAGTTGCTGAAGATGCCGGAATTTATAAAGCCACCAAACACCCCTTTACCACTTTCTTTCTGGCGTTAACCGCTGGCGTATTTATCTCAATCGCATTCGTTTTTTATATCACAGCCACCACCGGCAGCGGCACCATGCCCTATGGCATAGCCAAACTGATTGGGGGTATCTGCTTCTCACTCGGCCTGATGCTGGTCGTCGTGTGTGGTGCCGATCTCTTCACATCGACGGTCCTCATCGTTGTGGCCAAAGCCAGTGGACGTATCAGCTGGGGTCAGCTGGCACGTAACTGGATCAACGTTTATGTCGGTAACCTGGGCGGTGCCCTCTTCTTTGTCGCCCTGATGTGGTTTGCCGGACAACATATGGTTGCTAACGGTGCCTGGGGATTAAATGTGCTGCAGACCGCCGATCACAAAATGCACCACACCTTTATTGAAGCGGTCTGCCTGGGCACATTGGCTAATCTGCTGGTCTGCCTCGCGGTCTGGATGAGTTATTCCGGCCGTAGCCTGACCGATAAGCTGGTGGTGATGATTCTGCCCGTTTCGATGTTTGTAGCCAGTGGTTTCGAACACAGTATCGCCAACATGTTTCTGATCCCCTATGCCATTACTATCCGCGACTTTGCGACACCCGAGTTCTGGCAGGCGGCAGGGGCGACGGCAGCACAGTTTCACTCACTGACCGTCACTCACTTTATTCTCGACAATCTGATCCCCGTAACCCTGGGTAACATCATTGGCGGCGGCGTTCTGGTGGGTCTGACTTACTGGGTGATCTATCTCCGTAAAGGTGACCCGGTACACTAAACGTATTTTTGATGGCACAGCCCATCCGCTGTGCCTGACCGTAACAGTCTCTTCATCTAAGGCAGGTATAGTATGACCGAACTTAATGCAAAACTGGCCACAGCATGGGAAGGATTTGCTGAAGGCGAATGGCAGAATAGCGTCAACGTGCGCGATTTCATTCAGAAGAACTACACCCCTTATGAAGGTGATGAGTCATTCCTGGCGGGTGCAACTGAAGCCACTACCAAATTGTGGGAAAGCGTGCTGGAAGGGATCAAAATTGAGAACCGCACCCACGCGCCTGTCGACTTTGACACCGATCTTGCTTCAACCATCACCTCACACGACGCTGGCTACATCATCAAGCCACTGGAAAAAATCGTAGGTCTGCAGACTGAAGCCCCTCTGAAGCGCGCCATTATTCCTTACGGCGGCATCAAAATGGTGGAAGGCTCATGCAAAGTTTATGGCCGTGAGCTTGATCCTTCACTGAAAAAAATCTTTACCGAATACCGTAAAACCCACAACCAGGGTGTGTTCGACGTCTATACACCCGACATCCTGCGCTGCCGTAAATCCGGTATTCTGACCGGTCTGCCGGACGCGTATGGTCGCGGACGTATCATCGGTGACTATCGTCGTGTCGCGCTCTACGGCATCGATTTCCTGATGGCGGATAAATTCGCACAGTTCACCTCACTGCAGAACGATCTGGAGAATGGCGTAAATCTCGAAGCAACGATTCGTCTGCGTGAAGAGATTTCCGATCAGCACCGTGCGCTGGCGCAGATCAAAGAGATGGCGGCAAAATATGGCCACGATATTTCCGGCCCGGCCACCAACGCTGCCGAAGCGGTACAGTGGACCTACTACGGCTATCTGGCCGCCGTGAAATCACAGAATGGTGCTGCGATGTCCTTTGGTCGCGTATCCACCTTCCTGGATGTCTACATTGAGCGTGACCTTAAAGCCGGTAAGCTGACAGAAGAACAGGCCCAGGAGCTGATCGACCATCTGGTGATGAAACTGCGCATGGTCCGCTTCCTGCGTACACCTGAATATGATGAGCTGTTCTCAGGCGACCCAATCTGGGCCACTGAATCCCTGGCCGGTATGGGTGTTGATGGCCGTACACTGGTCTCAAAAAGCACATTCCGCTTCCTGAACACCCTCTACACCATGGGACCGTCACCCGAGCCGAACATGACCATTCTGTGGTCAGAGAAACTGCCGATTAACTTTAAGAAATTTGCCGCGAAGGTCTCTATCGACACCTCATCCCTGCAGTATGAGAACGATGACCTGATGCGTCCGGATTTCAACAATGATGACTACGCCATTGCCTGCTGCGTCAGCCCGATGATTGTCGGCAAACAAATGCAGTTCTTTGGCGCGCGAGCCAACCTGGCGAAAACACTGCTCTATGCAATCAACGGCGGTGTTGATGAAAAACTGAAAATGCAGGTGGGCCCGAAAGGCGACAAAATCAGCGACGACGTGCTGAATTTCGACACCGTCATGGAGCGTATGGATCACTTCATGGACTGGCTGGCAAAACAGTATGTGACCTCGCTGAACATCATTCACTACATGCATGACAAGTACAGCTACGAAGCGGCACTGATGGCCTTACACGACCGGGACGTCTATCGCACCATGGCATGCGGTATTGCGGGACTCTCTGTAGCGGCGGATTCACTTTCCGCGATTAAATATGCCAAAGTGAAACCTATCCGTGATGAAGACGGCCTGGCAATTGACTTCGATATCGAAGGTGAATATCCGCAGTTCGGTAACAACGATCCGCGGGTGGATGACCTGGCCTGCGATCTGGTTGAACGCTTTATGAAGAAAATCCAGAAGCTGACCACCTATCGCAATGCCGTGCCGACTCAGTCTGTCCTGACCATTACGTCAAACGTGGTATATGGTAAGAAAACCGGTAACACCCCGGATGGACGCCGCGCTGGTGCACCGTTCGGACCAGGTGCTAACCCGATGCACGGTCGCGACCAGAAAGGTGCGGTAGCGTCACTAACCTCCGTTGCGAAACTGCCGTTTGCCTATGCGAAAGATGGTATCTCGTACACCTTCTCCATCGTGCCGAACGCGCTGGGTAAAGATGATAACGTGCGGAAAACCAACCTTGCCGGTCTGATGGATGGTTACTTCCATCATGAAGCCAGCATCGAAGGCGGTCAGCATCTTAACGTTAACGTGATGAACCGTGAAATGCTGCTGGACGCGATGGAGCATCCTGAGAAGTATCCACAGCTGACCATCCGCGTTTCCGGTTATGCTGTTCGCTTTAACTCGCTGACTAAAGAGCAGCAGCAGGATGTGATTACCCGTACCTTTACTCAGTCACTGTAATCACCGCCCTACCCGCTTGAAAAGGCTCCTCGCGGAGCCTTTTATTTAAAAGTCTGTTCTGGTGGTCGTCTCTGTGAAGGTGTCCACCAGAATCGATTTTTTGCCCTGAGCGCAACAGAGATTGCGCCGTCTGTTACGGCAGACTCACTGGAGAAAACATCGCAATGTCAGTTAACGGTCGTATCCACTCATTTGAATCCTGCGGCACCGTCGATGGTCCCGGCATCCGCTTCATTACCTTCTTCCAGGGCTGCCTGATGCGCTGCCTTTACTGTCACAATCGAGATACCTGGGATACCCATGGTGGCAAAGAGATCAGCGTCGAGGCCCTGATGGCGGATGTGCTCTCCTATCGCCATTTTATGAACGCCTCTGGCGGTGGCGTCACGGCATCCGGAGGCGAAGCCATTCTTCAGGCTGAGTTTGTGCGCGACTGGTTTCGTGCCTGCAAGGCGGAAGGCATTCATACCTGTCTCGACACCAACGGTTTTGTCCGCCGTTATGATCCGGTGATCGATGAACTGCTCGACGTGACCGATCTGGTGATGCTCGACCTCAAGCAGATGAATGACGATATCCACCAGATTCTGGTGGGCGTGTCGAATCATCGCACGCTGGACTTTGCCCGCTACCTGCAGAAAAAAGGCAAACGCACCTGGATTCGTTTTGTCGTGGTGCCTGGTTATTCCGACGATGATGATACTGCGCACCGGCTGGGTGAATTCACTCGCGACATGGAGAATGTTGAGAAGATTGAACTGCTGCCTTACCACGAACTGGGTAAGCACAAATGGATTGCGATGGGGGAAGAGTACAAACTGGATGGCGTGAAGCCGCCCAAGAAAGAGACAATGGAGCGGGTAAAAAATATTCTTGCCAGCTACGGACACGAAGTCATGTACTAAGCCATTTAATGCCAGAAAAGGGAGCCAGTGGCTCCCTTTTTGTTACTCCGCGATCAGGCATGCGCCACTGGCGTGGCATGATGATTCGCTTTACGCAGCAGCATTACCAGATAGATCAGCGCCACCGTCGCAATCATGATAAACAGTGAGCGATCAGAGTAATTCTGCATCAGAACAGAGGTCATCGCCGGTCCCGCCAGACTGCCGACGGTATAACTCAGTAGCAGCGCCTGATTCATGGCAACCAGCTCATGGTGTGACACCGTCTCACAGGCCCAGGACATCGCCACCGGATAGAGCGTAAAGCCCGCGAGGCCGAGCACAAACAGCGACGGTGCCATTGCGGCATTGGCCAGCATCGCCATCGCCCCCAGGATAACCACAAAGACCTGCACCCGTAGCACCAGCATGCGACCAAAGCGGTCAGCCAGACGACCGATGGGCCACTGCCCCACAATCCCGGCACTGACCAGTAACGCCATCCAGTAGCCCACGTGAGCATCACTCATTCCCTGATGCGACAGGTAAAGCGGCATCAGACCGTAAAGTGAACCTAAGACGATACCAGAGATAATGCAGCCATTGATGCCAAGGCGCGAACTGCGGCGACGAAGCATAGGCCAGATGCGGGCCGGTACGGGCTCTGCCGCTTCAGCGCTGGCGGAGACGCGGGTGAAGACCAGCGGCAGTACCGCGCAGAACACCAGCGACGTGACCCAGGGGATCACACTCAGCAACTCTGTTGAGAGTCTGCTGACCAGCAACTGACCGGCCACCGTGCCCAGGTAGTAGACGATCATATAGGCTGCCAGAAGCTGGCCGCGGTTACGCACCGTTCCGCTGCAGAGTAGCGCACTCTCAACCACCACCCACATCAGCGCACAGCCCACGCCCGCAATAAAGCGCAGCGAACTCCATGCCCAGAAGCCTTCAAGAGTCGCAAGGCAAAGCGTGGCGACAGCAAAGAGTCCGGTTGCCAGGTAATAGCTGCGATTAAATCCGTAGTGTCTGATCAACCAGCCAGCCAGCAGCGTGCCTGCGAGATTACCGGTGTAATAAGAGGAGCTTACGATGCCCACCTGCCAGGTTGTCAGTAAGTCATGGGTCAGCCACAGTGGAACCAGCGTATTCAGTACGGCGATGGCTACGGTCATTAACATCAGGCCGCAAAGCAGCAAAATCACAGGGCGTGACCAGGTTGACATAGGGGATCGAAACCAGAACAGATAAAGGGAAATTGCGCGCAGTTTGCCACTGGCTTTTTTAAAGTCAATGGGTGCCATTTATCAGCAGCACATTTTGCTGCTCAACCATTTAATTTACTAATCTTCAGTGGGTTACAATCCGACAGGGCATCAGGAACTCAAATGCTATCCCTATGAAAATACAGATTTTTAAGCATTACGGCCCATCTGCTGTCGATAACGTTTATTTGTGATTCATTTGACGATAATCAGGCAGGATAGTTAAAACTGTGGGCATAAAAAAACCCGGCTGGCGCCGGGTTTAGTCCGTCAGGCTTGCTCAGCCAATGATCTCAGCGCCATTCATATACGGGCGTAAAACCTCAGGCACAATAATACGGCCATCTTCCTGCTGATAGTTTTCCAGCACCGCAACCAGGGTACGGCCTACAGCCAGCCCAGAGCCGTTCAGGGTATGAACCAGCCGTGGTTTCTTATCCTGTTTATTGCGGCAACGCGCCTGCATACGACGCGCCTGGAAATCGCCCATGTTCGAACAGGAGGAGATTTCACGATAGGTGTTCTGAGCCGGTAACCACACTTCAAGATCGTAGGTTTTGGTCGATCCAAAGCCCATGTCCCCGGTGCAGAGTAAAACCTTACGATAAGGCAGGTTCAGCAACTGCAACACTTTCTCGGCATGCCCTGTCAGCTCTTCCAGCGCATCCATCGACTGCTCCGGGCTGACAATCTGAACCATTTCCACTTTATCGAACTGGTGCATACGGATCAGACCGCGGGTATCACGGCCGTACGAACCCGCTTCAGAACGGAAGCACGGCGTATGCGCGGTCAGTTTGACCGGCAGGCTCTCCTCTTCGAGGATTTCGTCACGCGCCAGGTTAGTCAGCGGCACTTCTGCAGTCGGAATCAAGGCATAGTGGCTGCTGTCTGACTCCTCTTCCAGCGGGCGGGTGTGGAACAGATCTTCGCCAAATTTCGGCAGCTGTCCGGTACCGTAAAGCGTTTCGTGGTTAACCAGATAAGGCACATAGGTTTCCAGGTAGCCATGCTGCTCAGTGTGCAGGTCAATCATAAACTGACTCAGCGCACGGTGCAGGCGGGCAATCTGTCCCTGCATCACGACAAAGCGCGAACCGGTCAGTTTTACGGCGGCCGCAAAATCCAGGCCTTTGGCTGCTTCACCCAGCTCAACGTGATCTTTAACCTGGAAATCAAACTGACGCGGGGTTCCCCAGCGACTAACTTCCTGGTTTTCGCTGTCATCTTTACCCAGCGGCACTTCGTCTGCCGGAATGTTCGGCAGTGCCAGCGCAAAGTCACGGATTTGATTCTGCAGTTCATCCAGTTCTGCTTTTGCGGCATCCAGGCGTTCGCCCAGCGCGTTCACTTCCTGACGCAGCGGCTCGATATCTTCCCCACGGGCTTTGGCCTGACCGATGGATTTGGATCGGGAGTTACGCTCTGCCTGCAAATTCTCTGTTTCTACCTGCAGGACCTTGCGACGCTCTTCCAGCGAACGCAGCGTTTCCACATCCAGTTTATATCCCCGGCGTGCCAGTTTTTCTGCGACTGCGTCTGGCTCGTTACGCAGCAGATTGGGATCGAGCATGCTTATCCTGTGTTTAAAAAGTTGGTTGAAAGAAGGGACGCACTCCGGTGGAATGCGTTGAAAACATTGCCCACATTACCGTAACGTCTGTTTCAGCGGTAGCGTTTTGTCGGGCTATTTTGATCCTGTTCAGCCAGCCAGCTTAGCTTTTCGCCAATCTTGCCCTCAAGCCCGCGCTGGGTTGGACGGTAATAGCGCGCGTCAGCCAGTTCCGGCGGGAAATAGACTTCGCCTGCGGCATAGGCGTTGGTTTCATCATGGGCGTAGCGATACTCTTTGCCGAGCCCCATCTCTTTCATCAGCTTCGTTGGCGCGTTGCGCAGATGTTCCGGCACATCAAAATCCGGATGGTCACGGGCATCCCGCATGGCGGCCTTGAAGGCGGTATAAACGGCATTACTCTTCGGTGCGCAGGCCAGATAAACAATCGCCTGTGCAATGGCGCGCTCCCCTTCTGCCGGGCCTACGCGTGTGAAACAGTCCCACGCGGCAATAGCGACCTGCATCCCGCGCGGATCGGCATTGCCGACATCCTCAGAGGCGATAGCCAGTAACCGGCGCGCCACATAGAGCGGATCGCCCCCGGCGGTGATAATACGTGCATACCAGTAGAGCGCCGCATCAGGCGCAGAGCCACGCACGGATTTGTGCAGCGCCGAAATCAGATCGTAAAAGCGGTCACCTTTGTTGTCGAAACGCGCCGAACGCTCGCCAGACACTTCATTAAGCAACTGAGGCGTGAGCTCCCGCTGGCCGGATGCGGTGGTTTCAGCCATATCCGCCATCATCTCCAGCGTGTTCAGTGCCCGACGCGCATCACCATTCACCAGCTCAGCGATCATTCTGCGCGTGTTGTCCGGCAGGACAATATCTGTATCGCCGTAGCCGCGCGCCTTGTCCAGCATCGCCTGATCCAGCACCTGCTCGATATCTTCCAGCGTCAGGGATTTCAGCAGATAGACGCGGGCGCGTGACAGCAATGCCGAGTTGAGTTCAAAAGAGGGGTTTTCTGTGGTGGCACCAATAAAAGTAATGGTGCCATCCTCGATGTGGGGTAAAAAAGCATCCTGCTGGCTTTTGTTGAACCGGTGCACCTCGTCCACAAACAGGATCGTCCGCCGCCCGGCCTGCTTATTCTGCCTGGCACGCTCAATGGCCTCCCGGATCTCTTTAACCCCGGAGGTCACGGCTGAGATACGCTCCACATCGGCATTGCCATAGTGCGCAATGATTTCAGCCAGCGTGGTCTTGCCGGTTCCGGGGGGTCCCCAGAGGATCATGGAGTGCAGGTGCCCTGCCTCAATGGCACGCGGCAGCGGTTTACCGGCACCCATCAGATGTTGCTGACCAATGTACTGTTTCAACGTTTCTGGCCGCATACGCGCGGCCAGAGGTTTGAAATTTTCGGTGGAAAAATCCAGGGACAGGTTACTCACCGTGACCTCACTGACGTTGGTCGTCCACCGTCACGCCTTTTGGCGGTGTGAACGTGAATTTGTCCGGGCTGATTGCACCATTTTGCTGACTTTTCAGCTGATAATCGCTGCGCTGCCCATCCTGTTCGACCGCGCTGAAGCGATTGATGGTTCCGCCAGGCGTTACCTGAATCGTAAACTGTTTCAGATTGCCGTCACTGCTTTTCGGCGTCAGTTCGAAATTGTCGCCCTGCTGTTTGATGTTGTACTGCTTCCAGTCATTGGACTGGTTGCGGGCAATCAGCATAAACGGCGTGTTGCTCGTCGCATTCTGCAGCAGGCTGACCGTCGCCTGTTCAACAAACGGGTTGTAGAACCACAGCGATTTGCCGTCAGAGATGATGATGCTTTCGTCCGGGGCGGTCATATGCCAGTTAAACAGGCTGGGACGCTTGACCCACAGCTCGCCTTCACCATCCTGCACGCTGGCGCCACTGCTGTCCGTGACTTTTTGTGTGAAACTGGCGTGGAAGCTGCTGACCTTATTCAGGCGCTGTTGCAGATCACTGGATGCATCAGCCAGCACGCTGGCTGATGCAAAGGTGGCCAACAGGCCCAGAGCGATTACGCGTAATTTCATCTGCTTCAATTCCTTATTTAAACGTTCCCATCGATGACTGCTTTAAGCCTGGTCGCCGTTCCGCCATCAGGATAGAGGAAAAAACCGAAAGCTGATTCAGATATGGGGGATAAACCGCATAAAAACAATGAGCCAGTCGGAACTGGCTCATTAAGACGTGTTACAACCTGTTAACCGTTACATATCGTGTGGCGGTGGCGACAGCACTTCACGGTTGCCATTGTGTCCGGGTGCAGAGACGATACCCTGCGCTTCCATCTGTTCAATGATCCGTGCCGCGCGGTTATAGCCGATGCGGAACTGACGCTGCACGCCTGAAATCGACGCGCGGCGTTTGTCGATGACAAAGCTGACAGCCTGATCAAACAGCGGATCCAGCTCTTCATCACTTTCCATTCCACCGGCACTTTCGCTCTCTTCGCCCGCCGTAATATTTTCGATATATTGCGGACGGCCACGCGCTTTCCAGTCCTGAACCACCGCGTGCACTTCCTGGTCGCGAACAAACGCGCCATGAACACGAATCGGTATTGAGGAGTTTGGCGGCATGTAGAGCATGTCACCCATACCCAGCAGCGACTCTGCGCCACCCTGATCGAGGATGGTGCGCGAGTCAATTTTGCTGGAAACGGTAAAGGCGATACGTGTCGGGATGTTCGCTTTAATCAGACCGGTAATAACATCGACAGAAGGACGCTGTGTGGCCAGCACCAGGTGAATACCGGCAGCACGGGCTTTCTGTGCCAGGCGCGCAATCAGCTCTTCAACCTTTTTACCGACCGCCATGATCAGGTCAGCAAACTCATCGACCATTACCACGATGTAAGGCAGTTTCTCCAGCACCGGCGGCGTCATATCCATGCTGTCACCCGGCTTCCAGAACGGATCAGGAATCGGCCGTCCCATCGCTTCCGCCTGCTCAACTTTTTCGTTGTAGCCCGCCAGGTTACGCACGCCCAGCGCCGACATCAGCTTGTAGCGACGCTCCATCTCACCCACGCTCCAGCGCAGCGCATTCGCCGCATCCTTCATGTCGGTTACCACTTCCGTCAGCAGGTGCGGAATGCCTTCATAGACCGACAGTTCGAGCATTTTCGGGTCGATCATGATAAAGCGCACTTCTTCCGGCGTCGCCTTATAAAGCATGCTGATGATCATGGCGTTTACGCCCACCGATTTACCGGAACCGGTCGTACCGGCAACCAGCAGGTGAGGCATTTTCGCCAGATCGGCGACGACCGGCTGACCGGCAATGTCTTTACCCAGCACCACAGCCAGCGGAGAGGTATTGTCACGGAATTTAGGACAATCCAGCACTTCACGCAGATAGACGGTCTGACGATGCTTGTTAGGCAGTTCCAGACCGACATAAGGTTTGCCTGGGATGACTTCCACCACACGCACCGCGACTGTCGACAGTGAGCGAGCCAGGTCGCGTGACAGGTTGGAGATACGTGCCGCTTTCACACCCGGCGCCAGGTCAAGCTCGAAACGGGTGATGACCGGCCCCGGTGAAATGCCGACCACCTCCGCCTTGACGCGATAGTCACCCAGACGCGACTCCACCAGGCGGGCAGTCTGCTCCAGCGAGAACATATCTACCGGCTCTTCCTCTTCCGGCGGTGCGGTCAGCAGATCCAGCGAAGGCAGCGGCGTGGAAGGTTTCTCCAGCGGCTGCTCATGGCGCATCAGGAACGGGTGGATCAGGCTGTCATGCAGTGACAGCTTCGCTTCTTCAACCGGCTGAACCGGAGCCGCTGGCGAACCATAAGCGGGCGCAGCATTGTCCGCAGCCGGTGCATGATAAGCAGGAGCAGCGGGCGCAGCGTAGGCTGATGCAGAGTGGGTCGGAGCCTGAGGCGCGGCCGGGGCGCTGTAAGCAGGCGCAGCATAATCCGGCTCAGGCGTTGCCGCTGGCGGAGCATAGGCGGGCTCTGCTGGCGCATAGCGTGGGGGAGCAGGAACCTGAGCCGGAGCCTGCGGTTCTGACACCTCACGCACCTGCTGCCAGGGTTCATGTGAAACCGCCGGCGCTTCTGGTTCCGGCGTAGCGGCAATGGTGAACAACGGTTCAGACGGGCCTTCATCAACCAGATCTTTCATTGGCGAAAAATCAAAGGCTGACGCGGTATCCAGATTAAAGACCGGTTCTTTTCGCTCTTGCGGTTCATAGCGCTGCTGCTGCTGTTCGGCGAACTGCCGCGCCAGGGCGGCCTGCTGCTGCGCCTCCTGTTCTTCCTCATCATCCTGCTGCCAGCCGGCGCCATACCGCTGCTGCTGTTCAGACTGGAAGGCCTGGCGCAGTTCAGCCTGCTGCTGCGCTTCTTCAGCCTCCTGAGTCGGAAGATCGGATGCAGCCGCAGTCGATTCAGCGCTTTCCGCTTTCGCTTTCTCTTCAGCCATACGCTGCGAAGGTAACTTAATACCATACGAGGCCAGCTCACGGCGGGTAGGCAGTTTTACCGGATTGGGACGCGGCAATGCCGGGCCAATACCCTGCTTAACCTGCGGATTCAGATTCGTTTCAGGTGCCAGGTCAAAGACCGGGGCCGTTCGCGTCGCGGTTCGGGAGGCGGCGGCAGCGGCGGTGACCGCGGCTGTTGCGGCGGGCACAACAGGGTTGACCGGCGTGTCGCGCCAGTTCCCCATTTTCGGCTCATCATCGTCACAGGCACTGAACGCCGGAACCGCTGGCGCCTCGTCAGGCATTTCAAAGTGATAAAGCGGAGGTGCGGCAGCAGGCGCAGATGCACTCTGCGTTGCCGTCGGCGCAGACGCTGCCGCATAAGCAGGGGCGCTCTGAGCCGGGGCCGGCTGTACAGGCGCAGCTTGCTGCGAGGCCGACAGGCTTTCTGCTGCTGGATGCACCGCTGATGGCGGTACGGCTGCAGGCGCCGCGGACGCAGCCGTTCCTGGCGTTGCCGCTGCAACAGGCGCAGCCGGAGTCAGCAGCACATCGGCTGCTTCTGCGGTAGTGGCGACGCCCGCGCTGGTGGCTGCGGCGGCTTTAGCCAGCAACGGATCCTGCTCAGACGGTGAGGGTTCAGCGGCTTTGCGGGGGGCAGACAGCAGCACATCATCATCCTGATCGCCGGTATGCAGCACAGGCGCGTCATCATACTCACGCGAATCCTGTTCATCCTCTTCCTGCCAGGGTTCATCGTGACGGGAGCGGTTGCTGGCAAAGGTCAGAACGCCCATCACGACCCCACCAATTCTCTCGGCGATAGTGAGCCATGACCAGCCAGTGTACAGCGTGATACCTGCCGCCCAGACGCAGAGCAGCATCAGCGTGCCGCCAGCCGGACTGAACCAGGGAGCGATGGCATTACTCACCAGGCTGCCGATCACCCCGCCTGAGGCAAAGTACCAGATGTCATCTGCGTTGAGTGCCGCCATGCCACAGGTGGTGACCACCAGCGCAAGAACGCCGATCAGGCGCAGCCCGACAGCAAAGTAGTCAAAATAGTCCTGATTATCGCGCTGACGGAAGGCAATCCAGCACAGACCCAGGATAACCGGCGGAATGGCGTACGCCATTACACCAAAGATGAAAAGTAAGGTGTCAGCCAGCCAGGCACCGACGCTGCCGCCGATATTGTGGATAGGTTCATGCCAGGCCGTTTGCGACCAGCTCGGGTCGGAAGGGTTAAAACTGACCAGTGAAACCATCAGGTAGATGGCAAACAGCGCCACCAGAATGAGCAACGCTTCCAGCAGACGACGTCCACTGCTCAGCGACTGTAACGTAACGTCTTTATCTTCTGTATATTCCTGGCTCAAGAGGACTCTCCAGGTGCCTGTAAAGTAAGAAGCAACAGCGTCGGGCAAGCCCGACGCTGATCCTGTATGAATTCACAGGAGTGTACCGAAATATCTCAGGTTTTGCACCTGCCCCGCATCAGCGAGTCTTGATCACCAGGCGATTGCTCTGTTTGACCTCTTCCATGACGACATAGGTTCGCGTGTCGTTTACGCCCGGCAGGCGCAACAGGGTCTCACCCAGCAACTTACGATAGGCAGACATGTCAGGAACGCGCGTTTTCAGCAGGTAGTCGAAATCACCGGAAACGAGGTGACACTCTTGAGTTTCCTCAAGTTTTTGCACAGCGGCGTTAAATTGCTCAAACACATCCGGCGCACCACGATTCAGAGTAATCTCAACGAATACCAGCAGAGAAGCATCAAGATAGTGCGGGTTCAGCTGTGCGGTGTAGCCAAGAATAAATCCCTGACGTTCGAGACGGCGCACGCGCTCAAGACATGGCGTAGGCGATAATCCTACGCGTTTGGAAAGCTCTACGTTTGAAATACGACCATCTTTCTGAAGTTCGTTCAGAATGTTCCTGTCAATTCTGTCGAGATCTTTCCCGGGGCGTTTCTTATTATCTACCATTATTATTGTCTCTCTTCATTCCTTCCCTTTACCTGCCACACCCTGAAAACGCTCATTGTTCGGGGCATTTTTGAAGTGAGCTAACAGAGCCTGTGGGTGAGACTTATCGATATGACGCATGCTGTCTGTCCACATCATGCGTCATTATCCATACCAGGCTGCTTTTATTCGGCGTTAAGTGCAAAACAGGCGATGAAAACCTGTTTTGTTCCGATAAATGTTATCCGCTTCTGATAATGTTTTCGCAAAAGCGCAGGCGATTGTCAAAGTAAAATCACCAAATTCAGGACAAGATGCCAGACAGACCGCTGGGTTACTGTTTTTAAATGAGGTTTTTTCAGCTATTGCACCGCTTAAGCGGAGTTTTGCCCCCTTTTGGCGCATTGCAGAGGCAAAGTTGCCATTCATCGTCTACGCCACTTGCAGCTATCGTTAACAAAATTGCCTAAACCTTGTCATTGCTGCCGGATATTCCCTACAATCGCAGGCTATGTCAGCCGAATGAAACTGAGGAACGCATGAGTACGGCCAAACACAGTAAGCTACTCATTCTGGGCTCCGGCCCAGCGGGTTATACCGCAGCGGTTTATGCTGCACGCGCCAACCTGAACCCGGTGCTGATCACCGGTCTGGAAAAAGGCGGACAGCTGACCACGACCACTGAAGTGGAGAACTGGCCGGGCGACCCGCACGATCTGACAGGTCCATCACTGATGGAGCGTATGCATGAGCATGCCGAAAAATTCAATACTGAGATCATTTTCGATCACATCCACACCGTTGATCTGCAGAACCGTCCGTTCCGTCTGACCGGCGACAGCGGCGAATACACGGCTGACGCCCTGATCATTGCGACGGGTGCGTCAGCGCGCTACCTGGGTCTGCCTTCCGAAGAGGCGTTCAAAGGCAAAGGCGTCTCTGCCTGCGCCACCTGCGACGGTTTCTTCTACCGCAACCAGAAAGTGGCCGTGATTGGTGGTGGCAATACGGCCGTTGAAGAGGCACTCTACCTGGCGAACATCGCGTCTGAAGTGCATCTGATCCATCGCCGTGACAGCTTCCGTGCAGAGAAGATCCTGATTGATCGTCTGATGGAGAAAGTGCGCAACGGGAATATCGTGCTGCACACGCATCGCACGCTGGAAGAGGTGGTCGGCGACCAGATGGGCGTCACCGGGGTGACCCTGCGCTCGACGCAGAACGAGGAAACCGAATCGCTGGATGTGGCAGGTCTGTTTGTCGCTATCGGCCACAGCCCGAATACCGCAATTTTCGACGGACAGCTGGCGCTGGAAAATGGCTACATTAAAGTGCAGTCCGGCCTGCACGGAAACGCGACGCAGACCAGCATCCCGGGTGTGTTTGCGGCAGGTGATGTGATGGACCACACATACCGCCAGGCGATCACCTCTGCGGGCACCGGTTGTATGGCGGCGTTAGACGCTGAGCGTTTTCTTGATGGATTAGTTAAAAACGATCAGTAAGTTGTTAACCCGCTGATCTCAAATGTTCCAGGCGACGGTTTTTCAGTCGCCTTTTTTATTGCCCTCATGCTAGATTCTGGCGCCAGAAAGGAGGGAAATGCCTTTCCCTCTCCTCCCCATCATCGACATTTAGCATGGTCTCGCATGGATAAATCGCGGCAGCAGCATCTCACCCGCTGGCTTCGTCAGCAGCGTCATTTCGGCGGTCGCTGGTTGCGCCTGAATACGCTGCTGGGCACCGTCAGTGCCCTGCTGATTATTGCCCAGGCAGGTTTACTGGCCTCACTGCTTCAGACGCTGATCATCGGGCAACAGCCGCGTGAAACCGTGACGGCCAGCCTGCTGCTGTTGCTGCTCTGCTTTGTGCTGCGCGCCCTGATAAATTATGCCCGTGAACGGACCGGCTATCGTGCCGGGCAGGCGATCCGTCAGGCGTTACGCCAGCAGGTGCTGGACCGGCTCGCCGGGCTGGGTCCGGCGTGGATTCAGGGTAAACCGGCCGGTAGCTGGGCGACCCTGCTGCTGGAACAGATTGAAGAGATGCAGGAGTACTATGCACGCTATCTGCCGCAGATGACGCTGGCAGTGCTGATCCCCTGCTGCATTCTGCTGACGATTTTTCCGCTCAACTGGACCGCGGGTCTGATCCTGTTTGCCACCGCCCCTCTGATTCCACTGTTTATGGCGCTGGTGGGGATTGGCGCCGCTGAAGCCAACCGGCGGAACTTCCTGGTGCTGGCGCGTCTGAGCGGTAACTTCCTGGATCGCCTGCGCGGCCGGGAGACGCTGCGACTCTTCTATCGGGGTGCAGCAGAGCAGCAGGCAGTGGCAGACGCCACCACCGATTTTCGCCAGCGCACCATGGAAGTGCTGCGCCTCGCTTTTCTCTCCTCCGCCGTACTGGAATTTTTTGCCTCCCTGGCGATTGCCGTCGTGGCAGTCTATTTTGGCTTCTCCTATCTGGGCGAATTGCATTTCGGCGACTATGGCCGCGGCGTAACGCTGTTCGCCGGTTTTCTGGTACTGATTCTGGCGCCAGAATTTTTTCAGCCACTGCGCGATCTCGGCGCGTTTTATCATGCGAAAGCTCAGGCGGTAGGCGCTGCCGATGCACTCGAAACGTTTATGCAGGCTACGCCAGCCGCCACACCTCAGCAGGGTCAGAGCCCCTTCACGGCCGATCGCTCCCTCTCGCTGACCGCCGACCAGCTGGAAGTCTGCGCCCCGGATGGTCAGGTACTGTGTGGCCCGCTCACGTTTACCATCGCCGCCGGTGAGCAGATTGCGCTGGTCGGTCAGAGCGGGGCTGGCAAAACGGCGCTGATGAACGCCCTGCTCGGCTTCCTGCCTTACCGGGGATCGCTCAGGGCTAACGGGGTTGAATTGCGCGATCTGCAGCGGGCGGACTGGCATCAGCAGCTCAGCTGGGTAGGACAGAACCCTCAGCTACCGGCCGCCACGCTCCGTGACAACATCGTGATGAATGCAGCCTGGGAGGCGGAACGATTTGCCGCGCTGCTGGAGGCGTGCGGAATTAATGAGTTCCTGCCGCGTCTGCCCGACGGCATCGGGACCCGCCCCGGCGAGGGTGGTCAGCTGCTCTCTGTGGGTCAGGCGCAGCGGGTCGCCGTCGCGCGCGCGCTCTACAAAAGGTCGCATTTTTTACTGCTTGATGAACCCGCTGCCAGCCTGGACGCACTCAGCGAACGTCACGTAATGGCAGCGCTGAATCAGGCGGCCTCCCGACAGACCACGCTGATGATTACCCATCAGATTGATACGCTGAGCCGCTGGCAGACCCTCTGGGTTATGGAGGCGGGTAAGCTGGTGCAGCAGGGAGAGTGGCAGGCGCTGTCGCAACAGCCCGGTGCTTTTCGTGAGATGCTGCAACATCGTCAACAGGAGATCCGCTGATGTCCGCCCTGCGCCCCTTTCTTCGTCTCTGGCTCCGCCACCCTTTTCGCCTCGCGCTGGGCATCGTCCTGGCGATTGCGACCCTGCTGGCGAGTATTGGCCTGCTGACCCTGTCTGGCTGGTTTCTGGCCGCCTCATCCGTCGCAGGCGTGGCAGGCCTCTACAGCTTTAACTATATGCTGCCTGCGGCCGGCGTGCGGGGCGCCGCCATTATTCGTACGGCGGCGCGCTATGCGGAACGCCTGGTGAGTCACGATGCGACTTTCCGGGTGCTTCAGCATCTGCGTCTCCACACCTTCAGCCGTCTGATGGCGCTTTCGCCCGGCCAGCTGTTGCGGTTCCGGCAGGCGGATCTGCTCAACCGCTTTGTGGCCGATGTGGACACGCTGGATCATCTCTATCTGCGCGTCATTTCGCCGCTGACCGGTGCCCTGGTGGTCATCGTGGTGGTCACTACGGGCATGAGTTTCATCGACATCGGGCTGGCCCTGACGCTGGGCGGCATCATGCTGGTCACCCTGATCGTGATGCCCGCGCTCTTTTATCGCCTGGGCCGGCCCGCGGGCGTCGCCATTGCGCGTGGCCGCGCCCGCTGGCGCTTACAGCTGATGCAGTGGCTGACGGCGCAGGCAGAACTGACGTTATACGGTGCGTCGCCGGCGTGGCGTCAGCGACTGGATGAGGATGAACAGCAGTGGCAGCAGTCGCAAAGCCAGCAGCAGCGTCTGCAGGCCCTGGCGCAGAGCCTGCTGCTGCTGATTAGCGGCGTGACGGTTACACTTCTGCTCTGGCTTGGGGCTGCGACAGTCAGTCAGCAGCAACTCCCCGGCTCGCTGATTGCGCTGGTCGTGTTTTGCGCGCTGGCAGCCTTTGAGGCGCTGGCTCCGGTCGCGGGCGCCTTTCTGCCGATGTCTCAGGTGACCACCGCGGCTCAGCGGGTCAGTGACATTATCGAACAGTCACCTGCCATCACCTTTCCGGCCCATTCCGCTGCCCGGCCCGGCAGCCTGACGGTCGATATCGATCGGCTCGACTTCAGCTATCCCGATCGGCCAGACCGGGTGCTTGATCAATTTACGCTTAAGGTGGATGCGGGTGAACACATTGCGCTACTCGGGCCCACCGGCTGCGGAAAATCCACCCTGCTGGCGCTGCTGACCCGCGGCTGGAACAGCCAGCAGGGTGATATCCGCCTGAACGATCTGCCGATCGCCGCCTGGTCAGAATCAGCACTGCGCCAGCGCATCAGTGTGGTTACTCAGCGGGTGCATCTTTTCAGTCAGAGCCTGCGCGATAACTTACTGCTGGCCTCTCCCGATGCCAGTGATGAGCAACTGAATCACGTACTGAACCAGGTTGGCCTGCAGCGCCTGCTGGAGAATCAGGAAGGCTTAAATGCCTGGATGGGCGAAGGCGGCCGGCCGCTTTCCGGTGGTGAACTGCGTCGGCTGGCGCTGGCGCGCGCATTACTGCACGACGGCGATCTCTGGCTGCTGGATGAACCCACCGAAGGACTGGATGCCACCACCGAACAGCATATTCTCGCCCTGCTGCAGCAGCTGACCGCCGGAAAAACCGTCATTATGATTACCCATCGCCTGAGCGGTCTGGAAAAGATGGATCGCATCTGTGTGATGGACAACGGGACGATTGTCGAACAGGGCAGCCATTGCGAATTAATCTCAAAAGCGGGTCGCTACTGGCGTTTCCGGCAACGGATTGCGCTATAGTCTTAGCGAAATGCTGATGAGTAACCTATCGCGATGAGACTGATACAACTGTCACGGGAATCTCTGCAATTTCCGCCTCCTGAAATGGCACTGCGTGAGCCGAATGGCCTGCTGGCCATGGGGGGGGACCTCTCCCCTGCCCGGTTACTGAATGCGTATCAGCGCGGCATCTTCCCGTGGTTTTCGTCCGGCGATCCTATCCTGTGGTGGTCACCCGATCCCCGCGCAGTTCTTCTGCCTGAGCAGTTCCATCTCAGCCGCAGCATGAAGCGTTTCCATAACCAGTCGCCCTATCGCGTCACGATGAATGAGGCATTTGCCGAGGTGATCGAGGGTTGCGCCAGCGGACGCGAAGAAGGCACCTGGATCACGTTTGAAATGAAGCGCGCCTGGCTGCGACTCTATGAGCTGGGCCACGCCCACTCCATTGAGGTGTGGGACGCGCATCAGCTGGTGGGGGGCATGTATGGGCTGGCGATGGGGCAGATTTTCTGCGGCGAGTCGATGTTCAGCCGCCAGCAGAATGCCTCGAAAACCGCGCTGTTAGTTTTTTGCCAGCATTTCATCCGCCATCAGGGGCGTCTGGTCGATTGCCAGGTGCTTAACCCGCACACCGCCTCGCTGGGCGCGCAGGAGATCCCCCGCAGTGACTATCTGCACTATGTCCAGAACTTTGCCAGCCAGCCGGTCAGCGAAGGCTGCTGGCAGACCCAGACCCTTTTTTAGTCACGCCGAGATGTTTTGCACACATAAAGACGGTTAAGTGGTATAATAGTCGGGTTTGGTATGTCGTCCGCGCTTCGCAATAACGAGCCGGAATTGCCAGGCTGGGAATCTCAACGCACTCTCGGAACTGTTTTCAATCGTGCGCGTGTAACCGGTTGATACAGATTCTTAGCCCGCTAATCCCCCGCAGACGCCACATAAACACCCTAATTTTACCGGATGCCCGCCACTGACGAGCACCCCCGGCAAAGCGTTGGCAAAATCGCCGACGGTTCTTTACATAAATCGTTGAATTGGGCATTATCTTGCCGGTTCAACTGAAAGGTAGTACACCCAGAGGATTCGATGGCCAAAGAAGACAATATTGAAATGCAAGGTACCGTACTGGATACGTTACCTAACACCATGTTCCGCGTAGAACTTGAGAACGGACACGTGGTTACTGCTCATATCTCCGGTAAAATGCGCAAAAACTACATCCGCATCCTGACGGGCGACAAAGTGACCGTTGAGCTGACCCCGTACGACCTGAGCAAAGGCCGCATTGTCTTCCGTAGTCGCTAACAGACATTAATTTCGCCGCCCTTCAGGTTGCAGCGAAAAAAAAGGCCGGATAATTATCCGGCCTTTTTCACATCTGCAGCAGGCGATTAATGCACCGTGCCTTCAGTTTTCCGTTTTTCCGCACTCAGGAAGTGATAGGTCAGTTCACCTTTTTCACGATCCAGCGCCACGGATACCGAGCCACCATCCACCAGCGAACCAAACAGCAGCTCATTGGCTAATGGTTTTTTCAGGCTGTCCTGCACGGTACGCGCCATCGGACGCGCGCCCATCGCCTTGTCGTAACCCTTTTCCGCCAGCCAGTCGCGGGCTTCATCACTGACTTCCAGCGACACGCCTTTGGCATCCAGCTGCGCCTGCAACTCGACAATAAACTTGTCGACCACCTGATGAATCACCTCTGGTGACAGGTGACTGAACCAGATGATGTTGTCGAGACGGTTACGGAACTCTGGCGTAAAGATCTTTTTGATCTCTTCCATTGCGTCGGTGCTGTTGTCCTGATGAATCAGGCCAATCGACTTACGTTCCGTTTCACGCACACCGGCGTTAGTGGTCATGACCAGCACCACGTTGCGGAAGTCCGCTTTGCGTCCGTTGTTATCGGTCAGCATACCGTTATCCATCACCTGCAGCAGCAGGTTGAACACATCCGGGTGCGCTTTCTCAATCTCATCCAGCAGCACCACCGCATGAGGATGCTTGATAACGGCATCCGTCAGCAGACCGCCCTGATCAAAGCCGACGTATCCCGGAGGCGCACCAATCAGACGACTGACGGTGTGACGCTCCATGTACTCAGACATATCAAAGCGCAGCAGCTCGATACCCAGCGCTTTCGCCAGCTGCACGGTCACTTCTGTCTTACCGACACCGGTTGGTCCGGCAAACAGGAAGGAACCTACAGGCTTGCGATCCTGACCCAGACCTGCGCGGCTCATTTTGATCGCTTCGGTCAGCGCCTCAATGGCGTTGTCCTGACCAAAGACCAGCATTTTGAGACGGTCGCCCAGATTTTTCAGCGTATCGCGATCAGTTGCAGAGACGCTTTGCTCCGGAATACGGGCAATACGCGCAACCACGGTTTCAATGTCGGAGACATTGATGGTTTTCTTGCGCTTGCTGGCAGGCATCAGGCGCGCACGCGCACCCGCTTCATCGATGACATCAATCGCCTTGTCAGGCAGATGACGGTCATTGATATATTTCACCGCCAGCTCCACGGCGGCGCGCACCGCTTTCGCGGTATAACGCACATCGTGATGCGCTTCATACTTGGTTTTCAGGCCATTCAGGATCTGTACGGTCTCATCAACAGACGGCTCCGTGATATCGATCTTCTGGAAACGACGCGCCAGCGCACGATCCTTTTCGAAGATGTTGCTGAACTCCTGATAGGTGGTAGAACCCATCACCCGAATCTTGCCGCTGGAAAGCAGCGGTTTGATCAGGTTGGCCGCATCGACCTGGCCACCGGACGCTGCCCCTGCACCGATGATGGTGTGGATCTCATCGATAAACAGAATGCTGTGTTCGTCCTGCTCCAGCTGCTTAAGCAGCGCTTTGAACCGTTTTTCAAAGTCACCCCGGTATTTGGTGCCAGCTAACAGCGAACCAATATCCAGCGAGTAGATGGTGCACTCTTTCATCACTTCCGGCACGTCGCCCTGCTCGATGCGCCAGGCGAGACCTTCTGCAATGGCGGTTTTACCGACACCGGATTCCCCCACCAGCAGCGGGTTATTTTTACGGCGACGGCACAGCACCTGAATGGTACGTTCCAGCTCTTTATCGCGACCAATCAGTGGATCAATCCCACCGACGCGAGCAAGCTGATTAAGATTGGTGGTGAAGTTTTCCATACGCTCCTCCCCGCCTGCTTGCTCTTCGTTAACCGGATTTTCTGCGCCTGGCGCCTGGCCCGGCTCATCTTTGCGCGTACCGTGAGAGATGAAATTCACCACATCAAGGCGGCTGACTTCATGTTTGCGTAACAGATAGGCCGCTTGCGACTCCTGCTCGCTGAAAATGGCGACCAGCACATTCGCACCGGAGACTTCGCTGCGACCGGATGACTGGACATGGAAAACCGCACGCTGCAGAACGCGCTGGAAGCTGAGCGTCGGTTGGGTATCACGCTCCTCTTCGCTGGCGGGCAGCACCGGCGTGGTTTGTTCGATGAAGGCTTCGAGTTCCTGCCTTAGAGCCACAAGGTCCACCGTACAGGCTTCCAGTGCCTCTCTGGCCGACGGGTTACTGAGCAATGCCAGTAACAGATGCTCGACGGTCATAAATTCATGACGGTGCTCACGCGCTCTGGCGAAAGCCATATTTAAACTGAGTTCCAGTTCTTGATTGAGCATTAGGCACCTCCCCCAATTATCGCCCTTACCAGTTTCCTATATGGAGACGTGTTCAGGCTTTTTCCAGCGTACACAGCAACGGATGATGATTTTCCCGCGCATAGTTGTTCACCTGGGCCGCTTTTGTTTCGGCGACTTCTGCAGTAAATACACCACAGATCGCCTTGCCGTGATAGTGAACTTTCAACATCAGCTGCGTTGCACGTTCAACATCATAAGAAAAGAACTTTTGTACAACGTCAATAACAAATTCCATAGGTGTATAATCGTCATTATTCAGAATGACTTTATACATTGAAGGCGGCTTTAACCCTTCGCGTACTTTGTCTTCGGCCAGATGTTCAAAATTAAGCCAGTCGTTTGTGTTTGCCATAGTGTTCCGTTGAGATTTCGCTTTGAGCTTTTACGTCGCTACATCCTGAGAGTTTAACATGTCTGTCAAGCCGCTGGCCGCTGCTGAAAATTTATTCAGAAATTTCCTCGCGCGACCTGCATCACAAAATTCGCAATAGCGTTAACTGCCTCAAATTTTGATGATTTTTTCCCCACCTGGCCCGGTGGTTTGCTTGACGCCAGCGGCGCTTTCTCTACATTCTACCTGCACAGGCTGATTGAGTTTTAATCAACTCTGACTCACAGCGTCTGAGACCTCACCTACTTATAAAATGTCTTGCGAGGGAAGTAAAAGCATGGAGACGGGCACCGTTAAATGGTTCAATAATTCCAAAGGCTTTGGCTTTATCTGTCCGATCGGAGGCGGCGACGATATTTTTGCGCACTACTCCACCATTCAGATGGAGGGCTACCGAACGCTAAAGGCAGGCCAGCAGGTTCAGTTCGATGTTCATGAAGGTCCGAAAGGCAATCACGCCAGCCTCATCGTCCCCGTTGAGGTGCAGGTTGTGGCCTGACACTTCTCCCCTTATGAACGGTGGACCCAAATGCCAGCCCGTGCCGCTGGCATTTTCATTTAGGGCATTCAGTCTGCCTGCCCCTGTGCCAGCCGGATAACCCGGGCAAACATCTGCCGCATCAGTGGCGGAATCGCCTCTGGCCCGCGCTCTGCCGCCGATGAGGCTACCGCAATCGCCAGCTCAGGTTTGGAACTGCGGTGAATCGCTTTGGTAATAATACGCCTGGAACTCATCGGAACGTTTAACGGCAGGTGCGCCATCTGATGATAAACCTCCTGGAAGCCGTGCTGATAAAGAAAATTTTCCATATCCAGCGCCGGTAGCTGCGTCAGAAAACGCGGCTCCGCGTCACCCGGCTGCAGCTGACTGCGCGCCGTGGCGGCATACTTATGCCCCGCCTGATCGCCATCGGTCAGCACATGCCAGGCGATGCCCATACGCCGGGCAAACTTCAGCAGGGGCTTGAGGCCGGACTGCGCAAACTCAATCACTTTGATCCCTTCAGCCGCAAAGTTGTAGCCACACTGCTGCGCCAGCTCATTCATGATCCAGACTTCGGTCTCCCCCTCCACCAGCAGCCAGCAGCGGGCGAACAGCGCCGCAGGACGGTTGACACGGATATGAAAGCCGATACGCCGACTCTCTTCGGCACTCAGTCCTTCCGGACCGATGCGCCAGGCCGCTACGCGCGACGATTCACGCACCAGACGGCAGACATTTTCCACCGGCACCTGCGACAGCAGTTCAGCGGAATTGGTGGTGGCAATTTTCTGCAGCGGCAGCAGCCTCAGCAGGTTCCACGCTACCGAGAGCATAATCGGGTGCAGCCGGGTTTCCGGGTCTTCAATCAGCAGCAGCGGCCGGGCATCGCGGCAAGAGGCAGATCGCCCCGCGCCGCGATCAGCAGGGTAAAGATCTGCAGCAGGATCAGCTGGCGGCTGCGGGAGTCCGTTCCGGCAATCAGCTGGTTGAGGTGATCCAGCGCCCGCCAGCCCTGCCCGCCGTCGCGCGTCTGCCCATCCCGCGGCCGCGCCGCCTGACCGGTTTCCGGCGTCTGCACCTGAAAGTAGTGCTGCATCAGCTGCTGCATGGTCTTTAGTCCCTGCCGCAGCGCCTCATCGCTGAGCTGCTGTGGATGGCGCGCCAGATCGCGCGCCAGCGACTCCATCCCCGCCAGCAACGGGGTATGCGCAGAATCCAGCGGCGCACTCCCCCGGGTCCGCTTGCTGAAACGCGCATCGCGAAGTCGCAGAACCGGATGACGTTTCAGCAATCGATCGATGGCCCCGGCACAGCCAGGCTCAGGCAACAGCTGACCGTCAGCGTCTGTAAAACGGCGCTGGGTTTCAATACCGCTATCCCGCCAGATGGCGCTGACGCGGTAAAAGAGTCTGCGCTGTCCCTGAGCGTCACGCTGCCAGAAGGGAGCGAACAGCTCATCGGCTTCGTGCTCATCGTCGCGAAAGTGAAACAGAACCGACAGACGGCGCATCGGATCATCCGCCTCGCCCGGGGTAAAGTGAAAATCGGCGGGCGTAAAAATGTGCGCCGGTTGATGCGGCGACAGCAACAGGCTCAGGGCATCCAGCAGGCTGGATTTGCCCCAGGCGTTCTCACCAATCAACAGGTTGGTCCGGGTCAAAGGCAGTGAAAGCTTATTGATGCCGCGGAAACCCCGAATATCAATATGTTCCAGAATCACAGGCGTCCATCCTCAGTTTATAAGAAGAATGGTTGCCGTAAGCCAGCCGGTCAAGCCGCGTTTTCGGGGTTTACTCTGTCACCCTTTTTCGTTAGCTTGTCGCCTCTTTTCCCAGGGATGGAACCTGCTGTTATGTACTCCGGACTTCTGATTATTCTGCTGCCGCTGGTGGCGGGCTGGCTGTTACCCTTCCGACAGACCGCAACCCTGCGCCGGGTCAACCAGCTCCTGGGCTGGATGGTTTACGTCATTCTGTTTTTTATGGGCATCAGTCTGGCCTTTCTCGACAACCTCAGCAGCAACCTGCTGGCGGTGTTTCACACCGCGCTGGTGGCTGCATTCTGCATCCTGATCTGTAACCTGCTGGCACTGCGCGGACTGGAAAAATATGCCCCCTGGCAGCATGCGCATCGCCAGGAGAAGCTGCCGTCGCGGCTGCATATGGCGCTGGACTCGCTGAAGCTCTGCGGCGTGGTGGTGATCGGTTTTCTGCTCGGCCTGACGCAGTGGCCGCTGCTGCATCATGCTTCGACGGCCAGCGAATATGCCCTGATCTTTCTGCTGTTCCTGGTCGGTATTCAGCTGCGCGGCAGTGGGATGACGCTGCGCCAGATTATCCTGAACCGCCGCGGCCTGCTGGTCGCCAGCGTGGTGCTGGTCAGCGCGCTGGCTGGCGGCGTGATCGCCGCGCTGCTGCTTGGCGTGCCGCTGAAAACCGGTCTGGCGTTGGCCAGCGGCTTTGGCTGGTACTCCCTCTCCGGGATCCTGATGACCGAAGCCTTTGGCCCGGTCATCGGCAGTGCCGCCTTCTTCAACGACCTGGTCCGTGAACTGGTGGCGATCATGCTGATACCGGCGCTGATTGGCCGCCATCGCTCGAGCGCGCTGGGCCTGTGCGGCGCCACCTCGATGGACTTTACCCTGCCGGTGCTGCAGCGGGCGGGCGGCAATGAGATTGTCCCGGCGGCCATCGTACACGGCTTTGTGATGAGCCTGCTGGCCCCGATTCTGATCGCCCTTTTCTCTGCCTGATCCCTGTCTGAAATGCGCAGGTCACCATTTACCTGGCCGCGATAAATAAGCGCAACGCGCAGGGAACAGGGTCAGAGATGAAAAGTGGCCCGTCCTCTGCACGCCCCCGGCGCTGCCAGCGCATTTTTTCACGCCTGCTTTTCTGCCGTGTCGTCTACGCTTCTTTTTTCAGTTCTGGTCACGTCATACATCAGGGCGAGCCGACAAAGGAGAAGAGCATGAAACAAACCGTGGCGGCGCTGGTCGCCAAAACGCTGGAAAGCGCGGGCGTAAAACGCATCTGGGGCGTCACCGGGGACTCCCTGAACGGCCTGAGTGACAGCCTTAATCGCATGGGCACCATCGAATGGATGCCGACGCGCCATGAAGAGGTGGCGGCGTTTGCGGCGGGCGCAGAAGCGCACATCAGCGGCGAACTGGCGGTCTGCGCCGGCTCCTGCGGGCCGGGCAATTTACATCTCATCAACGGTCTGTTCGATTGCCACCGCAACCGCGTGCCGGTGCTGGCGATTGCCGCGCACATCCCCTCCAGCGAAATCGGCAGCGGCTATTTTCAGGAAACCCATCCGCAGGAGTTGTTCCGCGAATGCAGCCACTACTGCGAGCTGGTCTCCAATCCGGAGCAGTTACCGCAGGTGCTGGGCATCGCGATGCGTAAAGCGATCCTGAACCGGGGAGTTTCGGTGGTGGTCTTACCCGGCGATATCGCGTTGCAGCCAGCGCCGGAGAGCGCCCGCACCGAGTGGTATCCACCGCAGCTGCCGCAGGTTCTGCCACAGCCTGCCGAACTGGCTCAGCTGGCCAGTACGCTGAACGACGCCAGCGACATTACGCTGCTGTGCGGCAGTGGCTGTGCCGGAGCACACCAGGAAGTGGTCGCGCTGGCCAAAGCGCTGAAAGCCCCTATCGTGCATGCGCTGCGCGGCAAAGAACACCTGGAATATGATAACCCTTATGATGTCGGGATGACCGGCCTGATTGGCTTCTCATCGGGTTTCCACGCCATGATGAACGCCGGGACGCTGGTGCTGCTGGGTACCCAGTTCCCCTATCGCGCTTTCTATCCGGAAAAGGCGCGCATCATCCAGATCGATATCAATCCCGGCAGCCTGGGATCGCATTGCCACGTTGATGAGGCCTATGTCGGTGACGTGAAAACCACCCTGCAGGCGTTGCTGCCGCAGCTGACGCACAAAAACGATCGTACCCATCTCGACAGCGCCGTTAAGCACTATCGTGAGGCGAGGAAAAGTCTGGATGAGCTGGCACAGCCCAATGACAAACAGCCTATCCATCCGCAATATCTGGCGCAGCAGATCAGCCACTACGCCAGCGAGGATGCGATTTTCACCTGTGACGTCGGCACGCCTACCGTCTGGGCGGCGCGCTACCTGAAGATGAACGGCAGACGTCGCCTGCTGGGATCGTTTAACCACGGCTCAATGGCAAACGCCATGCCGCAGGCGCTGGGCGCGCAGTCCATCGATCGGAATCGTCAGGTGGTGGCCCTGTGTGGTGACGGCGGATTCAGCATGCTGATGGGCGATTTTATCTCGCTGGCGCAGCTGAAAATGCCGGTGAAACTGGTGATTTTCAACAACAGCGTGCTGGGCTTTGTGGCGATGGAGATGAAAGCGGGCGGCTACCTGACCGACGGCACCGAACTGGACAATCCCGACTTTGCCGCCATCGCTCAGGCCTGCGGCATCAAAGGGATCCGGGTGGAGAAAGCGTCAGAACTCAACGGCGCGCTGGAGCAGGCATTTGCTCATGACGGGCCGGTGCTGGTCGATGTCATCACCGCCAAAGAGGAGCTGGCGATGCCGCCGCAGATCAAACTGGAGCAGGCCAAAGGCTTCAGCCTCTACATGCTGCGCGCCATTATGAACGGTCGCGGGGATGAAGTGGTAGAACTGGCGAAAACCAACTGGCTGCGGTAAAACAGGGGTTCCATCCAGGCGGGCGCGATGCCCGCCTTTTTTTTGTCTTCCGCTACGTTCAGGAGCATAAGGTGATCGATTTACGCAGTGATACCGTGACCCGGCCCAGCGCCGCCATGCTGAACGCGATGATGTCTGCCGAAACCGGTGATGATGTCTACCGTGACGATCCGACCGTGAATGTGCTGGAGGCGGAGGCGGCACGACTCAGTGGCAAAGCCGCCGCGCTCTTTTTTCCGACCGGTACCCAGGCAAACCTGGTGGCGCTGCTGAGCCACTGTGAACGTGGCGATGAATATATCGTGGGTCAGCAGGCGCACAACTACAAATATGAGGCGGGTGGCGCGGCGGTGCTGGGCAGTATTCAGCCCCAGCCGGTGCTGGCCAGCGAGGACGGTACTCTGCCGCTCGATGTGGTGGCGGCCGCTATCAAGCCGGATGATATTCACTTTGCCCGCACCCGTCTGCTGAGTCTGGAGAACACCCATCACGGCAAAGTGCTGCCGCTGGCTTATCTGGAACAGGCCTGGACCTTTACCCGCGCGCATCAGCTGGCGCTGCACATTGATGGCGCACGGATCTTTAATGCGGTGGTGGCGCAGCAGACCACGCTGGCGGCGATTGCCCGCTACTGCGACAGTCTCACTATCTGTCTCTCAAAAGGTCTGGGGACACCGGTGGGGTCCCTGCTGTGCGGCGACACGGCGCTGATTGAGCGCGCATGTCGCTGGCGGAAAATGACCGGCGGCGGCATGCGTCAGGCGGGCATTCTGGCGGCAGCTGGCCTTTATGCGTTAGAACATAACGTGGCGCGGCTGCAGGAGGATCATGACAATGCGGCCTGGCTGGGTGAGCAGTTGCATGAGCTGGGTGTCAACGTCATTGAGCAGCAGACGAACATGCTGTTTGTTGCCGTGCCGGAGGCGCAGGTCAGGCCGCTGGGCGACTGGATGAAAGCGCGTGGGGTATTAATCAGCGCGGGCACCCGCACCCGTCTGGTCACCCATCTGGATACGGATCGTGCCGCGCTGGAACAGGTGGTCGCACACTGGAAGGCGTTTCTGCAGCAGTAACGGCTACTGCGCCGCGCCATAGCGTTCCAGCAGCGCGGCGGCTATCGCAGCCGTCTCAGCATCGGGCAGCCCACGATAATCTGCGGGCCGGAAATGCATCTGGAAGGCGGCAATCACCTTTTGCTGCTCACGCGCGCTCATCCCGTCACTCACCGGATAGCCGTAGCGGCTTAACAGGGTCAGAACCTGATCTGCGGGCACCGCCGCGTGCGGCGCCTTGCCAGCCAGCCAGAACTGCACCCGACGGCTATCCGGCCAGGCACCGAGTCCGCGCTGCGCCAGCTGTTGCCAGGGAAAGCACGGTCCCGGATCCTGCTTGCGCTGCGGCGCGATATCACTGTGGCCAACGATATTTTCCGGTGGGATCGCGTAACGCCGGGCAATATCCCGCAGCAGCGCCTCCAGCGCCGTCATCTGTGCAACCGTAAAGGGCTGCCATTCGAGACCGGTCGGCGTGCGACGATAGCCCCGGTTCACCAGTTCAATACCAATTGAGGTGTCATTGATACGGGTGGCCCCGCGCCAGAAGCTGGGCCCGGCGTGCCAGGCCAGCTGCTGCTCCGGCACCAGCTGCCAGATGATCCCTTTCCCGGCGCGCTGTGGCGGCTGACGGGGGATCAGATAGTGCGCGCTGACCTCCCGATCCGTCAGCGTTGCCAGCGACGACGAAAAGTCTTCGGCGGTGTAGTGGATCACGATCACCTTCACCCGTGGGCGCGCACCCTGTGCCGGATGCCGCAGGTCGGCCCAGTAGCCGTCGCGGGATTCTATGCCGGTCTGGCAGCCGGCCAGCAGCAGCGCCGTCAGCAGCAACAGCAGGCGTCTCAACGCAGGATCACCGCCGTGCCGGTGACGCTGACCATCAGCATGCTGCTCTCTTTGCCCACCGTTTCGTAATCAATGTCGATGCCGACCACAGCGTTGGCGCCCAGCGCTTTCGCCTGCGCTTCCAGCTCGTCAAAAGCGATCTCGCGCGCCTTGCGCAGCTCTTTCTCATAAGCACCGGAACGGCCACCGACCACGTCGCGGATCCCGGCAAAAAAATCACGGAAGATGTTGGCACCCAGAATCGCTTCACCGGTGACTACGCCGCAATAGTCGCTGATGCTGTGACCTTCCAGAGTTGGGGTAGTTGAAAATTTCATCGCATTCTCCTTGTTGAAAACCGGACTAAGGCTCTATCGACTAAAAAGCATGGCTATACTCTATGCTAAAAAGGCACCTTGCCAGAGAACCATAAGGAAATCGAGATGAGAAACAATGCGTTTGCGCTGATGATCCCGGCTGCCCTGTTGCTCAGCGCCTGTACCACCGTGGAGCCCGTGATTAAGGATAATGGGCCGCGAACCGCGCCCTGCATTGAGGGCGGTCCTGACCAGGTCGCTCAGCAGTTTTATGACCTGCGGATCGAACAGCCGGTGCCGGGACTGCCCGACAGCAACACGCTGGCGAAATACCGTCCCTACCTGAGCGACGCGCTTTATCGTTCGTTACAGGCGGCCAGCGGCAGCAACGCCGGTGCGCAGTGGCGCAATGGCGATATCTTCTCCAGCCTCTCGCAGGGTCCGACAGCCGCCAGCGTGGCCGATGCCTCAACGATTCCGAACCGCGATGCGCGCAACATACCGTTGCGGGTTGACCTGAGCCGTGACAACCGTCAGTGGCAGGATGAAGTGCTGATGATCCATCAGGGCAGCTGCTGGGTGGTGGATGACGTGCGCTACATGGGAAATCCTGCGCATGCCGACGGTGGCAGCCTGAGCCAGATGCTGGAAAAAACGCGAAAATAGATCAGACAGTCATGAGAAGCGCGGCCCATCCCACTGCCGCGCTTTTTTTATCTCTGCATCCTGGCCAGCCCCCCCCGGAGAGGGCATGATTTTGTGCTAAGCTTTTGCTGTTTACCCCCTGTTTTACAAATTTTAACCCGCCTGAATTGCATAACTATTCTGGTGACGTTAAAATCCGCGGCACTAATAGCTATTCAAATCTGGCGCATGAGTATTCAACTAAACGCAATAAACTGCTTCTACGGTGCTCATCAGGCGCTGTTCGACATCAACCTTGAGTGCCCTCAGGGCGAGACCCTGGTGCTGCTGGGCCCCAGCGGCGCGGGCAAGAGTTCCCTGCTGCGGGTCCTCAACCTGCTGGAGCAGCCGCGTTCAGGTCAGTTGCAGATTGCCGGTAATCAGTTCGACTTCAGTCAGAAGCCTTCCGATGCCGCGATTCGGGAGCTGCGTCAGAACGTGGGTATGGTCTTTCAGCAATATAATCTCTGGCCGCATCTCACCGTGCTGCAGAATCTGATGGAAGCGCCCTGCCGGGTGCTGGGGCTCAGCAAGAGCGATGCCCGCGCCCGCGCCGACCGGCTGCTTGACCGGCTGCGTCTGACTCCTTACAGCGACCGCTTTCCGCTCCACCTTTCCGGCGGTCAGCAGCAGCGCGTGGCGATTGCCCGTGCGCTGATGATGGAGCCGCAGGTACTGCTGTTCGATGAGCCAACCGCCGCGCTGGATCCCGAAATTACCGCACAGATTGTCTCAATTATTCGCGAACTGGCGCAGACCCGTATCACTCAGGTGATCGTGACCCATGAAGTGGAAGTGGCACGTAAAACCTCCAGCCGCGTGGTTTACATGGAGAACGGTCATATTGTGGAACAGGGCGATGCCAGCCGCTTTACACAGCCGCAAACCGAGGCGTTTGCTCACTATCTTTCGCACTAAGTCAGGATGCTAAAAATGAAAAAAATGGTACTTGCTGCACTGCTCGCTGGTTTTAGCCTGACCGCTACGGCGGCGCAGACGATTCGTTTTGCTACCGAAGCCTCCTATCCTCCGTTTGAGTTTGTGGATGCGGACAATAAGATTCAGGGCTTTGATGTCGATCTGGCCAATGCGCTCTGTAAAGAGATCGACGCAACCTGCACCTTTACCAATCAGGCGTTCGACAGCCTGATCCCAAGCCTGAAGTTCCGCCGCTTTGATGCGGTGATGGCCGGCATGGATATTACTCCGGAGCGTGAAAAGCAGGTCCTGTTCACCAAGCCTTACTATGACAACTCAGCGCTGTTTGTTGCCCAGAAAGGCAAAGTGGCCAGCGTTGAGGCGCTGAAAGGCAAGCGCGTAGGCGTTCAGAACGGCACCACCCATCAGAAGTACCTGACGGAAAAACACAGCGAAATTACCACTGTGCCTTACGACAGCTATCAGAATGCCGTTCTGGATCTGAAAAATGGCCGTATTGATGCCGTGTTCGGTGATACCGCCGTGGTCAACGAATGGCTGAAGCAGAACCCTGCGCTGGCGGCTGTCGGTGACAAAGTAACGGACAAAGCCTACTTTGGTACCGGCCTGGGCATCGCGGTGCGCACCGGTAACACCGAGCTGCAGAGCAAATTCAACGGCGCACTGGATAAGATCAAAGCTGACGGGACGTACAAAACCATCTACAGCAAATGGTTCCAGCAGTAATCTCTGATGAATGAAATGATGACCCTTGCAAGCGCCGCCGGTATGACCGTCGGCCTTGCCGTTTGTGCTCTCATCGCTGGCCTCGTGCTGGCGATGCTGTTTGCTGGCTGGGAGTCACTGCGCCTCAGACCGCTGGCGTGGATCGGCACCGGCCTGGTGACCCTGATTCGCGGCCTGCCGGAAATTCTGGTGGTGCTGTTTATCTATTTCGGTGCCTCTCAGCTGCTCCTGACCCTGTCCGACGGCTTCACGCTTAACTTCGGCCTGTTTCAGCTGCCGGTGCAGATGCAGATTGAGAACTTCGATGTCAGTCCGTTCCTGTGTGGCGTGATTGCGCTGGCGATGCTCTATGCCGCCTACGCCTCACAAACGCTGCGCGGCGCGCTGAAAGCGGTTCCGGTCGGCCAGTGGGAGTCGGGCCAGGCGCTGGGCATGAAAAAATCGGCCATTTTTTTGCGGCTGATTATGCCGCAGATGTGGCGTCACGCCCTGCCCGGTCTGGGGAATCAGTGGCTGGTTCTGCTGAAAGATACCGCCCTGGTTTCGCTGATCAGCGTTAACGATCTGATGCTGCAGACCAAAAGTATCGCTACCCGCACCCAGGAGCCCTTTACCTGGTTCCTTGTGGCGGCGGCAATCTATTTAGTGATTACGCTGTTCAGCCAGGCGGTACTGCGCCGCATCGAACTGCGCACTACCCGCTTTGAACGGGGGAACAGCTAATGCTGGCCTACCTGCCTGAACTCCTGAAAGGGCTGCACACCAGTCTGACGCTCACCGCGGCCTCGCTGATCCTGGCCCTGCTGCTTGCGCTGCTCTTCACCGTGGTGCTGTCACTGAAAACCCCGCTGTTTTCGCCGCTGGTAAAAGGATTTATTACGCTGTTTACCGGCACCCCGCTGCTGGTGCAGATCTTCCTGATCTACTACGGGCCGGGACAGTTTCCCTCGCTTCAGCAGATCCCCTGGCTGTGGCATTTACTCTCACAGCCCTGGCTCTGCGCGATGCTGGCCCTGTCGCTGAACAGCGCAGCCTATACCACCCAGCTCTTCTACGGTGCCGTGCGAGCGATCCCTGCCGGGCAGTGGCAGTCGTGTGCGGCGCTTGGCATGCGCCGAAAAGATACCCTGCGTATTCTTCTGCCTTATGCATTTAAACGCGCCCTCTCCTCCTACTCCAATGAGGTGGTGCTGGTCTTCAAGGGCACCTCACTGGCCTACACCATCACCCTGATGGAAGTGATGGGCCACGGTCAGCTGCTCTATGGCCGGACCTATGACGTCACCGTCTATGCCGCAGCCGGCCTGATTTATCTCTGCGTGAACGGTCTGCTGACGCTGATGATGCGACTGATCGAAAGGCGTGCGCTGGCCTTTGAAAGGCGCAACTGATCCCCGGGCGAGCTCGCTCGCCCTTCCCGCCTGGAAAATCACAATAATTGCATAATAATTCAATCTGTGGCAGGGTATCGCCTTCTCTGGCTGACCACAACACAGGATTTTTACAATGAAAAAATGGATTATTGCCGCGGCGCTGGCGTCACTGGCGATTACCGCTCAGGCAGCGGAAAAAATTCGCTTCGCCGCTTCCGCCACCTATCCGCCGTTTGAATCTCTCGACGGGGAAAATAACCTGGTCGGTTTTGATATCGATCTGGCTAAAGCGCTCTGTCAGCAGATGAAAGCGGAGTGTACGTTTACCAATAACGCCTTCGACAGCCTGATCCCTTCCCTGAAGTTCCGCCGCTATGACGCGGTCATCTCCGGCATGGATATCACCGCAGAGCGCAGCAAACAGGTCGATTTTACCCAGCCTTACTATGCGAACTCAGCGATCGTGATCGCCCGTAAAGGCCAGTTCAGTCAATTCAGCGACCTGAAAGGCAAGCGCATCGGCGTGGAAAACGGCACCACGCACCAGAAGTACCTGCAGGAAAAACATCCGGAAGTGAAAGTGGTGGCCTATGACAGCTACCAGAATGCGATTCTCGACATGAAGAGTGGCCGGCTGGATGGGGTATTTGGCGACAGCGCGGTGGTGAATCAGTGGCTGAAGAGCAATCCGGAGCTGGCTACGGTCGGTGAGCATGTGACCGACACGGACTACTTTGGCACCGGCCTTGGCATTGCCGTGCGTAAGGGCAATACGGCGCTGCGCGATGAGTTTAACCAGGCGCTCGCCGCGCTGAAAGCCAACGGCAGCTGGCAGCAGCTCAATCAGAAGTGGTTCCCGGAGTAAGCCTCCCGATCGCAGCGCCCGCCTCCGCGATCTACGGCTGCTGGCGGCGGGTTAACAGCGTCAGCACCTCAAAATGGGCGGTATGAGGAAACATATCGAAGAGCTGCACCTTCGTGATCTCATACGCGCTCAGTCGGGCGATATCCTGCGCCATGGTCTGCGGATTACAGCTTGAGTAGAGCAGATAATCGGGTGCCATCTGGCTCAGATAGTCACACAGCGCCTCGCCAATCCCGCGACGGGGCGGATTGACCAGCACCAGCTGCGGCACCGCGTCCCGCCCGGTGGCAAACGCCGTCGAATCCAGCGCCGCAAACTGCACCTTCTCCAGCCCCAGCATTGCGGCGGAGCGCTGAGCGCAGGCAATCGCCTCGGCGCTGATCTCAATCCCGGTCAGCTGCATCGCCGGTGTCGCACAGTGCAGACCGAAACCGCCCACGCCGCAGAAGAGATCCCACATGCTGTTGACCGGCAGTGCGCGGACCCAGTCGCGGGCAGTGGCATAAAGCGTGCTGGCAACCTGCGGGTTGGTCTGAAAGAAACTCTGCGGACGGATCCAGAGCGGCACGCCATTAAAGTTCTCCGCCAGCGACTGATCCGGCGTCAGCGCTATCTCCTCATCGCCCTCCAGAATCGCCATATGTACCGGCTGAATGTTGGCAGAGATGACCGTCAACTGTGGCAGCTGCTGTTGCAGCCACGGCAACGCCGCGCGCAGCTGTTCCAGCTTCGCCGTCGATCGCAGGACAAAGCGCAGCATCATACCGCCCTGCTGACTTTCGGTAATCAGCAGGAACTTCAGTTCTCCACGCTTGCGCGCCACGTTATAGGGCGTCAGCCCGGCACGCGCGATAAAAGGTTTCAGTGCGGCAAAGACGGGCTGAAAACGGTCCGGATAGAGCGGGCACGCACACAGATCGACCGCCTCCCCCTCCCGGGACAACAGCCCCAGCACCGGACGCTCAACGCTGCCGCTGACGACCATTTTCGCTTTATTACGGAACGCCTGCTGCGGTGATACCACCGGCGGCAACCAGGCCGCGACCGGCTGTTCAGCCAGCAGCTGTTCCAGCAGTGACTGTTTGTCGCTGAGCTGAGTGGAATAGGTTTTGTCGAGCCACTGACAGGAGCGGCAACGGTTGGCGTCATAAAGCGCGCAGTGCATGGTAAAGCCTTAACGATCGGGTCGGGCGGAGCGCGATTGTATCACCGCTTTCTGAAAAAAGCGCGGCTGCTGGCAGGCAGAAACAGCAGCATCAGCACCAGCAGATCGGGGATTTTCTGCGTCAGGGTGTGGTGAATAATCTGGACATTGTTGTCGCCGTCGATACTGAAAATCTCAGGGTAGATCCAGCCCAGCGAGGCCACCAGCATGTAGCCCAGTACGAGCACCTGGGTCGCCACATAGCCCCAGCGTCCGGCATTACTGCCGCGCATCAGGGTAAAGGCGCAGCGCAGTTCAAACAGGAAGATCAGCTGGCTGGCGATAAAGATAAGCGTAGAGTCCCAGGACTGAGCACTGCGGTGAACAAAGTTGGCGATTTCGCTGTAGCCCAGCTCATTGGCCAGCATCAGGACGCTCAGGCAGCGGGTGGCAATGATGGCAATGCCCGCCACACTGACCGGCACCGGCGCATCGGAAAGCGTGGCACTGCTTTTAAAGATTTCTGACATAGTCCGTGGCTCCACCCGATCGAAAAACGGGCCGGTTAAACCGGCCCGTTCATATAGTGGCAAAGGTTAACGATTTCAGCCACGTTTAGCTTTCTGAATATCGCTTAAACGCTGTTTTTCTTCGTTCGCCATTACCCGCCAGGCGATAAAACCCACTAAACCGACCACAAACAGAATCAGCGACGCCAGCGCGTTGATTTCCGGATTCACGCCGCGCCGCACGGTGGCAAAGATCGCCATGGGCAGCGTGGTGGCACCGGGCCCGGTGACAAAGCTGGCGATCACCAGATCGTCGAGTGACAGGGTAAACGCCAGCAGCCAGCCGGTCACGATAGCCGGCGCAATCATCGGCACGGTAATCACGAAGAAGACCTTCAGCGGCGTGGCGCCTAAGTCCATCGCCGCCTCTTCAATCGAGCGGTCCAGTTCACGCAGACGCGAGTTGATCACCACCGCCACATAGGCGGTACAGAAGGTCACGTGTGCCAGCCAGATGGTGAGCATGCCGCGTTCGCTGGGCCAGCCAAAGGCGTTGCCCATCGCCACAAACAGCAGCAGCAGCGACAGTCCGGTGATTACGTCGGGCATTACCAGCGGCGCGGTGAGCATAAAGGCAAACCCGTTATGTCCGCGGAACCGCCCGAAGCGCACGATGATGACCGCCGCCAGCGTGCCCAGCACCACAGCCATGGTGGCGGAAAGCCCGGCAATGCTCAGACTCAGCAGCACCGCATCGATCATCGCGCTGTCCTGGAAAAGCACCTTGTACCAGTGGAAAGAGAAATTCTCCCACACCGTCACCAGCGGTGAGCTGTTAAAGGAGTAAACCACCAGCAGCAGCATCGGCGCATAGAGGAACAGGAAACAGCAGACCAGAATACCGGTTCGCCAGGGTGAGCGAATGGTGGGCAGATTATTCATGCCTTCTCTCCCATTTCACGGTTTTGATGCTTATGGAACCAGATGATCGGCAGAATCAGGATCAGCAGGATAATCACCGCCAGCGCAGAGGCCACCGGCCAGTCACGGTTATTGAAGAACTCCTGCCACAGAATACGGCCAATCATGATGCTGTCCGGCCCGCCCAGCAGTTCAGGAATCACATACTCCCCGACCGCCGGGATAAAGACCAGCATCGATCCGGCGATAATGCCGCCTTTAGTCAGCGGCACGATGACGCTGAAAAAGGTTTTAAGCGGACGCGCCCCCAGGTCCAGTGACGCTTCCACCAGCGAGTAGTCGATACGGGTCAGCGCGGTGTAGATCGGCAGCACCATAAACGGCAGATAGCAGTAGACGATACCGATATAGACGGCGGTGTTGGTATAGAGGATCACCAGCGGATGATCGATCACGCCGAGCCACATCAGGAAGCGGTTGAGAATCCCATTATTGTTCAGCAGCCCCATCCAGGCGTAAACGCGCACCAGAAAGGAGGTCCACGACGGCAGGATGACCAGCAACAGCAGAATCGTGCGCATCGACGGCTTGCTGTGTGCAACAGCCCAGGCGAGCGGATAACCAATCAGCAGACAGATGACCGTCGAAATCGCCGCTACCTTCAGGGACTGCAGATAGGCGTCGATGTAGAGCGGGTCGTCGGTCAGCGTCAGGTAGTTGCCAAAGTTGAGTACAATGCTGAACTGATCGTCCGCCCAGCTCACCAGCTCGGTGTAAGGGGGGATCGCCCGCGCGATGTCCGCGAAGCTGATCTTCAGCACCGTCAGAAAGGGCAGCAGAAACAGCAGCACCAGCCACAGGTAAGGCAGCGCAATGACCAGCTTGCGGCCATGCTGCATTTTGACCCGGGTGGCCCAGCGTTGCAGCGGCGTGCCGACCAGCCGGGCGGGCGCTTTGGCGCGTTGGAAAATCTGGCTCATAGCCGCTCCTTAAACCGTCAACACCACGCAGCTGTCGCTTTCCCAGCAGAGGCGGACTTCGTCACCCCAGGTGGGCAGCCCTTTGCGGTAGCGATGCGCGTTCTGCAACTGTGCACTGATCATCTGTCCGCTATGCAGACGGACGTGGAAGATAGAGAGGTCGCCAAGATAGGCGATGTGAACCACCTCACCCACCGCAAAGTTGCAGCCATCGGCAGGCACCTCATCGCACAGCATCACTTTTTCCGGACGCAGCGCGACATGAACCGGGACGTTATCCACCACCGAGACATCGGAGTCGACTTTTAACGGATGCATCAGACCGGGGCTGTCGATCACCAGGCCGTCCGCCTGACGTTCACGCAGCAAGCCTTCGAAGACGTTAACCGAACCGATAAACTCGGCGCTGTAGCGGCTGGTTGGATGCTCATAGATCTCTTCCGGCTCACCGATCTGCACGAACTTGCCGCGATTCATGATCGCGATACGGCCGGCCATGGTCATCGCCTCTTCCTGGTCGTGCGTCACCATCACGCAGGTCGCACCAACCCGCTCCAGAATATCGACCACCTCCAGCTGCATCCTGTCACGCAGCTTCTTATCCAGCGCGCCCATCGGCTCATCCAGCAGCAGCAGTTTAGGCCGCTTCGCCAGGCTGCGTGCCAGCGCAACACGCTGACGCTGCCCGCCGGAGAGCTGGTGCGGTTTGCGTCTGGCAAACTCCTGCATGTGCACCAGCGACAGCATCTCGGCGACCCGGCTGGCGATCTCCCCTTTCGGCAGGCGATCCTGCTTCAGGCCAAAGGCGATGTTCTGCTCCACCGTCATGTGCGGGAACAGCGCATAGGACTGGAACATCATATTGATCGGGCGCTGATAGGGGGCCACGTGCGACAGATCCTGACCATCCAGCACAATCTGGCCGCTGGTCGGTGGCTCAAATCCGGCCAGCATCCGCAGCAGCGTTGATTTGCCGCAGCCTGACGCGCCCAGCAGCGCAAAAATTTCACCTTTGTAAATGGTCAGACTGACATCATCCACGGCGTGCTGGCCGTCAAAGGATTTGGTCAGATTGCGAATCTCCAGCAGCGGCGTTAACGCCTTTGCGGTTTTATTTTGAGGACGGGGAATGGCATCGTTCACTACTATCTCTCTCCGGAGCCAGGCGGAACATCGCGGCAAAATCCGCCGCTAAAATGGCACAACAGAGGCCGACACTGCGCCTCTGTTGCTGTTACGTGACAGGTCAATCCGTTCGGGACGAACTACTTACCACTTTTTACTTTAGTCCATGCACGCGTACGCACACGATCCAGTTTCGGATCCTGGACTTTCAGCACAAACAATTTCGACATCGCTTCCGGCGTCGGGAAGATACCCGGGTTGTTACGGATGTCGGCATTGATCAGCGGCAGTGACGCTTTGTTGCCGTTGGCATAGTTCATTTTATTGGAGACATCAGCGATCACTTTCGGATCCATGATGTAGTTCAGCCAGGCATAGGCGCCGTCGATGTTTTTCGCATCTTTCGGAATCGCCATCATGTCGAAGAAGGCCAGTGCCCCCTCTTTCGGCACGCTGTAGCCCAGGTGCACACCATTTTTCGCTGCATCCGCACGGTTTTTCGCCTGCAGGATGTCACCTGACCAGCCGATCGCCACGCAGATATTGCCGTTGGCCAGATCGTTGATGTACTGAGACGAGTGGAAATAGCGGATATTCGGACGCAGCTTCAGCAGCAGGTCTGTCGCCGCACCGGAATAATCTTTGGCATCCGAAGAGTTAGGATCCTTGCCCAGATAGTTCAGCACGGTAGCGAAAATCTCTTCCGGCGCATCCAGGAATGAGACACCACAGCTTTTCAGCTTCTCAAGGTTTTCCGGCTTCATCACCAGGTCCCAGCTGTTGAGCGGCGCATCGGTTCCCAGCGCGGCCTTCACCTTGTCGACGTTATAGCCGATGCCGGTGGTGCCCCACAGGTAAGGAATCGCATATTTGTTACCCGGATCGTGCTGCGCCACTTTTTCCATCAGCGCCGGATCGAGGTTTTTGTAGTTCGGCAGTTTGCTCTTATCCAGCGGCTGGAATACCCCGGACTGAAGCTGACGCGCCAGGAAGCTGGAGGATGGCACCACGACATCGTAGCCGGTACTGCCCGCCATCAGTTTGCCTTCCAGCACTTCGTTGGAGTCAAAGACATCGTAGACAACCTTGATGCCGGACTGCTTTTCAAAGTTCGGCACGGTATCTGGCGAAATATAATCGGACCAGTTGTAGACGTGCAGCGTTTTATCTTCCGCCATGCTGCTGGCCGACGCGACCATCAGCGAAGCCGCTACCACAGCTGACAGCCATTTCTGACGTGAGTTGAACATGTTTTCCATCCTCCTGAGCGGGTCATAACAACGCTGCAAACCTGAGATCCCTGCATTGCGTTCTGTACAGGACGTCAGTGACACAATGAATCATTATTCAGCGGGAGTTTAATAGCAAAATCCTATATCTGAAGCGCAGTTACGCGCCTGTTACAGCCCCGCAAGCATAGCCCCCCTGCTCATGCTGCACCAGACCCCAGCGTAAAAAACGCCTGAAACCGATATTTTATGCATGTTTGAGCTATGAGGTTCGGCTTTGATGGCATAAACGACGACAGATATCTGGCATTAAAGGGCAAAATGCAGAATAAAAAAAGGTGGCGGCAGGCGGCGGGTATAAAAAAGCCGTCTCAGGGACGGCTTAGTCTGGAGGGGTCGGGCTAGTGCAGCACCGAATGCACGCTGGAGACCGCAACGTGCTCTTCTTCCTCGCCGACAATCAGCAGATTGTTAGCAAAGGCTTCCAGGATCACCATCGAGATCTGCTCTTCGCTCTGTTTCATAAAGTGCGAGAACTGACCAAAGGTTAATCCGGCGGTGGTCGTCATTGACTGGCAGACAATCAGCTTCGGCAGATTGTCATCCTGAATGTCGATAAACGCTTTTACCGTCAGCGAACTGGCGTTGATCTGCGACAGATCGCCGACCAGCGGAATCAGCGCCGTGGGCTTTACTTCCGCCAGCGCCGAGAACAGGATGACGTTGTCGACCAGATCGATTTTGGCGTCAAACACCCCATCAAAGTTTTGCATGTGCGGCAGATGAAGTGCCTGACAGGCATCGCATTCGAACCAGGTGATATTTTGCTGATCCAGCCAGCGACGCAACAGGTCGATATCCGGAACGACAAGAGAATCCATCGTAAAATCCCAGTGGGGTGATAAACAGGCGACTTAGCTTACGGAAAAACGGGCGACGATGCCACGAAAACTGCTGAAAAGCGCGTTTCAGCCTGCGGTTTTAGGACGGAGCCCGGGGATGGTTTGCTGTTCAATCCGCGCGATCATCAGCGCGGCGAGGTTCAGTTCACTGCAGGTTTCAATGCCTTCCAGACCGGGGGAAGCGTTAACCTCCATCACCAGCGGACCGCGATGCGCGCGCAGAATATCGACACCCGCAACCTCCAGCCCAAGCGTAGCGGCGGCTTTCACCGCAATTTCCCGCTCCTGAGGGGTTATCTCCACCGGGCAGGCTTTGCCGCCGCGATGCAGATTGGAGCGAAAATCGCCCTCTTTCGCTACCCGCTCAATCGCCGCCACCACCTGATTGCCGATGACCAGACAGCGCACATCGCGCCCCCGGGCCTCTTTGATAAACTCCTGCACCAGGATATGGGCGTTGAGGCCGCGAAAGGCATCGATAACGCTTTCAGCCGCCTGCCGCGTTTCCGCCAGCACCACACCGATACCCTGCGTGCCCTCCACCAGCTTCACCACCAGCGGCGCGCCGCCCACCATGGCGATCAGATCGTCGGTGTCATCGGGTGAGGAGGCAAAGCCGGTAACCGGCATGTCGATGCCCTCCTGCGCCAGCAGCTGGAGCGAGCGTAATTTGTCGCGGGTGCGGGTAATCGCGGCGGAGGCATTGAGCGTGTAACTGCCGCACATCTCAAACTGTCGCAGCACCGCCGTTCCGTAAAAGGTGATGGCGTTGCCGATGCGCGGGATCACCGCATCAAAATGGCCCAGCGGTTCACCGCAATAGTGAACCGCCGGAGAGGCCGGATTGATATTCATGTAGCAGGAGAGCGGATCGATGATTTGCACCTCATGACCGCGAGCTATCGCTTCATCCTGCAGCCGGCGACTGGAGTAAAGCGTGGCATCACGGGACAAAATGGCGATTTTCATCTCTGCTCTCCGCTCCTGGCTTAGCGTGTTGCCCAGCCCTGCTGATGCAGATAATCCAGCATAAACGGGCGTGTCTCTTTGATGATCAGACGCTGAATCAGCTCACTCCAGGTTTCGCTACGCTGGTTGCTGTCTCGCTGCTGATAATAGAGTTCAGTGCGGCTATCGTATTCGGCCAGCACGTTTTTATCCAGTGGCTGATAGCGGTTTTCATGCACCAGCATGGCGTGTGGCATGCGCGGTTTCACGTCCGGTTTTGACTCCGGATGACCCAGGCAGAAACCAAAGAGCGGCAGCACAAATTTCGGCAGGCCCAGCAGTTCGGTCACTTCTGCGATGTTGTTACGGATCCCGCCGATAAAGACGCCGCCCAGCTCCAGCGACTCTGCGGCCACCATTGCATTCTGCGCCATCAGCGCGGTGTCGACGCAGCCCAGCAGCAGCTGCTCGGCACGACCCAGCTGCGCATCCGGGCAAATCTGCAGATGACGATTGAAGTCAGCGCAGAAGACCCAGAATTCGGCAGCCTCTCCGACCCAGGTTTGTCCGCCCGTCAGCGTGACCAGCTTGTCGCGCAGCGCTTTGTCGGTGATGCGCACAATGGAGGAGCATTGCAGAAAACTGGATGTGGACGCCGATTGCGCCGCAGTAATAATCGCTTCGCGCTGCGCTTCACTGACCGGCTGGTCGGTAAAGGCGCGGATTGAACGGTGGCTGCACAGTAAATCAATGGTCGGTGTCATAAAGTCTCCAGCAACATTATTTTCTTTTATCGGTTTGGTTAAACAGCTGTGGGGCTATCGCTTTTGCGGTGCGCCACATCAACAGCCAGGCGGCGGGCAGCATCAGCACGATCCCGGCGATAAACAGCAGCGTGGCCAGCGTTTTTGGCTCAGCCAGACCTGGCACAGGCAGCCAGTGGTTTATCAGCAGCAGCGCCCCCAGAATTAACAGGCCGCCAGCCGCCTCCATCACCACCACAAACCGCGGTAATCTGGCTACACTCTGCATCACACTCTCCTGCCTTCACGGGCTACTGAGGGTCAATTATGGTCAACAACCCAAAATTTGCGCGGGCTGTGGCCGCCGCACCGGCAAAAAAGCCTCTGTTTCAGACGCTTCCTGACGCTTAACATAGCGTGCGGGCATCAGACTAACAGGCAAATCCTGCTTTCTTTAAGCGATATGAGCGGGCATCATGGTTGCCATTCTCTGTTTAGTTGTGTGACGTACATCACACAACAGTCGCTGCAAGGAGTTTTCTATGATTGCTGTTATTTTTGGTCGTCCAGGCTGTCCCTACTGTGTTCGCGCTCATGAACTGGCTGATAAGCTGACTGCCGAGCGGGATGATTTTAGCTATCAGTATGTCGATATTCAGGCGGAAGGCATCACTAAAGCCGATCTGGAAGCGAGTGCGGGCAAACCGGTTTCTACCGTGCCGCAGATCTTTGTGGATGAAAAACATATCGGTGGTTACACCGAGTTTGCGGCCTGGACCAAAGAGAATCTGGGATTTGCCGCATAAGGCGGAAAGCCTCGATAAAAAAGGCGAGACACTAATGTCTCGCCTTTTTATTTTCGAATGCCAGCAGCACGGCTGAGTTAGTTAAGTGACGCCATCACGATCTGCATCAGCCGCACCAGCAAGGCGCCGCAGCCTGCCCAGAACAGGGCGCTAAGGCTCCAGGCGAGCACAAAAAATCCGTTGCCGTGGATAAAGAGGCTGCTGTTCAGCAGTAGCGCGGCCAGTAACGTCCCCCACAGCCCCATCAGCAGCGTGCTTTTCAACGGGCTCTCCACCTGCAGCAGCGCCATCAGAATGCCGGGAAGCATAAAGAGCAGTAATTCGGGCTGACCGCGAAGCGGGCCGGGTCCCACCTGCCAGGCGTGACAGGTAAAAACAAACACCAGACTGTACAACACCACGCCGCACAGGCGGGTCGTCCAGAGATAAGAGCGCTGCGGCATACCACCCCACTGATTAAAAGTAATCCCGACAATAACCTGCTGATAACCCTGCTGCGTTCAGATGGAAATAAAAAGAAACAGTTCGTTGTGACAACGAATGAAAACAGCCAATGGCTGTAGAAGATATTTGTGATTAGAATAGCGCCGCGGAAAAGGTTGCATTTGCAGTACTGATACAACAGCACCTCAACGGCCTGCTCAAGATAGCGAAAAACAGGCCACTCTTCAACAGGTTACAAGTAAACAAGAAGTTAAACAGTGAATATTAACGTCGCAGGATTGTTAAGCGGAAATGACATTTTGTTATTATTTGTCGTTTTAGCGCTCGGCCTCTGTCTGGGTAAGTTGCGTCTTGGCTCAGTTCAGCTGGGAAATTCGATTGGCGTATTAGTGGTTTCGCTCTTATTAGGGCAGCAGCATTTCACCATCAATACCGATGCATTAAGCCTGGGCTTTATGCTGTTTATTTTTTGTGTCGGCGTCGAAGCCGGCCCTAACTTCTTCTCTATTTTCTTTCGCGACGGCAAAAACTATTTCATGCTCGCCATCGTTATGGTGGTCAGCGCGCTGCTGCTGGCACTGGGACTCGGCAAGCTCTTCGGCTGGGATATTGGCCTCACCGCCGGGATGCTGGCCGGTTCCATGACCTCAACGCCAGTGCTGGTGGGCGCAGGCGATACGCTGCGGCAAAGCATCAGCGATCCTAAACAGCTTGGACTGATGCAGGATCAGCTGAGCCTGGGCTATGCCGTAACCTATCTGATTGGACTCGTCAGTCTGATTTTTGGTGCCCGTTACCTGCCCCGCCTGCAACATCAGGATCTGCCTACCTGCGCCCAGCAGATCGCCCGCGAGCGCGGTCTGGATGCAGACAGTCAGCGCAAAGTTTTCCTGCCGGTAATCCGCGCCTATCGCGTTGGCCCGGAGCTGGTGGCGTGGAGCGGCGGCAAAAATCTGCGTGAGCTCGGCATCTATCGTCAGACCGGCTGCTACATCGAGCGTATCCGCCGCAACGGTATTCTCGCCAGTCCCGATGGCGATGCGGTGTTACAACTGGGTGATGATATCTCGCTGGTCGGCTATCCCGACGCGCATGCCCGGCTCGATCCCAGCTTCCGTAACGGCAAAGAGGTGTTTGACCGTGACCTGCTGGATATGCGCATTGTCACCGAAGAGATCGTGGTGAAAAACCACAACGCGGTGAACAAACGCCTCAGTAAGCTCAACCTGACCGATCACGGCTGCTTCCTGAACCGGGTCATCCGCAGCCAGATTGAGATGCCGATCGACGACAGCATTATGCTGAACAAAGGCGATGTGCTGCAGGTCAGCGGCGAGGCACGCCGGGTGAAAAGCGTCGCGGACCGCATTGGCTTTATCGCCATTCACAGTCAGATGACCGATCTGCTGGCGTTCTGTGCCTTCTTTATTGTGGGGCTGATGATTGGTCTGATTACCTTCCAGTTCAGCAATTTCAGTTTCGGTATCGGTAACGCCGCCGGCCTGCTGTTCGCCGGGATCATGCTGGGATTCCTGCGCGCCAACCACCCGACGTTTGGTTATATTCCGCAGGGCGCGCTGACGATGGTGAAAGAGTTCGGTCTGATGGTGTTTATGGCGGGAGTGGGGTTGAGTGCCGGCAGCGGCATTAATCACAGCCTGAGCAGCGATGGTGCGCTGATGCTGCTGTGCGGCCTGCTGGTCAGCCTGCTTCCGGTCATCATCTGTTTTCTGTTTGGTGCCTATGTGCTGCGGATGAACCGCGCCCTGCTGTTTGGTGCCATCATGGGCGCACGCACCTGTGCTCCTGCTATGGAGATTATCAGCGATACGGCTCGCAGTAATATCCCGGCGCTGGGCTATGCCGGGACCTATGCCATCGCCAACGTGTTACTGACGCTGGCGGGGACGCTGATTGTGATTGTCTGGCCGATATTGCCCCTATAAAAATTTTTTGGCTACGTCCAGAACTTTTTTGTCAGCGGGCAGTCCTAATAAGTGCCACTGCTTTTCTTTGAAATCCCCAGATTGTGGAGCCCGCTGGTCTTTTTCCTGGCGGGTTTTTTTATGCCCTTTTTTCTTGCGCGCCGCGCTGCCGCGTCCGAATCCCGCCATTCCCCTGCCGAACTTAAACCGTTGCACAACTCAGTAACAGATTAAGAGCGCGATGATGGACGAAACGCATCGCAATCAGCAGGATAGAGTGCTGTGAAATTAGCTTTTTGTGCTGATTAACTGGGCGAGCGCGCTGGTGCTGACTGTTTTTATTGCCGCTGTTATCAGAAGGCTGACCGGGTAGCGTCAGCCACTGTTAGCCGGGCTGTCTGCTGAGGAATCTATCCCGGAATGGAAGAACTGAACCACTCACTGTTTACTGCCATTAATGCCACACCAGCGTCACCTGCCTGGTTACTGCAACTGGCGACCTTTATTGCCAAAGATCTGATTGCCATCGTGCCGCTGCTCATCGTGGTGATGTGGCTGTGGGGGCCACGCGATCAGCTCTCTTCGCAGCGGGCACTGGTGCTGAAAACCGGCATGGCGCTGATCTATGCGCTGACGATCTCCTGGTGTGTGGGCCAGCTGCTGCCCCATCCGCGTCCGTTCGCCATTGGTTTCGGTTATCAGTTCCTGCATCATGCGGCGGATGACTCCTACCCCAGCGATCACGGCACCACGATTTTCACTTTTGCCCTGGCCTTTATTTTCTGGCATCGCCTCTGGTCGGGGGTGGTTCTGATGGGTGTGGGTTGCGCTATCGCCTGGTCACGGGTCTATCTTGGCGTTCACTGGCCGCTGGATATGCTGGGTGGATTCCTTGTCGGGCTGCTGAGCTGTCTGGCTTCGCATCTGGCATGGCAGTTCTATGGCGAGCGGATGCTGGCTGTTATCCATCCTCTCTATCGGGCGCTGTTTGCGGTGCCGATTCGCAAAGGCTGGACGCAGGACTAAGCTCCCTGTTTCTTGAGCTCAGAAACGTCAGACAGCGTAATTTTTGCAGCGATAGATAAACCTGAGGCACAGGGAGCAGGGTCAGAAGAGGAAAGCGTCCCGCGCCAGGGATAGCGCGGGCCGAGCAGTCAGGGATGACGGTTTTGCGTCTTTCCGATCTGACCCTGCTTCCTGTGCAGGCACGATCTTACCGCCAGAGGAATTTCTGTTATCAGGGACGCGTCAGCGTCCCGGATAACTTATGAAAACCATTTCCCAAACCAGCCGTTAAATTTCATCATCACGAAGTCAATCATCCGGCTGAAGAATCCGCCTTCCTGCACATCCTGCATCACCACCAGCGGGCGCTGTTCAATGGTTTTGCCATCCAGCTGAAAATCGACCGTGCCCACCACCTGATTCTTCTTCAGCGGTGCTTCCAGCTGAGGTGTGGTCAGTTTAAAACTCGCCTTCAGGTTCTTCATCTGCCCTTTAGGGATGGTCAGCGCCGCATCTTTGGCGACGCCAAGATTGACCTGGCTGCGATCGCCGAACCAGACCCGCTGCTGAGCAAAAGGAGCATCGGCTTTAATGGGGGTTACCGTTTCAAAGAAGCGGAAGCCCCACGTCAGCAGCTTTTCACTTTCGCGGAAGCGGATCGCATCGCTGGTGGTGCCCAGCACCACGGAGATCAGGCGCATGTCACCTTCGGTCGCAGAGGCAACCAGATTGTTGCCCGCCCCGGAGGTGTGGCCGGTTTTAACGCCATCGACCTTGAGATTAGTGCTCCACAACAGACGGTTACGGTTGATCTGGCGGATATTATTGAAGGTGAACTCTTTCTCTTTGTTCAGCGCATACTCATCGGGGACATCGCGGATCAGCGCCTGCGCAATCAGGGCCATATCCCGTGCGGTACTATACTGCCCTTCTGCATCCAGGCCGTGAACCGTCATAAAGTGGGTGTTCTGCAGGCCCAGCGCTTTCACGTAGTTATTCATCAGGCCGATAAACGAATCCTGACTGCCCGCCACGTAATCCGCCAGCGCAATACAGGCATCGTTGCCGGACTGGATCACGATGCCTTTATTCAGCTCATGCACCGGGATGCGGTCACCCGGCTTGAGAAACATCAGGGATGAACCGCGCAGCTTAGGATTGCCGGTCGCCCAGGCATCCTGTCCTACGGTAACCATATCATCCGGTTTAATTTTGCCCGCTTTAATCGCCTGACCCACCACGTAGCTGGTCATCATTTTGGTCAGACTGGCGGGATCGAGACGCTGATCGGCGCTGGATTCAGTTAAGACTTTACCGCTGGCGTAATCCATCAGGATCCACGCTTTTGCGTCAATGCCTGGCGCGGCGGGAGCCTGTTCAGCATAGGCGCTGATCGGGGCGATAATCAGTAATGAGGTAGCAGCGAGAAGCCGCAGGCGTGATGGGAAGCGAGTGTTTGTCATGGGCGTGGCCGGATTGTCCTTGTTAACGCGAAATTCCAGGGGCAGAAAATTCTCACTCAAACGCTAACCGTTGACGGCAGCGAAAAAAACCGCCGAATCGTAAAGTTTTTTAGAGTTTAGTCGATTTACCCTGGCACAACGGCCGCGCGCGTGCCCTTTCGCCTCGCTTCTGTCATCCCTGAAACTGCGTGAAATTCCGATTTTTCGCAGAAGAGTTAAGTCGGTCACAATTATCCGCTAACCTGAAAGCCAGTCAGCCGAGGAGACCGACCATGGACTTAGCCCTTTTTGATCTGGATGAAACACTTATTTGTGAAGACAGTACCAGCCTGTGGCTGCGCTGGCTGGTATCACAGGGGTTCGCCCCCAGCGAACTGATCGATCAGGAACAGGCACTGATGGCCCAGTATTATGCCGGTACGCTCTCAATTGAAGAGTATATGAGTAAAACCCTCTCACCGCTGTCGGGTATGGCTACCCTCACGGTGGAAGGCTGGGTGCGCCGCTTTATTCATCGCGACATCATGCCCCGCGTTTTTCCCGCAGCCCGGGAACGCATTGAGTGGCACCGGGCGCGCGGCGACCGCGTCATGATTATCTCTGCCAGCGGTGAGCATCTGGTGGTGCCGATTGCTCAGCAACTGGGGGCCTGCGGTGCGCTGGCGATTGGCGTTGAAATCGTGGACCAGCGTTACAGCGGCAATACCTACGGCACCATGACCTATAAAGAGGGCAAAGTGACCCGGCTGGGTGACTGGAAAGCGCTGCAGGCGGAGGAGACGTTTGACCGCACCTGGGCCTACAGCGATTCGATGAATGACCTGCCCCTGCTGGAGCAGGCCGATCACGCCCATGTCATCAACCCGGATGAAAGACTGCATCAGGAAGCGGTCAGCCGGGGATGGCAGGTTTATCACTGGGCACGCTGAATCAGCCGCGGGACGCGCCAGCGTCCTGCGCTAATCCCACTTTCAGCAGTTTGCCATTGGCCTCATCGGTCAGCACATAGAGCCAGCCATCCGGTCCCTGCCGCACATCGCGAATCCGCGCATTCTGGTCGCCCAGCAGGCGCTGCTCTTCCACCACCTTTTCACCGTTCACACTCAGCCGAATCAGGTTCTTCTCTTTCAGCGCGCCGATAAACAGCGAATTCTTCCACTGCGGAAAACGGGCGCTGTTGTAAAACGCCATGCCACTGATGGCCGGAGAGACTTTCCAGTGCCAGATCGGCTGCTCGGTGCCTGCAACATGGGTGCCCTTTGACTCCGGCACTTTATCGCCGCTGTAGTCGATACCGTAGGTCGCCAGCGGCCAGCCATAGTTTTTGCCACGACTCATGATATTCACTTCATCGCCGCCGCGCGGGCCATGCTCATTTTCCCATATCATCCCGGTCCAGGGATTCAGCGCCAGCCCCTGCGGATTACGCAGGCCAAGCGCCCAGATTTCCGGCCGCGCGCCGGGCTTATTCACAAACGGGTTATCATCCGGCACGCTGCCGTCGGCATTCAGCCGCAGCAGTTTGCCCTGCAGTTTATCGAGGTCCTGCGCGGCGCTGCTGACAAAATTATCGCCGAAGGCGATCCAGAGATAGCCCTGAGTATCAAACGCCAGCCGGGTGCCGATGTTATTACCGCTGGAGAGCATCGGCGTCTGCCGGATCACCTCGCGGAAATCGCTGAGCTGGCGATTATCCCTGCTCAGTGTCCCGACACCTACCACCGCCCCCGCTTTGCCCTTGCTGTCAGCCTCGGTGTAACTGAGCCAGACACGACGGCTGCTGGCGAAGTCGGGAGCCAGCACCACATCCAGCAGGCCGCTCTGCCGCTGTGCCCAGACCTCTGGCACGCCCTGAATCGGCTGCGAAAGGCCGCTCTCCGGGTTCCAGCTGCGCAGCTGCCCGCTCCGTTCGGTTATCAGCAGCGTTTTGTTGTCGGGCAGAAAGGCAACCGACCATGGATGTTGTAACTTATCCTGTAACACCTCAACCTGCAGGTCAGCGGCAAACAGCGGCGGCACTGAGAGCAGCGAACCGGCCAGCAGCAGAACGGTTGAAAAACGGGACATAGAGTTCTCCTCATGGGATAGCGTGCCTTAAGCGTAGTCAGCCCGCGCGCAGTGAACCTGAGGATTTACAAAAGATTAAACAGGAAAACCCGCCGCAGGACGCAGCGGGTGAGAGGCATTACTCGAAGCAGGTGTCCGGATTCTCAGACAGGGTGATGAACTGCTTGCCACCCTGGGTCAGCGCCATAATGGTGCCGCTTTCGATATCGTAAACCCAGCCATGCAGACGCAGTTTGCCGTTACGCAGCGCGACGGAAACCGAAGGATGGGTTTTCATGTTGTTCAGCTGCGCGATCACGTTCTCTTTGACCATCTCATTCAGCTTCTTCTCCGGTGAGTCATACTCACGCTGCTCGACCACCGCTTTTGCCGCATCGGCATAGCGCAGCCAGTGCTCTACTGCGGGCATGGTGTCCATGCAGGCGCAGGAAGCAATAGCGTTCATAGCACCACAGTTGGAGTGACCGCAGATGATGATGTCGGAGACGCCCAGTGCGACCACGGCATATTCGATAGTCGCGGACACACCGCCAGGCTCCGGGCCAAATGAGGGAACGATGTTGCCCGCGTTGCGGATAACGAACAGCTCTCCTGGCTCCTGCTGCGTTACCAGCTCAGGCACCAGACGGCTGTCTGAACAGGAGATGAACAGGGCTTTCGGATTTTGATTTGACGCCAGGCTTTTGAAAAGATCCTTCCTTTCAGGAAACACATTCTGCTGGAAATTCAGAAATCCTTTGATGATCTCTTTCATTATTTAGCTCTCACATTATCCATTTCATTACCTGAGGGGCATAGCCCCCTCAGTGGGGTTAGCGGGTTTATTATTAATGAAAACAAGTGAATATCAACCCGCGTTTTTCATTCACTGTTCAGCCGGGGTTACGGACAGCGCTTCGCTTATCCGCCAGTCAACGGTCCAGGCGGCGATTTCTTTTTATAGCACGGTGAGTTACCACGACGCGCCCGTTTTTCTCTGAGCCTGATGCGGGTCTGCAAAGCGGACAGGCTTTTACGCGTTTTTTCACTACTTTACGTCGTGCGCCAGGCTGAAATCGTTTTCAGTCATTCACGCTCAGCGGACGCATCGCATCCGGCGGATTGCTGCGCCGTGAGCGTAATCCGCCGGTTTCAGTCCGCCGGCAGGGTTTTGACGGGAAGAAGCAGGAAAGATGAAATAGCGCGGAAAGCGGAGGCACTGCGGCGTGAAATGAATTTCGCCTCCCCGGCGCTACAGACGCGCCGGGCAGAAAAACGGTCATGCTGGTTCAGCGCTTAGCCATAAAGTTGCTGATGCGCCTTTTTCCGTTGCAGATAGTCCTCATCGGCCCGGAGACGGTCCCAGTAAGCTTTGAAAATGGCCGCCGCCGCGGCTTTTTCTTCGTTGACGCCACGCGGCAGCTCCTTGCCTTCAGCGTCATATTTTCGTCCGCCCTTGTGATTGCTGTAGCGGCGGGCACGGGTATAGCCCATCTGGATAAACTTGCGCGCCATATCCATGCCGACAAAATCATCCTGACGCCGGTAATCTTCAAACAGCGCCATGATCTTTTCTGCCGACTCTTCAGCAATGGGAACGGTTCGAAATCGCCAGTGAGGCAGTATTTCGCTCTTATAAGGCTCGACCATCAGCACACCCTGCTCCCCGCGGCCGACCTGATATCGCTCAGGGTGCTTACGGAAGTCGATAGTGCTGAAGTCCTGATCATAATCGAAAGGTTTCATGTCTTTAGTTTAGGATCAAGTGCGTCGCGCAGCCCGTCTCCGAGTAAATTAAATGCCAGAACAGTGAAGAAGATCGCCAGACTGGGGAAAATCGCCACGTGCGGCGCGATAACCATGTCGGCGCGCGCCTCGTTCAGCATGGCGCCCCACTCCGGCGTGGGCGGTTGTGCCCCTAAACCCAGAAAGGAGAGACTGGCAGCGGTGATGATGGAGGTGCCGACGCGCATGGTGAAATAGACCACAATCGGTGAGACCGTCCCCGGCAGGATATGTCGCATCAGAATGGTCCAGTCAGAGGCGCCGATACTGCGCGCTGACTCAATAAAGGTCTGATGCTTGAGTACCAGCGTATTGCCGCGCACCAGGCGGGCAAAAGCCGGGATGCTGAAGATGGCTACCGCCACAATCACATTGCTCATGCCGCTGCCCATAATGGCGACGACCGCTATCGCCAGCAGAATGCCGGGAAAGGCAAACAGCACATCACAGATGCGCATGATGATGCGGTCCCACCACCCTTCATAATATCCCGCCAGCAGGCCAGAGAGGGTGCCAATCAGCGCGCCGATCAACACAGAGAAGAAGCCCGCAATCAGGGAAATACGCGTGCCGACCAGCACCCGGCTGAAGATGTCGCGCCCCAGCGAGTCCACACCAAACAGGTGCATCAGTGACGGCCCCTCGTTGAGCCGGTCATAATCGAAATAGTTCTCCGCATCGAACGGCGCAACCCACGGTGCGATAAATGCCAGTACAATCAGCATCAGCACAAACAGGCCCGCCAGCAGCGCCACCGGCTGCCGTCTGAAACGCCGCCAGAACTCACGCCACGGTGTCCGCACCCGATTCTCCGCGAGCAGCGGCATGCTTTTCAGTGCCGCTTCGCGTCGCCAGTTTTTCATCGCGACTCCTTAAAGCGAATAGCGGGATTGATAACCGCATAGAGCATGTCGGTAAACAGATTGATCAGAATAAACTCCAGTGAAAACAGCAGGACCTCTGCCTGAATCACCGGGTAGTCGCGCATCGTCACAGAATCGACCAGCAGACGTCCCAGGCCAGGCCAGTTGAAAACCACTTCAACCACAATCGAGCCGCCCAGCAGAAAACCGAACTGCAGGCCCATCATGGTCACGACCGGGATCATGGCATTGCGCAGGCCATGTTTGACCACCACCAGCGACTCGCGTACCCCTTTGGCCCGCGCCGTCCGCATGTAGTCTTCCTGCATGACCTCGACAAAGGAGGCGCGGGTAAAACGGGCCATCACCGCCGCGACCGCGGCACCTAAGGTGATCGAAGGCAGGATGTAGTGTTTCCAGCTCTCTGCACCTACCGTCGGCAGCCATCCCAGCTCAACCGAGAAGACCTGCATCAGCAGCATGCCGAGTGCAAAGGCGGGGAACGAAATGCCCGACACCGCCAGCGTCATCCCCAGCCGATCGGGCCAGCGGTTGCGCCAGACGGCAGAGACAAGGCCAATCGCCATGCCAAAAATCACTGCCCAGACCATGCTGACCAGCGTCAGCCAGAGGGTCGGCATAAAGCGCGTGGCGATCTCTTCGGCGACCGGCCGTTTCGACACCATCGACTGGCCAAAATCGCCCTGCAGCGCATTCAGTAAAAAGTGCCAGAACTGCTGCGGCAGCGGCAGATCCAGCCCCAGCTCCTGGCGCACCAGCGCCACCACGGAGGCATCCGCTTCCGGCCCGGCGATCAGGCGTGCGGGATCGCCCGGCAGCAGGTGCACAAACAGGAACACCAGCACCGCCACAATCAGTAGCGTCGGGATCAGCCCGAAAAGTCGTTTAATGAAATAGTTAAACATGCAACATCCTGCAGCTGCGGCCAGCCCGCGGGCTGGCCGGCTCCGTTACTTCAGAGTCGCCTCATCAAAATTGAATGAGGTATCGGGCATCACATAAAAACCGCTGAGGTTTTTGCTGTTAGCAGAGACCAGCTGCTCAACCACCAGCGGGATCCAGGGGTGATCCTGCCAGATGGTATCCTGCGCATCTTTGTAAAGGCGCGCTTTCTCAGTACGGTCGGTGGTTTTCAGCGCATCGGCCAGATCTTTATCGACCTTTGGATTGCTGTAAAACGCGGTGTTGAAAATGGCCGGTGGCCAGGCTGCGGTGGCGAACAGCGGCGTCAGCGCCCAGTCTGCTTCGCCGGTTGAGGCGGACCAGCCGGTATAGAACATCCGCACGCCGCTCTCTTTCTGCCCTTTGCCCTCCACTTCCGCCGCACGCTGACCGGCATCCATCGCCGTGACCTTAACCTTCACGCCCACCTGTGCCAGCTGCTGCTGGGTGAACTGCAGCACCTTCTGCGCAGTACTGTGGTTGTGCGACGACCAGAGCGTGGTCTCGAAACCGTTCGGATAGCCCGCCTCTTTCAGCAGCGCTCTGGCTTTAGCCGGGTCGTAGCTTATCGCCGGATAGCTCTGTGCAAAGTCGATGGAGGGCGGCACAACGCCGGTCGCTGGCGTCGCATATCCGGAGAACGCCACTTTCGCCAGCGCCTGACGGTTGATGGCGTATTCCAGCGCCTCGCGCACTTTCGGGTTATCGAACGGCTTCTGAGTAACGTTGAGGCTGATGTAGCGCTGCATGATGGATGGCGTGCTCACCACATCCAGCTTGCTGTTCTGCTCCAGCCGCTTCGCCTGCTCATAAGGCACCGGGAAAGCGAAGTTCGCCTCACCGGTCTGCAGCATCGCCGCACGGGTGTTGTTATCCACCACCGGACGCCAGGTGATGCTGTCCAGCTTCGGATAGCCCGGCTTCCAGTAGCCATCCCACTTCTTCACCTTCACAAAGTCAGTCTGATTCCAGGTTTCAAACAGAAACGGACCGGTCCCGACCGGATGGAAACCGATCTCTTTGCCATATTTTTTCAGCGCAGTGGGCGAAATCATCGCCGCCGCAGGGTGCGCCAGGATGTTGATAAAGGCGGAGAACGGCTCCTTCAGGGTCACTTTAACCGTGGTCGGATCCACCACTTCGGTGCTGGCGATATGTTTAAACAGGTTGTAGCGCTTGAGGTGATTATCGGGATTGCTGGCGCGATCGAGGTTGACCTTCACGGCTTCGGCATTGAAGTCCGTGCCGTCCTGGAATTTGATGCCGGAACGCAGCTTAATGGTGTAGGTCAGTCCGTCCGGGCTGGCCTGATAGCTTTCCGCCAGCACGTTGGTCAGCTTCATCGCTTTATCAAAGCCGAACAGGCCCTGATAGAAAGATTTGGCGACCGCCTGCGACAGCGTGTCGTTGGCATCATAGGGGTCGAGCGTCGTGAAATTGGACGCGACGGCAATCACCGCATCCTGTGCTGCCCAGGCGGGCAGTGCCATTGCGCTGCTCAACACGCCAGCCGCCAGTAACCCTTTACGCATCGTTATCTGCATCTTGTTCTCCTGTAATCCCTGTCGGGTTGGTCGCCGGGGCGACATCGTCACTGTTCAGGTCGCACTGATAACGTGGCGCGCGACGAAATGGCCCGGAGCCACCTCCATCAGCGGCGCCACTTCAGGCTCATCCCCTAAGGCATGGATCGGGCTGGGGATCTCATCGACCAGTAAGGCTCGTTCACGACGGCGGTGAGCCGGATCGGCTACCGGCACCGCCGCCATAAGTTTGCGGGTATAGGGATGCTGCGGCTGCTCAAAGACCGCCTGACGCGGCCCTATCTCGACAATCTGACCGAGATACATCACCGCCACGCGGTGGCTGATCCGCTCGACCACCGCCATATCGTGAGAAATAAAGAGAAAGGCGATGCCAAACTCGCGCTGCAGGTCGAGCATCAGATTGATAATCTGCGCCTGAACTGACACATCCAGCGCAGAGACGGACTCGTCGGCGATCACCACTTTAGGGTTCAGCGCCAGCGCACGGGCGATGCAGATTCGCTGACGCTGTCCGCCGGAAAATTCATGCGGATAGCGCTGAGCATGCTCCGGCAGCAGGCCCACTTTATCCAGCAGCCAGGCGACGCGCTGCTCCGCCTCGCGTCGCGGCATCACCTTATGTACCAGCAGCGGCTCCATAATTGAAAAACCCACCGTCAGACGCGGATCGAGTGAGGCATAAGGGTCCTGAAAGATAAACTGAATGTCGCGTCGCAGATGGGCCAGCGCGGCACCGGAAAGCGTATCTATCCGCTGTCCGTCGAAGGTCAGCGTACCGCCCTGGCTCGCCACCAGCCTGAGCAGTGAACGTCCGGTGGTGGATTTACCGCAGCCTGATTCGCCCACCAGCGCCAGTGTCTCACCGGCATAGAGGTCAAAACTGACTTTTTCGACGGCGTGAACCCGGCTTTTAACCCGATTAAGCAGCCCGCCGCGAATATCGAAGCGGGTCACCAGATCGCGCACCTGTAAAATCGGGGGCTGCAGACGGCGTACCGTATCCTGCGGCACGTCGTCGGCCGCGTCGCTGTGCAGCAGGGGAAATTTCGCGGGCAACGGCTGGCCCTGCATGGCGCCGAGCTTTGGCACGGCGGCCAGTAGCGCCTGGGTGTAGGGCTGTTCCGGTGCGCTGAACAGCCGGTCGACCGGGGCTTTTTCCACCACCTCGCCGCGGTACATCACCTGAACCCGGTCAGCCATTTCAGCCACCACGCCCATATCGTGAGTGATAAAAATCACCCCCATCTGCATCTCTTTCTGCAGCACGCGGATAAGCTGCAGAATCTGCGCCTGAATCGTCACATCGAGCGCCGTGGTTGGCTCATCGGCAATCAGCAGGGCGGGTTTGCAGCAGAGGGCCATTGCAATCATCACCCGCTGGCGCATCCCGCCTGACAGCTGATGTGGAAACCGGGAGAGGACATTTTGCGCATCAGGGATCCGCACCAGGTCCAGCATCCGGCGCGCTTCCGCCAGCGCGGCGGCATGACCCTGTCCCTGATGCAGACGAATCGATTCGGCAATCTGCTCGCCGACGGAGAAGACGGGATTCAGCGAGGTCATCGGCTCCTGAAAGATCATCGCCATATCGGCGCCGCGCACCCGGCGCATCTGCTGCTTTGAGGCACGCATCAGATCCAGCACCTCCCCATTGCGACGGCGCAGCAGCGCTTCGCCACTGACCTGGCCTCCCGCCTGCTCAATGAGCCGCATCAGCGCCAGAGACGTGACCGATTTGCCTGAACCTGACTCGCCCACCAGCGCCAGCGTCTCGCCGCGAAACAGATCGAGTGACAAATGGCGCACCGCGCGGGTCAGGGTCGCCTCATGCTGAAATTCCACGCTGAGATCGCGCACCGCCAGCACCTGCTCAGGGGCCAGGGTCGGATGCGTTTGCCTGTCGCTCATCTCTGCTCCTTAACTTTCGCGGTAGATAGCGACTTCCGCTGGCTCGCCCACCCGGGCGACGCCGCGGTACATTCCCTCGCTGTTAAACGGCAGGGCCACATTACCCGCACGATCGACAGCAATCAGGCCACCGCTGCCGCCCAGCTCCAGTACGCTGTCATGAATGACATTGACGCTGGCCTGTTGCAGCGTACGACCGGCATAGCGCATCTGTGCCGCCACGTCATAAGCGGCCAGCGTGCGCATAAAGACTTCACCGGTGCCGGTACAGGAGACCGCCACGCTGTCGTTGCTGGCATAGCAGCCCGCACCCGGCAGCGGCGAGTCGCCTACCCGTCCGGCCTGTTTATTGGTCATGCCACCCGTTGAGGTCGCCGCAGCCAGATTGCCCTCCAGGTCCAGCGCCACCGCCCCCACCGTGCCAAACTTGCGGTCAGGGTCGAGCGGGTCGTCGTGGTGAGCCGCGCCATCATGGTCCAGCACCGCCGAATTGCTATTCAGCGCGCGCTGCAACTGTTCCCACCGTTCCGGCGTCGAGAAGTAGTCGGGGCTCACCGGCGCCAGCCCGTTCGCCACCGCGAACTGTTCAGCACCTTCACCGATGAACAGCACATGCTCGCTTTTTTCCAGCACGGCACGCGCCGCCAGAACCGGATTGCGCACCCGCGTCACACCGGCGACGGCGCCCGCCTCCAGCGTGCGCCCATCCATGATGCAGGCATCGAGTTCATGCGTGCCCTGATGGGTAAATACCGCGCCCTTACCGGCATTAAACAGCGGACACTCTTCAAGCAGCCGCACCGCCTCCGTTACCGCATCCAGTGCACTGCCACCCTGTGCCAGGATCTGCTGGCCCTGAGTGACAATCTCCTGCAGCGCCTGACGATATGCCTGTTCTTTTTCAGCGCTCATCGCTGAGCGCGTAATGGCACCCGCGCCGCCGTGAATGGCAATCACTGCTTTAACCATAACGCTCTGCCCTGTTGCATCCGCATGAAAAACACTGATTTAAAATGGTTTTCATCCATTTTTGATGATTTTTGACTATAGAAAGCCTGCTAAGGGTTGTAAAGCGGAAACTGTTCCTGTGGTTATAACCTTTTCTTACCACCCTATATCATTTTGGCCCTTGTCGCGGGCAAGCCCGGGGTGACACCGATGTGACTCAGCGGCCAATTGCCACCATAATAGGCAGCATCTGAATTCACCAGGCTGGACCCTTATGGAAAGTTTTACTGCAGGTTTGATCTCCCTTGAGGAGGCGCAACAAAAAATGCTCGCGCAGCTGACGCCCATCGCCGACGCTGAGAACGTGTCGCTGGCCGCGGCGGCTGGTCGCATCACGGCAAAAGCGGTGACCTCCCCTATCGCCGTACCGCCCTTTGATAACTCCGCGATGGATGGTTACGCCGTCAGGCTGGCAGATATCAGCCACGGTGAGCCGCTGCCGGTGGCCGGTAAAGCCTTCGCTGGCGCACCCTTCAGTGGTGAGTGGCCGCAGGGCAGCGTGATCCGCATCATGACCGGTGCGCCGGTTCCCGCAGGCTGCGAAGCGGTGGTGATGCAGGAGCAGACGGAAACGCGTCAAGGGGCCGTTGTGATCACCGCACCGGTGCGTCCCGGCCAGAATATCCGCCTGACCGGCGACGATATTCAGCCCGGTCATGTCGTGCTGGAAGCGGGCACGCGGCTGGGCGCGGCGGAACTGCCCCTGCTGGCTTCGCTGGGGATTGCGCAGGTCAGCGTAGTGCGAAAAGTGCGGGTGGCGATCTTCTCCACCGGTGATGAACTGCAGCCGGTGGGGGAACCGCTGGCCGAAGGCGCAATTTACGATACCAACCGTTTCGCCGTGTCGCTGATGCTGAATAAGCTCGGCTGTGACGTCATCGACCTGGGGATTATCAAAGACGATCCGGCGGCCCTGCGGGCGGCTTTCGCAGAGGCGGATCGGCAGGCGGATGTGGTGATCAGCACCGGCGGTGTCTCGGTCGGGGAAGCGGACTTTACCAAAACGATGCTGGAAGAGCTGGGGGCAATCAGCTTCTGGAAGCTGGCGATCAAACCCGGCAAACCTTTTGCTTTTGGCCGCCTCAGCCACAGCTGGTTCTGCGGTTTACCGGGTAATCCGGTCTCGGCGGCTGTCACCTTTTATCAGCTGGTTCAGCCACTGCTGGCGAAACTTACCGGCCTGCAGAAATCGGCTCTGCCGCCGCGTCAGCGAGTGCGCTGCGCCTCTGCGCTCAAAAAATCACCGGGCCGGCTCGACTTCCAGCGTGGCATCCTGCGCCAGAACGCGCAGGGTGAGCTGGAGGTGCAGACCACCGGCATGCAGGGTTCCCACGTCTTCAGCTCTTTTGCGCAGGCAAACTGCTTCATTGTGCTGGAGCGGGAGCGCGGCAATGTGGAGCCCGGCGAATGGGTTGAGGTGGAACCCTTCAACGCCCTGCTGGAGGCGTAAATGCTGCCTGAATTAAGCGATGAGGAGATGCTGCGCTACAACCGGCAGATTGTCCTGCGCGGTTTCGATTTTGACGGTCAGGAGCGACTTAAAGCCAGCCATGCGCTGATCGTCGGGCTGGGCGGACTTGGCTGTGCCGCCGCGCCCTGGCTGGCGTCAGCCGGGATCGGCAGCCTGACGCTGCTTGACTTCGACACCGTGTCGCACTCTAACCTGCAACGGCAGATACTGCATCATGACGCCGATATTGGCTGTGCCAAAGTCGAATCGGCGGCACAAAGCCTGGCGGCCATCAATCCTCACTGTCAGCTGCATCCGGTCAACGGCCAGCTGGATGATACGGCACTGCTGGCGCTGATAGCCCGCCAGCAGGTGGTGCTGGACTGCACCGACAATGTTGCGGTGCGGGAGCAGCTCAACCGGCTCTGTCGCCAGCAGGGCGTCCCGCTGGTCTCCGGGGCGGCAATTCGTATGGAAGGCCAGATCAGCGTATTCAACTGGCAGCCCGGCACGCCCTGCTATCGCTGTATCAGCCGCCTGTTTGGCGAACAGACCCTGAGTTGTGTCGAAGCAGGCGTCATGGCCCCGCTGGTTGGGGTGATTGGTGCAATGCAGGCGATGGAAGCGATTAAGGTCCTGACGGCCTTTGGCACACCGGCCACCAGCCGGTTGCTGATGTACGATGCCATGAGTGCAGAATTCCGCAGCATGAAAGTGGCGCAGGATGCGCACTGTGAAGTGTGTGGCGATGGAGCATAGGCTCCCTGAAGGTGGCTTCAGCCTCAGAGTGATTACGTCGCGACCCATTCCGGGCCAAAAAAAGGGGTGGCCTATGCCACCCCCTTTTATCAGACGATTCCCTGACTGCGCAGGTAATCTTCATAGTTGCCGGTGAAGTCCACCACCTTGTCTGTTTTCAGCTCAATCACGCGGGTTGCCAGCGAGCTGACAAATTCACGGTCGTGCGACACAAACACCAGTGTGCCTTCATACATCTCCAGCGCCATATTGAGCGATTCAATCGACTCCATATCCAGGTGGTTAGTCGGCTCATCCATAATCAGGATGTTCGGTTTCTGCATCATCAGCTTGCCGAACAGCATGCGCCCTTTCTCACCACCGGAAAGCACTTTCGCCGGTTTCTTAATATCATCCTGTGAAAACAGCAGGCGACCCAGAATACCGCGAATCGTCTGCTCATCATCACCGGGCTGTTTCCACTGACTCATCCAGTCAAATACGGTCAGATCATTAGCAAAATCTTCGGCGTGATCCTGCGCGTAATAACCAATGCGCGCATTCTCTGACCATTTAACGCTGCCGTTATCGGGCTCAAGTTGCCCTACCAGCGTCTTCAGCAGCGTCGATTTACCAATACCGTTGGCGCCGATGATCGCCAGCTTTTCGCCCACTTCCATCAGCAGATTTAAATTCTTAAACAGCGGACCGTTATCAAACCCTTTGGTTAATCCTTCCACTTCCAGGGCATTTCGGAACAGCTTCTTATCCTGCTCAAAACGGATAAACGGGTTCTGACGACTGGACGCTTTGACTTCTTCCAGTTTAATTTTATCCATCTGTTTTGCGCGCGATGTCGCCTGACGCGATTTAGAGGCGTTGGCGCTGAAACGGCTGACGAACGACTGCAGGTCAGCAATCTGCGCTTTTTTCTTGGCGTTGTCAGATAACAGACGTTCACGCGCCTGGGTTGCGGCGGTCATATATTCGTCATAATTACCGGAATAGACACGCAGCTCGCCATAATCCAAATCCGCCATGTGGGTGCAGACCATATTAAGGAAGTGACGGTCATGCGAAATGATAATCATGGTGCTGTCACGTTCATTCAGCACCTGCTCCAGCCAGCGAATGGTATCGATGTCCAGGTTGTTGGTCGGTTCATCGAGTAACAGAATATCAGGATTGGAAAACAGCGCCTGCGCCAGCAGCACGCGCAATTTAAAGCCCGGCGCAATTTCGCTCATCGGGCCATAATGCTGTTCAACCGGAATACCGACACCGAGTAATAACTCACCGGCGCGGGATTCGGCGCTATAGCCATCCATCTCACCGTAAAGCGCCTCAAGGTCACCGACCTTATACCCCTCTTCTTCGCTCATTTCTGGCAAAGAATAAATACGGTCGCGCTCCTGCTTAACTTCCCATAATTCATGGTGACCCATGATCACGGTGTCCAGCACGCTGAATTGTTCAAAGGCGAACTGATCCTGACGCAGCTTACCGATACGCTCGTTGGGATCGTAAGAGACGTTGCCGGCTGAAGGCACCAGATCGCCACCCAAAATCTTCATGAAGGTGGATTTTCCGCTGCCGTTCGCACCGATTAAACCGTAACGATTACCGCCGCCAAATTTAACGGAGATATTCTCGAACAGTGGCTTACTGCCAAACTGCATGGTGATATTGCTGCTAACTAACACGGCATTGACCTTTGTGAAGAGAGTGGATGAAAAAACGGCGGCTATTATGCCAGATGTGACGCAGCGCACGCCAGCGTCAGGGATGGATTGCCGGCCGGGTGATTGATATCCCGACAGAAATAAAAAAAGCCGGCAGGCCATCATGGCCCCCGGCTCCCACTTACAAGGATTGTGTCGATCAATCGATCAGGAAGCTGTCCAGGCTTTTACCGGAATCCAGCGCTTTTTTAATCGCTGCCGGGGTACGGCCCTGGCCAGTCCAGGATTTCTGCTCACCGTTTTCATCGGTGTAAGTATATTTAGCCGGACGCGGCGCACGCTTGGTGCGTTTTTTTCCGCTTTCCAGGGCACCTAATAATTCATTAGGATCGATGCCGTCAGCCAGCAGCATTTCGCGATATTTAGAGAGCTTTTCTTCTTTTTCGCGATTCTGCGTCTCTTCTGCTTCAGCTTCTTCGCGGCGCTCAGTCACAACAACAGTTAATTTTTCCAGGATCTCTTCAAGATCGGTCAGTGGCAGTTCACGAGCCTGGGCACGTAATGTGCGAATATTGTTCAGTACCTTAAATGCGTCACTCATCACAATGTCCTTGATTAAGGGGGGTTAATAAAACTGTAGCGGCAAGATTACCTAATTCAAATAAAAAAATAAATTATTTTTACGCCCCAGATAATTCTTAAGTATTAATTATGCCGAAATATGGCTTTTAAAATCGGACCCGCCTGAGGTTTATTAACGATGAATTAACAACAAACCGGGCCTGTGTCCCTGTATTGAAAACGATTTCAGCCGGACGATACCGCCTGCAGAGGCATAACCGCATCTGTGAAAGCGTGCAGGTTCAGGCCCGTTATTTCCGGTTTACCGCCCATGCTCTGGCGATAAAAAAAGGCCGGAAAGGCTACCTCTGTCACAATAGTTTACAGTTCATGATTAAAAATTGCCCTTCTCATCGGGCAATAACGTTAAAGAATTATCGCCCTATTCGATTTTATTATGACAGTCGCGACGTTCCCGGCATGTTTTACCGCTGCGTTTTTCAGCAGCGTCAGATTATTCGCAGAGAAGAGCGTTGAACAACAGCGGTCGCGTTCTGCAGACGCTGGCGAATTGTCATGCGCGTTCTGAGTGGCATTAAAAAAGCATCCTGAAATAAACGCAGAAAGGTGATGCAGCTCAAAATCTTAAATTGAACTGATGCCAGCTACATAAATAATAACGCCCTGACCGCTGCGCAGATAATAGCCCTGCTGTCAGGCCTGTTTTATTTTCGGCCATTTTATCCTGACGAATTCCGGCAACGATTGCCGCTGATTCAATGAGTTAGATTATCGGTAAAGGGAGATGGCGGGCTGACCGCGCAGCGGAGAGGGATAAGCAGGCAGTCACGGCAGCAGCGCCGCGACCGCCTGAGAACTAATTGGCCTGAGTGGCCGGACCGAAGACGGAGTAGTGCGGCATCTCAACAGTCTGGTATGTTTCCCAGCCGCCGCCCAGTGCTTTATAGAGCGCCACCAGATCGAGCGCGCTCTGCATCCGTGCCTGGGTTGCCTGCTCCTGTGCCTGTGCCAGCTGGCGCTGTGCATCCAGCACCTCCAGGAAGGTGGAGAGCCCCTGACGATAGCTGTCGCTGGCGAGATCAAAGGCACGCTGAAGAGCACCGGTTGTCTCATCCAGCGCGGTGACGCGCTGCTGATCGGCGCGATAGCTGACCAGCGCATTCTCCACATCCTGCAGCGCCGTCAGCACCGTCTGGCGATAATCCAGTGCGGCACTCGCCTGCTGTGCCCGCGCCAGCTTCACGCTCGACACCAGCTGTCCGCCCTGGAAAATCGGAATCGATAACGAGGGGCCAAAGCTGTAGAAATGGCTGCTCCAGTTATCCAGGTAGCTGACGTCCGTGTTACGCACGCCCAGCTGGCCGGTCAGCGACAGGCTCGGGAAAAGCTGCGCGACAGAGACGCCAATTTCCGCGGTCTGCGCGTGCAGTGTCGCTTCAGCCTGACGAATATCAGGACGACGGCGCGCCAGCGTTGAAGGGATACCCACCTGCACAAACTGAGGCAGCGGCGGCAACGGTTTCGGCGTACTGAGTTCCGCATCCAGCGCGCCCGGCGTCTTGCCGAGCAGCACCGCCAGGCCGTTCATCGCCTGCCGCGCCTGCGACTGATACTGCGGCAGTTGCGCCTGCAGCGTGCTCAGCTGGGCCCGGGCATTCTCTACGTCGGTCAGCGGCGCCAGACCATTACGCTGCTGGCTCTGCGTCAGCTCGGTCGTCTGCTGCGCCACGCTGATCTGCTGCTCCAGCGTCTGGATGGTGCTCTGCGCCCCGCGCAGCTGTAGCCAGGCGCGCGCCACTTCCGCTTCCAGTGAGACCAGCGCATCATTGCGCTGCTCAATCGCCGCCTGCTGCTGGGCAGTGGCAGCCTCAACCTGACGGCGCACTTTGCCCCACAGATCCAGTTCCCAGCTCGCATCGAAGCTGCCCTGGTAGAGATTGACCGGCTGGGTCAGGCCGTTGAGCTGACTGGCTACGTTACTGTCGAGCTGATCGGTGGCCCCATTGGCTTTCAGCAAGCCTTCCAGACCGAGCTGCTGACGCGTCACTTTGGCCGAACCGCTCAGGCTGGGTAACAGGCTACCCTGGGCCTGTGTCAGCTGTTCGCGTGCCCCGGCAATACGCAGTACCGTCTGCTGCAGGCTCAGGTTGCCTGCTACCGCCCGCTCAATCAGGCTGTCGAGCTGCGGATCGTTAAAGCTTCGCCACCAGCGGGAGTTAATCGCGGCGCTTTGGGGTACGGATGCCTCCTGCGACGCCATGGCGTTAAAACTGCCCGGCACGGCCGGTTTTGGCGCCTGATAGTCAGGCCCGACGGCGCAACCCGCCAGGGCAAGAGCCAGCAGTAAACTCACGGGTTTCAGGCGATGAGAGTAAAAAACCTTCATGTTAGTGTGCTCCTGCACTGCCTTCGCTCTTAATCGGCGACAGCAGCCAACAAAATGGAATCAAAATCAGGGCGACAATACTCAGGCCTGAGAAGACATCGATATAAGCGAGAATGCGCGACTGCGCGATCATCTCCTGATAAAGCTGACCGGTTGCCAGCGTAACGGGATCGCCAACCGCCGAAGTAAAGTCGCGTATCGCCTGCGCCCAGTGCTGCAGCGTGATGTTGAATTGCTCGTTCAGCGGCGTCATGTTGTGCACCATGTGCGCCGAGCGAACCTGCTCGCGCTCGGTAATGGCCGCGGTCGAGAGCGAAATCCCGATCGATCCGGCCACGTTGCGGAACATGGTAAACAGCGCCGAGGCGTCCGCATTAAGTCGCTGCGGAATGGTGACAAACGCGATGGTGGTCAGCGGAACAAACAGGAAGCCCAGCCCGATCGACTGCGCGCTGCGCATCATCACCAGCGTGGCAAAATCGACATTCGGTGCCAGGGTGGCGGAGTAGAAAAACGCTACCGCCAGACAGCTGAAGCCAAAGGCGATGATGTAACGCGTCTGAACAATCGGCATCAGCTTCAGCACCAGCGGGATCGTCAGCACGATCAGCACCGCACCGGGCGACAGCACCAGACCTGACCAGGTGGCGGTGTAACCCAGGTCCTGCTGCGCCAGCTGAGGCAGCACGACAGAGCTGCCATAGAGGATCATCGCCATACCCGCCATCAGCAAACCCGCTACCCAGAAGTTGCGATCCTTCATCACCAGGATATCGACCACCGGTTTACGGGCATACATCAGCCAGTAGACGGCCCCGACGATGCCGACCAGCGCCAGAATAGCGAACAGCACGATAAAGTGAGAGGCAAACCAGTCCTCATCTTCCCCGCGATCCAGCATCACCTGCAGGCAACCCAGCCCCAGGGTAATCAGGCTGATACCGATGTAATCGATCTTAAGTTTGCCTTTGGCCCATTTGCGCTCCCACGGTGGATCTTCCAGCAGCTGATAGATTGCCAGCACGGTCAGCACCCCGACCGGGATGTTGATAAAGAACACCCAGCGCCAGCTGTAGTTATCCGTAATCCAGCCACCCAGCGTCGGGCCAATCACCGGCGCAACGATGATGGCGATAGAGGAGAGACCAAAGGCTTTGCCGCGATCTTCCGCTTTAAAGTAGTCGAGCAGCACAGACTGCTGAACCGGCTGTAAGCCGCCGCCGAAAAAGCCCTGCAGGACGCGGAACAGAATGATCTGCCACAGTTCGGTGGCGATACCGCACAGGAACGAACAGATAGTAAACATCACGATGCAGATCAGGAAAAACTGTTTGCGGCCAAACAGACGGCTGAAGAATGCAGAGATAGGCAGCACGATGCCGTTCGCCACCAGATAGGAGGTCAGTACCCAGGTTGACTCATCGTAACTGGAGGAGAGTGAACCGGCGATATGCGGCAGCGCCACGTTGACGATGGTGGTGTCGAGGATCTCCATAAACACCGCCAGCGTCACCGTGATCGCCACTAACCACGGATTGCTGGCAGGTTTCCAGCTCTGCGCCGTACTCATTCCACCGTCACCTTGGGTTCAACAGAGAGACCCAGTGGCAATGGATGGTTGGGATCGAGCCCTTTATCAATCACGATTTTAACCGGCACGCGCTGCACGATTTTCACGTAGTTGCCGGTGGCGTTTTCTGACGGGAAGGTCGAAAAGCGTGAACCGGAGCCCATCTGAATGCTGTCGACATGCCCTTCCAGCTTCATATCCGGCCAGGCATCGACGCTGATTTCAACTTTATCGCCCGGATTCATGCGCTCAAGCTGAGACTCTTTAAAGTTTGCGGTGATCCATATGTCCGGAGAGACCAGCGAGAACAGCGAAGAGCCAGCCTGCACCAGAGTACCCAGCTGAACATTGCGCTTGGTGATGAAGCCATCATAGGGCGCACGAACCTGGGTATAGGAGAGATTAAGGTCAGCCGTGCTGAGCTGCGCTTTTGCCTGCTCAACCTGCTGCTGACGCGCTTCAACATTGGTTTCCTGCTGACGAATCTGCAGGGCAACCTGTGACGCGACTTCAACCTGCGCTTTAGCGCTCTGTAACTGCGCCTGCGCCGAGCGTAACTGCGCCGAGGCGCTGTCGATATTGCGCTGACTGGTAGCACGCGGGTCGACGCCGCGCTGGCGACGGTAATCGGCCTGGGCGTTCAGCAGGTTAGCTTCCGCTTTCGCCTGGTCCGCCAGCGCCTGATCGCGCTGAGCCGGATACTGAACCCGGGACAGGGCCAGCTGCGCCTGCGCCTGATGAAGCTGCGCGACAGCTAAACCGAGCTGCGCCTGCGCCTGTTCACGCTGGGCGCGGTTGTCGCTGGGGTCGATTTCCACCAGCAGATCGCCCTTCTTCACCCGCTGGTTATCGTTTACCAGCAGCTTCACCACATAACCGGACGCTTTCGGCGCAATGGTCACCGCATCGCCTTCGGTAAAGGCGTCGTCGGTGGTTTCAATATTGCGGGTCGTAAACCAGAACCAGAATCCAACGATCAGCATGATCACTACCACGACCGCCAGAATAATCAGCGGCTTTTTACCGGGGCGTTTGCGTTCTGGCTGCTGGTCGTTGTCCTTGTTTTCATCTGACTGACGGTTTTTATCCGTCGCGTTATCGGCATCCTGCTGGTGTTGATCGTGTTGGTTGTTCTCGCTCATAGTTCCCATCACTGGCTAAGGCCCTGATTCCGGGCATAAAGGTCTAGTTAACCTTATATCGGAACCTGACAAAATCCAGCGCAACTTTACGAAACTTGAGAAATGGCGCACGTCCTGCCACCTGATGAGGGTGGCAGGCGGGGTGGGACTAATTGAGCAGCCGCAGCAGCAGCCAGCCGCTGGCCATCGACCAGGCGAGCAGAGGGAGTGAAAACAGGTGGAAACGCCACCAGACGGCCCGATCTTTTGCCATACGCAGCGCAATCAGGTTGGCCAGAGAACCCGGCAGCAGGCCAAATCCACCGATGTTCACCGCCCAGGCGAGCACATCCGTGGGTGGTACCTTTTGCAGCAGCAGAATCGTTGCCGGCACATTACTGATGACCTGTGACAGCCCGATAGCCAGCAGATAGAGCTGTCCATGACCGAAGTGGGAAACCGCATCAAAGTGCGCCTGCATCACCGGCAGACGGGTCAGCAGGAAGACATCAATGAACATGGCGATAAACACCGCCAGCAGGCTCCAGTCAATGCGCAGCAGCACCGGGCGCGCCATGACCAGGAAAGTGGCGAGAATCAGCAGCAGCACCCAGCCGGTGATTTCCAGCTCCAGGCCGGCGATAAACAGCAGGTAGAGCACCACGCTGACAATAAACAGCGGTTTCTGCCACTCAGGCTGTTCAGGATTGTCATGCTTATCAATCGACCGCTTTGGAAAGCTGAACCAGGTCAGAACCATCAGGCTCAGCAGTAGCCATGCCGCCAGCGGCAGCATCTGCACAATAAACGCGACAACGCTGAGCTTGCCGTGACTCCATAACAGAATATTCTGCGGGTTGCCGACCGGCGTCAGCAGCGAACCGGCATTCACCGCCAGCGCTTCAAAGATAATCAACCGCGAGATGGGCAGATGAGAGAATTTGCGCAGCGTCAGGGTCAGCGGCACCAGAATAAACAGCGCCACATCATTGGTCAGAAAGGTCGAGAGCAGCGCAGCGGCCAGCACCATAAACAGCGCCAGCGCGCGTTCATGCCGGAAACGCGCAATCAGCCGTCCCCCCAGCACATCAAAATAGCCGCTGGTTTCCAGCCCTTTGGTCAGGATCAGCAAACCGGTCAGCGTGATGATGGTGTGCCAGTCTACGGCACCTGGCAGATCGCCCCAGCGGAAATCCGCCAGAAAAGCCAGAACCACACCCAACACGATTAATAAATGCAAAATAGAGTCGTGCAAAAAAGATCGAAGCAGTTGAGGCATGATGAGGGTACGCCTTAGCGTTAACGGGTTTCGGAGAACTTCTTAAACACAGCCAGAGTTTCATCACTGACGTGATGCTCAATCCCTTCTGAATCACGTCGGGCAGTTTCAGGACTGATGCCTAACGCCAGCAGAAAACTTTCAACAATATGATGACGGGCACGACTCTCTTCGGCCAGCTTCTCCCCTTCGCTGGTCAGAAAGACCCCGCGATAAGGGACCTGCTCGACCAGTCCGGCACTGCCCAGTCGCTTCAGCATTTTTGCCACGGTCGGTTGTGACACACCCAGGCGGGCTGCCATATCGACCTGACGTGCTTCGCCAAATTCACCAATTAAATCAGAGATTAGCTCAACGTAGTCATCAATTAACTCCCGACGATGCGCTTCACGCACCTGCCGAAAACCTTCGACATGCTCTTCAATATCTTTCAGTGGTCCTTTTGGCGCAGAAACCACGCTTTTAGCACGACGACTCATTCAGCTTCCTCATTATTATTTCCCGTACGGGCACTGCTGTACGGATTTAGCTGCGCTTATTGTAAACCAGCCGCAAAGAAGCTCAAATTTTTCCTCGTTAGCCTTGGCTAAAGGATATAGCCAGTGCTATATTTGTTGATAATGTAAGCAGCACACTGAGGATCCTTTGCGATCCTGGGTGGATCCGGTGATGACGTATCTCACCCCAGGCTGCTGACGACCGCGTCGACAATGATTGGGAGGTGATTCTATGAGCACCCTGAAATGTTGCTTAGATTGCAGCAAATGCTTCCAGGCTGAGAAGAGAACAACCACGGAGATGAAATCCTGGCTGTGCCTGCTGACGCGTTCCCCCTTCACGCTGCGTCTGATGTTGATTGAGAAACTGCTGGGCCAGAAACCCGCCGATCGTCGCTGTCAGAAGCTCATCTGGCGCGGCTGACCCCTTTTCAGCGCCTCTCAGCCCGAGAGGCGCTCTCCCCTTCTGCTTATTTTCTTTTCTCTTATTTCGCCTGACACATCGCGCGCTCAACGGGCATCACGCTGCCGGCTATGAGGGCATAGAGAACCGTCGGTTGGGGAAGAGAAAGGCGGGAGCCTGCATGGCGGAGAGAACATCAGCACAATAAAAAACGGCCCCATAAGGGGCCGTTTTTTGGCGGGTCAGCTAAGCTAAACTTAGAAGCTGTAACCTACGCCAGCGATCCAGGTACCCACGTCCACATTGCGGATGCGGCTCTGCTCGTAGCCAACGTCCAGCGCGACGTCCTGAATTGGGTTAAACTGCAGACCAGCACCGTAAGAGAAACCTACGTCGCTTGAATCAGTTTTAGCGCGTGAAGAAGTATCGTTCTGCTGGAATTTACCGTAGCCGATACCTACAACACCGTAGATGCTCGCCCAGTCGTTCAGACGGTAAGCAGGACCACCGGTCACACCGTAGTACTGACCTTTGTTGTAAACGCCAGCTTCAGTGCGGTCTTTTTCGGTGTAGGTGAATGAACCGATCCAACCCAGTGGGTTAGAACCGTCTTCATAGCGGTATTTCAGGTTGAAGCCGTTAGCTTTGTTAGCCACGCCCTGATAGTCGCTCTGCGCGTAACCACCAGTTACGGTGCTCTGTGCCATTGCTGAACCTGCAGATACTGCCAGTACACAGGCTAATGCTGAAAGACATGCAATTTTTTTCATAACCACCTCAAATGTGAAAATACTTCTCTCCTGACAACGCTGAAAATATAACAAAAAATAGCGAGAAACTCTGCCCGGATTTTGTTGTCTAACAGAAAGTTTGGTGTAACAGGACGTTAATGCGACATCCTATGTCATTCATTTTTCTTATAAAATCCGTCATCTTCCTGCAACAATCATTTTGTGCTGAATTCCCTCTTTAAGTTAAATCCTAAAAAATCCTGACATTTCTTTACCAAAATGGCACTGAATTCGGGCAAAAACTGCGCAACCCGTTCGCATTTAAAACGCAAATTCGTGATTTTTTAGCCGCTCTTTCCTTTACACTGGTCGACTGATTTCGTTGATGACCAGGAAAAGTGAACAGGATGTCTGCCTCTCCCGCTGCTAAAAACCTTACCCCGATTTTATTGCCGGTCGCCGTACTGCTGATTGCGATGCTATCGCTTCAGGGCGGTGCATCCCTGGCGAAGTCACTGTTTCCTGCCGTTGGGGCGACCGGGATCACCGCCCTGCGCCTGGGTTTTGGCACACTGATACTTTGCATAATTTTCAAACCCTGGCGTTTACGCTTCAGCCGCGAGCAGCGTCTTCCCCTTCTGATGTATGGCCTGGCGCTGGGCACAATGAATTTCACGTTTTATCTGGCCATCCGGACGGTGCCGCTGGGTGTGGCGGTGGGTCTGGAGTTTACCGGCCCGCTGGCGCTGGCGCTGTTTGGTTCGCGCCGGCCGCTCGATTTTGTCTGGGTGGTGCTGGCCGTGATTGGCCTGTGGTTCCTGCTGCCGTTTGGCACAGGCATGACCGCCATTGACCCCGTGGGGGCCGCGCTGGCTGTCGCTGCCGGAGCCTGCTGGGCGATCTATATCCTGGCCGGACAACGGGCAGGCGCGGAGCATGGCCCTGCTACCGTGGCAATCGGTTCGCTGATCGCCTCGGTTATTTTTGTGCCACTGGGACTGACCTTTGCCGAGAGTGGCATCTGGAACTGGGCGGTCATGCCCATCGCGCTGCTGGTTGCCCTGCTCTCCAGCGCCATCCCCTACTCGCTGGAGATGGTTGCACTGACCCGCTTACCGGCGCGCATCTTCGGCACCTTGATGAGTCTCGAGCCGGCGATGGCTGCCTTTTCAGGGATGCTCTTTCTGGGGGAAACGCTGAGTGCACTCCAGTGGCTGGCGCTGCTGGCTATCATCATCGCGTCGGCAGGATCGACGCTGACGATGCGGCCGAAAAAGAGCCAGCTGAACAACGTGGAATTATCCGGCGACACTCAGAAATAAGCGCGTCCTGCCCGCTGTTATGGCGGGCTAAATAACAATCATGCTCAACATGAGAATTATTCTTAACCGATTCATTCCGCTGCACTTTCTATTTTGAAACAGTCACTTACCGGTTATTTACAAAATAATTTAACTTACTGATTCATAATAAAATTTTCTTTATTTTATATTTTAACATAGTAGTAACCTTCCTGAACCCGCGCGGCACCAGACAAAGAGAGACACTATTTCATCCATTGATAAAGTCGTTTCTGCAAAGTTAAAAAGCGCTGCTATACTTATCCGGTACTTGATTAGGACAACCATCAAAGAGAGGACTGAAACGATGAGTACCGCTAAATTGGTTAAAACTAAATCTTCTGATCTGATTTACACCCGCAATGACGTAGCCGAAGACGAAAAGAAAGCCACCATCGAGGTGCTGAATCGTCTGGTCGTCGAGTTTATTGACCTGTCATTGATCACTAAGCAGGCGCACTGGAACATGCGCGGTGCTAACTTTATCGGTGTACATGAGATGCTGGATGGTTTCCGCACCGCGATTACCGATCATCAGGATACGATTGCTGAACGTGTTGTGCAGCTGGGCGGCGTGGCACTGGGCACCGCACAGGTCGTGAACGACAAAACCCCGCTGAAAAGCTATCCGCTGAACATCCATAGCGTGCAGGATCATCTGAAAGCACTGGCCGATCGTTATGCCATCGTTGCTAACGATACCCGTAAAGCGATTACCGAAGTGAAAGATGAAGATACTGCTGACATCTTCACCGCGGCCTCTCGCGACCTGGACAAGTTCCTGTGGTTCATCGAAGCCAACATTGAATAAGACTTAATGCAGTGACTGTGCAGTCAATCAGGCGGGGAAACCCGCCTTTTTTACGTCTGTATAACTCCGTTTTATGACCCTGTTAACAGTTCTTCTCTTCTTCGCTTCAAAGCTTCAACAACTGAGGCAAACTACCGCTTGCACCAAAATCGCCACCTGCACCACAATAGAGCACTAAAATGGTGCAAATGCAGAATAACCTGCAAAATCGCTTCAGCTGTGATATTTAACTCACTGATTTCGCGTATCTTGCAAAGTTGGCATAATTTTTTCATATGACAAGCCGAAAACGCAGGTCCTGCCGCCTGAGTGTAAAAAGGAAAAAATGATGAAGTCACTGTTAAAAGTTTCTGTGGCCGCGCTGGCGCTGGCCTTCTCCCTCTCTTCCACCGCAGCAGAAAAGAAGCTGGTTGTCGCCACCGATACCGCCTTTGTTCCATTTGAATTCAAACAGGGTGACAAATATGTCGGCTTTGATGTGGATCTATGGGATGCGATTGCCAAAGAGCTGAAGCTCGATTACACCCTGAAGCCGATGGATTTCAGCGGCATTATCCCTGCCCTGCAGACACGTAATGTCGATCTGGCGCTGGCGGGTATCACCATTACTGAAGAACGTAAAAAGGCGATCGAGTTTTCTGATGGCTACTACAAAAGTGGTCTGCAGGTGATGGTGCGTAACAATGAAAACAACATCAAAGGCATCAGCGATCTGAATGGCAAAGTGGTCGCCGTCAAAAGCGGCACCGGCTCTGTAGAGTATGCGAAAGCCAACATCAAAGCGAAAGATCTTCGTCAGTTCCCGAACATCGACAGCGCCTACATGGAGCTGGGCACTAACCGTGCTGACGCCGTGCTGCATGACACGCCAAACATCCTTTACTTCATTCACACCGCCGGTAAAGGCCGCTTTAAAGCGGTGGGCGATTCAATCGAAGCGCAGCAGTATGGTATTGCCTTCCCGAAAGGCAGCGACGATTTACGCGAGAAAGTCAACGGCGCGCTGAAAACCCTGAAAGAGAACGGCACCTACAATCAGCTTTATAAAAAATGGTTCGGCACTGAACCAAAATAATAATTTGTCCGTGAATTAATTTGAGCAGGGAAACTTTTCCCTGCTTTTTTCCATCGCAACATATCTGGAGTGACACCATGGAGTTTGACTGGAGCGTCATCTGGCCCGCCATGCCAGCGCTGCTCGAAGGCGCTAAACTGACCTTAATTATCTCAATCATCGGCCTGTGTGGCGGTCTGCTTATCGGTCTGGTGGCCGGTTTTGCCCGTGCTTACGGCGGCTGGATCACCAATAACATCGCACTGGTGTTTATCGAAATCATCCGCGGCACGCCTATCGTGGTGCAGGTGATGTTCATCTACTTTGCCCTGCCAATGGCGTTTCCCGACCTGCGAATCGATCCCTTCAGTGCGGCGGTCGTAACCATCATGATTAACTCCGGCGCTTACATTGCCGAGATCACCCGTGGTGCCGTGCTGTCAATCAACAAAGGCTTCCGCGAAGCGGGTCTGGCGCTGGGACTGTCGGGCCGTGAAACGCTGCGCTACGTGATTATGCCGCTGGCGCTGCGCCGTATGCTGCCGCCGCTGGGTAACCAGTGGATTGTCAGCATTAAAGATACGTCGCTGTTTATTGTTATCGGTGTGGCTGAACTGACGCGTCAGGGTCAGGAGATTATTGCCGGTAACTTCCGCGCTCTGGAAATCTGGAGCGCCGTCGCGATCATCTATCTGGTGATTACGCTGGTGCTGAGCTTTGTGCTGCGCCGCATTGAGAAAAGGGTGAAAATCCTGTGATTGAATTTAAAGATGTCTCCAAGCATTTTGGTCAGACCCAGGTGCTGCACAACATTGATCTGAAAATTAACCAGGGCGAAGTGGTGGTCATTATCGGTCCTTCCGGTTCCGGTAAATCAACCCTGCTGCGCTGCATTAACAAGCTGGAAGAGATCACCAGCGGCGAACTGATTGTGGATGGTCTGCGCGTCAACGATCCGAAAGTCGATGACCGCCTGATTCGTCAGGAAGCGGGCATGGTGTTTCAGCAGTTTCATCTGTTCCCGCAGATGAGCGCGCTGGACAACGTGGCGTTCGGTCCAATCCGGGTGCGCGGTGCCAGCAAAGAGTCGGCACGCCAGCTGGCACGCGAGCTGCTGGGCAAAGTGGGCCTCGCCGAGCGTGCGCATCACTTCCCGTCTGAGCTTTCCGGCGGTCAGCAGCAGCGTGTCGCGATTGCCCGTGCGCTGGCGGTGAAGCCGAAGATGATGCTGTTTGATGAGCCGACCTCCGCGCTTGACCCGGAGCTGCGTCACGAAGTGCTGAAGGTGATGCAGGACCTGGCGGAAGAAGGCATGACGATGGTGATTGTGACCCACGAAGTCGGCTTCGCTCAGAAGGTGGCCTCGCGTCTGATCTTTATCGACAAAGGCCGGATTGCGGAAGATGGCGATCCCGACAGCCTGATCAGCAATCCCCCGAGTGAGCGTCTGCGCGAATTTCTGCAGCACGTCTCCTGATCAAAACGGGCCGCTTAGCGGCCCGTTTTGATTGTTGGCAAAGTCTGCCCTGCCCAGCTGTGAGACCGACCCTGCGAAGGGAACATGGGCAGATCGGAAAGTCGCTTAAACCATCCCTGGTCGCTCGGCCCGCGCCGTCCATGGCGCGGGACGCTTTCCTCCTCTGCCCGGGTTCCCTGCGCTATTAGCTAATGTGTTGCTGCAAGAGCAACCCCGATTGGGTTTGTCAGCAGTCTGAAACGGCCGCATCGCAGTACGTCCTTTTTCTCAGCAGATAGACTCCTGCTACCTGCGTAATGAGATGCCTCAGTTCCCCAGGCGACTCAGCAGTTTGCTGCGCTGGGCAGCAGGCATAAAACTCCACGCCAGGAAGCGGCTCTGCTTCTGACCCTGCGCCATGTTGACCACCCGCACCTCAGCCACGTCGAGCGCCTGCAGCTGTTTTTGCAGCGCGGGCAGATTCTCTTTGCGCGATACCAGTGAGGTAAACCAGCCGATCTGACGACCGAAGGCCACGCTCTCGGCGATCATCCTGCCGATAAAGGCTTTTTCACCGCCGGGATACCACAGCTCATTATGCTGACCGCCAAAGTTGAGCGGCGCCGCTTTATCGAGTCCGAGATTGCGCGATTTACGTTGCGACCCCGCCGCGGCCTCCTCCGCCGAGGCGTGGAAAGGCGGGTTGCACATGACAGCACTGAAAAATTCGTTTTTGCTGATCACGCCCGCCAGCACCGCGTCGCTGTTTTTCTGACGACGCAGACGGATCTGGCGCGTCAGGCGCGGATTCGCGGCCAGGATGCGGTTGGCCGCTTTGAGTGCAACCTCGTTGATTTCGGTGCCGGTAAAGCGCCAGCCATATTCCGCCGCGCCAATCAGGGGATAGATACAGTTTGCGCCGCAGCCCACATCCAGGACGTCAGCGGCGGGGATTACGCCGTTGTTATCCAGCGCCAGCAAATCTGCAAGATAGTGCAGATAGTCGGCTCGTCCCGGCACCGGCGGACAGAGTGAGCCGGGGGCCAGTTGCCAGTCGATATCATAAAACAGTTTGATCAGCGCCTGATTCAGCAGCATCACCGCCTCGGGGTCCGCAAAATCCACCGACTGCAAGCCATACCCGTTGGGCCGGACTTTGGCCGCCAGCGGCGGATGCGCGGCGGTTAACGCGGCAAAATCGTACTCGCCCTGATGGCGATTGCGGGCGTGGAAAGGCGAGGTGCTGGCTGACTTTTTCATACGTTCTCTCAGTTATTCAGGCGCGCGTACAATACGCTGTAGGCGAGTGAAAATAAACCCGCACCATCCGCTTACCGCTTTCCGATTCGACAGGCCATGCTGTCGCGCTAAGATTAATCATTATTCCCCGTTGGAGAGGTTATGAGCCAGAAACGCTATTCTTATCAACCCCGTGCCGGTCACGGTCTGCCGCACGATCCGCTGAATGCCATTATCGGCCCGCGCCCGATCGGCTGGATTAGCTCAGTCAGCGCCAGCGGCCAGCGCAATCTGGCACCCTACAGCTTCTTTAACTGCTTCAGCTATCATCCGCCGATTATCGGTTTCGCCAGCAGCGGCTGGAAAGACAGCGTCCGCAATATTGCTGAGACCAGAGAGTTTGTCTGGAACCTAGCGACCCGCCCGCTGGCGGAAGCGATGAATGAAAGCTCAGCGTCGCTGCCTGCCGATCAGGATGAGTTCACCTTCGCCGGTTTAACGCCGCAGGCCGGTTCCCAGGTCAGCGCCAGTCTGGTGGCGGAGAGCCCGGTCAACTTTGAGTGTCGCTTAACACAGCTGATACAGCTGCAGGATGCCGACGGCAACCCGCTTGACAGCTGGCTGGTCATGGGTGAAGCGGTGGCGATCCACATCAGTGAAACACTGCTGGAAGAGGGCATTTATCAGACGGCCAAAGCGGAGCCGATTCTGCGCGCCGGGGGACCCAGCGCCTATTACGGCATCAGTGAAGCCCAGCGCTTCGACCTGGTCCGTCCGGACGCCCGCCGGTCATAACCCGCCTATCCCTCAAGCGCATCGCACCGGTGCGCTCTGATCTGTTCTGCCGCGCGGGCGATATCAGGCGCCAGCCAGCGATCCTGCTGCCAGCACGCTACCACCTGCCGTAACTGCTGCCAGGCACGCCGCGTTCCTGCCGCCAGCTGTGATTCACCGTGAAACTCCAGCGCCTGCGCCGCCAGCAGATACTCAATCGCGAGGATGTGTCCGACATTGCTGACCAGCTTCAGCAGCTTCAGTGCCGCACCGGTGCCGAGGCTCAGATGATCTTCCTGTAATCCCGACGTGACAAAGTTGTCGAGCACCGCCGGCTGAGCGAGCTGGCGGTTCTCCGCGCAGAGCGACGCCGCCACATATTGCGCAATCATCATGCCGGAGTTGACGCCCGGCTCGGCCACCAGAAACGGAGGCAGACCGCTCACCAGCGGATTCACCAGCCGATCAAGCCGTCGCTCTGCGATGCTGCCCAGCTCCGCCAGCGCAATCGCCAGCAGGTCGCAGGCCATCGCCACCGACTCGCCGTGCGGGTTCGACTGCGACACGACGCGCCAGGCGTCGGGGGTGCCCAGAATCAGCGGATTGTCGGTAGAGGCGTTGAGTTCGGTCTCCACCTGACGGACCGCATGGGTAAACTGGTCGCGGCAGGCACCGTGAACCTGCGGCATCGATCGCAGGCTCAGCGCATCCTGTGTCCGGATACCGACGCTCGCTTTCAGCAGCGGGCTGTCACTTAACAACTGGCGCAGACGTTCGCCGCTGCGCTGAATCCCCGGACTGGCTTTCAGCGCCAGCACCTCAGGATCAAACGCCACCAGCTGGCCACGCAGCGCTTCAAAGCTCATCGCGCCCGTGACATCCGCCCAGTCCAGCAGACGCGCCGCATCATCCAGCGCCAGGCAGGCTAAGCCGGTCATGCACGGCGTGCCGTTTACCAGACTCAGCCCCTCTTTCGCACGAGGCCGGTAGGGCGTCAGCCCTGCCTCCGCCAGCGCCTGCTCTGCCGGGACGACGCTGCCCTGCCACTCCACCTCACCGATGCCGATCAGCGTCAGCCCGATATGCGCCATGTGGGTCAGATAACCGACCGACCCCTGTGACGGCACCTGCGGGGTAATCCCCCGGTTGAGCAGCGCCAGCAGCTGCTGCACCAGCGCTACCGAGACGCCTGATTTACCGTGGCTGTAGTTGGCGATCGCCGCACACAGGATGGCGCGCACCTCGGCTCTGGCCAGTTTCGGGCCGACACCACAGGCGTGGCTCAGCAGGGTATTACGCGACAGCTGGCTCAGTTCATCCTCAGAGAGGGTGATGTTGCACAGCGCACCCAGCCCGGTATTGATGCCATAAGCCACCTGCCCCGTCGCCACGATGGTGCCGACGATCTCGCGGCTCTGCGCAATCCGCTGCCAGGCACTGTCGCTGAGGGTCAGAGGGGCATCGTGCCGGGCGACCTGCACCAGCGACGGCCAGGTCAGCGGGACATCGCCCCACACCTGGGGAGGATTCAGCGTGCTGCTCATAACACCGGCTCCACCTGATGATGACGGGAGATGAACTGCCTGAAGCGCGCCGAGCCGCCGTCGCCAAACATCGCTTCTGGCGTGCCCTGACAATCAATCGTGCCCTGATGCATAAATACCACCCGGTTAGAGACGTGGCGGGCAAAGCCCATCTCATGCGTCACCACCAGCATGGTGCGCCCCTCCTCCGCCAGGCTGCGCATCACCTTCAGCACCTCACCGACCAGTTCGGGGTCGAGTGCTGAGGTCGGCTCGTCAAACAGCATCACCTCCGGGTCCATCGCCAGCGCGCGGGCAATCGCCACGCGCTGCTGCTGACCGCCGGAAAGCTGAGCGGGATAGAAATCTTTGCGGTTCAGTAAGCCGACCCGATCCAGCAGCTGTTCCGCCTGGGCGATGCAGGCTTTTTTGTCGCGCTTCAGTACATAGTGCGGCCCTTCAATTACATTCTGCAGCACTGTCAGATGTGACCAGAGGTTAAAACTCTGGAACACCATGCCAAGCCGGGATCGCAGCCGTTCAATCTGGCGCGGATTAGCGGCCAGCTGATGCCCGCGGGCATGGCGCTTCATCTCAATGGTCTCACCACCGACGCTGACCACGCCTGAATCGGGCGTCTCCAGCAGATTAATGCAGCGCAGCAGCGTACTTTTGCCCGAGCCGCTGGCACCGAGAATCGAGATGACATCACCTTTGTGCGCCTGCAGTGAGATGCCTTTCAGCACCTCCATGGCACCAAAAGATTTGTGGATATCGCTGGCCGACAGCGTGACGGGTGACAAATCAGACATATTACTCTCCTCCGGGGATCGGCTTAGCGGACGGTAACGGCTTTTTTTCCGGTTTGTGCACCGGCGTCAGACGCCGCTCCAGCAGGGCATAGAGTTGCACAATGATGAAATTAAGGATCAGGTAGATCGCCGCCGCACAGAGAAAGACCTCCATGGTGCGGTAGGTGCGCTGGATGATCTGCTGCGCCACCCCGGTGACATCCCACACCGTCACCAGACTGGCGAGCGCGGTCGATTTCACCAGCAGAATCGCTTCGGTAGAGTAGGCAGGCAGCGCGTAACGCAGCATGACCGGCGCGATAATGCGCCGCAGCAGCAGCCCGCGTGACATCCCACACGCCAGCCCCGCCTCGACCTGGCCTGGCGGCACCGCCAGCAACGCCCCGCGCAGGATCTCTGCGGTGTAGGCGGCGGTGCAGAGCGAGAGCGCGAGCACCGCACAGGTGAACGGCTCACGCAGAAATGGCCAGAGGAGGCTGTGGCGGATCACGCCAAACTGCCCCAGACCGTAGTAGATCAGAAACAGCTGGATCATCAGCGGCGAACCGCGAAACACCAGAATGTAGCCGCGGGCAAAGCCGCTGAGCAGCCGCCAGCGGCTCATGCGCAGCGCCAGAATCCCTGTCGCCAGCACGCCACCGCACAGAAAGGCGCTGATAAACAGACCGAGCGTCACCGGCAGCGCGGCGCTGAGTTTCAGGAAGGTGTCTGTGAGAAACGCAAAATCGATCATCAATCCCCCTAATGCTGTGCAGCGGTGCGGCTTTGCCAGGCGCGCCCCAGACGGGATTCAGCGCGCAGGAAGGCACGGTTGGACAGCAGCGTCAGCAGCAGATAGCAGCCTCCGCCCACCAGATAAAAGGCGAAGTAGTCACGGGTCGAACCAGCGGCAATCTGGCTCGCCCGCATCAGCTCGACGATGCCGGTGACCGACACCAGCGCCGAATCTTTCAGGCTCATCTGCCAGACGTTTGATAAACCCGGCAGCGCATAGCGCGCCACCTGCGGCAGCAGGATGCGTTGCCGGATGCGCCAGCGGGGCATGCCAATCGCGACCGCCGCTTCGATCTCCCCTTTCGCCAGCGCCAGCCGTGCGGCGCGATAGACTTCCGCCTGATAAGAGCCGGAGATAAGCCCGATGGCCAGCGCCCCGATCAGAAACGGCGGCGCTTCGATAAATCCGTCGGCACCAAACAGCTGGCCGATCTGCGTGATCAGCCCCGATCCCCCGAAGTAGAACAGGTAGATCACCAGCAGCTCAGGAATGCCGCGAAAGATCACCGAGTATCCCTCCCCCAGCCAGCGAACCGGCCGGTGGGGAGATAACTTCGCGGCGGCAACGCCCGATCCGACCACCGCCCCCACCACCAGCGCGGCAAACGACAGCAGCAGCGTGGTCAGCGCGGCACTCAGAATCAGCCGTCCCCAGCCGTCCGGGCCAAAACTCAGCAGGCTTATCATCAGTTACCTCACTCAGGGTGTGACATCCGTTTTGAACCACTTCTCGCTCAGCTTTTTCACTGTGCCATCGGCCAGTGCGGCTTTGATCGCCTCATCCAGCCGGGCTTTCAGATCGTTATCCGCCATGCGCACGCCCAGCGCCTCTCCCTCACCCCAGATCGGGCCGCCCAGCTGCGGGCCGCTGAAGCTGAGATTGCGGTTCTCGGGCCGCGCCAGCATCGACTGCGCGAAGGTCACGTCGTCAAACACCGCATCAATCCGCCCCGTCTGCAGGTCGAGGATGGCGTCGGCCGAGCTGGTGTATTCACGGACATCCGCCACCTCTTTGAAATATTTGTCGATAAAAGGGGTGTAAACCGTGCCGGAGGCGATACCGATCGTTTTGCCCTTCAGCGCCGCTTTCAGACCTGCAATGGCCGGCTCCACGGTTTTTGCGTCATCGGTCAGCTTGATAATCTGGCTGTCAGCGGGCAGCAGGCTCCCTTTCAGGGTGATGAAGGTGGCAGGCGTCGAGGCGTAAGGCAGGGTGAAGCTGACCACTTTCTTTCGTTCCGGGGTAATCACAATCGCATCCATGATCACGTCATATTTTCCGGCATTAAGCCCGGCGATCATGCCATCCCAGTTCTGCACCACCAGCCTGCACTGAATCGCCATACGCTGGCAGAGATTCGCCATCAGTTCCGGTTCAAAGCCGCCGAGCTTGCCGCCTGGCAGCGTCAGGTTCCAGGGTTCATAACTGCCTTCGGTGGCAATGGTGATCGACTTCCACTCTTTCGCCTGGGCGCTGACGCCACAGAGCAGCAGAGAGGAAACCAGGGTCGTGAGACATAAACGACGAAGAGTCAGTGGGTGCGTCATACGGTTCTCCTGAAAGTAGCGGCCTGGTGATCGCCCTGACGAGATTTAACATAAATTTCACAGGATGATATGTCATGTATATACAAGCTAACGCGGCGCAGTTCATTCCCGGCTTTACTGTTTTGTGAGCCAGACAGAATTTATGATGTGATAGATGCGCTGCTGTACTTGTACATACAACCAAGCAAAGGTTATGCCAGCTCTGCAAAAGGGAAAAAGGCGGCCGGGAGCGCCGTGCAGTCAGGCGGCCTGCACCCGCCTGCACCGGTTCAGCGCGGCGATGCACCGGGGTGGCGCATCGCCGTGGTGGGATTATCGGGGCTTGCCCTCCGCCAGCATGGCGTGGATCAGTGCTTTCAGCGTTTTTTGCAACTGCGCGGCGCGCGCCTGCTGCCAGGCGTAAGGCGGGGTTTCATCCATGTAGTTCAGCTGCGCCAGCTCCAGCTGGACGGCCTGAGTCTGCTGCTGCGGCTGACCATAGGCGCGGGTAATGTAACCGCCTTTAAAACGTCCGTTGAACACCCAGCTGTAGTCGTGCTGCGCGGCGCAGACTGCCTCCAGCGCCGCGCTCATCGCCGGGCTGCAGCTGGCACCGTCATTGGTGCCAAGGTTGATATCGGGCAGGCGGCCTTCAAACAGGCGGGGGATTTCACTGGCGATGGAGTGTGCATCAAACAGCAGTGCATAGCCGTGCTCTGCTTTAAGCCGCGCCAGCTCCTGCTGGATCTGCTGGTGGTAAGGCTGCCAGATCTGGTCGATGTAGCCCTGACGCTGAGCCGCATCGGGCGTTTTGCCTGGCAGGAAAGTCGGGGTGCCGTCGAACAGGGTTTCCGGGAACAGACCGGTGGTGGCGGTGGTGTAGAGTGGCTGATTATCGGGCGGGCGATTCAGATCGACCACGAACCGCGAGTAACGTCCGATTAACACACTGGCTCCGAGGTCGCGCACGAAATCATAGAGCAGCGGGATGTGCCAGTCTGTGTCCGGTAAACCGCGCGCGGCGTCGCTCAGTCCGGCGTCCACCTCGGGCGTCAGTTCGGTGCCGGCATGGGGAATACTGACCAGCAGCGGCAGGCTGCCCCGGGTAAATATGAAGGGATTCATTGGGGTTCTCCACGATAGATAACGGTACAGGGCAGCTCACCGCCCAGCCAGTAAACCAGTTCCGCCGGACGGGCCAGCGGCCAGTGAACAAAGTTCGCCACTTTTCCCGCCTCCAGCGAGCCGTGGCTGTCAGCCAGCCCCAGCGCTTTTGCGCCCCACAGGGTCACGCCCGCCAGCGCCTCTTCCGGGGTCATGCCGAACAGGGTGCAGCCCATGTTGAGCATCAGACGCAGCGACAGTGCCGGTGAGGTGCCGGGATTGGCATCGCTGGCCAGCGCCATCGGCACCCCGTACTGCCGGAAGAGATCCACCGGGGGACGCCGGGTTTCCCGCAGCAGATAGAAAGCGCCCGGCAGCAGCACCGCCACGGTGCCGTGTGCCGCCATCGCTTTCGCATCCTCCTCGGTGGCGTATTCAAGGTGGTCGGCAGAAAGGGCACCGTAACGGGCCGCCAGGGCCGCTCCCCCCAGCGACGAAAGCTGCTCCGCGTGCAGCTTCACCGGCAGACCCAGCGCCACCGCCCGATCAAACACCCGCGCGACCTGCTGCGGTGAAAAGGCAAGATGTTCACAGAAGGCGTCTACCGCATCCGCCAGTCCCAGCGCCTGCACCTGCGGCAACAACCGTTCACAGATGAGTTCGACCCACCCCTCCGGGTCATGCTTAAACTCCGGCGGAAAGGCGTGGGCGGCCAGGCAGGTGGCACGGACATCGGCGGCCACGCTCTGCCCCAGCTGGCGAATCGCGCGCAGCATCCGCAGTTCGCTCTCCTCATCCAGCCCGTAGCCGGACTTGATTTCCACCGTGGTGACCCCCTCTGCCAGCAGGCGGTCGAGCCGCCAGCGCGCCGACGCCACCAGCGCCTCCTCCGTGGCGGCGCGGGTCGCCCGTACCGTCGAGAGGATGCCGCCGCCCTGTGCGGCAATGTCGGCATAGCTGACGCCATTCAGGCGCTGTTCAAATTCCTGACTGCGGTCACCGCCAAACACCAGATGGGTATGGCAGTCCACCAGTCCCGGCGTCACGATACCGCCCGGCAGATGATGATGCCGCGCGGCGACGAAGGCGGGCATCTCAGCCGCCGGGCCGACCCACACCAGCTTACCCGCCCGCACCGCCATCGCCCCCTCAGGTATCAGGTGGTACTTTCCGTCCCGCATGGTGACCAGATCCGCCCCGCTCCAGACCGTCTCTACCTGCATCTCTTCCGCCATCGCTGCCTCGTGCCTCCACCGTTTACACTGTCTCTTAAAGTATGTATATGTATATACAACTACATCCGACGAGGATCAACCATGGCGACTTTTTTTGCCCCGCGCGCACTGCTGTCGGAGGGCTGGCAGCAGCAGGTACGTATCACGGTCAATCAGGCCGGTTTTATCGACGCTCTTACCCCGGAGAGCCACGCCGATCAGGCGGTGCTGCTCAACGGCGAGGTGATCCCGGCGATCGCTAATCTGCACTCGCACGCCTTTCAGCGCGCCATGGCCGGTCTGGCGGAAGTGGCGGGCGATCCGCAGGACAGCTTCTGGACGTGGCGTGACCGGATGTACCGCATGGTGCAGCGCCTGACGCCGCAGCAGGCGGGCGACATCGCCGCCCTGCTCTACATTGAGATGCTGAAAGGGGGTTACACCCAGGTCGCGGAGTTTCACTATCTGCATCACGATCCCAGCGGCGCGCCCTATGCGGATGACGCCATGCTGCAGCAGCTAATCGACGCCGCCGAACTGGCCGGTATCGGCCAGACGCTGCTGCCGGTGCTCTACAGCTACAGCGGCTTTGGCAGCCAGCCTCCGGCTGCCGGGCAGAAACGCTTTATTCAGCAGACCGATCGTTATCTGCAACAGCAGACGCGACTGGATGCGTGGCAGCAGCAGCGGCCCCTGCTGAACCGCGGCCTCTGTTTTCATTCGCTGCGGGCCGTCAGTGAAAGTCAGATGGAGACGGTGCTGGCGGAGAGCGATCCGACGCTGCCGGTGCATATCCATGTGGCGGAGCAGCAGAAAGAGGTGAATGACTCGCTGGCGTGGAGCGGCGAACGCCCGGTGAGCTGGCTGCTGAATCGTTTTGCCGTGGATGCACGCTGGTGTCTGATCCATGCCACCCATCTGGATGAGAGCGAGCTGGCGCGCCTCGCCCGCAGCGGTGCGGTGGCCGGTCTCTGCCCCACCACCGAAGCGAATCTCGGTGACGGCATTTTTCCGGCGGTGGAGTATATTGCGCAGGGGGGACGCTGGGGCATCGGCTCCGACAGCCATGTCTCGCTCAGCGCCCAGGAAGAGCTGCGCTGGCTGGAGTATGCGCAGCGACTGCGCGATCAGCGCCGCAACCGCATTACTCTGCCCGGCCAGCCGTCGGTCGGCGATCTGCTGTGGCAGCAGGCGGCGGCGGGCGGTGCGCAGGCGTGCGGCATTCAGCAGGGAACGCTGGCGGTGGGGCAGCGCGCCGACTGGCTGGTGCTGCGTGATGAGGCGTGGCTCGGCAGCGTGGAATCTCAGGCGCTGCTGAACCGCTGGCTGTTTGCCGGTCAGCGCGATCAGATTCGGGATGTCTACGTGGCGGGTAAGGCGGTGATCGTCGATGGCGAGCATCCCCATCAGGCGGCGTGTGCCAGACGCTTCCGTCAGGCCATGGCGGCACTGCAATGATCGCCCGCTTCTCTTACGCTGACCTGGCGGTCAGCCGCTGGCGTAATGGCGGAGGCGAAACCCGCGAAATTGTCAGCTTTCCGCCCGGTGCGGAATCCTTTGGCTGGCGCGCCAGCATTGCCACCCTGGCGCAGGATGGCCCCTTCTCAGCCTTTCCGGGCATCGATCGGATCATCACCCTGCTGCACGGCGACCCGGTCCTGCTTACCGCGCCGGGCGCAGCGCATCGGTTAATGCCGCAGCAGCCCTGGTCATTTGCCGGCGAACTGGCCCTGACCGCGCAGCTAGGGGGCAGCATCAGTGAAGACTTTAACATTATGACGCGGCGGGGGCAGTGGCAGGCCACGGTTGAGGTGGTTACCGCCCCCGTCAGCAGCCTGCACGGGGTTGCCTGGGTGCTGGCAGGCGCGTGGCGGAGCGATGACGGGAAACAGCTGACCGCCCGACAGGGCGCATGGTGGGTCGATGAGGCGTGCAGTTTCATGCCCGACAGCCGGGACGCCCGGCTGCTGTTTACCCGGCTTAGCCGTGTCCCCTGAAGCGGCCCAGCAGTTTGTAACGTGAGCCGGGATAGAGCAGCCGCGCGTAGGTCACGATTTTGTTGTCGCTCCAGGTCTGACGGCGGATCAGCAGGCAGGGTTCGTGCTCATCCAGCGACAGATGTTTGCGCTGACGCACATCGGGCAGCACCGCCTCGACAATGTGCTCGCCCGCCGTCAGCGGCGCGACCCGCATCAGATAGGTATACGGGGTCATCTGCTGATAATCCTGCGCCAGATAATCGGGGGCGACCAGCGGATTGACCAGCCTGTCCTCCAGCTGTACCGGCAGATCGTTTTCGTAGTGCACAATCAGCGAATGATAGAGCGTCTGCCCGGTGGTCAGTCCCAGCACCGCCGCCTGTTCGGGATCGGCTTTGTTCTGGCCGATGGCGAGAATTTTACAGCTGTGCTGATGACCGCGCTGGGCGATCTCGTCGGCGATGTTATGCACCTCCAGCATGGCGGTGTAGCCTTTCATCTCGGCCACAAAGGTGCCGACGCCCTGCATCCGGACCAGAAAGCCTTCGCTGGTCAGTTCACGCAGCGCCCGGTTGATGGTCATGCGGCTGACGCCCAGCTCATTAACCAGTTCACTTTCTGACGGCACACGCTGATTCGCTTTCCACATTCCTTCGCGGATCTGACTGATGATCGCCTGCTTCACCCGCTGATAGATCGGGGCGGGCTCATCGCTCATCGCCGCCGCCAGTTGTGCCAGTGCCGTATGCTCGACCATTTGCTGTTCCTTTTCCTGATAGTGCCTTCAGTTTACTGTCTCACCGCGTGAATGTATATACATCCAGTCCGGCGCGCTGTGCCCCGCTGGTGCAGCGCCCGCCTCCTGATGGTGCAGCCTCCGCCTTCATTTCCTCACCCACCCGCAGCAGGCAGGCATTCCATTTTTGTGATCGGCCTGGCACGCCCCTTGCTACTTGTATAGACAAGAATAGACACTTATGTTTCACTCGCATTATCCCGCTGGTTCAGGGCAGGAAAAACCGCTCAGCCGTGCCAGCACACTTGTATAGACAGGAGTAGACTATGTCAGGTTCGTCTCAGGCATTGCGCCTGGTGCCAGGCGAGGTAGACCTCGCCACCTTACGCGCCATCTATCAGGGTCACGTGACGCTGAGCCTCGATGACAGCGCGCGTCAGGCGATTGCAACGGCGCAGCAGACCGTGGAGGCGATCGTCGCCTCCGGCAACGTGGTGTATGGCATTAACACCGGCTTTGGCAAGCTGGCGCAGACGCAAATTCCGGCCAGCCGTCTGGCCGATCTGCAACGCAACCTGGTGCTGTCTCACAGCGTCGGGCTGGGGGATCTGCTGCCCGACAATGTCACCCGTCTGGTGGTCGCCACTAAAATCGTCAGCCTGGCCCGCGGCCACTCCGGCGTGCGGATCGAACTGGTGGAGGCGCTGCTGGCGCTGTTCAATGCCGGTGTGATGCCCTGCATTCCGGAAAAAGGATCGGTCGGGGCCTCTGGCGATCTCGCGCCGCTGGCGCACATGTCGCTGATGCTGCTGGGCGAAGGCCAGGTGCGGGTCAATGGCGCGCTGATCCCGGCAACAGAGGGACTGGCAGGCGTGGGCCTGTCGCCCTTTGTGCTCGGGCCGAAAGAGGGGCTGGCGCTGCTCAACGGCACCCAGGTTTCGACCGCGCTGGCGCTGCGCGGCCTGTTTGAAGGGGAGAATCTGTTTGCCGCCGGTCTGATGGCCGGTGCGCTGTCGCTGGAGGCGATTAAGGGCTCCCTGAAACCGTTCGACGCCCGTATTCATCAGGCGCGTGGCCAGCAGGGCCAGATTGCGGTCGCGGCCGCCGTCAGCAGCCTGATCGAAGGGAGTGAAATTTTGCAGTCCCACACCCACTGTGGCCGCGTGCAGGACCCCTACTCCATCCGCTGCGTGCCGCAGGTGATGGGTGCCTGCCTGGACAATATCCGCCACGCGGCGCGGATTCTGGAAATCGAAGCGAACGCCGCCTCGGACAATCCGCTGGTGTTCAGCGACAGCGGTGAGGTGATCTCCGGCGGCAACTTCCATGCCGAGCCGGTGGCCTTTGCCGCTGACATCCTGGCGCTGGCGATTGCCGAAGTGGGCGCCATCTCTGAACGGCGGCTGGCGCTGCTGCTGGACAGCGGCTTATCCGGTCTGCCGCCCTTCCTGGTGCGTGACGGCGGCGTGAACTCCGGCTTTATGATCGCCCAGGTCACCGCCGCTGCGCTGGCCTCGGAGAACAAGTCGCTGGCCCATCCGGGCAGCGTCGACAGCCTCCCCACCTCTGCAAACCAGGAAGATCACGTCTCCATGGCGACCTACGCTGCGCGTCGTCTCGGCAGCATGTGCTTTAACAGCGCCGCCGTGGTGGGCATCGAGGCGATGGCTGCCGCGCAGGGTATTGAGTTTAACCGGCCACTGAAAAGTTCTGCGCTGATTGAGCAGGCGTTAGATGAGATCCGTCAGCAGGTGGCCTTCCTGGAGGAAGATCGCCTGCTGGCACCCGATATCGACGCCATGCGTCAGTGGGCAAGTCGCGCTGACTGGCCTCAGGCATTGACCGCGCTGCTGCCGAGCATGCGCTCCACTTCTTGAATTAAGGAATCTGTAATGAGCGAAACTCTTTCTCAGGCTGTGGCACGTGAGATTCGTGCGCCACACGGCACCACGCTGCACTGCGCCAACTGGCTGATTGAAGCGGCTTACCGCATGATCCAGAACAACCTCGACCCCGATGTGGCCGAGCGGCCGGAGGATCTGGTGGTTTACGGCGGCATCGGAAAGGCGGCACGCAACTGGGCGTGTTTCGAGCAGATCCTGCGTTCCCTGCAGCTTCTGCAGCCGGACGAGACCCTGCTGATCCAGAGCGGCAAGCCGGTCGGTGTCTTCCGCACCCACGCCGACGCGCCGCGCGTGCTGCTGGCGAACTCCAACCTGGTGCCGCACTGGGCAAACTGGGATCACTTCCATGAGCTGGATAAAGCGGGCCTGATGATGTACGGCCAGATGACGGCAGGCTCCTGGATCTATATCGGTGCGCAGGGCATCGTGCAGGGCACTTACGAAACCTTTGTCGAGGCGGGACGTCAGCACTACAACAACGACCTGAGCGGACGCTGGATCCTCACCGCCGGGCTGGGCGGCATGGGCGGCGCGCAGCCGCTGGCCGGTGTGCTGGCCGGTGCCTGTGTGCTGGCGATTGAGTGCCAGGAGTCGCGCATCGATTTCCGCCTGCGCACCCGCTACGTCGACTACAAAGCCACCACCCTGGATGAGGCGCTGGCGTTGATCAGCGACGCCACCGCCGTAAAAAAAGCGATTTCTGTCGGTCTGCTGGGCAATGCCGCTGAGATTCTGCCGGAGCTGGTAAAACGCGCCAGGGCGGGCGGGCCGAAGCCGGATATCGTGACCGATCAGACCTCGGCGCACGACCCGATCAATGGCTATCTGCCGATTGGCTGGGATCTGGCGCGCTGGGAGCAGGAGCGTGTTTCCCAGCCGAAAGCGGTAGAGAAAGCGGCGCGCGCCTCAATGGCGGTCCACGTCCAGGCGATGCTCGACTTCTGTCATATGGGCATTCCGACCGTGGATTACGGCAACAATATCCGCCAGGTGGCGCTGGATGAGGGTGTCAGCAACGCCTTCGATTTCCCCGGCTTTGTGCCCGCCTATATCCGTCCGCTGTTCTGTGAAGGCAAAGGCCCCTTCCGCTGGGTGGCGCTGTCAGGCGACCCGGAAGATATCTATAAGACCGACGCCCGACTCAAAGAGCTGTTCCCGCATCACAAAACGCTGCATCGCTGGCTCGATATGGCGCAGGAGCGCATCGCCTTCCAGGGACTGCCTGCCCGAATCTGCTGGCTGGGGCTGGGTGAACGGCATCTGGCCGGTCTGGCATTCAACGAAATGGTGCGCAACGGCGAGCTGAAAGCGCCGGTGGTGATTGGCCGCGACCATCTCGACTGTGGCTCAGTCGCCTCACCGAACCGCGAAACCGAGGCGATGAAAGATGGCTCTGATGCGGTCTCTGACTGGCCGCTGCTGAACGCGCTGCTGAACACCGCAGGCGGCGCGACCTGGGTCAGCCTGCATCATGGCGGCGGCGTGGGCATGGGCTTCTCTCAACACTCGGGTGTGGTGATTGTCTGTGACGGCAGCAAAGAGGCGGATGCGCGTCTGGGTCGGGTGTTATGGAACGATCCGGCGACCGGAGTGATGCGTCATGCCGACGCCGGGTATGAGCTGGCGCAGCAGTGCGCCGCAGAGCACGACCTGAACCTGCCCATGCAGAAGTAACATCCTGACCGGGGCAGGCCGCAGCCTGCCCCGGCTTTCAACCTCACGCTTCGCACCCGGCAGCAGGTCGCTGACATCACTTCCTTATTACTTATTCCATTTTGATTTAGCCTATAGCCCGATTTAAGCCTGACGGCGATAGACGCCGCGCCAGACGACCTCTAAAGTGAAATCTTCTCATTCTGTATGGAGCGCGACTCTGCATGACCCTTTCCCCTGCCCTGCTTGAAGATGCCCTGCGCTGGCGCCGTGAGTTTCATCGCCACCCCGAATTAGGTTACCAGGAACAGCAAACCAGCCAGTTTATCGCGGAGGAGTTAGCCCGGGCGGGATTGCAGGTGTTTCGTGGCCTGGCGGGCACCGGGGTCATCGGCACGCTGGAGAATGGTCCTGGCCCGGTCATTGGCCTGCGGGCGGACATGGATGCGCTGCCGATCACGGAGAAAGGGGAAGCGGCGTGGCGCTCTGTCACACCGGGCGTGATGCACGCCTGCGGCCACGATGGTCACAGCGCCACGCTGCTGGCCGCTGCCCGCCAGCTGGCCGCGACGCGCCAGTTCAGCGGCACCGTGCATTTCATCTTTCAGCCTGCCGAGGAGAACCTCGGTGGCGCACGCAGAATGGTGGAAGAGGGACTGTTCCAGCGCTTCCCGATGGATGCCATCTACGCGATGCATAACTGGCCGGGGCTGCCGCTGGGGTCACTGGCGGTGAATCCCGGTGCCATGATGGCGTCGCTGGACTCGTTTGAGATCACCCTGCACGGCAAAAGCTGCCACGCGGCGATGCCGGAAAGCGGAGCCGATCCGATGGTGGTCGCCGCCGAGCTGATTCTGGCGCTGCAGACAATCCCGTCGCGTCGCCTGTCACCGCTCGCCTCGGCGGTGGTGAGCGTGACCCAGATCCACGGTGGCGAGGCGATTAACGTTATCCCGGAGCAGATCGTGCTGCGCGGCACGGTGCGCTGTCTGCAGACCAGCGTGCGCGATAAGGTGCGCGGACTGATTGATGAGTTTGTGGCGACTCTGCCGCGTCCGTTTGGCGTCAGCGGTGAGGTGCACTGGTTGCCGGGCTATCCGGTGACCGCTAACCATGCGCTGCCCGCTGAGCAGGTGCGCAAGGTGGCGCTGGCGACGCTGGGCGCAGAACAGGTTCACTGGCAGGTGAATCCGTCGATGGCATCGGAAGATTTTGCCTGCATGCTGGAAGCCTGCCCTGGCGCTTACTTCTGGCTGGGCGCAGATGGAGAAACCCCCTCTGCGCCGCTGCACAACGCCCGCTATGATTTCAACGACGCGCTGCTGCCGATTGGCATCCGTTTCTGGCAGGATCTGGTGGAACAGGCCCTGCCGCAATCCTGAGTCAGTAACCGGCAGCGCGGATCTGCTCCTCCGCCGCCGCCAGTGAATCGCACTGACCGCTGGCGCGCAGGCAGCAGGCGATCTGCAGCCGCAGCGACGCGGGCAGCGGGCGCTGCTGATTCAGCACCTCCTCAATCCAGCGCGCCGTCACCTCTGCCGTTTTATCTGCCGGCAGCTCAACGGCCACTTCTGGCTGACGCTCCACCCAGACTTCGGTTTCGGCTCCCGCGCCCTGAATCATGCTGATCGCCGGGCAGCGCTGCGGATTCGCATACACTTCCCCTTCGGTGCCATTAAGCAACAGGGCTGGCGCATCGATGTCGCTGAAGAATTTCGCCACACGTGGCACATACTCCGGATGCGAGACGCTCGACAGACGCAGCGCCGCCCGCTCCGCAAACGGGGTCGCCAGTTTTGCCAGCGTGTGCGCACTGTTACGCACGCCCATTCGCCAGCGCAGAGACAGCTGCTTCGCCATCGGCGGGCAGAGGTGATCGATGGTGATAAAAGCCAGCTCGCCCTGATCCAGTCTGGCCTGCGCCGCCTCTGCTGTAGTAACCGGTGCGATGCCGAGCGCTGCAAACACCGCCTCGCTGGTAATGCGCGTCGCGTCGTCGCTGACGCCATGCACCAGCACCGGAAAGCCGAATTTTACCAGCAGCAGCGCCAGCAGAGGCGTCAGGTTGCCCTGACGACGGGCACCGTTGTAGCTGGGGATCACGATCGGCATGGGCCGGTTTTCCGGCGCACGCAGCTGCATCATCTGCGCCTGCATCGCCTGATAAAAGCCGCGCATCTCCGCTTCGCCTTCGCCTTTGATGCGCAGCGCAATCAGGATAGCGCCCAGTTCCAGATCCGGCACCTCGCCCGCCAGCATCGCGCTGTAGAGCGCCACGGCACTCTCAAAATCGATATCGCGGGCATGATTTTTACCGCGACCAATCTCTTTAATAATTTTATTCAGTTCCATCACTCGCTTCCGGTTAAGTGCGCGGCTCAGCGCCGCGTGGGACGTCGTTTTCGCACGCTGGTTTTGGGCACCACGGCGGCCGGTATCGCTTCCGGCTCGGGCGCTTCCGGCTGCTCAATCGGGAAGACGGGCAGCGCCGCCAGCAGCCGGCTGCCGTAAGCTTTACTCAGCAGCCGGCGGTCATAAATTACGATTTCGCCATAGCATTGGTGGCTGCGAATCAGGCGTCCGACCTGCTGAATCAGGGTAAATGAGGCGCTGGGCAGACTCTGCACCTCAAACGGATAGCGCTTCAGGCTTTTCAGCCACTCGCCTTCGGTCAAAATTACCGGACTGTCTACCGGGGGAAAAGCGATTTTGTGAATATGCACCTGACTCAGCAGATCGCCTTTCAGATCCAGGCCTTCAGCGAAGGATTGCAGGCCAATCAGAATACTGGTTTCGCCTTTAGCAACCCGCTGCCGGTGCAGATCGACCAGGCGGCTGCGCGGCTGATCGCCCTGTACCAGCATCGACAGCCGCAGATCGGGCAGCGAGGTGACAAACTGCTGCATCGCCCGGTTGCTGGCAAACAGCACCAGCACCCCTTTGTGCTTTTTCTCTTTCATCTGCTGGCGGAAGAAACCGGCCATCTCGGCGATATGCTCCGCCTCATGCGACATCAGGGGTTCATAGCGCATCTGCGGGATGACCAGCTTGCCCTGCCCGACGTGGTTGAACGGGGAGTCGAGCGCCACAAAGCGGTCGCCCGCTTTTTCGCTCAGTCCCGACATCTCCTGCAGGCGGTTGAAGCTGTTGAGCGAACGCAGCGTGGCGGAGGTGACCACCACATGCGGGATTTTGCGCCACAGCATCTTCTCCAGCTGATCGCTGACGCGGATACCGGCGCAGTGAAACAGCAGGTGCGCCTGCCCTTCGCGCAGCTCGCGGGTGATCCATTTTGAAACCGGCGCGCCGGAGGCTTTCTCCATTGCCGCCAGCCGCCACAGTTTGCTGATCGATTCGAACCAGCCAAACTGGCGATTGAGCTGCAGCAGATTACGGTGCAGCCGCACGACGTCGACCTTGCCCGTCTGCTCGCTCAGCGCATTGATCAGGCCTTCACTCAGCCCGCGCAGCGCGTCACTGAGTTTAAACAGCCGGGCGCAGAGGTCGAGTAACTCCTGCGGCAGCGCCCCCAGTACAAAGCGATATTCGCCAGGCTGGTTATGGGGCGGCAGCAGCGGATTCAGCGCCTGGGCGGTCACCATAAGCAGTTCGCGCAGCTCATCGCAGTGCGCTTTCAGCCTTTCCGGGTTTGCCAGCGGCGGCGGCGATTTCGGCCGCATCTGGGTCATGATGCCGTCGACCAGCCGGATAAAGAGATCGAGCTGCAGGCTGCTCCAGCCCGGCGTGATGTCGGCGCTCATCTCCAGCGCATCGCGGGCCACTTCCGGCAGATGATGCCCCTCATCCAGCACCAGCATCAGGTTTTTAGCGGGCGGCAGTACCGACTCATTCTCCATCGCGGCCATCACCAGCGCATGGTTCGCCACCACCACATCCACCTGCTCAATCTCACGGCGCGCGACAAAAAAGGGGCATTCACGATACCAGCGGCAGTGCGCGCCCAGGCAGCTCGCCTTGTCGGTGGAGAGCCGCTGCCACAGGCTGTCGCTGACGTTCTCCTCGCTGTGATCGCGCAGGCCATCCCACTGATAGCGATCCAGCGACTTCTGCAGGCGGCCACACTGCGTCTGCTCCTCTTTGGTGCTGCTGACGGCGTCGTCGTCCAGATAGAGCAGCAGATCGCCCTGCTGATCGTCATCGGCTGCCAGCGCGGCCAGATTGCGCGGACAGACATAGCGTCTGCGTCCAAAGGCGGCAGTAAAAGTCAGATCGGGAATGATTTTTTTGAGCAGCGGCAGATCTTTGGTGAAGATCTGATCCTGCAGCGCCACGTTGGCGGTGCTGATCACCAGCCGTTTTTCCTGGGCGCGGCTGGCCGCGATGCCGGGAATAAGATAGGAGAGCGTTTTGCCCACGCCGGTCGGCGCTTCCACCGCCAGGTGGCGCGCATCGTCACCAGCCAGACATTTTGCCACTTCGGCGATCATCTGACGCTGCGGCGCACGCGGAATGAAATCAGGCACCTGCTGCGAAAGCGCTTTATACCACTGCGCTATCTGGCTTTTTACTGCGGCTGTCAGGGCCATGAGTTGCGTTACCACACCGAAAAAATGGCCTGTATTTTTACACAGTATCCCGGCGGCGTCAGCTTTCGTGCTGAATTTTTCGTGCGCCGTCGGAAATTTCAGCGGATAGCGTGGAGGCGTTCAGCGCCGGGTCGTCCGGCGCTGAAGCAGGCTACGCCAGCACCTTATACATATAGGTAGTGGCATCCAGCACGCCCGCTGTAGACTCGGCATAAAAGGGGATCGACCCTGCCACCTGCCAGCCCAGCGAACGATAGAGATCGCTGGCAACGTCACCGCTGCGGGTATCCAGCACCAGCAGCGTTTTTCCCTGCCCGCGGGCCAGCTGCTCAGCGCGCTGCATCAGTTCGCGGGCAATCCCCTGACGCCGCGCCTGCGGATGCACCAGCAGCTTGCTGAGGTCGGCCCGATGGCGGCCATTCGGCATCGCGCTGCGACTGAGGATCACCGTCGCCACAATCCGGTTGTGCTGACGCGCCACCAGCAGTTCGCTCTCCCCGCTGGTCAGACTGGTTACCCGCTGCTGCCAGAAGCGCGTCATCACCGCCACATCGGCGGCATCCACGAATCCGACACTGGCGCCATCGGCCACGCAGGCCTGAAGCACTGCCGTCAGCCCATCGATCTCCTGTTGTGCCTGTTCAGGTGAAAGCCTCTGATAATCGATCATGGTTTTGCCACCGCCAGCAGATAGTGTGCGCCTTCGATCAGATGCGCCTCGAAAGCCGATTTACCGGTGAGGTGAAAACGTAAACAGTCACCGGGCTTAAGCGTCCACTGCTGTTCGGCCACCGATACGGTCAGGCCGCCTGCCTGAAGCAGGATATGTTGCTCCAGTCCCTGGATGGGTGGCGCATCATATTCAATGCGTGCACCAGGCCGTAATTTGCCCTCTACCAGTTCGCATCTAAAATGAAGTGCGGGCGGTGACACATTGCGGCGGATAAAACCGCTGGACGGGTCATGCCAGACCGGTTGCTGATCATAAGGCACCAGCAGACTCGATGACTCCTCAACCTCACTCAGCAGGCGAGACATGGTTAATCCGTAGGCGGCACACAGCCGGTTAAGCAATGCGGCAGTAGGGCTGGTCTCGCTTCGCTCAATGCGCGATAATGACGCGCGACTGATGCCGGTGGCGACAGAAAGTTCATCCAGTGACCAGCCGCGTTGCAGGCGTAATTCTGCCAGCCTTACCGCCAGTCGTTGCTCCGTATTCAGCTCCGGCATGGTATTTTCTCATATAAGGGAAATATTCTCTGAAATGAGATATAGCTGAAAACAGGCGTATCAGTCAAGTTGTACATTGCGAAATGTATTGTACAACTTAACTGGCTTCGTTATGGTAATCGCACTCAGACCAATCGAAAGAGGCATTTATGACCTTATACAGTATCGGTGACGTCGCCGAGCGCTGTGGCATAAACCCAGTCACCCTGCGCGCCTGGCAGCGTCGTTATGGCTTGCTGAAGCCACAGCGCACCGAAGGCGGGCATCGTCAGTTTGATGAAGAAGATGTACAGCGCATCGAAGAGATTATGCGCTGGATTGAAAGCGGCGTGCCGGTCGGTAAAGTCAAGGCACTGCTGGAAGGGGGCGACGTGGATGCCCATGATGGCTGGACAACCCTGCAGGATGAGCTGATCAGCGTGCTGCGCCACGTCAGACCCGCAAAACTTCGTAACAAAATTGCCGCGATTGGCCGCGAGCATCCGATTGATGCGCTGATCGACCACGTTTTTATGCCGGTGCGCCAGAAGCTGAGTCTGGACCAGAACACCGCCCGCACGATGTGCAGCCTGCTGGATGGCCTGCTGATCGACTATGTCGCGTTCTGCCTGACGGGCAGCCGCAAAAAATCGGGCAAGGATGCGCTGATCATCGGCTGGGGTATCGAGGATCGCACCCGCATCTGGCTGGAGGGCTGGCGTCTGTCGCAGCACGGCTGGCGGATTGATGTACTGGCCGAACCGCTGGACGTGCCGCGTCCTGAACTCTTTCCCGGCATGAACATGTTTGTCTTTACCGGTAAAAAACTGACCCGTCGCCAGCAGGAACAGCTGTCACACTGGCAGGAACAGGGCTATTCCGTGCGGTTGCACGAACCCGCCTGATAACAAAAAACGCACGCCGGGCGCTTTGCCTGCTGCCTTGCGCGCGCTATTATCCCCGCCTCACTGTTAACACGCTCAGGTTTTCTCCATGAACTGCAAAAAAGCCTTTTTCGCCACGCTCTTTTTTATCATGGCCGTCGGCGGCACCAGCGGACTGATGCTGGTCGGATACTCTCTCATCGTTCACTCACGCTAAGCCAGCGTTGCAGGCGCTCAAACAGGCGGTCGCTGACGATAGCCAGCAGCGCCACCAGCAACGCCCCCTGAATCACATACGCCGTATTAAAACCGCTTAAGCCGATAATCACCGGTGACCCCAGACTTTTCGCCCCGACCGTCGAGGCGATGGCGGCGGTGCCGATATTAATGATCACCGAGGTGCGTATTCCGGCAATGATCACCGGCGCAGCCAGCGCCAGCTCGATCTGCCACAGCCGCTGCCAGGGGCTCATACCCAGCCCGGTGGCGATCTCCCGGCTGCTGGCGGGCACGCTGTCGAGTCCGGCCAGCGTGCCCTGTAAAATCGGCAGTAACCCATAGAGCAGCAGCGCAACGACGGCGGGCCAGGTCCCAAAGCCCATTACCGGCACGGCAATCGCCAGCACGGCCACCGGCGGAATCGTCTGCCCCGCCGCCACGATCGTCTCCATCAGCGGCCGGAAGGCGCGACCGGCGCGCCGCGTAACCAGCACGCCGCTGCCGATGCCCAGAACGATCGCCAGCAGGCTGGCCGTGATCACCAGCAGCAGATGCGCCAGCGTCAGCTGCCAGAAGCTCTCCTGCTGATAGAGAGGCCGCGCCAATTCGGGAAACCATGTGTGAAACAGCGGCCCGCTATAGGGCATCAGGGCCAGCAGCGCGCCATAAAGCAGCACCAGCCACAGCAGCGGATCTTTCAGCCAGCGCATGCTAATCCCTCGCGCAGTTGCAGCAGATCGCTAAAGTGCAGCACGCCCAGCGGCTGCTGCTGATCGTCGACCACCGGCAGTTTATCGGTGCGCCGGGTGATAAACTGCGACAGGGCGTCACGCAGCGTCAGCGTCGCGGCGATGGGTTCGCCCGTCAGCCACTCGCCGCGCCGGACGGCATCCCCGGCGTGCTCCAGCGACAGCAGTCTTACCCCCATTTCCGTGCGACCAAAGAAGTCGCGGACAAAATCATTTTCTGGCCGGGTCAGCAGCTCCACCGGCCTGCCCTGCTGAACAATCCCGCCGTTATCCATCAGTACAATGCGGTCCGCCAGGGTCAGCGCCTCGTCGATGTCATGGGTCACCAGCACGATGGTCCGCCCCGACAGCCGGTGGATACGCAGCATCTCCTGCTGCAGCGCGCCCCGCGTTACCGGATCGAGCGCCCCGAACGGCTCATCCATCAGCAGCACCTCCGGATCGGCGGCCAGGGCTCGCGCCACGCCGACCCGCTGCTGCTGCCCGCCGGAGAGCTGATGCGGATAGCGCTTCAGCAGCTGTGCGTCCAGATTCAGCAGCGCCAGCAGCGCCGTGATGCGTTCGTTGATCTGCGCGCGGGGCCAGCCCAGCAGTTCGGGCACCGTGGCGATATTCTTCTGCACCGTCCAGTGCGGAAACAGCCCGATCGACTGAATGGCATAGCCCATGCGGCGCCGCAGCGTGCGGGCATTCAGCTGGCGAATTGACTCACCGGCAAAGCGGATGTCACCGCTGTCGAACTCCACCAGCCGGTTGATCATCTTGAGGGTGGTTGATTTACCGGAGCCGGAGGTGCCGAGCAGCACGCAGAACTCCCCTTCCGCCACCTGTAACGACAGATCTTTTACCGCCGTTTTGCCGTTAAAGGCGCGGGAAACGCCCCTGAACTCAATCATCTTTTCTCTCCAGCAGTGAGATCAGCAGGCGGAACAGCGCATCGATCGCCACCGCCAGCGCGATCACCGGGATCACCCCCAGCAGCACCAGATCGAGCGCGCTGCTTAACAGGCCCTGAAAAATAATCGCACCAAAGCCGCCTGCCCCAATCAGCGCGGCGACCACCGCCATACCCAGCGTCTGTACCACCACTACCCGCAGACCCGCCAGCCAGACCGGCAGCGCCAGCGGCACATCGACCGCAACAAACTGCTGCCAGCCGCTCATCCCCGTGCCGCGCGCGCTTTCGCGCACCTCGTGTGGCACCTGCTGCAGCCCCACCACCACACTGCGTACCAGCGGCAGCAGGGCGTAGAGCACCAGGGCGATCAGCGCCGGGGCCATGCCAATGCCGCTAATGCCCCAGGCCCCGAGCCACGGAAAGTGATTTGCCAGTCCGGCCAGTGGCGCAATCAGCAGACCAAACAGCGCCACCGACGGCACCGTCTGGATCACATTCAGCACGCCAAAGACGCCGCTCTGCCAGCCTGGCCGCCGGAACAGCAGGACCCCCAGCGGCAGCGCTATCAGTAACGCCGGCAGCAACGTGCCGACCAGCAGCGTGAGATGGCGTCCCAGTGCGGCATCAAACACCGCATGGCGGTTGGCATACTCTTTCAGCAGGGAGAGGTCGCTGAGCTGACCGCTGAAGAGCAGCAGCAGAGGCAGCAGCCAGACCTGCAGATTGAGCAGCAGCTGAGCCAGCCGGTGACGGGTGATCTGCCGCACCCGATCGGTGATCAGCAGCAGTAGCAGCGCGCCGCTGCACCACAGGCCGCTGGCAAAACTGGTGCGTGCCAGACGACTGCCCTGCTGACTGAGCAGCGTGGCCTGATGACCACTGAGCCAGAGGATCGCGGCCAGCATCAGCTGCGCGGCCAGCAGCGCCAGCACCAGGTTTACCCGCGTCGGCGGCCGCCATAACAGCAGCCAGAGCGTCAGCAGCGGCACAAGCAGCAGCCCGAACCGGCTGATCTGCGATCCCATCAGCGGTTCACCGGCCACCAGCCGGTTCGGGGCGAAGTTAAGAAACGGCAGCGCCGCCAGCGCCAGGCTCAGCAGCGTCAGCAGCAGCAGGGCCACCGGCTGCTGCAGCGGGCGACGTATCGCTTCCCGCGATAACACCATCGGTTACAGCAACTTCTTCTGCTGCAGCCATTCGGTCGCGACGCTGCTGGCATCCTGACCGTCCACGGCGATTTTCGCGTTGAGCTGTTGCAGCGTCTTCTCGTCCAGCGCGCTGAATACCGGCTTCAGCCATTCCGCAATCTGTGGGTACGCTTTCAGAACCGATTCGCGGATCACCGGTGTCGGGGCGTAAATCGGCTGAACGCCTTTCGGATCGCTGAGCGTCTGCAGACCCAGCGCCGCCACCGGCCCGTCGGTGCCATACGCCATCGCCGCGTTCACCCCGGAGGTCTGCTGTGCCGCCGCGCTGATAGTCACCGCGGTATCGCCGCCAGCCAGCGACAGCAGCTGATCCTGCGTGAGGTTAAATCCGTAGGCTTTTTCAAAGGCGGGTAAGGCGTCGCTGCGTTCAATAAACTCTGCCGACGCCGCCAGTTTGAAGGTCCCGCCTTTTTTCAGAAAGGCGCTGAGGTCGGCCAGAGAGGTAAGCTGATTCTTTTCGGCCAGATCTTTTCGCACAGCGATGGTCCAGGTGTTGTTTGCCGGTGCCGGTGTCAGCCAGACCAGATGGTTTTTCTCCGCATCGAGCTTTTTCACCTTCTCATAGCCCTGGGCGGCATTCTTCCAGGCGCTATCTTTTTCATCGTTAAAGAAAAACGCGCCGTTGCCGGTATATTCCGGATAGATATCCAGTTCGCCCGCCGTGATCGCGCCACGCACCACCTGAGTGGTGCCGAGCTGGATTTTATTCACGGTTTTCACGCCATGCTTTTCCAGCACCTGAAGAATCACATTTCCCAGCAGCGAGCCTTCCGTATCAATTTTTGAGCCGACCCGCACCGGATCGGCTGCCTGTGCTACCCCGATGCTCAGCAGTAAGGCGCTGACGCCGATCCAACCCCGAATTCTGACCATGACCTTTTCCTTATCGCATTATCGCGTGTTGTTATAGCGTGATGTTTTCGCGAGGCGTCAATGGTGCGCCTGAGCGATCAGACTGCTCTCCTGCTTTCTGAGTCGATGCTGGCAGGGCGCGAAGCGGTAAATTCTCTGCCTTAAAAGCGTAGCCTGGCGCGGCGGTGATGCCGCTGACTTTCTCGCAAGCTGATAACGATTTGAGATTATAAAATAATTTTATATAACTCAAATGAATTTACGTCTGGGCGTCTAAACGGCTATTCTCGAAAATCTGTTTTTATAATAAAAGACGCATAACATCATGTCCGACCTGACTTCTTCTGCCCATGTGGCGACTGCCGGGCGTTCGCCCGCCGGGGAAACGCAATGGATTCGCAGCGCCGCTGACGTCTCCCGTTTAGTGAACAGCGGCGACAGCGCCCGCAATAATGCCCGCATTGTGGTGGCGATTGCGCTGGGAGGCGTGTTTCTTGACGCCTACGATCTGGGTGCGCTGGCTTTTGGCATCAAAGATGTGACGCGCGAATTTCATCTTACGCCGACCGGCACCGGCATGATCGCCTCCGCGATTACATTCGGGGCGATCGTGGGTGCACTGCTCGGCGGCTACCTCACCGATAAGATTGGCCGCTATCGGGTCTTTATGGCCGATATGTTCTTTTTCGTCGTCGCGGCTATCGCCTGTGCTTTTGCTCCCAATGAGTATGTGCTGGGTGCAGCGCGCTTTGTGATGGGCCTGGGTGTCGGCATCGATCTGCCGGTGGCGATGGCCTTCCTGGCGGAGTTTTCGAAGCTGCGCGGTAAGGGGAATAAAGCCGCCAGCGTGGCGATGTGGTGCCCGACCTGGTACGCAGCGATCAGTATCTCCTATCTGCTGGTGCTGCTGCTCTATGCGGTATTGCCGGAGAGCCATACCGACTGGCTGTGGCGGCTGATCCTGGGGTTTGGAGCCGTGCCGGCGATTGTCATTATCGCTATCCGCAGTCGTTACATGAGTGAGTCGCCGGTCTGGGCGGCCAATCAGGGCGACCTGAAAGGGGCGGCGGCGATCTTACGCAGCGCATGGAATATCAACGCGCAGGTGGCACCCGATGCCGCGCTGACGCCGGTTACACCGGTGCGCAGGGCGAGCTGGCGCAACTATGGTGCGCTGCTGCAGGGCGTCTATCGCCGCCGCACGCTGCTGGCGACCATTACCTCTATCGCCTCATCCTTTGCTTATAACGCCGTCGCGTTTGGCCTGCCGGTGATCATCACCAGCTTTTTTGCCCAGTCGATGCTGACCACGATTCTGGTGTCGCTGGCGCTGAATCTGCTGTTCGCCTTTGTGGGCGGGCTGCTGGCGGTGCGTCTGGTGCCGCGTCTGGGTGCCTGGAAGATGTCGGTGGCGGGTTACAGTTGTCAGTGTGTGGCGCTGCTCGGACTGGCGCTGATTGGTCGCCCGGAAGGGGGGCAGGAAGCAGCTGTCGCGATCGGGATGCTGGCGCTGTTCCTGTTTGGTCAGGGATTCGGGCCCGGCTCGCACACCATGACCTTTGCGTCACTGAGCTACCCCACGTCGCTGCGGGGTGTGGGCGTCGGCTTCAATCAGACGCTGATGCGCGGCAGTTCGACCGTTTCACTGTTTCTGTTCCCGGTGCTGGTTGCGGCGCTCGGCACCGGCGTGTTCTGGGTGATCTTCCTGGCCCCGCTGGCCGGACTGCTGGCGCTGCTGACCATCCGCTGGGAACCATCGGGCTATGATGTGGATGCAGAGGATTTTGAGCTGCCGCGATAACCCGCGCTGCGGGCGTGGACAGATCGCAGGAAAACCGCACCTCAGTGCGGTTTTTTTTATGCCGTAACGGCCGGGAAAGGAAACTGCTCCAGATAATCCGGGATACGCGGGAAGGTATGCAAAAACCACGGCGTGAACTGCTCTGGCTGCTGCTGCATCTGCTCTTCAATCAACGCCATCGGGCGATAATCGAAGGCGTCCGCTTCCTGCGGATTGAGCTGCGGCAGGCTGTCGCAGACGGCAAAAAAGACGTGACCATATTCATGCTCGGTCAGGCCATTACTCAGCTTCAGGTTGTAGCTCAGCTCAAACACCGGCGTCAGCGTCACCACCATGCCCATCTCTTCGCGCAGGCGGCGTTCAGCGGCGTCACGGGTCGATTCATGAGGATACGGATGCCCGCAGCAGGTATTACTCCACAAGCCACCACAGTGATATTTATCGCTGGCGCGCCGCTGCAGTAACAGCTCCTGCCGGGAATTGAAGACGTAGACCGTCACCGCGCGGTGCAGTAGTCCTTTTTCATGCACTTCCAGCTTTTCCATTTTGCCGGTGGGACGATCGAGGTGGTCAACGAGGATAACTTCAATAGCAGACATGGCGTTTCCTTGAGATTATTCTCAACTATTCTGGCACAAGATTCGCGGTTTGGGCGTAACAGAAAGGAATTTTTACCCTTATCGGGCGGAGGTAAGCGGATGACGCCAGACGAAAATCAGGCCAGCAACGCTGGCCTGAGGAAGAATTACAGCCGGAAGCTCTGCACCACCTGCTCAAGCTGGGTACTCTGCGCCTCCATTGCCTGAGCCGCAGCGGAAACCTGCTCCACCAGCACGGCGTTCTGCTGGGTAGTGCCATCCAGCTGCGTAATCGCCACATTAACCTGCTCGATCCCCATGCTCTGTTCCCGGCTGGCTGACATGATCTCGCTCATCAGCGTCGTCACGCTGCTGACGCCCTGCATCAGCTCATCCATCGTCTGACCCGCCTGCTCCACCAGCGCACTGCCGGTATCAATGTTCGCCACGGACTCTTCAATTAACTTTTTAATCTCACGCGCCGAATTGGCTGAGCGCTGCGCCAGGTTGCGCACTTCTGACGCCACCACCGCAAAACCGCGCCCCTGCTCACCGGCACGGGCCGCCTCGACGGCGGCGTTCAGCGCCAGGATATTGGTCTGGAATGCGATGCTGTCGATCACGCTGATGATGTCGACCACCTTACGTGACGAATGGTGGATCTCGCCCATGGTGGTGACGACCTGACGCACTACTTCTGAACCGCGTGCGGCAACCTGCGAGGCATCGCCCGCCAGCTGGTTGGCGTGAGTGGCGTTATCGGCGTTCTGACGCACGGTGCCGGTCAGCTGCTCCATCGACGCCGCCGTTTCCACAATCGAACTGGCCTGATCTTCAGTGCGCGAAGAGAGATTGGCGTTGCCGCTGGCGATCTCGCGCGACGCGGCGGTGATCGCCAGCGCGCTGTCGCCCACCTGCTGGATTAACCCCTGCAGATAGCTGATGAACTGGTTAAAGCTCTGCGCAACGGCGTTGAACTCCGGGCTGTTGCTGGCGGGCAGACGTTGGGTCAGGTCCGCGCCGCCGGTCGACAGCGCTTCGATGTTGCTGTTCAGCACGCTGAGACGCTTCATCATGGCGCGGACAAAGCCCAGCGACACCAGCAGCAGGATCACCGCCAGCGGAATCTGCACCAGGCCCAGACGCGTCAGCATGTTGTGCGACTGCGCTTTCAGCAGGCTGGTCGGCAGGCTGCTGGCGAGAAACCACGGGCTGCCGGGAATGGCCTGCAGAAACAGCGTCTGCTCGCCTTCGCTGCTGTCATAGGTGGTTTCCAGTGGCTGGGTGCCCGCCCCGCTCAGCAGCGCCTTCAGGGGCGCAGCCATCGGCGTCTGCACATCGGCCAGGTTCTCCAGCTTCGGCGCGGCATTCACCAGCGCACCGTTGCCGACAACTTTGCCATCCGCTTCGACGATCAGCACGTTGCCCTGAATGGTTTCGCCCATCTGTTTCGCCAGCTGGTTAAAGAATCCCAGCGTCACGTCGATGGTTGCCACGCCCCAGACGGTGCCGTTGCGGTAGATCGCCATGGCACAGTTGGTTCGCGGCTGTGGGCTGGCGGCATCCTGATAGGCTTTTGCCCAGGCGCACTGCCCTTTTGGGGCGGCCAGGCCATCCTTGTACCAGGGTTGCTCCCAGTATTTGTCGGCGGCATCGGAGTTCCAGTAGGTATTGACCTGCAGTTCGTTGCTGGCATTGCGGGCAAAGAAGCTGCTGTTTTTCTCTTTGGCGGGATCGCGACGATTTGGCAACGGCCAGATGCCGCCGCCGAAGACATTACTGTCCTGATACTGGTTAACCAGCGTCGGTAATAGGGTGTCGATGGTGGCGCTGTCCATGACGGAGGCCGCTTCGGTAATCGCACGCTGCTGAGCCTGAACGCGGTTCATCTGCTCGACGATACCGGAGGCCAGTGAATCGACCTGATAACGCACCAGACGGCTTTCGCTGTCGACCAGCTGCGGTGCGACAAACTGATTGATGACCCAAACTGTAACGAGTAAAAGCGCAACAAAGAACGCGATCATTGTTGCGGTAAAGCGGGATTGTGTTGTTTTAAACATCTTTGTTCCCCTGAACCTGGTATGGCGCGATTGCCTGATCCGGTTTAACGGCTCGCTTACGGGGAACTTGAGGTGAGCGGGATCACAGAATTGATAAATGTTTAATTTTTGTGAAAATTTAATTTCATTGCGGGATTATCACCTCCCCGGCGCGAGCCGGGGAAGGGGCAGAGAGGCCTGGCGTGACTGGCTTAGCCTTCTGAATCGACAACCTCCTGACGCGGACGGAAGATGTGGTTACTGCCGCCAGCGGTTAACAATTCCCGTAACCTCTGACCGCCATGCTCATCCGCCTGGGCGAACTGCCGCTCCGCTTCGGTGATGGGTGTGGTCCAGAGCAGTGTGGGACGATCGCCATCGCGCTTGGGCAGTTTAAACTGTGCCGGTTCGCTGGCCAGCTCATTTGCCAGCAGGAAGCTCTCAAAGCCGACCGGCGCGACTTCCGATGCCAGCGTATGCCCCTCCCCCAGCCAGGTGAGGCGCGCCCACGGCAGATGCACAAACTCCGCCAGAGCACTCGCCATCTGCACCGCATTGCCTTCGGTCATGACCTCGCCATCCACCGCCATCCCCAGCTCGATACGGCGATACTGCGGTGCCAGCTCATCAAACAGGTAGTCGACCTGCGGCATCGGCCGGATGCTCATGCCAATCGTCAGGAAGTACCAGACGCCCTGATGCCAGTGCTGGGAGATCGCCATCGGCGGCCAGCTCCCCTGATCGATCGCGTAATATTTCACCGACTCGCCAAAGCGGCTCTGATAGCAGGCCATGAGATCCTGCTGAACCTTGTCCCACTCGCTGCCATCGTGCCATTCGCGCCAGAACTGACGCTGCTGCTCTGCACGGGCATAGTAGTCATTGGTCGAGGCCGAACCCAGCGGGGCCGTCAGCCGGTTCTTTTTGATGCAGCCCGCTGAGAAGCTGACCTGCTTATCCTGGTAAAGACTCCAGCCGGGGATCACCGCCAGCAGCTGACCGTAATACCAGAGCGCCGCGCCATCATCGCTCGGCTCCCAGAGAACCTGCAGCCCGGCGGGATTCAGTGCAGGCTCCGCTTCCAGGTTACGGCAATACTCGGCGCTGAGCAGCGGCGCAATGCCCTGCTCCATCGCCTCGCGATCTTCCTGCGCCGGTGCGGGCAGCAGGTTGCGCAGCCAGCAGCCGCGCACCGCATACTGACTGCGGAACAGGTCGGTGGGCCAGATGTAAAAATAGGCGGTGCGCGCATCCTGTTCGACAATAGCGGTGAGGGTGCGCTGCTGATTGTGGACTTCAGCAATCAGGGATTTGTACGTCATAGTGCCTCGACAAAGCCTGGAGGAATCCATTTTCCCCGAGAATAGAGCAGGATCGTGACTGCTGCACGCGGAGACAAGGGTAATAGTCTCAAAGTGGGAAGGATGGACGGAGACGACACGAATTTCACTGCGTCGGCGACCTTTCCTGATGCCGGCCCCCAGCTCAGCAGGGTCATAACGGGATTATTCGATGAAGCCACTGCCAGAGTGCCGCAATCGCCCCGTGATCCCGATCAGCAAATCGACATCTTCAGGTGTCAGCCTGTCGAGAAAATGTTGCCTGACACTCTCAGCATGCACCGGTCGCGCTTTTGCGAGCGTCTGACGCCCTGTATCTGTCAGGCTGACCGAAATGCCAGCCGGGTCATGACGATTTCTCAGCACAAGTTGCCGGGAAGCCATACGTGAAAGCTGGTGTGAAAGCCGGGACTTGTCCCACTCCAGGTATTCCAGCAACTCACGCTGAAGCAGTGCGCCCTGCGGACTTTTACTGATTTCCATCAGAATCATGAAATCCGCGCCGGAAAGACCGGTTGCCTCAGTAATATTTTTGACAATACGACCCGTTATGACTTCTGCAAGCCGGCGGTAACCCCGCCATGCCATCCACTCTTTATCTGAAATCCCGGTGCTATCCATCTCTGTCTGACCCTTCAGGTTGATATGTCAACTTTGTGATTATAGAGTATACACTCCACAGCTGAGAGAAATCCCTATGCCGAACAAACCGAATATCGCGATTGTTGGTGGTGGTCCAGCCGGACTCACTGCGGCCGTCATACTTCAGCGCAATGGTTTTAACGTCCAGGTGTTTGAATATAAGTCAGGGGATGCTGAACGAAACCAGGGAGGATCGCTGGATTTGCATCCTGACAGCGGTCAGGAAGCTCTGCGCAGAGCGGGCCTGCTGGAACCCTTCATAAAAATAGCCAGACATGAGGATCAGGAAAGCCGGATGCTGGATTACCGCACCGGTGAGGCAATAGATGACCGCCTGATGCCGGAAGGTGAAATCGATAAACCCGAAATTGACCGCGGTGAGTTAATCAATTTGCTGCTAAGTGCCCTTGCGCCAGAGTCCCTCCAGTGGGGGCATAAGCTTCATCACGTCGATACTGGCCTGAATGGCAGGTACAGGCTGATTTTCGGAAACGGAAGAGATTCTGAGGCAGATATTATCATCGGTGCGGATGGGGCCTGGTCACGGGTAAGAGGCTACCTGACGCAGACGCGTCCTGAATACACGGGCATCACCTTTTTTGAAGGCTGGATAGATCGCCCCTCCCGACGAATCGATGGTATCGCTGGGAAAGGAACCGCTTTCAGCTTTGGCGGGGCGGAGGCTTTGGTCACACAGCGCAACGGGGGCGGAAGGATCTGCGTTTATGTGGCGATGAAAAGAGATATTGAACGCATTGAGCGGGATAGTGCGTGCTGCGATATCACTTCATATGTGCGAGACGCTTACCGGGAGTGGGCTGACTCCCTTCAGGCCGTTGTTAATGCCCCTGCTGAATATGTCAGACGTCCCATCTACAGCCTGCCTGCGGATTTTAGCTGGACACCGCGTCCGGGCATCACGCTCATTGGGGATGCTGCTCATCTGATGCCACCGGTCGGCGTCGGTGTCAATCTTGCCATGCTTGATGCCACTGATGTCGCCCTGGCCATTTGCGCGTCATCAGAACCGTTCGACGGATTACGCAGTGCGGAAAAAAAGATTATGGAACGCGCGCGCGGCATGATGCCTGATGCCCTGTCTGGTTTTCAGAACTGGTTCAGCGAAAAAGAGTAAACCGATGGCCTTATAAAAGCCGTTTGCGCATAAACAGACTTAACGGGTCGGGCATGTAGGGTGGGAACGCCTCGCATAGTGCGTACCCGCATCGGCGATAGAGTGCGATAGCCGGTTGCTGATGAATCCCGGTTTCAAGCCGCAGTTCGCGTAAACGGTTTTCTGCAGCTATCGTCTCGATGGCGGCGATGATCTGCTCGCCGAGCTTCCTGCCCCGGTAGGCCGGCCGGATATAAACCCGCTTGATCTCTGCAAAGCCCGCCTCCTGAAAGAGTAAGGCCCCACACCCTGCCGGCAAGCCCTGCTCATCACGCACGATAATGCACCGCAGCTGCTCATCACCGACGGTTGAGAGATCCAGACAGTGATTGCTTTCTGCCGGATAGAGTTCGCGCTGAAAAGCGTCGAGTTCGCCGACCAGGCGCACCAGGTCGCTATCCCCTTTATCGACTTCTGAAATGCTGAACATCTGTTCTCCCCGTCAAAGGTCGCTTCCGGAACGACTCTGCCCGTTGATTTACTTCAGCTTAACGCCTTTTGTTTCTGGTGCTATCCAGACCACAATCATCGCGGCGACGAAGGCCAGCACGGTGGTGGCCAGCCCGGCGGTGAAGCCGCCAATGCTGGCCACATAGCCGATGAGCAGCGGCGCAATAAAGCCGCCCAGACGCCCCCCGTTGTAAGCCAGGCCCATCAGAAAGCCGCGTGACTGGGTGTCGCCAATAATCTCGGCCAGGAAGGGGCCGGAACCGGCGAAAATACCGTTAACCCCGAAACCGGCCATAAAGATGGCCACCATGAGAATCAGCGGCTGCGTCGTCACCAGATATAATCCGACCGCGACCGCACCGATCAGGAGATAGAGCAGAAACATCGGCCGGCGTCCCCATTTATCGGCCATGAGTGAGAACACCAGGAAGCCAGCAATCGCACCGGTCTGCAGGGCCAGCACAAACTTCAGGCTGTGAAGAAAATCGAGATGCTTCACTTCACGAAGGTAAGTGGGCGTCCAGGTGAAAACCCCCCAGAACAGATACTGAATGAAGAAGATAAAGGTAAACGCCAGCAGCAACCCTTTGATGTTCGTGTTGCCGGCGCTGGCCTTTTTAGTCTGCCGCTGTGCGCGTTCCTGCTGGCGCGCCAGCCATACCGGCGATTCCGGCGTAATGTACGCAATAACCATCATGATAAAAACCGGCAAGGCGCCAATCATGAACAGGTAGCGCCATCCCCCGTGTTCCAGCCCACCGGTCATTGCCGTGACCAGTGCCGTCAGGCCAATCGCCAGGATTGCGCCCACCGGTAGCCCCATCTGCATCAGCGCGCCGCCGCGCGCACGGCGCTCCGGACGCCAGGTTTCAGCGATGAGCGCCGCGCCTGATGTCCACATCCCGCCCATCCCGAGCGCACCGCAGAATCGCAGCAAGGTAAAGATCTGCTGATTGTGGGAAAACGCCAGCAGACCGGAGAAAAGCGAATAGATGGCGATGCAGATCAGGGCCGTTCTTACGCGTCCGATTTTATCGGCCACCAGCCCGAAGAGGATGCCGCCAATAATCTGCCCGCCAGCCGTGGCGCTGATAAACACGCCAAGTTCCGTTTTGCCGAGGCCAAATACCACGCCCAGCACGGGTAAGAGCAGAGAGAGCAAAAAAGAGTCGTAGCTTTCAAATGTCCACCCTAACCCGCCCAGCGCCAGGGTCCTTTTTTCAGCCGATGAATAGGAGAGCACTGAACCGGAGGCGTCCGCATCGAGAGGATGCGCCTCATGCACTTTTGATTTCATATTCATCCATATTCTCCAGGGAGGATAAGCGATAGGTTGATGCCGCGGTGCGCCAGAAGAGATGCGCCTGTTCGGCCGCAGAAGCCTGCTCCGCCAGCCTTTTGCAGGCATTCCAGAACACACCGTAACTGAACATGCCTTTGTCGACCGGGAAGTTGCTGGCAAACATGCAGCGCTGCACGCCAAATGCCTCAACCAGCGTTTCAAACAGCGGTTGCCAGGCCCGGGAGAGCGTCAGGGAGTCAGGTGGTGTGTCGTGTTGTGCAAAGGGATAGCCCATGACCGTCATGCCAAAACCGCTGATTTTGATGCGCACGTTGGGCAGCGCCGCCAGGGCGATAATCGCCTTTTTCCACGCCTGAAAAACGGCATCCTGTTTACCGGCATAAGGCCCCGTTCCAATCGGTCCGCCGCAGTGATCCACAATCACCAGCAGATCGGGCTGCGCGCGGGCCAGTCCGGCAATTTCATCGAGCTGAGTGTGATAAACCCAGACATCCAGCGAAAGTCCGTTGCGGGCAAGGCAGGCTGCCCCGCGCCGGAATGCGGCACTGGCCGCCAGACCGGCCGGCGGCGTGACGGGACTGGAGCTGACGCGGGGATCAGGATGCCAGGCCAGCGGATTCCGCATCCCGCGCAGTCGTCCTCCCGATCGCGCCAGCATAAGTTCCACCACGGGCAGCAGGTCGTCCCCAGCCAGCAGGCTGGCACCGCCAACGATGGCTTCACAACCTGCGGCTTCGCCATAGTGACCGCTTTCAAACATCGCGGCACAACCGCCTGCAAACTCGACCTCTCCGACGGGTCTGAACGCTTCAGGCCCGTGACGGCGCAGCATGGAGCGGCACTGAACATACACCGTCGAGAGAATCCGGTGTCCGGACTGTTCGATATCCTGGCTGAGCTCCGGTGCCAGATAGCGGCCTGACTGGCGATCCCACAAATGATGATGCGCATCCACGACCGGAAGTTCGGGCATCAGCGCCTCTTCATGATGACGCGCGAGCCACGCTTCCCGAACGGGCAGATGCGGCGCATTAACAATCTCCATAACGTCCTCTTAACCTTCTGATTAAAATCAGATCCCGACATTTTTCGCGTGGCGGGCAGGTGAACAGACCCGAACCGCATTGTTTTATCTGATAAAACTCAGTTTTACTGAATAAATCAACTATAGGCTCAGCGGATAAAGTTCAGCCAGCAAAAAAAGGAGGCGCTTAATGTAAATACGATGTTAATCACAAATATTTTACTTTCTGAGTACATCGTGCTTCAGAGCCAGCTGTTGCTCAGCGGCGGTGCACTGATGACCGGGCACGGGAGAGCGGATGCGGTTCGGGGACGCCCCGTTTCGGGAGACGAGAAAGAGAGCGATGAAGAAAAGTCGCGGTGTGAAATCAGTAAAAACCGCGACGTTTCAGAACAGGCACAGATGCGTGTTCTACGCCTGACGGATGATAAATTCTGGTTCACAGGAGACAGGAAAATTCACCGATCTGGCAATAAAACAGACTTTATGGATCTCATGGTGAATAGCCGTGGCTGCATCAAGATTTGTCCCCTCTGCTACCGTGATCGTCGGTCTCAGCACCGCCGAAATAAAGCGCCCCGCCCCGCCTTTTGATATTTCACCTGTCGCTAAGGGAGAATCTTCATAGCCGAGAACCGTAATCCCGGCATCGGAAGCCAGATGCAGATACCAGAGCATATGGCATGCCGAAAGAGAGGATATCAGGAGGTCTTCAGGATTCATTTTACTGGCGTCGCCACCCAGCAGGGGATCATTGGAGCAATGGATGACCTCTTTCCCGCTGATGGCGATATCCCACGTCCTGGCATACGCTTTATAACCCGACGTCCCCGTTCCCAGATTGCCGGTCCAGAAGATGCGCGATGTGTAGTGATGTTCCATTATTCTGACTCCTTTATTGAGGATAAAACGGGGGAAAACAGAGGGAACTTCTGCTGTTTACTAAACCACACTCTGTCGGGTAATAAAATCAGCACAATGAAAACGCGTGCAGGTACGTGTACAACCCTGCTCAATGCTTTCTGAAAATACGTTTCAGCATCCACAAAAGCGCAACAGACATCAGGACAGAAACAACGATATTGGCTGTGAGTACAAAGTCGGGGATTGCCTCATCGCCATTGATATGAAAAACATCTGCAATGGCATAAAAGAACTCTACAGGCACGATGAGAGCAATAGCTTTTGATATGGCGATGACACAAAAAACAAAAATAAAAACAGGTAAAATAAAGCGCATAGTTAGTATACCTATATGTCGTCATCGCTTCCCTGCATTAATCAGAACTGCTCAGGTTGCTGTAATCATATTGCATTCAAATCGAGCCTAAAGTGCATGGCGACTATACAGATGGATGGCCCGTGATTAGACTCGTGAAATTGACACCATAAGTCGCCCAAAGCTGACCATGAAAATAATCGGCTGGGGTGTAACAGCTAAGGTGACATTCGATTTACTCAGCGTAAGTAACCGATGACGCTAAGCCTTTTTCAATCGCCAGTAGCGCCATGACTTCCAGGCCAGGACTGGCGGTTGAATAAATGTCACTAAGACTATCCCGATAAGCAGTGACAGGCCACCGCCTAAGATGTATGGCTTAGTTGAGAAACTGAGAAGAAATATAAATACGAGCGTGCAGGCGGAAACAATCCACAATAGCACTCTGAATCTGTTTTTTAAATCCACTACAGCCTCATCCAGCGTACCACCGTAGCTTTTAAGATTATTTTTGATTTTTTTCAAATCAGCATCAGTAAAGCCCGACTTCAACAGATCTGATTCACTAACTATCATGGTGCACTACCTTTCATCTTTAAAACGTGCAGTCATTCTAACGCAATTATATACGTGTTTGCTTCTCAAGCGGCAACTTGCTCTGTTGGCACAAACGGACATTACTATCTTCCCTATCAGTCTGATGTGGCTAACGCCATTTAATTGACTGTCTGAACGAAAGCCTTTACTTAAAACCTTTTATTAACGACTACGGTTAGATGATCTTATTATAAACGGCAATATCCCACTTTTTTCTGGTGAACCTCTCACCTTACCTCCCGTCCCATCCTCACCATCGCCCGATACCAGGCTCCTCTCTGAATCGACCAGCGCAACCCGACCGCAATCGCATTAATCTTCCGATCAATCATCGCCTGCTGAAAGCGCCCTGTCTCACGGCCGGACATCGCCTGCGCCCATGCCGGCATCAGCCCGAACCCCGACATCAGCATCACTTTCATCACCGGCTTCGCCTGCCAGCTTGGGGCTGGCGCATTCATCAGCAGACGCGTCACTTCAGCGGTGCGCGCATCAAAGCGTAATTCCGGACGCATCTGCTGCAGATAATCCGCCACATCCACGACGCTTTTCGGCACCCGCTCCGCGCCCAGCGACTCAGCAATCAGCGCCGCTTCCTGATAGTACCGATCCTGTTCGGCGCGCGTGAGGTGGGGATTTTTGTAGCGCAGATGGGCCGCCAGGAAACGGCTGGTCTCCGCCACATGCACCCAGGTCAGCAGATGCGGATCGCTGGCGGCATAGGGTTTGCCTTCGCTGTCGACGCCGCTGACTTTAAGGTGAATGCGTTTCACCCGGTCGATCAGCGTCTGCGCATCCTGCTGATTACCGTAGGTGGTTACGGCGATGAACTGACTGGTACGCCGCAGCCTGCCCATCATATCTTCGCGGAAATTGGAGTGATCCCAGACGCCCGCCAGCGCCGCCGGATGCAGCATCTGCAACAGCAGCGCGCTGATCCCGCCGCACATCATGGAGGTGAAGTCGCCGTGAACGCGCCAGATCACGCTGTCCGGGCCAAACAGGCCGGGATCGCCAGGCGGCTGGGAGAGGTCAAACTCATTCATCGACAGGCCGTTAAGGCGAAAGACCTGCTGCTGAATACGGTCTCGCAGATTTATCATGGTGGCTCTAGTGAAATGACGCGGCGCGCCGTAGCAGGACGCTAACGACGCGCCGCACCCCCTTTCTCAGGAGAAAGGGGGGCGGTTACAGATAGTTGAACTGCGCATCCTGAGTACGAACGGAATCGAGTCCAATCATCACGTTGAATTTGCCGGGCTCCGCCACATGCTGCATCTGCTGGTTCCAGAACTTCAGCGCATCGACGTCGATCTTAAAGGTCACGGTCTGAGACTCGCCCGCTTTCAGCATGATGCGTTTGAAACCACGCAGCTCCTGCACCGGACGGCTGATGGAGGCGACCGGATCGTTGAGATACATCTGCACCACCGTCGCACCGTCGCGCTGACCGCTGTTGGTCACCGTCACGCTGGCTTCGATGCTGCCGTTACGCGGCATGGTCGGCGACGACATTTTCACCGGAGACACGGTAAAGCGGGTGTAGCTCAGGCCGTAACCAAACGGATAGAGCGGGCCGTTAACCGCATCATAGTAGTGCGACGTATATTTGTTCGGCTTAGCAAAGTTGTAAGGCCGGCCGGTGGGCAGATGGTTGTAGTAGATCGGAATCTGCCCCACGGAACGCGGGAAGGAGACCGGCAGCTTGCCCGACGGGTTATAGTCGCCAAACAGGACATCGGCGATGGCGTTACCGCCTTCCGTACCGCTGAACCAGGTCTCCAGCATCGCATCGGCCATACGATCTTCATTCACCACCGACAGTGCGCGTCCGTTCATCAGCACAATCACCAGCGGTTTGCCGGTGGCTTTCAGCGCGGCCAACAGCTTCTGCTGGCTTGGCGGGATCACCAGGTCGCTGCGGCTGGAGGCTTCGTGGGCCATACCCTGCGCTTCACCCACGGCGGCAACGATGACATCCGCCTGCTTCGCTTTGGCGACCGCGTCATCGATCATCTGCTGCGGTGAACGCGTGTCGATGGAAACCGCCGGTTCATAGAGGTTCAGGAAGTCCTGAATGCCCTTATTATCGGAAACGTTGGCGCCCTTCTCATAGAGCAGCGTCGCTTTGCCTTCGGTGGCGTTGCGCATCCCCTGCAGCAGCGAGACGGATTGTTTCGCCACGCCGGCCGCGGACCAGCTGCCCATAATGTCGCGCTGGCTGTCGGCCAGCGGCCCGATCAGCGCAATGGTGCCCGATTTCTTCAGTGGCAGCGTTTCCAGCCGGTTCTTCAGCAGCACGATACTCTTGCGCGCTACGTCGCGCGCTTCGGCGCGATGCAGACGGCTCTCCGCGTTGGTGTCCTGCGGGTCGCTCTCTTTCGGCCCTAAATGGCTGTAGGGATCGTTGAACAGCCCCATATCATATTTGACGTTAAGCACATGACGCGCCGCATCATCAATTTCGGCCATGCTGACTTCGCCGCGCTTCACCAGATCCGGCAGATATTTGCTGTAATACTCGTCGCTCATGCTCATGTCGACGCCCGACTTCAGGGCGATGCGCACCGCGTCCTGCGGATCGCTGGCGACGCCATGCTTAATCAGCTCTTTAATGGCGCCGTGGTCGCTGATGGTAATGCCTTTGAATTTCCACTGACCGCGCAGCAGATCTTTCAGCAGCCAGCTGTCCGCCGTCGCCGGTACGCCATTAATGGAGTTCAGCGCCACCATAACGCCACCGCTGCCCGCATCCAGAGAGGCTTTATAAGGCGGCAGATAGTCCTGGAACATGCGCTGCGGACTCATATCCACCGTGTTGTAATCCCGGCCGCCTTCGACCGCGCCATAGAGCGCGAAATGCTTGACGCTGGTCATCACGCTATAGCGATCGGCGGCGCTTTTACCCTGCATCGCCTGCACCATGCTGCGGCCCATCTCGCTGGTGAGATAAGTATCTTCACCAAACCCTTCCGAGCCCCGCCCCCAGCGCGGTTCACGGGTGACATCCACCATCGGTGCCCAGGTCATATTCAGGCCATCGTCGGCTGCCTCATAGGCGGACACGCGCCCGACCTCTTTCACCGCATCCAGATCCCAGCTCGACGCCAGCGCCAGGGGAATAGGAAAAATGGTGCGCTGGCCGTGGATGACGTCGAAGGCGAAAAAGAGCGGGATCTTCAGCCGGCTGAGCTGCATCGCCTGATCCTGCATGGCGCGGATATCCGGGCGGGTCACCGTGTTAAAGATCGCACCAACCTGACTCTTCTGAATCATGTCGCGAATCGCTTCTTTGGGATTATCCGGTCCGACGCTGATCAAACGCAGCTGACCGATCTTTTCGTCCAGCGTCATTTTTTTCAGCAGCTGGTTAACGAAGGCATCCCGCGCCTGTTCGGTCATCGGGTGGTGACCTGGCACGGTCTCAGCCAGTGCCGGTTGCATCGCGAGGGAAACAGCGAGACTAACAGAGTAAATCCATTTCATCAGGTTGGGTTCTCTTAAGTAACTGCGCAATATCGTATTAACAGGCGGCAGTGTGCCACAAGATGAGAATAGCAGGTAGCCTGCCGCTGTCACACTGCGAGGAGATGAGCGGACGTGCTACAGTTAAGGCGCACTGATAAGACAAGGGAATTGCTCATGATACCAACCTCTGCCCTGCTTTCTGACCTGCGCCGCCTCGTCGGCCCCTCTCATCTGCTGACTGAACCTGAACAGACCGCCCGCTATCGCAAAGGCTTTCGCTCCGGCGAAGGGGATGCGCTGGCCGTGGCGTTTCCCGGAACGCTGCTGGAGCTCTGGCGGGTTCTGCAAACGCTGGTCAGGGCGGATGTCATCATTCTGATGCAGGCGGCGAATACCGGCCTGACTGAAGGCTCGACGCCGCACGGCGACGACTACGACCGCCCGCTGGTGATTGTCAGCACCCTGCGGCTGGATAAGCTGCAGCTGATCGACAACGGCCAGCAGGTGCTGGCTTTCCCCGGCAGCACCCTCTATCAGCTGGAAAAAGCGCTGAAGCCACTGGGACGCGAACCGCACTCGGTGATCGGCTCCTCCTGCATCGGCGCGTCGGTCCTGGGCGGCATCTGCAATAACTCCGGCGGATCGCTGATCAAACGCGGCCCGGCCTACAGTGAAATGGCCCTGTTCGCCCGAATCGATGCAGAGGGCAAACTGCGGCTGGTGAACCATCTGGGCATTGAGTTAGGCAGCACGCCGGAAGAGATTCTGGGCCGGCTGGATGACGATCGCTGGCAGCCCGGTGATGTGCAGCACGATGGCCGCCACGCCTCTGACCACGAATATGCTGACCGGGTGCGTGACGTGAATGCCGATACGCCCGCCCGCTACAACGCCGATGCGCGCCGTCTGTTCGAAGCCTCGGGCTGTGCCGGCAAGCTGGCGGTGTTTGCCGTGCGACTGGACACCTTTGCCAGCGAACCCCAGCAGCAGGTGTTCTATATCGGCACCAACGAGCCTGGCGTCCTCACCGATATCCGCCGTCACATTCTGGCGCACTTCACCCATCTGCCGGTGGCGGGTGAATATATGCACCGCGACATCTATGACATTGCGGAGGTCTACGGCAAAGATACCTTCCTGATGATCGACAGGCTGGGCACCGACAAAATGCCGCTGTTCTTCACGCTCAAGGGACGGGTTGATGCCTGGCTGAACAAACTCGCCTTCGTTAAACCGCACTTCACCGACCGCCTGATGCAGCGCCTGAGCCGGCTGTTCCCGGCGCATCTGCCCAAACGCATGAAGCAGTATCGCGACAGATATGAACATCACCTGATGCTGAAGATGTCTGGTGAAGGCGTTGCGGAAGCGCGTAACTACCTGCGCGACTACTTCCGTGAAGGCGGAGGCGAATTCTTTGAGTGTGAAGGCAAAGAGGGGGCGCACGCTTTTCTGCATCGGTTCGCGGCTGCAGGGGCGGCCGTGCGCTATCACGCGGTGCACGCTGACGAGGTCGAGGATATCCTGGCGCTGGATATCGCCCTGCGTCGCAACGATGCTGACTGGTTTGAAACGCTGCCTGAAGCGATCCGCGCTTCGCTGAGCCATCGCCTCTACTATGGTCACTTCTTCTGTCACGTCTTCCATCAGGATTACATCGTCAGAAAAGGTGTCGACGTGCACGCCCTGAAAGCGCAGATGCTGGAGATTCTGCAGGCGCGCGGCGCGGAATACCCCGCCGAGCACAATGTGGGCCATCTCTATCAGGCGAAACCGCAGCTGGCGGCCTTCTATCGCCAGCTCGATCCCACCAACAGCTTTAATCCCGGCATCGGCAAAACCAGCAAGCAAAAAGGCTGGGCAGTAAAGCAGCCGTAATCGGCTAACCGGCCCGCCTGCTCATCAGCGTCGGCGGGCTGATTAAGGCTATTCAGATAACATCCGCATTAAAAACAGTTAACCTCCTTTCTGATATTCTCCCTGATTATTTATAAAGCGATTCTGTTCTGCGTAATATCTCACAAAAGATTGCCCTGCCAATTGATCATCCGCCAGCCGGAAAATAGAGTGCCGCTGAAAAATAACAGAAAAAGAGAGAATGCCTTATTCAGGCAGCGCTAACCCTTACGGGTAGCGCACTATCCGTTTCAGCAGGGATGAATCATGATCTTAAAGCGATACCTTATGGCGCTCACGCTGCTGAGCCTTACAGCCTCAGCTTACGGCAGCGCCTCAGTTCAGCGGGGAGTGAATCCAATCCGTCACTTCAGGCTCACCTGTCAGGTCAACGATAATCAGGCTGCCCTTCATGGCACCGATTGTGCTGCAGTGGGTGGCGACTACGCCGCCTGCAATCGCGCCACCCTTACCCTGACCAACAACGGCCCGGCCCTGACGGACCGGCACTGGGCCCTCTACCTGAGCAACGTCCACCAGAGGCTGCGGGTCGATCATGACCAGTTCAGAATGACCCACCTTGTCGGCGGTTTAACCCGGCTGGAGCCGACAGAGAAGTTCACCGGCCTTGGCGCAGGCGAATCGGTGCAGGTTCCCGTCGTCCATGAATACTGGCAGCCGTTCGCGCACAATCGCCCGGACAGAGCAGAGGATCGCCTCCTCGCCTCGCTGCGCTCGCGGAACGACGATCAGGGCCGGTAAAACCCGGCCCTTTTGCCTTAAACCAGCTTCTCTTCGGGTTCCGCATCCGGCTGCTGACGGCGTTCGATAATCATGGTCTGCGGTGTGGAAAGCAGGATGCCCTCTTTACGCAGGCGCGTCAGAATATCGAACAGCAGATCGCTTTTGGCGCCGGAAATCTGGCGCTGTCCGGCCACGTTACCGGTCACGCTCAGCACAATGCCCTGCTGGGTCAGATCTTTAAACGAAACAGACGGCTCTGGGGTCTCCAGAATGCGTTCGTTTTCGTTGTAAACATCGAGCAGAATATCGCGCACTTTCACCGGATCGATGTTGAGCGGGAAGGTCAGCGTAATTGTCACCACCCCCTGCGCATTGCCCATCGTGGCGTTGCGCACGTTCTGCGAGATAAACTGCGAGTTCGGCACGATGACTGTGGATTTGTCACCCAGCTGGATCTCGGTGGCACGCACGTTAATCCGGCGGATATCCCCTTCGATGCCGCTGATGGTCACCAGATCGCCCACCTTCACCGGCCGCTCGGTTAGCAGAATCAGGCCCGAAATAAAGTTCTTCACGATCTCCTGCAGGCCGAAACCGATACCGACCGACAGCGCACTGACGATCCAGGCCAGCTTGTTCCACTGCAGACCCATGATCGACAGGGTCAGCAGGATGATCAGCACGTAACCGATGTTGCTGAACAGCGTCACCAGCGACACCCGCATCCCCACGTCCATAGTGGTTTTCGGCAGGAAGTCGGTGTCGAGCCAGCGGCGCACCGAGCGCAGCACATAGATGCCGACAATCAGGCAGATCAGCGCATTAACCATGTGTGCCGGAACGATATTCAGGGACTCCAGCCCTTTCCCGCCCCAGAACTCAATCACCTTCTGCAGCAGCTCAATCGGCGTTGAGGAGGCAAACGTCCCGTTGACCAGCGCCAGCGCCACAAACAGCACCAGGATGGTCTTACCAATTGCCGTCAGCAGCGTGGCGGTTTGCTGCAGATGACGCTCATTGATGTTGAGCGAACTCTGAATGCGGCGGCCGGTTGCATTGCTGGTCGAAAAGAGACTCTCGCAGCCATCGTTGAGCAGATGGCTGAGGAAGTAGAAGGAGCCAAACAGCAGGCCACACCAGATCACCTCATAACTCAGGAATCGCGCCAGCGTGACATAACCGACCAGCAGCGAGATCAGGATCGCGAGCGCGGTCAGGGTCAGCCCCAGCTGGATCAGCCCGACCAGCGTAGAGCGGGCTTCCGGCGGCGTGCCTGCCAGCGTCATGCGACGACGAACGCGGTTGGTTCGCATGCTGATGGCCAGCGCGGTACTGCCTATCAGCAGCGCCGTCAGGCCGTTGGCGAAAATGGTGGTATTCAGACTGGTGCCGACGCTGTAGTTAAAGGCCTCCACCGTCTGGAAGATAAACACCAGCACCGCGGTAATGGGCGGGAACGGTTTGAGCGCCAGCGCCACTTCATTGGAGATGGTGGGCAAACGCCAGCTCGGCCGTCGCGTAGAGAGAAACGCACGCCCCAGTCCGGCGATCAGGCCACAAAACACACTGAGCTGAACCAGCCGATCGACAAAGTCCTGCACATTTTCCGAGACCTCATCGCGGCGGGTAAACGCCAGAGCGATAAAGTTAAAGGTGAGCACCACCGCCACCAGCGTGGTCAGGGCAATCGCGGCCGCCAAGAAGCTGCGGCGCAGTTTGCCTTCCGGCATTTTATGAATGCTGACCCAGGCGAGAAACTCCTCGCTGTAGCGACGACCCACCGTCATCACCAGCAGCGCCGCCAGCAGCCAGAGTGTACTGCCTATCCGCCAGCCCGGCTCCCAGGAGAGCGCCGCGGTGTCCTGCAGCTCCTGCAGAAACTCGCCGATCTTCTCACCGTCCAGATCCTGACTGTTGGTCAGGGGAGACCAGAAACGTGCACCGAGTATGGTACCGGAGTTGAGCGCCAGCTGACTTTTCAGCTGGTCACGGCGCAGGTTAACAATCTGCGACGATAGCGTTAAGGCACCATTTTTAATGCCCTCTGCCTGCTTGATCTGATCGTCGAGTTTGCTTTTCTGACTCTCCAGCGCGTTTCGCTTGCGCGTCACCTCCGGCGTCTCTTTTACCCCGCTGTCAGCTTTGGGGGCCGGACCCAGCACCTGCAACTGCGCTTCCAGCTGCTGGCGGTCGGGGATCAGCGCCTGACCCAGCGTGTCGGCATTGCCGGAAAGCTCCAGCGCCATCTCATTCAGCTGATTCAGTTTGTTTTCGCCCGCGTCGCCTGACACCTGGCTCTTAATCTTATCGAGGATCTTCTGCATTTTCGGCAGTTCAACCGAAGCATTCAGCTTCGGCTGGGCATCCTGTTCCTGTTCCTGTGCCGCCGCGGTGATATCATCCGCCGCCTGCGTCACCGCCGGGGCAAACACCACCAGCGTCAGCATTAACCATGCAAAAAAGGATCTTATAAACATATGAGTAAAATTCCGGCAGCTTATATCAGGCGATCGTCCCTCGCCAGTCGCGCGTAGTGTAGGACTTTGCAAGGGATGGCAATATAGGAATAACGGGTATTTTTCGGGCTAATTCCGGGCAGACCGCGCGCGTTACGCCGCTGCCCGGCTCGCCCGGCGCGTCTGCTCAGACAGCAGACAACGCCGGGTAACACAGCAGACGTTCTCTGCTCTCTTTACTCCACGCCGGCACTGCTGTCCCCGTTGCTGGCGACCTGGCCCGACTTCTGCTTTTTGTACGCCAGCGCAGCCGCAGGCACCGGCGCGGCTTTGCCGGTCTCGATCCAGCTACGCAGACGGTTGGCATCCGCGAAATGGGTATATTTGCCGAAGGCATCCAGCACCACCAGCGCCACCGGACGATTGTTGATCATGGTGCGCATCACCAGGCAGTGCCCCGCCTCGTCCGTGTAACCGGTCTTGGTCAGCTGGATATGCCAGTCATTTTTGTAGACCAGATGGTTGGTGTTGCGGAACGGCAGTGCATAGCTCGGATGGGCAAACACGGCCGTCTCTTCTTTAGTGGTGCTGAGGGCGCCGAGCAGCGGATATTCGCGCGTCGCCTTGAGTAATTTGACCAGATCCTGGGCGCTGGAGACGTTTTGCGTCGACAGGCCGGTCGGCTCCACGTAGCGGGTCTGTTTCATGCCCAGCGACCGCGCTTTGGCGTTCATCGCCCGGATAAAGGCGTTGTATCCGCCCGGATAGGCGTGAGCCAGGCTGGCGGCAGCGCGGTTCTCCGAGGACATCAGCGCCAGCAGCAGCATGTTGCGGCGGCTGATCTGGCTGTTGAGCTTAACGCGTGAGAAGACGCCACGCATTTCCGGCGTCTGGCTGATATCGACGGTTAACATCTCGTTCATCGGCAGGTGCGCATCCAGTACCACCATCGCCGTCATCAGCTTGGTGATAGAGGCAATCGGCCTGACCCGATCCGGGTGACTGGAGAAGAGCACTTTATTATTGGTGAGGTCGACAATCATCGCACTGCCAGAGGCAATCTGCGGCTGAGCAATAGGCGTAAGTTGCGACAGGGAGGTGGTCGCCTGAGCCGGAAGTGAAACAATCTGCCCGGAAACGAGCAGTGCCAGCGAAAGCAGGCTGGAACGAATTTTTGCAGACATCGTAGAAAAACCCGGTTGGTGTTATGTACTGTGCCAGAGAGACACAGGCCGCCCGCCTCAGTCACGTCGGCGCGCGGGCTGGCAGCAGCATCATACGCGGAAGGTTGAGAAATTTCCTGGGGAGAGTGTATCCGGGCGTAAAAAGAAAACTGCCGCCAGGCCGGCGGCAGCGGTTGTCTAGAACAGGCGGGGACCATATCCCCACAGCACCACGGTCAGGGCCAGTAACACTTCAAACACCAGCACGCCGATCGCCAGGGTGGAACCGGAGAAGCGCAGGCTCTCTTCGCGGTCGATGTTCAGAAACAGCGGAATGCCGATATAGAGCAAATAGCCGGTGTAGAGCAGCGCCAGCGCACCCGCCAGCACGCAGAGCCAGACCAGCGGATAGAGCGCCACCAGCCCGCTGAGAAACAGCGGTGTCGCCACATAACCCGCGAAGACGGTACAGCGCTGCACGCCGGGCCGCTGCGGATAATCACGTGCCATCCAGTGGATCACCCGCCCCATCACCGCGACGCCACCGAGAATAATCAGATAGAACAGGATGCCGAGCCCAAGCCCGGTCGCCAGATTAAGTTGCACATATCGCCCCTCGCCCAGGTTCCACCCCAGCTGAGTGGTCCCGATGAAGGCGCAGATCACCGGGATCGCCGCCATCAGCAGAACATGGTGGGTATAGTGGTGCGATACACTCTCATTCTCTTGCTTAATATCACGCATTTCCTGATTCGGATGCGCCAGAAGTCCCCAGACATGGTTCATACAGTCACTCCTCTGATGCAGTGGGCCGCCCATGAGCATGCGTCTTTGGGGGCAGCGTCTTCTCAAGTATAAACGGCAGCAAAACTTTCGTGGCGACCGGACAAAAAAACAGCAGAAATAAACGCACCCGCGCGGCCCGGGCGGAAGCGAAGCCAATTCGCGTATAGACTTGAAGAAACAGCCACCGAACAGGGAGTGTCACTTTGCATCTGGATATCAACGCATTAATTACGCAGTACGGTTATCTGGCACTGTTGATTGGCTGTATTGCCGAGGGGGAGACATTTACCTTACTGGGTGGCGTGGCTGCCCATGAAGGGCTGCTGCACTATGCGGGCGTGGTGCTGGCTGCGATGGGCGGCGGGATCATCGGCGACCAGCTGCTCTACTGGGTTGGCCGCCGCTGGGGGACGCGCATCCTGCGCCGCTTTAAAAAGCATCAGGATAAGGTGGTGAAGGCGAACCGCCTGATCAAACGCCGTCCCAGCCTGTTTGTGATCGGCGTGCGCTTTATGTATGGCTTTCGCCTGATTGGTCCCATCATCATCGGGGCCAGCCGCCTCAATCCGATGAAATTTTTTATCCTCAATATCATCGGTGCGGCCATCTGGGCGCTGATCTTTGTCACGCTGGGCTATTTTGCGGGCGGCATTATCGCGCCGTGGCTGCATAAACTCGATCAGCATCTGAAACATCTGCTCTGGCTGGTGGGTGCGGTGGTGTTCGCCTTTGTCCTGCGCTGGGTGATCCGGCGCTGGCATAACCGTCGGGCCGATCAATAAGCGCTGACAGCTGCCCAAACGAAGCCGCATCGGCATGCTCAGCTATAGTTAACAGCACACTGACAGGGAGATGAGCATGAGTAAGGTAAAACGTAAGATTGAAGAGCATGGCGTCATTGGCGATCTCCGCACCTGTGCACTGGTGGCGAATGACGGGACGATTGATTATCTCTGCTGGCCTGAACTCGACAGCCCGTCGGTCTTCTCTGCCCTGCTCGACAGCGACGATGCCGGCCTCTTCTCCCTCTCACCGGACTGGCCCGATGCGCGCCGTCAGCAGCTCTACCTGCCCGACACCAATATTCTGCAGACCCGCTGGCTGGATGAGCAGGGGGTCGCTGAAATTACCGACTATATGCCGATTTGCGATGACAGGGGGAAACTGCCGCGTCTGATCCGCCGGGTCAAAATGGTACGCGGCAGCGCGACCTTTACCCTGCGCTGTTCACCGCGCCACGACTACGCCCGGGCGCAGACGCGCGCCGAGGCCCATCACAGCTGTATCGATTTTCATGCCGAAGGTCAGCCCTCGCTGCGCCTCGCCGCCAGCGTGGTCATGACGCTGGAGGATGAGAGCGCGACCGCCGTCTTTACCCTGCAGCCGGGCGAACATGCGCAGTTTGAATTTGGCAGCGTCGACGATGCGCATATCGAAGCGCTGGCGACCGAACACTGCTTTGAAGATACCCTCAACTACTGGCGCCGCTGGAGCGCAAAGAGCACCTATCAGGGACGCTGGCGTGAAATGGTGCAGCGCTCCGCGCTGGTGCTGAAGCTGCTCACCTCACATCAGTATGGCTCCATTGCGGCGGCGGCAACCTTTGGTCTGCCCGAAGAGCTGGGCGGTGAACGAAACTGGGACTATCGCGCCTCCTGGATCCGCGACGCCTCATTCAGCATGTATGCCCTGATGCGGCTGGGCTATACCGATGAAGCCAAACACTTTACGGAATGGGTGGGTCGCTGCGTCGAGAACAGTCATCACGACGAGATGCGCCTGCAGGTGATGTACCGGCTGGACAGCGGCACCGAACTGCATGAGATGGAGCTGCTCAACCTCTCCGGCTACGGCGATTCCCGGCCGGTGCGCATCGGCAACGATGCCTGGCAGCAGACCCAGCTCGACATCTATGGCGAGCTGATGGATGCAATCTATCTGGCCAATAAATATGGCGAGGCGATCTCTCAGCGCGGCTGGGAGCACGTAGTGAAGATGATCGACTGGCTGAGCGAGAACTGGGATCAGCCCGATGCCGGGATCTGGGAGATGCGCGGTGAACCGGAACATTTTCTGCATTCCCGTCTGATGTGCTGGGTGGCGATGGACCGCGCGCTGCGTCTGGGCATGAAGCGATCGCTGCCGATGCCCTATCAGCGCTGGGATGAGGCGCGGCGTAAGATCCGCGAAGATATCTGGGCCAATTTCTGGAACGAGGAGCGCGGGCACTTCACCTCCACACGTCACGGCGACTATCTCGACGCCTCCATGCTGCTGATGCCACTGGTGCGCTTTGTCGGTGCCACTGACCCGGACTGGCTCTCTACGCTGGACGCGATCAAAAAGGACCTGGTCAGCGATGGCATGGTGCGGCGTTACAATATTCATGAAACCCCGGCCGATGGCCTGCAGGGAGGAGAAGGCTCTTTCGGTGCCTGTTCCTTCTGGTATGTGGAGTGCCTGGCGCGCGCAGGCCGGATACAGGAGGCGCATTTTGAGTTTGAGAAGCTGCTGAGCTACGCCAATCCGCTGGGCCTTTACGCCGAGGAGTTTGACAGCCACGGCCATGCGCTGGGCAATACGCCGCAGGCGCTGACGCACCTGGCGTTAATCAGCGCCGCCTTTTTCCTGAACCGGAAACTCAGCGGCGAACAGACCCAGTGGCAGCCTTAGTCATCGCGGTTTTCAGCGCCCTCTTTTCCCGAAAGGCGCTCATCTCTGCACGGTTTTAGGTAAAGTATTACTGTCAGGTTAAAATCCTGATTCACAACATCAGATCAATGAACATATAATGCGCAGCAGGTCACATTGGCCGGCATGAATTCGATACTTTGACCAGCCTGAAACAGGGCGATAAAGACTTGTAAAATATGAAAATGATTCGCGCTTTCGCTTCAATCGCACTGGCTCTGGCGGCGTTCAGCCAGTCAGCCTTTGCTGTGGTTTACCCGTTACCGCCGGCTAACAGCCGTCTGATCGGGGAAAATATTGAAATTACCGTTCCTGAAGACAGCAAATTGCCGCTGGAAGCTTTTGCGGCGCAGTATCAGATGGGCCTCAGCAACATGCTGGAAGCCAATCCGGGCGTTGACGTTTATCTGCCGAAAGCCGGCAGCAAAATGATTATCCCACAGCAGCTGATCCTGCCGGACGCCCCGCGCGAAGGCATTGTGATCAACAGCGCCGAGATGCGTCTTTACTACTATCCGAAAGGCAGCAAAACCGTGGTTGTCCTGCCGATTGGTATCGGTGAGCTGGGTAAAGATACCCCGATCAACTGGACCACGGCGGTTGAACGCAAAAAAGATGGCCCGACCTGGACGCCAACTAAAGGGATGCACGCCGACTACGCCGCTCGCGGTGAAACGCTGCCTGCCGTCTTCCCGGCTGGCCCGGACAACCCGATGGGCCTCTATGCGCTCTACATCGGTCGTCTCTATGCGATTCACGGCACCAACGCCAACTTCGGTATCGGCCTGCGCGTGAGCCACGGCTGTGTGCGTCTGCGTGCGGATGACATCAAGTGGTTGTATCAGAATGTGCCGGTCGGCACCCGCGTTCAGTTCGTTGACCAGCCGGTGAAAGCCTCGGTTGAGCCAGACGGTTCGCGTTACCTTGAAGTGCATAACCCGCTGTCGACCACCGAAGAGCAGTTCAACTCCCGTGAGCTGGTGCCGATCACGCTGACTCAGGCCGTGACCAAAGTGCTGGCTGATGGCAGCATCAATCAGGATCAGGTTAACGCCGCGATTCAGGGCCGTACCGGTATGCCGGTAAAAGTGAACGGTGTGGAGAACAACGTTCAGACTGCGCCTGTTCAGGTGCCGGAAAACTCACAGGCCGCCCCTCAGGAGCAGCCAATGACTCCGGTGACGCCTCAGGGTGCCAGCAGTGATGCTGCGCAGCCTCAGCAGCCTGCGACAGAAGCGGCCCCGGTGACCCCGGCCGCTCCGGCTGCCGCCACGAATAACAATTCGTAACGGACCGCCTGTTCTCAGAAGCCAGCGCCTGTCGCTGGCTTTTTTATTGCCCGCGCTATACCGCCCGACCCGCCCTCTCCGGCTAAATTTCCTGCCTGCCCATCATTTTTCTGTCATAGAAAGCGCGTATCACACAGCGATAACCCGGTGCAAATCAGCATCCGCTATCCGCCACATGAGGTACACCATGAGCGAAAACAGTCTCCCCTCATCCGTCCGGGGCCGGCCTGATTTCAACGGCAAAGGCAGTCGTTTCAGTAAACCGCTGTTTTTTATTCTGCTGGTCGCGGGTCTCGCGTTCGCCGGTCTCAACCTGATCAGTGACGTTGAAGAGACCAACATGCCGGTCACCAGCCTCCTGCCCTTCTTTCTGCTGGGCCTGGCGCTGCTGATTGCGCTCGGCTTTGAGTTCGTCAATGGCTTTCACGACACCGCCAATGCCGTCGCCACGGTGATTTATACCCATTCGCTGACGCCCGGCGCCGCCGTGGTCTGGTCCGGTTTCTGTAATTTTATGGGCGTGCTGCTCTCCAGCGGCGTGGTGGCGTTTGGCATTATCTCGCTGCTGCCGGTGGAGCTGATCCTGCAGGCCAGCAGCGGCAACGGCTTCGCGATGGTCTATGCACTGCTCTTTTCCGCCATTATCTGGAATCTCGGCACCTGGTATTTTGGCCTGCCCTCCTCCTCCTCCCACACCCTGATTGGCTCCATCATCGGCGTCGGCGTCGCCAACGCGATGCTGCACGGGCGCAACGGCCTGAGCGGCGTGGACTGGGATCAGGCGCTGAAGGTGGGCTATGCACTGCTGCTCTCGCCGGTGGTGGGTTTCGTCTGTGCCGGGCTGCTGCTGTGGGTCATGAAACGCTTTATCCGCAATCGCCAGCTTTACCGTGCGCCGCAGAGCGATCAGCCGCCGCCGGTCTGGATCCGCGGCCTGCTGATCCTGACCTGTACCGGCGTCTCTTTTGCACACGGCTCTAACGACGGGCAGAAAGGGATGGGGCTGATTATGCTGATCCTGGTCGGCACCATGCCGATCGCCTACGCCCTGAACCGATCGCTGCCCGCCGACCAGATCCCGCGCGTGGCCGCGCTGACCGAAGTCACCGCGCATCAGCTGCGCCAGCTGCAACCGGCGGCGGCACACCCTCCGGCGGCCCGCGACGTGCTGACCGGCTTTGTCGGCAGCAACCGGATGAACAGCGAGGTGTTACCGGCGCTGGCGATGACGCTCAATGAAGTGGGTGATGAGATTCGCCGCTATGGCTCGATGGATAACATTCCGGCGCAGGCGGTGACCAACACCCGCAACCAGATGTATCTGGCATCAGAGTCGATCAAGCATCTTCAGACCGCAAAGGTCACGCTGCCGCAGGAGACGGAACGCAATCTGAAAGCCGTGAAAAGCGAACTCGACAGCGCCACCCGCTTTATTCCGATGTGGGTAAAAGTGGTGGTGGCGATTGCACTGGGGCTTGGCACGATGGTGGGCTGGCGCCGGATTGTGGTCACGGTGGGAGAACGCATCGGCAAAACCCATCTCAGCTATGCGCAGGGCGCCAGCGCCGAGCTGGTGGCGATGGCGACCATTGGCGCGGCAGACGGTTTCGGTTTACCGGTTTCCACCACCCATGTGCTCTCCTCGGGCGTGGCGGGCACCATGGCGGCCAATCGCTCCGGCCTGCAGCTTGCCACGCTGCGCAACCTGGCGGTCGCCTGGGTCTTAACCCTGCCGGTCTCCGTTCTGCTCTCCGCCCTGCTCTACTGGCTGTTTACCCGTTTCTGATGACCCGGCGGCTCACCCGCTGGTGAGCCGCTGCTGAGCGCAGAGCCGCAGGGTAATCAGCAGCGCACCCAGGACCATGATCGCCGCCGCGAGGTAGACCGACTGCATGCCCCAGTGTCCGATAAAGAGTCCCGCCACCGGGCCGGTTAAGCCCAGCCCCAGATCGAGAAAGGCGGAGTAGGTGCCGAGCGCCGATCCCTGATCCTGACGCTCAACCCGCTTAACGGCTTCCACCCCCAGGGCCGGAAAGACCAGCGAAAAACCGCTGCCGGTCAGAAACGCGCCCGCCCCCACCAGCCACGCGCTGTCCGCCTGCCAGATCAGCAGCAGTCCCACACACTCCAGCAGAAAGGAGAACAGCGAGACGCGCAGTCCGCCAAAGCGGGTGATAAAGCGCCCGAAGCCGAGACGCACCAGCACAAAACCCAGGCTGAACAGCGTCAGCGCATAGGCCGCGCCCTGCCAGTTGCGGCTGGCAAAGTAGAGGGTAATGAAGGTGGCAATCACGCCAAAGCCGATGGTGCCGAAGCCCAGCGCCAGACCGTAGAGCCAGACGCGGGAAAAGACGCGATGAAACGGAATGCGCTCGCCCAGGCTGACGGTGACGGCGGGTTTGCGGCTCGCCATCAGATAGCCTGCTATCCCCATCACCGCAATCAGGCCAGCAAAGCCGCTCATGCCGAACTGCCCGTTGAGCATCACGCCCAGCGGTGCGCCCACCGCCATCGCCAGATAGGTGGCGACGCCGTTCCAGGAGATCACGCGGGCGGTCTGCAGCGGCCCGACGATGTTCATGCCCCACAGGGTGGAGCCGGTGCTGCTGAAGCTTTCGCCCACCCCAAGAAACAGCCGTCCGACAGCCAGCAGCGTCAGGCTCAGCCATGGCCAGCTGCTCAGCAGGGCGGCGACGATGGTCAGCACCCCGCTCATGCCGCAGCAGAGCAGCCCCAGCATCACCACGCGTTTAGGTCCAAGCCGGTCGGCCAGACGGCCCGACTGAGGACGGCTGAGCAGCGTCGCGAAATACTGAATACTGATAATCAGCCCGGCGATGAATGAGCTGAAGCCGAGGTGATTTTTGACAAAGCCAGGCAGCACAGCCAGCGGCAAGCCGACGGAGAGATAGCAGAAGAAGGTGAAAACGATAACGGAAAGGATACGTTTGTTGAGCTGGCTGTTGCTCAACACGGCGGTGTCAGACATAGCAGAGTTGCGGTGAAGGAAATTTGGCTCACTATACCGTCAGGCCGCTAAGGGGTCGCCTGATTTTTTATCACAAACCATGAACCGTCGCGTGACGATCGATCGCCTGTGCAATATCGCCCGACGATTTTAACGCCCGGATTTCGCTGAACAGGCCATCCGCTTCTGCATAGGCTTTGCGCAGATAGCCAAGCCACTGTTTGATGCGCGCGACGTGATAGAGTCCGGTGTCACCCTGCTTTTCCAGCCGGCTATATTTCTGCAACAGGCGCACCACCTCAGGCCAGGCCATTGGCGGCTCGTTATATTTGACCACCCGGCTCAGGTTAGGGATGTTCAGCGCACCGCGGCCAATCATCACCGCATCGCAGCCGGTGACCGCCATACAGTTCTGCGCGCTCTGCCAGTCCCAGATTTCACCGTTAGCAATCACCGGAATGCGCAGCCGCTGACGAATCTCGCCAATCGCCTGCCAGTTGATCGCCTCGGCACGATAGCCCTCTTCCTTGGTTCGTCCATGCACCACCAGCTCACTGGCTCCCGCCTGCTGTACAGCATCGGCGATCTCCAGGCTGCGGGCGCTGGAATCCCAGCCGAGCCGCACTTTCACCGTGACCGGTAAGTCAGCAGGCACCGCTTCACGCATCGCTTTCGCGCCGCGATAGATCAGATCGGGATCTTTAAGCAGGGTCGCCCCGCCCCCGCTGCCGTTGACCAGCTTAGAGGGACAACCGCAGTTGAGATCCACCCCCCAGGAGCCCAGCGCCACCGCACGGGCGGCGTTCTCGGCTAACCATTCGGGATGCTGCCCCAGCAGCTGCATCCGCACCCGCGTGCCGGAAGGCGTGCGGCTGTTGTTATGCAGCTCGGGGCAGAGACGATAAAAGGATTTTACCGGCAGCAGCTGATCGACCACGCGCAAAAACTCGGTGATGCAGATATCGTAGTCGTTCACTTCCGATAACAGCTGGCGCACCAGCGAATCAAGCACGCCCTCCATCGGCGCCAGTAAAACCCTCATACTCAGACGTTCCCGGTACGCTTCGGTGCCGGACGACGCGGACGGGAAGCGGGCTTGTCGCCCTGAGGCGCAGGCTGTCCCTGACGACGAGGCTGAGAACGCTTGTCGCCGGATGAACGTGGTGCACCTGCACCCTGTCCGCCCTGACCACGACCGCGCCCGCCGCCTGCACCGCCGCGCGACTGCTGCTGGCGACCGTTGATGATAGGCTCTGCTTTGATGCTCGGATCGGGTTCATAACCCGGAATCGCCAGGCGCGGGATTTCACGCTTCAGCAGGCGTTCGATATCACGCAGCAGTTTATGCTCATCGACGCAGACCAGTGACAGTGCCGCACCGGTGGCCGCCGCACGGCCGGTACGGCCAATACGGTGCACATAATCTTCGGCGACGTTGGGCAGCTCATAGTTGACCACGTGTGGCAGCTCTTCGATATCCAGGCCACGCGCCGCGATATCGGTCGCCACCAGCACGCGGATCCCGCCAGATTTAAAGTCAGCCAGCGCACGGGTACGGGCACCCTGGCTCTTGTTGCCGTGGATCGCGGCGGCGGTGATGCCATCTTTGCCCAGCTGCTCGGCAAGGTGGTTAGCGCCATGCTTGGTTCGGGTAAAGACCAGCACCTGCTGCCAGTTCCCTTCGCCAATCAGCTGCGACAGCAGTTCCCGCTTGCGCTTCTTATCCACGAAATGCACCTGCTGAGCAACCTGTTCAGAGGCGGTGTTGCGGCGCGCCACTTCCACCATTTCCGGGTTGGTCAGCAGTTTTTCAGCCAGGCCTTTAATCTCATCAGAGAAGGTGGCCGAGAAGAGCAGGTTCTGACGCTTAGCCGGCAGGCGCGCCAGCACGCGACGGATGTCGTGGATAAAGCCCATATCGAGCATCCGGTCCGCTTCATCCAGTACCAGAATTTCGACCTTAGAGAGGTCAACCGCATTCTGATGCGCCAGATCCAGCAGACGACCCGGTGTCGCCACCAGCACGTCGACGCCGCCACGCAGTTTAACCATCTGCGGATTGATGCTGACACCACCAAACACCACCATCGACCGCAGCGGGAGATATTTGCTGTAGTCACTGACGTTTTCGCCGACCTGCGCCGCGAGTTCACGGGTCGGGGTCAGGATCAGGGCGCGCACCGGGCGACGGCCGCGCACCGGCGTGGTGGTCGCAGAGAGTTTTTCAAGCAAAGGTAAGGTAAAGCCGGCCGTCTTGCCGGTGCCGGTCTGGGCGCTCGCCAGCAGATCGCGGCCTGCCAGCACCACAGGTATCGCCTGGCGCTGGATAGGTGTAGGTTCGCTGTAGCCTTGTTCGGCGACCGCGCGCAAAATATCGGCACTCAGGCCGAGAGAGTCAAAAGACATTACGTGATTTACTCCGGTCCGCTCTGTCCGTGATTCACGGTGTAGTTTTCAGAGGGATAGTGACGGCAGCTGGGGCTGACGCGTGAAAAGGGCACAAACTACGATGCGTAAGCGGGCGAGTGTAGCAGCTTTAGAGCAAGTGTGCGAGATAGCTCACATTTACACACACATCTTCCCTGCCCCATAAACAGGAAGGCCACCTTTCGGTGGCCTTCAACTTAGCTACGTTTTTTTTCGATGCGCCGTGGCGGTTCTTTCGCCAGCAGCGACACCAGCGCCGGACCCAGCAACATCACCACGCCGAGGCACGCCAGCAGCAGGTTGTTGTGGTAGATCCGCGACACCAGAAACAGTGTCATCATGGCAGCGCCAAAGTAGTAAGTGGTGGTCGCTTCTTCAAGATAATCGCCAAGGGTCCGTAAACGGGCGATGCGCTGTGTTGCCAGCATGGCAACAAAAACCAGTGCGTAGACGGCCACCAGCGTGCTGCAGACATCGACCAGGGCCTTGTGCTTCCAGCCCCAGATCAGCGCAGCGATCACCAGCAGATGCATAGCGATATGCATGTATGTCTGACCCGTGATGATTTGAATACGATTAGACCATTTCATTCAGTTCTCCTGGCAGACCCAACAGGTCGCCCAAGTGCTACCGGCACAAGCCGGAAACGGTTTCCTCAATGTAAAACAATTTTCGGATAACGCCTTAATTATCGCCCTCTCTCACCACCCATTTGTGACAAAGACTACACTTTGATTCTGGTGATGATGAAAAGGAGTGCGTCGCGAGTATGCCACAAAACACGCAAGGATTTTCAATAAAAGTCCTGACGATCAATACACACAAGGGTTTTGCCCCGTTTAATCGCCGCTTCATCCTGCCGGAATTACGCGAAGCCGTTCGCGCAACGTCGGCGGATGTGGTCCTTCTGCAGGAGGTGATGGGCACGCATGCCATCCATCCGCTTAACCATGACGCGTGGCCCGAGGCGCCACACTATGAGTTTCTGGCCGACACCATGTGGAACGATTTCGCCTACGGGCGCAATGCGGTCTACCCGGAAGGACATCACGGCAATGCCGTGCTGTCGCGCTTTCCGATTGCAGAGTATGAGAACCGGGATATCTCGGTGGCGGGCAGTGAAAATCGCGGCATGCTGCACTGTCAGATCGCCCTGCCCGAGCCGCATGGCACGCTGCACGTTATCTGCGTGCACCTTGGCCTGAAGGCCTCGCACCGCCGCGCGCAGATGAAGATGATATGTGAAATGGTCACCTCGCTGCCGCCCGACGCGCCGGTTGTGGTGGCGGGTGATTTTAACGACTGGCAACGACGCGCTAACGCGATCTTAAAACAGGGCGCAGGCCTGAAAGAGGTATTCAGCATGAAAACCGGACGCCCGGCGCGCACCTTCCCGGCGCGCTTCCCGATTCTGCGGCTCGACCGCATCTATGTGCGCAATGCCACCGTCACTCATCCGTGGGCGCTGCCGCGTAAGCCGTGGTCCCATCTCTCCGACCATGCGCCGCTGGCCGTGGAGATTCACCTATGAATTTCAGCTGGCAGGAAGGCAACCGGCTGCTGTTGCTGGAAAATGGTGAGGCGTTTTTCCCGCGCGTCTTTGGTGCGATACAGCGGGCCGAGCGCACGGTGCTGATTGAAACCTTTATTCTGTTTGAGGATGAGGTCGGCAATGCCCTGCATCGCGAACTGCTGGCGGCGGCCCAGCGCGGGGTGCGGGTTGAAATCATGGTCGATGGCTACGGCTCCGCCGAACTTTCCGACACCTTTGTGAACAGCCTGACCAGCGCGGGCGTGCGCTTCATCTACTACGATCCGCGCCCGCTGGTGATGGGCATGCGCACTAACGTGTTCCGCCGCCTGCACCGCAAAACCGTGGTGGTGGATGACGTGGTGGCCTTTGTGGGCGGCATCAACTTCTCTGCCGAGCACAACACCGACTACGGCCCCGAGGCCAAGCAGGATTATGCGGTGCAGGTCAAAGGGCCGGTGGTAGGCGATATCGCCCGCTATCTGCAGCAGGCGATTGGCAGTGAACAGCCTACCCGCCGCTGGTGGGGGTCGCGATCTCACCGTCCGGCGGTCAATGCCAGGCCCGGCGATGCCCAGGTGCTCTATGTCTATCGCGACAATGACGAACATCGCGACGACATCGAAATGCACTACCTTGAGATGCTGCGCGAGGCGAAGCGGGATGTGATTATCGCTAACGCCTACTTCTTTCCCGGCTACCGGCTGTTGCGTGAGATGCGCAACGCGGCGCAGCGCGGCGTCAGGGTGCGGCTGATTGTGCAGGGCGAGCCGGATATGCCAATTGTGAAAGTAGGCGCGGAGTTGCTCTACAACTATCTGGTCGATGGCGGGGTTGAAGTCTATGAATATATCCGTCGTCCGCTGCACGGCAAGATCGCGGTGAAGGACGATCAGTGGGCCACCGTCGGCTCCAGCAATCTCGACCCGCTCAGCCTGTCACTCAACCTGGAAGCCAACCTGATCATTCACGACCGGCCGTTTAACCAGACGCTGCGTGACAACCTTGAAGCGCTGCTGGCAAATGATTGTCAGCGGGTGCAGGAGGATCGTCTGCCCCCGCGCAACTGGTGGCAACTCAGCAAAAGCGTGGTGGTCTTCCACTTCCTGCGCCATTTCCCGGCTATTGCGGGCTGGTTACCGGCGCACACACCGCGGCTGGCCCAGGTGGCAGCCCCGGTGCAGCCCGAAATGGAGACACAGGATCGCGTAGAAGCCGACAACCAGGGAGCAAAATCCTGATGGCAAAAAAACATCCACGCTGGCAACTGGCAAAAAAGATCCTCACCGTGCTGTTCTTTATCGCGGTGGTGGTGCTGCTGGTGGTTTATGCCCGCAAAGTGAACTGGGAAGATGTTTATGACGTCATCGTTAACTATAACCGCTTTGTGGTTCTGACCGCCGCCGGACTGGTGGTGCTGAGTTACCTGGTCTACGGCTGCTATGACCTTATCGGGCGCGCCTACTGCGGGCATAAGCTGGCGAAGCGGCAGGTGATGCTGGTGTCATTTATCTGTTACGCCTTTAACCTGACGCTGAGCACCTGGGTCGGCGGCGTGGCGATGCGCTACCGGCTCTACTCCCGTCTGGGACTCGACAGCGCCACCATCACCCGCATTTTCTCCCTGAGCATCGCCACCAACTGGCTGGGCTACATTCTGCTGGCTGGCGTGGTGTTCAGTGCGGGCATGGTCTCCATCCCCAGCGGCTGGTTTATCGGTGAGACTACCCTGCGGCTGATCGGTGTGGTGCTGCTGGTGCTGGTGGCGATCTACCTCTGGGCCTGTGCCTTCTCGAAACAGCGGCGCTGGACGGTCAAAGGGCAGACGCTGCAGCTCCCCTCGCTGCGTATGGCGCTGCTGCAGTTTGGCGTCTCCTGCGCTAACTGGATGGTGATGGGGGCGATTATCTGGCTGCTGCTGGGGCGCGATGTCGGCTATCCGATGGTGCTGGGCGTGCTGCTGATCAGCAGTATTGCCGGGGTGATCATTCATATTCCGGCGGGGATTGGCGTGCTGGAGGCGGTCTTCCTGGCACTGCTCAGCGGTCAGCACGCGTCGCATGGCACCATTATCGCGGCGCTGCTCGCCTATCGCGTCCTCTATTTCATCCTGCCGCTGCTGCTGGCGCTGGTGCTCTATCTGGTTCTGGAGAGCCGGGCAAAGCATCTGCGCCAGAAGAACGAGCAGAAGCTTCAGAAGTCATCATAAAACGGGGGAGGCGCAACCGGTGCGCCTCCCCCTTTACATCTCAGCCGTTCAGCGCGGCGCTGGCCGCGAAACGGGTAGCCTGACTCAGCGACGGTTGCCCATAATCCGCAGCAGCATCAGGAAGAGGTTGATGAAGTCCAGATAGAGCGTTAACGCCCCCATGATCGAGTAGCGACGCAGGTTTTCCGTATCGCGCGCATCAATCTGCTCACCGATATTTTTCAGCTTCTGGGTGTCATAGGCGGTCAGGCCGACAAACACCACCACTCCGATGTAGGTAATCGCCCACATCAGCGCCGGGCTCTTCAGCCAGAAGTTCACCAGCGACGCCAGCAGGATGCCGATCAGCGCCATAAACAGCAGACTGCCAAACCGGCTCAGATCGCGTTTGGTGGTGTAGCCGTAGAAGCTCATGGCGCCAAACATCCCGGCGGCGACAAAGAAGGTACTGGCGATGGAGGAGTAGGTGTAAACCAGGAAGATGCTGGCCATCGTGACGCCGGTCAGCGCCGAATAGAGCATAAACAGCCCGGTCGCCACCGCCCCGCTCAGGCGATGCACCATGCCTGACAGGAAGAACACCAGCGCCAGCTGCGCGATAATCAGCCCGAAGAAGGTGATCCGGTTGGCGAAGACCAGCTCCATGACCGCAGGCGTACGTGCAGCGAACCAGGAGACAAACGCCGTCAGCAGCAGACCACAGGTCATCCAGCCATACACCTGGGCCATGTAAGCCTGAAGCCCGCGCGAGGCGGGTTGAACGATAGAATCATGTCGTGGATATCGATCCATGATGCACCTCTTGATAAAGGGATGAGTAGTAAGACGCTCCACAGGGAGCCCTGTCAGATTTAAGTGTGGCACAGCTCAGCTCAACTGCGCCACAACATGCCGTTTAACGCCGCGACAGGCACTGCTGATAACGGCTGTCGACGCGCTGCGCAAACCACGCCGTCGTAAGATTGCGGGTAATTTTCGGGCTCTCCAGCTTAATGCCCGGCAGCATTTCACGCGGCAGCTTACGGCCCGCCATTTTATCCGCCAGGGTAAAGACCTGCTTCCAGAGTTCGCTGTCGCTGAACGACGCTTTCTCCCCTTTCTCCAGATCGCGCCGGATGGCGCTGTTGCTCATGTCGATCTGCTTCGACAGGGTGCGCACCGCCAGTTCGGTGCCGCCCGCCGCGTCTGAGCCATAGAGGATCAGATCGCCATCCAGCGCCAGCTTCATCCCGGTCGCCTTCGCCACCGCCGCCTGGAACGCCGCGTTGCGACTGGCGTACCAGCCCGCATTGAAGTCCGCGAAGCGGTAGAGCGGCTGGCTGTAGTCAGCCGGGTAGCCGAGCAGGTGCATGGTGCCGAAGTAGATCCCGCCGTGACGGGTAAAGACTTCACGCCGGATCGTGCCATCAACCGGCCACGGGTAGCCTTTGGCATGCGCCTCGGCAAAGGCAATGCTGACCTGCATCGGCCCGCCCGTGTGGATCGGATTGAGATTGCCAAACAGCGTCTGGCCCATCGGCACCATGTCGATCAGGTCATCAAAGATGGCGCTCAGCTCTTTTTCACTGCGCACTTTGTCAAGCCGCGCCGCGTAACTTTCGCCGGTCGGGGATTTAATCAGCAGCGCCGTGCGCACCAGAAAAGCTGGCACGTGGACTTTGGCTGCCCGGCGATTGATCTCACCCCAGGCGATTTTAGGCAGGCCGGGCACGGCCGCTTCGGCGCTGAAGTTACTCTCCTGATCCGCCACGGCGATCACCGCGCAGAGGTTGCTGGCGCTGGGATCGATCTGCTGGGTGCGGAAAGAGGTGTAGATATCGTCGCTCCATGCCGCTTTGTTGCTGACATGCGACGGCAGCAGCCGCTGAATTTGTGCTTTCACATCCTCAGGCTGCCGGACCGGCGCCTCGGGGGTTTTCTTGCTGCTACAGCCCGCCAGCACCAGCGCGGCGACCAGTGTCAGACGTTGCAGAATCGGGGTGGATGACATGCCTGTCCTCAGAATGAACCAAAACCCTACTCTATCATCGCCAGCGTTTCACAGGCAGGCGGGAACTGAACTAAGGTTACCTTTTTTAACGTTAAAGGAACTTACGATGTTTAAACTCTGGCCTGTTGCGGCGTTCAGCCTGTTATTAACCGGCTGCGGCGCCAATAATACGCCTGCTCAGGTGCAGTCACCGGGCGCGCCCACCTCCTCCTCGCTGAAGCTGCTGGAGACCGGCGCCAGCGTGATGCAGTCACGACCGCCGATTGAGGCAATCAACACCTATCTGGATGGCTTCCATTTTTACAATGGTGACCAGAACGGTCAGATGGAGGCACACCACTACGTCACCGTGCTGAACGAGGATGTGATGCAGGCGGTGATCTATGACGGCAACACCCGCGACGCGCGGCTGATGGGGGTGGAGTACATCATCAGCGAACGGCTGTTCAACACCCTGCCCCCGGAGGAGAAGAAGCTGTGGCACAGCCACCAGTATGAGGTGAAGTCGGGCACGCTGATTGCGCCGGGCTTACCCGCCAGCGCCGACCACGCCCTGATGAAACGCATCGTGAATACCTACGGGAAAACCTGGCACACCTGGCATACCGATCGCGATAAAACGCTGCCGCTCGGCATTCCGGCACTGATGATGGGCTTTACGGCGGATGGTCAGATGGATTCCCGGCTGCTGGCCGACCGCGATCGCCGCTTCGACGTCGACAGCAAAGCGATTCGCGCCCGGCGCGCCGATATCGTGGCGCACCCGGCAGCAGCGGGTGCGAACGCGTGGCAGCAGGGCCAGGTGATCCAGCTGAAGCGGACGACGGGCGGCGGTGAGCACAGTCACGGCCAGACCCGCTTTGGCCCGGCGGAGCAGCTGAAGCAGCCGTAGTTCCGCGCTACTCCCAGCGCTGAGCGGCCTGGTGATCGCTGTCGCGGGCATCCACCCAGCGGTGACCCTGCTCTGTCGCTTCGCGTTTCCAGAAGGGCGCGCGCGTTTTCAGGTAATCCATGATGAATTCGGCGGCGGAAAAGGCGCTGCCGCGATGGGCGCTGGTCACGCCGACCAGCACGATTTCATCGCCGGGAAACAGCTCGCCGACGCGATGGATCACCGTGACGCGCTGCAGCGGCCAGCGTTCACGCGCCGCCGCCACGATCTCCTGCAGCGCTTTCTCGGTCATACCGGGATAGTGCTCCAGCGTCAGCGCCGCCACATCACTCCCCAGATTGTGGTTGCGGACTTTACCGGTAAAGGTCACGACCGCGCCATCTTCATCACAGGCGGCCAGCCAGCGATACGCTTCCGCCATGTCAAACGGCGCGGGGCCGACGCGAATCTGCGTATCCATCTCAGCCTCCGGTTACGGGCGGGAAAAAGGCCACTTCATCCCCGGCGTGCAGGGGATGCGTCATCGGCACCAGCGTCTGATTGACCGCCGCCAGCAGCTTACCCGACGCCAGCGCCAGCGCCCAGCGGTCGTCCCTTGCAGCGAGGGATGCGCGCAGTGCCGCCACGTCCGGATAGTCCGCGCTGACCTCCAGTGCGGCCGTGCCGGTCAGCTCGCGCACCTGGGCAAAAAACAGCACCTTAATCATGGGCCACCGCCTGAAAATCGCCGCTTTTGCCACCGCTCTTGCTGATTAAACGCAGCTGATCGATGACGATATCTTTCTGCACCGCTTTGCACATGTCGTAGATAGTCAGCGCGGCCACCGAAGCCGCGGTCAGCGCCTCCATCTCCACGCCGGTTTTGCCACTCAGGCGGCAGAGCGAGGTGATGCGGACCCGGCTGTGTGCCGGTTCTGCTTCGAGGTTCACTTCCACTTTGCTCAGCATCAGTGGATGGCAGAGCGGAATCAGCTCCCAGGTGCGTTTCGCCGCCTGGATACCGGCGATGCGGGCGGTGGCAAAGACATCCCCTTTATGGTGGCTGCCCTCGATAATCATCTGCAGCGTTTCCGGCTGCATCAGCACCAGCACTTCTGCCCGCGCTTCGCGCACGGTTTCAGCCTTGGCGGAGACATCCACCATGTGCGCTTCGCCCGCGGCGTTAATGTGTGTAAGTTGAGACATGCTTATTGTTTCTTCAGATGTGAGACAAAATTACAGGGCGCGGTGCGCGCATCGATCTGATCGGCAATGATGCGCTCCCAGGCGGTACGGCAGGCGCTGGTCGAACCCGGCACGGCCAGAATCAGCGTCTGATTCGCCAGACCGGCAATGGCGCGTGACTGCAGGGTCGAACCGCCAATCTCCTCATAGGAGATCATCCGGAACAGTTCGCCAAATCCCTCAATCTCGCGGTCAAACAGCGGCAGCAGCGCTTCCGGCGTGCTGTTCTTCAGGTTAAACCCGGTGCCGCCGTTCACGATCACCACCTGCACATCGTCACTGGCGATCCAGCGCGACACGGTGGCACGAATGCGATAGAGATTCTCCGGCACGATAGCGTGATCGACCACGCTGTGGCCCGCTTCCGCCGCCGCGCTGCGCAGGTAGTCACCGGAGGTGTCGTTGCTGGCATCGCGACGATCGGAGACCGTCATCACCGCAATCTGCACCGCCTGAAATTCGCTGGCTGGTTTACCCATACTGCCTCCTGAAATTAGCCGCCAATGTAAGAGAGATTCTGTGTGATGCCGGTGTTGCCCTGATGGAGAAAATGGGTCTGCTTCTTCTGCCCCAGGCTGCTGGCAATGCGCGCCTGCAGTTCAGCCTGCTGGTCGTCCGACGCCAGCAGATCGCGCAGCGGAATGCCGCCGTCGCCAAACAGACAGAGGTGCAAATTGCCCTGTGCGGAGACGCGCAGACGGTTGCAGCTGGCACAGAAATCTTTGGCGTAGGGCATAATCAGGCCGATCTCGCCGACATAATCGGGATGGTAAAAAACCTGCGCCGGGCCGTCACTGCGTTCGCTTTCGCGACGCTGCCAGCCCTGAGCGATCAGCTGGTCGCGGATCACCGCACCGGAAACGTGCTGATCGCGGAACAGCGAACCGCCGTCACCGGTTTCCATCAGTTCGATAAAGCGCAGCTGAATCGGACGGGTGCGGATCCAGTCCAGGAAGGTGGCGAGATTGCGGCTGTTAAGATCGCGCATCAGCACGCTGTTGACTTTCACCTGGCGAAAACCGGCGTCAAAGGCGGCATCGATGCCGCTCATCACCTGATGAAATTTATCCTGACCGGTAATGGCGTGAAACTGGCGGGCATCCAGACTGTCCACGCTGACGTTCAGCGCGGTTAAGCCTGCCTCGCGCCACTGCTTCACGTCACGCGCCAGCCGGTAGCCGTTAGTGGTCACCGCGATCTGACGAATGGCGGCGTTTTCACGCACCGTGGCGATGATGTCGGTGAAATCACGGCGCAGCGACGGCTCACCCCCGGTCAGCCGCACTTTTTCCGTGCCGGCTGCCGCAAAGGCCCGCGTGACACGGCGGATTTCATCCAGAGAGAGAAAGCTTTTGTTACGAATTCCCTGCGGCTTGTAGCCGTCCGGGAGACAGTAGGTACAGCGGAAATTACAGACATCCGTGACCGACAGGCGCAGGTAATAGAACTTACGCGCGTATGCATCAGTAAATTGTGACACCAGAACACCTTTCCAGATTGGGAGATGCAGTCATTTCTTCCTGCACCCTGGCAGCTCGATGGCTACGGCCTGAACCCCCTATCCGCAGACTTAGGCATTCAGGCTTGAGTGTACGCTGACCCGTTGATCAGCGCGGTAAACATGATGGTAGCGTGATTCACGCCACTCTTCCATTCGCTGTTTTCGCTATATATTCTTATACATATCGAATTTTCACCGCATTTTCGCGACAGGATACGTTAAAATGCCCGCCTGATTTTGACGTAAGTCATCCGCGCGGGCTTAGCGTTTAGAGCCTCGCCACGCGAAAGGAAGTAAGGAGAAGTATGAATCGCACACTGGCCGATCTTGATCGCGTTGTGGCACTGGGCGGCGGACACGGTCTGGGCCGCGTGATGTCTGCCCTTTCCCCGCTGGGCTCGCGTCTCACCGGCATTGTCACCACCACCGACAACGGCGGTTCAACCGGCCGTATCCGCCGTTCCGAAGGCGGGATCGCCTGGGGGGATATGCGCAACTGCCTGAACCAGCTGATTACCGAACCCAGCGTCGCCTCTGCGATGTTTGAGTATCGTTTCGCCGGTAATGGCGAACTGGCCGGGCACAACCTGGGTAACCTGATGCTGCGCGCGCTGGATCATCTCAGCGTGCGCCCGCTGGAGGCGATCAACATCATCCGCAACCTGCTGAAGGTGGATGCCTTTTTAATCCCGATGTCGGAGCAGCCGGTGGATCTGGTGGCGATGGATGCGGAAGGCAACATGGTTTACGGCGAAACGGCGATTGACGAGATGAAGCAGCCGCCGCAGGAGCTGATGCTGCATCCTAATGTCCAGCCTACGCGGGAAGCGCTGCAGGCGATTGGTGAGGCGGATCTGATCCTGATCGGGCCGGGCAGCTTCTACACCAGCCTGATGCCGATCCTGCTGATGGATGAGATGGCGCAGGCGCTGCGGCGCACGCCCGCCACCATGGTCTTTATCGGCAATCTGGGCCGCGAGCTCAGCCCCGCCGCCGCCAGCCTGTCGGTGGCTGACAAACTGGCAATGATGGAGCGTTACATCGGCAAGCGGGTGATTGATGCGGTGGTGGTCAGCCCGGCGGTCGATACCCGGGGGATTGACGATCGGCTGATCGTCCGTGAACCGCTGGAGGCCGCCGACATTAAATATCGTCACGACCGCCAGCTGCTCAGGGTGGCGCTGGAACACGCCATTCAGGGTTTTAACGGCGCTATGAGGCCGCAATAAACAGCGTACGCAGCTCATGCAGCTGATCGCGCACGTTCGCCGCCTGCTCGAACTCCAGGTTCTGCGCATGCTGCTGCATCTGTCCCTCCAGCTCGTGGATTTTCTTCTGCAGCGCCTGAGGCGTTAAGGTCAGCAAATCGGCCTGAGCCTGCGCTTCGCCCGGGCGGGCCGGTCTGGCTTTGCCACGGGTTTTCACCACGTTGTTGCCGAGTTCCAGAATATCGGTGATCTTCTTGTTGAGGCCCTGCGGCACGATGCCATTCTTTTCATTGTGCAGCTGCTGTTTCTCACGGCGGCGTTCGGTCTCTTCAATGGCGCGCGCCATCGACGGCGTGATTTTATCGCCGTAGAGAATCGCCTTACCGTTGACGTTTCGTGCCGCACGACCGATGGTCTGGATCAGGGAACGTTCTGAACGCAGGAAGCCCTCTTTATCCGCATCCAGGATCGCGACCAGTGACACTTCCGGCATATCCAGCCCCTCACGCAGTAAGTTGATGCCCACCAGCACATCAAACTCACCCAGACGCAGGTCGCGGATGATCTCCATACGTTCCACCGTATCGATATCGGAGTGCAGATAGCGCACCTTTTCGCCATGCTCTGTCAGGTATTCGGTGAGATCTTCCGCCATGCGTTTGGTCAGCACCGTCACCAGGATACGTTCGTTGGCCGCCACGCGCTGACGGATCTCCGACAGCAGATCGTCAACCTGGGTGCCGACCGGACGCACTTCGATGATCGGATCGAGCAGACCGGTCGGACGCACCACCTGATCGACCACTTCATTGCCCGATTTTTCCAGCTCATATTTACCCGGCGTCGCCGACACGTAGATGGTCTGGGGCGCCAGCGCCTCAAACTCTTCAAACTTCATCGGACGGTTATCCAGCGCCGACGGCAGACGGAAGCCATACTCCACCAGCGTCTCTTTACGCGCCCGGTCGCCTTTGTACATGCCGCCAATCTGCGGAATGGTGACGTGGGACTCATCCACCACCAGCAGGCCATCGGCAGGCAGATAGTCAAACAGCGTTGGCGGCGCTTCGCCCGGCCCGCGGGCAGAGAGATAGCGTGAATAGTTTTCGATGCCGGAGCAGTAGCCCAGCTCGCTCATCATCTCCAGATCAAACTGGGTACGCTGGGTGATACGCTGCTCTTCCAGCAGTTTGTTGTTCTCCAGCAGCACCCGCCGGCGATCCGCCAGCTCCACTTTGATCTCTTCCATCGCCTGCAGGATACGCTCGCGCGGCGTGACGTAGTGGGTTTTAGGGTAGATGGTGAAGCGCGGCACCACCGACTCGATCTGGCCGGTCAGCGGGTCGAACAGCGACAGCCGCTCAACCTCTTCGTCAAACAGCTCTACGCGCAGCGCAATGTCATCCGACTCCGCCGGGAAGATATCGATCACTTCGCCGCGCACCCGGAAGGTCCCGCGCTGGAACGCCTGGTCGTTTCGGGTGTATTGCAATTCTGAGAGACGACGCAGAATACTGCGCTGATCGATGATCATGCCGCGGGTCAGGTGCAGCATCATTTTCAGATAGAGATCGGGGTCGCCCAGACCGTAGATCGCGGAGACGGACGCCACCACGATCACATCCCGCCGCTCCAGCAGCGCCTTGGTGGCCGACAGACGCATTTGTTCGATGTGCTCATTCACCGAGGCATCTTTTTCGATAAAGGTGTCGGAGCTGGGCACATAGGCTTCAGGCTGATAGTAGTCGTAGTAAGAGACGAAGAACTCCACGGCGTTATCCGGGAAAAACTCTTTCATTTCGCCATAAAGCTGGGCGGCCAGCGTCTTATTGGGCGCCAGCACCATGGTCGGACGGTTGAGGTCGGCAATCACGTTGGCGACGGTAAAGGTTTTACCGGAGCCGGTTACCCCTAATAAGGTCTGATGGGCCAGTCCATCCTCCAGTCCCTCTTCCAGGCGACGGATCGCCTCAGGCTGATCGCCTGAAGGTTTAAAGGCAGAGTTTAATTTAAAGGCTTTGCTCATGAATGCATTTCCTGCTGGAGAAGTCGGCGGGCAGGCACTTATTTTACTCGGCTATGGTGATTTTGCCAGAAAATAATACTGGATATAAAAACAGTAATGGTGCAATGTTAACCCCGTTGCGGTTCCGCTCCCCTCTCTGGCGCGCGATGAAAATCCAGGCGAAGCGTGTTGCGCAAGGTTATCCCCAGGCAGAGATCGGATTTAACATTTGTCAATAGAGCGTCACAAAATTACAGTCTGGTTACCTGACAGAGAAATCGCAGGCTTGTTTTTTAATAAAATACTGATTTTACTGGCTTTAGCTTATGAGGCCAGAATCTCGTCATTATGTTACCAGGCCCCGTATTTCCTCGCTTCCAACTGGTTTTCATTACCTAATGCACAAGGTTATCCACAGGAATAGTGGATAAGTGATGGCAGCCCCGCCGCCATCAGCTGTGTATAGTTTTTCCCTGCCCTTCTGACACCGCGAAAATAATTTTTTTTCCGTTAAATTTCGCGCCCGCGGCTGGCGGAATAGTCTGCATTTTTAATCCTTCCCCCCGCTGGCCAGGCAAATTTCCGGGCGCCGACTAGAATTCTTAATCAGATTCGTTGCCTTCTCAGAGCACGCCTGCACCAGGAACAGCGCCGCCAGGCACTGCAAAAGTGCAGGTGCGTAATGACCGTGGGGAATTGATAAGTTTTTCTCACCTTTCCTTCCCCGAAAGCAGGCACAGCAGCAGAAAACAGGGCCGTTTTAAGATCTGGCCTGGGAATTGCAGGACTCTCTGGCACCAACGCGCATCAGGCGCACTGAGCTGCAACGGCGACAGGGCCGCTGCTGATGACTTGTTTGCCAGACGACAGAGAGCGGAAGCATTCAGGCTAATGATCGGGAAGGAGAGTGTCAGATGCTGAGTTTACGTTCGGTGAATCAATTTTACGGTCAGAACCACATTCTCTGGGATGTGGACCTCGATCTGGCGCCTGGCACCTGCACCGGCGTTCTGGGCCGGCCTGGCATGGGCAAAACGACGCTGGTGAACTGCATCATGGGCAGACTGCCTATCAACAGCGGCTCTATCTCCTGGAAGGAAGATGGCTCCCCGCCGGAAGATCTGCTGCTGCAACCGGCTGAACAGCGGGCACAGATGGGGATCGGCTACGTGCCGCAGGGCCGCCATATTTTTACCCAGATGAGCGTGGAAGATAACCTGCTGATCGCCCTGCTGGCGGGTGCCAGTCAGCACGATCGCCATCGCGCCATTCCTGAAATGGTGTTCGATCTCTTTCCGGCACTCTATTCGCTGCGCCAGCAGCGCAGCGGCGATCTGCCTGTCGATCAGCAGCAACAGCTGGCCCTGGCGCGTGCGCTGGTGCTGCAACCTAAACTGCTGATTCTCGATGAACCCACCGATGGCATGTCGCCGTGGCTGGAGGAGGAGATGGGCAATCTGATCCGGCGGCTTAACCTCGACTACGGGCTGACCATTCTCCTGCTGGAGCAGCGCCTGTCGCTAATCCGCCGCGTGGCAGACTACTTTCTGCTGCTGCACCGCGGTCGCAATGTGGCGCACGGCAGCATGGCGCAGCTTGACGACTACACCGTCGATAAATGGCTGACGGTGGCCTGAGGCAAAACCGGTTGCGGCGGGCAGAGCCGCCGCTGGCCGCAGTGACTGCCGGGCCGGGTCCGCTTATTCAGGCAGCGTCAGGTAGTGTCCACAGGCAGCCTGCTGCGCCTCATCCGTGAGATAGGGGATCGTGCCCAGACAGGGGGCAGGCAGGCGCTGTTTCAGGCTGGCGAGATAGTGCTGATAGCGTTTGCCCGGTGGCTCGATGGTATTCGCGATCCAGCCTGCCAGGGGCAGCCCGCGCGCCCGTACCGCCTCTGCGGTGAGCAGCGCATGGTTGATGCAGCCCAGCTTAATCCCCACCACCAGAATCACCGGCAGCTGTTCGCTGACCACCCAGTCCGCATAGGTGTGCGTCTCCGACAGCGGGGTGTACCAGCCCCCGGCCCCCTCGACCAGAATCCAGTCCGCCAGCGGCTCCAGTGCCGCCAGACCGGCCGACAGCGCCAGATGGGTAATCGGCCTGCCCTCTTCCGCGCTGACGATGTGCGGCGATGTCGGTTCCATAAAGGCCAGCGGATTGACCTGCTGGTACGTTAACGCGACGCTGCTGTAACGCTGCAGGGCCAGCGCATCGCTGTTGCGGATGCCCTCCGGCGTCATTTCACAGCCCGACGCCACCGGCTTATAGCCCGCACAGCGGAAGCCTGCGGCGGCGGCAGCCTGCAACAGCGCGCCGCTGGCGACCGTTTTGCCGACTTCGGTGTCGGTGCCGGTGATAAACAGGCGTTTCATGATGCACTTACTCCATAAATTAAATGATAACTCAGGCGGTAGCCGTGCCGGTCGCGCGGCCAGTGCGCCTCTAACCGGCTGAGGCGTTGCCGGGTTAACACCTGGCCGTCACGCCCCTGATGCAGATGGGTCGCGCCAATGCCCTTCAATGAGCGCATGGCGCTGAGCGCATCGGGAAAATGGATCGTCACCCGCTCCGAGGTGCAGCGCAGCGGCCAGGCATGGCAGGCGGCGGCAATCTGCGCCTCGCTGAGAAAGCGATTGGCATGCGGCAGTGCGTCCAGATGTGACCAGGCTTCATGCACCTCCTGCAGCGAATCGTCCCCCAGGGTGGAAAAGAGCAGCGTGCCGCCGGGACGCAGCACCCGCCGGAACTGGGCCAGCGCCTGCGGCAGATCGTCACTCCACTGCACCGCCAGGTTGCTCCAGACCAGGTCAAAGCTGTTGTCCGCCAGCGGCAGCGCATCAATGTCCCCCGCCAGATAGTGCTGCGCCGCGTCGTTGCGGCGTGCCTGTTGCAGCATCTGCGGGGAGAGATCCAGCGCCGTAACCTGTTTGCCGCGCGCGCGCCAGAGCCGGCTGTACCAGCCGGTGCCACAACCGGCATCCAGCAGGTGCAGACCACTGTCGACCGGGGCGTGTGCCAGCAGGGCATCGCCGCTCAGACGCTGCAGGGCGGCATGCGCATCGTAGTGGCTCGCCGCCCGGCCAAAAGCGCGTGCGACCGCCTGTTTGTCAACCTGCAGCGTCATGCAGTGCCTCCAGTAGCCGATCGATATCCTCAGGGCGATGTGCCGCCGTCAGGGTGATGCGCAGCCGGGCGGTACCCGGTGGCACGGTAGGCGGCCGGATAGCGCTCACCCAGCAGCCCGCCTCAGCCAGCCGCGCAGAGAGCGCCACTGCCTCGCTGTTTTCACCCACCAGCAGGGGCTGAATCGCACTCTCTGAATCCATCAGCTGCCACGGCAGCGACGCCGCGCCGCGCCGGAAATGGCGGATATTCTGCTGCAGGCGCTGGCGCAGCGCCTCGCCCTGCTGAACTTCATGCAGCGCCGCCTGCAGCGCAAAAGCCTGGGCCGCGGGCATGGCGGTGGAGTAGATCAGATGACGGCTGAACTGCAGAAAGTAGTCGGCGGTGTCGGCATCGCACAGCAGGGCCGCGCCGCTGACACCAAAGGCTTTGCCGAAGGTGATCACCTGCAGTTCCGGCCGGACGCCCTGCTGCCAGCAGCTGCCGCGTCCCTGCTCACCCACCACGCCAATACCGTGCGCATCATCCACCAGCAGCCAGCCTCCGGCCTGACGCGTCTGCTGCGCCAGTGCGGCCAGCGGCGCGCTGTCGCCATCCATGCTGAAAATCCCCTCAGTCACCACCAGCGTCTCCCCCTCACAGGGTGAGGCGAGCCGCGCCGCCAGACTCTCCGGCGCGTTGTGACTGAACCGGCGCAGCTGCGCCGGGCTGTGGCTGGCCGCGTCGAGCAGTGAGGCGTGGCTGAGCTTATCAGCCAGGATGCGATCGTTTTTCTCTCCCAGCAGATGGATCACCGCCTGGTTGGCTGCGAAACCGGAGATAAAGAGCAGCGCACGCTCATAGCCGAGCCAGTCGGCCAGCTGCGCCTCCAGATCGGCATGCTGCCGGTGATAGCCGGTTACGTGCCCTGAAGCCCCCGCGCCCGCGCCGGTCAGCGCCGCACCCTGCTGCCATGCCGCGATTACCGCCGGATGGCGGGTCAGGCCGAGATAATCATTGCTGGAGAAGTGGTGATAGCAGCGACCGCCGCTGTGCAGCGTGCGGGTCGTCTGTTCGTCAATAATCCGTCGCTGCCGCCAGCCATCGGCCGCACGACGCTGATCCAGCGCCTGCCGGAATCGTTGCTGCCAGCTCATTACAGCGCCGCGTTGTAGAACTGTTCCGTGTCCGCATGGAACAGCTGCTCGCTGAGATGCTCTTCCTGCTGCTGATCGCCGTGCTGCGTGTGCGTATGCTCCGGGTTCAGCCCCAGTTTGCGGAACAGCACCCGATCGGTATCCTCTTCCGGGTTTGGCGTGGTCAGCAGCTTGCAGCCGTAGAAAATGGAGTTCGCCCCGGCCATAAAGCACATCGCCTGGGTCTGTTCGTTCATCTGCTCCCGGCCTGCTGAGAGACGCACATGGGAGGTCGGCATCATGATGCGCGCCACCGCGATGGTGCGGATAAAATCGAACGGTTCCACATCGTCGTTATCCGCCAGCGGTGTGCCTTTCACCTTCACCAGCATGTTGATCGGCACGCTCTCGGGTGGCGTCGGCAGATTGGCTAACTGCACCAGCAGACCGGCGCGATCGTTCACGGTTTCCCCGAGGCCGACGATCCCGCCTGAACAGACTTTGATCCCGGCGTCGCGCACTTTGCCCAGCGTATCCAGGCGCTCCTGATAACTGCGGGTGGTGATGATGGAGCCGTAAAACTCCGGCGAGGTGTCGAGATTGTGGTTGTAGAAATCGAGCCCCGCGCCCGCCAGTCGCTGCGCCTGCTGCTCGCTGAGGGTGCCCAGCGTCATGCAGGTTTCCATTCCCATCGCCTTGACGCCTTCAACCATCTTTTCCAGATAGGGCATATCGCGCTCGTGCGGATTTTTCCACGCGGCCCCCATGCAGAAGCGGGTCGAACCCGCGGCTTTGGCCTGACGGGCGGAGGTCAGCACCTCTTCCACTTCCATCAGGCGTTCCGACTCCAGGCCGGTCTTGTAGCGCGCACTCTGCGGGCAATATTTGCAATCCTCCGGGCAGGCACCGGTTTTGATCGACAGCAGGGTACTGACCTGCACCTGACGCGGGTCGAAGTGCTGACGATGCACCTGCTGCGCTTTAAACATCAGTTCAAGAAAGGGTTCATCAAACAGCGCTTGCGCCTGTGCAATTGTCCAGCGTTGAGCCATTACTTACTCCAAAAAGGGTGTCATCCCGACAGAAAGCAGGGGTATACTTGTAAACTATATTTTTTTATTTTGGTTTACAACTCCGATGACCCTCACCGCGTTCACCTCTGAAGATGCCCGTTTTGACCGCCAGCATATCTGGCACCCCTACACCTCCATGCAGGATCCCCTGCCCTGCTACCCCGTGGTGGCCGCCCGCGGGGTTACGCTGCAACTCGCCGATGGCCGTGAGCTGGTGGATGGCATGTCCTCCTGGTGGGCCGCGATCCATGGCTACAACCATCCGCGCCTGAACCAGGCGCTGACCGCGCAGGTTGCACAGATGTCCCACGTCATGTTTGGTGGCATCACCCACCCGGCAGCGGTGGCGCTCTGCCGCCAGCTGGTGGCGATGACGCCTGAGGCGCTGGAGTGCGTCTTCCTGGCGGACTCCGGTTCGGTGGCGGTGGAAGTGTCGATGAAGATGGCGCTGCAATACTGGCTGGGCCGCGGTGAAACGCGCCAGACCTTTCTGACGCTGAAGCGCGGCTATCACGGCGATACCTTTGCGGCGATGTCGGTGTGCGATCCTGAGAACTCCATGCACAGCCTGTGGCGCGGCTATCTGCCGGAACATCGCTTTGCAGCGGCACCGGCCTGCGGCTTTGACGATGCGTGGCAGAGCCAGGACTTTGAGGATTTTGCCCGGCTGATTGAGACACACCATCAGCAGCTGGCGGCGGTGATTCTGGAGCCGATTGTGCAGGGCGCTGGCGGCATGCGTTTTTATCATCCGCGCTACCTGCAGCAGGTGCGGGAGGCGTGCGACCACTACGGCGTGCTGCTGATTGCCGATGAGATCGCCACCGGATTCGGCCGCACCGGCAAGCTCTTTGCCTGCGAGCACGCGGGCATCACCCCGGATATTCTCTGCGTCGGCAAGGCGCTCACCGGCGGCATGATGACCCTGGCGGCCACCCTGACCACCCGCGAAGTGGCGGACACCATCAGCCGCAGTGCGGCAGGCTGTTTCATGCATGGCCCGACCTTCATGGGCAATCCGCTGGCCTGCGCGGTCGCGTCGGAGAGCCTGAAGATGCTGGCGGAAGGAGAGTGGCAATGCCAGGTGGCAAACATCGAACGGCAGCTGCGGGCTGAACTGCTGCCGCTGCGCCACTCGCCGCAGGTGGCCGACGTGCGCGTGCTGGGCGCGATTGGCGTGGTGGAAACGCATCAGGCGGTCAACATGGCGGCGCTGCAGCAGTTCTTTGTGGAACAGGGGGTCTGGATCCGCCCGTTTGGCCGCTTAATCTACCTGATGCCGCCCTACATCATCACGCCACCGGCGTTAAGCCGGCTGACCGCTGCGATTGCCGGCGCGCTGGATCATCTGCACCATTTTGTCTCCTGAGCAGGCTGACCGCTGGCACTGGCTGCGCTTTTGGTTATGATGAAAGGCTATTCATCGACAGTTAAGGAGATGTGATGCGCGTTTTTAGTCAGGATTTTAATGACGGCGAGAAGATGCCTGAGAAGCATGTTTTCAACGGCATGGGTTATCACGGCGAGAATATCTCTCCGCATCTGGCCTGGGAAGCGGCACCGGCGGGCACGAAAAGTTTTGTTGTGACCTGCTACGATCCGGATGCCCCGACCGGGTCCGGCTGGTGGCACTGGGTCGTGGCGAACATCCCGGCCAGCACCACCTCTCTGCCACAGGGTGCCGGTTCCGGTAAAGCGGAGCTGCCTGCAGGCGCCGTGCAGACCCGAACTGATTTCGGTCAGGCGGGTTACGGTGGCGCAGCACCGCCGCAGGGCGAAACCCATCGCTACATTTTCACCGTGCATGCGCTGGATGTGGAGACGATTGAAGTGGATGAAGGCGCCAGTGGCGCGATGGTCGGCTTTAATGTGCATTTCCACGCTCTGGCGAGCGCCTCGCTGACCGCGAACTATCAGTAACAGGGGACGCTTTCCTCTTCTGACCGTGTCCCCTGCATGCTGAGCGGATTCATCGCGGTCAGAGGCAGCCGGATTTGCGTTTTTGCGCCCTCTGAATGCCTCTCCTGCTCAGGAGAGGCGTTTTCAGGATAGGTTACGCCTGCAGCGAGTGGATCACGACCCACATCGGACCCTGGCCCACGGCATAACGCCCCAGCGGCTCTAACAGCCCTTTCGGTTCATTAATGGCATAGACTTCAATGTGATGCGACTTCTGCCCCGCCGCCACCAGATAGCGTCCGCTGTGGTCGATATTGAAGCCGCGCGGCTGCGTTTCGGTCGGCTGGAACCCTTCCAGCGTCAGCTCATCACCCAGTTCGCTGACGCTGAAGATCGCCAGCGTGCTGCTGGTGCGATCGCAGGCATAGAGGAAACGGCCATCCGGCGTCAGGTGAATATCGGCTGCCCAGCGCGTGCCGCTGAAGTCCGGCGGCATCATGTCCAGCGTCTGGACGCTCTCGGCTTCTCCCCCGCCCTGATTTAACGCCCAGACCTCAACCGTGCTGTCGAGTTCGTTCACGCAGTAGGCGTACTGCCCGCCCGGATGGAACTGCATGTGACGCGGACCGGCACCCTCGACCGTCGTCACCTGCGCCTGCTCACGCGGCGTCAGCTGACCGTCTGCGCCCAGCGCAAACAGACAGATGCGATCCTGCTTCAGGGCCGGCACGTAGAGCGTCTTATTGTCATTGTCGATGTTGGCGGAGTGACAGCCCTCCAGTCCGTTAATCACCTGCAGCGGCGCCTGCGGAATCCCATCCTCACCAATCGGGCTGACGCTGACGCAGGCATCGTTGTAGGAGCCACAGAAGAGGAATTTCCCCTGATGATCGGTGGAGATGTGGGTCGGACTGCCGGGCAGCGGCGCCTGGCCCGCTTCCGTCAGCGTGCCGTCTGCGGCAATACGAAATGCCAGCACGCGAAAATTGGGACGAACACCGACATAGAGAAAATCGCGCTTCGGACTCACCACCATCGGCTGAACCTGGCCGGCGACATCGGTCACCTGAAGCAACGTCAGCCCACCCTCATCATTCATCTGCCAGACGTGGATCTGCTGGCTCTCGGGACTGGCGGTGTAGACAACTTGTTTCATGCATTCTCCTTTTTTGCTGCCTGATCATGAACTGTCAATCACTGTAGCGCGTTTTATTGCCGGACGCTGGAATCATTTGTGCCCTGTTTTTTGTCTCCGGGCCGCGGTCAGGTGTAGACTTTAGCCCTCGCAAACCCGGATGAATGGAAGGATTAATGAGCTACCGTGTAATTGCCCTCGACCTCGACGGCACACTGCTGACCCCCGCCAAAACGATTCTGCCGCAGTCCATCGAGGCGCTGAACCAGGCACGCCAGGCGGGTATTCACGTCGTTATCGTGACCGGACGCCATCACTGCGCCATCCATCCTTTTTATCAGGCGTTACAGCTGGAGACACCTGCGATCTGCTGCAATGGCACCTATCTGTACGATTATCAGGCGAAAAAGGTGCTGGCGTCCGACCCGCTCGATCCGCAACTCGCCCTTGAGGTGATCGACAGGCTGAACGCGCAGCGGATTCACGGCCTGCTCTATGTGGATGATGCGATGCTCTATCAGACCGCAACCGGACACGTGACGCGCACCCTGAAGTGGGCCGAATCCCTCCCTGCCCACCAGCGCCCGCTGTTTCGTCAGGTGCCTGACCTCGCTCAGGCGGCGCGCGATGCCGGTTCGATCTGGAAGTTTGCGCTGTCGCATACCAACATTCCGGAACTGCAGCAGTTCGCCAGCCAGGTGGAAACGGAGCTGGGGCTGGCCTGCGAATGGTCGTGGCACGATCAGGTGGATATCGCCCGCGGCGGCAACAGCAAAGGCAAACGACTGGCGCAGTGGGTTGAATCACAGGGCCTGAGCATGTCGGATGTGATCGCCTTCGGTGACAACTACAACGATCTCAGCATGCTGGAAACGGCCGGACTGGGGGTGGCGATGGGCAACGCCGACGAGGCGATTAAAGCGCGGGCGAAGAAGGTGATCGGCACGAACCTTGAAACCGCCATTGCCGATACCCTCCATCAGTACGTGTTGTAATCAGGGCGTCACCGAGACGCTTTTAATCTGGGCATAGAGCCACTGATCGGGCCGGATGCCCAGCTCATCCCGCGCCCACGGCGTGATGCGTGCCCAGAGTTCGCTGATGCCGATGCGCAGCTTCACCTCAACCTGATCGCCGACCTCCACCAGCTCCACCACCTGCGCGGGCAGAATGTTGCGGATGGAGCTGTGCTGGGGTGGCTGCAGCGCCAGCGAAACGTCGGCCGAGGCGATGCGAATGCGCAGCGGGGTCTTCACCGGCTGATTCACCCGGCTGACCCAGATATGCTGATCGCCCAGCGACAGCGCGGTCATCGGGTAGTCGGGATGCTGCTCCAGCACCTGCACTCGCAGCACGCTGGTCAGTTCACTCATCGGCAGCCAGGGACGCATCGCGCTGCTGCTCCAGACCCGCTCCAGCGGTCCAAAGGCTTTAACCCGCCCTGCATCCAGCACCAGCACGTTATCGGCCAGCTGCAGGATCTCCTCCAGGCTGTGCGAAACGTAGAGCATCGGAATATCGACCTGCTTCGCCAGCTTTTGCAGATAAGGCATCAGTTCGCGTTTGCGCGGCAGATCCAGTGACGCCAGCGGCTCATCCAGCAGCAGCATATCCGGTGCGGTCAGCAGCGCACGGCCAATGGCGACCCGCTGCTTCTCGCCGCCCGACAGCGACAGCGGAAAGCGTGGCAGCAGCGCCTCCAGCCCCAGCAGTGACACCAGGGTGTCGAACTGCGCTTTCATCGCGGGCGCCATGCCATATTGCAGGTTGCCGCGCACCCGGTAGTGGGGAAAGAGCCGGGCATCCTGAAAGACATAGCCGATACGCCGCTTTTCCGGCGGCAGCGATATCCCCTGATCCGCATCGAACAGCAGCCGGTCATTCAGCGCTATCCGTCCTCGCTGGGGCTGAGTCAGGCCGCTGATCGCGTTGATCAGCGAGGTTTTACCGGCCCCGGAGACGCCGAAGATGGCCGTGATCCCGCTGGCCGGGATCTGCAGGTCGACCTCTAAGTGATGATCGCCCTGCTGCTGCATAAAATTGAGTGACAGCATCAGCTTCCCATCCGCTTACGACCGGCACGGGCCAGCCATTCCGACGCCAGCAGCGACGCCAGCGCCAGTACAATGGCGATCACGCAGAGGCGCGCCGCCGCCCCTTCTGCACCCGGCGTATCGATCAGGGTAAACATCGCCAGCGGCAGGGTGCGGGTCTCGCCCGGTATATTGGAGACAAAGGTGATGGTCGCGCCAAACTCACCCAGCGAGCGGGCAAAGGCGAGCACCGTCCCGACGATCACGCCTGGCAGGGTCAGCGGCAGCGTAATGGTGAAGAACACCCGCCAGCGTCCGGCCCCCAGCGTGCGCGCCGCCTGCTCCAGCCGGCTGTCGACCGCCTCCAGCGCCAGCCGGATGGCGCGCACCATCAGTGGAAAAGCGATCACCGCGGAGGCCAGTGCGGCCCCCCGCCAGCTGAAGGCGAAGCTGAAACCGAACCAGTCATAGAGCTTTTCACCGATGATGCCGCGCCGGCCCAGGCTTATCAGCAGCAGATAGCCCACCACCACCGGCGGCAGCACCAGCGGCAGATGGATCAGGCTGTCGAGCAGCGCTTTGCCGGGAAAACGGCAGCGCACCAGAATCCAGGCCATCAGGATGCCAAACGGCAGGCTGCCGAGCACGGCAATGCCAGAGACTTTGAGGCTGAGCAGTACCGCCTGCCATTCGGGATCGCTGAGTATCATTTCGTCGGTGTGAATCCGTAGTGTCTGAAGATAGCCGCCGCTTCCGGCCCTTTCAGGTAGTCATAAAACGCCTTAACGGCGGCGCGGTTGTGTTCGTTAACGATCGCCATAGGATATTCCACCGGTTTGTGGCTGCTGGCCGGGAAATGCCCCACGACCTGCACTTTTCCGCTGGCCACGGCGTCGGAGCCATACACTATGCCATACGGCGTTTCGTTGCGCTCGACCAGCGCCAGCGCCGCCCGCACGTTGTTAGCCGGGGCTAATACCGGCGCGACCTGCGGCCAGGCCCCCAGGTGCTGCAGCGCCTCTTTGGCGTAGAGTCCCGCCGGCACGTGATCCGGGTCGCCGACCGCCAGACGTTCACCGTGCAGCAGGCTTTTCCAGTCCGTCTGCTTGTCCAGCGTAACCGCTTTTGCCGCGGCGCTGCGCGGGGCGATTAACACCAGATCGTTGCCCAGCAGCGTATAACGGCTGCTCTTCATCATGCTGTTTTTAGCGACCGCATCGTCCATCCACTGCTGATCGGCTGAGATAAAGAGATCGGCAGGGGCCCCCTGTTCAATCTGGCGCGCCAGCGTGGAAGAGGAGGCAAACGAAGCGACGACGTTCACGCCCTTCTCCTGCTGATAACGGCTGGCAATATCCTGCAGGGCATTGGTCAGTGAGGCCGCCGCAAACACGGTAATATTATCGGCGGCAACCGCCTGACCGGCCAGTGAAAAAGTGACCAGCGCCGCGACGCCCCAGCGAGTGTAATGGTGTGACATGATCTTCTCCGGCTATTCGTTGTGTAGCGGATAATATAACGCATTATCACGGCATCCCGATAAATTATCGGCAGCAGAGAGAGAAGGATGAAGGGGGGCGGGATAAAAATGACCGCGCCCGCGCAGAGAGGCGGGCGGGGCAGAAATCAGTTGTGCGAACGGGCGGAGGATTTTTCGCGATGACCAAATTTTGAGATGACGTTAAACACTTCACCCAGGCCATAAATGATACCCAGCATCAGCGCCATCACCACAGGCACCATCAGGACGGCTACGGCGAGGCTTTTCAGTAATTCCAGCATCGGGAGTCTCACTCTGAGAATAAAAAAGTGATTGTAACGGGTCAGGAAAATTTTGCGCAGCCCTTTTCGTGCTTTTACTTTGGTCACGAAACGCCGCTATCATCGGCCTCCACACGCGTTAACCCTTTGCCGGAGCTGTCATGGAAGCCGAACTGTCCCTTCACATCCGTTTACAACAGAAACTGTTTGCCGATCCCCGTCGTATCGAGCTGCTGAAACGGGTCCGGGAAACCGGCTCAATCAGTCAGGGAGCAAAGCTGGCGGGCATCAGTTATAAAAGCGCCTGGGATGCGATTAACGAGATGAATCAGCTAGCGGATGAGACGCTGGTGGCGCGGGCCACCGGCGGCAAAGGTGGCGGCGGCGCGACGCTGACCCGCTACGGTGAACGCCTGATCCAGCTGTTTCAGCTGATGGAGCAGATCCAGCAGAAGGCCTTTGATGCCCTGCAGCAGGATGCCCTGCCGCTCGACAGCATGCTGGCGGCGATCGCCCGCTTCTCCCTGCAGACCAGCGCCCGAAACCAGCTGTTTGGCACCGTGATGAGCAATGACGCGCAGCAGGTGGTGCAGCATCTGCTGATTCAGCTGGCCGATGGGGTCACGCAGCTCAACGTGGCGCTGACGCAGCGCAGCGCCGATCGTCTTCAGCTGGCGGCGGGTAAAGAGGTGCTGGTGCTGATCAAAGCCCCCTGGATTCATATCAGCCGGGATACCACCGGGGATGACAACCAGCTGGCGGCCACCGTCAGCGCCATTGAGCCGGGCGACGGCAAAAGTGAAGTCCTGCTGCAGATCGCCAGCGGCGAAACCCTGTGCGCCACCCTGACCCGCGAGCGGCTGCAGCAGCTGAAGCTGCAGCCGGGCGACGCAGTGACCGCCAGCTTTAATGCGGAGAACGCCATCGTCGCCACCCTGCTCTAGCGGGGAATTTGACATCACTACCGGCAGAGGTTACAACGCAGTAACATGATGCAAAAAACGGAACATATTATGGCTTCATTGCATATTTCGCAAGGCACGTTTCGTCTTAGCGATACCCGGTTACTGCGCCTGAATCAGGTAGAACTGCAACGCGGCGAGAGCTGGGCGTTTGTCGGCGCCAACGGCAGCGGCAAATCCTCTCTGGCGCGTGCGCTCTCCGGGGAGCTGCCGCCGCTCTCCGGTTCGGTCAGCAGCACGTTCAGACGACCGGTCAGGCTGTCGCTGGAGCAGTTGCAGTCTCTGGTGGCACAGGAGTGGGAACGCAACAATACCGATATGCTCAGCGAAGGCGAAGAGGATACCGGGCTCACGGTGGCCGATGTCATCCAGATGGAGGGGCAGCACCCCGGACGGTGCGAGCAGCTTGCCCGCCAGTTTGGCATTGAACCCCTCCTCTCACGTCGCTTTAAATATCTTTCTACCGGTGAAACCCGCAAGACGCTGCTCTGCCAGGCGCTGATGAGCCAGCCTGACCTGCTGATTCTGGATGAGCCGTTTGACGGGCTGGATGTGGCGTCGCGCGCCAGCCTGACCGACACCCTGCGCAGCCTGCAGCAGCCCGATTTCACCCTGGTGCTGGTGCTCAATCGCTTTGATGATATTCCCGATTTTATCGGGCAGGTGGGCGTGCTGGCGGAGTGTAATCTGACCCACAGCGGCGCGCGCCAGACGATTCTGACGGAAGCGCTGGTGGCACAGCTGGCGCACAGTGAACAGCTGCTGGGTATGGCGCTGCCGGAGGCGGATGTGCCGGATGCCCTGCCCGCCCTGGCCGATGATGCGCCGCGCGTCATTCTGCGCAACGGCACCGTCTCTTACCATGATCGGCCCATCATCAGCGGGCTGAACTGGCAGGTCAACCCAGGCGAACACTGGCAGATCACCGGTCCGAACGGTGCCGGTAAATCGACCCTGCTCAGTATGGTGACCGGCGATCATCCCCAGGGCTACAGCAATGACCTGACCCTGTTTGGCCGTCGCCGTGGCAGTGGCGAAACCCTCTGGGACATCCGGCAGCATATCGGCTATGTCAGCAGCAGCCTGCACCTGGATTATCGCGTCAGCACCAATGTGCGCACGGTGATCCTGTCGGGCTTCTTCGACTCTATTGGTCTCTATCAGGCGGCGTCTGACCGGCAGAAAGCGCTGGCCCAGCAGTGGCTGGCTCTGCTCGGCATGGACAACCGTCTGGCTGATGCCCCCTTCCACTCACTGTCGTGGGGACAGCAGCGGCTGGTACTGATCGCACGCGCGCTGGTTAAACACCCGACGCTGCTGATTCTGGATGAGCCTCTGCAGGGACTCGATCCGATTAACCGTCAGCTGGTGCGGCGCTTTGTCGATGTCCTGATTGGCGAAGGACGTACCCAGCTGCTGTTTGTTTCGCATCACGCCGAAGATGCGCCGGCCTGCATCACGCATCGCCTGAGTTTTGTCCCTCAGGACGATGGCTATCGCTATCAGCAGGAGACCCTGCGCTAACGTTCTCTCCTCAGCCCTGACGCCGCGACAGCGGCGTTTTACAGCCCTCCAGTGTAAGCGTTACCATTCCTTCTCACCTTTCACCCTCCTGCACCGCACACAATGCCACCAAATAAGAATTTTCAGCTTGTGTAAACGATACCATTTATCCAGACTTGATCACGCTTTCGGGCGCGCTGATGTGCTAATTTTTACCGATGCCTCTTTGGCTTTTGACGCTTACCAGGACCTCACATGGACAAATTCAACCCGGTCGATCATCCGCATCGCCGTTACAATCCACTGATTGATCAATGGATTTTAGTCTCTCCTCATCGGGCCAAACGGCCGTGGCAGGGCGCGCAGGAGACCCCGGCGGTTAACACGCTGCCGTCCCATGATCCGGACTGCTTCCTCTGTGCCGGAAACACACGCATCACCGGCGACAAAAACCCGGACTATACCGGCACTTACGTCTTTACCAATGACTTTGCCGCGCTGATGACCGACACCCCCGACGCGCCTGAGAGTGACGATCTGCTGATGCGCTGTGAAAGCGCACGCGGCACCAGCCGGGTTATCTGTTTTTCGCCCGATCACAGCAAAACCCTGCCGGAGATGTCGCTGAGCGCGCTGGAAGAGGTGGTGCGCACCTGGCAGGAGCAGACCGCTGAGCTGGGTCAGCACTATCCCTGGGTGCAGGTGTTTGAGAACAAGGGCGCGGCGATGGGCTGCTCCAACCCGCATCCCCATGGTCAGGTCTGGGCCAACAGCTTCCTGCCGAATGAAGCGCAGCGTGAAGATGACCACCAGCGCGACTACTTCGCGAAGAAGGGTTCACCGATGCTGGTCGATTACCTGGCGCGTGAACAGCAGGATGGCAGCCGTACCGTCGTGGAAACCGAACACTGGCTGGCCGTGGTGCCCTGGTGGGCCGCCTGGCCGTTTGAAACCCTGCTGCTGCCGAAAGCGCACGTCAGACGTCTGACCGATCTCAGCGCAGCACAGCGCACCGATCTGGCGCTGGCGCTGAAACAGCTCACCAGCCGCTACGATAACCTGTTCCAGTGCTCCTTCCCCTACTCTATGGGCTGGCATGGCGCACCGTTTAACGGCGAAGCCAACGATCACTGGCAGCTGCATGCCCACTTCTATCCACCGCTGCTGCGTTCAGCAACGGTACGCAAATTTATGGTCGGCTATGAAATGCTGGCCGAAACCCAACGCGATTTAACGGCGGAACAGGCGGCGGAACGTCTGCGTTCTGTCAGCGACGTTCACTTCCGTGAGGCACAACAATGAGCTTAAAAACCATCACGCAGCAGCTTTTCTCAGACACCTTCGGTTACGCCGCCACCCATACCATTCAGGCACCGGGTCGCGTCAACCTGATTGGTGAGCACACCGACTATAACGACGGCTTTGTGCTGCCCTGTGCCATTGACTACCAGACGGTGATCGCCTGCGCCCGCCGTGACGATCGCCAGATTCGCGTGGTCGCGGCGGATTATGAGAATGCCCAGGACACCTTTTCGCTCGATGAAGAGATCGTCAGCGTGCAGGAGCCGATGTGGGCGAACTATGTGCGCGGCGTAGTGAAACATCTGCAACGGCGTCATGCCGATTTCGGTGGCATCGACATGGTGATCAGCGGCAACGTTCCGCAGGGCGCGGGCCTCAGCTCCTCTGCCTCGCTGGAAGTGGCGGTCGGCACCGTGGTGCAGCAGCTCTATAACCTGCCGCTGGATGGCGCGGCGATTGCGGTTAACGGTCAGGAAGCAGAAAACCAGTTCGTTGGCTGCAACTGCGGCATCATGGACCAGCTGATCTCCGCGCTGGGCCAGAAAGATCACGCCATGCTGCTCGACTGCCGCACGCTGGGCACCCGTCCGGTGTCGATGCCGGCAGATATCGCCGTGGTGATCATCAACTCCAACTTCCGCCGCACCCTGGTCGGCAGCGAATACAATACCCGTCGCGAGCAGTGTGAAGCGGGCGCGCGCTTCTTCAACAAAAAAGCGCTGCGTGATGTCGAGCTGGCAGAGTTTGAAGCGGCAGAGGCGAAGCTGGACCCGCAGGTGGCTAAGCGGGTGCGTCACGTTCTGACCGAGAATGCCCGCACGCTCGAAGCCGCCGATGCGCTGAGCCGGGGCGACCTCTCCCGTATGGGTCAGCTGATGGCCGAGTCGCACGCCTCCATGCGTGACGATTTTGAGATCACCGTGCCGCCGATTGACACGCTGGTGGAGATCGTAAAAGCGCAAATCGGTGAGCACGGGGGCGTTCGCATGACCGGCGGCGGCTTCGGCGGCTGTATCGTTGCGCTGATGCCGCTGGATCGGGTGGATCAGGTGAAAGCCGCCGTTGCGGAGCAGTATGAAGCGCAGACCGGCATCAAAGAGACCTTCTACGTCTGCAAAGCCTCTGAAGGAGCCGGTCAATGCTGAATGACGTCAACTCTCACGCGCCCGACGGTCAGCCGTGGCGCATCACGGTGCTGCGCAATGCCAACGGCATGCTGGCGACCTTTATGGACTGGGGCGCAACCTGGCTCTCCGCCCGCGTGCCGATGCAGGATGGCACGGTGCGTGAAGCGCTGCTTGGCTGCGCCACCCCCTCTGACTATCTGCACCAGGATGCTTATCTCGGTGCCACGGTGGGCCGTTACGCTAACCGCATCGCCGGTGCAAAACTGACCACACTCAACCGTCAGCTGGTGCCGAACCAGGGCGCGCATCAGCTGCATGGCGGTCCGGAAGGGTTTGATAAACGTCGCTGGCAGATTGTCAGCCAGTCAGACAGCGACGTGCACTACCGCCTGGATTCGCCGGATGGCGATCAGGGCTATCCCGGTAACCTGATTGCCGACCTGCACTATCATCTGGACGATCAGAACTGCCTGAGCATCCGCTATGAAGCACGCTGCGACCAGCCCTGTCCGGTCAACCTGACCAACCACGCTTACTTTAACCTTGATGCGCATCATGGCGACGCCCGCCAGCATCGCTTACAACTGCACGCAGATCACTATCTGCCGGTCGACAGCGAAGGGATTCCCAATGCGCCGCTGAAAGCCGTGGCCGGCACCAGCTTTGATTTCCGGCAGGCGAAAACGGTCGCGCAGGATTTCCTGACAGAGGACGACCAGCGGGCGGTGAAGGGGTATGACCACGCGTTTCTGCTCAACAGCGCAGGCGATGACAGCCAGCCTGCCGCAGAACTCTGGTCAGAAGATGGCAGACTGCAGCTCAGCGTCACCACCTCCGCTCCGGCCCTGCAGTTCTACTCTGCCAACTATCTGGCCGGTACCCGTGCCCGCGAGCAGGAGAGCTATACTGCATTTCAGGGCATTGCGCTGGAGAGTGAATTTTTACCGGATTCGCCCAATCATGCTGAGTGGCCTCAGCCCGATTGCTGGCTGCAACCGGGAGATCGCTGGGAATCGGTGACGCGCTATCGCTTCACGCCACGCTGATCTTCTGGCTGAAAAACGCGCAGTGCGTCACACACAGGCTTACGCGCTGCCCGCTTTTCCGCTATGGTATGGCGCAATCCGCTCGCGTGTCAGGCGGGCAGCAGCAGGTTTCCAATCTCACAGAAACATCACAGTATTAAGGAGTTAAGCTATGGCTGTAACTAAGCTGGTTCTGGTGCGACACGGCGAAAGCCAGTGGAACAACGAAAACCGCTTTACCGGTTGGTATGATGTTGACCTTTCTGAGAAAGGTCGTGGCGAAGCCAAATCAGCGGGTCAGCTGCTGAAAAAAGAGGGCTTTGTTTTCGATTTCGCTTACACCTCTGTACTGAAGCGCGCGATTCACACGCTGTGGAATGTGCTGGATGAGCTGGATCAGGCCTGGCTGCCGGTCGAGAAAACCTGGCGTCTGAACGAGCGTCACTACGGTGCGCTGCAGGGCCTGGATAAAGCGGAAACTGCGGCCAAATATGGCGATGAGCAGGTTAAGCAGTGGCGTCGCGGTTTTGCCATTACCCCACCTGAGCTGGATCGTGCTGATGAGCGCTTCCCTGGCCATGACCCGCGTTACGCGAAACTGACCCCGGAGCAACTGCCGACCACTGAAAGTCTGGCACTGACCATCGACCGCGTGATCCCTTACTGGAACGACACCATTCTGCCGCGCATTAAAAGCGGTGAGAAAGTGATCATTGCCGCACACGGCAACTCACTGCGCGCACTGGTTAAATATCTGGATAACCTGAGCGAAGATGAGATCCTCGAACTGAACATCCCAACCGGCGTGCCGCTGGTGTATGAGTTCGATGAAAACTTCAAACCGCTGAAACGCTACTACCTGGGCGACCAGGACGAGATTGCCGCGAAAGCCGCAGCCGTTGCGAATCAGGGTAAAGCGAAGTAATTTTTCGCTGAGAGGCAAAAAGGCCAGACAGAAGTCTGGCCTTTTTTATTGGGCTGCGTCCGGCAATGCTGTGTGTCATCTTTAACTGTCAGAGTAAAAGCCTGAATGTCCGTTCGTCCCGGACGAATCACATCGTCAAAGCCGTCTGAGTATGGCAGCAATAAATCAGCCCAATCTGCAGGGAACATGGTCAGAAGAGGAAAGCGTCCCGCGCCAGGGATGGCGCGGGGAGAGCGTGCCATGGATGGCGGTTGTTGCGTCTTTCCGATCTGACTGTGTTCCCTCAGCAGGCTCACTCTCCACCGCGCATTCAGACAGATCCGGCCAGTTGTCACACCAGATCGCCAGCACTCAACCGCGGCGCTGTTTAACCGCTGCCGCCAGCTGACGCAGCACCTTGTCGGTATCATCCCAGCCGATGCAGGCATCAGTGACACTCTTGCCATAGACCAGCGGCTCACCGCTCTCCAGGCTCTGATTGCCCTCTACCAGATGACTCTCGATCATCACGCCGACAATCGCCTGTTCACCGTTGATGATCTGCTGCGCGACATCGTCCGCCACGACCATCTGACGCTGGAACTGCTTGCTGCTGTTGGCATGGCTGAAATCGATCATGACCTGCTGTGGCAGACCCGCTTTTGCCAGGCCCTCTTTGACCTCAGCCACATGCTTCGCACTGTAGTTCGGCTCTTTGCCGCCGCGCAGAATAATGTGACAGTCGCCATTGCCGCTGGTTTCGACAATCGCGGAGTGGCCATATTTGGTCACTGACAGGAAGCAGTGCGGCGAACCAGCAGCGTTGATGGCATCGATGGCCACCTTGATGGTGCCATCGGTGCCGTTTTTGAAACCGACCGGACAGGAGAGACCGGAGGCCAGCTCACGGTGCACCTGGGATTCGGTGGTGCGTGCGCCAATCGCGCCCCAGCTCATCAAATCCGCCACATATTGCGGGGTGATCATATCCAGAAACTCGCCCGCCGCCGGTAAACCGCTGTCATTGATCTCCAGCAGCAGTTTACGCGCCAGACGCAGACCATCATTGAGCTGGAAGCTGTTATCCATGTAGGGGTCGTTGATCAGCCCTTTCCAGCCCACGGTAGTGCGCGGCTTTTCAAAATAGACCCGCATGACCACTTCCAGTTCGCCTTTCAGCTCATCCCGCAGCGCCAGCAGACGGCCGGCATACTCTTTGGCGGCCTCAGGATCGTGGATTGAGCACGGACCAATCACCACCAGCAGGCGGTCATCCTTGCCCTGCAGGATCTGATGAATCGCCTGACGCGCCTGGGAAACGGTCTGTGCAGCACGATCGGTCGCCGGGAATTTTTCGAGCAGCGCAACCGGGGGTAACAGCTCTTTAATCTCTTTGATGCGTAAGTCATCGTTCTGGTAATTCATACTGATTCCATATTATTTCTGGCCCGGCGCCCGCCGGACACAACCTGCCCAATGTAGCCCGAAGCGCCAGGGGTGTAAATTCCCGCTGCGGGTTAAATGTGCGGGTCATATTTGCATTAATCAGGTTAGCGACTAGACTTTTTAATGGTAAGCACTGAGGAACGTCCCGCTTACATGATTAAATCACCCTGTTTAAGCCAACTGGCGAATTTTATTTCGTCTGGGACTTTTTTATCCCCAATTTCACCTCTGGGCTTAAAACGTCTTCATTTATTAACGGGAGTATAATGATGAAAAAGTTTGCCTTACTCTTTTTGACAGCAGCAATGACATTAGGCAGTGGCGCGGCGCTGGCGGAAGGCAGCAACAACGGCACAGCTAACCAGGCAGCCAGTGCAGGTGCGGTCGCACCCGGCGCAAAAGAGAACCTGCCACCGAATAATGTCGATAACAGCAAAATTAATAACACCGGCACCAATACTAATCCGGCCACTTCTGGCAGCACCACCAGCAGCGGAAATATGTCTGCTAACGAAATTGACCAGAACAGCCAGTGTAAAGATGGCAAATGTCCGAACATCAACAAAAAAGTTGAAACGAAAGTGGGCGGCGGTGACGTTAATACTAAAACCGACGGCACGACCCAGTAATTCTGTCTGACCCGGAGAGCATCCGTTCTCCGGGTTTTTCTCCCCTCTGCCCCACTCTTCCGCTATGCTCATCCTGTGAAATTTACAGGGAAACCGTTCATGGCCGTTTTGCTCTTGATTGACGATCATCCGCTGGTGGAAGTGGCACTTGAAGCCGCGCTCAGCCAGTCGCCCATTCCGGTTCAGCTCCTCTCTGCCAGCAGTGAACACGCCGCCCGTCCTTTTCTTCAGCAGCCGCTGGACATTATCGTGCTTGATATCGGGCTGCCGGAGAGCGACGGGCTGGAGATCCTGCGCCGCCTGAAAATCCATCGTCCCGACTGTCCGGTGCTGATCTATTCGGCCCAGCAGACCCGTCACTATATCCGGCGCGCTCAGGCATTAGGGGCGTCCGGTTATGTGGTGAAAAGCCAGCGCATGACGCAGCTGCTCAGCGCCATTCTGGCCGTGCTCGGCGGACAGACCGCGTTTCCGGAAACCGAAGAGGAGCCTGAGCTGCCGCTGACGCACAAAGAGCGTCAGATTCTGGCGCTGCTCGCCAGCGGCCTCTCTAACCTGCAGATCGCCGCCCAGCTGCACATCAGCAACAAAACGGTCAGCACCCATAAAAAGAACATTCTGGAAAAAACCGGTGCCCGCTCTGTGGTTGAACTGGCTGACCTCTGGAAGGCGCAGCAGTGAGATATGCGCTGCTGATTCTGCTGTGGCTGTGCAGCAGCGCGCTGGCTGAGGTGCGCCCGGTCAGCAGCCTGAATCTGCCTATGATGCTGCCGGTCACGCATGCTGAAACCATGCAGGGAAAGAGCCTGCGCGTCGGACTGCTGGAAGAGAACCACGCGCCCTGGACGATGCGGATCGGCAACGATCTGTATGGCATCAATGCCGACTATCTTGCTGCGCTGCGACAGCTGACCGGGGCGCAGTTTACCCTGCGCCTCTACAGCGACGCGCCGCAACTGATGCAGGCCCTGAACCGCGGAGAGATCGATTTTGCGCTGGGCATGTGGAACACCCCGCTGCCTCAGGGCACGCTGAGCAGTGAAAGCTGGTTCAGCAGTCCGCTGCGGGTCTATCGCAATCAGCAGAACCAGCGTGCCGTGATGTTCAACAGCCAGAATGCGCAGCTTGCGATCAGCGACAGCACCCTGGCGCAGCTGCCACCCGCCCTGGCGGCCCGTCACCACTGGCGACGCTACAGCAGCGATCTGCAGGCGCTCTATACCCTGCTCAATCAGCAGAACGACTATGTGGTGGCGGACGAGACCAGCGCCGGTTTTCTGCTGAGTCAGCTGCAGCAGGGGCAGATTTATCAGATCGCCTCACATATTGAGGCGGGACAGCTTAACCTGCGTGCGCTCTCCCGCGATCCCGCGCTGATTGAGTGGATAAATCAGAGCCTGCGTCAGTTACCAGCGGAACTGATGAACAGCCTGCAGGCGCGCTGGAGCAGCACGCTGCCGCGCTATCAGGATACGCAGACCCTGATGCTCAGCCCCGCTGAACGCGCGTGGATTGCCGACCACCCTCGCATTACCTACACCGCCGAGCCCGACAACTATCCCTGGAGCTATCGCGACGCCAGCGGCACCGCCAGAGGCTATGGCGTGGATTTACTGAAAGCGGTCGCCCAGAGCACGGGCCTGCAGTTTGAACCCGTGTGGGTCAGCAATCCCCATCAGGCCAGTGCGCTGATTCAGCAGCAGCAGGCGATGCTGCAACTGATGCAGCCCCTTAATGGCGATGCGATGCAGATCACCTCACTGCCGGTGTGGCGGGCGCTGTGGGGGATCTACAGCATTCACTCTGCCCCGCTGTCGCACTGGCAGGATCTGCGCGGCAGGCGGATCGGCGTATTGCAGGATGACCTGGCGCTGCGCCTGCTGCCGGAGGATCTGCATCCCGTGCCGTTTGCCGACCGGAACAGCCTCTATGATGCGCTGGCAAAGGGGCAGATTGATGCGCTGGTCGATAATGTGCTCTCCGCCCGCTGGCGCATCGCCAGCCGTGATGACGCGCGTATCCACCTCGCCTTTGCCGCCAGCGACATCGCCTGGCCGATCGCGCTGGGTGTCACGCCCGATCAGCCCCTGCTGCGCAGCCTGCTGGATCGGGCGCTGCAGCAGATCCCGGCGGATACCCAGGGCAAAATGCGCGACAGCTGGTCAACACCGCCGCAGCCCGGCAGCGTGATGGTGATGCGAACGCTGCCGATGATGGTGCTGGCGGTAGCCGGGGCCGCCATTGTGCTGCTGCTCCTGCTGCTGGCGCGCCGTTACTGGCAGCAGCGCCGCGAGCGTCAGCAGCGCGAACAGGCGGAGCGGGCCAACGCCATGAAAAGCCAGTTTCTGGCTACCGTCAGCCATGAGCTGCGTACGCCGATGCAGGCGATCCTCGGCCTGCTGGAGCTGGAGAAGCAGCAGCACAACAGCCAGAACCTGACCCTGCTGCACAGCAGCGCACACTCCCTGTTGACCCTGCTGAATGACCTGCAGGATCACGCACGTATCGAGAGTAACAGTTTTACCCTGGCGCCCCGCCCGCTGGCGCTGGCGCAGTGGCTCGAACAGCAGCAGCATTTTTATCATCCGTTAATGCGGGCGGACGGCCCGCGTCTGATCGTCGCGGCACAGACGCCGCTGCCTGACACGGTGATGATCGATGCCGATCGCCTGCAGCAGGTGGTCAATAACCTGATGACCAATGCGCTGAAATTTACCCGTCACGGCACCATCCGCCTCACCCTGGCGGCAGAGCAGCAGCAGCTGGTGCTGACGGTCACTGACAGCGGCAGCGGTATTCCACCTGAGGAGCAGCCGAAGCTGTTTGATCCCTGGTATCAGGCGCCGTCGGGCAAAACCGTGTCGGTGCAGGGCAGCGGTCTGGGCCTGTTTATCTGCCGCGAGATGGTGCTGCGGATGGGGGGCGATATCCGGCTCACCTCGCAGCCCGGCCAGGGAACGCAAGTCACGGTGACCCTGCCTTTGCAGATCGCGGAGCCGGTCAGCAGCACCGATGAGTCTGGCCTGCCCGGCTTTCCCCATCTGCGGGTGGCGATTGTCGATGACCATCCGGCCAATCTGCTGGTGATGCAGCAGCAGCTGGCGCGCTTTGCCATTCAGGCTGAGATCTTCGAAGAGGGACGTGCGCTGCTCAGGGCCGATGCGCAGCAGCCTTTTGACCTGCTGTTTATCGACCAGATGATGCCGCATCCTGACGGCACGCTGCTGCTGCGACTGCTGCGACGCCGTGACCGGCAGCGGGGACGGCAGGCGATGCGGGTGCTCTGCTCCGCAGACGCCCAGCTGCTGTCACGACCGGCTGAGGCGCAGGAGCGGGTTCTGATTAAACCGGTGCAGCTGGCCGATCTCCGCGCACTGCTGGCGGAGTGGCAGCCCGACCCGCTGGCACCGCTGGATGAGAACCTGTGGCAGCTGGCACAGCAGAATGAAAAATTTCTCAGCCGGCTGAGTCAGACGCTGCACAGCACGGTGACCCAGGATCTGGCCGTGATGCGTGAGGCGCGCGCACGCGCGGACTGGAACCAGTTTGCCGACGCGGCACACCGGATGAAAGGCAGCTGGTTGCTGGTGGGGCTGGAGCAGGGTGCACAGCTGAGTCAGCAACTCGCAGAGCAGGCAAAACAGCATCAGGACACGTCTGAGACGTGGCAATTACTGATATTATTAGCAAACAGGTTACTGAAAAAACTGGAATCTTATGGCACATACCCACACTCATAGCGGGCAGGATAGTAATCGCACGCGTCTGGCGGCCGCCTTTGGCGTGACCGTCCTCTTCATGGTTGCCGAGGTGATTGGCGGCTGGCTTTCAGGTTCACTGGCGCTGCTGGCGGATGCCGGACATATGCTCACCGATGCCGCCGCCCTGCTGATGGCGCTGCTGGCGGTTCACTTCTCGCGCCGTAAACCTAATGCGCGTCATACCTTTGGCCTGCTGCGCCTGACCACCGTAGCGGCCTTTGTCAATGCCATCGCCCTGCTAGGTATTACCGCGCTGATCGTCTGGGAGGCGGTGCGTCGCTTCAGCGATCCGCAGCCGGTGACCGGCGGCCTGATGCTGGGCATCGCGATTGGCGGCCTGCTGGCCAACCTGCTCTCATTCTGGCTGCTGCACCACGGCAGCGAAGAGAAGAACCTCAACGTGCGGGCAGCGGCACTGCACGTCATGGGTGACCTGCTCGGTTCGGTGGGGGCGATTGTGGCAGCAGCCATCATTATGCTGACCGGCTGGACGCCGATCGACCCGATTCTGTCGCTGCTGGTGTCACTGCTGGTGCTGCGCAGTGCCTGGGCGCTGCTGCGTGAGAGCCTGCAGGAGTTACTTGAAGGGGCACCCCACTCCCTGGATGTGAACCGGCTGATGCGGGACCTCACCCTGAACATCGCTGAAGTGCGCAATGTTCACCATGTGCATCTGTGGCAGGTGGGTGAAAAGCCGCTGCTGACGCTGCATGTGCAGGTGATCCCACCCTATGACCACGATGCGCTGCTGCACCGCATTCATGACTATCTGCGCCAGCACTATCAGATTGACCATGCGACCGTGCAGATGGAGTATCAGCCCTGTGCCGGTGCTGAGTGTGAGCTGAGCTTCAGCGGCGCGGCTGAGGCCGGTCACGGTCACAGCCATTCCCACTCCCACGACCATACTCACGCCAGAGGCGACGAGCACGCTCACTAAACGACCGCGCGCGGTAACCTGGTTACCGCGCGCTGTGACCGCCCCTTACTGGCCTGTCTGCTGCGCCGACAGTGCGCGTGACCCCTGCTCCCGGGCACTGCGGATCCACATGCGTGAGCCATTAAGCGCAATCAGGGTCAGAATCATATACTCCAGCGACATCGCATAGACCCCCTGACGGGCAAAAATCATGACGCTGATGACGTTAATGATCACCCACAGCAGCCAGTTCTCAACATATTTGCGCGTCATCAGGATCATCGCCGCAATCGACAGCACCATCATGCAGGCGTCCCAGAACGGGAAGGCATCCGGCTGCAATACCGGCATCGCCACCGACAGGCCAATCGCGTTCATCAGCGTCACCGCCGCACGGGTCAGCATGGCAAACACCGGGTCAATGTAGAGCGTCATCAGCGCAATCGCGACGACGCAGCTCACCGCCCAGGCGATCGCTTTCGGCAGCGGCAGCCAGCGAATCTTCAGCGCCGCCTGATGATCGCTGGTCTGCCGGCTCCAGGCGTACCAGCCGTAAATATTGGCGGCAAAAAAGAAGAGCTGCAGCAGCAGGCTGGCGTAGAGCTGAATCTGAAAGAAAATCACCGCAAACAGCGTGACGTTAATCAGGCCAAAGGGGTAGTTGATGATTTTTTCCAGGCTGGCAAACCAGATGCAGAGTAAGCCCGCCAGGGTGCCGATAGCCTCAATCCATGAGAGATCGTAGCCGCCTGCACCCAGAGGAATGTGAACCAGAATATTATGCGTGCTGAAAAAGTCCATGCAGAGCACCTGTCAGGAAAACGGCTAGGCGTTTCCCTTCACGTTGAGTTTAAGTTCCGCTGCAAAGGATAGCATGCGATTCAGGGGCAGTAACGCCGCCTCTCGAAGCGTCTCGTCCACCTGAATCTCATGTTCCGCGCCGCCCGTCTCCAGCGCGTCTGCGATGGCTTTGAGACCGTTCATCGCCATCCACGGACAGTGCGCGCAGCTGCGGCAGGTTGCGCCCTCCCCGGCTGTCGGCGCTTCCAGCAGCTCTTTGTCCGGCACCGCCTGCTGCATTTTGTAGAAGATGCCGCGATCGGTCGCCACAATCATCTGCGGATGCGGCAGGGATTTGGCGGCCTGAATCAGCTGGCTGGTCGAACCCACCGCGTCGGCCAGATCCACAATCGCCTGCGGCGACTCGGGATGAACCAGCACCGCCGCATCGGGATAGAGCGCTTTCATGCGCTGCAGCGCCTGAGTCTTGAACTCATCATGGACAATGCAGGCGCCCTGCCAGCACAGCACATCGGCGCCCGATTTCTGGGTGACGTAGCGGCCGAGGTGACGATCCGGTGCCCAGATAATTTTCTCGCCCAGGCTGTCGAGGTGCTCAATCAGCTCAACCGCAATGCTGGAGGTGACGACCCAGTCAGCGCGCGCTTTTACCGCCGCCGAGGTGTTGGCGTAGACCACCACGGTGCGATCGGGATGGGCGTCGCAGAAGGCGTTAAACTCCTCAATCGGACAGCCCAGATCCAGCGAGCACTCCGCCTGCAGTGTCGGCATCAGGACGGTTTTCTCAGGACTGAGGATTTTGGCGGTCTCCCCCATAAAGCGTACGCCCGCCACCAGCAGCGTGGTCGCCGGATGGTTGCTGCCGAAACGGGCCATCTCCAGTGAGTCGGAGATACAGCCGCCGGTCTCTTCGGCCAGCGCCTGAATTTCCGGGTCGGTGTAGTAGTGCGCGACCATCACGGCATTTCGCGCCTTCAGCAGGGTTTTGATTTTCTCACGATAAAACGCCTTCTCGTCATCACTCAGGCGGGCGGGTTTAGGGGGAAAGGGGTAAACGGTGCTTTCAGGATCGAACATCACACTCATGACACAGCTCTCGTTTTATCTAATTAACGAAAATCGCCATAACAGGCGAAATATGGCGTTGAATACGCCGTCGTGTTTTATATGCTAAACACGATAGCGGAAAAGCCCGACTGTGTCGTGTGATTTTTTAATCGGCCTGCATGACCGCACCGCCAGCCCGACCCTGTGCGCCTTGTTCGCCCGGCTGCGGCAGGGGCTGTGACGTTTCCAGCGCCAGCAGAAACGCTTTAACCGTCAGCCCGCCGGCAAACCCGGTCAGCTTGCCGTTGGCCCCTATCACCCGGTGACACGGCGCGACAATCGAAAGTGGATTGCGACCGTTGGCCGCGCCGACCGCACGCACCGCCAGCGGATGCCCGATCTCGCGGGCAATCTGGCTGTAGCTGCGTGTTTCACCAAACGGAATCGCCACCAGTGCCTGCCAGACTTTTTTCTGAAAGTCAGTGCCGGCAAAATCGAGCGGCAGTTCAAAGCCGCGTCGCGCACCGGCAAAGTACTCGCCGAGCTGACGTGCCGTTTCGACCAGAATGGGATGGTCGTCATCGCGCGTCTGCGGTAAAAAGCGGGTGCGATGAGGATCGTCGTTCTCCCACAAAATACCCGCCAGGCCGCGCTCGCTGGCCACCAGTTTCAGTTCGCCCACCGGGGTAACAGTCAATTTGAAGTAATACATGGTGATTCTCCCGTCACGGTTTCGACACGTATTATCGCACTTTTCCTCAGCCTGACTGGCTGTTTTCGGTCATGGCGATAAACTGATGTGTTGTCCGAAAACAGCCAGTCTGCCGGGAATCACCGGTGTAGGCTCCGCATATTTACCGGAGAAATACCATGCTTAATCCCGACATTGCCTATCAGGCGCTGACCTCCCGTGATACCCGTTTTGACGGCGTATTCTTTGTTGGGGTGACCTCAACCGGTATCTATTGTCGTCCGATCTGCCCGGTCAAAGCGCCGATGCAGAAGAACTGCCTCTTTTTCAGCAGCGCCGAAGCCGCCGAAAAAGCGCGCTTTCGTCCCTGCCTGCGCTGCCGGCCTGAACTGGCACCGGGCAATGCGCCGGTGGATCAGCCGCACCGCGTGGCGGAACGGCTGATTCAGCGCATCGAAGAGGGAATGCTGGAGGAGCGCGAAGGGCTGGAGGCGATAGCCACTGAGTTCGGTTTAAGCCTGCGTCAGCTGCGGCGTATCGTGCAGCAGGAGCTGGGGGTCTCACCGCTTGAGCTGAGGCAGACGCGACGGATGCTGCTGGCGAAGCAGCTGCTGACGGAGACGCAACTGCCGATTACGGAGATCGCCTACGCCAGCGGCTTTGGCAGCCTGCGCCGCTTTAATGATGTGTTTCAGGCGCGCTATCGCATGACGCCAGGCGCCCTGCGCCGGAACGAGGCGGGTGACGGGCGGACGCAGCCCGGTGACCGCGTGACGCTGCGGCTCGCCTATCGCCCGCCCTACGACTGGGCAGCGATGCTCTGGTTTTTACAGACTCACCTGATGAAAGAGGTCGAAGCGGTGGAGGATGGCACCTGGCGACGCACGGTGGCGATGGGCCGCTATCGGGGCTGGGTCAGTGTCGCGCATCTGCCGCAGAAGAATGCGCTGCAGGTGACGCTCTCCACCTCGCTGACGCCGGTTCTGCCTCTGCTGCTGCGCCGCCTGCGCGATCTGTTCGATCTTAATGCTCAGCCGCAGCGTATCGCCGCCTGTCTGTCACAGGATCCGCTGCTGGCACCCAGCCTGATCGCCCACCCGGGCCTGCGTGTTCCGGGTGCCTTTGACGCCTTCGAGCTGGGCGTGCGCGCGATCATCGGTCAGCAGGTGACGGTCAAAGCCGCCACCACCGTCAGCAGCCGCTTTGCCGCCGCCTTTGGCGAGCCCTGTGAAACGCCGTTTGCCGACCTGACCCGCTACGCCGTGCCGCCAGCACGTATCGCGGGCCTGACGGTCGACGAGGTTGCGCCGATGGGCATTGTCAGCGCCGCGCGCTCACGCGCCATCATCGCCTTCGCTGAAGCCTGCGCCAGCGGGGATCTGCGCCTCAGTGCCGCTCAGCCGCCTGACGAGGTGATCAAAAAGCTGATCAGCCTGCCTGGCATCGGTCCCTGGACCGCCCACTACATCGCGATGCGTGCCCTGCGCTGGCCGGATGCCTTTCCCAAAGAGGATATCGCCATCCGGAATAACCTGGGCGGCATGTCATCCAGGGAAGCAGAGGCACGCTCGCAATCCTGGCGTCCCTGGCGCAGCTATGCGGTGATGCATATCTGGGAGAGCCTGGCAGTGGCGAAAGCGAAGAAAAAGGCGTAACGGCGGATTCAGGCCTGCTCTCCTCATCATGCAGAAGCAGCCCGCGCCAGTAGCGCGGTCAGAGAAGGAAAGCGTCCCGCACCGTAAAGTCCGTGCCCTGAAAACGAAAAAAGCGCCCTGAGGGCGCTTCTTTCTTAATTGGTGGGTCGTGCAGGATTCGAACCTGCGACCAATTGATTAAAAGTCAACTGCTCTACCAACTGAGCTAACGACCCGCTGGGGGCTTACAACCGTTCAGCACGCCAGGCGGCTGAAGTAAGATGGTGGGTCGTGCAGGATTCGAACCTGCGACCAATTGATTAAAAGTCAACTGCTCTACCAACTGAGCTAACGACCCATCTTAGGTTGTGAAGCAATCCTGAACTCTTCTTCGCGCGTCGCACTGATGCGCGACTGAGAGAAGATGGTGGGTCGTGCAGGATTCGAACCTGCGACCAATTGATTAAAAGTCAACTGCTCTACCAACTGAGCTAACGACCCATCTTCAGGCTTGCCAGACACTTTGCATTGTGTCCCGGCAACGGCGGCATATATTACTGATTTAGCGGGGTAGCGCAACTCTTATTTCTACTAAATGCTTCAGTTGCTTACCTTTCATACGGCAAGACCAGAAATCACACGATATCTGGCCTGAACCGTACCGATTACAGACCTGACAGACGTTTTTGCGCCTGTTTTGCAGATTCGCTATCAGGATAAAGTTTGATCACCTGCTGGAAGACCGCTTTGGCTTTCGCCGTGTCTTTCTTCTCCTGCATGATCACACCCACCTTCAGCAACGCCTCTGCGGCTTTCGGCGACTTCGGATAGTTTTTCACCACCGTGGCGTAATAATAAGCCGCGTCGTCCTTTTTGCCTTTGTTGTAGTTCAGCTGCCCCAGCCAGTAATTGGCGTTGGGCTGATAGGTCGAATCGGGGTAACGCTTTACCCACGCCTGAAGCGCACTGATCGCCTGATCATACTGTTTCTTTTCCAGAATCAGCGCCACAGCCGCATTGTAATCGCTGTTGGCGTCACCGGTCTGCGCAGGTGCGCTCTCCGTTGATGCCGCTGCGCCTGTGCTGGCTGCTGCACCGGTATCGGCTGCGGCATCGCCGCCCGCCGCCTGCTGGCCGCCGCTGCTGCTGGCGCTGCTCAGGCTGTCGATCTGCTGGTAGAGCTGCTTCTGGCGCTCAACCACCTGATTCAACTGATACGTATTTTGCTGGATTTGCCCACGCAGCGCGTCGATATCACGCTGATTGTCGCTCATCTGCTGCTGCAATTGCTGCATCAGCTGCGCCTGGGCATTAGAGATTCGTTCGAGAGTGGTGACACGGTCTTCGACCGAGCCGGAGCCAACGCTACTGATTGACGCTTGGGCATTAGCGGCCCAGGGGGCCGCTACGCCAATCAGTAACGACAGACTCAACAGATGACGTCTGAAGTTACTAACCATGTGATTCTCTTAGTAGACCAGTACGGCACGACGGTTTTTAGCATACGCTGCTTCGTCATGACCCAGAACGGCTGGCTTCTCTTTACCGTAAGAAACGATAGACATCTGATCAGCTGACACGCCTTTGCCCTGCAGGTACATTTTAACCGCGTTAGCACGACGTTCGCCCAGGGCGATGTTGTATTCCGGCGTACCGCGCTCATCCGCGTGACCTTCGATGGTCACTTTGTAGGATGGGTTGCTGCGCAGGAAGGAAGCGTGCTGATCCAGCATCTGTGCGTAATCAGACTGAACGTCATACTTGTCCAGACCGAAGTACACGATGTTGTTCTGCTGCAGCTGCTGCATCTGCAGACGCGCCTGCTCGTCAGAAGACATGTTGCCGCCGTTGCCGTTCATGCCAGAGTTTGCACCGTAAGCGCCATCAGCGCCCATGCCAGTCTGGTCATTGTTGTTGTTTTTGTGTGAGCTACAAGCCGCTACTGCCAGAACCGGCAGAGCCAGCATCAAACCCTTCAGCATTTTGTTCAGTTGCATTTCAAAAATCCCATTATTGTTTATTGTTTGCGATGTCTGATCGATCAGACATTACAGATACGGCGACCAGGCAGGAAATTTGACCTGTCCATCGGTTGCCGGAAGACGCGCTTTGAAACGGCCGTCGGTTGAAACCAACTGCAGCACGGAACCCATCCCCTGAGTAGAGCTATAGATTACCATTGTGCCGTTTGGTGCCAGGCTCGGCGTTTCATCCAGGAACGTGTCCGTTAACGTTTGAACGGCTCCCGTTTCCAGATCCTGTTTGGCGACGTGCTGTGATCCACCGCTGGTGCTGATCATCACCATGGATTTGCCATCGGTTGCGACATCCGCATCCTGGTTCTGACCGCCTTCCCAGGTAATACGTTGTGGCGCGCCGCCATTAATGCCTACTTTATAAATCTGAGGTGCACCCGCCTGATCCGAGGTATAAGCCAGCGTCTGACTGTCCGGGAACCAGGTTGGTTCTGTACTGTTATAACGGCCATCGGTGACCTGACGCGTCTGACCTGAAGCCAGATCCATCACATAGAGGTTCAGGCTGCCGGTTTTAGAGAGTGCGAAAGCCAGCTTAGAGCCATCCGGTGAGAACGCCGGAGCACCGTTGTGGCGCGGGTACGAGGCGACCTGACGGATAGCCCCGTTCGACAGCGTCTGAACCACCAGCGCAGACTTGCCGCTTTCAAAGGTCACGTAAGCCACTTTGCTGCCATCCGGAGACCAGGCTGGCGACATCAGAGGCTGTGGTGAACGATGAACCACAAACTGGTTGTAACCATCGTAATCCGCTACGCGCAGCTCATACGGGAACTGGCCGCCGTTGGTCTGCACGACATAGGCGATACGGGTACGGAAAGCGCCCTTGATGCCGGTCAGCTTCTCGAAGGTTTCATCACTGGCGGTGTGACCGGCATAACGCAGCCACTGTTTGGTGACTTTATAGGTGTTCTGCGCCAGCACGGTTCCCGGTGCACCACCGGTATCGACCAGCTGATAAGAAACCTGATAGCTGCCATCCGGGTTAGCGGCGACCTGACCGACCACAACCGCGTCGATGCCCAGGGCGCTCCAGGCCGCAGGCTGAACTTCCTGTGCGCTGCCAGGCTGCTGAGGCAGACGTGAGCGATCCAGCGGATTAAATTTGCCACTGTTGCGCAGGTCAGCGGCCACGATGCCGCCGATATCTTCCGGCGCGGCACCTGCACCCGTCCACTTAAATGGCACAACGCCAATCGGGCGAGCAGTGTTGACGCCCTGGGTAATCTCAATTCGAACTTCTGCATGCAGCATGGCTGCCCACAGCAGGATAAAAAAGCCTAACGTAACGCGAAGAGCTTGCTTCATTTTATCTCCCTTATCTGAACCTCAGTCCACGATAATTGGCACTGTTCCTGGAAACCACGAGTAGAACTTAAGTACGGCAAGCTAAACATAGATCAACTTGCCGCCCGTTACTGCATTATTGCGGTTTAAAACGCATAGGGGCGTTCTTAAACACTTCGTAGACCGCCTGGGAAGGCGGCTTCGGAATACGTGCCTGTCGGGCGGCGGTAATCGCGGCCTGACAGAGCGCGGGGTCCCCACCTTCTGACTTAACATCAATCAACAGGCCATCCGGCGCAAGTTTAATCCGCAAATCACAGGTTTTTCCGCGATACAGATCGGCATCATAGAAGCGGCTTTGAATCGCACTGACCACCTGCCCCATGTAGGAGTTGATTTCCGCGCCTGACGCACCCGCTTTCTTCTGGTTTCCCTGCCCTGCTGCGCCGCCGCCAGCGGCCCCGCTTTTCGGTGCATTTTTACCAGAAGCCAGTCCACCCAGCAGATCATCGACATCGCTGTCGTTAGCCGCATCGGCGGCGGCTTTCGCTTTCGCGTCGGCTTTGGCCTTCGCGGCGGCATCGGCTTTCGCTTTGGCAGCCGCGTCCGCTTTGGCTTTCGCTGCCGCATCGGCTTTCGCTTTGGCCGCGGCTTCCGCTTTCTCTTTCGCCGCTTCTTTCGCCGCCTCTTTCGCGGCTTCCGCTTTGGCTTTTGCGGCTTCCGCTGCTTTCTCTTTCGCTGCCTCTGCGGCTTTTTCTTTGGCTTCTGCGGCTTTCTCTTTCGCCTCTTCAGCCGCTTTCGCTTTGGCCTCGGCGGCCGCTTTCACTTTAGCTTCCGCTGCCGCTTTGGCCTCCGCGTCAGACTTTGCCTTCGCTTCGGCGACGGCTTTCTCTTTTGCCGCCGCCGCCGCAGCGGCTTTCGCCTGCTGATCAGCCTGCTTCTTTGCTTCGGCAGCAGCCTGTTTCGCCTGCTCAGCCGCGGCTTTCGCCTGGGCATCCGCCTGTGCTTTAGCTTCAGCCTTCGCTTTTGCGGCTGCCGCTTCAGCGGTTTTCTGCTGCTCAGCCGCCTGTTTAGCGGCCTGTTCGGCCGCTTTCTGCTGCTCAGCCTGCTGTTTAGCCTCTTCTTTTGCCGCTTCCTGCGCAGCTAAGCGCTCTTTTTCCAGCGCTTTCAGACGCTGCTGTTCGGCGGCCTGCTTCTCCTGCAGCTCTTCAGCCTGCTGCTGCGCCTGCTTTTTACGCTGCTGCTCAGCACGCTGGCTGTCGCTCTGCTGGTTCTGCTGACGGTTATACTGGCTGACGACGGCGCCGGGATCGACCATCACCGCATCGATATCACTGCCGCCGCCACCCGCACTGCTGGGGTCAACATGCTCATTAAACGAGCTCCATACCAGCAGCGCGATCAGCACGATATGCAGAATCACCGAAATGATTATCGCGCGCTTTAACTTCTCGTTTTGCTCGGTTGCCTTCGACACACTCGGTTCCCAAAAAACGGTTCGATTTTAAATCGGCTGCGTCATCAAACCGACAGATTTAACACCCGCCTGGTGCAGCAGGTTGAGCGCTTTAATAATTTCATCGTAAGGCACCTCTTTCGCGCCCCCGATCAAAAAGACCGTCTTAGGATTCGCTTCCAGTCGACGCTGCGCTTCGCTGATCACCTGCTCGGGCGGAAGCTGATCCATGCGATCGTGATCCACCACCAGGCTGTACTGACCCACGCCCGCCACCTCAACAATCACCGGCGGATTGTCGTCGCTGGAAACGGTTTTGGAGTCGGTCGCATCCGGCAGATCCACTTCCACGCTCTGGGTAATAATGGGTGCGGTTGCCATGAAGATCAGCAACAGCACCAGCAGGACGTCCAGCAGCGGAACGATGTTGATTTCCGACTTCAGGTCGCGGTGTTTGCGACCACGTACTCTGGCCATCATTAACCTCTGTTTACTTAGCGTTATCGCTGGAGAAAGCCTGGCGATGCAGGATGGCCGTGAACTCTTCCATGAAGTTGTCGTAGCCCTGCTCCAGTTTGTTGACGCGCTGGTTCAGGCGGTTGTACGCCATCACCGCCGGAATCGCGGCAAACAGACCGATCGCGGTCGCAATCAGTGCTTCAGCAATACCTGGCGCCACCATCTGCAGCGTCGCCTGCTTCACCGCGCCCAGCGCGATAAAGGCGTGCATGATCCCCCAGACGGTGCCGAACAGCCCGATGTAGGGGCTGATGGAACCGACGGTGCCGAGGAAAGGAATGTGGTTTTCCAGCGTTTCCAGCTCGCGGTTCAGCGAGATGCGCATCGCACGGCTGGCGCCATCAATGACCGCTTCCGGCGCATGATTATTGGCGCGATGCAGACGGGCAAACTCTTTAAAGCCGGCGTAGAAAATCTGCTCAGAACCAGCCAGTTCGTCCCGACGCTCCTGACTCTCCTGGTAGAGACGCGAAAGTTCGATACCCGACCAGAACTTGTCTTCAAACGCCTCCGCTTCTCTTCCGGCCGCATTCAGAATACGTGTGCGCTGAATAATGATGGCCCAGGAGGCAATAGAAAAGCCGATCAAAATCAACATGATAAGTTTGACCAGAAGGCTCGCCTTCAGGAACAAATCAAGAATGTTCATGTCAGTCACTGCTTGAACTCCGCGACAATAGACTTGGGAAGCGCAATCGGCTTCATCAGATGTGGGTTAATGCAGGCAATCAGGACTTCTGCCTCATTGAGCACTTTGCCTTCAGTATTCACGATACGCTGCGTGAACGTCATCGTGGCCCGTGTCATTGATGTCACTTCACTCTGGATCTCCAGAAGGTCATCAAGACGCGCCGCCGACAGGTAGTCCACCGTCATACGTCGTACCACAAAAGCGACCTGCTGCTCTAACAGCGTCTGCTGATTGAAATGGTGCTGTCGCAACATCTCGGTACGTGCTCGTTCATAAAAAGCGATATAGCTGGCGTGATAAACCACACCACCGGCATCAGTGTCTTCGTAGTAGACCCGAACCGGCCAGCGAAACAGCGTTGTACTCACTCTACATCCCGGCCTCGTTTTAAACGATGCTACTATACGCAAGAGAATTGGGGTTGGGAATGGGTCGCCAGAGCCAGGCGAAAATAATTATCGCTCCGTAACAAACGGAACGATTTCAGGGAGATTTATTGACCGTACGCTGACAAATATTCACTGACAGCGCCGGTAAGGCGGGGGCTAAACGTAAAAACGGTAAAGGGCAATCATTAACACCACTACGGCGGGTAACGGCGTAAACAGCGCCTGCCATCGGGTTTTTCGTGGCCGGAAACCCACGCCGTGGATCACCCCGCAGCAGACCGCCCAGATCAGCACCAGCGCCTGCAGCGCAGGTAACTCCCCTGCCTGATTGGCAAAGCGTGCAGGATCCCACATCACCCCGCCCGCCGTCAGCAGTGCCAGCAGCAGAGAGAGGGCCCGTAACGGGCCCTTATCCATCAGATCATACAGCATCCGAATCAGCGTTCGCATCAGTGAGACTCATCCTGCGCTTCAATGTGCTCAATCGCCAGCGCGGTGATGATACCAAAGGCACAGGCCAGCAGAGTGCCGAGAATCCAGGCAAAATACCACATGCGACATCTCCTTAATCAGTAGAGTGAGTGACTGTTGCTTTCAATATGCTCTTTGGTGATACGACCAAACATCTTCCAGTAGCACCAGGTGGTGTAGGCGAGAATGATCGGCACAAAGATAACGGCGGCAATGGTCATGGTTTGCAGGGTCAGCAGGCTGGACGTGGCGTCCCACATCGTCAGGCTGGTGCCCGGCACGGTGCTGGACGGCATGATGAACGGGAACATCGCAATACCCGCCGTCATGATGACGCAGGCCAGCGTCAGCGAGGAGAACAGGAACGCCCAGGCCCCCTTCTCCACCCGTGAGCAGAAGATGGTCAGCAGCGGCAGAAGCACACCCAGCAGCGGGAACAGCCACAGCACAGGATGCTGCTGGAAATTCACAAGCCAGGCTCCCGCTTCGCGCACCACGGTTTTACCCAGCGGGTTGGAGGCGGCGAAGTGATCCAGAGGGCTGGTCACCACATAGCCATCAATGCCATATTTCACCCAGACACCTGCCAGGATGAAGCAGACCATCATCACCAGCGCGGCAAGCTGGGCGGCGGTGCGTGAACGCAGATGCAGTTCACCGGTGGTGCGCATCTGCAGATAGGTCGCACCCTGCGCCAGAATCATCGCCACACTGACCACTCCCGCCAGCAGACCAAATGGATTCAGCAGCTGGAAGAAGTTACCGGTGTAGAACAGACGCAGATACTCGTCGGCATGGAACGGCACGCCCTGTAACAGGTTGCCAAACGCCACGCCAATCACCAGCGGCGGGACAAAACTGCCAATGAAAATGCCCCAGTCCCAGGCACCGCGCCAGCGGTTGTCTTCAATCTTTGAGCGGTAGTCGAAACCGACCGGACGGAAGAAGAGCGACGCAAGCACGAGGATCATCGCCACATAGAAGCCCGAAAAGGCGGCCGCGTAGACCATCGGCCAGGCGGCAAACAGCGCCCCTCCGGCGGTGATCAGCCAGACCTGGTTGCCGTCCCAGTGCGGTGCGATGGTGTTAATCATGATGCGACGTTCGGTATCGGAGCGTCCCAGAATGCGTGTCAGCATACCGACGCCCATATCGAAACCATCGGCGACGGCAAAGCCGATCAGCAGCACGCCAATCAACAGCCACCAGACAAAGCGCAGAACTTCGTAATCAAACATGGTCGCTCTCCTTATCCCTGTACCGGCTGAGGGGTTGCCGTGATCTGCTCGTGGTGATAACGCCCGGTTTTCAGACTGCTCGGCCCGAGGCGGGCGAATTTGAACATCAGGTACATTTCAGCCACCAGGAACAGGGTGTAGAGGCCACAGATCAGAATCATCGAGAACAGCAGATCGCCTGTGGTCAGGGAGGAGTTAGCCACCGCCGTCGGCAGAATTTCACCGATGGCCCAGGGCTGACGGCCATACTCTGCGACAAACCAGCCTGATTCCACCGCAATCCACGGCAGCGGAATCCCCAGCAGTGCCGCTTTCAGCAACCCGCGGTTCTTACCGATGCGATTGCGTATCACGCTCCAGAAGGAAAGCGTGATGATGGCCAGCAGCAGCACGCCGCACAGCACCATGATGCGAAACGCGAAGTAAAGTGGTGCCACACGCGGGATGGAATCCTGCGTCGCCTGCCTGATCTGCGCGTCCGTCGCATCCGCCACGTTGTCGGTATAGCGTTTCAGCAGCAGACCGTAGCCGAGATCCTGTTTGTGACTGTTAAAGGCGTCACGTACTGCCGGATCCTGGCTGCCGCTGCGCAGCTCATTCAGCAGGGTGTAGGCCTTCATGCCGTTGCGGATGCGCACCTCATGCTGTGCCATCAGATCTTTCAGGCCGGTGACGGGCGTATCGGTGGATCGGGTGGCGATCAGGCCCAGCAGCCAGGGGATCTGAATCGCATAGCGGTTCTCCTGAGTCGCCTGATCCGGCAGACCAAACAGCGTAAATGAAGCCGGTGCCGGCTGGGTCTCCCACTCGGCTTCAATCGCGGCGAGTTTGGTTTTCTGCACGTCACCCATTTCATAGCCGGACTCATCGCCCAGCAGGATCACTGACAGCACCGCAGCCATACCAAAGCTGGCGGCAATGGCGAACGAGCGTTTTGCAAAGGCGAGATCACGCCCTTTCAGCATGTACCACGCGCTGATGCCGAGAATAAACATCGCACCGGTGGTATAACCCGCCGCCACGGTGTGCACGAATTTGACCTGCGCGACCGGGTTCAGCACCAGCTGCGAGAAGCTGACCATCTCCATACGCATGGTTTCGAAGTTAAATTCAGAGGCGATCGGGTTCTGCATCCAGCCGTTGGCGACCAGAATCCAGAGCGCCGACATGTTCGATCCCAGCGCCACCAGCCAGGTGACCGCCATGTGTTGCACTTTGCCCAGCCGATCCCAGCCAAAGAAGAACAGGCCGACAAAGGTCGATTCCAGGAAGAACGCCATCAGACCTTCAATGGCGAGCGGCGCACCGAAGATATCGCCGACGTAGTGAGAGTAATAGGACCAGTTAGTGCCGAACTGAAATTCCATCGTCAGTCCGGTGGCCACACCCAGCGCAAAGTTAATGCCAAATAACTTGCCCCAGAACTTCGTCATATCTTTATAAATCTGTTTGCCGCTCAGCACATAGACCGTTTCCATAATCGCCAGCAGAAACGCCATACCCAGCGTTAAAGGGACGAACAGAAAATGGTACATCGCCGTTAAGGCAAACTGTAATCGCGACAGCTCGACGATATCTAACATAAGGACTCCTTGCTCCTCGCTTTCTCTCAATTGCGCGCGCGAATCGCGAACGTAATCGGGGTCAGGAACGACTGTTTATTGATTCCAGTTTTTTTATTACCCGCAGACCCGGCCTGTAAGCTGCCGGGACAGGTCAGTCACGCATGCAGCAGCTCTGAATTGTCAATCCGCGCTTTCATTAACGCGTGCTATAACAGGAGAAAAGCGGGTGTCATCCCGGGTTGAGCAGACGTTTGAAAATGTGTGTAAAAGGCTGGATTGATGCAGCGCAATTTACGCCCTTAGCGTTGCGCTTTGCCAGAGAAATAGTTGGATATAAGTCGCGATTAATTGATCTGGAATAACGCAATAAGTTTCCAGATAAGGTCAGGTAGGATTCTTGTTAATAAGATGTCATTACTTAAATCAGGAGTGAGAAAATAGATCACGTTTGCCATTATTCATTAACCTGGCAGGCGCCCGGACGCCATTATCATGCAGCCTGTTTCCCTTTCCGCTGACGGCCCTCTCCCCCGGGTTAATCGCAAAAAAAAGCCACCCGAAGGTGGCTGAGTCTCAGATGACGCTGGCTTATTTAGCCGGTAATACTGCTTTCACGGCGTCACCGATGTCCGCCAGACTGCGAACGGTCTTCACGCCTGCCGCTTCCAGCGCCGCAAACTTCTCATCAGCGGTGCCTTTACCACCGGCAATGATGGCGCCCGCATGGCCCATACGTTTGCCTTTAGGCGCCGTCACACCCGCGATGTAACCCACGACAGGCTTGGTCACGTGCTCTTTGATGAAGGCTGCCGCTTCTTCTTCTGCGCTGCCGCCGATCTCACCGATCATCACGATCGCTTCCGTCTGCGGGTCATCCTGGAACAGTTTCAGGATGTCGATGAAGTTAGATCCCGGGATCGGGTCGCCGCCGATACCCACACAGGTCGACTGGCCGTAACCGATATCGGTGGTCTGCTTAACCGCTTCATAGGTCAGCGTACCGGAACGTGAGACGATACCCACGCGGCCCGGCTGGTGAATGTGGCCCGGCATGATGCCGATTTTGCATTCGCCTGGGGTGATAACACCCGGGCAGTTTGGACCGATCATCCGCACGCCGGCTTCATCCAGCTTCACCTTCACGGTCAGCATATCCAGCGTCGGGATACCTTCGGTGATGGTGATGATCAGTTTGATGCCCGCTTCAATCGCTTCCAAGATGCCATCTTTGCAGAACGGTGCCGGAACGTAGATCACGGTTGCCGTTGCGCCAGTCGCTTCTACCGCTTCGCGCACGGTGTTGAACACCGGCAGGCCGAGGTGAGTCGTGCCGCCTTTGCCTGGCGTGACGCCGCCAACCAGTTGGGTACCGTAGGCCAGCGCCTGTTCAGAATGGAAAGTCCCCTGGCCACCGGTGAAACCCTGGCAAATGACTTTGGTGTTTTTGTCGATCAGAATGGACATTATTTACCCTCCGCGGCAGCAACAACACGCTGTGCGGCGTCTGTCAGGCTGGTTGCTGCAATGATGTTCAGACCGCTGTCCGCCAGTTTCTGGGCGCCCAGCTCGGCGTTGTTACCTTCCAGACGTACCACCACTGGCACATTCACACCCACTTCAGCAACTGCGCCGATGATGCCGTCGGCAATCAGGTCACAGCGTACGATACCGCCGAAGATGTTAACGAAGACGGCTTTCACCGCATCGTCAGAGAGGATGATTTTGAAGGCTTCGGTTACGCGCTCTTTGGTTGCGCCGCCGCCGACATCAAGGAAGTTTGCTGGCTGGCCGCCGTGGTGCTTAACGATGTCCATGGTGCCCATCGCCAGACCTGCGCCGTTAACCATACAGCCGATGTTGCCTTCCAGCGCAACATAGTTCAGTTCCCACTGTGTCGCGTGCGCTTCACGGGGATCTTCCTGGCTTGGATCGCGCATTTCGCGCAGCTCTGGCTGGCGGAACAGGGCATTGCCATCGGCACCCAGTTTGCCATCCAGGCAGATCAGGTCGCCCTGCTTGGTGATCACCAGCGGGTTGATCTCAACCATCGCCAGATCGCGCTCCAGGAACAGTGTCGCCAGACCCATAAAGATCTTGGTGAACTGGCCGACCAGCTTACCGGTCAGACCGAGTTTGAATGCCAGCTCGCGGCCCTGGTACGGCTGCGGACCGGTCAGCGGATCCAGCGCCATTTTGTGGATCAGATGCGGAGTCTCTTCCGCTACTTTTTCGATTTCCACGCCGCCTTCGGTTGAGGCCATGAAAATCACACGACGGGTAGCACGATCCACCACCGCACCCAGGTAGAGTTCCTGGTCGATGTCGGTCGCAGCTTCAACCAGAATCTGGTTAACCGGCTGGCCGTTCGCATCTGTCTGATAGGTCACCAGGCGTTTGCCCAGCCAGTTTTCAGCAAAAGCACGGATATCTTCTTTGCTGTTAACCACTTTCACACCGCCCGCTTTACCGCGGCCACCGGCATGAACCTGACATTTAACTACCCACGGGCCTGCGCCAATTTTAGAGGCTGCTTCTTCCGCTTCACGTGGTGTAGTACAGGCGTAACCCGTTGGTGCCGGCATGCCATACCGTGCAAACAGCTGTTTCGCCTGGTATTCGTGTAAGTTCATGATGTTCTATCCATTCAGGTCTGAAAAGAGTAATGAGGTTGGGCGCACGCGAAGGTGCGCCCGGTGAAAATCAGACATCCAGCAGCAGACGTGCTGGATCTTCCAGCATCTCTTTCACTGCAACCAGATAACCCACAGATTCACGGCCATCGATCAGGCGATGGTCGTAGGAGAGCGCCAGATACATCATTGGCAGCACCACAACCTGACCATTGACCGCCATCGGGCGATCTTTGATAGCGTGCATGCCCAGAATGGCGCTCTGCGGTGGGTTGATGATCGGCGTAGACATGAGTGAACCAAAGACGCCGCCGTTGGTGATGGTAAAGTTACCGCCGGTCAGATCCTCAACCGTCAGCTTACCGTCACGGCCTTTCACGGCCAGCTCTTTAATTTTCTTCTCGATGTCCGCCATGCTCAGCGCATCGACGTCACGCAGCACTGGCGTCACCAGACCGCGCGGCGTGGAGACCGCAATGCTGACGTCGAAGTAGTTGTGGTAAACCACATCTTCGCCATCGATAGAGGCGTTCACTTCCGGATAGCGTTTCAGCGCTTCAACCACCGCTTTCAGGTAGAAGGACATGAAGCCCAGACGCACACCGTGACGCTTCTCAAAAGCTTCACCATACTGCTTGCGCAGATCCATGATGGGCTTCATGTTGATTTCGTTGAAGGTGGTCAGCATCGCGGTGCTGTTTTTCGCTTCCAGCAGACGCTCAGCAACACGCTTACGCAGACGGGTCATCGGCACGCGTTTTTCGCTGCGATTTGCGATCGGCTGCGGCGCGGCTGCGGCTTCAGCGGCCGGTGCGGCAGCTTTAGTATCCTGCGGCTTGCTGGCAAGATGTTTTTCAACATCTTCACGGGTCAGACGTCCGCCCACACCGCTGCCTTTGATCTGCGAGGCATCCAGGTTGTGCTCAGCAATCAGACGGCGGATAGCCGGGCTGAGCGCATCGTTGCTCTCTTCTTCCAGCGACGCGGTCTGACGCTGAGCCGGAGTCGACTCTTTGCTTTCAGACTTCGCGCTGGTCTCTTTACCGGCGCTGTTGCCCTCTTTCAGGCGGCCCAGGATCTGGCGTGAAGTGACGGTGGCGCCCTCTTCTTCCAGCACGGCTTCCAGGATACCGTCAGCCGCCGCAGGCACTTCCAGCACCACTTTGTCGGTTTCGATTTCAACCAGCACTTCATCGCGAGTGACGGCATCGCCTGGTTTTTTGTGCCAGGTTGCCACTGAGGCATCGGCAACCGATTCAGGCAGGTCGGGAACGAGAATATCTACGCTACTCATTATCTTTCCTTTTAATTAATTAACGTTCAGCGCGTCATTAACCAGGTCTTGCTGCTGTTGTTGGTGTACGGACATGTAACCCACGGCCGGTGAGGCGGATGCCGGGCGGCCTGCATAACGTAAGGTCGCGCCAAACGGCACAACTTCACGGAAGTGATGCTGGCTGCAATACCAGGCGCCCTGATTCAGCGGCTCTTCCTGACACCAGACAAAATCCTGCACGTGAGAATACGCTTTTAATGCTTCCTGTACCGCCTGATGCGGGAAAGGATAGAGCTGCTCGATGCGCACGATGGCCACATCGGTCTGCTCGTTTTTACGACGCTGCTCCAGCAGGTCGTAATAGACTTTACCGGAACAGAGCACGACGCGTTTCACGCCCTGCGGATCGAGATCGTCAATTTCACCAATCGCCGGCTGGAAACTGCCGTTTGCCAGTTCATCCAGCGTTGAGATCGCCAGCGGATGACGCAGCAGTGATTTCGGTGACATCACAATCAGCGGACGACGCATACCGCGCAGCGCCTGACGACGCAGCATGTGGTAAACCTGCGCCGGGGTTGAAGGCACGCAGACCTGCATGTTCTGCTCAGCGCAGAGTTGCAGATAACGCTCCAGACGCGCAGAGGAGTGCTCTGGCCCCTGACCTTCATAGCCGTGCGGCAGCAGCATCACCAGACCACACATGCGGCCCCATTTCTGCTCACCGGAGCTGATGAACTGATCGATAACCACCTGTGCGCCGTTGGCGAAGTCACCAAACTGCGCTTCCCAGATGGTTAGGATGCGCGGTTCAGCCGTTGCGTAGCCATATTCAAAGGCCAGCACCGCCTCTTCGGACAGCACGGAGTCCCAGACTTTAAACTGGCCCTGACCACTGTGCACATGGTGCAGCGGGGTGTAGGTAGAGCCATTCGCCTGGTTATGAATAACAGCGTGACGGTGGAAGAAGGTGCCGCGACCGGTATCTTCGCCCGACAGGCGCACCGGAATGCCTTCATCGACCAGTGTGGCGTAGGCCAGGTTCTCTGCCCCGCCCCAGTCGAAGGCTTTTTCACCTTCGGCCATCAGGCGACGATCGTTGTAGATCTTGGCGACACGCGACTGAACTTCCACCTCTTCAGGCACCTGGCTGATACGCAGCGCCAGCTCCTTCAGTCGTTTCAGCTCAACCTGCGCCGGATAAGGCTCATCCCACTCATGGTTCAGGTAAGGCGACCAGGTAAAGGAGTGCAGGCTCATCGGACGCCATTCCGGCACCACACACTCGCCCGCATCCAGCGCGTCACGGTAAAGATTGACCATCTCGGTCGCATCTTCCTGCGTGGCAACGGCTTCACCTTCTAGACGGTCAGCGTAGATTTTGCGTGGCGTCGGGTGTTTTTTGATTTTCTGGTACATCAGCGGCTGGGTCGCACTTGGCTCATCCGCCTCGTTGTGACCATGACGGCGATAGCAGACCAGATCGATAAACACATCACGCTTAAAGGTGTTGCGGTAGTCGAGTGCCAGACGGGTAACAAAGGCCACCGCTTCCGGGTCGTCAGCGTTGACGTGGAAGATCGGCGCCAGCACCATTTTGCCGATGTCGGTGCAGTATGGCGTAGAGCGCGCATCTTTCGGGTTAGAGGTGGTAAAGCCCACCTGGTTGTTGATCACGATACGAACCGTGCCACCCACTTCATAACCGCGCGCCTGAGACATGTTCAGGGTTTCCTGAACCACGCCCTGACCAATGACGGCCGCATCACCGTGAATGGTGATCGGTAAGACTTTATTGCTGGCTGGCTCATCAAGGCGATCGAGACGGGCACGAACCGAGCCCATCACCACCGGGCTGACGATCTCCAGATGCGACGGGTTAAACGCCAGCGCCAGATGCACCAGGCCGCCTTCCGTTTCCACGTCAGAGGAGAAGCCCATGTGGTACTTCACGTCACCGGTGCCCAGATGCTCTTTGTGCTTACCGGCGAACTCGTCGAACAGATCCTGCGGCTTTTTACCCAGCACGTTGATCAGCACGTTGAGACGGCCGCGGTGCGCCATACCCAGCACCACTTCACGGGTTCCGCTCTTACCGGCATGACGGATCATTTCGCGCAGCATCGGAATCAGCGCGTCGCCACCTTCCAGCGAGAAGCGTTTCGCACCCGGGAATTTCGCTCCCAGATATTTCTCCAGCCCTTCTGCGGCGGTCAGCTCTTTCAGGAAACCTTTTTTCTCTTCGTTACTGAAGGCTGCACGGCCCGCCACGGACTCAAGACGCTGCTGGATCCAGCGTTTCTCATCGGTGTTGTTGATGTGCATATATTCCGCACCAATCGAGCCGCAGTAAGTCTGGGTCAGCGCCTCGAAGAGATCGGCCAGCTTCATGGTCTCTTTGCCGATGGCAAAAGAGCCGACGTTAAAGCTTTCCTGAAAATCGGCCTCGGTCAGATCGTGAAAAGCGGGATCAAGATCGGCCACCCGGTCCTGTTTCCACAGGCCAAGCGGATCGAGGTTGGCGTGCTGATGACCGCGAAAACGGAACGCGTTAATCAGCTGCAACACTTTCACTTGCTTGGAGTTGGTTTCCGGATCGGAGAGAGATGAGGTGTAACGAGATGCGTCTTTCGCCAGGCGACGGAAGTACTCACGTGTGGTGGAGTGAAACTGCTCAGGTTTCATTCCGGTGCCCGGTAACTGCTGGAACATCGAGCGCCACACTGCATCGACAGAGTCAGGATCGGTCAGGAAATCCTCATAGAGCTGCTCTATGTAAGACTGATTCGCGCCGGCCAGCCAGGAAGAGTCCAGCCAGGGTTTCATCGCGCTGTTCTGCATTGTGATCCCTTAAGCATTGCTATGCTTTTTTGAGGTTTCATTTGTTGCCGCTTTCGCGGTTTGCCGTAGTGAGTTCAGCGATACGAGCACTCTGCGCAGCGCGCGTGGCCCGTAAGGGAACCTTTGTAAACGTGGTCATCACCGCGCTTACAGAGGCTTCCGTAAAACACCGGGAACCTGAGGTTCCCGGCAAGTACACATCATGCACCGCGCTGCAGCAGCATCGACTTGATATGGCCGATGGCGCGCGTCGGGTTGAGCCCTTTCGGGCATACGCTCACACAGTTCATAATGCTGTGACAGCGGAATACGCTGAAAGCATCATTCAGATTGTCGAGGCGCGACTCGGTTTCAGTGTCGCGGCTGTCAATCAGGAAGCGGTATGCGGCCAGCAGACCGGCTGGACCAATAAACTTCTCCGGATTCCACCAGAATGACGGGCAGGAGGTTGAGCAGCAGGCACAGAGAATACATTCGTACAGGCCATCCAGATGTTCACGCTCATCCGGTGACTGCAGATGTTCACGTGCAGGCGGATTTTCCCCATTATTCAACAGGAAAGGCTTAATTTTCTCATATTGTGCATAAAACTGGCTCATGTCTACTACCAGGTCACGCACGACCGGTAAGCCCGGCAGCGGACGGATAACAATTTTCTGTTTTCCGTTGCCCAGTGCCGATACCGGCGTGATGCAGGCCAGACCGTTTTTACCGTTCATGTTGAGGCCGTCAGAGCCGCAGACACCTTCACGGCAGGAGCGACGGAAGGCCAGGGTCGGATCTTTCTCTTTCAGGCGGATCAGCGCATCCAGCAGCATCATGTCACGACCATCTTCCGATTCCAGCGTGTAATCCTGCATACGCGGTTTGTCGTCGACGTCTGGATTGTAGCGATAAATTGAAAACTCGAGTCTCATCGTCGTCTCCGGAATTAGTAGGTGCGCACTTTCGGCGGGAAGGCCGCGCGCAGTTTCGGCTGCATGTTCACCTCACGGCGCGTCATGCTTTCGGTTTCCGGGACATAAAGACTGTGGCACAGCCAGTTTTCATCATCACGATCCGGGAAGTCGAAGCGACTGTGCGCACCGCGGCTCTCGGTGCGGTAGTTAGCCGCGACCGCCGTGGCAAAGGCCGTCTCCATCAGGTTATCCAGCTCCAGGCACTCAATACGCTGGGTGTTGAAATCGGGTGAGCGGTCATCCAGACGCGCTGACTTCAGGCGCTGGCGAATCTCTTTCAGCTCTTCCAGACCCTGTGCCATCGCATCACCTTCACGGAAGACCGAGAAGTTGTTCTGCATGCAGCGTTGCAGCGCTTTGCGAATCTCAACCGGGTCTTCACCGGTGGTGTTGTTTTCCCAGCGGTTGAAACGCTCCATCGCCACGGCGATTTCATCTTCGGTCGCATCCCGCAGGTCGCCCTGCTCCTGGATGCTCTCCAGCAGATGCAGACCCGCCGCGCGGCCAAAGACCACCAGGTCCAGCAGGGAGTTACCACCCAGACGGTTGGCTCCGTGCACCGAAACACAGGCGATTTCGCCGACGGCGAACAGGCCAGGAATCACCACATCTTCGCCCTGCTCGTTCACGCGCAGCGCCTGACCGGTTACTTTGGTCGGAATGCCGCCCATCATGTAGTGGCAGGTCGGGATAACCGGGATAGGCTCTTTGATCGGATCGGCGTGAGCAAAGGTGCGCGACAGCTCCAGGATACCCGGCAGACGCGATTCCAGCACCTCTTTACCCAGATGATCGAGTTTCAGTTTGATGTGCGGGCCCCACGGACCGTCACAGCCGCGACCTTCACGGATTTCAATCATCATCGAACGCGCAACCACGTCGCGGCCCGCCAGGTCTTTGGCGTTTGGCGCATAACGCTCCATGAAGCGCTCGCCATGTTTGTTCAGCAGGTAGCCCCCTTCACCACGGCAGCCTTCCGTGACCAGCACACCCGCACCCGCGATGCCGGTTGGGTGGAACTGCCACATCTCCATATCCTGCACCGGCACGCCTGCGCGCAGCGCCATACCGACACCGTCACCGGTGTTGATGTGGGCGTTGGTGGTGGACTGATAGATACGGCCTGCACCGCCGGTCGCCAGAATGGTCGCCTTCGCTTTGAAGTAGACGGTTTCGCCGGTTTCGATGCAGATAGCGGTACAACCCACTACCGCGCCATCGGCGTTTTTCACCAGATCCAGCGCGTACCACTCCGAGAAGATGGTGGTTTTGTTTTTCAGGTTCTGCTGATAGAGCGTATGCAGCAGGGCGTGACCGGTACGGTCAGCGGCCGCCGCCGTACGTGCCGCCTGCTCGCCGCCGAAGTTTTTCGACTGACCACCAAACGGACGCTGATAAACACGGCCATCTTCCAGACGGGAGAATGGCAGGCCCATATGCTCCAGCTCCAGAATCGCTTCCGGGCCGGTTTTGCACATATATTCAATCGCGTCCTGGTCACCGATATAGTCGGAACCTTTGACGGTGTCGTACATATGCCATTCCCAGTTATCTTCGTGGGTATTACCCAGCGCAACGGTGATACCGCCCTGCGCAGATACCGTGTGGGAACGGGTCGGGAAAACTTTGGATAACAGGGCACAGCTCTGGCCGCCCTGGGAGATTTGCAGTGCGGCGCGCATTCCTGCGCCACCTGCGCCGATCACCACGGCATCAAACTCTCTGATTGGCAAACTCATTTACACACCCCACACCACAACAAAGCCATAAATCGCATACCACAACAGCGCCACGACAATCACAAACTGCAGCAACAAACGGGTTGGCAGCGATTTAACGTAGTCTGTTAACACCTGCCACATCCCGATCCAGCCGTGGATCAGAATGGAGAAGAGCGTCAGCAGCGTGAACACTTTGGTGAAGGCGGAGGCGAAGAAGCCACGCCACAGGTCATACGTCAGCGTGTCTGTCATCACCACGAAACCGAGGATGTAGACGATGTAGAGCGTAATGAGAATTGCAGTTGCGCGCAGCAGCAGCCAGTCCTGAATGCCGTTGCGACCCAATGCGGATGCATTGCTTACCATACGAGGACTCCCGCCAGAATTGCCAGCACGACAGTGATCACAAAAGTTATATGTGCTGAGCGCTTACCGACCTGCAGCGTTTCAGCCAGATAACCAAAATCCATCAACATATGACGAATCCCGCTCACCGCGTGATAGGCCAGCGCCGTTAAGATGCCCCACATGATAAACTTCGCGAAGAAGCCATCCATAATGGACGCAGCGTGCTGGAAACCTTCAGAAGAGGAGAGAGAGAGACCGAGTAGCCACAGCAGGATGCCAATGGCAACCAGGGTGATTACGCCGGAGACGCGGTGAAGAATGGATGATATTGCAGTAACGGGAAACCGGATCGTCGAGAGATCCAAGTTGACAGGTCTTTGTTTTTTCACGGTTTTGCCCACACAGCTCTTTTTTATTTTGCTTCCTCCGGACCTGAGGCGGAGTCTAATCACAACGCGTGGCAGACTTTAACCGTCACCAAACAAGCAACATCCAGTGTTAATTGACGCGGTAGTAAACGCTGGGTGGCTCCTGGTGTCAGGGTGTTCCGGAGACCTGCCTGGAGTATAGGAGGATCACATTCTGATTACAATTCCCCTACAAACTCTTTGGTATATTTTAGGTAGAACAGTGATCATACTCACGATTTTCACAATTGATACAATTTTAATTATCTGATTTGACAATAGTTCAACAATTCAGTTACAAACTAAGCCTGTAAATTCCTATGATGCACAAAAGTTATGGGGATACACTTTCCCCTAAGCGCAAGTTATGTAACATTGCGATAATGAGCATTAAAAAGCATCAGGTTATTGGTTACCAAGAAGTTATGTCCTGACCGGATCTTTAACAACCGCGATATGCAGCATGTCCATGGCTCACAGGTTCCCGCTGGGAACGCGCCGCTCACTCTGTACCCTGCACCGGCCTGATCGCCGCAGAGTGATACTGTGTTGTTTTGCCAACCGCAACATGAACGCGTTTCAGGTGTCTAAAGATCCTTACCTACATAAGGCGCTATGGAGACGAAAATGACAGATAAAAAAGTAACGCTAACCCTGCAAGATGGAACATCTATTGAACTGGACGTGCTGAAAGGCTCGCTGGGCCAGGATGTGGTTGATGTCCGCTCTCTGGGTGCAAGTGGCCTGTTCACCTTCGATCCCGGTTTCACTTCTACAGCGTCCTGCGAATCGCAAATCACCTTCATTGATGGTGACGAAGGTATCCTGCTGCACCGTGGTTTCCCTATTTCTGAGCTGGCGACCCACTCTAACTATCTGGAAGTGTGCTACATCCTGCTGAATGGCGAAGCGCCGGATCAGAAGCAGTTTGATGAGTTCCGCACCACCGTTACCCGTCATACGATGATTCATGAGCAGATTACCCGTCTGTTCCACGGCTTCCGTCGTGACTCGCATCCGATGGCGGTGATGTGCGGTGTGACCGGTGCACTGGCGGCTTTTTACCACGATTCGCTGGATGTAAACATTGAGCGCCACCGCGAAATCGCGGCATTCCGTCTGCTCTCCAAGATGCCGACCATGGCAGCGATGTGTTACAAATATTCCATCGGCCAGCCATTTGTTTATCCGCGCAACGACCTCTCCTATGCCGGTAACTTCCTGCACATGATGTTCGCTACGCCATGCGAAGAGTACAAAGTTAACCCGGTGCTGGAACGCGCCATGGACCGTATTCTGATTCTGCATGCTGACCATGAGCAGAACGCCTCTACCTCAACAGTACGTACCGCCGGTTCAAGTGGTGCGAACCCGTTTGCCTGTATCGCCGCCGGGATCGCCTCCCTGTGGGGACCGGCGCACGGCGGTGCAAACGAAGCGACACTGCGTATGCTGGAAGAGATCAGCAGCGTTGAGCACATTCCTGAGTTCGTTAAACGTGCCAAGGATAAGAATGACTCCTTCCGCTTGATGGGCTTTGGTCATCGCGTTTACAAAAACTACGATCCACGCGCGACCGTGATGCGTGATACCTGCCATGAAGTCCTGAATGAGCTGGGTATGAAAGATGACCTGCTGGAAGTGGCGATGGAGCTGGAACACATCGCGCTGAACGACCCGTACTTCATCGAGCGTAAGCTCTATCCTAACGTCGACTTCTACTCCGGTATTATTCTGAAAGCGATGGGGATTCCTTCCTCCATGTTTACGGTGATCTTCGCGATGGCCCGTACCGTTGGCTGGATTGCACACTGGAAAGAGATGCACGATGAAGGCATGAAGATTGCCCGTCCGCGTCAGCTGTACACCGGTTACACTGAGCGTGAATTCAGCTCTAAGCTGGAGAAGTAAGTTCGTGATGGCGGGGAGCGATCCCCGCCCCGGCCAGTTGAGAAGCCTGCATAGAGGTGAATCTGGCCGCCACGAATAAGTTCAATGCGCAGGTAACACGGTCAGAAGAGGAAAGCGTCCCGCGCCAGGGATGGCGCGGGCCGAGCATGTCAGGGATGACGGCTTTTGCGTCTTTCCGATCTGACCGTGTTTCCTGAGCAGGCTCGGTCTTATAGCAGCCTGTTTCTGCCCTCGCCCGCTTTTCACTTAATCCTCTCTCTACCTCTGACAGCCCGGACACCAGTAAAAAGGCCGCGATGAGAGCGTGCCCTTCTCTATGGTTGTGCCACAGCGCCGGCACGTCTTGCCCTGGCGGTGAAACACCTCAAACTGAAAGGCCGCTTCCTCATGATATTTCTTCATGGTTCCGCGCATCCGGTAGGCGTGACGCGGTACCGACAGCAGTGCTTCGCTGAATGCAGTCAGCTGATCGTCGCTCAGCTCCTGAGCCTTATGGTGAGGCAGCAGCTGTGCCAGCCAGAGGATTTCAGCGCGCAGGTAGTTGCCCAGCCCGGCCAGAAACGCCTGATCCAGCAGCAGCCCGCTGAACTGGCGTCGCCGGAAGCGGGGTGAGAGCAACCGTTCCCTGACCTCATCCACCGTCACACCGCTACTCAGCACATCCGGTCCGATACGATTCAGGAACGGGTGGGCCGCCAGCGTATCTGCGTTGAGCAGTTCAATGTCGGAGGCGCTGTAGAGCAGAATCGCTTTGCCCGCCGTCGCCAGCCGCACCCGCAGCTGACGTGTGGTGTTAAGTTCGGTGTCGGGTTTGACGATGCGCCAGACGCCGTAGAGCTGGTTGTGACTGTAGAGCGTCAGGCCATTGCTGAAGTGCGTCAGCAACGCCTTTCCGCGCGTCTCAATCGCCTGCACCTGCTCGCCAATCAGGGCCGGTTCGTAGGTTTTCAGCTGAGGAAATGCAAACCACGCCTCTGTCAGCGGCTGCCCCACAATCGCGAATTCAAGTTTATCCGCCACACGGCGGATTTCCGGTCCTTCAGGCATCCTTCATCCTCTTAATGGGTGGCTCCGCCCACCTGTTTTATGTCGTCACCGGTTTCCAGCGTCACCTGCACCGAAATTTCCAGCGCCCTGATAATCGTTGCGACCGCCATGCTCGGCACACCGGGATGCTGCGCCGCCTGCTCGGGCAGATAAGGGATATGGATAAAACCACCCCGCGCCGGGCGCTCCTGCTGCGCCAGCCAGTGCAGCAGGCCATACATCACCCGGTTGCAGGTAAAGGTGCCGGCGGTTTGTGAAACCGACGCGGGAATGCCCGCTTCGCGCACGGCCGCAACAATCGCTTTGATCGGCAGGCGGGAAAAGTAGGCTGCCGGGCCGCCCGCGACCACGGGCTCATCCACCGGCTGATGACCGGCGTTGTCCGGGATACGGGCGTCATCCACATTAATGCCGATGCGTTCAACACTGATATCGCTGCGGCCCCCCGCCTGCCCCACGGACAGAATGAGATCCGGTTTAACCTCATCCAGTGCCTGATAGAGCACCGTCAGCACATCGCGGAAGACGACAGGTAACTGGCGGATAACGATGGTGGCGTCACCGATCTGTTTGCCCTCCAGTGCGCGGACCGCTTCCCATGACGGGTTAATCGTTTCACCGCCAAAGGGTTCAAAGGCGGTCATCAGAACAGTTTTCATGCGGCCTCACAAAAACATCAGGAAATAGAGCAGGAAAATGTTAACAATTAACAGTAGCACACCGGTTGGAATCTGAGCCCTGATCACCGCGTTACGGTCCGGCAGTTCCAGCAGCGCGGCCGGGACGATATTGAAGTTGGCCGCCATCGGCGTCATCAGGGTGCCGCAGTAGCCGGAGAACATGCCAATCGCGGCCATCACCGCCGGATTACCACCGTGCTGCAGCACTAAGATCGGGATGCCGACGCCTGCGGTAATAATCGGAAACGCGGCAAAAGCGTTACCCATGATCATGGTCAACAGCGCCATCCCGACGGCATAAACGGTGACCGCGACAAAGCGGTTGTCTACCGCCAGCCAGGTCTCAGTCAGATGCGAAATCGCACCGCCCACGCCCGCACTGGTAAAGAGCAGTCCCAGGGTGGCGAGAATTTGCGGCAGAATAAAGGCCCAGCCAACCGAATCCAGCAGACGGCGGGTCTCCTGCATCGACTGCACCGGTGTTTCATGGGTCAGTTTTAACGCCACCAGCCAGCCGATCAGACAGCCCACCATCATGGAGAAGAGCGTCACCAGCGTGGCGTGGTTGCCGGGTCCGAAAACCGCATCCTGCAGACCGGGAATATGGTTAAACGCCAGCACACCGATCACAGTCACGACCGGGATCGCCAGCGCGGGCAGAAACAGTTTATTGCCCAGACGCCCTGCGCTGGCCTGCTTCTCTTCATCACTGCGCTGATGATAACGACCCAGCCGGACACCCCCGAAACCGGCGATCAATGCCATCACGACCACAATGACACCGATGGTGATGTGCAGCATTCGGGTGCCCGCGGCATCCGAGCCCATCAGGCTGCTCATCATCTGCGTCGTCCAGTCCCCCACCAGAAATACCAGGCCATACAACGCCCAGAAGAGTCCGGTGGTAAAACGGCGCGGATTTGCGCTGTCGCGCCAGGAGAGAATCGCGACCACCAGCAGAATAACGCCCGCCAGCCACATCAGATATTGTTGCTGGAACATTATTCACCTCTCCGGGCTTTCAGCGCCTGGTTGTTCAGCTGCTGCAGTTCCCGCGCCAGCTGACGATCCAGACGCATCAGACGCGCCGAGTGGATCAGAAAGGCGGCAAGCGCGGTCGGAATGCCCCATAACGCAATGTGCAGTGGTTCGGTCTGAATCCCGGCCGACTCCTGCATAAAGTTATGCATAAAGATAATCGCGCCAAATGCCACGAAGATATCCTCACCAAAGAAGAGGCCGACATTATCGGTGGCCGCAGACATGGCGCGCAGCCGGTAGCGCAGTTCAGGTGTGATCTCACCATAGCGGTTTTCCGTTGCCCCTTCTGCCATCGGGGCCAGCAACGGACGTACCATCTGCGGATGGCCACCCAGGCTGGTTAATCCCAGCGCGGCGGTGATTTCACGGACAAACAGATAGACGATCAGCAGACGTCCGGCGGTGGCCGTTTTTATCTGTGCGATCCACGCCTGTGCCCGCTCCTTCAGCCCGTGACGCTCCAGCAGGCCAATGACCGCCAGCGGCAGCAGCAGAATCAGCGGCAGATTACGGGTGTTCAGAAAACCCGCGCCGAGCTTTTCCAGAATGTCCGCCAGCGGCATCATCGCCGCCAGACCGGTGACGAATCCGGCGACGATCACGACCAGCACCGGATTGAAACGTAACACGAAGCCGATAACGATGGCGGCAATGCCCAGTAACGGCCAGAGATTGACTGCACTTTCCATGGTTTTTCCTCAGAGTTGAAAAACCCGGCATAAGCCGGGCTAAATGTTATTCAGGCGCTGGTAACCGCAATCTGCTGAGCGGCGAAGGCATCACGCAACCGCCGGGCAAACTGCAGCGCGTGTGCGCCGTCGCCATGTAAGCAGACGGTCTGCGCATTCACCGCGACCCATTCACCACTGATACTTCTGACTTTGCCCTGCCGGACCATCGTCAGCGTCTGATCAATGGCCTGCTGTTCATCCTCAATCAGTGCGCCCGGTTCGCTGCGCGGCACCAGTGCCCCGCTGCTCAGGTAACCCCGGTCAGCAAAAACCTCTTCCCGGGTGCGTAAGCCGTAGTGCGCCGCGGCGCGGATCGATTCGCTGCCAGCCAGCCCAGTCACGATCAGCTGGCTGTCAACCGCCCTGATGGCGCGGGCGATGGTGTCAGCCAGCACCGGATCGGCTGCGGCCTGGTTGTAGAGCATGCCGTGCGGTTTGACGTGGACCAGCCGCGCCCCTTCACTTTCCGCCAGGCTTTTCAGCGCGCCAATCTGGTAGATCATCTGGGCGTAAAGCGTCTCCGGCGGCAGCTGCATGGCGCGTCGGCCAAAGTTTTCCCGGTCGGGAAACGAGGGATGCGCGCCGATGGCCACGCCCGATGCCTGCGCCCAGCGCACCGACTGCAGCATGGTCTGCGCGTCACCCGCATGGAAGCCACAGGCGATGTTGGCAGAAGTGACCAGTTGCAGCAGTGCCTCATCGCTGGCGCAGCCCTCACCGAGATCGGCATTTAAATCAATCTTCATTAAGCCCCCACATCATCTGATCCAGTGCGCGTTGCTGATGCTGGCGCGCCAGCATCGCCTCCGGCAGGGTGCAGTGAATAAAGTGAACAGGTTCACCCAGACGGATTTGCGCCAGGTGATAGAGATCGGCTTCGATAACCGAGGCGATGCGTGGATAGCCACCGGTAGTCTGGGCATCCGCCATCAGCACGATGGGCTGTCCGCTGGGTGGCACCTGAATCACGCCAGGCATGACGCCGTGTGACAGCAGTTCACGCGGATTTTCACGACTGAGTTGCCGCCCCTCCAGCCGGTAGCCCATCCGGTTACTTTGCGGGCTGAGTTTCCAGGCGGTGCGCCAGAAGGCCTGCTGCGCGTCGCGGCTGAATTCGTGGTACTCCGGACCGGGCAGCGCACGAATCCGGTTGCCCCACAGCAGTTGCCGCACCCCGGCTTTGCGGTCGAACGTCCGGGTCGGTTTGCCCAGCGGCAGGCGATCGCCATCCTGCAAGATTCGCCCTTCGAAGCCGCCAAAACCCGCTTTGAGATCGGTGCTGAGCGAGCCGAGCATCTCCGGCAGATCAAAGCCGCCCTGCACCGCCAGATAGCTGCGCATGCCGCGCTTCGGCATTGCCAGCGAGAGTACCTGCCCTTTTTTTACTGCGGTGCGCCAGCCTGTCCAGACCGGCTGACCATCCAGCTCCGCCTGACAGCCCGCCCCCGTCAGCGCAAACCAGCCATTGCGGGTAAACTCCGCTTTAAACTGGCCCAGCACGATCTCCAGCACCGCGCTGTGGGGCGCATTGCCCACCAGCACGTTGGCAGTAAACATAGCGGGATAGTCGAGCACGCCGCCGGGGCTGATGCCATACTGCCGCCAGCCAGCGCGACCGGCATCCTGAATGGTGGTGGCCAGTCCGGCTCGCAGAATGTTTAACATACGCCCTCCTGTTGCGGCACAAAGCGCACGCGGTCGCCGGGACGCAGCAACACAGGCGGTTGCTGGCGCGGATCGAACAGCGCGGTGGAGGTATGTCCGATCAGCTGCCAGCCACCGGGCGAGGCCAGCGGATAGATGCCAGTCTGGCTGCCACCGATGCCGACCGATCCGGCGGGCACCGCGACTCTGGGTTCAGCACGGCGAGGCGTGTGCAGACGGGAATCGAGTCCGCCGAGATAGGGGAAACCGGGCTGGAAGCCGATAAAAAACACCACATATTCGCTGCTGCTGTGCAGCTCAACTACCTGACGGGGCGTCAGTCCGGCATGTTCCGCCACTACGGTCAGATCGGGGCCAGAGGAGCCGCCATAGATCACCGGGATCGACACCTCCCGCGACGCGGGAAATTCCGCCTCACTCTCCTCCCACCAGCGCTGAAGACGCTCTATCGCATCCAGCGCATTCTGCTGGGGATCGCGCAGGATCAGGGTGATGTTGTTCATGCCAGGGATCACTTCCTGCACGCTCTCATGATCGCGCAGCCGCTGATTGAGTCCCCAGATGCGTTGCTGGCTCTCCAGTGAAACCGGCGGTTCCAGCTCCAGCACGACAGCGCGTTCCCCTGATAAATAACACCGTGCTCGTTGCAACCGCTACCTCCCGCTCAGTTGAGATCGCGCCTGACCGTGCCGCCAAAAGCAGCGGTTCGGCCAGTGCCTTATCTACATAAAGCAAACAGTTATGCGAAAGTGACAGGAAGATGTCAATCAATAAGCTCCGCTGCAGGCGCGCAGCAGCGTGGGTTCTCATCGAAGAATAAGGGCCTGCGCAGGCGTGCAGCAGCAGGAATAGCGTCAGGAAATAAGGCCCTGCGCAGGTGCGCAGGACCGGGAAGGGCATCAGGCAGGGTTAGGAATATCGATGAAGGTTACGTCCAGATTGTGGTGCTGCGCCAGCCACTCGCCCAGCGCTTTTGCGCCGCCCCGCTCGGTAGCATGGTGCCCTGCGGCAAAGAAGTGCAGCCCCTGCTCACGCGCACTGTGGATGGTCTGTTCAGAAACTTCACCGGTAAGGTAAGCATCGACGCCTGCGGCCGCAGCCTGGTCGATAAAGCCCTGCCCGCCTCCGCTGCACCAGGCAACACGGCGAATCAGGGCCGGCGCGTTGTCACCGCAATGCAGCGGCTGGCGTCCCAGCCGCTCCCCGATTCGGCTGGCCAGCTGTTCGCCGGAGAGCGGCTCTGCCAGTTCGCCATGGAAAACGAGCGGCATCACTTCACCCCGGATCTCAATATCCAGCAGTTTTGCCAGCTGCGCGTTGTTGCCCAGTTCCGGGTGCGCATCAAGCGGCAGGTGCCAGCCGTAGAGATTGATATCATTCGCCAGCAGGGTCCGCAGACGGCGGCGCTTCATCCCTTTAATCGCGGCCGGTTCGCTTTTCCAGAAATAACCGTGATGGACGATTATCGCATCGGCCTCGCGGGCGACTGCCTCATCCAGCAATGCCTGACAGGCAGTGACACCGGTGATAACCCGCTTAACCTCACTGCGTCCCTCAACCTGTAAACCGTTGGGGGCATAATCGCTGAAGGTATGGCTGTTGAGATGCTGATTAATCAGCGCCTCCAGTTCGTAATGATTCATTCAGGCTCCTGCGAGGCCTCAGGCGGCGCTTTTGGCGCGCTCAAAGGCGTCTAATGTCTTTTTACGTGCGGCCTTATGATCCACGATTGGCGCCGGATAATCGAGTTTCTTATGATGCTTCTCCGCCCAGCGGTGCGGCTGGTGAATATCGCTGTCGGGGACATCGGCCAGTTCCGGCAGATAGTGGCGGATAAAATCGCCCTGCGGATCGAAGCGCTCGCCCTGGGTCGTCGGGTTAAAGATGCGGAAATAGGGTGCGGCGTCCGTCCCGGTTGACGCGGCCCACTGCCAGCCGCCATTGTTCGCCGCCAGATCGCCATCAATCAACTGCTGCATAAAATAGCGCTCCCCTTCGCGCCAGTCGATCAGCAGATCTTTCACCAGAAAGCTGGCGGTGATCATGCGTAACCGGTTATGCATCCAGCCCATCTCCTTCATCTGCCGCATCGCAGCGTCAACGATCGGAAAGCCCGTTTTTCCCGCTTTCCAGGCGTCGAAATGGGCCTCATTGCGCTGCCATTCCACCCGGTGCGTCCAGTCAACAAAGGGCTTATGGCGGCACAGGGAGGGATAGGCGACCAGCAGATGCCGGTAAAATTCACGCCAGATGAGTTCATTCAGCCAGGTAAATGCGCGGCTGTTGTCCAGCGCATCGGGATGTTCATGCAGGACACGATGCAGACACTGGCGGGGCGACAGCACGCCTGTTGCCAGATAAACCGACAGACGGCTGGTCGCATCCAGCGCAGGCAGATCGCGTTTATCGGGATAGTCCAGCACCGGCTGTTTAGCGAAGTGGCGCAGACGCTTCAGCGCCGCGGTTTCGCCTGGCGGAAAAAGATCCCGGTCAAACTCGCCTTTGGGGTAGTCAAATGCAGGAATCGCCTGGGTCTTCAGCGGTGCGCCTTCACGCGCTTTTGGCGCAGGGACGCACTCCGGCAACCCCTGCTGAAGACGTCGGACAAAGGCTTTGCTGAAGGGCGTGAACACCTTATACATGGAGCGGTCGCCGCTCTGTACGCTACCGGGTGCCAGCAGCAGGCTGTCATCAAATCCCTGACAGATAACCCCCGCTTTGTCGAGACGCTTTTCAGCTTCTGCATCACGCTGACGCTCATTGACCTCATACTGATAGTTATAGAAAAGCTGGTCGACCTTCTGCTTTTCACAAAACGCTGCCAGAGCATCAATGCTGTCGCTGAAGGCGTTACACGCCTGATAGTGCAGTCTGATGCCCCGCTCTGCCAGCGCATCCTGCACTTCCAGCAGGCTGGCGTGGATAAAGGCAGCCTGTTTAGGTGACATCTCATGCTGTTGCCACTGTTCCGGCGTCGCCAGGAAGAGCGCAATGACGTTCGCCTTGCTGTCGCGACAGGCGGCGTGCAGCGCCAGATTATCGTTGATGCGTAAATCGTTACGCAGCCAGACCAGATGGGTGGTCATACGCCTCCTGAATTACTGTCCGTAGCGTAAGCACAAGGCTTCGGGATAGGGGTCAAAATAACGTTGCTGAGCCAGCCACGGATGCGGGAACTCCGCCATGTAGTGCTTGAGGATGGTGATCGGCACCAGCAGCGGCTGCGTCCCCTGGCGATAGCGATCAATCAGCGTGGCCAGCTCCTGACGCTGTGGCGAGCTGAGCTGACGGCGGAAATAGCCCTGCACGTGCATCAGGACATTGGTGTGATTGCGGCGTGACGCGGGACGAGACATCAGCGCCATCATTCGGTTGCGGTATTCAAACGCAAAGGCGTCCAGCGAATCCCACTGGCTCATGGAAGCGACAAAAGGTCCCAGCTCGCGATATTTCTCCTGCGAGTGCGCCAGCATCATCAGCTTGTAACGGCTGTGGAAGGCGATCAGCCCGTGGCGGGTCAGTCCCTGTTGCCACATCTGATTAAACTCATGCAGCGCGCAGATGCGGCCGATAAAGTTTTCACGCAGCGCCGGATCGTGCAGGCGACCATCTTCTTCCAGCGGCAGCCAGGGCATTTCGCGCTGCAGAAATTCAGCGAAGATGCCGGTGCCGACTTTGCGGTTGTTGTTGGTGTCAGGTTCATAGACCCGTACACGCTCCATGCCACAGCTGGGGGATTTGGCGCACAGGATGTAGCCCGAAAGATGATGCAGCGATTTTACCCGCTCTGCTGACCAGTCACGCATCTGGCGGGTGACTTCTTCCCCGCCATCTTTGCTGAAGCAGAGGTGCAAGTCATCATCATCGCCCTGCTTCACCAGCCGTAATGCCGGACGCGGTGTAGGCAAACCGATTGCCATTTCAGGACAGATCGGCTCAAAACGGACAAAGGGCGTAAGATCCTGGGTCGCAAAAGTAAGACGCTTATGGCCACCATCAAACCTGACGCTATCGCCGAGCAGGCATGCACTGATTCCAACGGGGATTTTATTGCTCATACTTGTACAACCTCTGAAATCTTGTAGAGGTTTAAGTGTAGCGTAAAATGGTCAGGAAGACAGCGTTAAAGCAACAGGTTGCTCTCATTATTGTAGAAAAAAAGTAAAAAAAAGCCCGGTCTGCTGACCGGGCCTGTTTGCTGACAGGAGGCTTTACCAGAAGACGCCGCCTGCCGCTTCTGACTGGGCCAGCCAGACCGGTTTGGCGCTGGTTTTACACCAGATGCGGTGCAGATAGCTGTAGAAACGGGCGCGATCCTGGCGAAAAAGCATGACAGGAAGCGCCATAACGCCGAGAAGAACTACCAGCGTGCGGCGTGCAACAATTTTGTAGCGTGGATAAGCCTGATACATGGTTTTTCCTCCCGGCGAGCGAAACGGTGCGAATGTGATCTGTGTCTGACTTTACGCCAGATTGTGTAATTTTACTACTCGTCTGACCACTTAATTACCGCTATTTTTGCTGTTTAAGAATCAGCCTGTAATTAAGTTATACAAAGGTTATCGCAAGGTTATTGAAGAGTTGAAAGTGGCCGAACGATGAAGCCGCCGGACGGCAGCCAGAAATATTGATAAAGTAGCGCTTCGGCACCCCGTTAAGGCAGGTATTGCGTGACCACGGTTTTGATCGTTGAAGATGAAAAAGAGATCCGTCGCTTTGTCCGGCTCGCACTGGAGAGTGAAGCCCTTAAAGTTTTTGATGCAGATACGCTGCAGCGCGGACTGATTGAGGCGGCGACCCGTAAACCCGATCTGGTTATCTTGGATCTGGGCCTGCCGGATGGGGATGGCACCGATTTTATCCGCGATCTGCGCCAGTGGAGCGCCATGCCGGTGATTGTGTTATCCGCGCGCAGTGATGAGCAGGATAAGATCGCGGCACTGGATGCCGGTGCGGATGACTATCTGACCAAACCCTTTGGCATCGGCGAACTGATGGCGCGCGTGCGGGTTGCGCTGCGCCGTCATAGCAGCCAGCAGCCCGACGCCCGGGTTCATTTTGCCGATGTCAGTGTCGATTTTGCCGCACGACGGGTGCAGCGCGGCGACACTGAAGTTCACCTCACTCCTATTGAATTTCGCCTGCTGAGTATTCTGCTGAACAATGCCGGGAAGGTGCTGACACAGCGGCAACTGCTGAGCCAGGTCTGGGGACCGAATGCGGTGGAGCACAGCCACTATCTGCGTATCTATATGGGACATCTGCGTCAGAAGCTGGAAGCCAACCCGACACAGCCTGCCCATCTGCTGACAGAAACCGGCATCGGCTACCGTTTTATGCCATGAAAAAAGGCGCCAGAGGCGCCTGCAGAAAGCAGACAAAGCCCAGGTCGGATCAATCTGACCGCAATACTCAGGCTCAAGGCGCAGGGAACACGGACAGAAGAGGAAAGCGTCCCGCGCCAGGGATGGCGCGGGCCGAGCCTGTCATGGATGACGGCTTTTGCGTCTTTCCGATCTGTCCGTGTTCCCTGAGCTGCACGGCCTCACAGCAATGAGAACCGCGCCTTGTCACTTACTCTGAGGCACCCACGGCGCCTTTTCATTGCCCGACGGATCAGGCGTTTTTCAGCACTTCGCTGACAATCTCTACTGCTTCTTTCTCGATCTGCGCGCGGTGTTCTGCGCCCAGGAAGCTTTCACAGTAAATCTTGTAGGCGTCTTCAGTGCCTGACGGACGGGCCGCAAACCAGCCGTTCTCCGTCATCACTTTCAGACCGCCAATGGATGCGCCATTGCCCGGTGCTGCCGTCAGGCGAGCGGTGATCGGGTCACCTGCCAGCGTATCCGCGCTGACCATCTCAGGAGAGAGCTTCGACAGCGCCGCTTTCTGCGCGGAAGTCGCTGATGCCTGCAGACGGTTGTAGCTCGGCGCACCAAAGCGTGCAGCCAGCTCATCGTAATGCTGCTGAGGGTTTTTACCGGTCACGGCAGTAATCTCAGCCGCCAGCAGACACATGATGATGCCATCTTTGTCCGTTGACCACGGCGTACCATCGAAACGCAGGAATGAGGCACCCGCGCTCTCTTCGCCACCGAAGCCGAAGCTGCCGTCATACAGACCATCAACAAACCACTTGAAGCCGACCGGCACTTCCACCAGCTTGCGACCAATGTCATTAACCACACGGTCAATCATGGCGCTGGAAACCAGCGTTTTGCCGACGGCAACGTCCTGGCCCCACTGCGGACGATGCTGGAACAGGTAGTTAATCGCCACAGCCAGATAGTGGTTGGGATTCATCAGACCCGCCGGGGTCACAATGCCGTGACGGTCATAATCGGGATCGTTACCGAATGCCAGATCAAACTTGTCGCGGTAAGCCAGCAGGCCTGCCATGGCGCTTTCAGACGAGCAGTCCATGCGCACCACGCCATCTTTATCCAGATGCATAAAGCGGAAAGTCTGATCGACCGCGTCATTGACTAGCGTCAGATCCAGCTTGTAGTGTTCCGCAATGCGCTGCCAGTAGGCGATACCTGAACCACCAAGCGGATCAACGCCCAGCTTCAGGCCCGCTTTCTGGATAGCCGGGAAATCGATAATTTCGGCCAGGCCTTCAACGTAAGGCTGAATCAAATCTTTCTCGACCACATGACCGCTGGCCAGTGCCTGCTCCAGTGGCAGACGCTTAACCTCTTTCAGGCCATCTTTGATCAGCTGATTAGCGCGATCTTCCACCACTTTGGTGACGTTGGTATCAGCCGGTCCGCCATTCGGTGGGTTGTACTTGATGCCGCCATCTTCCGGTGGGTTATGGGACGGCGTAATCACGATGCCGTCAGCCAGCGGGCCACCCGATTTGTTGTGCTCAAGGATCGCATTTGAGATGGCAGGGGTCGGCGTATAGCCATTGTCCTGCTGCACAATCACGTCAACGCCATTCGCTGCCAGCACTTCCAGCACCGACAGGATTGCCGGCTCAGAGAGCGCGTGCGTATCTTTGCCGACGTAGCAAGGCCCGGTGATGCCGTTCTTTTTACGCTCTTCCGCAATCGCCTGTGCAATCGCCAGAATGTGCATCTCGTTGAAGCTTTGACGCCCTGCACTGCCGCGATGGCCAGAGGTGCCAAATTTCACCGCATGTTCCGGGTTCGCCACATCGGGCTGCAGGACATAATATTGTGACGTTAATTGTGCAACGTTAATCAAATCGCTCTGCTGGGCGGGTTGCCCGGCACGTGGGTGATTGGCCATCGGCGCTGCTCCCTGACGCTTAAGTTTTAGATGGTGCCGCAAACTTTTTCGGTGAGTTCCGCAGGGAACTGCATCGACAGCATGATGTGTTCGATCATGCTGCATTTACGGCCGGTATTGGTGTTGGTGATCACCCAGTACGGCGTGCCGGGCACATGCTTCGGCTTAGTATGGGTGCCATTCTGCAACAGCGTATGCTCATCACCTGCAAAGTAGACGCGGGTGCGGCCCTGCAGCGATGCAGTGGCCTCAGCAAAGGCTGCGGTATCAAGACGATAGAGCGTTGACAAAACGAGCATAAAGCGATTGACCGCCCGCTTCTGCTCCGCATATTCATCGGAGAGCAGCAGCTCACGCATCGCGCGCACACGGTCCTGCGGGCGCGAACCCACAGGCGCAGACGGCGCCTCTTTCGCTGCATCTTTTGAGGCAGGCTGAGCCGGCGAAGCGGGTGCCGTCTGACCGGCCGTAAACTTCAGCATACGACGCAGAATGTCAGATGCGCTTTCACCAATGTGCTGCGTGTGGCTGGCAATATAACGGTAGAGCTCTTCGTCAACTTCGATCGTTTTCATCTTATTCCGTACGGTTCTTTCTCATGACAGAACCACCTCTTTCCTGAAAAGCCCTGAGTATAGTCAGACAATTCAACGGATGTGCGGGTTCTAACATGAGGATTATAAAGTTAAATTCAGGCGGGTTGTTAGCAATCAAACGGTTTACGGGCAAAAGTCAGAATATGTCCTAATGCCGCCGGAACCGGCGCGCCTGAAAAGGTGAAACCATGATAACCTAAGCTCAGGTCTCAAACTTAAGAACTTTGCTATGATTTTGAACGCCCGTCTGCAAACTGAACAATCCCCTGCTGATTCTCTGCCCATCCTGCTTATTCACGGTCTGTTTGGCAGTCTGGATAACCTCGGCGTGCTGGCCCGTGGCCTGAAAGATGCCGGGCCGCTGCTGCAGGTGGATGTCCGTAACCATGGACTCTCGCCGCGATCGGAGGAGATGAACTACGCTGTAATGGCGCAGGATATGGTCGATACGCTGGATGCGCACGGCATCGATCGCGTCGCGGTCATCGGTCATTCGATGGGCGGTAAAATCGCCATGACCATGAGCGCGCTGGTGCCGGATCGCATTGAGCGGCTGGTGATGATCGATATCGCGCCGGTCGATTATCAGACCCGGCGTCACGACCTGATCTTTGCCGGTATTCGCGCCGTCTCAGAGGCGGGCGTGACGCTGCGCAGCGAGGCGGCCCGCATTATGCGGCCGGTGATTGAAGAAGAAGGGGTCATTCAGTTCCTGCTGAAGTCATTTCATGACGGGCAATGGCGCTTTAACGTGCCGGTGCTGTGGGATAACTACCCTACCCTTTCTGGCTGGCAGCCTGTTCCCGCCTGGCCTCATCCGGCTCTCTTTATCCGCGGCGGCGACTCCAGTTACCTGGATAACCGCTATCGCGATGCGTTACTTCAGCAGTTCCCGGCGGCGCAGGCCCACGTGATCGGCGGTGCGGGCCACTGGGTCCATGCTGAGAAGCCCGATGCCGTTTTGCGCAGTGTGCGGCGCTTTTTTGCGCTTTAAAAGCAAATAGATGGCAGTAAAGGTTTAGGATTGGCGTCCGGAGTAAGCGTGCAGTATGATGGCGCGCTAAAATTTTGCCGCAGGTCGATTTTTCTGCGGCAACGGCCAATAATTTATAATCTGCGCGGTGAGCGTCTGGCGCCCGCACCCATTCAGTTTTACTAAGCCATGGCAAAAGAACACACTGACCGCACGACGCTCGATCTGTTTGCTGATGAGCGCCGCCCGGGTCGCCCCAAAACCAGTCCGCTTTCGCGTGATGAACAGCTGCGCATTAATAAGCGCAATCAACTGAAACGTGACAAAGGGCGCGGACTGCGTCGTGTCGAACTGAAAATGAACAGTGAGGCCGTCGATGCACTCAATTCGCTGGCCGCGCAGCGTAATCTCAGCCGCAGCGAACTGATTGAACAGATGCTGCTGGCGCAGCTCAAACTGGATTGATGCGGGCAAATCGCACGCAGGAGCAAATGTCGAGGCTTTAACCGTTCCGCGGGTTTGTCTCGTCTGCTATTATTCGCAGAAATGTGCTGCGGCACACATCTCATTATCAGGATTTAAGAGGTTATTTTACTCATGGCACTCGTAGGCATCTTCTTTGGCAGCGATACCGGCAACACCGAAAACATTGCAAAAATGATCCAGAAACAGCTGGGTAAAGATGTTGCAGAAGTGCATGACATCGCGAAAAGTACAAAAGAAGACCTGGAAGCGTTTGATATCCTGCTGCTGGGCATCCCGACCTGGTACTACGGTGAAGCGCAGTGCGACTGGGATGACTTCTTCCCGACGCTGGAAGAGATCGATTTCAACGGCAAGCTGGTTGCCCTGTTTGGCTGTGGCGACCAGGAAGATTACGCTGAATATTTCTGTGATGCGATGGGCACAATCCGCGACATTATCGAGCCGCACGGCGCCGTTATCGTGGGTCACTGGCCAACAGAAGGCTACCATTTCGAAGCCTCAAAAGGTCTGGCTGATGAGACGCACTTCCTGGGCCTGGCCATTGACGAAGATCGTCAGCCTGAGCTGACCAGCCAGCGCGTCGATCAGTGGGTTAAGCAGATTTTTGATGAACTGCAGCTGAAAGAGATCATCGAAGCCTGATGCGCCCCGCCTCAATGTGAGCGCCAGCTCACATTGAGGCAATGGAATTTCCTATAGAAATAATAGCCACATTTTTTTAACTTTCTTCGTTTAATCTGTAGAATACCCGCATCGATCTTCCGCGTATTAGCTCAGGCGGTATGACGCAGTGATGTGCTGAAAAACCTCTGCCAGAATCCTCCCCGGCCCGGTGAAGCTTCCCCCATCGCCCATGATGATTCACGGCCCTCAGGTTTTCATTTCATCCCCTGAGCTCTATAATGAGACGCAAATGCGAATGAGCACAGATCGACATTCAAGGCGACAAGCCACAAAAGTGAATATTAGTAACAGGACAAAATCCGCATGACTGACAACAACACCGCATTAAAGAAGGCTGGCCTGAAAGTGACACTGCCCAGACTGAAAATTCTGGAAGTGCTTCAGGAACCTGAGTGCCATCACGTCAGCGCGGAAGATTTGTATAAACGCCTGATCGACATCGGCGAAGAGATTGGCCTGGCCACCGTTTACCGCGTGCTGAACCAGTTCGACGACGCCGGTATTGTGACCCGTCACAACTTTGAAGGCGGCAAATCCGTTTTCGAACTGACGCAGCAGCATCACCACGATCACCTGATCTGCCTGGACTGTGGCAAGGTTATCGAGTTCAGCGATGAATCCATCGAAACGCGTCAGCGTGAAATCGCGACCCGCCATGGCATCAAGCTGACCAACCACAGCCTCTATCTGTACGGACACTGTACGCTGGGCGACTGCCGTGAAGATGAGACCCTGCACGACCAGTAATCTGGCGGGCGGAAATAAAAAAACCGGTTACGTGACCGGTTTTTTTTCGTCTGTGCTCTGCTGAACCCTCAGGCCACCAGCGTCTCCTGCAGATAACGCCAGCGTGGATTCGAGCTGCTGCAATCCAGAATCGCCAGCGAAATACGGCTCTGGTTATTACCATTCAGCATCTGCATCTCACGATACTGCACGGTGATCTCATTTTCGTGATGAGAAAGGATGACGTGCTCACAGGTCGCAATTCGCATCCCTTCCCGCTGCCCCTGCAGCTGTCGGAACAGCTCTTCGACCGCGTTAAGATCGTACTCTTTACCTTTTGGCGTCACCATGCGGAAATCAGGATGGAAAAAGGACATCATCAGCTCAAAGCTGTCATCCGATCCGGCAGGCTGATTAAAAATACGTTCAATGAGCTGATGTAAAACGACGACACTGTGTTTGGCTTCCTGAGCGAGGACTGGCATTTTTTTTCCTTATATAACCCGCTTTGCTACCCCTTAGAGCGCATAGCCTACCTGAAAGCGGACAATTCACATCCTGAAATTGATTAATTTTTTTAAACTCAGATTTCTCTCACAAGGCAGTCCGGGCAGGATTTGCGTTAAGCCAGAATAAACGTCGGCAATTCTCAACACAGGGGCAATAAAAAAGGGCGATTAATCGCCCTTTTGTCATTTTATGAGGTCAGCCCTAAACGATTATTCGCCCGTTTTAGCCCAGGTATCGCGAAGCCCTACGGTGCGGTTAAACACCAGCTGCGTCGGTTTAGAGTAAACGCTGTCGGCGCAGAAATAGCCCTCACGCTCAAACTGGAACGGGGTGACCGCTTCCACATCGCGCAGGCTCGGTTCGACAAAGCCATTTTTGATGCTCAGTGAATCAGGGTTGATCACCGCCAGGAAATCTTCAGCCGCCGCCGGATTCGGTACGCTGAACAGCCGGTCATAGAGGCGGAACTCGGCAGGCTGCGCATGATCCACAGACACCCAGTGAATCACCCCCTTCACCTTGCGGCCATCGGCCGGATCTTTGCTCAGGGTATCCACATCGCTGGTGCAGTAGATGCAGGTAATGTTGCCCGCTTCATCTTTGGCTACCCGCTCTGCACGGATCACATAGGCGTTGCGCAGACGGACTTCTTTGCCCAGAACCAGACGCTTATATTGTTTGTTCGCCTCTTCGCGGAAATCTGCACGGTCAATCCAGATCTCACGGCTGAACGGCACTTCACGCGTGCCCATCTCCGGTTTACCCGGATGGTTAGGCATGGTGATGACCTCGTTGTGACCGGCGGGCAGGTTTTCGATCACCACTTTCAGGGGATCGAGTACTGCCATCGCGCGTGGCGCATTTTCGTTCAGATCATCACGGATGCAGGATTCCAGTGACGCCATCTCGACGATGTTATCCTGCTTGGTCACGCCAATACGACGGCAGAACTCACGGATAGAAGCCGCGGTGTAACCACGACGGCGCAGACCTGAAACGGTCAGCATACGTGGATCATCCCACCCTTCTACGTGCTTCTCGGTCACCAGCTGAGTGAGTTTGCGTTTTGACATCACCGCATACTCCAGATTCAGGCGCGAGAACTCATACTGGCGCGGATGAACCGGAATCGTGATGTTGTCCAGCACCCAGTCATAAAGACGGCGGTTGTCCTGGAACTCCAGCGTACAGAGCGAGTGCGTAATGCCTTCCAGCGCATCGGAAATGCAGTGGGTAAAGTCATACATCGGGTAGATGCACCACTTGTTGCCGGTCTGGTGATGTTCCGCAAACTTGATGCGGTAAAGCACCGGATCGCGCATAACGATGAAGTTCGAAGCCATATCGATTTTGGCGCGCAGACAGGCCGTGCCTTCCGCAAAGCCACCGTTTCGCATTTTTTCAAACAGCGCCAGGTTCTCTTCCACGCTGCGATCGCGATACGGGCTGTTTTTGCCCGGCTCTTTCAGGGTGCCACGATATTCGCGAATCTGATCCGGGCTCAGCTCATCAACGTAAGCCAGCCCTTTGGTAATCAGCTCAACGGCATAGTTGTAGAGCTGATCGAAATAGTCTGATGAGTAGCAGACTTCACCGCTCCACTCAAAACCCAGCCACTGGACGTCACGCTTGATGGATTCAACGAATTCCATATCCTCTTTAACAGGATTGGTATCGTCGAAACGCAGGTTGCATTGCCCCTGATAATCCTGGGCGATGCCAAAATTCAGACAGATCGATTTCGCATGACCAATGTGCAGATAGCCATTGGGCTCCGGCGGAAAACGGGTATGCACGCTGCTGTGCTTACCGCTCGCCAAATCTTCGTCAATGATCTGACGAATAAAGTTAGTTGGGCGGGCTTCAGCCTCACTCATCTCAAAAATCCTCAATACGAATAACGGGTGATTTGTACCACGAAGTAACGGAGTATGATCCACAAAGCGTCTGAGGGAAACAACCGTTTGTTAAGCCTTTAAAACAAAAAAGGCAGGAATCGCTTCCTGCCTGTGGGGTTCTGTTGCGGGGATTAGCCTTTCACTTCATACAGCGGAGTTTCACCTGCGACGACCGGACCGTGGGCCAGGCGTGTCAGACCCGCGAAATCTTCGCTATTGCTGACCACCACCGGACTCACCATCGAGCGGGCATTCGCGTTCAGGAATTCAAGATCCATCTCCAGCACCGGCTGACCGGCTACCACGCTGGCTCCCTCTTCCGCCAGTCGGGTAAAGCCTTTTCCGTCCAGCGCCACGGTATCGAGTCCCATGTGAACCACGATCTCGACACCGTTGTCGGTTTCCAGACAGAACGCATGATTGGTATTGAAGATTTTCACCAGCGTTCCGGCAATGGGTGCCACAACCCATTTGTCGCTGGGTTTGATGGCCAGCCCGTCGCCTACCGCTTTGCTGGCAAAGGCTTCATCCGGAACCGCATCCAGTGCCACGACCTCTCCCGTTACCGGTGCCAGCAGCGTCGCAATAACGCGCTTCTCGCTGTTCAGCACGGCCTGCGGTTTAACCTCCGGCTCTGCCGCTGGCGTCGTACCGGATGCAGCAGCCGCGACCGGGCCTTTAGCCAGCACTTTTTTCATGGCGGAGGCGATGCCTTCGGCCTGGGTGCCGACAATGATCTGCACGCTCTGTTTATTCAGACGGATAACGCCGGACGCGCCCAGACGCTTCGCCACGCTCTCGTTGACCTGAGCCGAATCGTTCACGTTCAGACGCAGACGGGTGATGCAGGCGTCAATGCTGGTCAGGTTAGCGGAGCCACCGACTGCACCGATGTAGCGACGTGCCAGGGATTCCGTGGCGCTTTCACCGTTATCACTGTTGTCCACGTTGACGTCATACCCATCGCTTTCATCACCGGCCACCGCCAGCTCGCGGCCAGGGGTCAACAGATTGAATTTTTTGATGGTGAAGCGGAAGACCACGTAATAGATAACGAAGAACACCAGCCCCTGCGGGATCAGCATGTACCAGTGGGTCGCCAGCGGGTTACGGGTGGAGAGGAACATATCCACCAGCCCGGCGCTGAAACCAAATCCGGCGATCCAGTGCATGCTTGCGGCGATGAAGACAGAAATACCGGTCAGTACGGCGTGGATCAGATAGAGCACCGGTGCCACGAACATGAAGGAGAACTCCAGCGGTTCGGTGATACCGGTAAAGAAGGCGGCAAACGCAGCGGCCAGCATGATACTGCCCACTTTGACGCGATTCTCAGGACGCGCGCAGTGATAGATAGCCAGCGCAGCACCAGGCAGACCAAACATCATGATCGGGAAGAAGCCCGCCTGATAGCGACCGGTAATGCCCACGGTGGCCGACCCATCCGCCAGTGATTGTGCACCGCCGAGGAATTTAGGAATGTCATTAATCCCGGCCACATCAAACCAGAACACGGAGTTCAGAGCGTGATGCAGACCGACCGGAATCAGCAGACGGTTAAAGAAGGCGTAAATACCGGCTCCGACCGAGCCAAGCTTCTGGATATGCTCGCCAAAGCCTACCAGACCATTGAACACCACCGGCCAGATATACATCAGGATAAAGGCGACGAAGATCATCAGGAACGAAACGAGAATCGGCACCAGCCGGCGTCCGCTGAAGAAAGAGAGCGCCTTAGGCAGTTCGACGTGGCTGAAGCGGTTATAGACTTCTGCCGAGAGAATACCGACCAGAATGCCGACAAACTGGTTTTCGATTTTGCCAAAGGCAGCAGGCACCTGAGCCAAAGGAATTTTCTGAATCATTGAGACAGCGGCTGGTGAGCAGAGCGTGGTGACCACCAGGAAGCCAACAAAGCCGGTGAGGGCCGCCGCGCCATCTTTGTCTTTCGACATGCCGTAGGCGATACCGATCGCAAACAGGACTGACATGTGCTCAATAATCGCCGCACCGGACTTGATCAGCAACGCCGCCAGCGCGTTATCTGCACCCCAGCTGACGGGATCGAGGTAGTACCCTACCCCCATAAGTATCGCTGCCGCTGGCAGGGTGGCAACCGGCACCATCAGTGCCCGCCCTACCTTCTGTAAATAACTTAACATGGACCTTCCCCCTATGAGCCTGACTTGTCGCTTTGCGCCGCTTAATGTTGTTATGTCAGCTGCAAAGTTCGTGAATACACTGCATGTCACGCAGCGAAGTGTAATGACAAATTAATTCGCCTCGCAAATTAAAACCCCGACATATGTGACTTTTATCACTAAAAAACATCGGGTCACACTGCAACATCTGGCTATGAATGCAAACTTATTTTATGATCCGAAATATTGAATTGCGCTCCGGCCGTGGCGAGAATAAAAAAATCTGTTCAGGCTGATGATTTACGCAACGGTTCAGCGATCCCCTTTCCATTTCAAATGAGGTGAAACATGAGACTGATTCCTTTAGCGACGCCAACCCAGGTCGGCAAATGGGCCGCCCGACATATCGTTAACCGCATTAACGCGTTTAACCCGACGGCGGAAAAACCTTTCGTTTTGGGTCTGCCTACCGGCGGCACGCCACTGGAGGCATACAAACACCTGATTGATATGCACAAAGCGGGCCAGGTCAGTTTTAAGCATGTTGTGACGTTCAATATGGATGAATATGTGGGCCTGCCAAAAGAGCATCCGGAGAGCTATCACAGCTTCATGTATCGTAATTTCTTCGATCACGTTGATATTCAACCGGAAAATATCAATCTGCTGAATGGTAATGCACCCGATATTGACGCAGAATGTCGTCAGTACGAAGAGAAAATTCGCGCGCTGGGTAAAATTCACCTGTTTATGGGGGGTGTCGGTAACGACGGCCATATCGCCTTTAACGAACCGGCTTCGTCGCTGGCTTCGCGAACCCGCATTAAAACCCTGACCCATGATACCCGCGTGGCGAACTCTCGCTTCTTCAACGGCGACGTTGACCAGGTGCCTAAATACGCGCTGACGGTCGGCGTCGGCACGCTGCTGGATGCAGAGGAAGTGATGATTCTGGTTACCGGCCATGTTAAAGCGCAGGCCCTGCAGGCGGCGGTTGAAGGCAACGTCAACCATATGTGGACCATCAGCTGCCTGCAGCTGCACGCAAAATCGGTGGTGGTGTGTGATGAGCCGGCCACCATGGAACTGAAAGTGAAAACCGTGAAATATTTCCGCGAAATGGAAGCGGAAAATATGAAAGGCGTGTAACAGAACATTGTCATGCCCTGCTGTTACGCTGCGTGACAGCAGGCCAGGACGGGAGAAGAGAGATGTACGCATTAGTCAACGGTCGCATCTACAGCGGTCATGAGATTCTGGATAACTACGCGGTCGTGGTTGACGGGACGCAGATTGCGCACGTCTGCCCGCGTGAAGCGGTTGCGGCGGATGTTGAATTGCGGGATGTGGCGGGTGCCATCATTGCGCCAGGCTTTATCGATCTCCAGCTTAACGGCTGTGGTGGCGTGCAGTTTAATGACGACATTGATGCGCTCAGCGTTGAAACGCTGGAGATCATGCAGCGCGCCAATGAGAAATCGGGCTGCACCAGCTTTTTACCGACGCTGATCACCAGCAGCGATGCCCTGATGAAGCGGGCCATCGAAACCATGCGCGCCTATCTGCAAAAACATCAGCATCAGGCGCTGGGTCTGCATCTGGAAGGCCCGTGGCTCAGCAAGGCGAAGAAAGGCACCCACGATCCGGCGCTGATTCGCCTGCCGGATGCGGCGATGGTGCAGTATCTGTGTGACAACGCCGATGTCATCACCAAAGTGACGCTGGCGCCGGAGAATGCCGGTCGCGAGGTGATTCGACAGCTGACTGACGCCGGAATCATTGTGTCTGCCGGTCACTCCAGTGCAACCTATGAAGAGGCGAAAGCGGGCTTCTCGGCTGGCGTGAGTTTTGCGACACACCTCTACAACGCGATGCCCGCCTTTGCCGGTCGTGAACCGGGGCTTATCGGTGCGCTGTTTGATTCGCCTGATGTATACTGCGGCATTATTGCGGATGGTTTACATGTACATTACGCTAACGTGCGCAATGCTAAACGCATAAAAGGCGACAAGCTGGTGCTGGTAACGGATGCCACCGCACCGGCGGGCGCGGCAATCAGTGAGTTTATTTTTGCTGGCAAAACAATCTATTATCGTGACGGGCTCTGTGTTGACGAAAACGGCACACTCAGTGGTTCAGCCCTGACGATGATTGAAGCGGTACAGAACAGCGTCGAGCATGTGGGTATCGCACTGGACGAAGCATTGCGCATGGCATCACTCTACCCGGCACGGGCGATGGGCGTGGAAAAACAGTTAGGCTCGATCGAAGCAGGAAAAATCGCGAACCTGACTGTGTTTACGCGCGACTTTAAAATCATTAAGACGTTTGTCAACGGAGACGACGTCCTGAGCGAGTAAGCACTGAATGACCACTGGCGGCCAGTCACAAATAGGAAATGTCGATCTAGTTAAGCAACTTAATAGCGCAGCGGTTTACCGGCTGATTGATCAACAGGGGCCGATATCGCGCATTCAGATTGCCGAACTTAGTCAGCTCGCCCCCGCCAGCGTCACGAAAATTACCCGCCAGTTGATTGAGCGCGGCCTGATCAAAGAGGTAGACCAGCAGGCGTCTACCGGTGGTCGCCGCGCTATCTCGATTATCACTGAAACCCGCCACTTCCAGACTATCGGCGTCCGGCTCGGCCGTCACGATGCCACCCTTACGCTGTTTGACCTCAGCGGCAAATCGCTGGCGCAGGAGGATTATGCGCTGCCGGAACGCACCCAGGAGACGCTGGAGCATGCGCTGTTTAATGCCATCAGCGGCTTCATCGAGCAGCACCAGCGTAAAATCCGCGAGCTGATCGCCATTTCCGTGATCCTGCCCGGCCTGGTCGACCCGATTAACGGCGTGATTCGCTATATGCCGCACATCGCTGTCAGCCACTGGCCGCTGGTCGCCAGCCTGAAGAAACGCTTTAACGTCACCAGTTTTGTGGGTCACGATATCCGCAGTCTGGCGCTGGCCGAGCACTACTTCGGTGCAAGCCGCGACTGTGCTGACTCAATTCTGGTGCGGTTACACCGGGGGACCGGTGCAGGCATTATCGCCAACGGCCATATTTTTCTCGGCAGTAACGGTAACGTCGGCGAGATCGGCCACATTCAGGTCGATCCGTTAGGCGAACGCTGCCACTGCGGTAATTTTGGCTGCCTGGAAACCATTGCTGCCAATGGCGCCATTGAAAACCGTGTGCGTCACCTGCTGAATCAGGGCTACCCCAGTGTGCTGACGCTGGAGGCGTGCCAGATGCCTCACATCTGCAAAGCGGCGAATCAGGGTGATGCCCTGGCCTGTGAAGTGATCGAGCACGTGGGGCGCTATCTCGGCAAAGCGATTGCCATCGCCATCAACCTGTTTAATCCACAAAAAGTGGTGCTGGCGGGAGAGATTACCGAAGCAGAAAAAGTGCTGCTGCCCGCGATTGAGGGCTGCATCAATACCCAGGCATTAGAGGCCTTCCGTAAGCATCTGCCGGTTGTTCGTTCGACACTGGATCATCGTTCTGCGATTGGTGCCTTTGCGCTGGCTAAACGTGCCATGCTTAACGGCATTCTGCTGCAACACCTTCTGGAAGATTAAGCTCACCCGCTGCTGTGGCGGGCCACACCGGATCTGACTATGACCATAAAAAGCGTAATTTGTGATATCGATGGCGTGCTGATGCACGACAACACGGCCGTTCCCGGCGCACAGGAATTTCTGCAGCGCATTCTGGCCAAAGAGATGCCGCTGGTGGTGCTGACCAACTACCCTTCGCAGACTGAGCAGGATCTGGCTAATCGTTTTGCCTCAGCAGGCGTTGAGGTGCCCGATTCCGTCTTCTACACCTCGGCAATGGCCACCGCGGACTTCCTGCGCCGTCAGGAGGGCAAAAAGGCGTATGTGATTGGTGAGGGGGCGCTGATTCATGAACTCTACAAAGCAGGCTTTACCATTACCGATGTGAATCCCGACTTTGTGATTGTCGGAGAGACCCGCTCCTTTAACTGGGACATGATGCATAAAGCGGCCTTCTTTGTTGCCAACGGCGCTCGCTTTATTGCCACCAATCCCGATACCCATGCGCGTGGGTTTATTCCCGCCTGTGGCGCACTCTGTGCGGGGATTGAGAAGATATCCGGCCGCAGCCCCTTTGTTGTGGGCAAACCAAGCCCTTACATCATGCGTGCCGCGCTGAACAAAATGCAGGCTCACTCCGAAGAGACGGTCATCGTCGGCGATAACCTGCGCACCGATATTCTGGCCGGTTTCCAGGCGGGTCTGGAGACGGTGCTGGTGCTCTCTGGCGTTTCCACCCTGAGCGATATTGACGCGATGCCGTTCCGCCCGGACTGGATCTATCCCTCTGTTGCCGATATTGACCTGTTCTGATTCAGTTTGCTTATGACGCATCCGGCTGAATTGTGATGCGTCTCCCCTTTTTCTCCGCTTTTAGCCCTTGTTTGCCGCCTGATTTTTGCTCAAAAAATGCATTTCATTGCGGATCCAACAACAAATAAGCCATTAAATTATCGTTTATTCAATTTTATCGTCATGTGATCAATATTTTTATCAGTAAATCACGATTCCTCTTGCATTGACGGCACCAAATAGCGCATTTTCTTATCTATCACGCAGCGTCAGGCTGCCGGACAAACCTAAAAGATAACATCGCCGTAAGGTGAGCTCAGGAGTCAGTTATGTGTTCAATTTTTGGTGTGCTGGATCTGAAAAGCGATCCTGTTGAGCTGCGCAAAAAGGCGCTGGAATGTTCACGCTTAATGCGTCATCGCGGCCCGGACTGGTCAGGCGTCTACGCTGATGACCATGCCATCCTGGCGCATGAACGTCTCTCAATTGTTGACGTTAACAACGGCGCACAGCCGCTGTACAACGCCGACCACACCCATGTCCTGGCAGTCAACGGCGAAATTTATAACCATCAGGCGCTGCGCGCGGAACTCAGCGATCGCTATGCGTTTCAGACCGGTTCTGACTGTGAAGTGATTCTGGCGCTCTATCAGGAGAAAGGGGTCGACTTCCTTGATGACCTGGAAGGCATGTTCGCCTTTATCCTCTACGACAGCGTCAAAAACACGTATCTGATTGGCCGTGACCATATCGGTATTATCCCGCTCTATATGGGTAACGATGAGCATGGCAACCTCTATGTCGCGTCAGAAATGAAAGCGCTGGTACCGGTCTGCCGTTCGATTAAAGAGTTTCCGCCGGGAAGCTACCTCTCCAGCACCGATGGCGAAATCCGTCGTTACTGGCAGCGTGACTGGATGGAATATAAAAACGTTGAGCACAACACCACCGATGCGGCCGGCCTGAAGCATGCGCTGGAAGAGTCTGTGAAAAGTCACCTGATGTCAGATGTGCCTTACGGTGTGCTGCTGTCGGGCGGTCTGGACTCCTCCATCATTTCCGCCGTGACCAAACGTTTTGCGGCAAAGCGTGTTGAAGACCAGGATAAAAGTGATGCGTGGTGGCCACAGCTTCACTCCTTTGCTGTCGGGCTGGAAGGCTCACCCGATCTGAAAGCGGCGAAAGCCGTGGCGGAACATCTGGGCACCGTGCACCATGAGATTCATTTCACCGTGCAGGAAGGTCTGGATGCGATTCGCGATGTGATTTATCACATTGAAACCTATGACGTCACCACCATCCGTGCCTCCACGCCGATGTACTTAATGTCGCGTAAAATCAAGGCAATGGGCATCAAGATGGTGCTGTCAGGCGAAGGCGCAGATGAAGTGTTCGGCGGCTACCTTTACTTCCATAAAGCCCCCAACGCTAAAGAGTTCCACGAAGAAAACGTGCGTAAACTGCAGGCCCTGCATATGTTCGACTGTGCCCGCGCCAACAAAGCGATGTCCGCCTGGGGCGTTGAGGCCCGCGTGCCGTTCCTGGATAAAAAATTCCTGGATGTGGCGATGCGTATCAACCCGGAAGATAAAATGTGTGGCAGCAACGGCAAAATGGAGAAGCACATTCTGCGTGAATGTTTCTCCTCCTACCTGCCGGAAAGCGTGGCGTGGCGTCAGAAAGAGCAGTTCTCAGATGGCGTCGGTTACAGCTGGATTGACTCGCTGAAAGAGGTGGCTGCGAAGCAAATCAGCGACCAGCAGCTGGCAACCGCTCACTTCCGCTTCCCGCACAACACGCCGGGGTCGAAGGAAGCCTATCTCTACCGTGAGATCTTTGAAGAGCTGTTCCCGCTGGCCAGCGCCGCGGAGTGTGTGCCAGGCGGTCCATCAGTAGCCTGTTCGTCAGCCAAAGCGATCGAGTGGGACGAGGCGTTTAAAAACATGAACGATCCATCAGGTCGTGCCGTTGGTGTGCATCAGTCAGCCTATCAATAAGCCGACTGAGCACGGTCAGAATGGGCCCGCTGCGGCCCATTTTTTTGACGATTAGCGTTGTATTCACTGAAAAATTGCCGAATAAACCGCCATGCTGGTTATAAGCCACGCAAACAGCCATAACCAGGCAAAAATCGGTAAAAAAATTGTTGACGCTGTCAGGTCAACTCCGCATAATGCGCCCCGCAACGCCGATGAAGGTAACGCGAAAAAAAGATGGCTACGTAGCTCAGCTGGTTAGAGCACAGCACTCATAATGCTGGGGTCACAGGTTCGATTCCCGTCGTAGCCACCATCTTTTTTTGCGGGAGTGGCGAAATTGGTAGACGCACCAGATTTAGGTTCTGGCGCCGCAAGGTGTGCGAGTTCAAGTCTCGCCTCCCGCACCATTTCATTATTCGGCAGCGTGGATGGGATATCGCCAAGCGGTAAGGCACCGGTTTTTGATACCGGCATTCCCTGGTTCGAATCCAGGTATCCCAGCCAATTTTGATGATTCTCGATGCTGAGAACGGACGAATGGGATATCGCCAAGCGGTAAGGCACCGGTTTTTGATACCGGCATTCCCTGGTTCGAATCCAGGTATCCCAGCCATCATTAAAATGCAGTACAATTTGGCTACGTAGCTCAGCTGGTTAGAGCACAGCACTCATAATGCTGGGGTCACAGGTTCGATTCCCGTCGTAGCCACCATATAATTGGGGTGTCGCCAAGCGGTAAGGCACTGGTTTCTGATACCAGCATTCCGGGGTTCGAATCCCTGCACCCCAGCCATACAAAGACAATTTGAAAAACACCATTATTGGGGTGTCGCCAAGCGGTAAGGCACTGGTTTCTGATACCAGCATTCCGGGGTTCGAATCCCTGCACCCCAGCCAAATTGCACAACAGGCCCGCTTTTGCGGGCTTTGTTGTTTTTGTCCTCTGCCTTTCTGACGGCTGACCCACCCTGCGGTGAGCCAGACCGCCTCTCTGTTACAATCCCAGCGCGTAGCGCAGCACCTGCCGCTTCAGTACCCCGGAATGTTCGGCGGCGATCAAACCGAGATTTCGTGCAAACCGCAGCGGAGCCAGCTGATTGCTGAAGGCGAAGTAGAAGAGATCCATCCCCCCCTGCATCAGCATGTTGTCGCGGCGGCGCTTGCGGTGATAACGCTGCAGCACCCGCTCAGAGGCCCACTCTTCCGCCGCATCGCGCGCGCTGACCAGCACATCAATCAACGCATCAATATCGCGATAGCCCAGATTAACGCCCTGCCCGGCCAGCGGATTGATGGTGTGCGCCGCATCGCCAACCAGCGCCAGCCCCGGCAGCACATACTGCGACGCGTGACGGCGCACCAGCGGGAAACTGCCCGCCGCGTGGGCTTTAAAACGTCCCAGCCGCGCCGGGAAGTGACTGGCAATCTCTTTTTCCAGCTGAGCCATCGGCATCGCCTGAAGCTGACGGACTCTTGCCGGTGCGTCATACCAGACCAGCGAGGCCCGGTTGTCATACAGCGGCAAAAAGGCGCGTGGCCCCTGAGGAGTGAAGTGCTGCCAGGTGGCATCGCCTGCCGGATGTTCACAGGTCACGCTGATCAGTAAACAGGACTGCGCATAGCTCCAGCCATGAATCCCGATGCCGGCCATCTGCCGCACCTGCGAATTGGCCCCATCGGCGCCGATCACCAGCCGGGTATGCAGGGTCACGCCATCGCTCAGGTCGACGCGCCAGCCGCCGTTTTCCGGCTGCAGATTTTCCAGCGTGGCCGGGCAGTAGCAGGTCACATCCCGCGACTGCATCTCTTCCCACAACGCGCGCTGAAGAACGCTGTTCTCGACCATGAAGCCCAGCTCCGGCAATCCCAGCGAGGCGGCATCGAAACTCACCTGCGCCGTCTGCCACTCCCAGGTTTCCAGCCTGCGATAAGGGGCGCTTCGCATCGCTTCTACCCGCGGCCAGACGCTGAGCTGCTTCAGTAACGCCACCGAGGAGGAACCGATCGCTGAAATGCGCAGATCGGGATCGCTGTCGGCATCAAAGGGGGCGGGTTCGGCGCGTTCAATGACCGCCACGCGGAAACGCTGCTGCGTCAGTCCGCAGGCCAGCGCAGCACCCACCATGCCTCCCCCGACAATCACCACATCAAACTGATTATCCTGCATTGCTTCTATCCTTCTCTTATTGCCGTCCGCCTGCGCAACACGGGTCTGAATACAGCAAAGTGTACCGGAAAACCGGATAGCTGACAGAAAAGCCCGCAGGCTGGTCACAACCGCATCAAAGCATTACAATACGCGCCCCGCACTTCACTGCACTGAATCAATGGCTAGCGCGATGACAAAAAAACTGCATATCAAAACCTGGGGATGTCAGATGAATGAGTATGATTCATCGAAGATGTCTGATCTGCTGAACAGTACGCACGGCTATACGCTGACCGAGGTCGCTGAAGAAGCGGATGTTCTGCTGCTTAACACCTGCTCTATCCGCGAAAAAGCGCAGGAGAAGGTTTTCCACCAGCTGGGGCGCTGGAGAAAGCTGAAAGAGCGTAACCCGGATGTGATCATTGGCGTGGGCGGCTGTGTGGCGTCACAGGAAGGTGATCATATTCGTCAGCGAGCGCCCTGTGTGGACATCGTATTTGGCCCGCAGACCCTGCACCGCCTGCCGGAGATGATCAACACCGTGCGCGGTAGTAAAAGCCCGGTGGTAGACATCAGCTTCCCGGAAATCGAAAAGTTTGACCGCCTGCCGGAACCCCGCGCAGAAGGTCCGACAGCCTTTGTCTCCATCATGGAAGGCTGCAACAAATATTGCACGTTCTGCGTGGTGCCTTACACCCGTGGTGAGGAAGTGAGCCGTCCGTGTGACGACATTCTGCTGGAGATTGCTCAGCTGGCGGCGCAGGGCGTGCGCGAAGTGAACCTGCTGGGTCAGAACGTCAATGCCTGGCGCGGTGCTTCCTTTGATGGCGACACCTGTACCTTCGCTGAGCTGCTGCGCCTGGTCGCCGCCATCGACGGTATTGACCGCATCCGCTTCACCACCAGCCACCCGATTGAGTTCACGGATGACATCATCGATGTCTACCGTGATACGCCGGAGCTGGTGAGCTTCCTCCATCTGCCGGTGCAGAGCGGCGCAGACCGCATTCTCACGCTGATGAAACGTGCCCACACGGCACTGGAATATAAAGCGATTATCCGCAAGCTGCGCGCGGCGCGTCCCGATATTGAGATCAGCTCTGACTTCATCATCGGTTTTCCGGGTGAAACCCAGCAGGATTTCGAGCAGACCATGAAGCTCATCGCCGACGTGAATTTCGATGTCAGCTTCAGCTTTGTCTACTCAGCCCGTCCCGGCACGCCCGCCGCTGACCTGCCGGATGATGTCAGCGAGGAGGAGAAGAAGCAGCGTCTGTGGATCCTGCAGGATCGCATCAACCAGCAGGCGCAGGCGATCAGTCGCCGCATGCTGGGCACCGTGCAGCGTATTCTGGTTGAAGGCATCTCCCGCAAGAACGTCATGGAAGTCTCTGGCCGCACCGAAAATAACCGCGTGGTCAACTTTGAAGGCTCACCTGAGATGATCGGCCGGTTTGTGGATGTTGAAATTGTCGATGTCTACACCAACTCCCTGCGCGGCAGGCTGGTGCGCACCGAAGATGAGATGGGCCTGCGCATGGCACAGAGCCCGGCGTCTGTGATTGCCCGCACCCGCAAAGAGAACGACATCGGCGTGGGTCTCTTCCAGCCGTGATACCGGCTTTATTGTGCGGCAGCGCGCTTCGCGCTGCCGCCAGTTTCACATTGCGACACTTGCTTTCTGAAGCTGTTGCCCAAATATCTCTCCTTAAGCTTGCGCCCAGGCGTTACGGCATAAATAATTTCGTTATGGTGCATCCGGTTAAGCTCAACGGTGCGTCAGACACACCCCATAACTGGCCCTGAGTGACCCAAAGGATTCGTTTGAATATCGAAACTCGTGAAATCGCCCTTGAACCGGCTGATAACCGTCGTCTGATGAGCCTGTGCGGGCCGTTCGATGACAATGTGAAACAGCTCGAGCGCCGACTGGGTATTGAGATCAATCGTCGCGACAACGTCTTTAAGCTGGTTGGACGCCCTCTGTGCGTCAATGCCGCCGCCGATATCCTGAAAACGCTCTATGTGGATACGGCACCCGTGCGCGGCGACATTCCGGATATCGAGCCGGACCAGATTCATCTCGCCATCAAAGAGAGCCGGGTGCTGGAGCAAACCGCCGACAGCGTGCCGGAGTACGGTAAAGCGGTCAACATCAAGACCAAACGTGGCGTTATCAAGCCGCGCACGCCGAACCAGGCGCAGTACATCGCAAATGTCCTCGACCACGATATCACCTTTGGTATCGGCCCGGCCGGTACCGGTAAAACCTATCTGGCCGTGGCCGCCGCGGTGGACGCGCTGGAGCGTCAGGAGATCCGTCGCATCATGCTGACCCGCCCGGCGGTAGAAGCGGGTGAAAAACTGGGCTTCCTGCCCGGCGATCTGAGCCAGAAAGTCGACCCCTATCTGCGTCCGCTCTACGATGCGCTGTTTGAAATGCTCGGTTTCGAGCGGGTTGAAAAGCTGATGGAGCGCAACGTCATTGAAGTGGCCCCGCTGGCCTACATGCGTGGTCGTACCCTGAACGATGCGTTTATCATTCTTGATGAGAGCCAGAACACCACCATCGAACAGATGAAGATGTTCCTGACGCGTATCGGCTTTAACTCCAAAGCGGTCATTACCGGCGACGTGACCCAGATTGACCTGCCGCGCCACGTTAAGTCCGGCCTGCGTCACGCCATTGAGGTGCTCTCTGATGTGGAGGAGATTAGCTTCAACTTCTTCCACAGCGAGGATGTGGTTCGCCATCCTGTCGTGGCCCGCATTGTCACCGCCTATGAAGCCTGGGAAGCGGCCGATCAGACCCGGCGTGACCAGCAGGCTGAAGAGCGCAAACGTGAAGCACTGGCGGCGCAGAGCGCAACCCAGGAGAGCAAATGAGCGAGGTGATTCTCGACCTGCAGGTCGCCTGTGAAAACAGCGCAGGGTTGCCGGATGAAAGCCAGTTTCATCGCTGGCTCTCGGCGGCGGTTGCCCCTTTTCAGCCCGACAGCGAAGTCACCGTCCGTCTGGTTGATGAAGCCGAAAGTCATGAGCTTAATCTGACTTATCGCGGTAAAGACAAGCCGACTAACGTGCTCTCCTTCCCGTTTGAAGCCCCGCCGGGTATTGAGCTGCCGCTGCTGGGCGATCTCATCATCTGCCGTCAGGTGGTTGAGCAGGAAGCGGCTGAACAGGGTAAAAGCGTGGAGGCGCACTGGGCCCACATGGTCGTGCACGGGACGCTGCATCTGCTGGGATATGACCATATTGATGACGACGAAGCCGATGAAATGGAAGGGCTGGAGACCGAGATAATGCTTGCTCTTGGGTATCCTGATCCGTACATTTCGGAGAAAGAAGACGCCTGAATCCCGCATTCAGGCTATCCGGCTGTCAGTGCATGTGGCTGACAGCCCCCATTCCTCACCAGAGAGATCTTTAAAAACCGCCATGAGCGACGACCATTCTCAAAACAGCGATGCACCCAGTAGTAAAAAGGGATTTTTCTCCCTGTTAATCAACCAGCTTTTTCACGGCGAACCCAAAAACCGTGATGAGCTACTGGAGCTGATCCGCGACTCGAACAACAAAGAGCTGATTGACCAGGACACCCGCGACATGCTCGAAGGGGTACTGGATATTGCGGAGCAGCGCGTGCGTGACATCATGATCCCGCGCTCGCAGATGATCACCCTGAAACGGAATCAGAGCCTTGAAGAGTGTCTGGATGTCATCATCGACTCCGCGCACTCCCGTTTCCCGGTGATCAGCGAAGATAAAGATCATGTGGAAGGTATCCTGATGGCGAAAGATTTACTGCCGTTTATGAGCAGCGAATCCGAACCTTTCAGCATTGAAAAAGTGCTGCGTCCTGCGGTGGTGGTGCCGGAAAGTAAGCGTGTGGATCGGATGCTGAAAGAGTTTCGCTCCCAGCGTTACCACATGGCGATCGTGATTGATGAGTTTGGCGGCGTCTCCGGCCTGGTGACCATTGAAGATATCCTGGAACTGATCGTCGGTGAGATTGAAGATGAGTATGACGACGAAGAAGATCGTGATATCCGTCAGCTCAACCGCCACACCTTCACGGTGCGCGCGCTGACCGCCATTGAAGATTTCAATGAAGTGTTTGGCACACAGTTCAGTGATGATGAAGTCGACACCATCGGGGGCCTGGTGATGCAGGGCTTCGGCCATCTGCCTGCACGTGGTGAAAGCATCGAGATTGAAGGTTACCAGTTCAAGGTGGCGATGGCGGACAGCCGACGCATCATCCAGGTTCATGTGACTATTCCGGAAAACGCGCCACAACCTCAACTGGAAGACGAATAAGTCTATGGCTTTCGCCTCACTTTACCCGCGTCAGCGGGTTCGCCTGCTGCTGGCTTTAATAACGGGTGCGTCTGGCACCCTCGCCTTCTCCCCCTACGATTTCTGGCCCGCCGCACTGCTGTCACTGTGCGGTTTACAGCTGCTGACCCTTAACCGTTCCACTCCGCAGGCCAGTGCCATCGGCTTTGTCTGGGGGCTGGGCCTGTTTGGCAGCGGCGTCAACTGGGTTTACGTCAGCATCGCCACCTTTGGCGGTATGCCCGGCCCGGTGAACGTGTTTATTGTGGCGCTGCTCGCCGCCTATCTGGCGCTCTATCCAGCCCTGTTTGCCGGTGTGCTGAACCGCCTGTGGCCCCGCACTTCACTGTGGCGGCTGGCGCTGGCCGCCCCGGCGCTGTGGCAGATCACCGAGTTTCTGCGCGGCTGGGTGCTGACCGGCTTTCCGTGGCTGCAGTTTGGTTACAGCCAGATCGACGGACCGCTGAAGGGTCTGGCACCGCTGGCGGGCGTTGAAACCCTGACCTTCCTGCTCATGGTTATCGCCGGGCTGCTGGCTTATGCCCTGCAGCAGCGCAATGTCAGAAGTCTGATCGCCGCGCTGCTGCTGCTGGCGCTGCCGTGGCCGTTGCGCTACCTCCAGTGGGTTGAGCCGATGCCCGAACGCACCGTCGAGGTGGCGCTGGTTCAGGGCAACATTCCGCAATCCATGAAGTGGGACCCGCAGCAGCTGCTCAACACGCTGCGCATTTACACCGGCCTCAGTCAGCCGCTGATGGGCAAAGCGCCGATCATTATCTGGCCGGAGTCAGCGATAACCGATCTGGAAAGCAACCAGCAGCCCTTCCTGCATTCGCTGGATGATGAGCTGCGTCAGCGCGGCAGTTCGCTGGTCACCGGTATTGTTGACTCCCGGCTGGAGCAGAACCGCTATCACGACTACAACACGGTCATCGTGCTGGGCGGCAAAGCGCCGTACAACTACTTCAGTGGCAACCGCTACCAGAAAAATCATCTGGTGCCGTTTGGTGAATTTGTGCCGCTGGCCGATCTGCTGCGTCCGCTGGCTCCGTTCTTCGATTTACCGATGTCCGCGTTCAGCCGGGGCAACTATCTCCAGCCGCAGCTCAGCGTGGCGGGATATCACCTTACCACGGCGATCTGTTATGAGATCGTGCTGGGTGAACAGGTGCGGGCCAACTTCCATCCCGATACGAACTTCCTGCTGACCGTTTCTAATGATGCCTGGTTTGGTCACTCGATCGGCCCATGGCAGCATTTCCAGATGGCGCGGATGCGGGCGCTGGAACTGGGTCGTCCGCTGTTACGCAGCACTAACAATGGCGTCACGGCCGTGGTGGATGCGAAAGGCGATGTGGCGTCAATTCTGCCGCAGTTCACCCGCGATGTCCTGACCAGCAAAGTCACCCCGACCCAGGGGGAAACGCCCTACGCGAAAGCGGGCGTCTGGCCGGTGTGGTCTCTGACGCTGCTGGCTGCGGTAATTGCCCTGCTGCGTCGCCGTCGATAACCGCCCTCTCTGACACACCCGACCCGCGCCGTCCATGGCGCGGGTCGCTTTCCGCTTCAGCCCCTGTTTCCTGCGCTTTCATCTGACGCTTTACTGCCAGATTCCTCCGGCTTTGGGCGTGTCAGCATTCTGAGGCTTCGTTTTTTATTTTTTTATTCCCGATATAACTCACTCTCCTGACCGCATACTCTGCTGCCTTTCTCGCTCTGAACCGCTTTCTGGCACGATGATTGCTAAATATTTCAGTGTTTTTCACAAACAGGCTGATTGCAGGCGCTGACAGCGAGCCGGTTGCACCAAAACCATCCGCACCGCTGCACCGTTACCGCGCAGCGCGGGATATTTGCCTTTTTTTGGTGCGTATCACCTCGCAAAACAGAAACTTTTTTGTTTCATTGCGTTAACAATCCGCTATGTTAGTGACTCTTCTGCGCCCGTTTTCAGCGCAGAAAGAGCCCGGACGCAGCAAAAAACAGACACAACATCATAATCAGCGCAGGTTATAGCCTGTGCCTTTTTCATACGAAGGAGTTGGAACATGCAACTACGCAAAGTGGCATTATCTCTTCTGCTGATCAGCGCAGCGGCGGGAGCGGCCCAGGCGGAAGATCTCAGCGGCACCCTGAAAAAGATCAATGACAATGGCGTTATTGTGGTCGGGCATCGCGAATCATCAGTTCCCTTTTCTTATTATGACAACCAGCAAAAAGTGGTGGGCTATTCACAGGCCTATTCCAACGCCATCGTGGACGCCATCAAAGCAAAACTGAATAAGCCGGATCTGCAGGTCAAGATGATCCCTATCACCTCTCAGAACCGTATTCCGCTGTTGCAGAACGGCACCTACGATTATGAGTGTGGCTCGACCACCAATAACCTTGAGCGCCAGAAACAGGCAGCCTTCTCTGACACCATTTTTGTCATCGGCACCCGTCTGCTGGTGAAGAAAGGTGGCCCAATCAAAGATTTTGCTGACCTGAAAGGCAAAACCGTCGTTGTGACCTCCGGCACCACCTCTGAAGTGCTGCTGCATAAACTCAATGACGAGCAGAAAATGGATATGCGCATCATCAGCGCAAAAGATCACGGCGACTCTTTCCGCACTCTGGAAACCGGTCGTGCCGTGGCCTTTATGATGGATGACGCACTGCTGGCTGGCGAACGCGCGAAAGCGAAAAAACCGGACAACTGGGAAATCTTAGGCACGCCGCAGTCCAAAGAGGCCTATGGCTGCATGCTGCGTAAAGATGATCCACAGTTCAAAGCCCTGGTGGATGAAACCATCGCTAAAGCCCAGACCTCCGGTCAGGCTGAAAAATGGTTCGACACCTGGTTTAAACAGCCGATTCCGCCTAAGAACCTGAACATGAACTTTGAACTGTCTGAAGACATGAAAGCACTGTTCAAGACGCCGAACGATAAAGCACTGAATTAACAACAAAATACCCAATGGATTTCAGGTTGCATTACGGTGGCCAGAGAGTGAATCCCGATGCGCTTACGCAGGTAAGTGATTCGCGTGAATCAACGAAGCCAGCAACATTGCAGCCTGAAAGACGGCGGGTATAACAAGGGCGGCCCGGCTGCCCTCTCGATTGCTGAAACCGCGGCATGGACAGACAGACTGACACGGGTCGTTCCCCTGCGTCAGAAGATAAAACGCCGTTCATCAATCTTCAGGGTAGCTTCGCTACCCTTTTTTTCCGGAGCTCGTTATGGGTATCGATTGGAACTGGGGCATCTTTCTCGAACAGGCCCCGTTCGGTAACACGACCTACCTTGGCTGGCTGTGGTCCGGTTTTCAGGTGACGATTGCCGTCTCCTGCTGTGCCTGGATTATTGCCTTCTTCGTGGGTTCATTTTTCGGCATTCTGCGCACCGTGCCTAATCGCCTGCTGGCCACCATTGGCACCTGCTATGTCGAACTGTTTCGTAACATCCCGCTGATCGTCCAGTTCTTCTTCTGGTATCTGGTCGCACCTGAACTGGTGGGCGAGAAGCTCGGCATGTGGTTTAAGTCGGAGCTGGATCCCAACATTCAGTTTTTCCTCTCCTCCATGATCTGTCTTGGCCTCTTTACCGCGGCCCGCGTCTGCGAGCAGGTCCGTGCTGCCATTCAGTCACTGCCGACCGGGCAGAAGAATGCGGGTCTGGCGATGGGATTAACCCTGCCGCAGACCTACCGCTATGTGCTCCTGCCGAATGCGTATCGCGTGATTGTCCCGCCGATGACGTCGGAAATGCTGAACCTGGTCAAGAACTCGGCTATCGCCTCCACCATTGGCCTGGTCGATATGGCCGCGCAGGCGGGCAAACTGCTCGACTATTCGGCCCACGCCTATGAGTCCTTTACCGCCATTACGCTCGCCTACGTCGCGATTAACCTGGTGATTATGTTGTTGATGAGTCTGGTCGAGCGCAAAGTCCGGCTGCCAGGCAATGCGGGAGGCAAGTAATGTACGAGTTTGACTGGAGTTCCATTGCTCCCAGCCTGCCCTATCTGCTCAACGGCCTGGTGATTACGTTTAAAATCACCCTGACCGCCGTGGTCTTCGGCATTCTGTGGGGCACCCTGCTGGCGGTAATGCGTTTGTCGAGCTTTAAGCCGATCAGCTGGTTCGCCAAAATTTATGTCAACCTGTTCCGCTCCGTGCCGCTGGTGATGGTGCTGCTCTGGTTCTATCTGGTGGTACCGAGTTTTCTGCAACAGGTGCTGGGCCTGTCGCCTAAAACCGATATCCGGCTGATTTCAGCCATGGTCGCTTTCTCGCTGTTTGAAGCGGCTTACTACTCTGAAATTATTCGCGCCGGCATCATCAGTATCTCACGCGGCCAGGGTAACGCCGCGCTGGCACTCGGCATGACGCCGTGGCAGTCGATGAGACTGATCATCCTGCCGCAGGCGTTTCGCGCCATGGTTCCGCTGTTACTGACTCAGGGTATCGTGCTGTTCCAGGATACCTCACTGGTCTATGTCTTAAGCCTGGCTGACTTCTTCCGCACCGCGTCCACCATTGGTGAGCGCGACGGGACCCAGGTGGAGATGGTTCTGTTTGCCGGTCTGGTCTACTTCGTGATCAGCCTGAGTGCATCGCTGTTGGTCAGCTATCTGAAAAGAAAAAGGACGGTTTAAATGATTAGCCTGAAAAATGTTTCTAAGTGGTATGGTCACTTTCAGGTGCTGACCGACTGCTCAACCGAGGTCAAAACCGGTGAAGTGGTGGTGGTGTGCGGGCCGTCCGGCTCCGGTAAATCGACGCTGATCAAAACGGTTAACGGACTTGAGCCGATCCAGCAGGGTGTGATTGCGGTGAATGGCACCGAGGTGAACAACAAAAAAACCAACCTGGCGCAGCTTCGCAGTCAGGTTGGCATGGTGTTTCAGCACTTCGAACTCTTCCCTCACCTGAGCATTATCAACAATCTGGTGCTGGCGCAGGTGAAAGTGCTGAAGCGCGACAAAGCGGCCGCGCGGGAGAAGGGGCTGAAACTGCTGAAGCGAGTGGGTCTGGCCGCGCATGCTGAGAAGTTTCCCGGTCAGCTTTCCGGGGGCCAGCAGCAGCGCGTGGCGATTGCGCGGGCACTCTGCATGGACCCCATCGCGATGCTGTTTGATGAGCCGACCTCCGCACTGGACCCGGAAATGATCAATGAGGTGCTGGATGTCATGGTCGAACTGGCCCAGGAGGGGATGACAATGATGGTGGTGACCCATGAGATGGGCTTCGCCCGCAAGGTAGCCAATCGCGTCATCTTTATGGATGAAGGGAAAATTATCGAAGACACCAATAAAGATGACTTCTTTAATAATCCGCAGTCTGACCGCGCCAAAGATTTCCTCGCCAAAATCCTGCACTAATCCCGGCCATTATGCGGGTCACCACCGGTGGCCCGCCTCACGCATGCGATGACGCTATCAGGGTTCAAAAGGCTGACGCTGAAACTGATCGTGGCCGCACTCCGGACAACGTGACAGCGTTTCAGGCGTGTAGATTGCCCGGGTAAACTGGCACTTTTCACACACCAGATTCCCCAGCCCTACCACTTCCCCGCTCTGATACACCCCATGATGATGCAGATCCTGGAAGACCTCGCGCCACTCCAGCTGACTCTTATCGGTAATATCTGCCAGCTCTTTCCAGACGCTCTCACGGATGATGCGCATAAAGAGCGAGTCCGCGACCGGTTCTTCGACGTCGCTATAGCTGCGCGCAAACTCTTCCAGATCGCGTCGGACCGCGCGCAGTACCTGATCAATCTCCTCTTCCGTCATATCGTTGCGCGCCAGCAGCTGGCTTCGCCGTCCGTCAATCAGCGCATCCGGGTTACGATCGCCCTGACGCAGACGGTCGGTCAGTACGGCTAACGACTCGCGATATTCCTGAGCCACTTTATTCATTTTGTTCTCCTTTTATGCAGACCCTCGCTGAATTAAGTTTAGTCGCAATGTTGCTTTTGCCGTGTCGTCTGTACAGGGAATTACAAAAGGGTGAAGGTTCTGACGCTTTCAGCAGAAATCGCGCCAGCAAAAGTGGGAAGTGTTGTTGATATGCGGCCTTATGGGTATGCTATGCGGATCTTAAAGCCAGAAAAATGTTATTCACAAAGGACCACAGGCAGCCATGCAAGAGCAATACCGCCCGGAAGAGATTGAATCCCGTGTGCAGCAACACTGGGATGAAAACGAAACGTTTAAAGTGACTGAGCAGGAAGGTAAAGAGAAATATTACTGCCTTTCAATGTTGCCCTATCCTTCTGGGCGCCTGCACATGGGCCACGTTCGTAACTACACCATCGGCGACGTAATCGCGCGTTATCAGCGTATGCTCGGCAAAAACGTACTCCAGCCGATTGGCTGGGATGCTTTCGGCCTGCCTGCAGAAGGCGCGGCGGTGAAGAACAACACCGCGCCGGCCCCGTGGACCTACGACAACATCGCCTACATGAAGAACCAGCTTAAACTGCTGGGCTTTGGCTATGACTGGAGCCGTGAACTGGCGACCTGCCAGCCTGAGTACTACCGCTGGGAACAGTGGTTCTTCACCAAACTCTATGAAAAAGGCCTGGTCTACAAAAAAACCTCGGCGGTGAACTGGTGCCCGAACGATCAGACCGTACTGGCTAACGAGCAGGTGATTGACGGCTGCTGCTGGCGCTGCGACACCAAAGTTGAGCGCAAAGAGATCCCGCAGTGGTTCATTAAAATCACCGATTATGCGGAAGAGCTGCTGAACGACCTGGATACGCTGGACGAGTGGCCTGAGCAGGTCAAAACCATGCAGCGTAACTGGATTGGTCGCTCAGAAGGCGTTGAAATCACCTTCGACGTGGCTGACAGCGAAGAGAAAGTCACTGTCTACACCACCCGCCCGGATACCTTTATCGGCGCCACCTATGTGGCCGTGGCTGCAGGCCATCCGCTAGCGACCCAGGCGTCGGTGAACAATCCGGCGCTGGCCGACTTTATCGCTGAATGCCGCAACACCAAAGTGGCTGAAGCCGATATGGCGACCATGGAGAAGAAAGGCATGGCGACCGGCCTCTCGGTTGTCCACCCGCTGACCGGCGAACACCTGCCTGTCTGGGTCGCTAACTTCGTTCTGATGGAATATGGCACGGGTGCCGTGATGGCGGTTCCGGCGCACGACCAGCGCGACTGGGAGTTTGCTACCAAATATGACCTGCCCATTAAGCCGGTTGTCCTTAACCTGGATGGCAGCATTCCTGACGTCAGCGCGGCGGCGATGACCGACAAAGGCGCCCTGTTCAACTCTGGCGAATTTAACAGCCTGGATCATGCGGCCGGTTTTAACGCCATCGCAGATACCCTGGCGGCCAAAGGCGTGGGCGTGCGTAAAGTGAACTACCGTCTGCGCGACTGGGGCGTTTCCCGTCAGCGCTACTGGGGTGCGCCTATCCCGATGGTCACGCTGGAAGATGGCACCGTAATGCCTGCACCAGAAGATCAGCTGCCGGTGATCCTGCCGGAAGATGTGGTGATGGATGGCATTACCAGCCCGATCAAAGCGGATCCGGAGTGGGCAAAAACTACAGTAAATGGCCAGCCTGCGCTGCGCGAAACCGATACCTTTGACACCTTCATGGAGTCCTCCTGGTACTACGCACGTTACACCTGTGCCGACTACAAAGAGGGTATGCTGGACCCGGCTGCTGCGAACTACTGGCTGCCGGTCGATCAGTATGTCGGCGGTATCGAGCACGCCATCATGCACCTGATGTATTTCCGCTTCTTCCACAAGCTGCTGCGTGATGCGGGCCTAGTGAACTCCAGCGAGCCGGCCAAACGCCTGCTGTGCCAGGGTATGGTGCTGGCTGATGCCTTCTACTACCTCGGCGACAACGGCGAACGCAACTGGGTTTCACCGGTTGACGTTGAGGTTGAGCGAGACGAGAAAGGCCGCATCGTGAAGGCCGTGGATAAGCAGGGTCGCGAGGTTATCTACGCGGGCATGAGCAAAATGTCGAAGTCGAAAAACAACGGCATCGACCCACAGCTGATGGTTGAGCGTTACGGCGCGGATACCGTGCGTCTGTTTATGATGTTTGCCTCACCGGCGGATATGACGCTGGAGTGGCAGGAGTCAGGCGTTGAAGGCGCAAACCGCTTCCTGAAGCGTGTCTGGAAACTGGTCTACGAGCACACCCAGCTGGGTGCGACCGTGGCACTGGATGTGGAGAGCCTGAACGATGAGCAGAAATCGCTGCGTCGCGACCTGCACAAAACCATCGCCAAAGTAGCCGATGATATCGGCCGTCGTCAGACCTTCAACACCGCTATCGCTGCGATTATGGAGCTGATGAATAAACTGGCCCGCGCGCCGCAGGAAAGCGAGCAGGATCGCGCCCTGATGCAGGAAGCGCTGCTGGCGGTCGTTCGTCTGCTCTATCCGTTTACCCCGCACGCCAGCTACGTTCTGTGGCAGACGCTGGGTGGCGAAGGCTCCATTGATGAAGCGATCTGGCCGGTTGCGGATGAAGCCGCTATGGTTGAAGATTCACTGCTGGTTGTGGTGCAGGTCAACGGCAAAGTGCGTGGCAAGATCACCGTCGCCGCCGATGCAACACAGGAACAGGTTCAGGCACGCGCTGCCCAGGAGCATCTGGTGGCGAAATACCTGGACGGTGTGACTATTCGTAAAGTCATTTATGTACCGGGCAAACTGCTTAACCTGGTCGTAGGTTAAGTTCAGGAGGAACTGTGCGACATCCGATTATCAGGCTGTTTGTCATGCTGGCGGTGGTCATTACCGCTGGCTGTGGTTTTCATCCGCGTGGCACCACACAGGTGCCCAGCGAACTGAAAACCCTGATTGTTTCAACCGGCGATCCTTATGGACCCCTTGCGCGTACTGTGCGTCAGCAGCTGCGTATCAACGATGTCACTATTGTTGAAGACACTAAACAGAACCGCACCGATATTCCGACGCTGCGTCTGGGTCCTGAGGTGTCGGGGCGTAACACCGCCTCGGTCTTTATCAGCGGCACCTCTGCTGAGTATCAGCTGGTCATGACGCTAACGGCGCAGGTCCTGTTGCCGGGCAAAGGCATCTATCCTATCAGCACCACGGTCTATCGTTCATTCTTCGATAACCCGAACGCGGCGCTGGCAAAAGATGCCGAGCAGGATCTGATTACGCAGGAGATGCGTCAGCGTGCGGCCGAACAGCTGATACGTAAGCTGCTGACCGTGCATGCCGCACAGATCAACAACAAAGAGACCTTACCGGCGTCCGTGATTCCGGTACCGGGCCAGGTTTCAAAGGAAGCGCCCACTTCCTCTGCCACCAGTCTGCAATGATCAGGATTTATCCTGAGCAACTCAGCGCGCAGCTCCGTGAGGGGCTGCGCGCCTGTTATTTATTAACCGGAAACGAACCGCTGCTGTTGCAGGAGAGTGCCGACGCCATTCGCGCCGCCGCAACCGCGCAGGGATTCCAGGAACATTTCAGTTTTACGCTGGATGCGCAGACCGACTGGGAAAGCCTGTTTGTCAGCTGCCAGTCACTGAGTCTGTTTGCCCAGCGTCAGACCCTCACGCTGCAATTCCCCGACAATGGCCCTAACGCCGCAATGGCCGAGCAGCTGGTTAAGCTGTCGCAGTTGCTGCACGCCGATATCCTGCTGGTCTGCCGGATGGCAAAGCTGACCCGTGCGCAGGAAAACAGCGCCTGGTTTAAAGCGCTGTCCGCCTCTGCGGTCATGGTGCCCTGCCAGACGCCAGAGCAGGCGCAACTGCCCCGCTGGGTGGTAAATCGGGCCAGAGCGCTGAAGCTGTCGGTGGATGACGCCGCCGTGCAGCTGCTCTGTTACTGCTACGAAGGCAATCTGCTGGCGCTTGCTCAGGCGCTGGAGCGGCTCTCACTGCAGTGGCCTGACGGCAAACTGACACTGCCGCGGGTGGAAGAGGCAGTCAGCGATGCAGCGCACTTCACCCCTTTCCACTGGGTGGATGCGTTACTGGCAGGCAAAAGCCGCCGCGCCCTGCATATCCTCCATCAGCTGGAGAAAGAGGAGAGCGAGGTGGTGATTCTGCTGCGTACGCTGCAGCGCGATATGCTGACACTGCTGCATCTGCAACGTCATCAGGCACAGCAGCCGTTGCGCACGCTGATGGATCAGCAGCGGATCTGGCAGAATCGCCGCGCGCTGTTCACCGAAGCGCTGCAGCGACTCGACGCTGCCCGTCTGCAACGCGCGATCCATCTGCTGAGTCAGATTGAGGTGACGCTGAAGCAGGATTATGGACAGCCGGTGTGGCCTCAGTTGCAGACGCTGACGCTGCTGCTCAGCAGCCGGGCTTTTCCGACGAGTTTTGCGCATGTCTGAGTTGCAGGCGCTGTTTGGCGGCACGTTCGATCCGATTCATTTCGGCCATCTGCGCCCGGTCGAAGCGCTGGCGCAGCAGACCGGTCTGCAGCGCGTGACGCTGCTGCCCAATAATGTCCCTCCCCATCGTCCGCAGCCGGAAGCCAGTGCGGCCCAGCGGGTCGACATGCTGCGCTGTGCCATCGCCGGTTTGCCGCTGTTTGATATTGATACCCGTGAGCTGGCGCGCGATACGCCCTCCTGGACCGTGACGACCCTGGAGGCCTGGCGCGCCGAACGCGGTGCCGCCCAGCCGCTGGGATTTATCATTGGTCAGGACTCCTTACTGAGCTTAGCCAGCTGGCATCGCTGGCAGGATCTGCTGTCACTCTGTCATCTGCTGGTGTGCCAGCGGCCGGGCTATGCCACGCGCTTTGAGGCGCCAGAGATGCAGCAGTGGCTCAATGAACACCTCGCCGGCGATATCCGGCAGCTGCACCAGCAGCCTGCGGGCCATATCTGGCTGGCAGACACGCCGCTGTATAACATTTCGGCAACCGAAATCCGCCGCCGCCGCCATCAGAACCTGCCCTGCGACGACCTGTTGCCCCCGGCGGTGATCGACTATATCGACCGCGAAGGCTTATATCGCGACTGATCCGGGCATGCTATACTGCGCCGCTTAATTTTCTGGCTGCACTTTCCGGGCTCGCAGCCGGCCCGATACCATCAGATTCAGAGGGGAACCTTTTGCAAGGTAAAGCACTCCAAGAGTTCGTTATTGATAAGATTGATGATCTCAAAGGTCAGGACATCGTGACCATCGACGTTCAGGGCAAATCCAGCATTACCGATTTCATGATCATCTGCACCGGCACCTCTACGCGTCATGTGACCTCGATCGCAGAGCACGTTGAGCAGGAGTCCCGTTTAGCTGGCCTGATGCCTTTAGGCATTGAAGGTAAAAGCGCGGCGGACTGGATCGTGGTTGATCTCGGTGATGTCATCGTGCACGTGATGCAGGAAGAGAGTCGCCAGCTGTATGAGCTGGAAAAACTCTGGGGCTAATCGGTGAAACTGCAACTTGTTGCCGTCGGCACGAAAATGCCCGACTGGGTGCAGACCGGTTTCATGGAGTATCTGCGCCGCTTCCCGAAGGATATGCCACTTGAGCTGACCGAAGTCACCGCGGGGAAACGCGGCAAAAATGCTGATATCAAACGCATTCTTGAAAAAGAGGGTGAAGCGATGTTAGCGGCGGTCGGCAAAGGAAATCGCATCGTTACGCTGGATATTCCCGGTCATCCGTGGGAAACCCCGCAGCTGGCGCAGCAGCTTGAACGCTGGAAACTGGATGGCCGCGATGTCAGCCTGCTGATTGGCGGGCCTGAAGGCCTGGCCCCCGCCTGCAAAGCGGCGGCAGAGCAGAGCTGGTCCCTGTCAGCATTGACGTTGCCCCATCCGCTGGTGCGCGTGCTGGTTGCGGAAAGTCTGTATCGAGCCTGGAGCATTACGGCAAATCATCCTTATCATCGTGAATGACCGATCAGCCCACAGCAGACATGACAAGTAGCGGATGAAATTACAAAGCAACGCCTTTCGCGATTACAGCGCCGAACAGAAACTCTTTGTCCGTCGGGCGTTTTTCGCCTTCGTCGGTATTTTGCTGCTCTCTTCAATCCTGGTGGTGAACCTTTACCATCTGCAGATCCTTCGCTTTGATGATTACAGTACCCGCTCCAACCAGAACCGCATAAAACTGGTGCCTGTCGCGCCCAGCCGCGGCATTATCTACGATCGTACCGGCACGCCGCTGGCGCTGAACCGCACCATCTATCAGGCTGAACTGGTGCCGGAAAAAGTCGATAACCTGCAACAGACGCTGGAGAATCTGCGCCCGATCCTGGAGCTGACGGATGAAGATCTGGAAAACTTCCAGAAAGAGCGTAAACGCTCGCGTCGTTTTACCTCCATTCCGGTGAAAACCGCACTGAATGAGGTGCAGGTCGCCCGCTTTGCGGTCAATCAGTACCGCTTCCCCGGCGTGGAAGTGAAAGGCTATCAGCGCCGCTACTACCCATACGGTTCCACGCTGACGCATGTGGTCGGCTACGTCTCCAAAATCAACGATCGTGATGTGGCCCGCCTCGATAAAGAGGGGATCTGGCCAAATTACGCCGCGACCCACGATATCGGTAAGCTGGGCATCGAAGCCTATTATGAAGATCTCCTGCACGGCAAAACCGGCTTTGAGGAGGTTGAGGTCAACAACCGTGGCCGGGTCATTCGTCAGCTGCATGAGGAGTCGCCTCAGGCGGGCCGTGATATCTATCTGACGATCGATCTCAAACTGCAGCAATATATTGAAACCCTGCTGGCGGGCAGTCGCGCCGCGGTGGTCGTCAGCGATCCGCGCACCGGCGAAATCCTCGCCATGGTTTCCACCCCCAGCTACGACGCCAACTTATTTGTCGACGGGATTTCCAGTAAGGATTACCGCGGCCTGCTGGAAGATGAAAACCGCCCGCTCTATAACCGCGCGATCCAGGCTGCCTACCCTCCCGCCTCTACGGTCAAACCCTATGTCGCCGTCTCCGCCATGAGTGCCGGGGTGATTAACCGCAACACCAGTGTTTTCGATCCTGGCTGGTGGCAGCTTCCCGGTTCCGAAAAGCGTTTCCGTGACTGGAAGAAATGGGGCCATGGTCGTCTCAACGTCACCAAAGCGCTGGAAGAGTCTGCCGATACCTTCTTCTATCAGGTCGCCTATGACATGGGTATTGACCGCCTCTCTGAATGGATGAACAAGTTTGGCTACGGCAGCCGGACCGGTATCGACCTGCCGCAGGAGAGCGCCGGCAATATGCCGACCCGTGACTGGAAGATGAGACGCTTCAAAAAGCCGTGGTATCAGGGTGACACCATTCCGGTGGGCATCGGCCAGGGCTACTGGACGGCCACGCCGCTGCAGATGAACAAAGCGATGATGATTCTGATTAACGATGGCATCATCCGTGTGCCGCATATCCTGCGCGCTACCCGTGAAGGCCGGACGCTGGTGCCCTATCGCCAGCCGCCTGCCGCGCCAATTGGCGATATCCATTCCGGCTACTGGGAAATCGCCAAAGATGGCATGTATGGCGTGGCAAACCGCCCTAACGGCACCGCGCACAAGAGCTTTGCGGATGCGCCCTACAAAATCGCCGCCAAGTCCGGTACGGCACAGGTCTTTGGCCTGAAAGAAAATGAAACCTATAACGCCCACAGAATTGCTGAACGATTACGCGACCATAAGTTAATGACCGCGTTTGCTCCCTATGACAAACCTCGGGTTGCCGTGACCATTATTCTGGAAAACGGTGGCGCCGGTCCGGCTGTCGGCACCGTCATGCGCCAGATTCTGGATCACATCATGTTAGGTGATAACAATACAGTCCTGCCGGACGCCGCCCCGGTGCCGCCCGGTTATGAAGGTGAATAAACATGTCGATGCAAGATAGTCCGCAGAAACGATCAATCTGGATGCGCATCCACATCGATCCGCTGTTTATGCTGATCATCCTCGGCCTGCTGACCTACAGCGCCGTGGTGATCTGGAGTGCCAGTGGTCAGGACCCGGGCATGATGGAGCGTAAACTGGGTCAGATCGCGATGGGTCTGGTGATCATGATTGTGCTGGCGCAGGTTCCACCGCGTGTCTATGAAGGCTGGGCACCTTACCTCTATATTGTCTGCGTGATCCTGCTGGTGGCGGTAGATGCCTTCGGTCAGATCAGTAAAGGCGCACAGCGCTGGCTCGATCTCGGCTTTGTCCGTTTTCAGCCCTCGGAGATTGCCAAGATCGCGGTGCCGCTGATGGTCGCACGCTTTATTAACCGTGACGTCTGCCCGCCGACGCTGAAAAATACCGGTATTGCGCTGGTGCTGATCTTCGTGCCTACCCTGCTGGTGGCCGCGCAGCCCGACCTCGGTACCTCCATCCTGATTGCCGCCTCGGGTTTGTTTGTGCTGTTCCTGTCAGGGATGAGCTGGAAACTGATTGGCGTGGCGGTGCTGCTGGTGGCCGCCTTTATCCCGATCCTGTGGTTTTTCCTGATGCACGACTATCAGCGCGATCGCGTCATGATGCTACTCGACCCGGAAACGGATCCGCTGGGTGCCGGCTATCACATCATTCAGTCGAAAATCGCCATTGGCTCGGGGGGACTGCGCGGCAAAGGCTGGCTGCAGGGCACCCAGTCTCAGCTGGAGTTTTTGCCGGAACGTCACACCGACTTTATCTTTGCGGTTCTGGCCGAAGAGTTAGGGCTGGTGGGCGTGCTGCTGCTGCTGACCCTTTATCTGCTGCTGATCATGCGCGGACTGGTGGTGGCCGCGCGGGCGCAGACCACCTTTGGCCGGGTCATGGCGGGCGGTTTAATGCTGATTTTATTCGTTTATGTTTTCGTTAACATTGGCATGGTTAGTGGTATCTTACCGGTAGTTGGCGTACCGCTGCCGCTGGTCAGTTATGGCGGCTCCGCGCTAATCGTGCTTATGGCGGGATTTGGCATTGTGATGTCGATCCACACTCACCGAAAAATGTTATCTAAAAGTGTCTAAGAGGCTGCAGATGCGTAAGGAATGGCTTGGCGTTGCACTGGCATCACTGGTTCTGGCGGCCTGTACCACGCCGGAACCCCAAAATACGGCGCCGCCGCAACCGGCATACAATGGACCGGTGGTAGAGATTCCGGGCGTTGAGCCACGTTATGAGCCGGTTAATCCGGGCACCAGCCAGGATTACAGCGTCAACGGCAAAAATTATCGCATCGTTAAAGATCCCTCCAACTTCAGTGAAGTCGGTCTGGCCACCTGGTACGGTGAAGAAGCGCAGGGCAACCGCACCGCCATCGGTGAAACCTACGATCCCGATGCGCTGACAGCGGCCCACCCTACCCTGCCGCTGCCGAGCTATGTGCGCGTCACCAATATCGCCAACGGTCGTCAGATTGTGGTGCGGGTGAACGATCGCGGTCCTTATACGCCGGGTCGTATTATCGATCTCTCACGCGCCGCCGGTGACCGCCTGAATATCTCGAACAATTCGCGGGTGCGGGTCGACTTTATCAAGGTCGCGCCTGACGGCTCACTCTCCGGCCCTGGCACCATCGGCACCGTCGTGGCGAAACAGAGTTACGCCCTGCCCGCCCGTCCGGACCTGAGTGGTGGCGCAGTCATGAATGGCGGCAGCGCAGCGGCTGCTCAGCCGCCAGCGCAGAATGTGGACGCTATCAGTAACAGCACGCTGCAGAGCAGTGACAGCATGGGTGCACCGGTGCAGAGCAGCGGCTTTCTTGGCGCGCCCCAGCCTTTAGCGAGCGGCGTGCTGGAAGGCAGTGAACCGCCCGCTGCCGCCAGCGCCGCACCGGCAGCGGTTGCTGCTCCCGCCGCCGCCAGCGCCGCGCCTGCGGCCAGCCGGGGAACCGCAGCGGGCTATGTCGTGCAGGTCGGCGCGCTGAACGATCCGGCGCGTGCACAGCAGATGATGAAAAGCCTGAGCCAGCGTTATGGTGTGCCCGGGAAAGTGGAAGACGCAGGCAACAATGTTTATCGCGTGCAGCTTGGCGGGTACGCTACCCGCGCCGAAGCCGCCGCGCTGCAACAGCGCCTGAGCAGTGAAGGCCAGACCGCTTCATTTATTACTAATACGCGTCGCTGATCCGTTTGTCAGACCGCTGCACGTTACGTCTGCTAACAACCCAATCATTTCACCCCATGCCAGCGCCCCTGGCATTGGGTATGATAAGTGACTTTTTTAAACCTCAAACTCACGGATGTTGTAGTCCTACACATGAACACGCTGAAATCCTCTCGTTTGCTGAAACGCCTGACAGTGGGATCACTGATCGCTTTCTCCCTCAGCCATGCTGCTATCGCTGATGACGTCAATCTCAAGACCATGATTCCGGGCGTACCGGACATTGATGCCGAAGCGTATGTCCTTATCGACTACAACTCGGGCAAAGTGCTGGCGGAGAAAAATGCCGATGCACGCCGCGATCCTGCCAGTCTGACCAAGATGATGACCAGCTACGTCATCGGTCAGGCCGTGAAAGCCGGTAAAATTCATCAGGACGATATGGTCACCATCGGTCAGGATGCCTGGGCCACCGGTAACCCGGTGTTTAAAGGCTCCTCGCTGATGTTCCTGAAGCCAGGCGACCGCGTACCGGTTTCTCAGCTGACCCGTGGGATTGTGCTGCAGTCCGGTAACGACGCCTGTGTAGCGATGGCTGACTATGTTGCCGGCAGCCAGGACGCGTTCGTTAATCTGATGAACAACTACGTCAAAGCACTTGGCCTGCAGAATACCCACTTCGGCACGGTGCATGGTCTGGACGCTGAAGGTCAGTACAGCTCCGCGCGCGACATGGCGCTGATCGGTCAGGCGCTGATCCGCGATGTGCCGGAAGAGTACGCCATCTATAAAGAGAAAGAGTTCACCTTCAACAATATCCGTCAGATGAACCGTAACGGTCTGCTGTGGGATACCAACCTGAATGTGGATGGGATCAAAACCGGTCACACCAATTCGGCAGGTTTTAACCTGGTGGCATCAGCGACAGAAGGCCAGATGCGCCTGATTTCTGCCGTGATGGGCGGGCACACCTTTAAAGGCCGTGAAACGGAGAGCAAGAAACTGCTGACCTGGGGCTTCCGTTTCTTTGAAACCGTCGCGCCGCTGAAAGCAGGTAAAGAGTTCGCCTCTGAGCCGGTCTGGTTCGGCGATAATGACCGCGTGCAGCTGGGTGTGGAAAAAGATGCCTACCTGACCATTCCACGTGGCCGTATGAAAGATCTGAAGGCAAGCTATGTGCTGAACAACACAGAACTGCATGCCCCGCTGAAGAAAAACCAGGTCGTCGGCAGCATCAACTTCCAGCTGGATGGCAAAACCATCGAACAGCGTCCGCTGGTGGTACTGAATGAAATTTCCGAAGGCGGTTTCTTTGGCCGTATCGTTGATTACATCAAGCTGATGTTCCATCACTGGTTCGGTTAAGCGTGACGGGTGATTGAAAAATCACCCTTCCGCCCCCATTACACGATATTATGATGCTCCCGCTCAGGCGGGAGCCTGTTTTTTATGCACCGGAGTCAATATGAAAACCAAACTGAATGAGCTGCTCGAATTTCCTACCCCGTTTACCTACAAAGTAATGGGTCTGGCGCAACCGGAGCTGGTTGATCAAGTGGTTGAAGTGGTGCAACGTCATGCGCCCGGCGACTACAGTCCTGAAGTTAAGCCGAGCAGCAAAGGCAACTATCACTCGGTTAACATCACCATCAACGCAACCCACATCGAACAGGTCGAGCGCCTGTACGAAGAGCTGGGCAAGATCGAAATTGTCCGGATGGTGCTGTAATTTACGGGTCGGCAAGGCGCCTGTGCCTGACGGTTTGCCGACATTATCCAGCGATTCTTCTTTAGCGGATTCTCGTTTTGTCAGTTGAAACCCTTCTCGTCCGTCAGTCCGGTCTGCGCGACTGGCAATCTGTCTCCGATGCCATGCACCACTACACCGACCAGCGCGATGAACAGAGTCGCGACGAAATCTGGCTGGTTGAACATCCGCCGGTCTTTACCCAGGGCCAGGCAGGAAAAGCGGAACATCTGCTGATGCCGGGAGAGATTCCGGTGGTGCAGAGCGACCGCGGTGGCCAGGTGACCTATCACGGTCCGGGACAGCAGGTGATGTATGTCCTGATCGATGTCAAACGCCGTAAGCTTGGCGTCCGCCAGCTGGTTACGATTCTGGAAGAGACGGTGATTGCCACCCTGGCGGAATCTGGCGTCAGCGCCCGCGCGCGTGCCGATGCCCCTGGCGTCTACGTGGGTGATGAAAAGATCTGCTCACTGGGATTACGCATCCGCAAAGGCTGCTCGTTTCACGGTCTTGCGCTGAATGTGGCGATGGATCTCTCCCCCTTTCTGCGGATTAACCCCTGCGGCTACGCCGGCATGAGCATGACCCAGTTAAGTCATTTCCGGCCGGGCGTTACGACAGAACAGGTTCGTTCGCCGCTGGTCAGCGCGTTTGCGCGGCTGGCCGGTTACGACCATGTTGAGTGGACCACGGATGATCTGCCGGTTCAGCCTTAGCGCTGAATGCGAATTTACAAATATGTAACTTTTCCGCGCTGACGGTGGCTGCTTCCCGGGCGCTGAGATGATATAATTTTTGCACTTTTTTCAAATAAAGTTGAAAGCACCCTTCCCGGTTTGAATGGGAACGCTTTCAAATCGCAATCCGACCGGAACCTGCTGATTTATGAGTAAACCAATTCAGATGGAACGCGGCGTCAAATATCGTGACGCAGACAAAATGGCGCTGATCCCGGTGAAAACCGTGGCTGTTGAACGGCAGGAGATGTTGCGTAAGCCGGAATGGATGAAAATCAAGCTGCCAGCTGACTCCAGTCGTATTCAGGGCATCAAAGCGGCGATGCGTAAAAATGGACTGCACTCGGTCTGTGAAGAGGCCTCCTGCCCTAACCTCGCCGAATGCTTTAACCACGGCACCGCCACCTTTATGATCCTGGGCGCAATCTGTACCCGCCGCTGTCCGTTCTGCGATGTGGCCCATGGGCGTCCCAACGCGCCTGATGCCGGTGAGCCCGCGAAGCTGGCGCAGACCATCGCCGACATGGGACTGCGTTACGTCGTGATCACCTCGGTTGACCGTGACGATTTGCGTGACGGTGGCGCTCAGCATTTTGCCGACTGCATCAGCGCGATTCGCGAAAAAAATCCGACGATCAAAATTGAGACGCTGGTGCCGGACTTCCGCGGCCGTATGGATCGCGCGCTGGAGATCCTCACCGCGACGCCACCGGATGTGTTCAACCACAACCTGGAAAACGTACCGCGCGTCTATCGTCAGGTTCGTCCAGGCGCTAACTACGAGTGGTCGCTGAAGCTGCTGGAGCGTTTCAAAGAAGCGCACCCGGATGTCCCGACCAAATCAGGTCTGATGGTGGGTCTGGGCGAAACGAATGCCGAAATCATTGAAGTGATGCGCGATCTGCGTCGCCACGGCGTCACCATGCTGACGCTGGGTCAGTATCTGCAGCCGAGCCGTCATCATCTGCCGGTTCAGCGTTACGTCAGCCCGGCCGAATTTGATGAGATGAAAGAAGAAGCGATGGCAATGGGCTTCACGCATGCGGCATGTGGTCCGTTTGTCCGCTCTTCCTATCATGCCGATATGCAGGCGAAAGGGATGGAAGTGAAGTAATTCCCGCTTTGCTGCTGCGTAAAAACAAAAAACCAGACTGCTGACAGTCTGGTTTTTTTATGTGTGCCTGAAATAAAAAGTAACAGTTATTTGCTGCAAATAACCGATTAATCTTTATGAACGACGCGTTCTGCAGGCACGTCTTCAGCCGTATTTCGGGTTGCACTGGTATCTTCATCTTTCATGGCTTTCTTGAAGCCCTTGATTGCGGAGCCCAGATCGCCACCCAGCGAGCGCAACTTGTTGGTACCAAAAAGCAGTACGATAAGCGCACCGATAATCAGCAGCTTGGCAATACTGATACCTTCCATATTTAACCTTTCAACTTTATCGAATAACGGTGACTGTTATTTACGCGCAGATTGCCTGTCACCACAAGCAGAATCTGTAACAGAGTAAGATCTGACACCTCTCCCGTCAGCGTATCCGCCTCAGGCTCTGTTTGTTTCACTCTCCGTCGAGTTCAGGCCGGGCAAAACGCCGGTTCTCCAGCACCGGCAGAACCTGACGGGCATAGGCAAGACGTTCGGGATCGAGGTCGGCAAACAGCAGTGCGGGTGCTTCCGCCGCGTTTGCTACCGCGACCCCCAACGGGTCCACCACCAGACTATTGCCGATATTGCGCGGACCACATTCGCCCGCCGCCACCATATAGCAGGTGTTTTCCAGCGCACGGGCGCGGGTCAGCAGTTCCCAGTGCATCTCTTTCAGCGGGCCTTTCACCCAGGCGGCAGGCAGCACCAGGACATCGGCACCGTCCAGCGCCAGCCGCCGCGCCATCTCCGGAAACCGCACGTCATAGCAGGTCATTAAGCCCATCTTCATACCGGCCACCTCAATCAGCGGAGGAATGACCTGGCCGGGATTGACCCGCTGCGACTCCTGCATCGTGAAAGCATCATAGAGATGCAGTTTTTCATAGACGGCGATGATCTCACCCTGTCGGAAGGCAACCAGCACGTTAAGCGCTTTCTGCGCGCCGTCGGGAACATGCAGACAGAGGATCGTCGTCAGGGCTCGCTCTTTGCTGGCTGCCAGCAGCTGGCTCAGGAAAGGGCCATCCAGCGGCTGCGCCGCTTTCAGCACGATATCGGGATCGGTAATGTCCCGCGCCAGCACGCCTTCCGGCAGGACCAGCAGATCGGCTCCCCCTTCCGCCGCCCGCTGCATCAGATCCAGACAGACAGCGGCGTTTTCCTGCCATTCACGACCAACAGCAAACTGCCCCAGAGCCACTCTCATCATTGTTCTTCTCCTGCTGTCGCCGTCAACAGCCTTCCGGTAACCCTGTCAGAGGGATTCGCACAGGCTGTCCCTGTTCACTGCCCTCATTGATCAACGCCGCGTCTGCGGTCGGGCTGAGGGAGCATCCTAACCTGAACGCACCGGAAAAGTCTGCCGGAGAGAGCCTGTCAGCTCAGGCGGGCTCCTGAAGGACGTGCGCAGGGCAACCGTTTCTGCTGCCTGTCTGCCACGGAGAGAGCAGAAAGCACTGACCACCGGACGGTCTCCTGCGGGAGGCTCACCCGCCGGCTGAAAATTAACTCGCCAGGGATTTGATATGATAACGGGGTGATTCGGCAAAGCCTTCACGGCCGTAGAAGAGATTCGCTTTCAGGCGCGACTGGTGGCAATGCACCTCCATGCGATCGCAGCCACGACGCGCCGCCAGCGCCTCAGCATGCTGAAGCAGCTGCTGCCCCATCCCTTTGCTGCGCTCGCCTTCGGCAATGCAGAAGTAGCTGATGCGGGCAAAGTCACCGGCCAGCGCCAGCTGTGGAATGAAATGGAGGGAAAGGAACCCCAGCACCTGGTTATCCTGTTCCGCTACTAAGAGTGCTTCACTGGGATCGCTGCATAACTGCGCCAGGCGCTGCTCAATAAAACCTTCGGTGCCGCCGTAGCCTAATTCGCTGAGCAACGCACTCAGCGCAAAACTGTCTTTTAACTCTGCCTGCCGTATATTCATCCTGCCTCCTCACCCACCGGGATCTGTCACTCTGTTATAACGCGTTGCCCGCAAAAAAGCGGCACTTCAGCTTGTTATAAATATGTTACGAGGATTTATTGTGAAGCGTCGCGCAGTTTGTGCGGCAGACGAGCCAGCAGCGCAGGATAGACAGGAGAAGGTGACGCGCAGATGACAGGCATAAAAAAACCCGCCATCAGGCGGGTTTTTAGAATTCTGACTGTTAACTTACAGGCTGATAACGTTAGCAGCAGATGGGCCTTTAGCACCGTCGGTGATTTCAAACTCAACGCGCTGACCTTCAGCCAGAGTTTTGAAGCCGTTGCTCTGGATTGCAGAGAAGTGTACGAATACATCTTTGCTGCCATCTTCAGGAGTAATGAAACCGAATCCTTTAGATTCATTAAACCACTTAACGTTACCTTTGATCTTAGACATCTATATTACCTTTACATGAAAAATGGACACTAAACTGTGTCGGCATCTAGTACAGCAATTGCGGAGGGATTTGTCCAGCACGATTTGATGAAAAAGTGATAAATATCGACTTTCTGTGCATCCATCACACTTTCCTGCTTTCCGACTTGCGAAATCGGTTTCAGCAGCTAGCGAACGCCTTTCCTCTTCTTCGCGCTAACACGCTGGAAAGTCATGCCTTTTTTGAATTTCAACTTAACAGGCGCTGTGGCTGAAAAAGAAAAATCTTATTGAGACCCGTTCCTGTTCTCTTTGACGAAATGGCGCGTAAAAACGCCCTTTTTTTTCTCTGCCGGGTCAGCCAGGCGTCTGACGCTGGTGCAATTTTCAGGCGGCTGAAAGCTATAACAGGATAAAAAATCACTTATTGCAAAAAAATTGCGATTAGTTCACCGCCAGTTCGCCTTTCTTTCCGACAAAATTGAGCCTGCCGTGCCGTTTATCCGCGCCAGGACAGGCCATCTGCGGGCGTTTTAGCCAATAGATGACAATCTTTGATCATGATCAATGAAGTGGTTTTTACAGGCCGGATTCGCATTTGGCAGCAAACATTCATGCTCATAAGACACTACTTTTCTCATCGCAGTCCGGAATAATATTGCATAGCAATAGATTAAGTCTGCTTAACCGGTCAGGGAACGCGATCAGCACAGTGTCAGTCCAAAGGAGGTCATACGCAGGATGGTGATGAAAATACGCTGTAGTCAGTGTGGAAGCGCCCGGTTCGTTTTTGCTGATTACAAAGAGGGCCAGCGCACCTTTCATGGTGCCTGTTGCGCATGCTGTCGAAAACAGCTGGGCTCGCGGGATCTACTGCCGAATACGCCAATGGACCCGATTACACAGTGTCTGTTGGCCAGCCAGAAAACGTTTCGGGCACCTGATTAGGTGCCCGCTGTCGCAGAATCTTTAACAGAAATCAGAAAATCAGTTTGAACACCCCTGTCAGGGTCAGTAAGCCCACGATAAAAATGATCGCGATAATCCACAGAATAATTTTCATTTCCTTTTCCCTCGCTGGTTAAACAGGTTTCCTGTAAGCAGTATAGTCAGAAAACCAGGCTCTGCCGCTTCACTAAGTCGTTAACCGGTTCCAGGTTCATCAACTTTTGCTTTTATTTGCATTCTGAGAGTGCGATCGCAACCCCATCTTTTACCCGCCCTCTTTCTTCGTTTTACAGACGACTCCTGGCTAAAATTCAGGCGGCAAGGCAGATCTCAATCTCAATAGTGAGGAGATTGACATGAGTTGTGAGGAGATCGTATGAGCACGATTAATACCAGTATGGGCCGCTACAGCCTTAAGGCTAAAAACAGCGGTAACCACATCAAAGGTTCTTTCGCCATCAACGATGAGGGCGGCACTCAGCTCACGATGCAGGAGTTTGAAGAGCACTACCTTGATGATGTGGTGAATAATGTCATCTATCCCGTCACTGGCGGCAACCGCGAAATTGCGCGTGCGCTTCGGGAACAGATGGTGAAAGCCGGTTTTGAAGCGCCTCATTAAGCGGGCAGCGTTAACTGTTATCACCCATGGGCCGCATAGCGCGGCCCTCTTTATGAGCACCATCCTCTTCAGAGAGCCAGCAGAGGGCCGCTGGCAGGCGGTGCCAGCGGCAGGGGATCAGATTACCCAGGAGAGCAGCAGACAGCCCACCAGGCCGCACACGGAGATAATGGTTTCCAGCGCCGACCAGGAGCGAATGGTCTCACCTATCGTCAGGTTGAAATACTCCTTGAACAGCCAGAAGCCAGGGTCGTTAACGTGAGAGAAGATGACGCTGCCGGACCCTACGGCGATTACCATCAGTTCCGGGCTGGCACCACTGGTGACAATCAGCGGGGCCACAATGCCACCTGCGGTAATCGCCGCCACCGTTGCCGAACCCAGCGCGATACGCAGCACCGCCGCAATAGACCAGGCCATAAAGATGGGTGACAGCTGAGTCGAGTGCATCATGCTGGCGATATATTTATCCACCCCGCTGTCGACCAGTACCTGCTTAAAGGCCCCGCCGCCACCGATGATCAGTAACATCATAGCGATGATTTTGATCGAGTCGGTCAGAGTATCCATTACCTGTTCCATTGAGCGGCCGCGGTTGAGGCCAAACGTGAAGATGGCAATCAGTACGGCAATCAGGGTGGCCATGACCGGGTCGCCAAAGAACTCGGCATACGGCAGCAGCACATGCCCTTTTGGCAACAGCATCTCTGCCACCGCACGCAGGGCCATCAGCACCACCGGCACCAGGGCCGTCCAGACGCTGACCCCAAAGCTGGGCATTTCTGCTTCGGTGAACGTTTTCGGGTTATAGAGTCCCTGCGGAATCGGTTTGTCGATGCCCTTCAGGAAGCGGGCGTAAACCGGACCCGCCAGAATCACCGTAGGAATACCCAGCAGGGTGCCAAACAGCAGCGTTTTGCCCATGTCAGCATTGAACAGCGTGGCGATGGCGGTCGGGCCGGGATGCGGTGGCAGAAAGCCATGCGTAACGGACAGTGCAGCCGCCATCGGCACGCCGACATAGAGCAGCGGCACGCGCGCCGACGCCGCCACGCTGAACACCAGCGGCAGCATCAGTACAAAGCCAACTTCATAGAACAGCGCAAATCCGACGATAAAACCGGTCAGCACCAGCGCCCACTGAATGTGCTTTGTGCCAAATTTTTCGATCAGCGTGGTCGCGATACGCTGCGCACCGCCGCAGTCGGCCAGCAGTTTACCCAGCATGGCACCAAAGCCCATGATCAGCGCGAGGCTGCCGAGCGTGCCGCCGACACCCGCTTTGATAGACGTAATCACTTTATTAACCGGCATGCCCTGCATCACGCCGACAGCCAGCGCCACCAGGATCAGCGCGATAAATCCATTAAGCTTAAAGCGAATCATCAGCAGCAGCAGTAACGCGACGCCGATCGCCACATAGAGTAATGGCATAGGTTTTCTCCACCTTGCGCACTGAATGGAATCCAGTGTCGGTTGTTATCATGGTCCCCTGAGGGCTGCAAAACAGTGCGCCTGTAAGAATTTTATACATCCGGACAAACGCTGTTACCGATAACATGTTAAGGGTAACATCCGCAGTAAAGCACCACCCCGCCGGGGTGAATTTCTGTTTTGCGAAGATGATCAACTTTTTACCGGGACGTTATCAGAAAGTTTGCCAGTGCCGGCGGCGCGCTTTTCGTTACACTCAGATTTTAGTGAAATGTAAAAAGGATGCGCTGGTGAGTGTGAACCTGAGTGAGCTTTACAGTAATCAACGAACCCTCTTTGGCCGCGGCAGCCTCGATAAACTGGTGCCGCTGCTGGCCGCCCGATCGCAGCCTACCCTGCTGTTTTGCGGGCAATCCTTTCTGCAGGGCACGGCGTATGAGCGGATTAAAGCTGACCTGAACGCGCAGATTATCGGCTATGAAATTGTCAGCCATGAAGCCTCTCCTGCTGAGATTGATGGCTGGGTGGCACGCTGGCGGGGTCATGTGGATCGGGTGGTGGCCATCGGCGGGGGCAGCGTGCTGGATGCGGCTAAAGCGTTCAGCGCGATGATGCAACATCCGTTGCCGACAGCCCGCTATCTGGAAAAGGTGGGCGACAGCACGGTTCAGCCAGTCACGTTACCGCTGATTGCCATTCCGACGACGGCCGGGACCGGCAGTGAAGTGACGCAGAATGCGGTGGTGACCGACCAACGCGATATTCAGATCAAAGCCTCACTGCGCCACCCGGTTTTTGTCCCGGAAGTGGCTATTCTCGATCCCGATCTGCTGAAGGGGGCACCTGACCACGTGCTGGCGACCTGCGGGATCGATGCCTTTACCCACCTGTTTGAAGCCTACCTCTCCGCGAAAGGTAATCTTTTCACTCAACAACTGGCCGTGACCGGCCTGCGTCAGTTTATCCAGGCCTGGCCGGCGCTGAACAGTGAAGAGAGTGCGGGCGATGCGGCAAGAGAGTCGATGATGATGGCATCGTGGCTGGGGGGAGTTGCGCTGAGCAGCGCCGGTCTGGGGGTCATCCACGGTATTGCAGGCGAACTTGGCGCAATAAAACCGTTTCACCACGGCGAAGTGTGCGGGCGGCTATTGTTCCCCTTCCTGGAGCTGCTGGCCGACAGCGATCATCCGCTGCAGCAGACACTGATGTCAGCGTTACATGGGCAGCTTTTCAGTGAAGCCACCGACTCACCCGCGCAGTTCCTCAAAACGTGGCTGCAGCAGCAGGCGATTGTGCCGTTCTGGCAGGAGGGGCCCACGCTGACGGGCGAAGAGGTGAAGTGGATTCTGGCGCGCGCCAACAGCAAAAATTCGCTGGTGAATTACAGCCGCGAACAGATGGAGACGATGATCGCCCAGGCCTGGCGCATCACGGCGTGAAGAGAGGCGGGCCAGATGACCCGCCCCTGCCCTTCCGAAAACAGCATCTGCCCGTTACGCGGGCAGGTTTCCGAATGGCCCCTCACCGGCCAGCATCTGCTCAATCACCTGCAGCACGCCCTCTTCGTTATTAGCAGGGGCAGCATAGCGTGCTGCCTGCTTCACCCGCTGTGGCGCGTTGGCCATGGCAAAACTGAAACCAGACTGCTTAAGCATCTCCAGATCGTTGCCGCCATCACCAAACGCCAGCACCTGGTCGTGTGTGATGCCCCAGCGCGTGGCGAGCAGATCCAGGCCATGCGCTTTATGATTGCCCGGCACAATCAGGTCAACGGAGCCGTGTCCGCTTGAGGTTGCGGCCACACGACCATGATGCAGCCGCTCGATATCCGCCATCAGCGGCTCGATAGCGTCGTCAGAGAGATTCAGTGCGAACTTGAACAACCGATCATGCTGCACCTCATCCAGATGCTGAATCGGCTTCAGGCGATGACAGTAGTGACGCATCTTTTTCAGCCAGCTCTCTTCCATGCCGTCAAAGTAGTACGCACTTTCGCGTCCACACAGCAGATAACGCAGGCCGGGATAGTTGCCGTTTTGCAGGGTGTTGATGACCGCTTCGACATCGCGGCGATCAAAGGCGCCGCAGAACAGCTCCTCATCACGGTCGATAATCCATGCGCCGTTTTCCGCCACAAAGGCGATATCGCTGGCGACCTCCGGAAAGAAGGATTTGAGCTGGTAGTACTGATTACCGCTGGCCACGACAAATTTGATGTCGCGGGCGGTGAGTTGCTGGTAGCAGGCGAGAAACCGGGATCGATTGTACTGCTTGTTGTCGTCCAGAAAAGTGCCATCCATATCAACCGCAACCATCTTAACCGTCGTCATCATGACTCCTTACACAGGGAGAATGTCAGTGTGGAGTCTCAGGATAGACGCTGGCGGCGCAAAACGGAAAGAAAGCGGGATGGCCGCCGCCATCCCGTGGGATCAATTCAGTGCGTTGTTCAGCAGCAGTGAGGTGATAATGCCGGTTGCCGCCGCAATCAGCACATAGTTGCCGTTGATGTCTGCCCAGTGTTCCCCCTGCGGAGGTTCAGGCAGTCCGCGCGCATCCCAGTCGTCAACGCGGTAACGGTCGTCACAATAGGCTCGCGGGATCGCATGGCCACGGCGAAACTCATGTCCCTGCCAGGCGAATGCGTCGCGCGGCTCATATCGCCCTCTGTCGTGACGGAAGCGTTCGTCATCATGACGCGCATGTTCAATCTCATGGCGTTCCCGCTCCTCATGACGATGGCGGTCGTCGCGGTCACGATCCGGATGCGGGCCGGGCCCCCACGCATCCGGGCCAGGGCCATCATTCTGATGCGGCACCGGCGGGCGATGCGGATCGCCGCGATCGTCTGCCAGCGTGGTCTGAGAAAAGAGCGTGCTGCATGTCAAAAGTGAAGCGATAAGCGTTAATGTTGTTTTTTTCATGGTACTGCCTCCGAAAATAACGGCTGTCAGGCACCGTTGATCGGCATCATGGCAATAATCCTGTATGGCAACATCTGTATAATTCTTAAAAACCGCCAATTTACAGACCATTACGCGTAATTATCACTTTCTTAACACTAGAGACCGCCCTGCCCGCTGGCTGATCGGCGCATCAGACAAAACGCCGATCGCCGCTGCCAGCGAAAACGTGTGTCAGGGTACGGAACCGCACCCTGACAGGGGACGGTTATGGCGTACTGAGGATAACGGGCGCGTCAGGTAATCCCGTAAAGTGCGTCACGATGTGGTGGTAATCCGCCGTGGGGTCGAGGTCACGGAACTGTTGCGGATAGAGATCTTTCGCCAGAATTTCCATCCCGATAATGTTGTAGGGATGATTGTAGAAGTGATGGTAAACGCCATAGACGCGCTGCTCTCTGACCGGGGCGATCTGTGCCAGCCCCGTGCGGCTCAGTAAGCGCTTAAAGGTCGCGGTCATCTCGGTCTGATTCGCGCCATAACCAAACGGCAGCACATTGCTGTTCGGCCGCTTTGAGCCGGTCATGATGTAGACATCCGGCTTCATGGCGATGATCTTCTCCAGTGAAACAAAGCCGGAACTACCGGGCAGCAGTGCAGAGCCAATATTTTTGCCGCCGACCGCCTCCACCAGCGCGCCCCAGCCGTTGTGTCCGTGGGTAAAGCAGCAGTTGTCGCTGTTACCGGCAATCGGCTCGACAAAAACCGTCGGCTTGTGCGGAACCTGGGCGATCTTCTCCTGAAGCGCCTGCCAGCGCTGCTGATAAAAATCGGCGTAGTCTTTTGCTTCAGCTTCACGGTTCAGCACCGTGCCGAGTACGCTCACGCTCTTCAGGGTGTTCTCTTTCGGATGCAGCTCATCATCGAGGAACAGTACCGGGATGTGCAGATTTTTCAGGGTGGCCAGCACGCCTGATTGTGTCAGCGCGGGTTTAGCACGCAGCTGCGCAATCATCAGATCGGGCTGCTTCGCCAGCACGCTCTCCAGGTTGACCTGGCCCTGATCGTTAAAGCCCATATCCACAATTGAGGTCGCCTGAGGCCAGCGCTGCTTCAGCAGATCCCAGGTCTGGGTGTCCTGCTTTTTCGGCAGATTGTTCCAGGCTACAACCCGCTGAAACGGATTCTGTCGATCCAGCAGTGCCAGCGTCATGACGTCGCGGCCATCCTGCAGAATCACATGCTGAGGCTCTTTCTGCAGCGTAATTTTCTGTCCATCCATATCGGTCACGGTGACCGGATAAGTGGTGGCCGCGCAGGCGGTCGACAGCAAAAGTGTGGTGGCAGCAGCCATCCCGATCTTCATGTTCATCCTGTCCTTTAAAGGAATAATAATTATTCGCGTTAACTCTACCATGTCACTCTGTAACAACTGTAACCATTGCTAACCAGATACTTCAGTCAGGCAGAAGACAGGGGATGAGCCGGATTCGGAAGTGCGGGAGGCATGTATGACAGGGAGAACGGCAGGCGCCTCCCGGAGGAGGCACCTGCCGTGGGCAGGATTACTTCACCAGCGAATAGAAAATAGCGGAGATGGCAATCACTCCGATCAGCACCACAAACAGGTTGCTGATTTTTCCGCTGTACTGACGCATCGCCGGGACTTTCTGAATGGCGTACATCGGCATCAGGAACAGGATAATGGCAATGACCGGCCCGCCCAGCGTCTCAATCATGCCGAGAATATTCGGGTCCAGCGTTGCCACCAGCCAGGTTGTCAGCAGCATAAAGAGTGACGTCAGGCGATTCAGTCTGGCTGGCGCGATCGCTTTACCGCGACTGCGCAGCGCTTTATTGACCATGCCGTTGAACCCTTCGCGCGCGCCAAGGTAGTGACCCAGGAACGATTTGGTGATCGCCACCACCGCGATCAGCGGGCCCAGCCAGGCAATCATCGGCACCTGAAAGTGGTTCGCCAGATAGGAGAGAATCGTGATGTTCTGCGCCTTGGCCGCATGCAGATCCTCAGGCGACAGGCTCAGCACGCAGCTGAAGACAAAGAACATCACTGTCACCACCATCATCAGGTGTGAGCAGGCCAGAATGCGCGAGCACTTTTTCTCAGCGGCGTCGCCATACTCTTCGCGCTTCGCCAGCGCAAAGGAGGAGATAATGGGAGAGTGGTTAAAGGAGAAGACCATCACCGGGATCGCCAGCCACAGCGTCATCCACAGGCTGCTGCCTGCGGGCTGAACGGTCAGCGTGGAGAGCGCCGCGCCGTGCCAGTGCGGGATCAGATAGCAGGCCATCAGCATCAGCACCGCGACAAAGGGGTAGACCAGCACGCTCATCGCTTTGACAATCATCTTCTCGCCAAAGCGCACAATGGTCATCAGCCCGACAATCAGCAGCAGCGACAGCAGCGCACGCGGCGGCGGCACCAGCCCCAGCTGATTCACCATCAGGCTCTCGACCGTATTGGTAATCGCAACGCTGTACATCAGCAGAATCGGGTAGATGGCGAAGAAATAGAGCAGCGTAATCAGCTTGCCCGCCCCGACGCCGAAATGCTCCTCAACAACCTCGGTGATATCACCGGCCGGGTTTTTGCCGGAGAGGACAAAGCGGGTCAGCGCGCGGTGCGCATAAAAGGTCAGTGGAAACGCCAGTATTGCCATAATGATCAGCGGGATGAGGCCGCCGACGCCCGCATTAATCGGCAGGAACAGGACGCCCGCGCCAATCGCAGTGCCGTATAAACCCAGCATCCACATGGTGTCGGTTTTACGCCATCCCGTATCGACGTCACTTTCAAGCGCGCCCAGCGTGCCAGTTTGCGTGGTTTTCATCAGATATTCCGTGTTAAAAGCGCCAGTACCCTGGACCGCTGAAAGAGGTGTCGTCCCCTGCTTTCCGGCCCGGTCGCAGCGGAACCTGCGCGCGTGATGCTGCCAACGCACATGCACAGGTAATCGTTTGCGTGCGCCACTTTTTACACTACCTGACGATAAAAGTTCAAGCCGCACCGATAAACGCGCACAGATTGCTGAAATAACCGTCAGGTTGTGCAGAGTGACTGCGGGGCAGATCATGCCATCTTTAAGGCCGCTTTACCGCACTAAAAAAGGTGATCCCTGTAACGGTTAAGCGTAACGGACTACGCTTTAACTCTGACGGGTCGCGAAGGTGGCGACGCAAACACGGGAGAAGAGAATGAAAATTGCCTGTCTGGGCTGGGGATCGTTAATCTGGAAAACCGGCGCGCTGCCGGTCGCCAGTGAGTGGCATCATGATGGTCCCGCCGTACCGGTGGAATTTGTGCGCATCAGTGATGGCGGTGAGCTCTCCACGGCGATCTGCCTGAATGCCAGTCCGGTGCCGGTGTGCTGGGCCTGGCTGAATACCGCTTCACTGGAGCGGGCCTGCCAGGCGCTGCGGCTTCGTGAGGCCATTCCGGACAACCGCGTCGATGGCGTCGGGATGATCACGGTGACAGATAACGCCACAGGCCCGCTGGCGGCGTGGGCGCAGGCCAGAGGGATTGAAGGTCTCATCTGGACTGATTTGCCCGCCCGCATGGCCGGTGTCGAAGGCCAGATACCGACGCTGAGTCAGGCGCGGCACTATCTGCAGCAGCTGAGCGGTGAAACGCGGGAACACGCTTTCCGCTACATTGAACAGGTGCCGGTGCAAATCGACACGGCCTATCGTCGCGCCTTTGCCGATCTGATGCGGTGGCAGCCCGATGCGCCCCTCGTCACGGTTGCTGACACCCGGACACCCCCTCCCTGCCAGCCCGGCTGAGACGGGGCTTTCTCCTGCACCGCTCTGCTTACTCTTCTGAGGGTGACTACACTTCACGCAGGTTGAGGCTCAGATATCGCAACACTTCCCCGCGAGTGGTCACGGCTCACGGTCTGACCGCCCTTCCCTTATCAGCAGGAGATGAACAGATGAAAGCATTAACCTACCACGGCCCGCATAAAGTCAGCGTGGATAACGTCCCCGATCCCGGCCTGGAGGCCGCAGATGACATCATTCTGCGTGTGACCGCCACGGCCATTTGTGGTTCAGACCTCCACCTCTATCGCGGCAAAATTCCCGGCACCGGCCACGGTGATATCTTTGGCCATGAGTTTATGGGCGAAGTGGTTGAGACAGGCAGTGCGGTCACGGCCGTCGCCAAAGGCGATCGGGTGGTCATCCCGTTCGTTATCGCCTGTGGCGACTGCTTTTTCTGTCTGCTTAATCAGTATGCCGCCTGCGAGAACACCAACAGCGGCCGGGGTGCCATCCTGAACCGCAAAAATATTACTCCGCCTGCCGCGCTGTTTGGCTTCAGCAAACTTTACGGTGGTGTGCCCGGCGGACAGGCTGAGTATGTCCGGGTGCCTAAAGCCAATACCGGCCCGTTCAAAGTGCCGCCGGTGCTGTCGGATGAGAAAGTGCTGTTCCTCTCCGATATCCTGCCGACCGCCTGGCAGGCGGTGAAAAATGCCGAGGTCAGACCCGGATCCAGCCTGGCTATTTTCGGTGCCGGGCCGGTGGGGCTGCTCAGCGCCGCCTGCGCCCGCCAGCAGGGGGCCGAACAGATCTACATGATCGACCACAACAGCTACCGCTTAAACTTTGCCCGTGAACGCTATGGCGTTATCCCGATTAACTTCGATGAAATTGATGACCCGGCAGGCTGGATCATCGAACAGAGCGCCGGCAATCGCGGGGTGGATGCGGTGATTGACGCCGTGGGCTTTGAGGCGAAAGGCAGCCTGACGGAAACCGTACTCAGCAACCTCAAACTGGAGGGCAGCAGCGGTAAAGCGTTGCGCCAGTGTATTGCGGCAGTGCGGCGTGGCGGTATCGTCAGCGTGCCGGGCGTTTATGCCGGTTTTATTCACGGCTTCCTGTTTGGTGACGCCTTCGACAAAGGGCTGACCTTTAAGATGGGGCAGACCCACGTTCACGCCTACCTGCCTGACCTGCTTAAGCTGATTGAGCAGGGCCACCTGACACCGGAAGAGATTGTGACCCATCATCTGCCACTGGAGGATGCGGCCCGCGGCTACGATATTTTCAACAAACGGGAAGAGGAGTGCCGCAAGGTGATTCTGGTGCCTGGCCTGTCACCCACGCAGGCCACCCTGTAACCTGCGGGTCTGACGCATTAAATTCAGCTCTCTGGTGCCCCGGCAGCGTGCTCTGCCGGGGCGTTATCTTAAAACGGCCTGCGTTGCAGAGTGCTCCGCCCCTCCCGTCCCTCCAGCAGATGTTCATCCGGCGCATCCGCCGTATCCACCTGGCTCCCCTGTTCCAGCAGTCGCGCACTGCGTGAATGGGGGTGACTTTCGCTAATCACCTGTTGTGAAAACGCGCCAAACGATAACAGTAAAAAAAGTAACCCACTGGCCAGCCTCACTTTCATACGCACACCTCTTTGATAACGGTGACGCTATGCTGCCCGAAGCGTTTTCATTTTCTGTCAGTAACAGGCAAAGTTATGTGGCAACCGGGAACAAGCTGCAACGCGTTTAGCTGCGGTTCAGGCTAGCCCGTCAGAACGGCGGATCTTCCCCCTCGTAGACCGTCCGTTTTCCTTCAGGAGGATGCTATTGAACATCAATCAGTTTAATCAGCCGGTCGGCGAGGCTCTGCCCGAGTGGCAGCCGGTTGCCAGACCACCCCGCGCACCACTGTCAGGTCAGCATTGCCTGCTTCTGCCGCTGAGTCTCGATCATGCGGAACCGCTGTTTCACGCGTTCATACAGGCAAAGGATGATCGCGACTGGACATGGCTGAGTGCAGAACGACCCACGTCACTATCACAGATGCAGCGCTGGATTGCGGATAAAGTAGCGGACGCGGCGCTGATACCCTTTTCAGTCTGTACGCTGGAGCAGCAGCCCTATGGTGTTGTCTGCTTCGCCAGCATTCAGCAGGAACATGGCACCATTGAAATTGGTCACGTGACATGGTCGCCGTTGATGCAGCGCACTGTTATCGGCAGCGAAGCGATTTTTCTGCTGCTGCAGCAGGCTTTTTCACTCGGCTATCGTCGGGTAGCGTGGCGCTGTGATTCAACGAACGTCGCGTCACGGCGGGCAGCAGAACGACTCGGGTTCCGCTTTGAGGGCCGCTTTCGCCAGGTCATGACACGTAAACAGCGCAACCGCGATACCGACTGGCTGTCGATTATCGATCGTGAATGGCCGGCCGTTCAGTGTGCCCTGAGTTCGTGGCTGAGTGCGGAAAATTTCACGGCCCAGGGTCTGCAAAAGCGACCGCTCAGTGCCTGCTTCGCCGACGTTAACCCGGGCGATGGGAAGGCTGAAAGCTGAGCTGACGCGAGCCATCAGTGCAACCGGCGCACGGTCAGCGCCACAGACCAGCGCTGGCGCTGGCAGCGCGGACAGACCGCCTGCTGCTCTGCCTCAATGGTCCGGGTCTGGCCGCAATGGGTGCAGGCATAAAGCCCGCTCGTCGGGACCGTGCTGTAATCCTGCCGGTGCGCGGGAGGCAGCACGCTTAACCCGGCGCGCATCGCATCGTCGTCATAGAAATAGAGGCTGAGCTGGCCATCGACCTCCACCAGCGCCAGGCGGATCTGCCCCAGATGTTCCACGCCGCTCTGCCGCAGTTCCATATAGAACTCATCTTCGGAAATATTCAGCCGATCCAGACTTTCCAGCACATACAGCCCGTCTTTAATCAGGGTAATCACATCCCCCTGAATCAGCCGTGAAAAGCGCGGACTGAGCGCCGTCAGCCAGGTGGTCAGACGGTAGAGCGACAGCAGAACCACAAACACCATAATGACCGGCAGCACCGGCACATCATCATAAAACGTCACGTCACCCGAGGCGGAACCCAGCGTCAGGATCACCACCAGTTCAAACAGAGACAGCTGACGCACGCCGCGCCGCCCGGAGACTTTGAGAAAGGTAAATACCACCAGATAAGCGATCAGGACACGCGCCACCACCTCAAACAAAAAGGTGGCGGGCTGATCGTTGAGCAAAAAACGGTGCCAGTCGAATGAGAACATAGTCTGCTAAACATCCTGTTTTAAAGGGGGCGTCTCTTCGCCGCCGCCGATTGATTGGCCCGCAGATCCAGGCCAGCGATACGTCAAGCTTGTCGCCTGTTCGCAAAAAGGCAAGCGAAGCTGTAAGCCTGAAGCGGGCGAGTCTGACCGTTCTGCAGGCTGCGGAAAAGGTTAACAAAGCTGAAAAAGGGACAGCCTCGCCTCACGCTGCGCTTATTTTGCTGGCGACTGAAACGGAAGCAGAAATTTCCTGTTTCTGGCTGGCTGCTTTTTGCCGCTGCGTTTTTTCTTTTTACTTCAATAATTTGCCAAGAAAATTACCCAGCCTATACTTTCCAGTAAGGCTTCCACCTCATCACTTAACATTCAGAGAAGCCACTCTTTTTCCTGCCGATAGCGCTGTCTGTGAAACCTGCTATCTCACTCGTCCATTTTGCAACAGGTGCTGATGCCTGCCATTCAGCGTCTGTGGCTTATGGCAGGGATCGCCCGTTCGTTGAGAGTGGCCCGACCGGCCAGTCTGCTTTGCATACCCATAACGCCCTGACCCGTTTCACGACGGCGCGTCAGCGGGAAGCGTGTTGCTTTTTTTCGGGAGATGCCATGACGCCTTTTTCCAGTTTCTGGCAGGCGGGTTATGAAGGGGCCGATCATATCAATCCTGCCGGTCTTGCGCTGTCGATGAACGATCTGAATCAGCATCAGAGCCGTGCAGCGGCGGATTATGCCGCCCTGGCCCCCTTTTCCCTTCGCACGGTGCGCGAAAGCGTGGGCTGGCGGCTGTGTGAACGCGATGGACGCTATGACTTCTCGACCGTCGCAGCGCGGATGGTGGCCGCACGTGAGCAGGGTATTCAGCTCAGCTGGACACTCTGTCACTACGGCTGGCCCGCTGACGTCACGCTGTTCAGTGATGACTTTGTCAGCCGGTTTGCCGCCTTCTGCGGCGCTCTGGCCCGCTTTCTCGCCCCCTGGTATTCGTCTGCGCCGGTCTATTCACCGATGAATGAGATCTCTTTCCTCAGCTGGGGCATCTCCGTCGGGGTTTTCCCCTGTGAGGCGATCCCTGAACCCGATCGGGCGGATGCCGCCAAGCGTCAGCTGGTGCGGGCTACGCTGGCGGCCTGTGATGCGATCTGGCAGGCGGATCCGCGCGCCCGCCTGTTGCACTGCGATCCGCTGATCCATATCGTGCCCGATCCCGCCGATCCCGATAGCGACGGGCTGGCACGCGCCCTGTGTGACACCCAGTACCAGGCGTGGGACATGCTGAGCGGCAGACGTCATCCGGAGCTGGGCGGCGCGCCCCGCTATCTCGATCTGGTGGGCGTCAACTATTACCACGACAACCAATGGGAGCAGGGTTCGAACCAGCGACTCTGGTGGCATCTGGGCGACAGCCGCCGCCTGCCGCTGCATCAGATGCTGCAGCAGGTCTGGCAGCGTTATCAGCGGCCGCTGCTGCTGGCAGAAACCAGCCATGTCGGCAGCGGACGCGGCGCCTGGATCGGCGAGATCGCCGCCCAGGTGGCGCAGGCGCAGCTGGCAGGCGTGGAGATGCTCGGCATCTGCCTCTATCCGATTCTCGATCGTCCCCTCTGGGAGGAGACCACCTTCTGGACCCGCAGCGGGTTATGGGATTTGGACCTGTCAGGGCCCGATCCTTACGCCCGCCAGTTACAGCAGCCTTATGCCGACGCCCTGCGCCAGGCGCAACGCTTTTTGCAGCACATCGTCCCTTCCTCATCCCTCTGTCAGGAGTCTGTCATGAACAAACCCGCTCTTATCGTTTTCAGTCATTTACGCTGGGGCTTTGTTTTCCAGCGCCCGCAGCAGCTTCTGACCCGTCTGGCACAGCACTATCGCGTGCTGTTCGTCGAGGAGCCGGTCTGGCAGGCGGGACCACCTGGCCTGCATCAGAGTTCGCCCGCAGCAAATATCACCGTGATCCAGCCGCATACCCACCACGACGCACCCGGTTTTCACGACAGCCAGATTGCCCCACTGCTGCTGCTGCTCGCCCCGCTGCTGGAGGAGGATGAGGAGCCGCTGATCTGGTTCTATACCCCCATGGCCCTGCCGCTGCTCACCCCTTTCAAACCCCGGCTGGTGATCTACGACTGCATGGATGAGCTCTCCGCCTTCCACAACGCCCCGTGCCAGCTGCAACAGCGCGAATCGGCGCTGATGACCCGCGCCGATCTGGTGTTCACCGGCGGCTCCAGCCTCTATGAAGCAAAGCGCGATAAACATCATCAGGTTTACTGCTTCCCCAGCAGCGTGGATGCCGTCCACTTTGAGCAGGCACGCGATCGCAGTAACCATCATCCGCTTCAGGATGCGATCCCGGCAAAGCGGCTTGGCTATTACGGCGTACTGGATGAGCGTATCGATCTGCCGCTGATTGCCGCGCTGGCGGACAGCCATCCGGAGTGGCAGATCATCATGGTCGGGCCGGTGGTGAAAATCGATCCCGCCAGCCTGCCGCAGCGCGACAACATTCACTGGCTCGGCCAGCAGCCCTATCAGGCGCTGCCGCAGTTCCTGGCGGGCTGGGATGTCTGCCTGATGCCTTTTGCCATTAACGCCTCGACGCGTTTCATCTCGCCCACCAAAGTGCTGGAATATATGGCGGCACAGCTGCCAATTGTCAGTACCGCCATCGTGGACGTGGCGCGACATTACGCTGAAGAAGTGGCGGTGACAGAGACCCCTGCCGCCTTTATTGCCGCCTGTGAAGAGGCGATGACCCTCAGTGCGGCTGAGCGACTGACGCTGGCGGGCCGCATGCAGGTAAGAGTGGACGCGACCTCCTGGGATCGCACGGCAGAACAGATACAGGCCCTGATCCAGCAGGCTCTGACGCATCCGCAGCCTGCCGGTGAACCGGTCACGCCAGCCAGTGCCCAGGCGAACGTGACGCCGTTAACCCCGGCGATGCTGGAAAGCGAAGCGGTGCCCTGCCTGATTGTCGGTGCCGGGCCAACCGGACTGAGCGCCGGTTATCACTATGGTGAAGGCGCGGTGCTGCTGGAGAAAAATGCCACGCCGGGCGGCTGGTGCCGCTCCATCGACGATCGGGGTTTTACCTTCGACTATGCCGGTCACATTATGTTTTCGCAGGACCCCTATGTCCTGCAGCTCTACGAGATGCTGCTCGGCGACAATCTGCACTGGCAGGCGCGTGAGGCCTGGGTCTGGAATGACGGCATCTATACCCGCTATCCCTTCCAGTCGGCACTGCACGGTCTGCCGGTTGAGGTCGTAAAAGAGTGCGTGCTGGGCGCCATTGAGGCGCGCTATGGCGAAACGGCCGCGCCCGCGGTGCCGCTGGATCGGGCGCGGGCGCGACGGGACTGCTGTGCCGATGGCGCGATAGCGGATGAGGGCAGCCTGGCCGGTGAAGTGGAAGGCGAAGAGGATTTTCAGCACTTTATCCTGCGCACCTGGGGGAAAGGGATCGCACGCCACTTTGCCCTGCCCTATAACCAGAAACTGTGGAAAGTGCCGCTGACTGAGATGGAGACCTCGTGGCTGGGCGGACGCGTACCGCTGCCCGACCTGGCGCAGATTATCGATGGCGCACTGCAGCCGCTGGCAAAACCGGTGGGGCCTAACGCCCGCTTCGGCTATCCGCTGCGCGGTGGCTTCCAGGCGCTGATGTCCGGCTTTCTGCCGCACCTGAAGTGCAAACTGGAAACGGATGCCACCCTGAGCCGGATTTATCCGCAGGCGCATGTCGCGCTGCTGGCGGATGGACGCCACTACCGCTATGAGCAGTTGATCAGCACCATGCCGCTGCCGGAACTGATTAAACTGATGGGCGATGAGGCGCCGGAGAATGTGCAGCGGGCGGCACAGCAGCTGCAGTTTGTCTCGGTGCGCTGCGTGAACCTGGGCATTGGCCGGGCTGACCTGACCGAAAAACACTGGATTTACTATCCGGGCGACACGCTGTTTCACCGCATCTTTGTGCAGGGCAATGCCAGCCCGCACTGCAATCCCCCCGGCGGGTTCGGCTTAACCTGTGAAATCACCTACAACGCCGCCCATCCGCTGCCGCTGGCGGGCGATGCGCTGATTGAACGCTGCCGTCAGGATTGCATCCGGGTCGGGATGATCAGCGAGAGCGATCCGCTGCTCTGCGCCTCAGAGGTCGATATGCCCTACGCCTACGTCATCTACGACCATGCGCGCAGTGCGAACGTGGCGCTGATCCGGCAGTGGCTGCTGACGCAGGATATCCATCTGTCAGGCCGCTACAGTGAGTGGGAATATTACAATTCCGACCACGCTTTCCTCGCCGGTAAGCGCGCCGCCGAAAATGTCCGGCTGCAGCATGTCAGCGAGCGGACACGCGGCTGACCCGACGCAGCCAGCTACGCAAGAGGCTGGCTGCACTTCGCGGCTTTCAGCGACTGCAACTGGCTGACGCGCCGCGCCACCTTCTGGCTGGCATTGTATTTTGCAATGCCATTACCCAGACCAAAATCGCCGACGAAGCCCAGCACGGTCAGGGCGTCAAACCGACCGGTCTGCTCAATATCGCTCTGTACGCCGTGCGCTTTCACCAGCTCCTGATCCAGCGCGCCACAACTGAGCATCGCCGTCTCTTCCGGCGTCACCGCCGTGGCCTGCGGATAGTGCTTGGTGGCACAGCCTGTCAGCGACAGCGCCAGCAGCGCCGCCAGAATTATCCTGTTATGCATTTTTCATCGCCCGATGTTCACCTCATTAACCGGGTTATCGGCAGATTCCGCCGCGATCATGAGTGACTGACCTACCAATAATGGTTGAAACCGCTACGCTAAGGTAGGATCCCGCGCGTGATGGTCAGTTGCCGTGCGTGACTGTCCGGGCGCGACGCCGTGAACGCACACTAGCAGTTCCTCGCTTCTGCCCTGAATTTCAACGCGTTAGCCTGCATGAAGCTGCCACCGGCAGCGTTTAAAGAGTAAAGCCTGATCGATATTCAGTGATGAGCGGTCAGTGCAAGCGAAGCCAGACACGGAAAATTCGTGCTTCGGGTTTATCAGAGTATGTCCCAGATGAGGTTTTTCCATGCGTTTTAAAGGATTGAACATCGGATTTTTCATTTTGATTCTGGCGATCGCCACGTTCGCCTTTTTTGAGGTGCTTTCGCCCTATTTCTCGCCGATTTTATGGGCGGCAATTCTGGCGGTCATTTTCCATCCGCTGAAAAGTTATCTGCGGGGCCGGCTGGGGGAACGCAATGGCCTGGCCGCACTGCTCACCCTGCTCTGCATCTGTCTGATTGTGTTTACGCCGCTGGCCATTATCGCCTCATCGCTGGTGGTCGAAACCAATGCGGTCTATCACAAGCTGCAGACCAACTCGGCGCAGTTCCCGGCGGTTTTCGCCGACCTGCTGCAGCATCTGCCGCGCTGGGCAAAACACTATCTGGCTGAAAATAATCTCGATACCGCCGGAGAGATTCAGCAGAAGCTCTCCTCGTTTGCCCTCAAGGGCGGCCAGTACCTGGCAGGCAGCGCATTCATCATCGGCAGGGGCACCTTCAGCTTTACCGTCGGTTTTGGCGTGATGCTCTATCTGCTGTTCTTCCTGCTGAAAGATGGCTCCTATCTGGTGCATCTGATCCTGGAAGCGCTGCCGCTTTCGACCTACGTCAAGCATCACCTGCTGGTGAAGTTTGCCGCGGTGGCGCGTGCGACGGTCAAAGGCACGGTTGTGGTCGGCATCGTGCAGGGTATTCTCGGCGGGCTGGCCTTCTGGTTCACCGGCATTGACGGCAGCCTGCTGTGGGGGGCGCTGATGGCGTTCCTCTCTCTGATCCCGGCCGTCGGCTCCGCCATTATCTGGGTGCCTGCAGCGGTCTTCTTCTTCGCCACCGGTGCCGTGTGGAAAGGCCTCTTCCTGGTCGGTTTCTTCGTGGTGATTGTGGGGCTGGTGGATAACATCCTGCGTCCGCTGCTGGTCGGTAAAGACACCAAAATGCCTGACTACCTGATCCTGATCGCCACGCTGGGCGGGATGGAGATTTATGGCATCAACGGTTTTGTCATCGGTCCGGTGATTGCGGCGCTGTTCATCGCCTGCTGGAACCTGCTCTCCGGTCGCGATAATCGCGAGAACATCGAAGTCATCGATGAAGAGGTGATCGAAGAGGGCAAGAAACAGTCTGAGACCGCCGCCGAGGCCGCGGCAGAAGCCGCCGCCGTTGCGGCCGAAGCAGCGGCTGACGCAGAGATGAAAGTCTCAGCCTTAGCGGCGGCAGAGAAAGAAAAAGCCGCCGCCAGCAAAGCCTGATTTTCTCTGGAAATAAAAAAACCCACCTTTCGGTGGGTTTTCAGAGGCTACAAAATTTAAGACCCGGTTAATATGGCAGCAATGAAAATGCGCAACGCGTCGGGAACAGGGTCAGAAGAGGAAAGCGTCCCGCGCCAGGGATGGTGCGGGCCGAGCGGCCATGGATGGCATAAGCGACTTTCCGATCTGCCCCTGCTCCCGGGGCAGGCTCAATATCAAAGCAATCTGCCCTGGCATTGCAGCCATAAAAAAACCCACCTTTCGGTGGGTTCTTTTTTATCTGAAATGGCAGCGAATCAGTTGGTCGCTTTGTTTTTCAGATCTTCAGCGCCCTGCTTGGTTTTATCCCAGCCTTTCTCGGCACCTTCTTTCGTTTTGTGCCAGCCCTTCTGGGTGCCTTCGCTGATTTTGCTGCCGGTGGTATGGCTCTTGCCTTCCGCCGCGTGCTCAGATTTCAGCTTCAGCTCTTCGCCCTGATTCTGCGCATGATGCAGTTTTTCTTTAGCGGTATCCGCGCCTTTGTGCGCTTCCGCAACGGTGTTATCGGTAGTGGTAGCAGCAAATACCGGCGAGGCCAGCAAAATAGCAGACAGTGCAATAATTGATTTCTTCATAATTCCCTCTGTATTCATTGTTGCCGTGTAGGTTTTAATCCTGGCATAGCGATTCCAGGAAAGATTTAAGAATAAACCAGGAATGAAAAAGGGCCAGTTTTCACCAGAAAATCCCCTCCGGGGCAGCCTGATCGTCCGCTACCAGAGCGCGAGCTGCGGATCGTCATCCGGCTTCGTCGTCTTTCTGTCCACCCGCGCTGGCGGTGCGGGACGCTGCATCTGATCGCTGATCCACTGCAATAGCACTGACACCACATAGGCCTGCTGCTCTGCGCTCAGGGGCTGCTGCTGAGCAATATTGTGCCATTTGCTCAGACAGCCGCGACAGCAGGTCGCGGTGGCATGCTGGGCGATAAACACCGGATGACCGCGCATCGGCGTCTGTTTGCCATCACGCGCGGGCCGGGCAGGCGCCAGCCGCTGTGCAACAAACTCTGCGGCATGCTCACGCAACACCGGCTCGCCTTTGCTCAGCGCATAATCATACTCCGCGCGCCCCAGTCGAAAGCGCTGGCGGAATGGCGAGCGCGCCAGGCGGGCAAAGAGATCGTCAGAAACCGTCATACTGCCCGCCCGTCACTCATATTTCCGGCCCGCCAGGTAGCGCACGCCCTGCGGCCCGAACGCCTCACGATGCAGCTCATTCGGCTGCAGGTGAAACGTCTCTCCAGGATGGTAAGTGGTCTCGCCCTGTTCTGTACTGATGGTGATATCACCACTGAGGATCAGGGCCAGTGCTTCGAAGGGATGGACATGATTGTCGAGCTCGGTGGCGGGCGCACGTTCCACCAGCAGTGGCTCGTCAAACCCTTCTCCGGCTAATCGTTTTCTGAATTCATCTTCTGTCATTGTCACTCCTCGATATGGAACCGACCCTGGTAGTGTAGACGATTTTTATCGCCATTTATGGCACGCCGGTGGTTACGTAAAGTAGCGCAAGCAGGGTTGTTCACCGCGCATACCGATGCTGTACTTTCCGCCTCATGCCAGCCATTTTGACATCAGGATGACGGAAAAATATGTCTCACCCTCTGAAAACCGCCCTGCTGCTGATCAATCCGCGTTCGCGTAAAGGCCGCGCGGCGGCCAGCCGGGCCAGGACGCTGCTGACTCAGGCGGGTATCAACCTGCTGCAACCGGCTGAGGAGGAGAGCCGCAGCTACTGCGAACTCATCGCGGCTTATGCCCATCGAATTGATGCGGTGATCGTTGGCGGGGGCGACGGCACGCTTAACGCCGCCGCGCCGGGCGTGATGCAGACCGGCCTGCCGCTGGGGATCCTGCCGCTGGGCACCGCCAACGACTTTGCCCGGACGCTCGGCATCCCCGCCACGCTGGAGCAGGCGGTGCAGATTATCACTGACGGGCAGCTGCGCGCAGTCGATCTGGGGGAGGTGAATCAGCATCTGTTCCTCAACGTCTCCAGCATCGGCTTTTCCGCCGAGCTGGCGCGCAATCTCACCGCAGAATCGAAAAAACGCTGGGGAGTCGGCGGTTATGCTCTGGCGGCGCTGCGGCTGCTGCGTCAGAGCCGTCCGTTCAGCGCCACCCTGATCCATGAGGAGCAGCGCACGCCCATCCGGACCGTTCAGGTTTCCGTGGGCAACGGCCGTTTTTATGGCGGAGGGATGACGGTCGAAGCGCGCGCCGCACCCGACGACGGGCTGCTGGACGTTTACAGCCTGGAGGTCCGGCACAGCTGGCAGCTGATTGCGCTGCTGCCCTTTCTGCGACGGGGTACGCAGGGTCGCTGGCGCAACGTGCGCACCTTCAGCACGACGGCGCTCACCATCGAAACGCGCCGCCCCCACTACATCAATGCAGACGGCGAGATTATCGGACAGACGCCCGCCCATTTCCGCCTGATCGCAGGGGCCATACAGGTTTATGCCCCTGCCGGTCCGACAGCGCAATAGCGGATGTCACATCGCGGGGTTAATGCTGAGTGCCGTTCTTTTCGGCGTCGTTGATCTGCGTGGTGAGGGTGCTGACCAGCTCTTTCGCCATCTCGAGGGTCAGGCCGAAAAACAGCGACTCCTGCGCCGATCGCGCGCGCGGGACCTGAGGATCGAGATAGCTGAACTGCAGCACCAGCGCGGCGTGCCCGCTTAACGGGCCGATGTGCCAGCCGGTGACCGGATAGAACGTAAAACGGTTAAAATCATTCACTATATACCTGACTTGTTAAGCATAACGCTGATTGAGTGTCAGGCCAGCTCAGAAAATAAAACACGGTTCGGTTACTCAGCCTGGCGCAGATCGGCTGAATAGCAAGCGAAGCGAGATTCACCCTGCCCGCCAGGCGTGGCATCCGCAGCCCGGCGAACCCTGCCGTCAGAGGCGGTCAGCTGTCCGCGCGGGGGATAACCGAAATATGTCCGTTGACCTCCAGCACGGCATATTTAATCTGATCAAACCGTTCCAGTCCCGGTCCGGAACGCGCCGCCTCCAGCACATCGTCAGGATCAATCCCGGTCATCTTCATGCGTTCGGTCAGCAGGTTGCCGTTTTCCACCAGAATCACCGGACCGCCATCGATTGCCTGCTCCACCACCGGAAAGCGGCTTTTCAGTTTTCCCAGTACGATGTCGATCGTCACCAGCGTGATAATCGTCAGCGCCGCGCCCGTCACCGAAAAATCATCGCCCAGCAGCGCCTGCTGCGTGGCTTCGCTGATAATCAGCAGCAGAATCAGATCGAAAGAGGTCATCTGCAACAGCGTGCGTCTGCCCGCAATTTTGAACACCACCATCAGAACCAGGTAGATCGCTGCAGCGCGTAAAACCGTTTCCATAAAGTGCCTCTGTCAGGGATAGATCCATTGGGTAAATCGGGCCGGTGCGTGATCATCGCCCTGAATCGTGACGTGAATCAGGCCCGCATCGCGTGGCTGCAGGCCGAGCCAGATTGCGTGATCCGCCCCGGTGTCACCGGTGGAAAAGGTCAGCCGCAGATCGCTGCCGATCGTCACGGCTTCCAGCGGCTGCGGCTGCAGCGTCTGGATCTGCAGATTATTCAGCGCGCCGCCGCCAATCGTAATCGTGAAGCGATCGCCGGCGGGTGCGTTGTAGCCAATCCGCATATCCATATTGCTTTCGGTCCGGCCGAACCGTTCATATTCAACCTGAAGTGTGCCGTCTGGCGACCGGCTATGACCCTCGCTCAGCACCCCTTTAGAAAAGAGGCCGCACGCCCCCAGAATCACCAGCAGAATTAACAGATACTCCCCTGCCCGCTGAATCAGCCATTCACGCCGTACCCAGCGAAGATCTTCTTTTATCGGGTAGTCCCGACTCACAATGCGATCTTTCTTCACTCTCATTCCCTCTGGTAAGCGTACCCGCTTCTGCAGCACGCTGCCTGAAGCATAGCGGACGGGCATTATTTCGCGCGTCGCTCAACCCAGAACGACCAGCTGTGGTAGAGCAGCGTGAGCGGCATCGCAATCACCGCTCCCACCAGCACAAAACCCTGCGTGACCGGCGAAACGGCGCTGTCGCTGAGCGTAAACTGATAGGGCACAAGCCACGGATAGAGGCCACACAATACGCCGCTAAAGAGTGCGCTAATCAGCATAAGCGTCAGAATGAGTTGCAGTAGCGGCCTGGCGCGCCACAAGGCCACCGGCAGGGCGATCCAGAGCAATACAATCGCGCCTGCTGCGATCCTGCCCGGCGGTCGCTGCCAGCTCTGCCGCCAGAGATCGGCATTGAGATAGAGGTCGGCCAGAAAAATAACCAGCGCCAGCAGCCACCACAGCCAGCTCAGTGCCGCCGCCAGCGGCTGTACCCGCTCACCAATGCGCCAGCCAATCCAGCAGCAGGCCATCAGCGAATTGATCGCCATCAGGCCCGCGCCGCTGAGCAGCGGCACCAGGCTCAGTCCATCCGGCAGGCCGGTCTGCGGCTGAGCGCTGATGATCATGCCGGCGCACCAGCCCTGAATAAAGGTCGCCAGCGCGGAGCTGCCCGCCATGAGGCGATCCAGCCAGCGACGCAGGCGGGGAGAACTCTGAGCGCGATACTCCAGTGCCATCGCCCGCACCAGCAGCGCCAGCAGCATGGCAAACAGTGGAACACTCAGCTGACTGAACAGCAGCGCATAGACCGGCGGAAACAGCGCCAGCAGCCCACCCGCCGCCAGCACCAGCCAGGTTTCATTCGCATCCCACACCGGCAGAATGCTGTGCGTCATCAGTTCACGCTGTTCATCATCGTGAAACCAGCAGAAAAGCATCCCCACGCCCAGATCCGTGCCATCCAGCAGCAGGTAGAGCAGCAGAGAGAGACAGATAATCAGCGCAGAGAGTTCGGCCATGTCACTCTCCTAATGGGGCGTTTTCAGCGCAATCACCACCGGTTCTCCCGATGGCATCTCACCTTTAACCCGGCGCAGCAGATAGCGTAAGCCGAGGGCGAAGGTCAGCGCATAGATCAGCAGCACCGCCACGAAGATGCCCAGCGTGCTGCTGAGTGACAGCGGCGAGACGCTTTGTGCGGTGCGTAACAGGCCATAGACTGTCCACGGCTGACGCCCGACTTCGGTCACGACCCAGCCTGACAGCAGGGCAATAAAGCCCGCCGGTGAGAGCCATGTCAGCCAGCGCAGAAAACGCCCCGACGTGGTCAGCCCTCCCCGCCAGCGCTGCAGATTCGCCGCCAGCGTGGTCGCCAGGATAATCACCCCCAGCCCCACCATCAGGCGAAAAGCGAAAAAGACCGGGAGCACCGGGGGGATGGCATCCGCGGGAAATTCGCTCAGGCTTTTAATGTGGCCGGAGAGGTTGTGGCGCAGATAGAGCGATCCGAGTGCGGGCAGAGTGACCTCCAGAACGTTGCGCTGCGCCTGCTGGTCCGGCAGCGCAAACAGCCGCAGAGGCTCCCCCTCCCCGGGGGCTGGCTGGTGCCAGCTGCCTTCCATCGCAGCCAGTTTAGCGGGCTGGTAGTCGCGGGTGTTTTCACCGTGCAGATCGCCGAGAACGATCTGCAGTGGCACCGCAAACAGCAGCAACGTCAGCGCGCTGTTGAGCATCAGCCGTGAAGCCGCCTCCCCACTGAAATAGCGGAGTCGCCACGCCGCCACACCCGCGATCATCACCGCCACGGCAATCAGGGACCCGACCACCATATGGCTGAAGCGCCACAGAAAGGAGGGTGCCTGCAAAAGCGACCGCCAGCTGTCCGCCAGAAAAACCCCGTTCGGATCGCGCGTAAAGCCGACCGGCGTCTGCATCCATGAGTTAGCAGCCAGAATCCAGAAGGCACTGAGCAGCGCGCCGAACGCCACCAGACAGGTCACGGCAAAATGCACGCCGGGCCGGATTTTATTGAAGCCGAACAGCATCACTCCGGTCAGGGCCGATTCGAGAAAAAACGCGACCAGCACCTCATAGAACATTAACGGCCCAATCACGCCGCCGGCCTGCTGTGAAAAGCGCGCCCAGTGCGTGCCGAACTGAAACTCCATGACGACGCCGGAGGCGGCACCTATCGCCACCGTCAGGGAAAAGAGCGTCAGCCAGAAGTGCAGCGCATCCCGTGCAGCCTGCTGCTTTCCCCACAGCCAGCGCGCCTCAAACCACACCAGAAAGGGGGCCAGTCCCAGCGTCAGCGCCGCCAGCGTAATATGCATGCCCATGGTCAGCGCAAACTGCGTCCGGGCAATTGCCAGCACCCAGTCGCTGTCATTCATGGCAGTATCGTCCCGAAGCCTCAGATCCGCCGGAGTGCGTGACGGATGAGGAGAGACACGCCGCCGCAAGCCGTTCTTTCATCTGAATCTCTCCTGATCTTATTGCCTCTCATCAGCGTCAGGCTTATTTCGCCAGACGGTAAGTCGCCTCTCGTTTTGTCAGTTTATCGTAGTGAAGAAATAAAAGTTCAGCCAGCATCGACCGGGAAAGAATAAAAGCACGTGCAGAACCACATTAATTGCCATCCGGTGAACAGCGATAAAAAAGATATTATCGCCCTATCGGATGCGCTGCGCTTAAATAACGAAAATAAGCATTAAGCGAGGCGGAGAATTAATTCGTCCGCCTCTGGATTGCCCTACAGCCAGCCGGAGCGACGCAGCCTGGCCCACAATCCGCCGCAGGCCAGCAACGTCAGCCCGACAGCCAGCGGATAGCCATAATGCGACTTCAGCTCCGGCATATGTTCGAAGTTCATGCCATACATGCTGAACACCACGGTCGGGATCACCAGGATGGCACCCCACCCCGCCAGCTTTTTCACCACCTCATTCTGCTGCACCGTCACCAGCGCCAGATTGACCTGCATGGCACTGGTGAGCATCTCGCGCATATCTTCCGCATCGGTCACCACATGGCGGGCGTGATCCTGCACGTCCCGGATATAGGCGCGCAGCGGGCGCGGGATCAGATCCTCATGCAGGTGAATAAGCTGGTTGCAGATCTCCTCCAGCGGCAGTGCCGCATTGCGCAGCTTCAGCAGCTGCCGCCGCACGGTATAGACCGCCTGTACCGATCGGCGGTCAAATTCGCTGGTGAAGAGATCGTTCTCCATCTGCCCGACGCGTTCGTTCAGCGAGGTGGAGAGTTCGGCATAACGGTCGACAATAAAATCGAGCAGGCAGTAGAGCGGATAACCCGGCCCCAGTTTCAGTAGCGCCGGATTTTCAGCCGCCCGTTCGCGCACCGGACTGTAGCTCTCCGAGGCACCGTGACGGATGCTGATCAGAAAATTTTTTCCGACAAAGAAATGGGTTTCGCCCAGTTCACAGCTGTCATCTTTCGCACGCACCGTTTTCACCACGATAAACAGCGACTCGCCATAATGTTCGATCTTGGGCCGCTGGTGCGCATTCAGCGCATCTTCAACGGCCAGTTCGTGGAGTCCGAACTCTTCCTTGATCTTTGCCATAAACGCCGCGTCTGGCTGCCACAGGCCGAGCCAGATAAACGCCTCCGGCTCTTTAATCACGTCGCTGATATCCTCAACGTCTATCTCTTCGCCCGCGCTTCCCGGACGATATACCCTGCTGCTTACGATCATCTTCTGTGTTCCCGTTGTGACAATAGAAGCAGCTTAGCCAATCCCGCGCCCGTAACCGGATAAAAACCGTAAGGATTTGCTGCAACAGCGTGTCGTCAGCGGGTTACCACTTCAGGCCTAATCCGGTGGAGAAGATCCCTTCGTTCAGGGTATCGGGAATGCCGCTGACCAGATTACGATGGTAGCCAACATGCAGGGTCGACCAGGAGGTCAGGCTGTAGCGCAGGCCAACTTCCGCATCCAGCATGAATACGCCGTCGTCATCCAGCGAATGACCGACATCACCGTTGCTGTAGAGCGTGACCGATTTGCCCAGCAGATAGCGCTGATAGTTCCAGCGCAGCGAGCCGCCAAAGTGGCGCTCCTCCCGGTCATCGCTGTAACCATACTCAAAGGCGCCACCCAGCAGGGAGAGTGAGAAGCTACTGAGTTCGGTGTCCCACAGCTGATAGCCGGGACCGGTGCCAATCAGTGCCTGGCGTGACAGATTCTCCACCCAGTCGCGCTTATAGGTGGCGCGGGCCTGCCAGAAGAACTGCTCCCGGAACAGATAGTCAACGGCGTAGCGCAGGCTGTAGTTGTCAGTGTTGACACTCGCGTTTTCCTGCTCGCGATTGTAGGTTGCGCCAATATCATGCCGCCATTTTCCCTGGTTCAGCTTGGTGTTGAGCGCAAAACTGTAGTCGTCCGTTTTGGTAGAGGCCTTTTTGACCTTCATACCGGCGTCGATGTTGCCGGTCCAGGCGAGCTGATCGCTGCGGACTTTGGCTTTCATAAACTCATCGATGCGCCTGACGGAGACCTGCTGCTCCTGCTCGTCGCGTTCCACCCAGACGTAGCCGGGGTCAGAGGAGGAGAGCCGCACCTGATAATGTTCACCGGTTTTTTTGTTTTCAACATTCACCGGATTGTCGCTGGCGAGGGTGCTGACCGCATTCCAGTCCAGCGTGACCGTGCCGGCGTAATGCGTCTCTATCGCCAGCTTGCCATCGCTCAGGTAACGGATGGTGCCGGTGAGCCGGTCGCCATTATTCAGCCAGACGGTATCCGCGGCGGCCTGCTGAGCCCATCCGGCGCAGCAGCTGATAACCAGCAGTGTGGTAAACGAGGTGGCACAGCGCATAGCTTTCCCTGAAAAGGCGTCGTCCTGCATGGACGACGCGTCACCGCAAATTCTGACCTGACAATTAAGCCGATTCCGCGACGATATGCAATGTGCCGCCCCGGTTATGACAGGTCGTGCAGCTCTTTACTGAGAGGAGGCCCCAGCCTGAAGTCGGAAAAACGGATCGCCAGCCCCTGTCGCTCCGGCGAGCAGCCCATCACGCCGACAAAACGCCGCGCCTGACCGGGCCAGGGACAGAGCCGCAACAGTGGCCAGGTCAGGCCGTCGGTGGAGTACTGGATTCGCAATGCCGCCTTTTCCAGCGTGGCGCGCATCCAGAACTGACGCGCATCACCGGGGAAAACACCGGTAGACCAGTCAGAAAACTCGCGCGTGACCACGCTGCCGATGGCAGGCTGGTCATCGTTAAACTCAATGCCTGCTTTAACCCAGTGCGTTTCACTGTCCTGAATAAACAGACCGGCCTGGTCATAAAGCTGGCTGAAGTCCGCCCTCACCTGCACCTGAACGGTAAAGTCGTGTTCCACCCAGAAGCCAAACGCATGGCCGCTGTGCCGTTCGAAGCCGTACCAGGTGCGCTGCCAGAAATCGCTGTTTAACGCGGTTTCAAACTGCAATGTTTCACCATCCAGACTGTGTACCGGCGGCTGATTAATCCAGACGCCGCCTTCGGCCGTTATTGAACTGACTGCTCTCATGGTCACTCCTTTCAGTAAGGTAAAACGCCTGCAGGCTGGCCTGCAGCGAGGTCATCGGTCTGATCATCATCGCCATCAGGGCCAGTCAGCTTAACTATTTCATTTTGTTAATCGCCTGGCTAAAACGGCATTTAACAGCCAGGCTTGTTTTGTCTGACGGCAACTGAACTCATTAAATATAAGGATTAAGCCACCATGGTAGATAAATCAGAAATTTTAGATCACGCTCAGGTTGTTGATGTTAACGGTGAACATGTCGGTATCGTCGACCATTTCGAAGGTGACGACAAAATTAAGCTGGCGAAAAGCGATCCGGAAGCGGGCGGCAAACACCACATTATTCCTTTCAGCTGGGTGAAAGAGGTTGACGATAATAAAGTCATCCTTTCTAAAGCCAAAGCTGACGTTGAAAGCGAGTGGCAGTCTGCATAATATCGTCGCCGTGGCACTCGCCACGGCGTATTTATTTCACGTACCTGTTTCTGCACCCTGCCCCGCCCGTTCTCTCTATCCCTTTAAATTTGTTACTGCATAAACTTTTCGCCAGTAATAAAACCTTTGTCCTTTACGAAGACAGGCTGATATTTTCCATTCGCGTTGTTGCGTAGCAGCCGAATAGCCCTTCGATGAGTGGATAGCGCCCGGCATCGGGCAGTTCAAAATGCCACCATTCAGTTGCAATGCCGGTAAAGCCGCCTCCCAGCATAATGGCATTGAGCACCAGCCGGTTACGCTGCGCCTGCACGGCTACCGCAGGATGATAAGGATGGGAGTGCTCGCTCATCTCATCAAAGCCGGTGCCCATATCCATTATCTCGCCACGCTCGTCGATCAGCGTCACATCCACCGCCGTGCCCCGGCTGTGATTAGAGCCGAGTGCCAGGGGAACAACATAGTCCGGATTCGGGCACGCCTGCCAGAGGATCGCCTGCGCTTCAGGAGGACGGTATGCGTCGAGAATGAGCAGCGTATAGCCCGCGACCTCTGCAATATCGATACTTTTCGCCAGCGCTTTCGCCGCATCTACGTGCAGCAGACAGCGCGCGTCGCGGTAGATTGGCTGCCCGGTGAGGTTGTCGGCGGTGGCATATTTGAGATCGATGGCCAACCGGGGAAAGGCGTCAGCGATGTCTGTCAGATGGTTATTTTCCATGGTGGTGAGTTCCCTGTTTAGAGGTTATAGGGCGACTCCTGCAGAGGCATGGTTACAAGCGTTCATCATGGCACTGCGGGACGAAGAAAAAGGTTGGATGCGTTAATCTATCAAACGGTATTCCATAATTATCTTCATTTCAGCATTTGAACTAGCGTATTTACAGCTTTAGTAGACGAAATCAGCGAGCGTAAATCCTCCTCTAAAAATGATTCACTTTATTCTATGAAATTACCTTTGACAGTTTAACTTCTATTAGCATGGTAAAAATATTGCAACCAGTACTGTATGTAAACACATGCTAATTATTAATTGGGATTGAATAAAATAACTGGAAGGATGTTGTAAAGCAATTGATGCCTTAAAAAATTCATGGATCCTGGCCAGGAGGATCTGGCAGGATTTCAGTACTCACCTCTAAGTGAGCATGAACTTTGATGCGGAATACGACTGCATGTGCATAATGAGCTTTTATAGAGTTAAAAAAAAACGTATAGTTACCAGCAAATGAAAAATCATGAGAACGATTAATGAACGAAATCAAGCCGTTAACTTCAATCAGAGGACTATTCGCGCTGTATGTAGCTATATATCATATATTCCCAAGAACGAACTCGTTTCTTGAAAATGGATATTTATCTGTTGATTTGTTTTTTGTACTGAGTGGATTCATAATGAGCTATGTCTATAGCACTAAATTTTCATGCACTCTAAAAACTAAAGATTACCTTTCATACCTTAGAGGCAGGATTGCCAGAACCTATCCTCTATATGCATTTTTGATAATTTTGATTTCATTCATCTACATCTTGAATGGAATTGAATTACCCAACACCAGTGATTACGTTATTCTTTTCTCATTCCTTCAATCAATATTTTATGTGAATAACAACCTAATCCCACACGCCTGGTCAATAGCGGTCGAATTCATTGCTTACATGCTATTTCCATTTGCCATCCTTCTAATTTATAAAGTACGAAATGTTATTTTCATTGCTTCGGCAATTACTTTAGGATTTACTGGCCTCTACCTCGCTTCATTCAAAGGTTACTGGGGCCCGTTAGATATTGTTAGTGGTAAATTTGCTATTATACGCTGCCTTAGCGATTATGCGTTAGGATTAGTGAGCTTTTTGATATATGTAAAAGCAAAGAGTTTGCTTAGCAAAAATAAGTTAGAGATTGCTCTGATCTCATCATTAGCATTAGCACTTCTACTACTCAGCTTTAGAGGTTACGATGTTATTATTGTAGCTTGTTTCGCAACTCTAATCCCGCTCTTGGCAGCGTCTCAAGGTATAACTTATAGATTCATGTCTTTATCTCCAATGGTTTACCTTGGGGAAATATCTTACTCAATTTATCTCATACACTATCCCCTCTGCCGAAAACTTTCTTTTATTCCTGCATGGATACAAAGTAAAACAGTATTATTTGACATAAATCATGTTGTATTAATATTAACAATTATTTTTTCAGTTCTCACCTATCATTTTATAGAAATTCCATGCAGGAATTTTATACGAGGCCAGCTCATAAAAAGCAGTACCAATGTTGCCTGAGCCAAAAAAACATGCAACAAAACCAGTATTGGAATGCTTATGAAATTAAAAAAGCAGAAGAAAAACCTCATCTTCTGCTTGATTTGAGAGATCAACCAGAGCGAATCCGCCTGGCGTTTCTATGCGGATCATTTGGCCTAATGCCTAATAAAGTGCAAATAGTATGTTAAGCTCGAATTGACTCTTAACGTAATCCTTTGCCAGTGACTAACATCCTATGAGACGGTCCAGCGTTATCGCCTGTATTAATACAGGTTTTATTTCGTAATCTCTCACCATCAGCAACTTTTCTCTGATAAATGCTGTATGGATAAATAGAAATAATGCTCGGTGGATTCGATCAGGATAAAAAGCTCACACTTTTGTAAAGCCACTGTTTGTACCAAATTTTTAGACTGGTGGCTTCGGTTGGCACCACTACGGCAAGCATCAGGAAGATGGGGGTCGATTCAAACACTGCGTGGCGCGCAGCACTGAAACGGGCTGGCATAGAAGATTTCCGATTCCATGACCTTCGGCATACGTGGGCAAGCTGGTTAATTCAGGCCGGAGTTCCGTTATCTGCACTTCAGGAAATGGGAGGCTGGGAAGGCATCGAAATGGTACAGCGATACGCTCACCTTGCACCTAACCACTTAACGGAGCATGCACAGCAAATTGATGCGATTTTTGGCAGTCGTGTCCCACATCTGTCCCATGTGGAAAATCTGGCAGTCGGAGGAAAGGGATAAATCATTGAATTTATTTGGTACGCCCTACAGGATTCGAACCTGTGACCTACGGCTTAGAAGGCCGGTGCTCTATCCAGCTGAGCTAAGGGCGCATGGAGATGGCACGGATTATACGTCGGGAAGCGGGTACGTCAACGTTTTTGCCGCTTCCCGGCAGCGAAGTGCTGCTGTAATGACCAATTGGCGTCAGTGACGCTTGCGCCATTCGCTGAGAGACACGAGTTTACTGCTGCCGGTGAATTCTCCTTCCAGCTCAATCCCTTGTGATGTGAAATGCGCATTGTATTGCTCACGAAGTGCGTGCAGCTCCCGGCTATCTGGCTCCAGCTGTCGCAGAAAGCCCAGCGCGAGCAGCAGCTGCTGGCGGCTGATAAGCGGTGGAAAACCGGCATGCCTGAGAATCGCATGCCAGCGCTGGCTGTTCTCCTCGCTGCCGTCAACAATCAACACCTGCCAGATCAGCAGTACCGCTGCACCATTATGCAGATGCGTTTCATTGTCGCTGCTGAGGTAGTCGGTAAACTCTTTCGCCGCCTCTTTGCCCATCATAGCGATCATCGATTCCACCTGTACCGGAGGCAGACGCAGCCGTTTGCTGAGCCGCTGGGCGGCGTGGCGTGAGCCAGCGGTGAGCAGATGAAATCCAGCGACAAATACCACCGCCAGCGTAGCAAGCATTATCCAAATCATGACTTCGTCCCCGGGTTGTCCTGCCGATATCATACGCATGCAGGCTGGCTCTCGTCGCGACGAAAAAGCGGGAAGGCACATACACGGCTGAAACTGTGACTGACAGCAGCCCGCGCTTCTGACAAAATAGCCCCCTTCCCCGATTCAACACAACACAGTGGATTTCCTCTCTGATGGCAGCAAAAATTATTGACGGTAAAACGATTGCGCAGCAGGTGCGCGTTGAGGTTGCGGAAAAAGTGAAGCAGCGCCTGGCGGCCGGAAAACGCGCCCCGGGCCTGGCTGTCGTGCTGGTGGGTGAAAACCCAGCCTCGCAAATCTATGTGGCCAGCAAACGCCGTGCCTGTGAAGAGGTCGGATTCCACTCGCGCTCTTACGATCTGCCCGCCACCACCCGCGAAGATGAGCTGCTGGCGCTGATCGACACGCTCAATCAGGATGATGACATCGATGGCATCCTGGTTCAGCTGCCGCTGCCAGCGGGCATCGATAACGTGAAGGTACTGGAGCGCATCACGCCTGATAAAGATGTCGATGGATTCCACCCTTACAACGTGGGTCGCCTGTGTCAGCGCGCGCCCACGCTGCGTCCCTGCACGCCGCGCGGTATCATCACGCTGCTGGAGCGCTACAACATCGACACCTACGGCCTGAATGCCGTGGTGGTCGGCGCGTCCAACATCGTCGGTCGCCCGATGAGCATGGAACTGCTGCTGGCGGGTTGCACCACAACCGTCACCCACCGTTTTACTAAAGATCTGCGTCACCACATTGAACACGCCGATCTGCTGGTGGTCGCGGTGGGCAAACCCAACTTTATTCCGGGTGACTGGATTAAACCCGGCGCGATTGTCATCGACGTGGGGATCAACCGTCTTGAGAGCGGCAAAGTGGTGGGCGACGTTGATTTTGAGAGCGCATCAGCACGCGCCTCCTACATCACGCCAGTGCCGGGCGGTGTGGGACCGATGACCGTCGCAACACTGATTCAAAACACGCTGCAGGCGTGTGAAGAGTTTCACGATAAAGAGGTAGATTAAATGGCAACGTTTTCACTGGGAAAATTCCCGCATGTCGATCTGTGTGACCTGCTGAAACTGGAAGGCTGGGTTCAGAGCGGCGCACAGGCGAAAGTCGTGATTGCCGACGGTGAAGTCAGGGTCGATGGGGCGGTGGAAACCCGTAAGCGCTGCAAAATCGTGGCCGGTCAGACCGTTGAATTCGCGGGTTACCGCATTACTGTGGTCGCGTAATCTTCAGGCGTCCCTGCGGGGACGCTGTTACAGCAACGCCTCTCCCCTGATCCTCGTCTCCCCTTCCCGCTGTTCCCATGCAATATGATTCACTGCCGTATGCGGCGCAATCAGCCTCAGGTTACGGACTGAACGGAAGCCACGGATCTCAATCTGCTCAATCGTCATAATAAAAAAGGGCGATTGCTCGCCCTCTCCGGTTTATTTTCGACGCCAGCTAGAACCCTGAGGCCCATCCTCGACAATCACGCCCAGCGCGTTCAGTTTGTCGCGAGCGATATCCGCTTCCGCCCAGGCTTTGGCCGCGCGCGCATCGGCTCGGGCTTTCACCCAATGCTCAATCTCAGCAACCTCTTCATCATTCACCTGCGCGCCGCTCTGCAGGAACAGCTCCGGATCCTGCTGCAGGATGCCCAGCACTTTGGCCAGCTCACGCAGCTTCGACGCCAGCCCATGCGCTGAGGCGCCCTCTTCGCTTTTCAGGCGGTTCACCTCACGTGCCATATCAAACAGCACCGAGTAGGCTTCCGGGGTATTGAAGTCATCATCCATTGCGCTGCGGAACCGCGCTTCAAACGCTTCACCGCCGCTGGCTGGCACGCTGCTGTCGGTATGGCGCAGCGCCGTATAGAGACGCTCCAGCGCCGCACGCGCCTGATTGAGGTTATCTTCGCCGTAGTTGAGCTGGCTGCGATAGTGACCGGACATCAGGAAGTAACGCACCGTCTCCGCGTCATAGTGCTTCAGCACATCACGTACGGTGAAGAAGTTGCCGAGTGACTTAGACATCTTCTCACGGTCAACCATCACCATGCCGGAGTGCATCCAGTAGTTAACGTACGGACCGTCATGGGCACAGCCCGACTGGGCGATTTCATTTTCATGGTGCGGGAACATCAAATCGGAGCCGCCGCCGTGAATATCGAAATGGCTGCCCAGCTGTTTGCAGTTCATGGCCGAGCACTCGATGTGCCAGCCAGGACGACCGTTGCCCCACGGTGATGACCAGGCCGGTTCATCCGCTTTAGACATCTTCCACAGCACGAAATCCATCGGGTTACGCTTCACGTCAGCGACTTCAACCCGTGCGCCTGCCTGCAGCTGTTCCAGATCCTGGCGCGACAGCGCGCCGTAGTCAGGATCGCTCAGCACATCAAACATCACGTCGCCGTTATCCGCCACATAGGCGTGACCACGGGCGATCAGCGTCTCCACCAGCGCAATGATTTCCGGGATGTGGCGGGTCGCACGCGGCTCCTGATCCGGCGGCAGAATCCCCAGCGCGGCGAAGTCATTGTGCATCTCGCCAATCATGCGGTTGGTCAGGGTTTCGATGCTCTCGCCGTTTTCATTGGCGCGTTTGATGATTTTGTCATCAATATCCGTAATGTTGCGCACATAATTGAGCTGATAACCCAGATAGCGCAGATAGCGCGCCACCACGTCAAACGCCACGAACGTCCGCCCATGACCAATGTGACAGAGGTCATACACCGTGATGCCGCAAACATACATGCCGATTTTCCCGGCATGAATGGGTTTGAATTCCTCTTTCTGTCGACTCAGGGTGTTATAAATCTTAAGCATTGAACGGTTCCGTTTTCGCGTGTGGTTGACACTTTTAAGTATCCAGACATTGTGCCGTATTTTTATCGCTCGCGCGACGCAAAGCAAGCCAACTGCGCCGTGCTGCTGACGCGTCATTGGAAATTATGATATAAGAACGGTCGACAAAAAGGGGGACGCCATCCGACAGAGCGACCCCGGCTACTGATCACAACCTTTACAGGACGACAAAAATGGTAACTTTCCAGACGAACCATGGCGATATCGTAATCAAAACCTTCGATGATAAAGCGCCAGCAACCGTACAGAACTTCCTGGATTACTGCCGTGAAGGTTTTTACGACAACACCATTTTTCACCGCGTAATCAACGGCTTTATGATTCAGGGCGGCGGCTTTGAGCCGGGCATGAAACAGAAAGCGACCAAAGACGAAATCAAAAACGAAGCGAACAACGGCCTGAAAAACACCAAAGGCACGCTGGCTATGGCTCGCACCTCTGCGCCGCACTCCGCGACGGCACAGTTTTTCATCAACGTGGCTGACAACGACTTCCTGAACTTCCGTGACGAAAGCGTTCAGGGCTGGGGCTACTGCGTATTCGCTGAAGTGGTTGAAGGCATGGATGTAGTCGAGAAGATCAAAGCGGTCTCTACCGGTCGCAGCGGCATGCATCAGGATGTACCGAAAGATGACGTCGTTATCCAGAAAGTGACCGTCAGCGAGTAATGTCGCGCACGCTGTTTATCGCAGATCTCCATCTGTGTCAGGAAGAACCGGCGATTACCGCCGGTTTTCTGCATTTTTTACAGCGCGAAGCGCCCTACTGCGACGCGCTCTATATTCTCGGCGATCTGTTTGAGGCCTGGATTGGCGACGACGATCCCAATCCTCTGCATCAGCAGGTGGCCAGCGCCCTGCGCGCCCTGCCGGTTCCGGTTTACTTTATTCACGGCAATCGCGACTTCCTGGTGGGCCGACGCTTCGCGCGCGCCAGCGGGATGACGCTGCTGCCCGAAGAACAGGTGCTGACGCTGTATGGCTATCGCCTGCTGATCATGCACGGCGATACGCTCTGTACCGATGACGCCGGTTATCTGCGCTTTCGCGCCAAAGTGCACAATCCGTGGATTCAGCGGCTGTTTCTGGCCCTGCCGTTGTGGGTCCGCAAACGCATTGCTGCCCGGATGCGCGCCGACAGTAAACAGGCTAATCAGCACAAATCACAGAGCATCATGGATGTGAATCAGGATGCGGTGGTCGCGACGATGCAGCGCCATCAGGTGCCGCTGCTGATCCACGGGCACACCCATCGTCCGGCGATCCATACGCTGCCCCTGCAGAGTGAGACGGCGCAACGCGCGGTACTCGGCGCCTGGCACAGCCGCGGCTCCATGATCCAGCTTGACGCTGCTGGCATTCAGCTTATCGATTTCGACTTTTAACCGGCGGGTAAATCCCCGACATCAGCCCGACGCAACCGTTTTCCTTGCGCCCTTCTCATGCTATTCTCTGTGCCCTTCAAAACCTGTCCGCCCGGCCAGGTCTGTTTGTTCATTCACAGGAGTTGACCGCATGTCATCCAACGCCCCGGCCCGCATCGCCATTGTCATGGGTTCCAGAAGTGACTGGGCCACCATGCAGTTCGCCGCTGAGATCCTTACCAGCCTGGACGTCCCATTTCATGTCGAAGTGGTCTCTGCGCACCGCACCCCGGATAAACTGTTCAGCTTCGCCGAATCGGCAGCCGAAAACGGTTTTCAGGTGATCATTGCCGGCGCAGGTGGCGCGGCACATCTGCCGGGTATGCTGGCGGCCAAAACCCTGGTGCCGGTACTGGGTGTACCGGTGCAGAGCGCGGCACTGAGCGGCGTGGATAGCCTCTACTCGATTGTTCAGATGCCGCGCGGTATTCCGGTCGGTACGCTGGCAATTGGCAAAGCGGGCGCAGCCAATGCCGCCCTGCTGGCGGCGCAGATTCTGGCCCTGCATGACGGCGCGCTGGGGTCACGTCTCGATCACTGGCGGCAGAGCCAGACCGATGAGGTGCTGAACCATCCCGATCCGCGGGTGGATGCATGAAGCCGGTCTGCGTTCTGGGCAACGGCCAGTTAGGCCGTATGCTGCGTCAGGCCGGTGAACCGCTGGGCATTGCGGTCTATCCGGTGGGTCTGGACGCCGATCCTGCCGCGCTTCCTATCGCCGACAGCGTGATCACCGCCGAAATCGAGCGCTGGCCGGAAACGGCGCTGACGCGGGAACTGGCCCGTCATCCGGCCTTTGTGAATCGCGATATTTTTCCACGTCTGGCCGACCGCCTGACGCAGAAACAGCTGCTGGATGAGCTGGGGCTCGCCACCGCGCCGTGGCAGTTGCTGGCGGATAAAAGCGAATGGCCGGAGGTGTTTAACTCGCTGGGCGAACTGGCCATTGTAAAACGCCGCACCGGGGGTTACGACGGGCGCGGTCAGTGGCGCCTGCGCGCCGGTGAGACGCACACCCTGCCGGAGGAGTGCTACGGTGATTGCATCGTTGAGCAGGGCATTAACTTTTCCGGTGAAGTCTCCCTGGTAGGCGCACGCGGCCACGATGGCAACGTTGTGTTCTATCCGCTGACGCATAACCTGCATCAGGACGGCATACTGCGCACCAGCGTAGCGCTGCCGCAGGCAGATCAGGCGCAGCAACAGCAGGCCGAGGCGATGCTGAGTGCGATCATGCAGGCGCTGAATTACGTGGGCGTGATGGCGATGGAGTGTTTTGTTACGCCTGCCGGACTGCTGATCAACGAGCTGGCCCCGCGTGTGCACAACAGCGGCCACTGGACGCAGAACGGCGCGTCAGTCAGCCAGTTTGAGCTGCATCTGCGTGCCATTCTTGGTCTGCCCCTGCCGCAGCCGGTGGTGTTTGCCCCGTCGGTGATGGTCAATCTGATCGGCACTGCGGTGAACCTCAGCTGGCTGCAGCAGCCGCTGGTGCATCTGCACTGGTATGACAAAGAGGTACGTCCGGGCCGTAAGGTGGGTCATCTCAATCTGACCGACAGCGATGCAGAACGGCTTAAGGCCGCGCTGGATGCGCTGGTACCGCAGTTACCGGAAGAGTACGCCAGCGGCATCGCCTGGGCCGTTGAAAAACTGTAGTTCCCCGTTACCCGCTTGCGGATGCGGTCCGGATGAAGCTTAAAGGCGGCCTGGTGCCGCCTTTAAGCCATTATCCCTTACGCCGCATCAAACTTCCTGAACAGCGCCTTTCCTTTCAGTAACCGGATCCCCAGCCAGCCGCCACACAGCGATAACAGCTGGGCACCGCACAACGGCAACGCCAGCCACAGTGTCCAGTCCGGCTGCCACGGGAAGTCGAAAATCTTACGCTGCAATCCCCACAGCGCCGCCTCCGCGCCTATGGCCGCCGCCACACCTGAAACCACCCCCAGCAGTGCAAACTCACACCACAGCGTGATGCGCAGCAGTCGCCTGCCGGCACCCAGCGTGCGATAGACCACCAGCTCCTGACGCCGCTGGCGCATACCGACCTGAATCTGCGCCAGCAGCAGCAGGATGCCGCAGGCGGTGACCAGCACCACCATAATCTCCAGCGCCTGACTGACCTGCGTCAGCACCTGACCGACCTGCCGCATGATGCCGCCGATATCCAGCAGGCTCAGCGTCGGAAAGGCCCGGTTAAGCGCGGCCAGCAGAGCGGGATCGGACGCCATGCGGAAGCTGGTGAGCCAGGTCTGAGGCTGGCTGTCGAGCGCCCCTGGTGGAAAGATAAAGAAGAAGTTTGGCTTCAGGCTCTCCCAGTCCACTTTGCGCAGACTGCTGATGCGGGCGCTGAAGGTCTGCGTATCGCCTTCAAATGTCAGGGTATCACCCAGCTTCAGGCCCAGCCTGTCCGCCAGTTCCACTTCCATCGATACTTCACCCGCGCCAGGCGGCCAGCTGCCGGCCACCAGCGGATTGTGATCCGGGCGCTCCGCCAGGGCCGTCAGGTTAAGTTCACGGTTGAGAGCGTTATCCCGTTCGGGGTCGGCAGGTTTGCCATTGAGCCCGGTGAGCCGCACCCGTGCAATCGGATAAAAGGTTTCGGGCCTGATCTGGTGCGACTGCAGGAAATCGCGCACCTGCGGCACCTGATCGGCCGTCATATTCAGCAGGAAGAAGTTCGGGCTGTCCGCCGGTAGCTGCTGCTGCCAGCGATCCAGCAGATCACCGCGCATCACCAGCAGCAGCGCCAGCAGCATAAACGAGAACGAAAAAGCCGCGAGCTGGCTCAGCGTCATGCCGGGCTGGCGCAACAACCGGTTGATAGCCAGCCGTAACGCCAGATTGCGTACCACCAGCCGGCGCAGCAGCAGCAGGGTTCCCCAGCCGAGCAGGGCCAGCAGTGCCGCCAGCACCACCACGCCTGCCAGCAGCGCCCAGAGCATTTTACTGCCGCCGACCAGCAGAGCGAGCAGCGCAACGACCACGCCGCTCATCAGCGGAATATAGATTTTCAGCGGCCAGAGGCTGGCGACCGCATCACGCCGCAGAACGCGGAGTGGCTGCGTCGCCAGCAGCAGCCGGTAGGGGCGCAGGCCGACCAGCAGCGAAATCACAAACAGCGATCCCACAGCCCAGATCCACGGCCAGAGGCTGGCGGCGGGTAAGCTGGCGGGCAGGACCGGTTTCAGCATCGCCATCAGCATCGCTTCCACGCCCTGCCCCACCAGGCCACCGGCTATCGCCGCCAGCAGCAGCACTGCCAGCCACTGACCGATAATCAGGCGCTGTAATGCGCCCTGCGCAGCGCCCAGGGTTTTCAGCACCGCCACCAGATCGTAGCGGCTGCGACAGTAGTGACTCATGGCGACCGCCACGGCGGCTATCGCCAGCATAAGCGTCAGCAGCGCCGAGAGCAGCAGAAACTGCTGCGCCCGCTGCATGGATCGCCCCAGCGCATCTTCGGAATTGTCGACGCTGATCCAGCGCTGGTCCGTTTTCAGCTGCGGTTCAATCCAGCGGTCATAGCGGGCCAGCGCTTCAGGATTACCCAGAAACTTATAGCGCCAGGTCAGGCGACTGCCGGGCTGAATTGCACCGGTTTTTGCGGCATCCGCCAGATTAATCAGCAGACGCGGCGCCATTTCAAAGGGGTTGAAGCCACCATCCGGCTCCTGGATCAGCTCCCCGGTTATCCGCAGCCGGGTGTCCCCCACGTCCAGCATATCGCCCACTTTCAGATTCAGCAGCGCCATCAGACGCGGCGCGGCCAGGGCGGTGCCCGCCTGCGGTTTCAGCCCTGGCGGGGCTGTCTGCAGCGTGCCAGCCATCGGATAGCGATCGTCTACCGCTTTCACGGCGGCGAGCTGAGGCGACTCACCGGCAAAGGTCATCGTCATAAAGGTCAGCTGACGGCTGACCGTCAGACCGCTCTGCTGCGCTTTCTCCAGCCAGGCTTCCGGTGCCGCATCTGTGCTGCGCAGCGTGCGGTCACCCGCCATAAAATCACGGCTCTGCTGATTCAGCCCTTTTTCCATCCGATCGCTGATCGATCCCAGTGCCAGCACGCAGGCTACCGCCAGCGTCAGGGCCAGCCAGACAATCAGCAGCGAGGGCGACCGCCACTCGCGCCAGAACCAGCGCCAGATCATTGCTCCTCCCACAATTTACCGTCACGCAGCCGGAGACGACGGTCGCAGCGCGCCGCCAGTTGCTCATCATGTGTCACCAGAATCAGGGTGGTGGCAAAGTCACGGTTAAGGGAAAAGAGCAGATCGGCGATGCGATCGCCGGTTTTGCGGTCGAGATTGCCGGTCGGCTCATCGGCAAACAGCAGACCCGGCCGCCCACTGAAGGCGCGTGCCAGCGCGACCCGTTGCTGTTCGCCGCCGGAAAGCTGAGCCGGCAGATGATGCAGACGTTCCCCCAGCCCCAGCAGCGTCAGAAGTTCACGTGCCTGTTCACGGCTCTGACGGTCACTGTCGCCACGCAGCAGCGAGGGCAGCTGCACGTTCTCCAGCGCGTTGAGGGTTGGCACCAGCATAAACGACTGAAAAACAAAGCCGACCTGCAGGGCGCGCAGGGCCGCTCGCTGCTCTTCGTTCATCTGGTGCAGCGGCTGCCCCAGCAGATGGACTTCGCCGCTGCTGCCATCATCCAGCCCGGCCAGAATGCCCAGCAGCGTTGACTTACCGGAACCTGACTCGCCTATCAGCGCAATGGTCTCGGCTGGTTTGACAACCAGCTCAACTCCGGTAAGGATGGTTAACTGATGCTCTCCCTGACCGACGGACTTAGTAAGATGATGAACTTCAACAATGTTTTCCGCTGGCATTATCCCTTCCTGTTATTGGTTCTTCTGCTGGTGTCGCGGTTTGCGGCTGCCGATACCCTGATGGTGCTGGGCGACAGCCTGAGTGCGGGCTATCGTATGTCCGCCACGGCCGCCTGGCCCAGCCTGCTTAACAAGCAGTGGCAGCAGCAGCCTGAAGTCATCAACGCCAGTATCAGCGGTGATACCTCCGCTCAGGGGCTGGCACGTCTGCCCGCGCTATTAAAACAGCATCAGCCGCAATGGGTGTTAATCGAATTGGGCGGTAACGATGGCCTGCGTGGTTTCCCGCCCGCGACCATTACGCAGACGCTGAGTAAAGTGATCGAAGATGTCAAAGCCGCCAATGCGAAACCGCTGCTGATGCAGATTCGCCTGCCGGCCAACTATGGTCGCCGCTACACCGAGGCGTTCAGCGGCATCTATCCGGGATTAGCGCAGCAACACAATATTCCGCTGGTGCCCTTCTTCATGGAGCAGGTCTATCTGAAACCTGAATGGATGCAGCAGGACGGCATCCACCCCAATCCCGATGCCCAGCCTTTTATCGCCCGGTTCATGGCGAAAGAGCTGGCCCCTTTAGTTAAGCAGCCGTAGCGCGACCGGATAGGCGAAAAGGGTAAAGAAATGCAAAAAACCATCCTGATTACAGGTTGTTCCAGTGGCATCGGCCTTGTCGCCGCACAGGATCTGCTGGCGCGCGGCTATCGGGTGATCGCCGCCTGTCGCAAAGCAGATGATGTCGCGCGCATGAGTTCGCTGGGCTTTACCGGACTTCAGCTGGATCTTGACGATCCGCAGAGCGTGGATCAGGCCGCAGACACGGTCATTGCACTCTGCGACAACCGTCTGTACGCGCTGTTTAACAACGCTGGCTTTGGCCTCTATGGCCCGCTTCGGACGCTGACCCGCCAGCAGCTGGAACAGCAGTTTTCCAGCAACTTTTTCGGTGTCCATCAGCTGACGCTGCGGCTGTTACCCGCGCTGCAGGCCAGCGGCGACGGACGCATTGTTAACACCAGTTCGGTGCTGGGACTGATCTCGACCCCCGGCCGCGGGGCGTATGCCGCCAGTAAATATGCACTGGAAGCCTGGAGCGATGCGCTGCGGCTGGAAGTACGCAGCAGCGGCATCCGGGTCAGCCTGATTGAGCCCGGCCCGATCCAGACCCGCTTTACCGACAACGTGACGCAGGGCGAACAGCACAATCCGGTGCGCAATCCCGGCATCGCGGCCCGCTTTACCCTGCCACCGGAAGCCATTCTGCCGAAACTTCGTCATGCACTCGAGAGTCAGCATCCTCGTTTACGCTATCCGGTGACCCTGGTCGCACACGTGATGAGCCTGCTGAAACGGTTGCTGCCTGGCTGGATGCTGGATCGCATTTTGCGCAGCCATTAATCAGCCGCAGGCATTAGCGCTTGAAGCCGGGCCCGTTGGCCCCATATTCTTAGAACACTTTTTGCAAAGAGACTTCTCCATGTCACCACATGCTTCGATCATCGACATCAACGAATCTAACCTGCAGCAGACCCTTGAGCAGTCGATGCAGCTGCCGGTGCTGTTCTACTTCTGGTCTGAGCGCAGCCAGCACTGTCAGGAACTGACGCCGCTGCTGGAGCGGCTGGCGCAGGAGTATGCGGGTCAGTTTATTCTCGCCCGACTCGATTGCGACAGAGAGCAGCGCGTGGCGGCGCAGTTTGGTCTGCGCTCTATCCCGACCGTCTACCTGTTCCAGGATGGTCAGCCGGTCGACGGCTTCCAGGGTCCGCAGCCGGAAGAGGCGATCCGCGCCCTGCTGGAAAAAGTCCTGCCGCGCGAAGAAGAGCTGAAAGCCCAGCAGGCGATGGCGCTGATGCAGGAAGGGAAATCGCTGGAAGCGCTGCCGCTGCTGAAAGAGGCGTGGCAGTTAAGCAAACAGTCCAGCGAAATCGGCTTCCTGCTGGCGGACGTACTGATTACGCTGAACCGCAGCGATGAAGCGGAAGCGGTGCTGAAAGTGGTGCCGTTGCAGGATCAGGATACCCGTTATCAGAGCCTGATGGCGCAGATCGATCTGCTGAAACAGGCGGCGGACACGCCGGAGATCCAGCAGCTGCAATCCCAGCTGGAAGCGGAGCCGGCTAACGCCGGGCTGGCTGCTAAACTTGCGTTACAGCTGCATCAGGTGGGCCGGAATGAAGAGGCGCTGGAACTGCTGTTCAGCTTCCTGAAATCCGATCTGAATGCAGCGGATGGCCAGGCGCGTAAAATGCTGCAGGAGATTCTGGCTGCGCTGGGCACCGGCGATGCACTTGCCGCGCGCTACCGTCGTCAGCTCTACTCCCTGCTTTACTGACCGGCAGACCCCGGGCCGAAGCGACTCGGCCCGTTATTCTGACAATGAGGAGGTTGTATGATAACAGTAATTCCTGCCCTGATTGTGCTGGCACTGGTGGCTGTCTGGGCGACAGTCAAGGTCGTGCCACAAGGTTTTCAATGGACGGTTGAACGTTTTGGCCGTTATACCCGCACCCTGCAACCCGGACTGAGCCTGGTGGTGCCGTTCATGGATCGTGTCGGTCGCAGGATCAACATGATGGAACAGGTGCTGGATATCCCCTCCCAGGAGATCATCTCCAAAGACAATGCTAACGTCACCATCGATGCGGTCTGCTTTATTCAGGTCGTTGATCCGGCGCGCGCCGCCTATGAGGTCAGCAATCTTGAGCAGGCAATTCTGAATCTCACCATGACTAACATGCGCACCGTGCTGGGCAGCATGGAGCTGGATGAAATGCTCTCTCAGCGCGACAGCATTAACACCCGCCTGCTGCACATTGTGGATGAAGCGACCAATCCGTGGGGCGTCAAGATTACCCGTATAGAGATCCGCGATGTCCGTCCACCGCAGGAGCTGGTTGGCGCGATGAATGCGCAGATGAAAGCGGAGCGCACCAAACGCGCTGATATCCTGACCGCTGAAGGGGTGCGTCAGGCGGCTATCCTGCGGGCTGAAGGGGATAAGCAGTCGCAAATCCTCAAGGCCGAAGGGGAACGGACCTCGGCCTTCCTGCAGGCTGAAGCGCGTGAACGTCAGGCAGAAGCGGAAGCCAACGCCACGAAAATGGTCTCTGAAGCGATCGCCGCGGGCGACATTCAGGCGATCAACTATTTCGTCGCGCAGAAATATACCGATGCACTGCAGAAAATCGGCGAAGGGAATAACAGCAAAGTGGTGATGATGCCGCTGGATGCCAGCAGCCTGCTCGGTTCGATTGCGGGCATCGGCGAACTGCTGAAAGAAACCCGCACTGAGTCGAAACGCTGATGCTGGTCGATATCATTGCGCACCCGCACTGGTTCTGGCTGACGCTGGGAGGATTACTGCTGGCGGCGGAGATGCTGGGCACCAGCGGTTATCTGCTCTGGATCGGGCTGGCGGCGGTGCTGGTCGGTGTCTTTGAATGGTTTGTTCCGCTCAGCTGGACGGCACAGGGGGCAACGTTTGCTGTGCTGACGCTGGTCTGCGTCTTCTTATGGTATCGCTGGATGCGGCACCGCGAAGCGCATCAGGCTCCGAATGCGCTGAATCAGCGGGGGCGTCAGATGATCGGATCGACGCTGACGCTGGATACCGCCTTGCAGAATCGTACCGGACACGTGCGCATCGGAGACAGCAGCTGGCGGGTGGAGGCCGATCGGGATCTGCCGGCGGGCACCCCGGTGATCGTGGTCGGCATTGAAGGCATTACGCTGCGTATTCAGCCACGCTGAGCGCAGCACCCGGCCAGATTGTTGATAATCGGGCATTCGGCGCTCTCGTCGCCCGGACAGGCATCTGCCAGTGCCAGCAGACGAGCTCGCATCGCGTGCAGCTCTTCAATGTGCGCGGCTATTTCTTCGGCTTTCTGCAGGGTTCGGGCTTTAACATCGGCACTGTGGCGCGAGGGATTATTAAACAGCGCCACCAGCTCACGGCACTCATCCAGCGTGAAACCCACCTGCCGCGCCTGACGTAACAGGTTCAGCTCATCAAGGTGGTGTCTGCTGTAGCTGCGGTAACCATTTTCACTGCGCACTGGCGGCGTGACCACCCCCTTCTCTTCATAAAAACGGATCGCCTTGCTGGTCAGCCCGGTCTTTTTCGCCACATCGCTGATGTTCATTTTCGTCCCCTTGACCTTCCCCTTGATGGAAGGTTTATGCTTAAGCATGAATCGAAACTGGCTTAACGGTCAAATATGTTCACCTGAGGAGCTGATTATGTCACATACCCTTTCCCTGGCCCTGGACGGCTTGTCCTGTGGACACTGCGTCAAACGCGTGAAAGAGGCACTGGAACAGCGCGACGACGTCGACCACGCAGAGGTCACGCTGCAGGAAGCCCAGGTTTCCGGTCATGCGGAGGCCGCTGCGCTGATCGCCACCGTGGAGCAGGCAGGCTATCACGCGACGCTGAAACCGGCGGACACCTTCCCAAAGTCTGAACCGTTGACAGCATCGGAGCCGCCGCCGGAGGCGCTGACAACGGATAATGCCTCGCATCCGGCAGAAAAAACCGCTCCCACTCATGTGCTGCTGATCGACGGGATGAGCTGCGCCAGCTGTGTCAGCCGGGTAGAAAAAGCACTGCAGCAGGTTGCCGGCGTCACTCAGGCGCGGGTCAATCTCGGTGAACGCAGCGCGCTGGTGCTGGGTGATGCTGATCCGCAGTCGCTGGTGGCCGCTGTCGATGCCGCAGGCTATGGCGCGCAGGTGGTTGATGATGAACAGGAGCGGCGCGAAAAGCAGCAGCAGAGCGCCCGCAGCGCGATGCGCCGCTTTAGCTGGCAGGCGGCTGTCGCGCTGGCCTTTGGCGTGCCCCTGATGATCTGGGGCATGGTGGGCGACAACATGATGCTCACCGACAGCAACCACACTCTCTGGCTGACGCTGGGCTGCCTGACCCTGCTGATCATGGTGCTTACCGGCAGCCATTTTTACCGCAGTGCCTGGCGCAGTCTGTGCAACGGCAGTGCCACCATGGATACGCTGGTGGCACTCGGCACCAGTGCGGCCTGGATCTACTCTTTCAGTGTGGTGCTCTGGCCGGGCTTCTTCCCGCCGCAGGCCCGCCATCTCTATTTTGAAGCCAGCGTCATGATTCTGGGCCTGATCAACCTGGGCCATGCCCTGGAGCAGCGCGCACGTCAGCGCTCGTCAGAAGCGCTGGAACGCCTGCTCGATCTGACCCCGGCTCAGGCGCGCCAGGTCGGCGAACAGGGTGACCAGCTGATACCGGTCAGCGCGGTGCAGCCCGGCATGCGTCTGCGTCTGGTCACTGGCGACCGGGTGCCGGTCGATGGCGACATTGCCAGCGGTGAAGGCTGGTTTGATGAGGCGATGCTGACCGGCGAAGCGGTGCCACAAAGTAAAAGCCCGGGTGCGGCGATTTTTGCCGGTACCCTGGTGCAGGATGGATCGGTGGAATTCGTCGCGAAAGCCACCGGCGAGCAGACGACCCTGTCGCGCATTATCCGGCTGGTGCGGCAGGCACAGAGCAGCAAACCCGACGTGGGCCGGCTGGCCGATCGCATCTCTGCCATCTTTGTGCCGGTGGTGGTGGTGATTGCGCTTCTCAGCGCTGCCGTGTGGTATCTGTTCGGGCCACAGCCGCAGATTGCCTACACGCTGGTGATTGCGACGACGGTGCTGATCATCGCCTGCCCCTGCGCACTGGGATTGGCGACGCCGATGTCGATCATTGCCGGTGTGGGTCGCGCCGCCGAGCTGGGCGTGCTGGTTCGTGACGCCGATGCGCTGCAACGCGCCAGCCAGATCGACACCCTGGTATTTGATAAAACCGGCACCCTGACCGCGGGTACGCCGCAGGTCAGCGATGTTCAGGCCTGGGGCACAGCCAGCCGGGAATCGGTGATCGCAGCGGCCGCCGCGCTGGAGTTTACCTCCGGGCATCCGCTGGCCAAAGCGATTGTGGCTGAAGCGAAACTGACACAGCCTCCTGCCGTTGCGCAATTTCGTACAATACGCGGCAAAGGTGTCAGCGGCATACTGGATGGCAGAACGCTGCTGCTGGGTAATGCGGCACTGATGCAGGAGAACGGCGTCGATTGCCGGATAGCGGAAGCAGAGATTGTGCGCCTGACGCAGCAGGGCGCTACCCCTGTGTTGCTGGCTGAACAGGGTGAGCTGGTCGGATTAATCGCGCTGCGAGACAGGCTGCGACCGGAAAGCCGGGCCGCCCTCCAGCGCCTGCATCAGCAGGGTTATCGTCTGATGATGCTGACCGGGGACCACGAAACGACCGCGCGCGCCATTGCTGCCGAAGCGGGCATTGACGAGGTCATTGCAGGCGTTCTGCCGGAAGGCAAAGCGGCAGCGATTACCCAGTTACAGCAGCAGGGGCATCGCGTGGCGATGGTCGGAGACGGTATCAATGACGCGCCCGCGCTGGTGCAGGCCGACGTGGGTATTGCCATGGGGGGCGGCAGTGATGTGGCTGTCGAAACCGCAGGGATTATCCTGATGCGCGCTGACCTTAACAGCGTGGCGGATGCGCTAGCCCTCTCATCGGCGACACTGCGCAATATCCGGCAGAACCTCTTCGGAGCCTTTGTTTATAACAGCATTGGTATTCCGGTGGCGGCAGGCGTGCTCTATCCGCTGACCGGCACGCTGCTCAGTCCGATTGTGGCCGGTGCGGCGATGGCGCTCTCCTCGATTACGGTGGTCAGCAATGCCAATCGCCTGCTGCGTTACCGGCCACCGCGCCCGTGATCGTCGTTCCGGCGCTGTTTTTCCCTCGCTGAAGTCGCTAGCATGGGGTTTTACATCGCAAAGGACCGGGAATGACAGGCAACCTCTGGCGCTCACTGCGCGGCTTTATCGGCCAGCTTTTCCCCGCCAGTTACCGCTGGCCGGCAATGGATGTCCGGCTTGGCGACCGTCAGCTGCATCTGGTTGGCAGCATCCACATGGGGACCCGCGACATGCAGCCGCTGCCCGCCCGCCTGTTGCGTCAGCTGCAGCAGGCTGATGCGCTGATCGTGGAAGCGGATATTACCCAGGGCGGCTCACCCTTTGATCACGCTGGCGATCGTCCTGCCCTCGCCTCCCGGCTCGATGACCAGGCGATGCAGAGGCTCAGCGCACTCTGTCAGGAGATGAGCCTGACACTGAGCCAGTTTAATCATCTGCCTGCGTGGCAGGTGGCGCTGATGTTACAGGCACAGCAGGCGCAGAGGCTGGGATTACGGCCAGATTACGGCATTGATTATCAGCTGTTGCAGGCCGCGAAAGGTCTGAACAAACCGGTGATTGAGCTGGAAGGCGCCGATGCGCAGATCGCCCTGCTGACCGCGCTGCCCGATGACGGTATGGCCCTGTTACAGGATACGCTGCTGCACTGGCACACCAATGCCCGGCTGCTGCAGATGATGGTGAGCTGGTGGCTCGATACGCCACCCCGTCAGCCAGATATTACCCTGCCCTCCACGTTCAGCCAGATGCTGAACGATACCCTGATCGGTCAGCGTAATGCGCAGTGGTGTAAAAGCCTGCAGAGTCTGGCGGCGGGCAACTATGTGGTGGCGGTGGGGGCGCTGCACCTCTATGGCGAAGATAACCTGCCTGAGATGCTGAAGAGGCCCTGAAAAAAAAGAGAGCCGATAAGATTATCGGCTCGTCAAAGAGGAATTTGTTTATGATTTTGGTTATCGCTCAGCAACCGAATTGCTGGCGCGCGGCCAATTTTCACTCAAAGAACAAAATTCCGCCACCTTTTTCCATCATTAAGCGTAATAAGATTTTTCTGAGTAAGGAACCCGTATGACGCCCGCCGTAAAATTGCTGGAAAAACAGAAGGTCAGTTTTACCCTGCATCCCTATGAGCATGACAGCAACGAAACCCATTTTGGTGACGAAGCGGTGCGCAAACTCAATCTGGATGCGCGCCAGGTCTATAAAACGCTGCTGGTCGCCCTTAACGGCGAGGCGAAGCAGCTGGCGGTGGCGATTACGCCGGTTTCGACGCAGCTGGATCTGAAGAAGGTGGCAAAGGCGCTGGGCGCAAAAAAAGCGGATATGGCCGACCCGCAGCTGGCACAGCGGGTCACCGGCTATCTGGTAGGGGGGATCAGCCCGCTGGGACAGAAAAAACGGCTGCCTACCGTCATCGATCACTCCGCCAGCGCGTTCAGCGCCATGTTTATCTCCGGCGGCAAACGGGGGCTGGATATCGAACTGGCACCCGGCGATCTTTCACGACTGCTGGATGCGCCGTTTGCGGATATTGCCCGCCACGATTAAACCCGTGGCTGAGCGCAGAGCTGGTCGATCATCCAGCGCCCCGCCGGACCGGGTGGCGTGCGGCGTGACCAGACCACCTCAACAGCGATATGCTGCGGCCAGCCCGGCAGCGACAGCTCTTTCAACACACCATGCCCGAATTGTTTCACCAGCCAGCGCGGCAGAATCGTCCAGCCAAATCCCTGTTCCGCCATCTCCAGCAGTAACAGATAGGTGGGCGCAGACCAGATACGCCCCATCGGTTTCGGCTGGTGCGCTTCAACCCAGGTGTTAAGTCGCAGATGCCGAACCGGCTCCAGCTGGCTTTCGCTGAGGATCTCCGCCTGTGCCAGCGGGTGATCGCGATGTAAAAAGATGGCCATCTGTGCTTCAACCTGCAGTCGCGCCACCGCGATATCCACCGGCAGATTGGGTTGCGCCCGCACGACGCCCAGATGAACCCGCCCGGCCTGCAGCAGGTCCAGCACATCCTCATCTTCCGCAATCATGCACTCCAGTTCCAGCTCCGGGTAGCGGGCATCAAGCTGTTTCAGCAGCTGTTCATGATGATCGGTTTGCCAGAAATCGGACATGGCAAAACTGAGCCGGGGCTCAACCCCCTGCGACAGGCGTATCGCCAGCGCATCCAGCCGTTCACTGGCGGCCAGAATCTGCTGAACCTGAGGCAGCACGCGGTGCCCCTGTTCCGTCAGGATGGGCTGACGACCGGCACGGTCAAACAGCGCAAAGCCGAGATCGTCTTCTAAACTGGCCACCGCTGCACTGATGGTGGACTGGCTTTTGCCCAGCGCGCGCGCAGCCGCAGAAAAGGAGCCGCTCGCCACCGTCTGCATAAAAGCCTCAAGGGATTCCGGGGAGTATCGCATTCGTTCCATCGCTTTTTCCGATAGGTGTTCATTTTATCTTAGCATTCTGCGATGGGAAAATGCGCCGCATGATTGAAGGAGAAAGCACAATGCGTACCCGCTCACTTAAAGAACGTATTCTTCATGCCGTCTGTTTTGAGACGCTGGCGATTCTGACCGTTTCGCCGCTGGCGGCCTGGGTGATGAATAAGCCGCTGTTTCAGATGGGATCGCTGGCGATTATGCTTTCAACCGCGGCGATGCTGTGGAACATGATCTACAACGCCGGGTTTGATCGGATCTATGCGCCGGGCGAGAAACGCGGGCCTGTCGTGCGTGCCGTTCATGCGCTGGGATTTGAAGGTGGCTTTATCCTGATCGGTCTGCCGATTGCCGCCCTGATGCTGGATATTACCTTGTGGCAGGCGTTTCTGGTGGAAGTGGCCTTTTTCCTCTTCTTCCTGCCGTTTACCCTCGCTTATAACTGGGGCTGGGACCAGCTGCGCGCCCGCTGGATCAGGCGTCGCCACTGCCGGGCATGAGAAAATCGGGAGGCGCAGACGCCTCCCGGTGCGTTCAATGCGTGCGGGCTGTTTCGTTCCCCCACGGCCAGATCCACGCCAGAATCATTTTCGGGTAGTTACGCTTACGCGCTTTTTCGGCCGCCTCATCCCGCGCCCGGATCTGCTCATCGGTCAGATGCACGATCTGGCCTTTGGGCTGATAGTCACTGGCTTTAAGCGGCGAATGGGCGTGAATCCACTCACGCAGTACCTGCGCATCCACCGCTCCGCTGTTGCGATAGCCCGCGTGGTTATCCAGACGCGGATAACCGTCGCCACCTGCCGCATTAAAGCTGTTGGTCGCCATACGATAGTGCTGCGTCTCCTGCAGCGGCTTGCCGTTGATCATGACGTCGCTGACCTGCTTTCCATCCGCGGTCAGGCTGATCCCGGCAAACTGGGCGTAGCCCCCCGTGTCCGGCTGAATATTGGCAACCACATCCAGATATTTTTTAATCTCCGCGCCGGTCAGGCTGACAGAGACCACCTGATTGCCAAACGGCTGAACCTGCAGCAGATCGCGCCAGCTGAGTTTGCCCGATTTCAGCGAGGTGCGAATGCCACCGCCGCTCATCACGGCAAAATCCGCCTGCGTGTGCGCCATCTGGGCGCGCAGAATCAGCTGGCCGAGGTTGGTCTGCTCAAAGCGAACCTGCTCTTTTTCACCGCTGAAGTCGCCGTCGGCGCTGCCGACATTGACGGTTAACTTCGCCTCCGCCCGCTTCTGGAACGGCATCAGCAGTTTCATCATCGCACTGTTTTTAGGGATCTCCTCCTGCCAGGTGAGCCAGGTTTCGCTGCCATCGGCATTTTTCACCCGGTGTTTAAGATTCACCGGCACCAGCTGATACGCCTCCAGCGTCACCTGACCGTTGCGGAAGGTAAAATCGCCGCGTCCGACATATCTGCCCCACTTGTCGGCCTGCATAATCCAGATGCCATTTTGCTTATCAGGCTGACATGGCTGGCCAGGCTGATAATTTTTCACGCTGACGTTCTCTTTTTCCATACAGACGGCGTCATGCGAATGACCGCCGACAATCAGATTGATTGTCCCGGCGGGCAGGCTGCGCGCCAGGGTGACATCGTCAATGCCGTTGCTGCCATGGTTGCCATCGTCATAGTGACCAAGATGGGTCAGCGCGATAATCACATCCGGCTTCTCTGTGGCGCGCAGTTCGGCCACCGCCTTCACGGCTTCAGCAATCGGATCGCGGAAGTCGGTATCTTTCAGTCCTTCAGGGTTAGCCAGCTTCGCCGTGTCAGGCGTAATCAGCCCGACAACCGCGATTTTCAGTCCGAGACGGTTAAAGACCGCCCAGGGTTTAAACATCCGCTGACCGGTGCTTTTCTGATAGACGTTGGCAGCCAGCAGCGGGAAGCGCGCCCACTTCTCCTGCTTGCGCAGCACCGCAATCGGCTTATCAAACTCATGATTGCCCAACGCCATGGCGTCATAACCAATCAGGTTCATCGCCCGAAAATCAGGTTCTGCATCCAGTTCGTCAGACTCCGGTACCCCGGTGTTCACATCCCCGGCGGAGAGGATCAGTGCGCCGCCGCCTCTGGCCTGCACGTCATAGCGCATCGTGTCCATCAGCGTTTTCTGTGCCGCCAGACCATATTCGCCCTGGTCATTGAACCAGAAATGGCCATGCTCATCGTTTGTGTGCAGCACGCTGAAGCGATAGCTGCGGTCGGCCTGGGCGGCCTGTGAAAACAGCGGAAACAGCGCCACCAGCAGCGCGACGCCCGCCCCTGTCCATTTTGAAAACACCACTGACATTCTCCTTAATTTTCCCCTGGCCCGAATTCCCGGCCGCATTGCCCCACTGTGTCGCACATTCTTCCGGCGAACTCAAGGCCAATGCGCATAACGCCAGCTGCACCGGTTCGCGCAATGCCGCCAGCAGAACCGGGGGCGGGCACCGTATCGCAGGCTCCCTGTCTGCCAGCGTCACCTTAACCGGCCGTTCGCTCTATTGTTAACTGATTGTTTACTCCTGCAAAAAGAGGGGCTGGCAGGTTTTAGCCGCTATGAGAGGCCATTTACCAGCTATTTGCGTCAGACTGCCGGTATTTCCTCACGATAATTTTTATTTATCCTGCTCTGGCTGAACCGCAAACTCAGCCAGTATTGCTGATAATGAACAGAAATGGCCTTCCGATTGTGTAATTGGCTTTTTTTCCGGTTTTTTTACGCTATTCCCGCAAATTGCTCAGCGGAAGGTGTGATTTTACATTAAACTCGTTTGTTACAAGCGGATACATTTGCATACAAGGAGACAGGCATGCATCACACCACCCCGTTGATCACTACCATTGTCGGAGCGCTGGTTCTGGCATTTCTCCTTGGGATGCTGGCGAATCGCCTGCGTATCTCCCCGCTGGTCGGTTACCTGATGGCCGGCGTGCTGGCCGGCCCCTTTACCCCCGGTTTCGTTGCCGATACCAACCTGGCCCCTGAACTGGCTGAACTCGGCGTTATCCTGCTGATGTTCGGTGTCGGCCTGCACTTCTCAATGAAAGATCTCATGTCGGTAAAGTCGATCGCCATTCCCGGTGCCATCGCGCAGATCGCCGTCGCGACCTTACTGGGAATGGGATTGTCCTGGACGCTGGGCTGGTCATGGATGACCGGCCTGGTCTTTGGCCTCTGCCTCTCTACCGCCAGTACCGTGGTGTTGCTGCGCGCGTTAGAGGAGCGACAGCTGATCGATAGCCAGCGCGGGCAGATTGCGATTGGCTGGCTGATTGTTGAAGATCTGGTAATGGTGCTGACGCTGGTGCTGCTGCCTGCGATTGCCGGCATGATGGAACAGGGCAACGCCAGCGCCGGCCTGCTGGCCTGGGATCTGCTGTGGACCATCGGCAAAGTGGCGGCCTTTATGGTGCTGATGATGGTCGTGGGACGCCGGGCTGTGCCCTGGATCCTCGCCCGCAGCGCGGCGACCGGTTCACGTGAACTCTTTACCCTGGCCGTGTTAGCCCTGGCGCTGGGTATCGCGTTTGGCGCGGTTGAATTTTTCGATGTCTCGTTTGCGCTGGGTGCGTTTTTCGCCGGTATGGTGCTCAACGAGTCCGAACTGAGCCACCGCGCGGCACGCGATACACTGCCGCTGCGCGATGCCTTTGCGGTGCTGTTCTTCGTCTCGGTGGGGATGCTGTTTGACCCTTCCATTCTGGTAACGCAGCCGCTGGCCGTGCTGGGTGCGCTGGTGATTATTGTGGTCGGCAAGTCAGTCGCCGCCTGGCTGCTGGTGTCACTGCTCGGCCATTCGCGTCGCACGGCGCTGACCATTTCGGTCAGTCTGGCGCAGATCGGTGAGTTCGCCTTTATCCTGGCGGGTCTGGGTATCTCACTCGGCCTGCTCAGCGATGAGGGGCGCAACCTGGTGCTGGCCGCCGCTATTCTGTCGATTATGCTCAACCCGATTCTGTTTACCCTGCTGGAGCGTTTTCTGGCGAAAACCGAAACCATGGAAGAGCAGACGCTGGAAGAGGCCATCGAAGAAGAGAAGCAGATTCCGGTCGATTTCTGCAATCACGCGGTGATTGTTGGTTATGGCCGGGTGGGCAGCCTGATTGGTCAGAAGCTGCTGGAGGCGAATGTGCCACTGGTGGTGGTTGAAAACTCCCGTCCGCGGGTCGAAGCGCTGCGCGAGCAGGGTATCAAAGCGGTGCTGGGCAACGCGGCCCGCGCTGAAACCATGGAACTGGCGCGCTTGGACTGCGCCCGCTGGCTGTTACTCACGATCCCGAATGGCTATGAGGCGGGTGAAGTGGTCACCGCCGCGCGTGAAAAACACCAGAACATTGAGATTATCGCCCGCGCCCACTACGACGATGAAGTGGAATACATCATGGAACGCGGTGCATCGCGCGTCGTGATGGGTGAGCGTGAGATCGCCAGCAGCATGTTGCAGATCCTGCAGGATGAGATGACGCAGGGCGAGGATTTACAGCCCTGTGATGTAGTGCGCTGATTGCTGCTCATAAAGGCCCTGCTGTTCAGAAGGGCCTTTTTTATATCCTGTCGCGACCCGCTTTACCGATCCCAGTAGGACTCTTCGAGGCTGTCCTCGCGTTCCGGCAGTCCGCGGGTTAAACGCGGCGAATGCTGGTTCAGCACCTGATAGCTGACACGGTTGGCGTACTTACACACCTGCGCCAGCGACGAGTAGGTCAGATAAGGACGCGCATGTTTACTGGAGTTGGGCACATTCAGACTGTGATAGGTGTTGGCGGTAATATCATGCAGTAACGCCGCCAGCGCCCCATCCCCCGCGCCGTTGGTGTTCATGATCTTCTCCGGGCCGCCCATATAAGGCGCGATATGCGAGAAGACACGCAGCGGCTGCTGGCAATCCTGCTGGCGCATTACCCGGCTGAACTCATACTGATTGAACTCCGCAATCGCGCCAGGCAGCAGCGGATGGTTGGTTTTGCGTTTGAACTCTTCCTCGGTGTACCCCGCCATATAGAGCCCGATTGGGCCAGCGGTACAGAGCACCAGATCCACCCACTCCAGCGCCATATCCGCGGCGAGCAGCGGATCGGACTCCCCGGTCAGTGCCAGCGCTTCCTCTTCATTCATCGCCACGATGCTGACATGGTCACGCAGGAAGTCACGCCAGAACTGAGGGTTGTCGCCAATCACATGTTTGGTGCCCAGCGTCAGCACCACCGGCACATGATGGCGTTTGGCATACTCAATCGCGCGCAGCGTCGCCTGCGGCATCGGCTCACCCTCGGCACAGCGCACCAGATAGGAGGTGAGAACCAGCGCCGAGGCCCCGGCAATTACGTCTTCCGGCACACTATCCGGATGAAGCTGATTCATCTGACCGGGGCTGATAGCAAAGGTGCGCTCGCCATGCTCGCCAATCAGCGTGAAGCAGCGACCGATCGCGCCATCCACCCCCTGAAGGAAGTTGAGATCTACCCGGCTTGAGGTGTTGCAGAGGTAGCGATAGGCGTAGCCGCCAATCTGGATGTTGTTACACATCACGCCCAGCAGGACCGAGCGATCATCGGCCAGCACCGAGAAGTTATGCAGCGTGTTACCGATGGTGCCACCGGCAAACTGATGGGTGATGAGCCCGTCACGCATCAGCTCGCTGTACAGCGCTTCCGCGACAGCATTGTCGATGACCAGTGAGTGCCCGGCACTCAGGCCGTATCGTGACAGAAAAGCGTCATCGACTTTTGCTTCGATATCCACCAGCGTCTGGTCGATACCCACCACCCAGCTGCCCGCATCAACGTCGGTCTGAGTCGGCTGTAACAGGGGATCGCGTGCGCTGACGGGAAAGTAGTGTTTAGATTTGCGTTTGCCGGGAAATTTCATCGGGAGTGCCGTCTGGAAAAACAGGCGGAGAATGATATCACACTCTCCGCCTCTGCTTTAACGACGTGCGTTGACCAGTTGCACCATCATGTCGATGTGCGCGTCATCGGCGTTCAGTGCGGGAATGTACTCAAACTTTTCGCCGCCGGCGTGCATGAAGATTTCGCAGTTTTCACCACTGATCTCCTCCAGCGTCTCCAGACAGTCTGACGAGAAGCCCGGGCTCATCACCTGAACATGTTTAATCCCCTTCGCAGGCAGGCTTTCCATCGTTTTGTCGGTGTAGGGCATCAGCCAGGGCTCACGGCCAAAACGCGACTGGAAGGTCATCATGTACTGATCCTCACGCAGACCGAGCGCTTTCACCAGGGCCGCTGTGGTATCCGCGCAGCGCTGCGGATAGTCATCACCTTCGTTGGCAAAGCGCTGCGGAATGCCGTGGAAGGATAACACCAGCAGATCGGGCTGGCCGTGCCGCGCAAAGGATTGCTCGACAGAGGCTTTCAGCGCGGCGATATAGGCCGGATGCTCGGCGTAGTCGCGGATAAACTGCACCTCAGGCAATGAGCGATACGCTCTGAAGACGCTGGTCAGGCCATCCCACACCGCCGCCACGGTGGAGCAGGAGAATTGCGGATAGAGCGGCAGCACAATCAGGCGGGTCACGCCCTGCGCCATCAGCTTATCCACGGCGCTTTTCAGGCTGGGATTGCCGTAGCTCATACCCAGTTCAACCGGCATATCGACGCGGGCCGCCAGGGCGTCGCGCTGACGCTGGCTATAGACCAGCAACGGCGATCCCCCTTCCATCCAGACCGAAGCGTAGAGCTTCGATACGCGTGGTGAGCGAAACGGCAGAATGACGGCATTGAGAACCGGCCACCAGAGCCAGCGCGGCGCATCGACCACGCGAGGATCGCTTAAAAACTGTTTCAGATAACGTTTAACAGCAGGTGTGGTAGGGGCGTCTGGCGTACCTAAATTAACCAGTAACACGCCGGGCTTATCTTGCCTCATTGGATTTCCTTGATAACAACGGGGATGCGTGAAAACAGGGAAATTGTAGCGGAATTAGTGGGAGGTAAAAGCAATTACTGCAAAAGGGGCCGGTAATCCCGGCCCCGGTGAGCTTAGCCCAGAATCTTAGCCAGCTCAGCACTCACTTCGGACACCTTACGGGTGCCGTCGATTTTGTGATAGGCGGTGTTGCCCGCTTCCGCTTCTTTGCTGTAGTAAGCAATCAGCGGCGCGGTCATCTCATGGTATTCCACCAGACGCTTACGCACGGTCTCTTCCTGATCGTCTTTGCGCGTGGTGAGCTCTTCACCGGTCACATCATCTTTGCCTTCCACTTTCGGTGGATTGAAGGTGACGTGATAGACGCGGCCTGACGGCGCATGCACGCGACGACCCACGATACGTTCGACGATCAGTTCGTCCGGTACAGCGAACTCCAGCACGTGATCAACAGTGATCCCGGCCTCTTTCATTGCATCCGCCTGAGGAATGGTGCGCGGGAAACCGTCCAGCAGGAAACCGTTTTTGCAATCTTCCTGGGTGATACGCTCTTTAACCAGCGCAATCACCAGCTCATCGGTCACCAGTTTGCCAGCATCCATGATGGCTTTCGCCTGGTTGCCCAACTCGCTGCCTGCTTTCACTGCTGCACGCAACATGTCGCCAGTGGAGATTTGCGGAATGCCGTACTTCTCCATGATGAATTGGGCCTGAGTCCCCTTACCTGCGCCCGGAGCTCCGAGCAGAATAATACGCATTGCGTAAATCCCCTTGCGAATCGCATTGATCTATCTTGAAGGCGAAGAACATACCATTATGACCCGCTCATCACAAGGAAGGGCGCGGATCGCTCAGGGCTACTTTACTGGCTTTATGGCGCGAAACCAGACCCGGCTGGTCTGCCTGACGCTTTTTCAGATTTCATGCCGGTGCCGAGCAAATACTGCAGCCGGCGGCTCAGATAATGGGTCATATTCACGCTTTTTTTACCGCTGCCGCGCACGTTGGCATTCAGCTGCAGCCGCGCCTGCTGCGGCCACTTCACCACGTCATCGGCGTCCGACAGCCTGGCGAACAGCGGTGCCGGGAGCGTAAAGCTGGCAAAGGGCAGACCGGGCTGATGGCTGGAGTTGAGCGACAGCGGCCCTGAAAGTGAAAGCGCATCGACGGTGGCGGCATTGTAAGGCCGCCACTGCGGATCGTTGAGGCGATGCAGCGCCTCGTCGATGGCGGGCAGCGTCAGCCCCTGTTCAAACAGACGCAGTTCACTGCGTACCAGGGTGCTGAAGTCGTGCGTTCTTAGCGCCACCAGCACCAGATCGCTGCAGATCTCCGCATGCCGATCCAGTCGGGTCACAAACAGACGGGCTTCGTCGATCAGTTTGTGATGCAGCACGCTGGCGAAACTCTCGCTCGCTTCCGTCACGCCGTGGCGCTGGCACTCCCGCAGCGGGCGCACCCGGCCATCCGGTAAGTCGACGTGCGGCACCAGCGTGATGTTACCGGCTATCAGGGGGATCGCGGGCAGAACGCTGAGTTCGGTAACCGGATAGTGTGAGGCGTAGCGGGTCTGATTGCGCGTCTGCTCCTGGCGCAGAAACAGCTGAGAGAGCAGCACCTGAGCCACATGCAGTGAGGGGGTAAAGAAGAGGTCAAACTGCTCAAGTTTATAATAACGTGACAGCGCCAGGCGCAACCGATGACGCGCCTCTTCAGACGTTTCAGAGGATAAAGGGCCGTTTGCCATGGCAGTCTCACTTGAATAATAGTGTGGCGTGAACGCAGGTGAAGCCAGGCGGAATAGCTGTGGAAAATCACAGATAAAAGGATGAGTCAACCCGCCAGAATTTGTCCTGTAGAGTAGGCCAATGCGGCTGGACTTTAAAATGATATAAATTGACAATCCCTGTTAGATTTTTGCACAGGGGATAAGGATGAACGGACTGCCGCCACTGAGAGCGCTGCACTATTTCCACCAGGCAGCCTTGCACAGCAGCTTCAGCGTGGCGGCTGAACATCTGCACGTCACGCACAGTGCCATCAGCCATCAGATTCGCCAGCTGGAGAGCTGGATGGGCAAACCGCTGTTTGTCCGCACTAATGGCCGCGTAAAGCTGACGGCACATGGCGACCGTCTGCTGCTGAGCTGTCAGCAGGCATTCAGTGAATTACGCAGCAGCTGTGAAAATATCCGCACCGGTCTGCTTCAGCAGATTCGCATCTCCTGTGCCCCCAGTTTTTTATCGCAATGGCTGATCCCCCGCATCTCCAGCTTCTATCAGCGCTATCCGGAGATTGAGGTTCACTTTCAGCCGCTGGCTCAGGTTCCTCAACTGCGCAGCGAGCATGTGGATGTGCTGATCCTCAGCCATAGCGAGTCACCTGAACCCGATATTGACGCGATGCTGGTGAGCGAGGATGAGATCGGACCGCTCTGCGCCCCGCATTTCGCTTCACAGCTGCGGGTGGGCGAAGATTTATCAGCAATGCCGTTGCTGCATGCGGATACCCGTCTCCACGCCTGGTCAGAGTGGGCCTCAAAGGCAGGGGTCAGCGGCCGTTTCAGCAGCGGTAAGCACTTTGAGACGCTGACGCTGGCTATTCAGGCGGCACGCAGTGGTCTGGGCGTGCTGATGGCGCCGCGTCTGCTGGTTCGGCGGGAGCTGGAGGAGGGATCGCTGATCGCCCCACTCGGCTTTGTCCCGACCGATCGGGCAACATGGATGATGACGAAGCAGAGTCGCCGTGACGACAGCGAGATCACCCTGTTTCGGGACTGGCTGCGGGATGCCGCACAGCCATAAAAAAAGCCGGTGATGATCACCGGCTTGATGTTGTTGACTCTGCTCTGAACTGCCCTGCTCTGGCCTGCTGTCAGATCGAGCCCGCACAGGGAACACGGTCAGGCAGACGACACCAGAGCTAAAGCGATGGGAGCATACGCCAGAAGCAAAGCATAGCGGGCCATGGATGGCCCGCGCTGAGCCCGCCAGGGATGGCGGCGTTTGCGTCTTTGCGGAGGGCGTATGCTCCCTGAGCCAGCGCTGCACAATCCGCGTCAGGCCATTAAAATCGCCGCCCCGTTAACGTTTAAGCCGTCAGCAGCTGATTCATGCGACGGATAAACTGGTTTGGATCGTCAAGGGTGCCGCGCTCAGCCAGCAGTGCCTGATCCAGCAGCAGCTCAACCCACTCACCGAAGCGTGCTTCATCCTGAGTATCGGCAACACGTTTCACCAGCGGGTGATCCGGGTTGATTTCGAACAGGTACTTCACTTCCGGCACCTCTTGTCCGGCCGCGGCAAACAGCTTCGCCATCTGCGTGGTCATCTCGTTGGCGTCGGTCGTGACAATGGCGGGTGTGTCGGTCAGACGGTGAGTCAGACGTACTTCTTTCACGCGTTCACCCAGCAGATTTTTCACCCGCTCAACAAACGGCTCCAGCGCTTTTTCCGCCTCTTTCTGCTCTTCGGTCTCTTCATCGGCCAGCTTGCTCAGCGACTCGTCCGCTTTGCTCACTGACTGGAAGGTTTTCCCGTCAAACTCGGTGAGGTAGCTCATCATCCATTCGTCGATGCGATCGGAGAGCAGCAGCACCTCAATGCCTTTTTTGCGGAACAGCTCCAGATGCGGGCTGCTCTTGGCAGCGGCATAGCTGTCAGCAGTGATGTAGTAAATCTTCTCCTGACCTTCCACCATGCGGCTGACGTAATCTTCCAGCGAAACGGTCTGTGCCGCGCCGTCGCTCTGGGTGGTCGCGAAACGCAGCAGCTTAGCAATCGCTTCCTGATTCGCGTGATCTTCTGCCGGGCCCTCTTTCAGCACCAGACCGAACTCTTTCCAGAAGGTCTGATACTTCTCACTGTCATCTTTCGCCAGTTTTTCCAGCATCTGCAGGGTACGTTTGGTCAGCGCACCGCGCAGGCTCTGCGTGACGCGGCTGTCCTGCAGGATCTCACGGGAGACGTTCAGCGGCAGATCGCTGGAGTCAATCAGGCCACGCACAAAGCGCAGGTAGTTCGGCATAAACTGCTCAGCGTCATCCATGATAAAGACGCGCTGTACATAGAGTTTCAGGCCATGCTTCTGATCGCGGTTCCACATATCGAACGGCGCACGCGCCGGAATGTAGAGCAGGCTGGTATATTCCTGCTTACCTTCCACCCGGTTGTGACTCCACGCGACCGGATCGCTGAAGTCGTGGGCGATGTGCTTGTAGAACTCGTTGTACTCTTCATCGCTGATATCAGATTTGTTGCGGGTCCACAGCGCCTGAGCTTTGTTGATCTTCTCCCAGTGCGTCGTGTCGCTCTCTTCATCTTTGCTTTCGATCTCAACCGGCAGCGCGATGTGATCGGAGTACTTGCTGATGATGTTGCGAACGCGCCAGACATCCAGGAACTCATCTTCGCCTTCACGCAGATGCAGGGTGATCTCGGTCCCGCGGTCGGCTTTCTCAATCTCCGCCAGGGTATATTCACCCTCGCCTGCTGACTCCCAGAAGACCCCTTCATCGGCTGAGGCGCCCGCGGCACGGGTGCGCACAGTCACTTTATCCGCCACGATAAAGGCGGAATAGAAGCCCACACCAAACTGACCGATCAGCTGGCTGTCTTTCGCCTGGTCAGAACCCAGGGATTCGAGGAAAGATTTGGTGCCTGATTTGGCGATAGTCCCGAGGTTCTCAATCACCTCATCACGACGCATACCGATACCGTTGTCGCTCAGCGTCAGGGTACGGTTGTCCTTATCAACAGAGAGACGAACGTGCAGCTCGCCATCACCTTCATACAGGCTGGAATCTGACAGGGCGCGGAAGCGCAGTTTGTCTGCCGCATCCGAGGCGTTGGAGATCAGCTCACGCAGGAAAATCTCTTTGTTTGAATAGAGAGAATGGATCATCAGGTGCAGAAGTTGTTTTACTTCCGACTGAAAGCCACGGGTCTCTTGTCCTTTCATGGTCATTGCTACCTCAACAAAACAGGTTGAACAAACGTTGAGGTTGATGTGGGGATGACGGGGGGATTTTCAAGCCGGTGTCTGTCACAACACCGGCAAGTGATTAAAATTTAAACTTCTGGCGACCCGCCAGTGAATGGGAGAGCGTGGTGCCATCGACCATCTCCAGCTCACCGCCCACCGGCACGCCGTGCGCGATTCGGCTGGCGCTGACGCCATACTGGCCACAGAGCTCCGCGATATAGTTCGCGGTCGCCTCACCTTCCACCGTCGGGTTGGTGGCGAGGATCACTTCCTGCAGGGTTTCACTCTCCAGACGCTGCTCCAGACGATCCAGACCGATGTCGGCCGGACCGATCCCGTCGAGCGGCGAGAGATGGCCCATCAGGACAAAGTAGCGACCGCCAAACTGGCCGGTCTGCTCAATGGCGTGGATATCCGCCGGGCTTTCCACCACGCAAATCTGACCGTTCTGCTGACGCCGTGGGTTGGCGCAGATCGTGCAGATTTCCTGCTCGGTGAAGGTGCGGCAATCGGCACAGTGACCAATTTCCGACATCGCCCGGGTCAGCGCCTGTGCCAGCCGCATGCCCCCGCTGCGATCGCGCTGCAGCAGCTGAAACGCCATGCGCTGAGCCGACTTCGGCCCCACGCCGGGCAGACAGCGCAGCGACTCCATCAATGATTCAAGCAGTGGGCTGGTTTGCATCAGAATGGCATCTTAAAGCCTGGCGGCAGCTGCATGCCTGAAGAGACAGAAGCCATCTTCTCTTTCTGGGTTTCGTCAATGCGACGTGCGGCATCGTTGAACGCTGCGGCAACCAGATCTTCCAGCATGTCTTTATCATCTTCCAGCAGGCTGGGATCGATTTCCACGCGACGGCAGTTGTGCGCGCCGTTAATGGTGACTTTTACCAGGCCAGCACCGGACTCACCGGTCACTTCAAGCGCGGCGATCTCTTCCTGAACTTTGGCCATTTTGTCCTGCATCTGCTGGGCCTGTTTCATCAGGTTGCCCAATCCGCCTTTACCACCAAACATAGTTTTCTCTCTCAGCTAAGGCTACAACGCTATCGTGACGATAGCAGCAGCGTGTTCAAACAGGTCGGATACTCTCCTCATCCAGATCGGCATCGAAAAATCGCTGTAGCGTCTGGATGTGGGTATCACAGGTGATCGACTGACGCGCCTGCGCCAGTTTCTCTTCGTAAATGGCCTGACGCCACTCCAGTGGCGTCAACACCGATGAATTATCGTCTTCAACTACCGAGAGTTCAACTCTCTGCCCGGCGTGCTGACTCAGCGCCTCGCTTAACACCTGCTGCGCCGACGCTGAATTAAGATGCCGCTGGCTGCTGCGCAGATGCAGGCAGACGCCGCTTTCGGTCACCTCTTTCCACGCGTTTAAGGCCAGCTGCTGAACCAGCTTCGGCAGCGGCAGGAGAGCGATTTCTGCGGCCCAGGGATCGCGCTGCTGCGCCTCTTCCGCCAGACGCGCCGCCAGCTCAGGGGTTTTCTCATGCTCCAGCGCAGAACGCAAGGCCTTTGGCGTCGCCACCGGCTCCGCCACTTCCTCCGTCTGATTTACCGCCTTCCAGCGGTACGCTTCCTCTTTTAACGGCGCGGCAGGCTCGCGATCGCGGATCCGCTGCTGACTGCGCTCGGTAACGGAAGCCAGCCGCTCCAGCGCGGAGTTGGCCGGCCGCGCACCTGGCGCCGCCGGCTCACTCTTTTTTGGTTTGTTCGCTCCCTGACGCAGCAACTGAGTGCGCGCCTGCAGGAGCTGGCTGGTGGAACTCGACAGCGCGCTGTCCGGTGCGACATCGGGCGGTGGCGAACGCGGTGGCTCCGCGTCGGGTGCCGCCATCTGTGGCTGCGCGGCAACCGGCTGCGGCGTTGCTGCTGGCTGCGGCTGTGGCTGCGGCTGTGCCGTCTGCGGCGGTGTCGCAGCGGCCGGTGACGGCGTGGCCGGTTGTCGGGCGGCTGGTGCCGCTGATGTCGATCCCGCAGCCGATCTTTGTGCCGGGGCCACTGGCGACATCTGCTCGGTTAATGCGGGACGCGCAATGGGTTCCGCCACGGCGGCTTTCGGATGAAACGCCAGTGCACGCAGCAGCGTCATCTCCACCCCCATGCGGCGGTCGGGCGCAATCGGCAGATCCTTGCGCCCCATCAGCAGGGTCTGATAGTAGAGCTGCAGATCGGCGGGCGGCACCACCCGGGCCAGTTCCCGCAAACGAAGCGCGCTGCTCTCGTCATCATCGTTGAGTGAGGCGGGCAGCAGTTGCACCATCGCAATCTGATGCAGCAGGCGCAGCATTTCTACCAGCAGCGCCTCCCACTCGACGCCGCGAGACGCCGCCTGACTCAGCAGGTTCATCACCTGCTGACCGTCACCCTCGACCAGCGCCTCCAGCAGCCCCAGCGGCTGCTCATCATCCAGCGTGCCAAGCATGACGCTGACCGTGCTGCTGGTCACCGCCCCCTGCCCCATGGCAATGGCCTGGTCAGTGAGGCTCAGCGCATCGCGCATACTGCCATCGGCAGCCCGTGCCAGGAGTTGCAGCGCACGGGTTTCACTCTCAATCTGTTCCTGCTTCAGGACATGCTCAAGCTGCTGACGGATTTGATCGACATCCAGCGCCTTGAGGTGAAACTGCAGACAGCGCGAAAGGATGGTCACCGGCAGTTTCTGCGGATCGGTCGTGGCCAGTAAAAACTTAACGTGTGAAGGCGGCTCTTCCAGCGTCTTTAACAGCGCATTGAAGCTGTGACGTGACAGCATGTGCACTTCATCGATCAGATAGACTTTGAAGCGGCCACGCGCCGGGGCGTACTGCACGTTGTCGAGCAGATCGCGGGTGTCTTCAACTTTGGTGCGTGATGCGGCGTCAATCTCGATCAGATCGACAAAGCGGCCCTGCTCGATTTCCCGGCAGTTGTCACACTGACCACAGGGTGTCGCGGTGATACCGGTTTCGCAGTTAAGGCCTTTGGCCAGCAGACGCGCAATGGTGGTTTTCCCGACGCCGCGGGTGCCGGAGAAGAGATAAGCATGATGGATGCGTCCCAGAGACAATCCATTCGCCAGCGCGGTCAGAACATGTTCCTGACCGACAACATCAGCAAAAGCCTGGGGACGCCATTTTCGCGCAAGTACCTGATAGCTCATGTGGATTCGACGAAGTTGGATGGAAAGATGAGCGCAGACGCTCTGCAACCCCTGTATAAGATTGCAGTAGTCTATCAGCTACGCTTTTGCCTGGCACTCGTTATCTTGACGCCAGGGGCGTGACGGCCTCGCGCGGGAGCAAGGCCGGAAGAGTGGCTTAGTGGCCGGGGAATTTAACCAGGCTGTAGCTCTCAACGCCCAGGGCAGTCAGACGCGATTCACCGGTCAGGTCGAACAGATTGATGATGAACGCCGCGTCTTTCACTTCACCGCCTGCACGACGAATCAGTTTCACTGTCGCTTCGATCGTGCCGCCGGTCGCCAGCAGGTCATCGACCACCAGCACCACGTCGCCAGGCTGAATGGCATCTTTATGCAGTTCCAGCTGATCGGTGCCGTACTCCAGCTCATAGGCTTCGCTGTAGGTTTCACGAGGCAGTTTGCCCGGCTTTCGCACCGGCACAAAACCGACGCCCAGGCCCAGCGCCACCGGTGCGCCAAACAGGAAACCGCGCGCTTCCGTGCCGACCACTTTGGTGATGCCTTTATTACGGTAACGCTCAACCAGCAGCGCAATCGACGCGGCATAGGCTTTGGGTTCTTCCAGCAGGCTGGTGACATCGCGGAACAGGATGCCTGGCTTAGGATAATCGGGGATGCTTTTGATGCTGTTTTTAATGAATTCAAGCTGCTGCGCAGTGTCGGTCATGATGATACGCCTGGTAAAAAATTCTGTTTCGCGCAGCTTCAAAAGCGCTAATACCTGGTAAAAGGCTCAGCGGAAGTTAATTCACAAAGGGAAGCCACGCACGAAGACGCCCAAATCTAAGCAAATGACCGGCTAATTGCAACTTTATCCGGGTGGCGGCGGTGCGTCCGCTGTTTCTGCCACCACCGGAATCCGCCACATAAACAGCAGCAGTGCGGCCAGCATGATCAGCAGCATGACGCGAACCCAGACCTGGTGCACCAGAAACAGGGAGAGGCTAAAGGTCGCCACGATCAGACAGATGGCACGCACTTTGGCACCCGGCGGCATGGCGCGATGCTGCTGCCAGTGGCGCAGATAGCGGCCAAAAGGCGATTTCCACAGCAGCCAGTGATGAAAGCGCGGCGATGAGCGGGCGAAACACCAGGCTGCCAGCAGCATGAATGGCGTGGTAGGTAATAAAGGTAATACAATGCCCAGCGTTCCCAGCACAATGGCCAGCCAGCCGAGGGTTAATAACAGAATGCGTTGCATAAATGCCGCCCAGCTCTTTCTTCATCTGCTTACGTTAGCACAGTTGAGCGTGCCGCGATGAGCGCGATCGCCATTCAGCAGCGGCTGCAGCAGCTTATTCTCACCCTGCGTGAGACCCTGGCACATCACCCTGACGGCGTCTGCCGTCTGCCACGTTTTGACAGCCAGCTGTTCCACACCAAAGGCACCCGGCTGGCGGATTATCTGCAGGAAGTGGAGCTGAATTTCGCCCGGCTGTGCGACAGCCGCCAGGATCTGGTTCGCAGTCGCTGGCTGGCGGAACGTCTGGTCGATCAGATTGCGGCTCTGCAACGTGAGGTGAGTACCCAGCAGTTGCGTCTGCGACGTGAACAGCCGGTGCAGGGACCCACCCCGACAAAATATCAGGAGTACCGTGAATTTGAACGGCGTCTGCTGGCGATGATCGATCAGCGTGAGCAGCGTCTGGCCCTGGCGGAAACCCTGATGATTCAGCAGCAGCTGAAGCAGGAGCTGGAAACGTTAGAGGGTCGGCTGGCTCGCTGCCGTCAGGCGATTCGCTCGGTGGAGTGGGCAGCCTCACTGCGCGGCAGCGAATAAAGCGCGGCGCGACAAAAGCGCTTCTATACTGGGTGTGATTCTGCGCGGAGAAGAACAATGGGCTTATTCACCTGGCTGTTATGCGGGCTGCTGCTGGGGTTGCTGAAACGTCTGCTGCTGCCGGGACGCCCTGGCGGGCTGGTGGCCACCCTGACACTGTCGATGATCGGCGCCCTGATTGGCGGCTATATTGCGACGTACTTTGAACTGGGTTCGCTGGCCACGGTGCACATCGGCGCGCTGGGGATGGCCATTGCAGGTGCGCTGCTGATGTTGCTGGTCGTGGCCCGATTACGTATATAGGAGAAGCGATGTCACTGGAAAATGCTCCTGACGACGTCAAACTGGCCGTCGATCTGATTCAGCTGCTGGAAGAGCATCAACTGCCGGTGGAGACGGTGCTCTCAGCGCTGGCCATGGTGCAGCGCGACTTCGAGAACAAACGCGATCGTCAGCCCGATTAATGGCGGGCGGTCAGCGTCGGGCTGAGGCACAGCATATCGATAAAGGCATTCACCAGCGTCGGTGCGTCGGCGGCTAAATCAAAGCTTTCTGGCGCGAACAGCCAGCTTTCCATCATGCCGTTGACATACCCACGCAGAATAATGGCGGCCTGCCGCGTGCTGAGCGTGCCCGGAAGCTGTTCCGCTTCAATACACTGACGCAGGACATCTTCGATTTTGTCGTAGCACTCCAGCAACAGGCTCTGCTGCATACTCTTCATCGCCGACATTTCGCCAACAAATTCGCATTTGTGGAAAATGATCTCCATCAAGGCGCGGCGCTGAGGATCCTTTGCTGTCGCTTCAAAGATATAGACCAGCATTGCACGCAACACAGAGAGTGGATCACCAGGGTATTTTGTCTGATACTCAAGTTCCACATCATCCAGACCGGCATCACAACGAAGCCATATTTCATGTAAGAGATCGGCTTTATTTTTGAAGTGCCAGTAGATTGCCCCGCGCGTCACACTGGCAGCGGTTGCAATATCGGCCAGAGACGTGGCTGAGACGCCCTGCTGCGAAAACAGAACAAGGGCGGCATCAAGAATTTGATGCCGCGTTTCAAGTGCTTGCGCTTTGGTTTTTCGTGCCATAGGGGGCTTTTTTTACAAACGGGTAAGTTTACATACATTTGTGAATGTATGTACCATAGCACGACCTGCGACTTGACACAGCAATGGGTTTTTCAGTTTGTGATCCATTGACCAATTGATATCGGACACTAGAGGTTTATTTATGAATAAAATCAGAGGATTATCGCCTCTGGCGGCCGTCCTGATGCTATCAGGCAGCTTTTTGTTAACAGGATGTGACAACAATAAATCCGAACAAGCCGCCCAGCAACCGCCAGAAGTGGGTGTCGTGACCCTGAAAACTGAACCCCTGAAAATTTCGACTGAACTTCCAGGCCGTACCTCAGCCTATCGCGTGGCTGAAGTACGTCCGCAGGTTTCCGGTATCATTCTCAAGCGTAACTTTATTGAAGGCAGTGATATCAAAGCCGGTCAGTCTCTCTATCAGATCGACCCGGCCACCTATCAGGCTGCTTATGACAGCGCGAAAGGCGATTTAACCCAGGCGCAGGCCAACGCCCGCATCGCTCAGCTGACCGTTAAGCGTTACAAGCCACTGCTCGGCACGAAATATATCAGTCAGCAGGATTACGACACGGCGGTTGCCACGGCTGCGCAGAATGACGCAGCGGTCCAGGTGGCAAAAGCTAACGTGGAAACGGCTCGCATTAATCTGGCCTACACCAAAGTCACCTCCCCTATCAGCGGCCGCATCGGCAAATCGTCAGTCACCGAGGGTGCGCTGGTTCAAAGCGCCCAGACCACCGCGCTGGCGACCGTGCAACAGCTTGACCCGATGTATGTCGATGTGACCCAGTCGAGCGAAGATTTCATGCGCTTACGTTCAGAGCTGGAGTCAGGTCAGCTGAAGCAGACCGATGGCAAAGCCAGCGTGACCCTGCTGATGCAGAACGGCAACACTTTTGCGCAGAAGGGAACACTGGAGTTCTCTGACGTCACCGTCGATGAGACCACCGGCTCCATCACCCTGCGTGCCATTGTCCCGAACCCGGACCATACCCTGTTACCGGGCATGTTTGTGCGCGCGCGTCTGGAGGAAGGGACCAATCCGAATGCGTTGCTGGTTCCACAGCAGGCGGTCACCCGCACGCCAACAGGCCAGGCGACGGTCATGGTGGTCGGCGCAGACAACAAAGTTGAATCGCGTCAGGTCACAACCTCACAGGCGATTGGCGACAAATGGTTAGTCACCGACGGCGTTAAAGCGGGTGAACGTGTGATCAGCACAGGTCTGCAGCGAGCCAAGCCGGGCGCACAGGTTACCCCACAAGAAGTCTCAGACGATGCGAAAGCGGCACCCGATTCTAAGCCGCAGTCTGACAAGTCATCGTCATAACAGGAGCCGTTGATTCATGGCTAAGTTCTTTATCGATCGCCCCATCTTTGCGTGGGTGCTCGCCATCATCATCATGCTGGCCGGTGCGCTGTCGATTCTCAAACTCCCGATCGAGCAATATCCCAATGTTGCGCCGCCGGCGATTGAGATTCAGGCCTCTTACCCTGGTGCGGATGCGAAAACGCTGCAGGACACGGTGACCCAGGTCATTGAGCAGAATATGAACGGTATCGATGGACTGATGTATATGTCCTCGAGCAGTGACTCATCCGGTACCCTGACCCTGACCATCTCCTTTGAGTCAGGCACGGATGCAGACATCGCGCAGGTTCAGGTGCAGAACAAACTGCAGCTGGCGATGCCACTGCTGCCGCAGGAAGTTCAGCAACAGGGGATTCAGGTTAAAAAATCCTCCAGCAGCTTCCTGATGGTCGCCGGCTTCATCAGCGACGATGACAATATGACTCAGAATGATATTTCTGATTATATTTCCTCGACCATTAAAGATCCGCTGAGCCGTACCAAAGGTGTCGGTGATACCCAGGTGTTTGGTGCGCAGTATGCGATGCGTATCTGGATGGACCCGCACAAGCTCAATAACTACAACCTGACGCCGGTTGACGTGATCAGCGCGCTGAACACGCAGAACGCCCAGGTTGCCGCCGGTCAGTTAGGCGGGACACCCCCGGTGCCGGGACAGCAGCTTAACGCCTCTATCATTGCGCAGACCCGCCTGACCTCGACCGATGAGTTCGGCAAAATCCTGCTGAAAGTGAATGAGGATGGTTCACAGGTTCGCCTGCGTGACGTGGCAAAAATCGAGCTCGGTGCAGAAAACTACGAGATCATTGCCCGTTATAACGGCCGGCCCGCGTCCGGTATCGGTATCAAACTGGCAACCGGCGCCAACGCCCTGGATACCGCGAATGCGGTGAAAGCGGAACTGGCGAAGATGCAGTCCACCTTCCCGGCCGGAATGAAAGTGGTTTATCCGTATGACACCACCCCATTCGTTAAGATCTCTATTTTCGAAGTGGTGAAAACGCTGGCTGAAGCCATCGTGCTGGTGTTCCTGGTCATGTACCTGTTCCTGCAGAACTTCCGCGCGACGCTGATTCCGACTATCGCCGTGCCGGTGGTGTTGCTCGGCACCTTCGCCATCATCAGCATTTTTGGCTACTCGATAAACACCCTGACGCTGTTCGGGATGGTGCTGGCTATCGGCCTGCTGGTGGATGACGCCATCGTGGTGGTGGAGAACGTTGAGCGCGTGATGCAGGAAGAGGGCTTGCCGCCAAAAGAGGCGACCAGGCGTTCTATGGAGCAGATTCAGGGTGCGCTGGTCGGTATCGCGCTGGTGCTGGCCGCGGTATTTATCCCGATGGCGTTCTTTGGTGGTTCGACCGGTGTGATTTACCGTCAGTTCTCGATCACCATTGTGTCAGCCATGGCGCTGTCGGTGCTGGTTGCCCTGATTCTGACCCCGGCACTCTGCGCCACCATACTGAAGCCGGTGAAAAAAGACGGTCACGGTAAAACGACCGGCTTCTTCGGCTGGTTTAACCGGATGTTCGACAAAAGTACCAATCACTACGTCGACAGCGTTGGCCACATCATTCGCAGCACCGGCCGTTATATGGTGATCTACCTGGTCATCGTGGTCGGCATGGCGTATCTGTTCATGCGTCTGCCCTCTTCATTCTTACCGGAAGAGGACCAGGGGTTACTGCTGGCTCAGGCGCAGCTGCCTGCGGGCGCTACGCAGGAACGCACCCAGAAAGTGCTGGATCAGGTCACCGACTACTTCCTGACGCAGGAGAAAGACACGGTTAAATCGGTGTTTACCGTTAACGGCTTCGGCTTTGCCGGTCGCGGACAGAACACCGGTATTGCTTTCGTCAGCCTCAAGCCGTGGGATGAGCGAACCAGCAGCGACATGAAGGTACCGGCGATTGCCGGGCGTGCGATGAAGGCGCTGGGTGCCATCAAAGATGCGATGGTCATCCCCTTCAACCTGCCAGCCATTATCGAACTGGGTAACGCCACCGGCTTCGACTTTGAGCTGATTGACCAGGCCAACCTGGGCCACGAAAAACTGACCGAAGCGCGTAATCAGCTGTTCGGCATGATTGCCCAGCATCCTGACACCCTGGTGGGTGTGCGTCCTAACGGTCTCGAAGATACGCCGCAGTACAAGCTGATCATCGATCAGGAGAAAGCACAGGCGCTGGGCGTATCGTTAAGCGATATCAACACCACGCTCGCGGCCTCCTGGGGTGGCTCCTACGTCAATGACTTCATCGACCGTGGTCGCGTGAAGAAAGTTTACGTCATGGGTAAAGCGGACTCCCGTATGCTGCCGGACGATATCGGCAAATGGTACGTGCGCAACAGCAACGGAACGATGGTGCCTTTCTCCGCCTTCTCGACGGCGAAGTGGCAGTATGGTTCACCGCGTCTTGAGCGTTACAACGGTCTGCCTGCGATGGAAATCCTGGGTCAGGCTGCGCCAGGTAAGAGCTCCGGTGCCGCCATGGATCTGATGGAGCAGCTGGCGGAGAAACTGCCTGCGGGTATCGGCTATGACTGGACGGGCATGTCTTACCAGGAACGTCTGTCGGGCAACCAGGCGCCTGCGCTCTATGCCATCTCGCTGATTGTGGTCTTCCTGTGTCTCGCCGCCCTGTATGAGAGCTGGTCGATTCCGTTCGCGGTTATGCTGGTGGTTCCGCTGGGGGTTATCGGTGCGCTGATCTTCACCACCCTGCGTGGCCTGAGTAACGACGTCTACTTTGTGGTGGGGTTACTGACAACCATTGGCCTCTCGGCGAAGAACGCCATCCTTATCGTCGAATTTGCTAAAGATTTGATGGATAAAGAGGGCAAAGGCCTGGTGGAATCGTCGCTGGAAGCCTGTCGTATGCGTCTGCGTCCGATCCTGATGACGTCACTGGCGTTTATTCTCGGGGTACTGCCGCTGGCGATCAGTACCGGTGCCGGTTCCGGTTCGCAGAACGCTGTAGGTACCGGCGTTATCGGCGGCATGGTTACCGCGACCGCGCTGGCTATCTTCTTTGTTCCGGTGTTCTTCGTGGTGGTTCGCCGCCGCTTCAGTAAGCACAAAGAGGAACCGCGCAGCGCTGAGCCGGTTGAGCACAACCAGACTCACTAAGCAGTAACACCTCTGAGGCCGCGCAAGCGGCCTTTTTTTTACCCTTCAGTTTCGCCCTCCTCTCCCCCTCGCCTTTCTGCCATCAGCTGACGTTGCATTCCGTTCCGCGGCGGCGCATAATATTGTTATATTATAACATTACATAGGTGTGCATTATGAAAGCAAATATCCATCCTCACTATCGCCCGGTGGTCTTCCATGACACCTCAGCTGACGTTTACTACAAGATCGGCTCGACCATTAAAACCGACCGCACCGTAGAGTTTGAAGGTGAAACGCTGCCCTACGTCACGCTGGATGTGTCGTCGGCTTCACACGTTTTCTACACCGGTAAACAGAAAGATTTCGCTAAAGAGGGCAGCACCGCGCGCTTTAACCAGCGCTTCGGACGCTTCCTGGGTCGTAAATAGAGGAGAGGGTCATGCAGGTATTAAGCTCGCTGCGTTCCGCAAAAAATCGCCATCGGGATTGCAGGGTGGTCCGTCGCAAGGGACGTATTTACGTCATCTGCAAAACGAATCCGCGCTTTAAAGCCGTACAGGGAAGAAAGAAGAAACGCTAGTGTGTGTCGTGATGACTGGCCGGGCTTGCCCGGCCTTTTTTATGCTTACTGCATGCTCTTCAGCATGGCGTTCACGTTGTGCTTAAAGGCAGCCTGATAGGTCGGTGCCGGACCAGAAGCCGGGGACAACGCTTCCGGATAGAGCTCACCGCCCGGCTCCGCTCCCGTAGCGCTGGCGATCTGTTTAACCAGACGCGGATCGGTCTGGTTCTCAATGAAATAGCGGGTGATGTGCTGCTGTTTCAGCTGAGTGATCAGATCACCGACGTTACTGGCACTCGCTTCCGCTTCGGTAGAGAACCCGACGGGCGCCAGGAACGTCACGCCATAGCGCTGGCCAAAGTAGCCAAAGGCATCATGGCTGGTCAGCACCTTCCGCTTCTCCACAGGAATTTTATCAAACGCCGTCTTTGCCCAGCTATCCAGCGCCTGTAACTGCTGAATGTAATTCTGTCCGCGCTGACGGATCGCCGCAGCATCCTCGGGGTCGGCTTTGACCAGCGCATTCATCACGTTGGTCGCATAGATCACGCCGTTCTGCATGCTGTTCCAGGCGTGCGGATCGGTGATGGTTTTGCCCTCCTCTTCCATGCTGCGTGTGGTGACACCCGCAGAGGCGACTACCGGCTGACCGTGATAACCGGAAGCGCTGACCAGGCGGTCCATCCACCCTTCCAGTCCCAGCCCGCTGACAAAGACCAGATCCGCTTTTGCCAGCGCCTGGCTGTCCTGCGGCGTCGGTTCAAACGTATGGGGATCGCCATTCGGCCCTACCAGACTTTTCACCTTCACATGATCACCTCCCACCTGGCTGACGATGTCTGCCAGCACGGTAAAGCTGGCGACAACGTCTACGGTTTTTGCCATCGCCAGCGGCGTGGCGAACAGCGCAGCGAGCGCCAGACTAACCGGTAATTTTTTCATAGATACCCCTTAAGATTAATGGCGGCGTAAAATTCCGCCGCACGGTCCTGTCAGAATCGAGAGAAAGAAGAGCATGGCGGCGCTCAGCACCACGGCGGGGCCGGCCGGCAGCGAGAAGTGCCAGGAGAGCATCAGGCCCGCCAGCGCAGAGAGGGTTGCCATGAAGATGGCGATGGCCAGCATCGCCGCAAGATGACGGCTCCAGAAACGGGCGCTGGCAGCGGGTAACATCATTAAACCCACCGACATCAGCGTGCCCAGCACCTGAAAGCCCGCGACCAGGTTCAGCACCACCAGCATTAAAAACAGGCCATGCACCAGCGGCGCGCTCCATTTCCCCTGCGCCCGCAGAAAGTCACCGTCAAAGGCATCGATGACCAGGGGGCGATAGATCACCGCCAGCATGATCAGCGTAAAGGCCGCGATGCCACCGACCAGCAACAGCGCCGCGTTGTCGACCGCCAGCAGCGAGCCAAACAGAACGTGCAGCAGATCCACGCTTGAGCCGCGCAGTGAAACCAGCGTGACGCCCAGCGCCAGTGATCCAAGGTAGAATCCGGCAAAACTGGCATCCTCTTTCAATGGCGTGTAGCGACTGACTGCGCCAGAGAGCAGCGCGACCGCCAGCCCGGCAATCAGGCCGCCGATACCCATGGCCACCAGGGAGAGGCCGGAGATCAGATAGCCAATGGCCGCACCCGGCAGCACCGCATGGGATAAGGCGTCACCAATCAGGCTCATACGACGCAGCGAGAGGAACACACCGAGTGGCGTGGCACTGACGGCGAGCGCCAGGCAGGCCACCAGCGCTCGCCGCATAAAGCCAAATTCGATAAAAGGCTGAATCAGGGTCACGAGGCTCGACTCCGTGCCAGGACATCGGACCGGAAGGTATCGCTGAGATGATGTTCATCCATCGACAGAACGTTACTGAAGTAACGCGCCACCAGCGGGCGGTCATGCAGCACCACCAGCAGAGTGGTACCTGCCTGCTGCTGCTGCTCCAGAATCGACATCAGCAGGGTAACCGTCTGGCTGTCTATGCCGTTAAAGGGTTCATCCAGCAGCCAGAGCGCGCTGCGCTGTAGCATCAGCCGGGCAAACAGGACGCGCTGAAGCTGCCCGCCCGAGAGGGTGGCCGGTTGCGCATCCGCATAATCGCTCATCTGAACCGCCTCCAGCGCCTGCCCGATTTCCCGCCGCAGTGACCGGTTAATGCCGCCAAACCAGCCGCAGCGTGGCCAGCAACCCATGGAAACCAGTTCGAAGACCGTCAGCGGAAAGCGGGTCTCAAGTTCGGTGCGCTGTGGCAGCCAGCCGATATCCCGGCGCGCCACCTGCAGTTCGCAGCGTCCGCTTACCGGCGGCAGTAAGCCCGCAATGGTTTTCAGCAGGGTCGATTTCCCGCTGCCGTTTGCACCGACCAGCGCAGTCATGGAGCCTGCTGCGAGCTGACCCGTGATCGCCGGGGTGACCCCCTCTCCCTGGTAGCCTGCACGCAGTGCGTTAAATCGGATCATGCGCTGATCCCCCAATATATCGCGACAGCCAGCAGCGCGATGATCAGCAGGGCGACGCTCAGCCGTCCGCCCAGCGACATAAGTAATCCACTCTGACGCATCAGCTCACCAATATGTTATAACATAACAATAAGAATACCGGATGCAGCCTGCGGTTCAAGAGCGGAATGTGTTTCAAAAGGTATCGGGAGTCCGTCGGCCCAGGGAGCGTTAAAGCCACACCCGCCGCACCGCTTTACTGGCAAAACTCAGAAAATGGCAGTTTTGTGCTTTACTGGCTTGCAAACCTGTTGCGTAAAACCAATGATAGGTTTATTAACGGTTAGGAGTAGACAAGATATGCTGTCACGGATTGAATGTGATATTGCGATGGGTGAAACAGACTGCGCAAAAATAGCTGAAGTTGTTCAGCGGAATATTCTCAAAATATCAGATTTGCTGACAGGGGATTTACGCTGGTACGCTCAGAATGCGCAGTTAGTACCAGACAGTTTAAAAATAGTTTCCGTTGAATACCTGGATCTGAATAGTTTTAAATTACTTTACGATTTTCAGTGGAATTTATTTAGTCCCTGTCAGGATCTGAATGAAACGGTGACCCAAACGGAGCGGGTAAACTTTTACATTAAGCCCGGTGCGCTTGAGTTTGATGTGATAGACAACCAGCAACCCTCTCCGGGTGATGAATTGTAATATTTAGTAATTGAGATGAGCAGAACTAATGGTTTTACACTATCTTTAACGTATCCCATTTAATAACCACCTGAAAGATCGCTTCCTGGCCGCTTTATCCGAACTCGCCGCCCTGCGGCAACTGTGCAAGCTATGGAGGGGAAAAAGATGGACGAATACTCACCAAAACGGCATGATATTGCCCAGCTGAAATACCTGTGTGAGAGCCTGTTTGACGACAGCATGGCAACATTGACTGACAGCCACCATGGCTGGGTAAATGATCCCACTTCTGAAAGCAATCTGCACCTGAACGATCTGATTGAACATATCGCTTCGTTCACCATGAATTACAAAATTAAACACGTTGAAGATGAAGCGCTGATTTCGCAAATCGATGAATATCTTGATGATACTTTTATGTTATTCAGTAACTACGGTATCAATAATCCTGATCTTCAGCGGTGGCAACGTTCAGCAAAACGCTTATTTAATCTGTTCACTGAAGAGTGCGCTTTTCTCCAGCAACCGAGCCATTCATTATAGTACAGACGTGAGAACGCTTTATTTATGAACAAAACACTGACAAAAACTGATTATTTGATGCGACTGCGTCGCTGTCGCTCCCTGGATACCCTGGAGCGGGTGATCGAAAAGAATAAGTATGAATTACCGGAAGATGAATTAGCGGTATTCTATTCGGCAGCTGACCATCGTCTGGCCGAGCTGACGATGAATAAGCTCTACGATAAAGTACCGGGTTCGGTCTGGAAGTTTGTCCGCTAATCTGCTCACCTGCATCTGACGGCATTGTCCCCACATTAAGTACCGGATATTCCTGCCTGCCGGCAAAGGATCGGCCCAGGCGGGTTTTGCCTGTCTGTCAGACTGGGGAAGAAGTTCAGGGGGGGAAAGTGGTGGGGGCCCTGCCAGCTACATCCCGGCACACGCATCACCTGCTACGGCTGCTTCCTTCCGGATCTGACCGAGTTCACAAGCTAGCATTGCGGGAGAACCAACAGGGCCCCCATTGACAAGCCCTCTTTACGAGAGCGGGGGCATTATCTGGGAAGGGGCTGGCAATTGCAAGCGTCGTCGGGACAACCGTTGTTTTCTTGAACAACCGCCGCGTTGATGCTTTCACCATGGCCTCTACATGATAAAGTTAACCCTCTTTTTCCTGACGAAATAAGCACATGAATCAGCCTGACACTTTCCAGCAACGCATCTGGCAAATTGTTGCCGCGATTCCATCCGGGTGCGTCACGACCTATGGCGATGTGGCACGACTGGCCGGTTCGCCGCGTGCGGCACGTCAGGTCGGCGGTGTGCTGAGCCGGTTACCCGAGGGAACCACCCTCCCCTGGCATCGTGTCGTCAATCGTCACGGCATGATTTCGCTTCAGGGCGACCAGCTGATACGACAGCGGGATGCACTGGAAGCAGAAGGGATTGTGGTGAGTGATGCCGGTGAGCTTAATCTTGAAACGTATCGCTGGCGATTCGATGGCTGAAAAACGGGGCGGCTCTGCCGCCCCGTTTGTACATTACAGACGGGTTGGTGCAGGCACCGCCGCAGAAGGCGTGACCTGAGTCGGTGATGTCGAAGGCACGGTGGTCGCTGCGCCTGGCTGGGTTGGCATCGCCATTGAAGGCACCGGTACCAGCAGCAGTTCAGCTTTGGTGCCGCCCTGATTGATGACCGGTTTTACGCTGTCAGTGACAAAGGCCAGCTTGCCGTCGATCGCGATGGCGGCGCTTAACAGAATGCGTGCATTTGGCTGGATGTCAGCCGGGTTAAACGGCAGCACAAACTGGAACGGCGCCTGTTTGCCTTCCGTCCGCACCACGCGTTGTGACAGCACTTTTGAAGGGGCGTCGGCAACAGACGCATCCGACAGCGTCACGGTTAATACCGCATCCGGCGGCAGCGCGATGCGCTGGCGAATAAAGACTGAACCGCTGACGTTAGGCTGCGCAATCGCCGCCGTCTGTCCGGCTACCGCAGAACCCAACGTTGGTGTTGGCACAGGTTTACTCTTGTCGGCACAGCCCGCAACAGCAACCGCCATAACTACCCCACTGAACACATGCCACAGTTTCATTGATGTCGTCTCCATTTGATCAAAATGATTGTCGGCAGCGAATCCTGCTTACAGCGTTTCACTCGCCGTATGTCCTTAATGTTGGCACAAAAATGAAATTTTGCCTGGCACAGGCAAAGCGGAAAGTCTGATTGACGTCAACTGGTCCGATCTTTCACACTGAGCAGGTCACTATATTGAGGAACGCGCCATGAGTCAGGCACTGCAAAATCTGCTGAATTTATTAAATCTGGAAAAACTGGAAGAAGGTTTATATCGCGGCCAGAGTGAAGATCTTGGCCTGCGCCAGGTGTTTGGCGGTCAGGTGGTGGGTCAGGCGCTCTATGCCGCAAAGCAAACCGTCGCGACCGATCGGACGATTCACTCCTTTCACAGCTACTTTCTGCGGCCCGGCGACAGCCAGAAAGCGATTATCTACGACGTCGAAACCCTGCGTGACGGCAAAAGTTTCAGCGCCCGTCGGGTCAGTGCAATACAGAATGGTCAGCCCATTTTTTATATGACTGCCTCATTCCAGTCACCGGAAAGTGGCTTTGAGCATCAGAATACGATGCCACAGGTGGCAGGACCGGAAAATCTGGTCACGGAACAGGCGATGGCGCAGAAGATGGCGCACATGCTGCCGGAAAAACTGCGGGAGATATTTATCGCGGAACGTCCGCTGGAGATCCGCCCGGTGCAGATTCACAATCCGCTGCGCGGGCATGTGGACAAGCCTGAGCGCCAGGTCTGGATCCGGGCCAACGGTCCGCTGCCTGACGATCTGCGCATCCATCAGTATCTGCTCGGCTATGCGTCGGATCTCAATTTCCTGCCGGTTGCGCTGCAGCCGCACGGCAAAGGATTTTTAGAGGCGGATATGCAGGTCGCCACGATCGATCACTCAATGTGGTTCCATCGTCCGTTCGACTTCAGCGAGTGGCTGCTCTACAGCGTGGTAAGTACTTCAGCGTCAGGTGCCAGGGGATTCGTACGGGGTGAGTTTTACAATCAGCAGGGGGTGCTGGTCGCCTCTACGGTGCAGGAAGGGGTGATGCGCCAGCGAAGCGAATAAAAAAAGGGGCGATAGCTCGCCCTTTTTCACTGCTTATACTCTCACGCATTACTGGTTGTAAGCGTTCTCGCCGTGGCTGTTAACATCCAGACCTTCGCGTTCGTGCTCTTCCGGTACGCGCAGACCGACAATCAGATCGGCCAGTTTAAAGCCGATGAAGGCCACCACGCCAGACCAGACGATTGTGACGCCGACGCTGAAGAGCTGAACCCAGACCTGATGGCCCATGGTCACACCCTGCGCATAACCGACGCCGCCCAGTGAAGAGGAGGCAAACACGCCCGTCAGGATACAGCCAACAATGCCGCAGACGCCGTGCACGCCGAACACATCGCAGGGGTCGTCCACACGCAGCCATTTCTTCAGAGAGGTCACACCCCACAGACCCGCCAGTCCGCCAACCAGACCGATAATCAGTGCACCGCCGACGCCAACATAACCACAGGCTGGGGTAATCGCGACCAGTCCGGCGATAAAGCCTGAACAGGCGCCCAGCAGAGAAGGCTTACCGCGCACCGCCCATTCGCCAAAGGTCCATGAGAGTACGGCACCCGCCGTTGCCACAACGGTGTTCAGGAACGCCAGTGCAGCAATTTCGTTTGCTGCTGAGGCAGAACCGGCGTTGAAGCCGAACCAGCCTACATAGAGGATCGCGGTGCCGGTGAAGACCATCGGCAGATTATGAGGTTTGAAAGCTTCTTTACCAAAGCCGGCACGTTTGCCAACCAGATACGCGCCCACCAGACCCGCTACCGCGGCGTTGATATGCACGACGGTACCGCCGGCGAAGTCCAGCGCGCCATCCTGCGCCAGGAAACCGCCTGCCCATACCATATGCGCGATAGGCAGGTAAGCCAGCGTCAGCCAGACACCGACGAAGATCAGTACGGCTGAGAAACGGATGCGTTCTGCAATGGCACCCACAATCAGGCCCACGGTGATGCAGGCAAATGAGGCCTGGAATGCAACGTGGATATACTGATAGAAGCTGCCCATTACCGCGGTCAGCTGGATATTCTTCAGCATGGCCCAGCCAAATCCGCCAAAGAAGGCGTTACCTTCGCTGAACGCCAGTGAATAGCCGTAGACCATCCACAGGACGCACACCAGCGAGAAAGTGACGGCCACCTGCGTCAGCATCGACAGCACGTTCTTACCGCGAATCAGACCGCCGTAAAACAGCGCAATCCCTGGAATTGACATAAACAGCACCAGCGCGGTGCAAATCATCATAAATGCGTTGTCAGCCTTGTCCGCAACGGCAGGCGCAGCCATCGCGAGCGATGGTAACAGTGCCAGGCTGGTCAGGCCCAGCTTAGTCAGAACTTTATTCATTTTTATTCCATCCCATCACAATACTGAGTCGTAATTACAGAGCGGCTTCGTCGGTCTCGCCGGTACGAATACGAATGACGCGCTGCAGTTCAGCCACGAAAATTTTACCGTCGCCAATTTTTCCGGTGTAAGCCGCTTTACTGATAACATCCACAACTTCGTCCAGCTGATCGTCGGCAATAGCGATATCAATTTTGACTTTCGGCAGGAAGTTCACGCTGTACTCTGCGCCCCGATAGAGCTCGGCGTGCCCCTTCTGGCGGCCAAACCCTTTCACTTCGGAGACGGTCAGTCCCTGAATGCCGATAGAGGACAAAGCTTCACGCACATCCTCCAGCTTGAATGGCTTAATTACGACGGTAACCAGCTTCATTGGATCCCCTCCAGCGAGTAAATAGGTAACGTTTACGGACACACAGGGAGATAAGCAAAGGCTGTGCCAGTTAGTAAAAGCGGTGATAATCAGTGGGTCAGGCGGGATGGAGCAAGGTGAGGCTCTGCAGTGGCTCTGAAAAGGGGGAAAAGGAGAAAGCCGGTCAGCGCATCGGGATGCACTCCTTTGGTGCTTCAGGCGTCAAAGGAGTGCATTTATACAGATTAGTCCGATAAAGCTGCGCAAAAAAGGTGCAGGTCAGGCTTCCGCGGTGGCAGGCACGCCCGACGCGAGATCATCCCCGGCCTGCTGAAGCTGATACATCTGCCAGTAGCGGCCCTGCATCGCCAGCAGTTGCTGGTGCGTGCCCTGCTCGACCACCCGGCCGCGATGGAGGACCAGGATTTTGTCGGCGTCGATAATGGTGGAGAGACGGTGAGCAATTACCACCAGCGTGCTGTGCTGACGCAGCCTGGCCAGCGTCTGCTGAATCGCCTGTTCCGTGCCGGAGTCAATATTAGCCGTGGCTTCATCCAGAATCAGTATCTGCGGCAGATCGACCAGCACCCGCGCCAGCGCCAGCAGCTGCTTCTGCCCGACAGACAGGTTATTCCCCTGCTCACCCAGCCGGGTGTGAATCCCCTCCGGCAGAGCCTGCGCCAGGGGCGCCAGCCGGACCTGTTCCAGCACCGTCCAGACCGCCTCTTCGCTGATATCACGGCCCAGCCGGACATTGGCCAGCAGCGTATCCGCCAGCACCACCGGGTCCTGCTGCACCATGGCGATCCCGTGTCGCAGCACGCTATGGCTCAGATGCCCAATCGGCCGGTCATCAATGCGGATTTCACCGCGCGTCACCGGGTAGTAGCCCATTAGCAGGTTTGCCAGCGTGCTTTTGCCGCTGCCGGTATGTCCGACCAGCGCCACAAATTCGCGTGGCGCCACCTCAAGATTAATGTCACTGAGTACATCGCGGTTTTCACGGTAGGCGAAGCTCAGATTGTTCAGCGAAATGCGGCCGGAAGCCAGCGGCTGCTGACTGTCGCCATACTGCTGCTGCGCGGCATCCATGAGTTCGAAGATGCGCTCACCGGAGACCACCGCCTGCTGCAACATCGACTGCTGTGTGGTCAGCTCAATCAGCGGCTCATTCAGGCGTCCCAGATAGGTGATGAAGGCATAAAGCACACCGACTTCAAAAACGCCGGGCACGGAGAAGCTGAACAGGACCAGCAGGCCGCACAGCACCATTGCGGAAAAGAGGCTCAGCAACGGGCGCAGCAGAAAGCCGTCGAGACGCAGTGTTTCCATCCGCGCCAGGTAGTGAGAGCGACTGGCCTCGCCCATCCGCTCGCCGAAGCGGGCCTGCTGACGAAACTGCTGGATCACGCTCATGCCGCTGATTACTTCGTTAAAGCCGTTGTTAATGTCGGCCAGATAACCGCGAACCCGGCGGGCAATCGGCGTGCTGAAGCGCTGATAGATCACCATCACCATCAGCACCAGCGGGAAGATCATCATCGCCACCAGCGCCATGCGCCAGTCAAGGCTGAACATCGCCACCATCATGGCCCCGACCAGCGCGGCACTGCGCAGCACGGTTGAGACCACCGTGACGTAGAGATCGCGGATCACTTCGGTGTCGTTGGTCACGCGTGAAATAATCTGACCGACCGGCTGGGTATCGAAGGCGCTCAGCGGCTGACAGAGCGCGGCATTCATCACATCGCTGCGTAACCGCTGCACCACGCCGATCGCCGCCCGGTTGAATAACAGCGCCTGCCAGTAGTGGAGCGCGGCGGCCAGTAGCTGAAGCAGAATGAAACTGACCAGCAGGCCGGCGACCAGCCCCCAGGGCATCTGATGTTTCGCCACCAGATTGTCGATAAAGTAGCTGACCAGCACCGGTCCGGTCACCTCAGCAGCGGCCGCGATCCAGAGCAGGCCGACGGCCAGCGACAGGGATTTACGCCAGGGCTTACCGTAGCTCAGCAGGCGCTTCAGGGTAGGCCACAAGCGGGCAGACTTAGCCATGCGGCACTCCTTTCTCATTTTCATCATCATCCAGTGCGGCTTCCAGCTGCTGATAACGGAACATATCCCGATACCAGCCGGGCGTTCCGCTCAGCGTATCGTGGTCGCCGCGCTGGGCGACGCTGCCCTGCTGCATCACCAGAATTTCACTGGCTTCCGTCAGCGCCGATAAGCGGTGCGCGCTGATAATCAGCGTGCGTCCCTCTCCCCAGATGCGCAGGTTATGCAGAATTTCATGTTCGGTTCGGCCATCCACCGCAGAAAGCGCGTCATCCAGAATCAGGATTTCGGCATTCAGCAGCAGAGCCCGGGCAATGGAAAGGCGCTGCTTCTGTCCCCCGGAGAGCATCACACCCCGCTCCCCGACTTCCGTTTCATAACCCTGTGGCAGACGCAGGATATCGTCATGCACGCAGGCGAGCCTGGCGGCCTGTTCGATCTCCTGCCGGGTCGCGCCCGGTTTCCCCAGCGCAATGTTACTGGCCACGCTGTCAGAGAAGAGGAACGGCGTCTGGCTGACCACCGCCAGGCGGCTGCGCCAGCTGTCGAGCCGCAGCTGCGGCAGCGGGATCTGGTGGTAGCGGATATCCCCCTGCTGAATGTCAAAGTGGCGCTGAATCAGGCTGAGCAGCGTGCTTTTGCCGCTGCCGGTCGGGCCGCACAGTCCCAGCATCTGACCGGGTTTCAGCTGAAAGCAGACATCGCTTAACACCGGCGCCGTGCTGGCCGGATAGTGAAAGGCTCGAATCGCCACCTGAAGCGTTCCGGGGTCAGGCGGCAGCGTTTTGTCACCATCTTCCACCGCCGGTGCTTCCGCCAGCAGCGCGCCGATGCGGCTCCACGCGGCGCTGCCGCGTTCGACAATATTAAACATCCAGGCCAGCGCCAGCATGGGCCAGATCATCAGGCCGAGATACATCACGAAGCTGGTGAGCTGACCCAGCGTCATCTGATCATGCCACACCAGCCAGCTGCCGCCGCCAATCGCCAGCAGGTTTGAAAAGCCGATGGCGATATAGATAGTGGGATCGAAACGGGCATCAACCCGCGCTACGCGCAGGTTTTTCTCACCGGTGTCGCGGGCGATAGCGGAAAACTGCTGTGACTGATGCTGCTCAAGCCCAAAGGCTTTGATCATGCGGATGCTGGTCAGGCTCTCCTGCGTCTGATCGTTAAGGCTGGAAAAGGCTGCCTGAGCCAGCTTAAAGCGATCGTGCAGTTGATTACCGTAACGATGGATGACGATCGCCATCACCGGCATCGGCACCAGCGAGAGCAGCGTCAGCTGCCAGCTGATCTGGGTACTCATCACCAGCAGCACGCCACAGCCCATAACCAGCGAGTCCACCAGCGTCAGCACCCCTTCCCCGGCAGCAAACACCACCCGATCCACGTCGTTGGTGGCGCGCGCAATCAGGTCACCCGTGCGATGGCGCAGATAAAATGCCGGTTGCTGACGACTTAGCTGACGATAAAAATCTTCACGCAGCTCGACCGCCAGCTGGTAGGAGGCGCCAAACAGCAGCACGCGCCAGACATAGCGCAGCAGATAGACCACGACCGCCGTTGCCAGCATGACCCCAATCCACATCATGATGCGACCGGTACTCATGGTGTCGCCTGTCACGCCGTCAACAATGATCCCCACCACATGCGGCGGCAGCAACTGCAGAACAGCAATAACAATCAGCAGGATGACCGCGCCCAGATAGCGTCGCCACTCCCGCAAAAAATACCAACTTAACTGACTGAATAATCGCACAGCGCTGTTCTCAATCTCAGGCCCCCAGAGGGGCAACGGGTAAAGCCGTGGTGTATTTAATCTCTTCCATGGCGAAGCTGGAGGTCACATCGATCAGGCCGGGCACGCCGTTGACTAATCGCTTATAGAAAGCATCATAGCTTTTCATATCGGCCACCTGAATGCGCAGCAGGTAGTCATACTCGCCTGCCATGCGGTAAAAGGCCATCACCTCCGGCATGCTATTGACCACCGAGACAAAGGCCTGATACCAGTCACGGCTGTGCTGCTGGGTTTTAACAAACATAAACGCCGTCAGTGACAGGCCTATTTTGTCACCGTCCAGTAACGCCACCCGCGCGCGAATAATGCCATCATCTTCCAGTTTTTTCAGTCGCTTCCAGCAGGGGGTGGTCGTGAGATTGACGGCATCTGCCAGCGCCTGCAGCGACAGCGTGCAGTCCTGCTGCAGCAGCGCAAGCAGCTTAAGGTCAGTTTTGTCTAACATTCGCGTCTCCGGGAGAATCATTTTCTCCATTAACGCGATTTTAGCGGTAATTTTGCAATCTCTTTTTCCTGCACGTGCCATAAAATAGCCGGACTGTTTATAACCGGATGACTGAGATGCAGACCTGCTGGATTCGCCACGCTATCAACGAAATTAACGCCGATTTTCAGCGATCGGCCGAGACGCATCTGATCCGTTTCGATCTGGCGGATTTTCCCGGCATCTGGTTCTACCTGAAAGATGAGAGTACCCATCCTAGCGGCAGCCTGAAGCATCGCCTGGCGCGCTCCCTGTTTCTTTATGGCCTCTCTAACGGCTGGATTAAACAGGATACGCCGATTATTGAAGCCTCGTCAGGCAGCACGGCTGTTTCTGAGGCCTACTTCGCACGGCTGCTGGGACTGCCCTTTATTGCGGTGATGCCAGCCAGTACAGCAAAACGGAAAATTGAGCAGATCGCCTTTTATGGCGGGCGGTGTCATTTTGTCGAGGATCCCTGCCAGCTCTACGCGGAATCTGAGCGGCTGGCGCGTGAACTGAACGGCCACTTTATGGATCAGTTTACCTATGCTGAGCGTGCAACCGACTGGCGCGGCAATAACAACATCGCGGAGAGCATTTTCCGTCAGATGCAGCATGAACCCTATCCGATCCCTCATACGGTGATTATGAGTGCGGGCACCGGCGGCACCTCCGCCACACTGGGGCGCTATATCCGCTATCAGGGACTCGAAACGAAACTGCTGGTGGTCGATCCCCAGCACTCGGTGTTTTTCGATTACTGGCAGCAGCGTGATGCCACCCTGACCAGCACCCGTGGCAGCCTGATCGAGGGGATTGGCCGTCCGCGGGTCGAGCCATCATTTATGCCCGATGTGATCGACGAAATGATCAAAGTGCCGGACGGCGCAACGCTGGCCGCGATGCTGAAACTGGAAAAGATTCTGGGACGCAAGCCGGGTGCCTCTACCGGCACCAACTTCTGGGGCATGATGCAGGTGGCGAAACGCTTACGGGCGGCAAATCAGTCGGGCGCGCTGGTCACGCTGTTATGTGACAGTGGTGAACGCTATCCTGACAGCTACTATCAGCCGGAATGGGTGGCAAAACATATCGGTGACATCACGCCGTGGCAGCGCGAGCTGGCGTAAAAAACCGGACTTCCTGTCCGGTTCACGGCAATCCTCAGCATTCGGGGGAATACGCGAGGTGGGGTGTCGCCAGCCAGTGATTTAAATAATGGGACACCGCCTGTGTCCCGCAATGCCCTAACACCGGCAGATGCGGAAGCGCCCTCTTTAACTGCGCCATCGCATTGCCCATGATGAAACCCTGCCCGGCCTGAGCCAGCATCTCGCGATCGTTCATCGCATCCCCGAACGCCATACACTCCGCCATGGTCAGGGAGAGGTGGTCACACAGCAGCGCCAGCGCGCTGCCCTTGTTGCAGTTTGCGGGCAACACTTCCAGACAATCCTCCGCAGAGAAACAGATGTTGACCTGATCGCCCAGCACGGCATCCAGCTGCGTTTTAAGCTGACACAGGTGCTGATGCCGATCGATGAAGCAGATTTTTGTTACCTGATGCGCGGGCAGCGTTTTAAGGTCGCACAGCTGATAGCCAAATCCGCTCATCTGATGCGCCACCAGCAGTTCAGGCTGCGGCCGGTCGGTAAACCAGCCCTGGTCGTTAAAGATGTGCATCGTGGCAGTCGTCTCCCAGTGACGATGGATCACCTCTTCGGCGACAGCAGAAGGCAGATCGCATCCAAACAGCCGCGTACCCTGCCGGTCATGTATGCGGGTGCCATTCCCCGTGATAAGCCAGGCGGGCAGAATCATTTTTTCCCGCAGAATCTGCATCTCCAGCAGATGGCGGCCCGTCGCCAGCGCGAGATGAAGACCCCGTGAATGTAACGCCTGAAGACTATCCAGTGTCTGCTGTCCCAGCTGGTGATCCGGCAACAGCAATGTGCCATCCATATCGAACGCGGCTAAACGCATCATGACTCTCCTCCTGCTGAAAAGATGAGTCCCACTATTGCCTGTTAATTACGGAACTAATAGTGAATACTTTTAAAAAATTGTTCCGGGTTTATGATGCGCGAACTTCACCGTATTCATCAGTTTCAGCGCCTGTGGCAGCAGAGTCAGGGGGCGCCTCAGCAGACCTGCGTGGCGGAGATGGCCCGTCACTGCATCTGCAGCGAGCGTCATCTCCGTACGCTGCTGTCACACTGGCAGCAGTCGGGCTGGCTCAGCTGGCGGGGTGAAGCGGGCCGGGGTAAGCAGGGCCAGGTCACTTTTCTGCGCACGCCTGAAGCGTTACGTCAGCAGCTGCTGCAACGGCAACTCGATAGCGGCGCGGCGGCAGACGCCTTGCAGCTGCTGGATCTGCCGCCGGAGCGGCTGATGACTCTGCTGCGCCCGATGATGGGGGGACAGTGGCAGAACGATACGCCGGTGCTGCGCATCCCCTACTATCGCCCGATGGAGAGCACAGCGCCGCATCAGATTACCGGTCGGGCTGAACAGCATCTGGTGCGCCAGATCTACTCCGGCCTGACCCGCTTTGAGCAGGATGCGCCGGTTGGCGATCTGGCTCATCACTGGCAGCACGATGAAACGGGATGTCACTGGCTATTCTGGTTACGGCCTCAGCTGAGGTGGCACAACGACGAGCCGGTTCAGGCGGAGCAACTGGTATCGCAGTTTCGTCAGCTGTTGCAGGAACCGCGCGTCGCACTGCTGCTGGCCGACGTGGAGAGCGTGGAAGCGCCGCATCCGCTGGCCCTGCGTTTTGTGCTGCGGCAACCTGATTTCTGGCTACCGCACCGGCTGGCACATCTGCTGTGCCTGCTGCCCCATCCCGATCATCCCGCCATCGGCAGCGGTCCGTGGAAACTGCGTCACTTCAGCCCTGAACTGGTCAGGATGGAGAGTCATGCGCAGTGGCATCTGCAGCGTCCGCTGTTGCAGGCGGTGGAGTACTGGATTACGCCACGGCTGTTCGACCCCCGCCTGGGCAGCAGCTGTCGTCATCCGGTGCAGATCGCCATCGGCGATGCCGCCGAGCTTAAGACGCTGCAACCGGTCAGCAACAGCATCAGTCTCGGTTTCTGCTATCTGCTCTGCCGCCCGCGTGACGGATTTACTGCCGAACAGGCGCGCAGCGTTTTCCATCTGATCCAGCAAAGCGGCATCGTCAGCCGGCTGCCTCTTGATGAAGGCTTAATTACGCCCAGCAACGAGCTGCTGCCTGGCTGGCCGGTGCTGCCGATCGAGGCGGTGCCTGGCCCCCTGCCCGCCACGCTGACACTCCACTATCAGCTGCCGGTTGAGCTGCATCAGATGGCGCAGGCGTTATGTGAATTACTGAGGCAGCATGGCTGTCACCTCCAGGTGTTTTTTCATCCGGTCAAAAGCTGGCAAACCATTCATCAGCTTGATGAGGCCGACCTGGTGATGGGCGATCGACTGATAGGCGATGCCCCGGTGTTTACACTGGCGACCTGGCTGGCACTGGATCCGCTGTGGCGGCCTCTGTTAGCGACCCCGCAGGGCAAAGCGGTACAGAGACAGCTGCTGGCTATCCAGCAGATTGCTGACGGTCAGGCCCGCTCCCGCGCGCTGCATCAGCTTTATCATCAGCTGATGGCGGACGGCATTCTGCTGCCGCTGTTCAACTATCGCTACCAAATCTACGCGCCGCCCGGCGTCGAAGGGATTGAACTCAATACGCTGGGCTGGTTCGATTTCAGCCGCGCATGGATTCCGCCGCCGATTGATCCGCCGTGCAGCTGTTCAGCGGCGGAATGAGGCATTACCATAAGCGCAAAATTACTTATCAGGGAAATGCCATGAAACGCGCTGTTGTTGTTTTCAGCGGTGGACAAGATTCCACAACCTGCCTGGTTCAGGCTTTAGCACTTTATGATGAGGTGCACTGCGTCACCTTCGATTACGGACAACGCCATCGGGAAGAGATTGAGGTGGCCCGGGAACTGGCTATCAGGCTGGGTGCGCGCGCACATAAAGTGCTGGATGTCACCATGCTGAACGAACTCGCCGTCAGCAGCCTGACGCGCGATAGCATTCCGGTACCCGCCTACAATCCTGACTCCACCGGATTACCGAGTACTTTTGTCCCGGGTCGCAATATTCTCTTTCTGACGCTGGCCTCGGTTTATGCCTATCAGGTAGAGGCCGAAGCGGTGATCACGGGCGTCTGCGAAACCGATTTTTCCGGCTATCCCGATTGCCGCGATGAGTTTGTTAAAGCCATGAACCAGGCGGTCACGCTTGGCATGGCGCGCTCTCTCCGCTTCGAGACGCCGCTGATGTGGCTTAATAAGGCGGAAACCTGGGCGCTGGCGGACTACTGGCAGCAACTGCCGCTGATTCGCGAAGAGACGCTGACCTGCTATAACGGCGTGAAAGGTGACGGCTGCGGTGAGTGTGCAGCCTGTCATTTACGGGCCAACGGCTTGCAGGGTTATCTCAGCGATCGTGCGGGCGTGATGGCCGCAATGAAAGCAAAGAGCGGCCTTAACTGAGGCCGACAGTGATGGCGGCAGCGATCGGGTTTGCCGCCTTTTTTCTCTCATGCCATCAGACGCATCAGTCGCTCCCGCAACGCCCCTTCCAGGGTGACCGCCTTCTGGGTGCGCAAATCGATGCAGACAAAGGTCAGCGCAGCATCGGCAACCACTGTTTCCTGGCCTGCCAGTAGCACCCGCTGTGCGATGACGCCACTCCTGCCATTTAACTGCGTAATCTCACTGTCGATGGTGAGTACGTCGCCCAGTACGGCCGGGCGACGGTAGTTGATGTTAATATTGACCACCACAAACGCCAGTTTCTGCTCCTGCAGCCAGTGGAATGCTTCAGCCTCTTCCAGCCATTGCCAGCGCGCCTCCTCAAGAAATTCAAGATAACGCGCATTGTTAACGTGCTGATAGACATCCAGATGGTAGCCGCGCACTTTTATCGTGGTCTGCATGGTCATGCTCTCCTGCTTTGGGTGAACTGGTTGGACCTGTTCACTTTAGCAGAGCCGCCGGTTCAGCGCGGGTTATGCATCACAGATGCGTACTGCCTCACAATTTCAGCCGGTCTGCATTACGTTCTATCAGCGCATTCCCGATCCCCGGCACTTCGCTGAGTTGCTGGATCGCGCTGAACGGTCCGTACTGTTCGCGATAGCTGACAATGGCCTGGGCCTTTTTCAGCCCCACGCCGTTCATCACGGCAGAGAGCTGTTCCGCCGTCGCATTGTTGATGCTGACCTGACCCGGCTGAGCAACGTCGCTGATCGCTTTTTCCGGCGCAGGCAATGCGTTCTGGCTGATGGACGTGCTGGCAGGATCGGGGGCCGCAGCGACGCTGCTGTGGCAGAACGCGCCGCCCAGCGCGAGTGAGAGATAGAGGGCAACGACTTCATGTTTAGCCATGCTGTGTTTCTCCTTGTGTGTAAACAGCAGCGACAGCGTGTCACGACGGTGCACAAGGCACAAAAGCGGGATTTCAGAAATGGAAAAGGCCGCGAATGCGGCCTTGGGTTATTACAGTGATTTCGCGGTTTCTGCGAGACTTACTGCATTTGTGCGGCTGCGCCGTACTTGATTTTTGCCTCTTTGCGCAGATTTTGCAGTAACGCTTCAAAGGTCAGCTGGGCATTGTTCTGCGTGACACCTTTGACCATTTCATCAATCTGCGCCTGTGGCATGGTGCCGGTTTTCACCTTATCCACTGCCACCAGCACCACGTTGCCCTGCATATCTTCGCTCACGCCCCATGATGGTTTGTTATCCGCAGGCTGAGGCAGATTAAAGGCAGCCTGTGCCACCGGATCCTGCACGTTGCGATCGACCGTTTTACTGGCGCTCAGCGTCAGGCCTGCTGCGGTCAGCGCATCCTGCTTACCGGCTTTAAGCGCATCCAGCAGTTTGTCCGCCTGGGCTTTCGCCTGCTGCGTCGCTTTATCATGCTTCAGCGTGTCAGTGATCTGCGCCTTAACCTGATCCAGCGGTTTTACCGCTTCCGGTTTGTGATCGCTGATACGCAGCACAAAGGCGCGGTCGCCATCCACTGTGATGATATCGGAGTTATTACCCGGCGCACCGTTCTGTCCCACCAGGCCACCGTTGAAGATAGCCTGCTTCACCGGATCAAAGTTGAGCGCGTCTGGCAGTGAATCCTGACTGAACCAGCCGGTCTCCTGCGCCTTCAGACCGGAAGCCTGCTCGGCACCCGCCAGTGACTCATTATCGTTGCTCGCCGCTTCGCTGACTTTCTGCTGCAGTTTGTAGAAGGCATCAACGCCCTTCTCCTGCTTCACTTTCGCGGCAATCGCGCTGTGAACGTCAGCCAGCGGCTTAACCTGCTCTGCCTGGATATCGTCAAGACGCACGACCAGGAAGCCCACTGACGATTTGATCACGCCCGACATCTGGCCTTTCTCTGTCAGGCCCGCATTTTTCAGCTCATCCGGTGTGGTAGACGGTTCCAGCCAGCCCATGTCGCCGCCCTTACGCGCGGAGATAGGGTCAATGGATTTGGCTTTTGCCACGTCCGCGAAAGAGGCGCCCGCTTTCAGCTGAGCCAGAACGGCATTAGCATCCGCTTCCGTTTTGGTCTGGATTACGCTGTAGCGGGTACGCTGTGGCTGCGTGTAGTCCGCTTTATGCTGATCGTACCAGGCCTGGATATCCGCCTCGCTGGCATCCTGCTGCATGCTGGCGGCATCCATCAGGATGTAGCTGACGCGGAACTGCTCTGGTGCCATAAAGCTGCTTTTATGCTGCTGATAATACTGGCTGATTTCGTCATCGGTGACGGTCTGTTTCGCCGCCAGCGCGTTCACATCCAGCGTCGCCTGACGGATATCACGCTGCTGTGACACCAGGTCCACCAGCCGGCTCGCTTCGCCTTTCAGCGTGAAGTCGGTATTGGCAACGGCATTGATCAGCTGTTGATTGGAGAGCTGTTTACGCAGCGCTTCAGCATACTGGTCAGCACTGAAACCCATGCTGCCGATCAGATTGAGGTATTTCGCATTATCGAATTTACCGTTGGTCTGGAAAGCCTGCTGGTTGAAGATAGCCTGTTTGACCTGATCGTCGCTGATGCTGAGATGGAGATCTTTGATATAGCTGTCAAGCAGCGCCCGGTCGATTAACTGAGACAGCGCCTGCTGACGCATCTGCTGCATGTAACCGTCGTTGCTGGCCAGCTGCGAGAACTGATCCCCCAGCATCTGCTGCTGACGGCTGCGTTCGCTGTTGAACGCCTGCTCCAGCTGCGCGCGGCTAATCTCCTGACCGTTTACTTTGGCCGCATAGTCGTTATTGCCGCCAATCAGATAGTTGCCAACGCCCGTCAGCACAAAGGAGAGGATAATCAGCCCCAAAATAATCTTGAGCACGACATGGTTCGACGCCGCGCGTAAATTGTCCATCATGGTATGGCAACACTCCGCTGTAGTGTGAATGTAAAGCCCGGTCGCCCTTCGCCTCTGGCTGGCGACTCACGCAACTGCTGGCTTAGCTGGCAGTCTCAATCCGGTCCAGGTCCATCTAACGGCCCGATTTTCACCGATTAAAACAAAAAAGGCACATCTCATTGATGTGCCCGTATGTTACATGAGAACGCGTTCATCGTCCTCTCATCCACTGAAGAAAATGCGTCAATGAATCTGTTCGTTATTCTTAATTGACTGCGTCTTTCAAGGCTTTACCGGCACGGAAACCTGGCACTTTACCGGCCGGGATCGTGATCTCTTTACCGGTTTGCGGGTTGCGGCCAGTACGCGCAGCACGGTCACGTACAGAGAAAGTACCGAAACCGACCAGAGCCACTTCATCACCGTCTTTCAGCGCATCGGAAACAGAGCCCATAAATGCATCTAAAACACGTCCCGCTGCCGCTTTAGAAATGTCAGCATCAGCAGCAATTTTGTCGATCAATTGTGACTTATTCACTCTCTTCATCCCCTCTTTTATTATTTCACATCGTACCCCGGCTTCCCGCCGGGTACGAACGCGCAGCAAGTTATATCAAGCCTGTGGAGCCGAAACAACGGAATTTCTCTGAGAACGTCATGCCGGCAGCCACCTAAATTAGCGGCACAAAAAAAAGCTGGCAAGCGTCAATTGCCTTGCCAGCTTCGCTTTTTAACGGTTTATGCCGCTAATCACTATTTTGCTGTTGCGACCTGCATACCGTATGGCGCATTTTCCAGTGCCAGATTCAGCACCTCTTCAATGCGTTTCACCGGATGAATCGCCAGATCGGCAATCACGTTCTGAGGAATATCTTCCAGATCACGCTTGTTGTCGTCCGGGATCAGTACGGTTTTGATGCCACCACGGTGTGCGGCCAGCAGTTTCTCTTTCAGGCCGCCAATCGGCAACACCTGACCACGCAGGGTGATCTCACCGGTCATCGCCACATCGGCGCGCACCGGGTTACCGGTCAGACAGGAGACCAGCGCGGTGCACATCGCGATACCGGCACTTGGGCCATCTTTTGGCGTCGCGCCTTCCGGAACGTGAACGTGAATATCACGTTTTTCGTAGAAGTCACCATTGATGCCCAGCTTCTCGGCACGGGCACGCACCACGGTCAGCGCAGCCTGAATCGACTCCTGCATCACTTCACCCAGCGACCCCGTATAAGTCAGCTTGCCTTTACCCGGCACACAGGCGGTTTCGATGGTCAGCAGATCGCCGCCCACTTCGGTCCACGCCAGTCCGGTCACCTGACCGACACGGTTTTCGCTGTCAGCACGGCCATAGTCGAAGCGCTGAACGCCCAGGAAATCCTTGAGGTTCTCGCCATCGATGGTGATGTGCTTTTTCGTCTTGTCCATCAGCAGTGACTTCACCGCTTTACGGCACAATTTCGACAGCTCACGCTCAAGGCTACGCACCCCGGCTTCGCGAGTGTAGTAGCGAATGATGCCGATGATGGCGCTGTCTTCAACCGTAATCTCCCTGGCTTTCAGGGCGTTACGCTCAATCTGCTTCGGCAGCAGATGCTGCTTAGCGATGTTCAGTTTTTCATCTTCGGTGTAACCCGACAGACGAATGACTTCCATACGGTCAAGCAATGGAGCCGGAATGTTCATGGAGTTTGACGTGGCCACGAACATCACATCGGAGAGGTCATAGTCGACTTCCAGGTAGTGATCGTTGAACGCAATGTTCTGTTCCGGATCGAGGACTTCCAGCAGCGCCGACGCCGGATCGCCACGCATGTCCGAGGACATCTTGTCGATTTCATCCAGCAGGAACAGCGGGTTTTTCACCCCGACTTTTGCCATTTTCTGAATGAGTTTACCCGGCATTGAGCCGATGTAAGTCCGACGGTGACCACGGATTTCCGCTTCGTCACGCACGCCACCCAGTGCCATACGCACATATTTACGTCCGGTCGCTTTGGCGATCGACTGACCGAGGGACGTTTTACCTACCCCTGGCGGTCCGACCAGGCAGAGAATCGGCCCTTTGATTTTGCTGACGCGACTCTGAACCGCAAGATACTCGAGAATACGATCCTTCACGCGCTCCAGGCCGTAGTGATCGGTATCCAGTGTCTCCTGCGCTTTACGCAGATCTTTTTTCACTTTGCTGCGCGCGTTCCACGGAACCTGCACCATCCAGTCGATGTAGCCACGCACCACGGTCGCTTCCGCCGACATCGGAGACATCATTTTCAGCTTCTGCAGCTCAGCTTCGGCTTTCTCACGCGCCTCTTCCGGCATTTTTGCCGCGTCAATTTTGCGTTTTAACGCTTCATATTCGTCCGGCGCGTCATCCATCTCGCCCAGCTCTTTCTGAATCGCCTTCATCTGCTCATTCAGATAGTACTCGCGCTGGCTCTTCTCCATCTGCTTTTTAACACGGTTGCGAATACGCTTCTCAACCTGCAGCAGATCGATTTCAGATTCCATCATCGCCATCAGATATTCCAGACGTTCGTTAACGTCGGACATCTCCAGCACAGACTGTTTGTCTGCCAGTTTCAGTGGCATATGTGCAGCAACGGTGTCGGCAAGGCGCGCCGCATCGTCAATATTGTTCAGTGAGGTCAGGACCTCAGGTGGGATCTTTTTATTCAGTTTGATGTAGCCTTCAAACTGGTTGATCGCCGTGCGCACCAGCACTTCCTGCTCGCGCTCTTCAATTTCCGGCGAAACCAGGTATTCAGCTTGTGCCACAAAATGGTCACCGTTATCGGCCAGCGTCGTGATATGGGCGCGCTGTAAACCTTCGACCAGAACTTTGACGGTTCCATCCGGCAGTTTCAGCATTTGCAACACTGATGCCACGGTCCCTACTGAAAAGAGATCGTTAATGCCAGGTTCATCCGTTGAAGCCTCTTTCTGTGCGACCAGCATGATTTTTTTATCATGATCCATTGCGGCTTCAAGGCACCGAATTGATTTTTCCCGGCCAACAAACAACGGAATTACCATGTGCGGATAAACCACCACGTCGCGCAGCGGCAACACGGGGATTTCAATGCGTTCAGAACGCTCAGGATTCATAGAGCTCTCTCTTTGTTTAATGTCCGCCAGGTGATGGGAACCGCATCAGGCAGGTATGCAGTTAAACCCACAGGTATCTGAGTATATGGGGATGATTGTCTGACATTCAACGTCACAGAGGCGAGAAAAGCAAAAGGGGAAACATTTTCCCCTTTTTTAAGATAACAATGTGGACGATCTGTTTAATTATTCGCCAGATGCCTGCGCTTCGTGCTTACCGTAAATCAGCATCGGTTCAGACTGACCGTCAATAACTGACTCATCAATCACTACTTTTTCGACGTCATCCATAGAAGGCAGGTCATACATCGTTTCCAGTAACGCACCTTCAACAATTGAACGCAGACCGCGTGCACCGGTTTTACGTGACATAGCTTTTTTCGCAATAGCGGTTAACGCCTCGTCACGGAACTCCAGCTCAACGCCTTCCAGGTTGAACAGCGCCTGGTACTGTTTGGTCAGGGCGTTCTTCGGCTCACGCAGAATCTGAATCAGGGCTTCTTCACTCAGCTCGCTCAGCGTCGCTACAACAGGCAGGCGGCCGATGAACTCAGGGATCAGACCAAATTTGATCAAATCTTCAGGTTCACACTGTGAAAGCAGTTCGCCTTCGCTGGCTTTCTGCGATTTCCCTTTCACGGTTGCGCCGAAGCCGATACCGGATCCGGTTTCAACACGCTGCGAAATCACTTTGTCCAGACCGGCGAATGCGCCGCCACAGATAAAGAGAATTTTAGAGGTATCAACCTGCAAAAATTCCTGCTGAGGATGCTTACGTCCGCCCTGCGGTGGAACCGCGGCTACAGTACCTTCAATCAGCTTCAGCAGCGCCTGCTGAACACCTTCGCCTGACACGTCACGGGTAATCGACGGGTTGTCAGACTTACGTGAAATTTTATCGATTTCATCGATGTAGACGATGCCGCGCTGCGCTTTCTGCACGTCATAGTCACACTTCTGCAGCAGCTTCTGGATGATGTTTTCGACATCTTCACCCACGTAACCCGCTTCAGTCAGCGTGGTGGCGTCAGCCATGGTGAACGGCACATCCAGCAGGCGCGCCAGCGTCTCAGCCAGCAGCGTTTTACCACTACCGGTCGGACCAATCAGCAGAATGTTACTTTTGCCCAGCTCAATACCGTTGCTGGTATCGCCATTGCGCAGACGTTTGTAGTGGTTGTAAACCGCAACCGCCAGCACTTTCTTCGCTCTCTCCTGACCGATGACATAATCATCAAGGTGATGGCGAATTTCATGTGGGGTTGGCAACGCACTGCGTTCACGATGCGGGGCAACTTCTTTGATCTCTTCGCGAATGATGTCGTTGCACAGGTCAACACACTCATCGCAGATATACACTGACGGCCCGGCAATCAGCTTTCGCACTTCATGCTGGCTTTTGCCGCAAAAAGAGCAGTACAGCAACTTTCCTGAACCGTCTTTGCGCTTATCTGTCATCAGTTAACCTCTTCTTGTTCTCAGGCCGTACCTGCGTACGGCGCAGGCCGTGCAGTGACGGCCGAAATTCATTCAACCCGTAATAGTACCGTTGTCCTGTTAACTATAGACCAGGGACAAGGGTAAGTCGGGTCTTATTGGCGATGCGTCAGAATTGAATCGACTAAGCCATACTCTACCGCTTCACTGGCAGAGAGGAAACGGTCACGCTCGGTGTCGCGCTCAATTTCTTCCAGCGATTTACCGGTGTGCTCAGCCATCAGCTCATTCATACGCTGTTTCACCTTCAGGATCTCGCGCGCATGGATTTCAATGTCTGACGCCTGGCCCTGATAGCCGCCCAGCGGCTGGTGGATCATGACGCGTGAGTTTGGCAGGCAGAAACGTTTACCTTTGGTCCCCGCGGTCAGCAGGAAAGCCCCCATGGAACAGGCCTGGCCCATACAGATGGTGCTGACGTCCGGCTTGATGAACTTCATGGTGTCGTAAATCGACATGCCAGCCGTGATCACGCCGCCCGGTGAGTTAATGTAGAGATAGATATCTTTTTCCGGGTTTTCCGCTTCCAGAAACAGCATCTGCGCGACGATCAGATTCGCCATATGGTCTTCGACCTGGCCGGTCAGGAAGATCACACGCTCTTTCAGCAGACGGGAGTAAATGTCGTAAGAACGCTCACCACGCGAAGTCTGTTCAACAACCATTGGCACCAGCGCATTGTGCGGTGCAGTATATTCACGATCGCCACTGTATGACATTACCGTCTCCTGGATAAATTTCATTGGCAACATTCTGTACCGATTCTACGAAAGACGCGCGGGAAACTCCACGCCACGTCTCTTTCCGACACCTTCAGGACGGTTAATCAGCCAGCCTCACTCTTCTTCCTGCATACTCCCTATATCTGGGGATAGTGCACGCCTGTTTCAAGCATAACAATCTTTTCCCTGTTCGCTAACCCGGAAAAAGCGATGCGTGAATAATTTGCTGGTTAATTAAGCAAATAGAGGGGAAGAATCGCGTGCTGCGCGTCAAAACAAAAAAGCCCGCGACTTTTCAGTCACGGGCTTAGCACATACCGTTAAAGGTCTGATCAGGCCTGAGCGGTCTGGTTCATCAGATCCTGGAAGTTGGTCTCTTTCTCGGTCACTTTCGCTTTCGCCAGGACCGCTTCAACCGCCTGCTCTTCCAGCGCAACGTTGCGCATGTTGTTCATCAGCTCGTTATTCTTACTGTAGAACTCGATCACTTCCTGCGGATCTTCATACGCAGAAGCCATCTCTTCGATCATGGTGTTAACGCGTGCTTCATCCGCTTTCAGCTCATGGGTACGAATCACTTCGCCCAGCAGCAGGCCGACAACAACACGGCGTTTCGCCTGCTCTTCGAACAGTTCGCGAGGCAGTTCCAGCGCCTGCTGCTCGTTGCCACCAAAACGCTGTGCAGCCTGACGACGCAGAACGTCGATTTCGCTATCAACCAGCGCAGCAGGAACGTCGATTTCGTTAGCCGCAACCAGACCGTCGATCGCCTGAGATTTGATGCGGTTACGGATAGCGCCTTTCAGCTCACGATCCATGTTCTTGCGGACTTCAGTGCGCAGACCGGCAACAGAACCATCTTCAACGCCGAAACGTTTGATGAACTCTTCAGTCAGTTCTGGCAGCTCGCGCGTTTCAACTTTCTTCAGCACGATCTCGAACTTCGCGTCTTTCCCTTTCAGGGTTTCTGCGTGGTAGTCGTCCGGGAATTTCACGTCAATGGTGAACGTCTCGCCCGCTTTGTGACCTACGATGCCTTCTTCAAAGCCTGGGATCATGCGGCCCTGGCCCATGGCCAGAACGAAATCAGAGGCTTTGCCGCCTTCGAACTCTTCGCCGTCAACGGAACCGTTGAAGTCGAGGGTCGCGCGATCTTCTGCACCGACCGCTGCGTCGCTTTCAATCCAGTTAGCCTGCTGCTTGCGCAGGGTATCCAGCATGGTGTCAACGTCAGCATCGGTAACTTCAACCAGAGGTTTTTCGACTTCGATGTTTTCCAGGCCTTTCAGCTCAACTTCCGGATACACTTCGAACTCAACCGCGTAGGTGAAATCCTGACCTTCTTTGTACTCGCCTGGCACGTAGTTAGGTGCGCCAGCCGGGTTGATTTTTTCTTTGATGATGGCGTCAACGAAGTTGCGCGTCATCAGCTCGCCCAGCACGTCCTGGCGGACAGAAGCGCCGTAACGCTGTGCGACGATGTTCATCGGCACTTTGCCTTTACGGAAACCATCGATGCGAACTTTCCTGGCAACGTCAACCAGTTCTTTTTTTACTGCGCTTTCGATGCTGTCAGCAGCGACAGTAATCGTAATGCGACGGCCCAGGCCCTGAGTGGTTTCTACAGAAACTTGCATCTTGTTACCTCAAAAAATCACGTGCTCGGTCAACTTCAGACACCACACATCGTGAAATGCGCCGTATCCAACAACCGGGACGGCTTCCGTGAAGAGAACCTGATCCCTGTTACCAGAAGCGTCCCGAAGACATTCCGGAAAAATAGACGCAGCATTATAGCGGCATCGCTGGAATGAGTCGAGGATGGTAACTCACCACTTTTCAGCAGCTTTGCTGCTTTTTTGAGCCAGGGATCGCGTTTTTCGCTAAATAAACGAAAAAACGGCCCGCAGGCCGTTTCAGAGAAGGGAGATCAGGCGAGGGTTCCGGCCCCACGACAGTTCGGCGAAGCCAGCACGGTATCCTGCAATCCTTCCCACTCTTTCAGTGTGTAGGTGTGCAGGGCTAAGGCATGGACGCTGCCGGCGAGTTCTGCCGCCAGTTCGCCATAAATCAGACGGTGACGCGCCAGAAAGCGCTGGCCTGCAAAGCAGTCGCTGACAATGACCACTTTGAAGTGACTTTCGGAACCGGCAGGCACATTATGCCGGTAACTTTCGTCATGCACTTCCAGATGAGCTGGCTGAAATGCCACACGCAGCTTTTCTTCTATTTGTTCGCGGATCATGGCTATTACTCCTCAATGGCGAGCGCGGTGCCCCATCTCATTCAATCTTAGTCGCTTTTACTGCGCTTACCCGTCAGCCGACACGAAATATTCGCTCAGGCGTCGGCCAGCTTCCGGCGCGCATCATAACGCAGCTGAAACGAACAGCAAACAGACCCGCCAGTGACCCCGCGCAAAACATCTTCAGAGACAATTTCCCCTGGCGCAGGGCTTTTTTCACTGCCGGGCAATGCTATGATGAACGCCATTTTTGCAAACCAACCCCCTGACACCAACGAGAAAAAGTATGTTGAAAAAACTGTTATTCCCCCTGTTGGCTGCGTTCATTTTAGCCGGCTGTGCAACCAGCAATAATACCCTCACCATTCAGCCTAAGATTGAGCTGCCACAGCGCGATCCAGGCCTGATGGCGGTCACCGTCAGCATCAACGGAGCCGATCAGCGTCAGGATCAGGCGCTGGCAAAAGTGAACCGTGACGGTCAGCTGGTGACCCTGACACCATCGCGCGACCTGCGTTTCCTGCTGCAGGAAGTGCTGGAGAAACAGATGACGGCACGTGGCTACATGGTGGGACCGAATGGCGCGGTCGATCTGCAGATCGTAGTGAACAACCTCTATGCTGACGTTACCCAGGGCAACGTGCGCTACAGCATCACCACCAAAGCGGATATCTCTATCATCGCTACCGCCAAAAACGGCAGCAAACAGGTTAAAAATTACCGCCAGACTTACAGCGTAGAAGGCGCGTTCAGCGCAACGAACCAGAAGATTACTAACGCGGTCAACGCCACCATGAGCGATGTCATCGCAGACATGGCACAGGACACCAGCGTCAACGACTTCATCAAACAGAACGCGCGTTAATTTCGCCTCTCCTCTGCCCGGCATGATGCCGGGCATCGTGTTTGTTACCGGCAGGATCCGCATGAACCATTATCTTCGCCTCTTCAGCCAGAAAAATGCCGCCGTACTGCTGCTGCTCGGTTTCGCCTCCGGCCTGCCGCTGGCCCTGACATCCGGCACGTTGCAGGCGTGGATGACAGTGGACAATGTCGATCTGAAAACCATCGGTTTCTTTTCGCTGGTCGGCCAGGCCTATGTCTTTAAGTTTCTCTGGTCGCCAATGATGGACCGCTACACGCCGCCGTTTCTGGGCCGGCGTCGCGGCTGGTTGCTGCTCAGCCAGCTGGCGCTGGTCGGGGGCATTGTGGCGATGGGTTTTCTGCAACCCAGCCGGGATCTGACCCTGATGGCGGCTCTGGCGGTGCTGATTGCCTTCTGCTCCGCCTCACAGGACATTGTCTTTGACGCCTGGAAAACCGATATTCTGCCGCCTGAAGAGCGCGGCAGCGGCGCGGCGATTACCGTGCTGGGTTACCGGCTGGCGATGCTGATTTCAGGCGGGCTGGCGCTGTGGCTGGCTGACCGTTATCTCGGCTGGCAGGCGACCTACTGGCTGATGGCGCTGATGATGGTGCCAGGCATTATCGCCACGCTGATGGCGAGCGAGCCGGACACCCATATTTCCACGCCCCACTCTCTGCGTCAGGCTGTTGTCGACCCGCTGAAAGATTTCTTTCAGCGCAATAACGCCTGGCTGCTGATTACCCTGATTATTCTCTACAAGCTGGGCGATGCTTTTGCCGCCTCACTGACCACCACCTTTCTGATTCGCGGCGTCGGCTTTAATGCTGGCGATGTCGGTCTGGTTAACAAGACGCTGGGCCTGCTGGCGACCATCATTGGTGCGCTCTATGGGGGTGTCGTCATGCAGCGCCTGAGTCTGTTCCGGGCCCTGATGATTTTCGGCCTGCTGCAGGCTGTCTCAAACTTCGGTTACTGGCTGCTGGCGGTGACGGATAAACAGCTGTGGAGCATGGCCAGCGCGGTCTTTGTGGAAAACCTCTGTGGCGGCATGGGCACCGCCGCCTTTGTGGCGCTGTTGATGACCCTCTGCAACAAATCGTTCTCCGCGACCCAGTTTGCCCTGCTGTCAGCGCTTTCTGCGGTGGGCCGGGTTTACGTCGGTCCGGCTGCGGGCTGGCTGGTAGAACTCTGGGGCTGGCCAGCCTTTTATGCCTTCACCGTCGTGGCGGGCGTGCCGGGTCTGTTGCTGCTGGCATTTTGCCGTCAGACGCTAAATCAGGTCGAGCAGAGTGGCAAATTCCTGACACGAAGCTACTATCCTCTTGGCTATCGCTGGACGAATCGTCTGTTTGCAGCAGGCTGTGGCGTGCTGGGACTCTGGCTGGTGGCGCTGGCGCTGGATGCGCTGGGGCTCACTGTGCTGGCTGCCCTGCTGTCACCCCTGTTTGGTACTGGCATGGTGCTCGCGTTGCTGGCCGTATTGTCGGGTCTGCTGCTCGACTACCGGGCACTGAAACGAGCGCCTGCCCTGCCCGCGTCAGATGCTTAAGTGAAATCGATGGGTTAACGGCTGCGGCTTATTTTTTTGTCAACGGACCAGGCCGCCGTCATTTATCATCGCCTGTTATTTTTTGAAAATAAGAATATGGCCTGAGGAGGGGGAGCGGAAATACTAAAAACCGGTGAGCAATTACTTTAGTTAAATTTCATCACATAAATGATGCAGACTTGTTAAATATTTGGGCGTTAAAAGTAAGGGTTATTCCTTTCCCTGATTTTTTTTCGGTTACTTCCATTGGTTTTTGTTATATTGGTGCCAACTGCTTGTCTGCGTTAACTATTTGTCACCTGACGCAACATCTGTGACACCCTTAGCAAAAGGTGTCAACACGCATCTGACACATCCTTAAGCTGGTTTACACTGCATAAACCTTCCCGTAAAATGCGCGCACACTTAAACGACAATAGAGCCCTTTGTCATTGAGGTCGTTAAATGAGACTCAGTAAATACAATAAAAGTTTGGGGATTTTGTCATTAATTGCAGGCACTTTATTAATGAGTGGCTGCGATAGTGCATTGTTAAATCCCAAAGGACAGATTGCACTGGAGCAACGTTCGCTGATACTGACTGCCTTTGGCCTGATGTTGATCGTCGTTATCCCCGCAGTCCTGATGGCCGTGGTGTTTGCCTGGAAATATCGGGCATCCAACACGAATGCGAAGTACAGCCCTAACTGGTCACACTCTAACAAAGTGGAAGCCGTGGTCTGGACCATTCCGATCCTGATCATTCTCTTCCTCAGCGTGCTGACCTGGAAATCGACCCATGCACTGGAGCCCAGCAAACCGCTGCAATCTGATGTAAAACCGGTTGAGATCGATGTGGTTGCACTGGACTGGAAATGGCTGTTTATTTACCCGGAACAGGGTATTGCAACCGTGAACCAGATTGCCTTCCCGGCAAACACGCCAGTGAACTTCAAAATCACGTCTAACTCCGTCATGAACTCTTTCTTCATTCCAACGCTCGGCAGCCAGATTTATGCGATGGCCGGTATGCAGACCAAGCTGCATCTGATTGCGAATGAGCCAGGGACTTTCGACGGTATCTCTGCGAACTTCAGTGGTCGCGGTTTCTCTGGCATGAAGTTCAAAGCCATTGCAACCAAAGACGATGCGGAATTCCAGCAGTGGGTAGCAAAAGTTAAAGCAGCACCTAACACGCTGACCACCATGGAAGATTTCGAGAAAGTTGCTGTACCAAGCGAAAACCACCCGGTGGAATATTTCTCTTCAGCGAATCCTGAACTGTTCAAGCAAGTTATCGCTAAGTTCATGACCAGCCACGGGAAGATGGACATGCCTGAACATGAAGGTATGGACATGAGTCACGCCGCTTCCGCGGGAGCCGAGGAATAATACGATGTTCGGAAAATTAACACTGGATGCAGTGCCGTACCATGAGCCGATTATCATGGTCACGGTCGCCGGTATCATTTTAGGTGGTCTGGCACTGATTGCTGCCATCACCTATTTTGGTAAATGGCAATATCTGTGGTCTGAATGGCTAACGTCTGTCGACCATAAAAAACTGGGTATCATGTACGTCATCATGGCATTCGTTATGCTGCTGCGTGGTTTTGCTGATGCGATCATGATGCGTACCCAACAGGTAATGGCTTCGGCCGGTGAAGCGGGCATTCTTCCACCGCATCACTACGACCAGATCTTTACGGCGCACGGCGTCATTATGATCTTCTTCGTGGCGATGCCTTTCGTGGTTGGCCTGATGAACATCGCCGTTCCGCTGCAGATTGGTGCACGTGACGTTGCGTTCCCGTTCCTGAACAACCTGAGCTTCTGGTTTACCGCGGTCGGTGTGATCCTGGTTAACCTGTCGCTGGGTGTGGGCGAGTTCGCGCAGACCGGCTGGCTGGCTTATCCGCCACTGTCCGGCGCGGAGTACAGTCCCGGCGTCGGGGTCGACTACTGGATCTGGAGTCTTCAGCTCTCCGGTATCGGTACGACCTTAACCGGTATTAACTTCTTCGTGACCATCCTGAAGATGCGTGCACCGGGCATGAGCCTGTTCAAAATGCCTGTCTTTACCTGGACTGCGCTGTGCACCAACGTCCTGATCATCGCTGCGTTCCCGGTTCTGACCGTGACCCTGGCGCTGTTGACCCTTGATCGTTATCTCGGCTTCCATTTCTTCACCAATGAAATGGGCGGGAACATGATGATGTACGTCAACCTGATCTGGGTCTGGGGTCATCCGGAAGTGTATATTCTGGTTCTGCCGGTCTTTGGTGTGTTCGCAGAAATTACCGCGACCTTCTCCAAAAAACGTCTGTTTGGCTACACCTCACTGGTGTGGGCGACCATCGCGATTACCGTGCTGTCGTTCATCGTCTGGCTCCACCACTTCTTCACCATGGGTGCGGGTGCGAACGTTAACGCCTTCTTCGGTATCATGACGATGATCATCGCGATTCCGACCGGGGTTAAAATCTTTAACTGGCTGTTCACCATGTACCAGGGTCGCATCCAGATGCACTCTGCGATGCTGTGGACCGTTGGCTTCCTAGTAACCTTCTCTGTAGGGGGTATGACCGGCGTACTGCTGGCCGTTCCGGGTGCTGACTTCATTCTGCACAACAGCCTGTTCCTGATTGCACACTTCCATAACGTTATCATCGGTGGTGTTGTCTTCGGTTGTATGGCGGGCGTGACCTACTGGTTCCCGAAAGCCTTTGGCTTTACCCTGAACGAAACCTGGGGCAAACGCGCCTTCTGGTTCTGGATCATCGGCTTCTTCGTTGCCTTTATGCCGCTGTACGCGCTGGGCTTCATGGGTATGACCCGTCGTCTGAGCCAGGATATCGATCCACAGTTCCACCCTCTGCTGGTGGTCGCTGCGGTCGGTGCAGGTCTGATTGCAATGGGTATCCTGTGTCAGCTGACCATGTTCTACGTTTCGGTCCGTGACCGTGACCAGAACCGTGATCTGACCGGTGACCCGTGGGGCGGTCGTACGCTGGAGTGGGCAACCTCTTCACCACCACCGTTCTATAACTTTGCTGTGATCCCGCATGTGCATGAGCGTGACGCTTTCTGGGAAATGAAAGAGAAAGGCGAAGCGTACAAGCAGCCGGAGTCGTATGAAGAGATTCATATGCCGAAAAACAGCGGTGCTGCACTGGTTATCTGTGCGTTCGCGACGGTAATGGGCTTCGCGCTGATCTGGCATATCTGGTGGCTGGCAGGTCTTTCATTCCTCGGCATGATCGTTACCTGGATCGTGAAGAGCTTCGACGAAGACGTGGATTACTACGTTCCGGTTGCTGAAGTTCAGAAGATTGAAAACCAGCACTTTGACGAAATCAGCAAAGCAGGTCTGAAATAATGTCAACTGAAACTCTGATTAAACATCACCACGACGCCCATGCGGAGCATGGGCATCACGATGCAGGAGCCAATAAAGTCTTTGGCTTCTGGATCTACCTGATGAGTGACTGCATTATCTTCGCAACCCTGTTTGCGACCTATGCCGTCATGGTCAACAACACTGCCGGTGGCCCGGCAGGTAAAGATATCTTTGAGCTGCCGTTTGTTCTGGTAGAAACCGCCCTGCTGCTGCTGAGCTCCATCACGTACGGCATGGCTGTTATCTCCATGAACAAGGAGCAAAAAGGTGCCGTTATCGGCTGGCTGGCGCTGACCTTCCTGTTTGGTCTGGGCTTCATCGGCATGGAAATCTATGAATTCCATCACCTGATTGCGGAAGGCTTTGGTCCGGATCGCAGTGGCTTCCTGTCTGGCTTCTTTACGCTGGTCGGTACCCACGGTCTGCACGTGACCTCGGGTCTGATCTGGATGCTGGTGCTGATGTTCCAGATTTCTAAACGTGGCCTGAACGCGACTAACCGCACCCGTATCATGTGTCTGAGCCTGTTCTGGCACTTCCTGGACGTGGTCTGGATTTGCGTCTTCACCGTTGTTTACCTGATGGGAGCCATGTAATGAGTCATTCTGTTAACGAACATGGCGCTTCACACGGTAGCGTGAAGTCCTACATGATCGGCTTCATCCTCTCTATCATCCTGACGGCGATCCCGTTCTGGATGGTCATGGATGGCAGTGCATCTCACGGTACTATCCTCGGTGTTGTTCTGGTCTGTGCGGTTATCCAGGTGCTGGTTCACCTGGTTTACTTCCTGCACTTAGACAGCAAATCTGAGGGTGGCTGGAACATGGTAGCCATTGTTTTCTCGGCCATCATCATCCTGATTGTCGTAGTAGGCTCACTGTGGATCATGTGGAACCTCAACTACAACATGATGCCTCACTAAAGAGTCACGCGTAATGTTTAAGCAATACCTGCAAGTTACAAAACCAGGAATTATTTTCGGGAATTTAATTTCTGTGATCGGCGGATTCCTGCTGGCCTCTAAAGGCAACACGGATTACGCCCTGTTTCTCATCACCCTGGTGGGCGTGTCACTGGTGGTTGCATCGGGTTGTGTTTTCAACAACGTGATCGACCGCGACATCGACATCAAGATGGAGAGAACCAGGAATCGGGTGCTGGTAAAAGGCCTTATCTCCGCGAAAGTAAGCCTGGTTTATGCCACTGTGCTGGGTATTGCTGGCTTTGCGTTGCTCTACTTCGGTGCAAATCCGCTGGCCATGTGGCTGGCGGTGATGGGCTTCGTGGTTTACGTGGGCATCTACAGCCTCTACATGAAGCGTCATTCCGTTTACGGTACGCTGATTGGCAGTCTGTCGGGTGCTGCACCGCCGGTTATCGGCTACTGTGCGGTATCCAATGAGTTTGATGCCGGTGCCTTAATCCTGCTGGCGATCTTCAGCCTGTGGCAGATGCCGCATTCGTACGCGATTGCCATCTTCCGCTTCAAAGATTACCAGGCGGCGAACATCCCGGTACTGCCGGTGGTGAAAGGGATCTCCGTAGCAAAAAATCATATTACGCTCTATATCCTGGCGTTTATGATTGCCACGCTGATGCTGACGCTGGGTGGCTATGCCGGCTACAAATATCTGGTGGTGGCCGCTGCGGTCAGCGTCTGGTGGCTGGGCATGGCGTTATCCGGTTATAAAACCGCTGACGATCGTGTCTGGGCGCGTAAACTGTTTGTCTTCTCAATCGTGACGATTACCGCGCTGAGCGTGATGATGTCGGTAGATTCGATGGCTCCGGCCTCGAAGGACCTGCTGACTTACGTCTGGTAACGGACACCGTAAGAGCATGAAAAGGGCGCGATTTTCGCGCCCTTTCTTTTTGTTACGACTGCTTAAAAACTATTGTTTTACCCGCCCTGCCCCGCCCCCTAGAATAAATGCAGCACATTAACAGAGGTTGGAATGAACGATAATAAAATGACTCCGGTGGAGCTGCGTGCCACATGGGGCCTCGGTACGGTCTTTTCCCTGCGCATGCTGGGAATGTTTATGGTCCTGCCGGTACTGACCACTTATGGCATGGCATTACAGGGCGCGAGTGAAACGCTGATCGGCCTGGCGATTGGTATCTATGGCCTGGCCCAGGCGATTTTTCAGATTCCTTTTGGTCTGCTTTCCGATCGCATCGGGCGAAAGCCGTTGATCGTGGGCGGACTGCTGCTGTTTGTTCTGGGTAGCGTTATTGCTGCCTGCACGGACTCTATCTGGGGCATTATTCTGGGCCGTGCATTGCAGGGCTCCGGCGCAATTGCCGCTGCCGTGATGGCGCTGCTCTCCGATTTGACGCGAGAACAGAACCGCACCAAAGCGATGGCCTTTATCGGCATCAGTTTTGGTGTCACCTTTGCGATTGCGATGGTCGTCGGTCCGGTCGTTACGCACGCGTTAGGGCTGCAGGCGCTGTTCTGGATGATTGCGATCCTGGCCTCGCTGGGTATCGTCATCACGCTGCTGGTGGTGCCATCCACCCCGCATCATGTGCTGAACCGTGAATCAGGCATGGTCAAAGGCAGCTTTCGTAAGGTGCTGGCAAATCCACGTCTGGTGAAGCTGAATATCGGTATTTTCTGTCTGCATATCCTGCTGATGTCGAGCTTTGTCGCCTTGCCGGGGCAGTTTGAGCAGGCGGGTTTCCCGGCTCCGGAACACTGGAAAGTCTATCTCTCGACCATGCTGATTGCCTTTGCGGGCGTGGTGCCGTTCATCATTTATGCCGAAGTGAAGCGTCGCATGAAGCGCGTCTTTGTGGGCTGCGTCGGGATGATCGTTATTGCCGAGATCGTGCTGTGGGGTGCGGAAGGCCATTTCTGGACGCTGGTCGTTGGGGTTCAGCTCTTCTTCTTCGCTTTCAATCTGATGGAAGCCATTCTCCCTTCGCTGATCAGTAAAGAGTCGCCTGCCGGTTACAAAGGAACGGCGATGGGCATTTACTCCACCAGCCAGTTCCTTGGCGTGGCCGTTGGCGGCAGCATGGGCGGCTGGGTGTTTGGTCATTTCGATGCACAGACCGTGTTTATGGTCGGCGCAATGGTGGCTGCGGCCTGGCTGTTTGTCAGTATGACGATGCAGGAACCTCCTTATGTGAGCAGCCTGCGCATTGTGCTGAGTGACGCGGCACTGGCTTTGCCGAATCTGGAGCAGCGCCTGAAAGCGCAGAAAGGGGTGAACTCCGTGTTTATCGTGCCGGAAGAGAAAAGTGCCTACATCAAAATCGACAGTAAAGTGACCAGCCGCCCTGAGCTGGAAGCGTTGCTGGGGAGTTGCTGATAAAAGGCCGGTTTGCCATGGTAGTGTTGAGATCGAGTTGGCTCAGGGAACAGGGTCAGATCGGAAAGTCGCAAAAGCCGCACCCTTCTTACAGATGACTCATAAATTCAAAGACTTAGGGAACCAGAACGTAATCATCCAGACGATATCCGGTTCGACAACAAAAAACCCGGCCTGAGCCGGGTTTTTCATAACTGCCTTCAGGCCAAAAAACAGCCTGCCCCGCTTAATCGCGGAAGTTTTTAAACTGGAATGGCTGCCCCAGATTGCTGCCGCGCACAATCGCCATTGCGCTCTGCAGATCATCGCGCGCTTTGCCGGTCACTCGTAACGCTTCCCCCTGAATCTGGGTCTGTACTTTCAGCTTACTGTCTTTGATCAGCTTCACCAGCTTCTTCGCTACGTCGCTCTCAATGCCCTTTTTCAGTTTGGCATCGACCGCCCAGCTTTTACCGCTGTGCTCAATCTCTTCCGGCACCTCTAAAGCACCGCCTTCAATCCCGCGCTTCAGTAACTTCTCACGCAAAATATCGACCAGCTGTTTAACCTGGAAATCAGACTCGCTGGTGATTTTAATGGTTTCATTCTTTTCGTTGAGCTCAAACTCGGCGCTCACGTTGCGGAAATCGAAGCGGGTAGACACCTCACGGTTGGCATTCTCCACCGCATTGCGAATTTCCTGCAGATCGACTTCTGAAACGATATCGAAAGATGGCATCTCTTCTTCTCCTGACGCTAAAGTGACATGCATAATACGCGTCTTACGGTGCTAAATAAAATCAGGCTGTGCACGACGCTATACTCATGGTGTGACAGTAAATAATAAATGGATAGCCCGCCAGCGGGAGGCAGTATGAAAATTACCGTGTTAGGGTGCGGTGCTCTGGGTCAGGTCTGGCTGACAGCGCTCGCCCGTCAGGGACACGAGGTGCAGGGATGGTTGCGGGTGCCGCAGCCCTATTGCTCGGCCAATGTCGTCGACCCGGAAGGCAACATAGCCAACCGCACCTTCATCGCTAACGATCCGCTGTTTCTGGCGGAAAGCCAGCTGCTGCTGGTTACGCTAAAAGCGCCACAGGTGTCGCCCGCCGTGAAAAATCTGGAAAGCGTTCTGCCGGAAAACTGCCCGGTGCTGCTGCTGCATAACGGCATGGGCACGCTGGAGGAGCTTAAAGGGTTAACTCAGCCGCTACTGCGCGGCGTCACGACGCACGCCGCGATGCGTGATGGCACCGTCATCAAACACATCGCCAGCGGCATCACCCACATCGGCCCCGGTAACCGTAAAAGCGCTGCTTACAGCGATCTGGCCGACATCCTGCACCATGCCCTGCCCGATGTCGCCTGGCATGACAACATCCGTGCGGCCTGCTGGCGCAAGCTGGCGGTGAACTGCGTGATCAACCCGCTCAGCGTGGAGTATGAGTGCCAGAACGGCGCGCTGCGTGCGTATCCGGAACAGATTGCGCAGTTATGCGAAGAGATCAGCTGGGTCATGGAGCGCGAAGGCCAGAACGTAGCCAGCGAAAGCCTGCAGGATATTATCTTCGACGTGATTGAAAGCACGGCGGCGAACACCTCTTCCATGCTGCAGGATATCCGCGCCCAGCGGCTCACCGAAATCGACTACATCAGCGGCTTTTTACTGCGCCGCGCCCGGACGCACGGCCTGGTGCTGTCGGAGAACACCCGTCTGTATGACATTGTAAAACGCAAGGAGTCCCATTATGACCGCGAACGCATCGGTGCTGGTTTGCCTGGCACATGGCAGTGAAGAGACCGAAGCCGTCACCACCATCGACCTGCTGGTTCGTGCCGGGCTGAACGTCGTCACCGCCAGCGTCGAAAGCGATGGCAGCCGGGAGATCGTCTGCTCACGCGGTGTCCGCCTGCTGGCTGACGCCCCGCTGGTCGAGGTCGCCGACAACGATTTCGCCGCCATTGTCCTGCCTGGTGGCCTGAAAGGCGCGGAGACCTTCCGTGACAGCCCGCTGCTGGTCGAAACGGTGCGTCAGTTTCATCTCAGCGATAAAATCGTTGCGGCGATTTGCGCGGCGGCAGGTACGGTGCTGGTTCCCCACGATCTGTTCCCTGTCGGAAACATGACCGGCTTTCCTGGCTTAAAAGAGACCATTCCGGCGGAGAAATGGATGGAGCGCCGCGTCGTCTGGGACCCGCGGGTAAAACTGCTCACCAGCCAGGCACCCGGCACGGCCATGGATTTTGCACTGAAGCTGATCGATCTACTGGTGGGAAAAGAAATGGCGCGCGACGTTGCCGCACAGCTGGTGCTGGCACCCGGCATTTATGACTATCAGGCGTGATCAGGCTCATCAGTCAGACCCCGACAGGGTCTGACTGACCGTAAGCCAGCACTACGGGCGGTAGACTTTCACGTTCTTAAAGCCCTGCTCATGCAGATAGAGGGCCTGCAGACGGCTCATCACGCCGCGATCGCAGTAAAGCAGCCAGGTGCGGTTCTGATCGAGATCGCCAAACTGCGTGCTGAGTTTGTAAAACGGTAGTGATTTCACCTCCGTGGCCTTCAGCTCAAGCGGATTCTCTTCCTGCTCGTCGATGGCGCGGATATCCAGCACCACGTCGTTTTCACTCAGCAGCGCGACGGTTTCAACTTCCACCACCTCCTCTTCTGTCTGCTCAGCGATGGTGCGGATATCGACATTGGTCGCCTCTTCCACCACGCGATCCAGAATCGTGAAGTCGAAATTCTGCTCTTCTGCCTCGATCTTCGCTTTCACCGCCTTCACTGTCGGGCTTTTGGAAATCACCCCACAATATTCCGGCATGGTACTGGCAAAATCTTCGGTGCCGATCTCCCGGGCGACTTTGATGATGTGCTCTTTGTCGTGAGAGATCAGCGGACGCAGAATCAGCGTATCGGAGGCGTTATCAATCAGACGCAGGTTGGTCAGCGTCTGGCTCGATACCTGCCCGACCGCTTCACCGGTGACCAGCGCCTGTACGCCGTAACGCTCAGCCACGCGGGAAGCGGCACGCACCATCATGCGCTTCAGCACCACGCCCATCTGACCGTCATCCACTTTTTCCAGGATCTCACCGACGACCGGCTCAAAATTGATCGCCACAAAACGCACCCGGTGCGAACGGCCAAAGCGGTTCCAGAGATAGTGCGCGACCTGACGGACGCCAATCTCATGGGCGGCGCCGCCAAGATTAAAGAAGCAGTAGTGTACGCGGCTGCCGCGGCGCAGCAGCATGTAGCTGGAGACGCCGGAGTCAAAGCCACCGGAAATCAGCGACAGCACATCTTCCTGTGTGCCGATTGGGAAACCGCCCAGCCCCTCATAGCGTGCGGTCACCAGCGTCAGCTGATTCTCGTCCACTTCGAGATTAACCGTTACCTCCGGGTTTTTAAGCTGCACACGGGCGCTTTCGATGTGCTGGTTCAGCCCGCCGCCCACATAGCGCTCCACATCCTGCGAACTGAAGCTATGCTTACCACGACGTTTAACCCGAACGCAGAAGCTCTTTCCTTCGAGGCTGTCGCGATACTGCGCTAAGGTCTGTTCGAAGATGTGATGAATATCGGTGTACTCGCGATCTTCAACCGCTAAAACGTGATGAATCCCCGGAATGCGCGTCAGCTCATCGGGAATAATGTCCCGCAGCGCGTCGTTTTTTGAGCGCACTTCAATGTGATCCCAGTAACGCACAACGGCGATGTCGTCGCTGACGGTTTTCAGGACGTTACGGATATTGCTGGCAAGAATCTTGATAAAGCGCAAACGCACCGACTGACTCTTGATGGTGATTTCAGGAAATAACTTGATGATAAACTTCATGGCGACACAGCTTCGTTGGGCAAATAAGTGCTAAAAGAGGCAGCACTTAGCTGGTAAAATCACAAAATTGCGGGCTGCAAGGCGCAACCGCATCCGAGGCGCGGGAGTATATCACCTTTGTCAGGTGACTGCTTCTTCATCAGCTGCCGCATTGATTATTTTGCTAATCATAGGGTCTCAGCTACCATGACCGATTGCGAGATAATGTCCCAACCGTGAGTCGACACGAAATATGCCGAAAAAAGCCGAACAGCCAGCCAGCTTCGAAACGTCATTGCAGCAGCTGGAGCAGATTGTCAGCCGTCTGGAAAGTGGTGAACTGCCGCTGGAAGAAGCCCTGAACGAGTTTGAGCGCGGCGTGCAGCTGGCGCGGACAGGCCAGCAGACGCTGCAGCAGGCTGAACAGCGTGTCCGTATTCTGCTGAACGATGATAAAAACGCCGACCTCACTGCTTTCACGCCGGAAAATGACTAATGGATTTTGTCCGATTACTCGACGCGTATCAGCAGCAGGTCAACGCCGCGCTGACGCGTTTTATAGCGCCACTTCCTTTTCAGAGTTCTCCTCTGGTTAATGCCATGCATTATGGGGCATTATTGGGTGGTAAACGCCTGCGCCCTTTTCTGGTCTACGCGACCGGTGAGATGCTCCGCGCCGACCCGGCGAGTCTGGATGCGCCCGCCGCCGCGGTTGAATGCATTCATGCGTACTCTCTGATTCATGACGATCTCCCTGCGATGGATGACGATGCACTGCGTCGCGGGCAGCCGACCTGTCACATTAAATATGGCGAAGATACGGCGATACTGGCAGGCGATGCCCTGCAGACGCTGGCCTTCTCAATTCTGACTGACGCAGCCATGCCGGGTGTCAGCGCGGAGTACCGGCTGCGGATGATCTCTGAACTGGCAAACGCCAGTGGCGTGGCCGGCATGTGTGGCGGTCAGGCGCTTGATCTGGCGGCAGAGGGTAAATCGGTGGATCTCAATCAGCTGGAGCAGATCCATCGCCACAAAACGGGCGCGCTGATCCGCTCAGCCGTCCGCTTAGGTGCTTTTACCGCAGGCGATGCGGGCCGTGAAGCCCTGCCGCTGCTCGACCGCTATGCTGAGGCTATCGGTCTCGCGTTTCAGGTGCAGGACGATATCCTGGACGTGGTGGGTGACACCGCCGTTATCGGAAAACGTCAGGGTGCCGATCAGCAACTGGGCAAAAGCACCTATCCTTCACTGTTAGGCTTAGAAAATGCCCGTGCCAAAGCGCGGGATTTGTATCAGGAAGCCCTTGATGCTCTGGAATTGCTCGCTGCGCACTCCTATAACACCACAGCACTGCAGGCGCTGGCGAGCTTCATAATTGAACGCGACAAATAACTTCCATAATGAGTCTCTGATGAGTTTTGATATTGCTAAATACCCGACACTGGCGCTGGCAAACACGGTTCAGGAGCTGCGTGCCCTGCCGAAAGAGAAGCTGCCTGCACTGTGTGATGAACTGCGTCAGTATCTGTTAGACAGCGTGAGCCGCTCCAGCGGCCATTTTGCATCGGGTCTGGGCGTCGTCGAACTGACTGTCGCGCTGCATTATGTCTACAACACCCCTTTTGATCATCTGGTGTGGGATGTCGGTCATCAGGCTTATCCGCATAAAATTCTGACCGGTCGCCGCGATCGCATCGGCACCATCCGTCAGAAAAACGGCGTGCATCCGTTCCCGTGGCGCGGCGAAAGTGAATATGACGTGCTGAGCGTCGGTCACTCGTCGACCTCCATCAGTGCCGGTCTGGGCATGGCCGCGGCGGCAGAACGCGAAGGTCAGGGTCGTCGCACCGCCTGTATTATCGGCGATGGGGCTATCACCGCAGGCATGGCGTTTGAAGCGATGAACCATGCCGGTGATATCAAACCGGACATGCTGGTGATCCTCAATGACAATGAGATGTCGATCTCCGAAAACGTCGGCGCGCTGAATAACCGTCTGGCGCAGATCCTGTCAGGTAAAACCTACGCGCGACTGCGTGAAGGCAGTAAGCGCGTACTGACTAACCTGCCCCCGATTAAAGAGCTGGTTAAGCGTACGGAAGAGCACCTCAAAGGCATGGTGGTGCCGGGAACGCTGTTTGAAGAGTTAGGCTTCAACTACATCGGTCCGGTTGATGGCCACGATGTCCTGACGCTGGTCAATACGCTGAGTAACATGCGCAACCTGAAAGGGCCGCAGTTCCTGCATATCATGACGAAGAAAGGTAAAGGCTACGCCCCGGCAGAGGAAGATCCGATTGCCTGGCACGCCGTCCCTAAATTCGATCCGGCCATCGGCGAACTGCCGAAAAGTGCCGAAGGTCTGCCGAGCTACTCTAAAATCTTCGGCAACTGGCTGTGCGAAATGGCCGCCGACGATCCGAAGCTGATGGCAATTACCCCGGCGATGCGTGAAGGCTCCGGCATGGTGGCCTTCTCTCGTGAGTTCCCGCAGCAATATTTTGATGTGGCGATCGCCGAGCAGCACGCGGTGACCTTCGCCGCCGGTATGGCGATTGGCGGTTATAAGCCGATTGTGGCCATCTATTCCACCTTCCTGCAGCGCGCCTACGATCAGCTGATCCATGACGTCGCTATCCAGAAACTGCCGGTCCTGTTTGCTATCGATCGCGGTGGTATTGTTGGCGCGGACGGTCAGACTCACCAGGGCGCATTTGATCTCGCCTATCTGCGCTGTGTGCCGGAGATGGTGATCATGACCCCCAGCGACGAAAATGAGTGCCGTCAGATGCTCTACACCGGCTATCACTATCAGGACGGGCCGAGCGCCGTGCGTTATCCGCGCGGCACCGGCGTTGGCACCCCACTGGCACCGCTACAGAGCCTGCCGCTGGGCAAAGCCGTGGTGAAACGTCAGGGTGAAGAACTGGCGATTCTGAACTTCGGTACGCTGCTGCCGGAAGCGGCCGCTGCGGCGGAAGCGCTGAATGCGACCCTGGTCGATATGCGCTTTGTGAAGCCGCTGGATGAGGCGCTGATTGCCGAACTGGCCGCCACCCACACGTCACTGATTACGCTGGAAGAAGGCGCAATCAAGGGCGGTGCAGGCAGCGGCGTCAATGAGTTCGTCATGGCGAAACGCCTGGCTGTGCCGGTTCTCAATATCGGCCTGCCCGATGAATTTATCCCGCAGGGCACACAGGAAGAAGTGCGCCATGACTACCTGCTGGACGCCGAAGGTATCCAGCAGCAGATCACCCGCTGGCTGGCGCAGTAACCTCTCCTCTCTGCGCTCCCTCCGGGGAGCGCAACGCCCTGCTATGCTGAAACCTTTGCACTTTCGCAGGAGCCTCCACCATGAAACTGATTCAACTGGGAACCACCGACCTTCAGGTTTCGCGCCTCTGTCTGGGCTGCATGACCTATGGCGAGCCGACGCGCGGCAACCACGCCTGGACGCTGCCTGAAGCGAGCAGCCGTCCGCTGATCCAGCAGGCGCTGAACGCAGGGATCAACTTCTTCGACACGGCCAACAGCTATTCGGACGGCAGCAGTGAAGAGATCCTGGGACGGGCGCTGAAAGATTTTGCGCGCCGTGAAGAGATTGTGGTCGCCACCAAAGTCTATTTCCCCCTGAGCAACCTCTCACAGGGTCTGTCGCGCAAAAATATCCTGCAATCCATTGATGACAGCCTGCAGCGCCTCGGCATGGAGTATGTCGATCTGCTGCAGATTCACCGCTGGGATTACGAGACGCCGCTGGAAGAGACGCTGGAAGCGCTGCATGATGTCGTACAGTCGGGCAAAGCGCGCTACATCGGGGCTTCATCCATGCACGCCAGCCAGTTTGCACAGGCGTTACAGATGCAGTCGCAACAGGGCTGGCATCGCTTTGTCAGCATGCAGGATCAGTACAACCTGATTCAGCGTGAAGAGGAGCGTGAAATGCATCCGCTCTGTCAGAAAGAGCAGATCGCCGTGCTGCCCTGGAGCCCGCTGGCGCGCGGTAAGCTGACCCGCCCCTGGGGTGAAAACACCGCTCGCTCCACCTCTGATCAGGTCATGGCGAAGCTCTATGCCACCACCGAAGAGAATGATGCCGCCATTGCGCAGCGTCTGGCACAGGTGGCGGAGAGCAAAGGCGTGACGCGGGCACAGGTCGCCCTGGCCTGGCTGCTGAGCAAACCTGCCGTCACGGCGCCAATCATCGGCGCGTCGCGTGCTGAGCAGTTTGCGGATCTGGTGAAGGCGGTGGATGTCACACTGAGTGACGACGAGATTACCCTGCTGGAAGAGGTCTATCAGCCGCATCAGGCGGTGGGATTCGAATAATGCTGTCAGATGACGCCCGGCAAGGGCGTCATCTTATCGCGGGTGAGCGGATCAGCCCGCCAGCCAGACCCCGATGCCATACAGCATGGCAGCCGAAATGACCCCGGCAATGATGTCATCGACCATAATGCCCATGCCACCGTGCACGTTGCGATCAAACCAGCGAATCGGCCAGGGTTTCCACATATCCAGAATACGGAACAGCACAAATCCCCCGAGCACCCACTGCCAGCTGTTGACCGGAATCGCCATCAGCGTAATCCACATGCCGATAAACTCATCCCAGACAATACTGCCATGATCGTGAACGCCCATATCTTTGGCGGTGCGATGACAGAGGTAAACGCCGACGCAGATGCCGACCAGCACGACCAGCGAATAGAGGTCCTGCGGCAGAAACGTCATCAGCCACCAGAACGGGATCGCCGCCAGCGATCCCATGGTGCCAGGCACCACCGGGCTTAACCCGCTGCCAAAACCGGTCGCCAGCAGATGCCAGGGATTGCTCATCCGCAGGCGGCCTTTGGCCACATCGTTATTTCGTATCAAAGTGATCAAATCCTTTATGGCGGAAGGTGGCGGGCTTGCCATTATCCAGCAGCGTTAAGCCTTCCGACTCCGGTGCTATCTGACCGATGCAGGTGTAGGGCACGCCCAGATGACCCAGCGCCACATCCAGCGCGCCGCGATTCACCTCCGGCACGGTGAAGCAGAGCTCATAATCCTCTCCCCCACTCAGCGCCCAACGCAGAACCTGCTCAGGGTCGAAATGGTCACGCAGCGCGCCAGAAAGCGGCAGAGCATCAAGATTAAGCCGTGCGCCACAGCCGCTGGCTTTCAGCACGTGACCGAGATCGGAAATCAGGCCGTCAGAGAGGTCTACCGCAGAGGAGGCCAGCGCACGCAGGGCCTGTCCCTGCAGAATGCGCGGCATGGGGCGCAGATGGCGTTTGATCAGCGCCTCATGCACCGCCGGATCGCTGATGCGGCAGTGATGCTGCAGAAGCGCCAGCCCCGCCGCGCTGTCACCCAGCGTGCCGGTCACGTAGATCCAGTCACCCGGCTTCGCGCCGGAGCGTTTCAGGGCCCGGCCCTGCGGCACCAGACCGTGAATCGCCAGCGTCAGGCTCAGCGGGCCGCGCGTGGTGTCACCGCCCACCAGCTGCATATCATAATACTCCAGCAGCTCAAACAGGCTCTCACTGAACGCCGACAGCCAGCTCTCATCGACCTGCGGCAGCGTCAGGGCCAGCGTCAGCCACGCGGGATCGGCGCCCATAGCGGCGAGGTCGCTGAGATTAACAGCCAGGGCTTTGTAGCCAAGATCGGCGGGATGGATATCCCGTAAGAAGTGCACACCGGCAACCAGGGTATCGGTGCTGATCGCCAGCGTCTGTTTTTCCGGCACGCTCAGTAACGCACAATCGTCACCGATGCCGAGTTCGACATCACGGCGGCTGCGTGTTCTGCGGTTGAAGTAGCGTGCGATGAGTTCAAATTCACCACAAGACATAATTACGTTCCGCTTAACCCTCTATGAAAAAAGGCCGGCAAGCCGGCCTTTTTGTTTATTTGCGATGGGGTCGAATCTGTGGACCGGCTTTATCCAGCACGCCGTTAACAAATTTATGACTGTCTTCAGCGCCGAAGACTTTCGCCAGCTCAATCCCTTCGTTGATGGCCACTTTATAGGGCACATCATCACGTTTGCTCAGCTCATACAGTGAGATGCGCAGGATCGCTTTTTCTACCTGGCCCAGCTCTTCAAGCTGACGCGACAGGTAGGGCTTCATCAGTCCATCCAGATACGCACTGTTGGTCGCCACACCGGACAGCAGTTCGCGGAAATAGGTAATGTCGACGTCTTTGACGTCCTGTTCCGCCAGAAACTGGTATTCCACATCGGCAATGTCGTTATTCGACAACTGCCAGGAGTAAAGCGCCTGAACAGCGCACTCACGGGCGCGACGACGAGCAGCAGGTTTCACAAAATTCCCCTTACAAAAATCAGGCTTTAATGGCTTTCAATACGTTGATCATTTCGAGCGCGGTCAGTGCGGCTTCCGCACCTTTGTTACCGGCTTTGGTACCGGCACGTTCAATGGCCTGCTCGATGCTTTCGGTTGTCAGTACGCCAAACGCGACAGGAATGTCGCTGTTAATGGCGACGCTGGCGATACCGGAGCTGGCTTCACCCGCCACATATTCGAAGTGGGCAGTGCCACCACGAATCACGGTGCCGAGGGCGATAATCGCATCATATTTGCCGGCGTTAGCCAGCGCGCGAGCTGCCAGAGGCAGTTCGTAGGCGCCGGGAACCCAGACTACGGTGATATTGTCATCTTTGACCTGGCCGATACGTTTCAGGGCATCAATTGCACCCTCCAGCAGGCTGTCATTAATGAAGTTGTTAAAACGCGCGATAACGATGGCAACACTGGCCTCAGGCGTTGCAACAGCAGCTTCGATAACTTTCATACTTATCCTTTCAGGGGTTTATTTAGCCCCGCGCAGGGGGGCGGATTCTATCATACTCTTCGGCGGCGTGCTCTCGCTTTTCCGCCCGTGTTATTGCGGCGTCAGGGTCAGGCGTAAATCGTCTCCGACCTGACGGACATCGCTGAAACGAAAGGCAGGCGCATCAGCCAGCTGACTGAGTCCGGGCAAGTGACACAGGCCGCGGCCTTCATCACCTAACAGCTTAGGTGCCACGTAGACGATCAGCTCATCAGCCAGTCCCGCCTGCAGCAGCGCACCCGCCAGCGTTGCGCCCGCTTCAACCCAGACGCTGTTGATCTGGCGCTGGCCCAGCAGCATCATCATCGCCACCAGATCCAGCTGATGCTCGCGCTGCGGAACGGCAATTTGCGTTACGCCTGCGGGCCAGCTCTGCTGATCCGGCTGATGGCGCATCAGCCAGGTTTCTCCCGGCTGCGTAATCAGGCGATGCCCGGACGTAACGCGATTCTGGCTGTCGATAATCACCCGCACCGGCTGACGCAGCTGCTGCTCATCCAGCAGCGCCTGGGTGTCCGCACTGAGTTCGGACCAGCGCACCGTCAGGGAGGGATCGTCCGCCAGCACGGTTGCGCTGCTGCTCAGGATAGCCGCACTTTGCGCCCGCAGACGCTGCACATCACGACGCGCAGCCGCAGAGGTAATCCACTGACTTTCGCCGCTGGCCATGGCGGTCCGGCCATCCAGCGACGCGCCCAGTTTAAGCTGAATCCAGGGAAACCCGGTGCGCATCCGCTTGAGGAAGCCGCGATTGAGTGCCTCCGCTTCCGGCATCATCAGACCGTGGCTGACCTCAATGCCCGCCTGCTGCAGGCGGTGCAGCCCGCGACCGGCGACCTGTGGATTCGGGTCCTGCATCGCGGCCACGACCCGCTTCACGCCGGCGGCGATCAGGGCATCACAGCAGGGAGGCGTACGGCCATGATGACTGCACGGCTCCAGCGTCACATAGGCGGTAGCACCGCGCGCTTTTTCGCCTGCCATACGCAGCGCGTGGACTTCCGCATGGGGTTCTCCGGCGCGCTGGTGCCACCCCTCCCCCACGACCTCACCATCGCGTACGATAACGCAGCCGACGTTGGGGTTGGGCATGGTGGTAAAACGGCCGCGTCGCGCCAGCTCCAGCGCGCGCGCCATATAGCGTTCATCCATACTTTAATCCTGTAAACGGGCGATCTCTTCGCCAAAATCCCGGATATCTTCAAAGCTGCGGTAAACCGAGGCGAAGCGGATGTAGGCCACCTTATCGAGTTTTTTCAGCTCATCCATCACCAGGTTGCCAATCAGCTTACTGGGGATCTCCCGTTCACCCGTGGCACGCAGCTGGGTTTTGATATGGTTCACGGCGCTTTCCACCGCGTCAGCGCTGACCGGACGCTTTTCCAGCGCCTTCATCATCCCGCTGGCCATTTTGTCTTCATTGAAGGGTTCGCGCACGTCATTGCTTTTCACCACGCGAGGCATCACCAGTTCTGCCACCTCAAAGGTGGTAAAGCGCTCATGGCACATCAGACACTGGCGGCGGCGGCGCACCGAAGAGCCTTCACTAACCAGACGAGAATCAATCACTTTGGTGTCCACAGCGGAGCAGAATGGGCAATGCATGACGTTTCCTGACGCGAGAGTGATGGGTCAGACAGTGTAGCGCGAACTGCGAATCAACAAAATCTCTTCGTGCCTTTCAGAGGATTCACCTCTCAGGATAAACGATGCTAAATTTCGTCTGCAGCAAAAGGGACTACGCTTTAAGGGCTGCAATTGAAATTTTCCACTAACACACTGGAGGTTGTATGGGTCTGTTTAACTTTGTGAAAGAAGCGGGTGAAAAATTGTGGGATGCCGTGCATGGCGGTGATGACCAGAATAAAAAGCTGCAGGAGCACATCAACAAACTCGGATTACCCGACAGCGACAAGGTTGATGTCAAAGTGAATGGCGATACCGTCACGGTGACCGGCGATGGCCTCTCTCAAGAGTTGAAAGAGAAGATTCTGATCGCAGCGGGCAACGTCGCGGGCATTACCAAAGTGGAAGACAAGGTTACCGTCACCGACAGCGCAGCGGAGTCCGAACTCTACACGGTGAAAAAAGGCGATACGCTGAGCGCCATCTCGAAACAGGTCTATGGCAACGCCAATGAGTACAATAAGATTTTCGAAGCGAATAAACCGATGCTGTCGCACCCTGATAAGATCTACCCTGGTCAGGTGTTACGCATTCCGAAATAACGGACAAGGATAACTTATGAACAGGATGGTTTGGGTTCCGGTGGCGCTCTCTCTGGTGACGCTGAGCGGGTGCAGCAGCACCGCCAGCACACCGCAGGTCAGAGAGCTGCATCAGGAAGTGAATCAGCTTAATCAGCAGATGCAGCACCTGACCTCGCAAGCCAGTGCGCTGGAGATTCAGGGACAGCTGAACAGCCAGTCGCAGCAGGGAGCATGGCTGCTGCCACAGGCCAATACGCCCGTGGCGTTGCAGACCCGGCTCGGTACGCTGCGGCTGACGCTGTCGCCCGTCACGGCTGAAGCGAGCGGCTCGCGGGCAACCCTCACGGTGCGTTCGATGGATGAACAGCCGTTGCCTGCGCTGAACGCCACGGTGATCTGGGGTGAGCTCGATCCCGCCAGCGGCAAGCCGCTCGGCAATGACACGCTGAGTCAGACCATCACCGTGCCTGCCTCCCTGCTGCCGCAGCATTCGGTCACCGTTCCGCTGCGCCTCAGCGGTCTGACACCGGAGCAGATCGGCTACGTCCGCGTGCATAACGTGACCGGTAACGTGCCGACCCAGACCCCACCTGCTGCACCGGCATTACCCTGACGGCCGGCGCAAAAAAACGGGCAGCCCCAGGGCTGCCCGTTTTCATTTCTGTCATGCGATTACGGCAGGATAGAAGGCTGATCTGCGCCCTCTTTCTCAACCTTCTGCACCAGCATATGTTCACGCTTCATGCCCAGCTTCAGCGCCAGCGCCGAAGAGACATAAATGGATGAAATCGTACCGATCGTCACACCAATCAGCATGGTCAGTGAGAAGCCTTTCAGCAGCGCACCACCAAAGATGAAGAGGATGAGGATCATCGCCAGTGTGGTCAGCGAGGTAATCAGCGTACGGCTTAAGGTCTGGGTCAGGGACACGTTGGTAATATCGTAAGCGCTGCCGCGACGGATCTTGCGGAAGTTTTCACGAATACGGTCAGAGACCACGATTTTATCGTTAAGCGAGTAGCCAATCACTGACATCAGTGAGGCAACAATCGTCAGGTCGATTTCAATACGGAACAGCGCCAGCAGACCGCAGGTGATGATGACGTCATGCGCCAGCGCCAGCACGGTGCCCAGTGCCAGACGCCACTCAAAGCGGAAACCGATATAGATCAGAATCGCAATCAGTGCAGACAACAGCGCCATCGCCCCCGCCTGCGCCAGGTCGCTGCCCACGCTCGGGCCTACGAACTCAATGCGCTTAACGGTCGCGTTCTGCTGGGTGGTCTGGTTAATCACCGACACCACTTTATTGCCTATTTCGGTGCCTGCCGGACCGGTAACCGGTGCCATACGCACCATGACGTCACGGCTGCTGCCAAAGTTCTGCACCAGCGGCTCGTCAAAGCCCGCTTTCACCAGATCGCTGCGCAGCGTGTCGAGGTCGGCAGGTTTTTCCAGCGCAATCTCAATCACGGTACCGCCGGTGAAATCGAGGCCCCAGTTAAAACCGCGCACGCCCACGATCGCAATCGCAGCGACGATCAGCAGTCCCGAAATGATGAAGGCCAGCGTATCCCAGCGCATAAAGTCGACGACTTTACGCCCGTGGTTCAACTGCTCAATGTTATATTCCTGTGCCACAACGCACTCCTCAGATAGACAGCTTGTTGATGCGTTTGCCACCGTAAACCAGGTTAACAATGGCACGGGTACCGATAATCGCGGTGAACATTGAGGTCGCGATACCGATAGCGGTGGTAATCGCAAAGCCTTTGATCGAACCGGTGCCGACCGCGTAAAGAATGATCACTTTGATCAGGGTGGTCACGTTCGCATCAACAATACTGGAGAAGGCGCCTTTGTAGCCCTCATGGATTGCCTGCTGAACCGAGCGCCCGTTGCGCAGCTCTTCTTTAATACGTTCGTTAATCAGTACGTTGGCATCAACTGCCACCGCCAGGGTTAACACGATACCGGCAATACCCGGCATGGTCAGGGTCGCGCCCGGCAGCAGGGACATGATGCCGACAATCAGCACCAGGTTTACCAGCAGCGCACTGGTCGCAATCAGACCAAACTTCTTGTAGAACACCACCATGAACAGGATCGACGCGAGCAGACCCCAGAGGCAGGCTTCCAGACCCTGAGTAATGTTTTGCTGACCCATGGTCGGTCCGATAGTGCGCTCTTCCACAATCTGGATTGGCGCAATCAACGCACCGGCACGCAGCAGCAGCGACAGCTGACGCGCTTCGTTCGGATTGTTGATACCGGTAATGCGGAAGCTGTTCCCCAGGCGAGACTGGATATTGGCGACGTTAATCACCTCTTCCTGCTTCACCAGAATGGAACGGCCATTGGCATCTTTCTTACCGCTGTCTTTGTACTCCACAAACAGGGTCGCCATCGGTTTACCGATGTTGTCCTTGGTGAAGTTCGACATGATGTTTCCGCCTGCGCCATCCAGTGAAATATTCACCTGAGGCTGGTTGTACTCATCCATGCTGGAGGTCGAGTCGGTGATGTGGTCACCGGTCAGAATCACCCGCTTGTAGAGTACGACCGGCTGGCCGTCACGCATCTTTTTGACTTCGGAGTCACCCGGCACACGCCCACTGGCGGCTGCGCTCGGATCTACGGTGGTGTTCACCAGACGGAATTCCAGGGTTGCGGTCGCACCCAGAATCTCTTTGGCGCGCGCCGTGTCCTGAATCCCTGGCAGTTCCACCACGATGCGATCGGAACCCTGACGCTGAACCAGCGGTTCCGCCACGCCCAGCTGGTTCACACGGTTACGCAGAATCGTGATGTTCTGCTGAACCGCATATTCACGCGCTTCGCTGAGACGGGCATCGCTCATGGTGGCACGCAGCGCATCGCTGCCGCTGCTGTTAATCACCAGATCCTGATGACGGGAAGAGAGCCAGGAAATCGCCGCATCGCGGCTGGCGGCGTCACGGAAACGAATTTCCACGCCGTAGTTCGCGATTTTATTGACGTTGGTATAGGGGATATTTTTGGCGCGCAGGTCGCTACGCAGCGTATCAGCATTCTGCTCCTGCAGTTTGCTGAGTGCGGTGTCCATGTCCACTTCCATCAGGAAGTGCACGCCGCCACGCAGGTCGAGACCGAGTTTCATCGGTTCTGCTGACAGCATGGTCAGCCAGCGGGGCGTGGCAGGCGCGAGGTTCAGCGCCACGACGTAGTCTTCACCCAGTGCTTTCATGATCGCTTCACGGGCGCGTAACTGCACATCCGTATTGGCGAAGCGCGCGGTAATCGCACCATTTTCCAGCGCAACAGATTTGCTCTGGATATTGTCCTGTTTTAATGCGGACTGAATCTGATCCAGCGTCTGCTCACTGGCGGCGCTTCCGCGCGCACCAGTGATTTGAACGGCCGGATCCTCACCATAGAGGTTGGGAAGCGCATAGAGCAGGCCGACGATAATCACGACGACCAGCATCACATACTTCCACAAAGGATAACGGTTTAACACGGCAGTTCCCTTAGGGAAGAAAGAATTACAGCGCCTTAATGGTGCCTTTAGGCAGCACGGCGGCAACGAAATCACGTTTAATGACCACTTCGTTGGTGTCATTCAGCGCGATAGCGACGTAGCCCGTGTCAGAGACTTTTGTGACGCGACCGACCAGGCCACCGCTGGTCAACACTTCATCGCCCTTTGAGATGGAATCCATCAGCTTCTTGTGCTCTTTCGCACGTTTCTGCTGCGGACGCAGGATCATGAAATAGAAAATCAGACCAAACACCACCAGCATGATCACCAGAGAATACGGACTTCCCTGAGACGGTGCGCCTGCTGCGGCCACGGCGTCAGAAATGAATAAGCTCATTAAATTTCCCTCATTGATGAATTGTCAGACGTTAAAGGCGGAACTTCTTTACCCGTCCGTTGGTAAAACTCAGTTACAAAGCGCTCTAATCTACCCTCTTCGATAGCCTGGCGTAAACCAGCCATCAGACGCTGGTAGTAGCGCAAATTGTGGATAGTATTCAGACGCGCGCCCAGTATTTCGTTACAACGGTCGAGATGATACAAGTAGGCCCGGCTATAATTGCGACAGGTGTAACAGTCACACTCCGCATCCAGTGGCGCCGTGTCATCTTTGTAGCGGGCGTTGCGGATCTTCACCACGCCCTCGGTCACAAACAGATGACCATTGCGCGCATTACGGGTTGGCATCACGCAGTCGAACATATCGACGCCGCGACGGACGCCCTCAACCAGATCTTCAGGTTTGCCAACGCCCATCAGATAACGGGGTTTATCCTGCGGAAGCTGCGGACAGACGTGCTCGAGAATACGGTGCATGTCCTGCTTAGGTTCACCCACCGCCAGGCCGCCCACAGCGTACCCATCAAAGCCAATCTCTACCAGACCTTTAACCGAGACATCTCGTAAATCTTCGTAAACCGAGCCCTGGATAATACCAAACAGCGCATTTTTGTTGCCGAGGCTGTCAAAACGGTCACGGCTGCGTCGCGCCCAGCGCAGCGACATCTCCATTGAGCGTTTGGCATAGTCCCAGTCCGCCGGATAAGGCGTACACTCATCGAAAATCATCACGATGTCGGAACCGAGGTCATACTGAATCTCCATCGATTTTTCCGGATCGAGGAAGATCGGATCGCCGTTGATCGGGTTACGGAAATGCACGCCCGCTTCGGTGATTTTACGGATGTCCCCCAGGCTGAAGACCTGGAAGCCACCGGAATCGGTCAGAATCGGCCCTTTCCACTGCATAAAGTCATGCAGATCGCCGTGCAGTTTCATGATCTCCTGACCCGGACGCAGCCAGAGATGGAAGGTATTCCCCAGAATGATCTGCGCGCCGGTATCCTGTACCTCTTCCGGCGTCATGCCTTTGACGGTGCCGTAGGTGCCAACGGGCATAAACGCCGGGGTTTCCACCACGCCGCGATCAAAAATCAGACGGCCACGGCGTGCGCGCCCGTCTGTGGTATCAAGTTCAAATTTCACAAAGCCTCCATCGGAGAAACAGTCCGATGCAGATAGCCTTCTGTCACGCAGAGCGCGATTCCGGCTATCGGTTGATAAATCAGTCGCCCACTTTTTCCAGCGGCGCCTGCGGATTTTTACTGATAAACATCGCGTCGCCATAACTGAAGAAACGATATTGCTCAGCCACGGCTGCGCGGTACGCGGCCATGGTGTGCTGATACCCGGCGAAGGCCGAGACCAGCATAATCAGGGTCGATTCAGGCAGATGGAAGTTGGTGATGAGCGCGTCGATCACCTGATACTCATAGCCCGGATAGATAAAAATCTGGGTGTCGTCGAAGAATGGCGCGATCAGGCCATCCTGGCTCGCTTTGGCTGCGCTCTCCAGCGACCGGACGGAGGTAGTGCCCACCGCAACCACCTTATTGCCGCGCGCCTTGCAGGCCAGCACCGCATCAACCACCTCCTGCGGTACTTCGGCATATTCCGCGTGCATGTGATGCTCTTCGATGGTTTCGACACGCACCGGCTGGAAGGTTCCCGCCCCGACATGCAGCGTCACAAACGCCATCTCAATGCCTTTCTCTTTCAGCGCCTGCAACAGCGGCTCATCAAAATGCAGACCGGCTGTGGGTGCCGCGACGGCCCCCGGGCGGGCGCTGTAGACGGTCTGATAAAGCTCGCGGTCAGCCTCTTCGTCCGGCCGATCGATATAGGGCGGCAGAGGCATATGGCCTACGCTGTTCAGGATATCGAGTACCGCGCGCTCATCATCAAATTCAATCTCAAACAGCGCATCGTGGCGGGCCACCATGGTCGCTTGCACGCTCTCATCTTCGCCCAGCAGCAGCGCTGCACCCGGCTTCGGCGCTTTTGAGGCGCGCACATGTGCCAGCACACGCTTGTCGTCGAGCATCCGCTCGACCAGCATCTCGATTTTGCCGCCGCTGGCTTTGCGGCCAAAGACGCGCGCCGGGATCACACGGGTATTGTTGAACACCAGCAGATCGCCTGGATTCAGCTTATCCAGCACGTCGGTAAAGACCCCGTGCGTCAGTGCGCCGCTGGGACCGTCGAGCGACAGCAGACGGCAGCCGCTGCGCTGCGCCTGGGGATAGTGAGCAATCAGGGATTCGGGCAATTCAAAAGCAAAATCGGCGACACGCATTGAAGTGTTCTTTCTCAGGCAAAAACAGGCGGCACAGTTTAGCGGAAAATCGACCAATTCTGAACAGCTGGCTGCGCAAAGGCAGTTCAGCCTATAATGCGGCATGAACTTTCTTGCTCATCTCCATCTGGCTCAGCTGGCCGACAGCTCCCTGCTCGGCAATCTAATGGCTGACTTTGTGCGGGGTAACCCGCACCAGCACTGGTCTGCGCCTGTCGCAGACGGCATTCTCATGCACCGGCGTCTTGACGTCATGACCGACACGCTGCCGGAAGTGCGCAGCGCCCGTCAGCTGTTCCGTGCTGAAACCTATCGCGTGGCCCCGATTACGCTGGACGTCATCTGGGACCATTTTCTGGCCCGTCACTGGCAGCAGTTCATGCCCGGCCAGACGCTGGCGCAGTTTTCTGCCGCCGCCGAGCGAGAAATCGTGCCGCACCTCGCGGAGACGCCGGTCGATTTTCAGGAACTTAACGCGGTGATGTGGCGCGAGCGCTGGTTTGAGCATTATGCCCAGCCCGCGCGGCTGGAGCGGGTCCTGCACGGCATGGCCAGCCGCCGTCCGCGTCTGGCGGCACTGCGCGACTCCTACCAGGATTTCACTGAACACTACGATCAGCTGGAAGCGCTGTTTTTTGTTTTTTATCCGCGTTTAATGGCGCTGGCGACCAGCCGCACCCTGTAAAACCCGATCCTCTGCTGCCGCGCCGGGCAGGCGCAGGCGCCTGCCCGCTGAAAAAGCCCGTCGTCCGCCCCTGCGCCATCTTGCCATTGCCCGCTAACTGCGGCTTAATGAAGCCTTTCTTAACAATAGTTACGTTAACAGCACAGCCAGACCGCCTGTTCAGGTGCGCCTTCCGTTCGTTATGGCACAAAATCATAAGAGGAAAAGATGTCATCCGCTTCGCAATCTGAAATTGACGCGCGTTACCGTTACGCCTGCGACATCGCCCGTGCGGCGGGCAGCCGGGCCCTGTCATGGTATCAGCAGCGTCAGACACTGGTGGTGGAACACAAAAGGGATTTACAGGATGTGGTGAGCGAGGCTGACCGCAACGTGGAAGCGCTGCTTAAAACATTAATCGCTGAACGTTTTCCTGACGATGCCGTCTATGGCGAAGAGAGCGGTGGCGAGGTTCAGGGCGCCCCCTTTGTCTGGGTCATCGATCCCATCGACGGCACCGCCTGCTTCGTCAACGGCCTGCCTAACTGGTGCGTGTCGCTGGCGGTGGTCTGCGAGGGCGAACCGGTGATCGGCGTGATCTGCGACCCTAATCATCAGGAGCTGTTTCATGCCCGCAAAAACCACGGGGCGTGGCTAAACGAAAGCCGCCTGCAGGTCCATGCGGCAAAGCGGCTTAACGAGGGACTGCTGGGTATCAGCAACTCCAGCCGCACCGGCGGCGAAAGCGTCTCGCGCCTCATCACCGGCCTGATTGAGCAGGGTGGCATGTTTATTCGGGTGGGATCCGGCGCGCTGACCAGCGCCTGGGCTGCTGCTGGACGCCTGATAGGCTATTACGAAGCGCACATGCATCCCTGGGATAGTCTGCCGGGTATTGTCCTGATGCACGAAGCGGGCGGTGTCACCAACGACTACCTGCGTAACGATGGGCTGAAAAATGGTAATCCGGTTCTGCTGGCCAATGCGGCCCTCTATCCACAGATTAAAGCGCTGACGGGTAATCCCGCTCTGGATGAGTAGATGATCCGGTTACGGCTGCGTCGGTGCGTGCTTATTCTCGCCGCTCTCTGTCTGCTGAGCACGACGTCACAGGCGGCTGAGTATCAGCTGGAGAAGGTGGTCGAGCTGAGCCGCCACGGCGTGCGGCCACCGACGCCGGGAAACCGCAAAGAGATTGAGGCGGCCAGTGAGCAATCCTGGACGGTGTGGACCACCGCCGATGGGGAGCTGACCGGACATGGCTACAGCGCGGTCGTGAATAAGGGGCGCTGGCAGGGCGATCACTATCGCCAGCTCGGCCTGCTGGCGGCGGGCTGCCCCGATGCGGCGCAGGTCTACGTGCGGGCCAGTCCGTTGCAGCGCACCCGCGCCACCGCGGCGGCACTGACTGACGGCGCCTTTCCCGGCTGCGGCGTGCCGGTGCATCACGTCGCGGGCGAGGTCGATCCCCTGTTTCAGAGCGACAAACTGCCGCTCACCCACATCGATCCCGCCCGGGCGCTGGCGGCTAAGCAGCAGAAGGCAGGCGATCTGGAACAGCGGCAAAAGCAGCTGCAACCGGCAATTCAGCAGCTCAGAGCGGCGGTCTGCCCGCCTGCGTCCCGCTGCACGTTCTTCGATCGCCCCTGGCAGTTCAGACAGACCCGCAACGGCGGCAGTTACGTTGAGGGGCTGAGCGCGATGGCCAGCATGGTGGAGACGCTGCGCCTGGGCTACAGCGAAAATCTGCCGTTCAATCAACTCGCCTGGGGACACATCACCTCGGCGGCGCAGATCACCTCGCTGCTGCCACTGCTGACCGCAAACTACGACCTCAGTAACGATATCCTCTATCTGGCCCAGCGGCGTGGCTCGATCCTCCTCAGCACAATGCTGCAGGCGATTGGTTCCGACACGTCGCCGACCCGCTGGTTAATTCTGGTGGCGCACGACACCAATATTGCCATGGTGCGCACGCTGATGGGCTTTGACTGGGCGTTGCCAGGCTATTCACGCGGGAATATTCCGCCGGGCGGCAGTCTGGTGCTGGAGCGCTGGCGCGACACGCGAAGCGGGGAACGTTTTTTGCAGATCTACTTTCAGGCGCAAAGCCTGGATGATCTCCGCCGGCTGCAGCCGGTTGATGAAAATCACCCGTTATTACATCAGGCGTGGCATCAGCCTGGCTGCAGGGATACCAGTGTGGGCCTGCTCTGCCCTTATCAATCCACGCTGACACAACTGCAGAAAAACATCGACAACAGCGCCACGCTGCCGGTTTCCGTTATATTGCCCTGAGTCTGTGGCTAATCATATTCAGGCCGCAACAAAAACGCGGTCTGAATAATGTTAATCCCTGTTAATTAGCGCTATTCCGCCCTTTTCTTAATTAAATCCGGCTGGCTTTCAGCGCCCCGCGTTTTGTTTTACGATAGCCCCGTCAATCATCCCTTTATACATTTTTTCCTGTAATATTTAGATTCTTTCGGCGACTGGTTTCGCCGTTTTTTATTGCCTTTTACCCTCCCCTTCTCTGGCCATTCAGGCCTGTCTGACGCCGTCTGCCGGGAAATACTTTTATTCTGCGCTGACTGCGCATCCTTTGAGAAATTAAGGCGGGAGGAAAAGAGAATGAAGGCGGGAGATTGCCGGTTCTGCTCCCCCGTGAATCGGGAGAGCAGAACGGAAGATTAGCGCGGCTTGCGCACCAGCTTATAGCCCAGCAGCAACAGCACAATCCACACCATACCCACGTAGAGTGAAATGCGGGTATCGGGGAAATAACCAATCAGGCCGATAATAAAGCAGAGGAAGGCGACGCCGACGCCAGCGGTCCAGCTGCCGCCCGGCAAGGCGAACAGCAGCTTACCGGCCGCCTCTTTGCCAATTTTGCGGCGGAACGCGATCTGCGACAGCAGAATCATAATCCAGACCCACACCGTAGCAAAGGTCGCCAGCGAGGCGATCACCAGGAAGACTTTCTCTGGCATCAGGTAGTTGAGATAGACCGCGATCAGCATGGCGAACATCATCACCACGACCGTCACCCACGGAATGCCGCGTGCGGAAACCTTCATGAAAACCTTCGGCGCATGTCCCTGCTGCGCCATGCCGTGCAGCATACGGCCCACGCCAAAGACATCGCTGTTAATCGCCGAAAGTGACGCGGTCAGCACCACGAAGTTGAGAATCGAGGCGGCCGCGGCGATCCCCAGATGCTGGAAGGTCAGCACAAACGGGCTGCCCGACGTTCCCACCTGGTTCCACGGGTAGATCGACATAATCACAAACAGCGTGCCGACATAAAAGACCAGAATGCGCCATGGCACCGAGTTGATCGCGCGCGGAATCGACTTCTCCGGCTCTTTCGCTTCCCCGGCGGTGATGCCGATGATTTCGATGCCACCGTAGGCGAACATCACCATCTGCAGCGACAGCAGCATGCCGACCACGCCGTGAGCGAAGAAGCCGCCGTTGGTCCATAGGTTGTGAATACCGGTTGGCTGCCCGCCGTTGCCAATCCCCCAGATAATCATGCCGAAACCGGCCAGAATCATCACGATAATGGTGGCGACCTTGAAGAAGGAGAACCAGAACTCCACCTCGCCAAACACCCTGACGCTCATCAGGTTAACCGCCCCGATGATCAGCACCACGCTCAGCACCCAGATCCAGTGCGGCACCTCCGGAAACCAGACGCCCATATAGATGCCAAACGCCGTCACATCGGCAATCGCCACAATCAGGATTTCAAAACAGTAGGTCCAGCCGGTGATGTATCCGGCCATCGGCCCCAGATAGTCCTGGGCGTAACGGGAGAAGGAGCTGGCCTGAGGATTATTGACCGACATCTCACCCAGCGCGCGCATGATGATGTAAGCCACTGCCCCGCCGATGATATAGGCGAGCAGCACGCTCGGCCCGGCCATTTTAATCGCGTCAGCGGAACCGTAAAAGAGCCCGGTGCCAATCGCCGATCCCAGCGCCATAAAGCGGATGTGGCGCGTGCTCAGTCCGCGTTTGAGCTTATTGGTTTCTTGCATAACAACCTGTACCTGTGAAATGAAAAAACCACGGGCAAGCCCGTGGTTAAAGAAAAAACCGTGCTGACTGTTACGAGTGAGCCGTCACCTGTTCAGGCCCTTTCACCCGGTCAACCACAGCGGCAATCAACAGCATCACCAGCGACGGCGGCAGCCAGGCGAGACCCTGGTCGGCCAGCGGCAGATGCTGGCTGAAAGCCGGCAGCAAATCTTTAAACCCGGTCGTTTTAATCGCATCGACAATACCAAACAGCAGGCTTACCAGCATTGCAGGCGCGATAATCCGGCTACTCTTGTTCCACCAGTTGAGGGTGAAACTCAGCACCACCAGCACGATACAGGGCGGATAGATCGCCGTCAGTACCGGGATGGAGATCTGAATCAGGTGGCTCAGGCCGAGATTCGACACCACCATAGAGAACAGACCCAGAATAAACACCAGCGTTTTATACGATAACGGCAGGTATTGCGCAAAAAATTCCGCACAGGCACAGGTCAGGCCCACCGCGGTCACCATGCAGGCGACGAAGATCAGAGCGGCCAGGAAGAAGCTGCCCATGTTGCCAAAGGTGTGCTGAACATAGGCGTGCAGAATCGCTGCGCCGTTAGCGTTTTGATCCACCAGCGCGCCGCTGCCCGCCCCCAGTTTAAACAGGCAGAGGTAGACCAGCGTCAGGCCCAGACCGGCAATCAGTCCTGCCAGTACGGTATAGCGGGTCAGCAGTGCAGCATTATCCACGCCACGCGAACGGGCGGCGTTAACAATCACGATGCCAAACACCAGCGCGCCCAGGGTATCCATGGTCAGGTAACCGTTGACGAAACCGCTGGAGAAGGCCGCACGCTGATAATCAGCCGTAGCCGTGATCGTCCCGCCTGCCGGCCACAACAGCGCGGCGACGCCCAGTATGGTCAGCGCAACGATTTTCAGGGGTGCCAGGAAGTGCCCTACCGTGTCGAGCAGCTTGCCGGGATAGAGCGACACGCCAATCACCAGCACAAAGTAGATCAGGCTGTAAATAAACAGCGGCAGCGCGCCTTCACCGGTCAGGGGGGCGATGCCCATCTCAAACGAGACCGTCGCCGTTCGCGGGGTGGCAAACAGCGGCCCGACCGCCAGATAGCAGACGGTGGCCAGCACGATGCCCGCCACCTTGCCGATCGGGCTGCTGAGCGCATCCACGCCACCGCCGACACGGGCCAGCGCGATCACGGTCATCACGGGCAGACCGACAGCGGTAAGCAGAAATCCGATAGCGGCAGTCCAGACGTGTTCGCCAGACTGAATACCCACCATAGGAGGGAAAATGATGTTGCCCGCGCCAACAAACAGGGCGAATGTCATAAAGCCCAGCGCGAGAATGTCCTTCGAAGTTAAACGATGTGTCATACGGCCTGTCACTGATGTTGCGGTGGAAGTTGGGTTTGTGTTGTCCCCCTCGCTGCATATAAGCCGCGACCTGACTGAGTGTCTCAGCGCATTATGCTCGTCGCAGGGAAAAGTGCAGGTGATTTGAGCTGCTTTTATTCTGTTCACAGAGGGATGGATCGACAACGGCGCTAAGTAAAACGTTTATAGCGGAGAAAGGCAATACGGGATCGGAAAACCAGAAGCTTATCCCGCCATTTTTTCAAATGACAGAGGATAGCGTTGATTTTTGGCACAGGCACACAAGATGATGTGCCTAAAAAACAGACAGACGGTGGGAAATATCCGCATAAACGCACCGGCAGATACACAAAAGGCGCGTTTTACGCGCCTGTCTGCACAACGTTACAGCCTTACCAGACCTGTTTCGCGATATCGACAACCAGTCGAATCTTCTGCCACTGCTCGGCTTCGCTGAGGCTGTTGCCCTCTTCGGTCGACGCAAAGCCGCACTGCGGACTGAGGCAGATCTGCTCCAGACTCACAAACTGCGCCGCCTCTTCCAGCCGGGATTTTACCTGCGCCGGATCTTCCAGCTCTCCCACTTTCGTGGTGATCAGCCCCAGCACCACCTGCTGATGACCGGGCTTGATGAAGCGCAGGGGCTCGAAGCCGCCGGAACGGGCATTGTCATACTCCAGGAAGAAAGCATCTACGTTGACGCTGCCGAACAGGATCTCAGCGACCGGTCCGTAACCGCCCTCTGAGATCCAGGTTGAGCGGAAATTACCGCGACAGACATGCAGACCCACGGTCAGATCGGCCGGTTTATCCTCCAGCGCTTTGTTCAGCACCCGGGCATAGGTCTGCGCCAGCTGCGCCGGATCGTCACCACGCGCCCGGATATCCCGCTTCTGATCTTCCGAGCAGAGGTAAGCCCAGACGGTGTCATCCAGCTGCAGATAGCGACAGCCCGCCGCGTAAAACGCCTGAATCGCCTGTTTGTAGGTCTGCGCCAGATCGTCGAAATAGTCCGCCAGATCGGGATAGACCTCCGCGTCGATCACTTTGCGACCGCCACGGAAGTGCAGCACGCTGGGGCTGGGAATGGTCATCTTCGGCACCGCATCACCGGCAATGCTCTGCAGGAAGCGGAAATGGTCCAGCATCGGATGATCGGCCGGAAAGCCGAGCTTGCTCACCACTTTCACACCGTGCGCTTTGGTCTGCACGCCATTGAACTGAATGCCCTGCTCCGCTTCATAGCTCTCGACGCCGTCCAGGCCGTAGAAGAAATCGAAGTGCCACCAGCCGCGACGAAACTCGCCGTCAGTCACGACTTTCAGGCCGTTCTCACGCTGCTTAGCCACCACATCACGGATGGCCTCATCTTCCACCTGACGCAGCGCTGCCGCATCAATCTCGCCGGCCGCAAACTGTTCGCGCGCCTGCTTAATCGCGGCGGGACGGAGGAAGCTGCCGACAGTATCGGCACGGAACGGGGCGGTTTCTCTTTGCATGATCACTCCTGTCTCTCCTGCCAATCATTGCGGCAGGAAATAATTACATTCTGATATAAATAGCCGTCTGGACGGCTATATGTCTGAATGCAGAGTGACATGAGTGGCTTCAGTCTGCAACTGAAGAAAATTCAGCGATGATGAAAAAAATTCAACTTAGAGGATTACTGCAGGGCTGAACGCGCCTGCGCCATCTGCGCGTCTGAGAGCGGCAGGTAGCCCGCCTCACTGACCCGACGCTGTCCCTGCGCGGAAAGCACCTGCTGCAGAAACGCGGCCACCAGCGGCGGCAGCGGTTTACCGGGCGCTTTATTGACATAGAGATAGAGCGGACGCGCCCAGGGATAGCGGCCACTGCGGATAGCCTCCGCATCCGGGGCAATCGCCTGCCCCTGATCGTTCATCACCGCCAGCATTTTGACGCCGCTGAGATGAAAGCCAAAACTGGCGTAGCCAATGCTGCGCGGGTTCCCGGCTACCGCCTGCACCACCGCAGCCGAGCCGGGAAACTCCGCTACGTCGCGGCGAAAATCGCCCTTGCAGAGCGCCTGCTGCTTGAAGAAACCCCAGGTGCCGGAGGCGGAATTGCGGCCATAGCGCTGAATCGGCCGTTTACGCCACTCAGCGCCCGTTAAGCCAAGATCGCCCCAGAACTGCGGCACGCTGTGTGCACCGCACAGGCGGGTCACAGAAAAGAGGGCATCAAGCTGCGAGGGCGCAATCTGTTGCAGCGGATTGCGCTGGTTGACCACGACGACCAGCGCATCCATGGCCACCGGCACCGCCAGCGGCGGGTAGCCGTAGCGCGCTTCAAACGCCTGGCGTTCATCCGCCTGCATCGGGCGGCTCATCGGGCCGAGTTGCGCCGCCCCCGCCGCCAGCGCGGTCGGGGCCGTAGAGGAGCCGGAGGCCTGCACCTGCACGTTAACGCCCGGAGCCTGACGGCTGAAATCCTCGCTCCAGAGGGTCATCAGATAGCCCAGCGTATCAGATCCGACACTGCTGAGATTGCCGGCGAGCGTGCCGGGCTGAGCCAGCGCCAGACCCGGCAGCAGCGTAATGAGGAAGAGAAGAAGCAGGCGCATGGCAGAGTTCCGGCAGCGGTTAATGAACGGCATTCTCCTGCATCACGCTGCTGACAATCAACCTTGCCGGCAGCGTAAAGGTAAAGCAGGTCTCCTTATGCGGCACGCTGGTGATATCGAGCCGCGCGTTGTGGTGGCTCAGGGCATGTTTCACAATCGCCAGCCCCAGTCCGCTGCCACCGGTGGCGCGTGAGCGCGCCTTGTCAACCCGGTAGAAGCGCTCGGTCAGCCGCGGGATGTGTTCCGGCGCGATCCCCGGCCCGTTGTCACAGACCCGGAAAATCGCGCCCTGTTTGCCGCGCAGCCAGCTGATATCGATCCGCGTGCCCTCTGGCGTGTGGTTCACCGCGTTGTAAACCAGATTGGAGATGGCGCTGCGCAGCTGTTCATCGTTGCCGAACACTTTCAGATGGGGATCGGTGTGGAAATGGATGTCGTGGCGGCCGCCGCTCAGCGTCGCGGCTTCATGCTGCAGCAGTTTCAGCATCACCGGCACATCGACCTTCTCTTTCAGGTCGATCGCCGGGGCCGCTTCGATGCGCGACAGCGTCAGCAGTTGCTTAACCAGGCTGTCCATGCGGCGCGTCTGCTCCGACATGGTGTGCAGCGCTTTGCTGCGCGAAGGTTCGCTCATCACTGAGTCGTTCATCATCTCCAGATAGCCCTGCAGCACCGTGAGCGGGGTGCGCAGCTCATGACTGACATTGGCAAAGAAGTTGCGGCGCGCCCCTTCCAGCTGATGCATCTGCGTCACATCGCGCGCCACCAGCAGCCACTGCCCTTCACTGTAGGGCATGACGCGAAATTCCATGTGCAGTTTATTGTTCAGCACCAGCGTCAGGGGTTTATCAAAATCGCGCTGGCGAAGATAGCGGGAGAATTCGGGGTAACGCAGCAGGTTGAGAATGTTCTGGCCATTGTCTTCCGGCCAGCGCAGGCCAAGGTGCTGCTGCGCCAGTCCGTTGCACCAGAAAATGGTGCCCTCTTCGGTGGTGAGGATCACCGCATCCGGCAGCGATTCGGCACCGCTGCGGAAACGCTTGATCAGATTGCCCAGTTCGCGCCGCCGCCGCCGGTTGCGCAGCTGCATCTGGTAAAGCCCATAGAAGAGCGGCTCCCAGCTGGCACGCCCGGCAGGGGGCGTCATGGTGCGGTCGAGCCACAGCCAGTGTGACAGCCGCATCAGATTATGAAAATGCCACAGCAGCACCAGCAGCACGCTCAGCAGCAGCCACCAGGCCAGCCCGCCAAACAGCAGGCCAGGCAGCAGCGCGGGCAGACAGGCCAGCAGCAGTTCTGTCAGTAATCTCTTCCAGGAGAGGCGTTCCAGCACGGTAAAGGCTCCGTTCAGTAGCGGGCAGAGAAACGATACCCTGTTCCGCGAACGGTTTGTACCATGCGATCGTGGCCGGAGATCTCCAGCGCTTTACGTAAACGGCGGATGTGGACATCAACGGTGCGATCTTCCACATACACATTGGTGCCCCAGACGTGGTTCAGCAGCTGTTCGCGGCTGTAAACGCGCTCCGGGTGCGTCATAAAGAAGTGCAGCAGCTTATATTCGGTCGGGCCCATCTCCAGTGGCGTGGTTTCGGACATCACGCGATGCGACGAGGGGTCCAGACTCAGCCCCTGCATCTCGATCACCTCTTCCACCGCCATTGGTGAAATACGGCGCATCACCGCTTTAATGCGCGCCATCAGCTCTTTAGGGGAAAAAGGCTTGGTAATGTAGTCATCCGCGCCCACTTCCAGCCCGCGCACCCGATCTTCCTCCTCGCCACGGGCGGTCAGCATCATGACCGGAATGTCGCGCGTCATCGCCTCACGCTTCAGGTGTTTGATAAACTGAATACCGCTGCCGCCCGGTAACATCCAGTCCAGCAGAATCAGATCGGGCCAGGGTTCGATCAGCCTGGCCACGGCGCTGTCATAATCTTCCGCCTCGATTGGCTGATAGTCGTTCTGCTCCAGAACAAAACACAACATTTCACGGATGGGGGCTTCATCCTCCACAACCAAAATGCGCTTAGCCATTATTTCTCCTGCTGATTATGACGGCTGTCACTGAGATTCGCGGCGCCATTATGCGTCAGATTTGTGACACTTTTATGAAAAACATAACCTGCCTGTAACCACATAGGTAATCAATTATGACAGTGCAGCGACTCTTTTTTGCTTTGGCCGCAGAGCCAGTATAATCGCCGGGCGAATCACAACGGCAGGGACTCATCATGCGCATTATTCACACTGCGGACTGGCATCTGGGGCAGTTCTTCTACAACAAAAGCCGGGCGGCCGAACATCAGGCGTTTCTCGACTGGCTGTTGATCCAGATTGAACAGCATCAGGTGGATGCGCTGATAATTGCGGGCGATCTGTTTGATACCGGCACGCCGCCCAGCTACGCGCGCGAAATGTTCAACCGTTTTGTGGTGGCGCTGCAGCCCAGCGGCTGTCAGCTGATTGTGCTGGCGGGCAACCACGACTCCGTGGCGACGCTGAATGAGTCGCGCGAGCTGCTCGCCTGTCTCAATACCCGGGTGATCGCCACCCCGCAGGACGATGATGTGCTGCTGCTCAACACCCGTCAGGGTGAACCAGGGGCGCTGCTCTGTGCGATTCCCTACCTGCGGCCGCGCGACATCCTGCGCAGCCGGGCGGGTCAGTCGGGACGTGACAAACAGACCTCGCTGCTGGAGGCGATCGCTCACCACTATCAGCAGCGTTTCGCCGCAGCACAGGCACTGGGCCATGCGCTGCCGGTGATCGCCACCGGTCACCTCACCACCGTCGGCGTCAGCCAGAGCGATTCGGTGCGTGACATCTATATCGGCACGCTGGACGCCTTCCCGGCCAGTGCCTTTCCCGCCGCCGACTATATTGCGCTGGGCCATATTCATCGCGCGCAGCGCGTCGCCGGCAGCGAGCATATCCGCTACAGCGGCTCACCGATCCCACTGAGTTTTGATGAGCTGAGCAGTGAAAAAAGCGTCTTCCTGCTGGAGCTGACGGCCAGCGGCCTGCAGGCGGTCACCCCGCTGGTGGTGCCGCAGACTCAGCCGATGCAGGCGCTGAAAGGATCGCTGGCGCAGATCGCTGAACAGTTAAACGCCTTCAGCGGGCAGCAGCCGGAGAAACTGATCTGGCTCGATATCGAAGTGACGACCCAGGAGTACCTCAGCGATCTGCAACGGCAGGTGGAAACGCTGACCGCCACGCTGCCCGTCGAGGTGCTGCTGTTGCGCCGCAGCCGTGAACAGCGGCAGCAGAGCCTGGCGCGGCTTGATAATGAAACCCTGAGCGAGCTGAAGGTGGAAGAGGTCTTCGCCCGCCGGCTGGCGCTGGATGAGGGCTTAGAGGCGGAGCAGATCGATCAGATGACCACCCTGTTTCGTCAGACGCTGGCCGCCATGGAAGAGACCCAATGAAGATCCTTACGCTACGTTTTAAAAATCTGAATGCCCTGCGCGGTGAATGGTTTATCGATTTCCGCGCCGAACCTTTTGCCAGCAACGGCCTGTTCGCCATTACCGGTGCCACCGGTGCCGGGAAAACCACCCTGCTGGATGCCATCTGCCTGGCGCTCTACCACCAGACGCCGCGCCTGGGCGCGATCTCCCAGAGCCAGAACCCGCTGATGACCCGCGACTGCGCGGAATGTCTGGCTGAGGTGGAGTTTGAGATTAAGGGTGAAGCCTGGCGCGCCTTCTGGAGTCAGAACCGCGCGCGCGGTGCCGCCGACGGCAAGCTGCAGGCCCCGCGCGTTGAGCTGGCACGCTGCGCCGACAACACCATCGTGGCCGATAAGGTGGGTGACAAGCTGAAGCTGACGGAAACCCTCTCCGGGCTCGATTTTGAACGCTTTACCCGCTCGATGATGCTCTCTCAGGGCCAGTTCGCCGCGTTTCTCAATGCCAGAGCCAGTGAACGCGCCGAACTTCTCGAAGAGCTGACCGGCACCGAAATCTACGGCCTGATCTCAGCCGCCATTTATGAGCGCCACAAAGAGGCGAAAACCCAGCTGGACCTGCTGCGCAGCCAGGCGGGCGCGATGACCCTGCTGGAGAGCGAGGCGCGCGAGGCGCTGCAACAGCAGCTGACCGGGCTGACCCAGGCGGAAGAGCAGCTCAGCAGCCACTATCAGCAGGCGCAGCAGCAACAGCAGTGGCAGCAACAGGCGCAGCAGCTGCAGCGGGAGAGTGAGCAGGCCGAGGCGGCGGTGCAGCAGGCCAGCGCGGCCTTACAGGCCGCTGAGCCAGATCGCCAGCGGCTGGCACGCAGTGAACCGGCTGAAAAACTGCGGGGCGCGCTGCAGCAGCGCGACGCCCTGCGTACCGAGCAGCAGCAGGTCTCGCATCGCTGTCAGCAGCTGACGGATCAGCAGCAGCAGGCGCAGAGCCAGCATCAGCAGCATCAGCAGCGCTATGCGGCCACCCAGCTTGCCCGCCAGCAGGCACAGCAGGAACAGCAGCAGCAGGAGACCCTGCTGACGGAACAGGTGTTGCCGCTGGATCAGCGCATCAGCGCCCTGCAGCAGCACAATGAGGAGCAGCAGCAGGAAAACGCCCGTCAGCAACAGCATCTTGATCAGACTCAGGCTACCCTGGCGGAGCAGACCCGTCAGGTGACCCGCCTGAAGCAGGCGATGGCTGAACAGCATCAGTTACGTGCGGAGTTGACCGATCTGGCGCACTGGGGGGCTTCGCTGCCGCTGTGGCAGGAGAATTTTGCCCTGCTGGCACAGCGTGAGGCGACGCTGGCGGGACTGACGCAACAGCGCAATCAGCAGCAGCAGCAGATCGCCACCCAGCAGGCGGAACAGCAGCAGCAGGCCCGACAGGCACTGCCGCGCCAGCAGGCGGAGCAACAGGCCCGCCAGGCGCTGTCGCAGGCGGAGCAAGCACTAACTTCGCTTCAGGAGCAGCATCCGCCTGCCGCACTGCGTCAGGCGTTAAGCCAGTTGCAGAGCAGCCGTCCGGCGCGTCAGCAACTGCTGCTGCTCTCAACGCAGTGGCAGCCGCTGCACCAGCAGCTGGACCAGCGCCAGCAAAGGCTACACGCGCTGGAAAAAGCGCATCAGCAGAGTGAAGCGGAATTGCAGACGCTGCGTGAGACGTGGAAACGCGAAAAACAGCAGCTGGACGATGTGGAAAAAATCTGCGCGCTGGAGCAGCAGATTGTCGATCTCAGCGACTACCGCGCCCGGCTCACCGCCGATCAGCCCTGCCCGCTGTGCGGCTCCTGCACCCATCCCGCCGTCGGAGCCTACAGCACACTGGAAGTCAGTGCTAACCAGCAGCGCCGGGCTGCGCTGCAACAAAAAACCGAGGCACTGCGCGAAGCGGGCACGGCAAAAAACGAACAGCTGAAGCAGTCTGCGGTACAGCAGCAGACGCTGCGCGAGGAAATCGCCGGGATGCAGCAACAGCTTGAGCAGCTTGAGCAGCAATGGCAGATTCTGAGCGGTGAGCTGGCACTTACTTTCCCGCTTGCCGATCGCGAGGCCTTAGCCACGTGGCAGCAGCAGCAAAGCGACCGTGAAAGTCAGCTTGAGCAGCAGCGACAGGCTCAGGAAGCCGCAAGCCAGGCCCTTCAGGCTGCGAAAGATCACCATCTTCAGCAGCTACAGGCCTGGCAGCAGCAGCAGCAGGCCGAACAGCTGGCGCAGCAGTCGCTGACCAGCCTGCTACAGGCGCTGGATGTGCTGCAACAGCGTCAGCAGCAGGAACAGCAGGCCTGGGAGCAGTTGCAGAGCCGTCTGGAGCAGCAGTTCAGCGCACACCATCTTGCCCTGCCCGCTGCCGCCGATCGCGCTGCGTGGCTGGCGGAGCAACAGCGGCGCTGGCAGCGCTGGCAGGAGAGTGAGCAGTTGCTTGCTAACCTGCAGCCACAGCTGTTGAAAGGGGAAACCCAGCTCACTGCCCTGCAGCAGCAGGCTGAACAGGAACAGCAGCAGCTCACGACTCGTCAGCAGCAGCAGCAGCAGAGCCAGGCGCAGCTCAGCGAAATGCGTCAGCAGCGTCTGGCGCTGTTTGGCGATCGCGAGGTCACCCTCGCCCGTCAGCAGCTGCAGGCCCGCGTTCAGCACGCCGATGAACAGCTGGCACAGCAGCTCACCGCCCTGCAACAGGCGCAGGCCGAGGTCAGTCGCCTGCAGGGTGAGCTGGCGGGGCTGGAAAATCAGCGTCAGACTCTCAGCAGCAAACTGGCAGAGGCGGAAAGCACACTGCAGCAGTCACTGGCGCGCGCCGGATTTGCCGATGAAGCCAGCCTGCGCGCGGCGCTGCTGGATGAGCAGAGTGCGCTGCAACTGCGCCAGCAGCTGCAGCAGCTCGATCAGCAGTACCAGCAGCAGCAGGCGCGACGGGCGGATCTGCGTCAGCGGCTCAGCGCCCATCAGCAGGCAAAGCCCGACGCGATGCCGGAATCTGCGGAAGCGCTGGCGCAGCAGCTGGAGCAGTTACGGCTGGCGCTGCGCGACAACGCCAGCCAGCAGGGTCAGATTCAGCAGCAGCTGCACAGCGACGCCAGCCTGCGTGCCCGGCAGCAGAGTCTGATGACACAGATAGAACAGGATGGGGTGGCGCTGGCGCAGTGGAGCCTGCTCAACGACCTGATCGGCTCCGCCAGCGGCGATAAATTCCGGCGTTTCGCCCAGGGCCTGACGCTGGATCATCTGGTCGCGCTCGCTAACCGTCAGCTCGACCGGCTACACGGCCGCTATCTGCTGCAGCGGCGGGCGCAGGATCAGCTGGAGCTGGATGTGGTTGACACCTGGCAGGCTGACGCCGCGCGCGATACCCGCACCCTGTCGGGCGGGGAGAGCTTCCTGGTCAGTCTGGCGCTGGCCCTGGCGTTATCCGATCTGGTGAGCCACAAAACGCGCATCGAATCGCTGTTTCTGGATGAAGGATTCGGCACGCTGGATGCCCAGACGCTCGACACCGCGCTGGATGCCCTGGATGCGCTCAACGCCAGCGGCAAAACCATCGGGGTGATCAGCCACGTTGAGGCGATGAAGGAGCGTATCCCGGTGCAGATTAAAGTGCGCAAGATGAACGGGCTGGGATACAGCCAGCTGGAGCTGCCCCAGGGATAACGGGCGCGTCAGCCGGGAGGTTAAGCGATGCGCGGCGCTGACATCCGGCGAGCCGTTATCCGCAGGCAGCACCAGAATCGAGGCGGGTTTGCTGGCATGGAAGGCACTGCCCGCCGTCAACCGGAAGAGTGCCGCAAAGGCCTGTGTTCTGCCTTTCTCATCCAAAACGTGAAAGAGAGATCGTCCGCACCGGGGCGGTAAATTCTGGTTCTGCTGACAGTCGGAGGAATGCCATAGCATTCAGCAGGCCGGTCTGTAGACTGTCGGCAGCAGACCGGAAGATCTTTAAGGGGAGATGGGCCAGTTAAATGAATTTGATTAATGTAATAAGGCGGATATTGCCGGGTGTGATTGTTGCCATCTCGCTCAGCGCCTGCCAGCAAGCTGTTATAAAGCAACGGGATAGCGTGGCAAACCTCTGTCAGCCGGAGAAAGATCCTGACAGCAAATCCTGTCACTGGACGCATCAAATGCAGCCGGTGCTGAACCGGGACTTCCGGGATGCAGCCCGTTATGCGGGCCAGCAATGTCTGGTACGGATGGAGTGGCAACGGAGTGAACGTTATGCGGTGACCCAGACCCAGGGTGATGAAGCGCTCTGCCTGCGCGCATGGCAGCTGGTGGCGCAGACCCGCGGCCTTCCGCCACCGCCGGAGCCTGGACAACCCGCGTGGTTCGGCTTTGCGCCGCGCGGTTAGCTGGCCAGTCCCTCCTGACGCCACTGACGCGGACTGATACCGAACCAGCGACGGAACGCGCGCGAAAAAGCACTGACTTCCGAGTAGCCCAGCAGCAGCGCCATTTCTGAAATCGGCAGCTGCTTCTGTTGCAGGTAGTGTGTCGCCATTTCGCAGCGCACCTGATCCACCAGCGCGGTGAAGCTGCTGCCCTCTTCGCGCAGCCGCCGCTGCAGTGACCAGCTCGACAGCCCCAGCTTATCCGCCACCTCTTCCAGCACCGGCTCCCCCTGCATCAGCGACAGATTGACCTGCGAACGCGCCTGCTCAATCATGCTCTGCTGCGACGTGCCACGATTAAGCCGCCGGATCGCATCCTGCATCACCGTCAGCAGGATCGGATCGCTCTCCGGCATGGCGCGCAGCAGATCGCGCTTCGGGATCACCAGTGAATTGAAGGGCTGATCGAACCAGACCGGCGCATCAAAGACTTTGCAGTGATCGTGCCACTGGCCGGGGCGCGGATGTTCAAAGTGCACTTCGCGCGGCGCCCAGTGTTTGCCCGCCACGTGGCGGATCAGATTCATAAACATGCCCAGCGTCAGCTCCGCATCCTGACGGCGCGACAGAATCGCCCCGTGGCGCACCTGATAGTCGAGCCGCCAGCACTCCCCCTTATCCACCAGACGCGTCAGCGTGTCGTGCTGATGCCAGGGAAACGCGTTGACCACATTGTGCAGCGCCTGTTCCAGCGTGGTGGAACAGAGACCGATGTAGCCAATCAGGCCTAATGACTGCGGTTTAAACTGCCTGCCGTAGTGCAAACCGAAGTTATCAGAACCGGAGTGTCGGGCCGCCTCTTCCAGTACCCGACAGTAGTTAACCAGCCCGAGGCTCAGCGTCGGGCTGGCAAGGCGCTCCGGATCGATGCCGCTGATACCGAAGATGCGGTCTGCGTCGCCGCCCTGAGTATGAATAAAGTCGCTCAGGCCAGTCGCTGCCGCAGCCAGTACGCCGTGATTGCCAGCTTCTGCGGCTGCCGAGCAGGCAGCAAACGCATCGGGCTTGATCAGTGTCGGATTCATGGTCGCCTCTGTGAGTAGAAAGGTGGATCACCCCTGTTACTGACAGCAATTTCCATACCAGTTTCCTGGAGCCAGGCGCAGGCGGCACGGGCGCAACCGCATCCCGCCTCCCGGCCGCCTCTTCCGCTGCGCCACCCGGCTGTCGGGCACTGTGGCGGCGCAGCGACGCCCGTCGCTGGTGCATCAGACCCCCACCGGCAGTCGCTCCCCTTCCAGATAACGGCGGCAGAGACGCACTGAATGGCTCGCCCACTCGGGTCCCAGACTGCGCGCCATTTCCGTTTCGGCATGCGAACCGACCCACGCGGTGAGCTGAATACGACGCTGAACCAGCAGCGCAGGCAGCATAGCCATCTCCGCATCGCTGATGTGCGCCACCTGCTCATAACCGCGGATCCAGTGATCGATCCACTCCGGGGCGCGCGGATGGTGCTCAACAAAACTGATCGCCGCCGCCAGATCGTGCAGATACCAGCCCAGCCCGCAGTCATCAAAGTCGATCACCCGCGTTTCCCCTTTGTGCAGCAGCAGGTTGGTCAGGCGAAGATCGGCGTGGATCAGGCCGTAACGATCCGATCCCTTCCCGAACTGCGCCATCGCCGCGCCCACCTGCGCAATCGCCTGTTCGACCACGCCGTGATCGGCAGGGTTGAGGTTTGGCGCATCCTGCCAGCGTCCCCAGTGACTCTCCGCGCTGGTCATGGTGTGGTGGTCCCAGATAATGCGCTGAAAGCCCGCTGGCTTTTGCCACTGCTTACTCTGCTGGTGCAGCCGGGCCGTGATCTGCCCCAGCTGCTGAAAGGCGCGGGGATCGACGTCGGTGGTCGGCATCTCGCCCTCGATCCAGTGAAACAGCACCACATAACGCTCGCTGCCATCCGGCAGCCGCAGCGTCAGCACCTGTTCGCCCTCTTTATCCGGCACCGCTTCCGGCACCATGATGCCGGTTTCACGCAGCGCATCGAGCCACTGCAGTTCACTGACGATATCCGCTTTCTGATGGTAATCGCCACGATGCAGCCGCAGCGCATAACGCTGCCCGGCCGCCCTGAGCAGAAATGTGGCGTTCTCCGATCGGCACAGCAGGCTGAGCTGACCCTGCAGCGGATCGGGATAACAGGCCAGCGCCTGCTGCGCCATCAGGGTGAGTTGGGAATCAGTCAGGTTGTCATATTGTTTCGCGCTCATCAGTCCGGCTCCTGGTCACTTGCGTCATTTCAGCATGCGTGGCCAGCGTGTGTGCTGCTTGACTTCAGAGGAGACAAAGTTGACCGCAGCGTACAACTGGCCCGGTTGTTGCGTGTGAGTTGACTCTGGAGAACAGAAGTCACTGCGCTGGCGTCAAGTCGTGGCGCGCAAGGCAGCGGCATCATCCTTCTACTGTAGCGTAATGGCGGTGTAACGCCGCATAAGACCAACAACGACGGGGATGGCAGTTATGACAAACAGACTCAAGCCCACGCTGGGCACCCTGCATCTGTGGGGGATTGCGGTTGGCCTGGTGATCTCAGGCGAATATTTTGGCTGGAGTTATGGCTGGGCGGTGGCGGGCACGCTGGGATTCCTGGTCACCACCGCGCTGATCGCCACGCTCTACACCTGTTTTATCTTCAGCTTCACCGAACTGACCACTGCGATCCCCCATGCGGGCGGGCCGTTTGCCTACAGTCGCCGCGCCTTTGGCGAAACCGGCGGGCTGATTGCCGGTCTGGCGACGCTGATTGAGTTTGTCTTTGCGCCACCGGCGATTGCCATGGCGATTGGGGCCTATCTCAACGTGCAGTATCCCGACCTCAACCCGAAAACCGCCGCCGTCGGCGCCTACCTGCTGTTTATGACGCTGAATATCCTCGGCGTAAAACTGGCCGCGATGTTCGAACTGGTGGTGACGGTGCTGGCGGTGATCGAACTGCTGGTGTTTATGGGCGTGGTCTCTCCCGGTTTCAGTCTGGCGAACTTCGCCGCACACGGCTGGGCCGGGAGCGACAGCTTCGGACTGCCCGCCTTCTCCGGCATTTTCGCCGCGATCCCTTTTGCCATCTGGTTTTTCCTCGCGATTGAAGGCGCGGCAATGGCGGCAGAAGAGGCAAAAGATCCCACCCGGACCATTCCCCGCGCCTACATCAGCGGCATTCTGACGCTGGTGGTGCTGGCGATTGGCGTGATGCTGATGGCGGGCGGTGCGGGCGACTGGCGCAAACTGGCTGACATTAACGATCCGCTGCCGCAGGCGATGAAAATGATCGTCGGGGAGCATTCAAACTGGATGCACATGCTGGTCTGGATCGGCCTGTTTGGCCTGATTGCCAGCTTTCACGGCATTATTCTCGGCTACTCACGGCAGTTCTTTGCGCTGGCCCGCGCGGGTTATCTGCCTCCTGCCCTGGCAAAACTGTCGCGTTTTCAGACCCCGCATCGCGCCATCCTTACCGGCGGCGTGCTGGGCATTGCGGCCATCTACAGCGATGGCGTGATCAATCTGCAGGGGATGACACTGACGGCGGCGATGATCACCATGGCGGTGTTTGGTGCCATCGTGATGTACATCATGAGCATGCTCAGCCTCTTCCGGCTGCGCCGTAGCGCGCCGGAGATGGCACGCAGTTTCCGTGCGCCGGGCTATCCGATTGTGCCGGGCATCGCCCTGCTGCTGTCGGTCATCTGCCTGCTGGCCATGCTGTGGTTCAACCCGGTGATTGGCGCGCTGTTTGTCGCCATTATGGTGGTGGGCTATCTCTATTTCCTCGCGACCAAAGCGCAGCGCGGACGCGCCCCGCAGGACAGTATGCTGGTGGGCGAGTAAACCGGCACAACAACGCTGACGGATCAACGGCTCAGCGCCTGGTACTTCAGGGGCTGAGCCGCCGCGGTCCGGCAAGCGCATGACAGAGCCAGCTCTCACCGGCATGCCGCATCAGCTCTGCAGCGGCCAGAGCCACGCCGCACCGCGCACGCCGCTGGAGTCGCCATGCTGCGCTTTCAGCACCGGCGTTTCACACTCGCCGCCAAACACCCACTTCTTCATCAGCAGCGGCACGGTCTGATAGAGGCGATCCACGTTGCTCATCCCGCCGCCCAGCACGATCACATCGGGATCGATCAGATTCACCACCTGCGCCAGCGATTTTGCCAGCCGCAGCTCATAACGGCTCATCGCCAGTTCGGCGATCGGATCCTGCTGCGCCAGCAGCGAGACGATTTCCGCCCCTTTGCGATGCATGCCGCTCAGCCGCTGATAGTCGATGCCAAAGCCGGTGCCAGAGACAAACGTCTCAATGCAGCCCTGCTGGCCGCAGTAGCAGGGCACTTCCTGGCGGTAGCGCAGCTCATCCTCATCCATCCAGGGCAGTGGATTGTGCCCCCACTCACCGGCATTGCCGTTGCCGCCAATGCGTGATTCACCGTTGATCGCCACGCCCGCTCCCGAGCCGGTGCCGATGATCACCGCAAACACCAGCGCCTGTCCGGCCCCGGCGCCGTCGATCGCTTCCGACACCGCCAGACAGTTGGCGTCGTTGGCGATACGCACTTCGCGGTTCAGCGCCTGTGCCAGATCTTTATCCAGCGGCTGACCGTTAAGCCAGGTGGAGTTAGCATTTTTTACCCGCCTGCTGTAAGGCGACAGTGAGCCAGGAATACCGATCCCGACCGTGCCGCTCTGGCCGGTTTTCTCTTCAGCCAGCGTCACCAGATCGACAATCGCCTGTACCGTCGCCTGATAGTCATCACGAGGGGTATTTACCCGGTGGCGGAACAGCGCCTGCCCTTCATCTGACAATGCAATCACTTCTGTCTTGGTGCCACCCAGATCGATACCTATGCGCACGGTTTATTCCTCATTATTCGTTCAGATGAGAGATACAGTAGAAGCCGCCAGCCGGAAAGGCAATGAAACCACTCCGATGTTTCGCTATCATGCGCGCTGACTCTAGCAGACTTGTGCGCCCGATCGCGCCACGGTAAGGAATCCCGATGTTGTGGTTTAAAAATATGATGGTTTATCGTCTGAATCGTGACATTCCGCTGTCCGCAGATGAGATGGAAAAACAGCTCGACGCCTTCACGTTTTCGCCGTGTGGCAGTCAGGATTTAAGCAAAACCGGCTGGGTCTCGCCGATGGGCAACCGCAGTGATGCGCTGACCCACGAGAACAACGGCCAGATCGTGATTTGCGCCCGTAAAGAAGAGAAAATTCTGCCCGCACCAGTGGTGAAACAGGCGCTGGAAGCCAAAATCGACAAGCTGGAATCTGAGCAGAGCCGCAAGCTGAAGAAGACTGAAAAAGATTCGCTGAAGGATGAAGTGCTGCACAGCCTGCTGCCGCGCGCCTTCAGCCGTTTCAGCCAGACTTACCTCTGGATCGACACGGTTAACAATCTGATTATGGTGGACTGTGCCAGCGCTAAGAAAGCGGAAGATACGCTGGCGCTGCTGCGTAAAAGTCTGGGTTCACTGCCGGTGGTGCCCCTGACGCTGGAAAGCCCGATTGAGCTGACGCTGACCGAATGGGTGCGCTCAGGCGATCTGCCGGCCGGTTTTGCACTGATGGATGAAGCGGAGCTGAAAGCGCTGCTGGAAGATGGCGGCGTCATCCGTTGTAAAAAGCAGGATCTGGTGTGCGATGAGATCGCCAACCACATTGAAGCGGGCAAGCTGGTGACCAAACTGGCGCTCGACTGGCAGGAGCGTATTCAGTTTGTGCTGGCCGATGATGGTTCAGTGAAACGTCTGAAGTTCAGCGACACGCTGCGCGACCAGAACGACGATATCGACCGCGAAGATTTTGCCCAGCGTTTTGATGCTGACTTTATTCTGATGACCAGCGAACTGGCCGCGCTGACCAGCAACCTGGTGGAAGCGCTCGGCGGCGAAGCCCAGCGTTAATCATCGGCAGGCAGCCCCATGCTGACAGGGGGTGTCTGACCATAAAAAAAGGGCCGCTAAGCGGCCCTTTTTTAATCTTTCAGGTAACGGCAGAGATAGGAGCTCGGCTCGCCCACCTGCAGATGAAATTCGCTGTGACCCGGCACGTTGAACACCGAACCCGCTTCAAACCATTTCCACTCCGTCTCACCCGGCAGTAACACCTTCAGCGAGCCGCTGACCACGGTCATCTCTTCCGGCTGACCGGTACCGAATGTGTATTCACCTTCAGCCATCACGCCCACGCTGGCACGGCCGGTGCTCGCACTGTCAAAACCGATAGATTTAACTTTTCCGTCAAAATACTCACTTACGTTGAGCATAATAGTCTCCAGAGCACATGTTGTGTGTCTGGCAGTGTAGAAGGGAACCCGCTGATCTGTCACGCGAAATCACAGGCGTTTGTGATCGCCTTCGTCAGGGAAGCAGCGCGGCCGCCAGCCGGGCCACCAGCTCATTAGAGAGGAGAACCGGCACGCCCAGCTGCTGCTGTAACGCAGCCCGATGCTGCTGGTGATACCCCATACAGTCCATTACCACCAGCGCCGCACCCTGCGCTTGCAGCGTGCATGCTGCACTGGCGAAGGTCGCCTGATCGCCCTCATAGGGGCTGGCAACCGCATAACAGGGGGTGACGGGCAGATGCTGCCACTTACCCGCCTGCTCGACAATCTGCTCCGTAACCGGCACCACGATCCCGATCTGCTGCTGCTGCACCATGGCGCCGATCAGCGGCGGGATAATACGGTCCGGCTCCAGCAGAAGCGCCTGTCGGGTGCGAAGCTGGCTGAATTCACCGGTGCAGAGCAGCAGGATGGTCTGATAGCCTGCAAGTTCCAGCGCGCTGATTTTGCGCTGCAATCCCTGCTCCACCTTTGACGCCGCCAGCCGCACCTGTTCGCCGCTTTGCAGCCGTGACACCAGCAACGCATCGCCTGCATCCGGCGCAAACTGCGCCTGGATCTCGGTGCTGCTCAGCCCATCCAGCAGTCCGGCGTGATCGGTCTGCGCATCCGGCAGATGCTGACGCAGCAGCGGCAGAATGTCGCTGCGTGGCGACTGACCGATGGTCAGCGTCACCAGGGAGGCCGTCATCTTAGTGGTTCCGGTGACGCAGATGCGCCAGGCTGCCATAGAGCGCGATCAGTCGCGCATATTCGTCGGCGTCGTAGAAGTGACAGGTTTCACGACCAAACTCCTTGGCGACCTCAATGGCAAACTTCGCGGCGGCCGCAATGTCCACTTCATGACTGGCCCCGGTTCCGCAGCCCGGCACCACCGACTCTGCCGTGATCGCCACGCCTACTACCGGGACATCGGTGGCGGTGGAAGGCTGCAGAATACTGTTGAGATGATAAATCCCGTTACCGTACGGCGTAATATCCTGAGTCGTGATCGGGAAGGTCACCGCCGGACGACCGCTGGTCATCTCCATGATGCGCAGCAGATCCTCCGACACCCGCAGGATGTAGCCCTCTTTTACCGTTGGCGACAGAGCAAAACCTTTGTGGTTGATGATGCGGTTGCCTTTGGTGGTGTCGATCGACAGAATCGCATCCACCCCCGCCACCACCTCATTGTCATTCATCGTGACATCATCAATCGGTGAATCCATAAAATCGACCGGCAGATGCGGCCGCGTGGGCGCATCGGGACAGATATGGGTGGTGATGATCACATCCCCCGTCAGCCTGTCGCCTTTACCCTGCATCTGCGCCAGCTTCAGCGCACAGGCGATCGCCGCGACGGCACCATCGGCATCGGACACCATCCCGATCCGGCCAGGGCGGGCACCGATGCCGCCAAGCCGGCCAATAATTCCCAGCGTTGGCGCACGGCCTCCCGCGGCTTTGCCCTGCACGCCCGGGATATCGATGCGCACAAAGTCGGTCCGGCCTTTGGGACCGGTCACCCGGTTGAAACGGGCCGTGATCTCCGGCCAGGGCGCAAACAGATCCACCACCTGCTGCCCGTCGATATGGGCGCTGTCCAGTAATTCAAAAACCGTCAGGGTCTGCTGCAAACTCATCGTTAATCCTTTTATTTCTTGCTGCTGCTGGCAAACAGCGAATGGAAGAAGCTGTAGAGGGCATCACCGGCAATAAACCCTGCCGCCATGACTTCCATAGGCGACCGGCCCCGCTCGCCCCAGACGCGAATAATGACGATGCGCAGGGCAATCCCGACCATCACAGCCCAGCCCGCCATCGCGTTGTTGATTAACAGACCGGTGGCCAGCAGCACGCCCAGCTGCCGTTTCGGTCCGCCGATCAGCTGAATCATCGCGCCAGGAATTGCCCACAGCAGCAGGTTTCCGGCAATACCCGGCTCCGCGCCCGCCTGAATAGTTTTGGCATAGACCCGCGCCACCGGCGGCAGCAGGTTATCGGTAAAGAACAGGGTGTGGGCGTACCAGACCAGCGGAATCGACACCACAAAGGCGATCATGGCGGCGATCAGCTGAATGCGCCGTCCCCACAGCTCCTGTTGCAGGTCGGCACCGTTGCCGCGCAGGATAAAGCCCGCCTTCAGGTCATAGCCCATATCGGCGAACGCCGGCCCGGTGGCGGCGGTAAAGCCGCACAGCAGACAGAGTGCCAGCGGCGGAAAGCCGAGCAGAATGCCGATAATCAGCGTAATCAGCGCCACGGCAAAGGCCGGGAACCAGCCGGAGTGCATCGCGGCAATCCCGACAATCAGTTCATGGGCAAAGGCAGCAAAGGCGGCGTAGAGGACAAACAGCAGCAGCATCGCGATGCCCATCTCACTCCACAGGCCGCCCGCCAGCGCCAGCAGCGCCGAAATCACGATGTAGCCCACGCTGCCGAAGCCCAGCGCCCGCTGCACCTCATTGCCGTTGCGGCTCACCCCCTGCGCATCATTTTTGCGACTGCGGATCACCATCATGACCTGAATCAGCGCTACCAGGCCGGCACCGACCATCACGCCATGTGGAATGTAGAGTGCATTGATATCAATACCGGCCACCGGCTGCGCGTAGGCCCGCAGCAGAAAACCGATGCCGAGCATCGACAGCGCCCAGATATTGCCGATAAACGCGGTGCCAAAGGCGGACATCGGGATCTTCAGCATCGCGCCGACAACGCCACCGACAATACCCGCCACCAGCAGCCAGGCCTGACGTCCCCCTTTATCCCCTGCTTTGATCGCTTCAGCCGCCGCCACGCCTGGAGGCCAGGCATTGCTGGCCGGAAAGACGCGGGTATCAAACAGACGATAGAGCAGCCAGGCATCAAGCAGCATTGCGGCACTGACGCCACAGAAGAGTGGCAGGACCAGCTGCGGCTCTCCCAGCGCCCAGGGCACCGCAATCGGCATCAGCAGGCTGTTGGCTGCCCCGAAGGTGGCTGAGGAGATAGCGGTCTGCGCCAGATTCTGGATTTCAATCGAACGATAGCGGCGGAAAGCCTGCAGCGGAATACGCGCCAGCAGCATGGCAAACAGCGCACCAATAATCGACGTGTTAGGCGTTACGCCAAGGGTGGTGATCAGCTGGATACCAATAATGGCACCCGCGATAGAAAGCAAAATTAAAACCAGTGCCACGCCAGCATGCCTGATCGGATTTACCCGTTCCATATGTCCCCGCCAGTCCTTGTCCAGAAGAAATAGAAGAATGTCTGCCCGCCTGCTGACGGGTTGACGCCGCTTGTCTTTTTTACGGTTCTGATGCGCGCAGGCGCTGCCCTCCTGCCAGGAACGTCACCCGGAATAGTGCACAAACACGCGAGAGGGACGCACACAGGCAGCCAGGCTGCTGCGTAAAGCATGGCGATCAGATTGAAAGAAAAAGGCCCGAAGGCCCTGGTTTTCCCTGGTGTGGCGAAAGTATTACGCCGATAAAATCGTGGTGACGTTACGCGCCAAACTTTTCGGCCATCTCTGTGGCCGTTGCGCGTAATGCGTCAAGGAGCGCGGGCGGGTATCCCGGTTCCGACTCCTGCGACAGAAACGACAGGCAGAGCGCGACCGTTTCGCCATGATGTTTGTTGTGTACGATGACTGACAGTGAACTGATGCCAGGCAGAGACTCATTCCGGGCCAGTGACCAGCCCTGCTGCCGGATTTCCGCCAGGCTGGCAAGAAGCGCCTTCGGGCTTTGCGGCGAGTTTGCCGGGCCAGCCTGCCAGTGGTCACGAAAACGCGCCAGCACCTCGTCATCGCTTAACTGCGCCAGCAGTACCCTGCCGGTTGAGGTGGCGTCAGCCGGCATCCGGCTGCCGGGTGGGGTGACCATCTGGGTAAAGTGACGGCCATGAAACATGCGCATCACTAATATTTCCCGGCCATCCAGCTTTGACACGTAGCCCATGCAGCCCGTTTTTGCGGCCAGCCTGACCATCGCGGCTGAGACGCTGTCCACCAGCGGTGCGGACAGATAGTGCCCGGCGGCGGCTAACAATACGCGGCCAATATGATAACCGCGCGTGTCGGCATCGCGCTCCAGCATCCCCTGACTTTCCATCGTGGCGAGCAGACGCGATACTGTGCTTTTGGGCAGGCCCAGCGCCTCAACCACCTCACTAAAGGAGAGACCGACATGCCCCTGCGTCACGCCCTTGTGCTGAAATAACCGGAGTACGGCGGCGGCATTTTCGAGTGTGGTCATGTCACGGGTTCCATTATATGGAACAAAGTTCCTCTGCAGTTCCGACGAAAATAAAACGTGACGCTGAATCGGTCAAGCGACAATTTTGACACCGGCAGGATCGGCAGCAGAGAAAATACGGCGATAAAATTGATTAGCGGGGCTTTATAGGGCGACGCCGGGAGTGCGCAGAACAGACGCCCGGACAAAAAGCCAGTCGCAGTAAATCTGCGTAAATTTTGCGTGTTAATTGACCGGATGCGGTCGGGGAAAGGGGAAACTTTATCGCGCAGGGGCGACAGAAAAGGATGTTGCCGGCTATGACAGGATGGAACAGGCTGGCGTCCCTGCCAGCAGCAACGAATTACTCTTTTTCGACGTCTTCGTAGCGCGCTTTGGCATCATGCGCTTCTTCTTCCGTTTCGTGCTCGCTGATTAAGGAATTTGGTTTAGGGTGGTCAGCACGTAACTCATAGGACGTGACTTTTTTACCCTCAGGACCCTTTTCTACAGGCACAACTTTCGCTTCACGTGGATACGGTGGTCTGGTCGGCATACTGTGTCCCTCTTCTCTCAATAACATTCCACAGGACAGGCCGCTGCCTGTCATGAGGTAAGTATAGACAACACCCACTGAAGCGGGATCAAAGCGGGAAAAATCTGAGGGTTAGCTGGCGCGCGCCAGGGAGAGGGAGAGCAGGATCTCCTCGACCACACGCTCGGGGGACTGCATGGCATTCACCTGATGATGGGCGGCGGCCTGATAGAGATGCGCGCGTTCGCGCAGGACATCGCTCATCTCATCGGCAATCGGACGGCCGGTTAAGGTCGGACGCTGGGCCGCCTCTGGTTCGCTTTGCAGCCGCTCTGCCAGCACCTCCGGAGAGGCGCTAAGCCAGATCACCTGTCCCTGCTCCCGCATAAAGCGGCAGTTCTCCTCGGCCAGAATCATGCCACCGCCGGTGGCTATCACGGTGCGCGGCGCCGTCACGGCCTGCAGTGATTCGGTTTCACGGGCGCGGAACCCCTCCCACCCTTCTGCCGCCACAATCTCGGCCACGCTGCGCTGCGTGCTGAGTTGCAGATGGTGATCGGTGTCGGTGAAGGCGTAGCCCAGCGCCTGCGACAACGCCACGCCGACTGTGGTTTTGCCGCAACCGCGAGCGCCAATCAAAAAGATGGGTAGTGACATCAGGGCCGTTCCTCCGCCTGACCGCGCGATGCGGCTGCATGGTTAGCTGATTAATGCGACGCATCATAACTGGAAATTATTATGGCCTCCACCTGTCAGGCAGGTTTTACGCACTTTACTGCCCTGAATGGCGATAAGTCTTATCTTTTCAAGGGGAAATGCATGCACGATTTGCGCATCAGGGTCTCCGCTGCCCGGCAGAAATGGCGAAAAAGCGGGGCAAAACGGGTCTGGCAATATTTGCTTACCGCCACAGATTTACTTTTCTCTCAGCCGCCCACATATACTGATCACCATCGCCACAGGAGAGTCATCATGCAACGCGAAGAACAACAACTGATCGAAGGGCTGTTCACCCGCCTGAAACAGGCCGAAAGCCAGACCGCGGCACGTGATGCCGCTGCCGAACAACTGATTAACCAGCACCTGCAGGCGCAGCCTGGCGCACCTTACTACATGGCGCAGGCGATCCTGATTCAGGAAGCGGCGCTGAAAAAACTCAATGAGCGGGTATCGGCGCTGGAAAGTCAGCTGGCACAGCAGCAGCAACAGCAGCCCGCGCAGAGCAGTGGCGGATTCCTGTCAGGACTGTTTGGCGGCGGTTCACGTCAGCAGCAGCCTGCTCAGCAACAGCAGCAACCGTCACCCTGGAACAGTGCGCCTCAGCAACCGGCTCAGCCGCAATATGCGCCAGCCCCTGCGTCACGCGGCACCGGCTTCCTCGGCGGCGCACTGCAGACGGCGGTGGGTGTCGCCGGTGGTGTGGTGATGGCCGATATGCTGACCAGCATGTTCCACCACTCACAGCCGGAAGAGATTGTGAACATCATCAATGAGCCACCGCTGCCGGAGGTGAACGATAATCTCAACACCTTTAACGGCGGCGATGACAACCTCAACACCTTCAACGAGGGTAATGACAACGCCTTCCTGGATCAGAACAGCGGCTGGGATAACAATTTTGCCGACAACGGCGACCTCAACGATTTTGGCGGCGACGACTACGACGACGACAGCTTCGTTTAACGTCAGCGTTTCTGCTGTCTGAGCCAGCTATCCAGTTCATTTGCAAACTGCTGGCGGTCACGCGGACTCATTGCCGCGGGGCCGCCGGTCTGCACACCGCTTGACCGCAGGGTATCCATAAAGTCGCGCATCGTCAGCCGTTCCCGTATCGTCGCCGGTGAGTAACGCTCGCCACGCGGATTCAGCGCCGCCGCCCCCTTCTCAATCACCTCGGCCGCCAGCGGAATATCGGCGGTAATCACCAGATCCCCTGGCTCAACACGTTTAACAATTTCATTGTCCGCGACATCAAACCCGGCAGGCACCTGCAGGGTGCGCAGATAGGGCGAAGGCGGCACACGCAGAAACTGGTTTGCCACAAAGGTGACCGTGGTGGCGGTGCGATCGGCCGCGCGGTACAGCACCTCTTTGATCACATTCGGACAGGCATCGGCATCGACCCAGATAGACATCATCACTCCTTACAGTCAGAGAAGTCTGCGATCTTGCCGGGTTCCCTTTAAATGGCAAATTTAATTTGCGGCACGCTTTTCAGGCTGCACGCGGCTGACTTGTTATTCGGGCTGACTGAAGTAAGCTAGCCGGAAGAAAACGCATAATGTCCTAAGGAGATGGCGATGCTGGCTAAGAAAATCGGGTTTATCGGCGGGGGAAATATGGCGAAAGCCATTATCGGCGGACTGGTCAACAGTGGCAAAATCGCCCCGTCTGATATTTTCGTTTATGACCGCAAAGCAGACACCAACCAGGCGCTGGCAGAGCAGTATGGCATCAACGCCGCAGAGAGTGCTGACGCGCTGGCGCGCGAGGTGGACATTCTGTTTGGCGCGGTCAAACCCAATGTCATCCTGAAAGTGTTAAAAGAGCTGGCTGGCAGCCTGAAGAAAGAGGTGCTGGTGGTGTCGATCGCGGCGGGTGTGACGCTTGATTCACTCTCTTCGGTGCTGGGTTATGACCGCAAAATTGTCCGGGCGATGCCTAATACCCCCTCGCTGGTGAGTGAAGGCATGACCTCGGTCACGCCTAATGCGCTGGTGGAGTCCGCAGAAACCGACGAAGTGGTCGCGATTTTTGAGAGCTTCGGCAAGGCGGCGGTGGTGGATGAGTATCTGATTCACTCGGTCGTGGGCGTCAGCGGGTCCGCCCCGGCCTACGTCTTCATGTTTATCGAAGCAATGGCGGATGCGGCTGTCGCTGGCGGCATGCCGCGCGCGCAGGCCTATCAGTTTGCCGCGCAGACGGTGAAAGGGGCGGCGCAGATGGTGCTGACCACCGGCAAACATCCGGCGGAGCTCAAAGATATGGTCTGCTCTCCCGGCGGCACCACCATTGAAGCGGTGAAGGTGCTGGAAGAGAAAGGGATGCGTTCGGCGGTGATTGAAGCGATGCAGCAGTGCATGGCGAAGTCAGAGAAACTGAGCCGCAGCTAGCAAGCCACGATGAGCAGGGCGGCCCGTCGGCCCGCCCTGCGTTCGGCCTACTCCATCGCTGCCTTGCAGTACGCCACGGCGTCGGCAAAGGTCATGGGTTGCTGCATCCGTTCCACCAGCTCAGCGGTCAGCGTATACATCCCGCACGAGCAGATCGCCGCCAGTTCACCCTGCTGTCCATAACACGCGATAAACTTTTTCTCCTCCAGCGAGCCGAGCAGCTGGAAATTATCCCACTCTCTGGCGTGGCCCAGATACTCATAACGGGTGCCATACTGGGTCGTCCAGAAAAAGGGCACACGTTCAAAGGCGACGTGCTGGTCCAGCATATTTCTGGCGACGGTCTGTCCCTGCTGATGCGCAACACGATAGTGCTCGATGCGCAGTGGCCCCTGCGCCGACGGATACGTCGCGATGTCACCCGCGACCCAGATGTTCTCAGCGACCTTCAGCTCTGCATCAGCCTGCAGGCTGCCATCCTCTGCCAGCGGCAGATCGTGGATAAAGTCGGTGGCCGGTTTCACGCCGGTGGCAAACAGGACGACGGTGGCGGGCAACTGCCGCCCCCCTTTAAGCTGCACACTGCTCACCTGCTGATCGCCCTGCAGGGATTCAATTTCGCCCTGCTCCCATTTCACGCCATTTTTCTGATGCAGCTGATAGAAATAGCGGCCAATCTGATCGCCAAACTGTTTCGCAAAGGGCAGCGTCTGGCGGGCAATCACCGTCACGTCAATATCACGGTTACGCAGCGCCGACGCCAGTTCGGTGCCGATAAAGCTGTTGCCGATAATCACAATTTTATGGCTGGCATCTACCGCCTGAAGCAGCTGGTCGGTCTGGGCTTTGCTGCGCAGCAGATGCACCCCCTCCAGATCGCTGCCGGGTATATCGGGACGAACAGGTGCCGCGCCGCTGGCGATCAGGAGTTTGTCGAAGGCGAGGCTTTCACCATCTTCAAAGATCAGCCGTTGCTGCTGAGCGTCAAGGCGGCTCACACTGGCCTGAATGCGCTCGACGTGATCCATCACATCCGCTTTCAGCAGCTGCGGTACCTCGCTGATATCCATCTTGCCTGATGGCACAAATTTGGTCAGTGCAGTGCGGTCGTAGGGTGCGTCCGCTTCCCGCTCCACCAGCACCAGACGCCCTTTATAGCCCTCATGCCGTAACCGCCACAGCGCAGCACTTCCCGCCGCGCCGCCACCCAGCACCACGAAAGCCGGTGCGTCTGCACCGCTGCCAATGGGCGCGGCGGGCGACATCGCCTCAGGATTGACCAGCACACGCCCCTCTTCAATCCGCAGCGGATACTGTTTGAGATCGGCCAGCGCCAGCGGTTCACACATTTTGCCGTCGGCCAGATTAAATGCGGCTTTGTGCCACGGGCAGACCAGCCGGTCGCCACAGATCGCGCCCTGCTCCAGCGGCGCGCCAGCATGCGGGCATTTCGCCTGGTAAGCACGAACGCTCTCCCCCTCGCGGATCAGTAACACTTCCACCTCACCCAGCGTTTTTTTAACCGGCTGACGCTGCGGCAGGTCTTTCAGATCGACGGTAAATTGATAGTTCACAACGTGGCTCCTTTGACTGTTCCGGTTGGGCGCCGCGCCGTCAGATCCTGCGCAGCGCAAATCCCCACAAACAGTAAGTGTGGCAAAGGAAATTAAAAGCCTGACGCGGAATGTTTGTCAGAAGCGTAACGGGCTGTTACAGCAGGGAATTTAAACGCAGGCCGGAAGGGAAACGGCCACCTGCGTGGCCGGGAGAAACATCAGCTTTTTTTCAGGCACTGGCTCATAAAGGTTTTACGTGCATCACCCGCCAGCTTTTTATCGCCAGCTTCGCCATTGCAGCTTTTCATTTTCATCTGCTGCGGAGACATCTGTGACAGCTTGCTCTCTTTTTTCAGGCATTCACTCATAAAGGATTTGCGCGCATCTCCCTTGAGATCCTGTGATTTGGCATGCTGGTTACAGATCGTCATTTTCTCCTGCTGCGGGGTCTTCTCCGCCGCATTTGCCAGCCCGCTGACCAGCAGGCCTGCCATCATCATTGCCAAAAAACCGACTTTCATCGTGTTATCTCCCATGTGGATGTGTTCTTTCTTATTCTGGCAGCGAATAAGCAAAGCGGAAAATGTTTCCGGTCAGCGTGATGGAAAGATCCCATTCCAGAGTGGGACTGTACTGCACGTTTAGCGCGGATCAACAAATCCGTGGCCTGGCCCGCCACCCGGCCCGCCCCAGCCCCCTCCACCGCCGCCGCCAGGAGGCGGGAAAAGACATCCGCTCAGGATAAAACCTAATGCCACAACAGCCGCCAGCTTAACGATTCGTTTCATATCAACCTCAGGGTGTAAAAATCGGGCTGAGTGTATGAAGCCATCAGCGGGGCTGACAAGTGAGATTTCTCTGCATCCTGCCGCTATTCATCTTTGCTGACCAGACTTAACATTTTACAGTCAGTAATCTGCTCTCTTCTCAACATCCCGACCGATTTGCAGACGAAACTATTTGTGCAAAACGGGAGGACGAACGCTTTACAGCCTGGCATTTTTTGCGCATTGTGAGCGCATTACATTTACAGGATACCGACATGACTCTCTCTCAGGCTGCTCTCAGCGACATCCTCTCCCGGCGCGACTGGGAAAACCCGGTAGTGACCTCGCTGCATCGGCTGGATGCCCACCCGCCCTTTGCCAGCTGGCGCGATGAAGCCGCTGCGCGTGATGACGCCCCGTCCGCCTCACTGCGCAGTCTCAACGGTGAGTGGGGATTCAGTTACTTTGCGCAGCCTGAAGCGATTCCCGCCAGCTGGTTACTGCAGGATCTGCCGGATGCCGGTACGCTTCCGGTGCCGGCCAACTGGCAGATGCACGGCTATGACGCGCCCATTTATACCAACGTGCAGTATCCGATCCCGGTCGATCCGCCGCGGGTACCGGCAGCAAACCCGACCGGATGTTACTCGCTCACATTCAGCATTGAAGCCGCCTGGCTGGAGACGGGACAGACGCGCATTATTTTTGACGGCGTTAACTCCGCTTTTCACCTCTGGTGCAACGGTCACTGGATTGGCTACTCCCAGGACAGTCGGCTGCCCGCTGAATTTGATCTGAGCGAGGTGCTGCGTCCCGGTAAAAACCGGCTGGCCGTGATGGTGCTGCGCTGGAGCGATGGCAGCTATCTGGAAGATCAGGACATGTGGCGCATGAGCGGTATTTTCCGCGACGTCACCCTGTTGCATAAACCCCGGGTTCATCTGGCTGACGTTCAGCTGGAAACCCGACTCAGCCCGGAATTTTGCCGTGCGGATCTGCGCGCGCAGGTGCGTGTCGCGCTGCCTTCCGCCGTTACCTCACGCTATCAGCTGCGTCTGACGCTGTGGCAGGGCGAGCAGCAGATTGCACAGTGTCAGCAGCCGCTGGGCAGCGCCATCATCGATGAACGCGGCCACTATCCCGAACGCGCCCTGCTCAGCCTGCCGGTGGAGCGGCCTGACCTGTGGAGCGCGGAGACGCCTCACCTCTACCGCGCCACGCTGGCCCTGCTGGATGAGCAGCAGCAGTTAATCGAGGTGGAAGCCTGGGATGTCGGTTTCCGCCAGGTCACCATCGACAATGGTCTGCTGTGCCTGAACGGCAAACCGCTGCTGATCCGCGGCACTAACCGTCACGAGCACCACCCTGAACGGGGTCAGGTAGTGGATGAGGCGATGATGCGCCGCGACATCATGCTGATGAAGCAGCACAATTTTAATGCGGTGCGCTGCTCGCACTACCCCAATCATCCGCTCTGGTACCGGCTGTGCGATCGGTACGGGCTTTATGTGGTGGATGAGGCCAACATTGAGACCCACGGCATGCAGCCCATGAACCGGCTCTCTGACGATCCGCGCTGGTTTGCCGCCTACAGCGAGCGGGTCACGCGCATGGTGCAGCGTGACCGTAACCACTGCTGCATTATTATCTGGTCGCTGGGCAACGAGTCCGGCCATGGCGCAACGCACGACGCGCTTTACCGCTGGGTGAAAAGCAGCGATCCGACCCGTCCGGTTCAGTATGAAGGCGGCGGTGCGGATACCGCCGCGACCGATATCATCTGCCCGATGTACGCCAGGGTGGATCAGGATCAGCCCTTCCCGGCGGTGCCGAAATGGTCACTGAAAAAGTGGATTGGACTGCCGGGCGAAACGCGCCCGCTGATCCTCTGTGAATATGCTCATGCGATGGGCAACAGCTTTGGCGGCTTTGCGAAATACTGGCAGGCTTTCCGTCAGTTTCCGCGCCTGCAGGGCGGCTTCGTCTGGGACTGGGTGGATCAGAGCCTGACCCGCTATGACGATCAGGGAGAGCCCTGGCAGGCCTATGGCGGCGACTTTGGCGATACACCCAACGATCGTCAGTTCTGTATGAACGGGCTGGTGTTTGCCGACCGTACACCTCATCCGGCGCTCTATGAGGCGCAGCGCGCCCAGCAGTTCTGGCAGTTCACGGTCGATCCCGACGATCCGCTGAGCTTTACGGTCAGCAGCGACTATCTGTTCCGCCACAGTGATAACGAAGTGTTGCGCTGGCGCATCGAGCAGGCCGGCCAGGTCGTGGCGCAGGGTGATATCCCGCTTGATATCCCCGCGCAGGGCCAGCAGCGGATCACCCTGCCCTCCCCGCCTCCGTTGCAGGGCGAATGCTGGCTGAATGTTGCCGTGCATCAGGTGCAGCCGACCCGCTGGAGCGAAGCTGGCTGGCGTGTCGCCTGGGATCAGTGGGCGCTCCCCTCCGCGCTGGCACTGCCTTCCCTGCCGGAAACCGGTGAGGCACCGCAGCTGCACGATAACGGCCGTGAGATTGTCGTCACCCACCGGCAGCAGCGCTGGCAATTTTCCCGTCACAGCGGCGAACTGGAACAGTGGTGGGTGGATGACGAGCCGACGCTGCTGACGCCGCTTCAGGCGTGCTTTATCCGCGCGCCGCTCGATAATGACATCGGCACCAGCGAAGCGGAACGGATCGATCCCAACGCCTGGTCGGAGCGCTGGAAAGCGGCAGGCTATGACCAGATGCAAAGCCAGCGGATAGCGATTGCGGCCGAAACGCTGACCCGGGCGGTGCAGATTGAGACGCTGCACAGCTGGCACGCCGGGGGTCAGCTCGCCTTTATCAGCCGGATACGTTTTCTGATCAATGCACAGGGGGAGCTGACGCTGCAGCTTTCCGTTGAGCAGTCCCGCGGTTTGCCACCGCCCGCGCGTATCGGGCTACGCTGCGCGCTGGCGACGATCCCGCAGCAGGTGAACTGGCTCGGCCTCGGCCCGCACGAAAACTACCCTGACCGCCAGCTGGCCGCACAGTTTTCCCGCTGGCAGTTACCGCTGGATCGGCTCTTTACGCCCTATGTTTTCCCGGGTGAGAACGGCCTGCGCGGCGGCACCCGTGAGCTTGATACCGGCAGCTGGCAGGTCAGCGGGAATTTCGCTTTCTCGCTAAGTCGCTTCAGTCTGGAGCAGCTGCGGGAGACGTCACACCGCCACCTCCTGCGCCCGGAAGCGGGCTGCTGGCTGCATCTGGATGCGTACCACATGGGCGTGGGCGGCGATGACTCCTGGAGTCCCAGCGTCAGTCCTGAGTTTCTGCTGACTCAGCAGCGCTGGCAGACGGAACTGACGATTTGCCAGCCGACGCGGGCAGCACGGTCTTCGGACGACGTTAAACGCGCTTCAGAAACAGCACATTAATCAGCACCACCACGGCGGTGGCAAAAAAAACCCAGCGGAAACCTGCCATCGCCGACACCGCCCCGCCCAGCAGCGGACCGGCAACGTTGCCGAGATACATAAACGACTGGTTGTAGCCAAAGATCCGCCCCGTAATGTTGTCGCGTGAATGGCGCACCAGCAGGGTCTGCACCGCAGGCATCATCGCACCATCGGCGAAACCCAGCAGAAAGCGCAGCACGCCCAGCTGCGTTGCGCTGGTCACAAAGGACATGGCGATAAACAGCAGCAGCGAGATCGCCATCGTCGCCAGCAGAATACGCTGTGTACCAATGCGATCGCCGAGTCGCCCCAGCCGGGGTGCGGCCAGCAGAGCAGACACGCCGGGCAGCGCGGCGATCACCCCGCTGAGAAACGCGATGTTCTCCGCATGGGGCGCCAGCTCCCGCACAAACAGCGTCAGGATGGGGTTAACCGACCCGTTACACATCTGAATCACCAGGGTGGTAAAGAACAGGCAGAGCACCAGTCTGGGGTTATCCAGCGAGCGGAACACCTCGCGTCCGCTGAGCTTCTCCTTTTTACTCACCGGGGTATAGCCGGTCTCTTTGATCAGGAAGAGTGTGACCAGAAAACTGACCAGCAGCAGAGCCGCGGTGACCATAAAGACCATGCGCAGCCCCATCCCATCAGCCAGCAGCCCGCCCAGCATCGGTCCCAGAATCACCCCGCCAATCTGGCCGGTGGAGACACAGCTCAGCGCCCAGCCGCTGCGTTCACGCGGCACCTGAGCGGCCACCAGCGCCATGGCGTTGGGGATATAGCCGGAGGTCAGCCCCATCAGGGCGCGCAGCAGCAGCAACTGCCAGGCTTCGGTGACGAAAGCCTGTAGCAGGATCACGATCCCCATGCCAGCAGCGGCGCGCAGCAGCATCAGTTTCCGCCCTTTGCGATCGGCGAGGCTGCCCCACAGTGGCGCAACGGCCGCTGAGATCACAAAGGTGATGCTGAACGTCAGTCCCGACCAGAGGCTGAGTGAGGTGCCGCCGGTGACGCCCAGCTGCTCAAGGTAGAGTGGCAGGAACGGAATAATCTGGCTGATCGCCAGTCCGGTAAAAAAACAGCCAAACCAGACCGAGATCAGGTTTATCTTCCAGGGTTCAATGATGCGTGGCATGGGCAGAGGATGTGAAGAGAAAGAGGGCTGAGTTTAACGCAAGCCCGCAGTGCTTGACCGCCAGAACATGGCAAAAACGGCAAGCGTCTTGATTCTGCGCAATTTACGCCGCCGGACAGGTCGCGGATCTGTCGCCTGCCGATCTTCATCCCCCCCTCAGCAGGATGGAAAAATATGTCATTGTGTTACTGACAACCGTTTGCTTCGCTTCTATGTTTAAAAAACCGCCAGCCACGGCGGTATGGCGATCGTTCCGATCGGTGTGACGCCCTCCGCAAACAACGGTGCAGACCGTCCGGCTATGCTGAGGCGAACCCGCGTATTGAGTCGATAAACGCCCCTGCACCCGGGTGTAAGGGAGAGGTCTGGGGTTTAGCGGAGGTGGGAAATGAGAGTGCAACCGAACAGCGCCAGCCGCGCTATCACCGACTATTTCAATGGCCCGAACTGGCGGACACCGCCCGAGTCCGATCTGCTGGCGGTGATTATGCGCGAGATGATGGAAGCGGGTCAGCCCGCCACCAATAAAGCGATAATTGCGCGGGTGATTGAGAAACTGGAAGTCGAAGGGGACGAAACGCAGCTGCAACGTTATCGTACCCTGCTGGCTCAGTTAATCGACGCGCCGCCCCGGGCCTGAAGCGCTGGCTTATTTCACCCAGCGCAGCTTATCCGCTTCGCTGATGCTGGCCCGCCCGCTGCTGCGCTGAAACAGGCAGAGTTCCCGTCCACGCTTATTGTTCATCTGACGCTGAGGATAGCGCCCCTCCAGCAACAGAGCGCTGTATCCTGTGCTGTCGTCATACTCAATCGGCTCGCCCAGCACCCTGACTTTGCTCAGGTGACTGGCGTTAATGCAGGCCTGGGTCATCACCTGACGGCTCTGTTGCCAGGCTTCGGCACTGGAGGCCTGCGCCGCTGCACTGCTGAGTAAGGCTACAGAGAGTAGCGCGCCTTTCATCCGTTTCATGTTCGCTCCTGTTACCGCCCGCAGGCGCTAAAAAAATTCCCGCCGGGGCGGGAATAAACAAGACGAGCATTGTCAATTGCGTGACGAGAAGCGCATCGAAATGCAGCGCCATTCTCGCCCGCCGTTATGACAAGGCTGTGACACCCAGGCCGTCAGCCGCAATAAACAGAGCTGATGTTGCCGTTTTTATCCGCCAGGAAGTTAAGCCGGTTGAGGTTAAAGTCCATGGTGACGGCAGAGTTATAAGGGATAGGACGCACCAGCTGATCGAAATGCTGTCCCTGCAGCGCGGTTAACGGTTTGCCGACATAGTGCTGAAACTGTGAGGCACCACAGCGATCATTCTCAGGATCCGGCTTCACGCTGGCCGTGTCAGAGTGGGAGGCGGATTGACAGGCGGTTAAGGCAAACAGACCCGCTACCAGCAGCCCTTTTCCATAAAATTTCACGTTTGATCTCCTGTTGGACGTGTAAAACCCTGTCCCCAAGAGTAGCAAAGCGTGCCGGCCAGGCTGAACTCTAAAAAAGTAAAGTTGTTACAGCCGCCGAAAACTGTAAGCGGTGGCGATCACAATTTAGGATTAATCGCACGCACTGCTTAAAAAAGAAACGCCCGGTGGCTACAATTTACTAAGATTATTCTTAGCTCTGGGAGTCCATAATGGAACTGATTATTTTTGTTGTCTGCGCCATGCTGATGACCGCCGTGGCGGTCAAAGTCCGTTAAGCGGACCCAGCCTGATTCTGCGCCGTTCTTTCCAGAAGCGTACTGAACGCAGCCAGCGGCATCGGACGACCGAGGAAGTAGCCTTGCCCCTCTTCGCACGAGAGCTGTTTTAACTGGTTCAGCTGCGCTTCTGTCTCAATCCCCTCTGCCGTAATGGTCAGCGCAAACGCGCGTGCCAGCGCAATAATGCCCGCTACCACTGACTGTGCCTGCTCCGACTCCGGAAAATCTTTCATCCATGAGCGATCGATCTTGAGGCCGTTAAAGGGGTAGGTTTTCAGGTAACCCAGCGCGGCATAACCGGTGCCGAAATCATCCACGGTTAACCTGACCCCCAGCGCCCGTAAGCCCTGCATCATCTCCAGCGCACGCTGCGGATGTTCAAAGGTGACATTCTCTGTGATCTCCAGCTCCAGGCGCGTTGCCGGCAGGCCGCTTCGGGCCAGTGCATCCGCCACCCGCTGCACCAGGTCGCTGGTGCGAAACTCCATCGGCGAGATATTCACCGAGACGTAGCGGTCGCCTCCCCACCCCAGTGCATCTTCACAGGCGCGCATCAGCACCCAGTCACTGATGGTGGCAATCAGTCCGCTCTCTTCCGCCAGCGGAATAAAGTGATCGGGTGTCATCCACTGATCCGGCGCAACCTGCCAGCGAAGCAACGCCTCGGCTCCCGCCAGCTGGCCGCTCAGCAGCTGATAGCGGGGCTGATAGTGCAGGCGAAATTCATTGTTCCTCAGCGCTTTCTCAATGCGGCGTGCCATTTCACGCTTATCCTCGCGCTGGCTGGCCATCTCGCTGGCATACCAGACCCACTGATTGCGCCCCGCTTCACGCGCTTCGGTGAGCGCGATGTCGGCCATACGCAGCAGCGTTTCCGGATGACTGGCATCCTGCGGGACGCAGGCAATGCCCATGCTGACCGTCAGATAGTGGACATGCTGGCCGGTGCTGATCGGCTGCTGAACCTCATGCACCAGCTGAGCACAGCGCTGATCGACCCGCTCGCGGTTCGTTTCACGCAGGACCAGCACAAACTCATCCCCGCCCAGTCGTGCCACCAGCTCCTGAGGCCCCGTGGCGCGCTTCAGACGCTGCGCGATCTGGCTCAGCACCTCATCGCCCGTCGCATGGCCCCAGGTTTCGTTGATCGGCCTGAACTGATCGAGGTCGAGCGTAATCAGCGTCAGCGGCACGATCCCTTCCGGCTGCTCAAGATGCTGTGTCAGAAACTCCTGCAGCTGTACGCGGTTCGACAGGCCGGTTAAGACGTCATGACGCGACAGGAACTGAATACGCGCCTCCGCTTCCATACTCTGCGTGATGTCTGAAACCGTGCCACGGAATCCGATACGCCGCGTGTCATGCCAGATTGTTTTCGCCACCAGCTGACCGATACGGCGGTTGCCCTGCGCCGACATAAACTGGCAGCGCAACGGCATCTGCTGCCCTTCCTCCTCCTGGCGCAGCAGCCAGGCGACCAGCGAATGGCTGGGATGGGTCAGCAGCTGATCGATGTGTCGCCCCAGCCAGTGTGACATGTCGTGGCCGGTGACATTTTCAAAGCGCGCGGACAGGTAGATCAGGCGGCCCTTCTCATCCGTCTCCCAGATCCAGTCTGACGCCGCCTCAGCGAGATCGCGAAACCGCGCTTCGCTGCTGGCCAGCTCCTGCTGGCTGATCGCCAGCATGGCGAAGCGCCGGTCTGAAAGGATCGCATTCGAAAGCGCATGGCGGCTGACGCGGCGGGTGATCAGACCAATGATGATCGCCATCAGCGTCAGCAGGGGCAGCAGAAACAGGATCAGGCCCATTCCCGGCATCTTTGGTGTCCAGCGCAGGACAATCGGTTCGCCGTGCGGCAACGGCTGCACCATGCGCGGCTCGCGTAGCGCATCCTCTTCACTGTCGGGCAGACGCAGCTCACGCACATCCAGCGAGGCGCCCAGCGCCTGAAGCTTGGCGGGGGTAAACAGATTCACAAACACCATCACGGATGGCGGCCCCGCCTTTGACGGCGTGTTATCCACTCTTCCGCTGCTGATAGGGGCGGCCACCACGATGGCGGGCAGATGATTGATCTCTGCATCCTGCGTCATGGCCCTGTTGTTCAGCTGACGCGCGGCCGCAATCAGGCCGGGCGTCTGCTGACCCAGCCACGCCTCCAGCGGCGTGTCCGTCAGCTGACCATCAATCACCGTGTAGGTGGTGTGACCTTTGCCATCCACCACGAACACGCCTTCATAGTGATACTCTTCATAAAGACCCGGACCAAAGTTCTCTTCGTCATACGCCCAGGCTTTGTTCACGCTGACGTGAAGATTACGCCACGCTTCGCCCCAGAAGGCATAATCCCGGATATCAGTGGCCATCGCCTCCTGACGACTCTTCCATGCCTGCTGCACCAGCAGCAGATCGTGCTCAGCCGATGTGCTGTTCTGCCGCTGGGCAATGGTCAGCACCATCACCATTGAGAGCAGCAGCACGCCAAACAGCAGCAGCGAAAGCGTACGCAGACTGCGGCGCGTAAAGCGCACAGTGCGGTCTTCAGCAGCCTGTCTGAATGGCGGTGAGGGCGGTGCCGGGGGGTTAAAATTCATTGAAAGTGCTCACTACACAACCAGGTTTTAGTCACGGGTCAGCCCTGTAATACGGGGGGCTGACCAGATAGTTTCCTCAGTTATCGGCCCGCCTGCTCCGGTGTTTAGTCTGCGGCAAAAATAAGCATGCAATATTGTCTCAAGGGCTGACTCGACAGCGATCAGGCGCATTGCTACTATGCGCTAACCTTCGCTGGCAGAGTCGCCTATGAACACCAATTCCGACAGAGTGACCCTGACGCTGTTCTACGTCGGCAGCTTTGTGGTTTATTACCTGGTTACCATGCTGATCACGCTGTTTCCCAACTACAGCGTGCTGCGCAATGACGGACTGCTGGTGCCGGTGCTCTGCCTGTTTGAATTTGCGGTCATCTACCCGCTGTATCGCTTCTACTGCCAGCGCCGCGCCGATCTGCCGCTGGGTGAACTCGGCATGCTGCAAACCCTGCTCTTTACCGGCGCGCTGTTTGTCCTGATGGCGGCCCAGATGCAGTTTATGCAGCCGGAAGGCTGGCTGGTGATGCAGGCCCAGCAGGGACGCAATTCGCTGCTGATTCTGCTGCTCACTGCCGTGCTGCTGGCCCCGGTGTTTGAAGAGGTGCTGTTCCGCGGATTCCTGTTGCAGGGCTTTCTGCTGTGGGCGCCGCGCAGCCGCTTCGCCTGTATGCTGCTGACCTCGCTGCTGTTTGCGGTGATGCACACGCAGTATGTTCACTGGCAGACCCTGATCGCCCTGACACTCTTTTCGCTGCTGCTCTGCTACGCCCGGCTGCGGAGTAACAGTCTTGCCCTGCCTATCTTTCTGCACACCCTGAATAACCTGATTGCGCTGCTGCCCGCCTGGTATTTCGCGGGCTGACGCCTCACCGCCTCTCTGCTGACGCACCGTTTTCCGGCCGTGTCGCGGGCCACCGCTCACACTGACAATGCTGCCCCGGCACGTTTGTCTATACTGGTGGATAAAAAGGGAAAAAAAACGTCACAGTCCGGACCAGCAGACCGTGTAAAGGAGAAGAGCGATGTTGATAGGATTTGTGTTGTTAGTGAGCGCGTGTGGATATGATGCCTGTGAGGCGTTACCCGTCTCGGAGCGTATCTATCCGACCAAAGCCGACTGTGAAACGATGGCGCACCGTATTCACAAAGTCAGACCGAACGTGGTCCTGCTTTGCGGTGAAGTTCATCGCTGATTCAGGGCCAGTCGCAATAAAGCCGCGCTGCAACATTGCAAGCTGGCGATTTAGCGTACAAAATATAAGCTGTTGTTCACCATTATCGTTGTGAATCCCATGAAAACATCACGTCCCCGTCGTCCTGCCGGACGCTGGGTTTACTATCTTTTGTATGATGGCATTCTGTGGCCCTGCCCTGTCCGCTGGGAGTGGGAGAGCAGTTATGGCGGCTGGCTGCCGTTTTACTACACGCCTACCTTTGAGTTTGTGGTGGGCGATCCGCGTAAGGCTCATCGCATTGCGCGCAGCGACGTGCGCGTCAGACGGCGCGAAGATGCCTTTGTCTGAGCGAAATCTACCGCCACGGCAGCCATGAGGCTGTCAGCAGGAAGTAAATCGCCTCCAGCACGATAATCACCATCAGTAAGATGCCCAGCGTGTGGCGACCTGTTCCCTTCATCGGTTCAGGCCCAAATCATCGCAGCCCGGCGTATCAGCAGCAGTGCACCACAGATGCATAACAGCACCAGCCCCCTCTTCCACTGTTTTCTGGCCGCCCGGACTCTCACCATCGCGGTTTCCTCTCTGTCAGAAAGCAAAGATGCGCCTGAAGGCGCATCTGTTTCGGTCAACAGCAGGACCGGTTGTGCATAGCGTCGCGCCAGGGTCGCCAGAGGGCGACCCGTTACCGGCATCAGTTATTCAGCGTGTAATCCAGTGTGATTTCCGCATTCAGTAACTGAGAAACCGGGCAGCCCGCCTTGGCATTGTTGATGATTTCATCAAACGCTGACTCATCAATGCCTGGCAGAGAGACGGTGCTGGTCAGCGCCACTTTGGTGATGGCAAAGCCGTCGCCTTTCTTGTCCAGCGACACATCGGCCGTGGTATCAATGCTTTCCGGCTTGTGACCCGCATTGCCCAGCATCAGCGACAGGGCCATGGAGAAACAGGCCGCGTGCGCTGCACCAATCAGCTCTTCCGGGTTGGTGCCTTTGCCGCCTTCAAAACGGGTGTTAAAGCCATAGGGCTGCTGGCTCAGTACGCCGCTCTCAGTGCTGACGGTGCCTTTGCCTTTGATATCGCCTTCCCAATGCGCCGAACCTTTCTTATGAATGGTCATCTCATTCCTCCTGTGGGTAAAGAAGCTAAGTATAGACAATGCATTCATTTTCGCAGGCTTAACTCACCGCGCGCGGACGGGGTGAGGCGCTCTGCGGAGCCAGCAGCGCCCCGGCCTGCACCAGCGAATCGCGCGTGATATCCGCGATGGACTTCGCGCCGGTCAGTGTCATGGCAACGCGCATCTCCTTCTCAATCAGGTTCAGCAGGTTTTCCACGCCGCGCTGACCGTGGGTCGCCAGCGCATAGATAAAGGCGCGTCCCAGCAGCACGCTGTCTGCGCCCAGCGCAATCATGCGCACCACATCCAGCCCGTTGCGGATACCGCTGTCTGCCAGAATGGCAAGATCCCCTTTGACGGCATCGGCAATCGCCGGTAACGCCCGCGCAGACGACAGCACACCATCCAGCTGACGGCCGCCGTGGTTAGACACCACAATCCCGTCGGCCCCGAAGCGCACCGCATCGCGCGCATCTTCCGGGTCCAGAATCCCTTTGATCACCATGGGCCCGTCCCAGAACTCACGGATCCACTCCAGATCGCGCCACGAGATAGAGGGATCGAAGTTGTTCGCCAGCCAGCCGATGTAATCTTCCAGTCCGGTCGGCTTGCCGAGATAGGCAGAGATATTGCCCAGATCGTGTGGACGTCCCTGCAGGCCGACATCCAGCGCCCACTGCGGATGCGTGACCGCCTGCCAGTAGCGCCGCAGCGCGGCGTGCTGGCCGCTCATGCCGGAGTGCGCATCGCGATAGCGGGCACCCGGCGTCGGCATATCGACGGTAAAGACCAGAGTCGAGCAGCCCGCGGCTTTGGCGCGCTCCAGGGCGTTGCGCATAAAGCCGCGGTCGCGCAGCACATAGAGCTGGAACCACATCGGGCGGTTAATCGCCGGTGCCACCTCTTCAATCGGGCAGACCGAAACCGTGGAGAGGGTAAACGGAATCCCTTTCAGGGCAGCCGCACGCGCCGCCTGCACCTCTCCCCGACGGGCATACATGCCACACAGTCCTACCGGCGCCAGCGCAACCGGCATCGACAGGGTTTCCTTAAACAGGGTCGTTTCCAGACTCAGTTCTGACATGTTCTTCAGAATCCGCTGGCGCAGCGCCACGTCCGACAAATCCTCCACATTGCGACGCAGGGTATGTTCTGCATAGGCTCCGCCGTCAAGATAGTGGAACAGGAACGGCGGCAGGATACGTTGCGCGGCGGCGCGATAGTCACTGGCAGCTGAGATAATCATCAGTCAGATTCCTTAGGGTTGCGTGTGTCGTTATCCGGTAAGCGGGTGATGCGCGCCTGACGCGCTTCATCTTCATGCAGGCTTTTCATGGTGGTGTGAACAAACCCCAGGTGCTGCATCGCCGCCTGCCGGGCGGCGTCGGCGTCGCCCGCGAGAATGGCGTCGAGCAGCGCCTGATGCTGTTCCGTGAGGCGGGCAAAAATCGCAGGCTGGGTATACATCCGCTGACGGCTCTGCATGACCGAGGATTGCAGCAGTTCAAAAAAGCCCCGCATGGTCTGCAGCAGCACCAGGTTGTGCGACGCCTCGGCAATCGCCAGATGGAAGCGCACATCGGCCTGGGCGGCGAGATCGGGATCGTCACTCTCCTTCAGCTTCAGCGTGGCATCAAAGGCGTATTGCAACCGCTCTCTGTCGGCGTCGGTGGCGCGTAGTGCCGCATGCCAGGCGGTGCTGGCCTCAATGGCGTGACGCGCCTCCAGAATGTCATAGCGGTAGTCGGGATCGTCATGCAGCAGCTGGCGAATCGGCTCCACGATGCGCTGTTCCGACCAGGGGGCCAGCTGCTGCCGGAGCCAGGTTCCGCCGCCGCGCCGGCTGATCAGCATCCCGCTGCTGATCAGCTGCTGAATCGCCTCACGCAGCGAGGAGCGTGAAACGCCGAGTTCAGCCGACAGCTGTCGCTCGGCGGGCAGGCGCATGCCTGGCTCAAGATGATGGTCGGTGATGTACGCCCGCAGGCGCGTCACCAGCGGGTCTGCCGGGTTTGTCATGGGATCATCCAGGGGAAAACGTAGGCCTGAAGCGTGGTAATGAGACCGACCATACAGGTGAAAATCAGGCTGTGTTTCACGGTAAAGCGGAACAGGTCGGACTCTCTGCCCACCAGCCCGACCGCCGCACAGGCGATGGCGATCGACTGCGGTGAGATCATCTTGCCGGTCACGCCGCCGGTGGTGTTGGCCGCCACCAGCAGGACATCGGAGACGCCAATCTGCTGCGCGGTGGTGGCCTGCAGGGCGGCGAAGAGCGCATTAGATGAGGTGTCCGATCCGGTCAGGAAGACGCCCAGCCAGCCCAGAAACGGCGAGAAGAAGGTAAACGCGTGACCGGTGTGCGCGAGGGCCAGCGCCAGCGTGGCGGAGAGGCCGGAGTAGTTGGAGATAAAGGCAAAGGCAAGCACCATCCCGATAGAGTAGATGGGCAGCGCCAGCTCCTTCAGCGTGGCCGCGAAGGTCTGCAATCCGGCCCTGGGTTTCATGCGCAGGAAGATCATCGCCGCAATCGCCGCGATCAGAATCGCGGTGCCGGTGGCGGAGATCAGATCGAGTTTATAGAGAGCCGGATAAGGCGTGGCGCTGCTGACCACCGGCGGCACCCGCGCCACCAGCCCATTCAGCAGCGGAACCGGTATGTTCAGCACCCACTCATAGAGCGCGCCGCCCTGGGTGAACAGCGCCTTGAACGGCGGAATACTCCAGAGCGTTACGGTGGCGGTGAGAAACAGGAACGGCATCCAGGCGCGAACGATCTGGCCCAGCCGGTACGTCTGCGGCGGCGTCAGGGCATCACCCTGCTTCGCCCCGGCATCAGCAAAGCGGAAGATGCGCACCGGCTTCCAGACCCGCAGAAACAGCGTCAGAGAGATCAGCGAGGCGAGCGACGAGATAATGTCAGGCAGCTCCGGCCCCAGAAAGTTGGAGCTGAGAAACTGGGCGACAGCAAAGGAACCGCCCGCCACCATGACTGCCGGCCAGGTCTCTTTTACCCCACGCCAGCCATCCATAATCGCCATAATCCAGAACAGCACAATCAGGGTCAGCAGCGGCAGCTGACGTCCGGCCATCTGGCCAATGGCGAAGCTATCCAGCCCGGTGACCTGCCCCGCCACGATAATCGGAATTCCCATCGCGCCAAAGGCGACCGGCGCGGTATTCACGATCAGGCAGAGCCCGGCGGCATAGAGCGGGTTGAATCCCAGCCCCACCAGCAGCGCGGCGGTAATCGCGACGGGTGCACCAAAGCCCGCCGCCCCTTCCAGAAAAGCGCCGAACGAGAAGCCGACAATCAGCATCTGCAGGCGCTGATCGGGCGTAATCGACAGGATAGAGGCGCGGATAATATCGAACTGGCCGGTTTTAACCGAAATTTTGTAGACGAAAACGGCGGCGACAATGATCCAGGCTATCGGCCACAGGCCGTAGAGAAAACCATACACCACGGCGGCCAGCGCCTGTGCCACCGGCATCCGATAGAGGAACAGCGCCACCAGCAGCGCCAGCACCACAGTCAGGGTGGCCGCCAGATAGCCCTTCATCTTAAGTTTAATCAGTGCAAAGAAGAAAAACAGAATCGGTATCAGTGCGACCAGGCTCGAAAGCCAGATGTTGCCCAGCGGATCGTAGTTTTGTTGCCAGATCTGCATGCCGTTATCTCCAGAGGAAAGATGAGGTGGAACACAGTCGCTGTGCTGCATTCCCTCAGCCCGCCGGATTGGTCAGACCACATCCGGCTTTCGCGGGCCTTATGGCTGGAGATAGTTAATGCATTGTTAACCTAAGGCAACAAAAGTTGCGCGATTTTTCTGGTTGTGTGAACCAGGGAAAAATATTGCGCCGATTGGTCTGACCAAAATCAGGGATTTTCTTCGGGAAAGGCGTGCGGATAACTGCGCGGATGGAAACGCAGATTCAGCGCAATCAGCAGCAGCGTAACCGCCGCCTGCAGAACCCACACGCTGGTGAAGTGGCCGGTAAGCGTGTGCAACTGCCCGGCGATAAACGGCATACTGCCCGCGATAATAAAGCCGACGCCCTGCATAAAGGCGACCAGCCGTGCACCCGCCTGCGGCTGCGCCAGATGATCCAGGGCCAGTACCAGCGCCAGCGGAAACGCCCCGCCCAGTCCTGCGCCCGCGATCCCCGCCCAGAGCCAGGGAGCCAGCTGCGGGGCAAACAGGAAGCCAAGCATGCCGCTGAGCTGCATCGCCAGCGTCAGCAGCAGCAGCGGACGGCGATCGCGCCCCCGCGCCAGCAGAGGCAGCAGCAGCGCCCCGGTCACCTGACAGCCGATCATCACGCCGAGCAGTGAGCCGCCCGCCTGCGCAGGCCAGCCGAGCTGGTGATAGAAGTCGGGCAGCCAGGCGACACAGATGGCGTAACCGCCGTTCACCAGGCCGAAACTCAGCGCCAGTGTCCAGGCGCGCGGTTTACGCCAGAGGGAAGGCAGCGCTGCCCTCTCCTGGCGGGCGACCGGTCTGCTGGCGATAAACAGCCAGAGCAGCATAGCCAGCACCACCGGCAGCGCCCAGCTGCTTAGCGCGCCCTGCCAGCCAAGCTGCCCGGTCAGCCACGGCGAGATTGCCGCACCGATGCCGCCGCCGCCCATCAGCGCCGCGGCCCACAGGCCGGTGACCCCGGCACTGCGCTGGCCAAAGCGCTGGCGGATCACTCCCGGCATCGCCATCTGCACGATGCCGATGCCCGCACCGCCCGGCAGGGTCGTCAGCACCAGTCCTCGCCCCTCCGTCACAAACAGCCGGCTCGCCAGGGCCAGCAGCAACAGCAGCAGCCCACCCAGCAGCAGTTTGCGCACGGAAAAGCGCTGCATCAGTGGCGCACTGACGAGGGCAATCGCGCCCATCATCATCATCGGCAGCGCTGGCAGCAGCGACGCCGCCAGCGGTGACAGGCCAATGCTCTGGCGTAACTGGCCGAGCAGCGGGCTGACGGAGGTCATCAGCGGCCGCATATTCAGCCCGGCCAGTACCAGTGCCGCCAGCAGCAGAACGTTATCTCTCTTCATCGGCAATCCATACGTTTAAAAGTTGTCAGCCTGACAGCAGCCGATACTATTGGGAAATGAAATATTACTCTGCCAGGTAGTGAAAAAATGAATCGTCAGCCGATGTTTACCCCGCAGCAGTTGCTCAGTTTTGTGGCCGTGTGCGAAACCACCAGCTTCACCCGGGCGGCCGACCGGGTGCACCTGTCGCAGTCCACCGTCAGCCAGCAGGTGCGGCGCCTTGAGGAGATGGTGGGAAAGGCACTGCTGGTTCGCTCCTCGCATCAGGTGCAGATTACCGAAGAGGGCGAGAAACTTTTGGGCTATGCCCGCCGGATTATTGCGCTGAACGGGGAAGCCCACGATGTCCTGAGCGATCAGTGGCGCGACGGCGTGCTGCGGCTGGGAGTGCCGGAAGATTTTGCCGCCCCCACCGCCGGTCTGCTGGCGCACTTCAGTCGCGCCCACCCTCAGCTGCGGCTGGATGTGATGAGCGGCATGCAGGTGGAGCTGAGGCGCGCCTGGCAGCGTGAAGAGCTGGATATCATGCTGATTAAGCAGCCCTATGGCGATCGTCCGCTGGCATCGCGGCCGGAACCGCTGCTGTGGCTCGACAGCGCGGAGTGGCCCTGCTTCGAACAGACGCCGGTGCCGCTGGTGTTGTTTCCCCAGCAGGGGCTTTATCGCGATGAGGTGTGTCAGACGCTCGATGCGCTGGGCCGAAGCTGGCGCATCAGTTACAGCAGCGCCAGTCTGGTGGCGCTGGCCGCCGCCAGTGCGCAGGGGCTGGGGCTGACGTTGCTGCCCGCCAGCTGTCGCCTGCCCGGACATCGGGTGCTGGGCCGTGAGCAGGGGCTGCCGGTGATTGATACTTTTGAACTGGCGCTGTTATGCCGTCATCCACAGGATCCGTTGCAGCGCGCGCTGGCGGAATCACTGGCGGCGTTTGGTCAGCTGCGCTGGCAGTGAAATATCGAATAGTCACCAGTGAGAAATAGCGCAGCAGGATAAGCCCGCCTTTGTCAGATTAACGGTCTGTTCACCTGACTGGAGTCTTTATGCCTGTTTCCTCTTCATCGAGCCGCCGTGACTTTCTCGGACAGGGTGTCCGCTGGACCGCCGCAGGCGGTCTGCTCGCTGCGGGTCTCGGCCCGGCCAGTGCCGCGACGACTTCCGCCCCTCCGTCTCCCATCCTGACACCCCCGCCCCGCTGCCTCAGCAGGATCACTATCTGCTGCGCAATGTGCGGCTGGAGGAGGGATTTATTCGCGAGGAGGATGAGATCGTCGCCACCCGCACCGGCCGTTACGATATCAGCGTGCGCGACGGCAGCATTGATCGACTGACGCCCGCCGGTCAGGGCGATACGACTCTGCCGTCATGGGATGCGCAGGATGCACTGCTGCTGCCCGCCACCCGGGATATGCACATCCACCTTGATAAGACCTTTTACGGCGGCCCTTGGCAGGCGCCCCGTCCCCATCAGGGCAAAACCATCATGGATATGATTGCCCGCGAGCAGGTGCTGATTCCGCAACTGCTGCCGCACTCACAGGCGCGCGCCGAAGCGTTAATCGCCCTGCTGAACGCCAAAGGCACCACCCGCGCCCGCAGCCACTGCAATATCGATCCGGTCAGCGGCCTGCAGAGTCTGGAACATCTGCAGGCGGCGCTGGCGCGGCACCCCGACTTTCACTGCGAGATCGTGGCGTTTCCACAGCACGGCCTGCTGCACTCGCAGGTCGATGGCCTGATGCGCGAGGCGATGCAGCACGGCGTCGCAAAGGTGGGCGGGCTGGACCCCACCAGCGTGGATGGCGCGATGGAGAAGTCACTGGATGCGATGTTCGGGATTGCACTCGATTATCAGCGCGGCGTTGATATCCATCTGCATGAAACCTCCCCGGCTGGCGTAGCCGCGATCCAGTACATGATCGACACCGTCGCCAGGAACCCGGCGCTGAAAGGCAATGTGACGCTGAGCCACGGTTTTGCGCTGGCGACGCTGGAGGGAAGCGCCCTGAACAAAATGATTGAAGGGCTGGCAGAGCAGCAGTTCAGCGTGGCCTCAACGCTTCCCCTCGGCAAACTGACTATGCCGATTCCGCAGCTGCAGGCGGCGGGCGTAAAAGTCATGACCGGCACCGACAGCGTTATCGATCACTGGTCACCCTTTGGCACCGGCAGCATGCTGGAAAAAGCGAATCTCTATGCCCAGCTCTATCGCGGCTCGGATGAGTTTTCGCTGTCGCGGGCGCTGGGGATTGCCACAGACGATCGGCTCCCGCTTTCGGCTCAGGGTGAGAGACAGTGGCCGCAACCGGGCGATGATGCGAGCATGATGCTGGTAGCCGCCAGCTGCTCCGCCGAAGCGGTGGCACGGATTTCACCGGTAGTCGCGACCTTCTCGCGCGGTAAACCCGTGTTTGCGCTTTCATCGGCCTGAAATCGCAGGGCGGATCGTGGGCGTTTAGCCTGCTTAGTCATAGCGGAGAGAGCGAGCCTGCTCAGGGACGCGACTGCCGAACTTAAAGCGAAGGGAGCATACGCCTGTAGCAAAGCATAGCGGGCCAGGGATGGCTCGCGCTGAGCCTGCCAGGGATGGCGGTTTTGCGTCTTTGCGGAGGGCGTATGCTCCCTGAAGCCTGCTCTAAGTGGAAGCTGAGTGGTATCGTGAAATGGATCGAGTCTGCTCAGGGAAGCCAGTCAGATTGGAAAGGCGCTTAAGCCAATCCCTGGCCGCTCGTCCCGCGCGATTACGCACCTCATCCATGAGGTGCGCCCGTAAACGGGCCAACGCATTGCGTTGTTCAAAAACGCTCCCGGCGTTTTTGTCCCTGGCGCGGGACGCTTTCCTCTTCTGACTGGCTTCCCTGCGCTTTAAATTTATTTATCGCTGATAGATTTCCGGTGCCCACGGTTTATCAGCAGCGACCTTCCTGAAACGGGAAGCTACTGCCGGACGTGAAGCGAAGGGAGCATACGCCTGTAGCAAAGCATAGCGGGCCAGGGATGGCCCGCGCTGAGCCTGCCAGGGATGGCGGTTTTGCGTCTTTGCGGAGGGCGTATGCTCCCTGAAGCCTGCTCTGAGTGGAAGCTGAGTGGTATCGTGAAATGGATCGAGCCTGCTCAGGGAAGCCAGTCAGATCGGAAAGGCGCTTAAGCCAATCCCTGGCCGCTCGGCCCGCGCGATTACGCACCTCATCCATGAGGTGCGCCCGTAAACGGGCCAACGCATTGCGTTGTTCAAAAACGCTCCCGGCGTTTTTGTCCCTGGCGCGGGACGCTTTCCTCTTCTGACTGGCTTCCCTGCGCTTTAAGCTTATTTATCGCTGATAGATTTCCGGTGCCCACGGTTTATTAGCAGCGACAGTCCTGAAACGGGAAGCGACTGCCGGACATAAAGCGAAGGGAGCATACGCCTGTAGCAAAGCATAGCGGGCCAGGGATGGCCCGCGCTGAGCCTGCCAGGGACGGCGGTTTTGCGTCTTTGCGGAGGGCGTATGCTCCCTGAAGCCTGCTCTGCGGCTGACACCTACCTGCTCAGGATTAACCAGCGACAGCTTCACTACCCAAAACTCTTCCCTGATACGCGCCGGAAACGACAGAGCCTCCACAGGGGAGGCTCTGCATTTACCTGAGCGGAGTGCGTGTTACGCGCTTTTGGCCCATTGTTGATTCGACATTAATTCCATTGCCAGCGCGTATAAGCGACGATCTTCCTGATCACAGGGCTCATCTTCCGCATAACACCCGATCATCGAAGCGATCTTATCCGCAGATAAGCTCTCTCCATGAACGTGAAGTGTCAGTACGGCGCGGCCTACTATTTTAAGCACATTTTCATGTGGTCCCTGGATGCTATTACTCAATGCAAATACCCTCTACCGGTCGTTGTACCAGGAATATGGCGCGCTAAATATAAAGCAATTAGCTCAGGATTTTTATCGGCACCAGGAGTGATATTTTTTAATGATTAATTCTATTACTGGAGTCGTGACAAAGGATTTATCTGATTAACAATGAAATAAATTTTTAAAAACGGCAGCTTATAAACCTATGACTGGCCTCATGAAATACCCTTTTTTGATTAGTCGCCTTCGACACCAGCCAATTAATTAAAAAAAACCACCATTTTCAGGCAAACTTCAGTCTATTCCTAAGCGATACGGCAGGGATAGATTCACCCTGCTAACCATCGAGGTTCCCGTTGCCGTCTGGCGTGCTTTCTGCCAGACTTGCCCCGCAATCATGCCCTACACTTTCAGCCTCAGAGGCCGCGCCCGTGACCGCTTTTTCTACCCTCAATTCGCTTCCCGACAGCCAGCTCGATAACCTGCGCGAGATGGGCTACACCAGCATGACGCCGGTCCAGGCCGCCACGCTGCCCGCCATTCTGCAGGGACGCGACGTGCGCGCGCAGGCAAAAACCGGCAGCGGTAAAACGGCTGCGTTTGGTATCGGCTTACTGCACCATATCGACAGCACCCGCTTTCAGACTCAGGCCCTGATCCTCTGTCCGACACGTGAACTGGCGGATCAGGTAGGCAACGTGCTGCGCCAGCTGGCACGCTTCACCCGCAACATCAAAGTCCTCACCCTGTGTGGCGGACAGCCGATGAGCGCACAGCGCGACTCCCTGGTGCATCCGCCGCATATCGTGGTCGGCACGCCAGGCCGTATCCTCGACCACATCCATCGTGAAAACCTCAAGCTCGACCAGCTCAACACGCTGGTGCTCGATGAGGCAGATCGGATGCTGGAGATGGGCTTCCTGAATGATATGGAAACGATCATTGAAGCCACTCCCGCGTCACGCCAGACCCTGCTCTTCTCCGCGACCTGGCCTGACGGCATCACGGCTATCAGCACCCGCTTCCAGCGCGACGCGCTCAGCGTGGTGACAGAAGATGTCAGCGAACTGCCCGCTATTGACCAGCAGTTCTTTGAAGCGAGCCACAATGAAAAACTGGGCTTACTGATTGCCCTGCTCAGCGATCATCAGCCCGCTTCCTGTGTGGTCTTCTGTAACACCAAACGTGAATGCGACGATGTTGCCGCGGCGCTCAACGCACGCGACATCAGCGCCCTGCCGCTGCATGGCGATCTCGAACAGCGCGACCGCGAACGCGTCCTGATCCGCTTCGCTAACGGCAGCGGTCGTGTCCTGGTTGCTACCGACGTCGCCGCACGCGGACTCGACATCAAATCACTGGCGATGGTCGTCAACTATCAGCTCGCCTGGGACCCTGAAGTCCACCTGCATCGCATCGGGCGCACGGCACGCGCCGGTGAGCATGGCGTTGCGGTCAGCCTGGTGGCACCCGATGAGATGGCTCGCGCCCATGCGCTGGAAGATTTCCTGCAGCAGAAACTGCCGTGGATCGCGGCCAGCACGCTGAAAAAAGGCAGCAGCAAACCGCTGCCTGCGGCCATGATGACGCTCTGCATTGATGGCGGTCGTAAAGCCAAGATTCGTCCGGGCGACATTCTGGGGGCACTGACCGGTGAGGCGGGGTATCGCGCGGAGCAGATTGGGAAGATTGTGCTGACGCCAACCCATGCCTACGTGGCCATTGAAGCCAGTCAGGCAAAAGGCGCGCTGGTGAAACTCAAGCAGGGCAAAATCAAAGGCAAAACCTGCCGGGCGATTCTGCTGAAGGATTGAAAAAACGGGCGAGGATAACCTCGCCCGTTTTTATTACGGCTCTTCGATTTGGGTCACGTGCAGCGTGGTCTTATCCCCTTTCCCCTGCACCTTGCCGCTGACCCGCACTTTGTCTTCCGCAGTGTAGGTCTTACCATCAAAGGTTTTCTTCGGCGCGATAATCGGTAACGTCCCGGTGTTGTCGCGGAACTGATAACGTTCACCCTGCTCTTTCTTCACGATGTAGCCTTCCAGCGTCACGTAACCGCCCTGACGGAAGTCGCGGATCTGATCGATATGCGTCTGACCGGTATCTTCAGAGCCTTTATAGCCCGCATCCTGCTTGTGCTGTGGCGGTGGCGTTTCGCCCGCTTTGTATCCACCCTCTTCCGCTGCAACGCCCGCGCTCACCATCACCAGCAATGACGCTAAAATCACTTTTTTCATTTCACACTCCTTTATTGGAAAGGTGTCCATGTTGAATCTTCAGGGTTAAGCCTGGCACATTAATTGGCGATCGTTTTATTTCACCCTTCTCTTCTCACCTTTTTCCGTTTGCTGCCGATAACCTTTACACACCCTATTTCACCAGCTGCGTTAACGCAGAGGCAACCATGGATAATTTTCAAAAAGAGATTGATGAAAGAGCGAACCTCGCGTTATCGAACAAGTTTGAGCTGCTGCTTTTTCGCTTAGGTTCCGATCAGCTGAAAGGCAAGTCCGAGCTGTTTGGCATTAACGTCTTCAAGCTGCGTGAAATTGTGCCGATGCCGGCCATCACCAAAGCCGCTGGCATGCGGTCACCGCTGCTGGGGATGGCGAGCATTCGGGGTCAGTTCATTCCGGTCATCGACCTGCCTGCCGTGGCCGGTTGTGTGCCGGAAACCGGCCTTAACCTGCTGCTGGTGACCGAGTATGCCCGCAACACTCAGGCGTTTGCCGTTGAGTCCGTTGAGAACATCGTGCGTCTCGACTGGAGTCAGGTTCACACCGCGGAAGCGGGTATCGGCGGTCGCAACATCACCAGTATCGCCTGTCTGGACAGTGACAAGCAGAGCAATGAGCTGGCGATGGTGCTGGACGTTGAGCAAATCCTGTATGACATCATTCCGTCGGTGCGCGGCGTTGAGCCGGAAGCGGCGCGACCACGCACGTTCAACTATCGCCCCGGCGCCGTTGCGATTGTGGCAGAGGATTCCAAAGTGGCGCGTCAGCTGCTGGAACAGGGCCTGAAGAGTATGGGCATCCCGGCGCTGATGTATAACACCGGCCTGGAAGCCTGGGAAAAAATTAAGCAGATGAGCCAGGACGCGCAGGCAGCAGGCGAGTCAATCCATGACAAAATTGCTCTGGTGCTGACCGATCTGGAGATGCCGGAAATGGATGGCTTTACGCTGACCCGCAACATCAAGCGTGACCCGATTCTGAAGTATCTGCCGGTGGTGATTCACTCCTCCCTCTCCGGCAGCGCCAACGAAGATCACGTGCGTAAAGTCGGTGCCGATGGCTACGTGGCGAAGTTTGAGCTGAACGAACTGTCAGACGTGATTTTCAACGTTCTCGACGCGGCCCGCTAAGCGAATGCGGGCACATTCGCCCGCGTTTACGGCTCACCTGACAAGGAACCGACTATGCACATTGAAACCTTACCCGTTACCCCTGCTCGCCAGAAGCTGCTGCGTGGCCGTTTACGCCAGCTGGCATGGATTACCGCCGTTACCCTGAGCCTCGCATTCTGGGCTGGCCTCTACTTTTTGATTTTCTGACGTTTAAGCCATTGCTTAAACCGGGCTGTCAGCGTTTCTGCTGACAGCCCTTTTTTTTGTCTTAATTTCGCCGCTCAATCATTGTTCATTTTTTCTGATGCTTAGACCCGATTATTTATTCACGCAACGTTATTACTTAAAAAATATTAAAGGTACATCTGCGCACTCCGATAACTGTATGCGCGAGACCCCCTTTTTGTCTGCGGTCCTGGCCTCAGGCATCAGCAAGGCACTGCGCACAACGGCAAGGCACCTGATTGTTGATAACTCATTGATTAATATTAAGACGGGAAGAGATTATGTTCATTATCAGTAATATGAAGGTGGGAATACGGCTCGCTGCAGCCTTTGGTATTATTGTCACGCTGCTGATCGTCATCGGCGTAACCTCGATAACGAGGATTAACAGTATTAATACGGCGATCGCCTCGATCGTTGACGATCGTTATGTGAAGGTCCGGCTGGCCTTTGATGTGCGCGACGGCGTTAACGATCAGATTAAATATCTGCGCGGCATGGTGATCGACACGCTGCACCCGGAAAAGAATGCGAAACGCTTTGGTCAGCTGGAAGAGGCGACACAACGCACTAACAACGCCATGAAGAAGATCGAGGCCATTCAGGTCACGCCAGTGGGTAAGAAAAAGATCGCCGGTCTTCTCGCGTCATCGCTGGCCTTCGAAAAGGTGAAAGCCGAGCTGATGGCGCTGGTACAGGCGGGTAATTTTGATGCTGCCAGCACCTATGTGCTGCAATCCATGACCGCCACACAGAATAAATTCCTGCAGGACGCCATCAATTTTGCCAACTCCCAGGACTCGCAGCTGCGCAGTGAGGGTCAGGGCATTATGGATAATGGCCAGTCGGCTATTACGGTCACGCTGATTTTCTCCGCCCTGGCGATTCTGGCTTCGATTGTGCTGGGCTACTTCCTGACCCGCTCTATCGTGCGTCCGCTGGTGGCGGCGGTTGACGTGGCTGAACGTGTTGCCGCAGGCGATCTGAGTTCGCAGATGCAGGTCACCTCGCGTGATGAGACCGGCATTCTGATGCAGGCGCTGCAGCGAATGAACGACAACCTGCTCTCTATTGTGACCGAAGTGCGCACCGGCTCCGACACGATCGCGGTGGCCTCGAATCAGATCTCCAGCGGCAACCTCGATCTCTCTACCCGTACCGAACAGCAGGCCAGCTCGCTGGAGGAGACCGCGTCGGCCATGGAGCAGATGACCTCGACGGTGAAGCACAACGCCGATAATGCGCGTGAAGCCAATCATCTGGTGTCGGCAACCTCCAGCGTGGCGCGTGAAGGCGGCGTGGTGATGGAGCAGGTGATTGAGAAAATGGAAGCGATCGCCCTCTCCTCACGGAAAATTGTCGATATCATCAGCGTTATCGACTCCATCGCTTTCCAGACGAACATTCTCTCTCTGAACGCGGCGGTTGAAGCGGCACGTGCGGGCGAGCAGGGTCGCGGTTTTGCGGTGGTTGCGACGGAAGTGCGCAATCTGGCGCAGCGTTCAGCGTCAGCGGCAAAAGAGATCAAAGTGCTGATTGAGGACTCTGTCGCGAAAGTCGATGAGGGCAGCAAGCTGGTTACGCATGCGGGCTCTACCATCGGGGAGGTGGTGAACAGCGTGCAGAGCGTGGCGAACATCATGAGCGAAATCACTATCGCCAGCAGCGAACAGAGCAGCGGCATCAGTGAAATCAACCAGGCGATAACCCAGATGGAAGCGGTGACCCAGCAGAACGCCGCGCTGGTACAGGAAGCCTCAGCCGCGTCTCAGGCGCTGCAGGATCAGGCAGAGCGGATGGCACAGGCCATGAGCGTGTTTAACACCGGTAAACTCTCCCTGCAGCCGGTAGTGCGGTAACGCCCGAAGCGGCCTGCTGCGGCGGGCCTGTTTCCGGGTCGGGCAACAGCAGAAACAAAAAAGGCTGCCAGAGGCAGCCTTTTATTACTGTAAATGCAACAACGCTATATGGCTCACTAGCCTGTCAGAGTGCGCGAGGCTGGCTCTGAATCGCAATCCTTGCCGTGTTCACCTGAACAACAACAGATTTGCAGAAAATGCATTTCGCTCCATGCGGGTTGGCTCTTGTGACATCAAAATGTGATGTACGAAACTGTGAGCCATGACAGTGTGGACATTTAAAAGTAATTTTCAGTCCTTAGAGACCAACAACGTTCGCAGCAGCTGGGCCTTTAGCGCCATTTTCTACTGTGAATTCAACTTGCTGACCTTCGTCTAATGAACGGAAATCGGTGCCCTGGATTGCAGAGAAGTGTACGAATACATCTTTGCTGCCGTCCTGAGGAGAGATGAAACCGAAGCCTTTCTCTGCGTTAAACCATTTAACGGTACCGCGAATTTTGTTAGACATGCTTAAATCCTTAATATATCGAGCCTTCCGGCATAATGGCCTGAGAACAGATTTTAATCAGAACGTAAGAGAAGACTCAAAAAGAAGGGATGTCTCGCGACAAACTTAGAGATGAGAACTGCTTTGGTTACTTACTTTGATAGTGTCTGTTAATCAAACCGACGATTCATTAAGCCACACTTAACCAGGTGGCGCAAGCCGCAATTGAAATTAATCTCAAATTGTGCGGCCGCCCGTTTCAGTGGGCCGGCATGCGGGGAAACGTCTCAGCGATGCGTCCCGCATGCCACTCTTCTGCTCTGTCTGCCAGCGTGACTCAGGGTGTCAGATCGCCATTCATCTCGCTCAGCAGGCTATTGCGCATCCCACCCTCATCAATTGGATCGAGGTTAAGCCAGGTCAGCGTCTGACGCCGGCTTTTCTCATCATAATCGGAGTAGACGCCATGAATATCGCCCTTCTCCGGCGAGTAGAGGATGGCAATCGTCTGCGCCGGGCAGTTGTGTGGCTTACATCCCGACAGCGCCTGATACTTCACCCCCTTAATGGTGACCTCCGTGGCCGGGGTACTGGTGCCGCCCTGCTTAACCCATGCCGCAAAAGCGTGCCCCGCGATGAGCTTGTGATACGCCTGGCCGGTCTGTTTGTTCTGGATAAAATCATACAGATAGGTTGGGGCCGCGGCACTCGCGAACAGCGGAACGGCAGCCAGCACCGCCGCGATAACACCTCTTTTCATCCTCTTTTTCTCCTCATATCTGGGTTTTATCTGCGCTGACCATGACCTTATCGGTTTTACTGCGCGCTGTCAGTATCGCCGGGGTGCCGTTACGGTTTCTGACGGCCGATCAAAAAAGGGCGAGGCCGGAGCCTCGCCCAAAACATGCCGATCATCAATCGTAGTAAGGGACCTTGCGGTCAACGCCGTTGATATTGATCAGCACAAACCCCGTTGGCGCGGTCTTGTTGGCGGGTGTTCCCGCTGCGGTAGCGAGTGTAACCACGCCTTTTTCGTTGGCCCCGATGCCCGCCAGTCCGTTGTGCATGCCGAAGCGTGCCGCGGGTTTCAGGGAGCCGACTTTGGTGACGTCTGTCACCACGGACATGTCGGACTGGAACAGCGAACAAGAGCCGGTGTCGAAACGGGTCGGCCCGGTGGTCTTCAGGTTGAACATCGTCTCGCCGCTGTTGGCTTTCAGCTTGACCCAGATAACGGCATAGGTGGTCCCTACCCGGCCATAGCGGATGTCCAGCACCGACGGCTGCCCCATGTGGTACGCATCGGCCCAGACCGTCTCCAGACGCTGCAGGTTGATCAGCGTCTTACCCGTACCGACGACGTTAACCGGCGAACCGGCGGTGCCGGAGGGCGTGGTGGCGTCCGCTTTCCCGATTAACTCCATCACCCACTGCTGGTTAGGCGCCGGGAAATAGAGCTGACCCAGCCGATACCAGTTATCGGTGTCGGTGTTGTTCACCACTTTATAGCCGCTGTAATAGCCAGCACGCAGCGAACCGGTCAGGAAGGAGCCGTAGTTTTCATCCCGACGATAGCCATATTCAAAGGTCGACAGCCACTTATTGCCGGCCACGTCATTGGTGATTTTCGCCCCGGCCTGCAGGTTGATATGACGCATCAGGACGCGCGCATTGTTGAGATTGAGCGGCGTGCCGCAATCTTCAATGTTGAGCGTATCGATGGTCCAGCCGCCGTCCGACAGATCCCCCGGGTTGGTGGTGTGCTCAATCCAGACGTTGCGCATGATCCCCTGGGTCACGCGCGGCATATAGAGCGTGGCGTCGCCATAGCCCGACTGGAAGTTGGCGTTGCACAACTCAATCGCAGTTGAGTGGTCCCAGTTCCCCTTCGGTGTGTTTGACCAGCCAACATCAAACACGCGTGAGAAGGTGCTTGAGCTGTAGACCTGATCAAACTTACTGTCGAGCGTATCCTGCAGCTTAAACACGGTCCCGCCGGTGCTTTGCGCCTTGAAGCAGTAGATATTGACGATCTGGCCGCCCACAATCGTGTTTTCAAAGAACGGCTGAACGTTGCTGCACTGCTCTGGCGTGACGGTGACTTTGGCAGTGGTGTCGACGGTTCCGGCATTAGCCTGTCCATGCCAGCAGATGCCTTTGATGACGATCCGGCGCGCATTAACCTTAAACACCGTGTTGGCGCTTTTGTCGGAAATGATGGTGGTACGCGGTGACGATCCGAGATCGCTGTCATCACCCTGGATACCAAAAAACGCCGTCTCCGTCGCGCTGAGATCGATGGGTGAAATCAGGAAGCGGCCACCCGGAAAACGCACCGGCAGCGATTTCACGTAGGTGTTATAGCTCTGAGTCCATGCAAGCATCCGCATAAAGGCGTCGGTATCATCGGTGACACCATCCCCTTTCGCGCCGAAGTGCAGGATATTCACTTCAGTGGGATCGTTGATGGTGCGCTTCCAGTAGAAACCGTTCCCCACCGCCACCGTGCCCCCATCATCCTTCAGCGGGGTGGTGCTGAGGAAGCCGACAAAATCAGCGCCGCCACGGAAGCTGGAATCTTTGTCGTAATAACGTTTCAGGCTCGCCACTTCACCTGATTTTGGTGGGACTGTGGTACGCAGTTCAGCAAAAGAGTTAACTTCGATCATAGAATCCTCCTCAGGATTATTGGGATATCGCGCTGACCATCAGCGCACTACTTCGCCGCAGCCGGATGGCCGCAAAGGGTGTCCCACATGTCGTTGTGGGTGTTGATGGCGCGCACCGTACGAACGTCCATTTTTTGCGCGTCATCGCCGTAGGTATAAAGAGGGGAAAAAAGAACGCAGGCAGAGTCGGTGATCGCCACCGGCTCAGGGTTTGTGGTATTTCGACTGCTGCAGCTTGTCGCGAGCAGCAGCGTCATCAAGGCTGTGGTTATCAGTCGCCACACGGTTAGCCTCCTCGCGGTTATGTTGTTGCTGTTGCGCCACCGCAGTCACGCGGGCCGCCTCCTGTTGCGCGTTATCGACGTCGTTCCGCGCTTTTTGCTGCACTTTGCCCACTTTCCTGCCACCAAAATAAGTGGCTCCCAGGGCCGCAATAACGGCGGCCAGCGCGGCAAGCCAGTGCCAGCCGCCTCCCAGTAATGTCGTAATCAGCGTCATGGCTGCGTTCCTCCGGCCTTCTGCTTCTCAATCAGCAGGTTTTTCTGACGAACAAACTGGGCGATGACGCCCATCGCCACCATGAAGGCGCCGACCAGCCCCAGATAGTTGTGCGGCAGAATCGTTTTGACGTCCTCCGGCAGCACGCTCCAGGCATCAACGGCGGCAGAAGGAAAGGATTGCGCCCAGGCGCTGAGCATCGATCCCAGCGACGCCAGCCAGACTGACCAGGTTCTGAAGAGCAGGCGGGCGTGCGAGACAAACTGGAGAGTGGTGAAACGCTGCAACAGCAGCAGGATGATGATCGCCGTCAGCACGGCGACCAGAAACATGAGCCATCTCATAGTAACCCCCTGTAAACCGCATAGGTTCCGCTGCGCATCATCTCGGCGTGACGTCTGGCCCGGCCCGGTGTCTGACGGGCCCACAGGCTGTTCATCATCGCGTCAGCCGCCTCATCAAACTTCTCAGCCACAATGGCGCTGAGCATGTTTTTAAACTGCATGACCCCGTCGACGCCCAGCTGATACGCCATGCTCAGCAACACATCGGTGCGGGCGTCATTGCACTTTGCCAGCGCGTTACGCAGCAGTTCCCGGCTCTGCATCTCCTGAATTTTGTTTTCGAGAATGCACTGCTTCCAGACATCCCCGACGCGCCGTGGCACCCGGAACGCATAGTTGTTCAGCGAGGCGCCCTTGGGTCCGATGCGGATGCCACCGGCCACCGTGGGGAACCCCAGCGTGTCGAGGTAAGGCGCGTCGACATACCCTTCTTCAAAGTTCAGTACTGCGATTATCTGGCTCATAACGACTCCTCAATGACGGGTTAAACCCATTCAGCCCTGTGAACAGAAATACATAACGCCCACTGATCATTACCCTGTCCGGCGCAGCAGAATGCCCTGCTCACCCTGCAGCAAAACTGAACAGTAATTCAGCAGATTACGCCCAGCGAAAGCTGGAGAACGCAAAGCGTTATCCGGAACGAAAAGGTGTGTTTTTTTGCGCTTCAGCTCACGGCGTAGAGATGGACGTGAGGCAGACAGCAGTTGTCGAAAGCGGGAGTCTCTTTGCTGATGATGCGGGGTGCAGTAATCGCGCGATCCACGCGCGGGATAACCTGACGCTGGCAGATTTGTTCTGCGCGCCGCAGGGCAGGTGTTTCAGCTGGAGAGTTCAGGGCCTGGTCGATACTCTGTTTCAGGCTGCTGAGAGGTTGGCGCCGCCGATGGCGACGAGTACGTGCGTTGCCCACAAAAACGCTTTTGCCATAGTGAATTATCGCCATAACTCCTCCTGTGAATGAGTCTTTGGCGATGGGGTGGCAGGCGCGAGCTTTCGGCGAACCGAACGGGCCCGAATGTCGCGATTCACGATCGCACGCTCGCCCCCCGGCTGCGTGAGCAGCCAGGTGGAAAGTAAGCGAAGGGGAAATAAACGGCATCTGACGACGCTGCATTTTGCGCATCCACCCCATCCCAAAGTTCACTGACTTTTGGGTGGTATGATTCGCGCTTGTGCAGCGCCTCAATTGTTTAAGAGCGGCTCATCCCTGAAAGAACGGCGTTGTTCATCCATATCCAAATTATTAACAGGTTCTTATGCATTATCAAACACTGTTGGTTAATTTTTTATTTACCGCTGGTTAAATTTATGAATTTATGCCGATTATTTTTTTGCGGCCCGCCTGAGAAACGCCTTAAAGGCGGGCTCAGCCGAGGATTTGATACTGTCGCGCCTGGCTCATGATCACTTTTGCCAGAACCTTCAGGCTGGTGACGTCATCATGATTGAGATACCAGGTCTCATAACGTTTATTGTCTGAAATCACAGCAATTTTCTTATGCTGAAGTTGCAGACGCTTGAGGTAGAGCTGCTCGTCAAGGGTAAAGATGTAGATGCCGTCGCCATCAAACATCCGCACGCTGATATCGACAAACAGCTGATCGCGCGGCGCAAAGGTGTCCGCCATCGAGTCGCTGTTAATCGCGATTAACCGGATGTTTTCCGCCGGGCGACCGTTGAACAGCACCCGCGCCTCATCCGGACCATATTCGATCGCCTGGATGGTTTCGACAAACTCGTCCCGCGCGGGCAGGCCCGCCGCGCTGCGCTGACCAATGTCCAGACTGTCCACCCGGAACACATTTTTCCGGGCGGCAAACGTGTTCAGCGTCACCGGCTCTGCGGGTTGATCCATCCCATACTGCAGCCACTCCACCCGGACGCCCAGCAGCTCGCTGAGCGCCAGTAAGTTGCCATCATCAGGCACTGACTGTGCGTTAAACCACTTCCACACTCCCGGCGTTGAAATTTTACAGCCCTGCTTCTGCAGGGCGCTGGCAACCTGTTTGTTCCGTCCATGTCCGGCAATGCCGGCACTCTCACAGGCCGCTATCAGCCTGGCGGTGAAAGCTTGTTTTGTACTTTCTTTTTTAACCATTAGTTAATAATCAGCCATAGAAGAGATACTGGATGTTATTTTCATTATTGCTACCAGTTCATTTTATATTACCGCTCGTTTACTACCTAACCGCTTTATCAAGCGTTCCTGATTATCATTATCCGCTTCAGCCTGCGACGGGACAAAAAATATTGCCTCAGGCCGCATAGCGCCTTGTGTTTCAGGAATGTTCCGTAAGAAATTGCGTGAAATTCAGCCAGCAATCTGGCCTGCGATGAAGTGACCGGAACGGAATTGAAACTGAAGCGCAGAAAATCCTATCTTTCACTGGCCCGAAAAAGAGACGCTAAAAAAAACGGGAGCCTGTGAAAGACTCCCGTTTTGTTAAAAATTATCGCAATTATGAGCGGAGCGTATCGTCGCCCCAGGCTATCCATTTATAGGTGGTCAGCGCCTCTAATCCCATCGGACCGCGCGCATGCAGTTTCTGCGTACTCACCGCCACTTCAGCTCCCAGACCGAACTGCCCGCCATCGGTGAAGCGGGTGCTGGCGTTGACATAGACGGCTGACGAGTCAACCTGGCGTACAAAGCGCATTGCCTTGCGGGTATCACGGGTCAGAATGGCATCCGAGTGCTGCGTGCCGTGCGTGCGAATGTGATCAATCGCCTCATCCATATTCGCCACTAACCGGACGTTGAGATCCAGCGACAGCCACTCGTCGTCATACTGCTGCGGATTGACCAGCGAGACCGATGCCGGCCCCTGCTGCAGCTGCGTCAGCACGTTGCTGTCAGCATGCAGCGCGATCGCCTCCTGCGCCATACGCGCGCTGAAAGCGGACAGGAAACGATCGGCCATAGCCTGATCCACCAGCAGGGTCTCCAGCGAGTTACAGGCGCTGGGACGCTGTTTCTTGGCGTTGACGATCAGATCAAGCGCCGGTTCGATCGCCATCGTCTCATCAATGTAGATATGGCAGACGCCGATGCCGCCGGTGATCACCGGAATGGTGGAGTTTTCCCGGCACAGCTTGTGCAGGCCAGCTCCGCCGCGCGGGATCAGCATATCGACGTAGCGATCCAGCTTCAGCAGCTGATTCACCAGTTCACGATCGGGGTTCTCAATGGCCTGGACAATTGCCGCCGGTAGCCCGTGCTGTTGCAGCGCCTTCTGGATCACCCGCACGGTGGCCGCATTGGTGCGCCAGGTCTCTTTTCCGCCGCGCAGAATCGCGGCGTTACCGGTTTTCAGGCAGAGGCTGGCAACATCCACGGTGACGTTTGGCCGCGCCTCATAAATCACGGCCACCACACCCAGCGGCACACGACGACGTTCGATGCGCAACCCGCTGTCGAGCTGCCCGCCATCAATGAGCTGGCCGACCGGATCGGCGAGCTGGCAGACTTTGCGCACATCGCTGGCAATGCTGCTCAGCCGCTCCGGATTGAGCGTCAGCCGATCCATCAGCGCGGCGCTCATGCCATTCTGACGCGCATCGGCTAAGTCCAGCGCGTTAGCCGCCAGAATCTCAGCGCTTTCCGCCTCCAGATAGTCGGCAATGGTCATCAGCACCTGGTTCTTCTCTGCCGTCGACAGATCGGCCACGGTATACGCTGCGGCACGCGCCGCTTTTCCCATCTCTTCAAGCATTGTCCGCTCCTTAACTGACGATCATGTCGTCGCGGTGAACCGCCACCGGGCCATATTCATAACCCAGAATGTCGCTGATCTGCTGGCTGTGATGCCCGGCGATCATCCGCATTGCGTCGCTGTTGTAGCGTGAAACCCCATGGGCGATGTCCCTGCCCTGCAGGCTGCGAATGCGGATCACTTCACCGCGCGAGAAATTTCCCTGGATGGCGCGGATCCCTTTCGGCAGCAGCGAGCTGCCGCGTTCGATAATGGCCGCCAGCGCACCATCATCGACGGTCAGCTCACCGGCCGGGGGTGCCCCGAAAATCCAGCGCTTGCGGTTTTCCAGCGGCGATTGCTGCGCATGGAAGCGCGTGCCCACCGGTTTCCCCTCAATCACATCACTGATCACGCCGGTGCGGCTGCCTGACGCGATGATGACGTCGATGCCGGCGCGGCAGGCCACATCCGCGGCCTGAAGCTTGGTTGACATTCCACCGGTGCCCAGCCCGGAGACGCTGCCGCCCGCTAAGGAACGTAACGCGTCATCAATCACATGGACATCACTGATCAGCTCAGCGTCGGGGTTATTGCGCGGATCGGCGGTGAACAGTCCCTGCTGATCGGTCAGCAGCAGCAGCTTGTCGGCCCCGCCAAGCATCGCCGCCAGCGCCGAGAGATTGTCGTTGTCGCCCACTTTGATTTCCGCGGTGGCGACGGCGTCGTTCTCGTTGATGACCGGCACAATGTGGTTGTCCAGCAGCGCACGCAGCGTGTCGCGGGCATTGAGGAAGCGTTCGCGATCTTCCATGTCGGCGCGGGTCAGAAGCATCTGGCCGATATGGATACCGTAGATAGAGAAAAGCTGTTCCCACAGCTGAATCAGACGGCTCTGCCCCACCGCAGCCAGCAGCTGCTTTGAGGCGATGGTCGGCGGCAGTTCGGGGTAGCCCAGATGTTCGCGTCCGGCGGCCATTGCGCCGGAGGTGACGATCACAATGCGGTGGCCTGCGGCGTGCTGCTGCGCACACTGCCGAACCAGTTCCACCATGTGCGCCCGATTTAACCGGCGCGATCCGCCGGTAAGAACGCTGGTACCCAACTTGACCACTAAGGTCTGACTGCCACTCATATTTCCTGCCGTAGTGAAAAATTTTTACGAAAGGACGTTTTAACAGGAGTCGATAAGGAAGCCAACAGCCAGCGGGGGAAAAGCACGAAATTAGGCGGACAGGGGCGTAGACCAAAAGTTCACCGTTAACAAGAAATCAGGAAAAGCGTCATAAAAAGTTCATCTCTGACGGGTAAAAAGTCGGTGCTTTACAAAAACTTTCATTTTTTTACGGCGTTCACACGGCGCTCACATTGGGATTGATAGCAAATGAAGAAAAGCACACTGGCCATGCTCCTCTCTACGCTGATGCTGGCTTCTGCCGCGCAGGCTGCCGAAATCTATAACAAAGATGGCAACAAGCTGGACCTATACGGCAAAGTGAAAGCGGAACATTACTTCAGCGATAACGCCAGCGCAGATGGTGACAAGTCCTATACCCGTATCGGCTTTAAAGGTCAGACACAGATTAATGACCTGATGACCGGTTATGGTCAGTGGGAATATCAGTACAACGTCAATAATTCCGAAGGCAGCGACGCCAACAATGGCAATAAAACCCGCCTCGGTTTTGCCGGTCTGAAATTTTCGCAGTACGGTTCGGTGGACTATGGCCGCAACTACGGTGTGCTGTATGACGTTGAGGCCTGGACCGACGTATTCCCGGAATTTGGCGGTGACGGCACGGCCCGTTCAGATAACTTCATGACTCAGCGCGCCACCGGCGTCGCCACTTACCGTAATAACAACTTCTTTGGTCTGGTGGATGGACTGAAATTTGCGCTGCAGTATCAGGGCAAAAACGACGCCACCAGCGCCAACAGCCGCACCGATATTAACCGTCAGAACGGCGACGGTTACGGCGCCTCACTGGGCTATGCGCTGGGTGATAGCGGCGTGAGCCTGATGAGTGCCATCACCTCCTCTGACCGTACCAACCAGCAGCAGGCGCGCGCCTATGGCGGCGGTGACCGTGCCGACTCCTGGGGCGCAGGCGTGAAGTATGATGCCAACAGCGTCTACCTGGCGGCGATCTACACCGACACCCGCAACATGACGCCCATCAGCGGCACCAACCGCAACACGGGTGCCTCCGTTGCGGGCGCAGCCAACAAAGCGCAGAACATCGAACTGGTGGCGCAGTATCAGTTCGATTTCGGCCTGCGTCCGTCTATTGGCTATGTGCAGACCAAAGGCAAAGATATCGAAAACGGTATCGGCGATGTGGATCTGGTGAAATATATCGACGTCGGTGCGACCTATTACTTCAACAAAAATATGTCGGCCTTCGTGGATTACAAAATCAACCAGCTGGATGATGACAACGCGCTGTCGCTCAACAACGATGACATCGTCGCGGTGGGGATGACTTACCAGTTCTGATGTGGCGGTTGTGGCGCCGGGAGGCGGCACGCCGATCACAGCATAAAAAAAGGGCGAGTTTTCACTCGCCCTTTTGTTGTTAATCAATCTGACTCAGGCTGCGGTGAGATCGAGCCCGCTCAGGGAACCGGGTCAGAACGGAAAGTCGCTTAAGCCAATCCCTGGCCGCTCGGCCCGCGCCGTCCCTGGCGCGGGACGCTTTCCTTTTCTGACCCGGTTCCCTGCGCATCAGGTTTCGTTATCGCGGCCAGTTTCACTCTGCTTCAGGCTTCTCAGCACGCTGACGACGAGGTCAGGCCGCCCTTTTCCGCTGACTCAGGCGCTCAGCTTCACCGGTTTCTCATCGAAGTCGCTGGCCGGAATAAGGTCCAGATCTAACTCCTTCAGCATCGCCTTCAGACGGGTATGGAAGTTACGTAAGGTCTCCTCCACGCGCGCCGTGTTCTCTTTGCCCTTGATGGTTGCCACCGACCAGTCACCCTCTTTATCGAACAGGCCGATGTGGTAGACATAGGTAAAGTGGTCAGCCTGCGCTTCCAGTTCCATCCACCAGCCCCAGAACTCACGCAGTTCCGGTGCGGGTTTCACATTAACGCAGGCAGCCAGGCAGTCGAAGAAGAAACGGGTTTCGCCACATTTCCCATCGCGAATATAAGGTCCAAGCTCGGTAAAACGCTTAAGCAGGCGACTGCGGGGATGACCACTTGGTAACGTCATGCTGATTCTCCATTGGTTTTGACCGCTATACAGCCCTGATTTCCGGGCAGCCCGGAAAAATTCCGCTACTAGTTGTAGCAAACAGTGAAAATTTTGCCAGTTACCTTTTTAAACGCTTCTCCAGCCAGTCGCAAATCTCATTCAGCGCTTTGTCGAAACTGGCCATCACCGGCTTCACCGGAATCAGCAGGGCTTTCCCGTCCGATGAGGAGCGGGCGATCAGCCTGCTCTCCTCCTCCGGGCTGAAGAGGTCGTTTTGCCAGTAGCCCGAAAGCATCGGCGTGGGCGTGCGACGTCCCAGCAGTCCCTGAGTTTTCAGCGAATAGCGATTGAGTTCGGTGCGCAGTGCGCTGTCAGAGGCGGTGGCCATGCCGAGACGGCTCGCCAGCATGTCCATGTACATATCCGGGATCTTATCCTGCAGCGCCGTCTGCGTCAGCAGCGCGTGTACAATCGGCCCCAGACAGGCAACGCCCCGCAGCCGCTGCGATTCAAGATAGGCCAGCCGAACGGCCACGTTGGCACCAAAGCGGTAACCAAACGCCGCCACACGCGTATGATCGACCCAGGGCACAGTGGTCAGTTCACGCAGCACCTGCTGATGCAGGAAGCTGGTGTCCTGATTCAGCGTCCATTTCACCGAGTTACCCACGGATGGCACATCAATGGTCAGCATCGCGATGCCGCGAGGCGCCAGATAATCATGGAAAAGACGGTAATGATCGCTCTGTAACGAGTCGAGCGCGCCGCAGAACAGCACGGTGGGATAAGGGGCTTCGACGCCCGGCGGCATGTGCAGAAAGCCGGTGACCGGGCTGCCGCCCGCGATGGCGAAGGTCAGGGTCTTAAGTTCACCGGGCAGGCGCTGCGTCGCCTCTTCATAGGCGCGATTGGCCAGCGTCTGTGCCTGATCGGCCAGCTCATCCCCTTTTATGTAGGGATAGGCGGCGACGCTGTAAAGGTGCGCCGCATGTAGCCAGAAGTCGCCTGCCTCACTGTCGTCGCCAGATTCCAGCGCCTTCTGCTGCCAGATCCCCGCCTGTCTGCACCACTCGAAATGCCAGTTGCCGCTGCGAAAACCGATCACCGTATCGAGCAGCGTCTCATCGGTATGCTCAACCTTGCTGATGGCGATACGGGCCAGCACTTCGCTGATCTCCTGCGGCGTCAGGCCGCGCCATGTCCACATCAGCTTATTCAGCATCCGATACCAGCCCCGCTGGCTCTCTCCGTCCAGCGTGGAGTGCACATCCGGGGTGGCATGATGCTGACGACGCACCAGGGAAGAGGTTTCAGGATGTTTGAAGCGGGGTTTGAACAGCTCCTCGCTAAGGTTTTTGCTCGTCATTCTCACTTCTCCTGCAACAGAAACGGCGATGGCTAAGTGTACTGTACGGCAATTCGGGGTGCGAGGCTCAGAAAGCACAACGCCCGGAAAACCGGGCGTTGTGACGTGAGGATATCGCAATCAGCTTTTTACAATCGGCGGGATGTAGACCACGCCCATATCCCACGGCTGCTCGATCCAGGTATCCTGCGGGATATCGACGATGTAATCGTCAACCAGCGAGCGACCTGCCGGTTTTGCGAAAATGGTGCAGAAACGCGCTTTCGGGTACATCTCACGAATCGCCTGCGCCGTTCCGCCGGTGTCCACCAGGTCATCGATCACGATGAAGCCTTCACCGTCGCCTTCTGCGCGCTTCAGCACTTTCATTTCACGCTGATGATCGTGGTCATAGCTGGAGATGCAGACGGTATCGACATAGCGGATACCCAGTTCACGTGCCAGCAGCGAAGCCGGTACCAGACCGCCACGGCTCACCGCGATGATGCCTTTCCACTGTTCAACAGGCAGCAGACGCTGGGCGAGTTTACGGGCATGAATCTGAAGCATGTCCCAGGTGACGACGTATTTTTCGCTCATAGAATAGAAATCCCAGCCAACCGAAGTGGCTTAAAAATGTGCAACGGGGAAAAGGTTGCGCGAGATTATAAGGAGTTGACGCGCTAAAAACCAGCACCCGCGCGCTGGTTGCGGCTTTTTAGCGCGTCCGGGAGCGCACCCGGTGAAAAACAGTGATATTCTCGGGCCTGGCTCGTCAGATTCTCTGACGGCGATTTTTCACTGGAAACTCGCGATGTCCGGCCTCGCCGGTACACTGACACAGGAGACCTGTCGTGTCTGAATTGTCTCAACTCTCTCCACAGCCGCTGTGGGATATTTTCGCTAAGATCTGCTCTATTCCTCACCCCTCTTTTCACGAAGAAGCGCTGGCGAGCTACATCACCGGCTGGGCTAAAGAGCAGGGCTTCTGGTGTGAGCGCGATCAGGTCGGCAACATCCTGATTCGCAAGCCCGCCACCGCTGGCATGGAAAACCGGACCCCGGTCGCGCTGCAGGCGCACCTCGATATGGTGCCGCAGAAGAATAACGACACCGTGCATGACTTTACCAAAGACCCGATTCAGCCGTGGATTGATGGCGAGTGGGTCAAAGCGCGCGGCACGACGCTGGGTGCTGATAACGGCATCGGAATGGCCTCAGCGCTGGCGGTGCTGGCTGACAACAGCCTGACGCACGGCCCGCTGGAAGTGCTGCTGACCATGACCGAAGAGACCGGCATGGATGGCGCATTCGGTCTTCAGCCCAACTGGCTGCAGGCCGAAATCCTGATCAACACCGACTCTGAAGAGGAAGGTGAGATCTACATGGGCTGCGCGGGCGGTATCGACTTCGTCTCCTCCCTGCCGCTGACCCGTGAGGCCGTGCCTGCTGAGTTCCAGACCCTGAAGCTGACGCTGAAAGGGCTGCGTGGCGGTCACTCCGGCGCCGATATTCACATGGGCCTCGGCAACGCCAACAAGCTGCTGGCGCGCTTCCTGGCGGCCCACGCGGCTGAACTGGATCTGCGTCTGCTGACCTTCACCGGCGGCACACTGCGCAACGCCATTCCGCGTGAAGCCTTTGCGACCGTTGCGGTTGAAAGTCACAAAGCGGATGCGCTGAAATCGGCGGCGGCGCAGTTCCTGAGCGCCATCCAGAACGAGCACGGTATCAAAGAGCCGAACATCGCCCTGGTCACCGAGCCGCTGGCGCATCAGGGTGCCGCCCTGAGCGCTGACAGCCGCGATCGCTTCCTGAACCTGCTGAACAGCACGCCAAACGGCGTGATCCGCAATTCAGACGTGGCGAAAGGCGTGGTTGAGACGTCACTGAATATCGGTGTGGTGACGATGGAAGAGGATCACGCCGAGATCAACTGCCTGATCCGCTCGCTGATCGACACGGGCCGCGATTATGTGGTGCAGATGCTGACCTCGCTGGGCCAGCTGGCCGGTGCGCAGACCAAAGCGAAAGGCGGCTATCCTGGCTGGCAGCCGGATGCGGACTCCGCCATCATGGCGCTGACCCGTCAGACCTACATCGCCCTGTTCGACAAGACGCCGAACATTCAGGTGATCCATGCCGGTCTGGAGTGTGGTCTGTTCAAGAAGCCTTACCCGAACATGGATATGGTGTCGATTGGGCCGACCATCACCGGGCCGCACTCGCCTGATGAGCAGGTGCATATTGAAAGCGTTGGCCTTTACTGGAAACTGCTGACCACCCTGCTGAATGTGGTGCCAGAAAAGTAATCCGGTCGTCAGAAAAATGAACCAGGCTCCGGCCTGGTTTTTTTATGCCTGCCACTTTCCCCCAGCATAATTCGCTGCCTTCTTTTCGTTTTCCCCCGCTATTCCGCCACGTTCCCGCGCTTCGCTGGTTATAGCCGCCATTATGTCCGGATGTCTGGATGGCTAATAAGATTTCGTGCTAGCTTATGCGCTTTCGGCTGTTGCCGCGCCTGAAGGTTCAGGAAAAAATGCGGCCACTCATTCTTCAGGAGAGTCATCACATGCCAGGGTTAAACTGCCTTGAGATGCGTAACATCTCCATCGCTTTTGGCGGGTTTGCCGCGCTATCGTCGGTGGATTTCCGCAGTGAAGGCCATTCGGTTCATGCGCTCACCGGTGCGAACGGAGCGGGCAAATCCACGCTGATGGCGATCCTGTCCGGCGCGCACAGCCACTACAGCGGCGAGATCCTGCTTGATGGCCAGCCGGTCTCCATTCGCACACCGCGCGAGGCTAAGCAGCTGGGCATTCATCTGGTTCAGCAGGAAGTGGATGTGGCGCTGGTGCCGCAGCTCAGCGTGGCGGAAAACATCCTGCTGGACCGTCTGGCCGAGCCGGGTCACCGCTATCGCTGGGGAGAGATCCGCCGTCAGGCGCGGGCGCTGCTGGCTCAGCTCGATGTGGCGCTGGATGTTAACCGGCTGGTGGAGCGCTGCACGCTGGCGGAAAAGCAGCAGATTCTGTTAGCGCGGGCGCTGTCGCACCACTGCCGCTTCCTGATACTGGACGAACCCACCGCCCCGCTGGACCAGCATGAAAGTGAGCGACTGTTTGCCGTGGTGCGTCGCCTGCAGGCCAGCGGCATCGGCGTGGTCTTTATCTCTCACCGCATCCATGAACTGAAAGCCATCTGTGATCGTCTGACGGTGCTGCGCGACGGCCGCCTGATTGAAACCGGCCCGATGGCCGCGCTGAGCGGAGAGCAGATTGTTGAGAAGATGCTGGGTCATCAGCTGACCGACATCTTCCCGCCGCGTCGTCCACAGCAGGCGCAGCCGCTGCTGCTGGCGGTGGAGGGACTTCACGATGCGCAGCGGCTGCAGGCTATCTCGCTGCGCCTGCATAAAGGGGAGATTCTGGGCATTGCCGGCCTGGCCGGCGCGGGGAAAACCGAACTCTGCAAAGCCCTGTTCGGCGCCACACAAAGTCGCGTCAGCCGGGGTGAACTGCACGGTCAGCCGTGGCAGCCCCGCTCGCCGCACGATTCGGTCAGCCGTCGCATGGCGCTGGTGCCGGAGGAGCGGCGCAAAGAGGGGATCTTTATTGATGAGTCGGTCGCGATGAACCTCAGCGTCAGCGCGGATGACAGCTTTTCGCGCTGGAGCCTGTTTGGTCATCGCCAGGCGTGGCGCTGGGCCGAGCAGATTATCCGGCAGCTGCAGGTGCGCACCACCGGTCCGGCTCAGACGCTGCGCCGCCTGTCGGGCGGCAATCAGCAGAAAGTGGCGATCGGCAAATGGCTGCGCAATAACGCCGACGTGCTGATTTTCGATGAGCCGACCAAAGGCGTCGATATCAAAGCCAAAACCGAACTGTTTACCCTCATCGACAGCCTGGCGCGGGAAGGGAAAGGGATTATCTACGCGTCGGGTGAATTTTCTGAACTGGTCGGCTTATGCGACCGGATTTGCGTGCTCTGGGATGGACGCATTGTGGCTGAACTGGCTGCAGACGACGTCACCGAAGAGACGCTTTTGCTCTATTCCACCGGAGGAACCCCTGCGTGAGCAGCAAAGAGACCCATCTGAAACTGACCGCCACCCCGTGGCATCACCAGCTATTCGACTTTCTCTATAAATGGGGCATGCTGCTCACGGTGGTGATCCTGATCGCCGCTTTTGGGCTGGCTTCCGACAGCTTCCTTGAACCCAATAACATCATCAACATTCTGCGTTCGATTGCGATTGTGACGGTCATTGCCGTTGGCGTCTCTATTTCCCTGACCGTCGGCGGCTTTGATCTGTCGGTCGGCTCGACCGCCTCGCTGGCTAACGCGCTGGTGATTTCGCTGTTTGTCTGGTACGGCTTTGGCACTACCACCGCGATTCTGATCACCCTGGCGCTCTGCACGCTGGTCGGGCTGTTCAACGCCTTCCTGATTGTGATCCTGCGCATCCCCGACATGCTGGCGACGCTGGCGACGCTGTTCGTGATTCAGGGGGTGGCAATGACCTACAGCTTTGGCGGGTCGATCACCGAGAACATGGTGCTGCCGAGCGGTGATATGGCGGAAGGCACCATTCCGGCGGCGTTTGGCCTGCTCGGTCAGGTGCCGACCATTGTCATCATCATGCTGGTGGTGACCGTCGCGGCACAGCTGGCGCTCTCCCTGACCAAACATGGTCGCCGGATGTATGCGCTGGGCGGCAATCCGGAAGCGGCGCGCCTCTCCGGCATCCGCACCACCCGCTACCGGGTACTGGCTTACGTCATCGCCTCCCTGCTGGCGGGCCTGGGCGGCATTCTGCTCGCCTCGCGCATCGGTTCATCCCAGGTCAATGCCGGCAGCGGCTACCTGATGGACGCGGTCGCGGCGGCATGGATAGGCTTCTCACTGGCGGGCTCCGGCAAGCCAAATGCGCTCGGCACGCTGGTCGGCGCGGTGATCCTGGGCGTGCTGCAGAACGGCCTGGTCATGCTCTCTGTGCCCTACTACGCCATGGACATCATCAAAGGGCTGGTGCTGGCTTTAGCACTGGCGATCACCTATATCCAGCGCCGCTGAGGCGCGTCTACCGGAGTTGATAACAATGCAAAAAATAACGCTCTCGCTGCTGGCCCTGAGCCTGCTGAACGCCAGCGCCGCCTTCGCGGAGACCGTCACCCCGGTGCCTGCGGCCATCGCGGGTCATGACGGCCCCATCCGCATTGCGGTGATCCGCAATCTCGGCTCCGATGACAACACCACCCAGTTTGTTGCCGGTGCTATTCAGCAGGGTCGCCAGCTTGGCTTTAAGGTCAGCACCTTCCTCAGCAACGGCGACGACGCGCGCTTCCAGGATTTCGTTAATCAGGCGATCAGCCAGAAGTATGACGGCATCGTGCTGTCGCACGGTAAGGCACCCTACGCCAGCGGGCTGGTGAAGCGGATTGCCGATGCGGGCATCAAACTGTCGGTGTTTGATACCCCGGTGGAGAGCCCGATTCCCGGCGTCACCGTTACCGCTCAGGATGATGCCTCGCTGGCGCAGCTGTCGCTGGGCCAGCTGATCAACGATTTCCACGGCAAGGCGAATATCGTCAAGCTGTGGGTCGCCGGTTTCCCGCCGATGGAGCGCCGTCAGGTGGTGTATGAAAAACTGCTGAAAGAGAATCCGGGCATTCATCAGCTGGAGTCGATTGGGGCCGTTTCAACTGACGTGCAGGGCGACACCGCCAACAAGATTGGTGCGATTCTGGCGAAATACCCGAAAGGCAAAATCGACGCGATCTGGGGAGCCTGGGATGCGTTCAGCCAGGGGGCTTACAAGGCGCTGCAGGAGAATGGCCGGACCCAGATCAAGCTCTATAGCATCGATGTCTCGAACCAGGATTTGCAGCTGATGCGTGAGAAAAACAGCCCGTGGGTGCAGACGGTGGCGGTCGATCCTAAAACCATTGGCGCGGTCAATATGCGGCTGGTGGCGAAGAAGATTGCCGGTGAAGAGACACCAGCGACGTATCAGTTTAAAGCGGCGTCAATCTCTCAGCAGCAGCTGAACAGCCAGCCTGGCGCGGTGAACGTCGCCTCGCTGAACAAAATCATTCCGGGCTGGGGCAGCAATGAGGATTTTGTCGCGCCGTGGTTTGCCACCCTGGCCGCGAAATATAAGAAGTAATCTGGCGTCAGCCCTGCCGGAGGGTGAGGCTGACTTATAAACCCAGCAGGAGCTGACGTTCCAGCTGGGGATCCACCATCGTCACGTGCAGTCCCACCAGCCGCACACCGCGCCCGGCGCGGCGCTCATCCCAGGTCTTGCGGGCGATGGCGATCATGTCCTCTTTATTCAGCACCGGCCAGATATGCTCCTGGGTGGTCTGCTGAAAATCACTGAACTTCAGTTTGACGCCCTGACGCGCCACCTGTCTGTCGGGTCGGATCTGCGTCAGCCGGCGGTCGAGTTCGGCATAGAGAAAATCGATGATCTCCAGGCAGGCCTCCCAGTCGCTGATATCTTCCGCCAGCGTACGTTCGACCCCCAGCGATTTACGCTCGCGCTCAACGATCACGCCCCGCTCATCAATGCCGTGGCTGCGCTCCCACACCACCCGGCCAAACTTGCCAAAGCGCTTCAGCAGCTGGGCTAAATCGGCCTTCTGCACGTCGCCACAGGTCACCAGCCCCATCTCTTCGAGCTTCTTTGCGGAGACTTTGCCTACGCCGGGGATCTTCGCCAGTGGCAGCGTCAGTAAAAAGTCAGGCATCTCTGCCGGGGTGATAACACACTGCCCGTCCGGCTTATTCAGGTCGGAGGCGATCTTGGCCAGAAACTTGATCGGGGCGATGCCGGCCGAGGCGGTCAGCCCGGTTTCACGGTAAATCGTGGCGCGGATCGCCTGCGCCATCAGCGTGGCCGAGCCGTGGCAGTGCGGGCTGTCGGTCACATCCAGATAGGCTTCATCCAGCGAGAGCGGTTCAATCAGCGGGGTGTAACGGGAAAAGATTTCGCGGATCTGCGCGGAGGCTTCCTTATAGGCGTCGAAACGGCCTGGCAGAAGGCGCAGATGCGGGCATAGCTTCAGGGCCATGCCGGTCGGCATTGCGCTGCGCACGCCAAATTTGCGGGCCGGATAGTTGGCGGTGCTGATGACCCCGCGACGTTCGCGGCTGCCACCGATGGCGATCGGGATGTCGCGCAGCTGGGGATTGTCACGCATCTCCACTGCGGCATAGAAACAGTCCATATCGACATGAATGATTTTACGCATACCCCCCTCCGGCACTGGATAAGTATACAGCTGACAGGGGTAACTGCAATATTTGTTGCCCGGGCGAATAAAGTTTACAAATTTCTGGCCGAATAACCTTCAGTAAATCGCGAATTTGGCCGACGCCGTCTTGCTAAAAAAACAGACAATGTTTAATGTTGCGCTGCGGTAGCGGATAGTTCCGATAATGCCAACAAAGACGCAAAATTTGTGTCATGTTCTCTTCACCTCAAGGTATACACAGCATGGGCAAAATCGCACTCCTGTTTGCGATGATTTTACTGCCAGCCCTCAGCATGGCAATGACACCCGAACCCGTTCAGTCAGCGGCACCGGTCAGCAAAGAATTAAAGAAGCAGTTACTCGGCACGCCGGTCTACATCCAGATCTTCAAGGAAGAACGCACGCTCGAACTCTACGGCAAAATCGGTAACGAATATCGCCTGCTGGATACCTACCGCATCTGCAACTTTTCTGGCGGCCTCGGCCCGAAACGCCGTGAAGGCGATTTCAAAAGCCCGGAAGGTTTTTACAACGTGAAGCTGAATCAGCTGAAGCCCGACAGTCGCTTTTATCGCGCCATCAACATCGGCTTCCCGAATCAGTACGATCGCAATCAGGGCTACAGCGGTAACTACCTGATGATCCATGGCGACTGTAAGTCGATTGGCTGCTATGCCATGACCAACGCCTATATGGATGAGATTTTTACCTATGTGAATGCCGCGCTGCGAAACGGCCAGCAGGATGTCAGCATCAGCATCTATCCGTTCCGCATGACCGACAGCAACATGCAGCGTCACCGCTACTCCACCTATGCCAGCTTCTGGCAGCAGCTGCAGCCGGGATACGCTTACTTTGCGAAGTATCACCAGCCGCCGATGGTCAATGTCGCCAGCGGGAAATATGTGATGAACAGCAGCCCGGCACCGGTTTTAGCCAGTCCCGAAGCCGCTTCCCGTTCATTCCTGGCGCTCTCCAAGGCAGAATAACGCCCATTCACCTGGCGCAATCCGCTGCCAGGTTTCATTGGCCGTCAGAGGCTGCGTTGCAATCACCGTCACCACGTCATGCGGCGTGGTGTGCTGCTGAAAATCAACTTCCACATCCTGATCGAGCAGCTGTGCCCGGCCAAACGGGGCGCGACGGGTGATCCAGAAAAGGTTGGTCGAGCAGAAGGCCATCAGATAACGTCCGTCTGACAGCAGCATGTTAAATACCCCCTTCTGCCGCAGCGCGGTGGCCAGCTCGCCAATGAAGCGGAACACCGCTGGCCAGTTGCCCGGCGTGCGCGGATAGCGTGTCGCCAGCTGATGCAGGATCCAGCAGAACGCCTTTTCACTGTCCGTTTCCCCCACCGGCCGGAATGTGCCGGTCTCCAGCTGCTTATAGCCCTTCAGCTGCCCGTTGTGCGCGTAGGTCCAGTTGCGGCCCCACAGCTCGCGGGTGAACGGATGGGTATTCTCCAGCGACACCTGCCCGCGATTTGCCTGACGGATGTGCGCCACCACCGAATGCGACTTGATCGGGTATTCCTGCACCAGACGCGCAATCGGAGAGTTAAAACTCGGCAGCGGATCTTTAAACGTACGGCAGCCTTTATCTTCGTAAAAGGTAATGCCCCAGCCATCTTTGTGAGGCCCGGTTCCCCCGCCCCGCTGAACCAGTCCGGTAAAGCTGAAACAGATATCCGTGGGAACATTGGCGCTCATCCCGAGCAATTCGCACATAGCCACCGCCTCTGATTAAGCGGCCCCCCGTCAGACAGGAGGCCAGCGCAGTTACTTCACCATCTCTTTTTCGACCAGCAGCATCAGGATGTGGATCACCTTGATGTGAATCTCCTGAATGCGATCGGCATAACCAAAGTGTGGCACCCGGATCTCAATATCGGCACTGCCTGCCATCTTACCGCCATCTTTGCCGGTCAGGGTGATCACTTTCATCCCCTGCGCACGGGCGGCTTCAACCGCTTTAATGATATTGGCAGAGTTGCCCGACGTTGAGAGGCCCAGCAGCACGTCGCCCGGACGCCCCACCGCTTCCACATAGCGTGAGAAGACGTAGTCGTAGCCAAAGTCATTACTGACACAGGAGAGATGGCTGACGTCAGAGATGGCAATCGCCGGATAGCCAGGACGATTTTCACGATAGCGGCCGGTCAGCTCTTCGGCGAAATGCATCGCATCACAATGGGAGCCGCCGTTACCGCAGGAAAGCACCTTGCCACCCGCCTTGAAGCTGTCAGCCAGCAGGACCGCAGCACGTTGGATCGCATGAATATTGGCGTCATCGCTGAGGAATTTATTCAGCGTATCAGCAGCTTCATTAAGCTCAGAGCGGATGATGTCCTGGTACATAGGGATGTCCTTTATAAGAAGAGGTTAATCGCAGCAAGTTTAACGGAATGGCCGGTCAGCGCAAAGCTTCATGCCACGCCTGACCCGGCGGTAGCGATGTGGATTCCGACACCGGTTGTCGAATAAAACGGCAAAAATCCGTTTTTGTGAGGCAGGTTGTAATTGCGATGTAAACAAATTGATAAATCCGCCCGGCTGCTCTAAACCTCTCTACATAACAGGTCAGACCTCTTACTACTTGCGGAGTGGTTCACTATGATGGTTGTTTCGATACTTGCCACGGTGGCGCTGATTGGCGCCCTCTTCTATCACCGCCTGTCACTGCGGACCGCCAGCGCGATCCTGCTGCTGTGGACCGCCGCGATGGCGGTCGCGCATCTCTGGACGCCGTGGCTCCTGCTGCCGCTGGCGATCCTGCTGCTGCCGTTCAACCTGCCGTCGCTGCGTCGCAGACTCTTTTCACAGCCGATGTTAAAGCGCTTCCAGCAGGTGATGCCGCCGATGTCCCGCACCGAGAAAGAAGCGATTGATGCGGGCACCACCTGGTGGGAAGGCGATCTGTTTCAGGGCAAGCCGGACTGGCAGAAGCTGCATAACTACCCGCAGCCACGCCTGACGCCGGAAGAGCAGGCTTTCCTTGACGGCCCGGTTGAAGAGGCGTGCCGCCTGGCGAACGATTTCCGGATTACCCATGAGATGGCTGACCTGCCGCCGGAACTCTGGGCCTACCTGAAAGAGCATCGTTTCTTCGCGATGATCATTAAAAAAGAGTATGGCGGACTGGCCTTCTCCGCCTATGCGCAGGCCTGTGTTCTGCAGAAACTGGCGGGCGTCTCCGGGATTCTGGCGATCACGGTGGGTGTACCTAATTCACTGGGTCCGGGCGAACTGCTGCAGCATTACGGTACCGAAGCGCAGAAAAATCACTATCTGCCGCGACTGGCGCGCGGTGAAGAGATCCCCTGCTTTGCGCTGACCAGTCCGGAAGCGGGGTCAGATGCGGGTGCGATCCCGGATACCGGTGTGGTCTGCATGGGTGAGTGGCAGGGTGAGCAGGTGCTGGGCATGCGGCTGACCTGGAACAAGCGTTACATCACTCTGGCCCCGATCGCGACTGTGCTCGGCCTGGCCTTTAAACTGACCGACCCGGATCATCTGCTGGGCGATAACGCCAGCCCGGGCATCACCTGTGCCCTGATCCCGACCAGCACGCCGGGCGTGGAGATTGGTCATCGCCACTTCCCGCTCAACGTGCCGTTCCAGAACGGGCCGACGCGCGGCAAGGATATCTTTGTGCCGATTGACTTCATCATCGGTGGCCCGGAAATGGCCGGACAGGGCTGGCGGATGCTGGTGGAGTGTCTGTCGGTGGGCCGTGGCATTACGCTGCCCTCCAACTCAACCGGCAGCCTTAAGAGTGTGGCGCTGGCAACCGGCGCTTACGCGCACATCCGTCGTCAGTTCCGGCTCTCTATCGGTAAGATGGAAGGGATTGAAGAGCCGCTGGCGCGCATTGCCGGTAACGCCTATGTGATGGACGCCGCGGCCACGCTGATAACCGCCGGGATTATGCAGGGTGAAAAACCGGCGGTGCTGTCAGCAATTGTGAAATATCACTGCACCCACCGCGGCCAGCGCGCCATTATTGACGCCATGGACATTGCAGGCGGCAAAGGCATTATGCTGGGTAACAGTAACTTCCTGGCACGCGCCTATCAGGGTGCCCCCATCGCCATCACGGTGGAAGGCGCGAATATCCTGACCCGCAGCATGATTATCTTTGGTCAGGGAGCGATCCGCTGCCATCCGTATGTTCTGCAGGAGATGGCCGCCGCCGCCAGCAACGATGTTAATGCCTTTGATGATGCCCTGTTCAGTCACATCGGTCACGTCGGCAGCAGCACCGTGCGCAGCCTATGGCTGGGATTCACCGCCGGACGCACCAGTGCCAGCCCGACCCGCGATGCCACCCGTCGCTACTATCAGCATCTGAACCGCATCAGTGCCAACCTGGCGTTGCTCTCAGATGTATCAATGGCGGTACTGGGCGGCAGTCTGAAACGCCGCGAGCGCATCTCGGCGCGCCTGGGCGATGTGCTGAGCCAGCTCTATCTTGCCTCAGCCACCCTGAAACGCTATGACGATGAAGGCCGTAATGAAGCCGATCTGCCGCTGGTTCACTGGGGCGTGCAGGATGCCCTGCATCAGGCGGAGGTCGCGATGGACGATCTGCTGCGCAACTTCCCGAACCGGCTGGTCGCGGGTGCCTTACGCATGGCTATCTTTGCGGGCGGACATCACTGCCCTGCCCCATCTGATCGTCTGGATCACCAGCTGGCAAAACTGCTGCAACAGCCGTCAGCGACCCGCAGCCGTCTGGGCCGGGGCATCTATCTGACGCCGGGCGAGAATAACCCCGCCGGTCAGATGGAACAGGCGCTGCAGGAGGTGATGGCAGCCGAAGTGATTTATGACCGCCTGTGCAAACAGACAAAGCAGCATCTCTCCTTCACCCGTCTGGATGCGCTGGCGAAGCGTGCGCTGGAGCAGGGCTGGATCGATGCGAAGGAAGCAGAGGTGTTGCAGCGTGCTGAAGCCAGCCGTCTGCGCTCCATCAACGTGGATGAGTTTGAGGCAGATGCACTGGCGGTGCCGGTGGCGGAGAAAGCGCCTCAGCCTGCGTCGCGCACCAGCGAGGCGGCGTAGCGTTCAGGCCGGTGTGATGGCCGCACCGGGTGCTGAACTTATGCTTCCTGAGCCAGCTCTGTTTTAAAGGCCGACATCATGTCGGCCTTTTTTATCCCGCCTGGCGGATGCGGGCAATCAGCGCATCCACATCTTCCACGTGATCGGCAGCCAGAATCAGCGTACGTCCTAAATTAATCGCGTTACCAATGCAGTCTGTGCGCATCGCCGGATCGGCAATCAGCTTCATATCCGCCACGTGGGACATCCCCACCGTGCGCCGAATCAGTTCGGTGCCGCAGTAACCGATGGTGTCAGCCCAGACCTTGCGCAGAAACGCCGCCGCATAGCCGGGCCAGGACAACGCCTCATCGCGGGTTTTCTCTGCCGCCAGCGCCAGAAAATACGAAGCAAACGTCGACCAGAGACGATGGACATCACTCAGCCGCTGCTCGCGCGCATCGGCTGCCTCACGCGGAGCCAGCAGCCCCGGCAGCGCGCAGTAGTTAATCAGCAGGTTGCCAATCGCCGTTCCGACATCAAACCCAATCGGGCCAAAGTAACCGAACTCCGCATCAATTGCCTTCAGGCTGCCGTCAGCCACGAAAATCGAGCCGCTATGAATATCGCCATGCAGCAGCGCTTCGGCATGCGCAAAAAAGCGATGCTTCAGCCCGCCGACGGCAATGCGCAGCGCATCGTCGTTGCGCAGGCTGGCCACCAGCGGCTCAAGCGCATCAGGGTAGCTGTTACGCTCATGATCGGTGTAGGGATCGTTAAAGAAGAGATCTTCAGTGATTTCACACATTTCCGGATTAATGAAACGCGCCACTTCCGCCTTTTTCTGATGCGGATGCAGAACGAAATCGGAGGTATGAAACAGGGTCTGTGCCAGATAAACGCCTAACTGCGCTGCGGCTTCCGGGTAGTAAGCGCCCTTCACCAGCTCGCCGCGCCAGATACGGTGGCTGGAGAGATCCTCCATCACCATCACCGCCAGCTCCGCATCATAATGCGTCACCTGCACCGTATGCTGCGGACAATATTTATAGTGCTCGACCAGGGTCTGCGCTTCCAGCCTCGCCCGATCCAGCGTCAGCGGCCAGGACTCCCCGACGCAACGCACATAGGGCAATGCCTGCTTGACCACCACCCGGCTCCGGCCCTGATCGTCATAAACTTTGAACACCAGATTAAGGTTGCCATCACCAATCTCTTCAGCGCTGCAGAGCGCGGCAGGATCGTCCACGCCGCCAAATTGCCGGGCATACTCAACAGCATCAGCAGCAGTAAAGGTACGGTATTGCGACATTGCCTGTTCCTCATCAATCGAAGGCGGATAACCCAGGTGTAATAAGCCGTTCAGACGTCTATACATCCGTTCAGCATGTTGGCACAATACGCATCATTAACGCAACATGGATTTCACCCACAATGCAGACACTTAAAACCACCAGCTTACAGGTTCGTGACAATCAGCTCTGGATTCTGGATCAGCAGGCGCTGCCGCAGCAAAAGAACTGGCTGCCCGCACACAGCGTCACGCAGCTGATTGACCATATTCATGCGCTGCGGGTGCGCGGTGCGCCGCTGATTGGCCTCTCTGCCTCACTGCTGCTGGCGCTGCTGGCTGAACAGGGGCAGACCCGCGCTGAACTGGCACAGGCGCTGGAACATCTGCGTGCCGCCCGGCCAACCGCCGTTAATCTGATGAACAATCTTGACCGGATGAAAGTGGCGCTGGCCCAGCCGGCGTTTGTCACTGCGCTGACGGACGAAGCCTGGCGGCTGGTGCAGGAGGATAAACAGCTCTGTGATGCGATTGCTGAAGCCGGTTGCACGCGGATCAAACCGGGCAGCCAGCTGCTCACCCACTGCAATACCGGCGGGCTGGCCACCGCGGGCGTGGGCACCGCGCTGGGCGTGATTGCCCGTGCGCATCAGCAGGGGTGGATCAAAAATGTCTGGGTGGATGAAACCCGACCGCTGTTGCAGGGCGGCCGGTTAACCGCGTGGGAGCTGGGCGAACTGGCGATCCCCTATACCCTGATCACCGATTCCATGGCCGCCAGCCTGATGGCGCGCGGCGAGGTGGATGCGGTCTGGGTCGGTGCCGACCGCATTGCCGCCAACGGTGACGTGGCCAATAAAATCGGCACCTACAGCCTGGCGGTGCTGGCCCACTATCACCAGATTCCGTTCTACGTCGCGGCTCCCCATACTACGCTGGATCGTCACTGCCCGGATGGCGCCGCCATCCCGATAGAGCAGCGCGCCGCCAGCGAAGTCACGGGCGTGGCGGGCAGTTTTGGCAGCGTGCAGTGGGCACCGGAAACGGCCAGGGTCTTCAATCCGGCGTTCGATGTGACGCCAGCCGCCCTGATCAGCGGCTGGATACTCGACACGGGGGTGGTCACGCCTGACCAGGTGCAGAGCGGCATCTTCCAGCCGCAGTAAGCGATATCAGGGGTTTGCGGCAGCGCAGAGGCTCACCGCAAACCCCTTTCCGGCCGTGGGCCGATCAGGCCAGACGCGGATAGGCATCGGCGATTTTATCGCCGGTGAAGTGCGCCACCCAGCCTTCCTGGTTGTCGAAAATACGGATCGCCGTGAAGTGCGGTGACGATCCCATATCAAACCAGTGGGGCGTGCCCGCAGGCACCGAGATCAGATCGTTCTTTTCGCAGAGGATCTGCAGGATCTCACCGTCAAGATGCAGACAGAACAGCCCGGCCCCCTCGACAAAGAAACGCACCTCATCTTCGCCGTGCGTATGCTCGGAAAGAAACTTCTCACGCAGCACCGTTTTCTGCGGATTATCGGCGCGCATACTGATCACGTCCCAGCTCTGATAGCCCTTCTCAGCCACCAGCCGATCAATCGCATGCTGATAGGCCTTAATGACCGTTTCCGCATCCGGGTTCTCACCCAGATCGCGATCGGCTTCCCAGCGTTCAAAACGCACCCCTTTCGCGTTCAGGCGTTCCCGAATCGCCTCTGCTTCGGTACTGTGCCAGACCGGCTGGCTCGCTTCGCGGTCAGTAAAAATCGTCAGTGCGCTCATGCTAAATCGACTCCGGGTTAATCTGGGAAAAATCGGTCACCTGACGATGACGGCTCTCGCTGTCCGCCTCGCCACGCAGTAACTGTATCGTCTGCCAGCCCGCCTCCGCGGCGGCATCCAGCTCCTGACGAATATCAGAGAGGAACAGCAGCTGCTCCGCTGGCTGCCCGATCTCAGCGGCGATCGTGCGATAGGCTGTCACCTCGCGTTTGGCGCCGACGTGCGTATCAAAGTAGCCGCTGAAGATGTCAGTAATATCACCTTCGTCGCTGTAGCCAAATAACAATTTCTGCGCCGCAACCGAACCGGAGGAATATACATAGAGTTCAATGCCCTGCGCCTGCCAGCGGCGTAACGCAGGTAGCACATCGGGATAGAGATGGCCGGTAAAACTGCCATTAAGATAGCCATCACGCCAGATCATGCCCTGCAGCGCTTTCAGCCCGGTGGATTTGCGATCCTGATCCATAAAATCGGACAGGATCGCGATGACCGCTGCCAGATCGGCCTGCGGCTGCCCCGCTTCTTCCCGCACCGACTGCAGCGCCGCCGCGACCTCTGGCTGATGCTGATGCTCTCGCAGAAAGTCCGCCAGATGCTGACGGGCATAGGGGAACAGGATGTTGTGCACAAAGCGAATATCGCTGGTGGTGCCTTCAATATCAGTAACAATGGCGCGGATCATGCTTTCTCCAGCAGGCGACGTTGACGTTCACATTCAAATAAAAATTCCAGACCTTCCAGATGGCGGCGCGCTTCGCTGACATCTTCGCCCCAGCAGGTCAGGCCGTGGCCGCGCAGCAGGAAGCCGTAACGCAGCGGAAAGCGGGCGGCGTAATCTTCAATCTCTGACGCCAGCGCCACGATATCCTGACTGTTGTCGAACACGGGGATCGCCACCGTCTCCAGATGGGTATGCTGACCGCTTAGCGATTTTTGCATCTCATACCCGTGCAGCAGCAGCGCCGCGCCCTGCTCCACCCGCGACAGCACCGTGGCATTGACCGTATGGGTGTGCAGCACGGCGCCCGCTTCAGGAAAGAGGCGATAGATCAGCGTGTGCAGGCCGGTTTCTGCCGAGGGCTTACGACCCGACAGCGACTGGCTGGTGGCGATATCGACCTCGATAAAGTCATCACGCGTCAGCGTGCCCTTATCTTTGCCCGATTCGCTCAGCAGGCAGACATGCCCGTCGCGGCGAACCGACATATTCCCGCCGGTGGCCGGAGCCCAGCCTTTCATGCCTATCCAGTGACAGGCGGCAACCAGCTGATCTAACGGATGACTCTGCGACATAAAGGTTCCTTGCGGTGAAAGGTGATACCACGTAAGCAGGCGCTGCCAGCGCCGCTGTTGCGCGAAGCATAAAGCAGTTAAAGGCGAAATGATCCGTGTGTCAGCAAGGCGGCAAGCGTGCTTATCCCGGGGAGCTTACATGAGTAAGTGACCCGGGTAAGCAAGCGCGGCCAACGCCGCTGACGCGCGGAGCATAAAGCATTTAGACGTCTAAGCGTCTTGATTGCCAAATACTACCATCCTGTTTATAGTGGCACAAACCCCGGGTGACCCCGCTTCTCTCTTCGCGCTTAAGGCCTGACATCATGACGCAGCACAACCTGATCCCCGAGAGCAAACTTCCGGCGCTCGGCACCACTATTTTCAGCCAGATGAGTGCGCTGGCGCAGCAGCATAATGCCATCAACCTCTCTCAGGGCTTCCCCGATTTCAGCGGCCCGGACTATCTGCAGCAGCGGCTCGCCTATCACGTCAGCCAGGGCGCGAACCAGTACGCGCCGATGACCGGGGCGCTGCCGCTGCGTCAGGCGATCGCGGAGAAAACCGCGCGGCTTTATGACTATCAGCCTGATGTGGAAACGGAGATTACGGTGACGGCGGGCGCTACCGAAGCGCTCTATGCGGCGATTACCGCGCTGGTGCGTCCGGGCGATGAGGTGATCTGCTTTGATCCCAGCTACGACAGCTATGCCCCGGCGGTCACGCTCTCGGGCGGCGTCATGAAACGCATTGCCCTGCAGCCGCCCGCCTTCCGGCCAGACTGGCAGGCGTTTGCCGGGCTGCTGAGTGATAAAACCCGGCTGGTTATCCTGAACACCCCGCACAACCCGTCAGCCACCGTCTGGCAGCAGCAGGATTTTGCCGCGCTGTGGCAGGCGATTGCTGCGCGACCGGTCTACGTGCTGAGCGATGAAGTTTACGAGCATATCTGTTTTGATGAAGCGGGCCACGCCAGCGTGCTTGCCCATCCTGACCTGCGTCAGCGCGCCATCGCGGTGTCGTCGTTTGGCAAAACCTTTCACATGACCGGCTGGAAGGTGGGCTACTGCATTGCCCCGACGGCGATCAGCGCTGAACTGCGTAAGGTGCATCAGTATCTGACCTTCTCGGTCAATACCCCGGCGCAGCTGGCAATTGCCGATATGCTGCGTGAGCATCCGGAACACTATCAGGCCCTGCCCGCCTTCTATCGCGACCGCCGCGATCGGCTGGCGAATGCACTGCGTCACAGCCGCTTCAGGGTTTTACCGTGCCAGGGCACCTACTTTTTGCTGGTGGATTACAGCGCGATCTCCGATCTGGATGATGTCAGTTTCTGCCAGTGGCTGACCCGCGAAGTGGGCGTCGCCGCGATTCCTCTGTCGGTGTTCTGCGCCGATCCCTTTCCTCATAAACTGATCCGCCTCTGTTTTGCTAAACAGCCGGCGACGTTAGATGCTGCCGCGGAGCGCTTATGTCAGCTTTAAAAATCACGCTTTTGCAGGAGACGCTGAGCTGGATGGATGGCGAAGCCAACCTGCGCCATTTTGACGAACAGCTGGCCGGACTCACCGGACGCGATCTGATTATCCTGCCCGAGATGTTTACCACCGGCTTTGCGATGGAGGCTGCGAAAAGCTCGCTGCCGCAGGCGCGGGTGGTGGAGTGGCTGCATCAGCATGCCCGCCGCAGCGATGCGCTGGTGGGCGGCAGCGCGGCGATCCAGACCGAAAACGGCGCGGTGAACCGTTTCCTGCTGGTGGAGCCGGATGGCACGCTGCACCAGTATGACAAGCGGCATCTGTTTCGCATGGCGGATGAACATCACCACTATCAGCCCGGCGAAGCGCGTCAGGTGGTGGCATGGCGCGGCTGGCGCATCCTGCCACAGATCTGTTACGACCTGCGCTTCCCGGTCTTCTCCCGCAACCGCAACGACTACGATCTGGCGCTCTATGTCGCCAACTGGCCAGCGCCTCGCGCCTTACACTGGCAGGCGCTGCTGTTAGCGCGGGCGATTGAGAATCAGGCGTATGTCGCAGGCTGCAACCGCGTCGGCAGTGATGGCAATCAGCATCACTACAGCGGCGACAGCCAGATTATTTCGCCGCAGGGCGAGATTCTGAGTGCGGCGGAGCCACATCAGCGCGCCCGCCTGGATGCGACGCTGTCGCTGGAGGCGCTGCACGCTTACCGCGAACGCTTCCCGGCCTGGCAGGATGCGGATCGCTTTTCGCTGTAAACGGGCGGCTCAGCTGCCGCGGTAGGTTGACCAGGACCAGGGGGAAATCAGAAACGGCAGATGGAAATGGCTGCCCGCCTCGGCAATCATGAAATCGATCTGCGCGCTGACGTAGAGCGCATCCCGACCGGCGGCAGCAAAATAGTCGCCGATTTCAGCGGTCAGGCGGTAGTGCCCCGGCGTCAGCGGCTCCGGGGTCAGATCTTTCAGTCGTCCGTCGCTGTCCGTTTCACCCTGAGAGACGGGAAACCACCCCTCCGGGCTGTTCTGCTCCAGCGAGATGGCTACCCCACTGGCCGGTCTTCCCAGCGCCGTGTCGAGAATATGCGTGGTAACGGTACTCATTGAATCGTCTCCCTGAGGCGTAACAGTGTGATTTCACGCAGCTGATCCAGCGCCTCCTGCTGTTCAGCCTGATCGTCATTCTGCAGCCGGCGCTGCAACGCTGCCAGCATCTCCTCGCCGCTGCGCCCTTTCGCGCGAATCAGAAAGACCCGGCCAAAGCGCGCCTCATAGGCCTGATTACCCTGCTGCATCGCCTGTTGCAGGGCATGATCGGCCTGCTGCATGGCGGACTGCTCGCCGCGCGACAGCGTCGCCTCTTTGTCTGCGCCCCGCGCGCGTTCGCCGATGCGCGGATGCGCCGACAGCGCCGCGGCCAGATCGGGCTGCTGCCACTGGCGGGCCAGCGTGTCGGCGCGGATCAGCAGCGCGTCTGTGGTGGCAAACGGACGAGCGGCCACCAGCGACTGCTGCCAGTGCGGGATCGCCACACAATGCCGGATAGCCGCCAGCGCCTCGTCGGTCGGCAGCTGATTAAACGTCGTTAATTCCATTTTCAGCTCCGTCCGGCGATCAGCGTGACCGCCTGCAGATAGGCCTGCAGCGCCGGTGCCACATCCTGCACCGCGACAGACTCGGCCGGATGATGGCTGATGCCGCGATGGTTTCGCACAAACAGCATACCGACCGGCCAGCGTTCAGCAATGGCGATGGCGTCATGTCCGGCTCCGCTTGGCAGCGACAGGCTGCGCCCCTGCACCGTTTCGACCGCATGGCTCAGCGCCTGCTGCAGCGCCGAGTCACAGGCGGTGGCCCCGATGCGATAAAATTCGTTCGACGTAAACTGCACTCCACGCCGCAGCGCAATCGCTTCGGCCTGGGTTAACAGCGTGAAGAGCAGGGTCTCCAGCGGATGATCGAGCGGACCGCGCACATCCAGCGACAGCGACACCTCGCCAGGGATGACATTCACCGCCCCCGGAGCACAGCTGAGGGTGCCGACGGTGGCGACCAGCTGCGGATCCTGCTCACGGGTGGTCTGCTCAATAAACACCATCCACTCGGCGGCTGCGGCCAGCGCATCTTTGCGGTGGGTCATCGGCACCGTGCCGGCATGGCCCGCTTCACCGGTAAAACGGCAGTGAAGACGACGTGCCCCATTGATCGCCGTGACCACGCCCAGCGCCAGATCCTCCTGCTCCAGGCAGGGGCCCTGCTCAATGTGCAGTTCAAGATAGCCGACGATATCCTCTATCCGTCGGGCCGCCGCGCCGATTTGCGCACTGTCGAGCCCGACATCCGCCATCGCCTGCGCCACGGTAATGCCGTTGCCATCGGGATGGGTCACCCAGCTTTGCGGCCAGCTGCCGGTAATACCGCGGCTGCCAAGCAGCGTGATGCCAAAGCGGGTTCCCTCTTCATCACCGAAACCGATCACCTCTATCGCCAGCGGCAGACGGCACTGGTGCTCATGAAGCCACTGTACGGTTTCGATGGCGCTGAGCACGCCCAGCATTCCGTCGTAGCGACCGGCGTTACGTACCGTGTCGAGATGCGAACCGAGCAGCAGCGCGGGCGCCCCTGCTTCAGCTGCCTCGTAGCGGCCACAGATATTGCCGACTTCATCCTGCCAGACCGTCATCCCCGCCGCCTGCATCCACACCCCTACGCAGGCGTTGGCGCGCAGATGTTCCGGCGACAGATAGACGCGGGTCAGGCCCTCCGTCGTTTCGCTAATCGCTGCCAGCGCATCACAGCGCGCCATGACGCGCTGTGCAGCAGCGAGGGCTTCGCTGGCGCTCATCATCATGCCTGGCTCCCGTAGTGATCCCAGGCGGCCTGAGCTCCCGCGCCCTGCGGCGTGCGATACCCCAGGTGAGTCAGCACCGTTTCCAGCGCGGCCAGCGTCTGCAGCACGCAATCTTTACGCGCGTTGTAGCCCATGGTGCCGATGCGCCAGACCTTGCCATGCAGTGGGCCAAACGAGGTGCCGATCTCAATGCCGAAATCCTCCAGCATCAGCTTGCGCACCTGGTCGCCGTTTACGCCTGACGGGATCATCACGCCCAGCACGTTGTTCATTTTGTTTTTCAGGTCGCCGAAGGTTTCCAGCCCCATTCCCTGAATCCCCTTCAGCATCGCTTCACCATGCAGTTTGTGACGGGCGATGCCGTTGTCCAGCCCCTCCTGCAGGATCAGGCGGGCACATTCGCGCGCGCCAAACAGCGCGCTGGTCGCTTCGGTATGGTGATTGAGTCGCTCCGGCCCCCAGTAATCCATGATCATGCCGAGATCGAAATAGTTGGAGTAGATCATCTCCTCCTCGCCATCCTGATGCGCCTCGGTGCGGATCCCCTGCTCCACGCATTTACGTTTGCGGATCACCGCGGCCATCTCTGCGCTCAGGGTGATCGGCGAGGTGCCGGAAGGCCCGCCCAGACATTTCTGCATCCCCGCCGAGACGGCATCCAGTCCCCAGGCATCCGTTTCCAGCGCGTTACCCGCCAGCGACGCGGTAGCATCGGTGTAGAACAGCACGCCATACTGCTTACAGATGGCACCCAGCTGCGCCAGCGGCTGCAGCATGGTGGTGGAGGTGTCGCCCTGCACCGTGAGCAGCAGGCGTGGCCGCACTTTTTTAATCGCCTCTTCAATCTGATCGGGGGTAAAGACCTCGCCCCACGGCACTTCGATGGTGTGGACGTCTGCCCGGCAGCGGCGGGCGATCTCGCACAGCAGATGGCCGAAGCGGCCAAACACCGGCACCAGCACCTTATCACCAGGCCGGATAGCGGAGAGCAGAATCGCTTCGATACCGGCGCGGGAGGTGCCATCAACCAGCAGCGTCCAGCGGTTTTCGGTGCGAAATACGCCGCGATAGAGCGCCATCACTTCGTTCATGTAGTGGGTCATCGCGGGGTCGTACTGCCCCAGCAGCTGACTCGACATGGCGCGCAGCACGCGCGGATCGGCGTTGATCGGGCCGGGTCCCATCAGCAGACGCTGTGGCGGATTGATTTGCGGGTAATGATTGATATCCATGCGGGTTTCCTTTTTTAAGACTCAGAGACGCACTGAAGAGATAAACTGCTTCAGCTCCGGCGATTGCGGCTGCGCAAACAGCGTTTTACTGTCGCCCTGCTCCCAGACGCGCCCCTGATGCATAAAGACCACTCGATCGCCCACGTCGCGGGCGAAATTCATTTCATGCGTGACGAGGATCAGCGTCATGCCTTCCGCTGCCAGCTGCTCCAGCACTTTCAGGACTTCGCCCACCAGTTCGGGATCCAGCGCAGAGGTGATCTCATCACAGAGTAAAACTTTGGGCGTCATCGCCAGCGCACGGGCGATCGCCACGCGCTGCTGCTGGCCGCCCGAGAGGCTGGCAGGGTAATAGTTAAGGCGCTCGCCCAGCCCCACCTTCTCCAGCATCTGCGTCGCCAGCGCCCGGCATTCAGCGTCGCTTTTCTTCAGCACGCGGCGCGGTGCCAGCATGACGTTTTCCAGCGCCGTCATGTGCGGGAAGAGGTTGAAGTTCTGAAACACCATGCCAATCGAGCGGCTGATTTCACGCGCCTGCGAGTCACGACTGGTGATGGTCATGCCGCCGAGCTTGATGCTGCCCTCCTGATAGCCCTCCAGCCCGTTCATACAGCGCAGCAGCGTGCTTTTGCCCGATCCGCTGCGACCGATGATCGAGATCACCTCTCCCATGTCGATATCCAGATCCACGCCTTTCAACACATGGTTGTCGCCGTAATATTTTTGCACCTGATTAATGGTGATGAGCGGCATTGAATTTTTTCTCCAGATACTGGCTGTAGCGAGACAGCGGATAACACATCAGGAAGTAGCCCAGCGCCACCAGCCCGAAAACTTTAAACGGCTGGTAGGTCACGTTGTTCAGAATCGTGCCCGCCTTGGTCAGCTCGATAAACCCGATAATCGACGCCAGCGCGGTGCCCTTGATAACCTGTACGGCAAAACCTACCGTCGGGGCGATGCCGATGCGGATCGCCTGCGGTGCAACCACCCGCCACAGCGTCTGACCAAAGGTCAGGCCGAGGCAGCGTGACGCTTCCCACTGCCCTTTCGGCAGGGCGCGGATGCTGCCGTACCAGATATCCACCAGAAAGGCGCTGGTGTAGAAGGTCAGCGCCAGCGAGGCGGCCGTCCAGGGTGCCACATCAATGCCAAATAAGCCGACGCCAAAAAAGGCCAGAAACAGCTGCATCAGCAGCGGGGTTCCCTGAAACAGCGCGGTGTAACCCCGTATCGCACGCGTCAGCCATTTGCGCTGCAGCAGACGCAGCAGCAGCAGAGGCAGCGTCACCAGGGTTCCGCCGACAAAGGCTACCAGCGACAGTAACAGGGTCCAGCGCGCCGCCAGCAGCAGGTTGCGCACGATGTCCCAGTCGGTAAAGGTCGTCATCATGAGGGCTGCACTCCAAACCATTTACGGCCTATCGCCAGCAGCAGATGGCGCATCGCAATCGACAACGCCAGGTAGATCAGCGTGGTCACCAGATAAACCTCAAAGCTCAGAAACGTACGCGACTGGATCAGGTTGGCGGCGAAGGTCAGCTCCTCGTAGGAGACCTGCGACACCACCGACGACCCCAGCATCACGATAATGCACTGGCTCACCAGCGCCGGATAAATCCGCTGCAGCGCAGGAGGTAACACCACCCGCAGAAAGGTCTGGCTGCGGGTCAATCCCAGCACCCGCCCCGCTTCCCACTGCCCTTTCGGGGTCACCTGGATGCCGGCACGGATGATTTCGGTGCTGTAAGCGCCCAGGTTGATCAGCATCGCCAGTAGCGCCGCCTCACCGGCGGTGAGTTTCAGCCCCAGATTCGGCAGACCGAAAACGATAAAGAACAGCTGCACCACAAATGGCGTATTACGGATCAGCTCGACATAGAGGCCCCAGAGGCGGCTCAGCCAGCCCGGTTTACCGCTGCGCAGCGCCGCGCCTGCGATGCCAATCGCCACCCCACCGGTGGTCGCCAGCAGCGTCAGCTGAATGGTGACCCAGAGGCCGGAAAGCAGCTCCGGCCAGTAGGGCCACAACGCGGGAAAGTTAAGTTGCCCGGTCATGAATCTGTCCTCATGCGCCCAGGCTGGCGGGCAGTGGCGCTTTCAGCCACTCTTCGGACAGCTTGTTCAGGGTGCCATCTTTAATCCCCTGCTCAATCAGCGCATTCACCTTCGCCTTCAGCGCAGGCTCATCTTTCTTCAGACCGATAAAGCAGGGCGAATCTTTCAGCATAAACTGAGCGACCGGCGCTTTTTCCGGATTCTGGCGGGCAATGGCGGCGACCACCAGGTTGCCGGTGGCGACATACTGCACCTGGCCGGAGAGATACGCCGATAAGGTGGTGTTGTTATCTTCGTAACGTTTCACCTGCGCATCTTTCGGTACCACTTCGCTCAGCACCATATCTTCCACCGCGCCGCGGGTAACGCCAATCGACTTGCCGCTCAGCGCGCTGGCCGCTTTGATCTCGTCACCTTTCGGTCCGAAGACGCCCAGGAAGAACGGCGCATAGGCGCGGGTAAAGTCGATCACTTTTTCACGCTCCGCATTTTTACCCATGCTGGAGATCACCAGATCGACCTTGTCGGTTTGCAGATAAGGCACCCGGTTGGCGCTGCTGACCGGCACCAGCTGCAACTTAAGTTTCATCTGCTTCGCCAGGTATTTCGCCATGTCGATGTCATACCCCTGCGGCTGCAGATCGGTACCCACCGAGCCAAACGGCGGGAAATCCTGCGGAACGGCCACGCGGATCACACCGCGCTTCTGAATGTCCTGCAGTTGATCGGCCAGTGCGCTTCCCGCCTGTGCCATCAGTAATGCCGCTGTTGCAACCGCCATTAAAACTTTTTTCATTATGCACCCCGGTGAAATGTGATGAAACAAAAGATTCTTTAACAGGCAATTTGCAACTAATGTGCCAACAAGGGCAGCGGCTGAAAAAGGGTTAAGCGGCAAAGAGTTCACTGAAAAAGGGGCGTAACCGGGGAGGATTACGCCGCGGGCGGGCGTGTGCTGAAATGGGGCAAAGCACCAAAATGGTGCCTGTTAACGGTGCTCCAGCTCGTCGAACTGCTGGTAGAGATCGGCGATCTGATGAATACGCTGCCGCCCCTGCGCCAGCATTTCATGCAGCAGCGCATTGGCAATCAGGTTAATCAGACTCATGGCCGAGCCGTAGCTGTCGAAGGCGGAAACGCTGTCGAGCGGCGTGCAGAGCTGCCAGCGTGCCAGCGCAGTGACCGTCTGCGCCTGCGGCTCACACAGCGCCAGCAGCGGTATTCCGGCCGCCTGAAGCTGCTGCATCAGCGGACGGATGATGCGGGGGCGGCGGCGAAACGCCATCACCACCACCATATCCTCCGGGGTGATATCCACCAGCTCCTCTGCCAGCGTCTGGCCTGGCTGCGGCAGGATAAAGACCTGCGAGCGCGCCTGCACCAGCTGCTGTCGCAGATGCAGCGCCACCGGATAGGCGTTGCGCATGCCGATGATAAAGACGCGCTTCGCCTGCGCCAGCTGCTGGATCACATCGTTAAACTGACGGGCATCCAGGCTGTTGACCCACTGTGTCAGGTTCGCCATCTCCTGCTTGTAGTGGCGCGCCAGCAGCGTGTTGCCCTGCACTGCATCCCGGTTATCGGTCAGCGGCATGCCGCTCTGACGCAGGATGCGCAGCTCATCGCGCATATCCTTGTATTTCTCATATCCCAGACGCTTAAACAGCCTGCTGACCGTGGCTTTCGACACGCCGCTGAGCCGCGCCAGCTCGGCGCTGTTGTAGCTGATCAGATCATCGAAGTGGTCAAACACGAAGTCGGCAATGCGCTGCTCCTGCGGCGAGAGCTGGGGATAGTGACTCCGGAGTCGTTCATCAAGCTGTTTCATATCGCACCCTGTAACTTTTGTTTCAGCAGAAGCTAGCACAATTTACGCCAGGTTAACCGGCACAATGTCAGCTCAGGCTAAAAACTGGAACAGCTCTTGCTTTGCTATCGGTTCTGTTACCCGAAGAACGAGAAAAAGATGATTCAGAGTAATATGGCGCCGATGGGCATGGCGGTGACGCCGCACCATCTGGCGAGTGAGAGCGCGCTGGCGGTGCTGCGTGACGGCGGCAACGCCATCGAAGCGATGGTGGCGGCAGCCGCGACTATCGCCGTGGTCTACCCGCACATGAATGGGCTGGGCGGGGATGGGTTCTGGCTGATCCTGCCACCCGGCGGCGATCCCGTCGCTATCGACGCCAGCGGTGCCGCCGGTTCGCTGGCGCATCCGGATTTCTATGCCGGTCACCCCAGAATCCCTCATCGCGGGCCGAAAGCGGCGCTGACCGTCGCCGGTACGGTCAGCGGCTGGCAGGAGGCGCTGACCCTCGCCGCTGAATCCGGCAGCCCGCTGCTGCCGCTGGCGCGTCTGCTGCGCGATGCGATTCGCTACGCCGCGGACGGTATTCCGGTCACCGCCTCTCAGACCGCCGCCACGACGAACTTCCGCAGTGAGTTACAGCATCAGCCCGGCTTCAGCGCCACCTTTATGCCTGATGGCGAGGTGCCGCAGCCTGGCAGCCGTTTTACCCAGCCTGCGCTGGCACAGACACTGAGCCAGCTTACCGAACAGGGGCTGGACAGCTTCTACAGCGGCCCGCTGGCGCACCATATGGCTGATGAAATGGCCACGCTTGGCATGCCGGTCACCCTGGCCGATCTGCAGCAGCATCGCGCCCGTCGTACCACGCCCCTGCACCTCGCTCACAGCGAAGGCGACATCTGGAATATCGCCCCGCCGACCCAGGGCCTCGTCTCGCTGGCGATCCTTGGCATTACCGATCGCCTGGAGATGGCCGGGGCTGACGAGGCGCAGACGGTGCACCGCATCGTGGAAGCCACCAAAAAAGCCTTTGCGCTGCGCGACCGGCACATTACCGATCCGCGTCACGTCACCGAAGATGTGCAGGCGCTGCTGGCTGACGACGCCCTCGCCACCCTCGCCAGCCAGATCAAAGATGGCGAGGCGGCAAACTGGGGCAGCGGCCGCGGGCCGGGCGATACGGTCTGGATGGGTGTGATGGACAGCAGCGGGCTTGCCGTCTCCTTTATTCAGAGCATCTATCACGAGTTTGGCAGCGGGGTCGTCCTGCCCGGCACCGGCATCACCTGGCAGAACCGGGGAGCCGCGTTCAGCCTCGATCCTGACCATCTGCTGGCGCTGGCACCCGGCAAACAGCCCTTCCATACCCTGAACCCCGCCGCCGCACGGCTGAAAGATGGCCGGACGCTGGTTTATGGCGCGATGGGCGGAGATGGTCAGCCGCAGACCCAGGCAGCGATCTTTACCCGCCATGTGATTCAGGGGTTGCCGCTGCAGCAGGCGGTCAGTGCACCGCGCTGGCTGCTGGGGCGTACCTGGGGCCAGTCATCAGACTCGCTGAAGCTGGAAGGCCGTATTGCCGACGCAACCGTCGCACAGCTGCGCCAGTGGGGGCACGAGGTAGAACGCCTGCCGGACTTCAGCGAATCCGTGGGTCATGCGGGTGCCATTGTGCGTCACTGCAACGGCATGTTTGAAGGCGCGAGCGATCCGCGCAGTAACGGCAGCGCCGCCGGTTTTTAAACAGGAGTGAATCATGAATGAACATGAGTGGGCCAGCTACATCGGCCATATGGAGCAGATCCTGCAACTGACGCTGGACGATCCCCGCCGCGCCGAGCTGCTAATCCAGCTGTCGCGTATCGCGGAGATGGCCGCACCACTGATGGCGTTTCCGCTTGATGACCGGCTGGAAGTGGCGGGAGTGTATCAGGCATGAAAACAGGTGACGTTTCGATTCAGACGCTGCAGCAGGCAATCCGCCAGGGTGAGATCAGCGCTCGCGAGGTGGCCGAACAGACGCTGCAGGCGATTGAGCAGCACAACCCGGCGCTGAATGCCTGGACGGAAATCACCGGGCCACGCATGTTGAAAGAAGCCAGCGCGGTTGATGCGCAGCGGCAGCGCGGTGAGCCCCTGCCCCCGCTGGCGGGCATTCCCTATGCGGTGAAGAACCTGTTTGATGTGGCGGGTCACAGCACGCTGGCAGGCGCCAGGCTGTTCAGCGACCGCCCCGCGGCGCAGGCGGATGCCTTCGCCATCGGCAAACTGCGCCACGCTGGCGCGCTGCTGTCAGGCATGCTGAACATGGATGCCTACGCCTATGGTTTCACCACCGAGAACAGCCATTACGGCCCGACCCGTAACCCACGCGATTTAAGCCGCGTCGCGGGCGGCTCGTCCGGGGGGTCGGCCGCCGCCGTGGCCGCCGGACTGGTTCACTTTTCGCTGGGCACCGATACCAACGGCTCAATCCGGGTGCCCGCGTCGCTGTGCGGCATTTTTGGCCTGAAACCCACTTTTGGCCGGCTGTCACGCAGCGGCAGCCACCCCTTTGTTGCCAGCCTCGATCATATCGGTCCGCTGGCCCGGCGGGTGGAAGACCTGGCGCTGGTTTATGACCTGCTGCAGGGCGCAGACCCCGCAGATGCGTTTCAGGCCGTCCGGCCGCCAGAGGCCACGTTGCCCGGCCTGTCGCAGGGCAGTGAAGGGCTGCGATGTGGCGTGCTGGGCGGTTTTTTTGCCCGCTGGTGCGATGAGGACGCCCGCGCGGCGGTGGCTACAGTCGCAGCCGCGCTGGAGGCGCAGGAGGAGGTGGTGATGCCGGAGGCGGAGCTGGCGCGTTCGGCAGCCTTTATCATGACCGCCGCCGAGGGGGGGAATCACTATCTGCCTGCCCTGCGTCAGAAGCCTGAGGTGTTTGAACCTAACTCACGCGAGCGTCTGCTGGCCGGCGCGATGATGCCCGGCGCCTGGTATGTGCAGGCCCAGCGCTTTCGTCGTCATTTCCAGCAGCAGGTGCTGCCGCTGTTTGATCGCTTCGATGTGCTGATCGCCCCGGCAACCCCCTGCAGCGCGATCACCATCGGTCAGCAGACGCTGTCAATTCAGGGTGAATCGCTGCCCGCCAAAGCGAGCATGGGCATGCTGACGCAGCCCATCTCCTTCCTGGGACTGCCGGTCTGTACCGTTCCGCTGGCGACCCGAAGCGGCCTGCCGATTGGGTTACAGCTTATCGCCCGCCCGTTTAATGAAGCGGCGGCATTACGTGCCGCCTGGACACTGGAACAACGCGGCATCACCCTGCCGCAAATCACGATGGCAGGAGCCTGATGAACAGAGAGATTAATTTACCGCAGGTGGTCAGCGAGGTGACGGCGCAGTTCTGGCGTTACGAAAAGGCGCTGGTGAGCAATGACGTGGCTGAACTGGATGCGCTTTTCTGGCACGACCCGCGCACCGTGCGACTCGGGGCCGGTGAAAACCTGTATGGCATCGATGAGATTCGCGCCTTCCGGGCTGCACGCCCCGCTGCGGGCCTCGACCGGACGCTGCGGAATACGGTGATCACCACCTTTGGCGAGGATTATGCGGTCTGCAGCACCGAATTTACCCGTGCCGGCAGTGATAAAACCGGCCGTCAGCAGCAGACCTGGATTCGCATGCCGCACGGCTGGTGCATTGTGGCAGCCCAGGTCAGTCTGATGAGCTGATTATCGCCGGTGCGTCGCCTGACCCGAGGGAGGCGACGCACCGGAACCGGCTTAGGGTGCCGGGTGTGTCGCGATCCAGTGATCGGCGATCTGCTGGCGGGTACAGATCCAGACGTCGTCATGCTGCTGAATGTGGTCGAGGAAATTCTGCAGCGCACGGAATTTGCCCGGACGCCCCAGCAGGCGACAGTGCATCCCGATCGACATCATCTTCGGCGCGGTCTCGCCCTCTTCATATAGCACATCGAAGCTGTCACGCAGGTAGGTGAAGAACTGCTCGGCGGTGTTAAATCCCTGCGGCGAGGCAAAGCGCATGTCATTGCACTCCAGGGTGTAGGGAATAATCAGGTGCGGCTTAACCGTGCCATCCTGACAGGTCACCTGCGTCCAGAACGGCAGGTCGTCGCCATAGTAGTCGCTGTCGTAGCTGAAGCCGCCCTGCTCCACCACCAGCCGGCGCGTGTTCGGGCTGTCACGTCCGGTATACCAGCCGGTTGGGGCTTTCCCAAACAGATCGGTCAGCACATCCACCGCCTGCTGCATATGCTGACGTTCGGTTTTCGCATCCACGCCCTGATAGTGGAGCCAGCGCCAGCCGTGACTGACCACATCGTAGTCCGCCTGTTTAATCGCTTCGACAACCTCCGGGTGACGCGCCAGCGCCATTGCCACGCCAAACACGGTCAGCGGCAGACCGCGCTTCTGAAATTCATTGTGGATGCGCCAGAAACCGGCGCGCGAGCCGTACTCATAGAGTGACTCCATCGACATATGACGGTCGGCATAGCTGGCGGCACCGATGATGTCGGAGAGGAACTGCTCGGAGCCGGCGTCACCGTGCAGCACGCTGTTCTCCGCCCCCTCTTCGTAATTCAGGACAAACTGCACCGCCACCCGGGCGTTGTTGGGCCAGGCGGCGTGCGGCGGATGAGCACCATAACCGATCAAATCGCGCGGATAGTTTTTGTTAAAGCTGTACTCTTTCTTCTCTGCAGCGTCAGTCATTACTCGCTTCCTGTCTTCTGTCTGGAAAGTTCCGTTAGTTTAGATGCTGAAACGCACCTGAGAGAGGTTTCTGCAAAGGCCAGGCCAGATCGCCATGTTTGCTGGTGCCAAAGCCAAGCGCCACCAGCGACTCCACCATTTTTACGGCCGCGCCGACGCCATCAATCACCGGCAGACCCAGCTCCTGCGTCAGGGAGGCGGCCAGCGTCGCCATGCCGCCACAGCCGAGCACAATCGCGCCGCTGCCATCTTCCCGTTTGGCCTGGAGGCAACGCTCACGCACTTTTTCCTGCGCCAGTCCGCTGCCATCCTCCAGCGCCAGCACCGGCAGATCGATGGCATGCAGCGCGGCACAGTGATGAGTAAAGCCATACTGCTGCAGAAGATGACGGGCAATCACCAGCGTGCGCGGCAGCGTGGTGACAATCGAAAAGCGCGTCGCCAGCAGGGTGGCGGTGTGCATCGCCGCTTCTGCGATACCGATGACCGGCCCGCTGGCCAGCTCGCGCGCCGCCAGTAACCCCGGGTCACCAAAACAGGCAATCACATGTCCGCTGACGCCCTGTTCCCGACCCAGCCTGACCTGCTCCAGCACCCCGATGGCCGCGATCGCCTCATCAAAATGCCCTTCAATGGAAGGCACGCCCTGCGAGGGTGAAACGGCCAGAATGTCGGTGCCGGGTGCGGCAACCGCACGGGCAGCCTGAGCGATGGTTTCGGTCATCGCCAGGCTGGTATTGGGGTTAATGACCTGAATCAGGCTCATGAGGCCGCTCCTTTGCCCGTGGCAAACAGTCGTGAAAAGTCGGGCAGCGTTTCACCGCTGCGCTCAAAGTGCAGGCTGGAAACAATATGCTCAAAATGGTGCTGCAGCGCCTCAGTCAGTGGCTGCAGCGCACGTGCCCGTAACAGGGTCAGCAGATGCGTGTGGTCGTCACAGCGGCAGCCGCGCTGCCACGGCGCGCCATAGGCGGCAATCACCAGCGACGAGCGCTGCGTCAGGCTGGTCACCATGCCGGTGAGCACCTGATTGCCGGAAATCGCCTGCAGCTGGATATGAAAGGCTGCCGAAAGCCGGATGGCTGCCGGGCCATCATGCGCGGCGTGGGCCTTATTCTCCTGTGCGATAAGCTGTTCCAGCGCCACCAGATGCGGGGGCTGCAGATGGGCCAGCACGGCGTGCAGATTGGCGCACTCCATTAAACTGCGGGTGGCGAAGATCTCCCGCGCCTCTTCAACGCCAGGAGTGGCGACCTGCGCACCACGTTTGGGCGTCAGGGTGACCATTTGCACCGCCGCAAGGCGCTGCAGTACTTTGCGAATGCCGGTGCGGCTTACTCCAAACACGCCGGAGAGCGCCTCTTCCGGCAGTTTACTGCCCGGCGGCAGCTGATGCTCCACAATGGCGGTCATCAGCGCCTGGTAGATCCCTTCATCTTTATCCTGCGTTCTGGCGGCGTCTCGCTGGCCTGTTTTACTTGTCATTACCTGCTCCGGAAGCTCTCTGTACGCCACATATCGTATACGTGAACAGCAAATATTGTATACAGGAAAAGAAATCTGGCCTGAATCCTGCAATACCCCTTTACCAGATTATTCATTTCACTCTCGGGTAGAGGAGCAGGTTTCATGCCAAATCATTCCACGGTGGCCAGCACGGCCTCTGACGCTAACGCCAGTTACAGCCCACGTCTCTGTAACGACGATCTGGCGCCCACCCGCGACCAGAACTGGTCGTGGTACAACATTTTTTCGTTCTGGATGTCAGATGTCCACAGCATGGGCGGCTATGTGGTGGCGGCCAGCTTCTTCACGCTGGGATTAGCCAGCTGGCAGGTGCTGCTCTGCCTGCTGGCCGGGATCTGCATCGTGCAGATCTGTGCCAATCTGGTGGCAAAACCGAGCCAGATGGCAGGCGTTCCCTATGCGGTGATCTGCCGTCAGGCGTTTGGCGTGTTTGGCGCGAATATTCCGGCGGTCATCCGCGGGCTGATCGCGTTTGCCTGGTATGGCATCCAGACCTATCTGGCGGCGAACGCGCTGATGCTGGTTCTGCTGAAGTTCGCCCCGTCACTGAACTCAATGACCGAGCCACACTGGCTTGGCCTGTCGCTGCTGGGCTGGTGCTGCTTTGGCGTGATGTGGCTGCTGCAGGCGATGGTCTTCTGGCATGGCATGAGCGCCATTAAACGGTTTATCGATGTAGCGGGTCCGGCTGTCTATGTAGTGATGGTGGCGCTGGCGGGATGGATTGTATACAAGACCGGCTTTGATGGGATCTCTTTTACCCTCGCCAGTAAATCACTTACCCCGGGCGAGCAGACGTGGCAGATGATTACCGCAACGGCGCTGGTCGTCTCCTACTTCTCCGGGCCACTGCTGAATTTCGGTGACTTCTCCCGCTACGGCAAAAGCATGTCAGAGATCCGTCGTGGCAACCGCTGGGGCCTGCCGTTTAACTTCCTGCTCTTTTCCGTGGTGACAGTGGTCATCGTGTCGGGCACTCAGTCGCTGTTTGGTAAAATGATCACCGATCCGATCGAGACCGTGAGCATGGTCGGCAACGACCTGGCGGTGGCGATTGGGCTGCTGACAATGATTACCGCCACTATCGGCATCAACATTGTGGCCAACTTCGTTTCCCCCGCCTTCGACTTCTCTAACTGTTCACCGCAGAAAATCAGCTTCCGCACCGGCGGGATGATCGCCGCGGTAGGCTCGGTGCTGTTAACGCCGTGGAACCTGTTCCAGTCGCCTGAACTGATTCACTACACCCTGGATGTCCTGGGCTCCTTTATCGGTCCGCTGTTCGGCATTCTGCTGGCCGATTTCTACCTGATCAAACGCGGACGTATCTCGGTCGACGACCTGTTTAACGCCACGCCAGCGGGCCGGTACTGGTATCGCGGCGGGTTTAACCCTAAAGCGATTGCCGCGCTGCTTCCGTCGGTGGCCATCTGCCTGGTGATCAGCTTTATCCCTTCCCTGCATCAGGTGGCGAACTTCAGCTGGTTTATCGGCGCCGGTCTGGCGGCAGGCTGCTACCGCTTTATCGCCCGTGAAGAGCGGGAAGCGGCAGACAGTGCGCGCTGGCAGGGTGAGGTCGTGGCGCAGAAAGAGTAACCCGCCAAGGAATCGCAGACAGCAAAAAGCCGATTCATTTCTGAATCGGCTTTTTTAAAGAGATTGGCGGAACGGACGGGGCTCGAACCCGCGACCCCCTGCGTGACAGGCAGGTATTCTAACCAACTGAACTACCGCTCCGCGCTTTGTTCCCCGTCGAGAACGAGGCGCATAGTAATGGCAGGCCGTTGCGGCGTCAACGCTTTTTCCTGACGACGCGATCGTTTGCCGTTTTTTTCAGCTCGCCGTTGATTTTATCCACAAATTTCCATCATTCAGCCGCGCCACAGGCAGCTGCCGCCCTTTTTCATGACCAGATCCAGACGTGACTCATGGGCAACGATCTCCTCGTCGCTGGCCGTCACCACGCGCAGTGCCGAGGCGGGACGTACGATGCGCTGAATGCTCTCGCCCTGCGCCTGACGGGCGCTTTCACTTTCGGATAAAAACGACAGTGAGGTCTGCCCGCCGGTCATGGTCAGGAACACGTCCGCCAGGATCTCGGCATCGAGCAGTGCGCCGTGCAGCGTTCGCTTGCTGTTATCTATCTCATAACGCGAGCAGAGCGCATCCAGGCTGTTACGCTTGCCGGGAAACATGCGCCGCGCCAGCGCCAGGCTGTCGGTCACTTTGCAGAAGGTTTCGGTTTTCTCAATGCCGCGATTCAGCTTTGAGAACTCGTAATCCATAAAGCCGATATCGAACGGCGCGTTATGGATCACCAGCTCGGCGCCGCGGATATAGTCGAGAAACTCATCCGCAATCTCGCTGAACATCGGTTTGTCGGCAAGGAACTCATCTGCAATCCCGTGAACGCCGAAGGCTTCCGGATCGACCAGCCGATCGGGCTTCAGGTACATATGGAAATTGTTACCGGTCAGGCGACGGTTAATCACCTCGACCGCACCAATCTCAATGATGCGGTGCCCCTCATAATGGACCCCGATCATGTTCATGCCGGTGGTTTCAGTATCGAGTACGATCTGGCGGTTATTTGCAGTGCTCATAAGACCCGTTTTATGTCAGACTTGACGTTTTTGAGAGGAAGTCTACCAGAGATGCGCAAACAGGTAGAAATATTCACCGATGGATCCTGTCTTGGAAATCCCGGTCCCGGCGGTTACGGGGCGATTTTACGTTATGGCCAGCATGAGAAAACCTTCAGCGCGGGCTATCGCCTCACCACCAATAACCGGATGGAACTGATGGCGGCCATTATTTCGCTTGAAGCGCTGACGCAGCCCTGCGATGTGGTGCTCAGTACCGACAGCCAGTATGTGCGTCAGGGAATTACCAGCTGGATCCATAACTGGAAAAAACGCGGCTGGAAAACCGCGGATAAAAAACCGGTGAAGAACGTCGACCTCTGGCAGCGTCTCGACCAGGCCCTCAGCACCCACAAGATTCAGTGGGAGTGGGTCAAAGGCCACGCGGGACATCCCGAGAATGAGCGCTGCGACGTGCTGGCCCGCAGCGCGGCGGAAAATCCCGCCTTTGAAGATATCGGTTACAAGAGCGAGTCCTGATCGTCTGCCTGCCGGAACTGGCGGGTAGCATTGACGGTCTGGCGGATCTGGCTGGGGCTCATGCTCTTCTTCGCCCGTGTCGGCAGCAGCGGGAAGGTGCGTTTACGTGCCACGACAATATTCAGGCACCCCAGCGCCGGTAAGTGGGCGCTGATCAGTTTTCCCCCCTGCCGATGCCACGGCACCACCTGAAACCGGGTGCGGTAAACCACCTCATAGTTCAGCAGGCTCAGCCAGTCGAGCAGACGCATCTGGCTGAACATCCGTCCGCTCCAGGGCGCCTTACGGCCTAACCCCGGAATCATTTTCGTGACCCCGAGCAGGCTGAAGGGATTGAAGCCGCTGATAATCATCCAGCCGTCGTCAATGAGTACCCTGTCCACTTCCCGCAACACCCGATGCGGGTCCTGGCTCCAGGCCAGCGTATGCGCCAGCAGACAGGCATCAATCGACTTCGACTCAAAGGGAAGCTGCAGGGGGTCAGCCAGCACCTGTAACAGCTCGCCCTCGCTGCCCACGTTGACCTGATGTGAAATAGCACAGTGTTCGGTGTTGATTTCTGCGCTGAGGTTGCCAAGCTTAAGCATATGAAAGCCATAAAGCTTTCCGAGGTAAGGCTGAAGCTGCTGGGTCAGCGCGTCGCGGAAATAGTCTCCCCACGGCATATCGCGCCACGATAGCGGAGCGTTCAGAATCTGGCGTGTTTTCGCGGGCTTCATGCTTTACGCTCTTCCTTATTCCTACGACCTGCTAGAGGTGATGATGAATCTTACCAGTATTCCTGCGTTGCAGGACAACTACATATGGACGCTGAATAATGATGAAGGTCAGTGTCTGATTGTCGATCCCGGTGAAGCTCAGCCGGTATTAGAAAAAATGGCCTCTAACGGCTGGCAGCCGGTGGCGATTCTGTTAACTCATCACCACAACGACCATACGGGTGGGGTGAAAACGCTGTGTGAGCATTTCCCGGCGCTCGAAGTTTACGGCCCGCAGGAAACGGTCGCCAAAGGGGCCAGAACGGTGGTCAGCGAGGGCGATCAGGTGACGGTGCTCGGCCTGACGTTCGAGGTGATTCATACCCCTGGTCACACTTTAGGACATATCTCATATTACAGCTCGCCTTATCTTTTCTGTGGCGACACACTCTTTTCGGGTGGCTGCGGACGTCTTTTCGAAGGCACCGCAGAGCAGATGTATGAATCCTTTCAAAAGCTTAATCAGCTTCCGGATGACACGCTGGTCTGCTGCGCGCATGAATATACTTTATCTAACCTGAAGTTTGCTGCGGCTATTCTGCCCCATGACCCGCAAATAATGGCCGAATATCAGAAAATTAAGGACTTACGCGCCGAAAATGGCATTAGTCTGCCCACAAAACTGGGGCACGAACGGTCAATAAATTTATTTCTCCGCACGCAAGATATTGATTTGCAAAGGGCGTTAAACGTTAACGTGAATGATGAACCGGTATGGCACACATTTGCCGTTCTACGCGAGAAGAAAGACGCTTTTTGATTTTTCGGGTTGTGTTGTGAAAAGTCGTCACGTATAGTTGCTCGTCTTTTAAGCGAACTATTGACACACACATGAAGGCTAAAGCGATCTTACTCGCCTCAGTCTTGCTGGTAGGATGTCAGGCGTCGAGGAACGATGCCAATATCCCCGAACAGCATGCACAGAGCCTGTCTTCAGCTGGTCAAGGTGAAAATGGAAAGTACGGAGACGAGTTTTTGTCGCCGCGATGGCAGGAAGATGGAACTGGCCTCGCAGCAGACGCAGATCTCTGGAGTTTCATTAGTGACGAGTTGAAGATGGGGATTCCGGAAAACCCGGCAATCCGCGAACAAAAAAGTAAATTTTTAAAAAATAAGAGCTATCTCCACGATGTAACATTACGGGCAGAGCCGTACATGTACTGGATAGTCGAGCAGATACAGAAACGTAAAATGCCGATGGAACTGGTACTGCTACCCATAGTGGAGAGCGCTTTTGACCCTCGCGCAACCTCATCCGCCAATGCCGCTGGTATCTGGCAGATAGTTGCCTCAACGGGTCGAAATTATGGACTGAAACAGAACCAGTATTACGATGGGCGACGGGATGTTGTCGCATCCACACGGGTTGCGCTGGATATGATGCAGCGTCTTAACACCATGTTTGACGGTGACTGGTTATTAACCATTGCCGCATATAACAGTGGTGAGGGACGTGTACTCAAAGCGATAAAACAGAATAAGGCGCGCGGTAAGCCGACTGACTTCTGGCACTTATCGCTGCCACGCGAAACCACGGTGTATGTGCCGAAAATGTTAGCTCTGAGTGAACTGCTCAAACATAACAAGCGTTACGGTATCAAACTGCCGACACCCAACGAAAGTCGTGCACTGGCACGGGTGGAAGTGGGTCAGCAGATACAGCTGACGCAGGCTGCCGAAATGGCAGGTATGTCGCTCACGAAACTGAAGAGTTTCAATACCGGCTACAAAGGCGGTGCAACCGCGCCAAACGGCCCGCACTATATTATGGTGCCGAAGTCGAACGTCGCCAGACTGCGTAACTCACTGGCGTCCGGTGACATCGCAGCGGTACAGCCAACTCAGCTTGCTAAAGCGAGTGCGAGCGGCGGGTACAAGGTGCGACGGGGTGATACGCTCTCGGGTATCGCCGCGAAGCTTGGCGTTAGCGTCTCCACACTGAAGCAGGATAATAACCTGCGCGGTGCCGATATCCGACCGGGTCAGACGCTGACTATCGGTTCGAATGGCACCCGACTGGCTGATAACGGCAATAGCATCACCTATCGTGTTCGTAAGGGTGATTCTCTTGACAGTATTGCACGGCATCACGGCGTCAATATCAAAGACGTGATGCGCTGGAACAGTGTGCTGGACAGCGCGAAAGATATTCAGCCCGGCGATAATTTAACGCTGTTTGTGAATAATAACGCGACACCTGATACCTGATACGTTGAAAAGGCTGACAATTGTCAGCCTTTTTCTTTTATTCATCCGCAGCCCTCTACGCTGTACCCTCGCTTTACTCTTTTCTGTCTGCCCCGGACTCCCGTCCTGAACTGAACTCCACCAGTAAAGGATTATGGTCGGAAGCCCGCGTCACCAGCACTGAGGCCTCACTCACCCTGAGATCGCGATAAAAGACAAAATCCAGCGGGCGACCAAACGCTTTACGGCGGTGGTCGGCAGTGAACATCACCTCTTCCAGCTTCATGCGCTGGGCAAAGCGGTAGAGCGCGTTAATGCGCTGACGGCTCCAGGCATTAAAGTCCCCGGCCATGATCACCGGACCGCGATGATGCATAATCTGCTCCCCTATCGGGCCCAGCTGTTTGCTGTAGACGTCGACGCCCAGGCTGAAGTTAACCGCGTGGATATTCACGACCATCAGCATTTCACCGGTGGGCAGAGGATAGGCCGTGACCAGCGCCGATTTAGCCAGCCTCAGCAGCGGCTCACGCTCACGCAGCGGGCAGCAGTAGACCGGATGGGCAGAAGCGAGCGTCATCACGCCAGAGGGGTGCTGAGGCAGCACAAAGGCGGGAACCTGATCGGCAGCCAGATAATTACTCGTCGCAAACCGTACCAGCTCCGGCGTCGTCTGCGCCTCCTGAAGTAAAACCAGGTGCGCGTCCTTACCAAACCCCTCCAGCACCGACATCCAGTCTGCACGCTGCTGCTTGAAGATGTTCCACACCAGAACCTTAAGATTCGGGTGCGCGGGCAAGGGAGCGCCGGGTGGCAGTGCCTGACCGAGATGGAGCATCGCACCCGGTGGAAAGATCTGTTCCACAGGTTGTCCCGCCACATATCGCATTGCATAAGTTTTTTTGCGCACTTTCCCGCCTGGCTGATGATTCAAAAACAGATAACACCTGTCTGTTATAGGGATTTTAGACCGGGGTTTCAATGGATGCAGGTCAATGTCAGAATTCAGCACCCTTTTCCAGAATAAAACAGCGCCTTTGCAGACGTTGAACAAAACGCGGGGAGGCATGATTCGTGCGGTCATTGCTGACCAGACTTCTATACTGGAACCACAGCACTATCGGCCACCGCGTCGCGCCATCGCCACGTCCGTGCAGGGAGGTTAAATGAAGGCATCTTCTGACGAACTGAAAGTGTTTGTCAGCGTAGTAGAAAGCGGAAGTTTCAGTCGCGCTGCTGAACAGCTGCAGATGGCGAACTCAGCCGTCAGCAGAACGATTAAAAAGCTGGAGAACAAGCTGGGCATCGCCCTGCTCACCCGCACCACCCGGCAGCTGGCACTGACGCAGGAGGGAGAGCGTTATTTCCGTCATGTTCAGCGCTTTTTGCAGGAGATGACGACGGCGGAGAGCGACCTGATTGAGAGCCTGCAGGAGCCAAAAGGCCTTTTGCGCGTTGATGCCGCGACGCCGGTAATTCTGCATTTGCTGATGCCGATGATAAAGCCTTTCCGTGCCCGCTATCCAGGGGTGAGGCTTTCGTTAATCTCCTCGGAAAGTTTTATCAATCTCATTGAGCGAAAAGTGGATATCGCTATCCGCGCCGGTAATCTGACTGATTCTACCCTGCGCGCCCGTCTGCTGTTTAACAGCTTTCGTAAACTGGTTGCGTCGCCCGCCTATCTTCGGGAGCATGGCGTGCCGCACACCGTGGCTGAGCTTGATCGTCATCACTGCCTGGGCTTTGAGGACTCGCCCCGGCTTAATCGCTGGCCCGTCGCCCGTGACAGCGGTGAGCTCTATGATATCGACTGGGCTTTATCCTCCAACAGCGGAGAGACGATTAAACAGCTCTGTCTCACAGGTAATGGTATCGCCTGTCTGTCGGAATATATGATCGATCGTGAAATTGCGGAGGGAACGCTGGTTGAAGTGCTGGCAGATCAACGCCTGCCGGTCGAGATGCCGTTCAATGCGGTTTATTACAGTGATACTGGCGTCAGCCAGCGTGTGCGCGCTTTTATTGACTTCCTCAGCGAGTGGAGTGCTGAACAACCGTGGCGCATCTGAGATGCGCCCAGGTCCGGTGAGGATGCCTGCGTTCAGGGAGGGCTTTCCGGGCAGTATTTGCTGCAATGGAAAAATCCCTGACCGTTAAGTCAGGGCTTTCCAATTAAGTGGCGGAACGGACGGGGCTCGAACCCGCGACCCCCTGCGTGACAGGCAGGTATTCTAACCAACTGAACTACCGCTCCACCGGTTCTTTCACAGCTGTCAGCGGATGGCTGATAGCTGTCTGTTCCTGTTGTTTTCCTTGTCAGGGGAAAAGGAACTAATTTGATGCCTGGCAGTTCCCTACTCTCGCATGGGGAGGCCCCACACTACCATCGGCGCTACGGCGTTTCACTTCTGAGTTCGGCATGGGGTCAGGTGGGACCACCGCGCTAAAGCCGCCAGGCAAATCTTGGTGCACGAAACGAAAAAATCTTCGCTTCTGCTTATTCTTTATCCGTCACAAACTGAAAATCGTGTCTCTCAAAAAACGCCTCTGGCGTTGTAAGGTTAAGCCTCACGGGTCATTAGTACCGGTTAGCTCAACGCATCGCTGCGCTTACACACCCGGCCTATCAACGTCGTCGTCTTCAACGTCCCTTCAGGACCCTCAAGGGGTCAGGGAGAACTCATCTCGGGGCAAGTTTCGTGCTTAGATGCTTTCAGCACTTATCTTTTCCGCACTTAGCTACCGGGCAGTGCCATTGGCATGACAACCCGAACACCAGTGGTGCGTTCACTCCGGTCCTCTCGTACTAGGAGCAACCCCCCTCAATTCTCCAGCGCCCACGGCGAGATAGGGACCGAACTGTCTCACGACGTTCTAAACCCAGCTCGCGTACCACTTTAAACGGCGAACAGCCGTACCCTTGGGACCTACTTCAGCCCCAGGATGTGATGAGCCGACATCGAGGTGCCAAACACCGCCGTCGATATGAACTCTTGGGCGGTATCAGCCTGTTATCCCCGGAGTACCTTTTATCCGTTGAGCGATGGCCCTTCCATTCAGAACCACCGGATCACTATGACCTGCTTTCGCACCTGCTCGAGCCGTCACTCTCGCAGTCAAGCCAGCTTATGCCATTGCACTAACCTCACGATGTCCGACCGTGATTAGCTGACCTTCGTGCTCCTCCGTTACTCTTTGGGAGGAGACCGCCCCAGTCAAACTACCCACCAGACACTGTCCGCACCCCGGATCACGGGGCCACGTTAGAACATCAAACATTAAAGGGTGGTATTTCAAGGATGGCTCCACGCAGACTGGCGTCCGCGCTTCAAAGCCTCCCACCTATCCTACACATCAAGGCTCAATGTTCAGTGTCAAGCTGTAGTAAAGGTTCACGGGGTCTTTCCGTCTTGCCGCGGGTACACTGCATCTTCACAGCGAGTTCAATTTCACTGAGTCTCGGGTGGAGACAGCCTGGCCATCATTACGCCATTCGTGCAGGTCGGAACTTACCCGACAAGGAATTTCGCTACCTTAGGACCGTTATAGTTACGGCCGCCGTTTACCGGGGCTTCGATCAAGAGCTTCTCCTTACGGATAACCCCATCAATTAACCTTCCGGCACCGGGCAGGCGTCACACCGTATACGTCCACTTTCGTGTTTGCACAGTGCTGTGTTTTTAATAAACAGTTGCAGCCAGCTGGTATCTTCGACTGGCTTCAGCTCCGGGAGCAAGTCCCTTCACCTACGCGCCAGCGTGCCTTCTCCCGAAGTTACGGCACCATTTTGCCTAGTTCCTTCACCCGAGTTCTCTCAAGCGCCTTGGTATTCTCTACCTGACCACCTGTGTCGGTTTGGGGTACGATTCTGTGTTACCTGATGCTTAGAGGCTTTTCCCGGAAGCAGGGCATTTATCACTTCAGCACCGTAGTGCCTCGTCGTCACGCCTCAGCGTTAAAAGAGTCCGGATTTACCTGGACCCTCCGCCTACACGCTTAAACCGGGACAACCGTCGCCCGGCTGATATAGCCTTCTCCGTCCCCCTTCGCAGTAACACCGAGTACAGGAATATTAACCTGTTTCCCATCGACTACGCCTTTCGGCCTCGCCTTAGGGGTCGACTCACCCTGCTCCGATTAACGTTGAACAGGAACCCTTGGTCTTCCGGCGAGCGGGCTTTTCACCCGCTTTATCGTTACTTATGTCAGCATTCGCACTTCTGATACCTCCAGCATGCCTCACAGCACACCTTCGACGGCTTACAGAACGCTCCCCTACCCAACAACACATAGTGTCGCTGCCGCAGCTTCGGTGCATGGTTTAGCCCCGTTACATCTTCCGCGCAGGCCGACTCGACCAGTGAGCTATTACGCTTTCTTTAAATGATGGCTGCTTCTAAGCCAACATCCTGGCTGTCTGTGCCTTCCCACATCGTTTCCCACTTAACCATGACTTTGGGACCTTAGCTGGCGGTCTGGGTTGTTTCCCTCTTCACGACGGACGTTAGCACCCGCCGTGTGTCTCCCGTGATAACATTCTCCGGTATTCGCAGTTTGCATCGGGTTGGTAAGCCGGGATGGCCCCCTAGCCGAAACAGTGCTCTACCCCCGGAGATGAGTTCACGAGGCGCTACCTAAATAGCTTTCGGGGAGAACCAGCTATCTCCCGGTTTGATTGGCCTTTCACCCCCAGCCACAGGTCATCCGCTAATTTTTCAACATTAGTCGGTTCGGTCCTCCAGTTAGTGTTACCCAACCTTCAACCTGCCCATGGCTGAGATCACCGGGTTTCGGGTCTATACCCTGCAACTTAACGCCCAGTTAAGACTCGGTTTCCCTGCGGCTCCCCTATACGGTTAACCTTGCTACAGAATATAAGTCGCTGACCCATTATACAAAAGGTACGCAGTCACACCACAAGGGTGCTCCCACTGCTTGTACGTACACGGTTTCAGGTTCTGTTTCACTCCCCTCGCCGGGGTTCTTTTCGCCTTTCCCTCACGGTACTGGTTCACTATCGGTCAGTCAGGAGTATTTAGCCTTGGAGGATGGTCCCCCCATATTCAGACAGGATACCACGTGTCCCGCCTTACTCATCGAGCTCACAGCGCGTGTGCTTTTGTGTACGGGAGTATCACCCTGTACCCTGCGACTTTCCAGACGCTTCCACTAACACACATGCTGATTCAGGCTCTGGGCTGCTCCCCGTTCGCTCGCCGCTACTGGGGGAATCTCGGTTGATTTCTTTTCCTCGGGGTACTTAGATGTTTCAGTTCCCCGGTTCGCCTTGCAGCACTATGTATTCATGCTGCAATGATGCACTGAGTGCACCGGGTTTCCCCCATTCGGACATCGACGGCTGTAGCGGTTCATATCACCTTACCGTCGCTTTACGCAGATTAGCACGTCCTTCATCGCCTCTGACTGCCAGGGCATCCACCGTGTACGCTTAGTCGCTTAACCTCACAACCCACAGGCGTTTTCACGCTGCAGACTGTAAGCATTTGAGAGACTCGGACATGTCGTCATTTCATTCTTATTACGGAGAATGAACGCGCCATGTCGTTTCAATTTTCAGCTTGTTCCGGATTGTTAAAGAGCATAATACGTCACAGCACACCGTCGCCGGTACGCTCTGAGGTATTTCAGAAAAATACAGCAAGTATGGTGGAGCTAAGCGGGATCGAACCGCTGACCTCCTGCGTGCAAGGCAGGCGCTCTCCCAGCTGAGCTATAGCCCCATACAGTTACTGCAGAGACCACTACTACCACTCAACCGAGTTACATTCTTCATGAGAAGGATGCAATTTCTTTTCAGGCAAGGCATGCGGAAGGGACGTTTACTCAGGTAAACGACCGCGCGCATAACGCAGCATGAGAAGAAATTTGGTAGGCCTGAGTGGACTTGAACCACCGACCTCACCCTTATCAGGGGTGCGCTCTAACCACCTGAGCTACAAGCCTGTAGAGGTTTTTTCTGCTCGTGACTTTTTATCAGACAATCTGTGTGAGCACTGCGCGGGAAGGTATCTTCAGGTAAGGAGGTGATCCAACCGCAGGTTCCCCTACGGTTACCTTGTTACGACTTCACCCCAGTCATGAATCACAAAGTGGTAAGCGCCCTCCCGAAGGTTAAGCTACCTACTTCTTTTGCAACCCACTCCCATGGTGTGACGGGCGGTGTGTACAAGGCCCGGGAACGTATTCACCGTGGCATTCTGATCCACGATTACTAGCGATTCCGACTTCACGGAGTCGAGTTGCAGACTCCGATCCGGACTACGACGCACTTTGTGAGGTCCGCTTGCTCTCGCGAGGTCGCTTCTCTTTGTATGCGCCATTGTAGCACGTGTGTAGCCCTACTCGTAAGGGCCATGATGACTTGACGTCATCCCCACCTTCCTCCGGTTTATCACCGGCAGTCTCCTTTGAGTTCCCGACCGAATCGCTGGCAACAAAGGATAAGGGTTGCGCTCGTTGCGGGACTTAACCCAACATTTCACAACACGAGCTGACGACAGCCATGCAGCACCTGTCTCAGAGTTCCCGAAGGCACCAAAGCATCTCTGCTAAGTTCTCTGGATGTCAAGAGTAGGTAAGGTTCTTCGCGTTGCATCGAATTAAACCACATGCTCCACCGCTTGTGCGGGCCCCCGTCAATTCATTTGAGTTTTAACCTTGCGGCCGTACTCCCCAGGCGGTCGACTTAACGCGTTAGCTCCGGAAGCCACTCCTCAAGGGAACAACCTCCAAGTCGACATCGTTTACGGCGTGGACTACCAGGGTATCTAATCCTGTTTGCTCCCCACGCTTTCGCACCTGAGCGTCAGTCTTCGTCCAGGGGGCCGCCTTCGCCACCGGTATTCCTCCAGATCTCTACGCATTTCACCGCTACACGGAATTCTACCCCCTCTACGAGACTCAAGCCTGCCAGTTTCAAATGCAGTTCCCAGGTTAAGCCCGGGGATTTCACATCTGACTTAACAGACCGCCTGCGTGCGCTTTACGCCCAGTAATTCCGATTAACGCTTGCACCCTCCGTATTACCGCGGCTGCTGGCACGGAGTTAGCCGGTGCTTCTTCTGCGGGTAACGTCAATCGGCGAGGTTATTAACCTCACCGCCTTCCTCCCCGCTGAAAGTACTTTACAACCCGAAGGCCTTCTTCATACACGCGGCATGGCTGCATCAGGCTTGCGCCCATTGTGCAATATTCCCCACTGCTGCCTCCCGTAGGAGTCTGGACCGTGTCTCAGTTCCAGTGTGGCTGGTCATCCTCTCAGACCAGCTAGGGATCGTCGCCTAGGTGGGCCATTACCCCGCCTACTAGCTAATCCCATCTGGGTTCATCCGATAGTGAGAGGCCCGAAGGTCCCCCTCTTTGGTCTTGCGACGTTATGCGGTATTAGCCACCGTTTCCAGTGGTTATCCCCCTCTATCGGGCAGATCCCCAGACATTACTCACCCGTCCGCCACTCGTCACCCAAGGAGCAAGCTCCTCTGTGCTACCGTCCGACTTGCATGTGTTAGGCCTGCCGCCAGCGTTCAATCTGAGCCATGATCAAACTCTTCAATTTAAAGTTTGATTTGCTGAAACGAGTTCAGCGGTGCTCATCTGTAAAACGTCATAATGAATTTCATTATGTGTTCACTCGTGAGGCTTTGATATTTTTGTGCGTCCAAAGACGCTGATATCAATCCTGCGAGTGCCCACACAGATTGTCTGATAAATTGTTAAAGAGCAGTGCGAACAGTGCGTTAGCGTCCTGTCGCGAGGTGGCGTATATTACGCTTTCCTCCTTCAGAGTCAACCTCTTTTTTCAGAAGTTTTTCTCCGGCGGCTCAGTCTCCTGAACCTTCAACCCGTTTCCCGTTGCCGGTGTGCCGTGTCGATGGAGGCGCATTATAGGGAGCGGTTCAGATAGCGCAAGTGCAAATTAAGACTTTTTTTCCGTTCGTCTGAAATTTGCACAAAAGCGCCCTTTTATGCCTGTTTAATGCGCGCTGGCAGTGCAGCCAGGCTATCGATGACCCAGTCAGCGGCGGCTTCCCCTTCAGCGGTCACCGGTTTACCGCTACGCACCAGAACTTTGGTACCGACACCGGCAGCCTGCCCTGCCAGCATATCCTCCAGCTTGTCACCCACCATATAAGAAGCTGCCATATCAATATTCAGCTCTTGCTGAGCCATCACGAGCATACCCGGCTGAGGTTTACGGCAGTCGCACGCCTGACGATACTCTGCAACGGCGGCGTCGGGGTGGTGCGGGCAGAAATAGATGCCGTCCAGATCAACGTCGCGATCGGCCAGCGACCAGTCCATCCATTCGGTGAGCTGCATAAAGGTGTCTTCAGTAAACATACCGCGCGCGATGCCAGACTGATTGGTCACGACCACCAGCGCATACCCCATCGCCTTCAGTTGCTGCAGCGCTTCAATGGTGCCGTCAATAAACTGAAAGTTATCGATCTCATGGACATAGCCATTATCGACATTAAGGGTGCCATCACGATCAAGAAAAATAGCGGGGACTTTATTCGCCACGTAGAAACTCCTGCTGTAAAAATTGCCGATCAGTATCGCATGATTGCTGTGAAAGGGAGAATGTCAGATTGAATCACTTCCATTGATTCAGACGTCTGGATGCCTTACCATCCATCCAGCTTTTACCCTTAATAAAAGCAACGAGGCTTCCCACACCACGGACAACGCAACACGATAATAAATAACCTAATGATTAAACTCGAAAATATCACCAAAGTGTTCCAGCAGGGTACGCGCACCATTTCGGCGTTGAAGGACGTCAGCCTGCACGTGCCTGCCGGACAGATTTATGGCGTTATCGGTGCTTCCGGTGCCGGTAAAAGTACGCTGATTCGGTGCGTTAACCTGCTGGAACGTCCGACATCAGGCCGTGTGCTGGTCGACGGTGCTGACCTGACCGCACTCAGCGAACGTCAGCTGACTCAGGCCCGTCGTCAGATTGGCATGATCTTCCAGCACTTCAACCTGATGACCTCCCGGACCGTCGCGGGCAATGTCTCCCTGCCGCTGGAGCTGGGAAATCTCTCCCGTGAACAGATCAACGCTCGCGTCACAGAACTGCTGGAACTGGTGGGATTAGCCGATAAGCACGATGCCTGGCCTGCGAACCTGTCGGGTGGACAGAAGCAGCGCGTTGCGATTGCCCGTGCGCTGGCCAGCAATCCAAAAGTGCTGCTGTGTGATGAAGCCACCAGCGCTCTGGACCCGGCGACAACCCGTTCTATTCTGGAGCTGCTGAAGGACATTAACCGCCGGCTTGGCCTGACGATTCTGCTCATCACCCATGAAATGGATGTGGTGAAGCGTATCTGCGACCAGGTGGCTGTCATCAGTCAGGGTGAGCTGATTGAGAAAGATAGCGTCAGTGAGGTCTTCTCGCATCCTAAGACGCCGCTGGCTCAGCAGTTCATTCAGTCTACCCTGCATCTGGATATCCCGGATGATTATCAGCAGCGCCTGTCAGCCACTGCCGCTGAGAACAGCGTGCCCTTGCTGCGACTGGAATTTACCGGCAAATCGGTTGACGCGCCGCTGCTTTCCGAAGCCGCACGGCGTTATAACGTGAATAACAACATTATCAGTGCGCAGATGGATTACGCCGGCGGCGTGAAGTTTGGCATTATGCTGGCCGAAATGCACGGCACTGAAAGCGATACCCGCGAGGCGATAGCCTGGCTGCAGGAGAATCATGTGAAAGTAGAGGTGCTGGGTTATGTCTGAAGCGATGATGTGGTTGCTGGGACGGGGCGTGTGGGAAACGCTGATGATGACCTTTGTCTCCGGCTTTTTTGGTTTTGTACTGGGTCTGCCAGTCGGCGTTCTGCTTTATGTCACCCGTCCGGGACAGATTCTGCAGAATCAGGGGCTCTATCGCGTGCTCTCCGCGCTGGTGAATATCTTCCGCTCCATTCCGTTCATTATCTTACTGGTCTGGATGATTCCTTTTACCCGCGTGATTGTCGGCACCTCCATCGGACTGCAGGCGGCAATCGTCCCGCTGACCGTTGGCGCCGCCCCCTTTATCGCCCGTATGGTGGAAAATGCCCTGCTGGAACTGCCTACCGGCCTGATTGAAGCGTCACGTGCCATGGGTGCCACGCCGATGCAGATCGTTCGCAAGGTGCTGCTGCCGGAAGCGATGCCGGGTCTGGTGAACGCCGCGACGATCACCCTGATTACCCTGGTAGGTTACTCTGCCATGGGCGGCGCGGTCGGTGCCGGTGGTCTGGGTCAGATCGGTTATCAGTATGGTTATATCGGATATAACGCCACCGTGATGAATACGGTATTGGTGTTGTTAGTGGTTTTGGTGTATCTCATTCAGTTCTGTGGCGACCGCATCGTACGTGCTGTGTCCCATAAGTAAGCCAGCAATATCACATTATTAAGGAAAGGATATGTCTTTCAAATTCAAAAAAATTGCCGCTGTGGGTGCACTGATTGGCGCGATTGCGCTGGCAGGATGCGATCAAAAAGAGAAAGATGCGAACCACATCAAAGTGGGCGTGATTGTCGGCGCTGAACAGCAGGTTGCTGAAGCCGCGCAGAAAGTCGCGAAAGAGAAGTATGGTCTGGACGTTGAGCTGGTTACCTTCAACGATTACGTTCTGCCGAATGAGGCACTGAGCAAAGGCGATATCGACGTTAACGCCTTCCAGCACAAACCTTATCTGGATCAGCAGATCAAAGATCGCGGCTACAAACTGGTTTCCGTCGGTAACTCTTTCGTTTACCCGATTGCGGGCTACTCGAAAAAGATCAAATCGCTGGATGAGTTGCAGGATGGCGCTCAGATCGCGATTCCAAACGATCCGACTAACCTGGGACGTTCGCTGCTGCTGCTGCAGAAAGCCGGCCTGATTAAACTGAAAGAGGGCACAGGCCTGCTGCCAACCTCGCTGGATATCACTGAGAATCCAAAGCATCTGAAAATTGTTGAGCTGGAAGCGCCACAGCTGCCCCGCTCACTGGACGATCAGCAGATCGCCCTGGCGGTCATCAATACCACCTATGCCAGCCAGATCGGCCTGACCCCGACTAAAGATGGGATTTTCGTCGAAGATAAAGATTCACCTTATGTGAACCTGATTGTCGCGCGCGAAGATAACAAAGATGCGGAAAACGTGAAGAAGTTCGTTCAGGCTTACCAGTCTGACGAAGTTAACGAAGCCGCCAACAAAGTCTTTAACGGCGGTGCAGTTAAAGGCTGGTAAGTCAGCCGACATTCTCCCCAGGGGCGGCGCTATGCCGCCCTTTCTGTTACAGCCTGCCCTGCCCGACTTGTTATTTATTCCTGTCCTTGTTTCAATAACGCCACTTTTGGAAACCTGAGGATGTTGCCATGCGTTTTTTACCGCTCGGCTTGTTAGCATTGATGCTGACAGGGTGTGTTCATGAGTATCACCCGATAACCAGCGCACCGTCCAGGCCGCAGCACTCCACTGAACCGACCCGCAAACCCGCTGCCCGCCCCGCACCAGTTAAGCTCTACACGGATGCCGCCGATCTGGTCAGCAAACCGTTCCGCGATCTGGGTGAAGTCTCTGCTGAGGATTGCCAGATCAGCAATCAGAACTCGCCCGCTAACATCGCCACGGCCCGTAAACGTCTGCAGATCCGGGCGTCACAGATGAAAGCCAATGCGGTGCTGCTGCACAAGTGTGAAATTGTGACGGGTACGCCAGGGTGCTACCGTCAGGCAGTGTGTCAGGGCTCGGCATTGAAAGTCAGCAATCAATGAGTGAATTCACCTTTGCGCAGATTGGGGTCATCCGCTCGCCGTGGAAAGAGAAGTTTGCCGTGCCGCGTCAGCCAGGGCTGGTGCAGGATGGCGGCGGAGAACTGCACCTGCTGCCCCCGTACAATCAGCCGGAAGCGGTTCGCGGACTGGAAGCGTTCAGTCACCTCTGGCTGCTGTTTGTCTTTCATCAGACGATGGCAGGCGGCTGGCGTCCCACGGTTCGCCCTCCCCGACTGGGCGGCAATGCGCGCATGGGTGTCTTTGCAACCCGTTCAACGTTTCGTCCCAACCCGATTGGCATGTCGCTGGTCGAGCTGAAAGAGATCAGGCTTGAGAAGCAGCAGGTGATCCTGCAGCTTGGCAGTCTGGATCTGGTCGATGGCACCCCCATCGTGGATATCAAACCCTATCTGCCTTTTGCCGAAGCGCTGCCCGAAGCCCGGGCGGGATTTGCCCAGGCAGCACCGGCGGCCACGATGCCGGTGCGCTTCTCCGCGCTGGCGCAGGTGCAGCTGCAACAGCATGCCCGCTATCCCCATCTGGCGCGTTTTATCCGTGACGTGCTGGCGCAGGATCCCCGTCCCGCTTACCGTCAGGGCCAGGCAGAGGAGCGGGAATATGCGGCCTGGCTGATGGATTTTAATGTACGCTGGCGCATTGACGATGCCGGGACAGAAGTGATCGCTATCGACCCGCGTTAAAACCCGCTTTTGAGCCAGTGATCTCACTGGTACACTAGCCGCCAGCAAATTTCTGTCTGTGACTTTCCGATCAATTGGAACCGTAATCAATGCGTACTACTCAATATCTGCTCTCTACTCAGAAAGAGACGCCTTCCGACGCCGAAGTGATCAGCCACCAGCTGATGCTGCGCGCCGGTATGATCCGCAAACTGGCTTCTGGCTTGTACACCTGGTTGCCGACCGGGGTTCGCGTGCTGAAAAAAGTCGAAAATATCGTGCGCGAAGAGATGAACAACGCGGGTGCGGTTGAGATTTTAATGCCGGTCGTGCAGCCTGCCGACCTGTGGCAGGAGAGCGGTCGCTGGGAGGAGTATGGCCCGGAGCTGTTACGTATTGCCGACCGCCACGAACGTCCGTTTGTGCTGGGCCCGACGCATGAAGAGGTGGTCACCGACCTGATCCGTAATGAGCTGAGCTCTTATAAGCAGCTGCCACTGAACCTCTATCAGATCCAGACCAAATTCCGTGACGAAGTGCGTCCGCGCTTTGGCGTGATGCGTTCGCGCGAATTCACCATGAAAGATGCCTACTCTTTCCACGTGTCGCAGGAATCGCTGCAGGAAACCTATGATGCGATGTACCGCGCCTACAGCCAGATCTTCAGCCGTATGGGCCTGGATTTCCGTGCCGTACAGGCCGACACCGGCTCTATTGGTGGCAGTGCATCACACGAGTTCCAGGTGCTGGCCCAGAGCGGTGAAGACGATGTGATCTTCTCAACCGATTCTGATTACGCCGCCAACATCGAGCTGGCCGAAGCCGTCGCACCAGCCGGTGAACGCGCTGCGCCGTCGCAGGCGATGCAGCTGGTTGAGACGCCAGACGCAAAAACCATCGCGGAGCTGGTTGAGCAATTTGGTGTGCCGGTTGAGAAAACCGTGAAAACGCTGATTGTTAAAGGGGCGGAAGAGAGCGGTCATGCGCTGGTTGCCCTGCTGGTTCGTGGCGATCATCAGCTGAACGAAATCAAAGCAGAGAAGTCAGCTATCGTGGCGTCACCGCTGGTCTTCGCGACTGAAGAAGAGATTCGCGCGGCAGTGGGTGCAGGTCCGGGTTCAATCGGGCCGGTCGGCCTGCAGATGCCGATCATCGCAGACCGTACCGTCGCGAAGATGAGTGACTTCAGCGCCGGTGCTAACGTCGATGGTAAGCACTACTTCGGCATTAACTGGGAGCGCGATCTGCCGCTGGCCACCGTTGCGGATATCCGTAACGTGGTTGAAGGCGATCTGAGCCCGGATGGCAAAGGCACACTGCAGATTAAGCGCGGCATCGAAGTGGGTCACATTTTCCAGCTCGGCACGAAATATTCGGACGCGCTGAAAGCCTCTGTTCAGGGCGAAGATGGCCGCAACCAGATAATGAGCATGGGCTGCTACGGTATCGGCATCACCCGTGTTGTCGCTGCGGCGATCGAGCAGAACCATGACGAGCGCGGCATCATCTGGCCGGCGGCACTGGCTCCATTTGAGGTCGCGATTCTGCCCATGAATATGCAGAAATCCTTCCGGGTGAAAGAGCTGGCGGAAGAGCTGTATGCCACGCTGCGCGCGAAAGGCGTCGACGTGATTCTGGATGACCGTAAAGAGCGTCCGGGCGTGATGTTCGCTGATATGGAACTGATCGGTGTGCCACACACCATTGTCATTGGCGATCGCAATCTCGATAATCAGGAGATTGAGTACAAATCACGTCGTGCCGGTGAGAAGCAGATGATTAAGCAGGATGAGATCGTCGATTTCCTGCTGAAGGCGCTGAATAAGTAAGTTCTCAGCGCGGGCTGGAACTCTTCGCGGCCCGCCCCTGAAGCTATAAGCACTCAAACGCCCCGCCTGCGGGGCGTTTTTTATTGCACTCTGCCGCGCATCGCTTTGGTACTGCTGCGGCGCGCTTTTCCTTCCAGTCGTCGCTCTTTTGACGCGCGGGTCGGCCGCGTGGCGCGACGCACTTTTTCGACCGTGCTCAGTTCGCGGATCAGATTGAGCAGCCGTTGCAGCGCGGCTTCGCGATTCATCTCCTGACTGCGGTACTCCTGCGCCTTGATCACCACGACGCCTTCAGCAGTGATCAGATGATGGCTGGCGGTAAGCAGTCGCTCTTTATAGAAGGCAGGCAGTGAAGAGGCGGCAATGTCAAAACGCAGATGGATAGCCGTGCTGGCTTTATTGACATGTTGCCCACCCGCTCCCTGAGCGCGTATCGCCGTCAGCTCAATCTCACTGTTCGGGATCTCAACCGAACGGGACAGCATAATCATCGCTCTCCTCTCCCCTGCTTCATGACCTTTACCTCTGATAACCTGTTCATCAACTTAACCTTTTGTGCGATCCCGCGTTGCGCGGCAGCCAGCGGAATCTGTCACTTTAGCAGTGTTTTACGTGCTGTTCCTGCTTTACACAGGCTGATTTCCTGTAAATGGCTATGGTATAGTCGCCAGTTAATCAGAGTATCTACGCTCTGCCGAGGAGGATCATGTGCAAAATTATTGTGAGTTAGTTCGCCGCAAATATGCCGAAATCGGTAGCGGAGATTTAGGTTACATACCGGATGCGATTGGCTGCGCATTGAAGGCACTTGATGATATTGCCGCAAATAGTGAGCTAAACTCTTCTGTCAGGGAACAGGCGGCCTACGCCGCTGCTAACTTATTGGTGAGCGACTATGTTGATTAATGAAGCGTACCACCCCATCAATTGCGATGATTACGATAACCTGGAACTCGCCTGTCAGAAAAACTGGATGCTGTCACTGGACATGAAAGATGGCGAGCAGCTGAAGGCAAAGGCGAAAGAGATTTTTTCACGTAAGAACGTGGAATATCTGGCTATCGATCTCTCCGGTGAACATCGCGAGTTACGTCTCGACCACATCGCCAGCTTTACCCATCCCGAGCTGGGCACGGTGGTTGTCAGCGCAGAGTAATTCACTCCTTCCGGGCGGGACATCCCCGCCCCTGTCACACTCAGGGCTGCAGCGAACTGTAATACGCCGCCAGATCCGCCATATCGTCATCACTTAATCCCGCAACAAACGCCTTCATGACCTCAGCCTGACCCCCGCTGCGCTCGCCCTTTTTATAAGCCTGCAGCGCATGTTCAAGATACGGGGCGTGCTGCCCGGCCAGACTGGGATAAAGCGGCACGGTCGCCTTGCCTTCCGCGCCATGACAAGCCATACAGCTGCCCGCTTTCTCTGCGCCACGCTGCGCATCGCCGGCGGCCCAGGCCGGTAATACAGCGGCCATCAGGGCGCCGATCAGCCACGTTTTCATTGTTCAGCTCCTGTGCAGGCGGCCCTGTCCCAGACAATCTGCCAGCCCTGCTCATCGCATGCCGCACCCTCCCGGGTGATAAAAAGATCCGGAACACAGACCAGCGTCTGATTATAAAAAATTAGCGGCAGCCGCTCGCGCTGCCATGGAGGAATATGCAGTGCCTGCCAGAGCTTCTTCATCTCCCGTCCCCCTTCCCGCCCCACCAGATGCACCTGGCCCTGCGCGTGAAATCGCACGCTGACCTGCTCGTCGGGCTGCGGATGGCGCAACAGGCTCTGCGTCTGGCTGGCACGCAGCGTGCCGAGGCTTTGCGGCAGCGTCAGCGGCTGGCAGCGATCGGGCCACGCCAGCACCGTGTCGCGTAGCGAACTGCGCACCGGCAGCCAGTAGAGCTGCTGCCGGTATCGCCGCAGTTCCGCCTGACCGAATCGCAGACGAGGCTGCGCATCCTCACGACTCGCCATCACCTCATTGCGGATGCGCTGCAGCGCGTCGCGGGAGGGCATCGCTCCGCCCTGTCCGGCGATCCAGCGACGCAGTAAGGCGTTAGCGCGCGGCTCACTCATCGTCATCAGCGGCGGAAAGTGCAGACTGCCATCCGGCTGGACGCGCTCAGCCAGCTCTCCGGCAAGAAGTTCATCCAGCAGCTGCTCCTGCTCACTGCACAGGGCTGCGCTTCGGGCGGTCGCCTCGGCAAAGTGAGGCCAGCGCTGAGAGAGTTCAGGCAGCAGCCGCTGACGCAGAAAGTTACGGTCGTAGCGCAGATCCTGATTACTCTCGTCTTCGATCCACACCAGCTGATGGGCATGAGCATAGGCTTCAAGCGACTGTCGCGACTGATTAAGCAGAGGACGTAACAGCCGATGGGAACCCAGCCTGCGCACTGCGGGCATGGCCGCCAGCCCAGCCGGACCGCTGCCGCGCTTCAGCGCCAGCATAAAGGTTTCACACTGATCATCGAGATGCTGCGCCGTCAGTAGTTGTTCGTCCGGCTGCAGCGCCGCGCCCAGCGCCTGATAACGGGCGGTGCGTGCCGCCGCTTCAATGCCCTTTTCACTGCCGTCAACGGTGACGTGCAGCACGTCACACGTCAGCTGCCACTGTTCGCATATCGCCTGGCAGTGGGCCGCCCAGCGGTCAGCATTCGGGCTGAGTCCGTGGTGAACATGCAGCGCCCGCAGGCGCGCCTGAGGATGCTGCTGCTGCCAGTCGCGAAGCTGATGCAGCAGCACGGTGGAGTCAAGTCCGCCGCTGAACGCGACCACCAGGGCAGCGTCCGGTTGCAGCAGTGAGTCAAAAGCGGGCAAAGACATCGCAGAATCCAGAATATCGGGCCACTGAATGTCGCCCGCCGAGCGCGCTAGTTTACGCCTGATAGAGCTCCAGCGGCAAACCATCCGGGTCGGCAAAGAAAGTACAGGCTTTACCGGTGAGTTCATCAATCCGAATCGGCTCGCAGATCACACCTTTCTCAGCCAGCGTCGCCACCGCTGCGGCCACATCCGGCACGGTAAAGGCCAGATGGCGCAGGCCGCACGCCTCGGGATGACTGACCCGTGCAGGGGGTTCGGGAAAAGAGAAAAGCTCAATGGTATAGCGATCCCCTAACGCGAGATCGCCTTTCCAGGAGTCGCGCGCTTCGCGGTAAACTTCGCCCATCAGTCGAAAGCCCAGCACATCGCAATAGAAGGCTTTGCTGCGCGGATAGTCAGAGGCGATGATGGCGATGTGGTGAATAGCGTTTAACTGCAACATGTTGAATATCCTGATTCGGGCAGGATACCTGAGTCAGGCATCCCGCCGCTGGTAAGATTTAAAAGCTTAGGCCGGGTCGTTTTTCAGCACGCGCACACGGTATTCACCCTCTTCCGTCAGGCTGGCACCGTGAATGTCGGTTTCAAACCCCGGATAGTGCCGGCCAATGCTGCACAGCATCAGCAGGAAATCGAGCACCGCGCGACTCTTCTCTGTGATCATCTCTCCCGGCATCACCAGGGGAACGCCCGGCGGATAGGGCAGGATCATGTTGGCCGAAACCCGACCGACCAGCTCACTGATATCCACCGTTTCGATGTTGCCCTTCACCTGCTGCTGAAACGCCTGATGCGGTGTCATCTTCATTTCAGGCAGCACGTCGAATGCCTGCAGCATCAGACGCGGCAGATCGTGATGGCGGATCAGCTGATGGATCCCCTGTGCCAGGGTCTGAATGCGCATATTGCGATAGAAGTCGGGATCCTCTGCGTAGAGATCCGGCAGCATGTTTTTCACCCGCAGATTCAGATCGTAGGCGCGTTTAAATTCGGTCAGCCCGCGCAGCACGCTCATCGCCTTGGTTTTATCGATGCCGATACTGAACAGGAACAGCAAATTATAGGGGCCGGTTTTCTCCACCACGATGCCGCGCTCATCCAGAAACTTCGCCACCAGCGCCGCCGGGATCCCCTCTTCCGCCATCTCCCCCAGCTCGCTCATGCCCGGCGTCAGGATTGTCACCTTGATCGGATCGAGATACATGTGATCGCGATCGGCCTGCGTGAATCCATGCCACGCTTCGTCGCCCGGCTGGATCGGCCAGCACTGCGCTTCGTCAACCTGTTCCGGCTGCCAGATGTCAAAGAACCAGCTGTCAGACTCTTCACGCAGCCGCTGGATCTCACGGCGGAAATGAAGCGCGCGTTCGACCGAGCGATTGATCAAACGCTTACCCGGATTGCCGCGCAGCATGGCGGCAGCGGTTTCAATAGAGGAGACGATAGCGTAGTTAGGCGAGGTGGTGGTGTGCATCATGTAGGCTTCGTTAAACGTCTGCTCGTCGTAGTCGCCTTTAATGTGGATCATGGATGCCTGAGAGAACGCCGCCAGCAGTTTATGGGTCGACTGCGTTTCATAGACTACCTTGCCCGGAATGCGGTCTCCGCTCATGCCACTTTTGCCCGCGTAAATCGGGTGGAAATTGGTGTAAGGCACCCAGGCGGAGTCGAAATGAATCGACGGCACAGCCAGCGTCTCTTTGATGTACTGGGTGTTGTAGAGCAGCCCGTCATAGGTGGAGTTAGTAATGACCGCATGCACCGGCCAGGTGGCTCTGTCAGTCGATGCCACTTTATGCGCTATCGCGTCGCGGGAGAACTCCTGCTTCGGGATGCCGCCGAGGATCCCCAGCGCATTGCGGGTCGGCTTCAGCCAGATCGGGATCAGATCGCTCATCATCAGCAGATGGGTCAGCGATTTGTGGCAGTTGCGATCGATCAGCACGGTGCTGCCCGCCGGAGCGGCATACATCCCGACAATTTTATTCGAGGTCGAGGTGCCGTTGGTCACCATGTAACTCTGCTCAGCGCCGAAGGTGCGCGCGATATACTCTTCCGCTTCCAGGTGCGGCCCGGTATGGTCAAGCAGCGAACCCAGCTCGGTCACCGAAATCGAGATGTCTGATTTCAGGGTGTTGGCCCCGAAGAAATCGTAGAACAGACAGCCGACCGGGCTCTTCTGAAACGCGGTGCCCGCCATGTGGCCCGGCGTGCAGAAGGTGTACTTGCCCTCTTTCACATAGGTGAACAGCGCTTTGGTCAGCGGCGGCGTGATGTGGTCAAGATAGTCATCCGTATATTGCCGGATGTGCAGCGCGATATCCTCGGCGGCATTCAGCGCATACTCAAAAAAGTGCAGCGGCATACGCATCTCATTGATGCTGATATCCATCTGCGAGTGGGTATTGATAAAGGCATACAGAGGCAGGTATTCGTTTAGCTGATTAATCTCTCCGCACAGTTCGGGGCTGTTGTGCGCATCCCAGTCGAAGATAACGCCGCTGATACGCGGGTTGTGTTCGATCAGTTTCAGCAGATCGTCACTGTTTTTCGGGTAAAGCAGCTGGAAGCCCTGCAGATTTAACGCCGCGTCGAGTTCGCGTAACGGTTCATCTTTGTAAAACACGCCGTGCGCGCCCATGATCGCCAGAATATTCAATGCCTGTCTCCCTGATTGTGGTGGAACCGGTCAAGCATAACCGCTAACCCCCATAAGGTGTAGCGAGGCGGTGCCAGGAGGAAACTGAAAGCGGCGAGTGAGCATGGGGAGGGAAAGTGCAGACATAAAAAAAGCGGACCGGAGTCCGCTTTTATGGAAGTGCACTTATCAGGCGTAGCCGTAGCTCATCAGGCGCTGATAACGACGATCCAGCAGCTCTTCAGTGCTTAACCCATCGAGTTCGGCCAGATCGGCCAGCAGCTGCTGCTTCAGAGACTGCGCCATATCGACCGGACGGCGATGCGCGCCACCCAGCGGCTCCGGGATTACGGAGTCAATCAGCTTCAGCTCTTTCAGACGGTGAGCGGTAATGCCCATCGCTTCCGCAGCCAGCGGCGCTTTATCTGCACTTTTCCACAGAATAGAGGCACAGCCTTCCGGCGAGATAACGGAATAGGTGCTGTACTGCAGCATATTCACTTTATCGCCCACGCCGATGGCCAGTGCACCACCTGAACCGCCTTCACCGATGACCGTACAGATGACCGGTACTTTCAGGCCAGACATTTCACGCAGGTTACGCGCAATCGCTTCAGACTGCCCGCGCTCTTCCGCGCCCACGCCCGGATAAGCACCCGGGGTGTCGATGAAGGTGATGACAGGCATTTTGAAGCGCTCAGCCATCTCCATCAGGCGCAGCGCTTTGCGATAGCCTTCCGGTGCTGGCATGCCGAAGTTACGGCGAATTTTCTCTTTGGTTTCACGGCCTTTCTGGTGCCCGATGATCATCACCGGACGTCCATCCAGACGCGCAATACCGCCAACAATCGCTTTGTCATCCGCATAAGCACGGTCGCCCGCCAGCTCATCGAAATCGTCGAACGCGTTGCGGACGTAGTCAAAGGTATAAGGACGCAAAGGATGGCGCGCCAGTTGAGCGATCTGCCATGCGCCTAAATCGGCGAAGATTTTACGGGTCAGCTCAACGCTCTTCTCGCGCAGGCGCTGAACTTCTTCATCCAGATTAACGTGTTTATCATCCTGACGACCAATTGAAGTCAGCGAATCAATCTTCGCTTCGAGTTCTGCAATTGGCTGTTCAAAATCCAGGTAATTAAGACTCATAATGTTCCTGTTCTAGTCAAACTCCAGTTCCACCTGCTCCGATCCAATCAACGAGCGCAGATCGTTAAGTAAACGATCGCTGGGCGAAATTCGCCACGCTGCCCCAAAGCGCAGCTTCGCTCGCGCGTCGGCTCTCTGATAGTAGAGATGCACCGGAATCGTCCCTGATCGATGAGGTTCCAGGGACTGACGGAGTCGGTTTAATAGCTGGTCATCAATTTGCCTGTCCGTCAGCGAGATAGCAAGTCCGCGCGCGTATTTTTCGCGAGCTTCGTCGATGTCCATAACTTCACGAGCGGTCATTTTAAGGCCACCACTGAAGTCATCAAAGCTGACCTGTCCACTGACGATCAGGATTCGGTCTTTCTCCAGCAGCTGCTGGTATTTATCTAACGCATCGGTAAATAACATCACCTCAAGACGACCAGAACGATCGTCCAGAGTACAGATACCAATTCGGTTGCCGCGTTTGGTGACCATTACCCGTGCAGCGATCACCAGACCGGCCGCCACGGTAATTTTCCCCCGGTCGGTTGGATGCATATCTTTCAGCCGCACCCCGCCAACGTAACGCTCAATTTCTTTCAGATACTGATTAATCGGGTGCCCGGTCAGGTAGAGCCCCAGGGTTTCCCGTTCGCCATCCAGCTGCACCTGCTCCGGCCATCGCGTGACGCTGGCGTACGATTTCTCCACCTGCTCCGGCTCGTCCGCCAGCACGCCAAACATATCTGCCTGGCCAATCGCCTCCGCCTTCGCGTGCTGATCGGCCGCTTTTAACGCGTCACCGAGCGCACTCATCAGCGCGGCGCGATGCGGCCCCAGGCGATCGAAGGCCCCGGACATGATCAGTTTTTCCATCACCCGACGGTTGATCTTTTTGGTGTCGGTTCGGGCGCAGAGATCAAACAGCTCGCGGAAGTAACCGCCTTCGTTTCGGGCGTCAATGATCGCTTCGATCGGGCCTTCACCGACCCCTTTTATCGCACCGATACCGTAAACAATTTCACCTGCGTCATTCACATGGAAGGGATAGAGGCCGGAGTTGATATCGGGCGGCAGCACCTTCAGTCCCATCCGCCAGCACTCATCGACCAGGCCTACCACCTTCTCGGTGTTATCCATATCGGCGGTCATTACCGCGGCCATAAACTCTGCCGGATAGTGCGCTTTCAGCCATAGCGTCTGGTAAGAGACCAGTGCGTAAGCCGCAGAGTGTGACTTGTTAAAGCCATAGCCTGCAAATTTTTCTACCAGATCGAAGATCTTCATCGACAGTTCGCCGTCGATGCCCATGCTTTCAGCACCGTCACGGAAAACGGAACGCTGCTTGGCCATCTCTTCCGGTTTCTTTTTCCCCATGGCGCGACGCAGCATATCTGCGCCACCCAGGGTGTAACCGGAGAGAACCTGGGCGATCTGCATCACCTGTTCCTGATAAAGAATGATGCCGTATGTCGGCTCCAGCACCGGTTTCAGACTCTCGTGCTGCCACTGGATATCGGGATAGGAGATCGCTTCACGACCATGCTTACGGTCGATGAAGTTATCCACCATGCCGGACTGAAGCGGCCCCGGACGGAACAGCGCCACCAGTGCGATCATATCTTCAAAGCAGTCGGGCTTCAGACGCTTGATCAGATCCTTCATGCCGCGCGATTCAAGCTGGAATACCGCGGTGGTTTCCGAGCGCTGCAGCATATCGAAGCTTTTCTTGTCATCCAGCGGGATAGAGGCGATGTCGATCGGCTCCAGCCCCTGCTTTTCCCGGCGCGGGTTAATCATCTTCAGCGCCCAGTCGATGATGGTCAGCGTTCTCAGCCCCAGGAAGTCGAACTTCACCAGGCCGGCATATTCCACATCATTTTTATCGAACTGGGTCACCGGGAACTGGCCGTGCTCATCGCAGTAGAGCGGCGCAAAATCGGTGATCTTCGTTGGCGCGATGACCACGCCACCGGCATGTTTACCGGCGTTACGCGTGACCCCTTCCAGCTTACGCGCCATGTCGATCAGCGCTTTGACCTCTTCATCCGCCTCATACATGGCCGGCAGCTGCGGTTCAGCAATAAAGGCTTTTTCCAGCGTCATGCCGGGATCGGGCGGGATCAGTTTGGAAATGCGGTCCACGAAACCGTAGGGATGACCCAGCACGCGGCCAACGTCACGAATAACCGCTTTCGCCGCCATGGTGCCGAAAGTGATGATCTGTGAAACCGCTTCGCGCCCGTACATGTCCGCGACGTGTTCAATCACCTGGTCACGCTTCTCCATGCAGAAATCGACGTCAAAGTCGGGCATTGAGACACGTTCCGGGTTCAGGAAACGTTCGAACAGGAGGTCAAACTCCAGCGGATCGATATCGGTAATTTTCAGCGCATAGGCCACCAGCGAGCCGGCACCGGAACCACGACCCGGCCCGACCGGCACGCCATTATCCTTGGACCACTGGATGAACTCCATCACGATCAGGAAGTAGCCCGGGAAGCCCATCTGGTTGATCACGTTGAGTTCAACCTCCAGACGCTCATCATATTCCGGGCGTTTCTGCAGCCGCTCAGCTTCGTCCGGGAACAGGAACACCAGACGCTCTTCCAGCCCCTCGCGGGATTTCGCGACCAGATAATCTTCCGTGGTCATATCACCGGTCGGGAACTGCGGCAGGAAGTATTCGCCCAGCCGGACCGTGACGTTACAACGCTTAGCAATCTCTACGCTGTTTTCCAGCGCTTCCGGGATGTCCGAGAAGAGCTCGCACATCTCCGCTTCGCTGCGCATATATTGCTGAGGACTGTAGTTGCGCGGACGCTTGGGGTCATCCAGCGTATAGCCGTCATGGGTGGCCACGCGGATTTCATGCGCGTCGAAATCCTCTTCATTGATAAAGCAGACTTCGTTGGTCGCGACCACCGGAATGCCTTCGGCAATCGCCAGCTCCACAGCCGCGTGCAGGTAGCTCTCTTCATCCGGCCGGCCGGTGCGGATCAGTTCCAGATAGTATCTGTCAGGGAAATGCTGCTGATAAAAAGAGAGGCACTGTGAAACCAGCGCGCTGTTTCCGCGCAGCAGGCTGCGGCCGACATCTCCGCGGCGTCCGCCTGACAGCAGGATTAACCCTTCCTGCAATTCCATCAGCCAGTCGCGATCGATAATCGGCCCGTCCACGCCATAGCCACGCTGATAGGCGCGGGAGATCAGCAGCGTCAGGTTCTGATAGCCGGTATTGTTCGCCGCCAGCACGGTCAGCTGCGTGAGTTCATCCCCCATCAGCTCGCTGGCAACCTTAAAATCGGCACCAATAACCGGTTTTATCCCTGCGCCGTGCGCCCCGCCGTAGAATTTCACCAGGCCACACAGGTTAGTGAAGTCGGTGATCGCAATCGCGGGCATGCCGAGCGCAGCCGCCTTTTTGATCAGCGGCCCGGTTTTCGCCAGGCCATCAACCATCGAATAGTCACTGTGGACGCGCAGATGTATAAAACGGGGTTCAGCCATATCAGTTTCCGGTTAAAACAGCGTCAGGCTATTAAAGCGTATGGGGCTGGCTGGCGGCCAGTACGTCCGCATCGATCAGCGCGTTGCGGACAGGAGCAAAACTGCGACGGTGGTGCGGGGTCGCGCCATATTGCGTCAGCTTTTCCATGTGCAGCGCTGTCGGATAGCCTTTGTGCTGTGCAAAGCCATATTGCGGGAACAGCAGATCGAGTTCAGCCATTTCACGGTCGCGGGAGACCTTGGCAATGATAGAAGCGGCGCTGATCTCAGCGACCAGACTGTCCCCTTTGACTACCGCCTGCGACGGCATCGGCAGCGCCGGGCAGCGATTACCGTCGATCAGCACATAGTCAGGCTGAATGCAGAGGCCAGCAACCGCACGCTGCATCGCCAGCATAGTCGCATGCAGGATATTCAGCTGGTCAATCTCTTCCGGTTCTGCCCGGCCCAGGCTCCACGCCAGCGCCTTCTCTTTGATTTCGTCAAACAGGGCCAGCCGGCGTTTTTCCGACAGCTTCTTCGAGTCCGCCAGCCCGGTAATCGGGTTGGCCGGATCGAGGATCACCGCCGCCGTAACGACCGCGCCAACCAGCGGGCCGCGCCCGACTTCGTCCACACCGGCAATCAGCGTGGCGGCAGGATAGATAAAATCAGGCATTCACCAGCTCCAGTACCGCATCCGCCGCCTGTTCATCGGCGTTCCAGCGGATCTGTTGATGTAATTCATTGAACGTCTGCAGCAGGGTTTCGCGCTCAGGCCCGGCATGCAATAGCGGATCTAACGCCGCGGCCAGGGCTTCGGGCTGACACTCATCCTGCAGTAACTCTTTCACCAGTTCCCGCCCTGCCAGCAGGTTGGGCAGCGAAACGTAGGGGGTCTTCACCAGCCGTTTTGCCAGCCAGAAGGTCGCCGGTTTCATACGATACCCCACCACCATCGGGCATTTTGCCAGCATGCACTCCAGCGCAGCAGTGCCCGATGCCAGAAGTGCGGCATCGCTCGCGATCATCGCCTCGCGTCCCTGACCATCCAGCAGATGTACAGGAAGGTCGGGAGCCGTTTCGGCTTTTATCTTCTCAAACTGTTCGCGCCGGCGGGCGTTAACCAGCGGAACGACGATTTCCAGCGCCGGATAGTGACGGCGCAGTAACCGGGCCGTTTTGAGAAAATCGGCGCTGAGCATGTCAACTTCTGCGCCACGACTGCCGGGCAGCAGGGCCAGACAGAGCGCATCATCGGCAATCCCCAGGTGACGACGCGCAGCCTGTTTGTCAGGGTGCAGCGGCATCGCATCCGCCATGGTGTGACCGATAAAACGGCAGGGAACATTAAAGCGATCGTAGAACGCTTTTTCAAACGGCAGGAAGGCCAGCACCAGATTGGTGTTACGACCAATCTTGAAGACGCGCTTCTGACGCCATGCCCAGACAGAGGGACTGACGTAGTGAATGGTACGGATACCGGCGCGTTTCAGGTTGCCTTCCAGCGTAATATTGAAGTCAGGCGCATCGATCCCGACAAACACATCGGGCTGGAGTTCGGTAAAGCGCCGGGTGAGATCGCGGCGGATCGTCAGCAGACGGCGCAGACGTCCCAGCACCTCCACAATACCCATGACCGCCAGCTCTTCCATCTCATACCAGGCTTCACACCCTTCCGCCTGCATCAGCGGACCGGCTACGCCGACAAAACGCGCGTCGGGATGGCGCGCTTTCAGGGCTCGAATCAGACCTGCACCAAGAATATCGCCGGAGGTTTCTCCGGCGACCAGGGCAATCGTTAGAGGACGCGCTGACATGAATTAACGAATTAATCCACGGGTTGAACGGGCAAAGAAATCGTAGAAAGGCTGCACTTCGCTATGCTGCTGCGCAAGCGCTTCAATCTCCGGCTTCACTTCCTCCAGCGTTCTGCCGCTGCGATAGAGCAACTTGTAGGCGTTACGGATCGCGTGCAACGACTCTTTGCTGAAGCCGCGACGCTTGAGGCCTTCAATGTTGATCCCGAACGGCGTGGCATGGTTGCCCTGCGCAATAACGTAAGGCGGCACATCCTGCGCCACGCCGGAACAGCCACCCACCATCACATGCGCACCAATAGTGCACCACTGATGCACCGCTGTCATGCCGCCAATAATGGCGAAATCATCGACCGTGACGTGACCACCCAGGGTCGCGTTATTGGCGAAGATACAGCGGTTGCCGATGACGCAGTCATGCGCAATATGAACGTTGACCATCAGCAGATTATCGCTGCCCACCGTGGTGACATGGCCACCCTGAGTGGTGCCGCGATGAATCGTCACGCTTTCACGGATGCGGTTGCGATCGCCGATTTCAACCCGTGTTGGCTCACCGGCATATTTCAGATCCTGGTTCACTTCGCCGATAGAGGCGAACTGATAGATCTGGTTATCTTTACCGATACGCGTGTGGCCGTTCACCACAGCATGTGACTTCAGTACCGTTCCTTCACCGATCTCCACATTCGCGCCAATAAAGCAAAACGGGCCAATGTGAACGCGGGCGCCGATAACCGCGCCCTCTTCGATGACAGAACTGGGATGGATAGTGGCGGTTGGATCAATCACGAATTATGCCTCCCGGCTGCGGGCACACATCATGGTCGCTTCACAAACGATTTTACCGTCGACAGTCGCCACGCCTTTGAAGCGGGTCAGACCACGGCGGGTTTTCTCGAAAGTGACTTCCATGATCATCTGGTCGCCTGGTACCACAGGGCGCTTGAAGCGGGCGTTGTCGATACCGGCAAAATAATAGAGTTCACCTGGCTCCAGTTTACCTACGCTTTTAAACGCCAGAATACCGGTGGCCTGCGCCATCGCTTCCAGGATAAGAACGCCAGGAAAAATCGGTTTACCAGGGAAATGCCCCTGGAAAAACGGTTCGTTAACAGAAACGTTCTTCACTGCACGCAGGTATTTGTGCTCTTCAAATTCCAGCACGCGGTCTACCAGCAGAAACGGATAGCGGTGCGGCAGCAGCTCTAAAATCTCTTCAATTTTCAGAGTATGAGTTTCAGTAGTCAAAATACTCTTCCTGTCCTAAAAATCTGATGACATCAATAACACGGCCTGCACAGATCAAAATGATCTTCCGCAGGCCGCAAATAGGTTCTGTGGCGCCGGGCTTCCCTGCTTAACATTTTTATTATGAAAGCCGGTCAGTTTTGGGATGGCGGTCAGTCGTCTTTGCCGACCTTGCGCTCGATGGCTTTTAAGCGTTTGCTCATGTCATCGATGTTCATCACCAGCGCTGCAGTTTTGCGCCAGGTTTTGTTGGGTTGCAGCGGAATGCCTGAGGAATAGACGCCAGGCTCTGTGATAGGACGCATGACCATGCCCATACCGGTCACGGTGACTTTGTCACAGATTTCCATATGGCCGTTAATGACGCTGGCACCGCCAATCATACAGTAACGTCCAATTTTCAAACTACCCGCCATGATCACACCGCCTGCAACCGCAGTATTGTCGCCAATAACTACGTTGTGAGCGATCTGGCACTGGTTGTCTATGATAACACCATTGCCTATCAGAGTGTTATCCAGCGCACCGCGATCGATGGTAGTGCAGGCACCAATTTCCACCCGATCGCCGATAATTACCGCGCCTAACTGCGGGATTTTCACCCAGTTACCGCGATCGTTGGCATAGCCGAAGCCATCAGAACCGATGACGGTGCCTGACTGAATCAGACAATCCTGGCCGATCTGAATCTCATGATAAACGGAGACGTTGGCCCAGAGACGGGTGCCACGACCGATGCGGGTTTTTTTGCCCACAAAGCAGCCTGCGCCGATCACCACGTTGTCGCCCAGCTCCACATCCGCTTCGATGACGGCGTTAGCGCCAATCGCGACGTTGTTGCCGAGTCGGGCTGAAGGGTCGATCACCGCACTGGGCGCGATATTCTGCGCGGGCTGGGGGGTGGTATCGAGTATCTGTGCCATACGCGCATAGGTCAGGTAGGGATTTTTCACCACCAGCGCTGCCGTATTGCACCACTCCAGATCCGCTTCCGTCAGCACCACGGCTGAAGCCTTTATCAGGGCGAGTTGCTCGCGGTAACGGCTGTTTGCAAGAAATGTGATTTGGCCAGTTGTGGCGGATTGCATAGAAGCAATGCCGGAGATGACGATATCGCCATCTCCGTGCAATTCTGCATCCAACTGCTGGGCTAAATCAGCCAGTCGAATAGATGCCATGAATTATTTAACCTGTTTCAGCACGTCAGCAGTAATGTCTTTTGCGTTTGATGCATAAGCCACCGCGTTCGCGTCGATCACGACATCGTAACCATCGCTGTCAGCGACTTTCTTCACGGCGTCCTGAATGCGGCTCAGCAGCTTGTTACGCTCTTCCATCTGACGACGGCGGTTATCCTGCTCAAAGGCCTGGGCTTTTGAAGAGAAAGCTTCACGCTGAGACATAACATCTTTTTCCATGCGGCTGCGTTCGCTGGCCTTCATGGTAGAGCCGTCACGCTGTAAACGCTGCATTTTGGTTTGCAGATCGCGTTCCTGGCTCTGCAGCTCAGTTGCACGGCCTTTGAACTCATTTTCCAGCTGTTTAGCAACAGTCGCACGTTGCGGTAACTGTTGGAAAATGCTGGACACGTTTACCACTGCAATTTTGTCAGCAGCCTGAACACCAGCGGAAACCGCTAAAGCAAGACCCAGACCTGCGGCACACAACAACTTTTTCACTATAAACTCCTTACCATCAACGTTTGTGTCAGCGACACAGTGTTTGCCCCGGAACAGCCTGCGCTGTCCGGCAGCAAGACTTCAGCTATGCATCCATGCTCAGATCATTACCAGGTTTTACCAATGTTAAACTGGAACTGCTCTGACTTGTCTCCATCCACTTTCTTTATCGGCTGGGCGTAAGAGAACACCAGCGGGCCGAGCGGTGACATCCACTGCAGCGCAACACCGCTTGAAACGCGGATATTGTTAGGATCGCTGTAGTCCGGAATGCCCGCTGCACGAGTTTCGGCCGTGTTTTCCCAGTGGGTATCCCATGCGGTACCGGTATCGACAAACACCGAGGTACGTACCGAGTTGGCATACTTCTCGCTCAGGAACGGCGTTGGCGTGATCAGCTCCAGGCTGGCAATCGCCATGGCGTTTCCGCCGACCGCATCGTCAGACTTACAGATGCCATCCGGATCGGCCAGGCGGCAATTCGACGAGTTGTTATTGTAGTAGGCAGCCTTCGGACCAATGGTATTGGACTGGAAGCCACGAACGGTACTGGAACCACCGGCGTAGAAGTTCTCATAGAACGGCATCTCTTTGCCGCCGAGACCATCGCCGTAACCCACACGGCCACGACCCAACAGCACCCAGGTGTGATCCTGGTTAATCGGCACATACTGCTGGGTGTCCAGCGTGGCCTTGTAGAAGCTGTTGTCTGAGCCAGGAATCGTCACCTTACCGTTCAGGTTGGTGCGGTTACCCGCCGTCGGGAAGAAGCCACGGTCCAGCGTGTTGTAGGTCCAGCCGTAGTTGAAGGTGAAGTCATCAGCAGAGAATTCGCCTTTATCGTCCAGCTGCTGCGGCTTGCCGACTGAATCCAGATAACGCCACATCGCCACCTGCGGCTGCATGTTGGAGAGGTCGTTGTGGACATAGCCCAGACCGACACGCAGGGTGTTGTTTTCGTTAACCGGGAAGCCCAGCGTGCCATCCAGACCATAGCTCTTGTTGGTATAGTCAGAGAGGTCGGCATTGTCCGCTTTAAAGTCGTTATAGAACAGACGACCACCCAGACTCACCCCATCCACGGTGAAGTAAGGGTCAGTCAGCGAGAACTCGGCATAGGTCTGGTAGTCATTTTTGGTGCCGCTGATGCCGACGGTATTACCGGTGCCCAGCCAGTTATCCTGCGTGACCCCGACCTGGAAACTTACGCCACTCTCGGTGCCATAACCGACGCCGAAGTTGAAGGTCCCGGTGTTGCGCTCTTTAACCTTGTAGACCACATCCACCTGATCCGGTGAACCCGGCACGCGCTGGGTATCCACATCGACGTTTTCAAAGTAACCGGTGCGGTTCAGACGCTCTTTGCCCTGCTCGACCAGGTCGCTGCCCAGCCAGGCCCCTTCCATCTGACGCATTTCACGACGCAGCACCGCATCTTTTGAGGTGTCGTTACCTTCAAAGCGAACATGACGCACGTAGTAGCGGTTACCGGCATCGACGTTGATGTGCAGTTTGACGGTCTTATCAGCATCGTTGATTTCAGGCTGTGTCACGACGCGCGGATAGGCGTAGCCGTAGCGGCCCAGCAGTTTCTTGATGTCATCTTCCATCTTGGTGACTTTGGCGCCGTTATAGAGCTCGCCTGCCGGAATTTTGGTCAGATGTTCAATCTCTGCTGAGTGGCCTGCCATGCTGCCATTCACGATCACGCCGGCGATTTTGTACTGATCGCCTTCAGTGATGTTGACCGTGATGTAGATGCCTTTTTTATCCGGCGTCAGGCTGACCTGGGTCGAATCGATATTAAAGCGGGCATAGCCGCGATCCAGATAGAAGCTGCGCAGGGTTTCGAGGTCACCGGCCAGTTTCTGTTTCTGGTATTTACGGTCGCCGACCACGTTCCACCATGGCACTTCATCGCGCAGCTGGAAGCGGGAGATCAGTTCATCAGAACTGAACGCCTTGTTACCGACGATGTTGATCTGCTGAATTTTGGCAGAGACACCCTCCGTAAAGACCAGCTTCAGATCGACACGGTTACGCGGCAGTGGCGTGACCACCGCTTTCACGTTGGCCGTATATTTACCGACGCTGTAGTAGAAATCCTCCAGGCCCTTTTCGATAGAAGAGAGCGTGGTGCGGTCAAGCGCTTCGCCGACACGCACACCGGAGGCTTCCAGATTCTGTTTCAGCTGATCCTCTTTCACCGCTTTGTTACCGGTGAAGGTAATGCTGGCAATGGTAGGACGTTCTTTGACCTGGACAATCAGCGTTGTACCGTCTCGCAGGACCTGAACATCCTCAAAGTTGCCAGTCGCGAACAGTGAGCGAATGGTGTTTCTGACATCATCGTCATTCACCGTATCGCCAACCCGAACTGGCATGCTCAGCAGAGCCGCGCCGACGGCGACTCGCTGCAGCCCTTCGAAATGAATATCCTTCACCACGAAATCGTCTGCACCGTAAACGGTGGCGCTGCTAAACAGCAGCGACGCTATGAGCAACTTTTTCATCGCCATCGTTATTATGCGTTTTCCTAACACATCCCCTGAATGTTCGCGTTCCAGCGGTTACAAACGGGAGAAATCATTGAAAAGTGCAAGCCCCATTAACAGCACCAGCAAAATCGAACCGATGCGATAACTAAAGTCCTGAACTCGCTCGGACACCGGTCCACCTTTGATCTTTTCGATCGCCAGGAAGAGCAGATGCCCACCATCTAAAACCGGCAATGGGAACAGGTTGATGATGCCCAGGTTGACGCTGATCAGCGCCAGGAACATCAGGTAGTAAATCAACCCATACTCTGCTGACAACCCTGCACCCTGCGCAATCGAGATTGGCCCGCTCAGGTTGTTCAGCTTCACATCACCCGTGATTAACTTGCCCAGCATAGAAACGGTAAGCTTCATCAGCTGCCAGGTTTTTACACTGGCCTCACCGATAGCCGCAAACGCGCCATACTGTCTTACCGTTCTGTACTCTTCCGGCAGCGGGACAATACGCGGGATAACACCCGCAAATCCTTCGCCTTTGCTGCCCGATCTGGCTTCTGGCGTCATGGTCAGCGTAATTGCATCACCGCCGCGATCCACCTCAAGCGCCATGCTTTTGCCCGGGTTATCCCGGACCTGCGTGACAAAAGTCTGCCACTGCGATAATGGCTGACCATCGACTTTAACGATCCTGTCGCCAGCTTGCAAACCGGCTTCACTGGCTGGCGAGTTCGCCTGCACTTCTGCCAGCGTGGTCTCAATCTGCGGACCACGTGGCCGGATGCCCAGCGCGACAACCGGATCCTGCTTGTCTGGCTCAAACTGCCAGTTACGCAAATCCAGCTGTTTCTCCTGGGTCGCGTCCTCGCCAAATCGTGCCACCGTCAGGGTTGTGCTGCTGTCGCCGATTTTACCCACCAGCGCCATACGCACAGCATCCCAGTCAGGCGTTTCGATACCGTCAACCGCCTTAAGTTCCATACCGGGTGCAATTTGCGCTTCCGCCGCGACCGAACCGTTTAAAATTTCACCGATTACCGGGCGCACACCCGGCACGCCGTGAATAAACACAACCCAGTAGGCAAAGATGGCAAAGAGGAAGTTAGCGACAGGACCCGCCGCAATGATGGAAGCGCGCTGCCAGACGGCTTTGTTGTTGAAAGCCTGATGACGCAGTTCGGCGGGCACGCTCTCGACACGCTCGTCGAGCATTTTCACGTAGCCGCCAAGGGGAATCAGCGCGATGACAAACTCGGTGCCCTGGCGGTCACGACGCCGCCAGAGTGATTTACCGAAACCGATGGAAAAGCGTTCAACTTTGACGCCGCAGCGACGGGCGACCCAGAAATGGCCAAATTCATGGACGGTAATCAGCACGCCCAGCGCAACGATAAAGGCGACAAAACTCCAGATTATGCTCAACATCTTTGCCTGTCCTTAAAGGGTGCGAAACACCAGCAGCAATAAACAGGCAAACACCGGCACTGCCGCAGTCAGACTATCAATGCGATCCAGAATCCCGCCGTGACCGGGGATCAGATTACCGCTGTCTTTGATGCCCGCTTCGCGTTTGAACATACTTTCGGTGAGATCACCCAGCACCGACGCCAGGGTCGCAATCACCGCGCAGACCACCAGCGTGCCAGCTGACACCGTCAGAGGGGCCAGCGTTGCGAACAGCAGCGCAATCAGCGCGGAAGAGACCAGACCGCCCAGAAAACCTTCCCAGGTTTTACCCGGTGAGACCTTTGGCGCCAGCTTGTGTTTGCCGAACATCTTGCCAAACATGTAGGCCCCTGAATCCGCGCCCCACACCAGCAGCATGACAAACAGCAGCCACCAGGCCCCGGCAAAGTGATCGGTTTCATAGTGATACTGGCGCAGCGCCATCATGCCCCAGAAAAAAGGCACCAGGGTTAAGAGACCAAACAGCAGGCGAAGCGGACGTGAATGGCGCCAGAAGGCGGCCGAAGCGGGATAGGAGAGAACCAGCAGCAGCGCAACGACCCACCACACCAGCGACGCCCAGAGCGATGTCGCCACCTGCGGCAGATGTACATCATGCTGATAAGGAGGCAGGGTAAACTGCATCAGGGCCAGTAAGAGACCACAAAGAACCGCCAGCCAGACGCGCTGCTGACGGGATGCCATCCCTGCCAGCTGACCCCATTCCCAGGCGGCCAGCATACAGATAATGATGGTGGTAATTGCGAAACCCACAGGTGGTAACCAGAACAGTGCAGCTATTACCAGCGGAATTAAAATTAACGCGGTAATCAGACGAGACTTCAGCAAAGGTTACCCCCAGATTGCTCAGGCGCCGCCTGGTGCAGCGCCGCCAAAACGACGCTCCCGCAGAGAGAATGCATTCAGTGCACCTTCAAAAACGTGTTCATCGAAATCCGGCCAGAGCACATCGGTAAAATAGAATTCAGCATAGGCAATCTGCCACAGCAGGAAGTTGCTAATCCGATGCTCTCCCCCGGTCCTTATCACTAAATCCACTGGCGCCAGCTCCTGCATACAGAGCTGCGACGTCAGGCTCTCTTCGGTAATCTGGTCAGGACGCAGTAAGCCTTCCTGAACCTGTTCAGCCAGTTTTTTCACGCCTTCGATAATATCCCAACGGCCGCCATAGTTGGCAGCAATGTTGAGCGTCAGGCCACTATTATTTGCAGTCAGCGTCTCAGAACGGCGAATACGTTCCTGAATACGCGGGCTGAAACGGCTGGTATCGCCAATGACGCGTAACCGGACGTTGTGTTTGTGCAGGCTCTTCACTTCACTGTCGAGTGCCCAGACAAACAGTTCCATTAACGCGGTGACTTCCTGCGCCGGACGGCTCCAGTTTTCACTGCTGAAGGCGTAAAGCGTCAGGGCTTCGAGATTGTTGCTGACAGCAAAGCTGACGGCACGACGTACCGATTTGACGCCCGCTTTGTGGCCTGAAATGCGCAATTTTCCCTGATTTTTGGCCCAGCGACCGTTGCCATCCATGATGATAGCGACGTGGCGCGGACCGTTTCCCTGCTGGTCATCAGTGTTGTTGTGATTGTTAGACGACATAACGCTTAACCAATTCCTTTCATCAGAAATGCTGTGGTTTCTGAATACATTGCGCCCGATTCAAATCCCGACAGATTCTCAGTGTCGGGCCACACCGAATTCGGTGACAGACCGTGAAACGCGAGCCAGCGACTATACCATTTTCACCTGAAGCGAACAAATGGCCTCATATCGATCGGCGTCACGACGTGAAGCGCGACAACATTTCTGTTGCCCGCGCGCGCGCAGAGCGATCGATTTCAAGGACAGCGTCCACCGAATCCGGTTCCGCACACACCTGTGCCGCCAGCACCGCACTGTTCAGCGCAGCGATGTCGGTAAAGCGGATCTGGTGATTCAGGAAAGCCGCAACGGCAACCTCGTTGGCTGCATTGAGCGTGGTGGTGGCCGCCTGCCCTGCTTCGCAGGCATCAATGGCCAGCTTCAGACAGGGGTAGCGATTAAAGTCAGGTTCAGCAAACGTCAGCGCCGACATGCGGGTGAAATCCAGCGGCGTCACGCCTGCATTGATGCGCGAAGGCCAGGCCATGCTGTGAGCAATGGGCGTACGCATATCCGGTGAACCTAACTGAGCCAGCACGCTGCCATCGCAGTATCGCACCATGGAGTGAATCACCGACTGCGGGTGGAGTATCACTTCCATCTGCGCTGCGCTGGCGTTGAACAACCAACGGGCTTCAATGTACTCAAGACCTTTATTCATCATGGTGGCCGAGTCGACAGAGATTTTTCTCCCCATCGACCAGTTCGGATGAGCACAGGCCTGATCGGGCGACATGGCGCTGAGATCGGCTAAATCTGTGTCACGAAAAGGACCACCTGATCCCGTAAGGATAATCGACTCGATGCCATTATCCCGCAGGTCAGCGTAACCTAAATGATGCTGGATGGTAGCCGGTAAACTCTGAAAAATGGCGTTATGCTCGCTGTCGACCGGTAGTAACTGTGCGTGATGATGACGCACGGCCTCCATAAACAAACGGCCGCAGGTGACAAGGGACTCTTTGTTCGCCAGCAGCACGGTTTTTCCGGCACGGATGGCTGCCAGCGTCGGCAGCAGGCCGGAGGCGCCAACAATCGCCGCCATCACCTGATCCACTTCATCCAGCGCGGCCAGCTCACAGGCTGCCTGAACGCCGGAGAGCACTTCAGTATTGACCCTGATTGCTCTCAGTCGCTCACGCAACGCAGCAGCGGAGGCTTCGTCTGCCATGCAGGCGTAGCGCGGGGTAAAGGCTGCACACTGTTCGGCCATCAGCGCCACGTTATGACCGGCCACCAGTGCTGTAATCTGATAGAGCGCCGGATTGGCGCGAACCACCGCCAGCGTGCTGGTGCCGATTGAGCCGGTTGATCCCAGCAGAGTTAATCGCTTCATGAAGCTATCCGTGTGAAGTCAGCGTGCACAGAGGCACAATGTAAAACGCCGCCAGATGTCGCATTCATACGAATACCTCTCTGTACGGCGTTTTTTCCGGCAGCGATGGGATTAGAAATCCATCAGCTCCGTCTCTTTTTCTGACAGTGCAGCATCCACTTTCTTGATGTAAGCATCCGTCATTTTCTGGATTTCATCCTGCGCACGACGTTCGTCGTCTTCGCTGATCTCTTTATCTTTCAGCAGCGCTTTGATTTTATCGTTGGCATCGCGACGGACGTTACGTACCGACACGCGGCCCTGCTCGGCTTCGCCGCGCACGATTTTAATCAGATCTTTACGACGCTCTTCGGTCAGCGCAGGCAGCGGAACACGGATGTCGCTGCCGGCTGAACTTGGGTTCAGACCGAGATCGGACTTCATGATCGCTTTTTCAACTGCCGCACTCAGGGTGCGATCAAACACGTTGATTTTCAGCGTGCGTGAGTCTTCCACAGTGACGGAAGCCAGCTGACGCAGTGGCGTCGGCGTGCCGTAATATTCGACGACGATGCCGTCAAGCAGCGAAGGGGAAGCACGACCCGTGCGCACTTTGCTGATGGTGTTTTTGAATGCTTCAACGCATTTTTCCATGCGCGTGTCAGCATCTTTTTTGATGTCGTTAATCACGTTGAAACCCTTGGATTCGGTTTGACCTGGCCAGTTCCGGCCTGGCCGGAAGCGGGATCGATAATCATCGATAATCCTGACTGGTGCGCGATGCGTCATCATCGCGCTGACAGAATATACCTTATTTTATCTCGCCTCGGGTATTAATGCGTAATCAGGGTGCCTTCTTTTTCACCCATCACTACGCGACGCAGCGCGCCTGGCTTATTCATGTTGAAAACACGGATAGGCAGTTTGTGGTCACGCGCCAGGGTAAAGGCCGCAAGATCCATCACTTTCAGCTCCTGATCCAGCACTTCAGTATAGGTCAGTTGCTCATACAGGGTCGCATCCGGGTTTTTCACCGGATCGGCGGAATAGACGCCATCCACTTTGGTCGCTTTCAGGACCACATCCGCTTCGATCTCAATGCCGCGCAGGCAGGCCGCAGAATCGGTAGTGAAGAACGGATTGCCGGTACCAGCGGAGAAGATCACCACGCGGTTGTTACGCAGCAGGCTGATCGCTTCTGCCCAGCTGTAGTTATCGCAGACGCCATTCAGTGGAATCGCTGACATCAGGCGGGCATTCACATAGGCGCGGTGCAGCGCATCACGCATCGCCAGGCCGTTCATTACGGTAGCCAGCATACCCATGTGGTCACCCACAACGCGGTTCATCCCGGCCTGCGCCAGGCCCGCTCCGCGGAACAGGTTACCCCCGCCGATCACAACGCCAACCTGGATGCCCAGCTCAACCAGCTCTTTTACCTCTTGTGCCATACGGTCCAGCACACTCGCGTCGATACCAAAACCTTCAGCGCCTTGCAGGGCTTCGCCGCTGAGTTTAAGCAGGATACGTTGATAAACAGGTTTTGCGTTGGTCGCCATGGTCAGTTCTTCCTGGAAGATAGGGTGTAAAGGAGAAGTAAATTGTGATCGATCATCCGCTTACCGCAATGAAATTGCTATTGGGATGAAACTGAAAATGTGTCTGTTGCGGTTCACAGACAAAAAAGAACCGCCATCTGGCGGTTCTTTCAGAGCATTAAGACTGCTTGGACATGGCTGCAACTTCTGCAGCGAAGTCAGACTCAACTTTCTCGATGCCTTCGCCCACTTCGAAGCGGATGAAGTTGATGACGTCAGCGCCCTGCTCTTTCAGAGCCTGGCCAACGGTTTTGCTTGGGTCGATAACGAAAGCCTGACCAGTCAGAGAAACTTCGCCGGTGAATTTCTTCATGCGGCCTTCAACCATCTTCTCTGCGATCTCTTTTGGCTTGCCAGACTGCATCGCGATGTCCAGCTGAACCTGGTACTCTTTCTCAACCACGTCAGCAGAAACGTCTTCTGGCTTAACGAATTCAGGCTTGCTTGCCGCAACGTGCATAGCGATCTGTTTGATCAGATCTTCGTTAGCGCCTTTCGCTGAAACCAGTACGCCGATACGTGCGCCGTGCAGGTAGCTGCCCAGCTCTGCACCTTCCAGGATTGCGACGCGACGGATGTTGATGTTCTCACCGATTTTAGCAACCAGTGCAACGCGCTCTTCTTCGAACTGCGCTTTCAGAACTTCTACATCGGTTACGCGATCGGCTGCAGCCGCGTCCAGAACTTTGTCTGCGAATGCCTGGAAACCGCCATCTTTTGCGACGAAGTCAGTCTGGCAGTTTACTTCCAGAATCACGCCGTAGTCGCCAACGATCTTGGTTTTGATCACGCCATCAGCCGCAACGTTACCTGCTTTTTTCGCTGCTTTGATTGCGCCAGACTTACGCATGTTCTCAATCGCCAGCTCAATGTCGCCGTTCGCTTCGGTCAGCGCTTTTTTGCAGTCCATCATGCCAGCGCCAGTACGCTCGCGCAGTTCTTTTACCAATGCAGCGGTAATGTCAGCCATTCCAGAATCCTCGGTTCGTGCCTGAGTACATGTGCACCAGCAGACACTTATTTGCGGAAAATTTACTCTGTCCCGCCGTCCGATAGGGGGCGTTACAGACTTAGATAAAATAAAGGGGCCAGTACAGGCCCCTTACAGATCACATCTGAATACTAAGGGCTCTTATGCAGAGCAAACCTTATTAAGCGTTTTCTAAAGACGCTTCTTCAGCTTGCTCAGCCAGATCCTGAGAACGGCCTTCGCGAACGGTGGTCGCAACGGCATTCAGGTACAGGCTTACAGCACGGATTGCGTCGTCGTTACCTGGGATAACGAAATCAACGCCATCTGGATCAGAGTTGGTATCAACGATAGCAAATACCGGGATACCCAGGTTATTTGCTTCTTTGATTGCGATGTGTTCGTGGTCAGCATCAACAACAAACAGCGCGTCTGGCAGACCGCCCATGTCTTTGATACCGCCCAGGCTGTTTTCCAGCTTGGCCAGCTCACGCGCACGCATCAGCGCTTCTTTTTTGGTCAGTTTGTCGAAAGTACCATCCTGAGACTGAGTCTCCAGATCTTTCAGACGCTTGATTGACTGACGCACGGTTTTCCAGTTAGTCAGCATGCCACCTAACCAGCGGTGGTTTACGAAGAACTGGTCGCAGCTCAGTGCAGACTCTTTTACCGCTTCAGCAGCAGCGCGCTTGGTACCTACGATCAGGATCTTACCTTTACGGGAAGCGATCTTGTTCAGTTCAGCCAGAGCTTCGTTGAACATAGGAACGGTTTTTTCCAGGTTGATGATGTGAACCTTGTTACGTGCACCAAAAATGAATGGCTTCATTTTTGGGTTCCAGTAACGGGTCTGGTGACCGAAGTGAACACCAGCCTGGAGCATGTCGCGCATGGAAACAGTTGCCATGATTACCTCTGAAATTTGATTTGGGGTTGGGCCTCCATGTATCCCATACGACCGACCTCTTTCAAGGCACCCCGGCGTATGTGTCGATACATGTGTGTTTTATTACACATAATGAGAGTTATGCGTTTCCTGTTGACCAAAACGGCCATACAGAGAATCGTCGGCGCGCTTTATACCACAAACCGCCGGGGGACGCCAATAAATGATCGCTGACGGAAGCCAGCGCGTTCTCTATTTGGCAGCCCATTTTCTGGCTGCTAACATGACAGCACAGAACTTATTATTGTCGAAAATTTCGACAAATGCGGATTAATTTAATGCCAATTTCAATCAAAACAGCTGAAGAAATCGAAAAAATGCGCGTCGCGGGCCGCCTGGCCGCCGAAGTGCTGGAGATGATCGAACCGCACGTTAAACCGGGTGTGACCACCGGTGAACTGGACCGCATCTGCCATGATCACATTACCCAAAAGCAGCAGGCTGTCTCTGCCTGCCTCGGCTATCACGGCTTTCCAAAGTCGGTCTGCATTTCGGTGAACGAAGTGGTGTGCCACGGTATCCCGAGCGACGATCGTCCGTTAAAGGATGGCGATATCGTCAACATTGACGTCACCGTGATCAAAGATGAGTACCACGGCGATACCTCGAAGATGTTTATTGTCGGCAAACCGACCATTCAGGGCGAGCGCCTCTGCCGCGTGACCCAGGAGAGCCTCTATCTTTCACTGCGTCTGATCAAGCCAGGCATCCGTCTGCGCGAGCTGGGCCGGGCTATCCAGAAGTATGTAGAAGCGAATGACTTCTCCGTGGTGCGCGAATATTGCGGTCACGGCATCGGTAAAGGGTTCCACGAAGAGCCGCAGGTGCTGCATTACGATGCGGATGACAGCGGCGTCGTGCTGCAGGCGGGCATGACCTTTACCGTTGAACCGATGGTCAATGCCGGCGATTACCGCATCCGCACCATGAAAGATGGCTGGACGGTAAAAACCAAAGATCGCAGCTTGTCCGCGCAGTATGAGCATACTATTGTGGTGACAGAAAACGGCTGCGAGATTTTAACCCTGCGCAAAGACGACACGCTGCCTGCTGTGCTCGTCGCCGAGGGGTAATTCCCCGGATAGAGATCAAGCCGGCCATGTGCCGGCTTTTTTTTGGCTAAAAAAGAGAAGAGCAGCATGAGCGTGAGCCTGTCGGAAGAGGTAAAAAACGGTCTGGTCGATTCACCGGCCGAATGGGGTGACGATCAGCTGACGCGCGAGCTGCTGAAGCCGCGGCTGGAGCAGTTCCAGCAGCATCTGGCTGCAGCGTTCGACGCCGGTGAAGCCGTGGAACAGCTGATTGATGCCCGCACGCTGTTTATCGATCGGCTGCTGCGCCGCCTGTGGCGCTTCTTTGGCTTCGATGCGATGCCCGCCATCGCGCTGGTGGCCGTGGGCGGCTATGGGCGGGCCGAACTCCACCCGCTCTCCGACATCGATGTACTGATCCTCAGCCGTCAGCCGCTGGATGAGCAGGCGGCGCAGCGCACCAGCGAACTGCTGACCCTGATGTGGGATCTCCGGCTGGAAGTGGGCCACAGCGTGCGCACGCTGGAGGAGTGTCTGCTTGAGGGATTATCTGACCTCACCGTCGCCACCAATCTGATTGAGTCACGCATGCTGACCGGCGACGTGGCGCTGTTCCTGGAGTTGCAGAAGAACGTCTTCAGCGACGGCTTCTGGCCCTCATCCCGCTTTTTTGCCGCCAAAATCGAAGAGCAGCAGGAGCGCCACAAACGTTATCACGGCACCAGCTACAACCTTGAGCCGGATATTAAAAGCAGCCCCGGCGGCCTGCGTGACATTCATACGCTGCAATGGGTCGCCCGACGCCATTTCGGTGCCACCACGCTGGATGAGATGGTCGGCTTTGGCTTTCTCACTGAGGCAGAGCGCAGCGAACTCAACGAATGCCAGGCGTTTCTCTGGCGCATCCGCTTTGCGCTGCACCTCTCCCTGCCCCGCTACGATAACCGCCTGCTGTTTGATCGCCAGCTCAGCGTGGCGCAGCGCCTGAACTATCAGGGCGAAGGCAACGAGCCGGTCGAGCGGATGATGAAGGATTTCTACCGGGGTACGCGACGCATCGGTGAACTGAACCAGATGCTGTTACAGCTGTTTGATGAGGCGATTCTGGCGCTCTCCACCAATGAGAAGCCCAGACCTGTCGATGACGATTTTCAGCTGCGTGGCGACCTGATCGACCTGCGTGATGAAACGCTGTTCACCCGTGAGCCGCAGGCGATCCTGCGCATGTTCTACGTCATGGTGCGCAACGAGAACATCAAAGGCATCTACTCCACCACCCTGCGTCACCTGCGCCATGCCCGCCGCCATCTGAAACAGCCGCTGTGTCAGATCCCGGAGGCGCGCCGCACGTTTATGTCGATTCTGCGCCACCCTGGCGCGGTCAGCCGGGCGCTGGTGCCGATGCATCGCCACAGCGTGCTGTGGGCCTATACGCCGCTGTGGGGCCATATTGTCGGCCAGATGCAGTTTGATCTGTTCCACGCCTACACCGTGGATGAGCACACCATTCGCGTCCTGCAGAAGCTGGAGAGCTTTGCCAGCGAGTCCACCCGTCCGCAGCATCCGCTGTGCGTCGAGCTGTGGCCGCGCCTGCCTCAGCAGGAGCTGCTGCTGATGGCCGCGCTGCTGCATGACATCGCCAAGGGGCGCGGCGGTGACCACTCGATTCTCGGCGCACAGGACGCGCTCGACTTCGCGGAAATGCACGGCCTCAACTCGCGGGAAACACAGCTGGTGGCCTGGCTGGTGCGCCATCATCTATTGATGTCTGTCACCGCTCAGCGGCGCGATATTCAGGACCCGACGGTCATCCAGCAGTTCGCGGAGGTGATGCAGAACGAAAACCGGCTGCGCTATCTGGTCTGCCTGACGGTGGCCGATATCTGCGCCACCAACGAGAGTCTCTGGAACAGCTGGAAGCAGAGCCTGCTGCGCGAACTCTTTTTCGCCACGGAGAAGCAGCTGCGTCGTGGCATGGAGAACAGTCCGGATCTGCGCGAGCGGGTGCGCCATCATCGTCTGCAGGCGCTGGCGCTGCTGCGGATGGACAATATAGATGAGGAGCGCCTGCATCAGATCTGGAACCGCTGCCGCGCTGACTACTTCCTGCGCCATACGCCAAATCAGATCGCCTGGCATGCCCGCCATCTGCTGGTGCATGACCTGAAGAAGCCGCTGGTGCTGGTCAGCCCGCAGGCCACGCGCGGCGGAACGGAGATTTTTATCTGGAGTCCCGATCGCCCCCACCTGTTTGCCGCTGTCGCCGGTGAACTGGACCGCCGCAATCTCAGCGTCCACGACGCCCAGATCTTCACCAGCCGCGACGGTATGGCCATGGATACCTTTATTGTGCTGGAACCCGATGGCAGTCCGCTCTCCCCGGATCGCCATCCGATGATTATTCAGGCGCTGGAGCAGGCGATAACCCAGTCGCAGTGGGTGCCGCCGCGCACCCGCCGACCGTCAGCCAAACTCCGGCACTTCAGTGTGGACACCGAGGTCAATTTCCTGCCGACCCACACCGACCGGCGCAGCTATCTGGAACTGGTGGCGCTGGACCAGCCGGGTCTGCTGGCCCGGGTTGGTGAAGTCTTTGCCGATCTCGGCGTTTCACTGCACGGCGCACGCATCAGCACCATCGGCGAACGGGTCGAAGATCTCTTTATTCTGGCCAACAGTGAGCGGCAGGCGCTGGACGAAGAAATGCGCAAAGCATTGCAACAACGGTTGACAGAGGCCCTTAATCCAAACGATAAAGTGTGACCAGACACGATTTATCATCCTCTATTTTTATTTGTGCCGGGAGAGTGCCCGGCATTGCACATGACCGATCAGGAAAAAAATATGCAACAGTTACAGAGCGTTATCGAATCCGCCTTTGAACGTCGCGCGGACATTACTCCCGTCAGCGTTGACAGCGAAACCCGTGATGCCATCAACCAGGTGATCGCCCTGCTGGACAGCGGCGAACTGCGCGTTTCTGAAAAGATCGACGGCGAGTGGGTAACGCATCAGTGGCTGAAAAAAGCAGTGCTGCTCTCTTTCCGCATCAACGACAATCAGGTCATGGAAGGGGCAGAAACCCGTTTTTACGACAAAGTCCCGATGAAGTTTGCTGGCTGGGATGAGGCGCGTTTTAAAGCCGCCGGTTTCCGCGTGGTGCCGCCTGCGGCAGTGCGTCAGGGTGCGTTCATTGCCCGTAACACGGTGCTGATGCCCTCTTATGTCAATATCGGCGCTTTCGTGGATGAAGGCACCATGGTGGATACCTGGGCGACCGTCGGCTCCTGTGCGCAGATCGGCAAAAACGTTCACCTCTCAGGTGGCGTGGGAATCGGTGGCGTGCTGGAACCGCTGCAGGCAAACCCGACCATTATCGAAGACAACTGCTTCATTGGCGCACGCTCTGAAATCGTTGAAGGCGTGATTGTTGAAGAAGGCTCCGTGATCTCAATGGGCGTCTATATCGGTCAGAGCACCAAAATTTATGACCGCGAAACCGGCGAAGTGCATTACGGCCGCGTTCCTGCCGGTTCGGTCGTCGTTTCCGGTAACCTGCCGTCTAAAGATGGCAGCTACAGCCTCTACTGTGCGGTGATCGTGAAGAAAGTTGACGCGAAAACCCTGAGCAAAACCGGTATCAACGAACTGCTGCGCACCATCGACTGATGTCAGTGACGGGCTGGAAACCAGCCCGTCATCTTTTCTTTACAGCCATTCCAAATCAACCTGATTCGCGCCGCGAAGGAACGGGTGCGTTTAGATTTCATCCAGGTCATAATCCGCGCCAGTTAAATCCTGTCGCGCAATGTTCATCCCGCTGATTTATGTCTACAGTTGTCTGACGTCATGAACAAGACTGCGCGCTTCTCACTTTTGATGGAAAAAACGCCATGTATGACAATCTGAAAAGCTTAGGAATCAGTAATCCGGACGACATCGATCGCTACAGCCTGCGTCAGGAAGCGAATAACGACATTCTGAAAATCTACTTCCGCAAAGATAAAGGTGAATTTTTCGCGAAAAGCGTCAAATTCAAATATCCGCGTCAGCGCAAAACCGTCGTGGCCGATCACGCGACCCAGGGCTATAAAGAAGTTCAGGAGATCAGCCCGAATCTGCGTTATGTCATCGACGAACTGGACCAGATTTGCCAGCGTGACCAGGTTGAAGTGGATCTGAAACGCAAAATTCTGGATGACCTGCGTCATCTGGAAAGCGTGGTTTCTCACAAAATCAGTGAGATTGAATCGGACCTGGAAAAATTAACCCGTAACGGTCGTTAATTCCCTGCCCGATCGGAAAGGCCAGCACTGCTGGCCTTTTTTATGCCCGCTGTTTGCGTGTTATCCCTGCTCATCCAGCTGCAGCGCCACATAGAGCAGCAGCCTGTCATCAAACTGCCCCAGGTTAAGCCCGGTCAGTTCAGAAATCCGGTTCAGCCGGTACTCCAGCGTGTTGCGATGGATAAACAGCGCGCGCGCAGTGGCGCCCGGCTGCACGTTGTGGGTAAACCAGGCCATCAGCGTACGACGCAGCAGGCCGTTGTTATCCATGCTTTTAAGCTTTGCCAGTGGCCGCGCCAGCTCATTCGCCTGCCAGCCGCCTCGCAGGCTGTCGAGCAGCACCGGCAGCACCAGATCCTGATAGAAGTAGCTGCGTAATCCCGGCATCCGCTGCTTGCCGACCATCATGGTGGTGCGGGCAGTGCGATAGGAGCGCGCAATGCTGCCAGGCCCGGTAAAAACATTGCCGAGTGCAATACGCATCCGCAGATGCCCACGCTCTTTCATCCGCTGCAGCAACTGCTCGATGCGGCGGCGATGATCCTCCTGATCGTGGCGTCCATGCGCATTCAGGGCGGGTTTCAGCACCACCATTTCGGTCAGCGAAACAATGGCGATCAGATTATCGCGCTCCGGCGTGGTTAGCAGTGTCTGCAGCTGCTGCAACTCTGACATGGCGCTGTCCACGCCGAGCTGGCCGCTGTCCACCTCGATGACAGCGGCAACGCGAGGCTGATTGAGGTCGATGCCGAGCCGCTGCGCCCACTCGGTCAGCTGCGGCGACAGCGTGTCACTGCGGATCAGATTCAGCACCAGCTCTTCACGCAGACGGCTATCCTGGGCCAGCATGTGCAGCAGCCGCGCCTGCTCCAGCATCATCTCTGCCGCCATACAGACCAGCTCGCCATAATGACGCAGCGACAGCGGTTCGCCGGTCAGGCCAATTACACCCGCAATATCGCCATCCAGGCGCAGCGGCAGGTTGATGCCTGGCCGCACGCCGTGCAAATGTTTAGCCACGGCGTCATCAATGTCCACCACGCGTCCCTGAGAGAGCACCAGCAGTGCGCCTTCGTGCAACTCTCCAACGCGTTCAGGATCGCCGCTGCCAATGATGCGGCCCCGCGCGTCCATCACGTTGACATTGCTGTCGATAATTCTCATGGTGCGCGCCACGATATCCTGCGCCAGCCGGGCATCAAGGTGATAGGCAGCCATCCATTACTCCTGAAAAAATAGGGGAGCAACAGAATACGCAGGCGTCGCACGCGGAGCATTGTGCAATTGCACAGAGGCGGGCGCTGATTTCCCGGATTTGCGGTCACTATCACACTCTGCCACGGCGGAGAGCGGGCATAAAAAAGGCGGACCGCAGTCCGCCTGAGAGGTTATTACGCGTCGCTTACTGCATCAGCAGATAGAGCGTATTGTCGCCACGCTTCACGTTCAGCGCCAGAACCGATGGTTTGGTGTCGAGGACTTTACGCAGCTCGCCCAGGTTGGTCACCACCTGCTGGTTAACGCCCTGAATCACGTCGCCCTTCTTCAGGCCGATACGCGCCGCGGCACTGCCCGGTTTGACGTTATCCACCCGCACACCTTTGGCACCCGCTTCGATGTTGCTGAGATCGGCGCCTTCAATGCCGGTGTAGATGGTCGCAGACTGAACTTTCGCCTGGCTGCTCTGCTGCAGCTGGACAGAGACGTCGAGCGGCTTGCCGTCACGCAGCAGGCCCAGCTTCAGCGTAGTGCCCACCGGCAGTGAGCCCACTTCCGCACGTAACGAGGCAAAGCTGCTGAGCGGTTTGCCGTTCATGGAGACGATCACGTCACCGGCTTTGATCCCCGCTTTGGCGGCAGCTGAGTCCGGCAGCACCTGGCTGACAAAGGCACCGCGCTGCGCGTCCACCTTCATCGCTTTAGCCAGCTCGGAGTTCAGCTCTGTCCCCTGCACGCCCAGCTCACCCCGTTTCACCTGACCAAACTCCACCATCTGCGCCGTCAGGTTTTTCACCATGTTGCTGGGGATAGCAAAGCCGATACCAATGTTGCCGCCATCCGGTGCCAGAATCGCGGTGTTAATTCCGATCAGCTCACCGTTGAGGTTAACCAGCGCGCCGCCGGAGTTACCCCGGTTAATCGCCGCATCGGTCTGAATAAAGTTCTCATAATTTTCCACGTTCAGGCCGCTGCGTCCCAGCGCAGAGACGATACCTGACGTCACGGTTTCACCCAGTCCGTAAGGGTTACCGATGGCCACGGTGTAGTCACCCACACGCAGGCTGTCAGAGTCGGCGATTTTCACAGCGGTCAGGTTTTTGGCGTCCTGCAACTGCACCAGCGCAATATCGGAGCTCGGATCTTTGCCAATGACTTTGGCGTCATAGCGACGGCCATCGCTCAGCTGCACCTGAATTTTGGTGGCGTTGTTCACCACGTGGTTGTTGGTGACCACATAGCCTTTTTCGGCGTTAATGATGACGCCCGATCCCAGCGCGCGGAATTTCTCCTGCTGGGTATCCGGGCCTGGCGCTCCGCCGTTACCGCCTGCTCCACCGTCCTGGCACATTGGTGAGCCCTGGAACGGCGAGCCGTCCTGGCAGAAAGGCGAATTGTCGCCAAAGAATTGCTGAAACTGTTGTGGCATGCGGGGAGTTTTAACCGTGGTGGTGCCCTCGACGCTGATACTGACCACAGACGGCATGACCTTCTCCAGCATTGGAGCCAGACTTGGCAGTTGCTGGCTATCTGAAGAGGCCGTTTGCGCAGCAGAAACAGTAACAGGGGCGAGCGCCATGCTCAGGCTTAACGCCAGCGCACTTAATACTAAGGTCTTTTTTTTCATTTTTCATTTCTCTGTAAGATTACTGTTCAGACCATTGCTGTGGTCGAAAGGTGAGATAAATGTTTTAGCGCGAAGTTCCTTAAAAAGTTTCAGGCAAAAGTAAAAATTTATTCGCGCTCTTTACAATTGGCGGCTTATTCTACGGCCATCAGCCGCCGGTACTCATCCCAGGCATAGAGATCGGTCATGCCGCTGATATAATCCTGAATAAGGCGGAAGCGATAATAACGCTCCCACAACAGCCGCTGATATTTATGCTCCACCACCAGGTTACGCATCTTATGTAAATACGCTTTGCGGTGTTTACCGGAGAGCTTATGGAAAAGCCGGGTTTCGATGGGATGCTTACGCAGGAAATCTTCATTTATCAGCGTGGTAAAGGCTTCGTAATTGAGGCGCATCAGCGGCTGATAGATCTCCAGCAGGCCCCTGATGACCCGGTAACCCTGCAGTTCCAGCTGTTCCACTTCAGAATGGTTAAAGACCTGCTGACGGGCGACGGTCTTAAACAGCTGCAGCAAACGCCCCTCTTCACCCTCATCTTCCAGCAGCGCATGGTTGAAACTACCGTCGAATATGGCAGGCAGATTATCAACAAAACGCTTGACCGCATAGCTGACCAATACACTCTGAACATTTACGCGTAATGACATAAAAAATTGATCGCTGCGGCTGCGGCGTTTTTTATTACAGGCTTCACGCCAGGCTTCGCCAATCGTCCGGCTGAAAGCGTCATTATTTTTAACCGGCCCCCAGGCTTTATTGAGAAATTCATACAAACTCTCAACATTGAAGATATCTTTTTCTACAGCGTCGTCCAAATCGGCAATACAATAGGAGATATCATCCGCGGCTTCCATTATATAGGTGAGCGGAAAGCGGTGGTGCTCTTTCATATTGGTGGCAGCACGCAGCTCGGTAATATAATCCTGTTCAGAGAGATAAAAACCCGGTTTCTTCATCAATACGCTAAATTCGGCGGGTTTTTCACCCTGCCACCAGGCGGGGGCCGTATATTTCAGGATGCAGGCAACCTGAGAATAGCTGAGATTGAGTTGCAGCAGCGTATGCACCATGCGAATGGCCTGGGCGTTGCCTTCAAAATGGCAGAGATCCTGGCGGATGGTGGCGTTGAGCTGATCAAAAGCCTGACGCTGCGCCTCCCCCTCCACACCGGCCACCAGCGGATCGACCAGTTCGGCAGGCAGATTTTCTTCAAACCAGTCGTTGATCGCCGCCTCGCCAAAGTGGCCAAACGGCGGATTGCCGACGTCGTGCAGCAGACACGCCATCTCTATCAGGCTTTCAAACGCCCCCTCTAACTCATCCAGACCATACTGCGCCAGCCCGCCCTGCATCTTCAGCGTCTGCAGGATCTCTTTGGTGATGTAGCGGCCGGTCTGCTGGACCTCCAGCGAGTGCGTTAAGCGGGAGCGGACGGCGGCGTTGCGCTCCAGCGGGAACACCTGGGTTTTCTGCTGCAGGCGACGGATAGCGGCGGAGTTGATAATCCGCCCGCGGTCGCTCTCAAAATGGCGGGTAATGTAATATTCGCCTTCCGGATCTTTTCGACTGGTATAAGGGCGCGAGAAGCTGATCTTCTTCCTGAAATTGATCGCCGACATGGATTACCCCTTATTTTTTCGTGAATTAATCCCCTGAATGCCATGCTAAACTATGCCCTAATTTTTCATTTTTTACATTAGCGGGACTCACTATGAAAGCAGGCATTATTGGCGCGATGGAGCAGGAAGTCACACTGCTGCGCGACAAAATTGAAAACCGTCAAACGCTGTCGCTGGCGGGTTGTGAAATTTATACCGGCACCCTGCAGGGCGTTGAGGTGGCACTGCTGAAATCGGGCATTGGTAAAACCTCTGCCGCGCTGGGTACCACGCTGCTGCTGCAACTCTGCAAGCCTGACGTCGTGATCAACACCGGCTCTGCGGGTGGATTAGCGCCGTCGCTCAGCGTGGGCGATATCGTGGTCTCTGAAGAAGTGCGTTATCACGATGCGGACGTCACGGCCTTTGGCTACGAGCCGGGTCAGATGGCGGGTTGTCCGGCCGCGTTCGTGGCAGACAGCACCCTCATCGCCGCAGCGGAAGCCTGCATTAAACAGCTTGATCTGAATGCCGTGCGCGGCCTGGTGGTCAGCGGAGATGCCTTTATCAACGGCGCCGAACCGCTGGCGCGCATTCGCAGTCAGTTCCCGCAGGCGATTGCGGTTGAGATGGAAGCGACCGCCATCGGTCACGTCTGCCATCAGTTCCAGGTGCCATTTGTGGTGGTGCGGGCCATCTCTGACGTGGCCGACAAAGCGTCGCACCTCAGTTTTGATGAGTTCCTCAGCGTGGCAGCAAAGCAATCTTCACTGATGGTGGAGAACCTGCTGGCGCATCTGGCGCGTGGCTAAAACCCTGCTCTTCTGCTGGCTGCTGCTGTTGAGCGGCAGCCTGCTGGCTTCCCCACCCCGCGTTATTACCCTTGCTCCCCATCTCACCGAGCTCGCCTTTGCCGCCGGGATCACCCCGATTGCGGTCAGCGCCTGGTCCGACTTTCCGCCACAGGCAAAACAGATTGAACAGGTTGCCGACTGGCAGGGCATCAGAACAGAACGGATCCTGCAGCTTAAACCCGATCTGGTTCTGGCCTGGCGGGGCGGCAATCCGCAGCGGCAGATCGCCCAGTTACAGCAGCTCGGTGTACCGGTTAAGTGGATCGATCCGCGGACGCTGGATGAGATGATCGCGGCGCTGGCCGATCTGGGTCACTGGAGCCCCAGGCCGGAGCAGGCGGCCCGCGCGGCCCGGCAGTTACATCAGCAGGCAACGGCGCTGCGCCAGCGCTATACTCACCTGGCTGCGGTTCCGCTTTTTTTGCAGTTTGGCCAGCAACCGCTGTTCACCGCCGCCAGAGAGACGATGCAGAATGAGATGGTTACCCTCTGCGGGGGCAGGAATATCTTTGCTGACAGCCGCGTCAGCTGGCCGCAGGTGAGCCGCGAGCAGGTTCTGATGCGCCATCCTCAGGCGATAGTGACGGGCGGCGATGCGCAGCAGGCGGAGAATATCCGGACATTCTGGCAGCCGCAGCTCAGGGTGCCGGTGATCGCCATCAACGAGGACTGGCTTAGCCGCCCTGGCCCGCGACTGCTGCTGGCGGCGCAGCAACTCTGTGCGGCCCTGCATCCCGATCGATAAATCAGCGAATTGATTAAAGCCGCCGCACTTTTTGCCGTTAATCAATAACAGAGACGGGCGAGCCACGTATGCTCGCCCTCCTTTTAGCGCCCCGGCGCCTTTTAAACACCAGGAACTTCATATGACCAGAGCACTGCTGCTGGCCATAGGGCTGACGATCGCCGGATCTGCCTGTGCGGGATCGATCACTGGCTCTATAGGCGCCAGGCTTGTCATCTATTCACGCTGTGAAATTAACACGGCACGTGGTCAGCCCGCACCGCAGGTTGACTGTGGCAGACAGGCCAGTGCGCAGCCGCGCATTACAGAGAGCCAGAGCCGGACAGAGGGAAGTCAGAAGCAGGGAATCCGTCTGGTAACGGTAGAGTGGTAAACGAGGCCGTCAGATTGACGGCCTGCATCATCAGATACTGAAAGAGGAGCCACAGCCACAGGTGGTTTTCGCATTCGGGTTGGTCACGATGAAGCGCGAACCTTCCAGCCCTTCGGTGTAATCCACCGATCCACCCACCAGATATTGCAGGCTCATCGGGTCAACCACCAGCGAGACGCCCTGCTTTTCAATCGTCATGTCGCCATCGTTCAGCTGGTCATCAAAGGTGAAGCCATACTGGAAACCGCTGCAACCGCCACCGGTGATATAGACACGCAGTTTCAGCGCCGGGTTCTCTTCATCGGCAATGAGGTTCTTGACCTTGTTAGCTGCGGCGTCGGTAAACTGCAACGGCAGTGCTACTACTTCATCACTCATGTTTTACTCCGCTAAACGTCCAGGTCAGAAAACGACCTTAATTACGCTATTATCAGTCAGCACCTCAGCGCAATCAAGCTCTGCCCTTCGCACTCTGTGCCGCTTTCCCCTCTGTAAGGGGCGCTGCGGGTGAAACCACCTTTCGCCGGCTGCCCCTCTTCCGTAGAATGGCACCCTATTTTTCTGAACCGCTGGAGCCGAAAATGAGTAAGTCCGAACAACTGTTTGCCGAGGCACAACGCCTGATCCCGGGTGGCGTAAACTCGCCAGTACGCGCATTTACCGGTGTGGGCGGCGTTCCGCTGTTTATCGATCACGCTGACGGAGCCTGTCTCTATGACGCCGATGGCAAAGCCTATATCGATTATGTCGGCTCATGGGGCCCGATGGTACTGGGTCACAACAACGCGGCGATCCGCGATGCGGTGATCGAAGCGGCCGGGCGTGGCCTGAGCTTTGGCGCACCGACCGGCATGGAAGTGACCATGGCGCAGCTGGTGTGCGATCTGGTGCCGAGCATGGAGATGGTGCGGATGGTGAACTCCGGCACCGAAGCGACCATGAGCGCTATCCGTCTGGCGCGTGGCTTTACCGGCCGCGACAAAATCATCAAGTTTGAAGGCTGCTATCACGGCCACGCCGATCATCTGCTGGTGAAAGCGGGTTCCGGTGCACTGACCCTCGGTCAGCCAAACTCGCCGGGTGTCCCGGCCGATTTCGCCAAACATACCCTGACCTGCACCTTTAACGACCTCGACTCGGTGCGCAGCGCGTTTGAGCAATACCCTGAGGCGATTGCCGCCATTATCGTTGAGCCGGTCGCGGGCAACATGAACTGCATTCCGCCACAGCCTGAGTTTCTGCCGGGCCTGCGCGCCCTGTGCGACGAGTTTGGTGCGCTGCTGATTATTGACGAAGTGATGACCGGTTTCCGCGTTGCGCTGGGCGGCGCGCAGGCTCACTACAATGTCCGTCCCGATCTTACCTGCCTGGGTAAAATCATCGGTGGCGGTATGCCGGTGGGCGCATTCGGTGGCCGTCGCGAAGTGATGGCGGCGCTGGCCCCGACCGGTCCGGTTTATCAGGCGGGTACGCTCTCCGGTAACCCGATCGCGATGGCGGCGGGCTACGCCTGTCTGACTCAGCTTGCACAGCCGGGCACCCATGAGAAACTGGATGCGCTGACCCGTCAGCTGGCTGAAGGTCTGCGTGACGCGGCGAAAGAGCATAATATCCCGCTGGTGGTGAACCACGTTGGCGGCATGTTCGGCTTTTTCTTCACCGACGCTGACAGCGTGACCTGTTACGCGGACGTGACCCGTTGCGATGTGGAGCGCTTTAAAACCTTCTTCCACCTGATGCTGGAGGAAGGCGTTTACTTTGCTCCATCGGCTTATGAAGCGGGCTTTATGTCGCTGGCACACAGCGAAGTGGATATTCAGCACACCATCGATGCCGCGCGTCGTTGTTTCGCGAAGCTGTAACAGGCTGCAGTAGAGATGCAGATCGGCAGTAGAATCCGATGCAGGATCTCACAGCAACACGAAACTCAATGCGCAGGGAACACAGGCAGAGGAGGAAAGCGTCCCGCGCCAGGGATGGCGCGGGCCGAGCGTGTCAGGGATGACGGCTTTTGCGCCTTTCCGATCTGACTGTGTTCCCTGCGCAGGCTCGGTCTGACAGCGAGTCGGACCAGATTTTGTCAATACTCTCAGACCGGCGGCGGCGCTGGTCTTATTAAACTGAACGCCTGAGCAGCCAGATAAAGTAAGGCGCGCCCAAAAACGTCGCCATCAGCCCGGCTGGGATCTGATCCGGAAAGGCCAGCATCCGCCCGCACCAGTCCGCCAGCACCATTAACCCCGCTCCCAGCAATCCTGACAGCACCATCTGCGGCAGAGCCCGCCGGAAGCCCAGCATCCGCGCCATATGCGGAGCCATCAGCCCGACAAAGCTCAGCGGACCGATAGTCAGCGTCGCGCTGGCAGTCAGCGCGGCCGCCAGCAGCAGCAGACTCAGCCGCACCGGTGTTAATGCGATGCCGGCCGAGCGCGCAGTGACACTGCCCAGCGGCAGCAGGGTCAGCCAGCGACTGGCGAGCGGCGCCAGCGCGACCAGCACCAGCGCGCAGAGCGCGCTCTGCATCGCCTGACGGCCGCTGATGTTATAGGTCGAGCCGGAGATCCAGCTCAGCAGGTCGCCCATGCGCGGATCGCCACTGGCCAGCAGCAGCATCAGCAGCGTGACAAAGGCGCTGTTCAGCGCCATACCTGCCAGCAGCATCCGCTCCGGCGAGAATCCCCCCCGGCTGGCGACCAGCATAATCACCAGCAGCGTCAGCGCCGCCCCCAGCGCACCGGCAGGCAGCAGCCACGCCAGTGCATCTCCCGGCACGAGAAACATCATGACGACCACACCACAGGCAGCACCGGAACTGATGCCCAGCACTTCCGGGCTGGCCATCGGATTGCCGGTCAGCCGCTGGATCAGGCTGCCCGCCACGCCCAGCATCAGGCCGGTCACCAGCGCAGCCAGCACCCGCGGCGCACGCCATGGCAGCAGTGAATGCAGCATCTCACCCGCTGACCAGCTCCAGCCCTGCGCATCCCGTCCCCCGGCCAGGCCGACCCAGGCCAGCAGGGCCAGCACGGCGATGCCGATCAGCGCCCAGCGCAGCAGGTTCTGCCGCTCGGCGGGCACGTTATCACCCTGATTCAGGGCGGGCGGCACGGAACCGGTTCGCAGACGCGGCAGCAGCCACAGCAGGATGGGCACGCCCAGCAGCGCGGTGGCTGTACCGGTCGGAATATCACGCCAGTGCGTGCTGAGCCACAGCACGCCGCTGTCCGCCAGCCAGAGCAGTAGCGCGCCCGTCAGGGGAGCCAGCACCATCCGGGTGATTAGCCGTCTTCCCCCCAGCAGCTTCGCCAGCAGAGGAGCGAACAGCCCGATAAAACCGATGACCCCGGCCACATTCACCAGCTGGGCACTGAGCAGGATGGCCAGTGCAAGACCGCCAATGCGCGCCACAGAGAGCGCGAGGCCCAGATTCTTCGCCACACTATCATCCAGCCCCATCAGCGTCAGCGGACGCAGCAGCGCCAGGGCCAGCACAAAGGCCAGCAGCAGGCGCGGCCAGAGTTGCTGCACATTGTCCCAGCTCATCTGATTCAGTGCGCCGGTGCTCCACAGAAACATGTTCTGCAGCTGATCGTGATTGAAGATAGCGAAGATTTGATTGACCGAGCCGCTGTAGAGGCTCAGCACCAGGCCGGCCAGAATCAGCGTGACCGGCGACAGACGCTTGCCCCAGGCCACACCCAGCACCAGCGCCCCCACCAGCACCGCGCCGCTGAGCGCGGCAAACTGCTGGGTCAGCGCGCCGCCGGGCAGATGCCAGAGCGTCGCTACGGTGATCCCAAGCTGCGCCCCGGACGAGACGCCCAGCGTGGTCGGCTCCGCCAGCGGATTGCGCAGGATCTGCTGAAACAGCAGACCGGCCAGCCCCAGTCCGGCACCGACCAGCAGCGCCAGTACGGTGCGCGGCAGCAGGCTGTAGTGAAACACCATCTGCGACAGGTTATCGACAGCCGGTGACCAGAGCGCCTGCGCCCAGTCGGCGGGCGGCAGGGCCTGTTGCAGATTGACCAGCGTCAGGCTGAGCGCCAGCAGAAACAGCAGGCTAAGCAGCAGGAGAGGAAACAGGGCATGGCGCATCATTGCGTCTCCAGCGCGCGTTCCAGCACGCGAACAAAGTGCAGCGCCGAGAGCGTCGCACCGTAATACCAGACCGCCGGAACGCGCTGAAAACGTCCGGCGCGCACAAACGGCAGCGACTGCCACAGCGGACTGCGCATCAGCTGTGCCATATCGGCATCGTTGTCGTGATCGAAGCAGATTGCCTGCACATCCCCGGCCTGCGCCAGCTGTTCGATGCCAACCACCGCGCTGCCCCAGAAGTTGGTTTCGCCCTGCCAGCCATTTTTCAGGCCCAGCAGCGCCATCACTTCCAGAAACAGACTGTTTTTGCCGAAGGTGATGGCATGACGGCTGTCGAGCAGCGACATCAGCAGGAGGGTGCGTCCGGCATAGGGTGCCAGACGCTGACGCGCTGCCGCCAGCTGAGCGTCGACCTCGCGCAGATGCTGCTCCGCCCGCTCGCTGACTCCAAGCCGTGCAGCCAGCTGGCGCAGCGATGCCCGGGCGGCGGTCAGGGGTTTGCCGTCGCCGCTTTGCAGGTCAAAGCCCATGATCGGCGCGATGCGCATCAGTTTTTCTTTCGAGGGGCCGTAGCCGTTGGAGCAGAGGATCAGCGACGGCTGCATCTGCACCATTAGCTCAAGATTGGGTTCCGTGCGCAGACCGACATCCGTCACGCCCGCCGGCAGCGGCGGCTCCCCGACCCAGATGTTGTAGTTATGCAGATCGGCCACGCCGTAAGGTGTGATACCCAGCGCCATCAGCAATTCGGTGGGTAACCACTCCAGCGCGATAATCCGGCCAGGGTTCGGCGTCGCGGCACGCAGGGGAAGCGCACAAAAGAGTGGCGAGGCCGCCAGTGCCAGCATCAGGCGGCGGCGAGAAAGATCGGGCATCATCCTTTCCTTAACAGACAAAACTGACCGGTGCGCCACCCTGCGGGTGCGGTAAAATCCCCATCGGGATGTCATAAATCGCACCCAGCACCTCAGCCTGCATAATGGCCTCTGCGTCACCTTCGGCAATCATTGTTCCCTGACGCAGCGCCACCAGATGATCGCAATAGCGTGCTGCCATATTGATATCATGCAGCACCGCAATCACGGTCAAGCCGCGCTGCTCACTGAGATTTTTGATCAGCGCCAGCACCTCAACCTGATGAGCAATATCCAGCGCCGAGGTGGGTTCATCGAGCAGCAGGCAGCGGCTGTTCTGCGCCACCATCATGGCCAGCCAGGCGCGCTGGCGTTCACCGCCCGACAGGCTGTCCACCAGCCGACCGGCAAAGGGTTTAAGCCCCACCTGCGTAATCGCATCCTCCACCCGGTCGCGATCTTCCTGACCAAAGCGGCCCAGCGCGCCGTGCCAGGGATAGCGGCCAATCGCCACCAGCTCACGAACCGTCATGCCTTCGGCTGCCGGTAACTGCTGCGGCAGATAGGCGACCTGACGGGCAAAGGCTTTACTGTTCCAGCGCCCGACCGGCTGCTGATTCAGACGAACCTCGCCGTGGCTGGCACCATGATGACGACCCAGCATTTTCAACAGCGTCGACTTACCTGAACCGTTGTGACCAATCAGCGCAGTCATTTTGCCTGGTGGAAAAGTCAGTGAAAGTGGCTGGAGGAGGGTTCGGCCCGGGACCTCAAAGCTGGCGTTATCCAGCGTAAAGGTGGCCTCTTCTGCGTGCGGATACGGCATGATAATCCCTGTGAACGGGCGCCGCAGCGCCCGGTTAAATCAGAATCTGAAGGTGGCGGTACCGACAATCTGGCGCTCTGCACCCCAGTAGCAGGCGTATTCACGGTAGCAACTGGCGACATACTCGCGGTTGAACAGGTTGTTGACGTTAACGCCCACCGACGAGCCTGGCAATCCGAAACGGCCCAGATCATATTTCAGCGCCGCATCCACCGTGGTGTAACCGGCAACCTTAAAGTTCTGGTTCTGCTCAGAGCCAGTGCTGTAAAGCCCCTGACTTTCGCCCACATACCGTACCCCAGCGCCGAGCGTCACACCTGACAGCGCGGTTTCGTGGAAGGTGTAGTCGCTCCAGAGTGAGGCCATATGCTTCGGCACCTGCACCGGCGTTTTGCCTTTCAGCAGGGTGTCTTCGGTATATTCCGCATCGGTGTAGGTATAAGAGGCGGTCAGGTTGACGTTGGCATTCAGCGCCGCTTTGGCTTCCAGCTCAACGCCGCGCGAACGGATCTCACCGCTCTGCACGCTGAAAAGAACATTACCGGGTTCGGCTGTCAGGTTTTTGGTTTTGGTCAGCTGATAAACCGCCGCCGTCACCACGACCGGACGATCTTTCGGCACATATTTCACGCCTGCTTCATATTGCTTAGCGCGCGCCGGATCGAAAGGCTGACCGTCAGACGTTGTGCCTGCCGTTGGTATGAACGATTCGCTGTAGCTGAAATAAGGCGCGATCCCGTTATCAAATACGTAATTAAGGCCACCACGCCAGGTAAACGCCTGATCATGATTTTTAACCTCCGTATCCCCATTACGATTCAGCGCTGATGTCATTGCATAATCGTAACGGCCACCCAGGGTCAGTACCCAGCGATTCCACTCCATCTGATCCTGCGTATACAGGCCTGTCTGCTCCTGTTTATTCAGGTACTGATAAGGGAATGGGGTGCCGATATTCGCATCATTACCGTACTGCGGATTAATGGCATTCAGTGGCGCAGCGCTACCAAAAGCTGCATCAATGTCATTGCGCGTCCGCTGATAATCCACACCCAGCAGCAGCGTATGATCCACCAGGCCGGTGGCAAATTTCGCCTGCGCCTGCGTATCCACGGCAAACTGATTCAGCTTCTCGCTGGAGGCTGCTGACCCACGGGTGATCTCCTGCGTCGCGGCGTTGAAACCATTGCCATAAATACTGCGGTAGTCGGTACGCAGATCGGCGTAGCGCAGGTTCTGACGCAGCGTCCAGGTGTCGTCGACGCTGTGCTCGGCGCTGTAGCCCACCATTTTGGTGGTGCGGGAGATCTTGTTGCTCTGCTCGCCTTCATCGAAGTTGGTCGGCAGCTTATATTCACGGCCATCCGCGCGGGTGATCGGCACGATCGTGCCCTGCCGCGGCAGCCAGCCGTAATAGCCGGTTTCCGGCTCGTTCTGGAAATAGGTCAGCAGGTCAACGCGGGTCCGCTCATCGGGACGCCAGCTGAATGCGGGCGCGATGGTGTAGCGCTTCTCTTTGTTCATCGCCTGCTGCGCATCCTGACTGCGCGCCTGCCCGGTCAGTCGATAGCTGTATACACCGTCATCATCCAGCGCGCCGCCAAAATCAAAGCCGGTGGAGAAGAGATTGTCGTTACCCATCTGGAACTGAACTTCACGCAGGGTCTCCTGCGTCGGACGCTTACTCACCAGCGCGACCACGCCACCAGGGTTACTTTTGCCGTAGAGCACCGACACCGGACCGCGCAGCAGCTCGGCACGCTCCAGGAAGTAAGGGTCGAGGGCAAACTCCGAGTAGTTATCCCCCTGCAGTTTCAGGCCATCCAGATACTGGTTGGTGTTGGTTTCGCTGAAGCCGCGGATCGACAACGCATCAATCACGTCTGAGCTGCCCCGGTTGCCGGTCAGCACGCCAGGCGTGTAGTTAAACGCTCCTTTGACGCTGGTCACGTTGCGCATCTCCATCTCTTCGCGGGTCACCACGGAGACGGACTGCGGATTTTTTTCGATTGGGGTATCGGTTTTGGTGCTGGTAGCGCTGCGCTTCGCGGCGATCGTCGGCGCCGGGCCCCAGGGGCTTTCGGCTTCGACCCCACTGCCGCCTTCTGCCGAGACGACCATCGTCTCCGTCTGCGCGGCATACAGCGAGGTGCTCAGGCTGAGTGAAATCATGACGCCCAGAAGCGGTCGGGAAAATGTTTTTTTGGTGTTGTCGGCAAAACGCGTTCGCGCATTCATAAAAGTGTCTCTTAAAATAGGCTCAGGCGAGCGAATCGAAACGATAATGATTATTATAACGGATTAGATAATATGCGAACTGCAGCGGGCACTGCAAGAACAAATCCCAGCGTTGACGCCGTTTGCGGGGCGATTGAAGAGTAATAAAAGACCACAAAAAAAGGGCGCCGAAGCGCCCTTTTTAACCCATCTGGCCGATTTATTTGCCAAACATATCTTTTATCCACCCTGCTACGCCGTCGCTCTCTTTCTGCTCCTGCGGTTGCTGGGTCGGCTGCTGCTGTTGCTGCTGTTGCTGCTGCTGATCGAACAGCTGTTGCTGCTGCTGAACCTGTTGCTGCTGTTGCTGACACAGCGCATTCGGATCCAGCGCCCAGACCGGCAGCGCGCGCCAGGTACTGCTGCCCGTGCCGCAGACAAAGTTACCGGCAGAGTCGATGTTCATCAGCGAGACATCTTCCGGCGGCGTCAGCTGCAGCGGCATCGGCGCCTGATTATCGAGGTAGCGACGGTAGATCTGCATCGCACCGCTGGCACCGTAGAGTTTGGTCGGCTGGTTGTTGTCGCGTCCCACCCAGGTGATCGCCACTTCTTTGCCATCAATACCGGCAAACCAGCTGTCGATCAGATCGTTGGTGGTCCCGGTTTTCCCGGCCAGATGCGCATTCGGGAAACGCGCGCCCAGCGCACGGGCGGTGCCATGATCGGCGACCTGCTGCAGGGTATAGAGCGTCAGATAGGCGGCCTGAGCCGGTTCCACGCGCTGCGCCTGCGGATAGCTCTGATAGAGCACGCTGCCATCTTCGGCGATCACCGACCGCACCGCCGACAGCTCAGCGCGGTTACCGCCGCTGGCAATCGACTGGAACGCCTGCGCTACTTCAACCGGCGTCAGGTTCAGTGCACCCAGCAGCATGGCAGGCACCGGATTGAGCTGATCCTTCGCCACGCCCAGCTTCGTCCAGGTGTCCACCACCGCATCCAGCCCCAGCGTCATACCGAGGTTCACCGTCGGCACGTTCATGGAGTTGGTGAGCGCATCCACCAGCATCACTTTGCCGCTGAAGCGACGATCGTCGTTCATCGGTTTCCAGAGGCTGCCGTTGGGCTGCTTCAGCGCAATCGGCTCATCAGCGATCCAGCTGTTGAGGCGGTAGCTGTTAGGCTGGCTCAGCGCGGTCAGATAGGTCGCCGGCTTCGCCAGTGAGCCAATCGAACGGCGCGCCTGCAGCGCACGGTTGTACCCGGCGTACTGCGGATCGGCACCGCCGACCATGGCGCGCACTTCACCACTGAAGCGGTCAACCACCACCATCGCCGTTTCCAGATCCTTCAGGCCGCGCTGTTTTTTCAGCGTCGGAATCCCGTCAACCACCGCTTTTTCCGCCGCATCCTGCGACACCGGGTCCAGCGTGGTGAAGATTTTCACGCCGGAGAGATCTTTGATCTTATCGCCCAGTTTCGCCTGCAGTTCGTTACGCACCATCTGCATAAAGGCAGGCTGTGGCGTGATCACCCCCCCTTTCGGCTGCACGCCCAGCGGACGCGCCGACAGCATGTCATACAGCTCCTGGTCGATTACCTTCTGCTGCTGCAGCAGGCGCAGCACCAGGTTGCGTCGCTCCAGCGCCAGTTTCGGGTTACGCCATGGGTTATAGAGCGAGGCGCCTTTTACCATGCCGACCAGCATCGCCTGCTGATCCAGACTCAGCTCATCGACCGGACGGCCAAAGTAGTAGAGGCTCGCCAGCGGGAAACCGCGGATCTGATCGCTGCCCGCCTGGCCGAGATAGACTTCGTTCAGGTAGAGCTCCAGGATGCGATCTTTGCTGTAGCGCGCATCCATGATCACCGCCATATAGGCTTCACGCGCTTTTCGCCACAGCGAACGCTCGTTGGTGAGGAACAGGTTCTTCACCAGCTGCTGCGTCAGCGTACTGCCGCCCTGCACCGCTTTGCCGGCGGTGATGTTCGCCAGGAAGGCACGGCCAATCGAGTAAGGGCTGATGCCGTCATGCTCATAGAAATGGCGATCTTCGGTGGCAATCAGCGTATCGACCAGCAGATCCGGGAAGCCGGCGCGGGGCACGAAGAGTCGCTGTTCGCCATTTGGCGACTGCAGCATGGTGATCAGCCGGGGATCGAGGCGGAAGAAGCCAAAATCGCGACCGGTTTCGAGGTTTTTAATCTCGCTCAGCTCATCCTTGCTGAAGCTCATGCGTGCATGGATCTGCCCCTCTTTACTGTCGGGGAAATCAAACGGACGACGCAGCAGCTCGATTGTGTTGCCCTTCACCGAAAACTCGCCGGGACGGGTAATGCGCGACACTTCGCGATACTGGGTGCCTTCCAGCAGGGCGACCATTTCACTTTTGTTGTAGGCCATGCCCGGTTCCAGGCTGACCATGCGGCCATAGACGGTGGCGGGCAGTTGCCACACTTTACCGTCGATACGGCTGCGAATTTCCGAGTCGAGGTAGATGCCCCACGCGGCCATAACCACCACAAACACCAGGAACAGTTTAATTACCCATCCCAGCCAACGGCGTTTGCCGCGCGGCGGTTTTCCACCTTTACCTTTACGTGGCACCGGCGCTTCCTCCTCGTCATCATTAAAATCGTCCTGGTCGATATCCTGTTCGATATCCCTGCGTCGTCCCCGCCCCGCACTGCTGCGCGGCGGCAACGCTTTACCTTTGCGCCCTATTGGTTCGCGATCGTTCCCAGACATTACTTTTCTTCTCCAGGCAGTGCTTACGGCAGCGCCGCTACTCTAACTGCTTTCTCGCATAACGCATGGCAGAACCCTCTGAATTCGATCCAGTGGACTCAACCCTGCGGGGACATTTTTTTGGTTCGCCTTGTTGGCAAGGCGGTAGCCGGATCGTCGGGCCAGAGGTGTTTCGGATAACGTCCCTTCATCTCTTTCCTGACCTCCGGCCAGGCACCGCGCCAGAACGCCGCCAGATCGCGGGTGATCTGCAACGGCCGCTGGGCGGGCGATAACAGCTCCAGCACCAGCGGAATGCGTCCTTCCGCTACGGTGGGGTTCTGCGCTTCACCAAACATCTCCTGAATCCGTACCGCCAGCGCGGGCGGCTTCTCCGCATCGTAGCGAATCGGCAGCCGGCTTCCGGTCGGCACAGTGTAATGAGTTGGCAGCGCACTATCCAGCCGCTGACGTTGTGACCATGTGAGTAAATGTAAGAGTGCGGAGGTCAGGTTTACCGCCTGCAGGCTGCGGAGATCGCGCACTGTGGTCATCTGCGGCAGCAGCCACTCCGGCAGACGTTCAAGCAGTGCCGCATCATCGACGACAGGCCAGCCCTCTTCCGGCAGCCACTGCGCCGCACACTGGATACGCACCCGTAGCTGCTCTGCCTCTGGCGTCCAGCCGAGCACGGACAGCCCCTTTTCCGCAATCCAGCGCAGCATCGCCGCGTGCAGCACCGCCGGTTCCGGCTTTGCCATCGGCTGCGTCCGGAGTATCAGTGCGCCAATCTGCTCACGCTTCAGGGCGCGCAGCGTGCCCTTCTCTTCATCCCACTCAACCTCGGTGCGGCGCTCAACCAGGGCGGGCCGCTGCTGGCATAGCGCCTCAATGTCGACCGGCAGAGCCAGCAGCATCCGGGCATCCGGCGCGGCGCTGCTCTGTAACAGGGCAGGCGCGATCAGCCATTCATGACGCGTCAGGCCATCCTGCTCATCCAGCCTGGCCCCCAGCCCGTTGGCGAGCTGATAGCGGCCGCTCTGGTCGCGTCGCCGCGCCAGCCGATCGCCAAACCCCACCGCCAGCAAGCCAGCGAAACGATCCTCATCGACCCGTCCGCCTCGCACCTTCAGTCGCTGCTGCCACTGCTGCGCCCGCCGCTGCCACTGAGCCTGAGGCCGGTGCAGTGCATCGCGCAGATCGGCGCTGCCGCTGCGGGGTGGCTCTTCCAGAATCGCCACCAGCAGTGCGGCGCTGGCGACCGCATCCGCCTCGTCGCCCGCCGCACAGAGCATCGCCGCCAGGCGCGGATCGCTGCCCAGCTGTGCCATGCGCCGCCCCAGGGTATTCAGCAGGCCATGGTCATCCAGTGCCCCCAGACGGGTTAACTGCTGCCGGGCCGTCGCCAGGTTTTTCGCCGGTGGCTGATCCAGCCACTGCAGCTGTTGCGGCTGGGTGCAGCCCCACTGCAGCAGATCCAGCCACAGCGAGGAGAGATCGCTGTTCATGATCTCCGGCTCGCTCTGCGCGGCCGCGCGGGCGGCCTGCTCCTGCGGCAGTAAATGCAGGCAGATCCCCGGCATCAGACGCCCGGCGCGGCCCGCACGCTGGATCATAGACGCCTGGCTGATGCGCTGGGTCTGCAGACGCGTCACGCCACTGCGGGCATCGAACAGGGCGCTGCGTTCCAGTGCGCTGTCGACCACCAGCCGGATCCCATCAATGGTCAGACTGGTTTCGGCAATATTGGTGGCGAGCACCACTTTGCGGCGTCCGGCCGCGGCGGGCTGAATTGCCCGGCGCTGTGCCGCCAGCGGCAGCGCACCGTAGAGCGGCGTCAGATCCACGTCGTCGCTGATGCGCGCCTCCAGTTCACGCTTCACCCGTTCGATCTCCGCCACGCCCGGCAGAAACAGCAGCAGCGAACCGCTCTCCTCCCGCAGCAGCTGGGCGACTTCACGCGCTACCGCCTCTTCGAAACGCACCGTCTGGTTCAGCGACGCATAACGCCGCTCCACCGGAAAGCTGCGTCCTTCAGAGACGATCAGCGGGGCGTCGGGCAGCAGCGCCGCCAGCCGGGCATTGTCCAGCGTGGCGGACATCAGCAGGATTCTGAGGTCATCGCGCAGCCCCTGCTGCACATCAAGCAGCAGCGCCAGCGCCAGATCGGCCTGCAGGCTGCGCTCGTGAAACTCATCCAGGATCACCAGCGACACGCCCTCCAGCATCGGGTCGTGCTGAAGCATGCGCGTCAGCATGCCTTCGGTCACCACTTCCAGTCGCGTCTCTGGCCCGACGCAGCTTTCGCCGCGCATGCGGAATCCTACCGTCGCCCCCGGCTGCTCGCCGAGCTGCTCCGCCAGCCGTTGCGCTACGTTGCGCGCCGCCAGCCGCCGTGGTTCCAGCATAATGATTCGCCCCGGCAGCGCCGCCTGCTGTAATAGCTGCAGCGGCAGCCAGGTCGATTTGCCCGCCCCCGTCGGTGCGGCCAGCAGGATTTGAGGGGCGTGGCTCAGCGCCGCCAGAATGTCAGGCAGCACCGCGCTGACCGGTAAATCGCTCACAGCAAACTCCGCTTCTGCCTGTGCTAAGATGGCGCGCATTGTAGCATCCATCCGTGATATTTGCCGGAGAGCGCCATGGCGACACAACGCTTATTTTTTGCCATCAGCCTGCCTGACGCGATGCAGCAACAGCTGGTGCGCTGGCGGGCCGACACCTTCCCTGCAGAGGCGGGCCAGCCGGTGGCCGCCGCCAGCCTGCACCTGACGCTGGCGTTTCTCGGCGAGGTCGCGCCGGAGACCTCCCGGCGCCTGCAGACGCTGGCATCGCGTATTGATCAGCCCGTCTTCGATCTCGAGCTGAATGATGCCGGTCACTGGCCCCGCCCCGGCGTGGTCTGGCTCGGCTGCCAGCGCGCCCCACGCGGTCTGTTACAGCTCGCCAGCCTGCTGCGTGCCCAGGCTGCCCGGCACGGCTGCCACCAGAGCCCGCAGCCGTTTCATCCGCACATTACGCTGTTACGCCAGGCGACACAGCCCGTGGCGCTGCCGCCGCGCGGCTTTCACTGGCGTTTTCATGTCCCGGCGTTTTCGCTGTTTGCCTCGGAGTACAGCCGGGGCCGTACCCGTTATCGCACCCTGGCCAGCTGGCCGTTACGCTCTCAGGATCCCCATGCACTTCTCTCCTCCTCTTAAGCCCGCCCGCCTGATCGCCCGCTACAAGCGCTTCCTGGCCGATGTCGTGACGCCCGAGGGCGAGCAGCTGACGATTCACTGCGCCAACACCGGCGCCATGACCGGCTGCGCCACCCCAGGCGATCGGGTCTGGTACTCCACCTCCGGCAGCCTGACGCGGAAATACCCGCATAGCTGGGAGCTGACCGAGACGCAGGCGGGAGAGTGGATCTGCGTCAATACGCTGCGTGCGAATCAACTGGTAGCCGAAGCGCTGGACCAGAACCGGATAGCGGAACTGACCGGTTATGCCCAGCGTCAGGCGGAAGTCAGATATGGCAGTGAAAAAAGCAGAATTGATTTCCTGCTCAGAGCAGAGGGCCGACGCAACTGCTATATTGAGGTGAAATCCGTAACCCTTTTACATGAAGGTAAAGGTTATTTTCCGGATGCGGTGACGATTCGAGGACAGAAACACCTGCGCGAACTGGCGACGGTTGCGGCAGAGGGTCATCGGGCCGTTTTGTTGTTTGCCGTTCTGCACTCGGGGATTGAGGACGTTTCCCCGGCACGCCACATTGATGCGGCGTATGCAGAACAACTGGCTCAGGCGCAGCGAGAGGGTGTAGAGGTTTTCGCGTATCAGGCAGACTTATCTGCGGCGGGAATAGTTCTTAAAACGCCGGTTAACGTAACCTTGTAATATCTTTTGCAATTTTATGTGGTAAGAATGCTCAGAATCGGGGGCCAACTACGCTGTTCCTCACAGGCTTGTCAAGGTGTGTTCACGAAGAATTGCCAACCCTGACTGCTTCTGTTATTTATAGCGGCCTGTTTTTTTCCCCAATGGGGGATCGATGTACCCCGCAGATGTCAAATGCAGGCTGGCAGCAACGCCCCTGCGAGACGCAAGTCGAAGGGTATAGTGCGTGTTATCCAGGAGAAGCAACATGCAAGAAGGTCAAAACCGTAAAACATCGTCCCTGAGTATTCTCGCTATCGCCGGCGTCGAACCTTACCAGGTGAAACCGGGCGAAGAGTATATGAACGACGCGCAGCTGACCCATTTTCGCAAGATTCTGGAAGCCTGGCGTAATCAATTGCGGGACGAAGTCGATCGTACCGTATCGCACATGCAGGATGAAGCTGCTAACTTCCCGGACCCGGTAGACCGTGCCGCGCAGGAAGAGGAGTTCAGCCTGGAGCTGCGTAACCGCGATCGCGAACGTAAACTGATTAAAAAGATCGAGAAGACGCTGAAGAAAGTTGAAGATGACGACTTCGGCTATTGCGATTCCTGTGGCGTAGAGATCGGTATCCGCCGTCTCGAAGCGCGTCCTACCGCCGATCTCTGCATCGACTGTAAGACCTTAGCAGAAATTCGTGAGAAACAAATGGCCGGCTGATGCCGCGTCCAGCCTGTTGCCACGCAGCGGTACACCTGTTGTCCTGTCCGCTGCGTGGTCACTTCTGAAACCTATGTCATCCTCCTGTATCGGTCGCTTCGCCCCCTCCCCCTCTGGTGAACTCCATTTCGGCTCGCTGATTGCTGCGCTGGGCAGTTACCTGAGCGCGCGTGCGCAGAACGGGCTCTGGCGGGTGCGGATTGAAGATATCGACCCGCCACGCGAAGTGCCGGGGGCTGCAGATCGTATCCTGCATCAGCTGGCGCTCTATGGACTGGAGTGGGATGGTGAGGTGCTGTGGCAGTCGCAGCGTCATGAAGCCTACCGGGAGGCGCTGGCCTGGCTGCAGCAGCATCGTCAGAGCTATTTCTGCACCTGCCCGCGGCGCCGCATTCAGGAGATTGGCGGTTTCTATGATGGCTACTGCCGCGATCGGCATCGCGGGCCGGAGAATGCTGCGCTGCGTTTACGTCAGCATGCCCCGGTTTTTGCCTTTGAGGATCGGCTGCGTGGTCACGTTGAGGCGGACAGGGGGCTGGCAGAGGAAGATTTTATTATTCACCGGCGCGACGGGCTGTTTGCCTATAACCTGGCGGTGGTGGTTGACGATCACTTTCAGGGGATTACTGAAGTGGTGCGCGGCGCCGATCTCATTGAGCCGACCGTGCGGCAGATTGCGCTTTATCAGCAGTTCGGCTGGACGGTGCCCGCCTGGCTGCACCTGCCGCTGGCGCTTAATCACGACGGTAATAAGCTGTCGAAGCAGAATCATGCGCCGTCGCTGCCGGATGGCGACGCCCGGCCGCTGTTAGTGGCGGCGTTGCGCTTTCTCGGACAGCCTGTTTCACCCGGCTGGCAGGACTTAACGCAGGACAAACTGCTGTCTGATGCGGTGTCGCAGTGGAATATCGCTTTGATGCCGCAGGAGAACGCCCTGAAACCGGATGCATAGACAACAGCATTCTCAAACGGTTCTCAACAGGCTATGATTAGCCGCTGATTTTACCTACACCCTTTTTATGCCACTGTCGAGGTGTCCCATTTTTACCCGAGTAGCTAATTTTTGCCGGAAAGTCCTGAAGCGTGATGAAGAGGAAGCCCCAGCAGAGGTTGAACCAGAGCGTCTTATGACCATCATTCCTCGTGAAAGCCATACCATCTCACGTAAAGACATCAGCGAAAATGCCCTCAAAGTGCTCTATCGCCTCAATAAAGCCGGTTATGAAGCCTATCTGGTAGGCGGTGGCGTGCGCGATTTGCTACTGGGGCAAAAACCGAAAGATTTCGACGTGACGACCAACGCCACACCTGAGCAGATGCGCAAGCTGTTCCGCAACTGCCGTCTGGTCGGTCGCCGTTTCCGTCTGGCACACGTGATGTTTGGCCCGGAAGTGATCGAAGTTGCCACCTTCCGTGGACATCATCAGGCGGAAGAGATGGCCGAGGATCGCAACAGTTCGCAGCGCGCCCAGAGCGGCATGCTGCTGCGCGACAACATTTTCGGTTCGATTGAAGATGATGCTCAGCGCCGCGATCTCACCATCAACAGCCTCTACTACAGCGTGGCGGATTTCACCGTGCGTGACTACGTGGGCGGCATCAGCGATCTGGAACAGGGCATCATCCGCCTGATTGGCGATCCGGAAACCCGTTACCGCGAAGACCCGGTCCGCATGCTGCGCGTGGCGCGCTTTGCTGCGAAGCTTAATATGCGCATTGCGCCGGAAACGGCAGAGCCGATCCCGCGTCTGGCCTCGCTGCTGCGTGATATTCCACCGGCTCGCCTGTTTGAAGAGTCGCTGAAGCTGCTTCAGGCGGGCTACGGCTACAGCACCTATCTGAAGCTCTGTGAATATCAGCTGTTCCAGCCGCTGTTCCCGACGCTGGCGCGCAACTTCACGGAAAACAGCGACAGCCACATGGAGCGCATGCTGGCGCAGGTGCTGAAAAACACCGATAACCGCATTCAGAATGATATGCGCGTGAATCCGGCGTTTCTGTTTGCCGCGATGTTCTGGTATCCGCAGCTGGAAGCGGCAGAGCGCATTGCGCAGGAAAGTGGCCTGACCTACTTTGAAGCCTTTGCGATGGCGATGAATGATACGCTGGATGAAGCCTGCCGTGCGCTGGCGATTCCGAAGCGCATCACCTCGCTGATCCGCGATATCTGGCTGCTGCAGCTACGTATGTCGCGCCGTCACGGTAAACGCGCCTGGAAACTGATGGAGCATCCGAAATTCCGCGCCGCTTACGATCTGCTGGCGCTGCGGGCGGAAGTGGAAAATAACCCGGAACTGCTGCGTCTGAGCCAGTGGTGGGGCGAATTCCAGGTCGCCGCGCCGCCGCAGCAGAAAAACATGCTGAACAACCTCGGCGACGATCCGGTGCCGCGCCATAAATCGCGTCGTCCGCGCCGCCGTTCTTCCGCGCCGCGTCGTGACAACCAGAACGCCTCATGACCCGGGTTTACCTGGCATTAGGCAGTAACCTGGCCGATCCGCTGCATCAGGTTGATGCAGCACTTCGCGCCCTGGATGCTTTGCCGCAGACGCAGCGCATTGTCACCTCACCCTTCTACCGCACGCCACCCTATGGCCCGCCTGATCAGCCCGACTTCCTGAATGCCGCCGTGGCGCTGGAGACCGATCTCAGCGCCGAAGCGCTGCTGGACCACACCCAGCGGATTGAGCAGGAGCATGGCCGGGTGCGTAAGGCGGAACGCTGGGGACCGCGTACGCTGGATATCGATCTGATGCTGTTCGGCGAGGCGGTGATCAACAGTGAACGGCTGACGGTGCCGCACTATGACCTGCTGAATCGGGCGTTTATGCTGGTGCCGCTGCTGGCGATTGCGCCGGATGTTCGCCTGCCGGATGGCCGTGCGCTCAGCACGATTCTGGCCACGCTCGACAGCCGCAGCATCACCCTGTGGCCGCGCTGAGCAGACAAACACAACTCTCTGATTCCGCTCTCTGACGCTATCCAGTAAACTGCGCCCATCAGAATTCCTGAGTTGAGAGCGCCATGAAACCCACCACGATTTCACATCTGCGTCAGGCGAAAGCCAGCGGTAAAAAATTCGCGACGCTGACCGCCTACGATTTCAGTTTTGCCCGCCTGTTTGCCGATGAAGGTATTCAGGTGCTGCTGGTTGGCGATTCGTTAGGTATGACGATTCAGGGGCATGACTCAACGCTGCCGGTGACGGTCAGCGACATCGCCTATCACACCGCCGCCGTGCGCCGTGGCGCGCCGCAGGCGCTGCTGCTCGCTGACCTGCCCTTCATGAGCTATGCCACGCCGGCACAGACCTTTGACAACGCTGCGCAGCTGATGCGCGCCGGAGCCAACATGGTCAAACTGGAAGGCGGCAGCTGGCTGGCTGAAACCGTCCGGATGCTGACCGAACGCGCCGTGCCGGTGTGCGGTCACCTGGGGCTGACGCCGCAGTCGGTCAATATCTTTGGCGGTTATAAAGTCCAGGGGCGTGATGAAGCGGGAGCCGAGCAGCTGCTGGCCGACGCGCTGGCGCTGGAAGCCGCGGGCGCACAGCTGATGGTGCTGGAGTGCGTGCCGGTCTCGCTGGCCCAGCGGATCACCGCCGCCCTCACTATTCCGGTGATCGGCATTGGTGCCGGTAACGTCACCGATGGACAGATTCTGGTGATGCATGACGCCCTGGGCGTGACCGGCGGGCACATCCCTAAATTTGCCAAAAATTTCCTGGCGGAGAGCGGCGATGTTCGCGCGGCGATTCGCCACTATATCGCTGAAGTTGAAGCCGGCACCTACCCGGCGGCCGAGCACAGTTTCCAGTAATTCGGGAGAGTCACCGTGTTGATCATTGAAACGCTGCTGATGCTGCGCCAGGAAGTCCGTCGCTGGCGTCAGCAGGGTAAACGTATTGCGCTGGTGCCTACCATGGGCAACCTGCATGAAGGGCATCTGACGCTGGTGGATGAGGCGCGGGCGCGCGGCGACATCGTGATTGTGTCGATCTTCGTGAATCCGATGCAGTTTGACCGGGCAGACGACCTGGCTCGCTATCCGCGCACGCTGCAGGAGGATTGCGAAAAGCTGAACCGCCATCAGGTGGATGTCGTCTTTGCCCCCTCGCCGGCTGAAGTCTATCCGCAGGGCGCGCAGAATCAGACCTTTGTTGAGGTGCCGGTGCTCTCCTCTCTGCTGGAGGGCGCGACCCGTCCGGGCCATTTTCGCGGCGTGGCCACTATCGTCAGCAAACTCTTTAATCTGGTGCAGCCCGACATTGCCTGTTTCGGTGAAAAGGATTTTCAGCAGCTGGCTATCATTCGTAAGATGGTGGCCGATATGGGCTTCGACATTGAAATTGTCGGCGTGCCTACCGTACGGGCTGCGGATGGTCTGGCGCTGAGTTCGCGCAACGGCTACCTGACGGCCGATGAGCGTCAGCTGGCCCCGGTGCTGAGCCAGGTGATGCGTCAGATGGCGACGCGGCTGGAAAACGGCGAGCGCCATGTTGAAGAGATTATCGAGGCGGCCAGTGAGGCGCTGGTCGCGCAGGGATTGCGTCCTGATGGCCTGGCGATCTGCGATGCGGAAACGCTGCAGCCGCTGACGGTGGACAGCCAGCGCGCTGTCGTGCTGATGGCCGCCTGGCTGGGCAATGCCCGCCTGATTGACAACCAAACCGTTGACCTGACGCTGTAAGCTCACCCGCTACAGATTACTTTATTTCTCTGACAAGGTTTCTGGCTATGATTCGCACTGTTCTGCAAGGCAAATTACACCGCGTGAAAGTGACGCAGGCGGACCTCAATTACGAAGGTTCCTGCGCAATCGATCAGGATTTCCTGGATGCTTCCGGCATTCTGCAATATGAAGCGATCGATATTTATAACGTCACCAACGGTCAGCGTTTTTCCACCTATGCTATCGCGGCTGAGCGTGGCTCAAAGATCATTTCGGTGAATGGTGCGGCCGCCCGCTGCGCCTGCCAGGGCGATATTTTAATTATCTGCTCCTATGTGCAGGTTGAAGATGCGGAAGCGCGTCAGTGGCAGCCTAAGGTCGCCTATTTTGAGGGTGACAACCAGATGAAGCGTCTGGCAAAAGCGCTGCCAGTACAGATCGCCTGATAAAAAAGGGCCGCCCGTGATACGACCGGCCCTTTTTCTTTGCGGTTATTTCCGTTAAACCGGTTTGGCCGCCAGCGGCTTCGACGGTTTTTTCATCGTAAAGAGGAAATTAAACCAGCCACGCTTTCTCATCAGACAGAGCGTCCAGGGTAACGCCAGCGCCACCAGGAAAGCCGAAATAAACTTCAGATCGTTAACCCAGGCGGACGGGCTTTCAAATTTCACAATCTTGCTGAAGAACTGAATCGCCAGATAATGCGACAGGTAAAAGACGATAGAATTAACGCCGATATAATAAACCAGTTCAGACTTCAGCTTCAGCGCAATCCAGACAAAGAACGGAACCGACAGCAGTGCCAGCGGTGACAGTAATGCCTGCGAATGACGATCCAGCACAAAAATATTCAGGCAGGAGAGCAGCGCAAAACTGGCCACCGAAATGAGCAGGGTCGGACCGTGCTGCACTTTCTCCGCGATATCCACCTGCTTTCTCACCACGTAATCGCCCAGATAGAAGAAAACAAACAGATAAAGGGATTTATTAATGTGGCTGTTATCGAAACTGGCAAACACGCCGTCCGGGTCAATGGCTGGCAGTGCCCAGCTCAGCGCCATACAGATGCCGAACACCAGCAGGAACGGCAGATGGCGGGCAAAGATAATCACAATAAAGAAGATAAACAGCGAATGCAGGAACCAGGTCATATCGCCGCCACCGGTCAGGTGAGAGAGAATAATATTCATCGGCGATTGCGGCGTATTGGCCATTGAGCTGAACAGAATTTTCAGCCCGCCATAAACTGCCACCCAGACCACGAACGGATAGAGAATACTGCGCACCTTGTTATTAAAAAAAGGACCCAGGCCTTTTCTTAATCCGGCATCGACAAATAAGCCCGACACAAAAAACATCAGCCCCAGCCTTACCGGTGCCAGCATCTCATTTAGCAGGCTGCTGAAGGCGGTAAAATGACCGGCATTGTTATGGACAGCGATAGTACTGTGCAAAAAAATGATTGCGAGAATACTCAATCCCCGCAGATTGTCGATCCACGTTATACGATTCATCTTTTCCTGCCTTTGATTAAAAACTGGCCCTGAATGTGCGACCATTCTTCTTATTACAGACACTCCATTCCCGCCCTTTCGTCCCTGAGCAGAGGAATAACCTTATTCGGCGGTATTCTGATCACTCGCGCTGAAATAAACAACAGTCGGGGCTTAAGGCTAATCTTAAAAAAAATTTAACAGTGGAGAATCATTAAGATAGAAACCGGTTCCACTTTAATATCAGATAATGCTTAGGGTTATTTTTTATCAGGAGGGTGAAAAAGGCGGCTATTTCCCGCAATCGCGTGAAAAAAGAGAGGCGGAACAGAAGAAAGGATCGTTTTTTAAGGCCAGTGACAACCGGAAAAGGCGGCTATTTTTTATCCACAATAAAAAAGCCACGCGCGTTTCGCTGCGTGGCTTCGGTAAAGGTTTCGTCAGGTGCGTAATCCGCGTCCGCGCTGAATCAGCGCATAGACCAGCCCGTAAAAGACCAGAATAAACGCGATCAATACCGAAAGCGTAAAGGCCAGCGGCACGTCATTAATGCCCAGGAAGCCATAGCGGAACCCGCTGATCATATAGACGATGGGGTTCAGCTTCGAAACGGCCTGCCAGAATGGCGGCAGCAGACTCAGCGAATAGAACACGCCACCCAGATAGGTCAGCGGCGTCAGCACAAAGGTCGGGATCAGGCTGATATCGTCAAAGGTCCGGGCAAACACGGCGTTCAGCAGACCGGCCAGTGAAAACAGAATCGCGGTCAGCAGCAGCGTCACCGCCACCATCGTCCAGGAGTGAACGTGAAACGGCACGAAGAAGAGCGAAATGGCCGTGACCAGAACCCCGACGCAGACGCCACGCGCCACGCCGCCGCCAACATACCCCGCAATAATGATGTGGGTTGGCACCGGCGCGACCAGCAGCTCTTCAATGTTGCGCTGGAATTTGGCACTGAAGAATGAGGATGCGACGTTAGCATAGGCGTTGGTAATGACCGCCATCATGATCAATCCCGGCACGATAAACTGCATATAGCTGAAGCCGTGCATCTCACCAATGCGTGACCCGATCAGGTTACCGAAGATGATGAAATAGAGCGTCATGGTGATTACCGGCGGCACCAGCGTCTGGATCCAGATGCGGGCAAAACGGTTAATCTCTTTGGCCCAGATACTTTTCAGCGCCACCCAGTACAAATGTGTCATGCTTTTGCTCCTGTTTTTCCCTGCGTCGTCAGGCCAACGAACAGCTCTTCCAGACGGTTCGCTTTATTTCGCATACTCAGTACCTGCACCCCCTGCGCACTCAGCTGGCTGAAGACGCTGTTCAGCCCCTGCTCACGCAGTACTTCCACCTCCAGCGTGGAGGTATCCGTCAGGCGATACTGGAATCCTTCCAGCGCGGGCAGCGGACTGCGCGGCGCCAGATCGAGGATAAAGGTTTCTGATTTCAGCTTGGACAGCAGCCCTTTCATCGAGGTGTTTTCCACCAGCTCACCGCTCTGGATGATGCCGATGTTGCGGCACAGCATCTCCGCCTCTTCCAGATAGTGGGTGGTGAGAATGATGGTGGTGCCTTTGGCATTGAGATCTTTCAGGAACCCCCACATTGAGCGCCGCAGTTCGATATCGACCCCCGCCGTCGGCTCATCCAGAATCAGCAGTTTAGGCTCATGCATCAGCGCGCGGGCAATCATCAGACGGCGTTTCATCCCGCCGGAGAGCATGCGTGCCCGTTCACTGCGTTTTCCCCACAGATCGAGCTGTTTCAGGTACTTCTCCGCCCGCTGATTGGCCTCACGCCGTCCGACGCCGTAGTAACCCGCCTGGTTAACGACGATCTGCATCACCGTCTCAAACGGGTTAAAGTTAAACTCCTGTGGCACCAGGCCGAGCTGGCGCTTGGCATTCACCACATCTTTTTGCAGGTCGTAGCCAAACACCCGCACGCTGCCGCCGGACTTATTGACCAGCGAACTGATAATCCCGATGGTGGTGGATTTACCGGCACCGTTTGGCCCCAGCAGCGCATAAAAGTCACCCGCTTCAACGTTAAGATCGATGCCCTTCAGCGCCTGTACGCCGCCGGGATAGGTCTTGGTCAGCTGAGAAAGTTCCAGTGCATATGTCATTCTGCATCCATACCCTGTTTTGGTGGCATCGTAATGCCGTTTAAATTTAGTCAGCCCTGGCATATAGTACGCGCGCGCACCTTGCGCAGTAACCGGTCGCTCAACGCCATGACAGACATTAACACCCTGATCAGTAACAACCGCGAATGGTCAAAATTACTGATTGAAGAAGATCCCGGCTTTTTTGAGCGGCTCGCCCAGGCACAAAAACCGCGCTTCCTGTGGATCGGCTGCTCAGACAGTCGTGTTCCTGCCGAACGCCTGACCGGACTGGAACCGGGCGAACTCTTTGTTCACCGCAACGTCGCCAATCTGGTGATCCACACCGATCTGAACTGTCTGTCCGTGGTGCAGTACGCTATTGAAGTGCTGGAAGTTGAACACGTCATCGTGTGCGGCCACTACGGCTGCGGCGGCGTGCAGGCCGCGATGGATAACCCGGAGCTGGGGTTGATCGACAACTGGCTGCTGCACATCCGCGACCTCTGGTACAAGCATAGCGTGTTGCTGGGGGAACTCCCGCCGGATAAGCGCCTGGACAAACTGTGTGAAATCAACGTGATTGAACAGGTCTATAACCTGGGACACTCGACCGTAGTGCAATCTGCCTGGAAACGCGGGCAGAAAGTCTCACTGCACGGCTGGGTTTACGGCATTCAGGACGGCTGCCTGCGTAACCTTGATGTCACGGCAGACAGTCGGGAGATCCTGGAACAGCGCTACCGCAACGGCATCGCCAGTCTGCAGATGAAGGTCGAAGCCTGAACCGATCGCGGCGCAAAACGCGACATAGCCTACACCAGTCGGAGGGTGCAGGCCTTGGAAGAATGTGCGGTTATGCGCTGTCAGGATTCCAGCGGCACCACTTTGCCGATGTAAGGCAGATGGCGATAGTGCTGGGCGTAGTCGATACCAAAGCCCACCACAAATTCATCGGGAATGGCGAAGCCGACATACTCAACGTTAACCTCGACTTCGCGGCGTTCAGGCTTATCCAGCAGGGTGCAGATCGCCAGTGATTTTGGCTGACGCAGCTGCAGGATCTCCCGCACTTTGCTCAGGGTGTTGCCGGAGTCAATGATATCTTCGACGATCAGCACATCCTTGCCGCGAATGTCCTCGTCCAGATCTTTCAGGATTTTCACATCACGTGAGCTGGACATGCCGCTGCCGTAACTGGAGGCGGTCATAAAATCGACTTCATGCGGTACCTCAATGGCGCGACACAGGTCAGCCATGAACATGAATGAGCCGCGCAGCAGCCCCACCAGCACCATATCGCTGCCGCTGTCGCGGTAGTGATCGGTAATCTCTTTGCCCAGTTCAGCGATGCGCGTGGCGATTGCCTGTTCAGGGATCATCACTTCAACAGTGTGTTTCATTGCGTTCAGCCCGGTTACGTCAGAAAAGCCCCGAAGTCTATCACAGACGCCGCCGCGTCGGCTGCGCCGCAGCGCAGGCAAACGATTACGTCGCGAAAATTGTTCACGGTCGTCTGCGGCTGGCTCAAATGCGCATTACCTTAGAACATTACGGCATTTACCAGCATGATTCGCTGCATGGTAGCCTTTATCCAACATATCGTTACCCTACTCGCGCCGCAGGCCGGAGATCACAATGACTTCACCTTCAAGCAAGAAAACGCATATCGGCGACAGGCCGCTGCACCCTGAAACGCAGATGCTGAACTATGGCTACGATCCCCGCCTGTCAGAAGGCGCGGTGAAGCCGCCAGTCTTTCTGACCTCCACCTTTGTCTTCGACAGCGCCGAAGAGGGACGCGATTTTTTCGATTACGTCTCCGGCCGGCGCGAGCCGCCAGAGGGCAAATCGGGCGGGCTGGTCTACTCCCGCTTTAACCACCCTAACAGCGAAATCGTGGAGGATCGGCTGGCCGTCTATGAGCAGGCGGAGAGCTGTTCGCTCTTCTCCTCCGGCATGGCCGCCATCGCCACCACCCTGCTGACCTTTGCCCGTCCCGGCGAAGTGATCCTGCACTCCCAGCCGCTGTATGGCGGCACCGAAACCCTGCTCAGCAAGACGCTGCACAATCTGGAGATTGGCGCAGTCGGCTTCAGCGACGGCAATGATGAGGCCAGAGTACGTGAGGCGGCACAGCAGGCGATGGCGCAGGGCCGCGTGGCGATCATCCTGATTGAAACCCCGGCGAATCCCACTAACAGCCTGGTCAACATTCGTCTGATGGCGCGTATCGCTGATGAGATTGACCAGCAGCAGGGTTCGCGCCCCATTATCGCCTGCGACAACACGCTGCTCGGCCCGCTGTTCCAGCAGCCGCTGACTCTGGGCGCGGATCTCTCGCTCTACTCGCTGACTAAATATGTGGGGGGACATTCGGACCTGATTGCGGGGGCGGCGATGGGCAGCAAAGCACTGATGGCAAAAGTGCGCGCCCTGCGCAGCGCCATCGGCACCCAGCTGGACCCGCACTCAAGCTGGATGCTCAGCCGATCGCTGGAAACGCTGTCGCTGCGCATGGAAAAGGCCTGGCAGAATGCGGAAGCCGTGGCGGCGTTTCTGCGCGATCACCCGAAAGTGGCGAAGCTGCACTGGCTGCCCTATCTCGACGCGGAGAGCGCCGAGGGCAAAACGTATCGCGAGCAGTGCAGCGGCGCCGGTTCGACCTTCTCGTTCGATATCGTAGGCGGCCAGCCTGCGGCGTTCCGTTTCCTCAACGCGCTGTCGCTGTTCAAGCAGGCGGTGAGCCTGGGCGGCACCGAGTCGCTGGCCAGCCATCCGGGCAGCACCACCCACTCCGGCGTGCCGCAGGCGGTGCGTCAGCGGATCGGTATCACTGACGCCACGGTGCGGCTGTCGATTGGCATTGAGAACGCGGGCGACCTGATTGAAGATGTGAAGCTGGCGCTGGAGCAGGCGTAATCAGCTCACGGTAAAGCCCAGCATCATGCCGGTATCTTCATGCTCCAGCAGATGACAGTGGGCCATATAAGCGTGTTCGGCGGCGGCGACATAGTTGAAGCGCACCAGCACCTCACTGCGCCAGCCGTCGACATTGACCATATCTTTCCAGCCCTGGCGATGGGGCGCTGGCGGTTTGCCATTCTCAGAGAGAATGCGGAACTGGGTGCCGTGAATATGAAACGGATGCAGCATCGCATCGCCTTCGCCGGAGATCGTCCACTTCTCATAGTCGCCCAGCTTCACCGCAAACGACGGTTTCGTCATATCAAACGCCTGACCGTTGATTTTATTGCCGTTTCGGAAATCATAACCCGCTGGCTGCGCCATACCCGCCATACCGTGCATGCTGTGATCCATCGGCGCGGCGGATGAGCCGTGCGCCTGCGCCATCGCCGGATGGTCGCCCGTCTCCCCGGCTTTTCCCTGCCTCTGCGGCATCGCGTGATGCCCGCCTTTGCCCATTGCTTTCTCGCCATAGCGCTGCATCAGCGCCTGCATCCCCTGCTGGTCCAGCTGCGGGTCCATCATCAGCTGCAGCCAGCGGGTGTGCAGCCCCTCTGTCGCGGGCAGAGCGGGCAGCGTCGCCAGCCGATCCGGCAGCGTGGCACTGGCCATCACCCGCAGCGGCAGGATCTGCACCAGCGGCAGCGGCTGATCGAATGGCGGCAACGTCATCCCCATCTGATCGGTGGGCAGCGTCACCAGATCAAAGGCTTTGCCGTCGGAGGTGTCGATCATCACCTCAAAGCGCTCGCCCGGCAGGATCGGCAGCGCCTCGACGCTGACCGGCTCCGCCAGCAGACCGCCGTCGCTGGCGATCACATAGAGAGGGCGTTTATCACTGGCGGCAACGTGCAGCGACCGGGCATTACAGCCGTTGAGCAGGCGCAGACGCAGCCAGCCGCGCGGCACCGCATGCTGCGGATAGTGCGCCCCGTTAGTCAGCATCATGTCACCAAACCAGCCTACCGCCGCGCGCATCACGTCGAGCTGATAGTCGATATGGCGGCCATCCTGAGTCAGCTGCTTATCCTGAAAAATCAGCGGCACATCATCCACGCCCCACTGCACAGGCAGCCGCAGTGTGCCGCTCTCTTTATCTTCCAGCAGGATCAGGCCCGCCAGCCCCTGCGCCACCTGATGCCCGGTTTTGCCGTGCAGATGAGGGTGATACCAGCAGGTTGCGGCGGGCTGATCGGGCGTGAAGGAGACCTGACGCGAGCCGCCGGGGGCTATCGCCGCCTGGGGTCCGCCATCCACCGCGCCAGGGATTTCCAGCCCGTGCCAGTGCAGCGTGGTCGCTTCGCTGAGCCGGTTATGAATGTTCACCGTCACCGGCTGGCCGCGCTGTAGCCGCAGTACCGGCCCCAGCAGGCTGCCGTTGTAGCCCCAGGTCGGCACCGCTTTGCCGTTCCACAGCGTGCTCCCCTGCATGGCGGTGAGGCTGTATGTGCCTCTGGCGTCGGGTTCCAGCAAAGAGGGAATCGGCAGCAGCGGACGGGGTGCCGCCATCAGCGAACGGCTCCAGAGCGGTAACGCTCCGGCTGCACTCAGTGCGGCGGTGAGTTTCAGGAAGTGGCGACGTTGCATGGTGATCATCCTTGTGGCATCAGAGCGCACAGCCTAAACCCTGACCTTATGGGAAGGTCAAGCGCTACCCGTGAGAATCTGACGAAAAAAGGCGGCGCAGCGGCTCACCACGGCAAATTAATCGAAAACCTGAGAGCAACTGTGCTAACGTCATTAACAATATCCATTGAAGAGAACGACTATGAAGCAAAGCATCAAGATCCTGCTGCTGACGGGACTCCTTGGCTTCTCCTCCACCAGTTTTGCCCTGAGTGAATCCGAAGCGGAAGATCTGGCGGATCTCACGGCGGTTTTCGTCTATCTGAAAAATGATTGTGGCTATCAGGATCTTCCGGACGCGCAGATTCGCAAAGCGCTGGTCTTTTTTGCTCAGCAGAACCGCTGGGATTTAAGCAACTACAGCAACTACAACATGAAAGCGCTGGGCGAAGAGAGCTATCGCGACCTCAGCGGCATCGCCATCACCAACGACAAAAAGTGCAAGTCTCTGGCCCGCGATTCACTGAGCCTGCTGGCTTACGTCAGGTAACGCCCCCGCCCTCTGCTGCCGGACATTTGACCGTGCAACCACGGTCAGTGTTAGCTATGATGTGCCGCCCATCTTCATGGCGACATCAGAGGAGAGCACCATGGCCCACAATGAAACGTGGCATGAAACCCTTCATGCCGGTTTTGGCCAGTATTTTACGGTAGACAAAGAGCTGTACCGTGAAAAAACTGCGCATCAGGATTTAATCATTTTCGAAAATGCCGCGATGGGTCGCGTCATGGCGCTGGACGGTGTGGTTCAGACGACCGAGCGTGACGAATTTATCTATCATGAAATGATGACTCACGTTCCCCTGCTGGCGCACGGCGCCGCGAAGAGCGTGCTGATCATTGGCGGTGGTGACGGTGCGATGCTGCGTGAAGTGTCGCGTCATTCCCAGATCGAAAAGATTACCATGGTGGAGATCGATGCGGGCGTCGTGACCTTTTGCCGCCAGTACCTGCCTAACCACAGCGCAGGCGCCTACGACGATCCGCGCTTTACGCTGGTGATCGATGACGGGGTAAACTTCGTCAATCAGACGCAGGAAAAATTCGATGTGATCATCTCCGACTGTACCGATCCGATTGGTCCGGGTGAGAGTCTGTTCACCTCTGAATTTTATGCCGGCTGCAAAGCGGCCCTTAATGAAAATGGCATCTTTGTGGCACAGAATGGCGTCTGCTTCCTGCAGCAGGATGAGGCGGTGAACAGCCATCGCAAGCTGGGTCACTACTTTGCGGATGTCAGCTTCTATCAGGCCGCGATCCCGACCTACTACGGCGGCATCATGACGTTTGCCTGGGCGAGCGACAATCCGGCGCTGCGCCACCTGGATACCGCCACGCTACAGGCGCGTTTCGAGGCCGCTGGCCTGGCCTGTCGTTACTACACGCCAGCCATCCATACCGGCAGCTTTGCCCTGCCACAATATCTGTTGAATGCGCTGTCTGCCGCGTGCTGACAGCACATTTCTAAGGGGGTGAATGAAATTGCAAAAGCTAAAACTACATGGCTTCAACAACCTGACGAAAAGCCTGAGTTTTTGTATTTACGATATCTGCTATGCGAATACTGAAGCTGAACGCGATGGGTACATCGCCTATATCGATGAACAATATAACGCGAATCGCCTGACGGAGATCCTGACCGAGACCTGCTCCATCATCGGTGCCAACGTGCTGAACATCGCGCGTCAGGATTATGAGCCGCAGGGAGCCAGCGTCACGATTCTGGTCAGCGAAGAGCCGATCGATCCAAAAGATATCGATAACTCAGAACATCCGGGTCCCCTGCCCAACTCGGTGGTGGCCCATCTGGATAAGAGCCATATCTGCGTGCACACCTACCCGGAGAGCCACCCTGAAGGCGGACTCTGCACGTTCCGCGCGGATATTGAAGTCTCAACCTGTGGCGTGATCTCACCGCTGAAAGCGCTGAACTACCTGATCCACCAGCTGGAGTCAGACATCGTCACCGTCGATTACCGTGTACGCGGCTTTACCCGTGACGTGAAAGGGATGAAGCACTTTATCGACCACGAGATTAATTCGATTCAGAACTTCATGTCTGAAGATATGAAGGCGATGTATGACATGGTGGATGTGAACGTCTATCAGGAAAACATCTTCCACACCAAGATGTTGCTGAAAGAGTTTGAGCTGAAGCACTACCTGTTTAACACCCGTCCGGAAGATCTCAGCCCGCAGGAGCACAAACGCATCACCGACCTGCTGTGGAAAGAGATGCGTGAGATCTACTACGGCAGAAACATCCCTTCTGTTGGTCTGAAGACGCTGTAATCACCCGGCGCGCAGCGTTACCGGCGGTAACCTGCGCGTACTGTCTCTCAGGCTGTCAGCGCGAGCGCAATGCCGCGCTCGCGCAGCGTGCGGCAGACCACGTCCTCTAAACCGCTGTCTGTAACCACGTCGGTCAGCTCATCCAGCGGTGCCGCGCAGAACAGCGACCAGGAACCATATTTGCTGCTGTCCGCCAGCAGAACCCGGCGAGCCGCATTGGCCAGCAGGTCATGTTTCAGCCCCGCTTTCTCCTCGGTCGGCGTGGTGATGCCGCGCTCCAGGCTCCAGGAGTTACAGCTGACGAAGGCGATATCGGGATTGATGCTGCGCAGCAACCGGCGTCCATGTTCCCCCACGCAGGACTGACTGGAGTCATCAATCCGTCCGCCGATAATCGTCACCTCAATCTGCTTAAATTCCGACAGGAACAGCGCAATGTGCAGATCGGCCGTGATCACCCGCAGCGGCAGATGCGTCAGCTGACGCGCCAGTTCCAGCATGGTGGTGCCGGCATCCAGCACGATGGCATCGCCTGCCCGGACAAAGCTGGCGGCGCACTCCGCAATGGCCTGCTTCTCCGCCAGGTGACGCTGCATCTTCTCCAGGGTGGTCGGCTGGGCGGGAATAAACCGATTCAGGGTGACACCACCGTGACTGCGGCTGATCACGCCCTCTTTATCCAGCTTGATCAAATCACGGCGAATCGTGGCGGGTGAGGCGGAGATCGCACTGACCAGTTGCTCAACAGTCACCAGATTATGGCTTTTCAGATAATCCATAATCTGGTCAAGACGGCTCTGTCCCTTCATATTTCCCTATGCGAGCTGCATCGCGAGTTTGATGGAGATCGCCATGCTCTCAGACTTCGCTTTACCTGTCCAGGCGATATCAAAGGCGGTGCCGTGGTCCGCAGAGGTGCGGATAAACGGCAGGCCGGCGGTAATGTTGACGCCGTCATAGAAGCCCAGCAGCTTCAGCGGGATATGCCCCTGATCGTGGTACATCGCGACCACCATGTCATAGTGCCCCTCCTGGCATTGCAGGAACACCGTGTCCGGCGGGCACGGCCCGGCGACATCAATCCCCTGCGCTTTCATCGCCTGAATGGCAGGTGCAACGGTGGTGATCTCCTCATCGCCAAACAGCCCGTTCTCTCCGGCATGGGGATTGACGCCCGCCACGGCGATGCGCGGAGCCTGATAACCGACGCGCCGCAGGAAAGTGTCCGCCATACCAATGACCGTTTTAATGCGCGGCTGGTTCAGCGTGTCGAGGAACTTACGCAGGGCAATGTGAGTGGTGACGTGAATCACCTTCAGCTTATCGGTGTAGAGCACCATGGCGTAATCCCGGGTGTCAGTGAGGTGGGCCAGCAGCTCCGTATGCCCCGGGTAGAGATGGCCGGCCGCATGCATCGCCTCTTTGTTCAGCGGCGCGGTGGCAATCGCCTGCACGTCGCCCGCCAGCGCCAGCGCCGTAGCACGTTTCACACAGCGCCACGCCAGATCGCCCGCCTCTTTCTGCACCACGCCAGGTTTCAGCGCGTCGGGGTCAGCCAGCGGCTCGTCAATCACGTTGATGATGCCCGGAGCAAAGCGTGCATCCTGCACCCGGTCAAGAACCCGCAGCTCGGCCTGGGGCGTAATGTTCATCGCCAGAATGCGGCGCAGCGTACTGGCGCAGCCAATCACTACGGCAGGAATGCCATTCAGCTCACCTTCAGAGAGCGATTTAATGATGATTTCCGGACTGATGCCCGCCGGGTCGCCCATGGTGATCGCAATAATTTTACTCACTCGACTTCTCCTCAATAAAATCAATGGCTGCTACCAGGGTGTTTTCATCACCAAAGCCACCCGCTTTGGTCATCACCGGCAGAGTAAATTCACTGTTAAGCAGAACCCCGTGCGGCACACAGCCCGCCACCAGACCCTGAATGGTAAAGCCGCTGGCACCCAGTGCCCGGGCGACGGCCATCGCCACATCCCCTCCCGACAGATAGAGCGCATGCGGCTGCGCAGTGCGGCAGAGCCGGTAGGTGATCTCGCCGAGAAACTGACAGATCGCCTCCCCCAGCTGCTGGCGCGTCATGCTGAAGTGCTGACAGAGCTGCGCAATCTCGTGCCGCTGCGCCTCGTGCTGGCAGGTGGTGATCACCGTATGGCGACCGGCCCGCAGTGCCGCAGCCGCCTCGTCGATCCAGCGATCCCGATCGGGCCAGGCGGGCTGCCGGAACAGCTGCCGGATATCGACATCCACTCTCGCTGCGTCACGCTGGCTGAGCAGCGTGGCAACCTGCTGCTGCCCGCTCTCGCTCATCGATCCCACCACCGCCAGCACCGGCCGGGGAAGCCGTACCCGGAGCGCGGCGCCCAGCGCATCGCTTAATCCGGCGGCACCGACCAGCAGCGGCGTCTCGCGCAGCCGCGCAGCCGCGGCGATCAGTCGCGCCAGGTCCGCCCCGGTTTCAGCATCCACCACGACGATGCCGTGCGCCGCCGCCAGCACCGCATCAAGCCGGTCGCTGCGCAGCGTGGCAAGATCGAGCACGCTGCCGGCGATCTGCATCTGTTCAAGAACGCTGGCGCTGGCGATCGGGGTTTTCGGATCGCTGGCAAATTCGGTGTCCGTGAGCAGACGCTGATGGACCCGGACGTGACCTCCGCACGTGGTGCGGCCCAGTCGGGGCACCGCCGGTGCAACCAGCGCCAGCGTTTTCGCACTGGCCTTCAGTGCCGCCGCCGTTTCAGCGCCGATATTGCCGCGCAGCGTGGAGTCGATCTTTTTGAACAGCCAGCCGTGCTGAAACTGCGCCGCGAAGTGCCGCACCGCCTGCGTAACGCGCTCTGCCGCCTGGGTGGCGCTGATCGCCCGACTCTCCGTGCTGACGACCAGCACATCTGCCGTCTCTGGCAACGCGCCCTGGGTGTCGAACAGCACCTGAACGCCTGCGCCGGCCTGCGCCAGTCCGCTTCCCGCATCGTTGGCACCGGTAAAGTCATCGGCGATGACCAGTACCGGCGTTTTCCATAATGATGAGCCCATCCTCACTCCTGTCAGGCGATTGCCGTTGCCATTGATTATATTCAATCATAATTGATTATATGTGAGCAACTTCAAATTAATCGAAATCGATATGCCCTATAAAATGAGCCATACAGAGTGACTGACCTCGCATTGAGATGAGCAAAGTTAATCATCTGCTCAGACGCGATCGATATAAGGGTATGAAATGAACATTAACAGCACGGTGATCAGCGGCTATCAGGCGTTAAACGACATGCGCTATCTGCTGGAGGGGGTTTCATCCGCGGTAGTGGTAACTGACCGGAACATTGAAGCGATTCCGGCGGTGCAGGCGCTGCTGGGGCAACTCCGGGAGCAGATCCCCCACATCAGCGTGGTGAACAGTGTTCCCCCCGAGCCGAGCCAGCATGATGTGGCCGCCCTTCTTGCCGCACTCACGTCGCGCAGGGCTGACATGGTGATCGGTATCGGCGGTGGCAGCGTGCTGGATGTGGCAAAGCTGCTGTCGGTGCTGTGCGTGGATGCGGCCCCGTCGCTGGAAGCCCTGCTGGCGGGGGAGAAACCGCAGCACCGCACCCGCTCCATGCTGATTCCGACCACTGCGGGTACCGGCTCAGAAGCCACGCCCAATGCGATTCTGGCGATCCCGGAGAAGGAGACCAAAGTCGGCATTATTTCCCCGATCATGCTGCCCGATGTCGTCGCGCTGGTGCCGGAACTCACCACCAGCATGCCCGCACACATCGCCTCCTCAACCGGTATTGATGCCCTCTGCCACCTGATCGAGTGCTTTACCGCCTGCGTCGCCAATCCGGTCAGCGATAACTATGCGCTGATCGGGATGAAGAAGCTGTTCGCCAATCTCGAAACCACCCTGCGGGAGCCGGAGAATCTGCAGGCACGACTGGAGATGTTGTGGGCCTCTTATTATGGCGGCGCGTCGATTGCCCATGCCGGCACGCATCTGGTGCACGCCCTCTCCTACCCGCTCGGCGGCAAATATCATCTGCCGCACGGCGTGGCGAATGCCATTCTGCTGGCCCCCTGCATGCGCTTTGTCCGTCCGGCGGCGGTGAGTAAGTTCGCTCAGGCCTATGACCTGCTGCCCGACGCTGACCGCCGATTAAGTGATGAAGCGAAATCCCATGCGCTGGTCGACTACTTCACCGCACTGGTGGCGCGTCTGCAGCTGCCTGCCAGTCTGGAAGCGCTGGGCATCGGCCCGGATCACCTGCCCTATCTGGTGGAAGCCGCGCTCGACGTGCAGCGCCTGATGAAAAATGTCCCGATGGCGGTCACCGCTGACGATGTGCGCGCGGTCTATCTGACCCTGTTTCCTTCCTGCCAGGCGTAATGAGGATTGTCATGAATAAGAAAATAAGCGGCGTACTGACCGCCATCGTCACCACTTTCGATCGTGACGGCGCTTTTGATCCGGTGAGACAGCGTGAGCAGGTCAGACGACAGCTCCGGGCCGGTAACGGCATCTTCTGCGGCGGCACCAACGGCGAATTCTTTGTGCTGAACGAGCAGGAAAAGCTCGCCGTCACCGCCACCTGCGTGGATGAAGTCAGCGGCCGCGCGGCGGTAGTAGCGCACATCGGCGAAATCTCGACGCGTGAAACGATCCGGCTGGGCACACAGATCGCCCGCCTGGGCGTGGATGCCGTCTCTGCGATCACCCCCTGGTTTGTGCCGCTGAAACAGCAGGAGCTGATCGATCACTACCGGCGCGTGGCTGACGCGCTGACGGTGCCGCTGTTCCTCTACAACATCCCGGCGCGCACCGGCAATACGCTGCAGCCGGAAACGGTGCGCACGCTGGCCGCCCATCCCAACATCATCGGCATCAAAGATTCGGCGGGCAGTTATGACAGCCTGCGCGGCTTCCTGCAGGCCACCGCCGACTGTGACGGTTTTGATGTGCTGAATGGCCCCGACTCGCTGATCCATCAGGGGTTTGTTGAGGGCTGCTCCGCCGCCATTTCCGGGCTGGCCAACGTGGCCCCGGAGGCGATTAACGCTATCTGGGCGCGCTTCGCTGCCGGCGATATTGCCGGTTCGCAGCAGGCTCAGGAGAACGTCACCGGTCTGCGCACGGCGCTCTACAGCATCGGTTTCTCACCGGCCGCCGTGAAAAAAGCGGTCAGCCTGCTGGGCTTCGAGGTGGGTGAAAGCCGCTATGCGGTGCAGTTCAGCGCCGAAGAGCAGCAGCAGATCCGTCAGATCGTCACCCACTACCTGCAATAAACGCCATCGCCTTTGTCTCCTACCGGTCAGATGAGAACGAACCTGATGGTCGCCATCTGCCAGCACAATCGAGGTTATGATGAACGCATTTTCAACTGAGAGCACCTTACTGATCGTAGGCATGGTGGTCGCCTATATCCTGTTCACCACCTGGCTGACCTGGCGGCTGCGCAGTAAAAGCAGCGGTGACTTTATGGAAGGCTCCCGCGCCATGCCCGCCTTTATCGTCGGCATCATGCTGATGTCGGAATATATCGGGGCAAAATCCACGATCGGCACTGCGCAGGCCGCCTTTGAAAATGGCTTCGCCGCTTCCTGGTCAGTGATCGGCGCGGCGATTGGCTTCCCGCTGTTTGGTCTGATCCTGGTGAAGCGCATCTACAACACCGGTAAGATCACCATCTCCGGAGCGATCGCCGAAAAATATGGCAGTTCGACCAAAAACATCATTTCGCTGATCATGATCTATGCGCTGCTGCTGGTGAACGTCGGCAACTACATCAGCGGCGCGGCGGCGATCTCTACCGTGCTGAAGATCGACCTGACCCAGGCGGCCTTTATTACCGCGGTGGTGAGTACCTTCTACTTCGCGTTTGGCGGCATGAAAGGGGTGGCCTGGGTGACGCTGCTGCACAGCGCCATTAAGTACATCGGGATCCTGATTATCCTCTACGTGGCGCTGAAGATGACCGGCGGCGTGGCCCCGATGATCGAGAAAATGCCCGCCTTCTACTGGACGTGGGATGGTCACGTCGGGGCCAGTACCATTGTGGCCTGGCTGATCGGAACCGTGGGCTCGATCTTCTGCACCCAGTTTGTGATCCAGGCGATCTCCTCGACCAAAGATGTCAAATCCGCTAAGCGTGCCACGTGGGTCGCCTTCTTCTTCTGCCTGCCTATCGGCCTGGCGATGGCACTGATCGGCGTGGCGGCGAAGTTTGCTCATCCCGACATCAAGAGCCTCTATGCCCTGCCGGTGTTTTTGCAGGATATGTCCCCTTGGCTGGCTGGCATCGTGACGACCTCGCTGGTGGCATCGATTTTCGTCAGCGTCGGCACCGTGGCGCTGGCGATCGCCTCGCTGGTGGTGAAAGATTTTTATGTCCCTTACCGTCACCCTACGCCAGAGCGCGAGTTCAAAGTGACGCGCTGGTTCTCGATTGCCATCGGCTTCTTTCCGCTGCTGTTTGTGCTGTTCTTCCCGGAAGTGCTGAAGCTCTCCTTCTTTACCCGCGCGATTCGCCTGTCGATCACCGTCGTGGCGATCATGGCGTTCTATCTGCCGTGGTTTAAAAGCACACGCGGCGCCAACGCCGGTCTGATTGGTTCCTGTCTGGTCACCTCCGTCTGGTTCCTGATGGGGAATCCGTTTGGCATCGATAATATGTATGTGGCGCTGGCCACGCCGGCGATCATTATGGTGATTGACCGCTGCATCCCGTCACGCCAGTCTCAGCCTCAACCGCAACGCAATGCACAAAAGAGTGGAGCCTAATATGACTCAGGAAACCGTCACCGCCGAACGCACCGGCCAGCTTGCGCCGCATCCGCAGGATAGCGCGCAGCAGGTTGCGATGCTGCCCTCCTCCTGCCCGCAAAACCATGCGGCTAACCTGCTGCCGCTGCCGGATGGCGATCTGCTCTGCGTCTGGTTTGGCGGCACCCAGGAGGGGATCGCCGATATCTCTGTCTGGTGTTCACGGCTGCAGAACGGCAGCGATCGCTGGAGTGAGGCGCAGAAACTCTCTGAGGATCCGACGCGGTCCGAGCAGAATCCGGTGCTGTTCCTCGATCCCGATCAGGTCCTGTGGCTGCTCTGGACGGCGCAGAAGTCCGGTAATCAGGACACCGCCATCGTGCGCTATCGTCAGTCTCACGATCTGGGCCGGAGCTGGGGCGCGATCGACACCCTGCTGGATAAGCCTGGCACCTTTATTCGTCAGCCGATCGTGGTGCTGCCGAATGGTAACTGGCTGCTGCCGGTCTTTTACTGCCTGACGCCGCCCGGTGAAAAATGGGTGGGTAACTATGATGTCAGCGCCGTGAAGATCTCGGAGGATAAAGGCTGGAGCTGGCGCGATGTCAGCGTGCCTGACAGCACCGGCTGCGTCCATATGAACGTCACCCTGCTGGAGGATGGCTCGCTGCTGGCGCTCTACCGCAGTCGCTGGGCCGATCACATCTACCAGAGCCGCTCGTTTGATCAGGGTGAGAGCTGGAGTGCACCCGAAGCGCTGTCGCTGCCAAATAACAACTCCTCTATTCAGGTCACGACGCTGCGCAACGGTCATCTGGCGCTGGTGTTTAACGCCATGAGCGCTGAAGGTGCCAGCGAACGTCGCCTGTCGCTCTATGACGAAATTGAAGATGATGAAGAGGACGGTGAGGTGGCGGTTGCCGCCGGACCGGTGGTACACAGCGGCCGTACCGCCTTCTGGGGTGCGCCCCGTGCGCCCATGACGCTGGCGATCTCAACAGATGGCGGCAAAAGCTGGCCGCTGCAGCGCAACCTGGACGAAGGCGATGGCTACTGTATGACCAATAACTCGCAGCAGAAGTTAAACCGTGAGTTCTCCTATCCCAGCATCAAAGAGGGTCTGCATGGCGAACTGCATATCGCCTATACCTGGTATCGTCAGGCGATCAAATATGTGCGGATTGAGGAGTCATGGGTGCAGGGAGGTGACGCGTGAATGAACGGATGGCGCTGGTGACCGGTGCCAGCTCCGGCATCGGTCAGGCGATTTGTGACCGCTTACTGAGTGACGGCTGGCAGGTGATCGGCCTGAGCCGTTCGGCGGTCTGCCGCACAGAACCGGGCTGGCAGAGTCATCAGATCGATATCAGTGACAGCGCTGCCCTGCAGGCGCTGCTGGAGCAACTGCCTGTGCCGCAGGCGGTGATCCATGCCGCGGGTATGATGCAGGCCGCGCCGCTGGGGGAACTGGATTTGGCGGCCAGCGCCCGTCTGTGGCAGCTGCACGTGGCCGCTGCGGAACAGCTGGCGAACCATTTTGCACCGCGGATGGCGGCAGGCGGGAGAGTGCTGCTGCTGGGCAGCCGTACGTCAGGCGGTGCCGCAGGCCGCAGTCAGTACGTGGCGACCAAATCAGCGATGATCGGCATGGTGCGCAGCTGGGCGGCAGAACTGGCTCCGCGTGGCATTACCGCCAATATCGTGGCCCCCGGTGCGACCGAAACACCGATGCTGAACCAGCCGGGCCGCGCCAGTTCACCGCCGCGCCTGCCGCCAATAGGCCGCTATATTCAGCCGCAGGAAGTGGCCGATCTGGTGGCGTTCCTGCTCTCTCCCTCAGCAGCGGCAATCACCGGGCAGCAACTGGTGATCTGCGGTGGCGCCTCGCTGAGCTAAGCTGCCCCTGGCGCCGGGCGGTTTCACATCCCGGCCAGACGTGAAGCGCCACCTGAGGCGATCGTCCGGCATTTAACGCCGGACGGGATTGCCATACTGGTTAACAAACTGGCGGTACGCGGCGATGACCAGCAGAAAATCTTCAATGCCGCAGAATGAGAGGCTCTCTTCGTCATAGTAGTTCATCCCCTCCTCCATGCCGTCATCTTCCAGCGCCAGCAGGTTGGCGCGAATCATCACCTCCTCCTCATCAACCAGGATGGTGTATTCGCTGCCGATGCGCTGCCACTGTCGCACGCTGCCTTTGACGTCTTCGATAGCGGCTTCGACTTCATCCAGCAGACCCGGATCGTTTTTCACCTCTTCGTTGAACCAGTGGCCGACCGCTTCATGATCCATCGACATGCGGACCTTAATCTGTCCGGTCACATCGCGTAAAAATTCATATTCCATCGCCCGTTCCTCTCAACGTCGTCGCGTCACTCAATGAGTGTCACGGCTGGCTTTGCAGCATAATGTGACACGTCGCGCATTATTACAGGCTGTCAGGCGAAATCCAGCTTTTGATCGTGCCGGTGACCGGCGCGAAGACGAAAAAAAGGGGCGAATCATCGCCCCTTATGCATGCTTACAAGGTGAAGGATCAGACTGCGGTCTGGAAAATCACGCCTTCCGCTTTGTCGGTGTACTGCGCCAGCTGGTCGAAGTTGAGATAGCGATAGGTGTCGCTGGCCGTTTTATCGACCTGCGCCATAAATTGCTGATACTCATCAGGCGTGGGCAGCCGGCCCAGCAGTGATGCAACGGCAGCCAGCTCGGCAGACGCCAGATAGACGTTAGCGCCGGTACCGAGACGGTTCGGGAAGTTACGGGTCGAGGTGGAAACCACTGTCGAACCGTCTGCCACACGTGCCTGGTTACCCATGCAGAGTGAACAGCCCGGGATCTCGATACGCGCACCGCTTTTACCGAAGACGCTGTAGTAGCCCTCTTCAGTCAGCTGTGCGGCATCCATCTTGGTTGGCGGCGCCACCCACAGACGGGTTGGCAGCTGACCTTTGTGGCTGTCCAGCAGCTTACCGGCAGCACGGAAGTGACCGATGTTGGTCATGCACGAGCCGATAAACACTTCGTCGATCTTCTCGCCCTGAACGTCCGAGAGCAGACGGGCATCGTCAGGATCGTTAGGGGCACAGAGGATCGGCTCTTTGATATCAGCCAGATCGATCTCGATCACGGCGGCGTATTCCGCATCCGCATCGGCTTCCAGCAGCTGAGGATCGGCCAGCCATTTCTCCATGCTCTCCACGCGACGCTCCAGCGTACGACGATCGCCGTAACCTTCTGCGATCATCCACTTCAGCAGCACGATGTTGGAGTTGAGATATTCGATGATTGGCGCTTTATCCAGCTTAATGGTACAGCCCGCCGCAGAACGCTCTGCTGACGCATCGGACAGTTCAAACGCCTGCTCAACTTTCAGATCCGGCAGACCTTCAATCTCCAGGATGCGGCCAGAGAAGATGTTTTTCTTACCTTTCTTCTCAACGGTCAGCAGGCCCTGTTTGATGGCATAAAGCGGAATGGCGTGAACCAGATCGCGCAGGGTAATACCGGGTTCCATCTTGCCTTTGAAGCGCACCAGGACCGATTCCGGCATATCGAGCGGCATGACGCCCGTTGCCGCGGCAAACGCCACCAGGCCCGAACCGGCCGGGAAAGAGATGCCGATAGGGAAACGGGTATGGGAGTCGCCGCCGGTTCCTACGGTATCCGGCAGCAGCATACGGTTCAGCCAGCTGTGAATAATGCCGTCACCCGGACGCAGTGAGACACCGCCACGGTTCATGATGAAGTCTGGCAGCGTGTGGTGCGTGTTCACATCGACCGGCTTAGGATAGGCGGCGGTGTGGCAGAAGGACTGCATCACCAGATCGGTAGAGAAGCCCAGGCAAGCCAGATCTTTCAGCTCGTCACGGGTCATCGGACCGGTGGTATCCTGCGAGCCCACGGAGGTCATCTTCGGTTCGCAATACGCGCCCGGACGCACACCGGTCACGCCACAGGCGCGGCCGACCATTTTCTGCGCCAGTGAGAAGCCACGGGTGCTCTCCGCAACATCTTTCGCCTGACGGAATACGGTGCTGTGCGGCAGACCCAGCGACTCGCGCGCTTTGGTGGTCAGGCCACGGCCGATGATCAGCGGAATACGGCCACCGGCGCGCACTTCATCAATCAGCACTTCGGTTTTCAGTTCGAAGCTGGCCAGCAGGTCGTTGGTTTCGTGGTTACGCACTTCACCTTTGTAGGGGTAGATGTCGATCACATCGCCCATGTTCAGGTCGTTGACGTCCACTTCAATCGGCAGTGCGCCCGCATCTTCCATGGTGTTGAAGAAGATAGGCGCAATCTTGCTGCCCAGCACCACGCCGCCGCCTTTTTTGTTTGGCACGTTCGGGATGTCGTCGCCCATGAACCACAGCACCGAGTTGGTGGCGGATTTACGGGATGAGCCGGTTCCGACCACGTCACCGACGTAAGCCAGCGGATAGCCTTTGGCCTGCAGCGCTTCGATCTGTTTGATCGGGCCGATATTGCCCGGCTCATCCGGCTCAATGCCTTCGCGGGCATTTTTCAGCATCGCCAGAGCGTGCAGCGGGATGTCAGGACGTGACCAGGCATCCGGGGCCGGAGAGAGGTCGTCGGTGTTGGTTTCGCCCGTTACCTTGAATACCGTGACCGTGATCTTTTCGGCCAGCTCAGGACGTGACAGATACCATTCCGCATCGGCCCAGGATTGCATGACCTGCTTCGCGTATTCATTGCCCGCTTTGGCTTTCTCTTCGACATCATAGAAGTTGTCGAACATCAGCAGGGTGTGTGAAAGGGCTTTGGCCGCGATGGGGGCCAGTCGGCTGTCGTCCAGCGCCTCGATCAACGGATGAATGTTATAACCGCCCTGCATGGTACCGAGCAGTTCGACCGCTTTTTCAGGAGAGATCAGAGGAGAGGTTGCTTCGCCTTTGGCAACAGCCGCCAGGAAACCGGCTTTGACATACGCCGCTTCATCGACGCCAGGTGGGACTCGGTTGACCAGTAAATCGGTCAGAAATTCTTCTTCACCCGCAGGTGGATTTTTCAGCAGTTCAACCAGCGCGGCCATCTGGGAAGCCTCTAAAGGCTTAGGAACAATTCCCTGGGCAGCACGCTCGGCAACGTGCTTACGGTATTCTTCTAGCACGACGTTATCCTCGCTCTCATTATGTAGGGCTTTCCGACCACCTTGCTCACTTATGGAGAACAACCTTCCCTTTTCTTGTCCAGGTTGAGGTGCCCGGTTTCGCGGAGGGCAGAATAGCAGGATTTCGTCTGTTTGTTAATCTGTTTACAAAAATACAACATAATCGACTACGCCCATTCTGCCCGTCCGGTTCGCCGTCTGCGCGGGCTGACTGTGCGTAAACGGACAGTCCCGAGCGTACCGCATGCCGGGGAAATTAGCCCCGGAAAATGTCAGGTTTATCGCGGTTTAAGAGAAGTATCAGGGCCGAATCGATAACGGGCAGGAATAGAAAGGTGCGGTTTGCAGGACTGGCCATCGATGCCACCGGCCAGACACAGCGGCGCAGAAGAGGCCCTGAAGACCTCTTCTGCCTGCTATCAGTTTTTCAGATTTTCCGGGAAGTCAGCGGGGAGCTGATCGGGCGGGCAGTCGATCACGCTTTCGTTATTTTCGCCCACATCGCGGATTACGGTCAGCGTCGCGAACTCGTCAATGACTTCGGTTGGGTAAGCCGGACCTGCTTCGCGGAAGGCAGCCATCTCTTCCAGATGGTCATTCTGGAAACAGACGGTTTTTTCCGGATTATTCATTACCCAGCGCGGGAAGAAGATGGTGCCGTGGAAGATTTTATCCGCCAGGTTGACGGCCAGGCTGACATCGGTGCCGGTAGGTTCAGTCCAGGAAACTTTATAGACATCCTGCGCCAGACGGACGACATAGACATGCTGATTTTTAACCCAGCGATTACCCACCATGCCGCTGTGGATGCGATAGTCGATCGTGCTGGCATTTTTGATGTAGAGCTCGTAATTCCAGCCGTTGTCGTAGGTGTAAACCAGGTGTTTGCCAACGATGCCTGACAGATCATGTTTATCAAAAGTGCTCATGGTCAATTCCTCATTTATTTGCCTTGAGGAGATTATTACGCGTTACAGATGAGATGAATAACGCTATTTTTAGCACTGAATAATCCAATTTTTCGATGAGTTACCATGTATAAAACGACACTGGAACAGTGGGCGCTGCTCGACGCGGTGGTGAATGAAGGGAGCTTTGCGCTGGCTGCAGAAAAGCATCATCGCAGCCAGTCTTCACTGAGCTATCAGCTTAGCCTGCTTCAGCAGCGGCTGGGTCTGACTCTGCTGCAACAGGAGGGGCGTCGCGCCGTCCTCACTGCCGAAGGACATCAGCTACTGGCTCAGGTTCGTCCATTGCTGGAGGGATTCAGCGCGCTTGAAGCTAAGGCGCATGCACTGCAGCGGGGTGAACGTTCGCGCATCGATCTGATGGTGGACGCGACGCTGCCTAAACCTCTGCTGTTTGATGTGCTGCAGACCTTTCAGCAGCACTACCCCCATGTCCGCATCTGGTTCAGCGAAATTGTTCGCAGCGAAACGCCGGAAAGGCTGGCTGAGCAGCAGGCTGACCTCTGGCTGGTCGCGCAATATGGCGATGCCCCTGTTGCCGGCGAGAGCCTGATGAGCGTCGATTTCGTGGCCGTTGCCCATCGGGATCACCCCCTGCACAGTGAACCCGCCCCGCTGAGTGCCGCCACGCTGGCTCGCTGGCCCTGCATCACCATCCTGGATCGGCAGCAACAGCAGCAATCCGAGGTCAGTGGCGATCAGGCGGAGAACTGGTCCTTCACGACGCTCTCCGCCGCGATTGAAGCAGTCCAGCATCAGCTGGGCTATGGCTGGTTACCGGAACAGAATATCGCCGGGCTGCTGAAGAGCGGTGAACTGCGCCCCCTGCCGCTGTTGCAGGGCCGCCGACGCAGCAGTTCGCTGGTGATGTATATCAATGAAGAGAGGCTGCCCGGCAACAGCGCCATTGCGGCCCTGGCGCAGATGTTTGTGGAGCGGGTGGCGGTATGGGGAGCGCGTCGCTGAGCGCTAAGGAGGCTGAGTTTGTTTCCGTTGACGCGGGGAACATGCAAAAAAACGTATTCCAAAGATGAAGCTGCGGTTTATCCCCCTAAAGCGTGGAACACCAGCGCAGAACGCTATCTATAGCAAAACGATGGCTTCAGTTGCTGGCCGGACGCTTACGAACTCATTAATAGCAGGAAGGTTAGCAACTACCATTGCGCAGCGTAGCTCGTTCCTTGTTGCGGTCAGAGGTGGTCTGATTGGTAATGCCCTGCTTATTGGTGGCATGACAGAGAGATGTATCTATACCTCTGAAAAGCTGCAAAAGAGCAATCCTGAAGTCTATAACGCATTACGCGTGAGGAACTATGATTTACTCTACTTCCTACTTGAGCCAGCTCTGAACCCGTTCTTAGAAGCTCTCAATGTGAAGCGAACGCAAGGGCAACCGGCTTTTGAACGGATCATTGAAATGGTAGAGAAGGAGGTAAACGCTAATGCGAGATAATGGGCCTGCTAAGCGGAGCTTAGGTAAACGCATCATGTATAGCCTTATAGAGGTGTCAGGTGCGATCATAGGCGGGTTACTGCTACTTCTGTGCTGCTACTGGTTCTTTCACTATGAAACCTGGCATGAGCGGCTGATGGCGATTGGTCTGTCTATCGGAGTTGTCTATCTGATAGGTAAGGTCTTACCTGAACGGCCAAATCAGTAAGCCTCTCATGGGGCCATACTCAGTTTTATCAGCTCAGACTTCATCTGAAAGTTACCCGTTATTTATACAGGTATTTATCAGAGTACATTTGGATTGAATTCTTCTCAGCCCAGAGGCTTTTTCCATCAGGTAATATTTCCATAAGCGTCCGGACAGGGCACATTTTCCCCTGATGAGTTCGCTGATTATTAAGTGAGCCAGCCAGTCATCAAGATCAGATTGTAATGTGTCGGGTTCACCATACCGCTTTTGCGGAACGCCATCTTCCTGCAATATCGTCATGTGGAAGCGCATCGCAGATGCCGTTAGTCTGTGGTGACATCGCTTTGGTCTTCGCATAATCCAGACCAAAAAAAAGCCTCCATATTGGAGGCTTTTTCGTCAGCAGCGGAAACTTACTTCTTCTTCGCTTTCGCGTTAGGCAGATCGGTGATGCTGCCTTCGAAGATTTCTGCTGCCAGACCGACTGACTCATGCAGGGTCGGGTGAGCATGGATGGTCAGCGCGATATCTTCCGCATCACAACCCATCTCAATCGCCAGACCGATTTCGCCTAACAGCTCGCCGCCGTTAGTGCCGACAATCGCGCCACCGATGACACGGTGCGTCTCTTTATCGAAAATCAGTTTGGTCATACCGTCTGCACAATCTGAAGCGATAGCACGGCCAGAGGCAGCCCACGGGAAGGTGGAAGTCTCGTAGCTGATGCCCTTCTCTTTCGCTTCTTTCTCGGTCAGACCGACCCAGGCAACTTCTGGCTCAGTATAGGCAATGGATGGGATCACTTTCGGGTCGAAGTAGTGCTTCAGACCGGAGATCACTTCCGCCGCAACGTGGCCTTCGTGCACGCCTTTGTGCGCCAGCATTGGCTGACCGACGATGTCGCCGATAGCATAGATGTGTGGCACGTTGGTACGCATCTGCTTGTCGACGCGGATAAAGCCGCGATCGTCTACTTCCACGCCCGCTTTACCGGCATCCAGACCTTTACCGTTCGGCACACGACCGATAGCCACCAGCACGGCGTCATAACGCTGCGCTTCACCCGGTGCCTTTTTGCCTTCCATTGAAACGTAAATGCCATCGTCTTTTGCTTCAACGGCGGTCACTTTGGTTTCCAGCATCAGGTTGAACTTCTTGCTAATTTTCTTGGTAAAGACTTTGACGACATCTTTATCCGCAGCCGGGATAACCTGGTCAAACATCTCAACCACATCGATCTCTGAACCCAGCGCATGATACACCGTCGCCATTTCCAGACCGATGATACCGCCGCCCATGACCAGCAGACGCTTCGGCACTTCTTTCAGTTCCAGCGCATCGGTTGAATCCCAGACGCGGGGATCGTCATGAGGAATGAAAGGCAGTTCGATTGGGCGTGAACCCGCAGCGATGATGGCGTTATCGAAGTTGATGGTGGTCGCGCCGCCTTCACCTTCCACCACCAGGGTGTTAGCACCGGTGAATTTGCCGAGGCCATTAACCACTTTGACTTTACGACCTTTTGCCATTCCTGACAGGCCGCCAGTCAGCTGGTTAATCACCTTCTCTTTCCAGCTGCGAATCTTGTTGATATCAGTAGAGGGCTGACCAAACACAATGCCGTGCTCTTCAAGGGCTTTCGCCTCTTCGATCACTTTGGCAACGTGCAGCAGCGCTTTAGAGGGGATACAACCGACGTTCAGACACACACCGCCAAGGGTGCTGTAACGCTCTACCAGTACGGTTTCCAGACCTAAATCCGCACAACGGAAGGCTGCAGAGTAACCTGCAGGACCTGCCCCAAGTACCACGACCTGGGTTTTAATCTCTGTACTCATCATGACCTCTTATTTGATATCCGGCGGGTCAGACGTTCTTATAATGCCCTTGTTCCACCGGGACTTTCACCGCAAGAGTTTACAGAATTGTTAACAAACTGCCAACCGTGACGCGACGAAACGTTAAAGGAAGGCCGGCATCCGCCGGCCTTCTTCACATTTACATAACTAAACGACGTATGTCTGAGAGCATATTGCCAATAATGGTGATGAATCTTGCACCATCAGCTCCGTCGATCACGCGGTGGTCGAAGGAGAGAGAGATTGGCATCATCAGACGCGGCGCAAACTCTTTACCGTTCCACACCGGCTCCATCGCCGATTTAGACACACCCAGGATAGCCACTTCCGGCGCGTTAACAATCGGCGCGAAGTGCGTGGTTCCCAGGCCGCCCAGGCTGGAGATGGTGAAGCATCCGCCCTGCATGTCGCCCGCGGTCAGCTTACCGTCACGCGCCTTCTTCGACACCGCCATCAGCTCACGCGACAGCTCGGTAATGCCCTTTTTGTTCACGTCTTTGAAGACCGGAACCACCAGGCCATTTGGCGTATCGACCGCCACACCGATGTTGATGTATTTCTTCAGCGTCAGCTTCTGCGCATCTTCGGAAAGCGAGCTGTTGAAGCGTGGCATCTGCTCAAGCGCGGCAGCGACAGCTTTCATGATGAACACCACCGGGGTGTACTTCACATCCAGCTTACGCTTCTCTGCTTCGGCATTCTGCTGCTTACGGAACGCTTCCAGATCGGTGATATCGGTTTTGTCGAAATGCGTAACGTGCGGGATCATCACCCAGTTACGGCTCAGGTTCGCACCCGAAATTTTCTGGATACGACCCAGTTCGACTTCTTCGACTTCGCCAAACTTGCTGAAGTCCACTTTCGGCCATGGCAGCATGCCTGGCAGGCCGCCACCGCTTGCCGCAGCCGGTGCCGCTTCAGCGCGTTTCACCGCCTCTTTCACGTAAGTCTGCACGTCTTCTTTCAGAATGCGACCTTTACGGCCGGTGCCTTTGACTTTCGCCAGGTTCACACCGAACTCACGCGCCAGGCGACGGATCACCGGGGTAGCGTGAACGTACGCATCGTTCTCGGCAAACTCACCTTTGCTGTCCGCTTTGGCTGCCGGAGCAGGCGCCGCAGATTTAGCTTCTGGTTTCGCAGCCGGGGCCGGTGCGGCTTCCTGCTTCGCTGCCGCCGGGGCCGGTGCGGCACCTTCGACTTCAAACACCATGATCAGTGATCCGGTGCTGACTTTGTCGCCGGTCGCCACTTTCAGCTCTTTGACGGTACCCGCGAATGGCGCAGGCACTTCCATTGACGCTTTATCGCCTTCCACCACAATCAGTGACTGCTCAGCGTCAACTTTGTCGCCCACTTTCACGAGGATCTCGGTGACTTCTACTTCATCACCGCCGATGTCCGGGACGTTAACCTCTTTTGCGCCTGCCGCTGCGGCGGGTGCCGATGCCGCTTCTTCTTTCAGTTCTGGCTTCGCGTCAGCGGCCGGTGCAGCCCCTTCCGCTTCAAAGACCATGATGGCAGAACCGGTGCTGACTTTATCGCCGGTCGCAATGGTGATCTCTTTAACCACACCCGCGAACGGAGCCGGCACTTCCATTGACGCTTTATCACCTTCCACCACAATCAGTGACTGTTCGGCTTCAACTTTATCGCCAACCTTCACCAGAATCTCAGTGACTTCAACTTCGTCACCGCCGATATCCGGCACAGCCACTTCTTTGCTGGCGGTGGCGGCTGCCGCGGCGGGTGCAGGTGCCGCATCCGCTTTCTTCTCTTCGGCGGCGGCAGGTGCCGCTTCTGCGGCCCCTTCTGCGTCAAACACCATGATCAGCGAGCCGGTTTCTACTTTGTCACCGGTGGCGATTTTGATCTCTTTCACTACGCCAGCCTGCGGGGAAGGCACTTCCATTGAGGCTTTGTCGCCTTCCACGGTGATCAGCGACTGCTCGGCTTCCACCTTGTCGCCAACTTTCACCAGAATCTCGGTGACTTCAACTTCGTCAGACCCGATATCCGGTACCTTAATTTCGATAGCCATTACTCTCTTACCTCTTAAGCCAGACGCGGGTTAACTTTATCGGCATCGATGTTGAATTTGGTAATGGCTTCCGCCACCACTTTCTTCTCGATCTCGCCGCGTTTAGCCAGCTCACCCAGTGCAGCAACCACCACATAAGATGCATCAACTTCAAAGTGATGACGCAGATTCTCACGGCTGTCAGAGCGACCAAAGCCATCGGTACCCAGCACGCGGTAATCGCTGGCTGGAACATAGCTGCGAACCTGTTCAGCGAACAGTTTCATATAGTCGGTTGAGGCAACTGCTGGCGCGTCATTCATCACCTGAGCGATGTAAGGCACGCGTGCTTCTTCTGTCGGATGCAGCATGTTCCAGCGCTCACAATCCTGGCCATCACGCGCCAGTTCGGTGAACGAGGTGACGCTGTAGACATCAGAGCCGATACCGTAATCTTTCGCCAGGATCTGTGCCGCTTCACGTACGTGACGCAGGATAGAACCTGAGCCCAGCAGCTGCACTTTGCCTTTGCTGCCTTCTACCGTTTCCAGCTTGTAGATACCCTTACGGATACCCTCTTCCGCACCCTGCGGCATGGCTGGCATATGGTAGTTTTCGTTCAGCGTGGTGATGTAGTAGTAGATATTCTCCTGCGCTTCGCCATACATACGCACCAGACCATCATGCATGATGACAGCCACTTCATAGGCGTAAGACGGGTCGTAAGAGATACAGTTCGGGATGGTCAGCGACTGAATATGGCTGTGGCCATCTTCATGCTGCAGGCCTTCGCCGTTCAGCGTGGTACGACCGGAGGTTCCGCCGACCAGGAAGCCGCGCGCCTGCTGGTCACCCGCCAGCCACATCAGATCGCCGATACGCTGGAAGCCGAACATCGAATAATAGATGTAGAACGGGATCATCGGCAGGTTGTTGGTGCTGTAAGAGGTCGCCGCTGCCAGCCAGGATGAACCTGCGCCCAGCTCGTTGATCCCTTCCTGCAGAATCTGGCCTTTCTCATCTTCTTTGTAGTAAGCAACCTGCTCACGGTCCTGCGGAGTGTACTGCTGGCCGTTCGGGCTGTAGATACCAATCTGACGGAACAGACCTTCCATACCGAAGGTACGCGCTTCATCCGCGAGGATCGGAACCAGACGATCTTTGATCGACTTGTTCTTCAGCATCACGTTCAGGGCACGAACGAAGGCGATGGTGGTGGAGATCTCTTTGTTCTGCTCTTCCAGCAGCGCACCGAACTCTTCCAGCGCTGGCATTTCCAGCTTCTCGGTGAACTTCGGCTGACGCGTTGGCAGGTAGCCACCCAGCTTCTCACGCTGACCGTGCAGGTAAGTGTGCTCTTCTGAGCCTTTTTCGAAGGTCACGTACGGCAGTTCTTCGATTTTATCGTCAGCAACCGGCACGTTGAAGCGATCACGGATATAGCGCACGCCATCCATGTTCATCTTCTTCACCTGGTGAGCAATGTTTTTGCCTTCCGCGGTGTCGCCCATACCATAACCTTTGATGGTATGCGCCAGGATCAGCACCGGCTTGCCTTTGGTGTCCTGCGCTTTTTTCAGTGCCGCGTAGATTTTCTTCGGATCGTGGCCGCCACGGTTCAGTGCCCAGATTTCATCATCGGACATGTCTTTAACCAGCGCGGCGGTTTCCGGATATTTACCAAAGAAGTGCTCACGCACATAGGCGCCATCACGGGATTTAAAGGTCTGGTAGTCGCCGTCGACAGTTTCGTTCATCAGCTGAATCAGCTTGCCGCTGGTATCTTTGCGCAGCAGCTCATCCCAGCGACCGCCCCAGATGACTTTGATCACTTCCCAGCCAGCACCGGCAAAGATGCCTTCCAGCTCGTTGATGATCTTGCCATTACCGGTGACCGGGCCATCCAGACGCTGCAGGTTGCAGTTGATGATGAAGACCAGGTTATCCAGTTTTTCACGGGTCGCGATGGTGATCGCACCTTTGGATTCTGGCTCATCCATCTCACCATCACCCAGGAAGGCGTAGACGGTCTGAGCAGAGGTATCTTTCAGGCCACGGTGTTCCAGATATTTCAGGAACTTCGCCTGATAGATCGCTGACAATGGACCCAGACCCATAGAAACGGTCGGGAACTGCCAGAACTCCGGCATTAATTTCGGGTGCGGATAAGAAGAGAGACCTTTACCGTCAACTTCCTGACGGAAGTTGTTCATCTGCTCTTCGGTCAGGCGACCTTCAAGGAACGCACGGGCATAGATGCCCGGAGAGATGTGGCCCTGGAAATAGACCAGATCGCCGCCATCTTTGTCATTACGCGCGCGGAAGAAGTGGTTGAAGCACACTTCATAAATGGTCGCAGAAGACTGGAAGGAGGACATATGGCCGCCGAGTTCCAGATCTTTCTTCGATGCGCGCAGCACCGACATGATGGCGTTCCAGCGGATAGCGGAACGGATACGACGTTCAAGAGAGGTGTTGCCCGGATAGTCGGGTTCATCTTCAACGGCAATAGAGTTGATGTAGTTGCTGATAGCAGACGATCCTGCAGCAACGTTCACGCCGCCTTTGCGGGCTGCACCCAGTACCTGATCGATCAGATACTGTGCACGTTCAACACCTTCTTCACGGATGACCGATTCGATCGCCTGTAGCCAGTCACGAGTTTCAATCGGATCCACGTCATTGTGTAAACGTTCTGACATGGGTGTGTTCCTTATCTGTGTCTAATACGTTGAATAATCGGGAGCCTGTCAAAGCACAAGCAGGCAGGCTCGTCGCACATGTCCGTACGATCTTTGTCGCACGTTATTCCTTACGTTGCTGTAAACGACGCAGGGAGCGTTCTCGACGGCTCTGCTCCCGACTTCTGTCCAGCAAGATTTCCTCTATGAACGCCAGGTGACGGTGTGAAGCCTCGCGCGCTTTTTCTGGCTCACGGGCCACAATCGCCTCAAAGATTCTGGCGCGGTGACCGCTCACTTTTGCCAGCATTTCCCGGCGAGAGTAGAGCAATTCGAAATTCTGACGGACGTTTTGTTCCAGCATAGGGCCCATTGAGCGTAGCAAATGCAAAAGCACCACATTATGGGCCGCTTCTGTGACAGCGATCTGATACTGCATCACGGCGTCCGCTTCGGCGTCTAAATCGCCGCTGTCCTGCGCCTGCTGGATGTACACATGGCAGTCGCGAATGCGCAGCAGATCTTCTTCTGTGCCGCGCAGCGCTGCGTAATAGGCGGCGATGCCCTCTAAGGCATGACGCGTTTCCAGCAGGTCAAACTGTGATTCCGGATGGTCTGCGAGAAGCTCAACGAGTGGATCACTCAGGCTTTGCCAGAGATGCTCCTGTACGAATGTTCCGCCGCCCTGACGGCGCAGCAACAATCCTTTCGCTTCTAAGCGCTGGATCGCTTCGCGGAGAGACGGACGTGAGACATCGAATTGTTTGGCGAGTTCGCGCTCAGGGAGCAGCTTCTCTCCCGGACGCAGTGTCCCTTCCATAATCAGGGATTCGAGCTGTTGCTCGATAGCATCTGAGAGCTTGGGTTGGCGAATCTTACTGTAAGCCATCATCCCTTCTTATTAAGCCAGTCGTCCGGAGTAAATTGGTAATACCAATTGTACAGAGGTGGCGGTAAAGTAACAAAGTATTCACCTTGTGTCTATATGGTGTCTGTGACATTCCCCTGCCTCTGAAGCCCGCCCTGACGCTAACTTGCGGTTAAAAAAATGAAAAATTCGCGTTAGGCTGAATGTTAAATAAATTCACTTTTACCAAACCTTACACCTGCTTAGCCCCGAAGCGCAGCGGCATCCATAAGTGAAAGCTATTCGTCATGAACCGCATTTCATGGCAGAAATTTCTCTGGCCTGACGTGACCGGGACGACGTTTTTTCAGTCAACTCTCAGCACGAAAGGCGAAAGCAGGTGCAAAGCGATTCGCTTATCACTATTCTTGTCGCCAGGGTAGCGCATGGCAGCACTCAGCACGCCAGATACCGTAAAATAATCAATACGTTAATGTAACTACTTCCTTACAGCGAACCGCGCTGGGAACGAAGAATAAAAACATCACGAGGTTTGTATGGAACAACAGCAAGGCGAGGCGCTGAAACGTGGTCTTAAGAACCGCCATATTCAGCTCATCGCGCTGGGTGGAGCAGTAGGAACCGGCCTGTTTCTGGGCAGCGCATCGGTCATCGAATCCGCCGGTCCGGCCGTTATTCTGGGCTATGCCATTGCCGGTTTTATTGCCTTTTTAATCATGCGCCAGCTGGGCGAGATGGTCGTTGAGGAGCCGGTTGCCGGCAGCTTCAGCCACTTCGCCTATAAATACTGGGGCAACTTTGCCGGCTTCGCCTCGGGCTGGAACTACTGGGTACTTTACGTGCTGGTCGCCATGGCAGAGCTCACTGCCGTCGGCAAATATATTCAGTTCTGGTGGCCCGACTTTCCAACCTGGGCCTCGGCAGCCATCTTCTTCGTCATGATTAACGCCATCAACCTGACCAACGTGAAAGTCTTTGGTGAGATGGAGTTCTGGTTCGCCATTATTAAAGTGGTGGCGGTCATTGGCATGATCCTGTTCGGCGGCTGGCTGCTCTTCAGCGGCAACGGCGGCCCGCAGGCGACGGTGCGTAACCTCTGGGAACAGGGCGGCTTTTTCCCGCACGGCATTGGCGGTCTGGTGACGGTCATGGCGATCATCATGTTCTCATTCGGTGGGCTGGAGCTGGTGGGGATCACCGCCGCTGAAGCCGATAATCCGGAAGTCAGCATCCCGAAAGCGACCAACCAGGTGCTGTGGCGCATCCTGATTTTCTACATTGGTTCACTGGCGGTGCTGCTGTCACTGATGCCGTGGAGCCGTGTCACCTCTGAAGTCAGCCCGTTTGTCTTTATCTTCCACGAGCTGGGCGATGCCATGGTGGCGAATGCGCTGAACGTGGTGATCCTGACGGCCGCTCTGTCGGTCTACAACAGCTGCGTTTACTGCAACAGCCGTATGCTGTTTGGTCTGGCTCAGCAGGGCAACGCGCCCAAATCGCTGCTGAAAGTTGACCGTCGCGGCGTTCCGGTCTTAACCATTCTGGTTTCTGCGGTCGCCACGGCGCTCTGCGTGCTGATCAACTACCTGATGCCCGGTGAAGCGTTCGGCCTGCTGATGTCACTGGTGGTCTCTGCACTGGTCATCAACTGGGCGATGATCAGCCTGGCGCACCTTAAGTTCCGTCGTAAGAAAGATCAGCAGGGCGTGACCACCCGCTTCAAAGCGCTGCTCTATCCGGCCGGTAACTGGATTTGCCTGATCTTCCTGGCGGCAATTCTGGTGCTGATGGCAACCACGCCGGGCATGGCCATCTCTGTCTGGCTGATCCCGGTCTGGCTGGTGATACTGGCGCTGGGTTACTTTATTAAGAACCAGACGCAGAAAGTCTGATCCCTTCTCTTATCCGGTGCGCCTGCTCAGGCGCACCGGCCACTTTCGTTCTGTTACTATTTTTATTGCTGACGGGTAGTGATAATTTTTTCCTGCTTCTCACCCAATAAAGGAAAAAATAACTATGCGTGAACTCGCACCTTCAGAAATTATGGCCGTCAGCGGATGTGGCCTGATTCAGGATATCACCACCGCCGTCGGCCAGCAGGCCGGTTCGCTTTTGGGCAGCGTGATGGGTTCCCTGATACCGATTCCCTTTCTCAACGGCGTGATCTCCTCGGTGGCCAGTACGCTTTTCAGCACCATTGGTGGCTGGATTGGCAGTCTTCTCGGTGGCCTCGTTGAAGGGCAGAATAACAGCGCAGCTTAACGATTCTCTGCCGCCCTGCCCCGCTTAATGTGATGTGAACGGGCCCGCGCCTGCGTGCCAGTTCACATTTTTTTGCGCCCGCCCGTTTTGTCCATCTCTGTGACTCAATACTGCCACGCCGTGAGTGACTTAAGCGCTGATAATCATTAGCTTCATGGTTTGCAGGAGAAGCACAATGAAGCCCGCGGCACTCACATTCAAAGAAAAACTGGGTTATGGCATGGGCGATGCCGGATGCAACATGATTGGCGGTGCCATCATGCTATTCCTCAACTACTTCTATACCGACGTGTTCGGCCTGGCTCCGGCGCTGGTGGGCACGCTGCTGCTCTCGGTCAGGGTGCTGGATGCGGTCACCGACCCGATTATGGGCGCGATTGCCGATCGCACCCAGAGTCGCTGGGGCCGTTTTCGTCCCTGGCTGCTGTGGGTTTCCGTTCCCTACGTGCTGTTCAGCGTGCTGATGTTCACCACGCCAGACTGGACCTATCACAACAAGGTGATCTGGGCATTTGTCACCTACTTCCTGATGTCACTGACCTACACCGCCATTAATATTCCTTACTGTTCACTGGGCGGCGTGATTACCAGCGATCCCGGCGAGCGCGTCTCCTGCCAGTCCTACCGCTTTGTTATGGTGGGCATCGCCACGCTGACCCTCTCCCTGTCACTGCTGCCGATGGCGGAGTGGTTTGGCGGCGCGGATAAGGCGCGCGGCTATCAGATGGCGATGGCGGTGCTGGCCACCATTGGTCTGGCGATGTTTCTGTTCTGCTTTGCCACGGTACGTGAACGCATCCGCCCTGCCGTTCCCAGCAATGATGACCTGAAAAAAGATCTGCGTGACGTCTGGAAGAATGACCAGTGGGTCCGGATCCTGCTGCTCACCTTCTGCAACGTCTGTCCCGGCTTCATTCGCATGGCGGCGACCATGTACTACGTAACCTGGGTCATGGGTCAGTCAACGCACTTCGCCACCTTGTTTATCAGCCTGGGGGTAATCGGCATGATGGTGGGCAGCACGCTGGCGAAAGTGCTCACCGACCGCTGGTGCAAACTCAAAGTCTTTTTCTGGACCAATATCGCGCTGGCCCTTTTTTCCAGCGGCTTTTACTGGATCGATCCGCACGCCACCCTGATGGTCGTGGTGGCTTATTTTGTGCTGAATATTCTGCATCAGATCCCCTCCCCCCTGCACTGGTCGCTGATGGCCGATGTGGATGACTACGGCGAATGGAAAACCGGTAAACGCATTACCGGCATCAGCTTCTCCGGCAACCTCTTTTTCCTCAAGGTGGGTCTGGCTGTCGCGGGGGCGATGGTCGGTTTTCTGCTCTCAATGTATGGCTACAACGCGGGCGCAAAACAGCAGTCAGCCGAGGCGATTAACGGCATCATGCTGCTGTTTACCGTTATTCCGGGCGTCGGCTACCTGATCACCGCCGGCGTAGTACGGCTGATGAAGGTTGACCGCAAAATGATGCTCACCATCCAGCAGGATCTGGCGCTGCGTCGCGAAAACTTCCACGACTTACACACTGTTCATCTGCACAACCGTGCTGCCACGCCAACCGGAGATGTAAAATGAGCCCAACCTGGCCGAATCCTTTTATTGAGCAGCGCGCTGACCCGTTTATTCTGCGCCATGAACAGCACTACTATTTTGTCGCCTCAGTACCGGAATATGACCGGCTGGAGATTCGCCGCGCCACCACGCTGGCTGACCTGCGCAGCGCAGAACCGGTGGTGGTCTGGCACAAGCCGGAGAGCGGCCCCTGCAGCGAACTCATCTGGGCACCTGAGCTGCACTATATCGACGGGCTGTGGGTGATCTATTTCGCGGCGGCACCGACGCGCGACATTAAAGAGGGATTATTCCAGCATCGGATGTACGCACTGGTGTGCGAGGCCGGCGACCCGCTGCAGGGCGAATGGCAGCCCTGCCGGCGCGTCTTCAGCCAGCTTGACAGCTTTTCACTGGATGCCACCCACTTCGTGCATCAGGGTAAAAACTGGTATCTCTGGGCACAGAAAGATCCCGCCATTCCCGGTAACTCCAACCTCTATCTGGCGGAGCTGCTTAATCCCTGGACGCTGAAAGGCACGCCGGTAATGCTGAGCCGGCCTGAATATGAGTGGGAGTGTGCAGGATTTAGCGTGAATGAAGGACCGGCGGTCATTCGTCATGGTGACAGGCTGTTTGTTACCTACTCCGCCAGCGCCACCGATGAGAATTACTGCCTGGGCATGCTGTCGATTGCCGCAGAGGCGGACCCGCTCGATGTGACCGCATGGCAGAAATCGGCGCGGCCGGTGTTTGTGTCCAGCTGGGACAATCATCAGTATGGGCCGGGACACAACAGTTTTACGCAGGATGAGTCGGGGCAGGACGTGCTGGTCTACCATGCGCGAAACTACACGGAGATTGAGGGCGATCCGTTATGGGACCCGAACCGCCATACCCGACTGAAATATTTCAGCTGGCGCAGCGATGGCACGCCCGATTTTGGCGTGCCCCCTGCTGATCACACCAGCGTGCCATAAATCGTCAGCAGCGCTACGGCCACCACCAGCACCAGTGAGGTCCGTTTCGCCAACGCCACGGCCACCCGTGGCGTTTCAACTTTATCCGTGTGCGGATCGCGGGACAGCGAGAACTGCGCCAGGGTGGTCAGCACCTGATACTGAGAACGGTGACGATCGGTCAGTGAGACAAACCAGGCGGGCAGCGCCTTTTCACCGTGGCCCAGCAGAGCGTAAGCCACCCCCGCCAGCCGGACCGGTATCCAGTCGAGCAGATGCAGAATACCGTCGACCCCCGATTGCGCCCGCGCCATCGGTGTGCCGTGCTTTGCCAGCCAGCCCTGCCAGGCTCGCAGGAAGGCGTAACCCACCAGCAGCACCGGTCCCCAGGGACCTCCTACCACCAGCCAGAACATCGGTGCCAGATAGAAACGGAAGTTTATCCAGATCAGCGCATTCTGCAGCTCGCGCAGAAATTCGCGTTCGCTGCACTCCACAGGCACACCATGAATCAGCGTCAGCTCCGCCGCCATCGCCTGATGCGCCGCATCGTCGTCATGACTGGCCGCCTTCAGATAGTGATGGTAGTGCTGCCGCACTGAACCGGCCCCGATACAGAGCAGCCCGACCACAATCCAGAACAGCAATAGCACCACGCCAAACAGTACGCCTTTCAGCGTCACCAGCACCAGTGCCGTCAGCGCCATCGCCAGCGCGGTCATCAGCAGCGTCCGCAACATGGAGAAGTGGCGGCGATGGCGAAAAATCGGCTCCAGCCGGTGTTCGAGCTGCCAGTGCTCGCCCAGTTTAAACAGGCGCTCCCAGCCCAGAACCAACAACAAGGTAAACAACGTCATACTGACCCCGCAAAAATCAGGATTTTTGCTGCGTTAACAGCTCTCTGTAGTACTCCCAGTCAAAAGCAGGACCAGGATCGGTTTTGCGCGCCGGAGCGATGTCGCTATGCCCGGTAATACGTGCAGGCGTGACCGGATAGTGCTGCAGCAGCAACTGCGTAACCTGCTGCAAAGCCCGATATTGCGCCCCGGTATAAGGCTCGCTGTCAGTTCCTTCCAGTTCGATGCCAATAGAGAAATCATTGCAGTTTTCCCGGCCCTCAAACTGCGAAACCCCCGCATGCCAGGCGCGCTTATCAAAGGGGACATACTGCACAATCTCGCCGTCACGGCGAATCAGGCAGTGTGCCGCCACTTTCAGTGCCGCGATATCGGCAAAATAGGGATGCGCATCCGGCGGAAGCGTGCCGGTGAACAGCTTATCGATCCACGGTCCGCCAAACTCTCCCGGCGGCAGGCTGATATTGTGAATCACCAGCAGCGACGGCGCCTCATTGTCAGGTCGTTCATTGCAATGTAATGAGGGCACCTGACGTACGCCGGTCAGCCAGCCCTGTTTGATTTTCATACCGGATTTCCTTGTTCTGCCTGGCTGAGAATAGCATGAATAATAAAGGATTCTTGCCCCTTAGTGTGTCGGCAGCGTGACATTATCTGATTTCTTGTTAAGGATACTAAACAAAATACGGTTTATGGCTGGCACCGCGTGGCAGTTCAGGCTATTGTGACCGCCTCAGACATCCCCTTTTCTGGAGTGTAAGCCTATGTCTTCTCGTGGTTATGATCCCGACAGCCGCCGTCAGGCGCTGATTAAACGCATTGAAAGTGACATCCCGGATGCCGTTGCGCTGGCGTTAAAGGAGGATCTCGGTGGAGAGATCGACGCCGACCGCGATATCACCGCACAGCTGTTACCGGCCGATACCCAGGCCCATGCGCAGGTCATCACCCGCGAAGCCGGTGTTTTCTGTGGTAAACGCTGGGTCGAAGAGGTGTTTATTCAGCTGGGCGCGCACGCCACCCTGAACTGGCACGTCAGTGATGGCGATCCGATCAAGGCTGACCAGCTGCTGTTTGAAATTGAAGGCCCGGCCCGCCTGCTGCTGACCGCCGAGCGGACGGCGCTCAATTTTGTGCAGACGCTCTCCGGCGTGGCGACCGAAGTCAGCCGCTATGTTGCGCTGCTGGCAGGCAGCCAGACCCAGCTGCTGGACACGCGCAAAACCCTGCCCGGCCTGCGGACGGCGCTGAAATATGCCGTGCTCTGCGGTGGCGGCAGCAATCACCGGCTCGGCCTCTCTGACGCCTATCTGATCAAAGAGAATCATATTATCGCCAGCGGGTCGATTGCTCAGGCGGTGGAAAGAGCGCAGTGGTTACAGCCGGACGTGCCGGTTGAAGTTGAGGTGGAATCGCTGGAGGAGTTACGCCAGGCGCTGGAGGCCGCCGCTGACATTGTCATGCTGGATAACTTCAGCCTGGAGGAGATGCGGGCCGCCGTCGAACTGAATCAGGGGCGGACGCTGCTGGAAGTTTCCGGCAACGTTACCGAAGCCACCCTGCCGCAGATCGCCCTGACCGGCGTGGACTACGTTTCGGTTGGCGCACTGACCAAACATGTCCGGGCGCTGGATCTCTCGATGCGTTTTCAGCAAAAGTAAACCGCAGCGGCACGGTCAGTGCCGCAGCCTCTGTCCGCGCATTCTGCTGACCCGCCCGCGCGGCCACACATTTTGCGACCTCGCTTACAGCGCCATTGCTACTGCGCTGTAACGACGCACATTCTTTCGGTGATCCTTTCCAGCCTGAAAACTCGCCACTGTTTTTCACCGCCCCCGCTTTCTACCCTGTCGCCTTCTTAATCAGGAGACGATGGAATGAACTATCAACGTGGATTTACGCTGGTTGAACTGATGATTGTGGTCGGCATTGTGGCGATTCTGAGTGCCATTGGCCTGCCCGCCTATCAAAACTATCTGCAGCGCGCCGCGCTCACCGACATGCTGCAAACGATGGTGCCCTATAAAACCGCCGTCGAACTCTGTGCCATGGAGCGCGGCGGCCCGACGCAGTGTCAGGCCGGACAGGCTGGTATCCCCGCTGCGAAAGGATCGCGCTACGTTTCGGCACTGAGCGTCACTAACGGGGTGATTACGCTGACCGGCCAGGAGAGTCTGAATGGCCTGAGCGTTGAAATGGTGCCGATTCATGATGCCACGGATGGCAGCATCAGCTGGCAGCGCAGCTGCACCAGCAGCAACAACAATCTGCGCGACAATTGCCTGGAACAGTTCCGCTTTGCGGATAAAGGGGCCAGCAATGAATCCGCCTGACGACGCAATAACAGCACTCTGCCAGCGCTATCGCGCGCTGATTTTGCAGCATGATGCCGATCGGTTACGCGTTGCCGTGGCGGAGAGCGTTCCGCCCGGCCTCTCTGAAGCGCTTCACTTTGCCAGTCAGTGTCAGATTGACATTGAATGCTGGCCTCAGGCCCGCCTGGATCAACGTCAGCATGCCGACACGGGGCGGGTCGCGCGCGAAGAGACACCCGCTGAATCGGCGATTGAAGCCGCCGAGCTGATTCTGCGTCAGGCGCTGGAACGTCGCGCCTCGGATGTGCATATCGAACCCGGCGCTGAGGGGATGCGGGTGCGGCTGCGCATTGACGGTGTCCTTCACCCGCTCTCTTCCCTGCCTGTGACGCAGCCTGCGGCGCTGCTGGCGCGCCTGAAAATCCTCGGCGGACTGGATATTGCCGAACGCCGGTTGCCCCAGGATGGTCAGTTCAGTCTGGCGATCGCCGGTCAGTCAGCCTCCTTTCGTCTGGCAACGTTACCCGTGTATGGCGGTGAAAAAGCGGTCATCCGGCTGTTGCAGAGTGAAAGCGCGGCGCTGTCACTGGATAAGCTCGGCCTCCCTCCTGCGCAGCTGCGCCTCTTCACGGCGGCGCTGGCCCAGCCGCAGGGGCTGATACTGGTCACCGGGCCGACCGGCAGCGGCAAGACATTTACCCTCTACAGTGGACTCAGCGCCCTGAACCGGCCGGAAAAAAACCTGTGTAGCGTGGAAGATCCGATTGAAATCCCGCTGTCCGGCATTAATCAGACGCAGATCCATAACCGCAAGGGGCTGGATTTTAACCGTGTGCTGCGGGCGTTACTGAGACAGGATCCGGACGTCATTATGGTCGGAGAGATCCGCGATGCCGAAACGGCAGAGATTGCAGTGAAGGCAGCGCAGACCGGCCATCTGGTGCTTTCAACCCTGCACACCAACTCCACCGCCGAGACGCTGACGCGGCTGCGGCAGATGGGCATCCCCGGTTATCTGCTGGGCCCGGCGCTGAAGCTGATCGTGGCTCAGCGTTTGGTCCGGCGCCTCTGCCCCCATTGCCGTCAGCCAGCCCAGGCGGTGGCGCACTACCCTGCAGAAATCTGGCCCGGCACGCTGCAAACCTGGCGGGCACCCGGTTGCGATCACTGTTTCTCCGGCTACTTTGGCCGGCTGGCGCTGTTTGAACTGCTGCCGATCAATGCCAGGCTACAGAATGCCATTGCTGCTGAGATGCCGCTGGATAATCTGCTCACGCTGGCAAAACAGCAGGGATTGCGCACCCTGCTGGTTTCCGGTCTGGAAGCCGTAAGTCGGGGCGACACCTCGCTGGAAGAGATGCAGCGGGTCATCGGGCTGGACGATGGCTGATGCAGCGCTGTTCCGCTGGCAGGCGGTAGATAGCCAGGGGCAGTTGCGCAGTGGTCAGCTGCTGGCGGTTGACAGTGAAACTCTGCTGCGGGTGCTGGCGCAGCGCGACCTGCTGCCCGTGAGCTGGAAGCGGGAAAAGGGCTGGCGTCAGTCGGAATGGAAGTGGCAGCAGAAGAGCGATCTGATACGCCAGCTGGCCACCCTACTCAAAGCCGGTCTGCCGCTGGCAGAGAGTCTGGCGTTACTGGCTGAGGGGCATCCGCATGCAGGCTGGAGGGCATTGTTGCTCGCCCTGCATTATCGGGTGCTCAGCGGCGCCCCTTTTTCTCAGGCATTACGTGAATGGCCACAGATTTTTCCGGCGCTCTATCCGGCACTGATGGAGGTGGGTGAACTGACCGGTCAGCTCGATGTCTGCTGCGATGAGCTGGCCCGTCAGCAGATCCGGCAACAGCAGTTAGGTCAGCAGGTGGTGAAAGCGTTGCGTTATCCGCTGTTCATCCTGCTGGTGGCTCTCGCTGTCACCTGCGGCATGCTGCTGTTTGTGCTGCCTGAGTTCGTTGCCGTCTATGACGCCTTTGACGCGCCCCTGCCCGCCTTTACGGCAGCGGTGATGCAGCTATCAGCCCAGCTTCAGGCATGGGGAGGCGTCCTCGCTTTCGGCGTAACGCTGATACTGGCGATTGTGTTTCAGTTGCGACGGCGCTCTGCGGAGTGGCAGCGCCGCGAACAGGCGCTTTTGCTGCGCCTCCCCCTGCTTGCCGGATTATGGCAGGGGATGCAGCTGACACAGATCTATACCATCCTGACGCTGACGCAGCGTGCCGGGTTGACCCTGTTGCAGGGACTGGCCGCCGCAGAAGTGACGCTCTCTGCCCTGCTCTGGCGGGAGGCCATGGCCGCCCTCCAGCAGCACATTGCTCAGGGTCATCCCCTGCATCAGGCATTGATGCATCACTCGCTGTTCACGCCGTTATGTGGTCAGCTGATTCGGGTCGGCGAAGAGGCGGGGGCACTGGATGTGATGCTGGCGCGTCTGGCGGAGTGGCACGAGGCAGAGACCCGCAAACGTGCTGATACCCTGGCGGCGTCGCTGGAGCCGATCATGATGGTGGTCATTGGCGCTATCGTCGGCTCGCTGGTGGTAGCGATGTATCTGCCCGTATTCGGTCTGGGTGATGCGATGCATTAAGGGGCGCCGGATGCGCCCCGGACGATTACCGGTTGAATACGCGGTTTTCCTGCTCATTGACCCGGATGAAGGTCGTGCGCTTGGTCAGCTCTTTCAGACGCTCAGCCCCGACGTAGGTGCAGGCGGACCGCAAACCTCCCAGAATATCCCGTGCAGTATCAGCCACCGGGCCACGTAGTGGCAGCTTCACCGTTTTAACTTCGGCGGCCCGATACTGGGCGACACCGCCGACATGACGTTTCATCGCCGATTCAGAACTCATGCCGTAAAACAGCATGAAGCTTTCGCCATTTTCTTCGACGACCTGCCCTTCACACTCATCGTGTGCCGCCAGCATGCCTCCCAGCATCACAAAGTCCGCTCCGCCACCAAAAGCTTTCGCAATATCGCCTGGCACCGAACAGCCGCCATCACTGACAATCTGTCCACTTAAGCCATGGGCCGCATCGGCACATTCAATGACGGCAGAAAGCTGCGGATAGCCCACGCCGGTTTTCACCCGGGTCGTGCAAACTGACCCCGGACCGATGCCAACCTTAACGATATCCGCGCCCGACAGAATCAGCTCTTCCACCATCTCCCCTGTCACCACATTACCGGCACAGATGGTTTTCGCCGGGAACATCTCACGAGCGCGCTGCAGAAAATCAACAAAATGCTGCGAGTAACCGTTGGCCACGTCGATGCAGATAAACTGCAGATCGTCGGACAGCGCCATAATGGCGACCAGCTTGTTCAGATCGTTTTCAGAGGTGCCGGTTGACACCATCACATGCTTCAGAACCGTGGCGGGGACGCGCTGAATAAACGCCCGCCACTCCTCCACGCTGTAGTGCTTGTGAACGGCGGTGAGAATATCAAAACTGGCCAGCGCCTCAGCCATTAAAAAGGTGCCGACGGTATCCATGTTGGCCGCGATAATCGGGATGCCGCTCCAGCTCAGGCGGGAGTGCCGGAAGGTGAAGCTGCGTTCCAGCTCGACCTGCGAGCGGCTTTGCAGCGTGGAGCGTTTGGGCCGGATTAAGACATCTTTAAAGCCCAGTTTCAGATCTTCTTCAATACGCATAAACAGTGTCCTGGTAGGTGGCAACAACTCGCCGTTCGCGAAATAAGCACGGTTCCAGTGACGTTATATTACGCGCCTCTGGCGACGCGACAAGACTGCGAATTTCACTTTATTTACGCTACAATCCGTAAAATTTATTGCTGCTCTACTGGTGTGATCTGTCGCTCATTTTTGCGTTTTTTATTCAGATCATTACCCTGAACCTATGTCCATATGAGAAGCCAGGTGAGAAACATGCCCTATACCGTCGCGCTCACAGGAGGAATCGGCAGTGGTAAAAGCACGATAGCCGGAGCCTTTGCTGCGCTTGGTGTGGAAATTATTGATGCTGACCTGATCGCACGCGAAGTGGTCGAGCCGGGCACTCCCGCTCTGCAGGCCATTGAGGCGCGCTTCGGCGCATCGATCGTGACCGGACAGGGAACGCTTGACCGTGCCCGCCTGCGCGAAATTATTTTTCAGCAGCCCGAACAGAAAAGCTGGTTAAACGCGCTGCTGCACCCGCTGATTAACGCCCGGACGCGACAGCTGATCGCCCAGGCGGCCTCACCTTATGTGCTCTGGGTGGTACCACTACTGGTAGAAAATCAGTTACAGCACCAGGCTGATCGGGTGCTGGTCGTGGATGCTGATGAGGAGACGCAGTTAGCCCGTACCCGACAGCGCGATGGGCTCTCCCTGGAGCAGGCGCAACGTATTCTTTCCGCGCAGGCGACGCGCCAGCAGCGCCTCGCCTGTGCCGACGATATTATTGATAACAGTGGCGAGCCCGATGACGCCTTGCCACAGGTTGCCGGACTTCACCAGCGCTACCTCCGGCTGGCGGCAACGAAACAGGATTAATAACATGAGCACACCCGTTCTGTTTGAACACCCACTGAATGAAAAAATGCGGACCTGGCTACGGGTTGAGTTTTTAATTAATCAGTTAGACGAAACGACCCCGCTGGATAAAACCGTCAATGCACTGACCTTTTTCCGCCTCACTGGCGAGTTGCTCGACATTTTCGAGCGGGGCGATATTCGCACAGAGCTGCTGAAAGAGCTGGAGCGTCAGCAGCAGAAATTACGCGCCTGGGCGGATGTGCCGGGTGTCGATATGACGCGGGTTGATGCCCTGAGCGATAAACTCAAAAGTCAGTCAACCCGGTTGATGAATGCACCACGGATGGGGCAGCAACTCCGCGAGGATCGTCTCATTGCCCTGGTTCGCCAGCGTCTGAGCATTCCTGGCGGCTGCTGCAGTTTTGATTTGCCGGGTCTGCACATCTGGCTGCATCTGCCACAGGAAGTCCGCGATGCGCAGGTTGAAGCCTGGATGCAGACCCTGGAGCCACTCCATCATGCCCTGGCGATGGTACTGGATTTGATCCGCCAGTCGGGTTCGTTCCATACGCAGACCAGCCTCAATGGCTTTTATCAGGATAATGCCGAGGATGCCGATCTGCTGCGACTGCAGCTGTCGCTGGACGATGCGCTCTATCCACAGGTGTCCGGCCACAAAAGCCGCTACGCCATTCGTTTTATGCCGCTGGACAGCGAGCGCGGCGAAGTGCCCGCCCGCCTTAACTTCCAGCTGGCCTGTTGTTAGAGGTAACTATGCAGCAAGAAGTCATGACCGTCTCCTGTCCGCAGTGCGGCAAAAAGGTGATCTGGGATGAACTCAGCCCGTTTCGGCCGTTTTGCAGTAAGCGCTGTCAGCTAATCGATTTAGGGGAATGGGCTGCCGAAGAGAAACGCATTCCCAGCAGCGATGATATGAACGACAGTGAAAACTGGAGCGAAGAAGATCGCTGACAGAAGGATGGGGCGCACTGCCCCATCCGCTCAGAGCTCGCCGGCGACCAGACGCGCAATCAGCTGATGATTCGCGGCCGGAAATTCGTCGGCGACCAGCGCCTGCTGATCAACCCAGCGCTGCGGCTGTCCCTCTTTACCCCACGGCTCTCCCTTCCAGCCTTCGACCAGAAAGAAATGCAGCGTCACGCGCAGATCGTCATAGGTGTGGTCGGCATGACCAATCGGACGCGCATCGGTCACTTCAATACCGGTTTCTTCGTGGAGTTCTCTGACGAGCCCCTCTTCCGCGCTTTCGCCCGCTTCAATCTTACCGCCGGGAAACTCCCATTTGTTCGCCATGTAAGACGTTGACGCGCGCTGGGCAAGGAAAATTTGTTTACTGGCATTGCGAATGATGCCAACCGCAACCTGCAGGTGCTTCATGGAAACTGTCCGGTCGTAATGAGTGAGGGCTGATTTTAGAACATGCTATAGCGGAAGTTAACCGCTTTACGTCTGCTCTGGCGAGATGGGCCGCGGGCATAAAAAAAGGAGCCAGCGGCTCCTTTTTCATCAGCATTGCGTATCAGGCGATACGGCCATGACACTGCTTGTATTTCTTACCGGAACCACATGGGCAGGGATCGTTGCGGCCGACTTTACGTTCACCGCTCTGCTCTGCCGCCGGTTCTGCCAGCGCATCCTCTTCTACGTGGCTCAGCTGCTGCTGCTGCGCCAGACGCTCGGCTTCTTCACGACGCTGCTGCTCCATCGCTTCAACCTCTTCAGGCATACGCACCTGAACCTTGCTCAGGGTACTGATCACTTCATACTTCAGTGATTCCAGCATCGCAGCGAACATGGCGAAGGATTCGCGCTTGTACTCCTGCTTCGGATCTTTCTGCGCATAGCCACGCAGATGGATGCCCTGACGCAGATAGTCCATCGCAGCCAGATGCTCTTTCCACAGCGAATCCAGCGTCTGGAGCATCACGCCTTTTTCGAAGTTACGCATCATCTCGGCACCGACGATCTCTTCTTTGGCAGCATAGCTCTCGGTCGCGTGGGTCATGATGCGCTCACGCAGCACTTCTTCGTGCAGATCCGGCTCTTTATCCAGCCATTCCGCAATCGGCAGGTTAAGATCGAAGTCGGCGCGCAGACGCTCTTCCAGCCCTGGCACGTCCCACATCTCCTCCAGTGACTGCGGCGGAATGTAGGTATCGATGGTCGCTTTGTAGACATCGTGGCGAATGCTGTTAATGGTTTCGCTCACATCAGAGACATCCAGCAGCTCATTACGCTGGCTGTAGATAGCGCGACGCTGATCGTTTGCCACATCATCATATTCCAGCAGCTGCTTACGAATATCGAAGTTACGGCTTTCAACTTTGCGCTGAGCATTGGCGATCGCTTTGGTCACCCATGGATGCTCAATCGCCTCGCCAGGCTTCATGCCCAGTTTACGCATCATATTCGACACGCGATCGGAGGCAAAAATACGCATCAGCGCATCTTCCATTGAGAGGTAGAAGCGTGAGGAACCGGCATCACCCTGACGACCTGCGCGACCACGCAGCTGGTTGTCGATACGGCGGGACTCATGACGCTCGGTACCGACGATGTGCAAACCCCCTGATGCCAGAACCGCATCGTGACGAACCTTCCAGGCCGCTTTGATCTCTTCGATCTGCGCTTCGGTCGGATTCTCCAGCGCCGCCACATCGGCATGCCAGCTGCCGCCCAGCATAATGTCTGTACCACGACCCGCCATGTTGGTGGCGATCGTTACCGCACCCGGCTGACCCGCCTGCGCCACGATATCCGCTTCGCGGGCGTGGAACTTGGCGTTCAGAACGTTGTGTTTGATACCCGCACGGGTCAGTTCGTTAGAGACCACTTCTGATTTTTCAATCGAGATCGTCCCCACCAGCACCGGCTGACCGTTAGCAGTACGCTCACGGATATCTTCGATAATAGCGTCGATCTTCTCTTTCTCGGTCATGTAGACCAGGTCAGCCAGATCTTTACGTACCATCGGACGGTTGGTCGGCACCACGATAGTGTCGAGTTTATAGATGGAGCTGAATTCGAACGCTTCAGTGTCTGCGGTACCGGTCATACCGGCCAGCTTCTCGTAGATACGGAAGTAGTTCTGGAAAGTGATAGAGGCCAGCGTCTGGTTCTCGTTCTGAATCTCTACCCCTTCTTTGGCTTCAATCGCCTGATGCAGACCATCGGACCAGCGACGACCCTGCATGGTACGGCCGGTGTGTTCATCAACAATCACGACCTCGCCATCTTTGACGATATAGTCCACGTCGCGGGTGAAGAGCGCATGAGCACGCAGCGCCGCCGTAACGTGATGCATCAGCATGATGTTGGTCGGTGAATAGAGTGACTCACCCGCTTCCATGATGCCCTGGCTGACCAGCAGCTCTTCCACCTTAACCAGACCGCGCTCGGACATGTGAGCCTGACGCGCTTTCTCATCGACCCAGAAGTCACCTTCACCCTGATGAGTTTCGTTATCTTCCTTATCCTGACGAACCAGATGAGGGATGATTTTGTTCACTTTGGTGTAGAGGTCAGAACTGTCTTCTGCCGGACCGGAGATAATCAGCGGCGTACGCGCTTCATCGATCAGGATGGAGTCGACCTCATCCACCAGCGCGTAGTGCAGTTTACGCTGTACGCGCTCTTCCGGGCTGAAAGCCATATTGTCGCGCAGGTAGTCGAAGCCATACTCGTTGTTGGTGCCGTAGGTAATGTCTGCAGCGTAGGCTTCGCGCTTCGCTACCGCAGGCAGGCCCGACATGTTGATACCAATGCTCAGGCCAAGGAACTCGAACAGGGGACGGTTGTTTTCCGCATCGCGCTGAGCCAGATAGTCATTGACGGTCACCACGTGAACGCCCTTGCCGGAGAGTGCGTTCAGGTAGGCTGGCAGGGTCGCGGTCAGGGTTTTACCTTCACCGGTGCGCATCTCAGCGATGCAGCGGTCGTTCAGCACCATGCCGCCGATCAGCTGAACGTCGAAGTGACGCATGCCAAACACACGTTTACTGGCTTCACGCACCGTCGCAAAGGCTTCAGGAATCAGGCTCTCCAGCGATTCACCTTTTTTCAGGCGCTCGCGGAACTCGTCCGTTTTGGCTTTCAGTTCATCATCAGAGAGCTTCTCGAAATCAGGCTCCATCTTGTTGATGACATCTACCACTTTGCGCATGCGGCGCAGCGTACGATCGTTGCTGCTGCCAAAAACCTTGGTCAATATTTTGCTTAACATAATCAATAGTTTCTCAATTCAGCCGGCGCTTGCCGGACTGCGAAATCTTAACAGAGTGAATAAAACCAAAAATATTAGCAGAACAATCGGGCAGGTCCGGCGCGAATGCCATGCACGCTGGCATGCCACTCAACCCATGAGCGGGTGAAAAGCGGGGGTGCCGTCATCAGCTGCGGGGCGGTATGCCGCGCAGAATGAGACGTCAGTAAGTTATGCAGTGAATCAATCAGCGCCAGCTTTTGTGCCGCCAGCGGTAAAATCTGTGGCTCCGCCTGGGCCTGTGGCGCCAGCGTGAACGAAAGATGACGGATAACCGTACGGATGGCGTGCTGATGCCAGTAATCCACGCTGAAGCTGGGACGGCGGGACGCTTCCTGAAGCCGTATCAGGTGGTCAAAACGTGCGGCACTGCCCAGAAAAAGGCTGCTGGCCGGAGATTCTGAAGAGGTGCTGAGTTCTGAGTTTTGCGCACAGGCTGGCAGGCCAAAGCTGGCCGCGACCATCCCTAACAGGAGATGGGGCCAGAAATAGCGTCTACCCAATTGTCGCCAGCGCTGAAGAATCCCGATCACACCCTTTCCATTGCGCATGCTCCTGCGCCTTTGTTTTCGTTCAACCGCCGCATGCTGCAACGGATTTCGGCCTGTAAAAGCGCCACAGATAGTATCATTAATGTGGGGCATCCACACCTGAGATTAAAGTGGCGGTGTGAGAAAAGGCGAGCGATTGTTCAGCAATTCAGCAGAACAGACAAGGTGTTACGAGAGAGGTCACACTATTGCGATGGAGAAGATGGGGGCAATAAAAAACGGCTGGCGCCGCTGACCGGAGAGGGTGTCAGCATAACCAGCCGTTTCGCGTTCCGGGGTAATTAAGCCAGAACCAGATTCGGTGCTTTGAATGCCAGCGGCAGTTCAGCTTCGTCTTCGAAGGTTGCCCATTCCCAGGCTTCCTGCTTAGCCAGAACCGCTTGCAGCAGCTTGTTGTTCAGTGCGTGGCCTGATTTGAATGCAGTAAATGCACCAATGATGTTGTGACCACACATAAACAGGTCGCCGATAGCGTCCAGCATTTTGTGACGGACAAACTCGTCTTCAAAACGCAGGCCTTCTTCATTCAGTACGCGGAAATCATCCAGACCTATCGCACAATCTAAGCTACCGCCCAGGCACAGGCCTTTAGACTGCAGATATTCGATTTCACGCATAAAGCCAAATGTACGCGCCCGGCTGATCTGACGAACAAAGGCATCAGCAGAGAAGTTCATCGCATAACGCTGTGAGCTGGAATCGATAGCCGGGTGTTTGAAGTCGATGGTGAAATCAAGCGAGAAACCGTTGTACGGTTTGATCTCGGCCCATTTATCACCCTCTTCCACACGCACGGTCTGCTTAACGCGCACAAATTTCTTCGCGCTGTTGAGCTGCTCGATACCCGCATCCATCAGCAGATAGATAAACGGTGCTGCGCTGCCATCCATGATCGGGATTTCCGGAGCATCGACTTCAACAATAATGTTATCGATACCCAGACCGGCCAGGGCGGCATTGAGGTGTTCGACCGTTGAAATACGCACGCCGTCATCATTCACCAGGCAGGTACTCAGCATGGTGTCGCGCACGTATTTTGCATCAGCCGGAAAATCTACCGGTGGATTCAAGTCGGTGCGACGATAGATGACCCCGGTGTTAGCCGACGCAGGGCGTAATGTCAGGGTGACTTTTTTGCCGGTATGCAAACCGACACCCGTCGCCTGAACAATACGTTTTAATGTCCTTTGTTTGATCATCGCATTATCTCGCAATATTACCTTTCCGACCGCCAGTATACTTTACCAGCGGGCAGACACTTTAGCACAAAGAGCGGAGAACCCCAATTATAGGGTTAATCCTAATCGGCCTGCTTGCGTAAAAAGGCCGGAATATCAAGATAGTCGGGCTCTTTGTTCGACTGCGCAGCCTGGTCGTTAACCACTTTAGCAGCGGGTTTCTGCTCCTGCGGCAGCGGTGACATACCGTGCTGCTGATAGCGATGATCCATCACAGGCTGGCTGGCTGGCTTGTTAGTGACCAGCGTAATTTCCGGACGCTTGTCCATGCCGATACCGGTTGCCACCACGGTGACGCGCAGTTCGTCGTTCATTTCCGGATCCAGCGAGGTGCCGATAACCACGGTTGCGTTGTCAGAAGCGAAGGCGCGGATGGTGTTACCCACGGTTTCGAACTCATCCAGACGCAGATCGAAGCCTGCCGTAATGTTGACCAGCACGCCACGTGCACCAGACAGGTCGATATCTTCCAGCAGTGGGCTGGAGATTGCCATTTCAGCCGCTTCTTCCGCACGATCTTCACCGCACGCAACGCCTGAACCCATCATCGCATAACCCATTTCAGACATGACGGTACGCACGTCAGCAAAGTCGACGTTCATCAGGCCCGGACGGGTGATCAGCTCGGCAATACCCTGGACTGCACCTTTCAGCACGTCGTTGGCTGCGCCAAACGCATCCAGCAGGGAGATTCCGCGACCCAGCACTTTCAGCAGCTTGTCGTTAGGAATGGTGATCAGTGAATCGACATGTTTAGAGAGTTCAGCGATCCCCTGCTCGGCAAACGCCATGCGTTTTTTGCCTTCGAAGTTGAACGGCTTGGTGACCACGGCCACCGTCAGGATGCCTAAATCCTTTGCCACTTCAGCCACGACAGGCGCTGCACCGGTACCGGTACCGCCGCCCATGCCGGCTGCGATGAACACCATGTCTGCCCCTTCCAGCGCAGAACGCAGTGCTTCGCGATCTTCTTCTGCAGAGTTACGGCCCACTTCCGGGTTCGCACCCGCACCCAGACCTTTGGTAATGTTATTACCGATCTGGATCGTCTGGCCGACCGCTGTTTTACGCAGCGCCTGAGCGTCGGTATTCACAGCAAAGAATTCCACACCTTCGATACGCTCGCGTACCATGTGCTCTACGGCGTTACCGCCGCCGCCACCGACGCCGATGACTTTAATCACCGCGTCGTTGGTTAATTCCATAGGTTCAAACATGATTTCTCTCCGTTATGTGCCTGTCGCCTGGAGATCACTAAAGAAAACAGCATGATCTCCTTTCACAAAAATTAAAACTCTTTTTTTAACCAACTGTTAAAACGCTTGAACCAGTTACCTACTGAGACACGCTTTTCGGTCTCTGCATCACCGTTCATGTGCGACTCTTTGCCATAGTGCAGCAGTCCCACCGCGGTCGAGTAGTACGATTCCTGCGCATAATCAGTCAGGCCAGTAATATTCAGCGGCTGTCCGATACGCACCTGCGTATGGAATACGCGTTGCGCACAGGCCGCCAGTCCTTCAATTTGCGCGGCGCCACCGGTCAGGACAATGCCTGCGGCTAAGTGGTGCTTCACGCCCTGCTGACGCAGTTGTTCCTGTAACTGCAGAATCTCGTCGTTGACCAGATTCAAAAGTTCGGTATAACGCGGCTCAATCACCTCTGCCAGCGTCTGACGCTGCAGGCTGCGCGGTGGACGTCCGCCCACGCTTGGCACTTCAACGTTCTCATCTTTGCCGACAATCGATCCCAGCGCACAGCCATGGCGCACTTTAATCGCCTCCGCATCGGTTGGCGGTGTGCCAAACGCATAGGCGATATCGCTGGTGACGACGTTGCCCGCATACGGAATAACCTTAGTGTGCCGTAAAGCGCCGCCGGTATATACGGCAATGTCCATTGTACCGCCACCAATGTCGACAACACACACGCCTAGCTCACGTTCGTCTTCCGTTAAAACGGCAAAACTGGAGGCGAGACCGGCAAAAATCAGCTGATCGACTTTCAGCCCGCACCGCTCAACGGCTTTCACGATGTTCTTCGCCATGTCGTTGTGACAGGTGATCAGGTGCACTTTCGCCTGCATACGCACGCCGGAAAGGCCGACCGGGTTCTTAATCCCTTCCTGATAGTCGATGGCATATTCCTGAGGAATCACGTGCAGGATGCGATGCTCATCACGCACACGCACCGATTTGGCGGTATGCACGACGTTCTCCACATCATCCTGAGTCACTTCCTCTTCCGAAATCGGAACCATCCCGATTTCGTTCTGACAACTGATATGTTTGCCCGATAAAGCAAGGTAGACAGAGGAGATCTGGCAATCTGCCATCAGCTCAGCCTGGTCGATGGCACGCTGAACGCATTTCACCACCGACTCAAGGTCGTTTACGCCACCTTTATCCATACCGCGGGAGGGACAGCTGCCCACCCCAATAATGTTGACCATACCATCGGGCAGAATTTCCCCAACCAGGGCGGCGACCTTCGCAGTGCCGATTTCGAGTCCAACTACCAGTTTTCTGTCCGTTGCCTTGATCATTGTTGTTTAGCCTGTGCCTGGTTCTGTTGCTGATTACTGTCCTGTGGCTCCATCACAACCGGTGTCCAGCCAACAGAAGCGCCCGAGTCGTATCGCAAATCCACGTAGCTGATACGTTTGCTCTCGTTCTGACCTTGCTGTTCCAGCACCGGGTAGAGCTCAATAAAGCGATTCAGTCGTTTCATGGTGTCGCTGCGGCCCAGCTCGATACGAACATCATCGCTGGTGACCAGCTGCCATGAACGCCGGGCCGTCATCGACGCCACCTTCAGAGTAAACTTCCGGGCTTTCAGCACATCATCCATGCTGTGATAGCCCGCCAGGACCTCTTTCTCACTCCCTTCAGGTCCGTACAGCATTGGCAACGTCTCTTTACCAATGTGGCTGGCAGGCACACTGAAGGAAACCCCATCAGCATCCACCATATGCACATCGTTCCAGCGCGCCACTGGCGTGTACTCCACCAGATGAATCTTCAGCTCGTCCGGCCACTGTTTACGCACGCTGACCTGCTTGATCCACGGCAGCCGCTCGATCTGCTGCTGCAGGATGTCGACATTCTGCGACATAAAGGTGCCTGGTGGGCCAAGCGACAGGATCGCCTGGCGGATATCATCGTGCGTGGTGTAGTGCGTCTGCCCCGTTACCACCAGTCTGGATAACGGCAACCGGGACGCATCATTCATCCACTTCAGCACCACCAGCCCGCCGGAAATCATAATCCCGATGACAATCAGCAGGAAAACAATACCGAACAGTCGGGCTCCGTTACTGCGCCCGGTGCGAGTACGCTCCTGCGGTTCACGGTTTCGAACTCTCATCGCCGCCTGTGACATATCAGTCGGCCAGCTCCAGAATATGGGCAACCAGCTGCGGGAAACGCATACCCGCCTGTTTCGCCGCCATCGGAACCAGACTGTGGCTGGTCATGCCCGGTGAGGTGTTGGCTTCCAGCAGCTGAAAGTTCCCCTCTCCGTCGGTCATCACATCAACCCGTCCCCAGCCACGGCATCCCAGCGCACGCCAGGCTGCCAGCACCAGCTGCTGCAATTCTGCTTCCCGTTCGGCACTTAAATCGGCCGGACAGAGATACTGAGTATCGTCAGAAATGTATTTAGCTTCATAGTCATAGAACTCACTGGCGCTCTTAATTTCAATGGCAGGCAGAATACGATCGCCCACAATCGCGACGGTATACTCCGCGCCGCTGAGAAACGCCTCGACCAGCACGTCATTGTCGTGCTTAAACGCCAGTTCCAGTGCAGCAGGCAGCGCGCTCAGATCGTTGACCCGGCTGATGCCCACGCTGGAGCCTTCACAGGCTGGCTTAACAAACAGTGGCAGGCCAAGCGCCGCAATCGCCGCGTCGCTCTCGGCATCCAGCCCGGCATCAAACTGCTGACGTGTCAGCCAGACAAAGCGTCCTGAAGGTAAGCCGCGCCCCTGCCACAGCAGTTTGGTGCGCAGCTTGTCCATGGTGACGGCTGAGGCCATCACGCCGCTGCCCGTGTAGGGCAGTTGCAGAAACTCCAGCACCGCCTGCAGCGAGCCATCTTCGCCACCCCGGCCATGCAGAGCGATAAAGGCTTTGGTAAAGCCCTGCTCTTTCAGCGTGAGAACCGAAACATCACGGGTATCGATGCCATGTGCATCAATGCCCATTTCCCGTAATCCGGCTAACACAGCCTGACCCGAGTTAAGCGACACCTCACGCTCTGCCGAGGTACCGCCCATTAATACGGCAACTTTATCCGCCATGACGATCCTCCGCTTTCTGCTCCGGCTGGAGCTTCGCGTCAGCCAGCTTGCGGGCAACCTTACCGACGTTACCGGCCCCCTGCACCAGAATCAGATCGTTGCCTGACAGCAGCGGTGCCAGCATCTCCGGCAGCGCGTCATGTTCCGGCACCAGAATCGGATCCACTTTGCCCCGGTTGCGAATCGCACGGCAGAGCGAACGGCTGTCTGCGCCCGGAATGGCCGTCTCACCGGCAGAGTAGACATCCAGCATCAGCAGGACATCGACATGTGACAGCACGTTGGCGAAATCATCGAAGAGATCGCGGGTTCGGCTGAAACGGTGCGGCTGAAATACCATGACCAGTTTTTTATCCGGCCAGCCTGCACGCGCCGCTTTGATCGTCGCCTCAACTTCAGTCGGGTGATGACCATAGTCATCCACCAGCATTGCGCTGCCCGGCTGCCCGTTTACCGGTTCGGTCGGGAACTCACCCAGCAGATCAAAGCGACGGCCCGTGCCCTGGAAGCTCTCCAGCGCAGCCAGAATGGCGTTGTCTTCAATGCCCTCTTCACTGGCGACGGCAACCGCGGCGGCCGCATTCAGCGCATTGTGGCGGCCCGGTGCGTTCAGCGTAATCTGCAGCGGCGCTTTATCCTGACGGATCAGGGTGAAATGTCCCTGCGCACCACTCTGCTCATAATTCTCAATGCGCAGGTCAGCGTCATCACTGAAACCGTAGGTGGTAATGTGCCGTCCTACACGTGGGATCAGATCGCGGATCACCGCATCATCCACGCACATCACTGCGCGACCGTAAAACGGCAGGTTGTGCAGGAAGTTAATAAAGGTCTGCTTCAGGTTCTCAAAATCGCCCTGATAAGTGTCCATGTGGTCCGCTTCGATGTTGGTCACAATCGCCACCATCGGCTGCAGATGCAGGAACGACGCGTCACTCTCATCCGCTTCGGCAATCAGATAGCGGCTGTTGCCCAGACGGGCATGGGTGCCTGCTGCTTTAACCAGTCCGCCGTTCACAAAGGTCGGATCCAGCCCGGCTTCCGCATAAATGCTTGAGACCATCGCCGTGGTGGTGGTTTTGCCATGGGTGCCCGCAACGGCGATGCCGTGACGGAATCGCATCAGCTCCGCCAGCATCTCCGCGCGGCGGATGACCGGAATGCGCTGTTCACGCGCCGCCACCAGTTCAGGGTTGTCCTGCGAGACCGCGCTGGAAACCACCACCACGCTGGCATCGTTCACGTTTTCAGGGCGATGGTTAAAATAGATGGTCGCACCCAGCGCTATCAGGTTCTGCGTCACCGGGTTAGGGGCCAGATCTGAACCGCTGATATGGTAGCCTTCATTTGCTAACACTTCGGCAATACCGCCCATGCCAGCACCACCGATGCCGACAAAGTGGATGTGCCGGACGCGACGCATCTCGGGCACGATAGAACGCAGTTTTGCCAATTGTTGTGTATTCATCGCTCTCAATTACCTGCTCTTTCAGTTTGTACCCGGCCCGGGTACAGGTCAGACACGCTGACCGGAATGATTACTTTGCGGCGCGAGCCACTTCCTGTGCGACCCGATCGGTCGCATCGGGGATCGCCACCTGACGGGCCTGCTCAGCCATCGTCAACAGGGTTGCGCGATCCCAGTGGCGTAGCAGATCCGCTACGGCCTCCGCAGTAAACTGCGGCTGCTCAAAAATTCTGGCGGCGCCCGCTTTTTCCAGCGGCAGCGCGTTCCAGTACTGCTGGCGATCCTTGTGCTGAAACGGCACGAAAATCGCCGGTAAACCGGCGGCAGCGACTTCACTCACGGTTAACGCCCCGGAGCGGCAGACCACCACATCGGCCCAGGCATAGGCCGCCGCCATATCATCGATAAACTCGGTGACCCTGTGCTGCGTCTGACCCGCCTGCTGATAGGCTTTCTCAGTTTCGGGCAGCGCCCCTTTACCGGTCTGATGCCACAGGGTGATCTCATCACCCACCAGCGCCGCAATCTGCGGCAGCGTCTGGTTCAGTATCCGTGCGCCCTGACTGCCGCCAATCACCAGCACCCGGATCGGGCCCGACCGGTCGGCCAGCCGTTGTGCCGGCAGAGGCAGCGCCAGCACATCCGTACGCACCGGATTGCCCACTACATCGGCAGCAGGAAAAGCCCCCGGAAACGCCTGCAGCACTTTGGTGGCAATTTTCGCCAGCCATTTGTTAGTCAGTCCGGCAATCCCGTTCTGCTCATGCAGTACCACCGGAATGCCGCAACTCCAGGCCGCCAGGCCACCGGGACCGGAAACGTAGCCGCCCATGCCCAGCACAACATCGGGCTGCCAGGCTTTCATAATGCGGCGCGCCTGACGCCATGCATTGAAGATGCGTATGGGCGCCAGCAGCAGCGCTTTCAGGCCTTTACCACGCAGTCCGCTGATGCGGATAAAGTCGATCTCAATGCCGTGCTTCGGCACCAGATCGGCCTCCATGCGGTCGGCGGTGCCTAACCAGCGAACCTGCCAGCCCTGTTCCATCAGATGATGGGCGACAGCCAGACCGGGAAAAACATGTCCGCCGGTTCCGCCTGCCATCACCATCAATCGCTTACCGCTCATCGACCACCTCGGGTAAACGCCTGCGCTTTCGCCAGGCGCGTTTCATAATCTATGCGTAATAAAAAGACGATGGCGGTCGACATAATGATCAGACTCGAACCACCGTAACTGATCAGCGGCAAGGTCAGGCCTTTAGTCGGTAACATACCGGCTGCAGCCCCAACGTTAACCAGCGCCTGGAAGCTGAACCAGACGCCAATTGAACAGGCTAAAAAGCCGGAAAAACGCTGATCCAGCTCCAGCGCACGTCGGCCAATTGACATCGCACGAAAAGCGACGAAGAATACCATTAAAAGTGCCAATACCACACCGATGTAACCGAGTTCTTCCCCTATGATGGCGAAAATAAAGTCGGTGTGCGCTTCCGGCAGATATTCCAGCTTTTGCACGGAGTTACCGAGCCCCTGTCCCCAGAACTCACCGCGGCCAAAGGCCATCAGCGACTGGGTCAGCTGGTAGCCACTCCCAAACGGATCTTCCCAGGGATTCCAGAACGACGTCACGCGGCGCATACGGTAGGGTTCTGCAATGATAAGCAGGATCACCGCAAAGATACCGGAGCCGATGATCGCCATGAACTGCCACAGCTTGGCCCCCGCCAGGAAGAGCATCGCCAGCGTCGTAACAAACAGCACCACCACCGTTCCCAGGTCGGGCTGCGCCAGCAGTAACACCGCCAGTACGACCATGACGCCCATCGGTTTACAGAAGCCCCAGAAGTTATTACGCACCTCTTCCACTTTGCGCACCAGGTAGCTGGCGAGATAGCAGAACAGGGAGAGCTTCGACAGCTCCGCAGGCTGGATACGCAGCGGACCCAGCGCAATCCAGCGCGATGCACCGTTAACCGAGCTGCCGACCACCAGAACAATCAGCAGCATCACGATCGTGACCATCAGCATCACGTTGCTGTAGCGCTGCCAGAAATCCATTGGCACCCGCAGCGTAACCAGCGCCATGCCCAGCGCCAGCGCAATGTAGAAGGCGTCACGCTTGGCAAAGTAAAAGAGATCGTCATTCAGACGCTGACCGACAGGCATAGAGGCCGAGGTCACCATCACAAAACCAATCACTGCCAGACCGAGCGTCAGCCATAACAGCGTGCGGTCATAGAGCACCAGTGAAGTGTCATCACTTTCACGCGATCCCATGACCCAATCTTTCAGGCGTCCTGAGAAATAGTGAGCCAGTCCGGCGCCAGGAATACGCATCAGCTCAGCTCCTTCGCCAGCTGCGCGAACTGATCGCCGCGCTGCTCAAAGTTACGGAACTGGTCAAGGCTGGCACAGGCGGGCGACAGCAGAACCATATCGCCGGATTTAACCTGAGGCGCGATCTGCTCCATTGCCTGACGCATCGTCTCCGTGCGTACGGCGATCTCAGGACGCAGCGCCGCCAGCGCATCACCGTCGCGGCCAAAACAGTAGAGACGCACATTGTCACCCTGCAGCCAGGGGATCAGCGGCGTAAAGTCGGCTGATTTGCCATCGCCGCCCATCAGCAGCCATAACGTGCCGTTCACCTGCAGACCATTCAGTGCCGCTTCGGTGCTGCCAACATTGGTGGCTTTAGAGTCGTTAATCCAGCGCACGCCCTGATGCTCATGCACCAGCTGGAAGCGATGTGCCAGACCGTTAAAATGCGTTAAAGCGGCCAGGCTGGAGGCGCGTGGCAACCCTACGGCATCAGCCAGGGCCAGCGCCGCCAGTGCATTGGTGTAGTTGTGCTGGCCGGTCATTTTCATTTCAGCGGTGTTCAGCACCTTCTCACCCTTCACCCGCAGCCAGATACTGCCCTGCTGCTTGTTAAGGTGATAGTCACCGAAATCGATGCCAAAGCTGACACAACGGGTGTCCGCCCCGCGAACCGGCATCGTCAGGGCGTCATCGGCGTTAACGATGCAGGTCTGCGCATTCTCGTAAACCCGCAGTTTGGCGGCACGATACTGCTGCATCCCCAGCGGATAGCGATCCATATGATCTTCGCTGACGTTCAGCACGGTTGCCGCCGCGGCTTTCAGGCTGTGCGTAGTCTCAAGCTGAAAACTGGAGAGCTCCAGCACGTAGAGCTGCGCCGGAGACTGTAACAGGCTCAGTGCGGGCAGGCCGATGTTGCCGCCCACACCCACCTGCCAGCCTGCGGCTTTGGCCATCTCGCCCACCAGCGTCGTCACCGTGCTTTTGCCGTTGGAACCGGTAATCGCCACGACAGGCGCCTGCGCCTCGCGGCAAAACAGCTCGATGTCGCCAACGATTTCGATGCCGGCATCTGCTGCTTCGCTGAGAAGCGGATGCGCCAGCGCGATGCCCGGACTGGCAACAATCAGATCGGAGGTCAGCAGCCAGTCGCCGTTAAGACCGCCCAGATGGCGTTCAACCTGCCCGGGCAATTTATCCAGCCCCGGCGGCGAGACACGGGTATCCATCACGCGAGGCGTTACGCCCTGCGCCAGAAAGAAATCAACACAGGAGAGCCCGGTCAGGCCCAGCCCGATGATGACGACTTTTCTACCCCGATAGTCAGCCATGATTAACGCACCTTCAGCGTGGCCAGGCCAATCAGCACCAGCATTAGCGAAATAATCCAGAAGCGCACAATCACGCGCGGTTCCGGCCAGCCTTTCAGTTCATAGTGGTGATGGATCGGCGCCATGCGGAAAATACGCTGACCGCGCAGCTTGAACGATCCCACCTGCAGGATCACCGACAGCGTCTCAACCACAAACACGCCGCCCATGATCACCAGTAAAAATTCCTGACGCAGTAACACCGCGATGGTTCCCAGCGCGCCGCCCAGTGCCAGCGAGCCCACATCCCCCATAAAGACCTGTGCCGGGTAGGTGTTGAACCATAGAAAGCCCAGCCCTGCCCCGACGATAGCGGTGCAGACAATCACCAGTTCACCGGCATGACGCAGGTAAGGGATATGCAGATATTCTGCGAATTTCACGTTACCCGTTGCCCAGGCAACCAGCGCGAAGCCGGCCGCTACAAAGACGGTCGGCATAATAGCCAGACCATCCAGGCCATCGGTCAGGTTGACCGCATTACCCGTTCCGACAATCACAAAGTAGGCCAGCAGCACATAAAAGAGGCCGAGCTGCGGCATGATGTCTTTGAAAAATGGCACCACCAGCTGGGTCGCCGGCGTATCTTTGCCTGCCGCATACAGCGCGAACGCCACGCCCAGTGAAATCACCGACATCCAGAAATATTTCCAGCGGGCGATGAGTCCCTTCGTGTCTTTACGTACGACTTTGCGGTAATCGTCGACAAAGCCGATGATGCCAAAGCCGATTAACACCACCAGCACACACCAGACATACGGATTCGACGGATAGGCCCACATCAGCACCGAAATGGTGATGGAGGTCAGGATCATGATGCCGCCCATGGTCGGCGTGCCGCGCTTGCTGAAGTGAGACTCCGGGCCGTCGTTGCGGACAACCTGACCGATCTGTAACTTCTGCAGCCAGGCGATCAGGCGCGGTCCCATCCAGAGCGAGATAAATAACGCGGTCAGCAGGCTGACAATGGCGCGAAACGTCAGATAGGAAAAGACGTTAAAACCGGAATATAAAGCGACCAGATGCTCGGCCAGCCAAACTAACATGTTCCTTTCTCCTGTAAGCTCTGTACTACCTGCTCCATGGCGGCACTACGCGAACCTTTTATCAAGACAGTAATTTCTGAGTGTTCGGACAACAGCTGGCGTAAACGTTCAGTCAGCGCCGTCTTATCGCTGAAATGTTCGCCAGCTTTGCTGCTTTCGCTGATGAAATGGCTGAATCTGCCGGTCGTCAGCACGCGATCAATGCCTGCGTCACGTGCCGCCTCGCCGACTTCGCGGTGACACTGTTCGGTCTCGTCGCCCAGCTCGGCCATATCCCCCGCCACCAGCACCCGATAGCCCGGCATCTCGGACAGAACCTGAACCGCTGCGGTCATTGAACCGACGTTAGCGTTGTAGCTGTCATCCAGCAGCAGCTGCTGCGCAGAGAGGCGCACCGGGAACAGACGGCCAGGCACCGACTGCAGGCTTTTCAGCCCCTGCTGAACGGCGCTCAGCGGCACGTCCACTGACAGGGCCAGCGCCGCAGCGGCCAGGGCATTAGCGATGTTATGGCGACCCGGCAGCGGCAGAACGATCTCCACTTCGCCACGCGGAGTCACCATGACAAAATGGGTGCCGTCCTGAGCAATGCGGATATCGCGGGCGGAGAAGTCGCACCCTGCCGCCTGCGGTGCAAAGCGCCACACGGTTTTATCCTGCAGATTCGCCTGCCACTTTGGCCAGTCATTGCTCTCGGCATTCAGAATCGCAATGCCGTGCGGCGGTAAGCCCTGAAAAATTTCGCCTTTGGCTTTGGCAACGCCCGCCAGTGAACCAAAGCCTTCCAGATGTGCTGCCGCCAGGTTGTTAACCAGCGCGCTCTCCGGCCGAACCAGATCGGTGGTATAGGCGATTTCGCCCTGATGATTCGCGCCCAGCTCGATCACCGCATACTGATGTTCAGGTGTCAGGCGCAGCAGCGTCATCGGGACGCCATAGTCGTTATTGAGATTACCGGCGGTATAGAGCGTTTCACCACACTGACGCAGAATCGCCGCGGTCATCTCTTTCACCGAGGTTTTCCCGGAAGAGCCGGTCAGCGCCACGACGCGGGCGGTCGACTGCTGGCGAACCCAGGCCCCCAGTCTGCCAAAGGCGAGACGGGTATCCTCAACGACCACCTGCGGTACAGCGACAGGTAAATGCTGACTGACCAGCAGCGCCTGTGCGCCATTCGCAATCGCATCGCCGACAAAGTCATGCGCATCAAAACGCTCACCCACCAGCGCGACAAACAGGCTGCCAGCCGTCACCTTGCGGGTATCTGTGGTGACCTCGTTCAGAGTGAGGTCGCTGCCGTAAAGCGTGCCGCCGGTGATCTGTGCCAGGGTCTGTAATGAAACCGGAATCATGCTGTGCCTCCCAGCAGAGCCGCGACCGTTGCACGGTCGGAGTAATCAAGCCGGTGTGTACCGATAATCTGATAATCTTCGTGGCCCTTGCCCGCGACCAGCACGATGTCGTCAGGCTGCGCCTGCATAATGGTGTTAGTCACCGCCTGCGCACGACCGGAGACCACACGGGCGCGGCCCGGGTCCAGCAAACCGGTCAGAATATCGTTGACGATGGCCTGCGGATCTTCGCTGCGCGGGTTGTCATCGGTAATCACCACCACATCGGCAAACTGCTCGGCAATCGCCCCCATTAACGGGCGTTTCCCTTTGTCACGATCGCCACCGCAGCCAAACAGGCACCACAGTTTTCCTGTGCAGTGCAGGCGTGCCGCTTCCAGCGCTTTTTCCAGCGCGTCTGGCGTGTGAGCGTAATCGACCACGACCGTGGGTTTACCTGCGGCACTGAACACTTCCATACGCCCGTTGACCGGCTGTAACCGGGGGGCGGCGTCGATCAGCGTCGCCAGCGGATAGTCGAGCGCCAGCAGGGTCGCCAGCGCCAGCATCAGATTGCTGACATTGAATGCGCCCATCAGCGGGCTGGCAATGTCGCCATTGCCCCAGCTGGAGCTGAAACGGATATGGGCGCCGTTGTCGTGGTACTCCACCGCGTCGGCTTTCAGCCAGCGGCCATGGCAACCCGGCTGGAGGTTATTCTCCATAGTGACCGCGACCGCATCCGGTAAGCGCGCGAGCCAGCGACGCCCCACTTCATCATCCGCGTTGAGGATCGCCTGACCGACCTGATGCTCAGAGAAGAGCAGCCATTTGGCGGACTCGTAGCTCTCCATGTCACCGTGATAGTCGAGGTGGTCGCGGCTGAGATTAGTGAAGACCGCAGCGGCAAACGGCAGCGCCGCGACGCGATGCTGAACCAGCCCGTGTGAAGAAACTTCCATAGCGGTCAGGGTCGCCCCTTTTTCAGCCAGATCGTGCAGCAGATGCTGTACGTCTACCGCAGAGCCGGTAGTATTTTCGGCGGCTGCCAGCTGGCCTACCAGGCCGTTGCCGACCGTGCCCATAACCGCGCTGGTTTCACCCAGCAGCATTGCCCACTGCGCCAGTAACTGCGTGGTGGTGGTTTTGCCGTTGGTGCCGGTCACGCCGATCAGCTTCTGTTTTTCACCTGGCTGCTGGTAAAAGCGTCCGGCTAATGCCGAAAGACGCTGATGCAGCTGCGCCAGATAGATAACCGGCACGCCGTGCATTTCACGGATTTCACCATCGGCGGCTTCGCCTTCGGCTTCCGCCACAACGGCAGCGACGCCCTGCGCAATCGCCTGCGGGATAAAGCGGCGTCCATCAACCTGATGGCCTGAAACAGCGACAAACAGATCGCCAGACGCCGCAAGGCGGCTGTCCAGGGTCATGTCACGCAGTGGGCGCGCCGGCGCGCCTGGCACCCAGGGGCCGAGTAAGTCGCGCAGGTTACGATCTGTCACTTGATTCCTCACTTCTGTTAGTCACCAGCTCGTTTCTGTCATTGGTCGGTAACGCATCCGGTTCAATGTTCATGGTGCGCAGTACGCCGCCCATGATGGCACCAAACACCGGAGCAGAAACCGCACCACCATAATATTTGCCGGCCTGGGGATCGTTGATCACCACCACCAGCGCGAACCGAGGATGACTGGCAGGTGCAACACCTGCGGTATAGGCGATGTATTTGTTGACGTAGCGACCATCCGGCCCGACTTTTTTCGCCGTACCGGTTTTTATCGCAATGCGATAGCCCTTGATGGCCGCTTTGACACCGCCGCCACCAGGCAGCGCCACGCTTTCCATCATATGCATCACGGTTTTCACCAGCGATTCATCGAAAACGCGCTCTCCCGCGACGGGCGGGTCGACTTTGGTAATCGACAGCGGGCGATTAATGCCATAGCTGCCAATGGTTGCGTAGACTCGCGCTAACTGTAACGGCGTTACCATTAGCCCGTAGCCGAAAGAGAAGGTGGCCCTCTCTATGTCAGACCACCGTTGTTTTTTAGGGTATAAGCCACTGCTTTCCCCGACCAGCCCCAAATTGGTCGGTTTGCCCAGTCCAAAACGCGAGTAAGTTTCTACCAGCGCTGAGGAGGGCATCGCTAACGCCAGACGTGAAACCCCGACGTTACTCGACTTCTGCAGAACCCCTGTCAGGGTCAATTCGTTGTAGCGCGCCACATCTTTGATCTCATGACCATTGACGCGGTACGGCACAGTATTCAGAACGCTGTTCTCTCTGACCACGCCGCGTTGCAGCGCCGTCATCACCACCATCGGCTTCACGGTTGAGCCAGGCTCGAAAATGTCGGTGATGGCGCGGTTGCGCATCAGATCTTTGGAGGTATTACTGAGATTGTTCGGGTTGTAAGCCGGGCTGTTAGCCATCGCCAGCACTTCACCGGTGTTCACATCCACCAGCACCGCCGTGCCCGACTCCGCTTTGTTGAACGCCACGGCGTTATTCAGTTCGCGGTAAACCAGCGCCTGCAGACGTTCATCAATGCTCAGGGTCAGGTTGTGGGCCGCCCGGCTGTCGACGGAAGAGATATCTTCGATGACCCGACCGTAACGGTCTTTACGCACTGTTCGTTCGCCCGGCGCACCGGTCAGCCACTTATCAAAGCTCTTCTCGATGCCTTCAATGCCCTGTCCGTCGATATTGGTAAAACCAATCAGATGGGAGGTGACCTGCCCGGCAGGATAGTAGCGGCGCGACTCTTCGCGCAGATGAATACCGGGAAGTTTGAGTTTTTTAACGTACTCGCCGATAGCCGGATTGACCTGGCGCGCCAGATAGACGAAGCGGCCTTTCGGGTTGGCGTTAACACGCGCCGCCAGCTGATCCAGCGGAATCGAAAGCGCATCGGAGAGCGCCTTCCAGCGGCTGTCCAGTGTGACGCCGCCGCCGGCGTGGAGCTCTTTGGGATCGGCCCAGATGGCATTTACCGGGACACTGACGGCGAGCGGGCGTCCGGCTCGATCGCTGATCATCCCGCGCGACGTCGGCACCGCCTGCACGCGTAGCGAGCGAAGATCGCCCTCTTTGACCAGCTTGCCTGGATTGATCACCTGCAGCCAGGCAACGCGTGACAGCAGTCCCCCCAGCGCCAGCAAAATACAGCCGCACAGCAACGCAAAACGCCAGCTTACAAAGCTGGCCTTATCTTCCGGTTTCTTTAACTTCAGCGTTCTGCCTGTACCGCTCATTCGCTATCTGAGGTCCTTATTTCTGCACCACGATATTTTCTTGTGAAGGATCAACGTGCTGCAGCTGCAGCTTCTCGGTGGCGATGCGTTCGACACGACTGTGATCGCCCAGCGCATTCTCTTCCAGAATCAGGTTGCGCCATTCGATATCCAGCGCGTCGCGCTCCAGTACCAGCTGTTCACGCTGTGCGGTTAACAGTCGGGTTTTATGGGTGGTGGTGACCACCAGCACGGCAGAAACCACCACAGCGATCAGCAACAGCACCGGGATCTTGCCCTTTCGCAGCAGATCCCCGCCGATGACGGCGGGCAGACTGTGACGCTCATTACCGATCATGCGTCGGTTTTCTCCGCAATACGTAATACCGAACTGCGCGCGCGCGGGTTCTCAGAAACTTCGGCATCGCCCGGCGACATTTTGCCGAGTAATTTCAGTTCACGACCGCCCAGGGCACGCAGCTGATGTTCCGTCATTGGCAGCCCGGCTGGGACCTGCGGCCCGCGACTCTGATCGCGCATAAAGCGTTTCACCAGCCGATCTTCCAGCGAGTGGAAGCTGATCACCGAAAGGCGCCCTTGTGGTGCCAGCACCTCAACTGCCCCTTTCAGCGCAATATCGATCTCTTCCAGTTCACTGTTAATCCAGATACGGATCGCCTGGAAACTGCGCGTCGCCGGATGCTTGAACTTATCTTTAACCGGCGTGGCAACGGCGATCACCTCAGCCAGCTCCCGTGTCCGGGTCATCGGCGCTTCGCGATTGCGCTCAACAATGGCGCGGGCGATACGTTTGGCGAACCGCTCTTCACCGTAGGTTTTCAGCACGAAAGCGATGTCTGCCTCTTCCGCCTGCAGTAACCACTCGGCGGCGGAGTGACCGCGCGAAGGATCCATACGCATATCCAGCGGTCCGTCACGCATAAACGAGAAGCCGCGCTCTGCGTCATCCAGCTGCGGTGAGGAAACCCCCAGATCCAGCAGGATGCCGTCAATTTTTCCGACCAAATCCCGCTCAGAGACATACTCTGCCAGGGCGGAAAAAGGGCCATGAATAATAGAGAAGCGGGGATCGGTAATCTCAGCGGCAGCGGCGATAGCTTGAGGGTCGCGATCGATGGCGATCAGTTGTCCCTTCTCTCCCAGTTGCGAAAGAATCAGACGTGAATGACCACCACGACCAAACGTGCCGTCGATGTAGATACCGTCTTCCCTGATATTGAGGCCGTTAACCGCCTCATCCAACAGCACGGTGGTATGTTTGAAATTTTCCTGCATAGCTATAGCGACAAGTCCTGCAACCGCTCAGATAAAGGCTCCTGAGCTGACTGTTCTGCGTCAATATCGTCCCTGACCTGTTGATACCAGGTCTGTTCATCCCACAGCTCAAACTTGTTGAACTGTCCGACCAGCATCACTTCTTTGGTTAATTTTGCGTGCTGCCGAAGCGTATTCGCCAGCAGCAGGCGTCCTGCATTATCCATCTGACATTCACTGGCATGTCCCAGCAACAGACGCTGCACACGGCGCTCAAGTGGATTCATACTGGATAAGCGGGCGAGCTTTTTTTCAATGATTTCCCATTCGGGCAGGGTATAAAGCAACAGGCATGGCTGGTGGAGGTCGATGGTACAGACCATCTGCCCCTGAGATTCCCCGATCAGCAAATCGCGATATCGCGTGGGTACGGCAAGCCGCCCTTTACTGTCGAGATTGACTAACGTTGCTCCGCGGAACATGCCAGTCTCTCCCCCTGGTCACCCGTTTGCACCACTTTATCCCACTTTTTACCACGAAACGAGTTTAAGGATTCGATGAAATCCTTGTCAAGCCGGAGCGGCAGTTGAATATCACTATTTACAGAGCGCCGAATTAATGGCTGCCGACGCCCTGATCGAATAAAAAGAGAAAGAAAAAATTAAACCAATGAATACCTGAATAAAAAAAGCGGGCGCGGAAAAAACGATTAAAAATGAAACAGCGTCACACGCTGAATATTTCTCGTGGTTTCTGAGACAGCGGCGGCATTTTAGGGGATTTCCGAAAGAAAGCCCAGCGGCTCAGGCCGGACAGGAAGGCGGCATTTGTTGAAGTTGTAAGCAGATAATAAAAATAACCCTTTCTGCTTTGTTAGAATTGATGAGCAGAATTTACGCTTTTTTACGTCGACCTGTTTATTTAATCAGTAATTCGGAAAAAATAAACGTGGCGGGCAGCGTAATACTGCCCTTCACTCATTTAACTCTTCGGCTTAATTGTCCGCGACGATATAAATTACGGCGGATACGGGTTAAACCGGGTTTAGGTTTTCTTGGCTCATCCAGCGAGGCTAAAACTAATTCCAGTACCCGTTCGGCGACGTCACGATGGCGTTGTCCTACGGCCAGCACCGGGCACTCAAGAAAGTCCAGTAATTCGTGGTCGCCAAAGGTGGCAATCGCCAGCTCGGTAGGCAGCCGGCCGTCTCGTTTCAGCGTGACATCCATGACGCCCTGCAGCAGCCCGAAAGAGGTGGTAAAAAGCGCCTCCGGCATCGGATGCTCTTCAAGATAACGCTCAAACAGCGCGGCGGCAGCGGTGCGTTCAAAGCTGTTGCAATAAATGTAATCTATCGGCCGCGGGTCATCTTTCCACGCATCACGGAATCCCATCTCACGCAGGAAGCTCACTGACAGCTCAGGCAGGGCGCCGAGGAACAGCACGTTTTTGACCTCAAGCTGACGCAGTTCAGCCGCCAGCGTATGGGCATCGTCCTGGTCGGCACCCACGACGCTGGTGAAATGTTCACGATCCAGCGCACGGTCTAACGCAATGATTGGCAGCGGATCGTTGACCCAGCGCTGATAAAAGGGATGCTCAGGCGGTAACGAGGTGGAGACGATGATCGCGTCGACCTGACGCTGTAGCAGATGCTCAATGCAGCGCATCTCGTTATCAGGCTGATCTTCTGAGCAGGCGATCAGCAGCTGATAGCCTCGCTGACGCGCCTGTCGTTCAAGATAATTTGCAATACGGGTGTAACTGGTATTCTCCAGATCGGGAATCACCAGCCCAATAGAGCGCGTTCGCCCGGCACGCAGCCCGGCGGCCACCGCATTGGGGTGATAATTATGTTCACGCACGACCGCCATCACTTTCTCAACGGTTTTGTCGCTGACACGATACTGCCGCGCTTTACCATTGATCACATAACTGGCCGTGGTGCGCGACACGCCTGCCAAACGCGCAATTTCATCCAGCTTCACGATAACCCCACCATCAAATCCGCTTTTACGGCAGAAATAGCCGCAGTTAAGCTATGGATAACTCATGGCTATCATCTAACAGCAGAAAAGTGCGCGGAGCAACCGCTTTTCTGAATGTAACCAGCCTGGCGCATAAAAAATAAAAAAACCCGGCATTTCGCCGGGTTAGGTGAGGTTCGATGGTGACGCAGCGTGATTAACGCATGATGCGATCGCCGCGTGATACGCCCACAATACCGGAGCGGGCCACTTCAACGATTTCGGCAACCTCACGCACGGAATTGAGAAACGCGTCCAGTTTGTCACTGGTGCCTGCCAGCTGAACCGTGTACAGCGTAGGCGTTACATCAATGATTTGACCGCGGAAGATCTCAGCGTTGCGCTTCACCTCTTCACGGCCATAGCCACTCGCCTGGATCTTCACCAGCATGATTTCGCGCTCTACGTAGGCACCCTGCCCCAGTTCGGTCACGCGCAGCACATCCACCAGCTTGTGCAGCTGCTTTTCGATCTGCTCCAGCACCTTCTGGTCGCCTACCGTCTGAATGGTCATCCGCGACAGGGTGGGATCGTCGGTAGGCGCAACGGTCAGGCTTTCGATGTTGTAGCCGCGCTGCGAAAAGAGACCGACGACACGGGATAATGCGCCAGATTCGTTCTCCAGCAGAACTGATAAAATGCGACGCATAGTTATGTCCTCTCCGTTTTGCTTAACCACATCTCATCCATGCTGCCGCCGCGAATCTGCATCGGGTAAACATGTTCGCTACCGTCCACGGCAACATCTACAAACACCAGACGCCCCTGTGCCAGTTTCTCCAGCGCCAGCGTCAGCTTCTCTTCCAGTTCAGCCGGATGCTCAATGGCGATCCCGACGTGGCCGTAGGCTTCAGCCAGACGCACAAAGTCAGGCAGTGACTCCATATAGGACTGCGAGTGGCGACCGGAGTAGATCATATCCTGCCACTGTTTCACCATGCCCAGAACCCGGTTATTCAGGCTCAGTACCAGCACCGGCAGATTGTACTGCAGTGCGGTTGAGAGCTCCTGAATGTTCATCTGGATACTGCCATCGCCCGTCACGCAGATAACGGTTTCGTCCGGCAGAGCCATCTTGACACCCAGCGCAGCGGGCAGGCCAAAGCCCATCGTGCCCAGCCCCCCGGAGTTGATCCAGCGACGCGGTTTATCAAACGGGTAATAGAGCGCAGCAAACATCTGATGCTGGCCCACATCGGACGTGACGTAGGCGTCGCCGTGGGTCAGACGGCTGATGGTTTCAATGACGGCCTGCGGCTTGATTTTGTCGCTGGTCCGATCAAACTCCAGGCACTGACGACTGCGCCAGCCCTCAATCGCGCTCCACCACGCCTGCAGACTCTCAGAGCGCGGCTCGCTGTCGTTTTGCGCCAGCAGCTCCAGCATCTGCTGCAGCACCTGCTTCGCATCACCCACGATCGGGATATCCGCCGCTACCGTTTTGGAGATAGAGGTCGGGTCGATATCAATGTGCATGATGGTGGCGTTGGGGCAATACTTCGCCAGATTATTGGTGGTGCGGTCGTCAAAGCGAACGCCGATACCAAAAATCAGATCGGTGTTGTGCATCGTCATGTTGGCTTCATAGGTGCCGTGCATGCCAAGCATCCCGACGCACTGACGATGCGTCCCAGGAAACGCGCCCAGTCCCATCAGCGACGTGGTGACCGGAATGTTCAGGCTTTCGGCCAGCTGTAACAGTTCTGCTTCACAGCCCGCGGTGATGGCACCGCCACCGGCATAAATCACCGGCTGTTTTGCGGCCAGCAGTGTCGTCAGCGCACGCTTAATCTGACCTTTATGGCCCTGGATGGTCGGATTGTAGGAGCGCATGCTGACAGCGTCCGGCCAGTGATAAGGGAGCTTATTGGCCGGGTTGAGAATATCTTTCGGCAGATCGATAACCACCGGTCCCGGACGTCCGCTGGCGGCAAGCCAGAACGCCTTTTTCAGCACGGTGGGGATCTCTTCGGTGCTTTTCACCAGAAAACTGTGCTTCACCACCGGCCGTGAAATGCCGACCATGTCGCACTCCTGAAAGGCATCATAGCCAATCAGCGAGGTAGGCACCTGGCCCGACAGAATCACCAGCGGAATAGAGTCCATATAGGCGGTGGCGATCCCGGTGATCGCATTGGTCGCGCCGGGGCCGGAAGTGACCAGCACGACCCCGACTTCACCCGTGGCGCGTGCGAGGCCGTCAGCCATATGCACCGCAGCCTGCTCATGGCGTACCAGAATGTGATCGATACCCCCGACGGTTTGCAGCGCATCATAGATATCTAATACCGCGCCACCCGGATAACCGAATACCTGCTTAACGCCCTGATCGATTAACGAACGGACGACCATTTCGGCTCCTGACAACATCTCCATCTTCTGCCTCCAGGCTTCAGGACCGGGCGCCATGAATAGGGCCTTTTGCACATATCGCGTCACGCCGGTGCCTGCTCTGCCAATCAAAATCTTATGTTTATGCACGACAGCGGAAACCTGTGCCGCTGTCCGGTTACAGAGAAATCTGTCGAGTTCATTGTTCTGAGAGTAGGTCGATTACCATAACCGCACTTCAGCGGGCAGGCAAACCGCAAAGCCGTGTAAATTAAATGGCAGGGACGTAAAGGCTCTGCCCGATAAGAATTGGCTGCGCGGATTAAACTAATTACGCCGCAGAACCGCAGAGGAAAATGCTGACTAAGAAATTATTTTTAGCGTGATCTAAGAAATAACGAAAACTTATTGTGTCCTGCCCCAGCCCACAATCGCCCCACCTTTTTATTTTCTGGGTTAATTAACCAGAAAATCGCTAAAGCGCATACGATTATGCTAAGCAAGCGGACATAAATTCTGCGTCACGCCTGAGAGGCGCAAAAATAAAAACATTAAATTTCAGATAGATAAAAGAATCCTTACGCTACAACAGCGTGCTTATCCTGCCTGACCGGCGCGGCACTCACTTCAGCGCTATTCATTACGCTGTCAGGCCGTAAAATAACAGACGATCTTCCTTTTACACGGTGGAGAATAACCCCGCACAGAAGGTTGACATCCCTGAGTGATTGCAGTACCAATATAGGCAGCACAACAATTTATAAGGTTTGAATCCATGTTTCGTTTTGCTCGCCTTCTCGGTCTACTACTAAACGCATACAGCTTGCGCGGTAGACTTGTGGGCGGAATCAAACACTGATTCAAACCTGCTGAAAGTTAAAAACCCGCGCCTGTCGCGGGTTTTTTTATGCTCGTTGCCAGGCCAGAAAATGCAAAAGGATGAATACGATGAGTCAGCAAGTCATTATTTTCGATACCACTCTGCGCGACGGTGAGCAGGCATTACAGGCCAGCCTGAGTGTGAAAGAAAAATTGCAGATTGCATTAGCGCTGGAGCGTATGGGCGTGGATGTCATGGAAGTGGGGTTCCCGGTCTCCTCACCTGGCGATTTTGAATCCGTACAGACCATCGCGCGCACCATTAAAAATAGTCGGGTCTGCGGTCTGGCCCGCTGTGTGGAGAAGGATATTGATGCGGCGTACGAATCACTGCGCGTTGCCGAAGCCTTCCGTATTCATACCTTCATTGCCACCTCACCGATGCATATCGCCACCAAACTGCGCAGCACGCTGCCCGAGGTGATTGAGCGCGCGGTTCACATGGTGAAACGTGCCCGCAACTACACCAATGACGTTGAATTCTCCTGTGAAGATGGCGGCCGTACCCCGATTGATGACCTGTGCCGGATGGTTGAAGCCGCAATTAATGCCGGTGCAAACACCATCAATATCCCGGACACCGTGGGTTATACCCTGCCAGGCGAATATGCTCACATCATCAGCCAGTTGATCAACCGCGTGCCTAACATCGACAAAGCGATTCTCTCTGTCCATACGCACGATGACCTGGGTATGGCGACCGGTAACGCCCTGGCGGCTGTCCAGGCGGGTGCACGTCAGGTTGAAGGCACGCTGAATGGTCTGGGTGAACGTGCCGGTAACTGTGCGCTGGAAGAGGTGATCATGGCGATCAAAACCCGCCAGCAGATCATGAATGTGCACACCAACATCAATCATCAGGAGATCTACCGCACCAGCCAGATGGTGAGCCAGATCTGCAATATGCCTATCCCGGCGAACAAGGCGGTGGTCGGCTCCAACGCCTTCGCCCACTCCTCCGGTATTCATCAGGATGGCGTGCTGAAGAATCGCGAAAACTATGAAATCCTGACGCCGGAGTCGATCGGCTTACACAAGATTCAGCTGAACCTGACCTCACGTTCTGGCCGCGCGGCGGTAAAACATCGTATGGAAGAGATGGGCTATGCAGAGCAGGATTACAATCTGGATGCCCTGTATGACGCCTTCCTGAAACTGGCTGACAAAAAAGGTCAGGTGTTCGACTACGACCTGGAAGCGCTGGCCTTCATCAATAAACAGAATGAAGAGCCGGAGCATTTTCAGCTGCATGAATTTAACGTTCAGACCGGTTCCGGCATCACCGCTACCGCCTCTGTCAAGCTGGGCTGCGGCGATGATGCCAAAGCGGATGCGGCCACCGGCAACGGCCCGGTTGACGCGGTCTATCAGGCCATTAACCGTATTACTCAGTTCGACGCGGAGTTGGTTAACTACAAACTGACCGCCAAAGGCCACGGCGAAAACGCGCTGGGTCAGGTCGACATTGTGGTGAGCTACAACGGCCGTAAGTTCCACGGCGTCGGTCTGGCGACCGATATCGTGGAATCGTCTGCCAAAGCGATGGTGAATGCGCTGAACAATATCTGGCGTGCCCGCCAGGTTGAACAGGAATTGCAACGCAAATTTAAAGATCAGAAGGAAACCGTATAACTATGTCCAGCTCTTCTCATATCGCAGTTTTACCCGGTGACGGCATTGGCCCGGAAGTGATGGCACAGGCAATGAAAGTGCTGGACGCCATTCGTCAGCGCTTTGATATGCAGATTACCACTCAGGAATATGCGGTCGGCGGCATCGCTATCGATCAGCACGGCGAACCCCTGCCTCCTGCGACCGTGGCGGGCTGCGAGCAGGCGGATGCGATCCTGTTTGGTTCGGTTGGCGGACCGAAGTGGGAACATTTGCCACCGGCCTCACAGCCGGAACGCGGTGCTCTGCTGCCCCTGCGCAAACACTTCAGACTGTTCAGTAACCTGCGCCCGGCGGCACTCTACAGCGGTCTGGAAGCTTTCTGCCCGCTGCGCGCCGACATCGCGGCGAAAGGCTTCGATATCCTGTGCGTGCGTGAACTGACCGGCGGCATCTATTTTGGTCAGCCTAAAGGACGCGAAGGCAGCGGCCCGGAAGAGCGGGCATTCGATACGGAGGTTTACCACCGCTTCGAGATCGAGCGCATCGCCCGTATCGCGTTTGAGTCTGCGCGTAAACGCCGCAATAAAGTGACCTCAGTAGATAAAGCCAACGTCCTGCAGACCTCAGTCATGTGGCGTGAAATCGTTAATGAGGTCGCTAAAGAGTATCCGGACGTACAGCTGAGCCACATCTATATCGACAATGCCACCATGCAGTTGATCAAAGATCCGTCACAGTTTGACGTGCTGCTCTGCTCCAACCTGTTCGGCGACATTCTCTCTGATGAGTGCGCCATGATCACCGGTTCGATGGGGATGCTGCCTTCCGCCAGCCTGAATGAAGCGGGCTTTGGCCTGTTTGAACCGGCAGGCGGCTCCGCACCGGATATCGCTGGACAGAATATTGCTAACCCGGTCGCGCAGATCCTGTCGCTGTCCCTGCTGTTACGCTACAGCCTGAATGCCGATGAGGCTGCCGACAGTATCGAACGCGCCATCAGTCGTGCGCTGGAACAGGGCTACCGCACTAAAGATTTAGCCGGTGATGGCCCAGCGGTCAGCACAGATGAGATGGGCAGCATCATTGCCCGCTTTATCGCCGAGGAAAAATAAAAAAATGAAAACCTTATACCAGAAGTTATTTGATGCACATGTCGTCCACGAAGCGCCGAATGAAACGCCATTACTCTATATCGATCGCCACCTGATCCATGAAGTCACCTCGCCACAGGCTTTTGATGGTCTGCGCGCGCATGGACGCAAGGTGCGTCAGCCGGGCAAAACCTTTGCCACCATGGACCACAACGTCTCTACTCAGACCAAAGACATCAATGCGTCGGGCGAGATGGCGCGAATTCAGATGCAGGAGCTGATGAAGAACTGCGCTGAATTTGGCGTACAGCTCTATGACCTGAACCACCCGTATCAGGGAATTGTGCACGTTATCGGCCCTGAGCAGGGCATGACGCTGCCAGGCATGACCATCGTGTGCGGTGACTCGCACACGGCGACGCACGGAGCCTTCGGCTCACTGGCCTTTGGTATCGGCACCTCCGAAGTAGAGCATGTGTTTGCCACCCAGACCCTGAAGCAGGGCCGGGCGAAAACCATGAAAATTGAGGTGTTGGGCCAGGCTTCAACCGGCATTACGGCAAAAGATATTGTCCTGGCGATCATCGGCAAAACCGGCAGCGCAGGCGGAACCGGCTATGTGGTTGAGTTCTGCGGTCCGGCCATTCAGGCGCTGAGCATGGAAGGTCGTATGACGCTGTGCAACATGGCGATTGAAATGGGCGCGAAAGCGGGCCTGGTGGCACCGGACGAGACCACCTTCAGCTACCTGAAAGGCCGCCAGTTCTCCCCACAGGGTGAGAAGTGGGAGCAGGCTGTAGAGTACTGGCGCACACTGAAGTCAGATGAAGGCGCGACCTATGATGCGGTGGTCACGCTGCATGCAGAAGAGATTGCGCCACAGGTCACCTGGGGCACCAACCCGGGTCAGGTGATCGCCGTTGATCAGGTGATCCCGAACCCGGCCTCATTCGCCGATCCGGTGGAGCGCGCCTCAGCGGAAAAAGCGCTGGCGTATATGAATCTGCAGCCGGGCATCCGACTGACCGACGTCGCGATTGATAAAGTCTTTATCGGCTCCTGCACCAACTCACGCATTGAGGATCTGCGTGCCGCCGCCGCTATCGCCAAAGGCCGCAAAGTTGCGCCGGGTGTGGTTGCGATGGTGGTGCCCGGTTCCGGTCCGGTAAAAGCACAGGCGGAAGCGGAAGGTCTGGATAAAATCTTCCTGGAAGCGGGCTTTGAGTGGCGTCTGCCAGGCTGCTCCATGTGTCTGGCGATGAATAATGACCGCCTCAACCCCGGCGAGCGTTGCGCGTCAACCAGCAACCGTAACTTTGAAGGTCGTCAGGGCCGCGGTGGACGAACCCATCTGGTCAGCCCGGCAATGGCCGCAGCGGCAGCCGTCACCGGCCACTTTGCCGACATCCGTGAACTGACGACAGGAGCATAAGTCATGGCGAATAAATTTACTCAGCACACCGGCATCGTTGCGCCGCTGGACGCCGCAAACGTCGATACCGACGCGATCATCCCTAAGCAGTTTTTGCAGAAGGTGACCCGCACCGGTTTTGGTCAGCACCTGTTCCATGACTGGCGCTTTGAAGATGACGCTGGCACGGTCCCTACCCCCAGCTTTGTGCTGAACAAGCCAGAGTTTAAAGGCACCAGCATTCTGCTGGCGCGCGAGAACTTTGGCTGTGGCTCCTCTCGTGAACACGCTCCGTGGGCGCTGACCGATTTCGGTTTTCACGTGGTGATTGCGCCAAGCTTCGCCGATATCTTCTACGGCAACAGCTTCAACAATCAGCTGCTGCCGGTGAAGTTAAGCGAAGAGGAAGTGGATGAGCTGTTCCGGCTGGTTGCGGCTCAGCCAGGCATCAGCTTTACGGTCGATCTGGAAGCTCAGACGGTGACCGCAGGCGATAAAGTCTACCCGTTTGAACTCGACAGCTTCCGTCGCCACTGCATGATCAACGGCCTCGACAGCATCGGTCTGACCCTGCAGCATGAAGCGTCAATTTCGCAGTATGAGCAGAATCAACCCGCCTTCCTGCGCTGATTGCGTTAAGACAGGGCTAATCTGACAGCAACAATTTAGCTTAACGCGCAGGGAACACGGTCAGAGGAGGAAAGCGTCCCGCGCCAGGGACAAAAACGTCGGGAGCGTTTTTGAACAACGCAATGCGTTGGCCCGTTTACGGGCGCACCTCATGGATGAGGTGCGTAATCGCGCGGGCCGAGCGGCCAGGGATTGGCTTAAGCGCCTTTCCGATCTGACCGTGTTCCCTGAGCAGGCTCGCTATCACAGCGACCGGTCCAGATTCCTCAATAGTTAAAAAAAGGGCGACATCCTGTCGCCCTTCTTCTTTATACGTCGCGCACCCGTGCCGACATCACCAGCGCCACAATCGCCAGCCCGAATGCCAGCCAGTAGACCGCCTCATGTCCCAGCCGCTCGCTCAGCGTACCCTGAATCACCCCGGCCAGAATCATGCCGGTTGAGATGGAGTTGGTGAACAGGGTGGTTGCGGCGCCAGGCCGTCCCGGCATCAGATCCTGGAACCACAACATCCCAATCCCGGCAATAATCCCGACAAACACCGCATTAAACAGCTGCAATACCATCAGTGACGTGCGGGAGTTAAACAGCACCAGCCCCAGATAAAACAGGACTCCGGCGGCCACCGCCACCAGCATTAACCGGCGCTTGCCCATGCGGCGGGCGTAATGCCCGGCCAGCAGCATCACCGGGATCTCCAGCCCGGCGGCCGTGCCCATCAGCAGACCCGCCAGCTTTTCCGGCAGGCCAAGCGTCGTACTGATATAGAGCGGCATATCAATGATATACATGGTATTGCAGGTCCACATCACCACCGAGGCGATAAACAGCAGGCGCACATCCCGGTCGCGCCAGCCGTTTAGCGGCAGACCGCCGCTTTGCAGCAGCGGCTGCGCACGGGGCACTGACGGCAGGGTAAACCAGACCAGCAGGATACAGATCAGAAACAGCGCGGCGGCCACCATAAACAGCGTGACAAAACCATAGTTCAGCGCCAGCGCAAATGAGAGCGGCGGCCCGATGACCCACGCCAGCGACAGCTGCGCGCGCATCACCGAACTGAACATGACCGCTTCACGCGCCGACTGATCGGCATATTCCCGTGCCAGCGCAAAGAGCTGAGGCATCGAAACGCTGGCGAGCGCCGACAGCAGCACACCCAGCGTAATCAGCGTCAGGTAGTGGCGACTGAAGGCAAACAGCAGCGCATTAACCAGCGCCATCAGGCAGCAGAACAGAATGATATTACGGCGGTCCCCCACGCTGTCCGAACGCTTCGCCACCAGCATGCTCACCAGGATACCGGCCACCGCATTGATGGTAAAAAACAGTCCGACCCAGAAAGGGCGGGCCTGCACTTCGCGCGTCAGAAACAGGCTCAGCGTCGGTGCCTGCAATGCGCCCGCCACGCCCAGCATGAACGAGGCGACCATAAAAGCGAGGTAAACCGGATTGATGCGGCGCTGCCGCGTTAACAGCGATTTCATAGCGAAATCCCTTAGAGGCTAAACAGAGAGGAAAAAAAGAAGGGTAGACCATACCGCGCACGATGAAAAAAGCCAGCAGAGATCCTCTGCTGGCGGTGTAAATGCACCCTACTCAGAAAAGCACTCCGCTGAACAGCGAAGTCAGGGTTGAACGCCATTCCAGACTGAATGCCTCCCGCTCTTCCCATAGCGCAAAGTTTGCTCTTAAAATGAGGCAGAAAAAACAGAGCGCTTTTCAGCAGGAGTTCCTCTTTTATGTCCTCGTCCCGTCTGAAGCAGCAATTCATTCGCCTGTGGCAGAGCTGCCAGGGCCAGTCGCAGGCCATTACGCTCAGCGAACTGGCTGACCTGCTGCACTGCTCGCGCCGCCACATGCGCAATCTGCTCAACCGGATGCAGGCGGCAGGCTGGCTGGTCTGGCAGGCAGAAGCGGGACGCGGCAGGCGGTCACATCTGACGTTCTGCTATACCGGGCTGGCTTTACAGCAGCAGCGTGCCGAAGATCTGCTGGAGCAGGATCGCATCGATCAGCTGGTCCAGCTGGTGGGCGATAAGGATCAGGTGCGGCAGATGATCAGTGCGCATCTCGGCCGCAGTTTCCGGCAGGGCAAGCATATCCTGCGGGTGCTCTACTATCGTCCCCTGCTCAATCTGCTGCCTGGCTCGCCGCTGCGGCGCTCTGAAACGCACATCGCCCGACAGATTTTTAATGGGCTGACGCGGATAAATGAGGAAAACGGGGAAATCGAGCCCGATATTGCGCATCACTGGCAGCAGACCTCCCCGCTTCACTGGCGCTTCTTTCTGCGTCCGGCCATTCGTTTTCATCACGGTCGGGAGCTGGAGATGGCGGATGTCATCGCCACCCTGGAGCGTCAGCGCCCTCATCCGCTCTTTTCCCACATTGCGGAGATCTCCTCACCCGCCCCCTGGACGCTGGATGTGCATCTGAGCCAGCCCGACGACGGCCTGCCCTGGCTGCTGGGCAGCGTCAGCGCGATGATCCTGCCGCGCGAGTGGCCGACGATTCAGGATTTTGCCCGCCAGCCAATCGGCACCGGCCCCTATCGGGTGATCCGCAATCATGAGAGCCAGCTGAAGATTGAAGCCTTTGATGATTACTTTGGCTTTCGCGCCCTGATCGATGATGTCTCTATCTGGGTGCTGCCCGACATCAGCGATGAGCTGGTCTATGCCGGTGTGCGCCTGCAGGGGGACGCTGCGGATGAGATTCAGGAGGAGAGCCGCCTTGAAGAGGGCTGCTACTATCTGCTGTTTGACCAGCGTTCAGAGCAGGGCCGCAATGAGGCAGTCAGGCGCTGGGTCAGTTATCTCTTTAACCCTATCGCCCTGCTCAACCACGCGGGCGTCGGCTATCAGCGATACTGGTTTCCGGCTTATGGCCTGCTGCCGCGCTGGCACCACCGCCGGGACCTGACCCCGGTCGAAAAGCCGCCCGGCCTGACCCATCTGACGCTGACCTGGTACAGTCAGCACGTGGAGCATGAGGGCATCGCCAATGCGCTGCGTCCCCTGCTGGCCCAACAGGGCGTCACGCTGGAAACCCGTGAGATCAGTTATGAAAGCTGGTATCAGGGCGACGCGGAGAGTGATATCTGGCTCGGCAGCGTCAACTTTACCCTGCCGCTGAACTGGTCGCTGTTCGCCCAGCTGTATGAGATCCCGCTGCTGCATCACTGCCTGCCGATTGACTGGCACAGTGACGCGGCCCGCTGGCGCGAGAAAACGCTGCCGCTGGCCGAGTGGAGCAAACAGCTGGTTGAAGAGGCGGGCCTGCATCCGCTGTTTCATCACTGGCTATTGCTTGAGGGCCAGCGCAGCATGCGTGGCGTGCGGATGAATACCCTGGGCTGGTTTGATTTTAAATCGGCCTGGTTTGCGCCGCCGGCACTGTGACGCTTTCGCCACGGCGCTGAAATGACTAGAATGTGACGTTCTCAACGGGGTGCCGCCTGCCACCAGCAAGCAGCTGAGAGAGACCCGTCGAACCTGATTCGGTTAATACCGACGTAGGGATTTGAGAGGCCGTTGTGCTCAGATCCTTTGCGACTCATCCCCTATTCTCCTGAAGGAGCGCAAAGTGTTAAACAAAGTTCTGCCGGTATTGCTGTTACTCTCCGCCCCCGTTCTGGCGGCTAAACCGGTCCTCACGGTCTACACCTACGACTCCTTCTCTGCCGACTGGGGCCCTGGCCCGGCGGTAAAAAAAGCCTTTGAGGCGCAGTGCAACTGTGAGCTGAAATTCGTCACGCTGGAAGATGGCGTCTCGCTGCTGAACCGCGTGCGGATGGAAGGCAAAAACAGCAAAGCGGATCTGGTGCTGGGGCTGGATAACAATCTGGTGCAGGCGGCGCAGAAAACCGGTCTGTTTGCTGAAAGTCAGGTCGACACCGCAAAACTTACCCTGCCTGGCGGCTGGCACGACACCACCTTTGTGCCGTTTGACTATGGCTACTTCGCCTTTGTCTATGACAAAACCCGGCTGAAAAACCCGCCCAGGAGCCTGAAAGAGCTGGTCGACAGCCCGGAAAAGTGGCGGGTGATCTACGAAGATCCCCGCACCAGTACCCCCGGCTTAGGCCTGCTGCTGTGGATGCAGAAGGTCTACGGCGACCAGGCTCCGCAGGCGTGGCAGAAGCTGGCGCAGAAAACCGTAACGGTGACCAAAGGCTGGAGCGAAGCCTATGGCCTGTTCCTGAAGGGCGAAGGCGATCTGGTGCTGAGTTACACCACCTCTCCGGCTTACCACATCATCGAAGAGAAAAAAGAGAACTACGCCGCCGCCCCGTTTGCCGAAGGACACTATCTGCAGGTGGAAGTGGCCGCACAGTTAGCCAGCAGTAAACAGCCTGCGCTGGCACAGCAGTTCATGCAGTTTATGGTCTCGCCTGCGTTCCAGCGCACCATTCCCACCGGCAACTGGATGTACCCGGTGATCGATACGCCGCTGCCTGCCGGTTTTGCCAGCCTGACGGTGCCGTCCACCGCCCTGCAGTTCTCGCCTGAAGAGGTGGCTACACAGCGTTCAGGCTGGATCAGCCAGTGGCAACGCGCCGTCAGCCGCTGATGCCGCGCTGGCTGATCCCCGGCTCGCTCGCCACGCTGCTGCTAACCGGCGTGGCGCTGCTGGCCTTTGGCGCACTCTGGATGGCCGCGCCAGGCCTGGAGTGGCGCAGCGTGCTGCAGGATGCGTATCTGCGGCACGTAATCGGCTTCTCTTTCGGTCAGGCGCTGCTCTCCGCCCTGCTCTCCCTGCTGCCTGCGGTGCCGCTGGCGCGGGCGCTCTATCGACGCCGTTTTCCCGGCCGCCAGCTGCTGCTGCGTCTCTGTGCCATGACCCTGGTCCTGCCGGTACTGGTGGCGGTGTTTGGTCTGTTAACCGTCTATGGCCGCGTTGGCTGGCTGGCGCAACTCTGTCAGCTGCTGGGCATCGGTTATCACTTCTCACCCTATGGTCTGCCGGGCATTTTGCTGGCGCACGTCTTCTTTAATCTGCCGCTGGCGACGCGTCTGATGCTGCAGGCGCTGGAGAGCATTCCGGCCGAGCAGCGTCAGCTCGCCGCGCAGCTCGACCTGCGCGGCTGGCACCATTTTCGCCTGCTGGAGTGGCCGTGGCTGCGGCGTCAGTTGCTGCCGACCGGCGCGCTGATCTTTATGCTCTGCTTTGCCAGCTTTGCCACCGTGCTGTCACTGGGGGGCGGGCCGCAGGCTACCACGCTCGAACTGGCGATTTTCCAGGCGCTGAGTTATGACTACGATCCGGGCCGTGCCGCGCTGCTGGCGCTGATTCAGCTCGGCTGCTGCCTGACGCTGGTGCTGCTCAGCCAGCGCTTCAGTAAGGCGATCCCCGCCGGCACCCGTCAGCTGAAGGGCTGGCGCGATCCGCAGGATTCGTGGGGCGCACAGCTCAGCGATGCGCTGCTCATCCTGCTGGCGTTGCTCCTGCTACTGCCTCCGCTGGCGGCGGTGATTGTGGAGGGTCTGCATGGCGGAGTGCGCGGTGCGCTGGCTCAGCCTGCTCTCTGGCGGGCAACCCTGACCTCATTACGCATCGCCACCGGGGCCGGATTAATCTGCGTGGTGCTGACCATGATGCTGCTCTGGAGCAGCCGCGAGCTGCGTCTGCGCCAGCATCTGGCGGCGGCCACGCTTATCGACACCAGCGGAATGCTGATTCTGGCGATGCCGGGCATTGTGCTCGCCACCGGCTTTTTCCTGCTGTTCAACGCCACCATCGGCCTCCCCGACTCCGCCGAAGGGCTGGTGATGTTTACCAATGCGCTGATTGCCATTCCCTATGCGCTGAAAGTGCTGGAAAACCCGATGCGCGACACCGCAGAGCGTTACGGCAGACTCTGCCATTCACTGGATATTCAGGGCTGGAACCGGCTGCGGCTGATCGAGTTGCGGGCGCTGAAACGTCCGCTGGCCCAGGCGCTGGCCTTTGCCTGCGTGCTGTCGATTGGTGATTTTGGCGTGGTGGCGCTGTTTGGCAGCGCCGACTTCCGCACGCTGCCGTTCTATCTCTATCAGCAGATAGGCGCCTATCGTGGCGCTGATGGTGCGGTCACCGCCCTGCTGCTGCTGCTGCTCTGCTTATTGCTGTTCACGCTAATGGAAAAATTACCGGGCCGCCATGCTGACTCTTGATAACCTTACCTATCTCTACCAGCATCTGCCGATGCGCTTCAGCTTCAGGGCCACACGCGGTGAACGCATCGCGATTCTCGGCCCCAGCGGCGCGGGTAAAAGCACCCTGCTGAGCCTGATTGCCGGTTTTCTGCCGGTGAATCAGGGCACCCTGCTGATTGACGGTCAGGAGCACACCCACACTGTCCCGGCCCGACGACCGGTCTCCATGCTGTTTCAGGAGAACAACCTGTTTCCGCACCTCAGCGTGCAGCAGAACATGGCGCTGGGGCTGCACCCGGGGCTACGACTCAGCGCGGAACAGCAGCGGCAGCTGACTGCGCTGGCTGAACAGGTGGGATTAGGCGATCTGCTGTCACGCCTGCCAGGCGAACTGTCGGGCGGCCAGCGCCAGCGCGTGGCGCTGGCCCGTTGCCTGTTGCGTGACCGTCCGGTACTGCTGCTGGATGAGCCCTTTTCCGCGCTGGACCCCGCCCTGCGCGGCGAAATGCTTCAGCTGGTGCGTTCGGTGTGTGAGGCGCGCAGCATCACGCTGCTGATGGTGTCACACAGTCTGGAAGATGCGCAGCAGATCGCGCCGCGCAGCGTGGTCATTGTGGATGGCCGGGTTTACTGGGATGGCGAAACCCGACAGCTGCTGTCGGGCGACACGCGGGAGGCCGACGTACTCGGCATCCCGCGTCGTTAGCGGCTCAGGCGATGAAAACCTGCCACAGCAGATGGCGGAAAACCGGCATCATCGGATGGAACTGGATCGCGACAAACGCCGCCACGGCGATCGCCAGCCCCAGCGGGCCAGCCCAGCGCAGGCGCGCCGGGGGCAGCCAGGCGGTGGCCCAGTCACGGCTTTTGCCACTGCGCCACCAGCGCCAGCCTAACCAGCCGCCAAGCCAGATCAGCAGCGCTGCGCCGAGTAACAGCCATTTAAAGCTGCCGCCCTGCGCCGCTTTTGGCACGTCAATCGCCACCCCGGCCAGAATGCCGGGCAGCAGATAGATCGGTGGCCAGAGAAGACAGCCGATGAGATTAGGCGGCAGAAATTTACGTACCGGCAGCTCCAGCATACCGGCCGCCAGCGGGATTAGCGGCCGCGTGGGGCCGACAAAACGTCCGACCAGGATGGTAAACATACTGTGCTGATGCAGGGCATGCTCGGTTTTATCCAGCAGGCCTTTGTACTTTTGCAGATACTTCCAGCGGTGCAGCGGCCCCTGGAATTTCCAGCCGATACCGTAGGAAACCCAGTCACCGATCAGGCAGCCCGCAAAGCCCGCCGCCCAGGCAGGATAAAGGCCAAGCTCGCCACTGCCGACCAGCGCGCCCAGGCTGGCCATCATCACCGTACCTGGCAGCAACAGCCCGACCAGCGCCAGCGACTCCAGAAACGTCACCAGCGCAACGGCAAACAGCGCCCACTCCAGGGACTGCGTAATCAGTTGTTGAATCCAGGCTTCCATAGTGGTCCTTAGTCAAAGCAGAAGGCTGGATTGTCCAGAGCCAGCCACACAGCGTCAAGGCAAGAATTGTAGGACAATGTTGACAAATCGTGGCGACAGGAACTGTATAAATACCCATGATATACTCAGGTTGTTTACTTATCCCTGAAACACGGCGTCCGGAGAACATCTGACTATGCCCCGCGCAGGTTTTCTGCTCACCCGCCACTGGCGCGACAGCCCGAATGGCACCGAAATTATCCTCTGGCTCGCCACCGATGCGGGCGCGCAGCGCGTGGTGCTGCCTGTGCAGGAGTCTGTCGCTTTTGTGCCTGCGGAATATCAGGCGCAGATCAGCGAGCTGCAGAGAGAGGAACGCCAGCTGCGTATCCAGCCGCTGGCGCTGAAAGATTTTCGTCACCGTCCGGTGCTGGGCCTCTACTGCCAGCAGCATCGTCAGCTGCAGCGCATCGAAAAACGGCTGCGCGAACAGGGGATTCCGATCTACGAGGCAGATATCCGCCCGCCGGAACGCTATCTGATGGAGCGCTTTATTACCGCCCCCGTCTGGTTTGATGGCGAGCAGCAGGGCGACACGCTGGTCAACGCGCGGCTTAAGCCCCACCCCGACTATCGTCCGCCGCTGAAATGGGTCTCGCTGGATATTGAAACCACCCAGCATGGCGAGCTCTACTGCATCGGGCTGGAGGGCTGCGGTCAGCGCCAGGTCTACATGCTCGGCCCGGCTAACGGCGATGCCAGCACGCTGGATTTCGACCTGATCTATCTCGACAGCCGGCCACAGCTGCTGGAAGCCCTGAACCAGTGGTTTGCAGAGCATGACCCGGATGTCCTGATTGGCTGGAACGTGGTGCAGTTTGACCTGCGGGTGCTGCAGAAACATGCCGACCGCTACGGCATTCCGCTGCGTCTTGGCCGCCAGCAGACGGCGCTGGAGTGGCGGGAACATGGCTTCAAGCCAGGCGTTTTTTTCGCGCAGGCCAGCGGCCGCCTGATCATTGATGGCATCGACGCACTGAAGTCGGCGTTCTGGGATTTTCCGTCGTTCAGCCTGGAGTCGGTGTCGCAGCAGCTGCTGGGTGAAGGCAAAGCGATCGACAATCCGTGGCAGCGCATGGAGGAGATCAACTGGCGGTTTGCCAACGATAAACCGGCGCTGGCGCGCTACAACCTGAAAGATTGCGAACTGGTGACGCGCATCTTCCACAAAACGGCGATCATGCCGTTTCTGCTGGAGCGCGCGGCGGTCAATGGTCTGGCCGTGGACCGCCATGGCGGTTCGGTGGCGGCGTTCAGTCACCTCTATATTCCGCGCATGCACCGTGTCGGGTTTGTCGCGCCCAATATGGGTGAGGTGGCCCCGGAAGCGAGCCCGGGCGGTTATGTCATGGATTCGCGTCCCGGTCTCTACGACTCGGTGCTGGTGCTGGATTACAAAAGCCTCTATCCGTCGATTATCCGCACCTTCCTGATCGATCCGGTGGGCCTGGTGGAGGGTCTGGCCCATCCTGATGATGCGGATTCGGTTGCCGGTTTCCGGGAAGCGCGCTTCTCTCGCCACACCCACTGCCTGCCGGCGATGGTTGAACAGATCTGGCTGGGGCGCGAAGCGGCGAAAAAACAGAACAATCAGCCGCTGTCACAGGCACTGAAGATCATCATGAACGCCTTTTACGGTGTGCTGGGCACCAGTGCCTGCCGCTTCTTTGATCCGCGACTCGCCTCCTCAATTACCCTGCGCGGTCACGCCATCATGCAGCAGACCCGCGCGCTGATTGAAGCGGAAGGCTACGACGTCATCTATGGTGACACCGACTCCACCTTTGTCTGGCTGAAGTCGGCCCACGATGAGAAGCAGGCCGCTGCCATTGGTCATCAGCTGGTGCAGAAAGTGAATGCCTGGTGGCGCGATCACCTGCAGCAGACGCTGGGACTGACCAGCGCACTGGAACTGGAGTATGAAAACCACTTCTGCCGTTTTCTGATGCCGACCATTCGCGGCGCGGAACAGGGCAGCAAGAAACGCTACGCCGGACTGATTCGTGACGCCGACGGTGCGCGCATGGTCTTTAAGGGACTGGAGTCGGTGCGAACCGACTGGACGCCGCTGGCCAAAACATTTCAGCAGCAGCTCTACCACCGTATTTTCCACCGCGAGCCGTGGCAGGATTACATCCGGGAGACCGTGGCGCAGCTGCTGGCGGGCGAGCTGGACGATCAGCTGATTTACAAAAAGCGCCTGCGGCGTCCGCTGAAGGAGTATGAACGAAATGTGCCCCCGCACGTGCGCGCCGCCCGGCTGGCTGATGAGCAGAATCGCAAACTGAACCGGCCACTGCAGTATCAGAACGGCGGCCGGATTCGTTACGTCATGGCTACGGCTGGCCCCGAACCGCTGGAGGCGCGCAGTACGCCGCTCGACTATGACCACTATGTGACGAAGCAGCTGCAGCCGGTGGCAGAGGGGATCCTGCCCTTTGTCGGAGGAGATTTTGCTACACTGATTACGGGGCAGCTGGGGCTTTTTTGACAGGTGACGAATGCCCTGCCATCCAGTACCATAGCGCCCTTCCTGAAACTCACCGCTCTTATGCACGCTCCAGACCTTGTTGTCTGGCGGTAACGCTATTGCCTGAGATTCGGGAACACCTCTAAAAACGTTAAAATTCGAGCTAAAAATATATGGTTTTTACATTAGGTCAGCGCTGGATTAGTGATACGGAAAGTGAACTGGGACTGGGCACCGTGGTGGCGATCGATACCCGCATGATCACCCTGCTGTTTCCGGCCACGGGGGAAAACCGCCTCTACGCCCGCAACGATTCGCCGGTTACCCGCGTCATCTTTAACCCGGGTGATACCATCACCAGTCACGAAGGCTGGCAGATGCGCGTCGATGAAGTCCGCAACGAAAATGACCTGATGACCTATATCGGTACCCGACTGGATACTGAAGAAAGCGATGTGATCCTGCGTGAAGTGATGCTCGACAGCAAGCTGGTGTTCAGTAAGCCGCAGGATCGTCTGTTTGCCGGTCAGCTCGACCGTATGGACCGCTTTGCCCTGCGCTTCCGCGCACGCAAATACCAGAGTGAGCAGTACCGTCTGCCGATCAGCGGGTTACGCGGCATGCGCACCAACCTGATCCCTCATCAGCTGCATATCGCACACGATGTGGGTCGTCGCCACGCGCCACGCGTACTGCTGGCCGATGAAGTGGGCCTGGGTAAAACCATTGAAGCCGGGATGATCATTCAGCAGCAGCTGCTGGCGGGTCGTGCCGAGCGGGTACTCATCGTGGTGCCTGAAACCTTACAGCATCAGTGGCTGGTCGAGATGCTGCGCCGCTTTAACCTGCGTTTCGCCCTGTTTGATGATGACCGCTACACCGAAGCGCAGCACGACAGCGATAACCCGTTTGAAACGGAACAGCTGATCATCTGTTCGCTCGACTTTGTTCGCCGTAACAAACAGCGCCTTGAACTGCTGGCCGATGCCGAATGGGATCTGCTGGTGGTGGATGAAGCGCACCACCTGGCATGGTCCGAAGGCGAACCCAGCCGTGAATATCTGGTCATCGAAAAACTGGCTGAGAAAACGGCCGGGGTGCTGCTGCTGACGGCGACGCCGGAACAGCTCGGCATGGAGAGTCACTTTGCCCGTCTGCGTCTGCTCGATCCGGACCGTTTCCACGATTTTGCTGCCTTTGTTGAAGAGCAGCAGCATTTCCGTCCGATTGCCGATGCGGTAACAGCGCTCCTGGCTGACCAGGCGATCTCCCAGGAAGAGATGAACCGGATCAACGATCTGGTGGGCGAAGAAGATATCGAGCCGCTGCTGCAGGTCGCCAACAGCGATCGTGAGGGCAAGCTGGAGGCGCGTCAGGAGCTGATCGCCATGCTGATGGATCGCCACGGCACCAGCCGCGTCCTGTTCCGCAACACCCGTAACGGTGTAAAAGGTTTCCCGAAACGCGAACTGCATCAGATCCGTCTGCCGCTGCCTGCGCAGTATCAGACGGCCATCAAAGTCTCCGGCATTATGGGCACGCGCAAAAGCGCCGAGGAGCGGGCGCGTGACCTGCTCTACCCGGAGCAGATTTATCAGGAATTTGAAGGCGACAGCGGCACCTGGTGGAACTTCGATCCGCGCGTGGAATGGCTGATGGGCTATCTCACCAGCAACCGTAAAGAGAAAGTGCTGGTCATCTGCGCCAAAGCGGCCACGGCGCTGCAGCTGGAGCAGGTGCTGCGCGAGCGCGAAGGCATCCGGGCGGCGGTGTTCCACGAAGGCCTGTCGATCATTGAGCGTGACCGGGCTGCCGCGTGGTTTGCCTCGGAAGAGAACGGCGCGCAGGTGCTGCTCTGCTCTGAAATCGGTTCTGAAGGCCGTAACTTCCAGTTTGCCAGCCGCCTGGTGATGTTCGACCTGCCCTTTAACCCGGATCTGCTGGAGCAGCGTATCGGCCGTCTGGACCGTATTGGTCAGGCGCACGATATTCAGATTCTGGTGCCGTGGCTGGAGCAGACCGCTCAGGCGGTGCTGCTGCGCTGGTATCATGAAGGTCTGGACGCGTTCGAGCACACCTGCCCGACCGGTCGTACCATCTACGACAGCGTGCATCAGCAGCTGATCGGCTATTTAGCCGCGCCGGAAAACAGTGAAGGCTTTGACAGCTTTATCGCGGAGTGCCGTAAACAGCACGAGGCGCTGAAATCGCAGCTGGAACAGGGCCGCGATCGTCTGCTGGAGCTGAACTCTAACGGCGGCGAATCGGCTCAGCTGCTGGCGAACGCCATCAGCGAGCAGGATAACGACACCGGTCTGGTGAACTTCGCGCTGAACCTGTTTGATATTGTCGGTATTAATCAGGAAGACCGCAGCGATAACCTGATTGTGCTGACCCCTTCTGACCACATGCTGGTGCCCGATTTCCCTGGCCTGCCGGAAGATGGCTGCACCATCACCTTCAGCCGCGATCAGGCGCTCTCCCGTGAGGATACCCAGTTTATCACCTGGGAACATCCGCTGATCCGTAACGGCCTGGATCTGATCCTGTCGGGTGACACCGGCAGCTCCGCGCTGTCACTGTTGAAGAACAAGGCGCTGCCGGTGGGCACGCTGCTGGTTGAGCTGATCTATGTGGTGGAAGCGCAGGCACCGAAGCATCTGCAGCTGACCCGCTTCCTGCCACCGACGCCTATCCGTCTGCTGCTCGATCGCAACGGCACCAACCTGGCCGGAAAAGTGGAGTTCGAAAGCTTTAACCGCCAGCTGAATGCGGTTAACCGCCACACCGCCAGCAAACTGGTCAATGCGGTGCAGCAGGATGTGCATGCAATCCTTACCCAGGGTGAAGAGAGCGTGGTCAGCGAGGCACGTGCGGTGATTGAAGCGGCGCGGGCCGAGGCGAATGAAAAGCTGGGCGCAGAGCTTTCCCGTCTCAACGCGCTGAAAGCGGTGAACCCGAACATCCGTGAAGATGAGATCGAGGCGCTGGAAAGCAACCGTGAACAGGTGCTGGAAAGCCTGGATCAGGCCAACTGGCGTCTCGACGCGCTGCGCCTGATTGTGGTGACTCACCAGTAAGCTCAGGGGCCTTCCGGCCCCTTATTTTTGGAAAGCCCTATGGAACCTTACAATCCACCGCGTGAACCCTGGCTGCACATCCTTTATCAGGATGCGCATATCATGGTGGTGAATAAACCCAGCGGTCTGCTCTCGGTACCCGGTCGGCTGGATGAGCACAAAGATAGCGTGATGACGCGGATACAGCGTGATTTTCCGCAGGCGGAATCGGTTCACCGGCTGGATATGGCGACCAGTGGTGTGATGGTCGTCGCCCTGACCAAGGCGGCTGAGCGTGAGCTGAAACGGCAGTTTCGCGAGCGGGAACCCGCCAAGACCTACGTGGCCTGCATCTGGGGTCATCCGGAGAAGGAGGAGGGACTGGTTGATCTGCCGCTGATTTGCGACTGGCCTAATCGTCCGAAGCAGATGGTCTGCTTCGAGAACGGCAAAGCCGCGCAGACGGAGTATCAGGTGCTGGAATATCGTGCGGATAACAGTGCGCGCGTTTCGCTGAAGCCGATTACCGGCCGCTCGCACCAGCTGCGGGTGCATATGCTGGCCCTGGGCCATCCGATTCTGGGCGACAACTTCTATGCCCATCCGGACGCCAGGGCGATGGCACCGCGCCTGCTGCTGCACGCGGAGTCACTGACTATCACCCATCCGGCATTCGGTAATGCCATGACCTTTCGTCAGCCCGCCGATTTTTAAAGGGGGCAGTACGCCTGGCCGCCTCCTTCAGAGAGGCGAAGAAAGGCGCGATTACTTAAAGCCTTTTTCTTTGCGAATCAGATCGTACGCCGCCTGAATTTCCTGCGCCTTCTGCTTCGCCATCTCCATCATCTCTGGCGGCAGCCCCTTCGCCACCAGCTTGTCGGGATGATGCTCGCTCATCAGCTTGCGGTATGCGCGCTTGATGGTGGTGGCGTCATCGCTGCTCTTCACACCCAGCACGCTGCAGGCATCTTCCAGCGTTGGTCCACGTTGCGCCTGCTGAAAGCCACCACTGCCACTGCGCTGTCCGCCGCCGAACTGCTGGCCGCCTTCCATCATGCGCAGGAACTGATCGAACTGAACGCGTGAAATGCCCAGCTCCTCGGCGATGACATAGAGCACCTGCCGCTCATTGGGATGCAGGGAACCGTCGGCAAAGGCAGCCTGAATCTGAATTTCCAGGAACATGCGAATCAGATCGAACCGGCCAAAACAGGCGCTGCGCAGCTCCCGCAGTTTGCTGCGTAACGGGTAATCTGCCTGCTTGCCTTCGCGAAATGCGCGCTGGGCGGCGGTGCGCGAGTCACCGTGCAGTTGCATCCGCTCCATAAGCAGCGACGCAATCTGAATATCCGCTTCGGTAACGCGCCCTTTTGACTTGGTCAGATGGCCCATGACCTGAAAGGTGGTGCTGAAAAACAGCGTCTGTCGGGTCTGATTATTTGAGAAGTAAGCCTTACCTTGCGCGCCGCGCACTTTGTCAAACATATGGCCAATGATCAAACCGATCACAATACCCCAGAAGCCTGCGCCGGAAAGTAATCCCAGCGCCAGACCCACAACTTTTCCCCAGTAGCGCATAAACTCCTCAATTCGCCATGCTTGCGGCTGAAAATTGCATTATCATACCTGTCATTTATCTCAGCGCCTAACGGCAACGCTGACTGACCAGGATTAACACTGGCGCAACGCCGGGCAGTAAGTTAGTCTCTGACCCGATTGTCGGCATGATGCCAGTTTTCATGGAATTCTCGATACCGCGTATGAAAAAACATATACCTACCCTGCTGGCCACACTGATCGGCGCAGCCATTAGCCAGCAAGCCGTTGCCGACGATCTGATGTCGCAGTGTATGTTAGGCGTGCCGAGTTACAACCGCCCGCTGGTGAATGGCGATACCAATCAGCTGCCTGTCACCATTCACTCCGACGCTGCCAAAGGGAACTATCCCGATGATGCGGTCTTCACAGGCAATGTGAATATTGAGCAGGGCAACAGCCGTATGCAGGCCGATGAAGTTCAGCTTCATCAGCGTCAGCAGGAGGGCCAGACCACGCCGGTTCGTACCGTCGATGCCCTGGGTAATGTGCATTACGACGATAACCAGGTCATCCTGAAAGGTCCGAAAGCCTGGTCAAATCTGAACAGTAAAGATACCAACGTCTGGAACGGTCAGTACCAGATGGTGGATCGTCAGGGTCGCGGCACCGCCGATCAGATGAAACTGCGCGGTGATAACCGCTACACCATTCTGGAAAATGGCACCTTTACCTCCTGTCTGCCTGGCTCCAACAGCTGGAGCGTGGTCGGTTCCGAAGTGATTCAGGACCGCGAAGAGGAAGTGGCCGAGATCTGGAACGCCCGCTTTAAACTCGGTTCCGTTCCGGTGTTCTACAGTCCCTATCTGCAGTTGCCGATTGGCGACCGTCGTCGCTCCGGCTTCCTGATCCCGAATGCTAAATATGGCAGCAACAACGGCTTTGAGTTCATCCTGCCCTACTACTGGAACATCGCGCCGCAGGCCGATGCCACTATTACGCCGCACTACATCAGCAAGCGCGGCATGAAGTTTGAGAATGAATTCCGTTATCTGACAGAGCTGGGCGCAGGTCTGATGGAGTTCGACTACCTCGGCTCAGACAAGCAGTACGACAAAGATAAAGCGCTGCGCGGCATCGCCGAAGATGACAGCTCCGATCGCTGGCTGTTCTACTGGCGTCATGCGGGTGTCTACGATCAGCACTGGCGCTTTAACGCGGACTACACCAAAGTCAGCGATAAGTACTACTTCAACGACCTCGACTCGAAGTACTACAGCTCGACCGACAACTACGCCACGCAGAAATTCAGTATTGGCTACGCGGACACCAACTGGGATGCGACGCTCTCCACCAAAGATTTCCAGGTGTTCGGCGACAACAGCAGCAACAACGTCTATCGCGCCATGCCGCAGCTGGACGTCAATCTCTATCAGAATGACATCGGTCCGTTTGATGGCCGGATCTATGCGCAGGCGGTGAAATTCACTAACGTCAGCGATCGCTATCCTGAAGCGACCCGTTTGCACGTTGAGCCAACGCTGAACCTGCCGCTGTCTAACGGCTGGGCCAGCCTGGATACCGAAGCGAAATTCCTGGCAACCCACTACCAGCAGACCAATGTTGATTACTACAACAACAACTTTGCGAATCGCAACGGCAAAAGTGGCGATCTGGATGAGTCGGTAAACCGCACCCTGCCGCAGTTTAAAGTCGATGGCCGTCTGGTCTTTGACCGCGATATGGACTCCGCTGCGGGCTACACCCAGACGCTGGAGCCGCGGGTGCAGTACCTCTATATCCCGTACCGCAATCAGAGCAATATCTACCCGTACGATTCAACGTTGCTGCAGACCGACTACACCGGCCTGTTCCGCGACCGCACCTACAGCGGCCTGGATCGTATCGCCTCGGCTAACGAAGTGGCCACCGGTGTCACCACACGCATTTATGATGCCGATCTGGTTGAACGTTTTAACGTTTCTGTAGGTCAAATCTACTCGTTTACCCCTTCTCGTACTGGTGTGAATCAAACCAGTAAAGAAGATGATACCGGCAGCCTGATCTGGGCTGGCGATACATACTGGAAAATCAGCGATCGCTGGGGCGTCCGGGGTGGGTTGCAGTATGACACCAAACTCGACAACGTTTCCCAGGGCAATACCGTACTGGAATATCGTCGTGATGCCGATCGCATGGTGCAGCTGAGCTACCGTTACAGCAGCCCGGAATATGTCGCAACCGCGCTGAACGACAGCAGCCTGGTGACCAATCCTATCTTCAAAAATGGGATTTCACAGGTGGGCACCACGGCCAGCTGGCCGATTGCGGATGCATGGTCCGTGGTAGGCGCGTACTACTACGATACCCGCAACAGCCGTCCGGCTTCGCAGCTGGTAGGCCTGCAATACAGCTCATGCTGTTATGCCATTCGGGTCGGTTACGAACGCAAAATTAACGGTTGGGAAAACGACGACAGTAAATATGACAACCAAATCTCATTCAACATTGAGCTGCGTGGTCTGAGCTCCAACTATGGCTTAGGCACCAACGATATGCTGCGTCAGGGGATTATCCCTTACCAGCCCGCTTTCTGATGTTGTGATGTTTGACAGGCAATCCCGCAGTGCGGAACCAACAATGGATAAAGTATGAAGAACTGGAGAATGCTGATTCTTGGTGTGGCAATCAGTGCCAACACCGCGTTCGCAGCACCACAAGTCGTTGATAAAGTTGCCGCCGTGGTCAATAACGGCGTGGTTCTTGAGAGTGACGTGGACGGCATGATGGGCACGGTGAAATCTCAGGCCCGGCAGGCAGGTCAGCAGTTGCCAGATGATAAAACGCTGCGCCACCAGATTCTGGAACGCCAGATCATGGACAACATTATTCTGCAGATGGGTGAAAAAGCGGGGATCCAGATCAGCGATGAGCAGCTGGACCAGGCGATTAAGAACATCGCCGCACAGAACCGCATGACGCTGGATCAGCTGCGCAGTCGTCTGGCTTATGACGGCATGAACTATGGCGTCTATCGCTCACAGATCCGCAAAGAGATGATGATTGCCGAAGTCCGCAACAATGAAGTGCGTCGTCGCGTGACCATCCTGCCGCAGGAAGTGGATACGCTTTCAACCCAGATTGCCGCCCAGAACAGCCAGGGAACCGAGCTGAACATCAGCCACATTCTGCTGCCGCTGCCGGAAAACCCGACGCAACAGCAGGTCGATGAGCAGGAAACGCTGGCGAAACAGCTGGTTGGCGAACTGAAAAATGGTGCGGATTTCGGCAAGATGGCCGTGACCTACTCCGCCGACTCGCAGGCGCTGAAAGGCGGCAACATGGGCTGGGGTAAAATCGAAGAGTTACCGACCCTGTTTGCCCAGGCGCTGGCAACGGCGAAAAAAGGCGACATCGTCGGGCCGGTGCGTTCAGGTGTGGGCTTCCATATCCTGAAGGTGAACGACCTGCGTGGCGAAAGTAAGAACGTCTCGGTCACTGAGGTGCACGCTCGTCATATTCTGCTGAAACCATCGCCGATTCTCACTGACGATCAGGCCAGGGCGCAGCTGGAACAGATCGCGGCCGATATCCGCAGCGGAAAAACCACCTTTGCCGCCGCGGCCAAACAGTACTCTGACGACCCGGGATCGGCGAATCAGGGTGGCGATCTCGGCTGGACCTCTCCGGAAGTCTTTGATCCCGCCTTCCGCGATGCGCTGCTGCGTCTGCAGAAAGGCCAGACCAGCCAGCCGGTGCACTCCTCTTTCGGCTGGCATCTGATTCAGCTGCTGGATACCCGCCAGGTGGATAAAACCGACGCGGCCCAGAAAGAGCGCGCTTATCGCATGCTGTTTAACCGTAAATTTGCTGAAGAAGCGCAGACCTGGATGCAGGAACAGCGCGCCAGTGCTTATGTGAAGATTCTGGATGGCAATGCACAGTAACCAGCGTGTGGTGATCACTCCCGGCGAGCCCGCCGGGATTGGTCCCGATCTCACCGTTCAGCTGGCTCAGCACGCCTGGCCGGTGGAACTCGTCGTCTGCGCCTCCCCTGCCCTGTTGCAGCAGCGGGCAGCGCAGCTCGGCCTGCCGCTGACCCTGCGTCACTACCAGCCTGAGGCGGACCCCGTGCCGCAGCAGGCGGGGACGCTGACCATTCTGCCGATTGAGACGGCACAGCCGGTCACACCAGGCGAACTCTGTGTCGCTAACGGTGACTATGTGCTGGCCACGCTGGCCCGCGCCTGTGACGGCTGTCTGCAGGGTGAATTTGCGGCGCTGATTACCGGTCCGGTGCACAAAGGCGTGATTAACGATGCCGGTATCGCCTTTACCGGCCATACCGAATTCTTCGCCGACCGCGCAGGCGGTCATCGCGTGGTGATGATGCTGGCAACCGAAGCGCTGCGTGTGGCACTGGCCACCACGCATCTGCCGCTGAAAGAGGTGCCTGCGGCGGTCACCCGCGAATGCCTGCATGAAGTGATCACCATTCTTCATCGTGATCTGCAGCAGAAGTTCGCCATTGCCGAGCCGCATATCTATGTCTGTGGTCTTAACCCCCACGCCGGTGAAGGCGGTCATATGGGACGGGAAGAGATCGAGACGATTACGCCGGCCCTCAATGAACTGCGTCAGCAGGGCATTAAACTGACCGGCCCGCTGCCTGCGGATACACTGTTCCAGCCCAAATATCTGCAAAACGCCGATGCGGTGCTGGCGATGTATCACGACCAGGGCCTGCCGGTACTGAAGTTTCAGGGGTTTGGCCGCGCGGTAAATATTACCCTGGGCCTGCCCTTTATCCGGACCTCCGTTGACCACGGCACCGCGCTTGAACTCGCCGGGCTGGGTCAGGCGGAACCGGGCAGCTTTATCACGGCGCTTAACCTCGCCATCACTATGATCAAGAGCAGTAATGAATAATCGCGTCCATCAGGGGCACTACGCCCGTAAACGTTTCGGGCAGAACTTCCTGAACGATCAGTACATTATCGACAGCATTGTCTCCGCCATTCATCCCCAGCGCGATGAAGCGCTGGTAGAGATCGGCCCTGGCCTCGGCGCCTTAACCGAGCCGGTGGGCGAACGCCTCGATAGCTTAACGGTGGTGGAGCTGGACCGCGATCTCGCGGCGCGTCTGCAAACGCATCCGTTCCTTGGCCCGAAACTGACCATCTTCCAGCAGGATGCCATGACCTTCGACTTTGCCGCGCTGGCACACGAGAGAGGCCAGCCGCTGCGGGTATTTGGTAACCTGCCTTACAATATTTCGACCCCGCTGATGTTCCACCTTTTCAGCTATACTGGTTCGATCAAAGATATGCACTTCATGCTGCAGAAAGAGGTGGTTAACCGTCTGGTTGCGGGCCCGGGCAGCAAAGCGTATGGTCGCCTGACGGTGATGGCGCAATATTACTGCCAGGTTATTCCGGTGCTGGAAGTGCCGCCACACGCCTTCACGCCGCCACCGAAAGTGGACTCGGCTGTCGTGCGTCTGGTGCCGTTTGCCGAGCCACCGCATCCGGTCAGCGACGTGCGTATCCTGAGCCGTATCACGACAGAAGCCTTTGGTCAGCGCCGTAAAACATTGCGCAACAGCCTGAACCACATGGTGGCGGCAGGTGCGCTGGAAGAGTTATCCATTGATCCTGGTCTGCGTGCTGAAAACGTCTCGGTCGCGCAATATTGTCAGCTGGCTAACTGGCTGGCGACGCATCAGGGAAAATCGCAGGAGTAAGTCATGAGTGAAACGGCCCGCGTCTCCGTTCATGTGCAAAGCCAGTACGTCGCCTCCCAGTCCTCGCCGGATGAGGATCGCTACGTCTTCGCCTATACCATTACGATACGCAATCTGGGCCGTTCCGCCGTGCAGCTGCTGGGGCGTTACTGGCTGATTACCAACGGTAACGGCCGCGAAACAGAAGTTCAGGGTGAAGGCGTGGTCGGTGAGCAGCCGCTTATCCCGCCGGGCAACGAATTTCAGTACACCAGTGGTGCTGTTATCGAAACGCCGATGGGCACCATGCAGGGACACTACGTGATGGTCGACGATCAGGGCGACACCTTTCACGTTGAAATCCCGGTGTTCCGCCTCGCCATCCAGACGCACATTCACTGATTTTCACGCCTTTTGCCCGATACGTCGGGCACATTCCCGATGGATAAAACGTTATGAGCACATACCTGATTGGCGACGTCCATGGTTGCTACGATGAATTACGTGCCTTGCTGCAGCAGGTCGATTTCAATCCCGAGCATGACACGCTGTGGCTGACCGGTGACCTGGTGGCGCGCGGTCCCGGCTCACTGGAGGTCCTGCGCTATGTGAAGTCACTGGGCGACGCCGTGCGCCTGGTGCTGGGCAACCACGATTTACATCTGCTGGCGGTCTATGCCGGAATCAGCCGTAACAAGCCTAAAGATCGCCTCACCACCCTGCTGGAAGCGGACGATGCTGATGAGCTGATCAACTGGCTGCGCCGGCAGCCGCTGCTGCAGGTGGATGAAGAGAAAAAACTGGTCATGGGACACGCCGGTATCACGCCTCAGTGGGATATCGACACCGCGAAAAAATGTGCGCGGGAAGTGGAAGCGGTGCTCGCCAGCGACAGTTATCCGCTGTTCCTGGATGCGATGTATGGCGATATGCCAAATAACTGGAGCGAAGATCTGACCGGCCTGGCCCGGCTGCGCTTCAGCACCAATGCCTTTACCCGTATGCGCTACTGCTTCCCCAATGGTCAGCTGGACATGATCTGCAAAGATGCCCCGGAGTCGGCGCTGCCACCGCTGAAGCCCTGGTTCAACATCGACGGACCGGTCGCCCGGGACTACACCATCGTTTTCGGTCACTGGGCTTCACTGGAAGGCAAAGGCACGCCAGAGGGAATTATCGGCCTGGATACCGGCTGCTGCTGGGGCGGCACGCTGACCCTGCTGCACTGGGAAGAGCAGCGCTATGTGGTTCAGCCCTCTAACCGCGAAAAAGCACTCGACTCCAGCGAAAGTCTGGCGCCTCCGGCGCTATAACCCCGAGGCTGGCCTGGCGGCCAGCCTGCTGTTTTATGCGCCGATAATGCCGCCATCCTCCCGGGTGATCATGATCACCGACGAGCGCGGGCGCGGACTGTTGTCAGGAAAATGTGAATCCCCCTCTTCGCCAGGGTGCTGCACGTTCACGAACAGCGTTCTGTAGTCAGGCGTGAAGGTAATGCCGGTCAGCTCGCAGGATTTAGGGCCGACCATAAACCGGCGAATCTCGCCGCTGTCCGGGTCTCCTGCCAGCATCTGATTATTCCCCTGCCCCTGATAATCCTCTTTGTTGCTGTATTTACCATCGGTAAGGATCCAGAGCCGCCCCTGCGCATCAAACCCCAGGCCATCCGGGCTGTTAAAGGTGTTTTCAGCAGTGATGTTCGGTGTGCCACGATAGATGCCTTCGGGATGGGCAATCGGGTTGCCGCATAACGCGTAGATGTCCCAGGCAAACGACGTGGCCGTGGCATCGCCCTTCTCATCCCAGCGGATAATCTGGCCGTAGATATTTTTAGGGCGCGGGTTGGCGGCATTAACCGGCATCCCCTCATTGCCACGCTTGTTGTTATTGGTCAGCGTACAGTAGGCGCGGCCATCATGCGGGTTAACGGCGATCCATTCCGGCCGGTCCATCCGCGTGGCGTTAACCACATCGGCAGCAGCACGCGCATTGATCAGGACATCGGCCTGGCTATGAAATCCCTTCTCAGCAGTGAGTCCATTTTCCCCCCACTTCAGTGCCAGCCAGCGACCGCTGCCTTTCAGGGGTGTGCCCTGTTCATCGCCGTTAAACTGCGCCACATAGAGCGTGCCCCGATCGAGCAGTCCGTGATTCGCTTTCGCATCGTCCGGGTTAACCTTGTCGTCCGAGACATATTTATAAATGTACTCGCCACGCTCATCGTCGCCCATGTAGACCACCAGCTGGCCGGTTTTAGCAACCGTCACCGCAGCATTCTCATGCTTGAAACGTCCCAGCGCGGTTCGTTTGACCGGCACCGATTGGGGATCGAAGGGATCGATTTCGACTATCCAGCCGTGGCGGTTAAATTCGTTAGGATTTTTTGCGATATCGAAGCGGGGATCAAAATCGGACCAGTTTCGCTCCGGCTCGGCGGCGTTCAGGGTGTAGCGCTTCTGCTGGGCGGTCGGTGTAAAATGCGCGTCATGCGTGCCAAAGTAGGTGTCGTAGTTCTCTTCGCAGGTCAGATAAGTGCCCCAGGGCGTTTTACCGTTGGCGCAGTTACCAAAGGTGCCGAGAACCTGCAGGCCCTGAGGATCGGCGGCGGTCTGCAGCGCTTTGTCGCCTGCGGCCGGACCGGAAAAACGCATCGGGGTATTGGCGGTAATGCGGCGGTTGTAATCTGAAGGACGGACAACCTGCCAGCGATTGCCTTCGCCGCGTTTAATCTCAACGACAGAAACGCCGTGCGCCGCCTGTGATTTCTTCACATCCTCCAGGCTGGTCGCTTTGCTGCCGCCATGGGCGAACAGCGTCGGCTCATTCACATACTCATTGTTGATTGCCATCACGCCACGATGCTCATCAATGGCGAAGAAGCTCATCCCATCATTGTTGTCACCGAACTGCTTTTCCTGATCCTCCGCGCTGTTGTTGCCATGCGGATCGAACTCAGCCGCGCCATTAACCAGCGGATCGCCCCAGGAGATCAGCACTTCAGCGCGATAGCCTGGCGCTACAACAATCTCATCCGCGGTCGAAGCGGCAATCGCCTGAAAGCCCAGCAGCGGGCTGCCGGCGGGTTTTTCCTGCGCCAGTGCGCCGGAGGAGAAAGTCAGGCCGCCGCTGAGAAAGCCGGTCAGCCCAAGTGCGCCGGAACCGGCAAGGAACTTACGTCGCTGCGAATCGGGCAGGCGGTCTGTGCTTAACGCGGAGAGTTCGATCTTCATCAGTGATTGCTTCCTTTGTGTCGGTCCCGGAAAAGAAGCAATGCTAATGAATAAAGATGACAGCCAGGTTACAGGCGGGTGGGCAAGGAATCAGCGACGGCGATCCAGGATCTCAAAGCAGTAGCTGTGGGAGTTATGCTCATCAGCGTCGTGGAACTCGCTGAACGTTGACTGCCACTCATCCGGCTCGTAATCCGGGAACTGCGTGTCGCCTTCTACTTCTGCATCGATGTGAGTCAGATAGAGACGATCGGCACGCTTCAGCATCTGCTCATAAACGCGTCCGCCACCGATCACCATGATCTCTTCGGCTTCACCGGCAGCCTGAAGCGCCTCATCCAGCGAAGTGACCCAGGTGACGCCTTCGGCGGTGCCGGGCTGGCTGCTGACCACGATATTCAGTCGGCCAGGCAGAGGGCGACCAATGGATTCAAAGGTCAGCCGGCCCATAATCACCGGTTTTTTCAGGGTGTTACGCTTGAACCACGCCAGATCTGCAGGCAGGTCCCACGGCATGGCGTTCTCCATTCCAATAATGCGATCTGCTGCTAATGCCGCGATAAGACTAATCATGTTAACTACTCACAGGAAAAAAATTGGCGCCATGATACGAGAAGGTGAAACTTTCGTCGATAGGGGGGAAGGTCTAATTGCGTAAAGCTTTTTATGATGTCGCATTTCACTGCCTGCGCAGCGTTTTTCACCGCGAAATCGCGTCTGTTAGCCGCAGCTCGCCAGTAATCTGACGCCGGCTGGCACAAAACCGGGCGAATAAGAAAACGGCTCCCGCAGGAGCCGTCGGGGTTATCAGAAGTCGTAGCGCAGACGCACCAGATTCATATCACCCAGGTTATCGGTGCTGGAGGTAAAGACATGTTCGTAATCGACACGGAAACCGTAGTCGAGGAACAGCGTCACACCCAGACCGTTGTCGATGCGCTGATAATCACGGCCGGTCGCATATTCAATGCGATCGCCCATAACATACGGCTGCACCGCTTTCAGGCCATACTGCGCCACCGGAATTTTATAACCGGCAAAGTATTCCACGCCCCATGCATCGCCAGCAAAGTAGTCATGCACATCTTTGCGTTTGGTGGTCATGAAGTTCTGATACCAGCCGCCGCCCGCTGACAGCGTCCAGTTGCCCGGGGTCCAGCTCAGCGCGGTGCCATAAATGTTCTGGTCGTAATCGCCGCTGTCGCCATTGTTCGGGTTACGCATCGCCGCGCGGGTGTAGTTCCACGCCGTGCCCCAGCTCAGATCGTCGGTAATGTGATAATCCACACCCAGCGAACCGCCGCCTTTGCGCTTGTAGCGCAGGCCGTTGCCTGGCAGGAACTCATTATCGTCGAACAGATAAGAGGCGTAGAGATCCAGATCGCCGAAGGTGTTTTTATACTTCAGCTGCTTACGCGAACGGTAAGAGCCATCGTAGTCGCCATTGATCCCGTTGCCTGGTGCCTGACCGATCATGTCGTAGTCCCAGATATCGGTCTTGGCCCCTACGGTATCGTAGTAAACGCTGTTCTGCTGACCAAAGGTCAGCTGGCCCCAGGTCTTGCTTTTCAGACCGGTGTAGAGCTGGCGGCGCGTGGTGTTATTCGCACCGTCGGCATAATGACGATCCCAGCTGAATACCGCCGGAATATTCACGCCCAGCTCGTAGTAGCTGATCCAGCTGACGTCGTCGAACAGGTAGTAATCCGCGCCGAAACGGAAACGGGTGCCGCCATCGAATCCGTCACGCTTGTACGATTTGTCATCCACGCCGGTCTGGTGATTGACCTGAGCACGGATGCTGCCGCCAAAGGTAAAGGTGAGGCGGCTAAGGGGATCGCCAGCCTGTGGGTCCTGTTTTAACAGGGTGATTTCCGCCTGGCTGGCGAAAGGAAGAATAGCCATCAGTGCAGCCACTGCACTCAGAGAAAAAGTACGCATTTTCATTTTTATAGGTGTCCTTGCACGCTCCGGTGATGAGCGGCAGGCATATTACTGGCGAAAAATCCGGACAGGAAGTGTTTATCTTATAAATTTGTGCGAAGGGGGCTGATTCGCACCTATAGCTAAAAAACTAAGTCAAATCAGTAACTTTAAGGCAAATCCTTTGCTTTACGCGAGCCTGATTTTCAGATTATCGCCAGGTGAGAGGCAAAAAAAACGGCTCCCGCACGAGCCCTTCAGACAGCTGACAAATTCAAATTCTGGGGGTACCGCAACGTATCAGCACAACGCGCAGGGAGCACGGACAGAGTAGGAAAGCGTCCCGCGCCATAGACGGCGCGGGCCGGGCGGCCAGGGACTGGCCTGAGCGACTTTCCGATCTGCCCGTGTTCCCTTCGCAGGCGCGATCTCACCGCTGATATGGCCAGAATATAAAAAAAAACGGCTCCCGCAGGAGCCGCTTTTCACACTACCTCGACTTACATCGCCTTAATCTGCGCGTGCATCTCCTGAACGGAGATGACCTGCTCCGTCGGGTCAGCATTCAGCGCCATCGCAGTGGCGAAACCGCCATTCAGCGTGGTGTCATAGTGCACTTTATACTGCAGAGCACTGCGGCGAATCAGCTTCGAATCTTCAATCGCCTGACGTCCTGCCGTGGTATTGACGATATAGCTATATTCGCCATTCTTCAGACGGTCCTGAATGTGCGGACGACCTTCATGCACCTTGTTCACCAGGCGTGGGTTAATTCCCGCCTCGCCCAGCACAACCGCCGTGCCGTGTGTCGCATCCAGCTCGAAACCAAACTTCTGCAGCTTGGCAGCCAGGTCGACGATACGTTTCTTGTCGCCTTCACGCACCGACAGCAGTGCACGGCCCGACTTCTTCATGTTGCTCTGTGCGCCCAGCATCGCTTTAGAGAAGGCCTCAGCAAAGGTGCGGCCCACGCCCATGACTTCACCGGTTGAACGCATTTCCGGTCCAAGAATCGGGTCAACGCCCTGGAACTTGTTGAATGGCAGTACGACCTCTTTTACGGAGTAGTAAGGTGGAATCACCTCTTCGGTGACGCCCTGCTCTGCCAGCGTTTTGCCTGCCATCACGCGTGCGGCCACTTTCGCCAGCGGCACACCGGTCGCTTTCGAGACGAACGGCACGGTACGCGCGGCGCGCGGGTTAACTTCGATCAGGTAGACTTCGTTGTCTTTGACCGCGAACTGGACGTTCATCAGGCCGCGAACGTTCAGCTCAAACGCCAGCTTCTCAACCTGCTGACGCATCACATTCTGAATCTCCTGATTCAGGGTGTAGGCCGGCAGTGAACAGGCGGAGTCACCGGAGTGAACGCCAGCCTGCTCGATATGTTCCATGATGCCGCCAATCAGCACCCGCTCACCGTCGCAGATCGCATCCACATCGACTTCGACCGCATCATCCAGGAAGCGATCCAGCAGCACCGGCGCATCGTTAGAGACGGAGACCGCTGTCTGGAAGTAGCGCTTGAGGTCGGTTTCGTCGTAGACGATCTCCATGGCACGGCCGCCCAGAACATAAGAAGGACGCACCACCAGCGGATAGCCCAGGCAAGCGGCTTTCTCAACGGCCTGCTCCAGCGTTGCGACCGTGGCATTGGCTGGCTGTTTCAGGCTCAGACGATCGACAGCCTGCTGGAAACGTTCACGGTCTTCAGCACGGTCAATAGAGTCCGGGCTGGTGCCGATAACCGGCACACCTGCCGCTTCCAGCGCACGCGCCAGCTTCAGCGGGGTCTGACCGCCATACTGCACGATCACGCCTTTAGGCTGCTCGATACGGACGATTTCCAGCACATCTTCCAGCGTCACCGGCTCAAAGTAGAGACGGTCGGAGGTGTCATAATCGGTCGACACCGTTTCCGGGTTACAGTTGACCATAATGGTCTGGTAACCATCTTCACGCAGCGCCAGCGCGGCGTGAACACAGCAGTAGTCGAACTCAATACCCTGACCGATACGGTTTGGCCCACCGCCCAGAATCATGATCTTATCGCGATCTGTCGCCGGGTTGGCTTCGCACTCCTCTTCATAGGTGGAGTACATGTAAGCGGTATCGGTGGCGAACTCGGCGGCGCAGGTATCCACACGCTTATAGACCGGGTGCAGGTTAAACTGCTGACGCAGCTTGCGAATTTCGCTCTCAGCCACGCCTGCCAGCGCCGCCAGCCTGGCGTCGGCAAAGCCTTTACGCTTCAGCGCACGCAGGAAGGTCGCATCCAGGCTGTTTACCCCTTCACGAGCCACCTGGTCTTCCAGCCGGATCAGCTCTTCAATCTGCACCAGGAACCAGCGGTCAATGTTGGTGAGATTGAAGACGCCATCGACCGACATCCCGGCGCGGAATGCGTCAGCGATATACCAGATACGGTCTGAACCGGCATCTTTCAGCTCGCGGCGGATGCGGGTCAGGGCTTCCGGGTCGTCCAGATGCACTTTCGGGTCGAAGCCATGCGCGCCCACTTCCAGGCCGCGCAGCGCTTTCTGTACGGACTCCTGGAATGTGCGGCCAATCGCCATCACCTCACCGACCGATTTCATCTGGGTGGTCAGGCGGTCGTTGGCACCGGCAAATTTTTCGAAGTTGAAGCGTGGAATTTTGGTGACCACATAGTCAATCGACGGCTCAAATGAGGCGGGCGTTAAACCACCGGTGATGTCATTCATCAGCTCATCGAGAGTAAAGCCGACCGCCAGCTTGGCCGCAACTTTCGCAATCGGGAAGCCGGTCGCTTTTGAAGCCAGCGCAGAGGAGCGAGACACGCGCGGGTTCATCTCGATAACAATCAGGCGACCATCTTTCGGGTTCACCGAGAACTGGACGTTAGAGCCACCGGTTTCCACACCGATTTCACGCAGGACCGCCAGCGAGGCGTTACGCATGATCTGATACTCTTTATCCGTCAGCGTCTGAGCGGGAGCGACCGTGATGGAGTCACCGGTGTGAATCCCCATCGCATCGAAGTTTTCAATCGAGCAGACGATGATGCAGTTGTCGTTTTTATCGCGAACCACTTCCATCTCATACTCTTTCCAGCCAATCAGCGACTCATCAATCAGCAGCTCATTGGTTGGTGAAAGGTCGAGACCCCGTTCACAAATCTCTTCAAACTCTTCGCGGTTATAGGCGATGCCGCCACCGGTGCCGCCCATGGTAAAGGAGGGACGGATGATGCAGGGGAAACCGACATCTTCCGCCACGGCCAGCGCTTCTTCCATGGTGTGTGCGATACCGGAACGGGCGGTGTCCAGCCCGATGCTTTTCATCGCGACGTCAAAGCGACGACGATCTTCTGCTTTATCAATGGCGTCTGCAGTCGCACCAATCATGGTCACGCCAAACTCTTCCAGCACGCCCTGACGCTCAAGCTCCAGTGCGCAGTTCAGCGCAGTCTGGCCGCCCATGGTCGGCAGTACGGCATCCGGACGCTCTTTTTCGATGATTTTGCGCACCACTTCCCAGTGAATGGGCTCGATATAGGTGGCATCGGCCATCTCAGGGTCGGTCATGATGGTCGCCGGGTTGGAGTTCACCAGGATGACCCGGTAACCCTCTTCACGCAGCGCTTTACACGCCTGCGCACCGGAATAGTCAAATTCACAGGCCTGACCGATCACAATCGGACCGGCACCAAGAATCAGGATTGATTTTATGTCTGTACGTTTTGGCATGAATTAGCTCCTGATTACTTCGCTTGCAGACGGAAGGCGTCAATCAATTCAATAAAGTGGTCAAACAGCGGCGCAGCATCACCCGGTCCCGGGCTGGCTTCCGGGTGTCCCTGGAAGCTGAAGGCTGGCTTGTCAGTGCGGTGAATGCCCTGCACCGTTTTATCGAACAGCGAAATGTGGGTGACACGCAGGTTCGCGGGCAGATCGTTCTCATCGACGGCAAAACCGTGGTTCTGGGCGGTGATCATCACGCGATTATTGTCGAGATCCTTCACCGGATGGTTGCCGCCATGATGGCCAAGCTTCATCTTCACGGTCCGGGCTCCGCTGGCCAGCGCCAGCAGCTGATGACCCAGGCAGATACCGAACACCGGAATCTCGGTTTTCAGAAAGGCCTGAATCGCGCTGATGGCATAGTCACATGGCTCCGGGTCACCCGGGCCGTTGGAGAGGAAAATGCCATCCGGATTCATCTTCAGCACCTCTTCCGCCGGTGTCTGAGCCGGTACGACGGTCAGACGGCAGCCGCGGTCAACCAGCATACGCAGAATGTTGCGCTTGGCACCGTAATCGTAAGCCACCACATGATAAGGCAGGGATTCCGCTGAGGATTGTTCCGGCAGGCCACTGCCCAGCGTCCAGCTGCCCTGCTGCCAGCTGTAGGTTTCCGTCGTGCAGACCTCTTTCGCCAGATCCATCCCTTTCAGCCCGGGGAACGCCTGGGCTTTCTGCAGCGCCAGCGCGGCATCCGGATTATCACCGGCGATAATGCAGCCATTCTGAGCGCCTTTCTCACGCAGCAGACGCGTCAGCTTGCGGGTATCGATATCAGCAATGGCCACAATGTTGTTGCGCTGCAGGTAAGCGGAGAGTCCCTCTTCGCTTCGGAAGTTGCTGGCAATCAACGGCAGATCGCGGATGACCAGGCCCTGAGCATGAATCTGGCTTGATTCTTCATCAGCGGCGTTGGCACCGACATTACCGATATGGGGATAAGTGAGAGTAACGATTTGGCGGGAATAGGAAGGATCAGTGAGGATTTCTTGATAACCGGTCATTGAGGTGTTGAAAACGACTTCCCCCACTGCCGACCCCGTTGCCCCGATGGCCCGACCGTGGAATTGGGTTCCGTCTTCCAGAACCAGGATTGCTGACTTAATCAAAACATCCTCCAGGGAATAAACAGTCATGATATCTGCATATTAATTCAAAATAGCCGCCTGAATCAATGCAAAAACCGCCTGAATTGTCGATTTTTGGCAAATTGCGCGCATTCTAATGATCACCCTGGGGCTTGTCTACCCTGAGGCCCGTTTTTTTCATCTTTATCTGACTTATGAGGCCAGAAACGGGCTTAAGCGGTAAAAACAGGAGAAAACCCGGCCGAATAATCGTTTGCCAGGCAGTAAAAATAAGAACGCGAGGCTGTCAGGCTGATTTTTTTGACCAAATGGTCAAAAATGGCATCTTAACGGAGATAAAACGCGCGAAAAGTGATAAAAACAGATGTCTTAATCTTTTTTGACATCAGGGCGAGGATTTCAGACAAAATTAAGGGCAATAAAAATATTGCCCTTTTCCAATCAATTGGTTAACGATTGAAATAACCACATCACGATGGTTCACAACACGCACAACATCACAGATCCAGCACATCCCGCATATCAAACAGGCCTGCTTTCTTCTCTTTCAACCATAATGCCGACTTAACCGCACCTTTTGCGAAGGTCATACGGCTTGAGGCCTTGTGGGTTATCTCAACCCGTTCGCCGATATCCGCAAACATTGCCGTATGCTCACCGACGATGTCCCCGGCGCGCACTGTGGCAAAACCAATTGTCTGAGGCTGACGTTCGCCGGTGTGTCCTTCACGCGTATAGACCGCGTGCTCATCCAGTTTCCACTGCATCGCATCGGCAATCGCTTCACCCATCGCCAGTGCGGTGCCCGATGGCGCATCCACTTTGTGGCGATGGTGCGCTTCAGTAATCTCAATATCCGCATACTCTCCCATCACGCTGGCGGCTTTCTCCAGCAGCTTCAGCACCAGGTTAACGCCCACACTGAAGTTTGCGGCGAACACAATGGCGATATCTTCTGAGGCGGCGCGAATAGCTGCTTTGCCTGCGTCATCGAACCCTGTGGTGCCGATCACCATCGCTTTGCCGTGCTCACGGCAGATCGCCATATACTCCAGCGTGCCTTCCGGACGGGTAAAGTCGATCAGCACATCAAAGTCATCAATCACTGCACGTAAATCGTCAGCAATCAGGATGCCGTTTCTGCCGATGCCCGCTAACTCTCCGGCGTCGCTGCCGGTCAGCGATGAACCCGGACGGGCGAGCGCAGCACCCAGCTCCACGCCTTCAGCCTGCTGTGTCGCCTCAATCAGATTACGGCCCATACGGCCCGGCGCGCCCACAACGGCAATGCGGATATTCTTCATATTTATTCATTCCTAAAACAAAACTATGCATCCAAAGCGTCATCAGGTTAACGACGAGTTAACAGTCACGCCACTATTAATCAGGGATAATAAGAATTTTATGCCAGCCGCCTGCGATTATCAGTAAAAGCAATCGCCATGGCAAAAGATGGGCTTTTCATCGGCCGATAAAAACAAAAAAGGCCGAACAGAGTCGGCCTTTTTATCAGGATTAACGTGCGGTTACTGCACGTTGCGCACCTCGACGCGCAGCTCTTTTGGCACTTCAAAGACGATGTTCTCTTCACGGCCAATCAGCTCGATCGCGGCTTCGCCGCCCAGCTCACGCAGTCGCTGAATCACCTGCTGCACCAGAATATCGGGCGCTGAGGCACCGGCGGTGACACCGATACAGGCCACGCCTTTGACCCACTCTTCCTGAATATCATCAGCAGAGTCGATCAGCTTCGCCAGCTTACCGGCGCGCTGCGCCAGTTCAGCCAGACGGTTCGAGTTGGAGGAGTTCTTCGACCCCACCACCAGTACCACCTCGGCATCTTTCGCCAGGGTGCGAACCGCTTCCTGGCGGTTGGTTGTGGCATAGCAGATATCATCTTTACGCGGCCCGATAATCGCCGGGAAGCGCTGACGCAGAGCATCGATGATGTCTGACGTATCATCCACTGACAGCGTGGTCTGCGTCATGAAGCTCAGGTTGTTTTCATCCTTTACCGTCAGCCGGAAAACATCTTCCGGTGACTCGACCAGATACATCCCGCCATTGGGGTTGTTGTACTGCCCCATGGTGCCTTCCACTTCCGGATGACCCGCATGACCGATCAGTATTGCCTCAACGCCTTTACGGCTGGCGCGTGCCACTTCCATATGCACTTTTGTCACCAGCGGACAGGTTGCATCAAACAACATGGTCAGATTGCGCGCTTTGGCTTCTGCACGCACCGCCTGCGAAACACCGTGCGCAGAGAAGATCAGAATCGCGTTATCCGGCACTTCACTGATCTCTTCGATGAAGATCGCCCCGCGCTCACGCAGGCTGTTGACCACGTAACGGTTATGCACCACTTCGTGACGCACGTAGATAGGCGCGCCATACATCTCCAGCGCGCGCTCAACGATACTGATGGCGCGATCAACGCCGGCGCAGAAACCGCGCGGATTAGCTAACAGGATTTGCATCGTTCGCCTCCAGTGCCGGATCGATCTCCAGCACCTCTACATCAAACTGAATACGATGACCTGCCAGCGGATGGTTAAAATCCACGGTGATCGAGTCACCGGAGACTTCACGGATCACGCCTGGCATTTCACTGCCGCCCATGCCGCTGAACAGCATGATGGCCCCCACTTCCGGTTCACCGGCATCGATAAAGTCACGACGCGAGAAATACTGGATCAGGTCAGGGCTGACGCCACCAAATGCCTCTTCCGGCGCCAGAGTGAACTGTTTAGTTTCACCCGCTTTCAGCCCCAGCAGTGCCTCCTCCAGTGCCGCAGAGAGGCTGCCATCACCGAGACGGAACAGCGCAGGCTTACCGTTTGCACGGGTCGATTCCGCCGTCGAGCCATCTTCCAGCTTCAGCGTAAAATGCACCAACACCGCGCTGTCGCGCTGTACGGACTCAGTCATCACTTACCCTTTCTGTTTAGCCTGTTTGCCGTTCGGGCTGAAAAAGCCCTCCAGCACCACCAATGCGGCACCAATACAGATGCCGCAGTCAGCGATATTAAATGTAGCGAAGTGCCAGTTACCGACATAAAAATCGATAAAATCGACCACAAAGCCATGCCAGGAGCGATCAAATAAATTGCCTATCGCACCGCCGATAATCAGGGCATACGCGATGTTTGAAATCTTCTGGCTGGCCTGATTGCGATACATCATCAGCACCAGTGAAACCACGATCGCCAGCGCAATACCGGCAAAGAACCAGCGCTGCCAGCCGCCTTTGTCCGCCAGGAAACTGAACGCCGCGCCATAGTTATGCGCATAGAACAGGTTCAGATAAGGCATCAGCGGCTGCGTTTCATGCAGCATCATGTTGTTCATCACCCACTGCTTACTGGCGAAGTCGACAACGATGACCACCAGCACCAGCCACAGCCAGCGCAATCCGGTTGAGAGAATAGGTTTACGCATCAGGCAAATTCACGCTGTTCACCGTCACCGGCTACGTTAGTGTAACAACGACCACAGACCGCAGCGTGCTCCGGATTCTGGCCGACGTCGGTAGTGTAATGCCAGCAGCGCTGACATTTCTCGCCTTCCGCCTTGTGCAGCGCAATTTTCAGACCTTTCAGCAGTTCGCTCTGCTGCGCTTCATCGTTTGCCAGCGCGTAATCAGCTACCTGGGCACCCGAGGTCAGCAGCACAAAGCGCAGCTCGTTGCCCAGCGCCTGCAGCTTAGCGGCCAGCTCCGCATCGGCATAGAGCGTCACGGTGGCTTCCAGTGCGCCACCGATACGTTTGTCGGCACGCGCCTGCTCGATGACCTTGTTAACTTCGCCACGCACTTTCAGCAGCTCAGCCCAGTAGGCATCGTTCAGGGCTTCATCTTCCGCTAGGCCAAACAGACCCTGATACCACTCTTCGGTGAAGACATACTGCGCGCGTTCGCCAGGCAGATAGCCCCAGATCTCATCCGCGGTAAAGGACATGATCGGCGCCATCCAGCGCACCAGCGCTTCAACGATGTGCCACAGCGCGGTCTGACAGCTACGACGCGCCAGGCTGTCGCCCTTCGCGGTGTACTGGCGATCTTTGATGATGTCGAGATAGAAGCTGCCCATCTCAACAGAACAGAACTGCATCAGGCGCTGGATCACTTCATGGAAATCGTAGTTCTCATAAGAGGCGACGATATCGGCCTGCGCCGCCTGCGCACGTCCCACGGCCCAGCGATCCACCACGACCATCTCTTCCGGTTTCACCAGGTCGGTGGCCGGATTGAAGCCGTTAAGGTTCGCCAGCAGGAAACGGGCGGTGTTACGGATACGGCGATAGGCATCGGCGGAACGCTTCAGGATCTCATCGGAGACCGCCATTTCACCCGAATAGTCGGTTGATGCCACCCACAGGCGCAGAATGTCAGCACCCAGCTTGTTCATCACATCCTGCGGCGACACGGTGTTGCCGATCGATTTCGACATTTTGCGGCCCTGACCATCCACGGTGAAACCGTGTGTCAGTACCTGACGATAAGGCGCTTTGCCTTTCATCGCGGTGCCGATCATCAGCGAGGACATAAACCAGCCGCGATGCTGATCGGACCCTTCCAGATAGAGGTCCGGCGCCTGTCCTTCGAATTCCGGACGGGCATCCACGACGGAATAGCTGGTTGACCCGGAGTCGAACCAGACATCCAGAGTATCCGGAACCTTGACGTAATGATCGGCGTCATCGCCCATCAGCTCGCGCGGATCGAGATCCCACCAGGCCTGAATACCATCCTGCTCAACACGCTGTGCCACTTTCTCCATCAGTGCCAGGGTATCCGGGTGCAGCTCTTCGCTCTCTTTATGAACGAACAGCGCCATCGGCACGCCCCAGGTACGCTGACGAGAGATACACCAGTCCGGACGGTTCGCCACCATCGATTCAATACGCGCCTGACCCCAGTCCGGGATCCACTGCACGCCTTTGATCTCTTTCAGCGACTGCGCACGCAGGCCTTTCTGATCCATGCTGATGAACCACTGTGGCGTGGCACGGAAGATGATAGGCGTTTTGTGACGCCAGCAGTGCGGATAGCTGTGCAGCAGTTTTTCAACGTGCAGCAGCGCCTGCTTCTCTTTCAGCAGCTCAACGATCATATCGTTGGCTTTAAAGACGTTAACCCCATCCAGCGTCGGGTAAGTGCCTGGCAGATACGCGCCATCTGGCCCGACCGGGTTAGCGGTTTCGATGCCATATTTCTGGCCGATCACATAGTCATCCGGGCCGTGGCCGGGTGCCGTATGGACCGCACCGGTACCGGCGTCCAGCGTGACGTGTTCGCCCAGCACCACTTTCGACTGAATCTGCTCAAGGAACGGATGCTGGAACAGCTGCAGCTCCAGCGCGGCACCTTTGCATTCGCCCAGCACCTGCCATTCGCTGACACCGGCACGCTTCATGACGCTTTCCACCAGCTCTTTTGCCAGGATCAGGGCACGGCCCTCGATCTGGATCAGCTGATAGTCAAATTCCGGATGCAGAGAGATGGCGCGGTTAGCGGGCAGCGTCCACGGAGTGGTGGTCCAGATAACCAGTGAAATCGGGCCGTTGACCGCGGTGACGCCGAACGCCTGACGCACAGCGTCGGCATCGACGGCGTTGAACATCACATCAATCGACGGTGAGGTCTTGTCGTAATATTCCACTTCCGCTTCGGCCAGGGCAGAACGGCAATCCAGGCACCAGTGCACCGGCTTCGCGCCCTTGTGCAGGTGACCGTTGCCGATGATTTTACCCAGCGCACGGATGATGTTGGCTTCCGTGTTGAAGTCCATGGTCAGGTAAGGACGATCCCAGTCGCCCAGTACGCCCAGACGGATAAAGTCTGCTTTCTGGCCTTCAACCTGTTCTGCCGCATATTTGCGGCACGCTTCGCGGAATTCTGCCGCCGTGACTTTCTCGCCCGGCTTGCCGATCATCTGCTCAACTTTATGCTCGATAGGCAGACCGTGACAGTCCCAGCCCGGCACATAGGGCGCGTCATAGCCCGCCATGCCTTTCGACTTAACGATAATGTCTTTCAGAATCTTGTTAACTGAGTGACCGATATGAATGCTGCCGTTCGCATAAGGAGGGCCATCATGCAGGATAAAGGTTTTTTTCCCCTTTTTGGCTTCGCGGATAACGCCATACAGGTTGTCGGCATACCAGCGTTGCAACATTCCCGGTTCGCGTTTGGCCAGATCGCCACGCATCGGGAATCCCGTTTCCGGCAAATTCAGGGTAGATTTATAGTCACTCATCAGATTCTCGATTCCGTTTTTCGCTCAGGTTAAAGCAGCCCAAAGAACTGCCGGGCCGTTACCACATCATTCGCAATTTGTTCTTTCAACGCCTCCAGTGAGGCAAAGCGCTGCTCGTTTCGTATTTTCTGTTTCAGCACCACATCAATGTGACGACCATAAAGATTGATATTGATGTCGAGCAGGTGAACTTCAAGCTGCTGGCGTAAACCTTTTACCGTCGGACGGGTGCCGATATTCGCCACGCCCGGCAGCGGCTCCGGCGTCAGCCCTTCCACTTCCACCGCATAGACCCCTTTCACCGGCGACACGCTGCGGCGTAAAGGCAGGTTGGCGGTTGGGAAGCCCAGCGTGCGTCCCAGTGCATCACCGTGCACGACGCGGCCGGAAATCGTGAAAGGATGGCCTAACAACGACTGCGCCAGCGCTAAATCATCGGCGGCCAGCGCCTGACGCACGGCGGTGCTGCTGATGCGCTTTCCGCCCTCACAGAAGGTTTCGGTACTGATAACCTCGAAGCCATACTCCACACCGGCTTTCTGCAATAACCGGAAATCCCCCTGGCGACCGGCGCCAAAGCGGAAATCATCGCCCACCGCAAGGTATCTGACGTCGAGCTTTTCAACCAGCAGGTCGCTGATAAAACGCTGGGCGGATAACGCCGCAAAGCGACGGTCAAACCGCACGCAGAGCACCTTATCGACGCCGGCTTCAGCCAGGTAGCGCAGTTTTTCACGCAGGCGCGTCAGGCGAGCCGGGGCTTTATCGCCAGCAAACAGCTCCAGCGGCTGTGGTTCAAAGACCATGACCACCACCGGCAGATTACGTTTGCGTCCCTCTTCACACAGCCGGGCCATCAGTGCCTGGTGCCCGCGGTGTACGCCATCGAAATTACCAATGGTCAGAACGCAGCCGCGATGCTGCTCGTTAAGATTATGAATACCGCGGATAAACTTCATGGCTGACCCAAACCGGTGGAAATCGGCGGATTATACCCTTGAAACCGGTTCAGGTTAACCCGTCAGCACGCCTTTCATGCTTAACGCGCTGCATTTCCTGTTACAGAAGCACGTGTTGAGAATTTTGTCGCGAAATACTGTATTCAGGAAGGCGAAGCTGGTAGAATCTTGCGCCATCAAATACGTAACCGAGTGCTGCTCATAGAGCGACGCTTATTTGCACAAATCCATTGACAAAATCAGGTTGGAAGGGCATAGTCCTCGGCCTTTGATTTGTCTCTATAGAACACATTTGGGAGTTGGACCTTGGCTAATATCAAATCAGCTAAGAAACGCGCCGTAACATCTGAGAAACGCCGTAAGCATAACGCTAGCCGCCGCTCTATGATGCGTACCTTCGTTAAGAAAGTATACGCGGCGATCGCTTCAGGCGACAAAGCTGCTGCGCAGAACGCATTCAATGAAATGCAACCAATCGTGGACCGTCAGGCTGCTAAAGGTCTGATCCACAAAAACAAAGCTGCACGTTATAAAGCAAACCTGACTGCACAGATCAACAAACTGGCTTAATCGCCTGTTGTTTATCGCTTTGTTGAAAGAACCGGCGCTTACGCCGGTTTTTTTTCGCCTGTCATTTGCCGCACCGCCATTCCCCGTGAGGGTGATGCAGGGCGAAAAAAGGAGGCTTTCGCCTCCCCTCTCTTAACGCAGCCTGACCCGTAACAGGCTATATCCCAATACGGCGGAGAGCAGAGAACCGGTCAGAATTCCCAGCTTAGAGAACGTCACCAGCTGCTCATGGGCGGCATCAAAGGCCAGTGAACTGATAAATATCGACATCGTGAAGCCGATACCGCACAGCACGCCGATCGCCATGATATCGCGGATGGTGGTGCCGCCAGGCAATACCGCCAGCCGCAATCTGACGGCCAGCCAGCAGAAGAGCGTAATGCCCAGGGGTTTGCCGATTAACAGGCCAAAGATGATGCCTGCCGGTTCCGGTGACAGGATATCGCCCAGCGTAATACCGGCGAGTGAAATACCGGCATTGGCAAAGGCAAACAGCGGCAGAATCAGCCAGTTCACCCACGGCATCAGGCCGTGCGCCAGATGCTCTGCTGGCGAGTGCCCCTCTCTCTTCTCCAGCGGCACAAAGAAGCCCACGATAACGCCTGCCAGCGTTGCATGAACACCCGACTTAAGGACGGCGGTCCAGAGCACAATGCCCACCAGAATGTAGATCGAGATTTTGCGGACGTTGAAGTAATTCAGCAGGGCCAGCACCACAATCGCCGCTGCCGCCACGCCCAGAGAGAGCATCGACAGGCCGCTGGTATAGAACAGGGCGATAATCACAATCGCCCCCAGATCATCGATAATCGCCAGCGCCATCAGAAACACTTTCAGCGCAGCAGGAACCCGGCTGCCGAGCAGGGCCAGCACCCCCAGTGCAAACGCGATATCCGTTGCCGTGGGAATCGCCCAGCCGTTGCGGGCAATCTCATCACCGTGGTTGAAAGCCAGAAAGATCAGGGCGGGCAGCGCCATGCCTCCCAGGGCTGCGATAACCGGAAAGATTGCCTTCTCCCGGCTTGCGAGTTCACCGACCCTCAGCTCGCGCTTCACTTCCAGCCCAATCAGCAGGAAAAACAGCGCCATCAGCGCATCGTTTATCCATAACAGCAGATTTTTGCTGATATCCAGCGCACCAAAGCGGATCTGGACAGGCTCATTCAGTAACGCCTGATAGCCTTCGGCCGTCGCAGCGGTATTGGCGAGGATCATGGCCGCCACGGCTGCCAGGATTAATATCATGCCGTTACTGGCATCACTTTCAATGAAGCTCCTGAGGAGGTTTCTGAGTTTCCGAGGCTTATTCAACGTTTATCTTCCTGATCGGCGAGTGAAAGTGAATAAGTGTAACGACTCATATCGCCCGTTAACAGCAGCTTGTGCCCGGCGTTGTCGCTCGCGTTGACCGGAACATCCGCAGGCCCGGCTACGCTGCGGAGCAGTTGGTGTGCAGCATCCCTGATCAGAGGCCAAAAAAAACGGAGCCCAGGGCTCCGTTTTATCTTTCCCGGTTTATCGGGTCAGGTCGTCAAAGAATTTTTTCACACCGTCGAAAAAGCTCTTGGAGCGCGGGCTGTTGTGCTCGCCGCTCGGACCGCCAAAACTCTCTTCCAGTTCACGCAGCAGCGATTTCTGTTTCTCGTTCAGGCTGACCGGTGTTTCCACCACGACGCGACACAACAGGTCACCAACCGCACCACCGCGGACAGATTTCACGCCGCGTCCGCGCATGCGGAACAGCTTGCCGGTCTGGGTCTCTGACGGCACTTTCAGCTTCACGCGTCCATCCAGCGTCGGCACTTCAATCTCACCGCCCAGCGCCGCCATCGCAAAGTTAATCGGCACTTCGCAGTAGAGGTTATTCTCTTCACGTTCGAAAATCGGGTGTTTCTTCACCGAGACCTGAACATAGAGATCGCCCGCTGGCGCGCCCTGCTCGCCCGCTTCGCCTTCTCCGCTCAGACGGATACGATCGCCGGTGTCGACCCCGGCCGGGATTTTCACTGACAGCGTTTTCGACTTCTCAACGCGACCGTGACCGTGACAGGCGTTGCACGGATCTTTAATCACCGAGCCGCGACCGTGACAGGTCGGACAGGCCTGCTGAACGGTGAAGAAGCCCTGGCGCATCTGCACCTGGCCTGCACCGTGACAGGTCGAACAGGTTTGTGGCTGCGTGCCTGGTTTCGCGCCGCTGCCGTGGCAGACATCACACTCTTCCAGCGTTGGAATGCGGATCTCTTTGGTCACGCCGCGTACCGCTTCTTCCAGCGTCAGCTCCATGTTGTAGCGTAAATCGGCGCCGCGGGATGCGCGCTGACGGCGTCCACCACCAAAGATGTCACCGAATACGTCGCCAAAGATATCGCTGAAGTCTGCACCGCCGCCACCAAAGCCGCCGCCGCCGAATCCACCGCCACCCATGCCGCCCTGTTCAAAAGCTGCATGACCATATTGATCGTAGGCCGCACGCTTCTGCGCATCGGTCAGGATTTCGTACGCTTCTTTAGCCTCTTTGAATTTGGCTTCGGCTTCTTTATCTCCGGGATTACGATCCGGGTGAAATTTCATTGCCAGGCGTTTGTACGCCTTTTTGATTTCACGCTCGTCCGCGGATTTGGCGACGCCTAAAATCTCGTAGTAATCACTCTTCGCCATGTTTATTTAGCCCTTAACATGATCGCACGGGCGTGGAGAGATCTCCGACGCCCGTGCTGGTTTCAACGACTGTCAGGCCAGCCGTCGCGCCCGGTCAGGGGCAATTATTTCTTGTTGTCTTTTACTTCTTCGAATTCAGCATCGACAACGTCGTCATCTTTCTTCGCTGACGCATCACCGGCATCGGCTGCACCTGCCTGAGACTGCTGTGCGGCTTCCATCAGTTTGCCGGACACTTCCATCAGCGCCTGCATTTTGGCGTCGATTTCCGCTTTGTCTTCGCCTTTCAGCGCAGTTTCCAGCGCGGCCAGTGCGGCTTCGATTGGCGCTTTGTCGTCTGCTGACAGTTTGTCGCCGGCTTCTTCCAGCTGCTTACGCGTGCTGTGGGCAATCTGATCGCCCTGGTTGCGCGTCTGTACCAGCTCTTCGAACTTACGGTCAGCTTCTGCGTTCGCTTCCGCATCACGCACCATTTTTTCGATCTCTTCGTCGTTCAGACCGGAAGAGGCTTTGATGGTGATTTTCTGCTCTTTACCGCTGTTCTTATCTTTCGCCGACACATGCAGGATACCATCCGCATCGATGTCGAAGGTGACTTCGATCTGCGGCATACCGCGAGGCGCAGCCTGGATACCGTCAAGGTTGAACTGGCCCAGTGACTTGTTGTCATTGGCGCGCTTACGCTCACCCTGCAGCACGTGAATGGTCACGGCTGACTGGTTATCTTCAGCAGTCGAGAAGACCTGGCTGTGCTTGGTCGGGATGGTGGTGTTTTTGCTGATCAGCGACGTCATCACGCCACCCATGGTTTCGATACCCAGTGACAGCGGGGTTACGTCCAGCAGCAGCACGTCTTTCACGTCGCCACCCAGTACACCACCCTGAACCGCAGCACCGACAGCAACGGCTTCGTCCGGGTTCACATCTTTACGTGGCTCTTTACCAAAGAACTCGGTGACTTTCGCCTGAACCAGTGGCATACGGGTCTGACCACCGACCAGGATAACGTCGTTGATGTCAGAAACCGACAGGCCCGCATCCTGCAGCGCAACTTTCAGTGGCGCGATTGAGCGTGCAACCAGATCTTCAACCAGTGACTCCAGTTTAGAACGGGTCACTTTGATGTTCAGGTGCTTAGGACCGGTCGCATCTGCAGTGATGTACGGCAGGTTAACGTCGGTCTGCTGAGCGGAAGAGAGCTCGATTTTCGCTTTCTCTGCGGCTTCTTTCAGACGCTGCATCGCCAGAGGATCGTTGTGCAGATCGATGCCCTGATCTTTCTTAAATTCAGCTACCAGATAGTTAATCAGACGGCTGTCGAAGTCTTCACCACCCAGGTGGGTATCACCGTTGGTTGCCAGAACTTCAAAGGTTTTTTCGCCATCAACTTCGTCGATCTCGATGATGGAGATATCGAAGGTACCACCACCCAGGTCATACACGGCGATGGTGCGGTTACCCTGACCTTTGTCCAGGCCGTAGGCCAGTGCAGCAGCGGTTGGTTCGTTAATGATACGCTTAACTTCCAGACCCGCGATGCGGCCTGCATCTTTGGTCGCCTGGCGCTGTGCATCGTTAAAGTATGCCGGAACGGTGATCACCGCTTCGGTCACTGGCTCACCGAGGTAATCTTCGGCGGTCTTTTTCATTTTCTTCAGCACTTCAGCTGAAATCTGCGGCGGTGCCATTTTCTGGCCTTTCACTTCCAGCCAGGCGTCGCCGTTGTCAGCGCTGGCGATTTTGTACGGCATGATTTTAATATCACGCTGAACTTCTTCGTCCTGGAAGCGACGACCGATCAGACGCTTAATTGCGAACAGGGTATTCTGCGGGTTGGTCACTGCCTGACGTTTAGCCGGTTGACCGACCAGAATTTCGCCATCCTGTGTGTACGCAATAATTGAAGGCGTGGTGCGATCGCCCTCGGCATTTTCCAGCACGCGTGCTTTGGTGCCATCCATGATCGCAACACAAGAGTTGGTTGTACCCAGGTCAATACCAATAATCTTACCCATCTAAACATCTCCCACTTAAATTCGTTGCCAATTTGGGTTGTGAACCTTTTATGTGGGCGGGTTGTTTGCATTCAACCTGCCAGCACATGCTTTTTTTCCAACGTTCACAACGCTCGATGAGAAGTAAATGGGGCCGCTTCGATGCGCATCAAGGGTTAAACCAAAAAAAATTTTCACCTCTGGCCCGGTCGGGATCAAAGAACCCAGGCAGAACGCTGAATATGATGCGCCGCTCCGCTCGATGGAGTGAAGCGGAGCGCTTTTTATCATCAACGTTTACTGACCGCCGAGGAACTATGGCAAATTCAACACTGGCCAACCCTGCCCCGCTGGGATTAATGGGATTTGGCATGACAACGGTTTTACTCAACCTGCACAACGCGGGCCTGTTCACGATGGACGTCGCGATTCTGGCCATGGGGATTTTTTATGGTGGGATTGCGCAGGTGCTGGCAGGCCTGCTGGAGTTTAGAAAGAATAACACCTTTGGGCTGACGGCCTTTACCTCTTACGGGATGTTCTGGTTAAGCTTTGTGGCGATTCTGCTGCTGCCGGAAATGGGCCTCGCGAACGCCCCCGACGAACGATTTCTGGGGGCCTGGCTGCTTCTGTGGGGCATCTTCACGCTGTTTATGTTTGTCGGCACGCTGAAAGGTGCGCGGATGCTGCAGTTTGTTTTCGCCACGCTCACGCTGCTGTTTCTGCTGCTGGCCGTAGCGCATCTGATGCATCTGCCTGCGCTGGTCACCACGGCAGGCTGGGTTGGCCTTCTCTGCGGCGCCAGCGCCTGCTATCTGGCCATGGGGGAAGTGCTGAACGAAACCTTTGGCCGTACCGTTCTGCCGACGGGCGAGAAGCCGCATCAATCATAATAAGACGCGGAGTCAGGCTCCGCGTCATTTCACTACAGCGAATTAACCCTCTGATGCAGTTCTGGCTCGTGGCTGATATCACGCCGCAGCCAGATCCCCGTCACCAGTCCCACCAGCGCCAGTGCCATCACATACCAGCATGGGGCCATCACCGACACATTCATCAGCAGCGACACAAAAATCGGTGTCAGGCCGCCGAAAATCGCATAGGCGAGATTGTAGGAGAAGGAGATACCGGTAAAACGGACTTCCGCCGGAAAGGCACGCACCATCACGAACGGCACGGCGCCCACGGTGCCAACGCTGAGGCCGGCCAGTCCATACAGCAGGAAGAGCTGCTGCGGATAGAGTGCAGTCAGATGATAAAACTGCCAGCAGCAGATCGCCAGCAGCAGGCTGCCGACACACAGCGTACGGCTGGCACCGAAGCGATCGGCCGCCAGGCCGGCAATAATACAGCCGAAGCAGAGCATGACGGTGGCCAGGCTGTTGGCCTGCAACGTCAGCGCAGGCGCAATGCCCAGCTGTTTTTGCAGCCAGACCGGGGACATCAGGATCACCACCACGATGCAGGCGGAGAGCAGCCAGGTCAGCAGCATGGAAATGACGACCGATTTTTTATGTTCAGCCAGCACTGTTTTCAGCGGCAGCTTACTGGAGAGCGCTTTACGCTGCTGCATCTCCACAAACACCGGCGTCTCATGCAGCCAGCGGCGCAGCACCATCGCGCCCAGCCCGAACAGGCCGCCGAGGAAGAACGGAATGCGCCAGCCGCCATCATGAATTGCCTGGGGTGAGAGTGAGGTATTGATCAGCGTTGCCACCAGCGACCCCAGTAAAATCCCGATGGTCAGCCCGGCCGTCAGTGTGCCACAGGCGATACCGATGCGTTTATAGGGCACATGCTCAGCGACAAACACCCAGGCTCCCGGCACCTCGCCACCAATCGCCGCCCCCTGCAGCATCCGCATCAGCAGCATCAGTAACGGTGCGGCAACGCCGATAGTCTGCCAGGTGGGGAGCGCGCCCATCATCAATGTCGGCAGCGCCATCAGCATAATGCTCAGGCTGAACATCTTCTTACGCCCCACTTTATCGCCAAAGTGGGCCATCACGATGCCGCCCAGCGGACGTGCCAGATAGCCGGCGGCAAAAATGGCAAAGGTCTGCAGCTGGCGCAGCCACTCGGGAATATCGGCGGGGAAAAAGAGTTCGCCAATGACAGTGGCGAAGAAGACAAAAATGATGAAGTCGTAAAATTCCAGCGCGCCGCCCAGTGCGGCCAGCGCCAGGGTTCTGTAATCCTTACCGGTCAGACGCTGCGTAGAGGTCAGGTTCATAATAGTCCAGAGGCAAAAGATCGGGTTGTAAAGTTCTGATTACTATACCGTCAATCTTTTGCCACACCAGCCGGGCTATAGCTTATGCCTGAAATGGACAATATTTAGTTATTTATCTCACGTATCGCGCTTTTAGGCCGAAATGCTGCTACCACGTCGCGATGGGTTTCGACATACGGCCCTTCCAGTAGCTGTAAACAATAAGGTACAGAGGCAAAAATGCCGTGGACTTTGACGTTGCCCTGCTCATCTTTCAGCCCCTCCAGCGTCTCCCTGATCGACTTTGGCTGACCAGGCAGATTGAGAATCAGTGACTGCTTACGGATCACGCCAACCTGACGCGACAGAATCGCGGTCGGCACAAACTGCAGGCTGATCTGGCGCATCTGCTCACCGAATCCGGGCATCTCCCGATCGGCGACGGCTAAGGTGGCGTCGGGAGTGACGTCGCGCCGGGCCGGGCCGGTGCCGCCAGTGGTCAGCACCAGATGGCAAAAGCGTTCATCGACCAGCTCGCAAATCGCCTGCTCAATCATCGGCTGCTCGTCCGGCACCAGTCGGGACTCCATTTCGAACGGGCTGCTGATGGCCGTGCTGAGCCAGCTCTCCAGCGCGGGAATCCCCTGATCCTGATAGATGCCGTTCGCGGCGCGATCGGAAACCGAGATCAGGCCAATGCGTAATGTATTCATGGTTAGCTTCGCTGTGAATGACCGCGGTGCGGTGGAATAAAAGGGGAATAGCCGAAAGGATAATACAAAGTGAAAGGGTCGGAAAAGGGAAAACCGTGACGGCCTGCGCCGTCACGATCGGAGGATTACAGCAGTTCTGCCAGCATCTTCTCAAGTTTGCCCTGATCAACGGCAAAGTTGCGGATGCCTTCTGCCAGCTTCGCCACCGCCATCGGATCCTGGTTGTGCTGCCACAGGAACTCAGACTCGGTCATGCGGGCCGGACGCGCTTTCACTTCACCGCTGTAGCTCAGTTTACGCTCCAGGGTTCCTTCGCTCTCGGCCAGCTCTTTCAGCAGCGCAGGCGAAATGGTCAGACGGTCACAGCCAGCCAGCTCGATGATTTCGCCGGTGTTACGGAAGCTGGCGCCCATCACGACGGTTTCATAGCCGTGCTGCTTGTAGTAGTTATAGATTTCAGAAACAGAAACCACGCCGGGATCTTCGTGTGCTGCGTACTCTTTTTTGTCGGTGTTGGCTTTGTACCAGTCGAGAATACGACCCACAAACGGAGAGATCAGGAAAACGCCCGCTTCGGCACAGGCACGCGCCTGAGCGAAGGAGAACAGCAGCGTCAGGTTACAGTTGATGCCCTCTTTTTCCAGCTGCTCCGCGGCGCGGATACCCTGCCAGGTTGAGGCCAGTTTGATCAGGATGCGGTCATTGCTGATACCGGCATCGTTGTAGAGTTTGATCAGACTACGGGCTTTATTGATGCTGCCTTCGGTGTCGTAAGAGAGACGCGCATCCACTTCGGTCGAAATACGGCCCGGGATCAGTTTGAGAATTTCCAGACCAATGTTTACGGCCAGCTTGTCAGAAACCAGCTGCAGCTGCTCATCTTTATCGCTGCTCTGCTCACGCGCCCAGCCGATCGCTTCATCGATCAGTTTACGGTATTCAGGGATTTGCGCGGCGTTAAGAATCAGAGAAGGGTTAGTCGTGGCATCCTGCGGCTGATACAGCTTCATGGCTGCGATATCACCGGTGTCGGCAACGACGGTGGTGAGCTGACGCAGGGAGGTAAGTTTGTCCGTCATGTTCTTTTCTCTTAGTTAACTGTCAGTGTGAAAAAAGGCTGTTGCGATAATATCACGCGCCAACGGTGGCGCAAGGTCAGGGAATGCCGTTTACGATAGCGCGAACAAATAGGTGTGATTCGTCATTCTTTGCGGCTTTTTTGCTACACTGCGGAGCCTGATAAGCCGCCAATATCCTGTTAAAGCAGGCATTAAACGAGGAAGCAACTATGTTGATGGTGATCTCTCCCGCCAAGACGCTGGATTATGACAGCCCGCTGGCGACAACCCGCTATACCCAGCCTGCGCTGTTAGAAAAGTCACAACAGCTGATTGAGATTGCGCGTGACCTGTCACCGGCCAGCATCGCCTCGTTAATGGGCATCAGCGACAAACTGGCGCACCTGAATGCCGAGCGGTTTAACAGCTGGCAGCCCGACTTCTCGCCGCAGAATGCCCGCCAGGCGATTCTGGCGTTTAAAGGCGATGTTTATACCGGTTTGCAGGCGGAGACGTTCAGCGATCAGGATTTCGATTTTGCCCAGCAGCACCTGCGTATGCTGTCTGGCCTGTATGGCGTGCTGCGCCCACTCGATCTTATGCAGCCTTACCGGCTGGAGATGGGCATTCGGCTGGCGAATCCGGCAGGTAAAGACCTCTATACCTTCTGGGGTGACCTCATCACCGAAACGCTGAACGCCGCGCTGGCGGAACAGGGCGACAACGTCCTGATCAACCTCGCCTCAGATGAATATTTCCGGGCGGTCAGACCGAAAGCGCTACAGGCGCAGATGATTAAGCCGGTGTTCCTGGATGAGAAAAATGGCAGCTACAAAGTCATCAGCTTCTACGCCAAAAAGGCGCGCGGCCTGATGAGTCGCTATGTGATTCAGGAGCGCCTGACAAAGCCGGAGCAGCTTAAGGCGTTTGATCTGGAAGGCTACCGTTTTGATGCAGTCAGCAGCAGCGAAAGCGAGCTGGTGTTCAAGCGCGCGGAGCAGTAGCCCCGCGCGTCTTCTCTTTCCCGCAGCCGGGAAAGATTATTTCAGCAGGAATGCCCGCAGCGCGGCAAAGTCCGCCTGCATCTGGTGCGACAGCAGCGGGAGTTCCGCACGCTCCGCCAGCTCCGGCGGCAGCGTCAGGGTCTGCTCAAGGATCGCTTCCACGCTTTCACGGAATTTGGCCGGATGGGCGGTGCCAAGGAACAGGCCATACTCGCCCTCCTGCAGCTGATCGCGCAGCAGACGCCAGGCGATGGCGGCGTGGGGCTCAGAAATGTAGCCAATCTCAGCCAGTTCACGCATGGCGGCACGGGTGGTTTCGTCAGAGACCGCACCGCAGGCCAGGTCGGTCAGCCGCCAGGTTTTACGGCGGAACAGCTCTTCCACACGCGGCCAGTTGTTCGGCTGGCTGACATCCATCGCATTCGACAGGGTCGCGACCGTCTGGTTAGGCTGCCACTCGCCGTTTCCGAGGAAGCGCGGCACCGTGTCATTGGCGTTAGTGGCGGCGATAAAGCGCTTGATCGGCAGCCCCAGTGATTTCGCCAGCAGACCCGCCGTTAAATCCCCGAAGTTGCCGCTTGGTACGGAAACCACCAGCTGATTGCGTTTTTCCTGCGGCAGCTGCGCCACCGCTTCAAAGTAGTAGCAGATCTGCGCCAGCAGGCGGCTGATGTTGATGGAGTTCGCTGAGTTCAGGCCAATCGTCTTTTTCAGCACTTCATCATCGAACGCCTGCTTGACCAGCGCCTGACAGGCATCGAAATCGCCGTCGATGGCGATAGTTTCGATGTTGCCGCCCAGCGTACAGAAGAGTTTCTCCTGCAACGGGCTGATCTTGCCCTGTGGATAGAGGATCACCACACGCACATTCTCCATGCCGTAGAAGGCGTGGGCCACGGCCGCACCGGTATCACCGGAGGTCGCGGTCAGAATCGTGATCTGCTCGTCTGAACCGGAAACATAGGAGAGCATCTGCGCCATAAAACGGCCGCCGAAATCTTTAAACGCCAGCGTCGGGCCGTGGAACAGCTCCAGACAGGCCACATCTTCACTGACCGCTTTGACCGGTGCCGGAAACGCAAACGCGGCTTTAACACGCTCATGCAGCTGTTCGGCCGGGATCTCATCACCAATATAAGCCGACAGAATTTTGCTGCTGCGGCTGACAAAATCCATCTCCAGCATCGCGTCGATGTCTGTCAGTTCAAACTCCGGCAGTTCCAGCGGAAAGAACAGACCCTGCTGTGATCCCAGACCCTGTTTCACCGCCTGGGCGAAGCTGACCTGCTCGTTGTGATCCTTAAGATTGTAGAGTTTCATGCGTTATCCCAATTGTCGTGCGCCAGCCGTGTCGAGACGGCAGATATGGACGAAGCCTTCATCGTTCTGCAGATAGTGCTGGCTCAGCCAGTCAGCCATCCGCTGTGCCGTTTCCATCTGATTGCAAACGGCGAAAAGTGTCGGACCAGAGCCTGAGATACCGCACGCCAGTGCGCCGATATCGTTGGCCGCCTGTCGCGCCTCGGCGAAGCCCGGCAGCAGTCTGGTGCGATAAGGTTCAGCAATGACATCCTGCATAAGTTTAGCGGCCAGCAGCGGCTGACGCGTGTGGCAGGCGTGAATGAAGCCCGCCAGCAGGCGGCCATGCTTGATGCACTCCTCTTTGCGGTACTGCGCCGGTAAAATCGCGCGCGCTTCGGCGGTCGAGACTTTAATGCCCGGATAGGCCATGACCCACAGCCAGTCATCAAAGCCGGGCACGGCCTGACTGATAATCTCATTCTCCTGCAGCATCAGCTGAATGCCCCCGAGGAAGCAGGGCGCTACGTTATCGTAATGAACGCTGCCGGAGATGCGCCCTTCCAGCTCGCCCATCAGCGTCAGCAGGGTGCTGTCATCAAGGGGCTTACCGCAGAATTCATTCATCGCGACCAGACCGGCCACCACCGAGCAGGCGCTGGAGCCCAGCCCGGAGCCGATGGGCATGTTCTTCTCCAGCGTCATCGCCACCGGAATCTCTTTGCCTACCGCCTCGCAGAAGCGCTGCCAGCACTGATAAACGATGTTCTCTTTAGGATCGGCGGGCAGCTTACTGACAAAACGTCCGGCGTTGGTCAGTGAAAAGTGCTCTGCCGCCTCCACGGAGACGCAGTCACCCAGCAGGGAACCGTCCACCGGCGAAACCGCCGCGCCCAGCACATCGAAGCCGACGCTGACGTTACCAATCGAGGCCGGTGCGTAAATTTTTACCATTTTTAAACTCCCAACTTCCATGACAGCGTGCGCAGCAGGTCGGCAAAGACACCGGCCGCTGTCACATCATTTCCTGCACCGTACCCGCGCAGCACCATCGGGATCGGCTGATAGTAGCGGCTGTAAAATGCCAGCGCATTCTCGCCATTTTTCACCTTAAAGAGCGGATCGTTGCTGTCTACGGCGTCAATTCTGACTTTGCAGATGCCGCCCTCTTCGATCACGCCGACATAGCGCAACACTTTACCCGCATCACGCGCCTGCGCAACCCGCGCGGCAAAGGCGTTGTCCAGCTCGGGCAGGCGCTGCATAAACTGCTCAACGTCTGCAATGTCGGTCAGGCTGGCGGGCAGCAGCGGCTCAATCTCAATATCCGTCAGCTCCAGCTGATGACCCGCTTCACGCGCCAGGATCAGCAGCTTACGCGCCACGTCTGTGCCGGCGAGATCGTCACGCGGATCGGGTTCGGTAAAGCCCATCTCCCGCGCCATCTGAGTCGCCTGAGACAGGGAGACGCCTTCATCCAGCTTGCCGAAGATAAAGGAGAGCGAGCCAGACAGAATGCCGGAGAAGCGCAGCAGCTCATCACCCGCATTCATCAGGTTCTGCAGATTTTCGATCACCGGCAGACCGGCACCGACGTTAGTATCATAAAGGAATTTGCGGCGCGATTTGGCTGCGGCGGCACGCATCTGCTGGTAGTAGTTCCAGGATGAGGTGTTAGCCTTTTTGTTCGGCGTCACCACGTGGAAACCTTCGCTGAGAAAATCGGCATACTGATCGGCGACCGCCTGGCTGGAGGTACAGTCCACAATCACCGGATTAAGCAGATGATACTCTTTGACCAGCCGGGTCAGGCGCGCCAGATTGAAAGGCTCTTTGGCTTCGCTTAATGCCGCTTCCCAGTGGCTCAGATCGATGCCGTGAACATTCGTTAACAGCGCATGCGAGTTGGCGATGCCGCAGACCCGCAGGTCGATATGCTTCTGCTTCAGCCACGCCTGCTGGCGATGTAACTGATCCAGCAGCGCACCGCCGACGCCGCCGACGCCCACCACAAAGACTTCGATAACCTGATCGGTGGCGAACAGCATCTGATGCACCACGCGCACCCCGGTGATCACTTCATCGTTGTTAACCACGACGGAGATGGAACGTTCAGAGGAGCCCTGCGCAATCGCCACGATATTGATGTTGGCGCGCGCCAGCGCCGAGAAGAATTTGGCTGAGATGCCGCGCAGGGTGCGCATGCCATCGCCCACCACCGAGATCACCGCCAGATTTTCAATGATATCCAGCGGGTCCAGCAGGCCATCTTTCAGCTCCAGATAGAACTCCTCTTCCAGCACCTGACGCGCCCGCGCCAGCTCGCTCTGCGGCACGCAGAAACTGATACTGTATTCAGACGAGGATTGGGTGATCAGCACCACGGAAATGCCGGTGCGCGACATCGCCGCAAACACCCTGGCCGCCATTCCGACCATCCCTTTCATGCCGGGACCGGAGACGTTAACCATCGCCATGTTATTCAGGTTGGTGATGCCTTTCACCGGATTCTCATCCTGCTCGCCTTCTGCCCCAATCAGGGTGCCGGGCGCCTGCGGATTGGCGGTGTTTTTGATCAGGCACGGGATCTGGAACTGTGCGATAGGCGCAATGGTGCGGGGATGCAGCACCTTGGCGCCGAAATAGGAGAGCTCCATCGCTTCCTGATAGGACATCGATTTCAGCAGGCGCGCATCCGGCACCTGACGCGGATCGCAGGTATAGACGCCATCGACATCGGTCCAGATTTCACAGCAGTCGGCGCGCAGACAGGCTGCCAGTACGGCCGCCGAGTAGTCTGAGCCATTACGGCCCAGCACCACCAGCTCACCACGCTCGTTGCCGGCGGTAAAGCCCGCCATCAGGATCATATTCTGCGGCGGGATCTGGCTGGCTTCGATGCGACGGGTCGATTCGGCGATGTCGACGGTGGACTCCAGGTAGTGACCGACAGCGAGCAGCTTCTCTACCGGATCGATCACGCTGACCTCATGACCGCGTGCCTGCAGCAGCGCTTCCATAATGGCAATCGAGAGTTTTTCACCGCGGCAGATGATCGCCGCATTGACGCTGTCCGGGCACTGCCCCAGCAGGCTGATGCCGTGCAGCACCTGCTTCAGCTGCGCAAACTCCAGGTCCACGCGGGTTTTCAGCCGCTCATATTCAAAGCCAGGCTGTGACTCAGCGAGCCCCTGCAGCAGCTCGCTGAAGATGCGCTCAGCGTCGCTGATATTCGGCAAAGCGTCCTGACCACTGATGGTTTTTTCAATCATCGCCACCAGGTGGTTAGTGATCTTTGCTGGCGCAGAGAGCACGGTTGCAACCTGTCCTTGTTGCGCATTACTTTCCAGAATGTCAGCGACGCGAAGAAACCGTTCCGCATTCGCTACCGAGGTCCCGCCGAATTTCAGCACTCGCATGATATAAACTCTCCTGAATTTAAGCCGAAAAAAAAGCCCGCACTGGTTAGGTGCGGGCTTTTTTTCTGTTTTTCCTGTATGCGTCAGCCCGCACCGTTACCTGTGGTAATGGTGATGGTAATAATTGTGGTGTTCAGGCTGATTTTACGCATTGAGATTTTTTTCTGTCTGTCTTTGTCTGTCCGTCTGGCATCCAGAAGTAAAGCAAAGCGCACATTAAGTCAACCCGATTTGTCCGGCGGGCCCGTTTCCCTGACTGCGCAGAGCCACCGGCGAAATCGTAAAACGCTCTTTGATCGTTTGCGATGCTGAACTTCTCTGCGATCTGTTACTGCAAAATCAGATTTTCGCCGAGGATTAATCTGCGAGTTTTTTTTCAATATCGTGCAGCAGACGATGCAGCATCGCCGTGTCGCGCTGTTCCAGCAGCCCCACCCGCTGATCGATCCAGTCAGAGAGTTTCTCATCATCACTCACCTCCAGCTGCGCCAGCAGCTGATGCAAGCGCTGCCGCAGCGCCTGCAACTGCTGCCCGTCTGCGGCGGCGGTAAGCGGAGCCTCAACCTGATTCAGCTTCGACAACTGATAGCAGTAGACCATCACCGCCTGGCCGAGATTGAGTGACGGATAGTCATTCGCCATCGGGATGCCGGTCAGCAGATCGACCTGCTCCAGCTCCTCATTGGTCAGCCCGCTGTCTTCGCGGCCAAATACCAGCGCCATACTCTTTACCCACTGACGCTTCTCCAGCAGCTGTGTTTCAACCTGCTCTGGCGTGGCGTAGTAGCGAAACTTTGCCCGGCTGCGCGCAGTGGTGGCGACGGAGAAGTCGATGTCAGCTAATGCGTCAGCCAGCGTTGCAAACGTCTGGACGTTATCGAGGATCTCACCCGCGCCATGCGCGACCCGGCGCGCGGCCGGGTCCTGCCAGGCGTCGCTGGCGACAATGCGCAGCTGGCTGAAGCCCATGGTTTTCATGGCGCGCGCCGCAGCGCCGATATTTTCTGGCCGCGCGGGCGAGACGAGAATCAGGGGGAAGAGCATATTTATTCCATTGGTCCATTTACATAACGCCATATTAACATGACTGTTCAGGATTCAGCGGGCGGAAGCGAATAAGAAAAGCGGTGATTAACATTGTTAAAACCGGTTAAAAAAAGCGATCCGAATCTTTTTACCGGCGAAGCGGCCTTTATTAAAGAAACCACTATTAATACATTTAAGTTCAACAGGATAGAATGTGATTACCAGTGGGTTTCATTTTGGAACCGAAGCGTGAAAAATGTAATGAAAATGATGCTTTTTGTGAGCTAAACGGGCAATCTACGAGAAGTTTTTCACAAAAGTGTTAACGTGCTACAATTGCATTTGATATAAGTCAACGAAGCGTTGTTTTTATGCTTATCGGTTGTAGTTGGTGCTGTTAGGTTGCTGTTAATGCAGTTAGGATATGCGCCATTATCATTCTCGCCTGGGGCATGCAATTTTCATCCTGACTGGCTGAGCTAATACTGTTGTTGACGTTGATAGATGGCTTATCAAAATATGATTTCGTACAACGGTTCAGCGCGGCCCGCTGCTCTCGATGATGGAGAACGCCATACCGCTGTACGCCCTGTTTTCAATTTGTTGGCAAATTTTAGGTAGCTAAACATGCAGACCCCGCACATTCTTATCGTTGAAGACGAACTGGTCACGCGTAACACCCTCAAGAGCATCTTCGAGGCAGAAGGTTATGTGGTGTATGAGGCGACTGATGGTGCAGAAATGCATCAGGTGCTGACCGACAATGACGTTAACCTGGTGATCATGGACATCAACCTGCCGGGTAAAAACGGCCTGCTGCTGGCCCGTGAACTGCGCGAACAGGCCAATGTCGCCCTGATGTTCCTGACCGGCCGTGACAACGAAGTTGATAAAATTCTCGGTCTGGAAATTGGCGCTGACGACTACATCACCAAACCGTTCAATCCGCGTGAGCTGACGATTCGTGCCCGTAATCTGCTGTCGCGCACCATGAATCTCGCCATGCCGGGCGAAGAGCGCCGTCAGGTTGAGAGTTACAAATTCAATGGCTGGGAGCTGGATATCAACAGCCGCTCACTGATCAACCCGAACGGCGAGCACTATAAACTGCCACGCAGTGAGTTCCGCGCCATGCTGCACTTCTGCGAAAATCCGGGCAAGATTCAGACCCGTGCCGATCTGCTGAAAAAAATGACCGGCCGTGACCTTAAGCCGCACGACCGCACCGTGGATGTGACCATCCGTCGTATTCGTAAGCATTTCGAATCGACGCCGGACACGCCTGAAATCATCGCCACCATCCATGGTGAAGGTTACCGCTTCTGCGGCGACCTGCATGAGTAAGCTGCGGTAAGCCTGAAAAAAACGCCCCTGCGGGCGTTTTTTTTATGTTCAGTGCCACGGCATAATCGGCACGGCGCTGATCGCATTCTTCGGTGAACCATCGACGACCTTATCGGAGTAGGTCAGATAGACCAGGGCGTTACGCTTTTTATCGAAGAAGCGCACCACCTGCAGCTTTTTGAAGATCAGCGAGGTACGCTGGCGGAAGACCACCTCCCCCTCCGCTTTGCCCTGCGCGATTTTCTCACTCAGCTCCACTGGCCCAATCTGCTGGCACGAAATCGCCGCATCGGAGGTATCCTCAGCCAGCCCCAGCCCGCCTTTAATCCCACCGGTCTTCGCCCGGCTGATATAGCAGGTTACATTTTTAACATCCGGATCGTCGAAGGCTTCAACGACAATCTTGTGGTCAGGCCCGAATATCTTAAACACCGTGTCGACAGAGCCGATCTGTTCGGCGAGCAGCGGGCTGGAAAAGGTCAGTGCGGTCAGCGCAGCGAGGATAAGACGAGGTCTTGTCATGGGGTTACCATTGCAAATTGAATAGATGAACATGTAATGTACTGTCAATCGATATAATGACAAAACCAAAACGGGTTATGCCCGCACTGATTTAGCACAATCTTCCCCGGAAAACGGCCCACGTCTTTTGAGCAATGAGTGCTAATATTCTTCGATGCATTTAGCTGCACCACCAGAGTATGAGGATGTTTTATGGACCAAGCCGGTATCATTCGCGATTTGCTTGTCTGGCTGGAGAGCCATCTGGATCAACCCCTTTCACTGGACAACGTTGCCCAGAAAGCCGGTTACTCTAAATGGCACTTACAAAGGATGTTTAAAGACGTGACCGGACATGCGATCGGCGCCTATATCCGGGCGCGTCGCCTGTCTAAAGCGGCGGTGGCGCTGCGCCTGACCAGCCGTCCGATTCTGGACATCGCACTGCAGTATCGCTTTGATTCACAACAGACTTTTACCCGCGCCTTCAAGAAGCAGTTTGCGCAGACGCCGGCCTGGTATCGTCGCGCTTCCGACTGGAATTCCTTCGGTATTCGTCCCCCTATCCGTCTGGACAATGAGACGCAGCCGGAACCGACCTTCGTCACCCTGCCGGAAACGGTGCTGGTGGGTCAGACCCAGAACTACACCTGTATTCTGGAGCAGATTTCCAGCTACCGTGACGAGATGCGGATTCACTTCTGGAAGCAGTTCCTGCTGGAAACGGATACCGTGCCGCCGGTGCTGTATGGCCTGCATCAGGTGCGCGCCAGCCAGGAAAAAGATGACGAGCAGGAGATCCTCTACACCACAGCGGTGCCGGCTGACAGCGCGGGCAGCCTGCACTCCGGTCAGAACGTCATTCTGGAAGCGGGCGATTATGTGCAGTTCACCTACACCGGCCCGCGCGTCAACCTGCAGGAGTTCATCCTGCTGCTCTACGGCACCTGCATGCCGACGCTGGGGCTGACCCGCCGTCAGGGGCAGGATATTGAACGCTTTTATACCCACGGCGGTAAAAAGCGTGCCGAGCCGCCGACAGAGATCCGTTGCGAATATCTGATTCCGATTCGCCGCCAGACCCCGGTCAGCTGATATTCAGGCTGCCGTCCTCACGACGGCGGCCTGCAGACCTTCAGCGCTGCAGCTCGTCGAGTGCGGGCGCATCCAGATGGGAGATATCGCCCGCCATCTCCACAATCCACCCTTCGGCCAGCCAGGCGCTCTGCTGATAATCGACCCGCGAGAGCGAGCAGTTTCGCAGACGCAGCCGGCGTTCCGCCCAGGCAGGCAGACCGAGAATGGTGCTGACCAGCGATCCCAGCGCCATACCGTGACTGACCAGCAGCGGACGGCTCCCGGCCGGCAGGTCGAGACAGGCATTCAGCGCGGCGTGCATGCGCGCTGCCAGTTCGGACATGGACTCCCCTTCCGGGATGCGCCCGCCTTCGGTGCCGTTCACCAGCGTGGCACGCCACTGCTCTTCTGCGGCGGTTAAGCCATCCAGCGGACGCTTCTCCAGCACGCCCATATTGAGTTCCCGCAGGCGCGGATCGAGCGTCACCGTGCAACCACAGGCATCCGCGATAATCTCCGCGGTGCGGCGCGTGCGGCCGAGATCGCTGGTGATAACGTGGGTAATACCCAGATGTTTCACGCGTTCACTCACCTGATGCGCCTGCTGTTCACCTTTTTCCGTCAGCGGACTGTCGGACTGCCCCTGAATGCGACGTTCCGCATTCCAAACCGTTTCACCGTGACGAACAAGATAGACCTGTAACATAGTAGTTTCCGTTATACTGCGACCAGAATCGCCTTAGAGCCTGTCTGTAGCCTGATGGGCCAGGCGCTTAACCATCTGAGGGTTCAATTAATTATGTACCATGTTGTCGCAGCCACCACCAATCCAGCGAAGATTCACGCGATTGCGCAGGCATTCAACGACGTTTTCGGAGAGGGATCCTGCCATATTGAAGGGGTCGGGGTCGATAGTGGTGTTGCCGCCCAGCCGCTGAGCCACCTCGAAACACGAACGGGCGCACGTCAGCGCGTAATGAATGCCCGTCAGGTGCGGCCTGAAGCGTCATTCTGGGTGGCGATTGAGGCGGGGATCGAAGAGGACAGCGCCTTTGCCTGTATCGTGATAGAGAATCAGAAGCAGCGCGGCGAATCGCGGTCAGCCAGCTTCACGCTGCCGCCAGCGGTGCTGGCGGGTCTGCGCGAAGGGCGGGAGCTGGGCGAAGAGATGGCGCGGTTAACCGGCATTGAAAATATCAAACATCAGGGCGGGGCTATCGGGGCGTTCACGCAGGGCCTGCTCAGCCGCGCCAGCGTCTATCATCAGGCCCTGATTCTGGCGCTCTGCCCGTTTGTTCATCCGCTCTATCAGTCGTAATTACTCGCCGTCCAGATGCGCCTGCAGCCAGCGTTTCAGCTCCGGCGGCGCCTCTTTCAGACTGTTAGAGCCACGGGTGATGGTGGCGATACCCACGCCAAGTTCGTTTTTCAGCTCGCGCTGGCTCATCTCCCCCTTCATCAACTCTTCGATAATCCGCAGTCGTGTGCCAAACGCTTCCCGCTCATCCGCCGTCATCATCAGTTGCATCAGGGGCAGCGCGTGACCATCGGCAAAGGCCTGCTGCATCAGCCTGACAAAGCGCTGCCAGCTATCGTCGGCCGGAGGGGTTTCGGCTGAAGGGGAATGAGAATGGGTCATGAAGAGGCTTCCGTACTCGCTAAAGAGTACGGAAGCTTAGCACAGCTAGTAACGGCGATTCCACTCACCATCTGACAGGATTTTGTCAGGCTTGCCCATGAAGTGACGATAGTAGGCGTCATAGGCCAGCACGTTCTTCACGTAACCGCGCGTTTCAGAGAACGGAATGGTCTCGATAAACGCCACGGCGTCGAGATTACCTGCACTGGTTTTCAGCCAGCTTCGCACCCGGCCCGGACCGGCATTGTATGCCGCAGAGGCGAAAATCCGGTTCTGGTCAAACTGCTGGTAGACATACTCCAGATACTGGGTACCAATCTGAATATTGGTTTCCGGATCGAGCAGCTGACTGCTGTTGCTGTAGCCGGGGATGTCATACATCTTCACGGTGTGCGCCGCGGTGGCAGGCATGATCTGCATCAGACCACTCGCCCCGACCGGCGAGCGCGCTTTCGGGTTCCAGGCACTCTCCTGACGCGAAATCGCCATCGCATAGCTTGGCGGAATCTGCTTCACCTGGGTGTTGCGCTCGTAAACGCTCTGCCACGCCAGCGGGAACCGCTCTTTCAGACTGTCCCACATTTTGGCCGTGATCGTGGCCTGCACGCTGAGATCCCACCAGTCCTGCTCATTGGCGTAGCGCGCCAGCATCTGCTGCTGCGTATGTGTGCGGCTGCCGATCAGATTGCTCCACTCGCTGCGCGCCAGGTTATCCAGCCCCCAGTACATCAGTTCACGGACGCGCGCCAGCTCGGGGCCCTGCACCGTAGCACTGTCAGGCTTCGGTGCTTCATCAATCTGCAGCGGATAATCCACCCCCAGACGCTGAGCGGCCACCATCGGATAGAAGCCACGCGCCTGCATCAGTTTACGCAGGATCTCTTCCGCTTCCTCTTTGCGATCTTTCTCAAACAGCAGGTCAGCCTGCCAGTACTGCCACTCATCCTTCTCTTTGGCCTCCACCGGCAGACGGGCGATCCATGTGTTCAGACCGCGCCGATCGTGCTGCGACAGCGCCAGCCGCACCCGGCGTTCCACCAGCGCGGTGGACTCACTGTTCATCACCACCGCATCGCGCCAGCGTGCCTGTTCAGCGGTCAGATCGCTGCCCATCATGCGCCAGACCACGATCTCTTTCAGCGCCTGCTCATCTTCCGGCCCCATTTTCTGCGCCCGGACCAGAATCGGGATCAGGCTGCGGGCGTTTTCCATATCCTGCCGCGCCACGCGGGTAAAGGCGTAAATCGTCGCCTGGCGGGTAAAGTCGGTGGGTCCGACGGCGCTGGCGAAGGTGCTGACCGTCAGCGGGTCCTGCTGCAGCGCCTGCACCGCGTCAGACATGGTCTGATAATCTGCCGGCAGGGTTTTCGCCAGATAGCTCACCAGGCTGTCGTTACCCGCCTTCATCGCCAGACGGATACGCTCCAGGATTGTGATAGGTGAAAGCTGACCCGATGACTGCCAGACCGAGAAGAGCTTATCGCAGTCGGCAGGCAGCGCAGTGCCGCGCAGCCAGATCTGCTTCGCGCCATCAAACGCGGCCTGCTGCTGACCCGTGGCCCATTTGGCGTAGTACCAGTTGCAGCGCGCCTGCACCGGTTTCGGTTCGGTCGGGCTGAAATTCAGCACGCCCTGCCAGTCCTGCCGGTAAGCCAGCACATTGATAAAGCGGGTGCTGAGCGAGCGCGCAGGCGGCAGCGTGGGATACTGGCGAATAAAATTCTGTACGGCCAGGGCGGTCTCCTGATCGAGATCCTGTGCCAGCAGGCGATATTGCAGATAAGGATAGAGCGGATAATCCTGAAGCGTGGGCAACAGCTGCTCCACGGTAGCCATCTGATTGCTGTCCCACGCCTGTTTAATTTGTTGATAACGTTGCCGTTGTTGATCAAGCGAATCGGCCCATGCGCTGCTGGCCGTACCGACCAGGCAGATCCCTATCATCCAGTTACGCCACTTCACCACGTAAATCTCCTCTGTTGCTGGGCGCCGGCGAGTTGCCAGGCAGTCTTCATGCTAACCAGGGCATCAGACTCTTGCCATGTTCTTCACAATATTTACGCACGCGACGGTTAAACGCACCGTCATCGTTCAGCCTGCGCGCCGTCATTGTGCAAATAATCATCAGAAAAACTTATCACCTGTCACTTTAAGGCGTTGAATCATCAGCTTAAAAAAGTGGCACACCCTTTGCTCTGTTGAATTCCATCTTGTATACCAGCTGGAATCCTTCTTATGACTTCGACCACTGGCCTGACACTGCACGCCTGGCAACAACGCTACCAGCAGGCGCCACATCAGATTAGCGCATTGCTAAGCGCTCACCTTGCCGCCCTGGATCCCCAGGATAATGCCTGGATCATGCTGGCGACCCCGGATCAGCTGGCGGCTCAGATTGAACCGCTGCTGGCTCACTATCAGCGCGATCCCGCATCGCTGCCTCTGTTCGGCGTGCCGTTCGCGGTCAAGGACAATATCGATGTGGCAGGCTGGCCCACCAGCGCCGCCTGCCCCGCCTTTACCTATACCGCCAGCGAGGACGCGGTAGCGGTAGCCAGACTGAAAGCGGCCGGGGCCGTGGTCATTGGTAAAACCAACCTCGATCAGTTTGCCACCGGTCTGGTCGGCACCCGCTCACCTTTTGGCGCGGTCAGTAACACCTTTGATCCCGATTATGTCAGCGGCGGCTCCAGCTCCGGCTCGGCCTCGGTGCTGGCGCGCGGACTGGTCGCCTTTTCCCTGGGCACCGATACCGCCGGTTCGGGCCGCGTCCCGGCCGGTTTCAACAATATCGTTGGCCTGAAGCCGACCAAAGGCTGGTTCTCTGCGCGCGGCGTCGTGCCCGCCTGCCGCCTCAATGACACGATTTCCGTGTTCGCCCTGACGGCAGAAGATGCCTGGAGCGTCGCCAGCGTGATCGGGGGCTACGATGCCGGCGACGCCTATTCGCGCGTGAATCCGCGCACCGCCCCCGCCAGCCTGCCGGTTCGCCCCCGCTTTGCCGTTCCTGACACGCCGGAGTTTTTCGATGATGCCGCCGCTGAAGCCGCCTGGGATCGGGCGCTGGAGGCCCTGCAGGCGAGTGGCGCGACGCTGCACCCCATCGACTTCACGCCGTTCCGGCAGCTGGCAGAGCAGCTCTACTACGGTGCCTGGGTTGCTGAGCGCACCGTGGCGGTAGGCGGGATGCTCGATCGCCCCACCGATATGGACCCGGTGGTGCATGAGATCGTCGCCAGCGGCCTGAAATACAGCGCCGTCGATGCCTACAAAGCGGAGTATCTGCGGGCCGGGCTGACGCGCCAGATTCAGCAGACCCTGGCGCAGTTCGACGCACTGGTGGTGCCGACCTCACCCACCATTCATACCCTCGCAGAGATGAAGCAGGAGCCGATTCACTACAACTCACAGTTTGGCACCTACACCAACTTTACCAACCTCGCTGACCTCGCCGCGCTGGCGCTGCCTGCGCCGTTCCGCAATGACGATCTCCCGGCGGGTATCACGCTGATTGCGCCCGCCTGGCACGACCGGGCGCTGGCTGAATTTGGCATCCGCTGGCAGCGCCAGCTGGCGCTGCCGCTGGGGGCAACTGGCCTGCCCTGCCCGCCGCCCGTCGCTCTCCCCGTCTCCCCCGATCATGTCCGGCTGGCTGTGGTGGGGGCACACCTCACCGGCATGCCGCTGAATTTCCAGCTCACCGAGCGCAGGGCGGTATGGGTGGAAGAGACAAAGACCGCCCCTCACTACCGCCTGTTCGCCCTGCTGGACGGGGCGATTAAAAAGCCCGGCCTGATGCGGGACGAACAGGGTGCCGCCATCACGGTGGAGCTGTGGGACATTCCGCTGGCACGCTTCGGCGAATTTGTGGCGGAGATCCCCGCCCCGCTGGGTATCGGCAGCCTGACGCTGGCGGATGGGCGGATCGTCAAAGGCTTTATCTGCGAAGGCGCTGCGCTGAACAGCGCGCTGGAAATCACCGAATCGGGCGGCTGGCGTAACTGGCTGACCTCACAGGGGAGTCACTGATCATGTTCACCACCGTACTGATTGCCAACCGGGGCGAGATTGCCTGCCGCGCCATTCGCACCCTGAAGCGTTTGGGCGTCAAAAGTGTCGCGGTCTACTCTGACGCGGATCGCAACGCGCAGCACGTTAAGCAGGCGGACAGCGCCATCGCCCTCGGCGGCGACAAAGCCAGTGACTCCTACCTGCGCATCGACAAAATTCTGGCGGCGGCGCAGCAGAGCGGCGCACAGGCGATCTGGCCGGGCTACGGTTTTCTGTCAGAAAGCCAGGCCTTTGCCGAAGCCTGTGAGGCGGCGGGCATCGCCTTTGTCGGCCCGACCGCGCAGCAGATTGGCGAGTTCGGCCTGAAGCACCGCGCGCGTGAGCTGGCGGCCAGTGCAGGCGTACCGATGACGCCAGGCACCCCGCTGCTCGCCTCGCTGGAGGAGGCGATTCAGGCTGCCGACGAGATTGGCTACCCGGTGATGCTGAAAAGCACCGCCGGTGGGGGTGGCATTGGCCTGACGCGCTGCGCCGACGCCGACGCACTCGCCAGCGCCTGGGAGAGCGTGCGCCGCCTTGGTGAGCAGTTCTTCAGTGATGCAGGCGTGTTTCTGGAGCGCTGCATCGATCGCGCCCGCCATATTGAGGTGCAGATTTTTGGTGACGGTAACGGCACCGTCGTCGCACTGGGTGAACGCGACTGCTCCCTGCAGCGCCGCAATCAGAAGGTGGTGGAAGAGACGCCCGCGCCCGGCCTTTCGCAGGAGACGCGCGACGCCCTGCTCGCCTCAGCGGTGCGGCTGGGCGAACAGGTGAACTACCGCAGCGCAGGTACCGTGGAGTACATCTACGACGTCAGCCAGCAGGCGTTCTATTTCCTTGAAGTGAACACCCGCCTGCAGGTTGAACATCCGGTCACCGAATGCGTCACCGGGCTCGACCTGGTGGCGTGCATGCTGCAGGTGGCGGCGGGTGATCCGGTGGAGTGGTCACGCCTGCAGCAGCCGCCTCAGGGCGCGGCGATCGAGGTGCGGCTTTACGCGGAAGATCCCCTGAAAAACTTCCAGCCCAGCCCTGGCCTGTTAACCGCGGTGAGCTTTCCTGACGGCGTGCGTGTCGACAGCGGCGTCGAAACCGGCAGTGAAGTCTCCAGCTTTTATGACCCGATGATCGCCAAGCTGATTGTGCATGCCGACAACCGTGAAGCGGCGCTGGAAAAACTGCATCACGCGCTGGATGCGACCCAGCTGTACGGTATCGCCACCAACCTCGACTATCTGCGCCAGATTACCACCAGCGAGGCGTTTCGCAGCGGCAACGTCTGGACGCGCTATCTCGACAGCGTGGTGCCTGCCGCCACCGTGGTGGAGGTGCTGCAGCCCGGCACCTTCAGTTCGGTGCAGGACTACCCCGGCCGCCTCGGCTACTGGGACATCGGGGTGCCGCCTTCCGGCCCGATGGATGACTTTGCGTTCCGGCTGGCTAACCGCATCGTCGGAAACCATGAGGCGGCGGCGGGGCTGGAGTTCACCCTGCAGGGCCCCACCCTGCGCTTCCACTGCGATGCGATGGTGGCGCTGACTGGCGCAGAATGTGACGCGCAGCTTGATGGCGAAGCGGTCAGTTACTGGCAGCCGCTGACGGTGAAAGCGGGACAGACGCTGACGATGGGACGCGCCCGCCAGGGCTGCCGCAGCTATCTGGCGGTGCGCAACGGCTTTGACGTGCCGGAATATCTGGGCAGCCGCAGCACCTTTTCGCTGGGCCAGTTTGGCGGTCACGCCGGACGCACCCTGCGCGTCGCCGACATGCTGCCAGTCTCACAGCCTGCGCGCGCCGCCTGCACCACACCGGCCCCGACTGGCGCGCCGCAGCCGCTTGATGCGTCGCTGATTCCGCACTACGGCAGTGAATGGCGTATCGGTGTGCTCTACGGTCCGCACGGCGCACCAGACTTTTTCACCCAGGCCGCCATCGACGAGTTCTTTGCCAGCGACTGGCAGGTGCACTACAACTCTAACCGCCTCGGCGTGCGGCTGGTCGGCCCGAAACCGACCTGGACCCGCGCCAACGGCGGTGAGGCGGGCCTGCATCCCTCCAACGTTCACGATTGTGAATATGCCATCGGTGCGGTCAACTTCACCGGCGACTTCCCGGTGATCCTGACGCACGACGGCCCGAGCCTCGGCGGCTTTGTCTGTCCGGTAACCATCGCCAGAGCCGAGTTGTGGAAAGTGGGCCAGGTCAAACCCGGCGACACCATCCGCTTCCATCCAATCAGCGCGGAGGAGGCGCTGGCGCGGGAAAACGCGCAGCGTCATCTGATTGAGACACTGCGCCCGGAACATCCCCCGGCCTTTGCCGTGCCGTCGCTGGCCGAAACCGCTCACGGCTCCGCCACGATTCTCGCCGCCCTCGACGCCACCGACACCACCCCGAAAGTGGTCTATCGCCAGGCGGGCGACAAATATGTGCTGATTGAATATGGCGACAACGTGCTGGATCTGGCGCTGCGTCTGCGCGTGCATCTGCTGATGAATGCGCTGACGGCGCAGGCAGAACCCGGCGTCGAGGAGCTGTCGCCGGGCGTGCGCTCGCTGCAGGTGCGCTACGACAGCCGCATCATTAATCAGTCCGCCCTGATGACGCTGCTGCTGGCGCTGGAGGCGACGCTGGGCGATGTCAGCACGCTGAAGGTGCCCTCCCGCGTGGTGTGGATGCCGATGGCCTTTGAGGACAGCGCCACGCTCGGTGCCGTCAGCCGTTATGAGGAGACGGTTCGCGCCAGCGCCCCCTGGCTGCCGAACAACGTGGACTTTATCCAGCGTATTAATGGCTTAAGCAGCCGGGAGGAGGTGCGCGCGACCCTGTTTGACGCCAGCTATCTGGTGCTGGGGCTGGGTGACGTCTATCTTGGCGCGCCCTGCGCTGTGCCGGTCGATCCACGCCATCGTCTGCTGAGTTCCAAATACAGTCCGGCGCGCACCTTTACCGCCGAAGGCACCGTCGGCATCGGCGGCATGTATATGTGTATCTACGGTATGGACTCGCCTGGCGGCTATCAGCTGGTGGGCCGGACGCTGCCGATCTGGAACACTTTCCTGAAAAATCCGCAGTTCGCGCCCGACGCGCCGTGGCTGCTGCGCTTCTTCGATCAGGTGCGCTTTTATCCCGTCAGTGAAGAGGAGCTGACCCGGCTGCGCGAAGATTTTCGCGAAGGTCGTGGCAGCCTGCGCATCGAAGAGACGCAGTTCGATTTTGCCGCCCACCAGCAGTTCCTCACCGATCACGCCGCTGAGATCGCGGCGTTCCGCCAGCGCCAGGCCGCCGCTTTTGAACAGGAGGTGCAGCTATGGGCGCAGGAAGAGCAGAGCGCGCCGCAGGCTGAGGAGGCGCTGGCCAGCGTCAGCGAGGAGCAGGAAAACGGCGTGGCGGTGCAGGCTGACCTCAATGGCAATATCTGGAAAGTGCTGGTGCAGCCGGGCGACGCGGTCAGCGCCGGTCAGACCCTGATCATCGTGGAAGCGATGAAGATGGAGCTGGCGATTGTCGCCCCGCAGGCCGGTCGGGTCACGCGTATCGCCTGCCAGGCGGGCCGCCCGGTCAGCCCGGGCGATAACCTGCTGTGGCTGGAATAAGGAGCAGCAATGACAAGGCAACCTCAATCCCCAAAAGCGCGCCCGGAGGCGCTGGCAGAGCGGGTCTATCAGGCGCTCAAGGCTGATATCTTCGCCTTTCGCCTGATGCCGGGTGACCGCTTCAGTGAAAGCGAAATCGCCGGACGGCTGGCGGTAAGCCGCACACCGGTGCGTCAGGCGCTGTTCCGGCTGGAGCGCGAAGGTTTTGTGGAAGTGTGGTTCCGCAGCGGCTGGCAGATCCGAAATTTTGATTTCGCCTGGTTTGAATCGCTTTATGACCTGCGCACCGTGCTGGAGTGCGAGGCGGTAAAACGCCTCTGCGCCCTGCCCGCCCCGCAGTGTACAGCCCTGTTAGCGGAGCTGAACCAGTTCTGGTGTGAAGCAGAGGCGCTCACCGAGGGGCTGGTGGTTTCGCAGCACGATGAGGCGTTTCACATGACGCTGGTGGCAGCGGCGGGCAACCCGGAGATGGCCCGCATCCATGCCGAACTCACGGAGAAGATCCGCATTATCCGGCGGCTCGACTTCACCCGCGACGACCGTATCTGCGCGACCTATCAGGAACATGCAGAGATTTTACAGGCGATTTTTCAGCAACAGACCACCGACGCGCAACGCATGCTGACCGACCATATTGCCGTCAGCAAGGCGGAAGTCAGGAAGATCACGTTGCATCGCCTGCAGCAGGCCCGGCTCCAGACCATCGAATAACACAACAACCACTCAGGGGTTCAGATGATGAAAAGACGTTCGTTGATCAAAGCTTTTGCGCTCTCCGCCACCGTTGTCAGCATGGGATTTGCCTGGAGTGCGCAGGCGGCTGACACCATCAAAGTGGGGATCATGCATTCCCTCTCCGGCACCATGGCGATTTCTGAAACGCCGCTGAAAGATGTGGCGCTGATGACGATCGATGAGATCAATGCCAAAGGGGGCGTGCTGGGGAAAAAGCTGGAGCCGGTGGTGGTAGACCCCGCCTCTAACTGGCCGCTGTTTGCCGAGAAGGCGCGGCAGCTGCTGACGCAGGATAAAGCGGCGGTGGTGTTTGGCTGCTGGACCTCAGTGTCACGCAAATCGGTGCTGCCGGTATTTGAAGAGCTGAACGGCCTGCTCTTCTATCCGGTGCAGTATGAAGGCGAAGAGATGTCGCCTAACGTCTTCTACACCGGTGCGGCGCCAAACCAGCAGGCGATCCCGGCGGTGGAGTATCTGATGAGCGAAGATGGCGGCAGTGCTAAACGCTTCTTCCTGCTGGGCACCGACTATGTCTATCCACGCACCACCAACAAGATCCTGCGCGCCTTCCTGCACAGCAAAGGCGTGGCGGACAAGGATATCGAAGAGGTCTATACGCCGTTTGGTTACAGCGACTACCAGACCATCGTGTCGAATATCAAAAAGTTTGCGGCTGGCGGCAAAACTGCGGTGGTCTCGACCATCAACGGCGACTCCAACGTGCCGTTCTACAAAGAGCTGGCCAACCAGGGGATCAAAGCCACCGACATTCCGGTGGTCGCCTTCTCGGTGGGTGAAGAGGAGCTGCGCGGCATTGATACCAAACCGCTGGTCGGCCAGTTAGCCGCCTGGAACTACTTCGAGTCGATCGACAACCCGACCAACGCGAAGTTTGTCGCGGACTACCGCGCCTACGCCAAAGCGCACAATCTGCCGAACGCCGCCACTGTGGTCACCAACGACCCGATGGAAGCGACCTATGTGGGCATCCATATGTGGGCCCAGGCGGTGGAAAAAGCGGGCACCACCGATGTCGACAAAGTGCGGGCCGCGATGGCCGGTCAGACCTTTAACGCCCCGGATGGCTTTACCCTGACCATGGACAAAACCAATCACCATCTGCACAAGCCGGTGATGATTGGCGAAGTGGAAGAGAACGGCCAGTTCAGCGTGGTGTGGCAGACCGACAAGCCGGTGCGCGCACAGCCGTGGAGCCCGTACATTGCCGGTAACGACAAAAAGCCCGATTACCCGGTAAAAACCGCGCAGTAAGCGCGCGGCAGACAGGCAGCGTCCATCGCTGCGAAGCGGCAGCACGGCTGTTTAATCCACCGTGCTGCCTCCCCCTGACGAGGCTCTCTTTATGACTCTATGCCGCTGCTTATTCAGCCTGCTGCTGCTGATGCCGCTGCTGGCCAGCGCCGGACCGGCGGCTGACTTTGCCGCCGCCAGCCGCAGCCAGCAGGCCACCCTGCTGCAGCAATGGGCCGCCGCGCCGGACAGCCAGCGCCTGCCGCTGCTGGAAGCGCTGCACGCCGAAACGGTCGTCATCGACCAGAACAAACAGCCCTTCAGCCAGCAGGGTACACAGCTGACACCGCTGGAGGGTGCGGCCCGGCCCGCCGGTAACCTGAAAAAACTCTTTATGAACAACCGGCTGCGCGTGCTGGTCAACAATGCGCTGGCCGCCCACCAGCTGGTGAGCAGTGATGCCGCGCTGCGCCTGCGTGCCGCGCAGCAGCTGCAGAATGGGGGGGTTGCCGACCAGCTGCCGCTGCTGACGCAGCGCCTCGCCGCCGAGCAGGATAGCCGGGTTCATGCTGCCTTAGCGCTGGCGCTGGCCAACCTGCAACTGGCAGACAGCAATCCGATGGTGCGCCTGCGTGCGGTCAATCTGCTGGGCGAGTCCAGCGATCCTGACACCCAGGCCAGCCTGCAACGCCTGACTCAGCCCGCAAATGAACCGGATGCCACGGTGCGGGCTGCGGCGGCGGACAGCCTGCAACAGATTCAGCAGCGGCTGCGGTGGGGCGATCTGCTGGGTCAGGCTTTCAGCGGCCTGTCGCTGGGATCGATCCTGCTGCTGGCCGCGCTGGGTCTGGCAATCACCTATGGCCTGCTCGGGGTGATCAATATGGCACACGGCGAAATGCTGATGCTCGGCGCGTACGCTACCTGGTGGGTACAGAGCCTGTTTCAGCAGTTTGCGCCGCACTACCTGGCCTGGTATCCGCTGCTGGCGCTGCCGGTCGCCTTCCTGGTCACCGCCGCCGTCGGTATGGCGCTGGAGCGCACGGTGATCCGCCATCTTTATGGCCGCCCCCTGGAGACGCTGCTCGCCACCTGGGGGATCAGCCTGATGCTGATTCAGCTGGTGCGGGTGCTGTTCGGGGCACAAAACCTGGAGGTAGCGAATCCATCGTGGCTGTCAGGAGGATTGCAGGTGCTGCCTAATCTGGTGCTGCCGTGGAACCGCATCGCGGTGATCCTGTTCGTGGTATTTGTGCTGGCGCTCACCTGGCTGCTGCTGAACCGCACCCGCCTGGGCATGAACGTGCGCGCCGTGACGCAGAATCGCGCCATGGCGGAGTGCTGCGGCGTGCCGACCGGCCGCGTCGATATGCTGGCGTTCGGACTCGGCTCCGGCATTGCCGGGCTGGGCGGCGTGGCGCTGTCGCAGCTGGGCAACGTCGGCCCGGAACTGGGCCAGGGCTATATCATCGACTCGTTTCTGGTGGTGGTGCTGGGTGGCGTCGGCCAGCTGGCGGGCACCGTGGTCGCCGCCTTCAGTCTGGGCATTCTGAACAAAGTGCTGGAGCCGCAGATTGGCGCGGTCCTGGGCAAGATCCTGATTCTGGTGCTCATCGTGCTGTTTATTCAGAAACGTCCACAGGGGCTGTTTGCGGTGAAAGGAAGGGTGACTGACTGATGACGCAACCTATCACGCTTCGCGTGGCGCGCACCGCCCCACGCGTGACCCTTACCCTGGGCCTGGTCATCACCCTGGCGCTGCTGGTGATGCCGTTTCTGGCGCTGCTGCCCGCCACACATCCGCTGGCGATCTCCACCTACACCCTGACGCTGGTCGGCAAAATCCTCTGCTATGCGGTGGTCGCCGTTGCGCTGGATCTGGTGTGGGGCTACGCCGGCCTGCTGTCGCTGGGCCACGGCCTCTTTTTTGCCCTGGGCGGCTACGCCATGGGCATGTACCTGATGCGCCAGGCCGCCGGGGAAGGCTTGCCCGCCTTTATGTCCTTTCTCTCCTGGCGTGAGCTGCCCTGGTTCTGGGCTGGCACCAACTCCTTCGCGTGGGCGCTCTGTCTCAGCATGCTGGTGCCGGGCCTGCTGGCGCTGCTGTTTGGCTTCTTCGCCTTTCGCTCAAAAATCAAAGGCGTCTACTTTTCGATTATGACGCAGGCGCTGACCTACGCGGGCATGCTGCTCTTCTTCCGTAACGAAACCGGTTTTGGCGGCAACAATGGCTTTACCGGCTTTACTACCCTGCTCGGCTTTTCGGTCACGGCGACCCCGACCCGTATCGGACTGTTTGTCGCCACGGTGCTGCTGCTGCTGCTGAGCCTGGCGATCGGCTTCGCCCTGGCGCGCAGCAAATTCGGCCGGGTGCTGACCGCCGTGCGGGATGCGGAGAACCGCCTGACTTTCTGCGGTTACGATCCGCGCGGCTTCAAGCTGTTTGTCTGGACACTCTCTGCGGTGCTGTGCGGTCTGTCCGGGGCGCTCTATGTGCCGCAGGTCGGCATCATCAACCCTGGCGAGATGTCCCCCGCCAACTCGATCGAAGCGGCGATCTGGGTGGCGCTGGGCGGACGCGGCACGCTGATTGGCCCGCTGCTGGGCGCAGCGATCGTTAACGGCGCGCGCAGCTTCTTCACCGTCGCCTTCCCGGAATACTGGCTCTTTTTCCTGGGCCTGATGTTTATCCTGGTCACGCTGTTTCTGCCGCACGGCGTGATTGGCCTGCTGCGCCGGAGAAAAAAATGAGTGATGCCCTGTTTACCCAACCCCAGTTAGCGGATCGCCACCGGGTGCAGCGCGATCCGGTGCTGCAGCTCGATAAGATCAGCGTCTCCTTTGAAGGCTTCCGGGCGCTGACCGATCTCTCGCTGCAGATCGGCGTCGGTGAGCTGCGCTGCGTGATCGGCCCCAACGGCGCGGGCAAAACCACGCTGATGGATGTGATCACCGGCAAAACCCGGCCGGATGCAGGCCGGGTGATCTACGACCAGGACAGCGATCTGACCCGTCTGTCTCCGGTGGCGATCGCCCGCGCCGGGATTGGCCGTAAGTTCCAGAAACCCACGGTTTTCGAAGCGCTGACCGTGTTCGAGAATCTTGAGATCGCCCTCAGGGCCGACAAATCGGTGTGGGCCTGCCTGCGCGCCCGCCTCAACAGCGAGCAGCGCGACCGGATTGATGAGGTGCTGAAGCTGCTGCGGCTGGGCGGCGAGCGCCAGCGCCGGGCGGGCCTGCTGTCGCACGGTCAGAAGCAGTTTCTGGAGATTGGCATGCTGCTGGTGCAGGAACCGCATCTGCTGCTGCTGGATGAACCGGCGGCGGGCATGACCGATGCGGAAACGGCCTACACTGCCGAACTGTTTCGCAGCCTGGCGGGGAAACACTCGCTGATGGTAGTGGAGCACGACATGGGCTTTGTGGAGACCATCGCCGACCACGTTACGGTGCTGCATCAGGGACAGGTGCTGGCGGAGGGATCGCTGCGCGAGGTGCAGGCCAATGAGCAGGTTATCGACGTTTATCTGGGGCGCTGAGATGTTACAGGTTACTGAACTGAATCAATATTATGGCGGCAGTCACATCCTGCGCGGCCTCTCGTTTGAGGTCAGGATTGGCGAAATCACCTGCCTGCTGGGGCGCAACGGCGTGGGAAAAACCACGCTGCTGAAGTGCCTGATGGGCCTGATCCCGGCGAAGTCGGGGGAGATTCACTGGCAGCAGCAGCGGATGAATGGCCGCAAACCGCATCAGCGGGTGCAGGCTGGCATCGCCTATGTGCCGCAGGGGCGGGAAATTTTTCCGCGCCTGACGGTGGAGGAGAATCTGCTGATGGGCCTGTCACGCTTTCCGGCGGCAGAGGCACGGGCCGTCCCGGAGGAGATCTATCAGCTCTTCCCGGTGCTGCAGGCGATGAAGTCACGCCGGGGCGGCGACCTCTCTGGCGGCCAGCAGCAGCAGCTGGCGATCGGCCGGGCGCTGGCCTGTCGGCCGCAGCTGCTGATCCTGGATGAGCCGACCGAAGGGATCCAGCCATCGGTGATCAAAGAGATCGGCGCAGTGATCCGCCAGCTGGCGCAGCGAGGCGATATGGCGATCCTGCTGGTTGAGCAGTTTTATGACTTCGCGGCCGAACTGGCGGACAGCTATCTGGTGATGTCCCGCGGTGAAATTGTGCAGCGAGGCCGCGGCGACGCCATGGAGGCAGAAGGCGTGCGCGGCCTGGTGGCGATTTAACGCCCGGCTTACAGTAAGCCGGTCTCCACTGAGCAGTGGCGCGATTCCCCCGGGCGCCAGAGGTTTGCGGCCCTCACAGATTGCGGGTAAGATTGAGTGCCAGCCTGGCGGATGAGACGCAACTCATTCAAATCTGTGAGGTTTGTCGCGTATCGACGCCGATTCCGGCGTCCTTCCTCCGCACTGCAGGATAGGGAACAGAAAGATGACCATGGAAACCCGGCGCGATGAACGCATCCAGAAACTGACGCAGGCGCTCAAACGCACCGACAAACTCCATCTGAAAGATGCGGCCCGGCTGCTGGGCGTCTCTGAGATGACGGTTCGCCGCGATCTGACCGAGCCGGGCTCCAGCGTAGTGCTGCTGGGCGGTTATATCGTCAGCGATCCCAAAAGTCATGCCGGTCACTATTTTGTCAGCGACCAGCACGGGCAGAACGCCGCCAGAAAGCAGCGGCTGGCTCAGGTGGCCGCCAGCCTGGTCAGCGAGAACGACACGGTCTTTTTTGACTGTGGCACCACCCTGCCCTATATCATTGATGCCCTCCCCGACACGCTCTCTTTTACCGCCATCTGCTGCGCCATGAACACGTTTCTGGCTCTGAAAGAGAAACCGGCCTGTCACGTGATCCTGAGCGGCGGGGAGTTTCATGCCGACAATGCGCTCTTTACGCCGGTGGGTGTGCACACCCTTCTCGACGATCTCTGCCCGACGCTCGCCTTTATCTCTGCGGCCGGGATCGACAAAGATCAGGGCGCAACCTGCTACAACACCAACGAGCTGACGATGAAACATCACGCCATGCTGCGCGCCCGGCAGTCGGTGCTGGTGGCGGACAGCAGCAAATATGGCAAAGTGCTGCCCGCCCGCATCGGCGACCTGCAGCGCTTCGATCTGCTGGTCAGCGACAGTGCCCCCGATCAGGCCCTGCAGACCTGGCTGACGCAGCAGGCTATTCCCCTGCGTCTGCCCTGAGGCCGGAGGCCAGCCGGTCTCTGCCCGCCTTTTCATATGGCTCGCCGGTGAGCCGGACAAATCAGCGTCTTATGTCTGACCGCCCCCGGCCCGCGAATATTCGCCGCCCCCCGGCTGGGATTAAGGGGTGAAAAAGGCTAAACTTCGACATCATTCCAACGACCAACAGACCCAGAGGCTCAAACCAACGTGGCTCAATTCGTCTATAGCATGCATCGCGTCGGCAAAGTGGTTCCGCCGAAGCGACATATTCTGAAGAACATCTCGCTCAGCTTCTTCCCTGGCGCCAAAATCGGCGTACTCGGCCTGAATGGCGCGGGTAAATCGACCCTGCTGCGCATCATGGCCGGCATCGATAAAGATATCGAAGGGGAAGCGCGTCCGCAGCCAGGCATCAAGATTGGCTACCTGCCGCAGGAGCCGCAGCTCAACCCTGAACACACCGTGCGTGAGTCGATTGAAGAAGCGCTGTCGGAAGTGGTTGGCGCACTGAAACGCCTTGATGAAGTTTACGCACTCTACGCTGAAGAGGATGCTGATTTCGACAAGCTGGCCGCTGAGCAGGGTCGTCTGGAAGAGATTATCCAGGCGCACGACGGCCACAACCTGAATACCCAGCTGGAACGTGCAGCCGATGCGCTGCGTCTGCCAGACTGGGATGCGAAAGTCGCGACCCTTTCCGGTGGTGAACGTCGCCGTGTTGCCCTCTGCCGCCTGCTGCTGGAAAAACCAGACATGCTGCTGCTGGACGAACCGACTAACCACCTGGATGCGGAATCTGTCGCCTGGCTGGAACGCTTCCTGCACGACTTCGAAGGCACAGTCGTCGCCATTACGCATGACCGTTACTTCCTGGATAACGTGGCAGGCTGGATCCTGGAGCTGGACCGTGGCGAAGGCATTCCATGGGAAGGCAACTACTCCTCCTGGCTGGAGCAGAAAGATGCGCGTCTGGCGCAGGAAGCCTCTTCTGAAGCTGCCCGTCGCAAGTCGATTGAGAAAGAGCTGGAGTGGGTTCGCAAAGGACCAAAAGGCCAGCAGTCTAAAGGCAAAGCCCGTCTGGCACGCTTTGAAGAGCTGAACAATACCGACTACCAGAAGCGTAACGAAACCAACGAACTGTTCATTCCGCCAGGTGCCCGTCTGGGTGACAAAGTGCTGGAAGTCAGCAACCTGCGTAAGTCCTATGGCGACCGTGTACTGATTGACGATCTCTCCTTCTCCGTGCCGAAAGGCGCGATTGTCGGGATTATCGGTCCGAACGGCGCGGGTAAATCGACGCTGTTCCGCATGATGTCCGGTCAGGAACAGCCTGATTCCGGCAGCATCGTGCTGGGCGACACCGTCAAGCTGGCCGCCGTGGATCAGTTCCGCGACAGCATGGACAACTCGAAAACCGTGTGGGAAGAAGTTTCCGGCGGTCAGGATATTATGCGCATCGGTAACACCGAGATGCCAAGCCGCGCCTATGTCGGACGCTTTAACTTTAAAGGCGTCGATCAGGGCAAACGCGTGGGCGAACTCTCAGGCGGTGAGCGTGGTCGTCTGCACCTTGCGAAGCTGCTGCAGGTTGGCGGCAACATGCTGCTGCTCGATGAACCGACGAACGACCTGGATATCGAAACCCTGCGCGCACTGGAAAACGCCCTGCTGGAGTTCCCGGGCTGTGCCATGGTCATCTCGCATGACCGCTGGTTCCTGGACCGTATCGCCACCCATATTCTGGATTATCAGGATGAGGGCAAAATTGAATTCTTCGAAGGTAACTTTACCGAATACGAAGAGTACAAGAAGCGTACCCTCGGCGCAGATGCGCTGGAGCCGAAGCGCATCAAGTACAAGCGTATGACGAAGTAAAGATATAAACGGGCGGCAGCGATGCCGCCTTTTTTTTGGCTCAGTCAGCGATAAAAATCCCTGAACACCGGGGATTGCAGCGCGAACTCGATAAAGCGAGCCAGCGCCGGAGAGTGCAGTTTGCGCCCCGGATAGACCAGCCAGAGTTCATTCCCTTCAATCTCCCATTCCGGCAGGACGGGCACCAGACGCGGGTCCGCCATCGCGCCATCGGTCAGAAAGTGCGGCAGCAGCGTGATACCGGCATCCCCCAGCGCGCATTCACGCGCGTAGAGCAGATTGTCGGTGAGGTGGCCTGGCGGCAGCAGCCAGCGGTAGAACTCATCATCGCGCTGCAATACCCACTCATTCCAGGCGCGATGGGCAATACAGCGGTGCGCAGAGAGTTGCTGCGGATGAACCAGCGGCGGATGCTGATCGAGATAGCCCTGCGAGGCGACCAGCAATCGCGGACAGTTACCGATCCGGCGGCCAATCAGCGACGACTCGTGCGGCTGACCGGTGCGCAGCGCCACATCGAATCCCTCCTGCACCAGATCGCGCATCTCGTCGGAGATCGACACATCCAGCGTCACATCGGGGTAGAGGCGTAAAAATGCCGCGTTACAGCGTGCCAGCAGCGTCGCGCCGATCCCTGCCGGGCTGGTGATGCGCAGACGACCGCTGGGATTTTCACGCAGGCTGGCGATCGCCTGATCCGCGCGTTCACTCGCCTGCATCATCTCCTGACAATGCAGCAGATAGCGCTCACCGGCAAAGGTCAGATTGAGCTGGCGGGTTGTGCGGTTCAGCAACCGAATCCCTACCCGCTGCTCCAGCTGGCTGATGCGCTGACTGACGCTCGATTTCGGCAGTCCCGCCCGCTCTGCCGCGCCGGTAAAGCTGCCGCACTCCGCCACCAGCGCAAAGAGCGCCATATCCTGCCACTGCCGGAAGGCCATTGTTCACCTCAGACGAACACTCTATGAAAGATTGTCCATCTTATCACCGCTAAAAGCAGGTTCTACACTTAAAGCCTGTTCCAGATCGTGACGCCAGTCTGCCACGGGCAGCGCATCACCCGCCGGGCGGCCTCTTCACCGGCTGGCGTGCACTGCCCAGGGCCAGAATGGCAACTGACACTCTCCAGGCTTTGAGCCTGACTTAACAGGAAAATGCTATGTCTATTCGCGCTATCGCTATTAATCCGGAAAGTCCTGAAAACTTCACAGAAATCTTCCCTGAAACCCCGACGCCCGGTGAGTATGACCTGCGGGTCAGCGTCAAGGCCGCCTCGGTCAACCCGGTCGACACCAAAGTCCACAAAGGGGCGATCAAAAATGGCTTACAGGTGCCGCGTGTTCTCGGCTGGGATGCCAGCGGCGTCGTGCTGGAAGTCGGCAGCAAAGTCAGCAACTTTAAACCTGGCGATGAGGTCTTTTACGCTGGCGACCTGACCCGTCCTGGCAGTAACAGCACAGAGCAGCTGGTGGATGCGCGCATCACCGGACACAAGCCCGAAAGCCTGGACTGGGCGCAGTCGGCGGCCATTCCCCTGACGGCGCTGACCGCCTGGGAAGGCCTGTTTGAGCGGCTGAACCTGGAGACGGCAACCGAAGATCAGACGCTGCTGATCGTCGGCGGCGCTGGCGGTGTCGGATCGCTGGCGATCCCGCTGGCGAAGCTGCGCAGCAAGGTTCAGATCATCGCCACCGCCTCCCGCGAGGACTCTGCGCAGTGGTGCCGCGATCGGGGCGCTGACAAGGTGATCAACTACAAAGATATGATCGGTGAGCTGGAGAAAGAAGGCATTAAACAGGTGGACTACATCTTCTGCCTGAATGATACCGACGGTCACTGGGAGACGATGGCAAAACTGATCGCCCCGCAGGGCCATATCTGCACCATCGTGGAAAATGAGCATCCGCTGTCGATGGATCAGCTGAAGCTGAAGAGTGCCGCTCTGCACTTCGAGCTGATGTACACCCGCAGCATGTTTAAAACGCCCGATATGGCGCGCCAGGGCGAGATTCTGGATGCCGTTTCGGCACTGCTGGATGAAGGTAAACTGCAGACCACACTGAGCGAGACGCTGCACGGTTTAAGCGTTGAGACCTTAACCGCTGCCCATCAGCGTGTGCTGGAAGGTCACATGCGCGGCAAAGTGGTTATGGTCTATTAATCCGGCTGTTCTGCGGCGGCGGTGAAAAGCAACAGCCGCCGCGCTGAGGATGTATGTATGACGTAGCCCGGTGCAGACCGGGCTATGACAGACCTTACGGCTGAACGTTCTTCTCGCCCAGTACCCCTTTGACCAGTTCAATACAGCGCAGGAAACGGGTGTCGTAGTCATCTTCCTGGACATGGACGAAGTCGATGTTGTTTTCCCGCAGCATCGTGACCAGCATGGACTGAAACTCCCGCCGATCCACCGAGCTGCCCAGGCTGCGTAAGCCATCCGCTACCCAGGGCACATTGTTCTCCAGCAGAATCACCAGATCAAAGCGATACTCATCGATCAGCGCCTGCACAAACGGATGCTCACGCCCTTCATACTTCAGACAGAATGCCTGAGTGGTCACGAAATCAGTGTCGATGAACGCCACTTTATTGGCATATTTCACCGCAAAATCGATGTACTGCGCCTGTCCCAGCGCGATCTTGTCGTAATCAGAATATTGCAGCGCCATTTCGTCACCGCCCAGATGGGAAAAGACATAGTCGCGGCCATATTCCCAGGCACTGGTGGTGTTGAAGATGTTGGCGAGTTTGTTCACCAGCGTCGATTTACCGCTCGACTCGCCGCCGAGGATCGCCACGGTGCGCACAAAGAAGGGTTTAACTTCTGTCGGGATGTATTCCCAGAAGCGGAACGGATCCTGACGGATCTGCCCGCCGCTGATGCTCATAAAGGATCGGTTGGGATCGACCAGCACGGTCTGAATGCCCAGGTGCTGCTGATACATCTCCGCATCCGGCGCTTCGCTGGTGTAGATGCAGTCCGCAGCAATGCCGTGCTCGCTGAGGAAAGCGCTGACGCCCTCACTCCAGACATCCCAGCCGTGCGGATAGGGTTCAATCCCCTCCTCGTTGAAGGCGTGAATGCGGATGTTTTTCTGGTACTTAAAGGTCTGCAGCAGCCAGCGCAGGCGATCGCTGACCGTCGGCTGCTGGGACATGGCGCTGTTCTCAAACAGCTCCCGATCGCGCGGCTCATCGTAGCCCATGATGATGTGCAGCTCATCCACCTGACTGCAGGCGCGCTGGATCAAATAGATATGGCCGGTGTGCAGCGGATAGAACTTACCGAATACCACGCCCACCCTTTTATCACGGCGCGGAAATTCCAGCCCCAGAAAGCGGTGCAGCGCTTCCAGCTTCTGCGCGCTGGGGCTTTTGATTTTGGCATTGAGCAACTGGCTCAGATAGCCTTTGGTCATGCCGCTGGCGTCAGCGACCTGTTGCAGCGTGTGCCCCTGCTGGCGAATGGCCGTTTTCAGATACTCAAACGACGACATGTCGTGCCTCCTGCATCAATGCGGTTAAGGTGGGTGCCGCCTGCCCGTGGTTTTTCCGGGCAGGCGTCAGGCGCGTTACAGATCGTCCAGAATCGCCAGCGCATCGGCCAGCTTTTTCGCGCTGAAAACCTGCATCCCGGCAATCGGTTTTTTCGGCGCATTTCCTGCCGGAACGATGGCACGTTTGAAGCCGTGCTTCGCCGCTTCCGAGATGCGCTCCTGACCGCTGGGCACCGGGCGGATTTCACCGGCCAGCCCCACTTCGCCGAAGATCACCAGATCCTGCGGCAGCGGACGATCGCGCAGGCTCGACACCATCGACAGCATCAGCGCCAGATCGGCGCTGGTTTCGGTGACTTTGACGCCGCCCACGACGTTGACGAACACATCCTGATCCGCCATCTGCAATCCGCCGTGACGGTGCAGCACCGCCAGCAGTATGGCCAGGCGGTTCTGCTCCAGCCCGACCGCGACGCGACGCGGGTTGCCCATCATTGAGTGATCGACCAGCGCCTGAATCTCCACCAGCAGCGGCCGCGTTCCCTCCCAGAGCACCATAACCGAGCTGCCTGAGGTTATCTCTTCCCCGCGCGACAGGAAGATCGCTGACGGGTTGCTGACTTCGCGCATGCCCTGTTCGGTCATGGCAAACACCCCCAGCTCATTGACCGCACCGAAGCGGTTTTTATGACTGCGCAGGGTGCGGAAGCGGGAGTCGGCATCGCCATCCAGCAGCACCGAACAGTCGATGCAGTGCTCCAGCACTTTCGGACCGGCCAGCGAGCCATCTTTCGTGACGTGTCCCACCATGATGATCGCCACGCCGCGCGTTTTGGCGAAGCGTGTCAGGTAGGCGGCGGTTTCCCGCACCTGGGCGACGCTGCCCGGCGAGGACTGGATCTCCGCCATGTGCATCACCTGGATCGAGTCGATCACCATCAGCTGCGGCTGCTCCTGCTCGGCGATCAGGCAGATCTGCTCAATGCTGGTTTCCGACAGCATGTTCACATTTTCGGTGGGCAATCCCAGACGATGAGCGCGCATCGCCACCTGTTGCAGGGACTCTTCGCCGGTGACGTACAGGGTTTTCATCCCTTCCGACAACCGGCACATCACCTGCAGCAGCAGCGTGGATTTACCCGCGCCGGGGCTGCCGCCAATCAGAATCGCACTGCCCGGCACCACGCCGCCGCCCAGCACCCGATCAAACTCTTTAAAGGTGGTGGAGAAGCGCGGGAGTGCCTCCAGGCTGATTTCTGACAGTTTCTGCACCCGGCTGGTGCCGGCGCTGCCGGCATAGCCGCTCAGGCGCTCGTTGCGCGCAGCCGCGGGTGAGGCGGCAATGCGCACCTCGGTGATGGTGTTCCAGGCGTGACAGGCGCTGCACTGCCCCTGCCAGCGTGGGTAATCTGCGCCGCATTCGTTACAGACAAATGCGCGTTTTGCCGCTTTGGCCAAATCAATTCCTCAGTTAACGCTCTTCGTGGATCAGGCTGCCGGTCAGGATGCAGAACACCCCCATGAGATCGGCATGGCGAATGGTGACCGCAGTCTGCTCATTCACCTTAGGTTTAGCATGGAACGCAATGCCCAGCGCGGAGGCTTTGATCATCAGCAGGTCATTGGCTCCGTCGCCAATCGCGACCGTCTGTTCCGGCGCGATATCAAAACGCTGCGCCAGCTTCTTCAGCGTATCGGCTTTATATTGTGCGTCGACAATCGGACCCAGCACGTTGCCGGTCAGTTTGCCGTCGCGAATTTCCAGTTCGTTGGCGACTACGGCCGACAGATGCAGCTTATCGCGCAGGTATTCGGCGTAGTAGGTGAAGCCGCCGGAGGCGATAGCCACCTGCCAGCCCAGCGCCTGCAGCTTCTGCGTCAGGGTGGTTAAGCCCGGCATTAAAGGCAGCTCATCACGCACCTGTTTCAGAATATTGGCGTCTGCGCCCTGCAGGGTAGCGACGCGCTGACGCAGGCTGGCGCTGAAGTCGAGTTCACCGCGCATCGCGCGCTCTGTCACTTCTGCTACCTGCTCTCCGCTGCCTGCCAGTTTAGCGATCTCGTCGATACATTCGATCTGAATCGCGGTGGAGTCCATATCCATCACCAGCAGACCGGGGGTCTTGAGGTAGGGGATTTTGCCCAGCGGCGCCACGTCCAGCCCGGCATCGTGCGCCAGTTTAGTCGCAAACGGCGTCAGCGAGCCTGCCAGGCGGATCACCTGATACTCATCGACGTTCCAGGCGCTGACAATCACCATCGCTGCACCCAGCTGATGCTGATAATCGGTCAGCCGTTGCTTATCCAGCCCGCGGCCATACAGCAGCCAGCCGGTGCGGCCAGCGCGATAATCCAGCGGCATCACTTCATCACCGCTAAGAGAAAGGGGCAAACCCGGCCAGAAAGAGACATCGGCGGGAAGATCGCACCAGGTTAAACGATTTGGCATCAGAGCTCCTGTAGGGACAACAAAACCACGCAAGAGGCTACCCTGTCTGCGTCGCTTCTGGCAACATAATCTCCAGGCTTTCTGTTGTGACATGACCCGGATGAGTAATGGCTAAAACCGCGCTGAAATTTCGCTTACATCGTACCGTGATCGTTCTCATCTCGATGACGCTGCTGGTCGCCCTGATGCAGGGCGTCTCCTGGTTCAGTACCGGTCATCAGATGGCGCGTTCTGAACAGGTCGAAGAGCTGGCTCATACGCTGACCAGCCAGGTGGCGTTCAGCCTTAAGCCGTTGATGGACAACAGTGAAAACAACCGTAATCAGATAGAAGCGATTCTGAATCAGATGACGGCGAACAGCCGCATTCTGGATGCGTCGGTGTATGACGGCGACGGCAGCCTGGTGGCGCACAGCGGAGAAAACATCAACGTGCGCGACAGGCTCGCTCTCGACGGGCAGCGTGCAGGCAGCTATTTCAACCACCAGATTGTGCAGCCCCTGGCCGGAAACGATGGCCCGCTGGGCTTTCTGCGCGTGACGCTGGACACCCATGTGCTGGTCACCGACTCACATCAGGTCGACAACACCACCAATATTCTGCGCCTGATGATGCTGCTGGCGCTGGCCATCGGCATCATTCTCTCCCGTACCCTGCTGCGCCACCGCCGTACCCGCTGGCAGCAGTCACCGTTCCTGCTCACCGCCAGCACGCCGGTGCAGGAGGATCGGGATGAAGATGACCCGAAGAAAGAGTAATGTCCGGCTCTGCTGAGAGGATAAAACGAGAAAGGCCCGCTGTGCGGGCCTTTTTTATACTGCCGGGCAAACCAAATCCGGCTTAGCCTGACCGCAACGAATAAGCTAAACGCGCAGGGAACAGGGGCAGAGGAGGAAAGCGTCCCGCGCCAGGGACAAAAACGTCGGGAGCGTTTTTGAACAACGCAGAGCGTTGGCCCGGCTACGGGCGCACCTCAGGGATGAGGTGCGTAATTGCGCGGGCCGAGCGGCCACGGATGGCTTAAGCGACTTTCCGATCTGACCCTGTTCCCTTCGCCGGCTCGGTCTCACCGCTGTCCCGTGCTGAGTTTGTGAAAAACGAGAAAGGCCCGCTCTGCGGGCCTTTTTTATGGGAACGTTGCGGATTTGCGAGATAGCTTCCCTTAGCCGATCAGCAGCGCTTCCAGCTCAGCCAGCGATTTGACCTGCCAGGTCGGTTTGATATGTTCCGGCAGCGGCCGGGTGCCATGATCGAGCCAGCAGGTTTTCACCCCGGCATTCATGCCGCCGAGAATATCGGATTCCGGCGTATCCCCGACCATCAGCACCCGCTGACGATCCGGATTGCCCATCAGGTTCAGCGCATAATCAAAAATCTCCACCGCCGGTTTTGGCACGCCGACCTGCTCAGAGATCACCAGCGCCGAAAAGTAGTCGCGGAAACCGGTGCGCTCCAGGCGCGTCTGCTGCAGCGCGGTAAAGCCGTTGGTGATGATGCCCATCTTTACCCGACCGTGCAGCTGCTTCATCAGGCTCACCGCGCCTGGCAGTGGCGTACAGATCTCGCCCATGGCGGTCAGGAAGCCGCTGTTGAGGATCTCCGGCGCGACGCTGAGCTTTTCGCTCCAGTGATTGAAACGCTGGGTCTGTAGCTGCAACGCGGTAATCGTGCCGTTCTGATAATCAACCCAGAGCGGCTTGTTAACCGCCTGATAGTCGCTGTAATCCTGGTCGGAGAACTGCACGTCATAACCGGCGAACAGCCGCTGCAAACCGGCATAAGCATCGAAATGAAAAAGGGTATCGTCCGCATCAAACAGGATGCAATCCCACTGTTCTGACATTAAAGCTCCTTAGCACCGCTACAGCGTCAGCGCCATCATCAGGGCATCTTCACGCCCGCTGGCGGTGGGATAGTAGTTGGAACGACGGCTCACCTGGTTGAATCCCATCTGCTCATAAAGCGCAATGGCGGGCAGATTGGATGCCCGGACTTCGAGCCACAGCGTCAGCACATCGCGTTTTATTAACTCGTCGATCAGATGCTGCAACAGCTGACGGCCAAATCCCCGGCGCTGCCAGGCGGGATCGACCGCGATGTTAAACAGCGACGCTTCATCCAGCACCACCTGGGTAATGGCAAAGGCGGCCATTTTTCCTTCGGCATCCAGCCGTAAATTGAGGAAGCGCTCGCCCTGATTGCTGGCAAACGTCTGTTCACTCCAGGGAAACGCGTGACTGCGACGCTCGATGGCAAAGGCCTCGGCCCGATCGTCAGGGGTGAGTAAAGAGATGGCTGTCATGGTTACACATCTGTTGCCAGAGCGCGCGTCTGGCGACGCCGCTGCTGATCAGTTCATTGAAAGCGGCGCTGGTCAGTGCCACGCCATTAAAAGTCTGTGCACTCTCAACCCCAAGCAGCCAGCCGGCGCAGTTCAGCGTTTCCGGCAGCATCTGGAGTTGATCCGGCGTCACGGTCATCACCTGGACGGGTTGAAGATTGAGCGTCTGCAGCACGTCGCGCATCAGCGGTTCATCCAGCCCGGGGGGCACGTCAGCGACAATGATTAACTGCGTGTCCGGCGCCAGCGTGACGGCAATTTCGCCCTGAAGCACGCGCGGGCGGCGCAGTTGATACTGCGTAATTCCCATTTGCTGTAAAAGCCAGTCGCGCCTGGACGTCATGGTGTTACCTGTTGGCTGCCTGAATGCGACGCTATGCTAGCAAACCCATCGAACATGCGCCAACAAACCACTATAATCCCCGCTCAGATCTTACAGGAGCTCTACATGTCTGCTTTTACCCCGGCCAGCGAAGTCATTCTGCGCCACAGTGATGAATTTACCGCCCGCCACGTTTTATTTGCTGGCGATTTGCAGGATGACCTGCCCGCTCAGCTGGAAACCGCCTCGTCGCGCGTGCACACCCAGCAATATCATCACTGGCAAAACCTGAGCCGCCGTATGGGCGAACAGGCGCGTTATGGACTGGTTGCGCAGGCGGAAGATGTGCAGGGCTGCGATACGCTGGTCTACTTCTGGACCAAAAATAAGCCGGAAGTGCAGTTCCAGCTGCAGAATCTGCTGTCGCTGCTGCCGGTGGGCTGCGACGTGTTCGTGGTCGGTGAAAACCGCAGCGGCGTTCGCAGTGCAGAAGGCATGCTGGAGTCCTGGGTAACGCTGGAGAAGATCGACAGCGCGCGCCGCTGTGGTCTCTATCACGGTCGCCTCGACGCACAGCCTGACTTTGATGCCGGCGCCTTTGGTCATCAGTATCAGATGGATGACCTGACGATTCACACCCTGCCTGGCGTCTTCAGCCGCGATGGTCTGGACAGCGGCAGTGCCCTGCTGCTCTCCACCTTTACGCCACACACTAAAGGAAAAGTGCTGGATATGGGTTGTGGCGCGGGCGTCATTGCCGCCTCACTGCACGCCCGTTCGCCTAAAGTACGCCTGTGGCTGTGTGACGTTCACGCGGCGGCGATTGAAGCGAGTAAGGCGACGCTGGCCGCCAACGGCATTGAGGGCGAGGTCTTCCCCAGCAACGTCTTCTCTGACGTCACCGGACGTTTCGACATGATTATTTCTAACCCGCCGTTCCATGAAGGCACGCAGACCAGCCTCGATGCGGCACAGGCGTTAATCCGTGGCGCGGTGAAGCATCTGAACACCGGCGGTGAACTGCGTATCGTTGCCAATGCCTTCCTGCCCTATCCACAGGCGCTGGATGAGGCGTTCGGCAGCCATGAAGTGATCGCACAGACTGGCCGCTTTAAGGTTTACCGTGCCGTCTATGGTCGCGGTGCGAAAACCCGTTAATCCTTTTTTCCGCTGCTGACCGCGTTGCCGGGCTGAAAATGTTGCTTTTTAGAGCGATCGTTTCAGCCCGACGAAATAGTTGTTGACGCAAAGAGTAAAATCTCTAGAATGCGCCTCCGTGGTTGTAACATTCTCAGGGTGTTACGGGTATGCGAAGGTGGCGGAATTGGTAGACGCGCTAGCTTCAGGTGTTAGTGTCTTAACGGACGTGAGGGTTCAAGTCCCTCTCTTCGCACCAAAATCACATGTTTCATATCGCGAGCACTGCGCGAAGGTGGCGGAATTGGTAGACGCGCTAGCTTCAGGTGTTAGTGTCTTAACGGACGTGAGGGTTCAAGTCCCTCTCTTCGCACCATTGCGGTGATATGAAAAGACAACAAGATGCGAAGGTGGCGGAATTGGTAGACGCGCTAGCTTCAGGTGTTAGTGTCTTAACGGACGTGAGGGTTCAAGTCCCTCTCTTCGCACCAACGTTGTCATCCTCCGGCTTTATTCATGTTTCCTTCCTGTTCTGACCGTTTCTTTGCCATTTCAGGCTCGCCTTCTGATTTTTACACCTTTTCTGTTACGTCAGCATGACGCCCCTGCACTGTTGCTAATTCAGATGAAAATTCACGGAAACCGCCGCCAGTCCGGTCGCTAATGCCAGGCAGGATGGCAGCAGCAGATAGTGACGCAGGCGCTGATGAAAGAGCATCACCACCGTCAGCAACAGCGCAACGATCATCACCATTCGCCACTGACTGAATCCCGGCTCCCACAGGGCAAACAGCGGCAGCGCTATGCACGGCAGCAGAACCCCCCACGCACTATCCAGTTTTTTGCCCAGTGCCCAGCTGATTCCCCACAGGCCGCAGGCCGCTACGATCGCTATCCCCATGACGCCAACCTCAAATGATAAGCATTCCCATTATCATATGACAGTTTTTCCCGTTCTGCAGCCTGTTTTTGGCTGGCCCGGCGCTGAAGATGACAGATCATCTGGAAAATGCTAGATTGCGGCCGATAACACCTTTAATAACAGCACTAGCAATATTTGCTCATGGTCCTGCAGACCCCTCCTTTCTGCTGGCTTGCGCTTTGGTATTTCAGGGTCGTCACGAGTATTTATAATGAAATTACAATCATATGAAGAACTGAAGCAGAGTAAATACCGGCTTTCAGTGATGCTTTTCCTGTTTTTAAATATCGCCGTTTCCCTCTTTTATCTGCTGCCAATAATGAGCACGGAAAAAAGTGAGACGACGCTGCCGGTTATGTGTGTCGCCGCCTTCAGCTCCCTCACGTTAATTGCCCATTTAATCTGGCCCAAAGTTAAACTCCCCCTGTTAAATCCTGTTGCGCTGCTATTAGGGATCTTCTGGGCCTGGCATATTAATTATCGTTTCCATCTGGTGTTCTATTTTGATGGTGGCTTTCTGATTATCAGCCTGATCAGCGTGTTATTTATCAGCGCCATCGCCCTGAGCGATTATCTGGTGGCTTTCTGTCTGCACGTCGCCCCGCCCGTTCTGACCGTATTGCTGCTCGACAATGGTCAGCATCTGCCGCTTATTCTGCTGACCATCTCCCTGCCGCTGATCGGTTTTTCATTGCAGCACCTGATGCGCCGCCGGGCCGACAACTTTACCCTGCGTCTGATGCATCAGCTTTATGAAGAGAAAGAGACCTTCAGCGACCTCAGCATGCTCGATCCGCTGACCGGGCTGTATAACCGCCGAGGCCTGAAGAACCGGCTCGACAATATCCTGGAAAACCACGCCGGCAGCCACTTTGTGCTGTTGCTGGATATCGATCACTTCAAGGCCTACAACGACAATTATGGTCATGCGATGGGCGATCAGGCGCTGGCGCGGGTCTCTGTGGCGATCCGTGATGCGGTGCGTTCGCGCGATGTCGTTACCCGCTATGGCGGTGAAGAGTTCCTGGTGCTGATGACCAACGTGAACAGCTCCATTGCGATGAAGCTGGCAGAGCGCATCCGTCAGTATGTGGTGGATTTAGAGATCCCCCATCTGTTCAATGAGACTGTGTCAACGCACGTCACTATCAGCGCGGGGATTGCGCCGATTTACGACAACGAGTTCGACCAGGCCGTCGCCAATGCTGACAGTGCCCTCTATGTCGCGAAGAACCAGGGCCGGAATACCATTCTCGCCTGGGAAGATTTACCCAGAGAGGCGCCTCACACCGCAGAAGAGCCCGTATAACCCGCTGATAACCGGCGTCTGCCCCTGTTGATCTGACCGATCTGTCGCGGTCATCGCCGGGCTGATTACTCCTCTCCTCCCCTGTTGTTTTTACCGCCAGCAACCGCACGCTTTTACGCCGCTTGTAGAGTTAATCAATAACGATTATCATTTGCTTTCTTATCTACACTTTTCGCGAGTCGTCATGGCAACCGCTTCAGCTCAGGAACAGCGTTTCAGCGCTCAGTCGATGATCTTCCGGCAGAATGACCGTCCACTGGCGGAAAGTCTGTATGAACGGCTGCAACAGCAGCGCAGCTATCTGCTGGATTCGACCAGGCTCAGCCAGTCAGCCCCGCGTGATGCGCAGATCCTTGCCGTCTGGTCACACGCTGACACCTTCGCCCCGCTTATCCGCCGCTACAGTGACTATCTCTATCGCGATCATCCCGATGCGGTGCGTGAAGCGAAACCCGTGCTCTCACTCTGGGCGCAGTGGTATTTCGGTCTGCTGATCCCGCCGCTGCTGATGGCCCTGCTGCAGGAGTCCCGCGCGCTCGACTGCTCGCCTGAACACATTCGTGTCGGTTTTCATGAGCATGGCCATCCGGCCACCTTCTGGATTGATGTGCAGGAGGATGAAGAGGCGCGCTATCTCAATCCTCTGCAGCGCATCGACCGCCTGATTCAGCAGCATCTCATCCCGGCCGTGAATGGCATTACGCAGCATGGTGACATCAATGCCCGCCTGATCTGGAACAACATGGGGTTCACCTTCCAGTGGTTCCTGGGTGAGCTGAAAAGCCAGATAGATGAGACGCTGGTCCTGCAGCTGGAACAGGCGCTGTTCTTTAACCAGCGGCTGCTGGATGGCAGCGACAATCCCCTCTATCGCACCATGATCCCGCGTGACGGTGAACTGGTGCGGCGCAGCTGTTGCCAGCGCTATCGCATTCCCGATGTTCAGCAATGCGGCAACTGCACCCTGAGCAGCAGCTAAACAGACCCGATTCCCGCGAATTCTCCGTTTATCCCGTTTACAGGCACAGAGGCTTGTGGCAATTTTTACGCCTTCGATCAGCCTGGAGAGAAAGATGAGTCTGGAGTCTGTGCGCCAGTTCTTCGCCGAACACGCCCCTGAAATTGAAATTATTGAACTGGCAGAGAGCACCGCAACGGTCGGGATGGCCGCTCGCGCCCACGGCGTGACGCCAGGCGAAATAGCAAAAACCCTGTCGCTGAAAGTGAAAAACGAGGTGGTGCTGATCGTGACGCGAGGCGATGCCCGGCTGGACAATCGCAAGCTGAAAGCGGCGCTGGGCGCGAAAGCGCGCATGCTGAGCGTTGACGAGGTGATTAACTGGACCGGCCACCCGGTGGGTGGCGTCTGTCCTTTCGGTCTGGAAAATCCGCTGACCGTCTACTGTGATGTTTCACTGCGCAGTTTTGAAGAAGTCTTACCTGCCGCTGGCGCCATCCATAGCGCCGTCCGCATTTCGCCGCAGCAGATGGCTGAACTGACGAATGCCCGCTGGATTGATGTCTGCGAAGCGATCTGACCCTTTACCTCTGCTCAGCTAATCAGGCGTCTGAAAGCCTGCTCAAGGATCGATAACAGCAGCGTGTTATCGACGCGATGCAGGACATGCACCGAGGCGCCGCACTGCTCGGGCACACCGACAGAGAGCCGGAGCGGCTGCCGATAACGCCAGCTTTTGCCGCGCGTGGCACCGGGACGCAGCTCAATGTCGACCCGGTAATCGATTCCTGAGGCGACACGCTGATTCAGCAGCCAGGCGACCACCAGCGCATCGTGGATCCAGCATCCCGCCAGCTGACGGGTCTGCATCGAATAGTCGATCCACGGGCGCAGCGTGTCGCGCACAAAGTCGGCCAGCGGATGATCAACGGCGGTCAGCCGGGTCAGATCCTGCTGGGTCAGCAGCGTCTGCGTGGTGACATCCATCGGCACCAGCGTTACCGCAGCACCACTGTGCAGCACCTGGTGCGCCGCTTCCGGGTCCAGGCCGAAGTTGGTGTCTTTGATATAGTCATCCAGCGCAAAGACGCCTCCCATGACCACAATCTCTGCCACCGATTCGGCCATCGCGGGATAGCGCTGCATCGCCAGCGCCACGTTCGTCAGCGGGCCAATCGCCACCAGCGTAATCTCGCCCGGATTGTCGCAAATCAGCCTGCCGATAGCGTCAGCCGCGTCAAATCCATCCGCGGTGACATCGGCTGGCTGACGGACATCCTGCCAGAGATCGGCCAGCGCCAGCTGATTAACCCGGTTGTCGAGCGTCTCGCGCCACGGCGCCGGATCTTCCTGCAGCGCCTGTGTCGCCCCCTGCACCACCGGAATGGAGAGTCCCAGCCGGGCAATCAGATCTTTCGCCACGCGCGCGCCCACCTCACTCGGCGTATTGCCCGCCACGGTGGTGATTAATTCCAGCGACAGGCCGGGTGAGGCTAAGGCCAGCGCAATCGCCAGGCCATCATCGGTGTTGGCACCTGCAATCCCATTACCGGGATCGCAATCAATAATGATTCTTTTCATCTTCTTATTCGTTAACTCTGAGATTGCGGCGTGCAGCCGCAGGATTCACCGATTTCAAGATAGTGTGGAAACTCCTTTAACTGGGCTTCGCTCTGCCCCTCTTTCAGCATGTGGATCGCCGCACGCGCCATCTCGCGCAGTGGCTGACGCACGGTCGTTAATGTCGGGACATGAAACGATGACTGATTGGTCCCGTTGAAGCAGACCAGCGCGACATCCTGTGGCACCCGGATCTGATGCTCCGAAAAGGCCCGCACTGCGCCAATCGCCTGACCTTCGTTGCTGGTGAACAGCGCGCGGGGCACACAGCCACGGGCGATCATCGTCTGCACCGCTTCATATCCCCCCTGCGGGGTGTAGCTGGCGGGAAACATCAGCGATTCATCAATCGGCAGGCCGCGCTCCTGCATGGCATCGCGCCAGCCCTGAATACGATCCTGCGCATTAAGCATATCGACCGGACCGGTGATGATGCCGACCTGCTGATAGCCGTGGCTCAGCAGATGTGCCGTGACCTGCCAGGCCGCCTGGCGCTCATTGACGCGCAGCATGTTCACGCCCGGCTGAGGTTCCACCCGTTCCAGCATCACCAGGGGCGTGCCGCTCGCTTTAATCAGGTCAATGTAAGGATGGCGATCGACGCTGTTATAAAACAGGCCATCGACCTGCCGGTTGAGCAGCCCCTGAATAAGCTCCAGTTCGCGCCGGCGATCGTCACCGGCATCGCCCAGCAGCATGACATGACCGTGATTCATCGATTCCTGCAACAGCACGTGTGCCATGGAGGCGACAAACGGATTGCCGATGTTCGGCACGACCAGACCAAAGGTTTTGGTGTTGCCGGACGCCAGCGCCCGTGCAGCCGCATTGGGCCGGTAACCGGTCGCTTTAATCGCCTCCAGCACCCGCTGCCGGGTCGCCTCGGCGACCGGACGCGGCCCGTTGTTAATGACATAACTGACAACTGCCACTGAGGTGCCTGCCGCTTTCGCCACTTCACTGCGGGTCACTTTTCCCGTTAACGACTTAGGCACATCACTTTCCTCCCTAAAAAAACAGGCCGCTTTACACGGCCTGCTGCTTATTTCGTTTTGCCCTGTCAGATGGCGTCATCAGGCAGATTGAGATCCCGCCCTCGCGTCTCAGGCGCAACAAAGGTGGTAAAGAATCCAATCGCGGCCATCGCCGAGAAGTAGACCGCAATCGGCCACCAGTGTCCGGTATAAGAGAGCATAGCAGCCGCAATCAGCGGTGCCGTGCCGCCGGAGAGAATCGAACCCAGCTCCTTCGCTACCGCCATTTTGGTGTAGCGATGATGCACGCCGAACATCTCCACGCCCCAGGCGGCCTGCACACCAAAAATACCCAGCGACGCCAGCCCCATGCCCACCACAATCACCGGAATGACCAGCATCGGTTCACGCGTATCCAGCAGCGTAAAAGCGGGCCAGGCGTAGAGCATCAGCAGCAGACAGAAGACGCGATAAACGATCCGGCGGCCAAAACGGTCAGAGAGCCAGCCCGCAAAAGGGATGATCAGGAAACCCAGCAGCGACGCAAGGAACACCGCCGTGGTCGGAACCGACTTATCCACCAGCAGAACCTTCGCGACATAGCCGACGATGAAGCCCTGCGACAGATAGGAGGGACCGTTTTCACCGATGCGCAGCCCCACCATCGTCCAGAAGGCGCGGGTGCGCTGGAAGAACGGCCGCGTATCCTTCACCGGCGGGGTCGCCAGCACTCCGGCGCGCGCCGCCTCCATCTCCGCTTTTCTGCGCTCAAAAACCGGGGTTTCCCGCAGATGACGCCGGATCCACAATGCCACCAGCGCTATAAGCGCACTGCTGAGAAAAGGAATACGCCAGCCCCACGCCAGCAGGCTCTGCTGATCCATCTGCACCACCAGCAGCCAGACCAGCGACGCCAGCAGTGTGCCGCTGTTAGAGCCCAGCGCGATAACGGAAGCGACCAGCCCGCGACGCTCTGCGGGCGCATACTCGCCCAGCATGACCGTACCACCAGAGAGCTCTGCACCCGCGCCGAACCCCTGCGTGAAGCGCAGCAGGACCAGACAGGCGGGTGCCCAGACGCCAATCGTGGCATAGCTGGGAATTAAGCCGATAAAGGTGGTGGAGGCCCCCATCAGAATGATGGTGGTGATCATGACCGCCTTTCGCCCTTTGCGGTCGCCGAGCCAGCCGAAGAAAAGTGCGCCGATAGGCCGGGCAACGAAGCCGACTGACCAGGTGGCAAAGCTGGAGAGCAGCGCCATGGCCGGTGTCGATTCGGGAAAGAAGACATCGCCGAAGATGATACCGGCAGCCAGACCATAGAGCGCGAAATCCGCGTACTCCATCGCCGTTCCGAGCCAGCATGAGAATGTGGCGCGCCAGAAATCTTTGCGGCCTGAGGGGGTGTTAAACCGCGCATCGGCGGCTGAAGTGGATGACAGTGATGCCTGCTGCTTAACGGAATTGTGTGCCGTCATAACCCTATCCCTGAATGCGTATGCAGATCGATAAACGCCCGTCCATGGGTCGATTCCCTGATAAAAGCGGAATTCCCCGGTGGCGACGTTCAGTTGACTAACCATGATGAAAGGTTAAAGGATTCCCTGGTGTTGGAATCATCTGCCTCGCCCGCTTTCGCCGATCTTTTTTAACCGGTCACTTAAACTGAGCGAATGTAACTTAACAATCGATGGAGCCGACTGTGCATCGAGCACCGTGAGCAATCACTGGGGACCTAGTGTATCTACGCGCGTAGATAAATCAAGCGATCCCGACGCAAAATGTTAGTCAGACTTCACTATCACAGTGCGTCACCATGGTTTTTTATCGCAAATTCAGCCAGTTAACAGCGCCTCACTTTGCACAAAAAAAAGTCATCCCTCACGTTAAGTCAGCACTTTCTCTAATCATTAAGCGTAAAAAACAGGCGGGGCTGCTTTCATCGGGCTCTGTTGTCGCACAGCTCTGTGACCGCAGGATGACACTCAGGCTCAGGCTGAAAAATCGCTGCGCGCGCAAATAATGCGTTACCCTGAAAAAAAGGCCAGGCAGAGAATGTATGACCATTATTCTGATGCGACACGGTAAACCCGATCATCAGGCCGCAGGCCGTCTGAGCGTGCAGGCGCTGGCAGACTGGTGCGAAGCCTACGATCGGTCACAGGTCAGTGACGGACCGCCCCCGCGCACTGTCCACATTGCCCGTCAGGCGGCGGTTGTTGTCTGCAGTCCCCTGCCCCGCGCGCAGTCCTCCCTGAGTCAGCTTGGTCTGCAGCCGCATGAGGTGAATGCTCTGTTCAGTGAAGTTGCCGTGCCGATGCTGCGAATGGGCGCGATGCAGCTGCCGATCCTCTGCTGGCTGGCGCTGCTGCGGCTGCTCTGGTTCTGCGGATATGCGGGTGATGCGGAGTCGCTGCCTCATGCGCGCCAGCGCGCCGCGGCGGCCGCAGAAAAGTTAATCGGGTACTCCGCTCAGGGCACCGTGCTGCTGCTGGGCCACGGCATCATGAATAAGATGATTGCCCGGGAATTACGTAAACGGGGCTGGCAGGCGGAGAAGCATGCCAGCAGCCGCCACTGGAGTTCCGCGATCTATCATCGCCCGTTTATCTGATCGAGCGAAAAATAGCCCAGCACTTCACACCCCGTTCCCACACGCGGCGTGGCAATCACTTTACGCTGCCCCAGATCGATCACGCTCAGCGTGCCATCATCCTGATTGGCAATCAGCAGCTGCTTTTTGTCGGGGGTAAAACAGCCATCCATCGGCATGTTACCCACCGCGATGTCACCCAGCGGATTCAGCAAATCGTCAAACAGCGTGACCAGGGGTTCCTGATCCCCTATTGCCACCAGCTGTTCGCCATCGTCGCTGAAGCGCACCACCTGGCAGGGCTGCTGATGGCCCGGCAGCGTCAGGCGCTGACGGATGCGGTGGCTTTGCCGATCGATCACATAGAGCAGCGGCGCGTCAGCCGCGCTGGCGACCAGATAAGGGTGTTTCGGTGAGGCCGCGATACCGGCAATCGGGCCAGGCAGCAGAATGGTGTCGATGACCCGCCCTTCCGCCTCACACAGATCCACCACCGTGATGGTGGCATCCTCTTCATTATCGGTGAAGAGCTTGCGGCCGCTGGGAGAGAGCGTCAGTCGATGCGCATTGTGCGAAGGGATCGGAATAACTTTTTCGACCTTATCACTCTGTGGATCGATCACCGCCACGGCGGCGCTCTCCTCACAGCAGAGGTAGACTTTACCGTCGCGCCCCAGCTGACCGCTGTGGGGTGCCCGCAGCGGCGAGAGATCGATAAAGCCGCTGATCGTCCGACGCGCTAAATCAATGACCGCCACTTTATGACCCGGATGGGGATTGTCGCCATGCACGCCGTCGCCATAGACCGGCACATAGGCTTTACCCCAGGGGGCCAGCATCAGGAGTTCATGCGGGCGCGGTGGAAAGGCGTTCAGTTCCCGCTCAACCGCGAACGTCTCCGGATTAAGAAACAGGACGCGATTGCCCCGCTTATCGACCGCCAGCAAACCCCATGATTCACTCTGCATGTGCGCTCCTTTCTCAGTAAGTTCTTCTTAAGCGTAGACAATGCGCTTCAGGCTGTCTGATTCGGCGGATTGATGAGCCGGGCTTACGTCACACATTAAGCGCAATCACGCCCGCTCCCGCATTCCCGTAAGCATCCTGCTCTCGCGATTCAGATATTCCTGAATAACGGCGCGTGCCGGGATGAAATAAATGATTAATTATGGCCATACCTTTATTTTTATTTCATGCCCGGCCTGATTCCGTTTTATCCTAAAGTCAAAAAAAGGCATAGCTAATCAGTAAATAATGTTTTATTAAAAAGGTGCAGTGCAATTCCAGATAGCCGTGAGGAAACTACCGCGCGCTCAGGCACTGCGTCGCCACCAGGGAAACCCTTTCAATAATTCCCGCACGCATCGGGGTTGCAGCCAGTCTGTAATGCCGCCTGTTTCCGCCCCATGCGAACAGGCAGAGTCTGCACTATGACGGGAAAATAAAAATAACAGGTATATCATGACTGCACATCGCCAACGTCCAGCGCATAAAATCTGGCGCAACTGGAAAAGAATATCGTTCAGCAGCCAGATGTTATGGAATAAAAAACAGCAAAGACTCTGTCAGGCGCCGGAATATGATCCGGGTCAGGAAGATAATGTCGTTTTAATCGCTCAGCAGAAAGATCTGCCGGAGATTCCAAAGATTGTCTGGATGGTCTGGCATAATGAACAGCTGCCTGCCTCGATGGCGCTCAATATCAGCAAAATACGACGGGATAATCCCGATCACCAGGTTTATCTGGTGACACAGCGCACCCTGTCGCAATGGCTGCCCGACCTCCGCTTTATCTCGGCCGATCTGACGCTGGCGCATAAAAGTGAGATCATCCGGCTGGAACTGCTTCACCGTTACGGCGGCATCGGCATTGACTGCAGCACCCTGCTGTTCGAGGATCTCGCCTGGGTGCATCGCGTTCACGAGGCGCGGTCTCTGGATCTGATCGGCTACTACCGTGAGCAGTCAACGCTGAACCTGCTTGCGCCGGTCATTGAAAGCTGGTTTCTGGCCGCCCCGGCGCAGAACCCTTTTATCCGTGAATGGCTGAAACAGCTGGCGCCGGTTAAAAATGTCGGCATCCGCAACTATTTTCATGAGCTGCAGAAGCGCGATGACTTTCCGCTGCTTGTGCAGAATATGGATAATCCGTCCCGTCATCTGCTCTCACTGGCGCAGCAGGTGGCGATGCGTGAATACCGGCGGGCCAATCTCTATCTGCGTAAAGGTGAAGCCAGCGCCTGGTATTATCAGCGCCTGCACGCCGACAGCAGCAGCGCCTTTGCGCAGTCAGTGCTGTTTCAGCAGCGCCCCCAGACGCCGCCACCGATTATTAAGTTAACCGGCAATGAGCGGCTGCATCTCGACTTCAATCTGCGCATCGGCCTCTATAACCGCAGCAGCCTGATTGGGGAGATGATGCATACCCGTTCACCGGGACTGGCACTGCCCTCAGTGGTTAAAGCGGGCGCGTAACCAGTGTGTAAAGGTGGTGACCGCGCGCGGCACCTGTGCCGCCCAGGGTCGCACGATCCACAGGCGGGCGGCAAAAGCGCCGACCGGCTGCCACTCCGGCAACACCCGCTGTAACGATCCCGCTGACAGCGCCTCATGGGCGCTGAAGTCGGGCAGCATGGCAATGCCCAGACCCTGCAGGGCCGCATCGCGGATCGATTCACTGTTGTTGGTGGCAAAACTGCCCTGAATCTGCACCTGAACCGTTTCGCTCTCCCCCGGCGCGACAAACCGCCAGCGCGGTGACTCGACGCCGCGCGGGTAGTAAAGGCAGTTGTGCTGCGCCAGCACCTGCGGACTCTCCGGCACGCCCTGCGCCCTGAGATAGGCTGGTGAGGCCACCAGCACGGTCTGCGTGTCGCACAGTGGCAGCGCCACGTGCGTTTCCGGCAGCGTGTCACAGTGGCGAATCGCCAGATCAAACCCCTCGCTGCTCAGCGAGACAAGGCGATCCGTCACATCCAGCTGCAGGCGTACCTGCGGATAGTCACGCAGAAACTCGCCGATAAGCGGCACCAGTTGCTGGCGGGCAAACGCCACGGGTGCGGTGATGCGCACCAGACCCCGCACCGGCCCGGCGGTATCCCGCACGCTGAAAAAACTCTGTTCGATGCGGGCAAAAGGCTCGCGCAGCTCCTCCACCAGCTTCTCACCGGCGGAGGTAAGCCGCACGCTGCGCGTGGTGCGCTGCACCAGCATCAGACCCGCTCTCTCCTCCAGCTCTTTGATCTTCTGGCTCATCGCCGCTTTGCTGACATCCAGCCGCGCTGCCGCGCGGGTGAAACTGCCCTGCTCTGCCAGTACCGTCAGCCAGTGCAGATGCTCCCACAGGGTGTCTGTCTTCATCTCTTTCATCAGCATTGTTCACAATAATGAATAATCATTTCAGGCTACGCGCTTTTTCCCGCCGGATAAAGCCGTCACCATAGGCCTCTTATTTCTCAGGAGAAACCGCTATGCCACTGCTGCAATTTGATGTTATTGAGGGTCGTTCAGAATCTGAGCTGCGTACATTACTGGATGCCGCGCACCGGGCCGTGCTGACCGCCTTTAACGTGCCGGAACGGGATCGCTATCAGATTGTTCATGAAAACAAACGCTATCAGATGGTGTTTCAGGACACCGGGCTGGGATTCAGCCGCAGCGATAATCTGGTGATGGTGCGGGTCTTTACCAGTCCGCGCAGCAGCGAACAGAAACAGCGGTTTATGGCGGAGCTGGCGCGCGAACTGCGTGAGCATTGTGGCGTGCAGGGCAACGATCTGATGATCAGCTTTATCACCAATGACAAAGGCGACTGGAGTTTTGCCGACGGCGAAGCGCAGTATCTGACCGGCAAACTCTGAAAAGCGGCCCGGACGCCTGCTCTGCTGACGGTGCGCGCCAGCCACCGTCACGTCTGCTGAACGCCCGGCAGGCACGACACAAAATCCCTCTGCGCTTCCTCGCACAAATCCGCCGGATATGTTGCAGCCCGATGACAGCCAATATAGATTGTCGAAAAACCATCCCCCGACGATGGCCGGTTGCGTGACGCCCCGCGCCCCCCTGCAGAGAGAGGATTTCCCGTTGTCCGAATTTGTGTCAGTCGTGCTGTTTCTGGCTGCTATTGCTATCTATTCCTGTAAAGCCGGGCGTAACACATTCTGGTTTATGCTTGTTCTTGTTCTGCTGGTGATATTTGTGGTGCTGAACGCCACCCTTTACGCCAGTAACTATTTCACCGGCGACGGCATTAATGATGCGGTGATCTATACCCTGACTAACAGCCTGACCGGCGCGGGCGTCAGTAAATATGTGGTGCCGGCCATCGGGCTGATCATCGTGCTGTTTCTGCTGTTCTGCCTGCTCTCCTGGGTGCTGCGGCGGCGTAAACGTCCCCATCATCTGGGCTGGTCGCTGCTGGCGGCCGCCTGCGCGATCGGCTCGGTGCAGACTACCCCCGCCTTTCGTCAGGTCGCGACGCTGATCGTGTCGCATACCCAGCTGGCCGATTCTGACTTCGACACCTTCTACAAAGTGCCGCGTAACCGCATTGAACAGCCGCGCCTCAACGTGGTTTATATCTATGGCGAGAGTTTAGAGCGCACCTATTTTGATCCGATTGCCTTCCCCGGCCTGGCACCTGAGCTGAGCCGTCAGAAAGAGCAGAGTATCGATTTCAGCCAGACCGAACAGCTGCCGGGCACCGATTACACGATTGCGGGCATGGTCGCCTCACAGTGCGGCATTCCGCTGTTTGCCCCGTTTGACGGCAATGCGTCGGCGTCACTCTCCAGCTTCTATCCGCAGAATGTCTGTCTGGGCGACATCCTGAAAAACTCCGGCTATGAAAACTGGTTTATTCAGGGTGCCGACCTGCGTTTTGCCGGTAAGGATGTCTTCCTGAAATCGCACGGCTTCGATCCTGCCAACCTCTATGGTTCGCAGGAGCTGAAAAGCCGCGTCGCCGATCCCAGCTACCGCAATAACTGGGGCTATTATGACGACACGGTGCTCGACGAAGTCTTTGAGAAGTATCAGGCGCTCTCCCAGGCCGGTAAACCTTTTGCGCTGTTTACGCTGACGGTCGACACTCACCATCCTGACGGATTTATCTCGCGCAGCTGTCAGCGCCGAAGCTACAGCATTGAGGGGAAACCAAACCAGTCCTTCAGCGCGGTCGCCTGTTCACAGGAGCACGTCGCGCGGCTGATCGATCGCATCAAAGCGTCACCGTGGTTTAAAAATACCGTAATCGTGGTGAGTTCCGATCATCTGGCGATGAACAACACCGCGCATCCCTGGCTGATCAAACAGCCGCGTCGCAATCTCTTTATGGTGATCCGCGGGGATAAACCGCAGGCGGAGCTACTGGAGGCAAAGCGCAGCACGCTGGATAATGGCGCTACGCTGCTGGATATTCTCGGCGGCGATAATGCGATAGGTCTGGGCCGCAGCAGCCTCTCTTCGCTGTCGCTCTCAACGCAGTTTGACGATATGAAGAGCAAGGTCATGAGCTGGAAGCCCGATATTATCCAGCTCTGGAACTTCCCGAATAAGATGGAGAACTTCACCGTCGATCAGACGAAGAATAGCTTCAGCTTCTCCGGGACCACTTTTAAGCTGCCGATTCTGTTCCGCATCAGCGACAAACACGTTGAGCCGATGCCGGAAGGGGAATATTCGGCACCGCTGCGCTATCAGCTGGCCGATTTCGCGGCAGCCGATAAATTCGTCTGGGTCGATCGCTGTTTTAAAATGGCGCGACTCTGGCAGCCGTCGCTGGCCCTCTCCGGCGATCTCTGTGTGGCGATGGGGCAAACCGGCGGCACACCGTCCGTTACCCACATCGACAAACCGCAATGGAAAGGCCGGGTGCAGTTCCCGGACGGGCCGATCAGCGATGCACGTTATCAGCAAAATCTGGCGCAGATCCGTATCGAAGATAACAATATCCGCTACAGCGCTGACAGCTTCCGGCTTGATATCCCCGGCGCGCCGCTGAGTGTGAAAAGCTTCAGCGGCATCTCACGTCCGGAGAGCTGGGGGCGCTGGTCAAATGCCAATCTCGCGCCTGAGGTGCATATCGACTACGTCGATGCCCTGCCCGCGAAGTTCGATCTGGTGATCACGGCGCGGGCTTACGGCGCGAATGTGCACCGGCCGATTCCGGTTCGCGTGGGCACTCAACAGCAGCTGCTGTCGCTGGGCGAAGCGATCTCGACCCATACGCTGCATTTTGAGAACCCGGACGCCAGCCACCAGCTGGTGATTGCCCCGCCTGAACCTCAGCTGAGCAACACCGGCAATATCACGGGGCAGGACCCGCGCAAACTGGGCATTGGCATGGTCGAACTTAAAATCGTGCCCCAGCCTTAATCCCCTCTTTTCTCTTCAGGCCTCTGCGTTTTAGCAGAGGCCTCTTACTTTGTCGCCACCGCTTCAGGGCCTGCCGCGCAGCGCTTCCAGCTTCTCACGCTGCTGACCATCGGCGGTAAAATTCTCCTCCGCCAGCCAGCGCTGCACCCCCCTTTTCACCTGCGGCCACTCGCGATCGATTATCGAAAACCAGCTGGTGTCGCGTGAGCGACCTTTGTAAACAATGGCCTGCCGGAAATCACCTTCATACTGAAAACCGAGGCGTGCCGCGGCTCTGCGAGAAGGCGCATTGCAGCTGTCGCATTTCCACTCATACCGGCGGTAACCCAGGGTGTCAAAGGCGTACTGCATCAGCAGGAAATGCGCCTCTGTTGCCATACGCGTCTGCTTCAGACGGGGCGAAAAAGCGACATGACCGACTTCCATCACCCCATGTTCAGGCTGGATACGCATTAACGACAGGCTGCCCACCGCCTCTCCGGTGGCGAGGTCGATCACGGCGAAATGCAGCGGGTCGCGGCTGGCCTCCAGTTGCCGGATATAATCCTGCCACGCCTGGGGATCATCGAACGGCCCCATAAACATATAGGTCCAGTCGCGCCCATCTTCCGCCAGCGCCCAGGCGTCAGACAGGGCCTCTCCATGCCGCGCGGCGCTGAAGGGCTCCAGCCGACACGACTGACCGGTGAAAACCTGATGTTGTGGCAGAGGACGCGGCTGCCAGTCTGGCAAAGGCTGGCCGACCGGCTGACCATAGTGATTAAGGTGTTGTGACATATCGCCTCCCGGCTGCAGATAATGTCAGCAGAGTGCCACGTTCCCGGCCGCTTAAAAAGCCTGCCCCTCAGGCAACATCCCGGATCCCTTGCCCGCAAACAGTCTGACGCGCCGGGCTGCTCTTCAGCAGGCCGGCGCAGCAATCGAGTGGCGGATCATCAGATGGGCGTCGAAGCGCGGCACGGGGCCGGGGGCCTCACCGCGGATGGCGGCGATCAGACGTCGTGCGGCTTCACGGCCCATTTCATAGACCGGCTGCGCAATGACCGTCAGCGGTGGCGTCACAATCTCACTCCACGGGAAATTGTCATACATCACAAAAGAGAGATCGACCGGGATACGCAGTCCGCGCTGCGTCACTTCGCGCAGCAGCCACATGGCGACCACGCTGTCTGACGCCACCAGCGCGGTGGGCGGCTGCGGACGCTGCCACAGCGCCGCGACGATACGGCTAATCGATGCCTCGTCCAGCGCGTTCACCTGCACCAGCGATGGATCAAACGGCACGCCTGCGTCAGCAAAGGCCTGCATCATGCCGCCCACGCGCTGGGCAACCGGCGTCAGGCCAAAATCGTCTGGCGTGCTGTAGTCAGTGGTCAGCGCCATGCTGGTGATATAGGCGATATGGCGGTGCCCCGCGGCCAGCAACCGGGCCGTGACGTCTGCGGCCACGTCGGTAAATTCACAGCAGACCGCGTCCACATCAAGACCGGTTACCGCGCGATCGAACAGCGTCAGCGCTCTGCCCTCTTCCTGCACCTGTATCAGATGCGCGTTCTGTTCCAGGGCTGAACAGCAGGGCGCAACGATAATGCCATCGACCCGCTTTTCCAGCATCACCCGCACCGCATCCTGCTCCGCCTGCAGCTTTTCATCACTGTTGCTCAGCAGCAGATGGTAACCCGCCGTGCGCGCCACGTCCGCCATGCCACGCAGGGCCAGACCAAAGTGAGGATTCTCAATATCGCCGACAATCACCCCGATAGTATTGGAGCGGCCGGTGTTCATACTGCGCGCCAGCGCATTGAGCCGGTAGCCCAGCGCGGAGGCGGCGCTGTTGACCCGCTCCTGCACCTCATCGCTGACCGCGCCATAGCCACCCAGCGCGCGCGCCGCCTGGGCTTTGGAAACATTTGCTGCGCGCGCCACATCTGCCACGGTCGGCGCTTTGGATCGTCTGTTCTGGCTGGTCATAATTATTTCGAATCACAGGTTGATGACAGGAATATTGACGCCGAAAAAAGGCTGTGCTTAAACTCATTGTAACTCCTTGAGACCGGTCTCACAATGTTTCTGTCTTAAGGTGCCACCTGCGTTGAGACCGATCTCAATCAGAATTACTGGCTCAACAGTCTCTGATGTTTAAACCTGCAAAAACGGATGAGCTATGAAATCGCAAATCACACTGGGCAAACTGCTCGGCACCGCACTCGCACTCTGTTCACTGTCGTTCTCTGTGCTGGCCGCCAGCAACAACAATCCCTATGGGCTGATCGAACCGGGTCAGCTTCGCATCGCCAGCGTCGGCGACTCAAAGCCTTACACCTTCACCGACGCCAGCGGTCAGTTCACCGGCTTCGACGTCGAATTTTTCAGAAATGTCGCCCACCGCATGGGCATCGATAAGGTCGATTTTATTGGTCAGGACTTCTCGGCCATCATGCCCGCGGTCGCCAACGGTCAGTACGATGCGGCGGTGGCGGCGATTGGCATCACCCCGGCGCGGGAAAAAACGGTCGATTTTTCCACTGGCTATCTGGCCGGGTTCCTCACCGTTCTGACCCGTCATGACAGCGGCGTGAAAGATGTCGCCACGCTGGCCAAGCACCGGCTCGGCGTGGTTCAGGGCACGCTCCAGGAGAACTATGCCGTGGACCACTTCCCGCAGACCGATCTGGTGCGCTTCCCGGATAACAACAGCGCGGTCTCTGCCCTCAACAACGGCACGCTCGACGCCGTTTTCCTCGACTACGAGGCGGCCAAAAGCTACGCCGAACGCTTTAAGCTGGTCTCTGCCGCCGATATCCCCTCTTTTGATGCACCGGCGGGCATTGCCATTGCCAAAGGTAAACCCGCCTTCAAGGCCGCGCTGGATAACGCCATCAAGGCTGCGATGCAGGATGGCACCTGGCAACGGCTTTATCAGAAGTGGTTCCCCGGATCGCCGATGCCAAAACAGTATCTGCCTGGCGGTCAGTAAAGAGGTGGACGTTTACGTCCTGAGTTAACCGGGGGATGCCCCGCTCTGCAAGGAGACGGCGATGGAGCTGCTCACGATTCTTTCCCGCACCTTCTTTGATTTTTCATCAATGAGGGAAGTACTGCCGCAGATGCTGACCACCGGGCTGGTCAACACGGTGATTATCTCACTGGCGGCGACGCTGCTCGGCACGCTGTTTGGCCTGCTGCTGGCGCTGATGGGCATTTCGCCCTCGCGCTGGCTGCGGGTGCCTGCCCGGCTCTATACCGATCTGTTTCGCGGTCTGCCTTCCATTCTGACCATTCTGCTGATTGGTCAGGGTCTGGCGCGCTTCAGCTATCAGCTGTTCGGCCCGACACCCTATCCGCTGGGGATCTTCGCCCTCAGCCTGATCGCCAGCGCCTATATGGGCGAGATTTTTCGCGCCGGTATCCAGAGCGTGGAACGCGGCCAGCTGGAAGCGTGCCGTGCGCTGGGGATGAGCTATGGCCGGGCCATGCGACGGGTCATCATCCCACAGGGGATCCGTCGCGTGCTGCCCGCCATCGTTAACCAGTTCATCGCCATCATCAAGGATTCGTCGCTGGTCTATCTGCTCGGCCTGATGACGCAGCAGCGTGAGCTGTTTCGCGTGGGTCAGGATGCGGCGGTGCTGACCGGCAACCTGTCGCCCCTGATGCTGGCAGGACTCTTCTATCTGATGATCACGGTGCCGCTGACGCACATGGTCAACTATGTCGATGTGCGCTACCGCACCGGACGCCGTCGTCTGACGGCCCCGCAAAGCGGTCTGAAAGAGGTGGATGAGGTCAGACCGTCCGGCGGCGCCGTTCTGGTCACTCACCCCCGGATGGGAGGCAACCATGAATAATCTGAATGGCGCGAGCTGGCGCGGCGCCAGCCTGGAGCTGCGCAATCTGACCCTCGCCTATGGCCCGATTGAAGTGCTGCGTAAGGTCTCACTGCAGGTGGCTCCCGGCACCACCACCTGCATTATCGGGCCATCGGGATCGGGTAAATCGACCCTGCTGCGCGGTATCAACCGGCTGCACGAACCGCAGTCGGGGGATGTTTTGCTGGCCGATCGCTCCGTGCTGCGCGACAAGCCTGATGCGCTGCGGCTGCGGATTGGCATGGTGTTTCAGCACTTCAATCTCTTCCCCGATCACACTGCGCTGGAGAACGTCGCCCTCGCCCCCTGGTGTGTCAAAGGCCTGCCCAAGGTGCAGGCGATGGCGATTGCGCGTCAGCGGCTGGAAGAGGTCGGTCTGGGTCAGCGCGCCGATCACCGGCCGCGCGATCTCTCCGGCGGGCAGCAGCAGCGGGTCGCGATAGCCCGGGCGCTGGCAATGGACCCGGAGGTGATGCTGTTCGACGAGGCCACCTCCGCGCTTGACCCCGAACTGGTGAAAGGGGTCCTGACGCTGATGGCGGATCTCTGTCGTCGCGGCATGACGATGGTGGTGGTGACACATGAAATGGGCTTTGCGCGCAAAGTGGCGGATCAGGTGGTGTTTATGGACGAAGGCGAGATTGTGGAAGCCGGGCCGCCAGACGCCATTTTTGACGCGCCGCAGTCGACGCGCCTGCAACGTTTTCTCTCTGAAGTGCTGTAACTGAGCAAGGAACCTGACAATGGCGGTAAAAACTGAAATGAAGGTGGTGGTACTGGGCGGCGGCGTGCTGGGCGTTTCGACGGCGCTGGAGCTGACAAAACGCGGGGCGGCGGTGACGCTGGTGACCGAGGCGGAGGTCTGTTCCGGCGCGTCGGGACGTTCACTCTCCTGGCTCAATTCGGCGGGTGAGCGCTCCCGGCCCTATCATGCGCTGCGCATGGCGGGCATCGATCGCTATCGCACGCTGTTTGCGCAGCACCCTGACCTCGACTGGCTGCGTTTTGATGGCGGACTTTGCTGGTTCAGCAACGATGCGGCCGGGACGCAGGCGCGACACGCCTATGAGAAGGCGCACGGCTACGACTCTCAGCTCATGAGTGCCGATAACGTAGCGCTGGCGGATGCGACGGTCGATCCCGATGCGCTGCCGTCGCAGGCGATCTTTAATCCGGGTGAAGGCTGGGTCAGCCTGCCGCACCTGGTGGATTATCTGCTGAACCAGTTCCGGTCACGCGGCGGCGAAGTGATCGAACACGCCGGTAAAGCCGCCGTGATCACCGACCAGGGCCGGGCCTGCGGCATCCGCAGCAACAAGGGGGAGATGCGGGCGGATGCGGTAGTGGTCGCCTGCGGCCCCTGGACTCCGGAGGTGGTCGCCCCGCTGGGCGTGACGATCCCCAATGGTTCGCCGGTCTCGATGCTGGTGATCACGGAACCGGCCGGGCATCAGCTGAAAGCAGTGCTCAACACCCCGCGCGCCGCCATCAGACCGAATCCCGGCAACCGCTACGCGCTGGATCATGACTGGTATGAGGCGGATATCCAGCCGCTGGCCGACGGCGATTACCATATTGATGAACATGTTGTGGCCACGCTGGCCGCGGAGGCGAGCCGGCTATTACGCGGCGACGAGCCGCTCAGCGTGCAGAGCTGGAAGATTGGCCTGAAGCCGATTCCGGGCGATGGTGATCCGGTGCTGGGTGAACTGCAGAAGGTGCCGGGCTGTTATGTGGCCTTCACCCATTCGGGTGCCACGCTGGCGCTGATTGTCGGCGAGCTGCTGGCGGAGGAGATCGTGACCGGTGAGAAGCATCCGATGCTGGCCAGCTTTGGGGCTGAGCGCTTCAGCTAAAAAAAAGCCGGTCATCACGACCGGCTGATTATTTTAGCCACGGAAGAAGATATCACCCGATTTCCCCATGACGATTTTGCCGGTGTCATTGGTAATCAGGATGTAGTTGGCGTTGATGTAGGCCCAGTGGGTGTTCTCCTGCGGGGCCGGCAGATTGCGTTTCTGCCACTCAACGATGGTGTAGGTTTTATCCGTGTACTTCTCTGGCACCGTGTCACCGATGTTGTACTGTTTGTAGTCGATGATGATGGTGCTGAGATCGTAATTCGGGCGCGCACTGTTGGCCGTTGACGGCGTGGTAGGCGTCGTCGGCGTAATGCCATCGTTAGACGGTGAGCTGGTCGGTGCCTGGCTCTGCGCGGCACCGTTGTCCGGCTGGGCGCTGCCTGCACCAGACTGCGGCTGGGCATCCGGGTTAGCGGGCTGGATCTGCGGCGGAGGCGGAACGCTGTCGGTTGCTTCGCCAGCCGCCTGAACAGCAGGGATCAGGCTCAGTGAGCCAACCAGTAATCCCATTGATAAAAGTACACGTTGAGTCCTGCGCATAATGATTTCCACGTTGAATTTTGACAGTCAGGCTAAATTTATCGCACTTCAGTTCCGGCGCGATGACGCTATGTGCCAGGCAACACAGCGCAATTCACTTTATGGCGCCCTGGTCAGCGGTAACGGATCGCTGTGCGACCACTTTATCCTGAGTTGCGAGATCGACCAACAGCGCAATGCCTAAATAGTTACTCCAGTTAAAACCGTTCTGCAGCACCACAATCGCGTTACCGTGACCTTTATCGTAGCCGATAAAACTCGCGTACCCGCCGATGTAGCCCACCTGATAGGTGATCGGCTGCCCTTCTGTTGTCTCGGTGATCCAGGCGATATTCTGCGTTTGTGCGCCCTGCCGGTACCAGGCACGGTTCACCGCCGCAAACGCCCTGTCCCGTTCTGCATCACCGGTGGCCGTAAGGTGCGCGCGCAGGTAGCGACTCAGATCGCGCGCGCTGCTGTAAAGGCTGGCCGCCGCCACCATGTTGCCGTGAAAATGCCAGTCAGGCGTCTGCGCCCCACGGCGGATAAATTTCGGCTGATCGCCGGCGTGGCCCAGCGCGCGCCACGGAAAGCCCGCCAGCGTTTCCGGCTCAAAACTGCTCTGATCCATCTTTAACGGGGCGAAGATAAGCCGGGACGCCAGCGTCTGGATATCCTGATGAAAGCGCTCGCGCAGAATGAAGCCCAGCAGCGCATAGCCGAGATTGGAGTAGCAAGGCCTGCGAACCGCCGGAGCAGAGAAATCCGCCAGGTAACTCAGCACGCTATCGCTGTCCAGATTGCCGTAGAAGTTCTCGCCCGTGCCGAGATAGCGGATGAACTGGTGCAACATCGGCAGATCCATGTCCTGCCGCGGCAGACCGGAGGTATGCGTCACCAGCTGCAGCAGCGTGATGCGGCGTGCGTCACGACTCAGCGGCACGCCCGCGGGCAGCAGATCGGCCAGCGTGTCGCTCCAGTGCAGTTTGCCCTGATCCACCAGCTGGATAATCACCTCGGCCGTCACGCCCTTACTCAGCGATCCCAGCGCAAACAGGGTGTCCGGGGTCACCGGATAGCGATGCACCCGGTCGGTGACGCCAAATGAATAGTAGTGCGTTGGCTCGTCATGATGGATGACGGCAATGCTGATGCCGGGAACCTGCTTCTGCTGCATGTAGTGCTGCACGATGTCATCGACATTTTCGTTGAAGGTGGCATGCGTCAGGTAGACACGATCGCTGACCGGGGCGGAGGTTTGCGACAGGGTGCCACAGCCGGTCAGCAGAACGATCGCCGCCGGGATCCCGCAGGGTCTGCCGATCCGCTGAGCGACCAGAGCCAGCCGTCGGAGGCAGAGCGCAGCGATCCGGCTGCCAGAAAATTCCTTTTTCATAAAGTAATCATTTAGTTAAGTAGAGTTATCGCGCAGCAGGCTGGCCGTAGCGCAAAAAGGTACCATAAAGTGCGGCGGGCTATCGCCTGCACAATGGGGTAAAAGGGGGGTTAAACGCAGGTTAACCCTGCTGATGCCGGACAGCGTTAGCTGTGTTGCTGCCCGCAAGGGTGTACACTGCTGCGGTTTTAAGGCTCAACGCCGCGCTGAAATTTAGATATGCCCGGGAGGCAACCGCATGAAAGAAGGCCCACTGACCGAAAAAGAGCTGCAATGGCTGGAAGATATGCTGGAAAAGTATGGCAGCGAAGCGTCGATTCTCGATGTCTCCGAACTTGATGGTCTGCTGACGGCGATCCTCTCCGGTCCCGTAACCGTGGAACCCAGCCAGTGGCTGGTGGCCCTGTGGGGTGGCGAGAAACAGATTCCGAAATGGAGCAACGAGCGCGAAATGACGCGCTTTATGTCGCTTTGCTTCCAGCATATGAATGACGTGGCGGACCGCTTAGCGGAATTCCCGGAGCAGTTCGAACCGCTGTTTGGCATCCGGGAGATGGAAGGACTGGAGTTTACCGTGGTGGAAGAGTGGTGCTTCGGCTATATGCGTGGCGTCGCACTGACCGACTGGTCGGCGCTGCCCGCGGATCTGCAGCCTGCGCTGGACGCTATCGCCCTGCATGGCACCGAAGAGAACCTCGAAAAGCTCGACGCCATGACACCGGAAGAGATGGAAGCCAGCATCGAAGCTATCCGCCCCGCTGCGCTGGCGCTGCACGATCACTGGATCTCGCAGCCCGAGGCGGTGCCGGTGCCGCAACAGCCGGTGACCGTCGATAAGCAGCCTGGCCGCAACGATCCCTGCCCGTGCGGCAGCGGCAAAAAATATAAGCAGTGCTGTCTGCATTGATCGAACGGAGTGCGTTCTGATCGGCCGGGTGGGGTTCTGCCCGGCCGATTTAATCTGCCGATCGCCAGCGATCTGACCGCTGTCACCCCGCCCGCCCCCGCAATCCTGTAGAGTGGTCACGACTTGAACAGCTTCACGCTTATCGCTAAGGTAAGCGCGATTTTACCTGCCAGGAAACGCCATGATTACCCTCGCGCTGATTGACGATCACCTTATCGTCCGCTCCGGTTTTGCCCAGTTGCTCGCCCTGGAACCTGATTTTCAGGTGGTGGCGGAGTTCGGCTCCGGCCGTGAGGCGCTGGCAGGGTTACCGGGCCGGGGCGTCCAGGTCTGCATCTGCGATATTTCCATGCCAGACCTCTCCGGGCTGGCGTTACTGAGCCAGCTTCCGGCGGGGCTGGCCACGATCATGCTCTCTGTACACGACAGCCCGGCACTGGTTGAACAGGCGCTGAATGCCGGTGCGCGTGGTTTTCTCTCCAAACGCTGTCGCCCCGATGAGCTGATCGCGGCGGTGCGCACCGTCTCCACCGGTGGCTGTTATCTGACGCCAGAGATTGCGGTTAAACTGGCCGCCGGACGTCAGGACCCGCTGACCCGTCGCGAACGTGAGGTCGCAGAGAGGCTCTCTCAGGGCATGGCGGTCAAAGAGATCGCGGCTGAACTCGGCCTGTCACCAAAAACCGTGCATGTCCATCGCGCCAACCTGATGGAGAAGCTCGGCGTCAGCAACGATGTGGAGCTGGCGCGCCGCATGTTTGATGGCTGGCAATGAGCCCTCTCTTCTCCCGGCTGATCTCAGTGGTCGCCAGCTTCTTCCTCTTCTCGACAGCCTGGTTCTGCCTGTGGAGTATCAGCCTGCACCTGGTTGAACGCCCGGAGCTGGCGGTGCTGCTCTTCCCGTTTGGCCTGCGTCTGGGGCTGATGCTGCAATGCCCGCGCAGTTACTGGCCGGTGCTGCTGGCGGCTGAGTGGGTCATGCTGCTCTGGCTGGCGAAGGCCGTTTCCCTGGCGCATCTGCCGCTGTTGATGGCGGGCGGCGTGCTGACGCTGCTGCCGGTGGCGCTGATCTCCCGTTTCCGCCACCAGCGTGACTGGCGCACGCTGCTGAGCCAGGGCGCGGCGCTGATCGCCGCAGCGCTGCTGCAGTCTCTGCCCTGGGCCGGTCAGGCGGAGATGCTCAACACCCTGCTGCTGACGCTGACCGGCGGCCTGACGCTGGCCCCGACCTGCCTGGTCTTCTGGCACTACCTCACCCGAACCCGCTGGCAGCCGCTGGGTCCGTCGCTGATTTCGCAGCCGGTCAACTGGCGCGCCCGGCATCTTGTCTGGTATCTGCTGCTGTTTGTCATCAGCCTCTGGTTGCAGCTTGGCCTGCCTGCAGAGCTGTCACGCTTTACCCCTTTCTGTCTGGCGCTGCCCATCATTGCGCTGGCCTGGCACTACGGCTGGCAGGGCGCACTGATTGCCACGCTGATGAATGCCATCGCGCTGATCGCCAGCCAGACCTGGCATGATCATCCCGTCGATCTGCTGCTCTCCCTGCTGGCCCAGAGCCTGACCGGGCTGCTGCTGGGTGCCGGTATCCAGCGGCTGCGCGAGCTGAACCACTCCCTGCAGAGTGAGCTGGCGCGCAACCGGCGCCTGGCGGAACGCCTGGTGGAGACGGAGGAGAGCGTGCGTCAGGAAGTGGCGCGTGAGCTGCACGATGATATCGGGCAGACGATCACGGCGATCCGCACACAGGCGGGCATTGTGCAGCGCGTGGCGCCGGACAACAGCCGGGTGATCCAGAGTGGCGTCCACATTGAACAACTCTCACTGGGCGTTTATGACGCGGTACGGCGACTGCTGGGGCGTCTGCGGCCGCGGCAGCTGGATGACCTTTCGCTGGAGCAGGCGATCCGTTCTCTGATGCGGGAGATGGAGCTGGAAGATGCCGGCATCGTCAGTCATCTTCACTGGCGCATTGATGAGACGCTGCTGAGTGAAGCGCAGCGCGTCACGCTGTTTCGCATCTGCCAGGAGGCGCTGAACAACGTTGTTAAACATGCCAGCGCCAGCGCCGTGATACTCAAAGGCTGGCAGCAGGGTGATCGCCTGCTGCTGGTGATTGAAGATGATGGCTGCGGTCTGCCGCCAGGTTCCGGTCAGCAGCGTTTTGGGCTGGTCGGGATGCGCGAACGCGTCACCGCGCTGGGCGGATCGCTGACCCTCTCCTGCACCCATGGAACCCGCGTCAGCGTCCATCTGCCGCTGCGGGCTGTCTGAGGAACTGCCGTGTTTACCTTTCTGAAAACGCCTCCTGACGCGGCGCCGCTGCAGGATAAACGTGAGATTGACAGCCGCTATCGCTACTGGCGCCGCCACATCATGGCGACCATCTGGATCGGCTATGCGCTGTTCTACTTTACCCGCAAGAGCTTCAACGCGGCAGCGCCGGAAGTGATCGCCAGCGGTGTCATGCTGCGAACCGATATCGGCCTGCTGGCGACGCTGTTTTACATCACCTACGGCCTGTCGAAGTTTTTCTCCGGCATCGTCAGCGACCGCTCTGATGCGCGCTACTTCATGGGGCTGGGCCTGATCGCCACGGGCGTGGTCAATATCCTGTTTGGCTTCTCCACCTCGCTGTGGGCCTTTGCGCTGCTCTGGACCCTCAACGCCTTTTTCCAGGGCTGGGGAGCGCCGGTCTGCGCCCGCCTGCTGACCAGCTGGTATTCGCGTAACGAACGGGGCGGCTGGTGGGCCCTCTGGAACACCGCTCACAACGTGGGCGGCGCGCTCATCCCGATCATTATCGGCGCGGTGGCGCTGCAGTATGGCTGGCGAACCGGGATGATGATTGCGGGCAGTCTGGCGATCCTTGCCGGGCTGTTTCTCTGCTGGCGTCTGCGCGACCGGCCTCAGACCGTGGGCCTGCCTGCCGTGGGCGACTGGCGACAGGATGAGATGGAGATGGCGCAGCAGCAGGAAGGTGCGGGCCTGAGCCGCCAGGCGATCCTGACGCGCTACGTGCTGCTCAACCCCTACATCTGGCTGCTGTCACTCTGCTACGTGCTGGTCTATGTCGTCCGTGCCGCGCTTAATGACTGGGGCAACCTCTACATTTCGGAGACGCTGGACGTCGACCTGGTGACGGCGAACTCCGCCATTACGCTGTTCGAACTGGGTGGCGTGATGGGCGCACTGGTGGCCGGCTGGGGATCGGACAGGCTGTTTAACGGCAATCGTGGCCCGATGAACCTGATTTTCGCCGCCGGCATTCTGCTTTCCGTGGGTTCACTCTGGCTGATGCCCTTTACCAGCTATGTGATGCAGGCAGCCTGCTTCTTCACGACCGGATTCTTTGTCTTCGGCCCGCAGATGCTGATCGGCATGGCGGCGGCGGAGTGTTCACACAAAGACGCGGCGGGTGCGGCAACCGGCTTTGTCGGCCTGTTTGCCTACCTTGGCGCGTCGCTCTCCGGCTGGCCGCTGGCGTGGGTGATCGACATCTGGCACTGGAGCGGCTTCTTTGCAGTGATTGCCACGGCTGCGGGGATCTCTGCCCTGCTGCTGCTGCCGTTTCTGAATGCGCAGGCGCCGCGCCCTCAGCCTGAAGCGTGATACGCCTCTCTTTTTTGCCCTGAGTCGGGCAAAACTAAGACATTTTCCTGGTTTCGCCTGGACGCTGTCTCAGGCCGGTCTGGTCAGCGGTTTTTACAATGCCAGCCATTCGCTGCCGATGGCAGTTTTCCAACCAGGAGAATCCCCTTCCATGCTGGCCTTCCTCAAACAGGTGCGCAGACCCACGCTGGATCTGCCAATCGAACTGCGGCGCAAGATGTGGTTCAAGCCCTTTATGCAGTCCTATCTGGTGGTCTTTATCGGCTACCTGACCATGTATCTGATCCGCAAAAACTTCAATATCGCGCAGAACGATATGATCACCACCTACGGGCTGAGCATGACCCAGCTGGGGATGATTGGTCTGGGCTTTTCCATCACCTATGGCGTCGGGAAAACCCTGGTCTCCTATTATGCGGACGGTAAAAACACCAAGCAGTTTCTGCCGTTTATGCTGATCCTTTCGGCCATCTGTATGCTGGGGTTCAGCGCCAGCATGGGCAGCGGTTCGATCAGCCTGTTCCTGATGATCGCGTTTTACGCCCTGAGCGGCTTCTTCCAGAGCACCGGCGGCTCCTGTAGCTACTCCACCATCACCAAATGGACACCGCGCCGTAAGCGAGGCTCCTACCTTGGCATGTGGAACATCTCTCACAACCTCGGCGGAGCCGGTGCCGCGGGCGTCGCACTGTTTGGTGCCAATGTGCTGTTCGACGGTCACGTGGTCGGAATGTTTATCTTCCCGTCGATCATCGCGCTGATTGTCGGCTTTATCGGCCTGCGCTACGGCAGCGACTCGCCAGAGTCCTATGGTCTGGGCAAAGCCGAAGAGCTGTTCGGCGAGGAGCTGAGCGAAGAGGATAAAGAGGCCGAAGATGAGTCGATGACCAAATGGCAGATCTTTGTTGAATACGTACTGAAGAATAAGGTGATCTGGCTGCTCTGCTTCGCCAACATCTTCCTCTATGTGGTGCGCATCGGTATCGATCAGTGGTCAACGGTTTATGCTTTTCAGGAACTGAAGCTCTCAAAAGAGATCGCGATTCAGGGCTTTACCCTGTTTGAAGCGGGTGCGCTGGTGGGGACGCTGCTGTGGGGCTGGTTATCCGATCTGGCCAATGGCCGTCGTGCGCTGGTGGCCTGCGTCGCGTTAGCGCTGATTATCGCCACGCTGGGGATCTATCAGCATGCCAGCAACCAGTATGTCTATCTGGCTTCGCTGTTTGCGCTGGGCTTCCTGGTGTTTGGCCCGCAGTTACTGATCGGCGTGGCCGCCGTGGGCTTCGTCCCGAAAAAAGCGATTAGCGCCGCCGACGGCATTAAAGGCACCTTCGCCTACCTGATTGGCGACAGCTTTGCCAAGCTGGGCCTGGGCATGATCGCAGACGGCACCCCGATCTTCGGCCTGACCGGCTGGGCAGGTACCTTTGCCGCACTCGATACCGCCGCTATCGCCTGTATCTGTCTGATGGCGATGGTCGCCGTAATGGAGGAGCGCAAGATTCGCCGCGAGAAGCGACTGCAGCGGCTGAAGATGGCGTAAAGATGTTATCGGGCCCGGCGGATGCCGGGCTTTTTCGGCGTTCGTGCACAGCGTTTAAATAGTGACAATAACCGGTCAGTGAGCAGTCATATAACCTTCTCTCACAAGTCTGCTTTATTTTGTCATCCGCTAAAGAATAAAGCTTCAGCCATGTCCCCCTGCATACCACCAGCAGTAACCTGACATCTTTAGTCATTGCATCACACCCCAATCAGCCTTCTCCCTGACCGTTCATCTCGTCTCTGTTATTCCAGAACCCGCTGTCAGGTGGTCAGCCAGCCCCCCGGGTTGTGGCCATGTTTTAATATTTACAGGGTCTGGTGCCTTTGCTTAGATGATAACTCCCAAAGGCGAATAACTGATTAAGCGGAACCTGAAGATGATGAAGGCGCTGACAGAACGGCAACTAACCATTATGCGACAGCTTATTTCTCATAACAGTTATGTGAGCCTGCGCGCTATTTCAGAAAAAACGGCCATCACGCCAAGAACGTTACGTCGCGACATTGCCGATATTAATGAAAAACTCGCTGACCAGGGGATCACCCTGAGCGGTAAAAGTGGGAGAGGCATCACAATTAAATTTGCTGACGCCACATCCGAAATAGCGGCCCGACGGATTTTTTCTGCAGAGGTGGACGATTTCAGCAGTAACGTCAGAATGCTGAAAATAGCCTCCGATCTGTTAATGCTCTCACCCCGAAGTTCGTCAATCAGTGAGCTGGCCGATAAATATTTTATCAGCCGCGCATCAATAGTGAATGATTTAAAAACATTAGATGCCTGGTTACATCAATTTAATTTAACCTTATTAAAAAGTCGTACCGGCACCAGCATTAAAGGCAGTGACCAGAATATTCGCCTGGCGATGAAAGCGCTGGTCTTAAAATCGATCTACAACCGTCAGGACATGATGGAGAGCCGCCTGGATGAAAGCACGCTGCAGGAGCTTTCAGAGAAGTTTGGTCAGCAGGCTGTCCATTTCACCCTGCAGCTCATCAATTTTATTGAACAGCAGCTGCACTATACGATAAGCGATCCTTACTACATCAATCTGTTCACCCACGTTCTGGTGCTGATTCACCGCAGCCACTCACCGATGCACAGCCCGGACGCCCGCGCCGTGGTCATGAACCGGGTCAGCGATCCGCACGCCTGGCAGGTTTCACTGGCGGTCATAGAGCGTATCGAGACGGCTTACAACACGCTACTGGTCGCCGAGGAGGCGCACTCCATCTATCAGTATCTGGTGTCGTCCGGTAAAGCGGGCGGCGATGCCGATCTGCACGATGACGCGCTGATTTCAGAACGGGAAACCCGCTTTGCCGCGGCGCTGATCGACCGGGTGGCGCAGCGGATCAACATCGCCATCACCACCGATCCGAAGCTGCAGGCTTCGCTGACTTCACACATCAAGCCGATGCTGAACCGCCTCAGATATCACATCCGGATTAAAAATCCGCTGCTGCACGATATCCAGACCGAACTGGGCACCGTGTTCGCCGCTGTCAAAGCGGTGATCCGGGAGCTGACGCAGGAGTATCAGCTGGATGAAATCAGTGACGATGAGGTGGCCTATCTCACCGTGCATATTCAGGCGGCCATCGAAAACAGCATTAAGGTAAAGCGGGTGCTGCTGGTCTGCTCCAGCGGCCTGGGTACCTCGCAGCTGCTTTACGGACGGATCCTGCGCGCCTTTCCTGACTGGCAGATTATCGACATTGTGCCCGGTAAAAATATCGCGGACTCCCTGAAGCGACAGGCGTGCGACGTGGTGATCTCGACTATCCGGCTGGAACCGCTGGAAAAGCCGGTGGTGTATGTCTCCGCTCTCTTTTCGGCGAAAGATATCGCCAGGGTTACCGAATGTCTGGTATCGAACTCAATTAATTAATGATGGAGAAATAAAATGACGACAGCCGTGGCGATTAATGAAGTGCTTAAAGAAGAGTGCATTATTCTCGATGTCGATTGCCAGACCAAAGAGCAGATTATTTCTCAGCTGACCGACCTGCTCTGCCAGACAGGAGCGGTCACGGATAAAGCCGCTTTTCTGAGAGATGTTTATCTGCGCGAAGAGTTAGGCTCAACCGGATTTGAAAATCATATTGCTATTCCGCACGGTAAATCGGCTGCCGTCGTTAAAACCCGGATTGCCGTCGGACGCCTGCGCCAGGATATTCCCTGGGAGACCATCGACGGCACCCGGGTGCGGCTGGTGATCCTCTTCGCGGTTAAAGAGTCCGATAAAGATGTCGGCCATATAAAAATGCTCGCCAGAATATCCATTGCCCTCGGTGACGAAGAGGTGGTTGAACAATTACTGAATACAGAGCATCGCGAAGAGATGTTTCATTTACTCCTGTCCCGCTCGGGAGCCTGAATAACAGGGAGAACGTGAAAAAATAAAACAGTAAGGAGGTTTTCAGACAGTCGCCATTCATCCGTCGTTAAAAAGATAAAAATAAAATCGTTTCCTTTTACCGGAGAACGTTTATGAACATTATTGCCATTACCGCCTGTCCTACAGGTGTTGCCCACACCTACCTTGCCGAAAGTAATTTAAAAAAAGCGGCGAAAAAACTGGGGCTGAATGTATTAGTGGAAACCCAGGGTGCCATAGAAAGCGAATATATTCTCAGCGACGACGATATTCATCAGGCTGATGTCGTATTGATTGCCGCAGATAAAAAAGTCGAGATGGCACGTTTTCAGCACAAAAACGTGATTGAAGTGCCCGTCACCCGTGCGGCGAAAGATGCGGAAGGTCTGTTAAGCGCCATCGTCAACGGCGAGCTGGCACCGAAGCTGGTCGAATCTGCGTCACTGACCGGCGCTGCTGAACCGGCTTCCGCGGTCAGAGAGGCGTCGGCTTCCCGCTCCTGGGCGTCGGAGATTTATGTCCACCTCATCACCGGTGTAAACCTGATGATCCCGTTTGTGGTGGCGGGCGGCATTCTGATCGCGCTGAGTTTTTCCTTCGGGATTACGGCGGCCACACCAGGGGACGCACATTTCAGCCCGATAGCGAAGATGCTTTCTGACATCGGCGGCGGCTCCGCCTTTGCCCTGATGCTGCCGATTCTTGCGCTGGGCATCAGCCAGTCGATCAGCGGCAAAGCAGGCATCGTGGCGGGGGCCGTGGGCGGGATGATGGCGATCCAAACCGGCTCCGGCTTTCTCGGTGCGCTGATTGCCGGCTTCCTGGCGGGCTATATCACGCTGCTCATCAACAACCATATCCACCTGCCCAAAGCGGTCGCCGGGCTGAAGCCCATTTTAATCGTGCCGCTGCTGAGCGTGCTGCTGACCGGCGCACTGATGGTGCTGCTGATTGGTGAGCCGATCAAGATGCTGCTCGGCTGGCTGACCGCCTTCCTCAGTTCGCTGGGTAACACCAATGCGGCCATTCTGGGCCTGCTGTTCGGCATGATGGTGGCCTTTGATATGGGCGGCCCGCTGAACAAAACCGTCTGTATGTTTGCGATTGGCCTGATGTCGAGCGGCATTTATGGCCCGATTGCCGCCTGTATGGCGGCGGGCATGGTGCCGCCGCTGGGCATCGCACTGGCGACTACCCTCTTCGGCCGCAAGTTTACCGAGCAGGAGCGGGAAACCGGCAAGGTGACCTACATCCTCGGCCTCTCCTTCATTACCGAAGGCGCGATCCCGTACGCGGTCGCCGATCCGCTGCGCGTTATCCCGGCGATTGTCGCGGGCTCCGGCTTAGCGGGCGCGCTGTCGATGATGCTGGGCTGCGCGTCACGCGCTCCGCATGGCGGCATCTTCGTCATCTTCATTCCTAACGTGATCAGCAACGTCATGGGTTATCTGTTTGCGATTGCCGCAGGCAGTCTGCTGACGGCGCTGATCCTGTTGTTCCTGAAAAAAGATATCTCTCTTCCTGCAAAACAAGGATAAAACCTATGCTTTACAACATGAAAGACCTGCTCAGCGTGGCCCGTCAGCATCAGTTTGGCGTGGGTGCGTTTAACATCGCCAGCGCTGAGTTTGGACGCGTCGCGGTTGAGACAGCCGAGCGACTGGATTCACCGCTGATTCTGGAGATCCACCCTGATGAGATGGCGTTTACCGGCCCGGAGTTCATCGGCTATCTGCGGACGCTGGCGATTCAGGCGCGGGTGCCGGTGGTGATCCATCTGGACCATGGCCGCACGCTGGAAGAGGTGATGAAAGCGATTTACGCCGGTTTTACCTCAGTGATGATGGATGCCTCCTCGCACCCTTTTGAGCAGAACATTGCGCTGACGAAGAAGATTGTGGAGATCGCCCACGCGGTGAATGTCTCCGTGGAAGCGGAGCTGGGCACCATCGGGGTGGCAGAAGGCAGCGGCGAAGGCGGCAGTAATGAGATTCTCTATACCGATCCGCAGCAGGCTGAGACCTTTGTGCGCGAGACCGGCACCGACACACTGGCGGTCGCTATCGGCACTTCGCACGGCCTCTACCCTAAAGGCAAGCAGCCGAAGCTGGATATCGAGCGTCTGCAGCAGATCCGGAAGGTGGTGGATATCCCGCTGGTGCTGCATGGCGGTTCGGGTAATAAAGACAGCGAGGTGGCGGAGTCGATTCGTTATGGCGTCGGTAAGATCAACATCTCCAGCGATATGAAGAAGGCGTTTTTTGTGGCGCTGGAGCAGGAGCTGAAACAGGGCGGACACGAACCCAATGCGCTGTTTGTAAAACCGATGCAGGCGGCGGGTGAAGTCGTCGCGGCGAAGATGGCGCTGTTCAGTTCGGTGGGGAAAGCGGCGCTGTACCGGTAAGGGTTTTGTGGTGGATGGCTGGGATGAGGTTTAGTTACTCTGCGGCTGAAACGTCAGCGGGCGGCGCGGAGAGAATAGCGCAGCGTTTATCCAGTATCGACTCAACGGACGCCCGATTGCCCTTATCCCAGCCGCGCCGGGTAGTTAGCAGGATAAACCCTTTTTGTCCCGAGAACGTCGTCGGGATGAGCGCCACGCCAGACTCCGCCAGCTGCGGCGGGGAGAGATGGAAATGGCGTGCCACGGAGGAGACAGGATAGATACCCATCGCCGTCGGCTGCATGACGCGACGGGCATAGTAGGTGTGATTCAGCAAACGATCGGGTAAGGGTCGCCAGTCATCATCAATAAAGGGGCGCTCGGCCTGAAGCTGGCGATAGACATCCTCCCGCAGGCAGGTCAGATGAACATGTAGTTGATTCTGGCTGCGGCCATAAGCGGAATTGAGCGCCATGCCGAGCCGATCTTCAGGCACGGTAGCCCCATAGGCCGCCATCAGACGATAGCGCATTAACCAGGCGTAGCCGAAATAATCGGGACGCCCGGGGCGAGATAGCGCAATGCTCTCGATGCCTGACATCGCCACCGTGGGCACCAGAATAAAGTGCAGCCTGTGGCGGGGATTCTGGATGATGCTGTAGCCCTGAGTGTTGTCCTGCGGCAGATAGATTTGCTGGCAGGGTGCCGGATCGCGTCGGTAGTGATAGTTATTCATGCAGAGGTCACGCGTGACCGTCCACAGCGCGTCAGAGCGGGCGCATCCTGTGAGCAGCAGCGCGATGACCAGCGACAGAGGCCGGCATCGCCACAACAATTTTTTGTTCAGGCGTCTCAATTATTCAGAACCCTGGTCAGCTCAATCTCGTGGGTTATGGGGTTGAAGTAAAGATAGAACAGATCCCCGTCCAGCTGATCGGGCTTCGCCCATATTTCCTTCTCCCCCAGACTGCGTTTTTGCTTCACGTATCCCAGCTTTTCGAGATAAGCGTGGAGCGCAGCCGTATCTGTAGCCCCTTATTCTTTTGGATAAGAAAATTCAGCGGTGACTAAATGCGATCCTGATTTATCAGACTGAACATCATAAGCGAAGTAGTAACGTTCTCCCGCTGTGAACTTAAAGCCGAATAGAGGCAGGCACTCACCTTTTGGAACATAAACAGGCTTTTCATCAAAAATCTTATGGAGGGAGTCGCTTTTTTCGCTGTTGATTTGAATGGCAGTGATCCTTTCTGGTGGTGCCAGTGGCGACACGACACAAACCTGATTATCTTTCAGAAATGCCGTCGCAGATTCACGCTCCACCATTCGATCGCCCGGCCCAGGGCATCCCGTTAAGAGAAATAGAGCTCCCAGCCACATTCTGTTTTTCATGTTTACCGCTCCTTCCCTGTTACGATTTTCTGATAAAGAAAAATGTTGCTACATGAGCCCAGTTCATGGATGAAAATAAAGCTATTCGTGATAAAAACAGTGTGCTGGCTACCATGATGGTTTTACTCATCAGAAAAATCATCTCTTATTAACTCTCTTCTCAATCACTCTGATGATGATCTGATAACCGATGAGCGTTACTACTGTACAGATGATTAATAGCGCCACCCCCACAAAACCCTCAATATCACGTTGATTGAATAACTTTGCTGACGCTGTCCAAAACTGCTGCTCTCCCTCTGTCGAGGGATCTGACGGCCTTGCAATAAGAAAAGTAATGACAAACAAGGACACTGCGATAAGGATTCTAAACCCCGCCGGGACACGTTTTGCTTCCATTTAAAACCACCTCAATTGTTCCATAAGAGATTAGTCCATTAGGTAAATTTACTTGTGGTGTAGAGAGTAATGCTTGCTGAATCTCAATGAAATCAATTTTGTGTCGCTTAGCGATCACCCAAAACTTCCCCTTTCTTAGGCTAAGGGGTAGGCTTAAATTTTGTTCAACATCGGTCAGTTTAAAATCGATGCGCGACGATGGCGCTAAAGGGACATTATGCTTCATCACTATCAGGCAAAGTCACTGGACAATATCTATCTTGAGGACATTCCCCACATAATCCACCCGGACTATGCGGCACGAGATCTAGCGGATACCACCCTGCCAAACCGGAACATCCAGGAATGGAATTTACCTCAGGGCTACAGCCATTTTGTCAGCCGGTATCACCAGTTTCACTGGCAACGCCCCTGGATGTCATACCGTGACACACGGGACGACATCAAATCCGGAAAGGTTGTTCTGCTGAAAACAAATATGAGCGGCAATGCCTTAGTGGGTGTACTAACCCCCTCCGGCAACCTTAGAAATGATCTGCCCTTGTTCCTTCACTCCCACCTCAGCTATCTCATATCAAAGCAACTAAAACGCCCGGTGTACTACGTTCACCCATCAGCGCCCGTACAACATGCTCAAGCAGCAAAAACCATTAACAGCAAATCAGCGGGCAGGCTTTTGGCCGCGGGAGGCGTTTATAACGGCAACATAGATGGATTCAGAAAGACTGCAGAGCAACTCGGCGGGGATGCGCCAGCGGGTTACAATCAGGTAATGGATAACAAAGGCCTGCTGATTGCAGGTGCATCTCTTGCCGCCGGGCTGACAATGGGAAGAATGCGTTTTCCTGAAATAGAGGAACTTGAGCATTTTGGGGCCAGAGGAGCTGCCTCAGGAAGAGAGTTTGATCCTGAAAAAGCTGGAGGGCCGATTGAAAACCTGACAACGGATGGCGTTAATATAACTCATGAAGGGATCGCAACCGTTGAGAAACATATATCTCGTTTCGACCACGACCCGGCAAATGACGTAATGATAGGCAGGCTGAAAAACATCGCAAAAGGAGAAATGCCTCCTGAGCAAGTGGATTTGAACTACTACACTCATGAATGTCGGGAATATCAGCGTTACTGTAACCTGGGATGGGAAGCAGGTGAACCAGACGGTGTTGCAGGTTATGATATGTGGAACAATGCCCATACGGCAACGCTGGAAGATTTTAAACTCAAAGACGGTGATTTATTCCACCCGGATGCACTGAAATGAAGATAACGAATACCGAATTTACTGTATTGAAAGTCATGGCAGAAAAAGACATAGACTGGACATGGATGATACTGGATCGCACTCTTGCTACAAGGGGTATTCCAGGGTTTAGCAATGTTGCTAATATAGTAACCAACCTGATGAATGAGGGGATGGTCGATGCTGTTTATAACGAAAGCTCATCGAGGCCACGTTATCGCGTATCAGAACAAGGCCATCAGTTGTTGGAACAAATGACCGGGGATACAAGGCATTTCGATTAAGAAACTTACTGCTGGCGCGTTAACTTTGTATCAAAGCGGAATAATTCCTAAACCAGTGATGGTTTTTTTCAGGCAGGTAATATGGCACTGGCCTGTAAGGAAAGAAACTTGGTCAACAGCGAATAGAGCTGGGCAACGGATGGCTGGTGGAAGTGATCGCGTTCTAATAGTTTACCGCTCCCGATGCGATATCGGGAGCGGCTTCTTATTCAGACCACTTTCTGTTTACCAGATATAACCTGAATAAACTCCTGTACCTGCATTTGTTTCCGCGCCGACAGTTTGCACACCTGCCGCAGAGACTGCATCAGTTCGCTCTCCTGTAGCGCGGTGAGCACAATACAACCTTCCATTACCTTTACATCTACTGCTGTACCCGTAGCAAAACCGGCTGCTTCCAGCCATTGCCCTTTCATGGTGATGGCGGGCATTCTGCTGTAATCCGGATAGCGACTCGCGTAGCTAACAGTTAATTTACGGTTATTTGCCGGGGAGACTTCTGGTTCAGACGGTTGTGCAATAGAATGGGCGTCAGTCATGATTACTATTCTCCGTAAATAGTAGTTGTGATTAGCGGCGCGGATGTGTTGCAGCACATCCGCACCGCGCTAAATGCCTGTATATATCATCAGTAAATAGGCGGAAAGTCCAGGCTAAAATAGACCAATTGTAAAATCATTTAAATATAAACACTAAGGTGCATATGGCATAAAATAATAAGAATCGCACCAGCAAGCCACGCAAAAAAAAATTTTAAGCGAGGCTATTTGCCTTTATTGACTGCCCGTCCGGCTTTAATTTTTACAGCAACGCGGCGGTGCTGTTAGGAGCTTGTCAGGCTTCAAATATTTTTCATCGATGAATTAGCAAAGTAAAAGCTATAAGTCACCATTATTTATTTTATCGCTAAAAACAAAACTACGTCCTTTTTAAAACGTTCTCAAAATCTGTAATATTCAAGTCAGGAGTAGCGCAGAGCATATCCCTGGCTAATACACGTCGGCGCTGCAGTAGGTCATTCAGAGTTTCTTCAAAAGTAATGATTTCAGAGTCCCTTACTGTCGGGTAATAGACATATACGTCTTTGGTTTGCCCAATTCGGTACGCCCGGTCCGTTGCCTGATCTTCTTTGGCTGGATTCCAGCAGCGAGTGAAATGAATAACATGATTGGCTTTCTGGACGTTAACGCCGAACCCGACAGCAACCGTAGAGAGAATAATTATCCCAAACCCAGGCTGAGCCTGAAAATCATCAATCAGGCGCTGGCGGCTGTTTTGGCTTTGACTTTTAGTACTAGTATCACCGTTGATAATGACAGGGCGGAAACCAAACTTTTGATGGATAGCATGTTGAAGTTCGCGCTGTAAATCTCGAAGCTCCGTAAAAATAATGACCTTATCTTTCGTGGCGCTTTTTATTTCTGCGAGTATTTTCAGCAGCCAATTAAGCTTGGGTGAGTTATCACGAAAACGTGGCTCTGGATTAACTACTGCAGGGTGTGCACAAATGAGTTTCAGTCGGTGTAACAAACCTAACATACCGGTTCCGGCCTGCTGCATCCCTTCGCTCAGGGCTTGCTGCTGTTGCCAGTTTGCAACAGACGAAAGATAGAGCTGCTTTTGCACGCCAGACAACGTCAATTGTTTGCAGCTTTCCACTTCAATTTTCTGCGGTAAATCACGCGCAACCTCTTCTTTAGTGCGGCGTAAAGTCTGAGGTTCTATCAGCGCTCGCAGGCTTTCCAGCCGTTCCGTATCACGGCCATCTTCGTTCTCGATGGGGTGAACGTAATGTTTGCCAAATTCATTTAGTGCCCCTAACAATCCCGGCTGGGCAAAATCAAATAAGCTCCACAGGTCGACAAGTGTGTTTTCGACTGGCGTTCCTGTGCATGCCACTTTAAACCTGGCTTGTACCGCGTTGGCCGCATGTGTGATTAACGCAGCTGGGTTTTTTATTTTTTGTGCCTCGTCGCACACCATAATGGACCACGGCTGGCGTGCCAGAGAAAACTCCTGATCGCGAAGCGTTTCGTAGGTCGTCAGGATGATTTTTGCCTCACCTTGCCAGCCAGGTTTAAGCAGGTTTTTGATTCCCTGAGATTGCAGATGAGCAGGTATAGCCTGTTTGGGATATTTCACCGCTTTAATGGTCTCACCATACAATTTCAATACCGGTATTCCTGCGGTATAGAAAAAATTGTCCAGTTCACGTTCCCAGTTATCCAGAAGAGAGACAGGAGCAACAATGAGACTCGGTGGTTCTTGCGGAAATTTTTCAATGAACCATACCAGGAAACTCAGAATTTGCAGCGTTTTCCCAAGCCCCATATCATCCGCCAGCAGGCAACCTGCTGTTTCCTCAGGCGAACGAAGGAAGAGTTGCTGGAGCCAGGCTAAGCCTTCACGCTGATGGTCTTTGAGCCGGATATGCTCTTTAAGGCTCAGAGGAATTTCAGGTTCTGAATGACGCGCATTGAGAAGTGAACTGCGGCGTTGTTTGATGTAGGCAGCTTCTTCAATATTCTGTTCAATTTTAAGTACGGCTCGGGAAGTTTTATCTGCAAAATTGGCTTGAGATTCATTTGCAGTGCTTTGCTGTTTTTCCCAGTTCTTACTGAGGGTTTTAGCAGTATCTAACGGTAATTGGCTGTCATTCCATGGTGCGGTGATATGCGTTTCACCAGCGGCTTCTGCCAGAGTAATTCTCTGCTGTAGTTCATCAAAATGGTGACGATTTTCAGGTTGCCAGCCAGACAGTGTTTCGACTGAAAACGCGGACAAATCGATGTCATCAGGAAGCCAGTTTTCACTCTGCGCTTTGGTCAGCCAGGGAGAAGAGATTTTTTCAAATTCACCGATGCCAATTACACGATCGCCATACTTCGCAATATCCAGCACATCGCTAAATTCTTTTCCTTCAATTTCTTGCTGCCAGCGAGTCAGAAGTGCCTGGCAATCGAGCCACTGCTGTTCAGTGAACTGACTTAATTCCAGCTCGTAACCATGCCATGAACCTGCAGGCATCTGTGCCGCGAAGCTGATACCCAGAGCCTGAATAAATTTATCCAGCTCCCATGGGGCGGAGCAGAGGAATGACACATCCGGTTGTGGTATTGGCGAGATAGGCTCCAGAACTAAAGTTATATCCTCTATTTTGTGCTCATCACTTAGGCGAGGCTGAAGCCTGAAATGATGAAAGAAAATCCTGGCATCAAACAGCGCCTTTTCATGTTCTTCGGGGGCAATAACACTGGCGGCATCTTCACCAAGAAAGGTATAAGGGTTACGAACAAAGGAAAGCGCTTCACTTCCGGCCACTCGACGGCCCGGGATCGAGTGTATTGAATTCAGGACTTCTTTCACTTCGGGAGGGACGATGACGTGGCTGAGTTCGCCATTCTTGCCAGGGATACGATAGCTATCGTGAACCTGCGAATTCTTATCAAAACTGCCCAGCCAGTTAGCTGGCTGGTCCTCGAAATGAGGCTCAATTTCGATAACCGATATATCGGCAACCGTTGCTTTACGCAGACGTAATGACAATGAAGTTGGTTTGACGACATGGGTTTTTTCTAAATAATCATCAAATTTTGCGGCTGCTTGCTTCGCACATTTGCGGATAGCGGCCCATCCCAACTGGTTAGTAGTTTCACCAGGAGTCTGATTCTGCTGTGCACTAAGTTGTTCTGTTGTCTGTATGAGTGCCCAGTTTTCCGGCGATAACAGGTATTGCTGATTTCCATAGGTTAAAATGGCACCGGTACGACTAAAACGGATCGGCTTGCGGGCCGGAAGCGTGGCCCATTCAGCAATCCAGACGCGAAAATCGCTATCGCTTAATGCACCTCGTGAACTCAGGCTTGCGCGTAAAGGCAGTATATGAGGTATACCGATAAGCGGCAGGCTGCTGGCATGTTCCTCATCCTTCAGCAGGCGATACAGCGCGTCCCAACTCAACAACCATCGGTCTGTAAGTGATATCAGATAGTCTTCTTCAGCCAGTTGTTCAAGCCAGGATGCCAGCGCCCAAAGCTGCGAATCATCAACCAGCGATAGCGGAAAGCTGAGTCCGTTTTCTTCAACCTGGTATTGATTTTTTAAGTGGCGTTCTATCTGATGACGGTTTCCCGCCAGCTTACTTAACAGACGTTTCAGCATTATTTTATCCAGTAACGATGCGGTTCTTTAGCCAGGGGCGCAAAGCCTAGCCGTAACAGCTCTCTTTCTATAGTGTCGTCAGGCAACTTGAGCTGTATGGACAGCACTCCGCCTTTTTGTCGATTATCGCTGACGATACATGAACTATTTTCAGCCAGATGCTGTATTGCTGTATCACGCAACGGGTTGATAATTTTGATGTCAGAAATAGAAGCGGGAGAGGATGCTTTTTTATCGACAAACTTGACGGGTTCTTCTGCCATCCACCGAATGCCCAACTTGCGTAGCTCATCGTCGTATTTCAACATCCAGCCGGTTATCCGGACTTTGTTATATCCTTCAGCACGAGGTGCATGGGGCAGCCTGAGCGCGCAGCGTCCCTGATCTTTTAAATGAATATTGATATCAAGGGTGCTTGATTCAGGATTAAACGGCGAGTGACCAATTCGATAGGCATACATTGCATTGCCTGTCCCGGAAAACTCAACGAACAGATAGTCGTTGATCTGCATAATCATGGCGTTATCAAAGCTGCGTCCGCCTCGTAAGTAACTCAAACGTCCTTTATTTTCTTCACGGAATTTCATGAAATCGCTGCCACGATCTTGCCAGGCATCAGGTCCCATGACGATACGGGTAAATCCCATCTGGTTGGCGAAGCGCAGCCAATAGTGCAATCGTGCCTGATCAACATCGCCATTACCCCGCAGCAGTTCAAAGAAATGCATCAAATCTTGTTTAGCCAGCCAGCCCCGGACCATCGCAGCCACGGGCTCAGAGACATACTGATGCCATTTATTCTGCTGGCTTTTTAGTTGCGGGTTATCCCAATACTCCAGCGCGGCCTGCTTCAAAGCTGAATGAGCCTGATCGCGATAGATAGAATGATAATAGCGAGTCAGAGTTGCCGTGATGATGTCATCCCTAAAACGTACCCACTGTGCAGCCAGACCTAACAACCAGCTAATTTTGTCCAAAAACTGGGGATCGTCGAGCGTGTCCAGTTGCGCTAGAAGCACCGTGAAAATACGTTTCCACAACCAACTGCTATCAGGGATTTGCGCGATTTTTTCTAATGATGAAAGTGAATTATTCTCCCCCGCAAGTAACTGTCTGGAGATCATGCCTCCCGCCTGAGGGGTAAAAATATCCTGATAAAACTCAATGGTTTTCATCCACGATTTTTCTCGTCGTATAGCTGCTTTCACCACCAGGTAACCCTGAGCTATATGACTACGCAGTATGCACCAGTGTGGATTTGTCTCAGGCGATGGGTTCTGGTAAGCAAAATAGCTTGAACAGAGTGCGGCCCAGTCTCGGCGTTTCAGGGTTTTAGTTTCAAGCCGCTTTTTGATTGCATTGTTTACTTCAGGAAAAAATGCATCATCCTCAAGCAGTATTGGCCGATCGGGATATGTTGGGTCATTATCGGCGAGTCCATAAAAAACCATCCGCCACTCTCGCTCTGTAAGTTCTTGCGCAAGGCGAAGGCGACGCAGGGCCGCCAGTCGTATTTCTTGCGGCGGCGAAGGGATTTTATCTGCCTTATCAAAACGCTTTTCCATGTCGAGAGCAGCAGAGGCCAGGACGTGAAAATCATTATGCAGATAATGGTTATCCCGTTGTCCTGAAGAGAGTCTTGAGGCAATGCGTTGAGAAAGAGAACTTAGTGCAGGCATCATAATGGCATTACCAGCTGGCAAACTTCTTTATTAACCACCGAAGGAAAATCTAACTCTTTGAGTCCATCACGTTTATCCTTAAGCCCAAAGAACTGCATGCGTAACTCAACACGGCGGCTGGCTTCCTTGCTCTCTTTCGCATTATTAAACGAAACGCCACCTGCCAGAAAAAGCTTACGAATCTGGATTTGCTGCTCTGTAGAAATGCTGTTTTGCAAAGGACTGCGGCTATCAAGCAAACTGCACATAACCCACTCAGAGCGCTGAAGGGAAAGATGTAAGTTGTAAAGATACGAACCATCGGTATCGGTAAACCCTTCAATAACGATCTGCTTAAACCACTTCCTGCCTTCTTCGCTTTCAGCTGCATCAAGCACCAAGGGGACGACATCCTGTAACGCTTTTTGTCCTTCAGCGTTAAGGAAAAACCGGTTGTGGTCGAAACGACCTGCCTCGCCGAAGCTGATACGGTTATCATGGCAGTCAACCACGATGGTTTTGTTTACATTTCGGGCATGAAGCTCCAGGCGCTCACATAATCTGGCGATATCCTGTCCCCTGACTTTTTCCCCTTCTTCCGCGCGCTGAATACGCTGTGTGACAGAACTCAATGACGCTACCATGACCACCAAAAATAATACCATCATGGCCGTCATCAAATCGGCATAGGAGATCCAGAAGGGTTTCTCAGCTTCATCGCTGCGGCGTTTTTTAACGCCAAATGCATGTCCAAACATCAGCTGTCACCCCTTAGGCACGAACGCGTGACAGAACATCATCAAGCTCGCTGACGCTCTCTCCAATCTGTTCAACAGAACCCGCGAGCAGATTAGAAGCCTTCGCCATTTCCACGTCCAGTTTGCCCAGCGTTTTATCAAGGCTGCGTAAAACACCTTCAGAGAAGTCTTCGAAACCTTTTCCGAGTACGCCACTGACATTTTCCATAAAAGCTTGTGCTTCACGATTGTAGCCCTGAAGACGCTCACCATGTAGCTGAAGATCGGCGATGAATTTGTTGCGGGTGGTTTGTTCAGACTGCGTGTTTGCGGCGAGCAGCTCCAGCATGGCAATGGATTTGCTGATGGCTTCCCGGTTGTTACGATAATCAGCCACAACGGAAGTGAGTTCGCTGGTGGCAAGGGAGAGCGATGAGCCGGCCGATTGCGTTTTATTCAACACGTCAGCGGTAAGGTGGTTTGCTTCCGACACCCGATCACCTGCATGTTCAAAGCGTTCGGCAGCCAGACGCATTTTGTCTGCGCCATTTTGCATATCCTGAATTTGTCGGTTGGTTTGTTCTGCGAGTAAGCGAAGTGTTTCTGTCGTTCCCTGATGCTGGCTGGCAACAGTGTCGATCAGTTGTTTGATCTGATCGTCTACCTCACTCATCACACGCTGTGTCTGTTCATGCAGTGACTGCTGATTGGCTTGCTGAGTCGCTGAAATTTGCTGCTGACCCTTATCAATCTGCCCAAACAGGCTACCCAGTTGTTCACTAAGCGACTCGACAGAGGCTGCCATTTTTTCCATTGTGGCGCTTTGCCCCTGCTGCACTGAATTCTGAATGGCTTCAATAAAAGCGGTCATATGTTCTGCCTGGGCTTTTTCTCGCGCCTCGCTATCAGCGAACATTTTTTCCAGTTGGCGAGCCATTCGCTCACCGGCACCTTCACCTTCCGCGCCAATTTTAGCCACCGAGGCCTGAAGGCTGGTGAGCATGTCATTCAGGCCAGCCTGCATAGCCTGCTGGCCAGATTTCATCTCTGATAACAGTTGCTCGATGAGCTGCGCGCTGCCCTGGCGGGAATCATCGCTCACCTGACGCATGTCCTGTAATAACGTGGCGAAACCGGTTTGCATTGTTTGAATAGCGCCAACAGTCTGCCCCATCATGTCATTCAGATTTGTAAACTGCTGTCCAAAGGTGGTATCAAGTTTCGCCATAAATGCAGTCAGCACATCCTGCAGCATATTCTGCACCATGCCGCTTTGGTCGCCGCTGGCGGTCTGAACTGCACCCGCGATTTTTTCCAATGGTGACTTCAGACTATTTTCAATTGCACCACTCACCTGGTCGGCAAACTGTGCACCCGATTCGCGATAGGTGTTACTTAATGTATTCGCCAGTCGTTCATTTTCAATTTTCTGGCTTTCGGCCAGACTCAGTAACATATCGCGTAAATCGGTAACCAGACTCTCTTTCAATTGGCGTGCCTGAGTTGCGCTTTCACTACTGGATTTCACCAGCGAGGCAAGGTACTCCTCGCCCACACCGCTGTCATAGAGAGAATCCAGGGCCGCAGTGAATTTTTCCAGATACTTGTAGCATTTAGCGATAGATAGCTTTTCCAGCCAGGTGACCAGAATGGAAGCAAAAATAGCAAATGCCGAACCCAGAAAGGCATATAGCACATCGTGCAGCAGATTATTGACGCTACTAGTGACCTGCTCAGGTGTAGTGGGATCGAAATGGTTGAGCCCAATCATTAGTCCGTAAAAGGTGCCGATAATTCCCACGCCTGTCAGAATACCGGGCAGATGTTTAAAGAACTCAGTGTTTAGCGGAATATCAACCAGTTGTTGTTCTGAGAAAAAACTTGCGCTTGGTGCTGTAGCGCGAACTCGAACAATTTTTTCTTCTCCGTTCTCAAGTTCACGCTGTGGGTGCAATGATTCTTCAAACTCGTTCCACGCATGCCTGAGTTCTGGCCGCTGAAACAGGCTTTGCAGATAAGCTATCTGAACCTCTGGCTCGCTTTTTTCAATGCTGTTGATTAATCGTGTGTATTTTTTCAGGCTACTAATAATTCTGATGGCTCTGACTAAATAAAAGAAAATAAAACATATGACGGCAAAGGTAACGAGGCCGATGACTGTGACAGGTACCTTATGGGGTTCCACAGATGTAAGTGTCACTAAAAGGGAATTAAGCCAGGACATTGTTTTACCCGTTAAAATATTATCCATAATAAGAGTAACTATCAGCAATTAAATCAATAAGCCGTTGATTGATATGCAGTAGTTTTTAGTGTGTCTCTAGGCTAACCCTGAATAGCTCCTGTCGTTCAAGAAATGAACGGCATAAGAGGGACAAGCAGGCGAGACGATGAGCTAGTTTCCTATTTTTTACCCGGCAAAAGCAAATTTCTTCACGCGGTGTCGTTTGTAATCGCTCACGTTCCGGGTATCATTTTGCGAACTGCATTCCAAATCTGCATTTGTAATAAGCGTGACTGCTTTTCACTACGATCTACCCCCGAGGATTTCATGAACAACCCTGAACGACAGTTTCTTACTGAGCTGGATAACAAATTCTGGAAGGCGGCCGACAAGCTGCGCGCCAATATGGATGCCGCCAACTACAAGCATGTGGTACTGGGGCTCATCTTCCTGAAGTATGTTTCCGATGCCTTTGAGGCCCGCCAGCAAGAGCTGATGACCCTGTTCCGAGATGTCGGTAATCCTGACAACATCTACGCTATGTCGCGTGATGATTACGACTCTGATGAAGAGTATGCCCAGGCTATCCGGGACGAGCTGGAAGTTGAAGATTACTACACCGAGAAAAATGTCTTCTGGGTACCGAAAGCTGCGCGCTGGGAAACACTGAAAAACAAAGCCATGCTGCCGACCGGCACGGTGTTATGGGTGGATGAAACGACCGGGCAGGAGATCAAGCTGCGTTCTGTTTCCTGGCTGGTGGACAATGCGCTGGATGAAATTGAAAAAACCAACCCGAAATTAAAAGGCATTCTGAACCGCATCAGCCAGTACCAACTAGGCAACGAAGTGCTGACCGGACTGATTAACACCTTCTCTGATGCTAACTTCAGCAACCCGGAATACAACGGTGAGAAACTCAATTTAAAAAGCAAAGATATTCTCGGCCACGTTTACGAATATTTTCTCGGGCAGTTTGCGCTGGCGGAAGGCAAACAGGGGGGCCAGTACTATACCCCTAAAAGTATCGTGACCCTGATTGTCGAAATGCTGCAACCCTACAACGGGCGCGTGTATGACCCGGCGATGGGTTCTGGCGGGTTCTTCGTCTCCAGCGACCGCTTTATTGAAGAGCATGCCGGCGAGAAACACTACAACGCCGCCGAGCAGAAGCGCAATATTTCCGTTTACGGCCAGGAGTCCAATCCAACCACCTGGAAGCTGGCGGCGATGAACATGGCGATCCGTGGCATCGACTTTAACTTCGGCAATAAAAACGCCGACACCTTACTGGACGATCAACACCCAGATCTGCGTGCCGACTTCGTGATGGCTAACCCACCGTTCAACATGAAAGAGTGGTGGAGTGCGAAGCTGGAAAACGACGTGCGCTGGAAGTACGGCACACCACCGCAGGGCAACGCCAACTTTGCGTGGATGCAGCATATGATCCACCACCTGGCACCAAAAGGCTCGATGGCGCTGCTGCTGGCCAACGGTTCGATGAGCTCCAATAGTAATACGGAAGGTGATATACGCCGTCAAATTATCGAGGCTGATTTGGTTGAATGTATGGTAGCTTTGCCGGGTCAACTCTTCACTAACACTCAGATTCCCGCCTGTATTTGGCTTCTGACTAAGGACAAATCAGGCGGTAACGGTAAGGCGCATCGTAAAAGTGAAGTGCTGTTTATTGATGCTCGCCAGATTGGGTTTATGAAAGATCGCGTACTACGTGACTTTTCGACGGATGATATACGCAAGATTACCGATGCTTTTCATGCCTGGCAGAAAGATAAAGATTATGAAGATGAGGCCGGTTTCTGTTTTGCAGCCACACTAGACGATATAAAGAAAAACGATTTTGTCTTGACTCCAGGACGCTATGTTGGTGCGGTTGAACAAGATGAAGATGATGAGCCATTTGCGGAAAAGATGGAACGATTAACTGTGCAGCTAAAAGAACAATTAGAAGATAGCGCCAAACTGGAAGCACAAATTAAAGCAAATTTAGTGGGACTTGGTTATGAGATCTAATCTAACTTATTCTCTTAATGAAATTGCAGAGATTTATGATGGTCCTCATGCAACGCCCAAGAAACTAGAGAAAGGGAATGCAATTTTTTTAAGTATCTCCTCTATAGAGAATGGCAGGTTGAACCTGGAAAAATCATCCTTCATATCCGACGACGATTTTGCTAAATGGACGCGTAGAGTGACACCTCAAGCTGGAGACGTCGTTTTTTCTTATGAAACAAAAATTGGCGAGGCATCAATTATTCCTGAAGGGCTACGGTGCTGTTTAGGTAGGCGTATGGGATTACTAAGAGCCAAAAAAAATAAGGTATTACCTCAGTATTTGCTCTATGCTTATTTATCCCCAGCATTTCAGGATGTAATTAGAGAAAAAACGATCCACGGTAGTACTACTGATCGTCTCTCAATCAAAGAGATGCCTTCTTTCAAGATTGAACTACCTGATATACATACACAAAAAAAAGCAATTAAAATTTTAAGTGCAATTGATAATAAGTTATCTAAAAATACTGAAATAAATCAGACCTTAGAACAAATGGCGAAAGCATTGTTCAAAAGCTGGTTTGTTGATTTTGAACCTGTAAAAGCCAAAATGGCAGTGCTGGAAGCGGGCGGTTCGCAGGAAAACGCGACCTTTGCGGCGATGACGGTGATTTCCGGGAAGGATGCCGATGCGGTGGTGGGGTTTGAGCGTGAACATCCTGAGCAATATGCTGAGTTAAAAGCTACAGCAGAGCTGTTTCCGTCCGCGATGCACGAAAGTGAGTTGGGGGAGATTCCGGAGGGGTGGCGCGTTGTTGATTTATCAAACGTAGCGTCATTGAACACAGAATCATGGTCGAAAAAAAAGTCTCCTGAGTCTGTTAGTTACGTAGACTTAGCAAATACTAAATGGGGTGTTATTAATTCTACAGAAACGTATCAATTTTCAGACGCGCCAAGTAGAGCAAAAAGAATATTAAAGCCGCACGATACCATCGTTGGTACAGTTCGGCCAGGTAATGGATCCTATGCTTATATAAGTAAAACAGGATTAACCGGAAGCACTGGGTTTGCTGTATTGACCCCGAAGGATAAAATCTTTAGTGAGTATGTTTATCTCTGCGTTACATCAAATGAGAGCATTGAGCGTCTGTCCCATTTAGCTGATGGAGGCGCTTATCCAGCAGTGAATGCAGATGTTGTTCTTTCCACACAGTGTGTGCTGCCCGTCGAACGAGAAAAAATAGAGGCTTTACTAAAAATGTTCAGTTCAAGAACTGAAGTATTTTTCTCGTATCGAGCAAATAACTTAGACCAGAATGAGGTGCTCTCGAGTATACGAGACACCCTACTCCCCAAAATCCTCTCTGGCGAAATCACCCTGCCAGAAGCCGAGCAGGCAATAAGCGAGGTGGAAAATGTATAAAGTTGATACGCCCACTAACAGCCTGCATTCTCTACAGGAAGTCTCCTTCAGCAGTTTGGGTTATACCGAGCGGGGCAATCTGCAGGAATGGCTGGCACAAAACCCTCAGGCGCTAACTCGCGATAATGACGATGAGCTGCTGATTATACAAAAAGAGTTCGCCGGGTTTGACGACACCAAAGAGCGCCTTGACCTGCTGGCTATCGATAAAAAAGGAAACCTAGTGATCATCGAGAATAAGCTCGATGACTCCGGGCGCGATGTTGTCTGGCAAGCGCTCAAATACGCCGGCTATTGTGCCAATCTGCGCAAAGAGCAGATTCTGCAGATCTTCCAGCTTTATCTGGATAAATATGAGCCAGAGGAAAATCGTCCGGCGGCAGAAGTGCTTGCTGAATTCCTCGAATATGAAACGCTGGATGAAGTTTTAATCAACCAGAGCCGCACTCAGCGAATCATCATGGTCGCCGCCAGCTTTCGTAAAGAGGTGACCAACACCGCTCTGTGGCTGATGCAGTTTGGTCTGCGTGTACAGTGCTTTAAGGTTAAACCCTATAAATTTAATGACGATGTATTCGTTGATATCCGCCAGGTGATTCCCACGCCGGAGGCTGAATCTTACATGATCGGCATGGCGCAAAAAGAGGCGGAAGAACAATCCGTCAGCGGCGGGGTGAAACCCGTTCAACTGATGCGAAAAGCTTTCTGGACAAGGATGCTGGAGCGGCTCAAATCCAGCACCTGTAATTTATATAACAATATCAGCCCATCCACCGATCATTGGCTTAGTGCAGGTTCTGGTATTAGCGCCGTATCCTATAGCCTGATTTTTAGTAAAAAAGAGATTCGGGTTGAGCTGTGGATTGCCAAAGCCTCTGCAGAGAGCAATACCTTTGCTTTTAACTGGCTGCATGAACGCAAAGAGCCAATTGAAAACGCGTTTGGTCATGCGCTTAAGTGGGAACCTCTGCCAGGTAAAAAATCCTGTCGCATTTCCTATGCCATCCCGGCGGTCAGCCTTGACGAAGCCAATTGGCCTGAGATGCTCGACTGGCTGCTGGTAAACCTGATGGCGTTTGAAAAAGCATTCGCTCCCTTTATTGCTCCACTGAACATGGCGCTCAAAGAGATTTCAAACGCGCCGGAAGAAATGGAAGACACTGAGACAGAGGAAGCCTGATGCTGAGTGAAGACGATTTAGAACAACAAAGCCTGCAATGGTTTGCTGAACTTGGCTGGGAAGTACTGCACGGACCGGATATTGCGCCTGATGGCAATAATCCGCTGCGTGCTTCCTTTCACGATGTGTTTTTACGTCCGGTGTTACTGGAGCAGTTACAAAAAATTAATCCACATCTTCCGGTTACCGTGCTGGATGAAGTAATACTGCGTATCGCTCATGCGCAAAGTCCGGATCTGGTCGTCAGTAACAAAGCGTTTCACCACTTGCTTCTCGACGGCGTACCGGTGCAGTACAAGCAGGATGATAAAGTTATCCACGATAAAGCATTGCTGATGGACTTTAACCTGCCGAAGAATAACCGCTTTACGGTTGTCAATCAGGTTGCTATCCAGGGAACGAAGCAGGTACGTCGCCCGGATGTCATCAGTTATATCAACGGCCTGCCAGTAGCGGTAATCGAGTTAAAAAGTCCAGTTGATGCCAATGCTGATATCTGGGCAGCATTCAATCAGCTACAGACCTACAAAAACGAACTCAGCGACCTGTTTATCTGCAACGAAGCACTGTTGGTCAGCGACGGCTATAACGCCCGTATCGGCTCTCTTACCGCGAACGAAGAGCGCTTCCTGCCGTGGAAAACGCTAACCAATGAAGACGACAAGCCGCTGTTTGAGTGGCAACTTGAAACTGTGGTTAAAGGATTCTTTAACCGTGAATTACTGCTCGACTACATTCGTTATTTCATCCTGTTTGAAAACGATGGTAAACGGCTGATTAAAAAGATTGCCGCTTATCATCAGTTCCACGCCGTTCGTGAAGCGGTGGCAGCGACAATTGTGGCCTCTACTGGTAAACACTTGACGCTACGCAGCAACATCACGCCAGGCAGTAAAAAAGCGGGCGTAGTCTGGCATACGCAAGGTTCCGGTAAAAGCATTTCGATGTGCTGCTACGCTGGTAAGCTGCTGCAACAGGCGGAAATGAATAACCCGACCATCGTGGTGGTGACCGACCGTAACGATCTCGATGGGCAGCTTTATGCTACGTTTTGCCATGCACAGGACTTGCTAAAGCAGCAACCACTTCAGGCGAACGATCGCGACCAGCTCCGTGAGATGCTTAATGCCCGCGAATCTGGCGGAATTATTTTTACTACCGTGCAAAAGTTTGCTCCGCTGGACGGCGAACAAACTCATCCGGCGCTCAATCTACGCGGTAATATCGTCGTCATTTCCGATGAAGCGCACCGCAGCCAGTATGGCCTTAACGCCACACTGAATCGGGAAACGGGCGCTTATAAGTATGGTTACGCTAAACATATGCGTAATGCGTTACCCAATGCATCGTTTATGGGCTTTACCGGAACACCGGTATCTTCCGAAGATAAAGACACCCGCGCAGTGTTTGGTGATTACGTCTCTATTTACGATATTCAGGATGCTGTGGAAGATGGCGCAACCGTGCCTATCTACTATGAATCACGTCTGGCAAAACTTGACCTCAACCATGAAGAGCTGGAAACACTGTCTAATCAGGTGGATGAGCTGGTCGAAGATGAAGAGACCGATCAGAAAGAGAAAACCAAAGGCGACTGGAGCCGCCTGGAAAAACTGGTAGGCTCTGAACCGCGCATTAATCAGGTTGCTGCCGATTTAGTTCAGCATTTTGAGGCCCGTAACGCAACGATGAATGGCAAAGCAATGATTGTTGCCATGAGCCGTGATATCTGCGTGAAGCTGTATGATGCGCTGGTGGACCTACGCCCGGAATGGCACAGCGATGATGTTGAGAAGGGTGAAATCAAAATCATCATGACCGGCTCAGCTTCCGATAAAGTAAATCTCCAGCCTCACATCTATAATAAGCAGACTAAAAAACGCCTTGAAGCACGGTTTAAAGATCTTAACGATCCGCTAAAGTTGGTGATTGTGCGCGATATGTGGCTTACCGGGTTTGATGCACCATGCTGTCATACCATGTATATCGACAAGCCGATGCGCGGGCATAACCTGATGCAGGCCATTGCACGCGTCAACCGCGTCTTTAAGGATAAACCAGGCGGTTTGGTGGTGGATTACATCGGTATCGCCAATGAACTAAAACAGGCATTGAAAACCTATACCGATTCTAAAGGCAAGGGACAGACGACTGTCGATGCCCGTGAAGCTTTCGCTATTCTGCTGGAAAAGCTGGATGTAATTCATGGGATGTTTGCTAAAACACCCACCGCTGCCGGGTTTGATTACACCGGTTTTGCAGAGATACCCCAACGATTTTTACTCAAAGCCGCAGACTACGTGCTGGGTCTCGATGACGGTAAAAAGCGCTTCTTTGATGTTGTACTGGCAATGAACAAAGCATGGTCACTATGTAGCACACTGGATGAAGCTCAATCTTTACAGAAAGAGATGGCATTTTTGTCTGCGGTGAAAGTGGCAATAATCAAGCTGACAACAACTGACAAGAAATTCAGTCAGTCAGAGAAAAATACGCTACTCGGTAAAATTCTCGATAACGCTATCGTTGCGAACGGTGTGGATGATGTTTTTGCACTGGCAGGTCTGGAAAAACCAAATATCGGATTGTTGTCAGACGAGTTTTTGGAAGAAGTGCGTGAAATGCCGCAGCGCAATCTGGCAGTGGAACTGTTGGAGAAACTGCTAAATGACGGCATTCATGCCCGTACTAAAAACAACGTAGTGCAGGAGAAGAAATACTCAGATCGCCTGAAAGCCGTGCTGCTCAAATACAATAACCGCGCCATAGAAACTGCTCAGGTCATTGAAGAACTGATCCAGATGGCAAAAGAGTTTCAGGAAGCAATGGCGCGTGATGAGTCGCTGGGGCTAAACCCGGACGAAATCGCCTTCTACGATGCATTGGCGGAAAACGAGAGCGCAGTGCGAGAACTGGGTGATGATGTTCTTAAGAAACTGGCTATCGAGGTCACGTTGAAACTTCGTAAATCAACGACCGTTGACTGGCAGGTTCGGGAAAGCGTACGGGCGAGATTACGGATTCTGGTGCGTCAGACGCTGCGTAAGTACAAGTACCCACCTGACAAAACACCCTATGCCGTTGAACTGATACTGAAACAGGCGGAAATGGTGTCTAATAGTTGGACTAATTGATCGGTGCTATTTAATTCAATATGGGGACAAAATGAAGGTAAGTGATTTTATTTTTCAATTCAAAATAAATCATTTTTCGCGAGATGAAGCACTATGTCGCATACGAATATTTGCTAATAACAATACCCTATTCGCTTTATTAACGGATTTAGGTGATAAAAGCGGTCCAACCAGTGTAACTAACTCTGTAGAAAATATCCGCGAGCAGTTAATTGAAAAGGGATTTATAGATGGAAAGACAGTTATCATTGAGCATTATGAAAAGCTTTATTCAGGGTATGGTACTTTTGATTTAGTTACCTTCGGTAGAAACAATTCTCCGGAATGGAAAAAAACAACACTAAAAAAAACACAAGAACTTCTTGATTGCTCTCACGAAGAATTACTTGACTACACACTAAAAAACGAGAGGCTCTTTAGGCAAGTTGAAAAACTTTATCATGCCATTTGTCCTTTTACAAAAAAAACTTATGTCGAAGATAGTAATGTAATCATTAAAAGACTCAAATTAGCGGAAAACTCCATAACAAAAAAAGAGATTTTAGAGTTCATTCAATCAACCCCTACTGAACGTGAACTGGCTAATTTTTTAAAACGAGACTTATCTTTTTTTGCAAAATATTATGCTCACCCAGAAGAGGAATACATTATTATACCAGAACTAGGCATTGCTAACGGTTTTGTCGATTATGTTCTTCTTTCAGGTCGTTCACGAATGGATGTTACCTTTATAGAAATAAAAGGTGCAAATTTCAACCTTATGAACCAATCTGGTTACGGTAATTTTTCTCAGAAAACAAATGAGGCAATACAGCAAGTAAGAGACAGGATAACTAACGTTTATAGAGACTACTCTAAATATAGGATTTACTTTCATGAAATTAGAGAAAAAATCGAGAATAAAACTTACTCCAAAAGTTCGTTAATTGGTCCCAGAGGTAAGTTGTGCGTCGATCCAGACAAAGATATAAATATCAGAAGTGTTGTGATTGCTGGTCGTTCTATCAATGATCTTGAAGAAAGTAGGCAGCGCCATAATATAGCAATCACTTCTTCCCCACCTATAAGTTTAGAAAGCTGGGATAGTTTAATAAATAAATATTAGGCTGCCTGCTTCGGATGGAATTATCACTTACAATGGTAATTGATAGACATGATAACAGAACCAGAATTGATAAATCTTTCAAGCCTGAGGGGATTTATTTAGGTCGTCTAAAAAATATTTTATTGAAAATAAAATGCTATAAAGAGAATGTCGCTGAAATGTCAGAAAAAAAAGCCGCCCTTAAGCGACTTAAATTTGCATACTTGGTGCCGAAGGCCGGACTCGAACCTAACTCTCCATAACATGCTGTTCTTGCGTGCCGATTCGTTTCAAAGACGGAAATTGTAGGATCTCTAAGTCAGAGAAGCTACAACAAACAGTTGGTTTCGATTCAGTAATAATATTAGAAGCCCAAGTAGCCAAATCGTTATTTTGCATTAGCGCAAAATATGTCTAAAAAGTGATAAATGTCATTAAACTGAGCGGGACTTTGGCTCACAAATCTTAAACGCAACTGCGTTCATATTGCGGAAGGAATGCAGAATAATTCCCCACTAATTTTTACATTATATAACTTGTTGATATGTATTTACTTCTACGGAAAATAGATTAACTTTACTAGAAGGAAACGCCACCGTAAGGCATACGTAACGCACCTGCATTTTAATGTTTCATTGACTCCTTTAGAAGCTAAGCGCTGATGAAATGAGGGGCCTATCCGTGTCAAATGAATACTGTTAAATCATAGTGAATTAGAATTCTTAGCCTTACACTTGGGCTACTTTTTCAGTTTGTCCCACCGCACTGCGGATACGATCCCCCAATTGCCATTAGGATTAGGCCTACGCCATTTTGCCGTCTCCATACTACGGAGATACTCAAGCGCTTCGGAAAAGGTGCCAAAACGCTTCTGAGCCGCTTTATCACCTACGCCAAACGAACCATCGCGACTGCTCGCAAGTCCAGGATTAAAGCACGAGCCATCGGCTGCGTATGGAACCAACAGTTCCAAGTCATTATCTTCAGATGAGTCAGACGCTAACAACTGCCACGGCTCAACACTGAGAGCGTTAGCCAGCACCTCGATCGCATCCAGAGACGCATTAGAACCGCCGCGTTCAATGCGGCTCATATAGCTACGTGCGAACCCACACCGATCAGCAAACGCTTCCTGGCTCATTCCGGTGGCTATACGTAGTGCCTTTACTCTTAGTCCAAACAAAGTTCGAAGGGCCTTTTTCATCCTCATGAATTTGCTCAGATGTCCACCAAAGAGCCACGCTCCAATAGTGACATTTTGAATCAAAGCATTATCATGCGGTGAAAACCACCACGTGAGTGGATTCTAAGGGATAACAACATGTCACAAACACTGATTATTAAGTCCTGTTTTCCAGCCAAGCCTTTAATGGCCATTATGCTAATTGCTGCGTCGTCTGCAGCTTGTGCAGCGGAAAGCATTGATCAACTAGCAACTCGCATTGGGATGGATCACTTTCGGGAGGCGATTAAGAAGGGCGACCGCAACGCCTTTAAAACCCTGCCAGCAAAAGGCTACAAAAACGGCTTCTCCGGGTTACTGCTTAAAACGAATACCTACATTAATCCTGCATACAGCTTTGCTGATTGCGATACAGACACTATTATTACCTCGTTGCAAGAACATAAAAGGTTTCCCGGTTGCCGCATCTCTTTAAAGCTAGCGACAAAAGACGCAGACGGCAGTTATCACGACAATGGAATCCGCGTTGAATACGGTATTGCCATCGGATCTAAAAAGTTTATCGCCAACAATTCAATGTGGGCCCAACATGCCATCAGCGGTGATAAGGTGCTGGAAGGTGCTGTCCACCCCGATAAAAAAAATAATCATAAAGATCGAACATGCATGGGTATGGCTCAATTTACCGCAAACGTAACTGAAGACCGAAACGGTGGAATGACCAAAGGGGAGTATTATCAGCGTCTCGATAATATGAATGGCAAGCCAGAAGTCACACCCCAGATGATCGCACTCTACAAGACTTTCATTGATTATGTGTATGAACATCCGAAACAGGACGCCCAAGTTTTATCGTCATTCATTTACACTACCTGTATGAATAATTTTTGATTCTCGGCTTTTTTTAAGATCTAGATATGACGACTCTCCGTTCCATCCAATGTAACTTGAATGCAATACTCAGCAAGAGACTGATTTATGGATTTATCTAGCAACTCTCGAGAGATGACAGCATGAATTATATTCGTTAGGAGTAGGCTCAGGGTAGAACTCAAATTTTCAAACTATGCAGTAGCAGTTAATGGAGTATTATTTATATGTTACCACAATCAGCGGATTTACTTATTTAGTTGATTGAGTATGTCTAACGTAGGGAATAATGTTCAGCTTCTTGGTTGACCCAGATTTGAAGACTATGCTCTAATAAACTAAGGTATATCATAGGCCATTAAATATTTCACATACATTAAATGGCCTATAAATACCTAGATAATGATATTTAGATAGAATGAGATGAACTATATACATTAATAGAAAGGGTTTTATCATGACATATACGCAGCTTTCAGATAGTTCTTTCTGGTCAGCGTTACAACAAAGAAAAGATCTTGAAAAATATGGGAATCTAAACTGCGCATTATATGCGATAGAGTTACATAACAATATAGACAGCATTGAGCTGATAGCCCCCGACATAATAACTGAAGGAGGAGATGATGAAAATATAGACATATTAATGACCGATAGGGAAAGCAAACAAATATATCTAATTCAATCTTATCAATCTACTATATTCAGACCTCAAGGAGCTAAACCATCTAAGGCTCAAGAAACCGCCTATGCAGAAACCGCTTTACTTTCCGCTGACATAGAGAATATACCTCTTAGAATAAGGGATCAGGTAAAAGATGCAAGGGATGCATTACGAAATAATGAAATTGAGAAAATAAATGTATGGTTCGTTCATAACTGCCCTGAAACAGCAGAGTGTGAGAAACCTCTCCATTCGATTGGCCGCTCGATCATGGATAAATTAAAACAAATTTATCATATAGATAGCATGAGAGTAAGTTCCAAACAAATGGGCTTGAATTCACTTGATGAACTATACAACTCTCAGCACAGTCCGATTTTGATATCAGATAAAATATCGTTAACCGGGATGCATGGCTTCTATCAAAATTCAAATGAAAATTGGGCTTCTTTTTCTACCTTAGTTCCTGGTAAGTTTATTAAAGAGCTATATAATAGTTATGGTGAAGATAAGTTATTCAGCGCTAATGTGAGATCTTATTTAGGTAGTAATAAAAAAGACCTTTCAATTAACAATGAAATACAAAATACCGCTATAGCACACCCAGAGAATTTCTTTGTATTTAACAACGGCATTACCGCATTAGTCCATGATTTTGAAATGGATTTTATCGAAGAATCCAAAACTCTCGGTCAAATTAAAAGTGTTACAGGTATTTCTATTGTTAATGGAGCCCAAACCACCGGCAGCATATCAAACTTAGGGAAAGAACCAGATGATGCTTTAAGAGTTGCGATTAGGTTTATAAAAGTAAACAATTCAGAGCTAATCAATGAAATAACGCTTGCTAATAACTCACAAAATAAGGTCTTGCGCTCAGACTTTCGTTCCAGTGATTCCATACAAAAAAGGTTAAGAAAGGACTTTGAGAAAAATAAAGAAGCTTTATATACTGGTGGCCTTCGTCAAGTATTAACACCTGCTCAAAAAAGAATTTTATTACCTACGGATACAGTCGCACAAATCCTGATCGCTTTTCATGCTCATCCTACAAGCGCATATCATCGGAAAAAAGACATTTGGGATGATGAAGACCTCTATAAAAAAGCTTTTGATGATACAATCACAGTAGGTCATATTATCTTCGTTTATTCACTAAATGAAGCAATAAGCCAGATAAAGTCTGATTTCAACGAACAATTTAGGCATAATCAACTTCCTGAAATAGATACCATCAAACATAAGTTACTGACTCAACCAGGAGTATCATTATTGCTAATCCATGCTATAGCCAGCATATTGGAAATAATATTAGGCTCAGCCATCCCCAATAAATACACATTATCCTTCAAAGAGGGAGTCAACAGAGAAAATGCTAAAAAACTATGGTTTCCGGTAATAAAAAGAGTATTAACTAGATCTGCGATACTGGAACCAGCAACGGAAGGAAGGTTATCCAAAAGCAAAGAAATATCAGAAATAATATCTCGTTTCCAGAGTGACATGGATATGTATCGAGATGATTTTAAAGAACTACTTCCTGAATTCATCGCAAAAATCCATTATTAGTTTTTAATTCAGCCCTCACACGAGGGCTTTTACTCTTCAAGATTAATCTTCTTTCCTTTGATAACTTTCAATACTAACTAAATTGTTATCAAACTAATAATGCAGCTATAGTCCCTCTGGAAACGCCATATTCCCGCGCTAACGCGCTAACACTAATCCCATTATTCTTTTTCTCGATAATAGCCCTACGTGCTTCAGGGGCGATTTTCGACGGTCTACCCAACTTCTTGCCTTCGGCTTTTGCTCGTGACAGCCCCGCCTGAGTGCGTTCAATTAAAAGATCGCGCTCCATCTCTGCTACCGCAGCAAGCATCGACAACAGGAGCTTACCCGCAGCGGAGGTGAGATTAGTTGTGCCAAGCTGGTGGACGATAACCTTGATATTACGGTCAGCCAATGCCCTAGCCGTCTGAAGAATATCAATAGCATCACGACCAAGGCGGTCAAGCTTAGAAACCACCAGCGTTTCCCCATCCCGGATTTTGTTCAACAGCTCAGAGAATGCTTGACGTTGCATAGCTGGAATCTTCCCGCTCACAATATCTGCAAACCAAAAGTCGAACGCCCACCCGGCTTGTTCAAGTTCTAGCCGTTGGTTCTCAGCATCCTGCTGCGATGTAGAAACACGCCCGTAGCCAAAAGTTGCCATTACTATCTCCTCATCCAACCCCTGCCAGAAAACGGTGTCAACTTAGGATGGTCTGCCAGAAAAGCCAAGGCTAATTTTCCAACAGTGTGAAAGAATGAGATTGGAGGATGCCGATAACCGGTCATTTGTTGGCACCCATCTATCACCCAGTGCGGACAGTAACTTTCAAATTTTTCATATATGGAATTAAATCTAAAAACGTCCCATTAACATTCATAGAGGCTTGAGTCAACATCTGAAAAAGCCATAACAAGCTTCCTCGCTGCGCAGTTACGGCCACCCATTTATTTTTTGGTGCCTTCTGCCGAGTTGCATCATTCAAGAATCCGATCGGAAAATTATCGAATGTAACAAAGCCTCTATCCAGTAAAAAGACTCCATCAATCGATTCACTTGGAATGTGGACCCTCTGTTCTCCTAGAGGTAAATCTTTCCCAGTGATACCTAATTGATTCTCTATTTCAATGATCCAATTAAGAACCGTATCCATCTGTTGAGGCCCATCATAGGCGACAATAAAGTTGAGAATGGCAGGAGGGATATAACCACTACTGAAAGAGAAGTTTTCATTTTTTTTAAGCCTCTTCGCCTGATAGGCAGCAGTAATAGCTTGCTCCATACCTGCTTTATCAAGGGTAGACTTAACTTCTATTGTTGCGATCACTGACTCTACGAGAAAGCCACTCACACCACCACCAAAATCGAGCTTAGGAAGGTTGCGTTTATAAATCACAATATCAAACTGTCGTCGTGGCGAGTTTGGTGAGGATTCACTATCGATTATTTCGCCTGTTCCAATTGCAAGTGTTGAAGGTAAGTGAGCCTCTAAAAATTCCCTAATGAAAGCTTCTCTCGGAGTTCCTTTGTGCAAAGAGTGACCAGCATTTGCCGGAATTTTTGAAGTGGCAAGAAGTTGCTCTTCCACTGCCGACATATGTGCTAATAACATTGAGCCACCTGTTAACCTATTGTATTAATGTTAATCAATTAAACGGCAAGCCAAACCCGACTACGGTGTTGACGATCAATTATACCGATACTGAAGCTATGCGTTCTTCGATATGAGTCTCGTGCGTTCATAATAGGAACGCAATTGCATGATATTTAATACTTTTATTTAATTAAGTTCTATGTTAATTTGTTCATTACACCTACTTCATGCGGTAAACCGGTCCGGGCAGGTGGAGTATTACCGCTGTATAGCGGAAAACGTCAGGATGGGAACTCTGCGTAACGTTGATTGTGGTAGGTAGGGCGCGTAAGCGTTTGGTGCAGCCAGGCAGAGGGTGAAAGTAGCTATCGGCGGATTCTTGAATAGCTACCTTTGCGCATAATGCATCTTTCAAGAAAGGTCGTCACACCACGAGGAAGACTTGTTCTTCATCTGGCGAGGGAACCGAGCAACCTACAGGCTATCTTCTTAGATGGCCTTAGGGTTGATATGCCCGGCTTCCCCCACGAGGAAGGTCTAAACACTTAAAACACTCTGCTTGTTTGTGTCAAACCTTCCTACAAGAAGTCACTCTGACGTTCGCTCTCCCCTCCCATGCAAACAAGCCAGAATTTATAAACGTATTTCCGGTATGAATGCAGCTGGAAAAATTGTTGCGCCAAAAAGTGGATGTCCTAGGTTTGCCAGCCTCATTCTCAGGCATTGCGTCCGAAAATTTCCACGGCGGCAGGCTTCTCCTTATAGAGGCAAACAGTCTCAGAAGTTAAGCTGTGCGGCCAAGCTAAAGCTCACCCAAATTTTTCATTGATTGCTCGATCTATACGAGGCATTTTTTAAGACAGGGGTAAACTCGGCTTCGCCAGCCGCTCTATGAGAGCGCCGGAAATTCTGCAATATAGTTTCCACCACCTATGATAAAAACGCGCCTGAGGGCTTCCTGGCGCGTTTAAGAATAGCTCGATCAGATAGTTTCAGTCTGTTTGTTTGCCACGTTTCCGTCGAAGCGCATCTCTAACAGCATCTAGTCCATCATAAATATTGAACTTTGCTATCTCAGGCAACGGAAAATCAATTTTCTCGACGACTTCAATCATATGAATCGGTTTAAGGTCTTTGCTATATCGCACTTCCGTTTCCGTTTCGCCGCGCACATGCCCAACTAATTGCGCACGTAATTCCGGGCTAACGCCTTTCTCCTTTAGTAACGTTGAAACTGAGTGGCGGAAAGAATGGAAAGATTTGGTTCTGTTCCTCTCAACATTCAATCTACGCGCCAGTAGTGATTCATTGAACCATGCAGAAACTGGCCTGCCATAGCCTTTAGTTTTATGCGGCTTAAGCTCGGGGAACAGGCGAGCATACCCGGCATTTTTTAAGGCGTTAACGTAGTCGATGAAACCGAGATTAATCAGCGAGGAGTGAATCGGAATCTTGCGGCGAGCATTAGCATTTTTTAATTTCTTTCCGCTTTCGCTATCGCTTTCGAGGTTCAGGTAATAAACATCATCTTCCGCGAGTATGTCATCTAGAAGTAACTGCGCGATCTCATTAACTCGCGCCCCCGTCAGTAGCCCCAACAAAGGTGCCCAATAGTGAAACGGGCAATATTGATGGAATCGCCCGTGCGCGTTACGTTCTCCTGTTCCAGCCAGAAACCACGGTAGCGAAAAAATCGCCTTAACTTCAATAGGTTCAAACACGTCAGTGTGATCTTGGTCTCGCTCGTCTTTATCATCGCGCGGAAAAAAATTTTCGCATGGCGATTTCAGTAGCTTGCCATCAGCAACAGCCCACTTCATTGCACCATAAAGGCCGTTGATATACTTCCTGACGGACTCCTCAGTCATCAACTTATCGCCGCATTCCGCCGCCTTAGTGATTAACTCATCCAGTGTTTTCACCCCATATTTAGCTTTCGCTAGATTCCGGTTTGCGGGGATCGTGCGTAGTTTGCTCTCATAAGCTCGGAGGAAATCGCGATCAAAGTCTTTCAACTGAATGTCGCCCATCGCTTCAATCATAAAGGTGAAGTAGTTACGGATATCGTTAATTGCGGACTCCGAGACTTTACCCTTGAGCCGATGCTTTACATACTCTGAACATAACCATGACAGGCTCTTAGTGTAATACTTTCGATGAACATACTCGTTAACGATAACGGGGGATGGAGTAGCAAGAGGCGCAGCGGTGTGAACGCTAATAGCTGGTGGTGTGGTCTTAGCCAGCCAATCAAGACGGAGACTTTCTGCATGAACTTTATTGATTAACAGCGTATCGGGTTTTATTAACGGGCAATTGGAGGTGAAAAACCAACCGCCTTTAGCTTCGCTTCCAGCAGTTTTAAACACCGAGGCTTCTGAATGCCCGTCGCTGACGATGTTACGTAAATGCGCCAAGGGAGCAATGAGTTGCAGATAACCTTTAACAACCCCTTCTATACCCTGCGCTTCGACATAGTTAAGCACGTAGCTGCCATCGAGAGGGTCTAACTCGACCTCAGATAAAGTCTCAACATAAAAGCCAGCCTGCCCCGTCGCTAGCCAAAACATGGGCAGATTGCGGTTCATCACCGCCTGAATTAACTGAGTAACGGGCAGCTCGATTGACTGAGCAAAGTTAGAAAGCGAGATCATGCCCTCTCCGGCAAGCAGCGGGGCGCAGTCATTTAAAGATCGGTAATCCAATTGTTCATACTCTTGTAAGGTCTGATACCAGACCGCCAACAGGAGCACGGACTTCTGCTTTGCTTCATGAAGGTCATGAGTGCCTGTTGAAGTGTGAATCTCACACTGTCCTGCGTATCGACGAAAACGTTGGGGAACGCTGATGCGGACAACATAAATGCCGCTGGTTCGACGATAGAGTTTATATCGCTGAGACATCGCCTCGTATAGCCTTTTGTAGTAGGGCTACGCAATTACAAGCGAAAAAATAGGAAAAGTTATTTAAAAAACAACTAATTAGATGAGTCTTGGTGCCGAAGGCCGGACTCGAACCGGCACACCTTTCGATGGTTGATTTTGAATCAACTGCGTCTACCGATTTCGCCACTTCGGCACTGAAGGGATGCGGAAAACGTTGGGGATTATACCGTTACCCCCTGTTTCCGCAACCCTTATCCGCAGGCTAAGGTACAACTGCTGAAAAAACCATCTTTTCAGATTTCATGTTCATCAGATGGCAGCCTTGCTGACGCCGACTACTCCCCCTCGCCCGCTCTGCAGCGGTTCCTCCTGCGCTCATGGTGGCCTGTCGTAACCAAAGCGCTAACCCGAAACAGGCTTCACATCCGCTACCAGCGTGGGCAGATCCCAGGTGCCGCCCGCATGGATATAGCGGCACATCCCGGTCCCACCGTCATAGCTTCTGCGGAAAGCCTGACCATCCCATACCCAGCTTTCCTGGTTCATGCAGTCGCCGATTCCCCGGCCTTTCTGCACGCTGGTGATCTCGCCCTTGTCGTAATCCGATCCGGACACGGTTACCAGCACCGGCTGGCCTTTTAGCTGATTATCGATCACCCAGTAGCCATAGCCTTCGTTGTAAGCGGCTCGCCAGCAGAGCGCCGAAAGCAAGGCATGTGTCTCATCCAGTGGCGTAAGGGTGAGTCCGTCGGTTTCCGGATCGCTGTTTTCGGCAGGTGAGTACAGGCTGTCGCACGTGTCATCGTCATTGCGATTGACGGTTGAAAGCAGTCGGGTTTTCAGCGCGTCGATTTCCGCATCGGTCAGCAAACGGGGTTCGCCGCTGACGGTTTTTGCTGCCTGGATGACCGGTGCGGGCACAGCCTTAGCCACGCTGCTCTCCGGCTTATTGCCCTTTTTGGTGAGCGCACCGGGCGTGCCGATCCGGCCCTGCACGTCGTCCGCTTTCACCAGCACGGCATAGGCGCCTTCGCCGGAAAGCAGGAAAGGCTTTGTGCCGCCTTTAAATTCAACTTTACCGTTGCCTTTGACGGCGCTGATGACCGCAGAAGTCTGACTGGCCGACATGCGCCAGTTGTCATCGGCCGCCACCAGATCGCCGGCTGATTTCCCGTCGATCCACAGCGTCAGATTTTCCGCCGGTTCACTGTCATCTTCGGTGTCGCCCAGCGTCACCTCTCCCACCGTCTCTGTTCCGGGTCCGGCGGCACGGGTGAGCAGGATGGAGCCGGACGGGTCCTCTTCTTTGCCATAACCCGCAATACGGCAGGTCAGCGTATTATCACAGGCGACTTCCCAGTCTTTGTGTTCAAAGGTGGTGCCGCTCTGGCTGGCCTGAGCAGACAGGGAGAGCATCGCCAGAACGAACAGCATCGGTTTACGGTTCACTTTATTCCCTCATGTTTTACGTCAGATATCAGCGTGGGTATCACTCTGTCACCGAGGGAACGTGGAAACCAGCAGCCATCGTTGATTTCCACCAGGCTTTGACGAAACGCCCTGCCATCCCAGACCCACTCTTCTTTAAACACGCAGCTGCCGGCACTGCTTGCCAGCGAAACGTTGGTGATTACCCCCTTTTCCCAGGTCTGTGCGTCGGTGGTGACGGCCACCGGCTTCGCTTTGCGTTGCGGGTCGGTAACCCAGAAGCCGTATCCCTGGTTATAGGCTGCGCCCCAGCACTGGGTGGAGAGCAACGTGTGCGTGGCATCCAGTGGCGTGGCGGTAATATCACCGCTGATAATATGGTCGTTGACGTCCTTCTCTCCGACTGCGGTCAGATAATCACATTCCTGATCCGGGGTTAACGCGCCCAGCAACTGCGGCCTGAGCGCTGCCGCCTCTTCTTTTGTCAGAACAGAGGGCTGGGAGTGACTGATCTGTCCCGCCTGGATAACCGGAACAGCTACGGCTTTCGCGACGCCCTTTTCGGGCCTGTCGCCTTTTTTCACCCAGGCACCCGGCGTGTTGATGCGGCCCTGCACGTCATCCACTTTCAGCAGGGCTGCATAGGCGCCATCACCGGAAAGCTGAAGGGTCTCATTATCCCCTCTGAACTGCACCGTGCCGCGGCCTTTGATAGCCTGAATCAGCTCCAGCGACTGCGCATCTGACAACCACCAGCGATGCGCTTTCTGCGTTGCATCACCCACACGCTGGCCGTTGATCCAGAGCGTGAGCGTTGTTACGGGCTGCTGATTTTTATCATCCTCCGGCAGCATGATTTCGCCAGAGGTGGCGGTATCCGCGCCCGCTGCACGCGTCAGCAACACGCCGCCCAGATTCTCTTCTGTGGTTTGCCCGCCGACACGGCAGGTTAAGGTGTTATCGCAGGCTACTGACCACGCCTTGTGATTAAAAGATACGCCGCTTTCCTGGGCGATAACCGGGGTGGCAAGCGCTGCCACTAGCATTACCCGCTTCTGAATAACCGTCACGCTGCTTCCTGTTCCCTGAATGTGAGGTGAGTGAAATGACAATCTGCTGCTAAGCAGAGGGCGTCCCTGCGGATGAGCCCGGCAACAGCGGCTATCATAATCTCTTTATGACCTTTTAACGCCTTTTTATCCCTGAAAGCGCGCCCTGCTCCTCCGGCCCCTTACGGTTTACATTTACCTGTGTTTGTTATCTGATCCTGTTACGTGAATTTTCGAGCTGCCTCGCAAAACAGGAACCTGCATGCGCTTTTACCAGGCCGATCCCCGCCTTGAAAACTACTGGCGCGGCGTTATTCTCTTTGGCAAAAATGTCGCCTCCTATAAGTTTGCCCTGGCCCACGCGCTCTATGATCTGAAGCAGCCAGACAGCGATCTGATTACGCTGGAGGCACTGGCCGTGCCCTTTACGCGTCATTTATGTGCTCACCTGCGGGATGCGCCAAAACAAATCACCAGCAAAAGCAGCGGGTTTCTGGAGGCGTGCAGGCAATTCAATGCGGGCGACATCACCGAAGATCAGCTGATTGCCATTACCGTGAAGCGCGGCTTTGCGAATGTCATTGATGCCTTTCATAACGTGAATTACGCGGAGATCGACAAACGTTTCTTTCTGGATGAACGGCGCAGCCATAAAGGCATCCGGCTGACGGATAACTTTTATCAGCTGACGGAAAATGAACAGTTTGCCAGTCTGGTCGCGGAAACAGAGGCCAGATGGCGGCTGGTTGAAGAAGCCTGGGCGATGAACGTTTCACATAACCTGATTGCGGTTGATTATGACGATAACGACAAGATGCTTTTCAGCCGTCAGAGTGGTCGCCGCGTCACCATTACCAGCTGTCGCAGCAGCCTGAATGGCTACCAGAAAGGCCGGTGCTTTTATTGCTTCCGGCCAATTGGCGTGACGGGCGGTGAGGAGAACCTGGCTGATGTCGATCACTTCCTGCCGCTGATGCTCAGCGAAGAGATCGGCAACCTCAACGGCGTCTGGAATCTGGTGCTGGCCTGCCAGACCTGTAATCGCGGTGCTCAGGGTAAGTTTGCACGTATTCCCTCAATCACGCTGCTGCAGCGCCTGAACGATCGAAACGAATACTTTATTAACAGCCACCTGCCACTGCGGGAAACGTTAATCCGCCAGACCGGCGAAACGCCCCAACAGCGGCACGGCTTTCTGCAGACAAACTGGAACAGGGCAAAATTTGCTCTGCTGCATGAGTGGCAGCCAGCGGCACAGGGAGACAGCCTGTTTTGAGCAATGAAGAGTATTACCAGGAGCACGCTCAGCGGTTTTTTCGCGATACAGCAAACGTGGATATGTCGGCACTTTACCGGCCTTTTATCAGGGAATTGCCGCCCGGCGCACGCATTCTGGATGCAGGCTGCGGTTCAGGGCGTGACGTCAAAGCCTTTAGTGATATGGGCTTTGTCGTCGAAGCCTTTGATGCTTCCGCCGAACTGGTCGCGCTGGCCCGCCAGTTTTCCGGGAACGCGGTGGTGCAGAAGCGTTTTCAGGAGGTTGATGCGGTTGAAACATACGACGGGATCTGGTGCTGCGCCTCCCTGCTACATATCTCCGAAGCGGAACTGCCTGGCGTCATGACAAAGCTGGCCATCGCGCTGAAACCAGGCGGCGTCTGGTATCTTTCGTTCAAATATGGCCGCGGCGAGCGGGAAAAGGATGGCCGCAGATTTACAGATATGGATATGGCCGGGTTACAGAAACTGATTGATGGCGTTAATATTCGCGGCGCTCAGACGCTGGCGGAAAATAAGCCGCTGACGACAGCAGAAGCGGGCGCCAGGGAGAACAGGTTCGCTCTTGAGACAGCACACCTCTGGCAGACCGGTGATTTACGTGCCGGCCGGGGCAATGAGATCTGGCTGAATGCGATTCTCAGGAAGACGCTAAGCTGACCTCTCTGCCTCTCAGGCGAGGTTCCAATCCCACAAAAAAGCCAACCTCGCGGTTGGCTTCTTCGTGCATGCTCAGCATCGGGCATTGCCCTCAGCGCCTGTTGTCAGGGTTGGCGCCTCAGTGCGAATGGTCGTAATCACGATGATGCAGCTTGTTTTCAACCTTATCCTTCACTTCGCTGGCTTTCTCGCTCACCTTCTCCGTCAGGCTCTCTTTGTGGTCGCGGTTCTGCACGCCGGGTGAGGCCGTGCCTGCGGTTGCCGGTTTGCCTCGTGCCGCTGAACCCGGCAGTTCGCTATCCAGACCGCCGCGAGCGTGGTCGATATCCACTTCCTGACGACGCACCGTATCATTGATAGTCTCGGTGCGGTCACTGCCATCGGTTCGCACCACCACTTCTTCTTTCACATGGGCCGTTTTGTTGATCACCGGCTGCTCATGGGTCTCTGCCACTTCGACGGTTTTCTCGGACCAGTCCACCTCTCCGGCCAGCGCAGGTTCATTCACCGAGCGGCGGAAGATGTCAGCGTGCTGCTCATGCAGCGAAATCTCTTCAGAGACGGTATCGGTCACCGTATAACGGCGTACACGGGTCGAGCCTTCGCTGACCAGACGTTTGCCCACTTCAATCTGCTCTTCGGCCAGACGCAGAATATCGGCCTCGCTCTCATCACCGGTCAGCGAGGTGCGTCGCGGCTCTACCTGACGGTCTTTGGTCTCACCGGCAAACTGCTTACCGGCCGTCGGGTTAACGCCCGGCGTGGTCGTGCCGTTATCCAGGGTGCTCTGCATACGTGACGGGACATCCACCGAGTCATGTGAATGGAGAATCGTCATGGCGCGTGCCAGCTTCTCCTCTTCGGTGCGCAGCGTCAGAACCACGCCGCCTTTATCCATCGCCCGGGTATAGACATCCGCCTGATCTTTATCGACGGTATGGCCAAACAGGCGCTGCCAGAGGCTCGGATGGCGGACTGACTGCCCTTCCTGCTCTAAACGCTCTCCACTGATAAGACTGATGTCCCGATCGGAAAAGCCTGCTTTCACGAGATTTCTTTTCGCGGCCTCTGCCTGATTTGCAGAATCGAACAGTGTTACGATTTTTTCCTGTGCCATGATAGGTTCCTCTCTGTTAGCGGGTTTGATCATCATCTCTCTCAACGTTCACCTGCTGCTCCCGTCGGGTCACCACTTCCTGAAAAGGAACGTGTTCCTGCACTTTTCGGATGTGGATTTCCTCTTTAAGCACCAGTTTTCTGACGATTTGAATTTCTTCTTCAACTACCGGGACAATCAGTACACCGTTTTCTTCCCTGATCTCGGGCATCGTCTCTACGGGTTGTGCTTTTGCTACATGCTCAACCTCAACCTTTTCCCGGTTAAGCAGTGTACTGATGACCTCGTCATGCTCGGTTGTGGAACGGGTAACCCGGACATGTCCATCCACAATCTTTTGCTTCGTCAGGGCTATTTTCTCTTCAGCGAGTTTAAGCGCGACTTCTGCAGAGTTATTGTGTTCTGGCTGCCCAGCCATATTGATTCTCCCGTTAAGATTAAATATCTGCCACAACTGCCTGACACAGTGATTAAGCATGAACACTCTCGCTGATTTCGCAAGCCGGAATAATAAAATTCACGGCGAATGAAATTTATATTCAGCCCCCTCAATTAACATCAAGCCAAATAAACCCTCAGTTTTTACCGCTGCGCTAAAAATATAAAAACCTGTAAAAACAAAAACCTGAAAAGAACTAGTTTCACTGGTAAATAGTTACCTGTCGGCAGGTTGCATCAGGATTTATGCCGATAAAAAGGCCAAGAAAATTAGCGGTAACCAGGAATATTCCTGCCATAACGGGCGAGAATATTAAATAATGTTTCAGCGCCAGATCTTTATTTACACAGCCATCATGCTGCTCCGGAAAATAACCCAGACCGCGCTTTACTCCATTATTTAGCGCCATGATTACAGAAGAGTCTTAAAGTCGAATTAAATAAAAAAGTTCAGGAACTTTCTGCGCCTTTGCCTCTCTTAGCAAAACTGAATACGCAGATACCGAGGTTGAGATGAAACAGGCACAACGCAGTGTGTGGGGATGGGGACTGGCCGCGCTTCTGGTCGCAGGCAGTGCATCAGCAGCAAGCTGGCAGGATCAGCTGAGCAGTGCAGCGTCGCAGCTCAGCCAGCAGAATAGCGGTAACACCACCAGCACCACGCAGCAGAATGGCGGGCTGTCGCTCTCCTCCATTACCAGCATGCTGGGCGGCGGCGATAAAGCGGTCAGCGCCAGTAGCATGACGAACGCGGCCGGCGTGATGCAGTATTGTGCCGAGCACAACGTGGTGAAAAACAATGTGCAGTCGGTGAAAGATCAGGTGCTGAGCAAGCTGGGCCTGACCACGCCCGCCGCGCAACAGCAGCAGACAGACTACACCCAGGGCCTGGCAGGCCTGCTGAACACCGGTAACGGTCAGCAGCTTAATCTGCAGAGCCTGAGCAACTCGCCAATGGGTGAGAAACTCAAAACCAAAGCCTGCGACGTGGTCCTGAAGCAGGGTAAAAACTTTATCTCCTGATCCCCTCTCTGCCTCCCTCTCCTCGCGGTTCAGCGGGGAGCGGTAAACTCCCCCGTGCTGTGATGCCTGACATTCCCTTAACCTGGGGTTGAGCGCTATAGTGTTGTTTTGGTTTCTACAGGACAGCACGCATGAAAGGCATCAACATCGCACTTTACTTCGACCCCGATCAGATCCAGGCCTGCGTCCACCAGCAGGACGGCAGCTATCTCAGCAAAAAATTCGAGTATGACGATGGCGTGATTGAAGAGATCTATCAGTGGCTGGATCAGTACGAACCCAACCGCACGCATATCTGTCTGATAGAAAACGAAACCGCCGAACTGCTGGCCGATGAGCTGGTCGACAGCGGCTATCGCGTTCACCAGGTCACCATGCACCAGCTGCTGAGCTGGTTCGCAGCTGAACCCCCTGCTTCCCCTGACGGCACGCCAATGCGCGCCATGCTGCGCTTCCTGGAGGAGGAGCATCCGCGCGAATATGAATCCCGCACGCCGCAGACCGAAGCGCTGATGGAGATGTTCGACGAGCTGGACGCGCTGGAAATGGTCGATGACGGCGACGACGAAGACGCCCTGCCGGGCGATCTGCTGCGCGCCATGAAGAAGCATAAAATCACCGCCAGCGCCGCGGCCCAGCGACTGCTGCCGGAAGTCAACGAGCGCATCCGCGAACACCTGATGCAGTATCCCGAACTGATGACGCCTGAAATCCTGCAGGACTTCTTCCCCGAGTTGCTGGAAGCGCTGGAGCGCCCGAAACATTAATCAGGGGGATCTGACATGCTGGAGCTGATCAAAGCGGTAAGCCTGGGGCTGGTCGTGCTGCTGCCGCTGGCGAATCCGCTCACCACCGTGGCGCTGTTTTTAGGGCTGGCGGGTGACATGAACTTCCAGGAGCGCAACCGTCAGGCGCGGCAGGCGTCTCTCTACGTGTTCGCTATCATGCTGGTGGCGTGGTACGCGGGCAATGCGGTGCTGAACACCTTTGGCATCTCGATTCCCGGCCTGCGTATCGCCGGTGGACTCATTGTCGCCTTTATCGGTTTCCGGATGCTCTTTCCGGCGAAGCCTGCCAGCCATTCGGTGGAAGCAAAGCAGAAACTGGATGAGCTGGACGAGGCCAAAGAGCCGGTGAACATCGCCTTTGTGCCGCTGGCGATGCCGAGCACGGCCGGGCCGGGAACCATTGCGATGATCATCTCTTCCGCCTCGACGGTGAAAAGCGGCGTCGATTTTCCCGCCTGGGTGCTGAGCGTCGCGCCGGTGCTGACCTTCCTGCTGGTGAGTCTGATTTTGTGGGTCTCGCTGCGCAGCTCCGGAGCGATCATGAAGCTGGTCGGCAAGAGCGGCATTGAGGCGATCTCGCGCCTGATGGGATTTTTACTGGTCTGCATGGGCGTGCAGTTTGTGATTAACGGCGTGCTGGAAGTGGCGCGCACCTTCCACTGATCCGGGCGTTCCCCTCTCCAGACCGGCAGAGGGGAAGCCCTTCTTCGTTACTTCAGCGTTTTCCGCACCTCAGCCACCTGATCTTTACTTACGGCTGGCGCGCTGTTGCTCCAGCCCTGACGAATAAAGGTCGCCAGCTGCGCCACTTCATCATCACTCAGCCGTCTGGCAAAGCCAGGCATCGCCAGTTTTGACGGGGCCTTAGCGACAGAGGGTTGCTGCGCGCCCGCCAGGATCGTATGGATCAGACCCGTAGGGTCGCTGGCGTTGACGATCGTCGCCTGATCCAGTTCCGGGAAGACGCCCGGCGCGCCTTTGCCGGTCACGAAGTGACAGGCACCGCAGTTATCCAGATAGAGACGCTCACCTTCGCTGAGGTTTTTCGCCGCGGTAAGTTTCGCTTCCGTTGCCTGCTGCGCCTGCACGTTATACGCCTGCAGGGGCGGATTGCCGCCCAGAAACTTCAGGTAAGCGGCGATGGCGTTGAGATCGGCATCGGTCATGTGCGAACTGCTGTGCTCAATCACAGAGGTCATCTCGCCGCCCACCGCCGCCTTATCGTTACGCCCGGTCTGCAGGTAATCCACGATCTCCTGCTGGCTCCAGTGCGGCAGGCCACGCAGCGACGGCACTGCCCAGTGGTTCAGGCTGCCACCTGCCAGGAATTGTTCGTCACCGCTGTCGAGGGCTTTTTCGTTCATGCCCAGGCCGCGCGGCGTATGGCAGCTGCCGCAGTGACCTAGGCTCTCCACGATATAGGCACCGCGGTTAACCTCGGCTGATGCGCCACCGATTGGCCGGAACGGCTTATCGGACGCGAACGCCCAGTTCCAGAAACGCATGCCCCAGCGCTGGCTGAACGGGAAGCTCAGATCGGTTTCGGGTGGCTGTTCTGCGCTCGGCTGCACGCCTTTCATAAAGTAGACGTAGAGCGCGTGGATATCGGCATCGCTGATTCTGGCGTAGTCGGGATAAGGCATCGCCGGATAGAGACGGGAGCCGTCCGGCAGGATGCCTTTACGCACCGCGTCAGCAAACTGCTGCTCACTGTAGTTACCGATGCCGTGTTGCTTATCGGGCGTGATATTGGTGGAGAAGATGGTGCCGAGGTTCGAGGCAATCGCCAGTCCGCCCGCATAGTCAGGCTTGCCCGGCAGCGAGTGGCACGCCATGCAGTCACCGAGCCGGGAGAGGTATTCGCCCTGCCTGATCAGTTGTGCCTCATCGTCGGCGTGCACCGGCAGCGCAGAGAGGCTGCCCAGCAGCAGCGCGCTGCTGGCGATAAAAGAGTTAAGTTTCAGCTTATTCATGCGCTTATGCCTGTACCAGTGGGCCGGGATTTTTCAGGTAGTGATCTTTGATCGCCTGTGCGGCCATCAGGGTAATCGCACCGATGGTGTCGGTCGGGTTCGCCTGGAAGTTCTGCGGGAAGGCGTTGCCGCCCGGCACAAAGACGTTATGCACATCCCAGCTCTGCAGGTATTTATTCAGCGCCGAGGTTTTCGGGTTATCGCCCATCACCGCCCCGCCCACGTTGTGGGTCGAGACATATTTGGTGATATCGAAATCCGCGCCCATCGGCAGGAAGCTCATGCTCATGCTGTCGGGGTTCAGCTCTTTAGCGATATTGCCGACGATCCCTTTCAGATGCTGCTGCAGCCTCAGCTCATTCTCTTTCCAGTTGAAGGTCATACGCAGCAGCGGCAGCCCGCGGTGATCGTTGTAGTTCGGATCGAGATCCAGATAGATATCGCGGTAGGACTGACAGGTGGTGGTAATGCTGATCTTCATCGAATGACCGTACCACTCCTCCAGGCCCTCCTTGTAGCCCATGCCCCAGGAGGGCGTGCCTTTTGGCAGCGCGGTGCTGATGGGCGTGCCGGTCGCCTGTGAGCTGTGGATCTTCGCGCCGCCCAGGAAGCCCAGTCCGGGACCATCGAAGTTGCCTGGCGAGATATCGTTAAACATCTGCCCGGTCGCGCCTGCGGTGGCGTAGGGGTTAAAGTTTTTATCTTTGAAGAACAGGGTCGCGCCACCGTTCGACAGGAAGGCGTAGTTACGGCCGACCACGCCCTCTTCGGTTATCGGGTTGTAAGGCTTGCCGATGCCGGAGAGAAGCATCAGCCGCACGTTGTAGAGCTGGAAGCTGCTCAGCACGACGATTTTCGCCGGCTGGAAGCACTCATTGCCCTGCGCATCGATGTAGATCACCCCTTTGGCGGTTTTCTTATCATCGTTCAGCACCACCTTAATCACTTCCGCGTTCACTTCATAAGAGAAGTTCGGCATGCGCTTCAGCGCGTCCATCACCGCCGTCTGCGGCGACGCTTTGGAGTAGTTCAGGCAGGGATATTTGCTGCAGTAGCCGCAGTAGTTGCAGGGGGCGATTTGGTTGCCGTAGGGATTTTTCCACGCCCGCGAGACACAGGCCGACGGGTTCGGGAACGGGTGATAACCCAGTTTTTGCGCCGCCTCTTTGAACATGACATTGTTCAGCGTGTCTTCCAGCGCCGGCAGCGGATAAGGTTCAGAACGTGGCCCTTCAAACGGATCGCCGCCCGGCAGGATTTTGCCGCGCAGGTTGCCGGTGTTGCCCGACTGGCCGCAGATCAGCTCGAATTTGTAGTAGTAAGGCTCGATCTCTTCCCAGCTGAAGGGGAAGTCCATCACCCGCATATCTTCCTGCAGAATGCCGGGCTTGTACGCCTCGTCGACATAGGTTTTGAGCTTGATATCGGTCGGAGTGGGACGGATCAGTACCGCCGTCCAGTGCATGCCTGCGCCGCCGACGCCGGTGCCCGGCGCAAATGCCCCCCATTTACGGGTAGGCAGTGCGGTCTGGCTGCTGTTGTAGCGCACGGTGACCGCCACTTCCGCCGGGGTGGCGAACACTTTGTTGCGCACCGCATAGGCATATTCATCTGCCGGTTTCGGATAGGCGAACTCGTCATAATCGCGATCGCCGCCGCGCTCCAGGGCGCGCACCTCCAGTCCTGCCAGCGCCAGCTCAATACTCATCAGTGAGCCTGCCCAGCCGAGGCCGCAGACCACGACGTCGACTTCTTTTTTAGTAACCTGTGCCATGATAATCCTGTTTACCTGATGTGGAAGCGCCTCAGGCGCGTTCACCTTTGATGCTGACCGGGCCGAGCGGATAAGGCACGTTGTGCTGTTTCACCCACTCGGTGAAGCTGGCACGCGCGCCGGGGAAACCGATGGCGATCCAGGCTTTCATCCCTTTATTGCCGCCATACATCGGGTCGGCCAGATAGCCATGTTTGGTATCGGAAAGCAGCTGGCTGAAGAAATGTGACGGTCTGAGATCGGCTTCGCCCAGCGCGGCAAAGTCGATCTGGTTTTTATTCACCTGCGTCAGCACCGCATCCTTCTCCTCCAGCGTCAGCGCAGCAAACGCTTTCTGATGGGTGTCATGGCACCACTGATTGAGCAGCTTTATGCCGGTCTGGTAGATCTGCTGGGGACGGAACGGGATCTGATAGCCCAGCGTCGCGGGAGCCTGGGTGTTGAAAGGCCCCTGCAGGTAGATCTCACTGCCGAAGGCTTCGCTGTGCAGCTGCTGATCGATAAAGATCGGCACATTGGTTTCCAGCGCGCCCGGCGCTTTGCCTTTGCCGCCTGCCGGGATAAGACGATCGGTGGCCGCCAGGATGAACTGCCACTCGTCGGCACTGAAAAAGATCGGCCTGTAATCGGCTAACTCGGGGGCGGCCATCTCTGCCGCCTGTGCCGCCGTGATGCCCTTTAACACCAGCTCACTTAATGGCAGCGCCAGCAGTGAACCGAGCAAAAATTTACGCCTGGTGGTGGGTTTTTCTAAAAGCATATCCGCACGACTCTCATCTGCTGAATACCCCTCTTAATCGCTGATGACGCTGAAAGGCGATGCGCAGAGGGGTATTCCCCGCCGGTATTCACGCACACGGCACAGACGACGGCAGAACGGTTAAGGGCGGGTAGAATTATCTATCGGTGACAAAGGAAATATATCGGTTAAAGACCTGGCAATCTTAGGGATATAAATGTGTCTGAATGTAAATTTAAATTTTACGCGCTGTCACAGCCGAAAACGGTTATCAGAGGGCACCGGCTCAGCGGGCAGAAAAAAGCATTACCGGAAGGGGTAACACCGGGAAAAAGCGATAAAAATCGGTTAATTAGCCATTACCCGGCAGCTATGTGGCGGGATATTTTCATACTGTCATTATCACGCTCATCGATCGTTAAAAAAGATTACGCTTCCCTGTTCGCTGCCTTTTCTGCACGCCACGCTTTAAACAGGCCGCTTTTTTCAGGTGGTCAGTTACAGATAACAGGCTTTTGCTTCGGTGAGCAGGAATAATATTTCCGGAGCGAAAAGAGTCTTAAAGAAATAATCACAATCCGCCATTATATTCGCCTTTCTGTCCGTCTGAACCTGACGCGAATATTTGTGCAAAGCTCAGAACAAACCGGCATTTTGAGATTATCGGGTGCCCGCTAGAGTAGAGCCATTACCGACTCAGGATAACCCTCTATGCGAAAAACGCTTTTGTCCCTGTTAACGGCGCTGACTCTGGTTCATTCCGCACACGCTGCCACCCCCGCCGATACGCTGGTGGTGGCCGTTCCGCTGGATGGCATCATCAGTTTTGACCCGGCGGAAAGTTTCGAAACGGTCAGCAACAGCAGCCTGCGCAATATCTACCAGATGCTGCTGGAGCCGGATCATCACAATCCACAGCAGCTCTCCCCGCTGGCCGCGACCCGCTGGCAGGCGGGCAAAACACCGCACAGTCTGGTATTTGATCTTAATCCCCAGGCCCGCTTCGCCAGCGGTAATCCGCTGACCGCTCAGGATGTGGTGTTCTCCTTAACCCGCGCGGTGAAGCTGAATAAAGCACCCTCTTTTATTCTGGGCGAGTTTGGCTGGACGCCAGAAAATATCGACCAGCAGTTCACGGTGATCAGCGACCACCAGCTTGAGCTGCGCTGGCCGGCGGAGATTGGCCGCGACCTGGCGCTGCGCCTGCTGACCGCGCCGGTCGCCTCGATTGTTGACAGCAGGCTGGTCCGGCAGCACGCCAGTAACAATGACTACGGCAACGGCTGGCTGAAGGTGCACTCGGCAGGCAGCGCCGCCTACGCCATCAGGCAGTTTGTGCCGCTGCAGGCGCTGGTTCTGGAGGCCAATCCCTACAGCACCCAAAAACCGCATCTGAAGCGCGTTCTGCTGAAAGGGGTGGCCGATCCGGGCAGCCGCCGGCTGCTGATCCAGCAGGGAGACGTGGATGTCGCCTACCAGCTCGGCCCGGACCAGATCGCCGCGCTGAAGAACACGGCGGGGGTGCGCGTCGAGGCCTTCCCGTCGAGCCTGGTTTACTACCTCGGCTTTAACACCCAAAGTCCGCAACAACCGGCGCTGGGCAATCCGGCGCTGTGGCAGGCAGCGCGCTGGCTGGTGGACTATGAGAGCCTGGCGAACCAGCTGCTGAAAGGTCAGTACCGTATTCACCAGAGCTTCCTGCCGGACGGATTTGACGGCACCCTGAATACCACGCCGTTCCACTACGATCTGAAAAAGGCACAGGAAATTCTGCAGAAAGGCGGCATTAAACCGGGCACGCATATCGCGCTGACGGTGGTCAATCAGCCGCCTTACATCGACGTGGCGCAGGCGCTGCAGGCGAGCTTCGCTAAAGCCGATGTGCAGCTCGATCTTCAGCCGGTGGCGGAATCTGAGCTGTGGAGCAAAATGCGCAGCCGTGACTTCCAGGCGATCTTCTCTTACTGGGGCGCGGACTATATCGATCCCAACACCAACGCCAGCGCCTTTGCTTATAACGTGCCCGGCGGCGGCAAAACCCTGGCCTGGCGCGTCGGCTGGACGATCCCTGAACTCAGCGCGCAGACCCGCGCCGCCGCCGGGGAGAGTGACGCCGCAAAACGTCGCGGCCTTTACACGGCCCTGCAGACCCGCGTCCAGCAGGATTCGCCGTTTGTTCTGCTGCTGCAGGGCGCAACCCAGGTCGCCGTGCGCAGCAACCTGAAGAGCCTGCAGCAGGGTATCGGCGTCAGCCTGCTCAATTTTGAAGAGGTGCAGAAGTAGAAAACCTGGCAGGGATGGCAGCCTGCCTGAAATGACGCCAGTAAAAGCGAGGCCGTTGCAGGACAGCGCAACGGCCTCGCTTTTGACGAATTGTTCTCCTCTTCCCTGCCCTTCGCTTGCTATCCTTCAGGCATAACCCGTTGCCCGAGAGAGGAAAATCATGACATCTCCGCTACTGATTGCCCGGACGCCTGACGTCGAACTCCATCTGTTACCGCAAATGGCGAACCGCCACGGCTTAATCACCGGCGCAACCGGCACCGGTAAAACCGTCACGCTGCAGAAGCTGGCCGAATCCTTCTCCGCCAGCGGCGTGCCGGTCTTTATGGCCGACGTGAAAGGCGATTTAACCGGCGTGGCGATGGCCGGTCAGTCCGGCGAAAAGCTTCAGGAGAGACTGGCGAAGATCGGCGTCACCGACTGGCAACCGCAGAGCAATCCGGTGGTGCTGTGGGATATCTTTGGTGAGAAAGGCCATCCGGTGCGGGCAACCGTCTCCGATCTCGGCCCGCTGCTGCTGGCGCGCCTGCTGAACCTTAATGAGGTGCAGAGCGGCGTTCTGCAGATTATCTTCCGCATCGCCGATGATCAGGGCCTGCTGCTGCTGGACTTCAAAGATCTGCGCGCCATGACCCAGTACATCGGTGACAACGCGAAGAGCTTCCAGACCCAGTATGGCAATATCAACAGCGCCTCGATCGGCGCGATTCAGCGCGGTCTGCTGACGCTGGAGCAACAGGGTGCAGAGCACTTCTTTGGCGAACCGATGCTGGATATCGCCGACTGGATGCGCGTCGACAGCAGCGGTAAAGGCGTCATTAACATCCTCTCTGCTGAAAAGCTCTACCAGATGCCGAAACTCTATGCCACCAGCCTGCTGTGGCTGCTGTCAGAGCTGTATGAGCATCTGCCGGAAGCGGGCGATCTGGATAAGCCTAAGCTGGTCTTCTTCTTTGATGAGGCGCACCTGCTGTTTACCGACGCGCCGCCGGTGCTGCTGGAGAAGATCAAACAGGTGATGCGCCTGATCCGCTCCAAAGGGGTCGGCGTCTGGTTTGTGACCCAGAACCCGGCGGATATCCCGGATCGGGTGCTGGGCCAGCTTGGCAACCGCGTACAGCACGCCCTGCGCGCCTTCACCCCCAAAGATCAGAAGGCGGTGAAAACCGCCGCAGAGACGCTGCGCGCCAATCCGGCTTTTGACAGCGCAGAGGCCATTCAGGCACTCGGCACCGGCGAAGCACTCATCTCCTTCCTGGATGCCAAAGGCAGTCCGTCGGTCGTCGAGCGCGCCATGGTGATTGCGCCTGGTTCACGCATGGGGCCGGTGACAGGCGATGAGCGCAACGGTCTGATCAACCATTCGCCGCTGTATGGCAAATATGACACGGACATCGATCGGGAATCGGCTTATGAACGGCTGCAACAGGGCGTGCAGGCCGCCAGTGACAAGGCCAATGCGCCTGCAGCCAAAGGCAACGCGGTAGCGGTCGATGACGGGATTCTGGGGGGATTAAAAGAGATCCTGTTTGGCAGCACCGGTCCGCGCGGCGGCAAGCGGGATGGTGTGGTGCAGACCATGGCGAAGAGCGCCGGGCGTCAGATTACTCACCAGATCATTCGCGGCGTGCTGGGCAGCCTGTTTGGCGGTCGTCGCCGCTAAAGGTGGGTGGCAGCCGGGCTGCCACCTTAACGCTACTGATGTTTCCAGTGGGTGGAGACCGGGTTGGTGACACTGTTCTTTTCCTGCGTGTAGGTACCGTTCTGCTGGGCAATCGCTTCGCCGGTATCGACAATCGCGTTCTGGATAAACACGTTCTGCTTATCGCCGCGCACAAAGGTAAGCTGATGGAAGGCGGTCTTGTTACCCCAGTCGCTGGAGGGCAGCGAGATAAAGCGCACCGTGAAGGTCTCATCATCGAAACTGCCCTGCATCACGTAGACGCCGTAATGGTTTTCACCCTGCGAGATGATTTTATAGGTGCCGTTGTCGTAGTAATAAATTTCGGCATCGGGAAAGGGTTTTTTGTCGTACATTTTACGGTAATGCAGGACCTGCTTAATGGTGGGCTTGCCGAAGCTGACGGTCAGATTTTTTCCATCGGCAGAGGTGGTCAGCCCTTCTGCATGCGCGCCGATACCACTCATTAACATCAACAGACTGGCGGTTGCCGTTGCGATTGCTTTCACGTGAATTCTCCTGGTCTGGTTCCATGGATAGGGTGTGTCAACGTAAGGAGACTGCCTCCGGAATGTACACCGCCGTAACTGTTTATCAGAGTGGTAATTTTTAAGGTGATTAGTTTTTAGGAACAGTCTGGTCAGCGCCTCGCCCGTCCGGTTAAGACCGCATTAATCCGTGCCAGACTTAACTGCGCTTTTCGACCGGGAGAGGAGAACGTTGACCTGTTAAGCAGGCAAACTGCTAAGATCAGGATATGGATAAACAACGCGAACTCAAACGGACCAAACGCCTGGCGCTCTCGCTGCTGCTGCTGGCCGCCCTCACCTTTGTCGTCACACTGTTTCTGCCGCCCAACTTTTACGTCAGCGGCATCAAAGCCATAGCGGAAGCCGCGATGGTCGGCGCACTGGCCGACTGGTTTGCGGTGGTGGCGCTGTTTCGCCGCGTGCCGGTGCCGTTTATTGCCCGCCATACGGCCATTATTCCGCGCAATAAAGATCGCATCGGTGAGAATCTGGGGCGCTTTGTGCAGGAGAAGTTTCTGGATACCGATTCGCTGCTGAATCTGATCCGCCGCTACGATCCCTCCACCCTGCTGGCGCAGTGGCTCAATGCGCCAGGTAACGCCGACCGCGTGGGCCGCCATCTGCTGCAGGTGATGCGCGGCTTCCTGGATCTGACCGATGACACCCGCATCCAGACCTTTATGCGTCGTGCGGTGCATCGCGCTATCGACAAAGTCGATCTCAGCCAGACCAGTGCCCTGGTGCTGGAGAGCCTGACGAAGAACAATCGTCACCAGGCGCTGCTGGATGCGGCAATCGACCAGTTGCTGAAGCTGCTGCACAAACCCACCACCCGGGAATTTATCGCTAACCAGCTGGTGCGCTGGCTGAAGCGCGAGCATCCCATCAAGGCGAAAATGCTGCCGACCGAGTGGCTGGGCGAGCACAGCGCAGAACTGGTGGCGAACGCGGTGGATTCCCTGCTGGATGATGTGGCGCTGGATCAGGGCCATGAACTGCGGCTGGGCTTTAACCGGGCGGTTGAGAAGCTCATCGTGAAGCTGCAGAGCGACCCGGAAATGGCGGCCCGCGCCGACGAGATCAAAGGCTGGCTGAAAGAGGATGCCTCCTTTAACCGCTATATCGGCGAGCTCTGGAATGATATGCGCAGCTGGCTCAAGGCAGATTTCAGCAGCGAAGAGTCGCGCGTGCAGGCGAAAATAGGCGATGCGGCACGCTGGCTGGGCGAAACCCTGGCCGCCGACCCGGCGCTGCGCGACTCAATGAATCAGCACCTGGAGCAGGCCGCCCGCAGCGTCGCGCCGGAGTTTGCCCGCTTCCTGACGCGCCATATCAGCGACACGGTGAAAAGCTGGGATGCACGGGATATGTCGCAGCAGATAGAGCTGAACATCGGTAAGGATCTGCAGTTTATCCGCATCAACGGGACGCTGGTGGGCGGCACCATCGGGCTGATCCTCTACCTGCTGTCGCAGCTTCCCGCCGTGCTGCCGGTGGTGAAAGGCTGGCTGGGCTGACGTACCCAAAAAACCTCGCCTCCCTGCGGGGTTTTTTGTTCTCTGCGTCAGGCAATAAAGGGCGGTTATGGCTGCTCCAGCGCAGGCTGCGCGACCGCCATAAACGCTTTTACCCTCTCCCGATCCACATCGTTCCACCAGACGCCATCGACTTTGAGCGCACTGGCCACGATCACGGCCTGCGTGCGCGCCAGAATCTGGCAGACGTTGGCGGGCGTCACGCCCGACCCCACCAGCAGCGGTAAGGTGGTGGCAGCGCGGATCTCGTCGATTTCCTCCAGCGTGGCGCTGTCGCCGGTGCGTTGTCCGGTGGCGATAACCGCATCCGCTTCGAAGAAGTCGACATCGCGGGTCAGTTCCCGAATGGAGCGATCGGCCACTATCGCGTGGCTGCCGTGTTTAACATGGCTGTCGGCGAATACCCGGATATGTTCGGCCCGCAGCTGGCTACGGTAGCGCAGCGCTTTCGCGGCAGCCCCTTCAATAAAGCCTTCGTTGGCGATATAAGCATTCGCCCACTGATTGACGCGGATAAAATCCGCCCCGCCCGCCAGCGCGGTGGCAAAGGCAGGCAGCGCGGCATTCGCCAGCACGTTAATGCCCAGCGGCACGCCGAAACGCTCCCGCACTTTTTCCGTAATCACCGCCATCAGCGCCGGCGTTTCCGGGCCAATATCCTCAGGTTTTGAAAAAGGAATATCGCCATGATTTTCCACAATCAGGCCGTGAACCCCGCCAGCAATATAATTTTCCGCATCGCGTAATGCGCGATCAATTATCGCGCTGACAGGTTTGCCCCGATATTTTGGCGAACCCGGGAAGGGGTCACAGTGAATGACGCCAATAACCGCTTTAGGGCGTGAAAATATCGCTTGTATTGCATCAATTTTTCCTGCTGATATAGCAACCATCGCTTCTTTATCCTGTTCGGGAAAACACTATGCGTGTTTATGTGGCTGGAAATATTACTGTCGATGAAACCTGGTCTGTTACCGATATTCCGGCTAAGGGCGCCTCTGTTCACGGTTATCAGCGATCGCAGGATATCGGCGGAAAAGGCGCGAATCAGGCGATAGTGTTATCCCGTTGCGGCATTGAAACCTGTTTAATTGCCGCGACCGGTCACGACCGCAAAGGAAAATGGATCCGTCAGCAGCTCATGAACGAGCCCGTGACGTTACTGCCCACGCAGCCCATGACCGCGTTGAGCGACACCTCGCTTATTCTGCACAGCGCCGATGGCGATAACGCCATTATTACCAGTACATCGGCGGCAGATGCGCTGGATATCACTACGCTTAGCCACCATCTGGCCAGCGCGCGTCCCGGCGATCTGCTGGTGCAGCAGGGCAATTTCTCGCCTGAAAAAACCCATGCGCTGTTCAGCCTGGCCAAATCCTGCGGCCTGATAACCGTATTTAACCCCTCACCCGTGCACGCCGCTTTTGCCTCATGCTGGTCACTGGTCGATATCGCCGTGGTCAATCAGCACGAAGCGCAGCAGCTGCAGCCCCGCGCAGTGAAAACGTTAGTGACCACACTGGGCAGTGCGGGCGCCTGGCTGACGCAGGGCGACCAGCGAACGTTTTGTCCGGCGCAACCCGTTAATGCCACAGATACCACCGGCGCAGGCGATACCTTTCTTGCCGTGATGCTGGCTTCCGCGATCCGGCGTGGAGGGGAAATCGATGCTTTAGCACTGACGCATGCCAGTCAGGCTGCGGCGCTGACTGTCAGCCGTCATGGGACACGTCAGGCCTTCCCCACCGCAGAGGAACTCGCCGCGCTGCTCCAGTCAGGCGGCGAGCCAGCGGTTATTTAAACATTGCGCGATAACTGTCCACGTTGGCTTTGGTCACCACCGTGGCCGGAACCAGAATGGTTTTCGACACGGTTTTGCCTGCGGTTATCGCGTTCAGGGCTTTTACCGCCTCTTCACCCATCTTTTTCGGATCCTGTTGCAGGACAGCCGTGACATAACCGCCATCAATCCCGCTGATGGCTTTGGATGTCAGATCCCAGCCAAAGACTTTGATCTCTTTCTGGCGGCCCTGGTTTTCCACCGCCGCAATCGCGCCCAGCAGTGCCGGCTCGCCGGTCGCGTAGATAGCGGTTAAATCCGGGTTACCGGTGATCAGGTTTTCTGCCGCCGTCATCGCCGTATCCTGCACGTTCTGGCCATCAACCACATCCGCGACGGTGATGCCCGGATTGCTTTTGATGGTTTCTTCAAACCCCTTCTGACGCTGGTTCTGTACGGCCGAATTCAGCGCACCCACAATGCCCAGTCGCGCTTTGCCGCCCATATTTTTCGCCACGTAGTCGACAAAATAGTGACCAATAATTTTGCCGCCTTCCAGGTTATCCACGCCCACCTGTGCCGCCTGTGGGCCCGCCGGTAATACCGCATCAATCGCTATAACCGGTATTCTGGCGGCGGCCGCTTCTTTAATCGCTGGCATAATGCCGTTGACGTCAATCGCGTCCACCATAATGCCCTTCACACCCTGCTGAATATAGGTTTCAATGGCGTCGTTTTGAGACACTGGATTATCGTTGGCGTTAAAGATCACTAAATTTTTACCGCTGGCTTTCGCTGCTTCCTGGGCGCCATTATTCATCTGATTAAAAAACAGGGCCTGCTGATTGATCTGAACCAGCGCATAAGTGGGGGCGGCTTTTGCCAGTGAAAATAATGAACCCGCAGACAGTAAGCCGGTTGCCAGCGCAACAGCACGCAGTTTTCTGGTGTTAAATGCCATCATCTTAAAATTCCTCGTCGGGAATGAGCGATAACCAGTTGATCTCCGCATTAAAATGCAGAGGGAATAGTGTTGGCGGGCAAATATCGTCTGAATGGCTGCTTCAGCCAGAACCTGAATAATCGACTTTCTGCACACCGTCCATTATGGTGCACGTGTGAAAGGAATTAATCGGGTTTGGGAGTGACTCCCGGGCCGTGCGGTAAACTGCCTTTAACATTCGCTTCTGGCTAAATTTTGTCAAGCGATTATTTTATCGTCAGCGGGCATGGAAAAACTGTCTCCGCTGCGCGCAACTGTGTTACTGATAGCCGATTCCGGGCAAGATGGCAGGTGATATGAGTAAAAAACGGGTGCTGTTATCGGATGTGGCAGCGCTGGCCGGACTCTCTAAAGCGACCGTATCCCGCTATATGAATCAAAGCATTATGCTGCCGCAGGAGACGATTGATCGCATTGAAGCGGCGATTCGTCAGCTGGATTATCGCGGTAACAGCCTGGCGCGTCGCCTGAGCAAGGGCGGCAGCGAAACCCTGGGACTGGTGCTGCCCGATATTACCAATCCCTTCTTTGCCGAACTGGCAGATGCCGCCGAAGAAGCCGCCTCTGCCCATGGCTACAGCCTGGTCCTCTGTATTACCCGCAACCATCCGGACAAAGAGAGTCAGTTTATTCGCTGGCTGGATACCTGCCAGGTGGATGGCCTGCTGTTTACCACCAACCATCCTGATAACGGTCTGTTACGCAAAGAGATTAACCGCCACCAGCGCATCGTGCTGCTGGATGAGGACATCCCTGGCAGCGTCGTGCCCAAAGTGTTTGCCGACAACGTTCAGGGTGGACGGATGGCTACCGAAAATCTGATTGCTGCGGGTCATCGGGATATCGCCTTTGTCGGCGGCCCGGCGGAACTGATGAGTGTACGCGAACGCTACCAGGGGTTCTGCACCGCAATGGAGCAGGCTGGCCTGCGTGTCCCGCCCGAATGGGTGATGTACGGCGAATACCAGCGTGAGTTCGGTAAACAGGCGCTGGAACAGCTGTTCAGCCGCGCAGAGCGCCCCACCGCCGTCTTTGCCGCCAGCGATTTTCTGGTACTGGGATTGATGGATGGCCTGCGCGCGCGTGGGCTCAGTGCGCCCGACGCGCTGTCCCTGGTGGGCTTTGATGACGCCACCTATGCTGACTTCACCCAGCCCCGTATATCCACCATCCGCCAGCCCGCACGCGAACTGGGCCGCACGGCCGTAGAGATCATGTTGCGTATCCTGAATGATGACCTCCCCGTCCCCGCCGAAACCCGTCTGCAGGTTGAATGGGTGGCGCGCGACTCGATACGGATCCGTTAACCACGATCCAGAATGGCGCAAAAGCGCACAATAGTGGCGCAAAAAGTGAGCGCCTTTATTTTGCCGGTTTCTGTTCAGTAAACCGGTTTACCAGAAGTCAAACGGCAAATGTGCTGTATTACAGTGAGTTAGATCCTAAGTGCCACGCCGGGTCACAGACTGGCACGGAAGCTGCACTGTCTCACCCGGCAAACAAATATCGTGTAGCGTGTTGTTCTGTGTGTTGTGACAAAGGGTTTATCCTGCAGGTAAACCGGTTTATAAGGGCGTAAACCGTGCCGGATAGCCCCTTTTTACATGCAGAGTAACGGTCCCGTTAGTGGTGATGGGAGTAATCATATGCAGCAGGCACACACTGCCCTGACACGGGTAGAGATGGTGAATATTACCAAGACCTATGGCGCGATCCGGTCTCTGCAGGGCGTCAACCTGCAACTGGCTCCGGGTGAAGTGCTGGGTCTGGTGGGCGACAACGGCGCGGGAAAATCCACGCTGACCAAGGTGCTGTCAGGTGCGGTCGTCCCGACCAGCGGCACGATTCGTATTGATGGTGAAGAGCAGCATTTCTCTACTCCGGCGGATTCGCGCCGCTGCCATATCGAGATGGTGTATCAGGACCTGTCGCTGTGCGACACCGTCGATGTGGCAGGCAACCTGTTTATGGGACGTGAACCGATGAAGTCCATTTTCGGCATCCCGTTTCTGGACGAAGAAAAAATGCACACTGACGCGCGGGAAATGCTGAAAGGCCTGGGGATTTCTATCCCGGATACCCGGCTGCTGGTGCGCAACTTATCCGGCGGGCAGCGCCAGGCGATTGCCATTGCACGCGCTGCCGCCTTCGATCCCAAGGTACTGATTATGGATGAACCCACCGCCGCGCTGGCCGTCGCCGAAGTGGAGGCGGTGCTGGAGCTGATCCGCCGGGTGTCGGCACGGGGCGTGAGCGTCATCCTGATCACCCATCGCTTACAGGATCTCTTCCTGGTGTGCGATCGCATCATGGTGATGTACGAGGGCACCAATGTGGCGGAGCGCCGCGTGGCCGAAACGGATCTGACCGAGATCGTTAATTTGATCGTGGGTGAGAAGTTTGTCGCCCGCTCGGTCGCCGCGCACTGAGCGAGGTAACAGGATGACTATTATGAATCTGAGCAGTTCCCGTATGACACAGCACTCGCTGCCGCGTCGTCTGCTGCACAACCACTCTGGCGTGGTGAGCATCGCGCTGTTTTTCGTGTTCTGCTGCGTGGTCTTTTCCCTGATCACCGGCAACTTCCTCAGCAGTGCTAACTGGCTGAATATCATTCGCCAGAGCGCGCCGCTGCTGATTGTCGCCACGGCGATGACGCTGGTGATCACCACGGGCGGGATCGATCTTTCCGTAGGATCGACGCTGGCGCTGGTCGGCGCCCTCTCCGCTATCGCGCTGAATAACTGGGGCCTGCCCTGGCCGGTGGTGTTGCTGGGCGGCTTGCTGCTGGGCGCGCTGGTGGGGGCCATTAACGGCTTCTTTATCGCTTACGAAGGCATTCCGGCCTTTATCGTCACGCTGGCGACGCTGGCGGTGGTGCGCGGCGTGGCACTGCTGATTACCCAGGGCTACTCCATTCCCATCCCTGCCGACAGCCCGTTCGCTTTAATGGGCCGCGCCTGGGTACTGGGCGTGCCGATGCCCGCACTGATTGGCATCGTGGCGCTGATCGTCGGCCATATCGCGCTGAATCATATGCGCTTTGGTCGCTATGTCACGGCGATTGGCGCGAATGCGGAAGGCGCGCGCCGGAGCGGCATTAACACCAAAGCCATAACCATGAAGGTCTACATCCTTAGCGGTATGGCGGCGGCGCTGGCGGGCATGATCATCACCGCGCGTCTGGGCAGCGGCTCCTCTAACCAGGGCGAAGGCTTCGAGTTGCAGGTGATCGCGGCGGTGGTGCTGGGCAGTACCAGTCTGTTTGGCGGCTTCGGAACCGTTATCGGCACGCTGCTCGGCGCGCTGTCGATTGCCATCATCCAGAACGGCCTGATTCTGTCGCATATCTCCCCGTTTTACACGCAGATCGCCACCGGTACGATTATTCTGCTGGCCATCTGGCTCAACACCCGCATTCTCAACCCGACGCGATCGGCGGCGAAAGGATAGCTGATGAAACACTCTATTTTTCGTCATCCCGATCCGCTGCCGCTGGGCAGCAACAGCGGCTATGTGATGACCGTCCTTGGCCCGCTGCCGGTGAGTAAGATGGGCGTGACGCTGATGCACGAGCACATTCTGCTGGATGCCTCCGGCAAGTGGGTACCGCCCTGCTGCTGTGGCGAGCGTCATCTGGCGGAAATGCCGGTCAGCATCGAAAACCTGGGCGAGCTGTCGCTTAATCCGCTGATCAGCCGCGATAACTGTCAGCTGTTTGATGTGGATCTGGCGATTGAAGAGCTGATGAAGTTCCGGGCACTGGGCGGCGAGACGGTGGTGGATCCCACCAATATCGGCATTGGCCGTGACCCGAAAGCGCTGCAGCGCATCGCGCGCCTGACCGGGCTGAACATCATCATGAGCACCGGGCTGTATCTGGAGCCCTCACATCCCGACTGGGTCAAATCGATCAGCATTGACGCGCTCTCTGACAGGCTGATTTATGACCTGGGCGGCAGAGAGGAGAAACCCGAGGTGCTGGCTGGCCTGATCGGCGAAATCGGTGTGTCCAGCCGCTTTACCCCTGACGAGGAGAAATCCCTGCGGGCGGCGGGCCGCGCCAGTGCCGCGACACGCGTGCCGGTTGAGGTGCATCTGCCCGGCTGGGAGCGCTTAGGCCATCGGGTGCTGGATATCCTGGAAGAAGAAGGCGCTGACCTGCGTCATGTGGTGCTGTGCCACATGAACCCCAGCTTTGCCGATAAGCGCTACCAGCGCGATCTGGCACAGCGCGGCGCCTTTCTGGAATATGACATGATCGGCATGAGCTATTACTACGCCGATGAGACCGCGCAGTCACCGTCCGATGAGGAGAATGCCCGCGCCATTCGCGAGCTGATCGATGACGGCTTTATCGAGCAGATTTTGCTGTCGCAGGACGTGTTCCTGAAAACCATGCTGACCCGCTACGGCGGTCACGGCTATGGCTACATCCTTAAACATTTTGTCCCGCGCCTGAAACGCCATGGCGTCAGCGGCGAACAACTTGAAACCTTACTGATTGCTAACCCACAGCGCGTTTTTGGTGGGTAAGGGAGAACCTGAATGCAGAAGAAAATTTTACTGGTCGGCGAGTCCTGGACCAGCACGTCTGTTCACGTCAAAGGCTTCGATCAGTTTGCCACCGCCACCTGGCATAATGGCGCGACCGACTTTATGGCGGCGCTGGCCGACAGCGATTATGCCATCACCTACATGCCCGCCCATGCTGCCGCCACCGACTTTCCGTTAACCCCGGACGGGCTTCAGCAGTGGGATGCGATCATTCTGTCCGACATCGGCGCCAATACGTTGCTGCTGCACCCGGATACCTGGCTGAAGAGCCAGCGCACGGCAAATCGCCTGACGCTGATCCACGACTATGTGGCGGCGGGCGGCGCGCTGATGATGATTGGCGGCTACTTCAGTTTTCAGGGTATCAATGGCGGCGCGCGCTATCGCAACACGGCGGTCGAGAAAGTCCTGCCGGTGCGCTGCCTGGCCTGGGATGACCGCATCGAAACGCCAGAAGGCGTTTATCCCTGCGTGACCGAATCTCACGCGCTGTTCGCCGGTATGCCAGACGACTGGCCATGGCTACTGGGCTATAACGAAGTGGAGATGCACCCGGAAGGTAAACTGCTGGCGACCATCGCCGGCACCTCACATCCGCTGCTGGCGGTGCGCGAGTATCAGCAGGGTCGCTCACTGGTCTGGACCAGCGATATGTCTGCCCACTGGCTGCCGCAGGAATTTGCTCAGTGGCCGGGTTACCGCCAGCTGTGGATCAACTGCCTGGACTGGTTAACGGTGCGCGGATGATGAGCCAGAGCCAGACGCTGGCGCAGCAGCTGTTGCGCTTTGACACCATTAATCCCCCGGGCAACGAAGCGGCCTGCATGCACTTTCTGGCAGAGTGGCTGGCGGAACGGGGCTTTGAGGTCACCCTGTCCCCCTTCGGTGAAAATCGCCTGAACCTGATTGCCCGCCTTCCTGGCCGTCAGCCCGGCCCGCAGCTGGCGTTTACCGGCCATCTGGATACGGTCCCGCTCGGCAATGCTGACTGGCAGTTCGATCCGTTTGGTGAAGTCGTGGGTGACCGGCTTTACGGTCGCGGTTCGAGTGACATGAAGGCCGCCGTCGCGGCTTTTGCTGTGGCCTGCGTGACGCATCAGCAGGCGATTCAGCAGGGCTCCGGCGTTGTACTGGTGATCACCGGCGGGGAGGAGACGGGCTGTGACGGCGCGCGGGCGCTGATTGCTGCCGCTGACCTGCCCGATGTCGGCGCATTGATTGTCGGCGAGCCCACCGCCAACTATCCGGTTATCGGCCATAAAGGCGCACTCTGGCTACGCTGTGAAACGCGCGGGAAAACGGCCCATGGCGCGATGCCGGAACTGGGCATTAATGCCATTTATCTGGCGGCGGAGGCTCTGGGCAGGATCCAGCACTTCTCGCCTGGCGCGCCACATCCGCTGATGAAGCAGCCGACCGTTAACGTCGGACGCATTTCAGGCGGCCTGAACATTAACTCTGTGCCCGATCGCACCCAATTTGATGTGGATATCCGCAGCGCACCCAATCTGCAGCACGCCACCATCCGACAGCAACTGATAACCTTACTGGGAGAGAGCGTAACGGTGACGACGCTGGTGGATCTGCCGGCCGTGCTGAGCGAAGAGAATCAGGCCTGGATTCATTCCGTTTATCAGCATTGTCAGGCGTTACATGACGCTCCGCTGACGCCGCGCATTGTGCCCTACTTTACTGATGCGTCACTGTTGTTGCCCGCACTGGGTACGCCGCCCTGCATTATCCTCGGTCCCGGCGAGCCATCCATGGCACACCAGACCGATGAATACTGCCTGCTGAGCCGGTTAGCGGAAGCGGAGCTGTTGTATGGTGCGTTGATTAACGACTGGATGAAATCATAGAGGGGTGCCTCAGACGGCCGGGCGAATAAAGGGGCGCACGGCGCCCGCCATAAAAAAGGCCGCCCTGAGAGGCGGCCTTTTTTCATTCACGGTGCTTAGCGCCGCTTAATCAGCATAAATATACTGATCGCAAAGAACGCAAAGCTTGGCAGGATCGCCCCCAGCACCGGCGGCAGTCCGTAAACCAGACTCAGCGGGCCGAAAATCTGATCCAGCACGTAGAACAGGAAGCCGAAGCTGATACCGGTCACGACCCGTACCCCCATCGACACGCTGCGCAGCGGACCGAAAATAAACGACAGCGCCATCAGCATCATCACCGCCACCGACAGCGGCTGGAAAATCTTGCTCCACATATTCAGCCGGTAACGTCCTGACTCCTGGCCGCTCTGCTTCAGATACTTACTGTAATTATACAGACCGCGAATCGATAACGCATCCGGGTCGAGCGCCACCACGCCCAGCTTGTCGGGCGTCAGATTGGTTTTCCACTCGCCGCTCAGACTCTGTGAGCCGGTGATCTGCTTCGGATCGGTCAGGTTCGACTCATCGACCTGTGACAGTATCCAGCGCTTTTTGTCTTTATCCCAGGTCGCCGTCGCCGCATAACGCACGCTCTGTAAACGGCGCTGATCGGTAAAGTTATAGATGCTGACACCGTCAATCTCATTGTCGCCTTTAATGCGCTCAATAAAGATGAAGTTGTTGCCATCCTTCGCCCAAAGACCATTCTGCGTCGACACCAGTGCGCCGCCGTAAAGCTGCTGCGCCCGGTAGTTACGCGCCATCTGCTCACCTGACGGCGCCACAAATTCCCCGATCGCCATGGTCAGCAGCACCAGCGGAATCGCCGTTTTCATCACCGACAGCGCCACCTGCATGCGGGTAAAGCCCGCCGCCTGCATCACCACCAGCTCACTGCGCTGCGCCAGCGCGCCCAGTCCCAGCAGAGCACCCAGCAGGGCCGCCATCGGGAAGAAAATCTCAATATCTTTGGGCACGCTCAGCAGGGTGTAATAGCCGGCGCTCAGCGCGCTGTAGCTCCCCTGCCCGGTCTTACGCAGCTGATCGACGAACTTGATAATGCCGGAAAGCGACACCAGCATGAACAGCGTCAGCATTATCGTATTGAAAATCGTTTTACCGATATAACGGTCAAGAACGCGAAACATCAGACTGACCCTCCGCGTGTAAAGCGGGCGCGAACCCGACGCATCGGCACCGTATCCCACAGGTTAAGCACTATCGCCAGCAGCAGATAGCTGATATTCACCACCCACATCCACACACCCGGATCGAGGCGGCCTTTTGCTCCGCTCGACTTCAGCGAACTCTGCAGCAGGAAGAAGATCAGATAGAGCAGCATCGCAGGCAGCATCGACAGCACGCGTCCCTGACGGGGGTTCACCACGCTGAGCGGCACCACCATCAGCGCCATCACCAGCACTGCGAACACCAGCGTCAGACGCCAGTGCAGCTCAGCCTTAAACTCAGGCGTGTTGTTGCTGAACAGGCCGGTAAAGCTCGACTGCTCTGCATCATTCGGATCGAGCGTCGCCGCCTTATAACCCACAATCGCCTGATAGTTGGTGAAGTCGGTAATGCGGAAGTCACGCAGCAGGGCCGTGCCCTCAAAACGGGTGCCCTTATCCAGCGTTACCACCTGAGAACCATCTTTGCGCTGCTCCATGTGGCCGCTGTCGGCCAGCACTACTGACGGACGCGCATTGCCTTTAGGCCGCAGCTGCGCCAGGAAAACGTTACCGAACTGGTTGCCCTTTACATCCTCGACAAACAGCACGGCGCTGCCGTCGCTGGAGGTCTGGAACTGGCCAGCGGCCATCGCCGCGGCTCCCGGGTTCGCTTTGGCATTTTGCGTTACCTCATCCTGATAGCGGGATGACCAGGGGCCGAGCCAGATAACGTTCACCGCCGCCACCAGCGAGGTAAAGAGCATCAATACCATCGCCGCTTTAACCAGCACGGCCTTACTCAGGCCGCAGGCGTGCATCACGGTAATTTCACTTTCCGTGTAAAGCCGTCCCAGCGTCATCAGGATCGCCAGAAACAGACTTAAGGGCAGTATAAGTTGTGCCATTTCAGGCACGCCGAGTCCTAACAGTGTCAGAACCAGGTTTGTCGGCACTTCGCCATCCACCGCGGCTCCCAGGATCCTGACTAACTTCTGGCAAAAGAAGATGAGTAGCAGGATAAACAGGATAGCCAGCTGGCTTTTGAGCGTTTCCCGAACCAGATATCTAATGATGATCACGCTTAGTACGCCTGTGAAAACTTGTCTTTTTGCAGGAAAATCGCTAGTTTCAACGCTTATCAGCCATTTTTCTTCATCAATGGCCGTCGTCGTAGCTAAAATTGTATGAAAAACGCGTCCGGGTGGTGAAAAAACAACATCTTGTCACCCTGATTCATTATGACCTCCAGCGGCAGAATGTCATGCTGCGACAATGAATAAATGGGTCATGAGCGCGCTACATTCTAGCGGCAGCAGCGGCCGTTGTCTTTAAGATTCAGGAGAGTGCATGGAGTTCAGTGTAAAAAGCGGAAGCCCGGAAAAACAACGCAGTGCCTGCATTGTCGTTGGCGTTTTCGAACCGCGTCGTCTGTCACCGATTGCCGAACAGCTGGATAAAATCAGTGACGGTTACATCAGTGCCCTGCTGCGCCGCGGCGAGCTGGAAGGAAAAGTGGGCCAGACACTGCTGCTGCATCATGTGCCAAATATCCTGTCTGAGCGTATTCTGCTGATTGGCTGCGGGAAAGAGCGTGAACTGGACGAACGCCAGTACAAGCAGGTCATTCAGAAAACCATCAATACGCTGAACGACACCGGCTCCATGGAGGCGGTCTGCTTCCTGACCGAGTTGCATGTCAAAGGACGCAATACCTACTGGAAAGTGCGTCAGGCGGTGGAAACCTCAAAAGAGGCGCTCTACAACTTTGATCAGCTGAAGAGCAACAAAGCCGAGCCACGTCGTCCGCTGCGCAAACTGGTGTTCAACGTGCCGACCCGTCGCGAGCTGACCAGCGGCGAGCGGGCGATCCAGCACGGGCTGGCGGTTGCCGCCGGTATGAAAGCGGCGAAAGATCTTGGCAACATGCCGCCTAACATCTGTAACGCCGCCTATCTGGCGTCACAGGCGCGCCAGCTGGCCGATGCCTTCAGCAAAAATGTGACTACCCGCGTGATCGGCGAACAGCAGATGAAAGAGCTGGGCATGAACGCCTATCTCGCCGTCGGCGCCGGCTCGCAGAATGAGTCGCTGATGTCGGTCATTGAATACAAAGGCAATCCGGACGCTGAAGCGCGCCCGATTGTGCTGGTGGGTAAAGGGCTGACCTTTGACTCCGGCGGCATCTCCATCAAGCCTGCCGACAGCATGGATGAGATGAAGTATGACATGTGCGGCGCCGCCGCGGTCTATGGCGTCATGCGTATGGTGGCCGAGCTGAACCTGCCGCTGAACGTGGTCGGCGTGCTGGCGGGCTGTGAAAACATGCCGGATGGCCGTTCGATGCGTCCCGGTGACGTGCTGACCACCATGTCAGGCCAGACGGTCGAAGTGCTGAACACTGACGCCGAAGGCCGTCTGGTACTCTGTGATGCACTGACTTACGTCGAGCGTTTCGACCCGGAAGTGGTGATCGACGTCGCGACGCTGACCGGTGCCTGCGTAATTGCGCTGGGCCATCACATCAGCGGCCTGCTGTCGAACCACAATCCGCTGGCGCATGAACTGATCAGCGCGTCCGAGCAGTCCGGCGATCGCGCCTGGCGTCTGCCGATGGCGGATGAGTTCCAGGAGCAGCTGGAGTCCAACTTTGCCGATATGGGCAACATTGGAGGCCGTCCGGGCGGCGCGATCACCGCCGCCTGCTTCCTGGCGCGTTTCGCCCGCAAATATAACTGGGCGCACCTGGATATCGCCGGAACCGCCTGGCGCTCCGGCAAGGCCAAAGGCGCCACCGGTCGTCCGGTGCCGATGCTGTCACAGTTCCTGTTGAATCGGGCAGGATTGAACGGCGACGATTAAGCGCCCTCTTTTCTGACAGCAAGGGCGGATCTGATTCCGCCCTTGATCTTCTGATGAGCAAACCGATGAAAAACGCAACCTTCTACGTGCTGGAAACCGATGCCACCCAGGATGGCCTGAGCGCTGTTGAAGCGCTGGTGTGCAATCTGGCGGAAACACGCTGGCGGGCCGGAAAGCGGGTGCTGATTGCCTGCGAAGATGAACAGCAAGCCATTCGTCTCGACGAAGCGCTGTGGCAACGACCGGCCAATGCCTTCGTGCCGCACAACCTGGCGGGTGAAGGCCCGCGCTACGGGGCGCCGGTTGAGCTGGCCTGGCCACAGCGTCGCGGCAGTTCACCGCGCGACCTGCTGATTAGCCTGCTGCCCCACTTCGCAGATTTTGCTACTGCTTTCCATGAAGTGATAGACTTCGTTCCTTACGAAGACGCTCTCAAACAACTCGCGCGCGACCGCTACAAAGCGTATCGCAGCGTGGGTTTCCAATTGAATACGGCAGCGCCACCACAGCCGCAAACGACATAGCAGAAATGGAAAAGACATATAACCCGCAAGATATCGAGCAGCCGCTTTACGAGCACTGGGAAAAGCAGGGCTACTTCAAACCGAATGGCGACACCAGCCAGGAAAGCTTTTGCATCATGATCCCGCCGCCGAACGTCACCGGTAGCTTGCACATGGGTCACGCCTTCCAGCAAACCATCATGGACACCATGATCCGTTACCAGCGCATGCAGGGCAAAAACACCCTGTGGCAGGCGGGCACGGACCACGCGGGCATCGCCACGCAGATGGTGGTTGAGCGCAAGATTGCGGCTGAAGAGGGCAAAACGCGCCAGGATTATGGCCGCGATGCGTTCATCGAAAAAATCTGGGAGTGGAAAGCGGAATCCGGCGGCACCATTACTCGCCAGATGCGTCGCCTCGGTAACTCCGTTGACTGGGAGCGCGAGCGCTTCACGATGGACGAAGGCCTCTCCAACGCCGTTAAAGAGGTGTTTGTTCGCCTCTACAAAGAGAACCTGATCTACCGTGGCAAACGCCTGGTGAACTGGGACCCGAAACTGCGCACCGCAATCTCCGATCTGGAAGTGGAAAACCGCGAGAGCAAAGGCTCGATGTGGCATATCCGCTATCCGCTGGCGGATGGCGCTAAAACCGCCGACGGCAAAGATTATCTGGTCGTCGCCACCACCCGTCCGGAAACCCTGCTGGGCGACACCGGCGTGGCCGTGAACCCGGAAGATCCGCGCTATAAAGATCTGATCGGCAAATTCGTGATGCTGCCGCTGGTTGGCCGCCTGATCCCGATCGTCGGCGACGAACACGCGGACATGGAAAAAGGCACCGGCTGCGTCAAAATCACTCCGGCTCATGACTTCAACGACTACGAAGTCGGCCGTCGTCATCGCTTACCGATGATCAACATCCTGACCTTTGACGGCGATATCCGCGACCGCGCTCAGGTGTATGACACCAACGGCGAAGCCAGCGATGTCTGCTCCGACGACATCCCGGCCGCCTTCCAGGGCATGGAACGCTTTGCCGCGCGTAAAGCGATTGTCGCCGCGGTGGATGAACTGGGCCTGCTGGATGAGATCAAACCCCACGACCTGACCGTTCCTTACGGTGACCGTGGCGGCGTGGTGATTGAACCGATGCTGACCGACCAGTGGTATGTGCGTACCGCCCCGCTGGCGAAAGTGGCGGTTGAAGCCGTTGAGAACGGTGATATCCAGTTCGTGCCGAAGCAGTACGAAAACATGTACTTCTCCTGGATGCGCGATATTCAGGACTGGTGTATTTCCCGTCAGCTGTGGTGGGGTCACCGCATTCCGGCGTGGTATGACAACGACGGCAACGTCTACGTCGGCCGCACTGAAGACGAAGTGCGCGCGGAAAACAACCTGGCCGCCGATGTGGCGCTGCGTCAGGATGATGACGTGCTGGACACCTGGTTCTCCTCAGGCCTGTGGACCTTCTCTACCCTGGGCTGGCCGGAGAACACCGAAGCGCTGCGCACCTTCCATCCGACCAGCGTGCTGGTCAGCGGCTTCGACATTATCTTCTTCTGGATTGCCCGCATGATCATGCTGACCATGCACTTCATCAAAGATGAAAATGGCAAACCGCAGGTGCCGTTTAAAACCGTCTACATGACCGGTCTGATCCGTGATGAAGAGGGTCAGAAGATGTCAAAATCCAAGGGCAACGTGATTGACCCGCTGGATATGGTTGATGGCATCTCGCTGGAAGCGCTGCTGGAAAAACGTACCGGCAACATGATGCAGCCGCAGCTGGCCGAGAAGATCCGCAAACGTACCGAGAAGCAGTTCCCGAACGGCATCGAGCCATCAGGCACCGATGCGCTGCGCTTTACGCTGGCGGCACTGGCCTCAACCGGTCGCGACATCAACTGGGACATGAAGCGCCTGGAAGGGTATCGCAACTTCTGTAACAAGCTCTGGAACGCCAGCCGCTTTGTGCTGATGAACACCGAAGAGCAGGATTGCGGACAGAATGGCGGCGAGATGACGCTGTCGCTGGCGGATCGCTGGATCCTGACCGAGTTCAACCACACGGTGAAAGCCTACCGTGAAGCGCTGGATACCTATCGCTTCGATATCGCGGCGAACATCCTGTATGACTTCACCTGGAACCAGTTCTGTGACTGGTATCTGGAGCTGACCAAGCCGGTCATGAACAGTGGCAGTGAAGCGGAGCTGCGCGGCACCCGTCACACGCTGGTTCACGTACTGGAAGCGCTGCTGCGCCTGGCGCACCCGATCATTCCGTTTATCACGGAAACCATCTGGCAGCGCGTGAAAGGCCTGAAAAACATCAGCGATGACACCATCATGCTGCAGCCGTTCCCGCAGTTTGATGCCGCGAAGGAAGATGCGGAAGCGAAAGCCGATATCGAGTGGATGAAGCAGGCGATCGTTGCCGTGCGTAATATCCGTGCGGAGATGAACATTGCGCCGAGCAAGCCGCTGGATGTGCTGCTGCGTGACTGTTCACCGGCTGCCCAGCGCCGCGTTGAAGAGAACCGTAACTTCCTGTCACGCCTGGCGCGTCTGGAAAGCCTGACCATTCTGCCGGCAGGCGAGAAAGGTCCGGTCTCGGTCACTAAAATTGTGGAAGGCGCAGAGCTGCTGATCCCGATGGCGGATCTGGTCGACAAAACCGCTGAGCTGGAGCGTCTGGCAAAAGAGCTGGTTAAGCTGGATGTGGAAATCGAGAAGATCGAGACCAAGCTGGCGAACGAAGGCTTTGTTTCACGCGCGCCGGAAGCCGTAGTGGCGAAAGAGCGCGAGCGCGTGGCAGACCTGCAACAATCAAAAGCAAAACTGATTGAACAGCAGGCGGTCATTGCGGCACTCTGATTAACAGTTTGCTCTGAAAAAACCCCGCGCTCTTGCGCGGGGTTTTTTATGGGTGAATGAGCCAGAAATAGGGTTATCCCGATTCAGACTAAAAAATAGCGCCAGTTTCCCTGCGCCATCTGCACTGCCTGTTTGCGAATTAACGTCATGGCAGCAATATTCAGATCAGTAAATTCAGAGTAATGGTATCGGCAAAAGGCGTTACGTGTTAGTTAAATAAGAAAGAAAAAGATCGGTGTCAATCTGTCAATAACCCGCCGCCATCGGTTTTATTCAGGCTGCATCGTATTATTCAGATGCGTAACAGCCGCGTTTAAAACCGTCATACATCTCTCTTTCCAGTACCCCCCGGAGTTGGATTTACTGAGCGCAGCCGTGCTTTTCGCAACATAAAGCGATACCTCATCCGGCGCTGGCTCAATAAATGGCACACCACAAATGGCATCAACATTTTCTTCATTGAGAAACATCAATACCTTTGCAGGGTTTGCAGGCAGGGCATAGGCCATAGCGATGTTTAAACCTTCCTGAAAAGAGGTTTGCCCTAAGAAAGGCGAACGAGTAAGAACCGGGTAGAGTCTTATCCAGTAAGCGCGTCCTTCTGAAAGATAGGCCGTTATCTGTTCATAATCTTTTTCAGAAAGTTGAGTGCTGTCGTTACTGCCCGATGCCGTCAGGACTTTGTCTGCTAAAACTTCCTCTGAGGATTTAATCTCCGCTGATGAACACATCAAAGAGAATAAAGCAATTGCCACAACAAATGGCCATTTCATTTCATAGCTTCCTTTTTTCAAAATATTATTTTTATCGCTTTTTGAAGCGTTCAACTTACCGAAGCAAAGCCAGATAGCGTTGATTTGCAACAACGAATAAAGACAGATCTCAATACAAAGACAGCCTTATTTTCAGAAATGCGAGAAGAACGCACTTTTATTCATAAGGCGGGTAATCATTAAAATTAAAAAGAATTCCTGCATCGTAGTCAGAAATGTAAATGGCATTAAAAGCGTCTGAGGATTATCAGTAATATTGCTTTTAGATGACGATAATGTTACTTCTGGTAAATGTCTAACCGATTCGCATAACCCAACCCCAACATGATTCCTGACTCTCAACACCTCCAGGTGCGGCCGATTACTGCCGCCGATAATCCGCATATCGCTCATGTCATCCGCGTTGTTTCGGCGGAATTTGGCCTGACGGCTGACAAGGGCTATACCGTCTCCGATCCCCAGCTCGACCAGCTGTTTGAGCTCTACAGTGCCGATCAGAGCGCCTACTGGATTGTTGAGTATCAGGGCAAGGTGGTGGGCGGCGGAGGTGTGGCGCCTCTCGCCTGCAGTGCGCCAGACATCTGCGAACTGCAGAAAATGTACTTCCTGCCCGTGGTGCGCGGCCAGGGCCTGGCGCGCGAGCTGGCACTGCGGGCGATGGATCATGCACGCAGCCACGGCTTCCGTCGCTGCTACCTTGAAACCACCGCCAGCCTCACCCGCGCCATCAGACTCTATGAGTCGCTGGGCTTTGCGCACATCGAGGGCGCGATGGGCTGCACCGGCCATGTGGATTGCGAAGTGCGCATGCTGAAGACCTTATAAGCCGCGCTCCACGTAACGCATATCGTTGATGGACTCGATTTTGAACTGCCCATTATCGGTGTAGCGCAGCAGCGTCACGCTGGCATTCTTAAGCTGCTCGCGTAACGAAGTATCGCCCAGCGCCTGCAGCAGCGTGGTGATAGCCATACCGTGACTGACCACCAGCACATTGCCTCCGCCCTGCTGCTGCGCCTGCTTCGCGATTGCCGTAATACTCTCCACCATGCGCTTAGCTACCTGCTGATAGGTTTCGGCCTGGCCGGAGGATTTAATCCCAGGCAGCGATGGCGTGCCTGCGGCTTCCGCCTCATGAATCGCATCGATCATCCTGTCCATCTGAATTTTACCGGCGTTGAATGCCTCCAGCAGCGCCGTGTCGGAGGGATAACCCGCCTGAAGGGCGGCAGCGGTAATCAGATTTTTATCCAGATCGCCTTCATAAAGGCCAAATCCCACCTCGCGCAGCCCTTTCATCTCCTTCAGCACAGGCGGATTTTTCCAGTTCTTCATCACCAGCTGCGCGGTTTCTCTCGCCCGACCCGAATCGCTGGACCAGGCCGCGACGAAGGGCAACGGCTGCAACCCCCGCCCCAGTTGCTCTGCAACCGCGGCGCCGGAAGCGGTCAGCGGCGTATCGGCCCATCCCTGGGCGCGATGCACCGTGTTAAACATGGTCTTGCCATGCCGGGTCACATAGAGCATCACATCCGCGGCCCAGGCGGAGCCGGCAGTGCTGACGGAGATGAGGGCAATTAACATCAGGGTTTTCAGTTTCGTTTTCATTTTACTCTCCGGGTTAAAAAAGATTGAATTTATATTGAATGACCACTTCGGCGGATAAACTGCGGGAGCGCTGAACTTTTCCCTGACTATTCAGGCGCGGAGTCTCTTTACTGTTTTTATATGACCAGCCATAACCGGTCAGCGTAAACAGCGTCAGATGTTTAAAGGAGGGATGCTGATTACTGAACTGATTAATTAATGAAACCTCGCCAGTTCGTACAAGATTATTACGATAATGGAACTGACCATAATTAAGCTGTATTCCACTGCTGATCCCCTTTGTGATTTCATACTGACTCAGAGAGACCAGCGCCAGCTCTCTGTCACGCATATAATCTTTGCCCGCGGAGGTCAGTGAAGTGAAACGTCCCCGGGTATTTTTAGTCAGGGGTCGGGCATAATATCCCACCGCCTGCTTTTTAGGGGCGGAGGTCCAGCCAGCAGCCAGCCTCTGCGTCCAGGCGCCCTGCTTCCAGATGACCTCCCCGACATAGTGCCATGCCTGGTGATCAAAGGTTCTTTTGCTGGCGGGCATACTTTTATACTTTTCCAGCGCCTGGCTGCCATAGATCTGCGAAGCCAGTGACCAGTGTGGCGAGAGGGAATAGCCTGCCTCTATGACATGGCGGCGCTGATAGCGTTCGGCCTCACCAAACGCATAGGCCAGCGCGTGACCGCTATCTTTGTAGCTCAGCGCCGCGGTGTAAATGGCGTCGATTTTTTGCCGGGCCTGGGTTTGCAGCGCCAGCGTTTTACCCGAGTCGTGCCGTATGGCTTTGTTAACCATGGCAAGATCCAGCCGGGCATTCTGCCACGTCACTGCACCGCTGTAGCCGGCATAGCTGTTGCGCGACAGGCGATCCGTGGTCGTCAGCACACCGATATTTTTCAGTTCCTGCCAGCCCGCCTTTCCCTCGAACCGCAGCGCGCGGTTGCCGAGCTTCAGCTTAAGATAGCGCTGACTGAACTTGCTGAAGCCGTGCGCATCCCGCTTTTCCATGTTCCCGCCGCTATCATAGAGCAGACCACGCGTGGAGAAGTAGTCGCTGGCGCCCAGGCGTACGGCGCGGGTGTAGGTCGCATCAAACCCGAGCAGGTCCCACTGATAACCGGAACGAAAATCGAACGTCGCGGCCTGGCCCCAGGCGTTGTGAACCGCAGTGGGCTGCGCTTCGTTCTCCTTGAGATACTTCCAGTGGTTGCGCAGTCTGAGATCGAGCGCAGCGTCACGCCATAATCCGGAGGAGGTCTGAATGCCAGACGCATTAACATTTCCCCAGCAAAGGGTCAAAAATAGCGAAACAAATAACAGAGAATAACGTTTTCCTTTCATTATGAAGTCCTTCACCTGGCGATATTAAAAATCCGTCACCCCATGACAATAAGGGTGACCTGGTGCCGTTAACCCATAAAAAAACCCGACCCACTGCCCTCTGTTAAAAAGGGCAGCGAGTCGGGTTTTGCTTAAAAAAATAACAATCCCGCACTGACTCCGGGACTATATTTATTTAAGGGCGGAAAGTCAGCGTAAAAAAGCCGTTATGTGATAGGTGGCACAAAATATCTTTGTCTGCCAGCGTGATTTAAAATAAAGCGTTACACAGCGCGTTATTTAAAACAGCGCCACGCAGGAAATATAAACGCGATCACCCAATCAGAAAAAGAGACACCCCGATCAGGGTGCCCTCAGGGATTCACCAGGCGGGTACGCCGCTGTGAAAACGCAGCTCCGTGTCCGGCTCGCTAATCAGCTTCGCCTCGACCCGGCCAATCGCCTGCACCCGTGGCGCGATATCTTTTGCCGCGATCTGCGCAGCCAGCGTCAGGTAATCCTGATAGTGGCGCGCCTCGGAGCGGAGAAGCGACAGATAGAACTTCGCCAGCTCATCATCCAGCCAGGGAGCCAGACTGGCAAAACGTTCGCAGGATCGCGCCTCAATGTAAGCGCCGCAAATCAGCTTATCCACCAGCGTTTCCGGCTCATGGGTGATCACCTCACGCAGCAGAGATTTTGCATAGCGGCTGGAGGTGATCTTCTGATAGACCAGTCCGCGTGACTGCATAATCTCCCACACCTGATAGAAGTGATGCAGCTCCTCTTTAATCAGCAGCACCATCTTTTCCACCAGCTCATCGGCCCAGGGCAGCGCATTGCGCACGATGATGCGTTTGGTCAGATTTTTATGGGCATTGATAAAGTCGCTGTCGCCATCTTCGCGGAAGATGAAGTCTTCATAGGGCTTCAGCCAGGCGAGAATCGCCTCGCCGCTCGGCTTGTCGGCCACATACTTACGGATTAACCACACCGCGGTCTGCGCGGCTTTCAGTTCGCACACCAGATGGTCGGTCAGCAGCAGGGTCAGGTTTTCCGGCTTGCGCGCCTCATCAATCCAGGCTTGCGGCGTGCGGCAGTGCAGAAACTGACAGATCGGTTCGAGTAGCGGTGCGTAATTCATGATGTCAGAACAGAGCAGGAGAAGGTAAGAGGCGGAGAGGGCTCCGCCCGGGCGACTTAGTGGCGAACACCATCATCATCTTCATCGTCGATAGCGTCGTCATCTTCCTCTTCGGCATCGGGATCTTCGAAATAGGTGCCCCAGCCGTCATAATCGACGTTGTATTTACCGACCAGGTTAACCAGCTGCTCAACCTGCACATCGATCAGTTCCGCTTTCAGCGCCGATTCGCTGAGGATGTCAACGCACATGACGGTCGTGCCATCTTCCAGCTCCAGCTCTTCCGGCTCGGTCACTTCATAACCCAGCTTAAAGGCGTCAACGGCCGCTTTTTCCAGCGAATCAAAATTATTGCATGAGAGATGGTGCTCGATGGTATAGAGCGCATCGGGATCGCTGCCATCCTCCAGCAGTTCTTCGATAATCTGCCGCGTCTCTTCACGCTGCTCTTCCAGCAATGCTTCATATGCCATAACGATGTTCCTCTCTGAGTTCGGCAATAAACCGCTATTTTCCCACACTGCCTGTCGCGCCACTACACAAAACGACAAGTTTATTGGCACCCGCTCTTGAAAATGCATATTCATACGGTTAGATTGAATTTTAATTCACTTTAATGATTACCGGAGTGTTGTATGAGTCAGCTGTATCAGCGCCATTTCCTCAGGCTTCTGGATTTTACCCCCGCCGAAATGGATCACCTGCTTACCCTTTCCGCTGAATTAAAGCAGGCGAAAAAAAGCGCCAGCGAAGTGCAGTACCTGAAAGGCAAAAACATCGCGCTCATCTTCGAAAAAGACTCGACCCGTACCCGATGCTCTTTCGAAGTTGCCGCTTACGATCAGGGTGCTAACGTCACTTATCTCGGCCCGAGTGGCAGCCAGATCGGCCATAAAGAGTCGATGCGCGACACGGCGCGGGTGCTGGGCCGGATGTACGATGGCATCCAGTATCGCGGTTACGGTCAGGCGCTGGTTGAAACGCTGGCGGAACATGCCGGTGTGCCGGTCTGGAACGGCCTGACAGACGAATTTCACCCGACCCAGCTGCTGGCCGACCTGCTGACCATGCAGGAGCACCTGCCGGGCAAAAAACTCAGCGACATGACGCTGGTCTATGTCGGTGACGCACGCAACAACATGGGTAACACCATGCTGGAAGCGGCGGCGCTGACCGGACTGGATCTGCGCCTGGTGGCCCCGGAAAGCTGCTGGCCCGAGGCGCAACTGGTGGCTGAGTGCCGTGAGGTCGCCCGTCAGACCGGCGGTACCATCACCCTCACCGACAATATTGCCGACGGCGTCAAAGGCGCAGACTTCATCTACACCGATGTCTGGGTGTCGATGGGCGAAGCCAAAGAGGTCTGGGCAGAGCGTATCGCCCTGCTGCGTGACTATCAGGTTAACCGGGCGATGCTCGATCTGACCGGCAACCCGCAGGTGAAATTCCTGCACTGCCTGCCCGCTTTCCATGACGATCAGACCACGCTGGGTCAGCAGATGGCGGAACAGTACGATCTGCCTAACGGCATGGAGGTGAGCAACGAGGTGTTTGAGTCGGCACACAGCATTGTCTTCGACCAGGCCGAGAACCGGATGCACACCATCAAAGCGGTGATGGTGGCCACGCTGGGCCAGCGCTGATCGTCCGGCGACAGGCGGGCTGACGCCACAGGTTGTCGCCCACCTGCCGCCCCGGCCCTCTCCGCAGCGCAAACGTTTTCCCTTGCTGCGCCACCGCGAACGGGTATAATGCGCCCCAATTTGCCGGAGGAAATATGCGACAGCACAGCGGACAATTTGACGCGCCATCACGCCTGACCGCAGGCGGTGCTGCTGTTTCTTTCGGTCATCGACCCGATCATAAAAAAGCCCCTTAAGCAGGGGCTTTTTTTTGTCCGCAATCCGGCCGCGCAGAGGAGAGAGTTATGGCTAACCCGCTATACCGCAAGCACATCATTTCAATTAACGACCTCAGTCGTGAAGAGCTGGAGCTGGCGCTGCACACCGCCGCTCAGCTGAAAGCCCATCCGCAGCCGGAACTGCTGAAGCACAAGGTGATTGCCAGCTGCTTCTTTGAGGCCTCGACCCGCACCCGCCTGTCGTTTGAAACCGCGATTCACCGTCTGGGGGCGTCAGCGGTGGGCTTTGCTGACGGCAGCAACACGTCACTGGGCAAAAAAGGCGAAACCCTGGCCGACACCATTTCCGTCATCGGCACCTATGTGGATGCGATTGTGATGCGTCATCCGCAGGAGGGCGCGGCGCGGCTGGCGACGGAGTTTTCCGGCGGCATCCCGATTCTGAACGCCGGTGACGGGGCCAACCAGCATCCGACCCAGACCCTGCTCGACCTCTTCACCATCCAGGAGACCCAGAGCCGCCTGAATAACCTGAACGTGGCGATGGTGGGGGATCTGAAATATGGCCGCACCGTGCACTCCCTGACCCAGGCGCTGGCGAAGTTTGATGGCAACCGCTTCTTCTTTATCGCGCCCGATGCGCTGGCGATGCCCGCCTATATCACCGACATGCTGGACGAGAAAAGTATCCCCTGGTCACGTCACGACAGCTTTGAAGAGGTCATGCCGCAGCTCGATATTCTTTACATGACGCGGGTGCAGAAAGAGCGGCTCGATCCGTCTGAATATGCCAACGTCAAAGCGCAGTTCATCCTCCGCGCCGGCGATCTCGCTACGGCACGGAACAACATGAAAGTGCTGCACCCGCTGCCGCGCATCGACGAAATCACCACCGATGTCGACAGCACCCCTTACGCCTGGTATTTCCAGCAGGCGGGTAACGGCATCTATGCACGCCAGGCTCTGCTGGCACTGGTTTTAAACAGCGAACTCGCCCTGTAAGGAGATCTCATCATGACTCAGGACAACAAATTGCAGGTTGAAGCGATCAAACGCGGCACGGTCATCGACCACATTCCGGCACAGATCGGCTTTAAGCTGCTCTCTCTGTTCCGGCTGACCGAAACCGACCAGCGCATCACCATCGGCCTGAATCTGCCGTCGGGCGAGATGGGCCGCAAAGATCTGATCAAGATTGAAAACACCTTTCTCACCGACGATCAGATCAATCAGCTGGCGGTCTATGCGCCCGATGCCACGGTTAACCGCATCGACGACTATGAAGTGGTGGCCAAGATCGCCCCGACGCTGCCGGATCGCATCGAGCGGGTGCTGACCTGTCCCAACAGCAACTGCATCAGCCGCAGCGAGCCGGTCTTCTCCAGTTTTGCCGTGAAGCAGCGCGCCGACGATGTGCATCTCAAATGCAAATATTGCGAAAAAGAGTTCGCCCGCCACGTGGTGCTGGGTCACTGGTAATCGCCCTGCCCGACCTTATAATGGGCAACACCGGCGGCACCGCCGCCTGACGACATAATTAAAGGAGCCATGATGTCCCGTGAAATCAGTACTGAGAAAGCCCCTGCCGCGATCGGTCCCTATGTTCAGGGTGTTGATCTGGGCAGCATGATCATCACCTCAGGTCAGATCCCGGTCGATCCGGTGACCGGCCAGGTGGCGGATGACATTGCCGCACAGGCGCGTCAGTCGCTGGAGAATGTGAAGGCGATTGTGGAAGCGGCGGGCCTGAAGGTGGGCGATATCGTGAAAACCACGGTGTTCGTGAAGGACCTGAATGATTTTGCCACGGTCAACGCCACCTACGAGGCGTTTTTCACCGAGCATGACGCACACTTCCCGGCGCGTTCCTGTGTCGAAGTGGCGCGTCTGCCAAAAGATGTGAAGATTGAAATCGAAGCGATCGCGGTCCGTCGCTGATTCGTTCGTCCGCCTCTCTCCGCCGCGCAGGCCGGAGAGAGGCGGTGACGCGCTTAACGCTTAGCCGGTCGCCACAGCCACAGTACGGCTATCGCCAGCGCAAACAGCACGCCAAACCCGACGCCCGTTGCGACAGCAGGCGCACCCGCCTTTATCGCCAGCGTATAGAGCCCCAGCATCACCAGCATCGCGCTGTTCTCACCGAGATTCTGCACCGCAATCGCGTTGCCGGAACCGACGCTCTCTTTGCCCCGCGCCTGCAGCAGCGCGTTCAGCGGCACCACAAAGAAACCGCCCAGCGCGCCAATCAGCATCAGCAGGAGATAGGCGCTGACCAGCGAATGCTGCAGCGAGAAGACGACGACCATCACGCCAATCAGGACGCCCGCGGGCATGCAGCGGCGCACCGTCTCCAGCGTCACCAGCTTCGCCGCCGCCGCCGCTCCCAGCACAATTCCGATCGCCACCATCGCATTCAGGGTGGTGGGAGTGGTGTTGTCGCTGATGCCCAGCGCCACCGGCACCCACAGCACCAGCAGGAAACGCAATGTCACGCCAGCGCCCCAGAAGAGGCTGGTGCCGAGCAGCGAGAAGCGCGTCTCTGCGTCGCGCCACAGCAGCCCAACGGCATCGAAAAAGCGGCGCACCATGACGCCCGGCCGCCAGCTCTGGCCTGGCCGCGCCGCCTGCAGTTTCGGGATAAAGAGGTTCGCGGCGACCGCAATGCCGTAGGTGAGCGCACAGATCCCCAGCGCCGCCAGCAGATGCCAGTCCGCCAGCATTCCGCCCGCCACCGAGCCGAGCAGAATGGCGGCGATGGTCGAGCCCTCCATCAGCCCGTTGGCTTTCACCAGCTTCTCGCCGTGGGTAATCTCACCCAGGATGCCATATTTGGCCGGGGAGTAGGCGGCCGCCCCCGCGCCGACCAGGGTATAGCCGATGAACGGATTGAAGCCGAAGCAGATGGTCAGCGCCCCAAGCAGCTTCAGGCTGTTGGCGAGCATCATCACCCGCCCTTTTGCCATGCTGTCCGCCACCTGACCGACAAAAGGCGCCAGCAGAATGTAGGCCGCGACAAAGAGCATCTGCAGGATCGGCTGGCTCCAGTCGGGATAGAACTGGCTTTTCAGCAGCGCCAGCGTGGCAAACAGCAGCGCGTTATCGCCGAAGGCGGAAAAGAACTGGGCGACAATCACGGCGATCATGCCGCGTGACATCAACGGTGCAGTGCGATCAGGGCTCATGTCTGCTCCTCTTCCGCCATCTTTTTCAGCGTCACATAGTCAGGTTTGCCGCTGCCGAGCTGCGGCAGCTGTTTCACCACCCGGATGTCGCGCGGCAGCGCCAGATCCGGCGCGCCCAGCTCGCGTGCCGCTTTCTGCAGCGTGTCGCGCGCCAGTTCAGCGTCGGTGGTGAAGAGCACCAGCGCTTCGCCGCGCTGCCCATCGGGACGCAGTGAGGCGGCGTGCTGTTTGTCCGGCGACGCCTTCAGGGCGATCTGCTCGACGATCTCCAGCGACACCATCTCACCGGCAATCTTGGCAAAGCGTTTGGCACGGCCCTGAATCTGGCAGAAGCCGCCTTCATCGAAGCTGACGATATCGCCGGTGTCATACCAGCCCGCTTCCCTATTGCCTTCGCCATCGTCAGCGACCGGTGCTTCCAGTACGCCAGGATTTTCGACCCGCAGATAGCCCTTCATCACGTTTGGCCCGCGCAGCTGCAGCCGTCCGCCGTTCTCGATGCCCGGCACCGACATCAGCCGTGAATCCATGCCCGGCAGAATCCGTCCGACGGTGTGCGCCTTCGTCGCCATCGGCACGTTGATGGCGACCACCGGCGCACACTCGGTGACGCCATAGCCTTCAAGGATGCGGATACCGTACTTCTCCATATAGAGCTGGCGGGTGTTCTCCTGCAGCTTCTCGGCCCCCGCCACCACATAGCGCAGGCGGGCAAAATCGTACGGCGCGGCAAAGCGCGCATAGTTGCCCAGGAAGGTGGAGGTGCCAAACAGCACGGTGCAGTTGCGGTCATAGACCAGCTCCGGCACGATGCGATAGTGCAGCGGGCTGGGGTAGAGAAAGACCTGCGCACCGGTCATCAGCGGCGTAAACAGGCCGACGGTCAGGCCAAAGGCATGAAACAGCGGCAGCGCCGACATAAAGCGATCGCGCGGCGTGAAGTCCGCCACGGTGCGGATCTGTTCGACGTTCGCCAGCAGGCTTTTATGCGAATGCACCACCCCTTTGGGATTGCCCTCCGAGCCGGAGGTAAACAGCACCATCGCGGCATCTTCCGGCTGCTGCGGCAGCTGGGCGCGGCGCGGCATCAGCAGGTGCGCGACGATCCAGAGTTTATCTTTCGCGGTCACCGTCTCTTTCAGATCTTCCAGATAGATCCACTGCACCTCACCGAGCCCCTGCGGCAGATGCCACAGGTTGCCTTTCTCCAGGAACTGCCGTGAGGTGAAGACCGTTTTAATCTGCGCGGCGGTCAGCGCCGCCCGCATACCGTTCACGCCTGCGGTGTAGTTAAGCATCGCCGGAACGCGACCACGCAGTGAGGCACCGAAAATCGCTGCGGCCGTCACGGTGGTATTCGGCAGCAGCAGCCCGACCACTTCACGCGGCTGACTGTAGCGATCCAGAATCCGGCCCACGCCCAGCGACTTTTTCAGCAGTCCGTTGTAGCTGTCAGGTTTGAAACTGACATCTTCGATGCAGCGCTTAAACGCGCCGTAGCGGGTCCGGGCGGAGAGCAGCGCCTCAAACAGAGTTTCACGCGGACGCACCGCCATGCGCGCTTCCATCATGATATGGTGCAGATGCTCCCCGGCCAGCATACGCCGGTCGCGCGCCCGTTTCGCCTCCGGCATCGGAATGCGCGTGGCGGGCAGCACAGAGAGGGTGATGCGCGGGAACAGGCGGCGTTTGAACACGCCCGCCAGGCGACCAAACGGCGTGAACTCTGCGCCTTCAATCCGCATCGGCACCACGTTTGCACCCGAGCGGGCCGCGACAAAGCCCGCCCCGCTGTAGATCTTCATCAGCGAGCCGGTGACGGTAATCCGCCCTTCCGGGAAGATCACCACCGGACGGCCACTGTCGATCAGCCGCACCAGCTGCTTCAGCGCCATCGGCCGGGTCGGGTCCAGCGGCACAAAGTCGATAAACGGCCTGACCAGGCGCATAAACCAGCTTTCGCCGATGGTCGAGTAGATGGCGAAGACCGGTCTGACCGGCAAAAATAGCGCCAGCAATATGCCGTCGAGAAACGACATATGGTTCGGCGTGATCAATACCTTCTGTTTATGCAGTTCGGCGACGTCGCCACGCAGTTCGACCCGCCATAACAGGCGGAAGATGAGGCGCAAGAGTGTGAAAACCATGCCGGCTCCTTAGCATCGGGGAAAAATAGGCCCTCACGATGCAGGATTTGAGGCAGTTCGACAACAGAATTATCGCCACACCGACACCGCATCAGGGTGCCTGCCAGCCACCGCCAAGGGCGGCCCACTGCGTGTCTGACCATATCCGTCAGAGGCACGCCGGACAGGCAAAAAAAACCCACGCTTCTGCGTGGGTTGGTGTAATAACAGGGTCTCACCGCCGAAGCGGTGTTGTTTTCACACCCATCAATACCTCTGGGATCGCTATCGTCGCACTGATTTGCCCTGCGGTGACAGCGTGAAAACGCAACCGAATTCGGGGAAGTGCAACGAGGTGTGAAAATTAGCCATCCCGCGCTTACACTCTGATTTGTCTAGGATTTATCTGAAGAACCGGTGACCGGCTTGCTGTAGATTGCGTCCGGCGCGATGTTCATGTGCTTCAGCACCGGCCCCATGATGTTGCCGAACACCGGAGCGGCCACCGAGCCACCGAAGTGATCGCCCGCCGTCGGATGGTTAATCATCACCACCAGCGCCACTTCAGGATGACTGGCGGGCGCGAGACCGGCGGTGTAGTTGACGTAGCCGCCATCATATTTGCCGCTGGTGCCCATCTTTTCCGCCGTACCGGTTTTGGTTGCCAGCCGGTAGCCCGGCACCGCCGCCTTCACCCCGGTGCCGCCCGGCAGCACGTCGCTCTCCAGCATATGCACCACCTCTTTGACCGTTTCCGGATTCGCGACCTGCTTGCCCAGAACCGGCGGCGTCACGCGGGTGATCGACAGCGGACGGTAGACGCCATAGGAGCCGAGCGTGGCATATTCACGGGCAATCTGCAGCGGCGTGACGCGCAGACCATACCCGAACGAGAAGGTGGCGCGTTCGATATCGGCCCAGCGGGCGCGATGCAGCGGGAAGTAGCCCACGCTTTCGCCGGTCAGGCCTAAGCCGGTTGGTTTACCCAGTCCGAACGCATGGTAGGTGTTGACCAGCGCTTCGGCGGGCATCGCCAGCGCCATATGCGAGACGCCGATGTCACTCGACTTCTGCAGGATGCCGGTCATGGTCAGGCGCGGCCAGTGGCCGACGTCGCGGATCAGGTGCCCGTTAACCCGATAAGGCGTGGTGTCGATCACCGAGTCGGGCCGCACCAGATGGCGCTCCAGCGCCTCCATGACCACTAACGGCTTGACGGTCGACCCCGGTTCGTAGCTGTCGTTGATAGCCGAGTTACGCATCTGCGCCGGCGTGGCCCCTTCATAGTTGTTGGGGTTGAACGACGGATAGGAGGCCATCGCCAGAATCTCGCCGGTGTCGATCTTCACCAGCACGGCGGCACCAGAATCCGCCTTGTTGAGCAGCACGCCGTCGCGCAGTTTGCTGTAGAGGGTGTACTGATCGTATTTGTCGATGCTGAGCTGCACCGTTGGCGGCTGCGTTGGCGGCTGATAGTTAATCATCGAGATAATGTTGCCCGCCGCATCCTGGCGATAGACCTCTTTGCCCGGCTCGCCCTGCAGCACCTTATCAAAGCCTTTTTCCAGCCCGTTCAGACCGACGTTATCGGCCCCGACGATGCCAATGAGCGGCGCAGAGGCTTCGCTCATCGGATAGAAGCGGCTGTCATCATAGACTTCGCTGATCCCCTTCAGCTTCAGCTCTTTAATATCTTTGGCGATCCCCAGTTCGATTTTGCGCCCCAGGTAGAGAAAGCGGCGTTTCGGGTTGGCGGTGATTTGCGCGGCCAGCACTTCGGGACGGGTATTCAGCGCCGCGGCAAGGTAGGCCCATTTGGCACTGGTAAAATCGGGGTTACTCTCCAGTACGCGCTGCGGATCGGCGATCACATCGCGCGACGGCACGCTGAGCGCCAGGGCTTCGCCGTTACGATCCAGCAGGGTGCCGCGACTGGTAGGCAGCGTGACGGTTCGCAGCGATCGCTGATCCGCTTCGTGCTCCAGCATCGGCTGATTCAGGAACTGCAGGTCCGCGACGCGCGCCAGCAGCACCACCAGACAGGTCATCACACCCAGGCAGATCAGCCGGAATCGGAAAGGGTTAAAGGGGGCTTTTATCTGGTCTTTTCCCAGTAGTTTTTTAATCCGGGGCATGGCGTTCCGCTGCGCAAAATAAAGAAAAGGGGCTAAGCCAGCAGTTATAAAGAAAGCGCGGTCCGGATAACAGGAAAACTGTGTATCAGTTCGTTATCGGACACCGGTTGGCGGCAAAAAAAAACCTGCGCATCTGCGCAGGTTGGTGTAATCAAGAAAATCTATTGATGTTCACCCATCAATACCTCTGGGACCCTGACTGTAGCAAGGGCGATTGATCGGCTGCCATCACTCAAACGCAACAGTTACCGGCAAAATGTAACCAGCCATGAGATCTTTACGCTATTCTGCAATCCTGATGTTTTTTGATTTCCACCAGGCAACTCATGGCGTTTGGCCCCTGGGTCAGCGACGAGGTACCGATGTCGAGCGTAAGGACGTTAGGGTTCCCTGCGCGATCGTAAGGCTGCCACGCCTGGCCGAAGCCGGGATCGAACCAGGCCCCGGTGGCGATGATCACCACGCCCGGCGTAACCCCGTCGGTGATCTGCACACCCGCGAGCATTACCCCGCGAGCGTTGCTCACCTCGATCTCATCGCCCTCTGCCAGCCCGCGTGCCGCCGCATCCTGCGGATGCATGTAAAGCGTTTCGTGGCCGGCGGTTTTATTCCTCTGCACCGTATCGGTGGCGTCCAGCTGACTGTGCAGCCGGTCGGCAGGCTGAATGGAGATCATGTGCAGCGGATAGTCGCGACTGACCGGCGATCCCAGCCACTCCTGCGGCTCACGCCACTCCGGATGCCCGGCGAAATCGTCCAGCTGATAATCCGCAATGGTCTGGCTGAAAAGCTCGATTTTGCCGCTGGCCGTTTTAATCGGATTCGCCTGCGGATCGGCACGGAAATCCTCCATAAACTGATAAGGCTTGCCGCCTTCGGGAATTTCCACAAATCCGCGCTGCCAGAACTCATCAAATTCCGGAAAATCGATCCCTTTACGCTGATGTGCCGTGGCGCACTGCTGATAGAGATGCGCAATCCACTGCATCTCGTTGCGCCCTTCGGTGAAAGTGTCGCGGTAGCCCAGGCGCTCCGCCAGGTCAGCAAAGATATCGAAGTCGTTACGCGCCTGATGCTGCGGTTTAATCGCCTGATGCATTGCCAGCACAAAGCGGTCGCGTGAAGAGCCGCCGATGTCGTTGCGCTCCAGCGTGGTGGTCGCGGGCAGGACGATATCCGCCATCCGGGCGGCAGGCGTCCAGACGATATCCTGCACCACCACCGTATCGGGCCGCTGCCAGCCCGCCACCAGCCGGTTCAGCTGCTGATGATGATGGAAAGGATTGCCGCCCGCCCAGTGCACCATGTGAATGTCGGGATAGTGCAGCGTCTCGCCCTGAAAACGGTAAGGCTGACCGGGATTGAGCAGCATATCGCTGATCCGGGCCACCGGAATCGACAGCCCGGCGGGGTTAGGACCGGTGCTCATCATCGGGGCAGGCCCCTCCTGACGCGGGTTACCGACGCTGTTCATCGAGCCGTGACCAAATGAGAAACCGGCCCCCGGCAGACCCGGCTGACCGAGCATCGACGACAGCGCAATCATCATCCAGTAAGGCTGCTCGCCGCGATGGGCGCGCTGAACCGAATAGGAGCAGGTCATAAAGCTGCGCTTGCCGATCAGCTGCTGCGCCAGCTGCACAATACGATCGGCCGGAATGCCGGTAATGCGGCTGGCCCAGCCGGCGGTTTTCGCCACGCCATCCGTCTCGCCCAGCAGATAGGCACGCAGCTGCGGCCAGCCGGTGCAGTGACTGGCGAGAAACGCCTCATCCACTGCGCCACGCTGGTTGATCTCATACCCCAGCGCCAGCATCAGTGCCACGTCGGTATTAGGGCGAATCGGAATCCACTCGGCGTTTACAAATTCCGGGCAGTCATCGCGCATCGGACTGATGTTAATCACCGGCGTGCCTCTGGCCGCCAGCTGCTGCAGCGCCGGTTTCAGGCTGTGCTGCCCCGCTCCGCCGGAGGCGACCTGAGCGTTTTTCAGCGCCAGTCCCCCGAACGCGACAAAAATCTCAGCATGTTCGACCACCTGCGGCCATTCGGTCACGCGGCCGGTCAGTGGCATGTAGGTGCCAATCACATAGGGCAGGAAGAACTGCGCGGCTCCCCAGCTGTAGTTGCCCTGCTGATCGACGCCGCCGCCGCCCTGAAAATAGAAGCGGCGCACCAGGGTGCGGGCGTGGTTAACGCGACCGGCCGATGACCAGCCGTAGGAACCGTTGAAAATGCCTGAGGCACCGTAGCGCTCACGGACGCGGCGATTCTCTTCCGCCACCAGGTCCAGCGCGGTCTCCCAGTCAACGGCAACAAAGTCTTCGCGGCCACGCAGCGTGCGGTCGCTGTTTTCGCGTGACTTCAGCCACGAGCGCCGCACCATCGGCTGACGGATGCGTTTGTCGGAATAGACCAGTTCTGGAATGGTGTGGATCATCGGTGACGGATCGGCATCGGCGAAGAAAGGTTCGCAGCCCGTCAGGCGATCGTTTTCAGTGACGGCGGTAAAGGCGCCCCAGTGCGCCAGGTGTGGCACTTTGGTTTTCATCGTTGTTTTTCACGGTAGCCAGGGGGGAGAGGGAGCATAACATGGGGCGGCCTCTCAGCAGAAGATGTGCCTGCGGGTCCGATTTTGCCCCTTTTTGCGACGACGCTGGCATTCTGTCGGGTTGATGTGTCTGCCCTTTTCCGTAACACTGATGCGATGTGTAAACGTTTTCCCCCGGACAGGTCAACGCATGGCTACCATAAAGGATGTTGCGCGACTGGCTGGCGTTTCTGTCGCCACAGTCTCCCGTGTAATCAATAATTCTCCCAAAGCCAGCGACAGCTCCCGACAGGCCGTAGGCCAGGCGATGGAGCAGCTTCAGTATCACCCGAATGCCAACGCACGCGCGCTGGCGCAGCAATCGACCGAAACGCTGGGTCTGATTGTGGGCGACGTCTCCGACCCCTTTTTTGGCGCCATGGTGAAAGCCGTGGATGAGGTCGCAGGCGACACCGGTAACTTTCTGCTGATTGGTAACGGTTACCATAATGAGCAAAAAGAGCGGCAGGCAATTGAACAGCTGATGCGCCACCGCTGTGCGGCGCTGGTGGTTCACGCCAAGAAAATTCCCGATGCGGAGCTGGAAGTGCTGATGAAGCAGGTGCCCGGTATGGTGCTGCTGAACCGGCTGATAAAAGGCTTTGAAAAGCGCTGTATTGCGCTCGACGACCGCTACGGCGCCTGGCTGGCGACCCGTCATCTCATCCAGCTTGGCCACCAGAATATCGCTTTTATCTGTTCGACCCACACCATCTCTGATGCCGAAGATCGCCTGCAGGGCTACTACGATGCGCTGAAGGAGCATGGCCTGCCCTGCAGCGATCGGCTGGTCACCTGGGGCGAACCGGATGAGGTGGGCGGTGAGCAGGCGATGACAGAACTGTTAGGGCGCGGCAGGAACTTTACCGCCGTCGCCTGCTACAACGACTCCATGGCGGCAGGCGCGCTGGCGGTGCTGAGCGACAACGGCGTGCGCGTGCCGGAAGAGATGTCGCTGATTGGCTTCGATGATGTGCTGGTGTCGCGCTATGTGCGTCCGCGCCTCACTACCGTGCGCTATCCGATTGTCACCATGGCGCAGCAGGCGGCTCAGCTGGCGCTGGCGCTGGCCAACGACCAGCCGCTGCCGGAAGTCACCCATATGTTCAGCCCGACGCTGGTGCGCCGCCATTCGGTAAGCGGCCCGGCCTGACGTCACGGCGGCGGGTCCGGCGCATCCGCGCTCCCCGCCGCTCCCCCGCACCAGACGGTAACCTGCCCTCTCTTTTTATACCCGCCAGCACGATCCACTATGTAGAGCCTTCTTTGTTTCAGGTCAAAACCGCGCGCATTAATTTCCGGAAATCACTACATGTAGGGAATAGAATTCACGGAACCCCAATATGTGGTTCATGGAGAGAAAAATGGCGACGGTGGTAATCAAACGTGATGGGTGCCGGACAGGCTTCGATGCGCAGCGTATTGAGCATGCGGTGTTGGCGGCGGCACGGGCCGTAAAGGTCGATGACAGCGCCTGGTGCGCGCAGGTCGCTGAGCGCGTCGCGGCGCAGCTGGCCAATCGTCCGGAAGTGGAGATCGGTGAGATTCAGTGCGCAGTCGAAGAGACGCTGATGGCAGGCCCCTGGCCGCAACTGGCTCGCGCCTATATTGAATACCGTCACGATCGCGATGTGGCCCGCGATCGGCAGAGCCAGTTGCATCACGCCATTCGCGGGCTGGTCGATCAGACCAACGCCGCGCTGCTGAATGAGAATGCCAACAAAGACAGCAAAGTGATCCCGACGCAGCGCGACCTGCTGGCCGGGATCGTGGCGAAGCACTATGCGCAGCAGCAGATCCTGCCGCGCGATGTGGTGCTGGCGCACGAGCGCGGCGAGATCCACTATCACGATCTCGACTACTCCCCCTTCTTCCCGATGTTCAACTGCATGCTGATCGATCTCAAAGGCATGCTGACCAACGGTTTCAAAATGGGCAATGCCGAGATCGAGCCGCCCAAATCGATCGCCACCGCCACCGCCGTGACGGCCCAGATCATCGCGCAGGTCGCCAGCCACATTTACGGCGGCACCACCATCAATCGCATCGATGAGGTGCTGGCACCGTTTGTTAAGCAGAGCTATGCCCGGCATCTGGCGATCGCGGAACAGTGGCAGATCCCACAGGCAGAAGCGTATGCGCGCCAGCGCACCGACAAAGAGTGCTATGACGCCTTTCAGTCGCTGGAGTATGAGGTGAATACCCTGCACACCGCCAACGGACAGACTCCGTTTGTCACCTTTGGTTTTGGTCTGGGAACGGACTGGGCAGCCCGCCTGATCCAGCAGTCGATTCTGGGCAACCGCCTGGCCGGACTCGGTAAAAACCGTAAAACCGCCGTCTTTCCCAAACTGGTGTTCACCATTCGCGAAGGCGTTAACCGGCGTGCAGGCGACGTTAACTATGACATCAAACAGCTGGCGCTGGAGTGTGCCAGCAAGCGGATGTATCCCGACATCCTCAACTACGATCAGGTGGTGAAAGTCACCGGCTCGTTTAAAACCCCGATGGGCTGCCGCAGTTTTCTTGGCGTCTACGAAGAGAACGGCGAACAGATCCATGAGGGCCGTAACAATATCGGGGTGATCAGCCTCAATCTGCCGCGCATCGCGCTGGAAGCGGGCGGCGATGAAGCGCGCTTCTGGCAACTGCTGGATGCGCGTCTGCTGCTGGCGAAGCGGGCGCTGATGACGCGGGTGGCGCGGCTGGAGAAAACCAAAGCGCGCGTGGCCCCCATCCTCTACATGGAAGGGGCCTGCGGTGTCCGGCTCAACGCCGATGATGAGGTGGGGCCGATTTTCCGCAATGGCCGCGCCTCCCTGTCGCTGGGCTACATCGGCCTGCATGAAACCCTGAATGCCCTCAGCGGCGGCCAGAAGCACCCCTATGATGACGCGGCGCTGCGCGCCAAAGGGGTGGAGATCATCGCCTATCTGCGCGCTGCCACCGATCGCTGGAAAGCCGAAACCCATTACGGCTTCAGCCTCTACAGCACGCCGAGCGAGAATCTCTGTGACCGCTTCTGCCGTCTGGACGCGGCGCAGTTTGGTCTGGTGGCGGGTGTGACGGACAAGGGCTACTACACCAACAGCTTCCATCTCGACGTTGAGAAGAAGGTGAATCCCTACGATAAAATCGACTTCGAAGCCCCCTATCCACCGCTGGCGAATGGCGGATTCATCTGTTACGGCGAATACCCGAACGTGCAGCACAACCTCAGGGCGCTGGAGGATGTCTGGGACTACAGCTACGACCGCGTGCCCTATTACGGCACCAATACCCCGATTGATGAGTGCTACGACTGCGGCTTCAACGGCGAGTTTACCTGCACCAGCCGCGGCTTTACCTGTCCGCAGTGCGGCAATCACGATCCGGCGCGCGTCTCCGTCACCCGGCGGGTCTGCGGCTATCTCGGCAGCCCGGATGCGCGGCCCTTTAACGCCGGAAAACAGCAGGAAGTGCAGCGCCGGGTGAAACATCTGGCAGAAGGACCGCTGGGATGATGCATATCCATCGCTACTACGATGTGGATATCGTTAATGGCCCCGGCACCCGCTGCACGCTGTTTGTCGCCGGTTGTGAACATCAGTGTCGCGGCTGCTACAACCAGAGTACCTGGCGAACCGACTCGGGCGTGCCTTTCACGCTGGCGATGGAGGAGCAGCTGCTGGCGGATTTGCAGGACACGCGCATTCCACGTCAGGGATTGTCGCTGAGCGGCGGCGATCCGCTGCATCCGCACAACGTGCCACACATTCGCCGTCTGGTGAAGCGGGTGCGCCAGAGCTGTCCCGGTAAAGATATCTGGCTCTGGACCGGTTACCGGATGCAGGAGCTGAATGCCGCGCAGCGCGCCGTGCTGATCTATCTCGACGTGCTGATAGATGGCCGTTTTGTCGAAGAGGAGAAGGATGCCTCGCTGCCCTGGCGCGGCAGCCGCAATCAGATCCTCTGGCAGTTACGCTGAGTGACGCGGGATGTCGCCCGACTCAATGATAGTGACGCTTTCGCCCGCCGGCGTGAACGCCTGCTGATGCAGACAGCGGGCCACGTCACGTGCGCTCACCGCCCGCCAGTGACCCGGCAGCAGAGAAAAGAGCGGGGCCATCAGGCGTTCCCCCGGACGCGTCTGCGCCCGATCGCCCAGCAGTAACGAAGGCCGTACCAGCGTCAGGTGCGGCCAGCCCTGATGGCGCAATGCGTTTTCCATTTCGCCTTTCACGCGACTGTACAGGAAAGGTGAGTGACGGCTGGCACCGTGGGCACTCACCACCAGCATCTGTTTTGCCCCCAGCCGCAGTCCGCTCAATCCGCTGTCCACCACCAGGGTGTAATCGACGTGAATAAACGCCGCTTTGCTGCCCGCCTGCCGGCGCGTGGTGCCCAGACAGCAGAACACCGTATCCAGCGAAGAGTGCAACGGCCCGAGTACATCGGTCAGGTCGGCCTCCACCGGGTTGACGACCTTACGCAGGACAGGCAGCGGACGACGGGTTGGCGCGATGATCTCATCGACGCGCGGATCCTCAATCAGTAAGCGCAGCAGATGCGACCCGACTAAGCCGGTGGCTCCGGTCAGTAATACGCGATTCATCTCAGATTCATCCTTATTTCACTGCTGACAGCTTAAAAGATAGCTGATCTTAACGGTCTGGCTTGCGTTCTCGCCCATAGCGGCCAGGCTTAAATCCTGATCCGGAAAGCGCGCCTCGCGCTCCACTGCTTTAAGGAGGAAACAAAATGAGCAAGAAAGTTGCGGTTTTGATTACCGATGAATTTGAAGACTCAGAATTTACGTCACCTGCTGAGGTCTACAAACGCGCCGGGTTTGAGGTAGTGACCATTGAGAACCAGGCCGGAAATGTCGTAAAAGGCAAAAAAGGCGAAGCCGAAGTGACCATCGATCGCAGCATTGACGACGTCAGCCCGGCTGAGTTTGATGCGCTGCTGCTGCCAGGCGGTCACTCGCCGGATTCGCTGCGTGGCGATGACCGCTTTGTCGCCTTCACCAAAGAGTTTGTTGCCAGCGGCAAGCCTATCTTTGCTATCTGTCACGGACCCCAGTTGCTGATCAGCGCCAACGGCGTGCGTGGTCGCAAGATGACCACCGTAAAAGCCGTTGCCATCGACCTGATCAACGCCGGTGCCGACTTCCATGATAAGGAAGTAGTGGTTGACGGCGATAAGCTGGTGACCAGCCGCACCCCGGCCGATTTACCTGCCTTCAATCGCGAATCTCTGCGTATCCTCGAAGCGCTGTAAATCCGTTGCGCCCTTTTCGCTGAAAAGGGCGTTTCAGCTTTCCCGCAGCCAGCTGATCTTCTTACCAAATCCCAGCGCATTGTCGGTCATCTTCACCTCATCAAGCTGAATCTCCCACAGCGGTGCTGAGACTTTGCGCGACACCGGAAACCGTTTCTGATAGGCGGCTCTGGCGGCCTTCTCCGTTTCCTCCTCCAGCCGCACAATCCGGCCACGATACTGCACCCCTTTTATCAGCAGCACGCTTCTGGGCTGACCATTGACGGTGCCCGCGACCTGCGGATTCTTCAGCATTAACGCCCCGTGACGGGTGTCGGGCTCGGTCATAATCCAGAACACCATGCGCGCTTCATCGAAGACGTAGTAGCAGTTGGCGCACCAGAGTTGATCGTCGGCGGCAGAGCAGAGAGAAAGCACATGTTGCTTTCGGAGATAGCGAACCAGATGGGCGTGATCGGACAAGGTAAACTCCTGGCGATGCACCGGAGCGTGAAGCGCGCTACACTGCCCGGCACCTTTTTTTTGGGAAATGATTGCGATGAGTCAGCAGTGGCAACTCTACATCGTCCGTACGGCGAAAGGGAGCCTGTACACCGGCATCACCACGGATGTGATGCGCCGGTTTGATCAGCACCAGACCGGACGCGGCGCCCGCGCGTTGCGCGGCAAAGGTCCACTGGCGCTGGTGTTTCACTGTGATGCAGGTGACCGTGCCAGCGCCTCCAGACTGGAGTATCAGGTCAAGCAGCTGACCCGTCAGCAGAAACTCCAGTTAGTGGCGGGTCAGCCGGTCAGCCTGGAGAGCTGGCTGGGTATTACAGCAGGCGATTAAAGGGCTCGGCGAAGTCGATCTCTCCGTCTGCGCCCTCAAACGCCGTCTCTGCCAGGCGATAGACCTGGAACGTCGCCTCGCTGTCCGGCCAGCGGCTGTGCAGGCCGACGCGGGCTGCCGGTTCAAAGCCAAAGCGGCTGAAGAATGCCGGATCGCCCAGCACGACCACCGCGCTGTAACCGAACTCGTTGAGGGTATCCAGTCCTTCATAAATCAGTTTGCTGGCAATGCCCTGCCCGCGCAGCGTCTCATCCACCGCCAGCGGGGCCAGTGCCACCCAGCCACGATCTTCACCTTTAACGCTGACCGGACTGAATGCAGCATAACCCAGCACCTGTCCCTCATCGTCAGTGGCGACCACGCCTAAGGTTAACAGGCCATCTTCGCGCAGCGACTGCGTCAGTTCCGCCTCGGCGGGCGACGTGAAACAGCGTCTGAGCAGCGTGTCGATGCCTGCGGCATCCACGCCAATTTCGCTACGGATCAACATAGGGCACCTGCGCGTGCCTGTCCGGCCTTCGCGTCCTGTTTCATCCCGGCGTCGACAAAGGCCGCCATCTGCTGAATTGCCGTGCGTAACGCGGTGGGCATAGCCTCGGGTTCAATAGCATCCATTACGTTCTTCACCTCAAGTCCCAGCTCAGTGTCCCCTTCAATCACCAGACGGCGTTGAAAGAAGAGCATGTCGGGATCTGCTTTACGTGCTGCCACCAGCAACAAATCATTGGCATTGCCCCGAAACCAGACATCCGCTTCGGACTGTTGCAATACCACCAGCCGGCCGTCCTGCAGCGTGGTAATCCATTGCAGATTGAGATCGGCAATCCCGATACCCAGCAGGCGACCTTCCAGAAAGTCTAACTCACCTTCAGCTAAAGCATGACGAAATTGCCAGTTTAAGAGTTGTTGCAGAAGCCGCTTCTTGACCGGGAATGGGGTAAGCGCTGCGGGTAAGCCTAAGATTTCCGGAGCCTTTTTTACAAAATGGGCATGAATCCGCTTTAACACTTGTGTCCCTCCCTTCAGAAAATTTTACGTATATTGCCATATCCGTTTCGACACACCTCATCCGGGATCAATAAAAATCGCGCTCCCGGGAGGAAAAAAAAGCCGCACCGGTGGGGAGGAACGGAAAATTCACTGCCCCAAATCAATACGCCTCCCGGCGCAGATGCCTAGACTCGACGCCCATCTGCATGTTGAGAGGAACACCTATGGAACTGCTCTGCCCGGCAGGCAACCTGCCCGCAGTGCGCACCGCCGTCGAGAATGGCGCGGATGCGGTCTATGTGGGGCTGAAAGATGACACCAACGCCCGCCACTTCGCGGGCCTGAACTTCACCGACAAAAAGCTGGCCGAAGCGGCTCGCTATCTGCATCAGCATCGCCGCAAACTGCATGTGGCAATCAATACCTTCGCCCATCCGGACGGCATGGGACGCTGGCAGCGGGCTATTGATGTGGCGGCGCAGAACGGGGCCGACGCGCTGATCCTCGCCGATATCGCCACGCTGGAGTATGCGGCGACGCACTATCCCCAGGTGGAGCGCCATCTCTCCGTGCAGGCGTCAGCCACCAATCTGGAGGCGATTCGCTTTTATCATCGCCACTTTAACCTGCAGCGTGTGGTGCTGCCGCGGGTGCTCTCTCTGCATCAGGTAAAGCAGCTGGCGCGCAGCACGCCGGTGCCGCTGGAGGTGTTCGCGTTTGGCAGCCTGTGCATTATGGCGGAAGGCCGCTGCTACCTCTCCTCGTGGCTGACCGGTGAGTCGCCTAACAGCGCCGGTGCCTGTTCTCCGGCGAAATTTGTGCGCTGGCAGCAGACGCCGCAGGGTATGGAATCCCGCCTGAACGAAGTGCTGATCGATCGCTACGCGGCGGACGAAAGCGCGGGGTACCCGACCCTGTGCAAAGGACGCTACGAGGTCAGCGGCCAGCGTTATCACGTGCTGGAAGAGCCCACCAGCCTGAACACGCTGGAGTTGCTGCCGGAGCTGCTGCGGGCCGGGGTCGCCTCGGTCAAGATCGAGGGTCGCCAGCGCAGCCCCGCCTATGTTGCTGATGTCGCGCGCGTCTGGCGTCAGGCGATCGACCGCTGTCAGGCCCAGCCGGAACAGTTTGAGGTGGCGCCCCGGTGGATGCAGACGCTGGGGGATCTCTCTGAAGGCACGCAAACCACGCTGGGTGCTTATCACCGTGAATGGCAATAAGGAGTCATGATGCAATATGCCGTCGGGCCGGTGCTCTGGTACTGGCCAACCCCCACGCTGGAGGAGTTTTACCAGCAGGCTGCCCGCAGTAGCGCGGAGATTATTTACCTCGGCGAAGCGGTGTGCAGTAAACGCCGCGCGACGCCTTATGGCCGCTGGATGGAGATGGCCCGTGACGTCGCGGCCAGCGGCAAACAGGTCGTGCTGAGCACCCTGGCGCTGCTGCAGTCCCCCTCTGAACTGAAAGAGCTGCAGCGTTATGTCGAAAACGGCGAGTTCCTGATTGAAGCGAATGATATCGGCACGGTTAACATGGCCGCTGAGCGCCACCTGCCCTTTGTGGCAGGCCCGACGCTGAACGTCTACAACGCTGACACCCTGCAACTGCTGGTCAGGGAGGGGATGACGCGCTGGTGTATGCCGGTCGAGATGTCACGCGACTGGCTGCTGCAGCTGCTGGAACAGTGCGAAACGCGCGGTATCCGGCAGCAGTTTGAGGTGGAGGTGATGGGCTACGGTCATCTGCCGCTGGCGCTCTCGGCGCGCTGCTTTACCGCCCGCTCGGAAAACCGCGCGAAGGATGATTGCGAAACCTGCTGCATCAACTATCCGACAGGCCGCCGCGTCAGCTCGCAGGAGGGGCAGCCGGTGTTCGTGCTCAACGGCATTCAGACCATGAGCGGCTACTGTTACAACCTGGGGAACGATCTGGCGGGGATGCGGGAGTGGGTCGACTGCGTCCGGCTCTCTCCGCAGGACAGCACCACGCTGGCAGAGATAGATCGTTTCCGGGCCAATGAGAATGGTCAGGCTCCGTTAATGGTCGCGAAAGGCTGCGATTGCAATGGTTACTGGCGCAAACTGGCGGGTATGACGCTGGCATCCTGAGTAAAAGCACATACCGGCTATATTCCTGCTGAGGTTAGCAGTTTTAATATAAGGAATGATGCGTAATACTAAATGATGCAGACTTTAATGCCTGCGCCATACAACGGGAGTAGTCATGTCTGATAAAAAACCTCTTCGCCTGTCCGTGCTGGATCTCGCGCCGATCCCTCAGGGTGCGACCGCGCGGGATGCGTTCCACAATTCGCTGGCGCTGGCGCGTCAGGCTGAAAAACTGGGCTACCAACGCTACTGGCTGGCTGAACATCACAACATGACGGGGATTGCCAGTGCTGCGACGTCGGTGCTGATCGGCTATCTGGCGGCCAATACCGAGACGCTGCAGCTGGGATCGGGCGGCATTATGCTGCCTAACCATGCGCCGCTGGTGATTGCCGAGCAGTTTGGCACACTGGCTTCTCTCTATCCCGGCCGTATCGATCTCGGCCTGGGTCGTGCGCCCGGCTCTGACCAGCGTACGATGATGGCGCTGCGTCGTCATCAGGCCAGCATGCACGCCGACACCTTTCCTGAAGATGTGGCTGAACTGATTAACTGGTTTGATGCGGAAGCGGATGCACAGCCGCCGGTGCAACCGGTTCCGGGCCTCGGCCTGAAGATCCCGGTCTGGCTGCTCGGCTCCAGCCTCTACAGTGCGCAACTGTCAGCCCGAATGGGTCTGCCGTTTGCCTTTGCCTCACATTTTGCGCCGGATCAGCTGTTCCAGGCGCTGCACGTCTACCGCGAAAACTTCCAGCCCTCGGCGCGACTCGACAAGCCGTATGCCATGGTCTGCATCAACGTGGTCGCCGCTGACAGCGAGCGTGAGGCACGCTTCCTGTTTACCTCGCAGCAGCAGCAGTTTATTAACCTGCGCCGCGGCAAACCGGGCCCGTTACCGGCGCCGGTTGAGAACATGGATAACCTCTGGTCACCGTCAGAGCAGTATGGGGTTCAGCAGGCGCTCAGCATGTCGCTGGTCGGCGATGGGGATAAGGTGCGTCACGGGCTGGCGTCACTGATGCGTGAAACCCAGGCGGATGAGATCATGGTCAACGGCCAGATTTTTGACTCCGCGGCGCGCCTGCGCTCCTTCGCCATTGCGATGGAGGCCGCCAAAAGCCTGTAGTCAGTTCTGCGGTGGGGGCGCAGTTTCCGCGCTCACCGCCAGCTGACGACTGTCCCTGGCCGGGGATTGCCCATAAAGGCGGCGATACTCCCGGCTGAACTGTGACGCACTCTGATACCCTACCCGATAGCCTGCCGTCCCGGCATCCAGCTTTTCCACCATCATCAGCCGTCGCGCCTCATTCAGCCGCAGCTGTTTCTGATACTGCATCGGCGTCATTGCCGTGACCGCTTTGAAGTGATGATGCAGCGAAGAGATACTCATGCCGACACTGCTGGCGAGCTGGTCAATCTTCAGCGGCTGATGAAAATTCTCCCGCAGCCAGCGGGCCGCCTGCGCCACCCGGTTACCCGGCCGCTCAGCCAGCGCCATATTCAGAATGCGCGACCCTTCCGGTCCGGTCAGCAGCCGATAGAAAATCTCCTGCTCGATCAGCGGGGCGAGCGCCGGGATATCCTCAGGATGGTCAAGCAGCCGCACCAGCCGCGTTACCGCTTCCACCAGCCACGGCGACATCTTATGCACGGTGATGCCGCGTTCGTTGCGGGCCATAGCGGGTGACAGCGTCGGGGGAAACTGGTCGAGGTAGCGCATCAGCCGGGATTCATTGATGGCGATGCCAATCCCCAGGTTAGGTTTTTCCGGCGTGGCGACCGTGACGCAGGCGCGCACCGGCATATCCAGCGTCACCAGCAGCAGATCGCCCGGGCCATAATGCAGCACCTCATCACCGATGTGCAGCGCCTTGCCGCCCTGTGCGACCAGCGCGAAACTGGCCCATTGGGCAAAGTGCGCGGGCTTTGTCGGTGCAGAGCTGCGCCCAAAGAACAGGTAGTCAATGGCACTCGCGTGCCGTCCATCCTCCGGCGCATGCCGCGCAATCAACCGGGCCAGCGCCTGCCACGTATCATTCTCTGTCACCAGGTCATCTCCCTTCATCATCTCAGCCGATATTACCTGAGCCGGTGCGCCATGCCTGTGTCGCAGCGACACTTTTGCAGGATCGGGCAAAAAGCTTGCAGGATTGCGCTACCCGGATGGGTCACCGGCGCGCATAGTCTGTCAACGCAATCATTACGGCGGAGATCAGGATAATGAAGGCACTACAGAATAAAATCGCGCTGGTAACGGGAGCATCAAAAGGCATTGGTGCTGCTATCGCCATCGCCTTTGCGACGGCGGGCGCACGGGTAATCGTCAATTATCAACAGGACGAGGTGGGTGCGGCTGACGTGGTCAGCGACATTCTTGCCCTGGGCAGTGACGCGGTGGCGGTGCAGGCGGATATCTCTGTGCAGCAGGACGTGGAGCGGCTGTTTGCAACCACCGTCGCCTGTTTCGGCGCGCCAGATATTGTGGTGAATAACGCGGGCCGCTTTCATCACGGCGCTTTTGAGGCGCTGACCCAGGAGGAGATGCAGCAGCAGATCAACGTTAACCTGCTTGGCACGCTGCTAGTCTGTCAGCAGGCAATTCATCACTTTCCTGCCCACGGCGGTACCCTTATCAACCTCAGCGCCCTGAGCAGCCAGAACAGCACGCCGGGTTCCGTGCTCTGGGCGGCGACCAAGGGCGCGGTGGATACGCTGACACAGGGGCTGGCGCGCGAACTGGGTGCCAGAAACATTCGGGTTAACGCCCTGGCACCGGGAATGATTCTGACAGAGGGATTGCTGGCGGCGAAGAGGATGAGCCCGCAGCTTAAAGCGCAACTGCTGGCCGCCACGCCGCTGGGGCGTTTTGGTCTGCCGGAGGATGTGGCACAGGTGGCGCTGTTTCTGGCCTCGGAGGAGTCCGCCTGGGTCAGCGGCGAGCGCGTCATCATCAGCGGCGGAGCCTGATCGGCATAAAAAAAGGGAAGCCAGTGGCTTCCCTTTTTGTTACGACATGCGGTCGTTATGCGTCACGACGACGTGGTGCGGCTGCGCCATCTTCACGACGTGGACCACGGCCGCCTTCGCGGTTAAAGCTGCGACCGCCTTCACGACCACCGTCACGGCGCTCAGAAGAGAAGCGACGGCCACCTTCACGGTTGCCAGCGCCTGGGCCATTGCGACGATCGCCACCGGCCGGACGACGGTCACCACGACCTTCGTTTGGCTGAGCATCACCCAGTAACTGCATATTCATCGGCTTGTTCAGAATACGTGTACGGGTGAAGTGCTGCAGCACATCGCCTGGCATGCCTTTCGGCAGCTCGATAGTCGAGTGGTTACCGAACAGCTTGATGTTACCGATGTAACGGCTGCTGATGTCGCCTTCGTTAGCGATCGCGCCAACGATGTGACGAACTTCAACACCATCATCGCGACCCACTTCGATGCGGTAGAGCTGCATCTCGCCAACGTCACGACGTTCGCGACGTGGACGGTCGCCATCGCGGCTGTCACGTGGACCACGCGCTTCGCGGCTGTCACGACGGCCATCACGATCGTCACGATCGCGGTATTCACGACGTGGCGGACGTGGCGCTTCCGGTGGCAGAATCAGAGGACGTTCGCCCTGTGCCATCTTCAGCAGTGCCGCGGCCAGCGTTTCCAGATCCAGTTCGTCTTCTGGCTGCATCTTAGTCAGCAGAGCACGGTACTGATCCAGATCGCTGCTTTCCAGCTGCTGCTGAACTTTCGCGGCAAACTTCGCCAGACGACGCTGACCCAGCAGTTCTGCGTTTGGCAGTTCAACTTCCGGAATAGTCAGCTTCATTGTACGTTCGATGTTGCGCAGCAGACGACGCTCGCGGTTCTCGACGAACAGCAGCGCGCGGCCAGCACGACCGGCACGACCGGTACGGCCGATACGGTGAACGTAAGATTCTGCATCCATCGGGATGTCGTAGTTAACAACCAGGCTGATACGCTCAACGTCCAGGCCACGGGCCGCAACGTCAGTCGCAATCAGGATGTCGAGACGACCATCTTTCAGGCGCTCCAGCGTCTGCTCACGCAGTGCCTGGTTCATGTCACCGTTCAGCGCGGCGCTGTTGTAGCCACTGCGCTCCAGCGCTTCTGCAACTTCCAGGGTCGCGTTTTTGGTACGTACGAAGATAATCGCCGCATCAAAATCTTCCGCTTCCAGGAAGCGAACCAGTGCGTCAGTTTTACGACCGTAAGCGGTCCAGTAGCTCTGGCTGATGTCAGGACGCGTGGTCAGGCTTGACTGAATACGCACTTCCTGTGGATCTTTCATGAAGCGTTTCGTGATGCGACGAATCGCTTCTGGCATGGTGGCAGAGAACAGAGCGGTCTGATGACCTTCCGGGATCTGCGCCATGATGGTTTCAACGTCTTCGATGAAGCCCATACGCAGCATTTCGTCCGCTTCGTCCAGCACCAGGCCGCGCAGGTTAGAAAGGTCTAACGTGCCGCGTTTCAGGTGGTCCAGCAGACGGCCAGGCGTACCCACAACAACCTGTGGTCCCTGACGCAGTGCACGCAGCTGCACGTCATAACGCTGGCCGCCGTACAGGGCAACCACGTTCAGGCCACGCATGTGTTTAGAGAATTCGGTGACAGCTTCAGCAACCTGAACCGCCAGCTCGCGGGTCGGTGCCAGCACCAGGATCTGAGGTGCTTTTACAGAAGGGTCAATGTTGTTTAACAGCGGCAGAGAGAACGCCGCAGTTTTACCACTCCCGGTCTGCGCCATACCTAACACGTCACGGCCCGCCAGCAGGTGAGGAATACACTCAGCCTGGATTGGGGAAGGCTTTACGTAGCCCATGCCATTCAGTGATTCAAGGATGTCGGCGTTCAGGCCAAGGTCAGCAAAAGTGGTTTGAATATCAGTCATGTAGTACACGTGCCTCTTAGATTGCGGCGGCCAGTCTACATAACTCGTCGTGAAAACTTTCAGTCATTTTCATCAAAAAGTGTGAACCGGCTCAAATTAGAAGTTTTGACGAACAGAAAAGCCCTCATCCCTGAAGATGATGACTTTACAGGTGTTACGGGCAAATTTAGTTCGTCAGCTATTGCTGGTCAGATTCTGATAAATCGTCTTGTGCCTGGCCGAGTTGCGCCAGTTCCAACAATGCGTATCGGTGTTCAACAAAGTTATTGACGTTGTTGGCCACCGCCAGTTTGAACAACGCTTTCGCGTCGTCCTTCTCCCCCAGACTTAGGTAGTACTTACCTAAATAGAAGTTGGTTTCACTGAGATGTTCAGCGAGCGAGGTGTTATCCGTTGCGTCCGCCTTGAGACTTTCCATCAACGTTTTCTCGTTGATATCTCCAAGGTAGAACTCGACAATATTCCATCCCCATTGGTCTCTGACCGCTTTGTCATGACGCTGTTGAAGCGCGACTTTTGCCTTATCGGCATCCATCTCGCGTTCAGCCAGATAGAGCCACAGACTGCGGAAAGGATCGTTAGGATCGTCTTGATAAAACGCCAGCAGATCATCTTGCGCTAACTTGTATCGACCGCCGTAATAGAGGGCGATACCACGGTTTAAATGCGCATAGTTGTAAGTTGGATCAAGCTCAAGTACAGAATCGAACGCTTCATAGGCGGCATCAAAGTTGCCCGCCTGCGTTAAATATATGCCTAAGTAGTTAAACACTTCAGGCATATCTGGTCTTATAGACAGCGCTTGCGAAAAATCGTTCCGCGCTAATGCCCGCAGACCTAAACTATCATACAACACTCCGCGCTCATATAACAGCTGTGCGCGTTCATCATCGGTGAGAGCGCGACTGGCAAGTATTTGTTCCATGCGCGCCAGTATCACTTCCTGCTGCAGTGTGGGCTGTAACGGCACTGCAAGAACTTCGTTCTTACGCCAATTGGAGTTGCTGCATCCTGCCAGCGTTAAAGCTGTCGCAACAAAACACCAGCGCAGAAAAGGCTTCATTTCCCACTCCCGAATACAAACATTGGGATAACCATCCTGTCATCCGCCTGCTGTGCACAAGGATTCCCGCCCTCGCGATGACACAAACGCCCCTCTCTGCCAGGCAAAGAGGGGCAAATCAGCAACGACTTATTCAGCGGCAGGTGTGGTCACCGCTGCAGCTTCTTCAGCCTGCGGCTTAGATTCTGTCGCTTCTTTGATGCTCAGACGTACGCGGCCCTGGCGATCGACTTCCATCACCTTCACCGGCACTTCCTGACCCATCTGCAGATAGTCAGTCACTTTCTCAACGCGCTTATCGGCGATTTGCGAAATGTGAACCAGACCTTCTTTACCACCGCCGATGGCGACGAAGGCACCGAAGTCAACGATACGGGTCACTTTACCACTGTAAATGCGGCCCACTTCGATCTCTGCGGTAATCTCTTCGATACGACGGATCGCTTCTTTCGCTTTCAGACCATCGGTCGCAGCGATTTTCACAGTGCCGTCATCTTCGATTTCGATCGTTGTGCCGGTCTCTTCGGTCAGTGCACGGATCACTGAGCCGCCTTTACCAATCACATCTTTGATCTTGTCAGAGCTGATCTTGATGGTGTAAATGCGCGGTGCGAATTCAGAAATCTCAGTACGTGGCGTGCTGATAGCCTGTTCCATAACGCCCAGGATGTGCAGACGCGCACCCTTAGCCTGGTTCAGCGCTTCCTGCATGATTTCACGCGTGATGCCTTCGATTTTGATGTCCATCTGCAGCGCGGTGATACCTTCACGGCTACCGGCTACTTTGAAGTCCATGTCGCCCAGGTGATCTTCGTCGCCCAGGATGTCAGACAGAACCACAAACTTCTCATCTTCTTTCACCAGACCCATTGCAATACCTGCAACAGCGGCTTTGATTGGCACACCCGCGTCCATCAGCGCCAGTGAGGCACCGCAGACAGAGGCCATTGAAGAGGAGCCGTTAGATTCGGTGATTTCAGACACCACACGCACGGTGTAAGGGAAATCTTCCGCCTTTGGCATAACCGCTAACACACCGCGTTTCGCCAGACGACCGTGACCAATTTCACGACGCTTCGGCGAACCGACCATGCCGGTTTCACCGACAGAGTACGGAGGGAAGTTGTAGTGGAATAGGAAGCTGTCAGTGCGCTCGCCCATCAGCTCATCCAGGTTCTGCGCATCGCGGGTGGTACCCAGCGTTGCTGTTACCAGCGCCTGCGTCTCACCACGGGTGAACAGGGATGAACCGTGAGTACGTGGCAGCACGCCAGTACGCACGTCCAGACCACGGATCATATCCTTTTCGCGGCCATCGATACGCGGCTCGCCGTTCAGGATACGGGTACGAACAACGTTCTTTTCCAGGCTATGGACGATGTCGCTGATTTCAGCGCTATCCAGCGTCTCATCTTCAGCCAGCAGCGCTGCAATGGTTTCGTCTTTGATGACGCCAACCTGCGTGTAACGCTCCTGCTTGTCGGTGATGCGGTAAGCATCGCTGATGCGCGCTTCTGCCAGTGCAGCAACGCGTGAAATCAGTGGGGTGTTGGCGGCTTCTGGCTGCCAGTCCCAGCGTGGTTTGCCCGCTTCAGCAACCAGCGCATTGATGTTTTCAATTACCACCTGCTGCTGATCGTGGCCAAAGACCACGGCGCCCAGCATCTGCTCTTCTGACAGGATCTCAGCTTCAGATTCCACCATCAGAACGGCATTCTGCGTACCGGCAACCACCAGGTCCAGACGAGACTGTTTCAGCTCATCTGCTGTCGGGTTCAGAACGTATTGATCGTTGATGTAACCAACACGCGCAGAACCGATTGGGCCATTGAACGGCAGACCCGAGAGTGACAGCGCGGCAGAAGCACCGATCATAGCAACGATGTCAGGATGAACCTGTGGGTTTACAGAAACCACGGTCGCAATGACCTGAACTTCGTTAACGAAACCTTCCGGGAACAGCGGACGAATCGGGCGGTCAATCAGACGCGCAATCAGCGTTTCGCCTTCGCTTGGGCGGCCTTCACGACGGAAGAAGCTGCCTGGGATACGACCAGCAGCGTAGGTACGCTCCTGATAGTTCACGGTCAGTGGGAAGAAGTCCTGACCGGGTTTAGTTTTTTTCTGGCCGACGACAGTGACGAACACCGCGGTATCGTCCATGCTCACCATAACAGCAGCAGTCGCCTGGCGCGCCATCATGCCGGTTTCCAGCGTGACGGTATGTTGACCATATTGGAATTTGCGTACGATCGGATTCAGCAAAATCAAAGTCCTTAACTTCGGGGCAAGGCTATCTGTAGCCCGCCATTGATTACCAATCTCCAGCTGCATCCTCGCGACTAATGACAACCCTCGACCGCCCCTGCGGTAAAGCCTCTCATTAGCCGCGCGAAATTCTGCAAACTAAAGATCACACTAAGCAACAATACATCAGTTTGGCCCGGATTGCTGCCGATTGCTCAAAAAAAGGGGCCATAAAGGCCCCCTTTTCATGAAACTCGCACAAATCTGATCGTCTGCTGCACGCCGCGTTAATCGCTGCATGACGCCCTGACGACCCGATTTTTCAGACTTAGCGACGCAGACCGAGGCTTTCGATCAGGCTGCTGTAGCGCGCAACGTCTTTACGCTTCAGGTAGTCCAGCAGCTTACGACGCTGAGATACCATGCGCAGCAGACCGCGACGGCTGTGGTGGTCTTTTTTGTGCTCAGAGAAGTGACCCTGCAGATGGGTGATCTGCGCGGTCAGCAGGGCAACCTGAACTTCAGTTGAACCGCTGTCGTTAGCACCACGGCCATATTTAGCAACGATCTCTGCTTTAGCTTCTACGCTTAGAGACATAATAAACTCCGGTATAAAATGAATGTATGGGTGCCGATCTCTAATTCAGCATCCCGCTTTTAAAGCCGCGCTATTCTACTCTGCGCCCGATAGCAACGCAAATGCCCCATCAGCGAAAAGTGAAGGCGCGACTTAATCCTGATACTCCACCACTAAGCGACGGGGTGCCAGACGGCCATCGTCGGCAATTTCAGCCATCCCGATGAACTTACGCGCCTCACCTTCGGACACCCTGACCAGCCCCTGCGCGGGCGCCTGACTGGCCTGAACCGGCTGACCCTGGCGGAAAAACGCAGCCACGGCAGGCGGGATGTTCACTTCCGGGAAATCGGACGCAGGACTGTCCATTGGCAACAGCAGCGGATCGAGCTGCGTTTCCAGAGGAATGCCGGCTTCTGTCGCTTCCGCCAGCAGGGTGTTGAGCTGTTCCAGCGTCACCATCCTTTCATACGGATAACGGGCAACCTGAACGCGACGCAGCATGATGACATGCGCTCCGCATCCCAGCTTCTCACCGAGATCGTCGATAATGCTGCGGATATAGGTGCCTTTCGAGCAGTGAATTTCCAGCTCCAGCTCGTTATCCTGCCAGCGAATAAACTGCAGTTCGTAGACCGTGATTGGACGCGGTTCACGCGCAATCTCAATGCCCTGACGCGCATATTCATACAGGGGACGTCCCTGATGCTTTAGCGCCGAAAACATTGAGGGCACCTGCAGAGTCTCACCGCGGAAGCTCTCCAGCGCGCTGTCGAGGTCGGCCTGACTAAAGGTGACCGGACGCGTCTGAACGAGGTTGCCATCGGCATCTGACGTGTCGGTCCGCTCACCCAGCCGCGCAATGACGCGGTAGCGCTTGTCGGAATCCAGCAGATACTGTGAAAACTTGGTCGCTTCACCCAGGCAGATCGGCAGCATGCCGGTTGCCAGCGGGTCAAGCGCGCCGGTATGGCCTGCGCGGTTAGCGTTAAAGATCCGCTTCACCTTCTGCAGGACATCGTTCGACGAGACGCCTTGAGGCTTATCCAGCAGCAACACGCCATGGACGTCGCGGCCGCGACGACGCGGACGACTCATTACGCCTCCTCGTCATCGCCGGTGGCGTCAGAGCCACGGCGCTCGGCATCGTTTTTCACGACGCTTGTGACGAGATTGGACATGCGCATCCCTTCAACCAGGGAGTTGTCGTAGAAGAACGTCAGCTCCGGCACGATACGCAGACGCATCGCTTTACCCAGCAGAATGCGGATGTAGCCTGACGCTTCTTTCAGCGCTTTCAGACCCTGTTTTACCGCGTCCTCATCCTGGTCATTCAGGAAAGTGACGAACACTTTTGCGTAGGCGAGATCGCGTGACACTTCAACGCCTGACACGGTGACCATCATGCCCAGACGCGGATCTTTGATCTCACGCTGCAGGATCATCGCAATCTCTTTTTGCAGCTCTTGTGATACGCGCTGCGGGCGACCAAATTCTTTCGCCATCATTATTTCTCCCAAATAATTCGGGAGGCCAGAGGCCTCCCAAATTGCAACACATCAGCAGTCGATTACTCGATGGTGCGTTTAATTTCGATGATTTCAAACACTTCGATCATATCGCCAACGCGAACGTCGTTGTAGTTCTTCACGCCGATACCGCACTCCATGCCGTTACGCACTTCGTTAACGTCATCTTTAAAGCGACGCAGGGATTCCAGCTCGCCTTCGTAAATCACCACGTTATCACGCAGGACACGGATTGGGTTGTGACGCTTGATGTTACCTTCCGTCACCATACAACCGGCAATCGCGCCAAACTTCGGTGATTTGAACACGTCGCGGACCGCAGCCAGACCAATGATCTGCTGTTTGTACTCTGGTGCCAGCATGCCGCTCATCGCCGCTTTTACTTCGTCAATCAGGTTATAGATGACGGAGTAGTAGCGCAGATCCAGGCTTTCTGCGTCAATGACGCGACGCGCAGAGGCATCGGCACGCACGTTGAAGCCCAGGATGATGGCGTTAGAGGCAGCCGCCAGGGTTGCATCGGTCTCGGTGATCCCGCCCACGCCTGAACCAACAATCTTCACCTTCACTTCGTCGGTAGAGAGTTTCTGCAGGGAGTCGGAGATCGCTTCCACAGAACCCTGAACGTCCGCTTTCAGTACGATGTTCAGTTCAGACACTTCGCCTTCGGTCATGTTGGCAAACATGTTCTCAAGCTTAGATTTCTGCTGGCGAGCCAGTTTAACTTCGCGGAATTTGCCCTGACGATAGAGCGCCACTTCACGTGCTTTCTTCTCGTCACGTACCACAGTCGCTTCATCACCCGCAGCCGGCACGCCGGAGAGGCCCAGAATCTCAACCGGGATAGACGGACCCGCTTCCATGACTTCACGACCCAGTTCATCGCGCATTGCACGAACACGGCCATATTCGAAGCCACACAGGACGATGTCGCCTTTGTTCAGCGTACCTTCACGAACCAGCACGGTTGCAACCGGACCGCGACCTTTGTCGAGGAACGATTCGATAACCACGCCGCTCGCCATGCCGGCACGGATAGCCGTCAGCTCCAGGACTTCCGCCTGCAGCAGGATAGCGTTAAGCAGGTCATCAATGCCGGTACCCGCTTTCGCAGAGACATTAACGAACATGTTTTCGCCGCCCCACTCTTCCGGAATGATTCCGTACTGGGTCAGTTCGTTTTTAACGCGATCCGGATCCGCTTCTGGCTTATCGCACTTGTTCACCGCAACCACAACCGGCACTTTGGCCGCTTTGGCGTGCTGAATAGCTTCGATGGTCTGAGGCATCACGCCATCGTCTGCGGCAACGACCAGGATAACGATATCGGTCGCCTGCGCACCACGTGCACGCATCGCGGTAAACGCGGCGTGGCCCGGGGTGTCCAGGAAGGTGATCATACCGTTGTCAGTTTCAACGTGGTAAGCACCGATGTGCTGAGTAATGCCGCCCGCTTCGCCAGAGGCGATTTTGGTCGAGCGGATATAGTCCAGCAGTGAGGTTTTACCGTGGTCAACGTGACCCATGATGGTAACCACCGGCGCGCGAGCTTCCTGCGCGGCATCGGTGTCACGATCGTCCATTACCGCCTCTTCCAGCTCGTTTTCACGACGCAGGGTCACTTTGTGGCCCATCTCTTCTGCGACGAGCTGTGCGGTTTCCTGGTCGATGACCTGGTTAATGGTCGCCATCGCGCCCATCTTCATCATCGCTTTAATGACCAGAGAACCTTTCACCGCCATTTTGTTCGCCAGTTCGGCTACGGTGATGGTTTCGCCAATCACAACATCGCGGTTCACGGCCTGAGCGGGTTTGTTGAAGCCCTGCTGCAGTGCGCTTGGTTTACGATGTTTGCCACCTTTACCGCCACGAACCTGTGCACGCGCTTCTTCGCGGTCAGTTTTCGCTTCGGAATGTTTGTTGCCTTTTTTCGCCGGACGCGTTGCTTTCGCCGTGGTACGCGCACGCGCACGGCCAGCTTCTACCTGACGGTCGTTTTCATCTTCCGCCTGACGGGCATGGGTTGAAGTGGTGACGTGATAGTCGCCTTTATCCTCTTCTTCCGGCTTTTCCCACTCGGCTGATTTCTCTTCAGCCAGACGGCGGGCTTCTTCGGCTACGAGGCGGGCCGCCTCTTCGAGCTTACGGCGAGCTTCTTCTTCCGCTTTACGCTTCAGTTCAGCTGCTTCAGCTTCGCGACGGGCTTTGTCAGACTGCGCAGCCCTGGTCACTTCGTCGGTAGGTTGATTTGTCACTTTGTCATTTTCCGCTGCTGCACGTTTGGCCTTCTCAGCGGCTTCGCGCCTGGCTTTATCTTCGGCTTCACGTTGCGCTTTCTGTTCAGCTTCGCGACGGGCTTTCTCTTCAGCCTCGCGTTGCGCCTGCTCTTCCGCTTCACGCTGCGCCTCGGCTTCAGCTTCTGCCTGAGCTTGCTCAGCCTCTGCATCACCCTTCACATAGGTACGCTTTTTGCGGACTTCAATTTGCACCGATTTACTTTTACCCCCGGTGCCTGGAATATTCAAGGTGCTGCGCGTTTTACGCTGCAGCGTCAGCTTAGCTGAACCGACCTGGCCGTGTTCACGGTTCAGATGAGATAGTAAGGTTTCTTTCTCTTGCTGGGTCACGGCGTCATTTTCAGACTTAGGGATCCCCGCATCAGCAAATTGCTGTACCAGGCGATCGACCGGAGTCTGAATTTCTGCGGCCAGCGATTTTACGGTTACATCTGTCATGCTGTTCCTTCCTGTTATTACGCGTCATCGCCGAACCAGCAGATATTACGTGCGGCCATAATCAGCGCGCCGGCTTGTTCATCAGACAGGCCTTCAATATCCGTCAGATCGTCAACACCTTGCTCAGCGAGATCTTCCAGCGTGCAAACGCCTTTCGACGCCAGGCGGAACGCCAGCGCACGATCGAGACCTTCAAGGTTCAGCAGGTCCTCAGCAGGATCCTGATTACCAAGGCTCTCTTCTTTCGCCAGTGCCAGGGTGGTTAACGCATTTTTTGCTCGTTCACGCAGGGCTTCAATGGTCTCTTCGTCGAGGCCGTCGACTTCCAGCAGCTCGTTGATAGGCACATAGGCCAGCTCTTCCAGCGAGGAGAAGCCCTCTTCCACCAGTACGGTGGCGAACTCTTCGTCGATGTCGAGATGTTTCGTGAACATATCGATCGCTGCATGCGCTTCAGCCTGATGCTTAGCCTGCAGATCATCGACGGTCATCACGTTCAGCTCCCAGCCACTCAGCTGTGATGCCAGACGCACGTTTTGGCCGTTACGGCCGATCGCCTGAGCCAGATTGCCAGCTTCGACGGCGATATCCATGGTGTGGTTATCTTCATCAACCACGATTGACGCCACATCGGCCGGGGCCATGGCGTTGATAACAAACTGCGCCGGGTTATCGTCCCAGAGCACGATATCGATACGCTCGCCGCCCAGTTCGCTGGAAACAGCCTGAACACGCGCGCCGCGCATGCCCACACAGGCACCCACCGGATCGATACGTTTGTCGTTGGTTTTGACTGCAATTTTCGCACGCGAACCCGGATCGCGGGCAGCGGCTTTAATTTCAATCAGTTCTTCGCCAATTTCTGGCACCTCAATGCGGAACAGTTCGATCAGCATTTCCGGTTTGGAACGCGTTACGAACAGCTGCGCGCCACGCGCTTCCGGGCGAACGGAGTAGAGCACGCCACGGATACGGTCGCCTGGACGGAAGTTTTCACGCGGCAGCATGTCTTCGCGCAGAATGACCGCTTCAGCATTGTTGCCTAAGTCGAGGGAGATGTTGTCGCGGTTAACTTTCTTCACCACGCCCGTGATAATTTCGCCTTCCTGCTCACGGAACTGATCAACCACCATTGCGCGCTCAGCTTCGCGCACTTTCTGCACGATAACCTGCTTAGCGGTCTGGGTGGTGATACGGTCAAAGGTGACCGATTCAATCTGATCTTCGACATAATCGCCCAGATTGAATGCTTCATCTTCGAAGCGGGCCGCATCCAGCGTGATCTCGCGCGTCGGCTGAGTCACCTCTTCTACGATTTCCCAGCGGCGGAAAGTATCGAAGTCGCCACTGCGGCGATCAATGCTGACGCGTACCTCAATTTCCTGCTCATACTTTTTCTTGGTCGCAGTCGCCAGCGCGCTCTCCAGCGCTTCGAAGATTTTCTCACGCGGCAGGGCTTTTTCGTTAGAAACGGCTTCTACAACAGCTAAGATCTCTTTGTTCATCCTGGTTAGCCTCAATCCGGACTTTTAAAAGTGGGGGACCAGGTTCGCTTTCTGAATATTACTCAGCGCGAACACTACATCGTTACCCTCAACATGCACCGTGATCATCTCGCCATCAACTGACTTGATGATTCCCTGCCATTTACGGCGGTTCTGAACGGCCATACGCAGCACCAGAGTCACTTCCTCACCCATAAAGCGGGTGTAGTGTTCTGCGGTAAACAGAGGACGATCGAGTCCCGGTGAAGAGACTTCAAGGTTGTAAGGCACGGTAATGGGATCTTCTACATCCATTACGGCGCTTACCTGGTGGCTGACATCGGCGCAATCATCGACATTGATGCCATCTTCACTATCAATATAGATGCGCAGAATAGATGTGCGACTACGAACGAATTCAATACCAACCAGTTCGTAACCCAGCGCTTCTACCGGAGCCGATACCAACTCTGTCAATTTTTGCTCTAATGTGGACAAGCCCACCCCCAAGACATAAAAAAAGGGCCTATAGCCCAGTATTACGATTCGCTAATAACAAAAAACCCCGAATATTCGGGGCTTTTAGTCACTGGACCCTGTCTGCCGCAATGCGGCCCGGACTCCATCCAAAGAATTTTCTTTCAAAAATCAGCCGTGAATGCGTCCGTCGATGCACACAGTATATTTGAAAAATAACTCAAAGGGAAAGTGGTTGCGGGGGCCGGATTTGAACCGACGACCTTCGGGTTATGAGCCCGACGAGCTACCAGGCTGCTCCACCCCGCGTCCGAAAACGTGGCGAATATTACGCCAGACCTGCATAAAATGCAAGTGATACTACGATTTGGTACCGAGGACGGGACTTGAACCCGTAAGCCCAATCGGGCACTACCACCTCAAGGTAGCGTGTCTACCAATTCCACCACCACGGCACTACACTGACCACAACGATGCGTTGTGTTGACGACCTTACTTAGGAATATCGCTGCCCGGAGTAACCGGTTGAGCTGGCTTTTCAGTCTGTTGAGAAGACTGCGCCGGCGCAGAAAGATTTTCCCACTCGCTTCCTTTCGAGGCTTTATTGCTGTTCAGATTACCCAGAACCAGGCTGATGATGAAGAACAGAGCCGCTAAGATGCCAGTTGTGCGCGTCAGGAAGTTACCTGAACCCGAAGAACCAAACACCGTACCGGATGCGCCTGCACCGAATGAGGCTCCCATATCAGCGCCTTTGCCTTGCTGCAGCATGATCATACCTACGAGGGCGATCGCTACAATAAGGAAAACAACTAAAAGAGCTTCGTACATATTCAACCTGTTCCTTGCACGATAATCGTACAGTTAAAGCTTCAGCCAGTATTGATGGGGAGTCTCGTCATCACCCATCAGAAGCGGGTGTGAATACTAACCAAAGGCGCATAGCTCTGCAAGTGCAATTTTCACCACCTAAACTGATTGCAGAAAAAAGCGCCATCCCGGTGATTTTACAGGCAGTTCCGCCTGCTGCGAACTGCCTGCAGGCGTTTTAAACCGCCTTGACCTGCTCGGCGATCAGATTAGCCAGCTCTGTTACCTTCGCCTCATCCTCGCCCTCAACCATCACCCGAATCAACGGCTCAGTGCCTGACTTACGCAGTAACACGCGTCCGCGCCCCGCCAGGGCTTTTTCCGCCTCTGCCGTTGCGGCTTTGACCGCCTCGCTTTGCAGCGGATCGTGCTCACCGGCAAAGCGGACGTTAACCAGCACCTGTGGCAGCATCTTCATGCCGCTGCAGAGGTCGTGCAGGCTCATGTGGTTACGCACCATCGCAGTAAGTACTTGCAAACTTGCAACGATACCGTCTCCGGTGGTGGTTTTATCCAGCAGGATAACGTGACCGGAGTTCTCCGCGCCGAGACGCCAGCCCTTCTCCTGCATCTTCTCCAGCACATAGCGGTCGCCCACTTTGGCGCGGGTAAACGGGATGCCGAGCTGCTTCAGTGCCAGCTCCAGGCCCATATTACTCATCAGGGTGCCCACCACGCCACCGCGCAACTGACCCTGACGCAGGGCTTCACGCGCGATGATATAGAGGATCTGGTCACCGTCGACTTTGTCACCCAGATGGTCAATCATCATGATGCGATCGCCGTCGCCATCATAGGCCAGGCCGATATCCGCCTTCTCTGCCAGAACACGCTGCTGCAGCAGTTTGAGATCGGTCGCCCCACACTCTTTGTTGATGTTCATGCCGTCCGGCTGAATACCGATGGCAATCACGGTCGCCCCCAGCTCACGCAGCACGTTCGGCGCGATGTGGTAGGTGGCTCCGTTGGCACAGTCGACCACAATTTTCAGGCCATTCAGGTTGAGTTCGCTGGGGAAAGTGCCCTTACAGAATTCGATGTAACGTCCCGCGGCATCGACGATGCGGCTGGCACGGCCTAACTGCGCAGACTCCACGCAGGTAATCGGCTTCTCCATCTCCAGCTCAATCGCTTCCTCGACATCATCCGGCAGCTTTGTCCCTTCGGAAGAGAAGAACTTAATGCCGTTGTCATCAAACGGGTTGTGCGAGGCAGAGATCACAATGCCCGCCTCGGCGCGGAAGGTGCGGGTCAGGTAGGCAATGGCAGGGGTCGGCATCGGGCCGGTAAAGGCCGCCGTCAGGCCCGCCGCGGCGAGCCCCGCTTCCAGCGCTGATTCCAGCATGTAGCCTGAGATACGCGTATCTTTTCCGATGATGATCTTCTTTGAACCGTGGCGTGCCAGCACTTTCCCGGCGGCCCAGCCCAGCTTCAGGACGAAATCGGGGGTAATAGGGGCTTCACCGACTTTGCCGCGAATGCCATCTGTACCGAAATATTTGCGATTACTCATGTTTATCCTTTTGCTCTTCGGGTCGCTTCGACCACGCGCATTGCTTCAGCCGTCTCTTTCACATCATGCACGCGAATAATCTGCGCGCCCTGCATGGCTGCAATCACCGCGCAACTCAGGCTGCCGGTTAAACGCTGTGACGGGCCGACATTTAACAGCTGGCCAATCATTGATTTACGCGACATTCCCACCAGCAGCGGCAGACCGAAGTGGTGAAAATCGCCCAGATGGGCCAGCAGTTCATAATTGTGGCTGAGATTCTTACCGAAACCGAAGCCCGGGTCGAGTATCAGCCGTTCTTTTTTGATACCCGCCGCTTCACAGCGCGCAATCTGCTGAGCGAAGTAAGTGTCCACTTCGCTTAAAATGTTGTCGTAAGCGGGAGCTTGCTGCATGGTGCGGGGTTCGCCCTGCATATGCATCAGACAGACGGGCAGATCGGTCGCCGCGGCCGCCTCCAGCGCGCCGGGTTCAGAGAGCGAACGCACGTCATTAATGATGTGAGCACCCACTCGCGCGGCTTCGCGGATAACCTCTGCTTTAGAGGTGTCCACGGAAATCCAGACTTCGAACCGCTGGGCAATGGCATCAATGACGGGAATGACACGCTCCAGCTCCTCTTCCACACTCACCTCATCCGCGCCCGGACGGGTGGATTCCCCGCCGACATCGATAATGGTGGCACCTGCGTTGACCATCTCATTAGTATGAGTCAGTGCATCGACCAGCGCGTTATGTTTACCCCCGTCAGAAAAAGAGTCCGGCGTGACATTCAGAATGCCCATCACATGAGGAAAAGATAAATCGAGATGGGAATCACGGGCGAACAACTTCATGGCGGAAACTCCTTACGGGTCACTATCCGGATGTAAAAAACCCCGGACCAGCCGGGGTTTTGTCTGACGAGATAACGTCTTATTTATTGTACTGCTCTGACATGGTGTTGCCTGGGTTTGGCGTACGCGGTTCATCGACCGGACGCGGCGCCTTCGGCGTACCGTTGCTGTCTGAGTTGCTGCCGGGATCTTCCCAGCCCGCTGGCGGACGCACTTCGCGGCGCGCCATCAGGTCATCGATCTGCGGTGCGTCGATGGTTTCATACTTCATTAGCGCGTCTTTCATTGCGTGAAGGATGTCCATGTTCTCACCCAGGATGCGACGGGCACGCTGGTAGTTGCTGTCGATCAGGTGCTTCACTTCCTGGTCGATGATACGGGCCGTTTCATCAGACATGTGTTTCGCTTTGGCAACAGAACGGCCAAGGAACACTTCACCCTCTTCTTCTGCATAGAGCAGCGGACCCAGTTTGTCCGAGAAGCCCCACTGCGTGACCATGTTGCGTGCCAGGTTGGTCGCGACTTTAATGTCGTTCGACGCACCGGTAGAAACATGTTCTGCACCGTAGATGATCTCTTCTGCCAGACGACCGCCGTACAGGGTCGAGATCTGGCTTTCCAGTTTCTGACGGCTGGCGCTGATCGCGTCGCCTTCAGGCAGGAAGAAGGTCACACCCAGCGCACGGCCGCGTGGAATAATCGTCACTTTGTGCACCGGATCGTGCTCTGGCACCAGGCGACCGATGATCGCGTGGCCCGCTTCGTGATACGCCGTCGACTCTTTCTGCGATTCGGTCATAACCATAGAGCGACGTTCCGCACCCATCATGATCTTGTCTTTGGCTTTTTCGAACTCAACCATCGACACCACACGCTTGTTGGAACGGGCTGCAAACAGTGCGGCTTCGTTGACCAGGTTAGCAAGGTCAGCACCGGAGAAGCCAGGCGTACCCCGCGCAATGATGGCGGCATCGATATCGGTTGCCAGCGGCACACGACGCATATGCACTTTCAGAATCTGCTCACGACCACGGACATCAGGCAGACCCACCACAACCTGGCGGTCAAAACGACCTGGACGCAGCAGCGCCGGGTCCAGTACGTCAGGACGGTTCGTCGCGGCGATAACGATGATACCTTCGTTACCTTCGAAACCATCCATCTCCACCAGCATCTGGTTCAGCGTCTGTTCACGTTCATCATGACCTCCGCCTAAACCGGCACCACGCTGACGACCGACGGCGTCGATCTCATCAATAAAGATGATGCAGGGCGCGGCTTTTTTGGCCTGTTCGAACATGTCGCGCACGCGGGATGCACCGACACCGACAAACATTTCCACAAAGTCAGAACCGGAGATGGTAAAGAATGGCACCTTCGCTTCACCGGCAATCGCTTTTGCCAGCAGGGTTTTACCGGTTCCCGGTGGCCCCACCATCAGCACGCCTTTAGGAATTTTACCGCCCAGCTTCTGGAAACGGCTCGGCTCACGCAGGTACTCAACCAGCTCACCCACTTCTTCTTTCGCTTCATCACAACCGGCTACGTCAGCAAAAGTGGTTTTAATCTGGTCTTCCGTCAGCATGCGGGCTTTGCTTTTGCCGAAGGACATCGCGCCCTTACCGCCGCCGCCCTGCATCTGACGCATAAAGAAGATCCACACACCGATCAGCAGCAGCATCGGGAACCACGAAATGAAGATGGAAGCCAGCAGGCTCGGCTCTTCCGGCGGTTCGCCAACCACTTTGACGTTTTTGGTCAAGAGGTTATCGAGCAACTTAGGATCGTTGACAGGAATGTAGGTGGTGTATTTATTGCTGTCTTTTTTAATAACGTTAATTTCACGCCCGTTAATACGTGCCTCGCGGACCTGATCCTGGTTCACTTCCGACAGGAAGGTTGAATAATCAACCCGACGGCCATTCGACTCGCTGGGCCCAAAGCTCTGGAATACTGACATCAGCACGACCGCGATGACTAACCAGAGAATCAGGTTTTTCGCCATGTCACTCAAGGGATTAACCTCATATTACAACGGTGTTAACAGATAGCGTAGGGTACTATAGATCCTGCATACATGGAATCGCAGCTCAGCTGCGGACAACTCCAGCAATTTGGTTATAGTTTGCGCCCAGTCGCCACAATGTACACTTCACGTGAACGTGACCGTGAAGCGTCCGGCTTACGAATTTTCACTTTCGTAAACAGGGAGCGAATTTCCCGCAGGTATTCATCGAAGCCATCTCCCTGAAACACTTTCACTACAAAACTTCCGCCGGGTGCCAGGATATCCCGACACATCTCCAGCGCCAGCTCGACCAAATACATCGACCGGGGAATATCTACGGCAGGTGTACCACTCATATTCGGCGCCATATCGGACATGACAACCTGAACTTTCTCTTCGCCAACGCGCTCAAGCAGCGCATTGATCACCGATTCTTCACGAAAATCGCCCTGAAGGAAATCGACACCGACTATCGGATCCATTGGCAGGATATCACAGGCAATGATGCGCCCTTTGTTCCCGATTTGCTGTACAACATACTGCGACCAGCCACCGGGTGCAGCACCCAGATCTACCACGGTCATACCGGGTTTGAAAAGCTTGTCACCCTGTTGTATTTCATCAAGTTTAAACCAGGCACGCGAACGCAACCCTTTTTTCTGCGCCTGAAGTACATATTTATCGCTAAAGTGTTCCTGAAGCCAGCGGCTCGAGCTGGCCGAACGCTTTTTACCCGTCATAATATTTCCAGTTAAATCGTCATCGTAGCGATAAACCTGCACGCAGTGGGTTGCGCCGATTTGGTGATATACCCGAGATGGCGGTAGAATGAACCGTTTTCAATCCCTGAGTAAGTAAAAAACTACGATGAATCTAAGTACCAAACAAAAACAGCACCTCAAGGGCCTCGCCCATCCGCTCAAGCCGGTCGTTATGCTGGGTGGCAATGGCCTGACTGAAGGCGTGCTGGCCGAAATCGAGCAGGCTCTGTCGCATCACGAACTGATCAAGGTGAAAATCGCCTCGGAAGATCGTGAAACGAAACAGCTGATCGTTGACGCTATCGTGCGTGAGACCGGTGCCAGCAACGTACAGGTGATCGGCAAAACGCTGGTGCTGTATCGCCCCTCTAAGGAGAGCAAAATTTCTCTGCCACGCTAAGTGGGCAAAGAAAGTGCCATGCTCCCACCTCAGATAAAAGGCCGCATTGCGGCCTTTTTCCTTTCTTTACATTGTGCTTTAGCGCTTTTCAAAGCGTAGCAACACTTTAAAGGTATTCCACCTTCAGGATCTCATACTCAACGTCGCCGCCTGGGGTTTTAATGATGGCGACATCATCCGCCTCTTTACCCACCAGGCCACGCGCCATTGGCGAATTGACAGAAATCAGATTTTGCTTAAAGTCCGCCTCGTCATCGCCGACGATGCGATAAGTCGCCTCTTCGTCGGTTTCGATATTCAGTACGGTTACCGTTGCGCCAAAGATCACGCGTCCGGTTTTAGGCATCTGCGTTACGTCGATAACCTGCGCATTAGAGAGTTTGGCTTCAATCTCCTGAATGCGGCCTTCGCAGAACCCCTGCTCTTCACGCGCAGCGTGATATTCCGCGTTCTCTTTTAAATCGCCATGTTCGCGTGCTTCAGCGATAGAGGCGATAATGCGCGGGCGCTTCACGGTTTTCAGCTCGTTCAGCTCTTCGCGCAATCTTTCAGCGCCTCTCAACGTCATCGGAATCTGATTCATTTAAGCTCCTCGCCATCTTTCCTGTTTAACGGTGTCATCCTGACTGGTGACTGCAGAAAAAAGCGTTCTGCGGCGCATTAGCCCGTTTTTTGCAAATAAAAGAATCCTGACCCGGAGATGCTTCCAGGCCAGAAAAGAGTTTTGCAATTTGATACGTATTTTACCCCAGAGTTCCCTGCGGGTCATCGTTTACTTTGCACCGCCCAGCGACGTAGTATTGACGCCCTCACCTGCCAGTTACCGCGAGATTATGCGATTTTCACGACTTGTTACCGGATTAAGCTGCGCATTTATGCTGCAGGCACACGCAGCGCCAGTTGATGAATACATGCAGTACCTGCCAGACGGCGCCAATCTGGCGCTGATGGTGCAGAAAGTGGGCGCATCAACCCCGATCATCGATTACCACGGCAAACAGATGGCCCTGCCCGCCAGTACCATGAAAGTGGTGACGGCGCTCGCGGCGTTGCTGGAACTGGGCGGCGATTACCGTTTTCAGACCACCTTTGAGACCCGAGGCTCTATCGTGGATGGCACGCTGAACGGCGATTTAGTCGCCCGTTTCGCCGGCGATCCCACCTTAAGCCGCCAGGATCTGCGCAATATGGTGGCGGCGATAAAGAAGCAGGGCATTAACCATATCAAAGGCAACCTGGTGATTGATACCTCCGTGTTTGCCAGTCACGACATGGCTCCGGGCTGGCCGTGGAACGATATGACCCAGTGCTTCAGCGCCCCGCCAGGGGCCGCCATTGTGGATAAGAACTGCTTCTCGGTGTCGCTCTACAGCGCCAGTTCGCCGGGAGAAAACGCGTTTGTCCGCATCGCCTCCTACTATCCGGCACACATGTACAGTCAGGTTCGCACCCTGGGCCGCAACAGCGGCGAAGGGCAATATTGCGAACTGGATGTGGTTCCGGGTGAACTGAACCGTTATACCCTGACCGGCTGTATGCGTCAGCGTGCAGAGCCGCTGCCGCTGGCCTTTGCCGTGCAGGATGGCGCGGCCTGGGCGGGCGAGATCCTCAAGGCGGAACTGCGCGCGTCAGAGATAGACTACAGTGGCCATCTTGTTCGTCAGACACAGGTCACCGAGCCGGGCACCGTGCTCGCCTCCACCCAGTCTGCGCCGCTGCATACCCTGCTGCACACCATGCTGAAGAAGTCAGACAACATGATTGCTGATACGGTGTTCCGCACCATCGGCCACCACTACTTCAATGTGCCTGGCACGTTCCGCGCCGGTCAGGATGCCGTGCGCCGCATCCTGAAAGCCAAAGCCAACATCGATATGGGCAACAGCATTCAGGTGGATGGTTCCGGTCTGTCACGCCATGACCTGATCTCGCCGCAGACCATGATGCAGGTTTTGCAATTCATTGCGAAGAATGACAATACGCTGGATTACATTTCGATGCTGCCGCTGGCGGGTTATGACGGCACGCTGCAGTATCGCGGCGGGCTGCATGAAGCGGGACTGGATGGCAAAGTCTCGGCGAAAACCGGTTCCCTGCAGGGGGTCTATAACCTGGCGGGCTTTATCACCACCTCCAGCGGTGCGCGGGTTGCCTTTGTCCAGTTCCTCTCCGGCTATGCGGTTCCGCCGGAAGATCAGCGTACCCGCCGTATTCCGCTGGTGCGTTTTGAGAGCCGGCTCTACCGCGATATCAATCAGAACAACTGATCCGCGCGTAACAAAAAACGCAGCGGGTCATCGACCTGCTGCGTTTTAATCGTCTTCTCCGGACGGCGTTGCGACAGCCTCTCCCCCGTTCAGTCACGGCGGCCAGCCTTCTCCCGACCCGGTTATCACTGCATCAATCAGAAGCGGGTGTTCACACTCATGTACCAGGTGCGGCCCGACTCATTGAAGGTATTGGCCCCTGCCCCATAGAGGTAAGCGCCGGTTCGCGTATTACCCGTGGTCTGTGCATTGCCCTCACGGAAGTGACGCTTGTCGAACAGGTTATCGACGCCTGCGGTGACGCTGACAGAGGCGTTAATGTCATAGGTGCCACTCATGCCGAGCACCGAATAGGGGCTGACCTGATCGGTTGCACTGCCGGTGACGGCGTTACCTTTATAGTCATACTTCTTCGGGACCTGCTTGCCATACCAGGTCAGGGTGGTCTGCAGGGAGAGATCCGCCATCGCCTGCCAGCTCAGCGTAGAGTTGAGCGTATATTCCGGAATCACTGACAGGCGGTCCCCGGTCTCTTTGTTCTTACTCTGCAGCATGTAAGTGAAGTTGTTGTTCCACGTCACGCTGTCGGAGAAGGGAACGTTGATCGTGCCTTCCACGCCTTCGACCAGGGCTTTCGGCACGTTTTCCCATTTGTAGATGTCCGTTTTGCCGTTAGAGGCGGTGCCGGTCGGCACCCTGCCCGCGTCGATCTTGTTGCGGTAGTCGTTACGGAACCAGGTCAGTCCGGCCTGATAGCCGTCACGCTTCCACTCCAGCCCAATCTCCTTGTTGATGCTGTTTTCTGCTTTCAGATCATCATTCCCCATCAGGTAGCAGGCTCCGGTACTGGCGGCGCAGCCCTGGCCGTTACTGTAGAGCAGATAGTTGGGGTTGGTCTGATAGAGGCTCGGCGCTTTATAAGCACGGGCGATACCCATTTTCAGGGTCAGCTCATCGCCCAGCCCCTGAGACAGGTTGAGCGACGGACTCCAGTTATCGCCCACGATCGAGTGATGATCAAAACGCACTCCCGGCGTCAGCATGGTGCTGTCGGTCAGCTCAATGTTGTCTTCGGCAAACAGCGAGAAAATCTCCGCCTGAGAATAGGGAGAGCGGCCGGTGGTGGCGATCCCCGGAATGGAACCGTAACTGGCAGCCTGCGTGGTTGACGACGGATCTTTCATCCGCTGCTGATTCCACTCGGTGCCAAAGGTCGCCGTCTGATTCACCAGCCACTCAAACGGCACGCTGATCTCACTGTGCAGCAGCAGATCATCCAGCTGGATGGTGTTGAAATGGCTGTCGGAGAAGATGCCCTCCGTCCCGCCCGCCAGCCCCTCGTTCAGCCGGGAGTTGCGGGTATTCTCATACTGCGCATACGTATTGGTACTGACACCATTGTCCCAGGCACCGGTCCACCTGACAGAGACGTTCTGCCGATAGAGCCGGTTAGTCTCATCACCATATTTGCTTTTCACCAGGTCACTGGTGTTGGTGTTCTGCGTATCCCCGGCGTAGAGGTTGCCCTGACGGCTGAAACCGGCCCCCACTTCCAGCGCCTGCATCGGCGCAAAGGCCCAGCGCAGCAGACCATGAATGTCTTTGTTGACCGCGCCTTCCCGGCCTGCCGGATACGATCCGGCGTAGCTTCCGGTACGGGCGGCGGCGTGCCCTTCATTGATGTCATACGCATCTGCCTGCGTTTTTGCCAGCCCGCCATAGAGGCGGAAGCTGACATCATCCCCCAGCGGCCCCTCAAGGCTGAAGTTAGTGCGTCGGGAGGCCCCCTCATCCTTATGCTCCGGCACGTTGTAGTAGGCGCTCCACGAGCCGTGCCACTGATGATCCATCTCTTTTCGGGTAATGATGTTCACCACGCCGCCCGCCGCCCCGTTACCGTAACGGGCCGCTGCCGGGCCGCGGATCACCTCGATGTGATCGATGATCTCTGGCGGCACCCAGTTGCTGTCGCCGCGCGTGTCACGCTCGGCACGCCAGCCCAGCCGGACGGCATTACGGCTGGTCACCGGCAGACCATCAATCAGGATCAGGGTATTTTCCGGGCCCATGCCGCGGATATCAATCTGACGATTGTTGCCGCGCTGACCGCTGGTGGAGTTACCGGTCAGATTGACGCCCGGCATGGTGCGGATGATTTCGGCGACATCGCGCGCCGGCGGGTGCTTTTTGATTTCGTCGGCGGTAATGGTCGAGACACCCGGCGCCTGCAGCGTCTGCTCGGCGGCGGTCACCATCATGGTGCTGTCGTTAAGGCTGTCTGACGCGGTGTTGTTAAGCGCCGGGTCGCTGCTGCTGGCCGCCACGGCACCGGCAGAGATGAGAGAGGCGGTGAAACCCAGTTCAATCATAATGGCCAGTGAAAGCCGCGATAACTTTTTCATTTTTCTGTTCCTGGACGACCAGCAGGGATGCCACTGCCAGCGCGCCGGTAAAAAGGTAATGTCCCTGATCCCCTTCCTGCCCGGCTGATTTCAGCACCGCGAGACACCCCGCTGAAAGCCGGTGCGGCAGAGAAAATGCACACACGCCCTGACGAGCGGAAACACCCTATTGCAAATGCAAATAATTATCAATACTATTATTTATATCATTTATGGCACAGATTTCGTCTGTTCGAACGATGGCGCGTATGACCTGGTTAAACGAAGAAACCGGCAGTGAACGCTGGTGGCAACAGCAGCAGCAGCGGGGGATTCCGCTGATTGAACCGGGTGACGCGGGCACCTGTCAGGTCACCTTTTTCTGGCGCGATCCGCAGGGCGACACACAGAGATCGGACACCCGCCGCGTCTGGATCAACATTACCGGCGTGACCGATCATCATCATGCCGCCGCCCCTGTTTCACTCTCTCCGTTGCCCCACACCGATGTCTGGTGGTGGCAAACCACCCTGCCCGCTGACTGGCGTGGCAGCTACTTTCTCATCCCGGATACGCAGGCCGAGCCGTTTACCGGCCAGAGCAATGTGCAGGCGTTACGGCAATGGTGGGGGCAGAAATTTCCGCAGGCGCAAAACGATCCGCTCAATCCGCTGCGAGGCTGGGCGGGCGGACGCGGCATGTCACACTCGCCGCTGCACCTGCCTCATGCGCCCGACCAGCAGGTCTGGCGGGCGGTCGATGAAGGCCGTGCCGCCACGATACCGCTGCAACACTTTCTGTGGCGCAGCAAACGGCTGGGAAACCAGCGTCAGATCTGGATCGGTGTAACCGGCGAGGCCGATGCTGGCGCGCGTCCGCTGGCACTGCTGCTGGATGGACAGTTCTGGGCGCACAGCATGCCGGTTGCCGGTCCGCTTCAGCAGCTCACCGCGGCAGGCGAACTGCCCCCGGCGGTCTATGTCATGATCGACATCATCGATCGTGAACACCGCACGCGCGAGCTGACCTGCAACCCTGACTTCTGGCTGGCCGTTCAGCATGAGCTGCTGCCGCAGGTTGCGCAGCAGGCGCCCTGCCGTATCGACAGCGACCGCACGCTGGTGATCGGCCAGAGTTTTGGCGGCCTCGCTGCCGCTTACGCCACGCTGACCTGGCCCGACACCTTTGCCGGTGCCGTCAGCCTTTCCGGCTCTTTCTGGTGGCCCGGGCGCGACGATCCCAGCGGCTGGCTGCCGCAGCAGTTACAGCAGGGCCTGCTGCAGGCACCGCCACGGCGCTTTTATCTGGAAGCGGGTCGGCGCGAGCGGCTGATTCTGGCCGCAAATCAGCAGTTCCAGCGCGATCTGACCGATGCCGGACATCAGGTCAGCTATCACCCGGTTGAAGGCGGTCACGATGCACTCTGCTGGCGCGGCGGGCTGCTGACCGGCCTGAAAACCCTGTGGCCATCATCCTCATTCGCTTAACGTCCGCCGCCTGCCCGCCACTGCAGGGTGCCACGGGCAGAATCGGGGCGTCAGCGCGCCCCGCGATGGTGGTCAGGAGACTGATATGCAACAACCTCACCCTTTTGACGACCCGCAGCAGGCGTGTCTGGTACTGAAGAACGATCGGCAGCAATACAGCTTATGGCCCACCTTTTGTGCGATCCCGGCCGGGTGGCAGCCGGTATGGGGCCCCGCGCCACAGGCACACTGCCTGACGTGGCTGAATGAACACTGGCGCGATATCCGCCCCGTCACCGCAGAAGCCAGCCGGAGCGATCATGTCTGAACTCTCCATGGCACCACAGAAAACGCTGCCGCTGGTGGCTGCCCAGCCCGGTATCTGGATCGCTGACCAGCTCTCGCCCTATAGCAATGCCTACGCCGTGGCACATTTTGTGGAACTGCGGGGCGCACTGGACAGCGCGCTGCTCTCCCGCGCTATCGTGGCGGGTATGCAGGAGGCGGACACCCTGAATATGGCCTTTGGCGAGCGGGACGGCGAGCCGCTGCAGTGGCCTGTCGCGCAGCATTTCCGCTTACCCGAGGTGATCGATCTGCGCGGCGCCGCCGATCCGCACGCCGCCGCGCGGGCGCGGATGCAGGAGGATTTGTCGGGCGATCTGCGGGTGCTGAGCGGTTCGCCGCTCTGCCACCACAGCCTGCTGCGACTGGGTGAGGAGCAGTGGTACTGGTATCAGCGCTACCATCATCTGGTGGTGGATGGTTTCAGCTTTACCGCCCTGACCCGCCGTATCGCCGATCTCTACAGCGCCTGGCAGTGCGGCGACACGCCGCCGCCGACGCCGTTTGTGCCGTTCAGCGAGGTGGTTGAGGAGTATCAGCGCTATCAGCAATCGGCAGCCTGGCAGCGCGACCGCCACTTCTGGCTGGAGAAAGGCGCAGCGTTACCTGCCCCCGCCTCCCTCTCCCCGCTGCCGCTGGCCGGTCAGCACGCCAGCACGGATCTGCGGCGTCACAGCATCACGGTGGATCGAAGCGCCTTTCAGAAGCTGCTTGAGCACACCGGCCAGCAGAACCTCAGCGCGGCAGATACGGCCGTGGCGCTGGTGGCGCTGTGGCTGGCGCGTCTGACCGGTCAGAACGATTTTTCCGCCGGTTTCATCTTTATGCGCCGCATCGGCTCGGCGGCGCTCTGCGCCACCGGTCCGGTGATCAACGTGCTGCCTCTGGCAGTGCATTACGATCCGGCCCAGCCGCTGGCAGCTCTGGCGGCCCGGCTGGCGGGTGAAGTCAGAAAAATGCGTCGTCATCAGCGCTATGACGCAGAGCAGGTGCAGCGCGATCTGGGTCGTCACGGCGACAGCGATCCGCTTTACGGGCCGGTGATTAACCTGAAGATGTTCGACTACCAGCTCGATTTCGCCGGTACAGCGGGCATCACCCATCAGTTGGCATCAGGCCCGGTTCGCGATCTGGAGATGGCTATCTATCTGAACGATCAGGGCGACCTGACGCTGACGCTGCTGGCAAACGCGCAGCGTTACAGTGACGCCCTGTTGCAGCAGCATGCCCGCCGTTTTGATCGGCTGCTCTCCCAGCTCGCCAGCCAGCCCGCGCGTGCCTGTGGCGAGCTGGATATGCTGATGCCGGACGAGCACCGGCAGCTGGCGGCGATCAATCAGACCGCCGTGACGCTTCCCCCGGCCACGCTGAGCAGCCTGCTGCTGCGTCAGGCTGAACGAACGCCGCAGGCGCCGGCGCTGGCCGATGCGTCGCATCAGCTCAGCTATCAGCAGATGCAGCAGCAGGTCGCCGCGCTGGGACAGCAGCTGATCGCCCGGGGTGTGGCGCGGGGAGATATTGTCGCCGTGGCGCTGCCGCGCTCCGTGTTTTTATCGCTGGCGCTGCAGGCGATCGTCAGCGTGGGGGCCACCTGGCTGCCGCTCGACACCGGGTATCCCGACGACCGATTAAAAATGATGCTGGCAGACGCCACGCCGAAAGCGCTGATCACCCGCCGTGAACTGGCTGACCGGCTGGCGGCGCTCTCGCCGGTCACACCGCTGTTTTACGACACGCTGTTAACCCCCGCTGAGGCGATGCCGTCGCAGGTGCCCTCCCCGCAGGATGGCGCATACCTCATCTACACCTCCGGCTCAACCGGGCGGCCAAAGGGCGTGCTGGTCAGTCACGCCGCGATCGTCAACCGCCTGCTATGGATGCAGGATCGCTATCCGCTGGGTCAGGATGATGTAGTGTTACAGAAGACGCCGGGCAGCTTTGATGTCTCCGTCTGGGAGTTCTTCTGGCCCCTGATCGCCGGTGCGCAGTTGGTGATGGCGCCGCCCGATGCGCACCGCGACCCGGAGGCGCTGAGGCAGCTGTTTGCCCGCTACCGCGTGACCACCACCCACTTTGTTCCGTCGATGCTGGCCGCCTTTGTCGCTGCGCTGCAGGACGAGGCGGCGGCAGCCTGCTGCGCCACCCTGCGTCGGGTCTTCTGCAGCGGTGAAGCACTGCCCGCCGCGCTGTCGCGTCAGTGGCAGACGCTGACCGGGGTGCCGCTGCATAACCTCTATGGCCCGACCGAAGCGGCGGTGGATGTCAGCTACTATCCGGCCTCCGGCGCAGAGCTGGCCGCCGTTGAAGGCGCCAGCGTACCGATTGGCTTCCCGGTCTGGAACACCGGCCTGCGGATCCTGGATGCCCGTCTGCAGCCGGTGCCGCCGGGCATTGCCGGCGATCTCTGGCTGACCGGCGTCCAGCTGGCGCACGGCTATCTGGATCGTCCCGACCTCACGGCCAGCCGCTTTGTGGCCGATCCCTGGGGTGACGGCACCCGGATGTACCGCACCGGCGACGTGGCACGCTGGCTGCCGGATGGCGCAGTGGAGTATCTGGGCCGCAGTGACGATCAGCTTAAAATTCGCGGACAGCGCATTGAGCTGAATGAGATCGATCTGGCGATGGCCGCCCTGCCGGGCATTGAGCAGGCGGTGACGCATGCGGCCGTGCTGGGCGGCGGCGATCAGCAGGGTGATGCCCGACAGCTGGTCGGTTATGTCGTCGCCAATGAGACGATTGACGCGGACGTCCTTCGCCAGCGGCTGGCCACCCGGCTGCCCGCACACATGGTGCCGGTGGCGATTGTTCAGCTGGCGAGCCTGCCGCTCAGCAGCAACGGCAAGCTCGATCGTAAAGCCCTGCCGCTGCCACAGACCCAGGCCAGAATCGCCGGGCGCGCGCCCTGCCCCGGACTGGAAAGCACGCTGGCTCAGGCGTTTGCTTCGCTGCTGGAGCGCGAGTCGGTCAGCGCACAGGATGACTTTTTCTTGCTGGGAGGGCATTCGCTGCTGGCGATGCGTCTGGCGGCGCAGCTGCGCCGGACGCTGGATCAGCCGGTGTCGGTGGGGCAGATTATGGTGGCCCCTACGGTGGAACAGCTGGCGGCTCTGCTCAGCGGCCCCTCTGCCGGGGCGGCCCGCGCCGGGTTTGAGACGGTATTGCCGCTGCGGCGCAGCACGGGCCCGACGCTGTTCTGTTTCCATCCCGCCTCAGGTTTTGCCTGGCAGTTCAGTGCATTAACGCGTTATCTGGACCCGCGCTGGTCGCTGCTGGGCATTCAGTCACCCGACCTCACCAGCCCGCTCAGCCAGGCGCAGCATCTTGATGCGGTGTGTGATGCCCATCTGGCGACGGTACGACAGCAGCAGCCTCAGGGGCCTTACTATTTCCTGGGCTACTCGCTGGGCGGCACGCTGGCACAGGGAATTGCCGCGCGGCTGGAAGCGGAAGGCGAAACCGTTGCCTTCCTCGGGCTGCTCGACACCTGGCCGCCGGAAACGCAAAACTGGGATGCACGGCGCGGCGAGAACGTGCTGGATCCGGCGGTGCTGGAGGAGGTTAACCGCGAGCGCGAGCAGTTTATCGCGACGCAGCGTCAGCAGGCGGGTGAAGGTATGGAGGCGCTGTTCACCACCATTGAGCGCAATTACGCCCGTTCCGTGCGGCTGCTGGCCACGGCGCGCAGTGCCCGTTTCAGCGGACAGGCGACGCTGTTTCTGGCGCAACAGACGCAGCAGCCCGGTCAGGATGCACGTCGCGCCTGGGCACCTTACCTCGGCGGGCTGACAATCTGGCCGCTGGACTGTGCCCATGTAGAGATCGTCTCACCCCGCATGTTTGAACAGATCGGTCCCCGCCTGCAGCAGATACTGGCGTCGCTGAATCCGTAGCCGCCTTCTCCTGCGGAGAGGGTGCCGGTCAGCCTCTTCCGCACGGCACAATCATCGGGGTGCCGGCTACCGGATCGCGGATGATGACGCAGCGCAGGCCGTAGATCGCTTCAATCAGCGCTGGCGTCACAATCTCCGCCGGTTTCCCTTCAGCGATGATTTTTCCGTCACGCATCGCAATCAGGTGGCTGGCGTAACGGCACGCCTGATTAAGATCGTGCAGCACCACCACCAGCGTGCGGCCATGCTGCTGATTGAGGTCCTGCATCAGCTCCAGCAGCTCAATCTGATGTGTAATATCCAGCCAGGTGGTGGGTTCATCGAGCAGCAGTAACGGGGTTTCCTGCGCCAGCACCATCGCGATCCAGACCCGCTGCCGCTGACCGCCAGAGAGCGTATCCACTGGCTGGGCGGCCAGATCGGCCACCCCGGTGGCCTGCATCGCCTGCTGCACCGCCGCCTCATCTTCCTGTCGCCAGCGTCCGAACAGCGTCTGGTGCGGATAACGTCCGCGTGCCACCAGTTCACTGACGCTGATGCCCGCGGGCGCACTGGAACTTTGCGGCAGCAGCCCCAGCCGCCGCGCCACCTCTTTGGTGGCATAACGGGCGATCGTCTGACCATCCAGCAGCACCTCGCCCTGCAGCGGCGTCACCAGCCGGCTCAGGGTGCGCAGCAGCGTCGATTTCCCGCAGGCGTTAGGCCCGATGATGACGGTCAGTTCACCGTCGGGGATCGCGACCGAGAGATGCTCCGCCACGATCTTTTTGTCGTAACCCAGCGTCAGCGCCTTACCCTGCAAACGTGTTTTCTCTCTCACTGGCGTCGCGCCTCCCGTATCAGCAGAGCAATCAGATAGAGTCCGCCCAGGCTGACGGTAATGACACCGACCGGCAGCTGATAAGGCAGGAAAAGGTGCTGTGCGGCGTAGTCTGCGGCGATTAACAGCAGCGCACCGCACAGCGCAGCCAGCGGCAGTGCGCCTTTGACTCCCCCGCAGAGACGCCGTGCAATCTGCGGCGCCAGCAGCGCAATAAAAGAGAGAGGCCCGGCCAGCGCGGTTGAGGCCGCGGTCAGGATCACGCCTGTCAGCATCAGCATGACGCGGCTGCGTTCCACCGGAACCCCTAAGGCGCAGGCGGTGTCATCACCCATCTCCAGCAGACGCATGCGCCGGGCCAGCATTCCCGTCGCCAGCAGCGCCAGCAGCAGCACAACCGTCACGGGAAGCGTCTTCGCCCAGGTGATGCCGTTAAGTGAACCGGCGCTCCAGAGCCCGGCGCTCAGTGCCGCCTCCAGGGAGGCGCTGATAATCAGCCAGCTGTTGAGCGCCATCAGCAGCGCCCGCACGCTGATGCCGACGATAATCAGACGAAAGGTCTCCACGCCGTTGCGCCAGCTGAACAGCCAGACCACCGCCGCTGTAAGCAGCCCACCCGCCAGTGCGGCCAGCGTCAGGCCCGCCATGTTTTGCTGAAACAGCACCAGCGCGACCAGCACCCCGCTGTATGCCCCGGTGTTGAAACCGAGAATATCGGGGCTGCCCAGCGGGTTACGCAGCAGTGACTGAAAAATCGCGCCACTGACGCCCAGCGCGGCCCCCAGCAGCAGCGCCATCGTGACGCGCGGCAGCCGCCACTCCAGCACAATCAGCTGAACATTGCGCGCCGCCTCCCCGCTGAAGAGCGTCCACAACTGCTGCGCCGAGAGGGAGGGGGTGCCGCGTGTCAGCCCCATAAACGCCAGGATGCCGCAGGCCACCAGCAGTAAAAGCGCATTGATTATGATGCGTTTCATTACAGCCCTCTTCCCGGCCGGCGGCGAACCAGCGCAATCAGCATCGGCGCACCGAGAATGGCGGTCACAATCGACACGCGCAGCTCGCCCGGCACCAGCAGCCGTCCCAGGATGTCGGCGGCCAGCAGCAGGCAGGGGGTCATCACAAGGGTTCCCGGCAGCAGCCAGCGATGGTCGTTGCCCAGCAGCCAGCGTGCCAGGTGTGGCGTCATTAAGCCGACAAAGGCGATGGGGCCGACGGCGGCCGTCGCCGCGCCGCTCAGCAGCGCAATCGCCAGCAGGCCCGTCAGCTGCGTTCGCACCACGCGGGTGCCCAGTGCGGTCGCCATATCACCGCCCATGCTCAGGCTGTTCAGTGAACGTGCCAGCAACAGTGCCAGCCCGCTGCCGACAGCGACGGCCGGCAAGGTGGCGCGCAGAATGGCGAAACTGCGGATATCCAGCGAGCCGCTGTGCCAGAAACGCAGGTGATCGTAGATATCAGGGTTGAGCAGCGACAGCCCGGACGTTAATCCCTCCAGCACCGCACCCAGCGCTACCCCCGCCAGGGTCAGGCGCACCGGACTGACCCGACCGCCGCCCACGGCGCCGGTCAGCGCCACCAGCAGAGAGGCCAGCAGTGCACCGGCAAAGGCGAAGCCCAGCCAGTCAGCCGGGGAGTCTGCGCCGGTCAGGGCGATCCCCAGTACGACCGCAAAACCCGCACCGGCGTTAACCCCCAGAATGCCGGGATCGGCCAGAGGATTTCGCGTCAGGCTCTGCATCAGCGCACCCGCCAGTCCCAGGCTGCATCCGGCCAGCACCCCCGCCAGGGTGCGCGGCAGCCGGGCGTCACGCACGATGACACAATCGACGCGGGTGCAGTCGGTGAACAGGGCCTGAGTGACCTCATGGAGGGGAATGGATTTGGCGCCCAGCATCAGACTGAGCGCGAAAAGTAGCAACAGCAGCATCCCTGAACCTGCTATTGCGCGACATTGACGCATAACGTTTAAGCCTTCACCAGAAAAGTCACAGAGAAACCCATGCGATTAAGCGACCGATAAGCCTCATCATTTCTGCAGGTTATCCCGTCTCTCAGACGCCACGACCGTTAACAAACAGCGTCTCCAGCCGCGTCAGCAGATTGCTGGCGCTGTAGTAGTCGAGGCGGAAGCTATCCAGCCCCAGTGCATAGACCGCCCTGCTTTTTACTGCCGGGGTCTGCGCCAGGAAAGGGTTGCTCATCACCTGTGCAGTGGTGTTGTCGTCGGCGGCAAACAGCAGGTAAGTCTGACCATTCAGGCCTGCCGCCAGATTTTCACCTGACAGCTGAAGAATATCTTTGCGCGTTCCCATACTGTGACCAGCGTGAAGGCTGGCGGGCGGCGTCGCCAGCGTGAAGCCCAGCTGCTGCAGTAACCTGGCCTGCGCTGACGCTGCCGTCCACAGGTTCACGGCCCGCCCGTCCCCGTTCCAGACCATCGCGGAAACCGGCTGCGGCGGCAGCGTCAGCTTCGCCTTCAGCGCCTTTTCGCGTGCCTCAAAAGCGTTTATCCGTGCGGCCGCATCCGCCTCATGCCCCGTCGCCTTGCCCAGCAGCGTCACCAGCTGCTGCCAGCTTTTATCGTCATAATTGACCACCAGCACCGGCGCAATCGCCGCAAGCTGATCGACCAGCCTGATGGCTGAATCGTTACCGGTGGCGCTGACCACAATCAGATCCGGCGCTTCGGCAGCAATCGCTTCTGCACGGGGTTCGCCAATGTAGAGACGCTTCACGCCGCGCTGTTTCGCCACCGCGCCCCACTGCCGGAAATAGCCCTGCTCATCCGCCAGGCGACTGCCGGGGGCGGTGGCCCCGCTGGCGACCACCGGCGCATTAATGGCCAGCAGCGATCCGGTCAGGGTCACGCTGGTTGAGACGATTCGGGTCGGTGCCTGCGTCAGGATAAGATCGCCACTGGCTCCGGTAATGGTGCGCGGCCAGCCCGTCCCGGCCACCGCGCTGACACTGAGCAGGCTGCTCAGAAAAAACAGCACGATCGCCCTGCTAACCCTCTGTTTATTCATACGTTCTTTTCCACACTCGTTCAGATAAGGTCGGCGGCTGTTTATGCTGATCTGACCCGGAGCAGCAGCCGAAGCGCCGCATATGGATTGACAGATCCGGCCAATCCACGTAGCTTAACGCCTAATAATACAAATGATAATCATTATTAGTTATCTTATCATTTCCGGGTGAAAAGTATGGCCGAATCACGCGCATTTGAACATCCCCTGTTGCACGATTTTGCGGCACTCTGCCAGGGTTTCCTGTTTACCTCTCCCTGGCAAAGCCTCACCACACAGGGCTGCTTTACGACGCTGACCACGCCAGTCAGACAGGGTGAACAGCTGACAGGGGATTTTCAGCAGCAGCTTCAGCACCACTTTACCTCGGCCAGAAAGCAGGGCATTGCGCACCCCATCGTGGCAGGTGCCATCCCCTTTGACGTGGCGCAGCCCGCCGCGCTGTTTATCCCGGAGTCCTGGCAGCGCTTTAACCGTGACGATCTGATCGCCCGGGCCTCACTGGCAGACGCCGATCTGCCCGTGATTCGTCGCCGTACGGCGTTGCCGGATCAGGCGCGCTTTACCGAGATGGTGGCGCAGGCAGTTGCCGCCACGCGCCGGGGCGACCTGGAGAAAGTGGTGCTGTCGCGGCTGATGGAGATCGTGGCTGAACAGCCGGTTGATACGGCTGCTCTGATGCAGCGCATCGTGGTGCAGAATCCCGGCAGCTATCACTTTCATCTGCCCCTGCCCGGCGGCGGCGCGCTGGTAGGAGCCAGCCCGGAACTACTGATTCGAAAACAGGGTCGCCTGTTCAGCTCCTGTCCCCTGGCCGGCTCGGCCGCACGCAGCCGCGATCCGCAACGCGATCGGGCCTCCGGCGCCAGCCTGATGCAGTCGGCGAAGGATCGTCATGAACATCAGCTGGTGACAGATGCGATGCGCGCCACCCTGCAGCCGCGCAGCCGTTTGCTGTCGGTGCCTGAAACACCCTCTCTGCTGACCACGGCCACCCTCTGGCATCTCGCCACGCAGATCCGTGGCGAAGTGCTGGACGAGCGCGAAAATGCACTCTCCCTCGCCTGCCTGCTGCATCCGACGCCGGCGCTCAGCGGCTTTCCGCATCAGCGTGCGCAGGCCCTGATCCAGCGCCTTGAGCCGTTTGAGCGTCAGCTGTTTGGCGGCATCGTCGGCTGGTGTGACGACCGGGGCAATGGCGAATGGGTCGTCACCATTCGCTGCGGCACGGTGAAGGGGTCGCGGGTACGGCTGTTTGCCGGTGCGGGCATCGTGACGGACTCACAACCTGAAGCAGAGTGGCGTGAAACCGGCGTCAAACTCGACACCCTGCTTCGCGCTTTTGGATTGCAATAAAGGAACCTGCATGACGATCTCCTATAGCCGCTGGCCGGACGACCTGGCCGCCCGTTACCGTGAAAAAGGCTACTGGCTCGACCTGCCGATGACCGACATACTGGATCGCCACCGCGACAACGATAGCGTGGCAGTGATTGAGGATGACAGGCGGTTGACCTACCGCCAGCTGGCGGCACTGAGTGACAACCTGGCGGCGGCGTTACAGCGGCGTGGCCTGAAACGGGGTGATACGGCGCTGGTGCAGCTGGGCAACGTGGCCGAATTTTACCTGACGCTGTTTGCCCTGTTTAAACTCGGTGTTGCGCCGGTGAATGCCCTGTTCAGCCATCAGCGCACCGAACTGACCGCCTACGCCAGCCAGATTTCGCCCCGCCTGGTGATTGCTGACCGCACGCATCCGCTGTTTGCCGATGACGCTTTTATTGCGCAGCTCCGCCACGATCACCCCTCACTGCAGCAGGTGATCCTGCGCCATGCCTCACCGCCGGAACAGAGCCTTGAAGCGCTGCTGGCCGAACCGGCCGGTGCGTTTATGGCCACGCCGACCGCGGGCGACGAGGTAGCCTTTTTCCAGCTCTCTGGCGGCAGTACCGGCACGCCAAAACTGATTCCGCGCACCCACAACGATTACTACTACAGCATCCGTGAAAGTGACACGATCTGTGGCGTCACTGCCGATACCCGCTATCTCATCGCCCTGCCCGCCGCCCACAACTTCCCGCTGAGTTCGCCGGGCGCGCTGGGCGTCTTTTACGCAGGGGGACAGGTTATTTTGGCCGCCGATCCCAGTGCGACAGCCTGCTTTCCCCTGATTGAAAAACATCAGGTGACCGATACCGGCCTGGTTCCGCCTGCCGCCAGCCTCTGGCTGCTGGCACTTCAGGAATCGGACAGCAAGGCGGCACTGGCCTCCCTGCAGCGCATGCAGGTGGGGGGCGCTAAGCTGGGCGAAACGCTGGCTGCACGCATACAGCATGAGATCGGCTGCACCCTGCAGCAGGTCTTTGGCATGGCCGAAGGACTGGTGAACTACACCCGACTGGATGATGATCCGCAGACCATCCTCACCACACAGGGACGCCCGCTCTCCCCGGATGATGAGGTCTGGGTTGCCGACGAGCAGGGTCATCCTCTGCCCGTGGGGGCCACCGGTCGTCTGATGACGCGCGGCCCCTACACCTTTCGCGGCTACTACAACAGTCCGGAACACAACGCCGCCAGTTTCGACGAACGGGGCTTTTACTGTTCCGGTGACCTGGTTGAGATCACCCCTGACGGCAACCTTATCGTGCAGGGTCGGGAGAAAGATCAGATCAACCGGGGTGGCGAGAAGATCGCCGCGGAAGAGATCGAAAACCTGCTGCAGCAACACGCCGACGTGATCCACGCGGCACTGGTCTCCATGAGCGATCCGCTGCTGGGTGAAAAAAGCTGCGCGTTTATCGTCACCCGTCAGCCGGTAAAACCGGCGGCGCTGCGGCGCCACCTGCGTGAACTGGGCGTCGCAGAATTTAAGCTTCCCGACCGCATTACCTGCGTAGATGCCCTGCCACTGACCCCGGTCGGCAAGGTCGATAAAAAACGTCTGCGCCAGCATCTTGCCGATCAACACGCGTAAGCCCGATCTGTCCGGAGAATTTTTATGACTATTCCACAACTGACCTCCTATCCACTGCCCGCCGCCACCGAGTTGCCGAATAACCGGGTGAAATGGGCGCTGGAGCCGGGCCGGGCCGCCCTGCTCATCCACGATATGCAGCGCTATTTTCTCAGCTTCTGGGGAGAGAACAGCCCGCTGATTGAGCAGGTCGTCGGCAATATTGCCCGCCTGCGTCGCTACTGCAAAGCGCAGGGTATTCCGGTGTTTTACACCGCCCAGCCGACGGCGCAGAGCGATGCGGATCGCGCCCTGCTCAACGATATGTGGGGACCGGGCCTGAATAAGCATCCCGACCAGCAGAGGATCGTGGCGGCGCTGGCCCCCGACGAGGACGACCAGGTGCTGACTAAGTGGCGCTACAGCGCCTTTCATCGCTCCCCGCTGGAGGCGATCCTGAAGGAGATGGGCCGCGATCAGCTGATTATCACGGGCGTCTATGCCCATATCGGCTGCCTGACCACCGCCACGGATGCCTTTATGCGTGATATCCAGCCGTTTATGGTGGCCGATGCGCTGGCTGATTTCAGCCGCGAGGAGCATATGATGGCGCTGACTTACACCGCCGGCCGCAGCGGAAAAGTGGTGATGACGGCTGATATGATGCCGGTCCCTCTCAGCAAAGCGGATCTGCGCGCGCTCGTCCTGCCGCTGCTGGAGGATGATGAGGTGCCGGAGGATGATGAAAACCTGATCGATTATGGTCTGGATTCGGTGCGCGTCATGGCGCTGGCGGCACGCTGGCGTCAGGTTCACCGGGATATCGACTTTGTTACGCTGGCGAAAAATCCGAGCATCGATGGCTGGTGGGCGTTGCTGTCGCGGGAGCTCACTCAATGAGCCACACCTTCGACTTCAGCGGTCGCGTTGTCTGGGTAACCGGAGCCGGTCAGGGCATTGGTTATCAGAGTGCGCTGGCCTTTCATCGGGCAGGCGCGCGGGTGGAAGCCTTTGACCTGCAGTTTGCGCAGCAGGATTATCCGTTTCGCTGTCATCGCCTGGATGTGGCCGATCCGGATCAGGTAGAAACGATCTGTCAGCGCGTGCTGGCAACGCAACCGCGCATTGATGTGCTGGTCAACGCGGCGGGCATTTTGCGCGTCGGCGCCACTGATGCGCTCTCCTTCGCTGACTGGCAGGCGTGCCTGAACGTCAACGCGGGCGGCACCTTTAACCTGTTTCAGCAGACACTGCCGCGCTTTCGCCAGCAGCGCGCCGGGGCCATCGTCACCGTGGCGTCTAACGCGGCGCACGCGCCGCGAATCGGCATGTCGGCCTACGGCGCATCGAAAGCGGCACTGCGCAGTCTCTGTCTGACCGTGGGGCTGGAAATGGCCCCTTTTGGCGTTCGCTGTAATATCGTTTCACCCGGCTCCACCGACACCGCGATGCAGCGCAGCCTGTGGCAGACCCCCGGTGGCGAGCAGGAAATGATCGCCGGTTTTCCGGATCAGTTTAAGCTGGGGATCCCGCTGGGCAAGATCGCGCAGCCGCAGGAAATTGCGGCCACCGTGCTGTTTCTCGCATCAGACCTGGCCAGCCATGTGACCCTGCAGGATATCGTGGTCGACGGCGGCGCAACCCTGGGAGCCTGAAAATGGCTGCGATCTGGAAACGATCCTTCGATCTTCCCACCCTGAATGCACTGGGCGAGCAGTCGCTGGTCGCCCATCTCGGGATCGTCTTTACCGTGATAGGCGAGGATTACCTGGAAGCGACGATGCCGGTGGATGCGCGCACGCACCAGCCATTTGGCCTGCTGCATGGCGGGGCCTCCGTGGTACTAGCGGAGTCGATGGGCTCAATGGCCGGGTATATGGCGGTGGAAGAAGGCAGCAGCGTGGTGGGTGTCGAAGTCAATGCCAGCCATCTGCGTGCGGTGTCAGCCGGGACAGTGCGGGGGATCTGTCGCCCCCTGCATCTGGGCAGACGCAGTCAGAGCTGGCAGATCGAAATCCGTAACGGCCGGGATCAGTTGTGCTGCAGTGCGCGACTCAGCGTGGCTGTGATGAGCAGCTGAAAAAAAGCCCCCCTTTCGATTGGAAAGAGGGGCTTTGCCGGTCAGCCTGTGGCCGCGTCGTGGTTAGCGCTGATAGATAATTTCGACGCCTTCGTCGTCTTCATCATCCCAGTCGTCATCCCACTCTTCATCTTCCACTTCTGTCGCATTTTCAAGGGTTTCTTTGTGGTAATCGTCCCACATGAACTCCACTTTCTCCGGCTGCTTCTCTTCAAGCTCGGCTTCTTTCGGGTTGGCGTTAATGAAGCTCATCACATCCCAGCAGAGTTCGTTGACGCCGGTACGGCTGGCGGCAGAGATCAGGTAATACTTATCTTCCCAGCCCAGCGCCTCAGCGACCGCTTTAGCACGTGCCTGCGCTTCTTCTTCACCAATCAGGTCCACTTTGTTGAAGACCAGCCAGCGCGGTTTGTTGAACAGCTTCTCGCTGTACTTTTCCAGTTCGCCAAGAATGATGCGGGCATTTTCAACCGGATCGCTTTCATCGATCGGATCGATGTCGATCAGGTGCAGCAACACGCGGCAGCGCTCCAGGTGCTTCAGGAAGCGGATCCCGAGACCGGCACCCTCAGCGGCGCCTTCAATCAGGCCGGGAATATCGGCCACGACAAAGCTCTGCTCGCTGTCCATACGTACCACGCCCAGGCTTGGCACCAGGGTGGTAAACGGATAGTCCGCCACTTTTGGCTTGGCGGCTGACACGGCGCGAATAAAGGTGGATTTACCGGCATTCGGTAAGCCCAGCATGCCGACGTCCGCCAGCAGCATCAGCTCAAGCTGCAGGTCGCGCTTCTCACCCGGGGTTCCCATGGTTTTCTGGCGCGGGCTGCGGTTTACTGACGATTTAAAACGGGTGTTGCCCAGGCCATGCCAGCCGCCTTTGCCGACCATCAGTTTCTGGCCGTGACGCGTCATGTCGCCTAAGGTCTCGCCGGTTCCCTGGTCGATAACCCGTGTGCCGACCGGAACTTTGATTTCGATATCTTTACCGCGTTTACCGGTACAGTCGCGGCTCTGGCCATTCTGCCCGCGTTCAGCGCGGAACGATTTCTCGAAACGATAATCGATAAGGGTATTGAGGTTTTCATCGGCGATCAGATAAACGTCGCCGCCGTCACCGCCATCACCCCCGTCAGGGCCGCCTTTCGGGATATATTTTTCGCGGCGGAAGCTGACGCATCCATTACCGCCATCACCCGCGACGACCAGAATTGTCGCTTCATCAACAAACTTCATTTTCAATCTCCGTCACACAATCGCCTGCAGCACTCTGCAGACGGGTCCGCCAGGGTCTTCTGCGCTGACCAGCGGCGGATAAATCAGGACTGGCTGTCGCCAGTGTGTACATAAAGTGTACAGCAAACTTCAGTGAGGCGTCGCTTTTACCGCGACAGAGCGCAGAATGTAAAAAGCCCCGCAGGAGCTGCGGGGCCTTTAATTCGTGCGTTCAGACGATAAACGTCTGCGTCACGACAACCTTACTCAGCAACGATGCTGATGTATTTACGGTTGTTCGGACCTTTAACTTCGAATTTTACTTTGCCGTCTGCGGTAGCGAACAGGGTGTGGTCACGACCACAACCTACGTTGCTGCCTGCGTGGAATTTGGTGCCACGCTGACGAACGATGATGCTACCTGCCAGAACAGATTCACCACCAAAACGCTTAACACCCAGACGTTTTGCATTGGAGTCACGACCATTTCGAGTCGAACCACCAGCCTTTTTATGTGCCATTTGTCAGATCTCCTCTTACGCCGTGATACCAGTGATTTTCACATCAGTGAACCACTGGCGATGGCCAGCCTGCTTACGGTAGTGCTTACGACGACGAAACTTAACGATCTTAATTTTCTCGCCACGACCGTGAGCAACAACTTCTGCCTTGATCATACCGCCTGAAACCAGTGGCGCGCCGATTTTCACGTCTTCGCCATTAGCAATCATCAGAACCTGGTCAAACTCGATGGTTTCACCGGTTGCGATGTCCAGCTTTTCCAGGCGAACGGTCTGACCTTCGCTTACTCGGTGTTGTTTACCACCACTTTGGAAAACCGCGTACATATAAAACTCCGCTTCTGCGCTTGCCTTTTAGTTCATCAGGCGGCGCGCTAAATATTCACAATAGGGCGCGAATTCTACGCAAAACTCCAGAAGAAGACAAGAGCACTTTGCACACTCTTGCAGAAAAAAAACACAGGCTGAACGCAACCGTTTCTCAGGCTGAAAATTCAAGTACAATCAGTAACAGATTACCTGAACGCTGGCTGGGTAAAAGCACTTACCATGGCAGAGATAACGAGTCATAGCTGAAAAGACGAATGAACTTAGAACAGATCAACGAATTAACCGCACAGGATATGGCTGCCGTTAACCAGACCATCCTCGACCAGCTGAATTCAGATGTCTCGCTCATCAACCAGTTGGGCTACTACATCATCAGTGGTGGGGGTAAGCGTATCCGTCCCATGATTGCCGTGCTCTCCGCACGCGCCATGGGCTACAAGGGCGATCTGCACGTGACCAATGCGGCGCTGATCGAATTTATCCACACCGCCACGCTGCTGCATGACGATGTCGTGGATGAATCCGATATGCGTCGTGGCAAAGCGACCGCGAACGCGGCGTTTGGCAATGCGGCAAGCGTGCTGGTCGGGGATTTTATTTACACCCGCGCCTTCCAGATGATGACCAGCATGGGGTCGCTGCGTATCCTGGCGCTGATGTCAGAAGCGGTCAACGTGATCGCTGAGGGCGAAGTCCTGCAGCTGATGAACGTGAACGATCCTGACATCACCGAAGAGAGCTACATGCGCGTGATTTACAGCAAGACCGCGCGCCTGTTTGAAGCCGCGTCGCAGGCTTCTGCGATCCTGGCTGACGCCACGCCGGAAGAGGAGAAAGCGCTGCAGGATTATGGACGCTATCTGGGCACGGCTTTCCAGTTAATCGACGATTTACTGGATTACAGTGCGGACGGAGAGACGCTGGGTAAAAACACCGGCGACGACCTGAGCGAAGGAAAACCGACGCTGCCGCTGCTGCATGCAATGCAGAACGGCTCACCTGAGCAGGCGAAGATGATCCGCGAAGCCATTGAGCAGGGTAATGGCCGCCATCTGCTGGAACCGGTACTGGAAGCGATGCACCAGTGTGGTTCGCTGGAGTGGACCCGCACCCGCGCCGAACAGGAAGCGGACAAGGCGATTGCCGCTCTGCGCATTCTGCCTGAATCACCCTGGCGCAGTGCGCTGGAGTCGCTGGCGCATATGTCAGTTCAGCGCGATTTCTGATTCCCTACGGAGCCTCCCCGGCTCCGTTTCTCCTCCCCGCTCTCACTTCTTTATGTTCGCTCATTGCTGTTGCATGCCTTTTGCGGGCTGTCACACAGACCCGACGCTGACGCCAAATATTACTGGAAATTAATGGAAACTATTTGCTATAAAAAACGCTTACTTTCCAGATAACAGTAAAAAGGTAAGCCAACGTCCCGGTGGACGACACAAAGACAAGGAGAACGGGTTATGCAAAAAAGGATGGAAGACTGGCACCCGGCTGACATTATCGCAGCCCTGCACAAACGCGGTACGACGCTGGCCGCACTGTCACGCTCGGCCGGCCTCAGCTCATCAACACTCGCGAATGCGCTGACGCGCCCTTGGCCAAAAGGCGAATGGCTGATCGCCGAGGCGATCGAGGTGCATCCCAGCGAGATCTGGCCCAGCCGCTACTACGATCCTGACACGCACCGCCTGCTGGATCGCAAAAAACGTATCCGGATCCCCGCCGATCTTTCCGGCACGCCCTGAGATCGACAGGCGAAAAAAAACCAGCCCCGCAAAGGGCTGGTTCTTTCAGCGCATACCTGAGATTACTCTTCGCTGACGCGCTCGATATTCGCACCCATCGCTTTCAGCTTATCTTCAATATGCTCATAGCCACGATCGATGTGATAAATGCGATCGACGAATGTCGTGCCTTCCGCGATACAGCCAGCCAGAACCAGGCTGGCAGAAGCGCGCAAATCGGTCGCCATCACCTGCGCACCGGACAGGGTTTCCACCCCGTGACAGATCGCGGTGTTGCTCTCAATCTCCGCATGGCCGCCCATACGAATCAGTTCCGGGATGTGCATGAAACGGTTTTCGAAAATGGTTTCGGTAATCACGCCGGTGCCTTCCGCCACCATATTCAGCAGGGTGAACTGCGCCTGCATATCGGTCGGGAAACCCGGGTGTGGCGCGGTGCGCACATTGACCGCTTTAGGGCGTTTGCCGTGCATATCGAGACTGATCCAGTCTTCGCCGGTTTCGATATCGGCACCGGCATCACGCAGCTTAGAGAGAACCGCATCCATCGTATCGGGCTGAGCCTTGTGGCACATCACTTTGCCGCCTGAAATGGCGGCTGCCACCAGGAAGGTGCCGGCTTCGATGCGGTCCGGCAGAACGCGGTAAACACCGCCGCCCAGACGCTCGACGCCTTCGATGGTGATCTTGTCGGTGCCTGCGCCGCTGATGCGGGCACCCAGCGTGTTAAGGAAGTTGGCGGTATCGACAATTTCCGGCTCCCGCGCCGCATTCTCAATCACGGTGGTGCCGGTCGCCAGGGTTGCCGCACTCATGATAGTGACGGTTGCGCCGACGCTGATCTTGTCCATGACAATCAGCGCGCCCTTCAGGCGGCCGTTGACGGACGCCTTGACGTAGCCCTCTTCCAGCTTAATCTCGGCACCCAGCTGTTCCAGGCCGGTGATATGCAGGTCAACCGGACGCGCACCAATCGCGCAGCCGCCCGGCAGCGAAACCTGACCCTGACCAAAACGCGCCACCAGCGGGCCCAGCGCCCAGATGGAGGCACGCATGGTTTTCACCAGATCGTAAGGCGCACAAAATACATCGACCGCGCTGGCATCGACATGCACAGAACCGTTGCGCTCCACCTTCGCACCCAGCTGGCTCAGCAGCTTCATGGTGGTATCAATGTCGCGCAGCTTTGGCACATTCTGGATCTCTACCGGCTCTTCAGCCAGCAGGGCAGCAAACAGAATAGGTAGCGCGGCGTTCTTCGCCCCGGAAATGGTTACTTCACCACTTAAGCGGGTGGGGCCTTGCACACGAAATTTGTCCATTAACACGGCTCTCAATTAACTAGCTAAAGATGGGACTCGCTTACCACGAGTGCACCACGCTGAGGGATCAGAAACCGTTGAGTTTACGGTCGCGTGCCCATTCAGCGGGAGTATAGGTTTTGATAGAGACAGCATGAATGCGGTTGTCCGCGATGTATTCCATCAGCGGCGCGTAGACAGCCTGCTGTTTTTTCACGCGGCTCAGCTCGCCAAACAGTTCGCCTACGGCGATCACCTGGAAATGGCTGCCATCGTTGCTCATCACATGCACTTCGTCTAAAGGCAGCGCTGCCATCAGCACGGCCTGAATTTCACTGTTTTCCATTGTGCTTAACTTCACTTAATAATAATAAGGCTGACATAGTAGAGGAAAGCGGCTGACTCTTAAATACGCAAAAGCCCCTGTTGAAAACAGGGGCTTAGCATAACAAGCGGAAATCAGGCGCTTTTATCCGCAGAAACAATAATCTGTTGCAGATTGTAAAGCGTAATCAGCGACTGCAGTTTGTCGCTGATACCGGCAAAGCGCGGGGTGCTCCCCTGCGCCCGTGCAATTTCCCGCAGGTGCACCAGCAGAGCGAGGCCGGAAGAGTCAACCCGGTTCAGCGCCGCGACGTCGATCGTCTCGACGCCGCGAATCAGCGTTTCACGCTGCTGCCAGAGGCCCATCAGGGTGTCGCGATCCAGCTCGCCTTTCAGTAATAGCGTGCTGGCTTCGCGCTCCCAGCGTAACGATTCGTGCATTATTGTTGTTTATCCAGCGTGATTGGCTGTGACGCAGACGATTTGAGCTGCGCCGTCAGACCATCAATACCTTTGGTCCGTAACAGATCGCTCCACTCATTCTGCTTGGTGGTGATCATGCTGACGCCTTCGGCAATCATGTCATAAGCCTGCCAGTTACCAGTCTGGCTGTTTTTACGCCACTGAAAGTCGAGGCGAACCGGCGGACGGCCATTAGGATCGATGATAGTGACGCGAATCGCCACAATTTTGGCGTCGCCAAGCGGCTGCTCAGGCTGGATCTGATAGCTCTGGCCGTTATAGAGGGCCAGTGCCTGACCATAAGCCTGGGCCAGATAGTCGCCAAAAGCGCTGAAGTAAGCTTCGCGCTGGGCCGGTGTTGAGTCACGATAGTAGCGACCCAGCACTAATGCGCCCGCATATTTGATCTGCACGTAAGGCAGCAGTTCCTGGCGCACAATCTGACGCAGGTAGTTGGGATCCTGCTTGATTTTTGGCTGCTCATTTTTCAGACGGCTGAAGGTCTTTTGCGCCGCTTCGTTCATCAGCTTGTAGGGATTGCTCTGGTCGGCTGCCGTTGCCGTCAGCGGGACCGCAACCACCAGCATGGCAATCATCAGTAAACGTTTAAACATGGTATGCCCTCTTCTTTAAGGTTGAGCCGGTTCCGCAGGCGCGGCACTGCTGCCATCCTGCGCATCCTTGCCCTCATTTTTTTGTTTGTTATCGCCGCTCTTGTAAAGGAACTGACCGATCAGATCTTCAAGCACCATCGCCGATTTGGTGTCGCGCAGCGTATCGCCATCTTTCAGCATCGCCGAACCGAGCTCAGGGTCGTCAAAGCCTAAGTTAAGCGCCAGGAACTGCTCACCCAGCAGACCCTGGGTGCGAATTGCCAGCGAACTGGTATCTGAAATTTTATTCGCGTACTGATCGCTGATCTCCATCGTGACGCGCGGCAGCAGGGTCTTCGGTTCAAGCTCGATATCCGTCACCCGGCCAATCACTACGCCGCCGATTTTGACCGGCGAACTGGCTTTGAGGCCGCCAATGTTGTCAAAGGTCGCGTAGAGTTTCCACGTCGGCTCCGTGCCCATCGACTTCAGGTCGGCGACGCGCAGACAGAGGAACAGCGCGGCGATCAGCGCCATAATCATAAAAATGCCAACCCAGATTTCGCTTTTTTTGCTTTGCATTGCATCAATTCCCAAACATCAGTGCTGTCAGCACAAAATCCAACCCGAGTACCGCCAGAGAGGCGTGTACGACGGTACGCGTTGTCGCGCGACTGATCCCTTCGGAAGTGGGAATCGCGTCATAGCCATTAAAAAGAGCAATCCAGGTCACCGTCACGGCAAAGACGGCACTTTTGATCAGACAGTTCACCACGTCGGTGCGGAAATCGACCGCGTTCTGCATCGCCGACCAGAAGAAGCCGGGATCGATCCCCTTCCAGCTCACCCCCACCAGCGCACCGCCCGCGATCCCGACCGCCGTAAAGATGAGTGCCAGCAACGGCATGCTGATGAAGCCCGCCCAGAAACGGGGCGACACCACCCGGCGTAACGGATCGACCGCCATCATCTCCATACTGGAGAGCTGCTCGGTGGCTTTCATCAGGCCGATTTCCGCCGTCAGCGCCGAGCCCGCCCGGCCGGCAAACAGCAGTGCGGTGACCACCGGTCCCAGCTCTCGCAGCAGCGACAGGGCCACCAGCATACCCAGACTGGTTTCGGCGCCATAGGTGGTCAGCACCAGATAGCCCTGCAGCCCGAGAACCATGCCAATGAAGAGACCCGATACCACAATAATCAGGAGCGACAGCACGCCAACGCTGTAGAGCTGTTTGATCAGTAGCGGTGTGTGTCTGCGAAACGCCGGTTTTCCTACCAGCGCGTGAAACAGCATTAATCCTGCGCGTCCAAAACTGGCGCACGTTTCAATTCCCTGACGACCAAACGACGCCAGCGCCTTCAAGACCATCTGTTTAGTTACTCCGTGAGCCGGTTAAATCAGCGAGATAATCGCCGGCAGGAAACCGGAATGGAACCGGACCATCCGCATCGCCATCAATAAACTGGCGCACGCGCGGGTCGTTATTCTCTCGCAGTTCCGGCGTGGTGCCGTGTGCGATAATTTTTTGTCCGGCCACAATATAGGCATAGTCCGCAATGCTCAGTACTTCCGGTACGTCATGCGAGACCACGATGCAGGTCAGGCCCAGCGCATGGTTCAGTTCATCAATGAGTTTGACCAGCACGCCCATGGTAATCGGATCCTGACCGACGAAAGGCTCATCAAACATGATGAGTTCCGGCTCCAGCGCAATAGCGCGCGCCAGAGCCACACGTCGCGCCATCCCGCCTGACAGCTCTGCGGGCTTCAGCTGGGCCGCACCCCGCAGGCCCACCGCCTCCAGCTTCATCAGCACCGTGCTGTGCAGCAGCGGCTCAGGCAGTCGCGTATGTTCACGCAGCGGCCACGCAACGTTTTCATAAACCGTTAAGTCTGTAAACAGCGCACCGGACTGGAACAGCATGCTCATCTTTTTACGCGCTTCATACAGTCTGGCGCGTGATAATGACGGAATGTTTTCGCCACGGAAAAAAATCTCGCCGCGGGTCGGCTGAAGTTGCCCCCCAATCAAGCGTAGCAGGGTGGTTTTTCCGATCCCCGATGGCCCCATAATCGCGGTCACTTTGCCTTTCGGCACGGTCAGCGAGATGTCATCAAAGATGGTGCGATCTCCGCGCGAAAAACTCACGCCACGAACCTCAACCAGATTCGTTTGCTGCTGGGTCATTATTACCTCTTGTAAGGATCGGGCGTAAACATGGGGTACGATGGTAGCCTGTTCAGTCCTGATTCACGATAGCTTTACAGAAACTTATCGCTAAGATTTGGCGAAAATGGTCATTAAATTTACTTTTGCCCCTGAGGCGGTCAAAATCAGCGCCTGTCTCGCCAAACAGAATTTTAAACCGGCCGGGAACGCATTGCCGGCCTGAGTTTTTACGCAAGGATTTTTCATGTTCGTAGCTTCTGCACTGTTGATTATCGGTTTGCTTTTACTGGCTTATGGTGCCGATCGTCTGGTGTTTAGCGCCTCAATATTATGCCGCTCTCTGGGCATTCCGCCGCTGATTATCGGCATGACCGTGGTCAGCATCGGCACCTCGCTGCCGGAGATGATCCTCTCCTTTTCGGCAGCGCAGCATGGCCAGATGGATCTCGCTGTGGGCACCGCCCTCGGCTCGAATATTACGAACATTTTACTGATTCTGGGTGCCGCTGCGCTTATGCACCCGCTGAGTGTGCATTCTAATCTGATTCGCCGCGAACTGCCGCTGATGTTGCTGGTCACCCTGCTCAGCGGTTTTATGCTGTTTGACAATCAGCTTAGTCGACTGGATGGAATTGGCCTGATCGCGATTGCCGCGATTTATCTTCTGGTGGTGATTCGCATCGCGCGCAAGGCCGAACGGGACAATAACGACACCCTGACCCGCGAGCAGCTGGCCGAGCTGCCCCGTGAGGAGAGCGGCAACACGGTGGCCTTTCTCTGGCTCGCCGTTGCGCTGATCATCCTGCCGATGTCGACACGCATGGTGATCGACAACGCCACGGCCTTTGCCGACTACTTTGGCGTCAGTGAGCTGGTGATGGGCCTGACGCTGATTGCCGTGGGCACCAGCCTGCCTGAGCTGGCAACGGTCATCGCCGGTGCACTGAAAGGCGAAGATGATATCGCGATCGGTAATCTGGTCGGCGCCAACATTTATAATATTGCCATCGTGCTTGGCCTGCCGGCGCTGATCCACCCCGGCAGCATTGACTATCACGCTTTCGCCCGCGACTACTGGGTGATGCTCGGCGTGAGTGCGCTCTTTGCCCTGCTCTGCCTGCTACGGCGTCGCCGTGTTGGCCGGACGGCAGGCCTGATTTTACTCTGTGGTTTCTTCGTCTGGGTGACGCTGCTGTGGATGCAGCCGGCGTTCATGGACGGCTAACAAGGACAGACTCACTATGTCACATCAGCAACCAACAGCATTCGACTTCCAGCAGGTGGGAAAAACCGTCCTGCGCATTGAGCGTGAAGGGCTGGAACAGCTCGATCAATATATCAATGAGGATTTTGCCCGCGCCTGCTCCCTGATCTATGCCTGCCAGGGTAAGGTGGTGGTGATGGGCATGGGGAAGTCAGGTCACGTCGGCAAGAAAATGGCGGCGACCTTTGCCAGCACCGGCACGCCTGCCTTTTTTGTGCATCCGGGCGAAGCCAGCCACGGCGATCTGGGCATGGTGAGCAAAAATGATGTCGTCATCGCCATCTCTAACAGCGGGGAGTCGAACGAGATTCTCGCCCTGATTCCGGTGCTGAAGCGCCAGCACATTACGCTGATCTGCATGACCGGACGGCCTGACAGCGCGATGGGACGGGCTGCCGACGTGCATCTCTGCGTCCACGTTCCTCAGGAAGCCTGCCCGCTGGGCCTGGCCCCGACCAGCAGTACCACCGCCACGCTGGTGATGGGTGATGCTCTGGCGGTTTCGCTGCTGGAAGCGCGGGGATTTACAGCCGAGGATTTCGCCCTCTCCCACCCCGGCGGTGCGCTGGGCCGCAAACTGCTGCTGCATGTGGCCGATATCATGCACAGTGGCGATGCGCTGCCGCATGTCACCCGTGACGCCTCACTGCGCGATGCGCTGCTGGAGATTACCCGCAAAAACCTCGGTCTGACGGTGATCGTTGACGACCTGATGAAAATCCAAGGGATTTTTACTGATGGTGACCTGCGCCGCATCTTTGATATGGGCATCGATTTTCAGCGTGCCACCATCGGGGAAGTGATGACGCCAGGGGGCATCCGCGTCCGGCCAAACATGCTGGCGGTGGATGCCCTGAACCTGATGCAGACCAAAAACATTACGTCGATTCTGGTGGCCGATGACGACCATCTGCTCGGTGTGGTACATATGCATGACATGCTGCGCGCTGGCGTAGTCTGAACAGGAAGAGAAAATGCAACAGGCAACTCCCCCGATTGACACCTGCTACGGCCCGGTCAGTGCTGTGGTTATGGCGCGCGCCAGTCGCATTCGTCTGCTGATCTGCGACGTGGACGGCGTGATGTCCGACGGGGTGATCTACATGGGAAATAACGGCGAAGAGCTTAAGGCGTTCAACGTGCGGGATGGCTATGGCGTGCGCTGCCTGCTGACCTCAGATGTGGAAGTGGCTATTATTACCGGCCGCAATGCCCGTCTGATGGAAGATCGCTGCAAAACGCTCGGCATCCGTCATCTTTATCAGGGACAATCGGATAAGCTTTTGGCCTATCGCGAACTTCTGGATAAACTGTCTCTTTCCGACGACCAGGTCGCCTATATCGGCGATGACCTGATCGACTGGCCGGTCATGGCGAAGGTGGGATTCAGCGTGGCGGTGGCGGATGCACATCCCATCCTGTTGCCGCGCGCAGACTATGTTACCCGTATCGCCGGTGGACGCGGTGCGGTTCGTGAAGTCTGCGATCTGATCTTAATGGCGCAGAACAAATTTGAGGATGCCAAAGGGCAATCAGTATGAGTAAAAGCAGGCGTTGGATAACGCTGATTCTGACCTTGATTGCACTGGTTTTGATCGGCTGGAATCTTACCAATAAGGATGACGATGGGATGCCCGTCGGGACAGACAGTCAGTCTCCGACCTACACCAGTGCGGATTCGCACACGGTGGTTTATAACCCGCAGGGCGCGCTGTCCTATAAACTGGTCTCAGACAAAGTGACCTATTTCTCGGATGACGAACTGAGCTGGTTCGAGCATCCGGTGATGACCACCTATGATGAGAACAAAATCCCGACCTGGACGTTACGCGCGGATAAGGCAAAGCTCACTAAAGATCGTATGCTTTATCTTTATGGCCATGTTGAGCTCAACACGCTGACGCAGGATTCTCAGCTGGAGCGGATCAAAACAGATAACGCGCAGATCAATCTGGTGACCCAGGACGTTACCTCGGATGACCAGGTGACATTGTATGGCCGCAGCTTTAACTCCACCGGCATGAAAATGCGCGGCAATTTACGGACAAAAAACGCCGAGTTAATCGAGAAGGTCAAAACCTCTTATGAAATTCAAAATGAACAAAAATAGCCTGAAGCTTTTACTGGCCAGCGTGCTGCTGGCGACCAGCGTTCCAGCGCTGGCCCTGACCGGTGACTCGGACAAACCCGTTAATATTGACTCGCAGAATCAGGCGCTGGATTTACAGGGCAATGTCGCGACCTTTACCGGCAACGTCATTGTGACGCAGGGCACCATCAAAATTACGGCAGATAAAGTCGTGGTCACCCGTCCGGGCGGCGACAGTAAGAAAACCATCGTCGATGCCTACGGTAATCCTGCCACCTTCTATCAGATGCAGGACAGCGGCAAACCGGTTCAGGGCCATGCCGCAAAACTGCATTACGAACTGGCTAACGATTTCGTTGAACTGACCGGCAATGCGTTTATTGAGCAGCAGGACAGCAATATCAAAGGCGATCGCATTACCTACCTGGTGAAAGAGCAGAAGATGCAGGCTTTCAGCCAGGGCCAGAACAAGCGCGTCACTACCGTACTGGTGCCGTCGCAACTTCAGGATAAAGCGTCGTCCAACAGCGAGAAGAAGAGTAACTGATAGCTATGGCCACATTAATCGCAGAAAACCTGGCGAAGGCCTATAAAGGCCGTCGCGTGGTAGAAGATGTCAGTCTGCAGGTGAAATCCGGCGAGATTGTCGGCCTGCTGGGCCCGAACGGTGCCGGTAAAACCACCACGTTCTACATGGTGGTCGGCATCGTGCCGCGTGACGCGGGCCGTATCGTGATTGACGATGAAGACATCAGCATCCTGCCGCTGCATGCGCGTGCGCGTCGTGGCATCGGCTATCTGCCGCAGGAGGCTTCCATTTTCCGTCGCCTCAGCGTTTACGATAACCTGATGGCGGTGCTGCAGATCCGTGACGATCTGACCGAAGAGCAACGCCAGGATCGCGCCCGCGAGCTGATGGAAGAGTTCCACATTGAGCACCTGCGCGACAGCATGGGCCAGGCCCTCTCCGGCGGCGAACGCCGCCGTGTTGAGATCGCGCGTGCGCTGGCCGCCAATCCTAAGTTCATTCTGCTGGATGAGCCTTTTGCCGGTGTTGACCCTATCTCCGTTATCGACATTAAGAAGATCATTGAGCATCTGCGTGACAGCGGCCTCGGCGTACTGATTACCGACCATAACGTGCGTGAAACGTTAGCGGTCTGTGAGCGGGCCTATATCGTCAGCCAGGGCCACCTGATCGCGCACGGCACACCCAATGAAATTCTTGCGGATGAGCAGGTTAAGCGGGTTTATTTGGGTGAAGAGTTCAGACTCTGATAAGGTGTCGTTAAGACCGCTATTTACCTGGGAACTATCATCCTGTCTATGAAGCAAGGCTTACAACTCAGGTTCAGCCAACAGCTGGCAATGACTCCCCAACTGCAGCAGGCGATTCGTCTGCTGCAGCTCTCTACGCTTGAACTCCAGCAGGAGCTACAGCTGGCGCTGGAAAGTAATCCCCTGCTTGAGCAGACGGACCCGCACGACGAGATTGACTCCCGGGACGCTGCAGAAGCGGAGGCGCTGGATACCCGCGAAGCGCTTGAGCAAAAAGAGATGCCCGATGAACTGCCGCTGGATGCCACCTGGGATGAGATCTACACCGCTGGCACACCTTCCGGCACCGGAACGGACTATCAGGATGATGAGCTACCGGTCTACCAGGGTGAAACGACGCAGTCCCTGCAGGATTATCTGATGTGGCAGGTCGGCCTGACGCCGTTCAGTGATACCGATCGCGCGATTGCGACCTCTATCGTCGATGCTATCGATGACACCGGATATCTCACCGTTTCGCTTGAGGAGATCCTCGACAGTATCGGCAATGACGAGCTGGAGGTGGATGAGGTTGAAGCGGTGCTGAAACGCATCCAGCGCTTTGACCCGATTGGCGTGGGTGCGCGCGATCTGCGCGACTGCCTGCTGGTTCAGCTGTCACAATATGCGCCCGACACGCCCATGCTGGCCGAAGCACGTCTGATTGTCAGTGAGCATCTCGACCTGCTGGCCAACCACGACTTCCGTAGCCTGATGCGGGTAACGCGCCTCAAAGAAGAGGTGCTGAAAGAGGCGATGCTGCTGATTCAGTCGCTGGACCCGCGTCCCGGCCAGTCGATCAACACCGGCGAACCGGAATATGTGATTCCCGATGTGCTGGTGCGCAAGGTTGGCAGCCGCTGGACGGTTGAACTCAACGCCGACAGCCTGCCCCGCCTGAAGATCAATCAGCACTATGCGGCGATGGGCGGCACCACGCGTAACGACAGCGACACGCAGTTTATTCGCAGCAACCTGCAGGAAGCACGCTGGCTGATTAAGAGTCTGGAAAGCCGCAATGATACACTGCTGAAAGTGACGCGCTGTATCGTTGAGCAGCAGCAGGCGTTTTTCGAGCAGGGGGAAGAGTTTATGCGCCCGATGGTCCTGGCTGATATCGCTCAGGCCGTTGAGATGCACGAATCAACTATCTCCCGCGTGACCACGCAGAAGTATCTGCACAGTCCGCGCGGTATTTTTGAACTGAAGTACTTTTTCTCCAGCCACGTCAACACGGAAGGGGGCGGCGAAGCCTCCTCTACCGCGATTCGTGCGCTGGTGAAAAAATTAATTTCGGCGGAAAATCCAGCCAAACCCTTGAGCGACAGTAAACTGACCTCCATGTTGTCCGATCAGGGGATCATGGTGGCACGGCGTACCGTCGCAAAATATCGTGAGTCTTTATCCATCCCGCCATCGAACCAGCGTAAACAGCTGGTTTGACAGAAATGAGAAGGAAGACCTATGCAGCTGAACCTGACCGGGCAACACGTTGAAATTACGCCACCACTGCGTGAATTCGTCAGTGCTAAATTTGCCAAACTGGAACACTATTTTGAGCACATCAATCAGGTCTATATTGTCCTGAAAGTTGAGAAAGTCATGCAGGTGGCTGACGCAACACTCCACGTTAACGGTGGCGAGCTGCACGCCACGTCGGAAGCGGAAGATATGTACGCGGCGATTGACGGGCTGATCGACAAGCTCGCCCGTCAGCTGACTAAACATAAAGATAAACTGAAAAAACACTAACCTTCATGCTGGCTACGCGCGCCTGGCGCACTGAGCCGACAGGATGGGGCGGATAATCCGCCCCGTTTTGTCATCTGGCAGGCGTCATTTTCCGTCACGTCAGAAGACGCCGGCGGTGAATGGCCTGGTGAACCCGCAAGTGAAACGATAATGAACAACGATCTTACACTGGAATTGAGCACGGTGCTTTCGCCTGACTGCACACGCAGTGGCGTACACTGCCAGAGCAAAAAACGTGCGCTGGAAATCATCAGCGAACTGGCCGCTAAGCAGCTCAACCTGCCGCACCAGACGCTTTTCGAAGCGATCCTGACGCGTGAGCGTATGGGCAGTACCGGTATCGGCAACGGGATAGCGATCCCGCACGGCAAGCTGGAGGAGGATACGCTGCGCGCGGTCGGGGTCTTTATCAGCCTCGAACAGCCGATTGCGTTTGATGCCGTCGATAACCAGCCGGTCGATCTGCTGTTTGCCTTACTGGTTCCGGCTGACCAGTGCAAAACACACCTGCACACCCTTTCACTGGTGGCAAAGCGTCTGGCCGATAAAACGGTCTGCCGCCGGCTGCGCGCTGCGCAGAGTGATGAAGAGCTTTATGCCATTATTACGGAAAACCAGACAGAGCTGTAACGCGTCTTTACCGGCCGGGTGCCGGTTTTAAAACGGGAGAGAAGGTCATGGTGCTGATGATCGTTAGCGGTCGTTCAGGCTCGGGGAAGTCAGTGGCACTCCGTGCGCTGGAGGATATGGGGTTCTACTGTGTTGATAACCTGCCGGTGGTGCTGCTGCCGGAGTTAGCGAACTCACTGGCAGAGCGGAATATTTCGGCGGCGGTCAGCATCGACGTGCGCAATATGCCTGAATCCCCCGAAATTTTTGAAACCGCACTGAATAATCTGCCCGACTCCTTTTCACCTCAGCTGCTGTTTCTCGACGCCGACCGCAACACGCTGATTCGCCGCTACAGCGATACGCGTCGTCTGCACCCCCTCTCCAGCAAAAATCTGTCGCTGGAGAGTGCCATTGATGAAGAGAGCGATCTGCTGGAGCCGCTGCGTTCGCGCGCCGATCTGATCATTGATACGTCAGAGATGTCGGTGCATGAACTGGCCGAGATGCTGCGCACCCGCCTGCTGGGCAAGCGTGAACGCGAGCTGACCATGGTATTTGAATCCTTTGGTTTCAAACATGGCATCCCTATCGACGCGGACTACGTGTTTGACGTGCGCTTTCTGCCCAATCCCCACTGGGATCCGAAACTGCGCCCGATGACCGGCCTCGATCGCCCGGTCGCGGCCTTCCTCGACCGCCACACGGAAGTGCATAATTTTATCTACCAGACACGCAGCTATCTTGAACTCTGGCTGCCGATGCTGGAGACCAACAACCGTAGCTATCTTACCGTGGCGATTGGCTGTACCGGCGGTAAACACCGCTCAGTCTATATCGCCGAGCAGCTGGCGGACTATTTCCGCTCGCGTGGTAAGAATGTACAGTCACGCCATCGCACGCTGGAAAAGCGCAAATCATGACCGTCAGACAAACTGTAGAAATCAAAAATAAGCTGGGCATGCATGCCCGTCCGGCGATGAAGCTGTTTGAGCTGGTGCAGAGCTTCGATGCCGAAGTGTTACTGCGCAACGAGGCAGGCACCGAAGCCGAGGCCAGCAGCGTGATCGCCCTGCTGATGCTCGACTCGGCAAAAGGGGGACACATTGAGATTGAAGCCAGCGGGCCGGAAGAGGTCCCGGCGCTGGCTGCGGTCATTGAGTTGTTTGAAGCGGGCTTTGATGAAGAGTAAGGTCAGTTAAGCTGATTACGCTGTAAAAAGCCCTCTCCGCCCAGCTGACGCATCTGGCGCAGTATCCACTGCTGCCGCGACCTGACATAGCCTGAAGGCGCGGCGGCACGGTAACGAATCGGATTCGGCAGTACCGCCGCCAGCAAAGCAGCATCGGCCGCAGTAAGCCGGCTGGCAGGTTTGTGGAAATAGTGCTGTGATGCGGCCTCCACACCAAAGATGCCCGGCCCGAACTCCGCGATATTGAGATAGACGGTCAGAATACGCCGCTTCGTCCAGACCGTCTCAATCCCCACCGTCAGACCCGCTTCCAGCCCCTTACGGACCCAGCTGCGACCATCCCAGAGAAAGAGATTCTTCGCGGTCTGTTGTGACAGCGTGGACGCTCCGCGCATCCGGCTGTCGCTGTTATCCAGTACCGATTCAATCGCCGCCACATCAAAGCCCCAGTGGGTGGGAAACTTTTGATCTTCAGAAGCGATAACGGCCAGCCCCATCCACGGCGAGATCTCATCATGTCCGACCCAGTCTGAATGCGCCACATAACTGAAATCACCGCGCAACCACGCCCCCACCTGTCGCTCCACCATCACTGCGGAGAAGGGCACCGGTAAAAACGAAAAGAGTAAAATGCCGGCCAGCCACACGCCCAGCCAGACCAGCAGGAGACGGCCGGCAATCCGTCTGATACGCTGTCCGGCGCTTCCTTTATGCTTGTTCATGCAATCTTCCCATACCTGTTTCAGACGTTAATCAATTACTCATGTAATCACTGCCAGAAAAATCGCCTTTTTGCGATTTTCGGTGAAAATGAACGGCGCGTTTCCAGACTTCATGCACCTATTTTGCATCAACATGCGGCAACAGATCGAAATAGTTCAAGGACTTCCGAAAAAAGGAATCGGTTCCATTCATTGCCACTGCTTAGCATCTTTCCAGATAAACACTTAATAATGGGTAATAAACGCCGCCTTAAATCATTCATCAACCTTAACTGTTATTTTTTTCTGTTGTCGTAATGGTTCAACTCTTAACCAGAACTATTCTTATAACGTCTAAATAAACAGCAGCGGCCAGCGTAAATCCTGTCATAAATGACCCGGTTTTCGATCCCTGCCCCGCAACCCGGCAGACGCAGAAAAGTACAAAGGTTGAGATTCATTTCTGCCATTCCGAATCGTTTTGGATGATTCGGTTCATTTCAGGCTGCCGGCTTGCAATATCAGCGCGTTACACTGACTGTCAGGGCAAATGAACCTGCCGGTTCGCTTTTACGCTGTCCGGTCTTCGCGACACGGCGCAGCCGCGTTAAAAGTACACGAAAACCGGCAAATCTGGTTAAAATAGCAGCAACGCAACGCGGAAATTGATTCCTTGCTTGACTGTGTTGCCAAATTAATGTTTTCTGTGTTTAAACGCTGCTCAACATCACACATTTTAATGAATCTTGTCACATGAGAAGATGAATTTGCTAAGGTGATGACAGTGTTAACCAATACCCTGCGGCTGCATTAATTATTCAAATCATAGCGGCCGCAACATTTTCCCTGGTGTTGGCGCAGTATTCGCGCACCCCGGCCTCGGCTGGGGTCATTTTTTTCTGCCGTTTCACTTCTCCTGTCCGGCAACCCAGTCGCGCAGAACCTTCACATCGTGTCGCCACTCATGTTTCAGCTCTTCAATCCATTCAACCACGTTGTCCCACCACGCCGGCAGCTCCGGACTCTGGATCTGTTTCGCCAGCATCTGTAAACGCTGCAGCCCGACGGACCCGGCCGCGCCTTTGATTTTGTGCCCCTCTTCCGCAATTCCTTTCTGGTCGCGCGCCATCAGATTCGATTCCAGTACCGCAAGATAGTCCGGCATCATCTTCTCAAACATCGTCAGGCTCTGCGTAATCAGCCCCGGGCCCACCAGCTCGATATACTGTTCGAGCATGGCGACATCCAGCAACATCCGGGTTTTGTCATCGCTGACGGCGGGCGTTTCATCCTCCGTTTCTGCCTGATAGTCCCAGTACTTTTTGATCATTGCGGTCAGGGCAGGCACGGCCAGCGGTTTACTGAGCACATCATCCATCCCGGCGTCGAAATACTCTTTTTTATCTTTCAGCACGTTGGCCGTGAGCGCCACCAGCGGAGGCAGATGCGCGCCCTGATACTGCTGGCGAATCGCACGGGAGACATCCAGCCCGGTCATATCGGGCAGCTGAATATCCAGCAGCACCAGATCGAACTCAAGCGGGTCAAACATCGCCAGAGCCTCGCTGCCGGTCATGGCGACCTCCACGCTGCATCCCAGCTTCTCCAGAACGGAGCGCGCCACAATCACATTCAGTTCAATATCCTCAACCAGCAGCACATGCAGCGCAGGCAGAGGCAGGCTGTCGTCGACGCCTTCGTCAATCACTTCTTCTGCGATGCGTGGTGCTTTAATTTCGACGGTGAAGCATGAGCCCTGGCCGGGCGCACTCTGTACGCGGATATCTCCCCCCATCGCCTGGGCCAGTCGACGTGAAACCGCCAGCCCGATGCCGGTTCCGGTCGCCGGTTTCCCGCCATGCTGATCTTTAACCTGATAGTACATCGCAAAAATCTTGTCCTGCTCCTCCTGGCGGATACCCATGCCGGAGTCCTGCACCTCAAAGCGCAGTGTTTCATCCTGCTCATACGCGACGCGCACCACGATCTCGCCCTGCTGGGTGAACTTCACGGCGTTACCAATCAGGTTCCAGAGAATCTGACGCAGACGCGTTCCGTCGGTGGAGATCATGTGAGGCAGCGGCAGTTGCGGCGCGAGCACAAACTTCAGCCCTTTTGGCTGCGCCAGCAGGCCGGAGAGATTCTCTAAATCGGCGAGGAAACCGGTGAAGTCGAGCGGCTGATTATCCAGCTGAACTTTACGACGCTCGATTTTGTCCACCTCAATCACATCGTTGAAGATGTTGCCCAGCGTAATGGCCGAGACGTGGATGGTTTTCAGGTATTTCAGCTGTTCCTGGTTCAGATCGGTATCCAGCAGGATGCGGCTCAGGCCGACAATGCCATTAAGCGGCGTACGCAGCTCGTGGCTGATGGTTGAGATAAAGGTGGTCTTTTCCCGGCTGGCGTTCTCTAACGCGTCCTGATAGCGCTTACGCTCGGTGATATCGCGGCCAAAGCCCATCAGCCCGCTGCGTTTGCCGACACGATCGTAATAGGGCACCTTGCGGATCTCAAAACAGGCTTTGCGCCCGTCAGGATATTGCAGCCACTGCTCATAGGTCAGGGAGACGTTATGGCGGAACACTTTTTCGTCCGTTTCCAGCACCTTGGTTGCGGCTTCATCATCGTAGATATCGCGTGGCGTCAGGCCAATCAGCTGCTTTTCGCTTTTGCCGGTCAGCAGCTCCATGGCGCGGTTGCAGCCGGAGAACTGCTTGTCGATATTGCGATAGAACACCAGGTCAGGTGACGCATCCAGGAAGGAGCGCAGGAAGGATGATTGCTGCTCCAGCTCAATCTGGGCCTGTTCGCGGCGGGTGACCTCTTCGCGCAGCTTGTCCATCACCTGTTCGCGCGCCAGCTCCGCTTTTTTACGATCGCTGATCTCCTGATTCAGCTGGGTGATGGTTTCCTTCATCTGCTGATTGAGTTCCAGGTCGCGGGTGCGCATCTCTTCCAGCTTATCCACCAGCCTTGCCAGCCGCTGCCGCGACTCCTCAAGCTGATCGACCACCACCGACAGAAAATAGACGGCCCAGGGCGTAATCAGCAGGCCAAAGAAGACCGAGCGCACCACATCGATACTCTCGACGTGCCCCCGCAATACCATCGTGACCGCCATCTGGACAATCATCGCCAGCACCACCAGCGCAGAGGCCAGCAGCAGCGAGAACCTGACCAGGCCAAGTTTGACCATTAAATCGACATAGTACTGCGCCAGCAGACGAATCTGTTTCATAACGACTCCCTGGAAAAGAAACAGCCCCATGATAGCGCAGTTAGCCTGCGGACGTCGCAGCACGTCACGCGAAGATGAGGGATTGAATGCGCTTTTATGGTGCATCCGCCCTGCCGTTCGGCGACGTTTGGCACAAACCGGTTAAATCCCTTGACTGATTGTGCCAAATGAATAATCTGTAAGGCCGCCTGTGAATCACAGATTTCACCCGACGGCCTTTTTTCAATATCCTGGCAGCGTCCTGTTGCGCAGGCCCTCTCCTTTATATGAATACTCATTCAACTTTAATGCTGTTTTAAGCATTCTCTGCCTGATTAATTTTTCTTATAACCAACCGCTGTTTCATTCAAATAGGCCGACATAAGAAAAACAGATACATGCTATGTATCAGGGGTGCCGGACAGCATTTAATGCTGCCAGACACCCTGTCACCAGCATGGTGCAGAGATATGACGCCTGCACTACAGTGAGTCAGTTCACATTTATCGGCCGATCACCAGGTGGCAGAGTGAGACATTTTAAACCATAAAAATCAATACTTTCATATATTTATACGAGAAAAGCGCCTGATAAGCCCGCCTGGCCGCCCTATTTGACCTGATTACGCTTTCCCGATAAGTTGGAAATCCGCTGAAAGCTTTCCTGACGGGCCATTGTCTCGGCATATCTATGCAACAAGAAGACTCCCGCGTGGTTTAAGTCATCTCCTTTACGAGACCGGAAATCGAAGAGCAGCTCAATAAAGGACGTTTTACGGATGTCTGGAGAGAAATGCTCAGGGCTATGACGCGCGCTCGACAGAGCATGGCGATGAAAATGAAGCTGCGCCTCAGTTGCGCCCAGACCCTGAAACAGTGCAGGTAATGTCAAAGCAGTTTAAGGAGACCCTCAATGTCCACTAAAAAACCTCAATCCTATGGCTTGTATGATCCGACAGCAGGCAGTGACAGCTGTGGTGTAGGTTTCATTACGCGTAAGGACGGCGAGCAGACCCATGAGATTCTGCAGATGGCGCACAGCGCCCTGTGCACAGTGCCGCACCGCGGCGGTATGTCAGCAGAAGGTGTCGGCGATGGCGCAGGCGTCAACGTTGACCTTTCACTGCATTTCTTCCGCAAGATTACCGGCCAGCCACTCGAAGCGGGTCGCTTTGGCGTCGGCAACTTCTTTGTGCCGAAAGATGCTGAGCTGCGCGCGAATGCCGAACGTCTGGTGGATGAGACCCTCAGCAGTTTCGGCCTGCCGGTGATCATGAAGCGCGACATGCCGCTCGACAGCAGCGTGACGCGTCCGGCTGCCATTCAGTTTCAGTTACCGATTCTGCAGTGGATCTTCACTGCGCCTCAGGACGTGGCCGATCAGAACGACTTCGAACAACGTATCTACCGCGCCCTGTTAACTATCGAAGCACGCGCCTTTACCGAAAGCGAGTTTGGCGGTCTCTATCCGCTGTCGCTGTCGTCGCGCACGCAGGTATTTAAAGCGCGCCTGAACTCCAATGAAGTGATTCCTTACTTCAAAGATCTGACCGATCCCGATCATCAGGTCCGCGGGCTCTTTTTCCACACCCGTTTCTCGACCAACACCGATCCGCATACCACTATGGCGCAGCCGTTCCGCCTGATGGCGCACAACGGCGAGCTGAACACGGATCGTAAAAACCGCATCGCCGAATCGGCCCTGGCACTGGCACGCGGCAAAAAGATCGTGCGGCCTAAAGGGCAGTCCGACAGTTCGCGTCTGGATCAGAGTATCCACAGCCGTCTGATGGAAGATAATCTCGATCTGATCACCGCTGTGGTTTCCATGATGCCGCCCGCCTGGGAAAACGACAGCTCGCTGTCAACCGAGGTGCGCGACATGCTGGAGTATTTCTCTCTGTATGAAGAGAAGAACGACGGCCCTGCCGCCTTAATCTTTGGCAATGGCGAAGTCATTGGCGCACGCCTTGACCGTCTGGGCCTGCGCCCGCTGCGCTCGGTCGAAACCGCAGACTATATCGGTGCGATGTCCGAAGCGGGCCAGATCGCCTTTCCTCCTGAAAGCGTCCTGCGTCGTGGTCGTATCGAAGCGGGCGGCATGCTCTACTTCGATCACCGTGAAAAACGCAGCTACACCACGCTGCAGGCGCTGGAAAAACTGGCTGCCGAGAAAGATTACTCCGCCCTGCTGCGTGAAGCGCGCGTCGGCCTGGACGATCTGCCGGAGATCCCGGCTGAGCAACAGGGTTCACCGCTGCGCTATCGCGGCGATCTGAAAACCTATCAGCGCTTTGTCGCCTACTACTACAACCAGGAAAGCTTCAAGTTCATGATGGACCCGATGCTTAACACCGGCGCAGAGAAGATCTCCGCAATGGGTTACGGCAACGCCATCAACGGCTTATCCGATCATGAAGGCGGCATGGCGCACTACTTCTCTCAGCGCTTTGCGCAGGTTACCAACCCGCCGCTGGACTCTATCCGCGAAGTAGATGGCATGACGCTGCGTGTGGCGCTGGGGGCGAAACCGCACCTGGGCCGCAGCAAAGGCCGTCAGATTGTGGTGCCGACACCAATTCTCAGCCATCTCGATATGCTGCGTTTGCGTGAGCAGACCGTTGCCCCTTACGCCCGCTTCGAGATGCTCTATGAGCCGGTCATCGGCAAAGATCTGCTGAGCACGACCGCCAACGCGAACGCCCTGGAAAAAGCGATTGATGACCTGGCGCAGCAGGTGGTGGATTTTGCCCGGACGCAGGGCGGCATTGCCGTTCTGACCGACCGCCACATCTCCTCGAAGCACGCCGCGATCCCGATGCTGCTGGTGGTTTCCGCCATCAACCAGCGTCTGGTGCAGGAAGGTCTGCGCCTTGATGTGTCACTGGTGGTGGAAAGCGGCCAGAGCATCTCCTCGCACCACATTGCCGCGACGCTGGGCTTCGGCGCATCAGCAATCTATCCGCTGGGCGTACAGATGCGCGCAGAGGAGAAATTTGGTGAGGGTGAAGAAGGCAATAAAGCCTTTAAGCGCTATGCCAAAGCTGCGGAAAAAGCCCTGATGAAAACCATGGGCAAAGTGGGCCTCTGTACCGTAGAAAGCTACAGCAGCGGCGAGTTCTTTGAGCCTAACTTCCTCAACACCGATGACCCGGTGCTGAAAAAGTACTTCCCGAATATCAAAACGCCGGTGGGTGGCGCAGGCTTCGCGGCTATCGCGCAGATGGCCGTTGACTGGCATCAGAGTGCACTGAAGATTCAGGGTGAGTCGGACGTACCGTTGCTGGGTCTGTTTAAAGAGCGCGCAGAGGGTGCCGGTCACTCCTACGGCACGATTGCCGTACGCACCTTTATCGATATGACCGAAGAGCCGATTCGCTTCGCTGATAAAGCGCGCGAAGAGGATAACTTTATCCGTCTGATGACGCTGGCAAAACTGGATAACGCTTTTGGTATCAAGCCAGAAACCTTTAAAGACAGCAGCTTCGAGCGTATTCCGGATGAGGTGATCAACAACTTCGCGATCACGGCCGACTATCGTCAGTTCTCCAGCCTGATGTATGAGGAGCGTAAGCGTCGCCCGGCGGCCCTGCGTGACATCCTGACATTCCCGGCCGATCTGACCCATATCGACAGCGAAGCGGAGTTCCGCCGCAAACTGGGACGCTACTCACTGACCAACAACGGCTTTGCCATTCGTGGTCTGGTGTGTGAAGCGGTGGATGGCAGCCTGAATCACTTTATGCTGCGTCTGACCGATGCGATCGAAGGCCTGAAGCCAGAGAACGAGCGCCTGCAGAATCTCTCTAACGCCCTGAAGTTCCGCTTCGGCGACGATATCGAGAGCAGCGAGGTGGTGACCGGCGGTCTGAAAATAACCGCTTACGGTAAAGCGGCAGACTACCTGTCACGTATTTTCACCACTCTGCCCTCCCTGCCACTGAGCGACGTGCAGCCAGCGTGCGAAATCACCCGCACCTTTGCCTCTGGTGCGATGAGTCACGGTGCGCTGGTCGCCCCCGCGCATGAAGCGGTGGCGCACGGCACCAACATGGTCGGCGGCATGAGTAACTGCGGTGAAGGCGGCGAGCACTACTCCCGTCACGGCACCATCCGTGCCTCACGCATCAAGCAGCTGGCGTCCGGCCGTTTTGGCGTCTGGGCTGCCTATCTGGCGGACCCGATGCTGGAAGAGCTGGAAATCAAGATTGGTCAGGGTGCGAAGCCTGGCGAAGGCGGCCAGCTACCGGCGGCAAAAGTCACGGTTGAGATTGCGGCAGCGCGTGGCGGTACGCCAGGCGTCGAGCTGGTCTCGCCGCCGCCGCATCACGACACCTACTCCATCGAAGATCTGGCGCAGCTGATCCACGACTGTAAAGCCGCGCGGGTGCGCGTGATCGTCAAACTGGTCTCCTCAGAAGGGATCGGCACCATCGCGGTCGGCGTGGCCAAAGCGGGCGCAGACGTCATTAACGTGGCGGGTAACACCGGCGGTACCGGCGCTGCGTCGGTGACCAGCCTGAAATACACCGGACGCGTGGCGGAAATCGGCATCGCTGAAGTTCATCAGGCGCTCTGCGCCAACGGCCTGCGTGAGAAAGTGCAGCTGCGCTGCTCGGGCGCGCAGCAGACCGGCAGCGACGTGGTGAAATCCGCGCTGCTGGGCGGCGACAGCTTCGAATTCGGTACCACTGCGCTGATGATGCTGAAGTGCGTGATGGCGAAAAACTGTAACGTCAAATGCCCGGCGGGTCTGACGACCAACGCCGAAGCCTTTGATGGCGATCCGCGTCAGCTGGCGCAGTATTTCCTCAACGTCGCCCATGAAGTGCGTGAGATCCTGGCGCGTATGGGCCTGCGTTCCCTGCGTGAAGCGCGCGGCCGGGCCGACCTGCTGCACCTGATGGATCACCCGCTGGAAGTGGGCAAGCTCGACTTACGCGCCATGCTCACCGTGGTGCCGGAGCTGAAGATCGAGAAGCCGGTCTATCTGGAGAAAGATTTTGAGCTGGATGATGGCTGGGTTGAGCAGCTGAAATCAGCGCTGGTCGATCAGGGCAATAGCGACGTCGCACTGGGCAACGGCATCGTGCTGAACAACCGCAACAAAAGTGTGGGGGGCCAGCTGGCGATCGACATTGAACGCATGCTGAACCATCAGCTGAGTGCGGCGCAGCTGCAGGCGAAGCCTGCGGTTCTGAGCGATGACCGCGGTCGCCATTATCTGGCCCCTGCGACCGTAAAAATTTCAACCACCGGTTCAGCCGGTCAGTCATTTGGCGCCTTCTGCAACGATGGCATGCAGCTGACCCACTACGGCACCTGTAACGACGGCGTCGGCAAGGGACAGTGTGGCGGAGAGCTGTTTATCATGTCGCCGGGCGGCGGCGCGCAGGATGGCGATGGTAACGTGCTGATCGGTAACTTTGCGCTGTTTGGCGCGACCGGTGGACGCCTGTTCGTGCAGGGCCAGGCCGGTGACCGCTTCGCGGTGCGTAACTCCGGTGCCACAGCCGTGGTCGAAGGCGTAGGAGATTTCTGCTGCGAATATATGACCAATGGTGCCATCCTCAACCTGGGCACCTTCGGTAAAGGCTTTGGTAACGGCATGAGCGGCGGCTTCGCCTATCAGTATGACCCGTATGGAACGCTCGCCAGCCATGCAGCCGGTGATTCAGTGCGCTTCGGCTCAATTGCCGATCAGGATGAGATGGCGCAGGTGCATAAGCAGGCCGTGCTGACCATGCTGAACTGGCATCTGGAGGCCACAAACTCACCGCGTGCTGCCTGGCTGCTGGAGAACTGGGAAACGGAGTGTCACCACTTTGTCTATGTGATGCCGCGCTCACTGCTGCTCTATCAGGATGGCGGTGAGATCCTGAAAGCCAGAAGCCGTAAAGATCTGCTCGAAGAGCTGTCGACCGCGCTGGCCGGCCATCAGGTTGCGAAGTTCAAAGCGGCCTGGCGTCAGGGCAAGACCATTGCTGACGGTGCGGTACCCGCCTACGGCGCGACCGATACGCTGGAGATGTTTGTTCTGCTTAACAACTACACCGTTCTGAGCTTTGCTCAGCAGCTGGCCCTGAGTAAATTACCGAAAGGGACAGCGGTTGAAGATCCGGCGGTAGAAAAAGCCGTGCGTAATCTGCTGATGACGGAGGACTTTTCGCTGATCAGCAAACTGCAGCGCCATGCCCGTTCCGCCATCGAAGCGTATAACGATGACGAACTGGCCAGTCTGATTGGTTCCAAACGCATGTCAGATTACAAAGCGGCGCTGACGCAGCGCAACATCCGCTCCATGGACAGCCTGGCCACCTATGGCTGGATCATGTATCAGGATGCCTGTAACCGGGAAGTGCTGGGCCACCTGCCTGATTTTGAAGAGCTGTTTGCACGTGCGGCCTTGCCTGAAATCGCCGCGGCGGTGGGCAAACTCTCCTGACAGTCATATTGTTCAGGCTGAACTGAATGTTATTCATTGATCATTGCCCGGAGTCGTCGTTGTACCGGACAGATGCAGAACCGCTCTCCCCAGCCGCACACCGCGGTGCGGGAAAGCGGAACCGCTTAAACCGGCCAGCGTTACTGATGACGGGGAAGAACGGGATTGAGTAAAAGTACCCATGAAAATTCCTTATATTCCAGAAGATGCACCTTTTAATGGCGATCAGAAATACTGGCTGGCTGGCTTTCTCGCGGGTCTTCACTCCCGTCTGCTGGTATTAGAAGACAAGCAGCAACCCGCTGCGGGCACAGGTGCAGCCGCGACCACGCAACTGCACATTCTCTACGGCTCACAGACCGGCAATGCCGAAGCGCTGGCGCAGACCGCTGCGAAATCGGCCCGTGCTAAAGGGCTGGTGCCGGTGGTTCAGGCGCTGGGCGATGTCGACCTCGACGTCTTTGCCACCATGCGCCATGTGCTGATCGTCACCTCAACCTACGGCGAAGGCGAGATGCCGGATAACGCGCAGCTCTTCTGGGATGCGATCTCTGCCAGTACCGCACCGCGCCTGGAGCAGATGCATTTTGCCGTGCTGGCAATCGGTGATACCGGCTATGACGGCTTCTGTCAGGCGGGCAAGTTCATCGATATGCGCCTTGAGCAGCTGGGAGCAAAACGCGTGGTGGATCGCATCGACTGCGATATCGACTATGAAGAGCCATCCAGCGAGTGGCTGAACAGCTCCATGCCTCAGTTTGCGGCCAGCGCCGGCAGCAGCGGCACCGTGCTGGAGAGCGCGCCTGAAGCACCGGTCATCCCGGGCAGCAACAAATCGAACCCTTACGCCGCGGCGCTGATCACCAACAAGCGCCTCTCTGGCGAGCAGTCTGCCAAAGATATCCGACATTTTGAGTTTGACCTGACCGACAGCGGCCTGAAGTATGAAGCGGGTGATGCGCTCGGCGTCATTCCGGTCAACGAGCCATCGCTGGTCAGCCTGCTGCTGACCCAGCTTAATGCCGACTACGAGACGCCGGTGCCCGGCTTTGACCGCAGCCTCGGCGACCTGCTGACCTACCAGTTTGAGATCTCTGAACCGTCGCGCAAGCTCATCGAATGGGTCGGGCAGAACACCACCAACCAGGAGCTGCGTCATGTGTTACAGCACGACGACAAAGATGCGCTGGGTGTCTGGCTGTGGGGCAAAGATAGCCTTGACCTGCTGCAGCTTGACCTGACGCGCACGCTGGCGGTGCCTGAGTTTGTTGCCCTGCTGCGTCCGCTGCAGCATCGCGCTTACTCGATCTCCTCCAGCTCCAAAGCCCATCCGAATCAGGTGCACCTGACCGTTGCTTCCGTGCGCTATCACAGCGGCGGCCGTAACCGTGGTGGCGTCTGCTCAACCTACCTGGCTGAGCGCGTACGTCGTGGCGAAAAGCCAGCCATCTTTATTTCGCCGAACAAAGCGTTCCGCGTCCCAGCCAATAACAGCGCTCCGCTGATCATGGTGGGACCTGGCACCGGCATCGCGCCCTTCCGGGCTTTCCTGCAGGAGCGTCAGGCAACCGGCGCGCAGGGCAAAAACTGGCTGTTCTTCGGCGATCAGCATCAGGAACATGACTTTATCTATCAGGATGAACTGCTCGCCTGGCGGGATAATGGCTTGCTGACGCGGCTTGACCTGGCGTTCTCCCGCGATCAGGAGAAGAAGATCTACGTGCAGAGCCGGATGCTTGAGCAGGGTGCAGAGCTCTATGCCTGGCTGCAGGAAGGCGCTTACTTCTATGTCTGTGGCGATGCATCACGCATGGCGAAGGATGTGGATAATGCGCTGTATGAAGTGGTTCGCCAGTTCGGTGGCCTCTCCAGCGAGCGCGCAGCGGACTATGTCGACCAGCTGAAGAAAGAGAAGCGTTACCTGCGCGACGTCTATTGATAGCGAAGGTGTGATAAAAAATCCGGTTTGCGCAGGCAGCCAGATTTTTTTATGGCTGACAGGCAAAAAAATACCCGCCGGAGAGGCGGGTATCTGTTTTAAGAATGCTGCGGTTATTTCACGACGCGCAGTGAAGGTCGTCCACCCCGCGGCGGTGGATCGTCATCAGGCGGTGTCTCATCATCGCTGGCATCGTCGGGACGATCGCCATCAATCACGGACATCATAGTCTCTTCCTGACCTTCTGACGCCTCCTGAATATCCAGCTCGTAAGCCGGTTCCGGTTCAAACATCGTTCCGGCACCGTTTTCCCGGGCATAGATTGCCAGAATTGCCGCCATCGGCACGTTAACCTGACGAGGAACACCCCCAAAGCGGGCGTTAAACGACACCTGGTCATTCGCCAGATCGAGGTTACCGACAGCACGGGGCGCGATGTTCAGGACAATCTGACCATCACGCGCGTACTCCAGCGGCACCTGAACACCTGGCTGATTGATGTCGACCACCAGATGCGGCGTCAGCTGGTTGTCGAGCAACCAGTCATAGAAGGCGCGCAGCAGATAGGGACGACGTGCAGTAAGTTGCGACATTTCCATACGTTAAGCCCGTGCTTGCAGGCGCATTTCACGTTCAGCTTCAGTTAATGAAGCGAGGAAAGAGTCACGCTCAAATACGCGGTTCATGTAACCTTTCAGCTCTTTTGAACCAGAGCCGATCAAATCGATGCCCATTGAAGGCAGACGCCATAACAGCGGTGCCAGGTAGCAATCCACCAGGCTGAACTCTTCGCTCATGAAGTAAGGCGTGCGGCCAAACAGCGGCGCGATCGCCAGCAGCTCTTCACGCAGCTGTTTGCGTGCGGCTTCGGCTTCCTGACCGCTGCTGTTCTCAACCTTCCTCATCAGGCTGTACCAGTCCTGCTCGATGCGGTGCATCATCAGGCGGCTGTCACCACGGGCAACCGGATAAACCGGCATCAGTGGCGGATGCGGGAAGCGCTCATCTAAATATTCCATGATGATGCGGGATTCATACAGCGTCAGCTCACGATCTACCAGTGTCGGTACTGTGCGATACGGATTGAGGTCAATCAGATCCTGCGGCAGGTTATCCATTTCGACCTGCTCGATCTCTACGCTGACACCCTTCTCCGCCAGAACGATACGTACCTGATGGCTGAAAATGTCAGTAGGACCAGAAAACAGCGTCATTACCGAACGTTTGTTGGCAGCGACAGCCATGAAAACCTCCAAGTTTGTTCACAAAAAGATACTGCGAATAGCCAACCACACGGCGACTCACTTGCTTGTCGAACTCGCACGCAACCTGGTCAGCTGCGCCGTAAAACTGACGCCCCGACAGCGGGAAGGCGCATAACGCACCGGCCTGCGGGCGCAAAGTGACACAGAGTTTACCAGATTTTAGGCTGCTTGTGGGCGTGGAATGAATCTTTGCAGGTAAATTGAGCGCGGGCTTACGGTTTTCCCCGTTATCAGACGGGAAGGCAGAAAATAAAAAACCCGCCGAAGCGGGTTTTTTGAGCCAATTGCCGCAGCCGGAGCTGCAAACAATTAACGCTTGGAGAACTGAGGACGACGACGTGCTTTACGCAGGCCGACTTTCTTACGTTCAACCTGACGCGCGTCACGCGTTACGAAGCCAGCTTTACGCAGCTCGCCACGCAGTGATTCGTCGTATTCCATCAGAGCGCGGGTGATACCGTGACGGATCGCACCAGCCTGACCAGAAATACCGCCACCTTTAACAGTGACGTACAGATCGAATTTACCAACCAGATCCAGCAGTTCCAGCGGCTGACGAACGACCATGCGGGCAGTTTCGCGACCGAAGTACTGTTCCAGAGAACGTTGGTTAATTACGATGTTACCGCTACCCGGCTTAATGAATACGCGAGCGGTAGAGCTTTTGCGGCGACCAGTGCCGTAGTTTTGAGTTTCAGCCATTGCCTTTAATCCCGATTAAATGTCAAGAACTTGCGGTTGCTGTGCCGCATGGGTGTGCTCGTTGCCTGCGTAAACTTTCAGCTTACGGTACATAGCACGACCCAGCGGGCCCTTCGGCAGCATGCCTTTAACCGCGATCTCAATCACACGCTCAGGACGGCGAGCAATCATCTCTTCAAAGGTCGCCTGTTTGATACCACCGATGTGGCCGGTGTGGTGATAGTAGATCTTGTCAGTACGCTTGTTGCCGGTAACAGCAATTTTTTCTGCGTTCAGAACGATGATGTAATCACCCGTATCAACGTGCGGAGTGTATTCCGCTTTATGCTTACCACGCAGACGGCGCGCCAGTTCAGTCGCCAGGCGACCCAAAGTTTTGCCCGTTGCGTCAACTACAAACCAGTCACGTTGGACGGTTTCTGGTTTAGCTGTAAAAGTTTTCATCGAAAAGCTTACCCAAATTAAGTTACACGTTGGTGAAATCCCAAACGCTTAAGTAAACGAATGAGGCTCACACGACCATTTTGACCAGCAAGCCACCCCTTCGGATAGAGTTACTGGAACACAGAGGATTTGGGAAAAAAATCCTTTGCTGTAACGTGGGGTCGCAAGATTATAGAGAAGTCGATTGCAAAAATCGAACCCTATTTCGGTATTTATCCTGATTATTCTCACGGCAGATGCGGCAGGCGCAGATACTCTTCGCTCTGCATCTCCTGAAGCCGCGATAAACAGCGCTGGTATTCAAACTTCAGCCGCGTCCCCTGATAGATCTCGGTCAGCGAGGTTTCTGCGGCCACGACCAGCTTCACGTGACGCTCATAAAATTCGTCAACCAGGGCCAGGAAACGGCGCGCCTGATCTTCGGTTTTGTAGATCATTACCGGCACGTCATAGAGCAGCACGCTGTGAAAACGGCGGGAAAGCGCGATGTAGTCATGCTGGCTGCGCCCTTCCCCGCAAAGCGTCGTGAAGTTGATGGCCAGCACGCCGTCGCTGACGCCCAGCGTCGGCATCTGGCGATGGTTGATTTCCAGCACCGGCGCCTCCTCCGGCTGGCTGCCCGACAGCGCCTTAAACATGCGCGCCATCTCCGTGTGAGTGGCCTCGTTGAGCGGATAGTTCCACAGATGCGCCGAGGTCAGTGTCCGCAGCCGGTAGTCGATGCCGGCATCCACATTCATCACATCACAGTGCCGTTTTATCTGCTCAATAGCCGGCAGAAAACGCGCGCGCTGCAGGCCGTTGCGGTAGAGGTCATCCGGCGGAATGTTCGAGGTTGCCACCAGGGCGATGCCGCGCTCAAACAGCGCTTCCATCAGCGTGCCCAGCAGCATCGCGTCGGTGATATCGGAGACAAAAAATTCATCGAAACAGAGGATGTCAGTTTCCGCTTTGAATTTGTCCGCGATAATCAGCAGCGGGTCGCTCTGCCCCTGCAGTTGCGTCAGTTCTTCATGCACCCGCAGCATGAAACGGTGGAAGTGCAGGCGCAGTTTGCGTTCGCCAGGAATAGACTGAAAAAAGAGATCCATGACCCAGGTTTTGCCGCGCCCGACGCCGCCCCACATGTAGAGTCCGCGAACAGGCTGGGGCGCCGCATTTTTCTCTTTACCGATCAATTTCGACAGGCGACCCAGCAGGCCGGATGAGGCGGGCGCGGCAGCCTGTTGCCGGGCAACCAGCGCCTGCTGCAGGGCGTCTAAACGGGTAATCGCTTCACGTTGTACGTCATCGGGCCTGAATTCGCCCTGCGACAGCGCCTGCTCATAACGTGCAAGCGGAGATGAGGTTTGCATTGTTGTTTCAAAGTCCCTGAATAGTGTCTGATTCATACCACGGTTGCTGAAAAAAAGGCCGTTCTACACTAAGCCATGCTGCTCCGGAGTTCCACATCCATAAGATTAACGGGTATAGTGACTATTATTGAAATGGTGCAACGCCCTACGGAACAATGGAAAAAACACGGGAGTCATTATGACCTGGGAATACGGGCTAATTGGTTTAGTGGTAGGTATTATTGTCGGCGCAGTCGCCATGCGTTTCGGCAACAAAAAGCTGCGTGAGCAGCGCAGCATGCAGTATGAACTGGAAAAATCGAAGGCCGAGCTGGCCGATTACCGCGAAGAGCTGACTAACCACTTCGCACAGAGCGCCGAGCTGCTGGACAACATGGCGCGTGACTATCGTCAGCTTTATCAGCATATGGCGAAAGGCTCTAACGATCTGCTGCCGAATCTGCCGGGTCAGCAGAATCCTTTTGCCTATCAGCTGACTGAAGCGGAAGCTGACAACGACCAGGTGCCGGTGCAGATGCCGCGCGACTACTCTGAAGGCGCATCCGGTTTACTGCGTGGCGAGCGCCCTGCCCGCGACTAATCTTTTTGGGGCGCAGCCTGTCTGCGCCCGCTGTTTTTGCGAACCCTGACCACAAACGACTGTCACACTCATTAAATCCTCCCACTTTGCAGCGAGAGCGTTGTAGCAATGAAAAAACAAGCACGCCTGTTTAGCGCATTAGCCTTGAGTATCGGGATGAGCCTTGCCGCCGCGCCAGACGCGATGGCAACGCTGCCAGCACAAATTGCGGGCCAGCCGCTGCCGAGCCTGGCACCGATGCTGGAAAAAGTGTTGCCTGCCGTGGTCAGCGTTCACGTGGAAGGCACCGATTCCGGCGAACAGGCTCAGGATATCCCTGAGCCTCTGAAACGTTTTTTCGGTCAGATGCCTGGCGGGAATAATCAGCCACAGCCGTTTGAAGGGTTGGGCTCGGGCGTGATCATTGATGCCGCGAAAGGCTACGTGCTGACCAACAATCATGTGGTGAACGGTGCCGACAAGATCAACGTGCAGCTTGGCGATGGCAGTGAGTATGAAGCCAAACTGATCGGTCATGATGAGCAGACCGATATCGCCCTGATTCAGATCCAGGGCGCGAAAAACCTCACGCAGATTAAAGTGGCGGACTCCGACCAGCTGAAAGTGGGTGATTTTGCGGTCGCAATCGGGAACCCGTTTGGTCTGGGCCAGACGGCGACCTCCGGTATCATCTCTGCGCTGGGCCGCAGCGGCCTTAACCTGGAGGGGCTGGAAAACTTTATTCAGACCGATGCCGCGATTAACCGCGGCAACTCCGGCGGTGCGCTGGTCAACCTGAACGGCGAGCTGATTGGGATCAACACCGCCATCCTGGCCTCCAGCGGCGGCAATATCGGCATCGGCTTTGCGATCCCGAGCGATATGGCGATGAACCTCGCGCAGCAGCTGATCAAATTTGGCGAAGTGAAGCGCGGTCAGCTGGGTATTAAAGGCACCGAAATGACAGCCGACATGGCGAAGGCATTCAATGTCGACGTGCAGCGTGGCGCCTTCGTTTCGGAAGTGTTACCGCAGTCTGCCGCACAGAAGGCGGGCATCAAGTCCGGCGACATCATTACCTCAATCAACGACAAGCCGATTACCAGCTTCGCTGAGTTGCGGGTAAAGGTAGGCACGACCCCACCAGGCGAACAGGTTAAGCTTGGCCTGCTGCGCGAAGGCAAACCGGTGACGGTCACCGTTACGCTGGAGCAGAGCGCTCAGACCACCGCCAGCGCCCAGCTGATGTCTCCGGCCCTGCAGGGTGCCACCCTGAGTGATGGACAGACCAAAACCGGCGACAAAGGCGTGAAGGTCGACACCATCGAAAAAGGGACACCGGCTGAACAGGTTGGCCTGCAGAAAGATGATGTGATCATCGGCGTAAACCGCAACCGGGTTCAGACCCTGGCTGAGATGCGCAAGATACTGGAAGGCAAACCGCCGGTTCTGGCACTGAACGTGGTGCGCGGCGATGAAAGTATCTATCTGTTGTTGAGATAAACCTCGCATTATGGCGGACACAAGCGCGTGTGTGTCCGCCGCTCTCATGTTATTCTGCCCAGCGATCTCCCCTGGCGTGATTTAACACCATGTTTCTTAAACTTTTGCGTGCCGTAGTGCTGGGCCTGATTGTGGCGGGTATTCTACTCGCAGCACTGCCTGCACTGCGTATGGGCAGCGACGCCCTCTATAACCACGACGATATCAACGACGAAACGCCCTTCAGCTTCAATCAGGGGGTGCGCCGCGCCGTGCCTGCCGTTGTAAACGTTTATAACCGGAGCGCCCACGGCAACAACAACCGTGGCATCACCACCCTGGGCTCGGGGGTGATTATGAATGCCAAAGGCTACATCCTGACCAACAAGCACGTCATCAATAATGCCGATCAGATTATCGTGGCATTGCAGGATGGCCGCTTCTTTGAGGCTACGCTGGTCGGTTCCGACGGCATGACCGATCTTGCCGTGCTGAAAATCACCGCCTCCGGCCTGCCTGTCATCCCGATCAATCCCAATCGCCAGGCGCATATCGGCGATGTCGTGATGGCGATAGGCAACCCCTATAACCTGGGGCAGACGGTGACGCAGGGCATTATCAGCGCCACGGGCCGGGTTGGACTGAGTTCATCAGGCCGCCAGAACTTCCTGCAGACCGATGCGTCGATCAATCAGGGTAACTCCGGTGGCGCGCTGATTAACTCGCTTGGCGAGCTGATGGGCATCAACACCCTGACCTTTGATAAAAGTAACGATGGCGAAACGCCGGAAGGCATTGGTTTCGCCATCCCCACCGTTTTAGCCTCGAAGATCATGGATAAGCTGATTCGTGATGGTCGGGTGATCCGCGGCTATATCGGTATTACCGGTCGTGAGCTGCCGCCGCTGCATGGACAGGGCAGCAATCTGGATCGGGTTCAGGGCATTATCGTCAGCGTGGTGACGCCGGATGGACCGGCGGACAAGGCCGGAATTCAGGCCAACGATGTACTGCTCAGCGTAAACGGTAAGCCAGCCATCTCGGCGCAGGAGACCATGGATCAGGTGGCAGAGATTCGTCCCGGTTCCGTGATTGATGTGCAGGTGCTGCGCAACGATCAGAAACTGACGCTGCCGGTCACCATTCAGGAATTTCCTGATAACAGTGGTTAGCTGAAACAGGTGCCCGGTCAGGGGTGGCCCGGCTGATCGCAAAGAAGGCCGCCATCCCTGGCGGTCGGCCTCGCCATCCTGGCTCGGACGCTTTGCTCTTCATCCGGGCCACCCCTTCCCCTCTGCTCCGTCATCGTCTGTGAGCCACGGACTAGCAGCGATCAACCGGAAAGGCGATCACCTCACTCAGTGACTCTGCTTTTAACGCCAGCATAATCAGCCGATCGATACCCAGCGCGACCCCGGAACAGGCGGGCATACCGTGCGCCAGCGCATCCAGCAGATAAGTATCAATAGGATGGACCGGCAGACCGCGCGCCGCACGGCGACGGTTATCCTGCTCAAACCGCTGACGCTGCTCGCGGCTGTCGGTCAGCTCACGGAAACCGTTCGCCAGCTCAATGCCTTTGTAATAGACCTCAAAACGTTCAGCTACGCGGTGATCTTCGGTGCTGATCTCCGCCAGTGCCGCCTGACTGGCCGGGAAATGATAAACGAAGCAGGGTTTGTCCTGGCCGATCTTCGGCTCCACGCCCAGCATAAACAGCAGCATCAGCAGCGTATCGCGATCTTCTTCTGCACGCGCCAGCTCGCCTTCGCCCAGCTTCTCTGCCGCTTCACGCAGCTGCGCTTTATCTGCCGACAGCGGATCCAGATCCAGGTGGCGGATAAAGGCCTGCTGATAGGAGAGCGACTCTGCGCTGTCACACTCCAGCACCTGCTGCAGCAGATCGTCCACCTCATTCATCAGGCGGTACATGTCGTAGTGCGGCCGGTACCACTCCAGCATGGTGAATTCCGGATTATGATGACGTCCCGCCTCTTCATTGCGGAAACTGCGCCCCATCTGATAGATCGGACCACTGCCCGCTGCCAGCAGGCGTTTCATATGATATTCCGGGCTGGTCATCAGCCAGAGATCGCGCCCCTGCGACGCACCAGGCCCGACAAAACGCGTCTGGAAAGGCACCAGATGGATATCGGTAATAGTGGCCTGGCTCATCGCTGGCGTATCCACTTCCAGTACGCCACGATCGGCAAAGAAACGACGCACTTCCGCTAAAATCGCGGCGCGTTTTAACAAATTGGCGATGGATGCGCTTGGTTGCCAGCTTGCCGTTTCGCTCATGGTGATGACTCCTGATACAAATAAGGGGTGGAAGTCTACCTGCAATGCCTGCGGCAAACAATCTCATGCCGGCGATGCCAAAAACAGCGCTTCGGCTTCTATACTTAAGCAGTTAAATCACAAAGGAATCCCGCTATGTCTTTATGGAAAACCCTTGTCGCCAGCCTCAGCGCTTTTCTCTCCGTTGCCTGTAGCACCACGCCACCCAAAAACGTCACGGTTGTTGAGAACTTTGACAGCCAGCGCTATCTCGGCCAGTGGTATGAGATTGCCCGCCTCAATCATCCGTTTGAACGCGGTCTGGAGCAGGTCACGGCTAACTACAGCCCGCGTGAAGATGGCGGCCTGAAAGTGATCAATCGTGGCTATAACGTGAAAAAACAGCGCTGGCAGGAGAGCGTCGGTAAGGCCTACTTCACCGGTGAGCCGCAGCGCGCCGCCCTGAAAGTCTCGTTCTTTGGCCCCTTCTACGGCGGCTACAACGTTATCGCCCTGGATCCCGACTACCGCTATGCTCTGGTGTGTGGCCCGAATCGCCACTACCTGTGGATACTGTCGCGCACACCGCAGCTGGAGCCGGGCGTCAAAGAGAAGCTGATTGATCAGGCGCGCCGGGATGGCTTCCCGGTTGATGAGTTAATCTGGGTGAAACAGAAATAGTGCAGAGGGAATAAGCCGGTACAAAACCGTTTTCGTACCGGCTGTAATAACAGGTTACTTCGTGCTGTTCTGAATCGCCTGGCCACCCGCTTCGACGTCTTCACCCACGCCACGCGTGGTGTTGCAAGCCGTCAGCAGTGAAGAGAGCACCAGTACAGAGAAGATCGCGGCAATACTTTTCTTTAACATGACAATGTCCTTTTTGATGGATGTAAAGTACAGCGCTTTAAGCATAGCCGGATTTCCGGCGGATGCTGCCGCGGAACTTTAAAAAGGAGAAGCCGTTAAGGTCATTTTGCCGCACGCGAAATGGCACCACCTAAGTGGGAGACATCTTCGCCAAAACCGTGGAATGTGTTGCAGGCACTTAATGCAGAGGAGACCAGCAACGCGAATGCGATTAATTTTGCCAGCTTTTTCATTTTTTCTCTCAGACAAGAAAAAGGCGCATCCGGAGATGCGCCTGCGAATCTTACTTCACGCGTGACACGTATTCGCCAGAGCGGGTGTCAACTTTCACCACTTCGCCTTCCTGAACGAACAGTGGCACTTTTACAACCGCGCCGGTAGAGAGCTTGGCAGGTTTACCGCCGGTACCGGCAGTGTCACCTTTCAGGCCTGGATCGGTTTCCACGATTTCAGCTTCGATAAAGTTCGGTGGCTGAACGGCGATAGGACGACCATTCCACAGCGTAACGATACATTCTGCGTTGTCCTGCAGCCATTTCGCTGCTTCGCCCACAGTCTTCTCTTCAACCGGGAACTGCTCAAAGCTTTCCTGGTGCATGAAGTGGTAGAACTCACCGTCGTTGTACAGGTAGCTCAGGTTGGTATCCATTACGTCTGCGCCTTCGGCGGAGTCGGTGGATTTAAAAGTTTTCTCAACGCGAGAACCCGTCAGCAGGCGACGCATTTTAACGCGTGCGAATGCCTGACCTTTACCCGGTTTAACGAACTCACTGGATTCGATGGCATACGGCTCGCCTTCGAACATGATTTTAAGACCGGGACGGAAATCGTTGCTAGAATAAGTCGCCATGAAGGCCCTCTACGAAAATTGATACTGGTACTAAGCCAAAAAAATGGCACACATTGTAACCCTAAAAATACCTTCCAGAGAAGATTGGTTGCAGCAACTTGCTGATGTTGTCACTGAACCTGATGAATTACTGCGTATTTTAGCCCTGGAACAGCATCCTGAGCTGGCCGCTGGCGCGGATGCGCGGCGGCTTTTCGCCCTGCGCGTTCCGCATGCCTTCATCAGCCGGATGAAAAAAGGCGATGCGCACGACCCGTTGCTGCTTCAGGTTCTGACGCAGCGTCAGGAATTCATCGATACGCCTGGTTATAGCACCGATCCGCTCGATGAACAAAGTAACGCGGTGCCCGGACTGCTGCATAAATACCGCAACCGGGCGTTATTGCTGGTCAAAGGCGGCTGTGCGGTCAACTGCCGCTACTGCTTCCGCCGTCACTTCCCCTATCAGGATAATCCCGGTAATAAGCGAAGCTGGCAGGCGGCGCTGGACTATATCGCCGATCATCCGGAACTGGATGAGATTATCTTCTCCGGCGGCGATCCATTAATGGCGAAAGATCATGAGCTCGCGTGGCTGATTGCCGCGCTGGAAAAGATCCCGCACCTGAAGCGGTTGCGCATCCACAGTCGTTTACCGGTGGTGATTCCGGCACGCATTACCGATCAGCTCTGTGAGATGCTTCGCACGACCCGCCTGCAGGTGGTGATGGTGACGCACATCAACCATGCGCAGGAGATTGATGATGCGCTGCGTGAGGCGATGAGCAGCCTGAAGCGGGCCGGTGTCACCCTGCTGAATCAGAGCGTGCTGCTGCGGGGCGTGAACGATAATGCGCAGACGCTGGCCACTCTGAGCAATGCCCTGTTTGATGCGGGCATTCTGCCCTACTATCTGCATGTGCTGGATAAGGTGCAGGGTGCCGCACATTTCTTTGTGTCTGACGATGAGGCGCGCCAGCTGGTGCGGGCATTACTGTCACAGGTTTCCGGCTATCTGGTGCCGAAACTGGCGCGGGAAATTGGCGGAGAGCCGAGTAAAACGCCGCTGGATTTACAGCTGCGTCAGGAATAAAAACGGCCAGCATAAGGCTGGCCGCTGAGATTCGCTGTACTACCTATGCCACATTATGGGCACTTGTAGACCTGACCGGTCATTTTGCTGTCCAGAGGCGCGAACGCAGACAGCAGATTCTGCGTCGGGCTGGTGGCACCATAAATCACGTTGCCGCCCATCTCCGCGGCGCGATTGCGCAGATCATTGGCTGCACCGCGCAGTGCGCTGGTTTCGCCGCCTGCACCGCTCAGCCAGTTGCTCTGTGAGCCGGTTAGGTTGCCCAGAAGCTGGCAGGAACTGGCAGGCTGCTGATCGGTAAACGTCACGCGCTCGCCTGCTGAAGAGAGTTGCGTAGAGCTGCTGCAGCCCGCCAGCAATAACACGCCAGCCGTCAGTCCGGGCAAGAGGTTAATCCGCATTGTAATCCCCATTTATTATCATCAGAGTCGGGTGGCAGCGTAGCAGAAAAAAAGCACTTTTTTCTGCACATTCATTGCCTTAATCCCGTTATATCCCCTCAATATTTCATGTTACGTCTCGGCGACGCTGCCTGCCTGAAGAATGAACTGAACATCAGTGAATTCAGCCGGACAACTGCAGACAGCGTGCAGACAACGGGAAATATCAGGAGGAAAGACGTACGATTGCGCCACTACTTATACTATTTTCCTGCCCAAAAGAAAAACCCCCGGCCGTTTCCGGTCGGGGGTTCTTTTGTGACTCAGGCAGTCAACGGCAATTACATCATGCCGCCCATACCGCCCATGCCACCCATACCGCCAGCGCCAGCGCCTAAATCAGGTGCGTCGCCTTTTGGCAGGTCAGTAACCATGCACTCGGTAGTGATCATCAGACCCGCAACAGAGGCCGCGTACTGCAGCGCAGAACGGGTCACTTTAGTTGGGTCCAGGATACCGAAGTCGATCATGTTGCCGTACTCTTCAGTCTGCGCGTTGTAACCGTAGTTACCGTCGCCCGCTTTCACGTTGTTCGCCACAACAGAAGGCTCTTCACCGGCGTTAGAGACGATCTGACGCAGTGGTGCTTCCATCGCGCGCAGCGCAACTTTGATACCGACGTTCTGGTCTTCGTTCTGACCACGCAGCTCTGACAGCTGTGCTGCAACGCGAACCAGCGCCACACCACCACCTGCAACCACGCCTTCTTCGACAGCAGCACGGGTTGCGTGCAGTGCATCTTCAACGCGCGCTTTCTTCTCTTTCATTTCAACTTCAGTGGCTGCGCCCACTTTCAGAACGGCTACGCCGCCTGCCAGTTTCGCGACGCGCTCCTGCAGTTTTTCTTTGTCGTAGTCAGAGGTCGCTTCTTCGATCTGCTGACGAATCTGGGTAACACGGCCCTGAATGGTGGTCTCTTCACCCACACCGTCGATGATGGTGGTGGTGTCTTTGTTGATCACAACACGTTTTGCCTGACCCAGATCTTCCAGCGCAGCTTTTTCCAGCTCCATACCGATCTCTTCAGAGATGACGGTACCGCCGGTCAGGATAGCGATATCCTGCAGCATGGCTTTACGACGGTCACCGAAGCCTGGTGCTTTAACCGCAGCCACTTTAACGATGCCGCGCATGGTGTTGACCACCAGCGTTGCCAGGGCTTCGCCTTCAACATCTTCCGCGATGATCAGCAGAGGTTTACCGGCTTTCGCAACGGCTTCCAGCACGGGCAGCATTTCACGGATGTTAGAGATTTTCTTGTCAGCCAGCAGGATGAACGGCGATTCCAGTTCAACCGCACCGGTTTCTGGCTTGTTGATGAAGTACGGTGACAGGTAGCCGCGATCAAACTGCATACCTTCAACCACATCCAGCTCGTCCTGCAGGCCGGTGCCTTCTTCAACGGTGATCACGCCTTCTTTACCCACTTTCTCCATCGCCTGAGCAATCAGCTGGCCCACGGTTTCATCGGAGTTAGCAGAGATAGTACCTACCTGCGCAATCGCTTTAGAGTCTGAGCAAGGTACAGACAGCGCTTTCAGTTTCTCAACGGCAGACACAACGGCCTGGTCGATACCGCGCTTCAGGTCCATCGGGTTCATACCCGCGGCAACGGCTTTCAGACCTTCGGTGATGATAGCCTGCGCCAGTACGGTCGCGGTGGTGGTGCCGTCGCCTGCAGCGTCGTTCGCTTTAGAGGCCACTTCTTTCACCATCTGCGCGCCCATATTTTCGAACTTGTCTTCCAGTTCGATTTCACGCGCAACGGACACGCCATCTTTAGTGATGGTCGGTGCACCAAAAGATTTATCCAGAACCACGTTACGGCCTTTCGGGCCCAGGGTAACTTTTACTGCATCTGCCAGTACGTTCACGCCACGCAGCATTTTTACGCGAGCGTCATTACCGAATTTTACGTCTTTAGCTGCCATTTCAATTGTCCCTTAAATTCGTTTCGTTCAGTGAGTTACGCGAAAAAATTACGCTTCGACAATCGCCAGAATGTCGCTTTCAGAGATGATCAGCACTTCTTCGTTGTCGATCTTTTCGGTTTTAGCGCCGTAACCTTCGTTGAAAATCACCACGTCGCCAACCTTCACGTCCAGCGGCTTAACGTCGCCACTCTCAAGGATGCGGCCATTGCCGACAGCCAGAACTTCACCACGGGTAGATTTACCGGCTGCAGAACCGGTCAGCACGATGCCGCCAGCTGATTTAGCTTCAACTTCTTTACGCTTGACGATGACGCGATCGTGCAATGGACGAATTTTCATGTGATAGCTCTCCTTTGAGAAGTCCAATCATTCAGTTTTGGGGTTGAACACCGGGCTGCATGGCTTCCGGCCTCGTGACCTGTGAGATAGGGCCATCCCCACCCGCTTTCAAGGGGGCGAACAACAAATTTTTTCTATGGAAGCCATAAGTGATGTTTTTTTAAACAGATGACGGCGCAAATAAAAAACGCAACCCGGAGGTTGCGCTTTCAGTGGTGACAATGGCGGTTAACGATCCTGGTGATCGTCGTGATGCTCAAGGCGATCGCTGTTTTTACGCTCAAACTCGCCGTCCATCGTGTAGCCGCTGTCCGGTCCGGCTCCCGGCCCGCGCCAGACGCGCAGATGGGGCATCAGCTTTAGCGTCAGATGCTTCTGAACCGGGGGCAGCAGCAGCAGCAGGCCCAGCAGATCGGTAAAGAAGCCCGGCAGCAGCAGCAGGAAACCGGCGATGATCAGCGAGACGCTTTTGATCATCTCCGTGGCCGGGCTTTCGTTACGCGCCAGCTTCTCCTGCATCAGCATGAAGTTTTTCATGCCCTGATTTTTTACCAGCGAAACCCCGATGCAGGAGGTGAACACCACCAGCAGCATGGTCAGCAGCACGCCCATGACGTGCGCGACCTGGATGAACAGTGAAATCTCAATCCAGGCCAGAACAAAAAAGACTAATAACGGTATCCAGCGCACCGTACTCTCCTGTAAGTAGAGGCTGAACGGCAGCGTGCCGGTCAGCAGAAAGCGTTCATCCTGAGGAGGATAAGAAAAGAGATGGGCACCCGCGCCGCCCTTTTCAACCGATCCTGTCAAATTTATCCTGCGGGGTTAATTTTGTAACCAACTTCACATATCGTTAACCCGGCAGCAGCATTAGCGATCTGCATGCGTGCTTTTCCCGGGCATCAGAATATGATCGCACACGCCTCTATGAAGACGGATAATATGTCGGCACGGGCACACCACGACAAAATAAACCCATCCTTTGTGATGGTTAGCGGCAACAACAAGAAGGTTATCATGGCGAACAACATTCGTATCGAAGAAGACCTGTTAGGTATGCGCGAAGTTCCGGCGGATGCCTATTATGGCGTCCATACTCTGCGTGCGATTGAAAATTTTTATATCAGCAACAGCAAAATTAGTGACATACCTGAATTTGTCCGCGGTATGGTGATGGTAAAAAAAGCAGCAGCGATGGCTAACAAAGAGCTGCAGACCATCCCGCGTAACATTGCCGATACCATCATTCAGGCCTGCGACGAAGTGCTGAACAAGGGCCGCTGTATGGATCAGTTCCCCGTGGATGTCTATCAGGGCGGCGCCGGGACCTCGGTCAACATGAACACCAATGAGGTGCTGGCAAACATCGGTCTTGAGCTGATGGGCCACCAGAAAGGGGAATACCAGTATCTCAACCCCAACGACCATGTAAACAAGTGCCAGTCGACCAACGACGCCTACCCGACTGGTTTCCGCATCGCGGTTTACAGTTCGCTGCTGAAACTGCTTGATGGCATCAGCCAGTTGTCTGAAGGCTTCCAGCGCAAAGCCGATGAATTCCAGACCATCCTGAAAATGGGTCGAACCCAGCTGCAGGATGCGGTGCCGATGACTCTGGGGCAGGAGTTTCACGCCTTCAGCGTGCTGCTGAACGAAGAGACCAAAAGCATTCTGCGCACCGCCGAACTGCTGCTGGAGGTTAACCTTGGCGCGACCGCCATCGGTACCCGTCTTAACACGCCGGATGGCTATCAGCATCTGGCCGTGCAGCGTCTGGCGGAAGTCAGCAACCTGCCGGTTATTCCGGCGGAAGATCTGATTGAAGCGACCTCCGACTGCGGCGCCTATGTGATGGTTCACTCGTCGCTGAAACGTCTGGCGGTGAAGCTCTCTAAAATCTGTAACGACCTGCGCCTGCTCTCCTCGGGTCCGCGCGCCGGCCTGAATGAAATCAACCTGCCTGAGCTGCAGGCGGGCTCCTCCATCATGCCGGCCAAAGTGAACCCGGTGGTGCCGGAAGTGGTTAACCAGGTCTGCTTCAAGGTGATTGGCAACGACACCACCGTGACCATGGCTTCTGAAGCGGGTCAGCTGCAGCTTAACGTCATGGAGCCGGTCATTGGCCAGGCGCTGTTTGAGTCGATCAGCATCCTGACCAACGCCTGCTACAACCTGCTGGAGAAGTGCGTCAACGGCATCACCGCTAACCGCGCGGTGTGCGAAGCCTACGTCTTCAACTCAATTGGCATCGTGACCTACCTCAACCCCTACATCGGCCACCACAACGGCGACATCGTCGGCAAAATCTGTGCCGAAACCGGGAAAAGTGTGCGTGAGGTGGTGCTGGAGCGCGGCCTGCTGACGGAGAGTGAGCTGGACGATATCTTCTCGGTGCAGAACCTGATGTATCCGGTTTATAAAGCAAAACGCTACACCGATGAAAACGAGCAGTAGGGTTTAACCCACGCGGGTTAACCAAAGGCACACCGCGATCAACATGGTGTGCCTTTTTTTTTGGTACACAGCATTCCCGGAGTTCACCGGTTAACTTTGCAGGAGTGATTCATGTTTGTGGTTGAGCTGCTTGTCGTCCTGATGGCGATCTGGCTGGGCGCACGTCTTGGCGGCATTGGTATCGGATTCGCCGGCGGGATGGGGGTACTGATCCTGACGCTGGGCTTTGGCATGGCACCCGGCGCTATCCCGTTCGACGTGATAGAGATCATCATGGCGGTGATCGCCGCCATCGCGGCGATGCAGGTGGCGGGCGGCATGGACTATCTGGTGAGCCTGGCGGAACGCCTGCTGCGCCGACATCCGCGCCACGTCACACTGCTGGCCCCGCTGGTAACCTACCTGATGACGCTGCTGGCAGGCACCGGCCACACCGCTTTCTCGACGCTGCCGGTGATCGCGGAAGTGGCCAAAGAGCAGGGCGTGCGCCCTTCCCGTCCGCTGTCGATTGCGGTGGTGGCGTCGCAGATCGCGATTACCGCCTCTCCCATCTCCGCCGCCGTGGTCTTTTTTGCCACGCTGCTGGAACCGCGCGGCGTCAGCTACATCACGCTGCTGGCGATTGCGATCCCCGCCACGATGGTGGGCCTCTTCCTGGCCGCGCTGGTCACTAACTTCCTCGGCAAAGAGCTTAAAGATGATGAGGTTTATCAGGCGCGTCTCGCCAAAGGGGAAGTTACCCTGCGGGGTGCCAGCGTCTACCAGCCGAAGCCGGGGGCGAAACGCTCGGTGCTGCTGTTTCTGACGGGTATTATTGCCGTGGTGCTCTATGCCACCGCCACCAGCGCCAGCGTCGGGCTGATCGCCGATCCGCCGCTGCCACGCAACGAAGCGATTGTGGTGTTTATGCTGACTATCGCTACGCTGATCAGCCTGACCTGCAAGCTCGACACCAGCGAGATCCTCAGCGCCAGCACCTTTAAATCCGGCATGAGCGCCTGTATCTGCGTGATGGGTGTCGCCTGGCTGGGCGACACCTTTGTCAAAGCGCATCTGGCAGAGATTCAGACGCTGGCGGGCGACACGCTGAAAACCTATCCGTGGATGCTGGCGCTGGTGCTCTTCTTTGCCTCCATGCTGCTCTACTCACAGGCGGCGACCACCAAGGCACTGATGCCGGCCGCCCTGCTGCTGGGTGTCACCCCGCTCACCGCGATTGCTTCCTTTGCGGCGGTATCGGCACTGTTTGTGCTGCCCACCTACCCCACACTGCTGGCCGCCGTTGAGATGGACGATACCGGCTCCACCCGGATTGGTAAGTTTGTGTTCAACCACGCCTTTATCATTCCCGGCGTTATCGCTATCGCGCTGTCGGTGCTTTCCGGCTTCATCTTTGGCGGACTGCTCTTGTAGCGCCGCCATCGTGTTATGAAGGGAGCGTGCTATCATCGGCGCTCTTTTCATCACACAGGAGTCACAGGATGAATGCCGTCGTTATCCTCTGTACTGCCCCCGATCAGGCCACGGCGCAACAGCTTGCGACCCTGGCGCTGGAAGCCAGGCTGGCGGCCTGCGTGACCCTGCTGCCCGGCGCGACCTCCTGCTATCTCTGGCAGGGCCGGATTGAGCAGAGCAGTGAAGTGCAGATGCTGCTGAAGTGCGACAGCAATCACCAGCAGGCGCTGTGCGATCTGCTTAAAGCCGCGCACCCTTACGACGTGCCCGAACTGCTGGCACTGCCGGTTCAACATGGAGACAGTGAATACTTGTCATGGCTGCACGCATCTCTCGCTTAATAACGCTTCTGCTGACGCTGTTTGTCTGTCTGCAGGCGCACGCTTCCCTCTTTTCCAGTCCGGCGACCGGCCGCTTTGTGCCCGTCGACCAGGCCTTTACGTTTGATTTCGACCAGCAGGGCGCGCAGCTCAATCTGCACTGGAAAGTGAAGTCAGGCTATTACCTCTATCGCCAGCAGATTCACATCACGCCACAGAATGCGACCCTCGCGCCGCTGACGCTGCCTGCCGGCGAGCCGCATGAAGATGAATTTTTCGGCAAGAGTGAGATCTATCCGCAGGATCTGACGCTGCCGGTGACGCTGCAACAGGCAGGCCCCGGTGCCACGCTCAGCGTGACTTATCAGGGCTGTGCGGCTGCCGGCTTCTGCTACCCGCCGGAGACGCGATCCGTGCCGCTGAATGCGGTAGCCACAGACAGCCGGCCAGCGCCCGCCAGCCCTAAGCCTGAGGTTCAGCCCGCCTCCGCCAGCCCGCTGCCCTTTTCGCCACTGTGGGCGTTGCTGATCGGCATCGGCGTCGCCTTTACGCCCTGCGTGCTGCCGATGTACCCGCTGATCGCCGGCATTATCCTGGGCGGCCAGCGCCATTATTCGCTGGGACGCCTGTTTGCCCTGGCAATGGTCTACGTGCAGGGGATGGCGCTGACCTACACGCTGCTGGGCGTGGTGGTCGCCGCAGCCGGTCTGCGTTTCCAGGCCGCCCTGCAGCATCCCTGGGTGCTCATCACGCTCTCGCTGCTGTTTATCGTGCTGGCTCTCTCCATGTTTGGCCTGTTTACGCTGCAACTGCCCGCCAGTCTGCAAACCCGCCTGACCCTGTGGAGCAATCGCCAGCGGGGCGGATCGCTGCCCGGCGTCTTCCTGATGGGAGCGCTGGCGGGATTGATCTGCTCGCCCTGCACTACGGCTCCGCTCAGCGCCATTCTGCTCTACATCGCGCAGAGCGGAAATCTGTGGGCCGGTGCCGGCACGCTGTGGCTCTATGCCGTCGGGATGGGGCTGCCACTGATCGCCGTGACCCTGTTTGGTAACCGCCTGCTGCCGAAAAGCGGCCCGTGGATGCAGACCGTCAAGGAGGGCTTCGGGTTTGTCATCCTGGCGCTGCCGGTGTTCCTGCTGGAGCGCATCGTGGGCGAGGCCTGGGGATGGCGGCTCTGGAGTCTGCTTGGCGTGGCGTTCTTTGGCTGGGCGTTCAGCCTCAGCCTGCGTGCCAGCAGCGGAAAGTGGCGCGTGGTGCAGATTGTCATGCTGACCGCTGCGCTGATCAGTGCGCGACCCTTGCAGGACTGGGCCTTTGGCGATCCGGCCACGCAGCAGGCGGTAACCCCTCTGCCGTTCCAGACCCTTCAGACGCCGCAGCAGCTCGACAGTGCGCTGCAGCAGGCCCGCGGTCGCATCACGATGGTCGATCTCTATGCTGACTGGTGCGTCGCCTGTAAAGAGTTTGAAAAATATACCTTCAGTGACCGCGCCGTGCGCGATAGCCTGCGTCAGGTGCAGCTAATGCAGGCCAACGTCACCGACAACAACGCCCGCGACAACGCACTGTTACAGCATCTTCAGGTGCTGGGCTTACCCACAATTCTGTTCTTTGATGCGCAGGGCCGCGAAATCCCCGGTTCGCGTATCACCGGGTTTCTGGATGCCGCTGACTTCCGCGCGCATTTGCAGAAACTTACCCCGTAAACAACACTGGAGTCAGGTCATTGCCCGGTAAAACAGCCGGGCCTGCATACCAGAGGAGAGTCACTTGCAGCGTGAACAGATACTCGAGCATGCATTGAATGTGCTTGAACAGAACGGCCTCGCCGCCACCCTCTCATTGGAAAACCTGGCGGGTTCCGGATTACCTTCAGAGCAGCTCCGGCTGTTCTGGCCCGACCGCGACGCCCTGCTCTACGATGCGCTGCGCTATCACGGGCAGCAGATTGAAACCTGGCGTCGCCAGATCCTGCTGGATGGGTCGCTGTCGGCAGATCAGAAACTGATGGCACGCTACGAAGTCCTGAGTGAACAGGTCAGCAAAGGGCGTTTTCCGGGCTGCCTGTTTATCGCCGCCTGCAGCTTCTACCCGCAGCCCGATCAGCCCATTCACCAGCTGGCCGAGCAGCAGAAACGCGGCTCCTGGCAGTTTACTCATGAGATTCTGGTGGAACAGGGTCTGGATAACCCCAGCATGGTCGCCGACCAGATGGAGCTGATTCTTGAGGGCTGCCTGAGCAAGCTGCTGGTGAAGCGCAACGTGCAGGATGTCGCCACCGCTCAGCGCCTGGCGGAAGATGTTTACAACATCGCACTGTGCCGCAAAAACGGGGCGCTGGCCTGAGGTTTTACCCCTTTTGACTGAAAAGCAGGCAATCAGTCACCTTTTCCGGGGTTTTTTAGTGAAAGCCGTTGACGGCCTGCGGCCTTTACGGTTTAATGCGCCCCGTTGCCCGAATAGCTCAGTCGGTAGAGCAGGGGATTGAAAATCCCCGTGTCCCTGGTTCGATTCCGGGTTCGGGCACCATATTTAAAGAACCCGCCTCTGGCGGGTTTTTGCTTTTCAGAGCGAACCCGTTATCGAAGGTTCAATAGACTCGCCACTTCCTGTGGCTCGCCCATCCCCTTCAATTCACGCTTCGTCAGGCCCACTCAGCGTCTGACTGCCGATGTTCGTAAAATAGTTCCCCTGAACCAGTTCGCTGCTGACAAAATCCACAAATGCTCTGACCTTCGAGGATAAATGGCGGTTAGAAGGCCAGATTAGCGACATCGATCCTAATGGCAGCATGTATTCAGTCAGTAAAGGGACGAGTAATTCTTTTTCAAATGCTTCTTCAGCAACATAGACCGGCAGATGAGCTACGCCTGATCCATCAATGGCTGCCCGCAACCCAGCGTGAGTATTGTTGAATATAAGATCCCTGGGAAGGTCCAGGTTTTCAAAATCGGCAGAGAAAGCCCAACTGGCGATTCGACCACTTGAGGGATATTTGAAATGTATGCAGCGATGGTGGACCAGATCAGCAGGGTTCAAAGGGATGCCATGCGTTTTTAGATACTCTCTGCTGGCACAGACGACAAAATACTGCTCTCCCAGCTTTCTGCTCACAAGGCGGTTATCTGCCAGCTCACCACTTCTCACCGCGACATCTATTCCTTCCGCAATCAGATCCACCACGCGATCTTCAAAATCGATATCAAGCTGTATATCAGGGTACTTTTCAATAAAACGTGGAAGTATGGGCATCAAAAGGGAATGCCCGAAAATTTGCGGCACGCTGATATGTAATCTGCCGCAGGGCGTGATGCGCGTTTCGGCAATCAGAGCTCTGGCATCGCGAATCTCATTCAGGATGAACTTACACCGTTCATAGAAGACATTCCCTTCTTCAGTCAGACCGATGCTGCGCGTTGTCCGATGAAAAAGCCTTACCCCGAGTTCGTCTTCAAGTTTCGCCACGCTCTTTGCAATCGCTGAAGAAGAGATGCCTGACACCCTTGCCGCTGCAACATAGCTGCCCAGTTCAGCTGTATAAACAAACGCCCTGAGACCTCGCAGACTCTCCATCCCCCCTCCAATTGTGGAATTTTTTTCCTTAGTGTAAGTACCTTTACTTATATTTACAATGATGTCACTGCATTTTAGTCTTGATGAAAATGAATTGTTAAATTACCTGAAAGGCACTGTCGCTTGTCAAATTTTCAAAATAGTAAGAGTACCTCCCCGGCTTTATTAATTCCGTTAATAAACCGGATGAAACTCTTTTTATAACCTTCAAAAAACTGAAAGCTTGACTGTTATTTTTTGGTCAAAGGAAACCCTTATATGGAGAAGCATCGTGAGTGAATTAGTACATACCCTTTCGCCTGAAACTGTTATTGACAATGGATTGGTTATCTATTTTGCTGGTTCAATCAGAGCCGGACGGGATGATGTTCCTGTTTACGCGAAACTGATTAATAAGCTCAAGGGCTACGGTAAAGTTATTACCGAACACGTGGGTGATTACAGTTTATCTGATGGTGGTCAGTCTTTCCTGGGTGACAAATTTATTCATGACCGTGATTTGCACTGGCTGCGCCATTCCCAGGTAGTTGTCGCTGAAGTCACAACTCCAAGTCTGGGAGTAGGTTATGAAATTGCGACGGCAATCAGCTGGCGTATTCCTGTTATCACGCTCTACAGAAAAAATGAAAAAAACGTTTCAGCCATGATATCTGGCAGTGATGGATGTCGCCATTATGATTATCAGCAGGTTGAAGATGCCTTTCAGATTATCGAAAGTGAAATGGCGAAGTTAGGTTATGAGGTCGCCCATGAATCGTAATATTACGCATGCGCTGGTTAATACCGTAAATAACATCATGATGAATGGTAACGATGTTGGCTCACGCGATCAGGAGCAACGGGAAGTTCTCTCTACATTAACCAAAATCAGCCATCCCACAGAGCGATTCCTGGTATTACCCCACAGAAATAATAACGTCTTTGCGCAGGTTGCAGAAACGATGTGGGTACTCGCTGGACGGGATGATCTGCACTTCCTTAAACATTATCTTCCTCGCGCAGAAGACTATTCCGATGACTCACTGACCTGGCGAGCAGCCTACGGACCCCGGTTACGCAAATGGAAAGGGAAAGTAGACCAGTTGCAGGGAGTAGTGAATCGCCTTAGAGAAGATCCGCTGACAAAACGTGCAGTAATGAATATCTTTGATCCTGAAACGGATTATCAGGAAACAAAAGATGTTCCCTGTAATAACTGGCTGCACTTCATCCAGCGAGGCGGTTATCTTGATTTACATGTTACTGTCCGCGCGAATGATGCCATCTGGGGATTCAGCGGCATTAATTTTTTTGAGTGGAGCGTTTTACACGAAATTATTGCTAATACGCTTGGGTGGAAAGTCGGAAAGTTATCCTGGTATGTAGGCACATTCCATATCTATAACCGTCATTACTCGACTGCAGAGAAAATCAGCAGCATGAAGAACCCGGTAAGCATGTACGAATGCCAGATTAACCCGACCAAAATAACCACGTGTGCAGAAAATATTGATGAAGTGTTGGCAATGGTTTTTCAGGCTGAAGAGGCTTCACGAAACGGCAACTTTAAAAATTCGTCTGAGATCGAGAAGAATATAGCCGATCCTTTTTTCAGAAAGGCCGCGACCTTGTTGAAAATTTATAATGCGCTGCAGCTAAATGTCGATCGGGACATTATCAATAATTACCTCAAAGAGCTGGGCAATAGTGATTTCCACATTGCCGCACTTGAATATCTGAGCAGGAAATGGAAATCCCAGGAAACATTGGCAGCAGTCAGCACAATTTCAGATGAATTTTATCAGGCATTTACCTCAATGAAGAACCCGGTAAATAGCATTCTAATCACTTAGTTTTAAAGGTCTCTGCGTGAAAACTACATTAAAAATTTCAGTGCCAAACCTAAAACGTTCCAGACTATTTGTTGCATCGACAATATTAAATGCAACGGGTGGTGGATTGATCATGGCGTTTATGATGATCTACTTTGACAGAACGACAACGCTTACGCTCTCAATAATAGGCGTAGCTATTGCCACAGGCCGTGCCCTTTCCTCTTTAGTACCTGTCCTGATAGGAAGGTTACTGGACAGACTCGGTCCTAAAAAACTGTCGATATGGGGCGATTTTATCAGCGGCGCGGGTTTTGTCATGTGTCTTTTCGCCAGAGACCCTTTTACCATAATGCTGACGCAGTTTTTTACCCAGGCAGGATCTCATATTTTCTGGACGAGCAACCGAGGGCTGGTTTCACTGGCTTCAGGTGGGAAAGGGACTCAAACCTGGTTCGGACTTATTGCGTCTATCAGGAATATTGGTCTGGGACTGGGCACCATCTTTACTTCACTGGCTTTTTCTGTTGATTCTGACAGCAGTCTGCATTTTATTGTTATTGCGTCGGCATCACTTTACTTTCTATCCTGCCTGGCACTTTTGATGTGGCATCCTGTAGCCGTGCAGACGGTAAAGAATAGCCACAAAAAAGCAGAAAGTCATAATATTAGAAAAGTGTTGAGCGATCCCAGCTATCGCCAGCTTCTGATTGTCAACTTTGGCTTAGTCATTGCTGCAATGGTTATTCCGCTCGTAATTGTTATTTATGCAACCAAACAACTTGGCCTTCCTGCTTTTTTCTCAGGCGGACTGGTCATTTTAAACACGGCCATCGTGGCGCTAATCAGCACCCATATTGCATCATGGACAAAAGAGAACGATCCCGTCCAGAACATAAAACACGCTTATTACCTGAATATTCTTTCATTCATTATTTTCTGGTGTGCCAGCATAACTTTAAATAACCAGATAGTTACTGGTGGGCTGTTAATTGTTGCGATGCTTATTTACAGCCTTGCAGAAATGTTATCTACGCCGTCGGTTAATATGCTAAGTATAAAACTAGCCCCGGAAGTAAATAATGGAAATTACATGGCTGCCTTTCAGATGACCTGGTCGGCAGGAATGACGTTGTCTCCGGCAATTTTTGGCTGGCTGCTGGATATGAATACGCATTCCACCTGGATAGTCCTGCTCTTACTGACCGCAGTCACTTTTAGTCTGGGATTCAAAAATTTAAAAGGAGGAGTTAATGAATACAACTATTAATGGAAATAAAAGCATACTGGTTATTGAGCCGATCGGTATGGGAGGAGAGCTGCTTCTTAAGGCAATACGCGCACTGGGTTATCATTCAGTCGTCGCCACAACAGAAGAAGTCTATGACTCCATGCTGCAAGAAGTCTCAGGCATGATTGATGACCTCATTTTTCTGGACTTTTCAGTGCGCCAGCTGGCCATTGAGACGCTGGTCAGCGAAGCGAAGAAGAAAGGCGTTTCCGGGGTAGTTGTCGCCTGGGAGTTCCTGACAGATATCGCAGCAGAAGTCGCACAAAGGCTCGATCTTTGCGGTCCGGATGCCTCGCTTTCCAGAGCCAGAAGAAACAAATATGACATGTACCGCACGCTGTCGAAGGCAGAGTGTCCGTTACCGGCACTGCTGGCGGTATTAACCGACAAGGATGATGTGCATCAACTTCCTCTGGAAGAGCTGGCGTTTCCTCTGGTGGTCAAACCGGCTGAAAATGCAGCCTCCTTTGGCGTTTCAGTGCTGATGGAGTGCAACGAGTTTCCTCAGGCATGTAAAGACGCATCACAATGGACACATGAATATCCACACGGTATTCCTTTCAGCAAAGAAATTCTGGTTCAGGAATATATTCCTGGACAGGAGTTTAGTGTTGAAGGCCTTTCCGTCTCAGGTCGATATGCGCCCTGGGGTGTGACAATGAAGTTCACCACGCCCGGCAAAGCTCGTGCAGAAACCGGACACATTTTCCCGGCGCCTGTTCCTGACGCCTTACGCGATGAGATTCTGAACGTTGCCACTCAGGCGGTTATTGCCCTGGGCATCACGAATGGCATAAGCCATACCGAAATCAAATTAGACAAAGAAGGAAAGCCACGCGTTATTGAGAGCTGTTCACGGCCAGCAGGTGACTATATTCCTCGCCTTGTCGCCCTTTCCACCGATCAGGACCCGCTTGAAATCTATGCCCGCCAGGCTGTCGGTATGCTGGATAGTGACTTTAAACCTGCCGCGCCTAAACGCTATTGTGCCATTCAGTTTGTCCGGCCTGACGCCGAAGGCGTTTTAAAGCAGCTTGAAATTCCTTCCAGGCTGGAAAATGCATCCGTCATTGAAACCCGCTCTACCGTTAGTGAAAATTCACCGGTAAAACCGGGCTCAACAAATATTGAACGTCTGGGATGGGCCATTTTTACCGCTGATTCTGAGCAGTCAATACTTTTGGCTATGGATGAATTTTCACAAAGCACCAGGGTCTCTATCGTATGAGTGATTTTCCCGTACTCTGCATCCGCTCGCTGGATATAAGCCAGGCATCACCTTTTCTCGAAATGGCATGGGAAACGATCAAAAGCAGGCACAGTGATTCAAGACTGCTGCTCAAAGATCAGCCTCACTTTTCGTCTCCGATGGGGCCTGATGCCGCAATTGACGATGCCCAAAGTGAGCGTCAACCGGCTTACGTCAGCCATGTTATTTCCTGGTCTATTCCCAATGAAAGGACCATTGAAGACATCACTTTGTCAGAAGGCGTCAGCGCGGTCCCTGGCCCAATTAATGCTGTCTATAAGCTCGCCGATAAAAGAGCAACCAAAATGCTTTTTGAGCAATTCGCCCTTCCTACGCCGCGCTGGGAACTTCTGGACCGAGAATTTACACATGGCGAGCTTTTAAAACCGGGCTGCAGAGACAAACTTGAGCAGGAACTGGTCAGCCATATTGCTTTTCCCGTCATTCTGAAACCTCTGTGGGATTGTATGGGGCATGGTATTGAGATAATCAGTAACAAAGACCAGCTGATCAAGACGCTGAGTCAGAATCAGCGCAAGAATATTTTAATTGAGTCCTTTATTGATGGTGCGCTTGGTTGCATAGAAATTGCTGGTACGCCGGGGAATTACTTTTTCCAGCCTCCCTGTTATACCGGCCAGAGTTCACTGGGAGTTCGCTCTGATTTTGATACGATACGCGTCTGTCATCCTGGTCTTTTCAGCAAACAGTTAACCGGTGAGGTCCAGACAAAACTGATTCTCCTATTAAATCACCTGGGGTTCAATGGTGTCTGCTGCGTCGATTTTATTGTTACGGAAAACAGCCTTTATCTTCTGGAAATTAACCCACGTATTAGCGGAATCAGTTGCCTGAGCTCAGCAGCAAGCGGCATCAATTCATTTGAGTCAACGTACCTTATTTCTTCGGGTCAATGGCAGGCACCGCTTCCTTATCAAAGTCGTCAGGGAGCCGCTCTGCAACTGGGCGGGAAATATGCAGATGAAATCAGTTCTGTTATTCGCGACGAAGGCAATAACGTCACAGTTTACCGTGACAACATCATTACGGTAGACGGAAAAGACTCACGAAATATGATTGCCGGCGGAACGATCAGCAGCATTGAGAATGTGTTGCAGTCTGTTCAGCATAGCTCGCTTAGCTTTATCGCTTCAACGCTACGCATAGCTTAGTCCCGCACAGTATTGCCTGACGTAATCAGGAGCAGGTCTGCCTGGCGTCCCGCTTTACAGGCTGATACATCCGGGATAAAAAGTTGATAATGTCGTGTGGATGCAATTATCTGGTCAGGATGTTTTTTGTCCTGCCTGTTACGGCCCTTTTCAACGGGTGATAATTAAAATGTCAGCGGTAGTGCGGTGTACTCGCAGATGACGCCGCTTTCCTCAACCCGTCTCTGGCGGGTTGAGGTTTTGTTTATCACGCCCTTATCCTTCCACCCACACCGCCCCGGCATCTGCCGATTTCACGCACTGCGCGACCCAGCGCACGCCGGTTAACCCGGCATGCACATCGGGATACCAGAAATCCTGCAGGAAAGCGGTGTCGCGGCGATCGGTGGCGTCCATCGCCAGCGCGAAGCGGCGATAGAGATTTGACCAGGCCTCAAACAGCCCCTCCGGATGCCCGCCGCCGATGCGATCCTCTTCCAGCGCGCGCGGGGTGAGATAGCCCATGCCACGCTCCAGAATCCGCACCGGCTCGCCCTGCACTTCATAGCGCAGCTGGTTGGGCTGCTCATCCCACCACTCCAGGCTGGCTTTCGCGCCAACGACGCGAATCTTCTGCCCGTGCATGGAACCGGCATTGACCGCCGAGGCCCAGAGCGTGCCGACCGCGCCGTTGTCATACTCCATCATCACAAAAGCGTTATCCTCCAGCGGCGCGCGCGAGGCAACAAAGCTCTGGCGCGCACAGAGCAGCCGCGTCATCTTCAGCTGCGGCAGCATGGTTTCGGCGATAAACAGCGGATGCGTGGCCAGATCGCCTAATACATAGCTCGGCCCGACAAAACGCGGGTCTACCCGCCAGCGGGTACTTTCACTCTGCAGCTCCACCGCCTCATTATGGAAACCGTGAGCAAACTGCATGTTCACAATGCGAATCTCGCCCAGCGCCCCTGCCGCGATCATCTCTCTGGCCTGATGGATCAGCTGATGTCCGGCGTAGCCGTAGGTGACGCCAACAATCTTCTGCTTCTCCCGGCTGAGCTGCTCGAGCTCATCGGCCTCATCGACCGTAAAACAGAGCGGCTTCTCACACACCACATGCAGTCCGGCATTCAGCGCTGCCCGACAGATGGCAAAGTGGGTGTTGTTTGGCGTGGCGATGGACACCGCTTCAATCCCCTCTTCCCGCGCAGCCTCGCCGGCGAAGAGGCTGGCGTAATCGGGATAGCAGCGATCGGGCGCCACGCCCAGCGCCTGACCAAACTCGCGTCCGCGCCCGGCATCAATATCGAATGCGCCCGCCAGCAGCGTGAAGTTACCGTCACGCTGCGCCGCCGAACGGTGGATGTAGCCGATCTGGCTGGTGCCGCCGCCGCCGATCATCCCCCAGCGCAGTGAGCGATTAGCCGCTTTTTTTCCGTTAATCATGCTGTTGCCCTCAGAATCCTGTTGATCGGAGATAGTCCAGGCTGGCTTTCACATCGCGCAGGCTGGTGTCGGCATGGCGTGGGTCACGCTCCTGTTCAATGGTGATCCAGCCGCGGTAATGGCGTTCCCTCAGCAGCGCATGCACGGCCGGATAGTCGATTGCGCCCTGGCCCAGCGGGCACATGACGCCCTCCGCGCAGGCGGTGAAGAAGTCGACTCCGCGCGTGATGGCGTCCTGCCAGACCCGCAGATTCACATCTTTAAAATGGAGATAGTCGATGCGCGTCCAGTACTTTTGCAGCGCCGCCACCGGGTCCATCCCGGCGTAACAGAGGTGGCCGGTATCCAGGCACAGCCCCGCGACCTGATGCGGAATATCCCTGACCAGCTGCGCCAGCTCATCGGCGAATTCGATGCAGCCACCCGCGTGCGGATGGATCACCGGCCGCACGCCATACTCCCGCCAGGCAATGTCGCTCAGAATGGTGATGTGCTGCATCATGCGCTGCCACGCATCTGCGGAGAGCCGGGGGGCCTTCTCTGACTGACCGGCATATTTCGCCCGTTCCGGATTGCCGAAGTCGATAATCACCAGATAGGGCGCGCTGGCTCCCGGGGTTTTCGCTGCTGTCGGGACACGGGCGAGCGTGCGGCAGAGGTTGTGGGTCAGCGTCACCAGCGTGGGGAAATGAGCCTCACTGACCAGATCGTCAAAGATCGTGCCCGCCACCAGCGAAAGCTGATGCGCATCGAGTTGCCGGGTCAGCTCAGCCGGATCGGTGGGCAGGTAGCCCCACGGCCCCAGTTCGATGGCCGGATAGCCCGCCTGCGCGGCCTCGGTCAGGACTTTCTGCCAGGGTGGCAGCCAGGGATTGGCGGGATCGTCCACGCCCCAGCTACAGGGCGCATTAGCAATGTGAAAGGTCATCGTGTCTGCCTCTGCAGTAAGAACTGCCGGCAGTATCAAACAAACGTTTCATCTCAGACAACGATGAAAGTTTCATTTTTTGATAGAGATCGCTTTTAAAAATTGCATTAAATGATAGATTTCTATCATTAAAAAGCTAACACCTTATTTCTACAGGTTTTCCCGCGTCACAATCTCAAAGGGCACGGTAATCTGCGCAAAGTGATCCCGCGGCTCCAGCCGCCCGTTCAGACAGGCCGAGACCACCGCTTCGGCCATCGCCTCAATACGATGGCGCAGCATCAGCGTGATGGTGCCGTCAATCAGCGCCAGCTCGTCGCCGGGCAGCGGGCCGTGGCACACCAGGTCGATCTGCGTGCGTCCGCTCTCACGCAGCGCCTGCACCACGCCCTCAATGCCGCCGCAGGGGGCATAAATCATGACCAGATCGTCATGACTCTCCAGCAGCGCCCGGGTGGCCTGGTAGCCCCCCTCTGCCGTCTCGTGCGTTTTCAGCGGCTCCAGCACGCGCTGGCTGATGCCCGACTCCCGCAGGGAGGAGCGAAAACTGATTTCGCTGCTCTCCTGACAGGTAAAGCGATGGTCGCCGATCAGCACGCCGACACACCCTGGCCGGTGCAGCAGGTGGCGGGCCATCCAGGCGGCAGTGCGGCCCGCCTTCTGGCTGTCGATGCCGATAAAGCCTGCATGTTCGCAGGCGGAGAAGTCGGAGAACAGGGCGTAAACCCGCACGCCGAGCCGCGAAACATCCTGAATCGCGTGACGAATCAGCGGATGATCCAGCGCCACCAGCGCGATCACGTCGCAGCACTGCGCCAGCTGCCGCACTGAACGGGCAACCGCCTCCACGTCATGAATATCATGCCAGCAGAAGACCGGTTCACTGCCTGCAGGCTGCTGCTGTTCCGCCTGCTGTTTCAGCGCTTCGCCCAGCTGCTGATAGAGCGAATAGCGCGCGGGCAGCAGGATAAAGCCAAAGCGTAACGCCTGCGCGGCGGGCGACGCGATATGCTGGCTGTGGGCCTGTGTCAGCTGATAGCCCAGCGATCTGGCGGCCGCCATCACCTTCTGCTCTGTGGCGCTGCGCACCGGTGCGCGACGGTTCAGCACCCGATCCACCGTGGCTACCCCCACGCCCGCCGCCTGGGCAACGGCGGTCATCGTCACTTTTGGCATCCTGTTTCTCCCTCTTCACGCTCTGTTGTGGTGACTGACGGTAACACTCTATCCCGGCACGCTCTTTTTCTCTCATTTATTTGATAGAAAACCTCACTCAAAGTTGATCGCTTTCGCAAAAATGAAACATCCATTTCTTTCTGCGTTCTCTTTAAAACAGTCATTTGCTAAAACCGGTGAAAGGCTTGTGCGAAAGCGGCGCGCAGACAGGCGTCCTCTTCACTCAGGAACCGTTCCTTCAACCTTGCCGGAGCAGAGAGATGAAAATCGCTTTTGATGTGGATGTGATTAAAGAGCTGGGCATCACCCGTATGGTTCATCAGGTCGCCGACTGGGGATATCAATATATCGAACAGTCGCCGCATCCACAGATCAACCCGTTTTATAAACATCCCAAAGCCAGCCGCGAAATCATCACCGAATATAAAAATGCGCTGCGTGCGACTGGCCTGGCGATCTCCTCGTTTATCGTCGTCTATCGCTGGTCCGGCCCGGATGAGCTGCGTCGTCAGGCGGCGGTGAAGAACTGGAAGCGGATGATTGAGATCGCGGTTGAGATGGGAGTACCGGTGATCAATACCGAACTCTCCGGCACACCAAACGAGCCGGAAATCTGCGAAGAGATGTTCTATCGCTCGATGGAGGAGCTGCTGCCGATCCTCGAACGAGAAGGAATACGCGTCGAAATTCAGGCGCATCCGTGGGATTTCTGCGAAGAGAACAACGAAACCGTGGATATCGTAAAGTCGTTCCGCAGCGATAACGTGAAGTATATCTACAGTGCGCCGCACACCTTCTTCTATGACAAAGGCAAAGGCGATGTGAAACCGATGCTGGAGTACGCCGGAGACGACCTCTCCCATATGCTGATTGCCGACACCATGAACCACACCCGCCACTGCCGCTACATCGTCAATCCGCCAGGCGTCGATGCCACTATTCATCAGCACGTCGGTGTTGGTGAAGGTGAGGTCGATTTCGACACTCTCTTCCAGACCCTGCGCGACACCGGCTTTGCCACACGCCGTTACAAAGTTGGCGGAGAGCCGATCATCGCGGCCTCGCTGTTTGGCTACCCGGAAAAGATGTCAGTTCAGGCCATTGAAACCCGCGAACGGATTGAGCGCGAACTGCTCTGATCCCCGCAGCCATGCAGCCCGGCAGTGATCCTCCGGGGCGATAACCGCCCCGCTTTTCCTTTTTCCACCTTCCCGGCCTCCCTGACATCAACGGGTTGCCGCGCGTCCTCACGCAGCCAGCAGAGTTAAACCGCCTTTTCAGCACCTGCTACACTCCAGACAAACATCACACCACGAGGCGAACGTTTATTATGTCGGAAAATGCATATCAGCCTGCAACAGTCTGGAACTGGGATCCTGAAGCCAAAGGCAACGGCGCGAAAACTAATCGTCCGTTCGCGGGTCCTACACATGAAAAAGCGCTGCCGGTCGGTAAACACCCTTTACAGCTCTACTCACTCGGCACGCCGAACGGTCAGAAAGTGACGATCCTGCTGGAAGAGCTGCTGGCGCTGAACGTTAACGACGCAGAATATGATGCCTGGCTGATCCGTATTGGCGACGGGGATCAGTTCTCCAGCGGGTTTGTGGACGTGAATCCGAACTCAAAAATCCCGGCGCTGAGCGATCACTCCGTCACCCCGCCGCTGCGGGTGTTCGAGTCGGGCAATATCCTGCTTTACCTGGCGGAAAAGTATGGCTACTTCCTGCCAAAAGATATCGCCGGCCGCACTGAAACCCTGAACTGGCTCTTCTGGCTGCAGGGCTCTGCGCCTTACCTCGGTGGCGGTTTTGGTCATTTCTATCACTATGCGCCGGAAAAAATTGAGTACGCCATCAACCGCTTCACGCTGGAAGCGAAGCGTCAGCTCGACGTGCTGGATCGCCAGCTGGCGGATCATCGCTATCTGGCCGGTGAGGATTACACCATCGCTGACATCGCCACCTGGCCGTGGTACGGCAACATGGTGCTGAATGACCAGTATGGCGCGGCGGAATTCCTGGATGTGCAGTCCTATAAAAATGTGGTGCGCTGGGCGAAAGAGATCGCGCAGCGTCCCGCTGTTATTCGTGGCCGCAAGGTCAATCGTGTCATGGGCGACCCGGCCGATCAGCTGCATGAGCGTCATGATGCTGCTGACTTCGATACCCAGACCCAGGATAAAAAAGCGTAAGGAGCTAACCTGTGAGTGCATACGTCGTATTTATTCGTGATAACACCCTGAACCAGGACGAAATGAACACCTATTCTGAGAAAGCGGGCCAGGCACGCGGCGATCATCCGATCAATCCGCTCGCCTTTTATGGCGCGCTGGAAACGCTGGAAGGTCCGGAAGCGGAAGGCGTGGTGATTCTGGAATTCCCGACCCGCGAAGCAGCGCACGCCTGGTATGACAGCCCGGAATACCAGGCTGCCAAAGCGCACCGTCTGAAAGGGGCGAACTATCGCGTGGTGCTGGTGCAGGGCATCGACAAATAACACGCAGGGCGGCAGCGATGCCGCCTTTTTTACGCCTCCACCTTCTGCAGCGTCTGCTGCAGAAACGCCACGAACGCCGTCACGCGTGCCGGAAGCTGACGCTGCGCCTGCCAGACCGCAAAAATGTCGCCATCGGGTGCCTGCCATTCAGGCAACACCGGCAGCAGATCCCCCGCCGCGAGGCTGTGCTGCGCATCCCACCAGGAACGCAGCAGAATGCCATGCCCATCCATCGCCAGCCGCATCGCCACTTCGCCATCGTTGGTCATCAGGCTGCCGCGCACCTTCTGGCTGATGCTCTGCTCACCGCGGGTCAGTCGCCACAGGGTAAAATCGCTGTCGTGCTGACGCAGTAAAATGCAGTTGTGTTCCGCCAGCTCGCTGACCGTCGCAGGCAGGCCGTGCCGGGCAGCATAAGCGGGTGAACAGCAGAGAATACGCGGATTGGTTCGCAGCTTACGCGCCACCAGCCGCGAGTCGGGCGGCTCACCGACGCGAATATCGATATCGATGTGCGCATCGAGAAAATTCAGCGGCTGGCTGCTGAGGTGCAGAGACAGCGCAAGCTGCGGATGCAGCGCGGCAAAGGCGGAGACGCACGGCGCGATATGGCGACGGCCAAACCCGAATGAAGCGTTGATATTCAGCGAGCCGCGCAGCTGAGCGGTTTCACCGCTGACCGCCTCTTCCAGCGCCACCAGCTGATCCAGCAGCGGGCGGGCACCAGCCAGATAACGGTGGCCTTCCGGCGTCAGCTCCAGCCGTCGCGTGGTGCGGCGCAGCAGCTGCACGCCCAGACGCTGCTCCAGCTGGCTCAGACGTTTGCTGACGGCCGCCAGCGACAGGCCCAGCTCACGTGCCGCTGCGGTCAGGCTCTCCAGCCCGGCCAGGCGAACAAAGAAGGCCAGGTCATCGGTGGAGGTGCGGGATTCTCTACTTTTATTCAACACTGGTTTGCGCTTCAGACTCATTATTTCCCCGGAAGCGACAGTTATACTGCGGTCACAATTCGAACATCAACCAGAAAGGTGCCCTGTGACTGAGAAAATCCATCGTATTGCCGTGATCCCCGGCGACGGTATCGGTAAAGAAGTGATGCCGGAAGGCGTCCGCGTGATGAATGCCGCCGCCGAAAAATTTAACATTCCGCTGCGCTGGGAGTGGTTTGATTACGCCAGCGCTGAGTACTGGCAGCAGCACGGCAAAATGCTGCCTGACGACTGGTTCCCGCAGCTGAAAACCTTCGATGCCATCTACTTTGGCGCCGTCGGCTGGCCGGAGGTGGTGCCTGACCACGTCTCCCTGTGGGGGTCGCTGTTACAGTTCCGCCGCGAGTTCGACCAGTACGTCAACCTGCGTCCGGTGCGCCTGATGCCCGGCGTCAAAGCGCCGCTGGCCAATCGCCAGCCGGGCGATATCGACTTCTATGTGGTGCGCGAAAACACCGAGGGCGAGTACTCCAGCGTGGGGGGCACCATGTTCCCCGGCACCGATCGTGAAGTGGTGATTCAGGAGACGGTGATGACGCGCACCGGCGTCGATCGCATTCTGAAGTTTGCCTATCAGCTGGCGCAGAGCCGGCCGAAGAAACATCTGACCTCGGCCACCAAATCCAACGGCATCGCCATCACCATGCCTTACTGGGACAGCCGTGTCGACGCGATGTCCGGCCAGTTTCCGGAGGTTCGCGTCGATAAGTATCACATTGATATTCTCACCGCCAACTTCGTGCTGCACCCGGACTGGTTCGATGTGGTCGTCGCCAGCAACCTGTTTGGCGATATCCTCTCTGACCTTGGCCCGGCCTGTACCGGCACCATCGGCATTGCCCCCTCCGCCAACATCAACCCGGAGGGTCTCTTTCCCAGCCTGTTTGAGCCGGTTCATGGCTCCGCGCCCGACATCGCCGGTAAAGGCATTGCCAATCCCATCGGCCAGATCTGGTGCGGCGCGATGATGCTGGAGCATCTCGGCTACAAGGCGGCAGGCGAAGCGGTTCTGGACGCCATTGAACGCACGCTGGCGGCGGGTGAGCACCTGACGCGTGACCTCGGTGGCTGCGCCAGTACAGAAGAGCTGGGGGCGGCCATCGCCGCCGCACTGTAAGTGAATCACGCTGCCGCCCGCCCCCGGCGGCAGCCCTCTCACCACCGCGCCGTTTATTCCGGTAACCGGACGACCATCGCCGGATGCCACCCTGCGGGTAAGGGATCCGGCCGCACGATGTTCAGGTTATGCAGGTGCAGGTTCTCTACGCCGCGCGCAAACAGCCCCGGCAGCCCGCCGGGATAGGGCTCAACCCCAAATGCTTCTCCGGATGCCGGGTCAACCCGGTAGGCGTTATCCAGGCCCATGCCGGTCGGGGCGTCCGGGTTGCAGGGCGGCCGTACGTCGTAGTGCCCCTGGGGCAATGACGCCACCGCCTGCTGCATCTGGATCTGGCTGATAACCACATCGCGTATCCAGCCCGGTTCTGCCGCATGCAGGTTAATCGCCCCCTCGGCCACGCCGGTTATGGTACTGAACTGCACCTGCTCCACGACGCCGGGTGTGATGGCGGGATCGCGGCGGCGTACCGAAATATGCAGCGGATCGGCTTTGCCCCAGTGACAGGGCGGCGCGTGGTGACAGGCAAACGTCAGATTGCTGAACAGCAGACGCCGCATGGCGCCGCCGTCGCGCGACAGAATGCCAATCCCCCGGTTCGAATCAAAAATGGTGCAGCCGGTTACCGTGACATCTTCCACATCGTCCCAGGTTTCGGTGCCAATCTTCAGGGCGCAGCTGTAGCTGCGCAGCAGGCAGTTGGTGATCATAATCTGCCGCGCCGGCCGCCGCAGTGCGGCAGGTTTATGGGTGGTTTTGATACAGATGGCATCGTCGGCGGCGCTGAAATAGCTGTTGCTGACAAACACCGCTTCGCAGCTGTCGATATCCAGCGCATCGGTGTTGGGCATCGTCATGGCGTTGTCGATGGTGAGGTGATCGATATGCACATGGCGGCAGCTCACCAGATGGACCGTCCACATCGGTGCCTGGACCAGCGTAAAGCCGGTCAGCGTCACCTGCTCACAATCTTCAAACACAATCAGGCGTGGCCGGTCAGCGTGCGGCAGGCGATAGCCCTGCGCATCCCGCTCAGCGGCAAACCAGGCGTCACCCTCACCATCAATGCGGCCGGTGCCGCTGAGGGTGATATTGCGCTGGCCCAGCGCATAGAGCAGCACGTTGTGGGATTTCTCCGCGCAGCTCAGCGCCTGCACCGCCTGATAGTCAGCCAGCTGCTGGCTGGCGATCAGCACCGCACCCGCGTCGAGATGCAGCTCAATGTCTGAGGGCAGATTCAGGCAGCCGCTGCGATAGCGTCCGGCAGGCAGTGTCAGACGGCCGCCGCCGGCCGCCGCAATCTGGTCAAGGGCGCGCTGCAGCACCGCGGTGTCCGGGGTTTCGCCGTCGGCGGCAGGATGAAAATCAGCAAGGGAAAGGTGCATGGTGCGTCTCCCGCAGGTTTGAGGAGGAAAAATTGCAGCACGAAACGGCGCAGCAAACCTTTGTCTGGCCGCCAGTTCGCCGTTTCGTGCGGGCTGTCACAGATTACTTCACGGCCCCTTCCGTCACGCCGCTGATAAATTTGCGCTGGAAAATCAGGAACACCAGAATCAGCGGCATGATCACAATCATCGCCCCCGCCATCAGCACCGGAATGTCGATGGTATTTTTATTCTGGAAAAACATCATGCCAATCGGCAGCGTCCGCAGCTCATCTTTGTTCACCAGAATCAGCGGGATCAGGAACTCATTCCAGGTCCAGATAAACAGCAGCAGCCCTAGCGTGGAGAGAGTCGGCCAGATAGCGGGCACCAGAATGCCCCACAGGATTTTGACCCGCGACGCGCCATCCATCACCGCCGCCTCCACCAGCTCTTTCGGCACCTGCTGAAAGGCGCTGGCAATCATCAGCGTGGTAAAGGGCAGCGACAGGGCAATCTGCGGCAGGATCAGCGCCAGATAGGTGTTGGTCAGCCCCATCCAGCGCAGCTCGTGATAGAGCGGAATGATAAAGGCCTCACTCGGCAGCACCATACCCAGCGCCAGCATCGCGGCTATCACCTTTTTGCCGGGGATCTTCAGCCAGGCAAAGCCAAATCCGGCCAGAATACCCAGCAGCACGCTGAACAGCACCACCGGGATCACCACCAGCACAGAGTTAAGGAAGTAGACGCTGAAGTGTCCCTGCTGCCACGCGGTCAGGTAATTTTTAAAATTAAGCGAGGCGGGCAGCGTAAAGACGCCCTGAAACAGCTCCATCTGGGTTTTGAATGAGGTCATCAGCGCCATCAGAAACGGCAGAATCGTCATCAGCGCCACGATCCAGATCAGCGCGCGTGAAATGACCGGCGTGCTTCGCATCAGTAACGCTCCCTTAAGGCCAGATGGATCAGGTAGTTAATCCCCAGAACAATGATCATACTGAACACCGCCACTGACGAGGCATAGCCAAAGTAGTGCAGATCAAAGCCCTGCTTATACATAAAGATGTTGGTGACCATGGTGGAGGTGCCCGGCCCGCCCTGGGTCATGACATAGACCAGGTCGAAGGCTTTGAGACTGGCGATCACCGTCAGCAGCAGGGCAATCCGCAGCTCGGGTCGCAGACCCGGCAGCGTGATGCGCATAAACTTCTGACGGCGCGACGACCCATCCAGGTCGGCCGCCTCCAGCAGGGAGGGGTCCATACGCTGCAGGCCCGCCATAAACAGCACCAGACAGAAGCCGAAGAAGTACCAGGTGGCGACCAGACCGACCGCGGGCAGCGCCCAGGTAAAATCGCCCAGCCACGACAGGGCCAGCTGCGGCAGACCGACGGCGCGCAGTATCTGATCGATCGGGCCAAACGCCGGGTTATAGAGCCAGCGCCACACGACCCCCAGCACGGCCATCGGCATGATGTAGGGCAGGAAAAAGAGAATGCGCAGCACGCTGCGTTCCTTGTTGTTGCGCGTCTCATAGAGAAAACTGCACAGCAGCAGGCCAACGCCGATAGGCAACAGGGTATAGAACAGCATCAGGATGGCGTTATTGCCCAGCGCAATCCAGAAGACGGGATCGCTGAACATCCGCATATAGTTACTGATGCCGCTGAACACCGGCAGTGAGGTGCCGTCCCATTCGGTAAAACTGATGCCCAGCGAGGCCAGCAGCGGAAAGAGCAGAAATACCGCATAGACCAGCACCGCAGGCAGCACATAGAGAAAATTACGCCAGCCGCTTAAATTCAACATAACCCTACTCGTGACTCAGAACAGTGCTCAGGCCCGGCGCTTCGCCGGGCCTCCGGCTTAGTGTTTCAGGGTTTTCAGGTAACGCTGATAGTTGTTATCAAAGTTGACCACCATCTGATCGGCAGTCTGACGGCCCGCCAGCAGCAGCTGGACATTCTGATTCAGCTCGGCATTCATGGTCGGGGTCGCCCAGTCCACGTAATGACCTAAACCGTCATACTCATTGAGCGTCAGCCAGACCTGATACGCTTCGGCCAGCAGCGGATTGTCCGCCGGCATCGTGGCCGCTTTGTTAGTACTGGCGGGCAGGAAACCGACCTTCAGCCAGCGGTTCGCCATGGCATCAGAGACCATATAGTTGATGAACTTCGCCGCACCCTCCTGCTGATCTTTGCCTTTGGCGGTGCTGGTGATGGAGAACGCCAGATCGGTGCCCCCCACCATCAGCGGCTGCTTCACACCTTCACCGGCAGGCATCGCCGCGAAGTGAATATCTTTGTTGTCTTTGAACTGGCCGAGGTACCAGGTGCCACTGACCAGAAACGCCGCCTGACCGTTCTGGAACAGGGTGGCGGCATCGTCATGGCCAATGCCCTGGAAGCCGGGGAAGAAGTAGCCTTTGTCGGTCCAGCTCTTCATCATGGTGGCGGCGTTGACCAGCTTGCTGTCCCTGAAGGTGCCGCCCACATCGTAAATCAGGTTATCCAGCGTCTTGCGGTCACGGCTCTCGATCTGGGCCTGCCACAGGGTGCTGAGCAGCTGCTGGCCCATGTTGCCGTCCAGCAGCCCCAGCATCATCGGCGCGGTGCCCTGCGCTTTGAGCTTCGCCATGGCGCTTTCCAGCTCTGCCAGCGTTTTCGGCACCGGAATGCCCGCTTTATCCAGCAGCGCTTTGTTGTAATAGAGTCCGACCATCTCCCCCAGGCTGGCGATGCCGTAGAGTTTGCCACTGCCAAATTCACCGCTGTCTGACCAGCGGTTACGTTTCAGAATCGAGTCCGGAAAACGGGTCGTCCAGCCATAGCTGGCTGCGTAGCTGTCGAGCGGCAGCAGCAGCTTATCTTTAACCAGCGAGCCCATATCCCCGCCGCCCTGGTTGACCTGCGCAATCTGCGGACCGTCACCGGCGGTCAGCGCCAGCTTAAGCGGGATGCGGGTATCTTCAAAGGAGTGCACCGAGCGGTTGATAACAATGCCGGGATTCTGCTGAGAGAACTCTTTGATCCCCTCATCCACCGCGGCGGTCTGCTGCGGATAGTTGTAGATATCCCACTCATTGAGGGTCACGGCGGCGTGGGCGGCCTGCGAGACGCTGCCTGCCAGCAGGCCCGCTGCCAGCAGCCGACCCACATTGCGAATTCGGAACGAACGAACGGAGGAAACAGACATTATGCTCACCTTCTTCAGACCAGAATCGGCATCCCTGCATCTCACCGCCTGACATCCTGCAGGCTGAAGCCGCACACAAACACACTGATTCATACTTACTTTAATAAAAAAATAAAGTCAAACAACCTGCCGCGGGAATTGCAACGCTGTGAGCGCGCGCAAATAAACAGCAATTCGGCGTGAATATCAGCACATCACGCTGGTCTGACGCCTGTTAACCGCGGCGGCAGCGTGCCCCGCGCGCTTTTTACAGCAGGAGATCGCCAGGCTATAATGACAAAATAACACCCTGATAAACCATACGAAAATCCTATCACGCTCACACTTTTCTCTTTTTACCGGCGCCGCATCTGCCGCCAGCCGCCGCCCTGCGGGCGTGCTGGCGATCACAGTTGTGCATCATGACGCAGTGAAAGATTGATTAACCGTCAGCGTTAGTGCGATAAGGGAATTATTCTATCTTGAAAACTAAGTCCACATTCATTAACGTAACTTTATCCTGTGGATCTGTTTACTCCCTGACCGTTTCACTCACTCATGAGAATTCACCATGGCGAATCAAGGTGTCATTCGTCCGGCCACGCCGGCGGACTTCCCGGCGCTCTACCGTATCTGCCTGGAAACAGCGGATGCCGGTGGCGATGCCCGCGCGCTCTACTCCGATCCCGACTATCCCGGCCAGCGTTTTGCCGTGCCCTACGCGCGGTTTGCGCCTGACTTCGCCTTTGTGCTGGAGCGTGACGGTGAGGTGCAGGGTTACGTTGTGGCCGTGCCTGACACCCGCGCGTTTGAGGATCAGCTCGACGCCGAATGGTGGCCGCAACTGCAGGAGAAATATCGCGACCGCAGCGCCAGCGCCCCGCTCGACAGTAAAGTGCTCGACGCCATCCGCCAGCCCGATCAGGCCGCGGAGACGCTGGTGACCCGCTGGCCCGCGCATCTGCATATCAACCTGCTGCCTGCCGCCCAGAAAGGGGGCTGGGGCCGCCGGATGATTGAGCATGAGCTGGCGGCGCTGCGGGCCGCCGGGGTCAGCGGTGTCCATCTTGGCGTCAGCCTGCAGAACGAGCAGGTGTGCGCCTTCTATACGCGTATGGGGTTCACCCCTATCCTGCGCAGTAATGCCATCTACATGGGCCAGTTACTCTGAGTGAGGTAGCCGATGACCAGCCTGCGCTTGCAGAATGTGAAGAAGTCGTATGAGCACGTCAATGTCATTCATGGCATCGATCTGACGATCAACAGCGGCGAATTTGTGGTGTTTGTCGGCCCTTCCGGCTGCGGCAAATCGACGCTGTTACGGATGATCGCCGGGCTGGAGGAGATCAGCAGCGGTCAGCTGCTGATTGAGGGGCAGGATATGACGCAGCAGCCCGCCACCGAGCGCGGCATCGCGATGGTGTTTCAATCCTATGCGCTCTACCCCAACATGACGGTGCGCGGCAATCTGGCCTATCCGCTGGAGGTCATGAAAAAGTCGAAAGCGGAGATCAACCAGGCTATTGCGCAGACGGCAGCACGGCTGCACCTGACGGAACTGCTCGACCGCCTGCCGCGTGCGCTTTCTGGCGGACAGCGGCAGCGCGTGGCGATTGGCCGCGCCATCATTCGTCATCCGCGTATTTTCCTGTTCGATGAACCGCTCTCCAACCTGGATGCCGAACTGCGTCTGCAGATGCGGATCGAGATCGCCCGCCTGCACGCCTCACTCGGTAACACCATGATTTATGTCACCCACGATCAGCTGGAGGCAATGACCCTGGCTGACCGCATCGTGGTGCTGCGTCAGGGCAGGATTGAACAGGTCGGCGCGCCGCTGACGCTCTATCACGACCCGGATAATCTGTTTGTCGCCGGGTTTATCGGATCGCCGAAGATGAACTTTCTGCGCGCCGAAATCAGCGCGACGGGCGAAGGTGAAGTGCAGCTGCGGGTGCCGGAGCTGAAGATTGAGGGGCTGGTCATGCCCCTTGCGGCTGCCTGCCGCGAGGGCCAGACCGTCACACTGGGCATCCGTCCCGAGCATTTCCAGCCTGCCGCGCAGACGCCGGACGCCCTGCGTTTTCACGGCGAGCTGGCCTATGGCGAGATGCTGGGTCACACCAACTATCTCTACCTGGATATCGGACGTGAACAGATGCTGGTGGTGGAAGAGCGTGAGGCCACCCCGCGCGATCTCGGTGCGCAGGTGGAACTGGGCATCTCTGCCGCGCACTGCCTGCTGTTTGATGAGCAGGGTCTGCGCCTGCGCTAGGAGAAGCGCGGAAACAAAAACGGGCGCTTAGCGCCCGTTTTTATTCGAGTGTTAACTCAGGTGACCGGCTCTTCGTCGGCCTGGGCTGCCAGCAGATCGAGCAAGCGGTTAACGGCAAATCCCGCCGCGCCCAGCGCCCACATCCGGTTCGATTCCGTCAGAAACTGCAGCGGCGTCATCTGTGGCGTCAGTTTCAGCCGGTAGGCCTGGAAACTCTGGGTGATGTGATCGAGCAGAATGCGTGACGCCATGTGCGGCTCCATCGCCAGATAGACCACATCCGGATCGTAGGCCACCGACAGGTTCGCCAGCGAAATGCCCAGTTCACGTCCCGCCTCTTCCAGCGCCGCCAGCACCTCTGGCGTGGGCCGCTGATCCAGCGCCTGCAGCGTCACGCCCTCCGCATCCTGCTCCGCCACCCGCTGCAGAATGGCGCGCGAGGAGGCGACATCTTCCAGCAGGCGCAGCGAACCGTCGCCCACCAGCCCGTTACCAATCTCGCCCGCCTTGCCGTGACGACCGCGATAGAGCTGACGATTAAGGATGATCCCCGCGCCAATCCCTTTGCCGTAGGTGGCGATCACCGCCGACTGCGCATTGCCGAGCTGACCAAACACCAGCGCGGCCATGGCCATGGCGTTGGCGTCGTTTTCGATAAAGACCGGCAGCGAGAAGCGCTCTTCAAGCAGGCGCGCAATCGGAACGTTATCCCAGCCCAGCACCTTGGAGCGGATGCAATAGCCGTTTTCAGCATCGACCAGCCCCGACAGCGCCAGACCAATGGCCCCCACCCGCTTCTCCTCCACGCCGCGCAGAAATTTCGCCAGCGCATCGCCAAGCTGGCGCGGCGTCAGCGTGCCTTTTGGCATCTGCTGTTCACCCAGCAGATTGCCGCTGAGATCGGTCATGACGATCAGGTTGCGTTCCGCATTGAGCTGAATCCCAATCACGCTGGCGCGGTCGGGGTTGAGCCCCAGCAGGGTTTTTGGCCGTCCCATCGACACGCGACGCAGCCCCAGCTCCTGCACAATCTCCTGCGTCAGCAGGCGGTTGGTTGCCTGTGAGACGGTCGACATGCTCAGTCCGCTGCGAACTTTCAGATCTGACTGGCTGATTGGCGCATTTTCGACAATCAACCGCAGAATGCGCGCGGTTACGTTGGGAGCGGTCATAGATTCCTCGGGTTATCGGGCTGAGGCAGCTCAGCCCGCTTGAGATCGGTAATCGGCAGGCGTCAGCTGCTGCGCCAGGGTCAGCGCCCCGCTCAGGGCATCGCCCTGCGGCACCACCAGCCGGGCCTGAATATCTTCTTCCAGCCAGCGCTGAATCGGTGCGGCCACGCCGCCCATCAGCGCCACCGGCCCGCTGCTCACGGCGATCAGGCGTCGCACCATCAGGCCGATATCGGCGGCGGTCTGTTGCAGCAGCTCCCGAGCGTGGCTGTCACCCGCGTCGGCGGCTGCAAAAATCTGTGGCACCACGCGGGCCCAGTCAGCAGGCACCGCCGTGCGCGTCCAGAGCAGCATGGTTTCCGGGCTGTCGCCGAACTGCGCCATCAGCTGGCGGGTCAGGGAGCCGTGCGGAATGATCGACTCATGCGCCAGCAGCGCCAGACGCAGCGCGCGACGGCCCAGCTCCGCCCCCGATCCCTGATCGGAGAGGGCAAAGCCCCAGCCGCCAAGCAGCGTAAAGCGTTCGCCATCCCAGGCGGCGCCCTGACTGCCGGTGCCGATGATAAAGACCGCCCCAGGCTCGCCACCGTGCGCGCCCGCGCAGGCGATCTCCACATCGCTGACCACCTGCAACGCCGCGCAGGCGGGCTGCCAGCTTGCGAGGCGCGCCTGCACTGAGGCGACGTTAGCGCCGGCCAGCCCCGCCACCAGCGCGGTCTGTGCCAGCGCCTCTGCGGTGAGTCCCGCCTGGATAAATACCTGTTCAGTCAGCTGCCCGACACAGGTCAGGGCCGCATCATAATCTGACCAGACATTGGCGGGTCCACCGGTGCTTTCTGCCAGCAGGCGGCCCTGCCGATCGGTTAAGCGCGCGCGACACTGCGTTCCGCCGCCATCGATGCCAAGAAGATAGTGTGGTTGCACGCGCTTCCTTCCCTGATTAAGGGTTATAGCCATAATGAGCGAACGATAGGATAAAAAAACTTAAATCGCAATAACAAATAAATATGGTAAAAACATCCTGATTATTTTTCCTTAATTTACATAAATATAACAAAAACACACCCCGCAAAACGTGCAGTGCGATGTTGACATTACTTTTTCTGCCGTAATAAGTTGATGGTCAGATTATCAGCAGCCGCGCCCGACCGCTGGCGGGCTTTGCATCATCCGATCTCAGGAGCAGGGGTTTACCATGAAAGTAGGCATTATCGGTCTCGGCTTTCGTCTGTCCCACGTCATGAAAGAGTTCAGCAAAGCTGACGACAGCTTTTCCGTCGTGGGCTATTACGATCCGGCCCCCGCCGGATTGCCGAATCTGCACAGCTTTGGTATTGCGCCCGGCCAGGCTTTTGCGTCTGTGGACGCCCTGCTGGCTCACGGCGGAATGGATGTGGTGCTGGTGGGTTCACCCAACTTTCTGCATCTGGAGCATGTGGGTCAGGCGCTGGCGGCAGGCTATACCGTCTTTACCGAAAAGCCGGTGGTAATTAATGAAGAGCAGACCATGGCGATGGCAAAGCTGGTGCGTCAGTATGGCGAGGCGCGCATTCTGGTCGGGCTGGTGCTGCGCTATTCACCGCTTTATCACGATCTGCTGGCTGCGCGCGATGCGGGCCAGCTGGGCGAAATCACCTCAATTGAGGCAACCGAACACATCAAGCCTTATCACGGTGCCTTCTTCCAGCGCGACTGGCGACGGCTGGAGAAGTTTGCCGGTCCCTATATTCTGGAGAAGTGCTGCCACGACATCGACCTCTATCAGGGCCTGCTGCAGCGGCGTCCGACTCACGTCGCCAGCTTTGGTGGCCGGAAATCCTTTACCCCGGCTCATGCCCCGCAGGGGGCGATCACCCCTGAGTCGGAGCTCTATCACGTCAAACCCAGCGGCTGGTCCAGCACAGATGCGGTCTTCGACAGCGATGCTGACATTGTCGACTACCAGACCGCGCTGATTGAGTATGAGGGGGGAGCCACCCTCGCCTTCCACGCCAACCTGAACGTGCCGGATGAGTTCCGCCGTTTCTGCGTCATGGGCACTGACGGCATGGCGGAAGGCGACTTTGTGCGTAACTACTTCCGGGTGCACAACGCCCGCAGCGGTGAGAAAGAGGTCGATACCGCCTACAGCGGCAACGCTTATGATGGCCATTACGGCGCGGATGCGCTGATGGCTGAAGAGATCGTCAAACATATTAAACAGGGAACACCGCTGAAAGTCTCAGTGGTGGACGCGCTGGAAGCGGGCCTCACCGCCATCAAAATCGATGAGGCACGCAAAACCCGCAGCGTAGTGGACATGCGTGAAAGCTGGCTGACATTTGACGCCAACCTGGGAAAATCCGGGGCCTGACGGCCCCAGCCTCAGGGGCGGCCTCCCCCGCCGTCCCCGGCTTGTTACTGGCTCTCTGACTGGTACTCTGCTGAACTGGCCTTCGGGCCAGTTACTTCTCAGGTGACAGGCATTATTCCCCTTCAGGCCTGCCGCCTTATGTCAGCAACAGACGCAAGAAAACGCCTTTAAATGGCCTCTTCCGGTATGAGAATAATCGACAGGGTGTTGCTCACGCAGGCTGCAGAGCAACGATTGAACCCATGTTGATGAGCGGTAGTCGCTGCTGCCTGCTGGTCAGGCGTTTTGCGTGGCCTATTTCCGATCTTCTTTAGATGAAATCATCCAGGCTAACCCGTAAAGAACCAGTCCAGCGAGAAAAACGAGCAAGGGGGCGAGTACGCGCATAATCCCTTCATTCGCAAAGATGGCAATGAACATGCCCGGCACTACGGCGCTGATCACAACCGCCCCTGATAACTCAGAAATGACTTTTCTGATGACTCTAAAGATTCTCGATTGCACTCAGAAATTGCTCCGTTTTCAGAGGGGTTTTATCAAGCGTAAAAAGATTCACTACCCTCAGCAACCGATATGGCGGGCGACTTTGCGGAAGACGCAGGCTCCCTGAAGCCTGCGCGGGATGTGCCTGCAGCGACCTTCCTGAAACGGGAAGCGGCTGCCGGATGTGAAGCGAAGGGAGCATATGTCTGTAGCAAAGCATAGCGGGCCACGGATGGCCCGCGCTGAGCCTGCCAGGGAGGGCGTTTTTGCGTCTTTGCGGAGGACATATGCTCCCTGAAGCCTGCGCTCAGGTTACCCGCGATAACCTTCCTGAGCCTGATCCGGGCATCACAAGCGCATACAGCTGCCCTGGGTCAGACCGCATCCCCCTCATTCTCCAGCTTCTGCCGCCGCCGCAGATGCGGAAACAACTTCATCCACAGGGCCACCACCACCAGCGTACCGATCCCTCCAATCGCCGCCGCCGGGGCTGCGCCCATCCATGCTGCCAGCATCCCCGACTCAAACTCACCCAGCTGATTCGACGTATTGATGAAAATGGCGTTCACTGCATTCACCCGCCCGCGCATCGCATCCGGCGTATCCAGCTGCACCAGCGCACCGCGAATCACCATACTGACCATATCGAAACCGCCCAGCGCACACAGCGCGAGCAGCGACAGCCACAGCTGTGTCGAGAGCGCGAACACCAGCGTGGCAACACCAAAGCCCGCCACCGAACCAAACATAATCATCCCGACATGCTTATCCAGCTTATGCCGGCTCAGCCAGATGCCGACCAGCAGCGCCCCCACAGAGGGCGCGCCCCGCAGCATCCCCAATCCCCACGGCCCGGTATGCAGAATATCTTTGGCAAAAATGGGCAGCAGCGCGGTCGCGCCACCCAGCAGGACGGCAAAGAGATCGAGCGAAATCACGCCCAGCACATCTTTGCGTTCGCGGATAAAGTGAATCCCGGCAAACAGATTCTTCATGTTCATCGGCAGGCGCGGCTGCAACGGGCGCTCATAGCGCAGCAGACTCACCAGCGTCAGCGAAATCAGATAAAACAGCGCAGACACGCCATACACCACATGCGGTCCCGCGACATAAAGCAGCCCGCCCAGCGTCGGTCCGACGATAACCGCCGCCTCGCCGCCCACCGAGTTCATCGCCATCGCCCGCGCCAGAATCGCGGGCGGCACCAGCGACGGCAGCATTGAGGACATCGAAGGCCACTCCAGCGCTTTCGCCACCGCAATCATAAATACCAGACCCCAGAGCGTAACCCGATCGGCGGTAGAGAATAAGGTAAGCACCACTAATGCCAGCAGCGCAGCAAATTCCACCAGTTGACCGAACAGCACGATACGCCGCCGGTCATACTGATCCGCCAGATGCCCTGCAGGCAGCGCCAGCAACACCGACGGCAGAAACTGCATTAAGCCGATCATCCCTAACGCCATCGCGCTGTCGGTCAGCGCATAGATCTGCCAGCTGATCGCCACCGAAAACATCTGAAAACCAAACGATGAACAGGTTCGGGCCAGCCAGAAGGCGACGAATGCCCGATGTCGCCACAGCGGCTCTTCCGCTGCCGATGCCATAAATCCCATGTCTTATCCCAAATTTGATGAGCCGTCCCGCGTCGTTGCGCGGTGTTATTTGTGCGGTCGATGAGGAACGTCAGATAACAGAGCGGATGAAGTATAATCGCGATGATTTCCCCTCTGCTGCTCCCGGCGATAAATCGCCTTCCTGTCCATGCCGGGCCTGAAAAATCTCTCCTGATTATTACCAGCCTATTGGTCCCGACTATTGAATATATTCCACGTCATCATCAGACGCCAAAGGAATTATTGCTTCTGTGCCGAAGCGTTTATTTACGCTCCGCGACAATAAAAGGATGATTTGGATTAAGCAGATGATCTATATTTATTCACGCGTTTGGAAAATGCGACCGTTTATATGATTGATTATCAATAAATCCTTTTTTATTGCACGCCAAAGAGATAATGAAAAACAGTTTATATAACCCTTATGTTACTGAACCTATCCATCACGTTACGCGTAATGTCACGGGCATTTGCTATAGCGTGCCATATCTTCAGCAAAATCAGGACAGCCGCAATATACTTAATACAAACAACATTATTTCATTACACAACCAAATCGCTACTGAAGCAGCATTAATGATTGTCCCGGTAGAAGACTTTCGGCTGCAGGGAATGATTGCGGTTCCGGATGCTTATTCTCATTTACAGGATGGGCGAATCAGAATTGGTATTAATTATACCAGTTTAGCCGCACACCACGCCTCACTGCTTGAATTAACAGAGAAATTTGATTTCTGGCTTTATGATTTTGCTCCGCCCGGTGCAGACTGGCGACTGCTGGAATCCTTTCCTTTTTCCGGGATTGTTTTAACCGAAGCGTTCTTTAATGACAATTATGAAAAGTTTACCTTTCCTTTTTTCATGGCGACATTCCGTGAGAAAGGGGCCGAGGTGATCGTGCGAAGTCATACGCCGCCTTTAAGCGCTGAACAGTTTGCTGAGATAAATATTAGCGGCTGGCAACAGCAACGCTCGGACGGCGACCTGATTAGCTGCTGAACCACAAATCCTGCCCTCCGGCGTTAAGGGCACACGGCGGTGCGCTTAACGTCCATTAATCCCCCATAAAATGTCGCATTACTTCATTTGTTAAGCGCTTTGAGCTAAAAAAATCAAACCTTGATCTAATTTTGCTATAACATTTAACACAAAGGGAGCGTCTGTCTTAGCGGAAGAGATTCTCAAGAACACCCTTAATCATTTGTACTTGATAACTGGAAACAGCCTATCTGGTTGTTTTCGTATGTTTTATGGCAACAAAACGAGGTCGATATCATGGGGAAAAACTCCTCATCGTTTAGCGTAATTCGTTTCCTGACGATACTGTTCGCAGTACTGACGGGCGCGTTTATGCTGATTGGCGGTGGCTGGTTAGCCGCTATTGGTGGTTCCTGGTATTACGTTTTCGGCGGTGTGGTTATGCTCATCACCGCTTATCTGCTTTCCCGCCGTAAAAGCACCGCGCTGGTTCTCTATGCGCTGCTGCTGATCGGCACCCTGATCTGGGGCGTGTGGGAAGTCGGGACGGACTTCTGGGCGCTGGCGCCACGCACCGATGTGCTGGTGATTTTTGGTGTCTGGCTGATCCTGCCGTTTGTCTATCGCAGCGTTAACGCCGGTAGCAAAGCAGCACTGGGTACCATGGCTGTGGCGCTGATTGCCAGTGCGGCCGTGCTGGCCTACGCGGTATTCAACGATCCGCAGGTCATTAACGGTTCTGTGCCGGAAACCGCTGACAATGCGCAGCAGGCTGCACCGCTGAGCAACATCCCGGATGCTGACTGGCCCGCTTATGCGCGCGATCAGCAGGGAACCCGTTTCTCGCCGCTGAAGCAGATTAACCACGAGAACGTGAAAGAGTTGCAGGTTGCCTGGCAGTTCCAGACCGGCGACATGAAAACCCCTAACGATCCGGGCGAAATCACCGACGAAGTGACCCCGATTAAAATCCGCGACACCCTTTACCTCTGTTCGCCACACCAGATCCTGTTTGCGCTGGATGCGGCTACAGGTAAACAGAAGTGGAAGTTTGATCCGGCCATGAAGGTGAATCCGACCTTCCAGCACGTGACCTGCCGCGGCGTCTCCTACCACGAAGTGCCGGCAGCCGCTGATGCAGCAAACAGCCAGCCTGCGCTCTGCTCACGTCGTATCTATTTACCGGTTAACGATGGTCGTCTGTTTGCACTGGACGCCGAAACCGGCGAACGCTGCCCGACATTTGGCGTTAACGGCGAGCTGGATCTGCAGCACAAACAGCCTGTCACCACGCCGGGTCAGTATGAGCCGACCTCACCGCCGATCATTACCAACACCACCATCATCATGGCGGGTGCAGTCACCGATAACTACTCAACCCGCGAGCCTTCCGGCGTGATTCGTGGCTTTGATGTGAATACCGGTAAACTGCTGTGGGTCTTTGATCCGGGTGCTAAAGATCCGAATGCCATCCCGGCTGATGAACACACCTTTACCCTGAATTCACCGAACTCATGGGCACCGGCGGTTTACGATCCGAAACTGGATACCGTTTACCTGCCAATGGGCGTGAGCACACCGGACATCTGGGGCGGTAACCGCACACCAGAGCAGGAGCGTTACGCGAGCAGCGTGCTGGCGCTGAACGCCACCACCGGTAAGCTGGTCTGGTCTTATCAGACGGTGCATCACGACCTGTGGGATATGGATCTGCCGTCGCAGCCGACTCTGGCTGACATCACCGATAAAGATGGCAACACCGTCCCGGTGATCTACGCACCGGCTAAAACCGGTAACATCTTCGTTCTGGATCGCCGCACCGGCAAGCCAGTGGTTCCGGCGCCAGAAACGCCAGTGCCACAGGGTGCCGCGAAAGGCGACCACGTTGCCGCCACGCAGCCCTACTCTGAGCTGACCTTCCGTCCGAAACAGAACCTCACGGACAAGGACATGTGGGGCGCGACGATGTTTGACCAGCTGGTGTGCCGCGTTATCTTCAAGCGTCTGCGCTATGAAGGTCCGTTCACGCCGCCATCTGAGCAGGGTACGCTGGTGTTCCCGGGCAACCTGGGTATGTTCGAATGGGGCGGTATCGCGGTCGATCCACATCGTCAGATTGCGATTGCTAACCCGATGGCGCTGCCGTTTGTCTCGAAACTGGTTCCACGCGGTCCGGGCAACCCGATTGAGCCGCCGAAAGGCGCAGAGGGTGGTTCAGGGACTGAAACCGGTATTCAGCCGCAGTATGGCGTGCCGTTTGGCGTCGAACTGAATCCGTTCCTCTCTCCGTTTGGTCTGCCATGCAAACAGCCTGCCTGGGGTTATATCTCCGCGGTGGATCTGAAGACCAACGACGTCGTGTGGAAACAGCGTATCGGTACCGTTCGTGACAGCTCACCGGTTCCGCTGCCGTTCAAAATGGGTATGCCGATGCTGGGTGGTCCAATCACCACCGCAGGTAAGGTATTCTTCATTGGTGCGACCGCCGATAACTACCTGCGCGCGTTCAGCACCGACACCGGCGAACTGCTGTGGCAGGCACGTCTGCCAGCAGGCGGCCAGGCGACCCCGATGACCTATGAAGTGAATGGCAAGCAGTACGTTGTCATCGCAGCAGGCGGTCACGGTTCGTTTGGTACCAAGCTGGGCGACTATGTGATTGCCTACGCACTGCCAGACCAGAAGTAATTCCTGCTTCGGTCAGTAACAAAAGGCGGACTCGGGTCCGCCTTTTTTGATCGCGTTACTTTTTCATTTCGCGCCAGTTGAGCCATGCGCAGAAGAGCATCACCGCGCAGGTCGCCAGAAATACCGGCCGCATCCCGAACGTCCCGCCGACCACTCCACCGAACAGCGGACCGCTGACCTGACCCACATATTGTGCCGAAGTGGAATAACCGAGCATCCGTCCGACCTGCGAGCCCGGTACGTTATGACGGATAATCGCCGTGATGCATGGCATCAGGCCGCCCAGCGCCATCCCCATCAGAAAGCGCAGCAGCACCAGCTGCCAGGCCACCGTGATAAACGCCTGCGGGATCAGCAGCACGCCGCTCAGCAGTAATCCCCCTGTCAGAACCCGCCAGTGTCCGACGCGATCGGCCAGGCGACCGAGCCGCGGTGCTGCCAGCACCGTGCCCAGCGCGGCGGCGGACATCACGATTCCGGCCATCAGGGTGATCTGATGTTCACCCTGAACAAACTCGCCGACGTAGAGCGTAATAATCGGTTCAATCGACATGCTGGCAAAAATCAGCAACATGCCGGAAAGCCACATCAGCCGCACCAGGCGGTGATTGACCGGCGGCTCTGCCGGCATCGGTGAAGGACGATCGCGGGCGGTGATGCAGGCTCGCGGCTGCTCTCTGAGTAAAAAGGTGGTGGCGAGGAAAGCGAGAAAAATCACCGCGCCGGTCAGCCAGAAGGTCTGCCGGATGCCAATCAGCGGCGGCAGCAGGCCACCCAGCAGCGGCCCAACCACGTTGCCGGCCATAATGCCGGAGGAGAGGACGCCCAGCGCCCAGCCTGTCTGCGCTTTGGGCGTCTGCGCCGCCACCAGAATGGTCGACCCCGACGCGTAGCCACCCAGCAGCCCCGCCAGCAGACGCAGCGCCACCAGCTGCCACGGCGCCGTCGCCATACCAATCAGCGACATCGCAATCGCCATGCCGAGGCTGGCCCGAATCAGCATCAGCTTGCGACCGTAACGATCAGCCAGCCGGCCCCACAGCGGTGCCGTCAGCGCGGCACTGAAAAAGGTCGCCCCATAGGCCAGGCCGGACCAGCGCGCAATGGCGGCGGGCTGCTCAACGCCAAGCTGCTGAACATAGAGCGGCAGAAAAGGCAGCAGCAGCGTCATCGCCACGATAGTGGTAAAAGATCCGACGACGCAGACCGCTAAATTACGTTTCCAGTGGTGAAACGCTGCCGTTTCGGGTGAATGTTGCATAGCCATATCCCTTGAGTGATCAGGGATACAGGCTAACCAGGGCGGCGGATTAACAACAGTGACGCCGCGATAGTTACTCTGTGGCGATGATTGTTGTCAGCTGGCAACAATCAGCCTGTGCTCAGCGCCGCAACCAGCGCATCGCTCAGCAGCGTGACGGGCGACGCCGTTTCCGGGATGTCGTGCAGCAGCAGATAGCTTTGCAGACGATCCATCTGCCACTCCGGCAACAGCTGCTGAATATCACCCCGCCCGACCGCCTCCTGTGCCATGTAGGCGGGCAGATAGGCGATACCGCTGCCGGCCAGGGCCGCATTCAGCAGCGCCATGCTGTTATTGGCGCGAAAGCGACTGCGTACATCCAGCGCCAGTCGCTGCTTATCGCGGCGGAACGGCAGCGCAGCGGTGTGGGCCGGGCCATGAAACAGCAGAAGGTCGTGACGCGGCAGCATCCCGGGGTGAGTGATGGCCGGACGCTGTGCCAGATAAGCAGGCGCGGCATAGAGCCCCCAGTCGATATCACTCAGCAGCCGGAAATTGCCCTGACGCGGTGCCCGGGATCGGATCACAATCGCCAGATCATCCTGATCGTCCAGCCGATCCTGGCTGCGATCGGTGAGATCGAGATCGACGTTGATATGCAGATGGCGGCGCAGAAAGCGATTAACGACAGGCACTACGCACTGACAGCCGAACGTGACGGGCGCCTGCAGCCTGACATGACCGGCGGCCTGTTGATGCAGCTGCTGAACGAACGCCTCGGCGCGCTGTGCTTCCGCCAGCATCCGGACACAATAGGGGTAGTACGCCTGCCCCAGCTCGGTCAGCGCCAGCCGCCGGGTGGTGCGCTGCAGCAGCCGGATACCGAGCCTGAGTTCCAGCCGGGCGATCTCCCGGCTGACATGCGACTTGGACCAGCCCAGTGCGCGGGCGGCCTCGCTGAAACTCTGTAACTCCACCACCCGTGCGAATACCAGCATGGCGGTTAAATTCGCGCCATTTTCCATGTTTCCCGACTCCGACAGTAAGGGGATGCAGGCAACAAACTAGCATGTTCAGGCGGGGGGACTGTGGCGAGGAGGCAAAAAAAACAGGGCGATAACAGGCGAAGCGAGGGTAATGCGCGGAGTGACCTTTCCGTCTGCCTGCCGTGACGGAAAGGCCTTGTCAGGCATCAGCTGGCCATCGCCAGCGGGAACAGCAGTCGATCCGGCTCGACGCGACGCTGGCGGCGCAACTGGCCCGGCGTCACCATAAAGTAATTTTTGAAGGTCCGGGTGTAGGCCTGCTGGGTATCAAAGCCGTAGTTCATCGCCACCTGCAGAATCGCTTCGTTGCTGCTCAGCAGCGTGAGCGCCGACTCAGTCAGGCGACGCTGGCGGATATATTCTGCCAGGGAAAAGCCGGTGTGCTGGCGAAACAGGCGTTGAAGATGCCAGCGCGAATAGCCTGAGCGGCGCGCCACCTCATCCAGATGCAGATCGTGTCCTAAGTTGTTCTCTATCCAGTCCAGCAGACTCCGAATAAACTCGCGCTGATTCATGGTTCCTCCTGTTCAAGCTGATGTGCAGTGGAACCACTCTACCCGCTAAAATTTATCCCTTAATTAGCAGAAAATTAGCGCAGAATTAGCAAGGGGTGAAACGGAGGTGAGAGGGTGCGGCCAGACATGAGTCAGTGCACAAAGCAGCCAGCGCGGCGACAGCGGGAAGTGTGAAGGCGGATAATTCTGGCCTAACAATTGATGAGTAAACTCTCTCCCATCTTTGCAGAGGAGATCAGCCATGCGCGTGTTACTGGTTGAAGATGATGAAATGATCGGCGCAAACCTGCAGCAGGCACTGGAGGGCGCGGGCTGGTCGGTGGACTGGGTGCGCGATGGCGTCTTTGCCCACAATGCCTGGAGCGAAGGTGGCTACAGCTGCGTGCTGCTCGATCTCGGCTTACCCCGCGATGACGGGTTACAGGTGCTGCGCCGGGCGCGCGGGCGCGGCGACTCCACGCCCGTGCTGATTCTGACTGCCCGCGACACGGTGGCGCAGCGCATTCAGGGGCTCGACAGCGGCGCTGACGACTACCTGCTTAAACCATTCGACCTCCAGGAAGTGATGGCCCGGATGCGCGCCATTACCCGACGCCGCCACGGCGCGGCAGATTCGGTGCTGGGCAGCGGGGATGTTCAGCTGGATATGATGACCCGCGAAGTGCTCTACAAGGGGCAGCGCGAGCAGCTGACCGCGCGCGAGTATGCCCTGCTCTACGCCCTGCTGGAGCGGCCCGGTGCCATTCTGTCGCGCGAGCAGCTGGAAAACCGCATCTATGGCTGGGGCGATGAAGTCAGCAGCAATGCGGTGGATGTCCTGATTCACGGCATGCGCCGCAAGCTGGATAACGACGTGATCCGCAACGTGCGTGGCCTGGGCTGGCGGGTTCCGGCCATATGAAACCCTTCACCTTTATGCGCTCGCTGCGTAATAAACTGCTCTCTACGCTGCTGATTATTCATCTGCTGATGATTGGCGGTGTCACCTGGTATTTCTTCAGCTGCTACGGCGATATGGTCGGCACCATGAAGGACGATCAGCTGGCAAAAATCGCGGACGCCTGGTCCACCAATAAGCAGATGCCCGCCCTGATGCCGATGCTGATTGCGCCGGATAAAGCGAAAAGCGCGTTTGTGGTTCAGCTGTGGGACGATCGCGGACAGCTGCGTGCCAGCTCCTGGCCGGAGCTGGCGGCCCCGTTACAGAACCAGCGGGGTTACCGCGACGTGCATGTCGGCCAGTGCCGCGACTGTGAATGGCGGATCTACACCCGGCCCGGTTTGCCCGGCAGCGCGATCAAAACCATTCAGGTCATGCACAACCTCAGCTACATGAAGTCCACGATGGTCAAGCGGGCGCTGGCGGCGATTATCCCGATGATCCTGATGATGCCGCTGTCGCTGCTGGTGATCTGGCTGGTGGTACGCAAGATCACCCGCGATCTGCAGGTGGCTTCGCGTCAGATCGCGGCGCAGGAGACCCATCATCCGCACAACGTCTCGCCGGAGGGGCTGCCGGACGAGATCCTGCCGCTGGTGGCTGCCTACAATTCGTTGCTGAGTAAACTGCGCGAGGCCTGGTCCTCTCAGCGTCAGTTCCTGGAGGACGCCGCCCATGAGCTGCGCACCCCGGTAACGGCGGTGACCTTACAGCTGGAGAATCTGCGCCAGCATATCCAGCCGGGCGAAGCGAGCCGGCAGTTCAGCCAGCTGGAAGCGGGCGTCACGCGCACCCGTCATCTGGTCACACAGCTACTCAATGTGTCGCGCCAGGATGACCAGAGTGTGGTCGCCAGCGTCGAGCATATTGACCTGGAAGATCTGCTCAAGGAGAGCATTGAGCAGCTGATGGTGGTGGCAGACAAGCGCGGCATCGATATCGGCTTTAACGGCTCTGCCCAGTATCGTCTGCAGGCCAGTCGTTCTGAGCTGCGCAGCCTGTTTGACAACCTGATTGGTAACGCCATGTTGCACACGCCGGAAGGGAGTCTGGTCGATGTGCTGCTGCATCGGGTCGCGGGCAAAACGGTGGTCGATATTGTCGATAACGGGCCAGGCATGCCGGAATCCTTTATCGAGCGCGCATTTGATCGTTTTACCCGCTCGCCTGACGTGAAAGCCCAGGGCAGCGGGCTGGGATTATCCATCGTGCGTAACGTCGCTCAGAAACATCAGATTCACGTCGCCCTTTCCAACTGTCTGACCCCACAGGGTGCGATCTGTGGTTTACAGGTTCGCGTCACTTTTCCCTGATCCCGCCTTTTTGATCACGAACCAGACAACGTAAACGGTTGCCTGGTTCCGTTCGATCATGGTCTTAATTGTGAAGTGCATCACATTTTAGTTGAATTGTAATGCAACACTTTTTGACAAACGTGAGCAAAATCTATTTTCTATCGATCTGTTACAGGCACGCTACGCGGGCTGAACAACCGGCTGTTTTTTGCTGACATCCTCATTCCCTCCAGGGACCGATTTCTCTCTGACTGCGTCTGCTGTGCGGCGGTCAAAAGCATGTGGCTGATGATAATGAAATATAAAACGTTGATAGCAGGTGCCGTGCTGGCATGTTCACTGAGTGGTGCTGCGCAGGCCGCAGAAAGCGATCCGCAGTATCTCTCTGACTGGTGGCATCAGAGCGTTAACGTGGTAGGCAGCTACCACACCCGTTTCGGACCGCAGTTCAACAACGACGTCTATCTGGAATATGAAGCGTTTGCGAAAAAAGAGTGGTTCGACTTTTACGGCTATCTCGACGTACCTAATTTCTTCGGCGTCGGCAACAGCAACGCCAACGGCGTATTCGACCACGGTTCCCCGATGTTCATGGAAATTGAGCCGCGCTTCTCGATCGACAAGCTGACCGGCACCAGCCTGGCGTTTGGTCCGTTCAAAGAGTGGTATTTTGCTAACAACTACATCTACGATATGGGCCGCAACAGCGACAGCCGCCAGAACACCTGGTATATGGGTCTCGGCACCGATATCGATACGCACAGCGATGTCGGCCTGTCGCTGAACGTCTATGCCAAATATCAGTGGGAAAACTACGGTGCGGCGAACGAGAACAGCTGGGATGGCTATCGCTTCAAAGTGAAATACTTCGTCCCGATCACGACGCTGTGGGGCGGTAATCTGGGCTATGTCGGCTTCACTAACTTCGACTGGGGTTCCGATCTGCGCGATAAAGGCGGCGCATCACGCACCAGCAACTCCATCGCCTCCAGCCACATTCTGTCACTGGGCTACGATCACTGGCACTTCTCTGCGGTGGCGCGTTATTTCCACAACGGCGGACAGTGGGCAGATGGTCAGGAAGTTAACTTCGGCAACGGGCCGTTTGAGCTGAAATCGACCGGCTGGGGTTACTACCTGGTGGCGGGTTACAACTTCTGATGTAAAGCGGCGGCGCTTTATCGCGTCGCCGCCTTGTGTTTCTGCTGGTAAGACGTCACGTCCTGTGACGTCCGTCAGCCGCTTAATCCTGCGACTTCTCCACATTGATGCGCCACGGAATGTTGAACTTATCGATAAACATGGCGAAGCCGTTCGACCAGAAAGTCTCCTGCCACTCCGTTGTCACCTTGCCGCCTGCCGACAGTTTTTCAAACCACGCTTTACCCTCTTCGACATCGGTGGTGGAAAGGCTGACCGCATAACCGGCATGTTCCGACGCCGGTGGCTGATCGGTGTTACCGTCGCTGAGCATCAGCTCGCCGTCGCCAATACGCAGTTGCGCATGCATGATCTTCTCGGGTGGCTGCGGCGCTGCGGACTGATCGCCAACCTGCTCTCCCTGATCCGGCATATCACCAAACTTCATTTTCGCGAGCAACTCGCCCCCGGTCGCCTGCAGGTAAAAGTCGATAGCCTCTTCACAACGGCCATAGAGAAACAGATAAGGACTGACTTGCATCTTCACCTCTATATTGTCGGTTGGATTTTTACAGTACCCTAAGAGTGTAGACGATCGACTTTACTCGCTGATTTTACTGACAATAACGGCGAAACAGCTGCGCCATATAGCTGCTCATGGGCGTCAGCGCGGTCTCCTTACGCTGAATCAGATAAAAAATCGCTTTCGGCAGGGGTTCGTCAAGCGTCAGCGCCACCAGCGACCGTCCCAGAACCGGATCGTCAATCACATCGGCTGACAGAATGCTGATGAAATCGCTTTGCGCCACCAGGCTGGTACAGGCCATAAAGGTTTCGCAGGTCACCACGATTTTGGGTGCCATGCCGCGCTCGCCAAAGAGGTCGTGCAACAGGCGGTAATAGCTGCCTTTCGGCGTCGGCATGGTCCAGTCCGCCTGCTGCAACGCCGCCAGTGAACGGGCTTTTTCCAGCGGATGGCCTTTGCGAACCACCACCTTATATTCCCGCTCCATCACGCGCTCATACATCAGCTCCTGATCGAGATGACTCTGGTCATAAGTATTGATGGTGAAATCGAGCGTTCCCTGACGCAGCTCATGCACCATCGACACCAGCTGGCCTTCGACGATGCGCACCTTGACCAGCGGATATTCCCGATGAAACTGGTTGATCACCTGCGGCATAACGGTACGCGCCACGCTGCTGCCGATGCCGATATTCACCTGCCCCCCGCCCCGCCCCAGCCGCTGCTGGATATCCTCTTCGGCGACCCGCAGCTCCGCCAGCACCAGGCTGGCATGACGGAAAAAGTTATCACCGATATCGGTCAACACGACGCCCTGCTGGCGGCGGATAAACAGCTTTGCCCCCAGCTCACGCTCCAGTTCCTGAATCGCTTTGGTCAGCGCCGGTTGCGACAGCCCCGAAACACGGCTTGCCGCACGGATACTGCCCTGCCGCGCCACGTCAACAAACGCACGCAGTTGATGAAGCTTGAGATTAGCGGACATAACTTCTGTGATAACCGTTGTTTATCAGTCACAAGATATTCGCATCTTATGCCCGGCAATTCCATTGTGTAGATTCGAAGCAGTGCATAAAAAACCAACAACGAGGACAGAGCCGATGAAAACCCTTTCCGACCACGTCAGTGCAAGGCTGCCGCAGCTTCAGCAGTGGCGTCGTGACTTCCATCACTACGCCGAATCGGGCTGGCTGGAGTTTCGCACCGCCACGCTGGTCGCTGAAGAGCTGCATCAGCTCGGTTATCAGCTAAAGCTGGGGCGTGAAGTGATCGACGCAGAGGCGCGGATGGGCCTGCCCGACGCCGCCGTGCTGAAACAGCAGGAGGCGCGGGCGTTACAACAGGGCGCGCTGCCGCAGTGGATCAGCCACTTTTCCGGCGGATTCTGCGGCATCGTGGCGACGCTGGAAACCGGCCGTCCTGGCCCGGTGATGGGCTTCCGCGTGGATATGGACGCACTGGATCTCAATGAGAGCCAGGCCAGCGATCATCTGCCGCAGCGGGAAGGGTTCGCCTCCTGCAATGCGGGCATGATGCACGCCTGCGGTCATGATGGCCACACCACCATCGGGCTGGGGCTTGCCTCAGTGCTGATGGCGATGAAAGAGCGGCTCAGCGGCACCATCAAACTGATTTTTCAGCCTGCTGAAGAGGGTGTACGCGGCGCGAAAGCGATGGTAGCGGCGGGCGTGGTCGATGATGTGGATCGCTTCACGGCGATTCACATTGGCACCGGCGTGCCGGCGGGCGAAGTGGTGTGCGGCAGCGACAGCTTTCTCGCCACCACCAAGCTGGATGTCCACTTCACCGGCGTCGGCGCCCATGCGGGTGGCCGCCCGGAAGAGGGACGCAATGCCCTGCTGGCGGCGGCTCAGGCGACGCTGGCCCTGCATGGCCTGGCCCAGCACAGCGGCGGCGTGGCGCGGGTGAATGTCGGCGTGCTGCAGGCCGGAACTGGCCGTAACGTGGTCGCCGACTGCGCCCTGCTGAAGGTCGAAACCCGCGGCATCACCAATCAGGTTAACGACGATATTTATCAGCAGGCGCTGCGGGTGATTGCCGGTGCGGCGGCGATGTATGGTGTTAAGCAGCAGGTGACGCTGATGGGTGCGGCGCGCAGCTGCACCCCGACGCAGCCATGGGTCGACTTCATTCACCAGCAGGCAGACGCGCTCGGTATCTTTGATTCCGTGGTCGATCGCAAAGCGCAGGCGGCAGGATCAGAAGATGCGACCTATATGATGGAGCGGGTCAGGCAGCGTGGCGGCCAGGCCTCATACGTCATTTTCGGCTGTGACCTGGCGGCGGGCCACCATAATGCCCGATTCGACTTTGATGAGCAGGTCATGCCGGACGCCATCACGCTGCTGGCGACGCTGGCGCTCAATCAGGCGCAGTATGGTGAAACACGATGATGGAAGCCTTTATTGCCGACTATATCGACCGCCATCAGCACCGTTTCAGCACGCTCAGCGACGCCATCTGGGATACGCCGGAAACCCGCTTTGCCGAAACCCGCTCCTCGGCCCTGCTGGCCGACGCGCTGGCCGAAACCGGGTTCATCGTGGAGCGCGGCGTGGGCGGCATTGACACCGCCTTTATCGCCAGCGCCGGCAGCGGCAAACCGGTGATCGCCATCCTCGGGGAGTTTGATGCGCTGGCCGGTCTCAGCCAGCAGGCCGGATGCGTCCGGCCAGAACCGCTGGAGGTGAACGGCAACGGACACGGCTGCGGCCACAACCTGCTCGGCACCGCCGGCGTGGCGGCGGCCTGTGCGGTTAAAGCCTGGATGGAGCAGCATCACGCTGGCGGAACCGTGCGTTTTTATGGCTGCCCTGGCGAAGAAGGGGGATCGGGTAAGACCTTTATGGTGCGTGAGGGCCTGTTTGACGATGTGGATGCCGCCGTGACCTGGCATCCGGAAGGTTTCAGCGGCATGTTCAATTTGCGCACGCTCGCCAATATTCAGGCCGCGTTCAGCTTCAAAGGGATCGCGGCTCATGCCGCTAACTCTCCCCATCTGGGCCGCAGCGCACTGGATGCCGTCACGCTGATGAATACCGGGGCCAACTTTCTGCGCGAGCACATCGAACAGGAGGCACGTCTGCACTACGCCATCACCAACAGCGGCGGCGTCTCGCCAAATGTGGTGCAGGCCGATGCGGAGGTGCTCTACCTGATCCGCGCGCCATCGCTGCCACAGGCGCAGGCGATCTATCAGCGGGTGATCAATATTGCCCGGGGTGCCGCCCTGATGACGGACACGACCCTGACCGTGCGTTTTGACAAAGCCTGCTCTGACTATGTGCCTAATCGCGCCCTGGAAGCGGTCATGGAGCGCTATTTGCATCACTTTGGTTTGCCGGACTATAGCGACGAAGAGCGCGCGTTCGCGGCTGAACTGCGTGCCACTCTGACCGATGACGATCTGCGTAATGCCCGCCTGAACGCCGCCCGTATCGGTGGCGAAGCCGGTCACGCCTGGGCTGAGCAACTGGGGGAGAGGCTGTTTATGGATCAGGTCGCGCCCTATGCCGTCACCCGCGACCTGCTCTATGGCTCCACCGATGTCGGCGATGTCAGCTGGGTCACGCCGACGGCACAGTGCTTTGCGCCCTGCTTTACCTTCGGCACGCCGCTGCACACCTGGCAACTGGTGGCGCAGGGCCGCACCACGATCGCGCATAAGGGCATGTTGCTGGCGGGCAAAGTGATGGCGGCGACGGTGACCACGCTGCTGCAGGATGAGCAGGCGCTGGCGGAATGCCAGGCCGAATTTCAGAAGGCACGCGCCGGGCAGCCCTATCACTGCCCGATCCCTGCGGGGATCACACCCACAAAACTGGCCGGATGAGCCAGCGGCCGCGTCGCTGACGCGGACCAGAATAAAAAGAGTGCAAACACTTCCCTGATTCTGCGGGGCCGGAACTGAACTCACCGCCTGTCGCCTGTCGCGATCGGCGTCAGTCCGCGCCGCCATCGATAAGGGGGTCACAAGACGACAAGAAGAGAACCCATACCATGGAAGCAACCTCCGAGAACCGTAGTCCTGGCCGGCTCTTCAGCTGGATCGAGCGCGCAGGCAATAAAGTGCCTAACCCGTTTTTACTGTTTGTCTATCTGATTGTGGTACTGATGGTCGCAACCGCCATTATCAGTGCGCTGGATCTGGCGGTGAAGAACCCCGGTAATGGCGAAATCGTCCGGGTCAATAACCTGCTGAGCGTCGCGGGTCTGCAGTGGATCCTGCCCAACATCATCAAAAACTTCAGCAGCTTTACCCCGCTGGGGTCGATTCTGGCGCTGGTCATTGGTGCCGGGCTGGCGGAAAAGGTCGGCCTGCTGCAGTCGCTGATGGTTAAGATGGCGTCACGCGTCAGCCGCCGTTACGCCAGCTACATGGTGCTGTTCATCGCCTTTTTCAGCCATATCTCCTCGGATGCAGCGCTGGTGGTGATGCCGCCGCTGGGTGCGCTGATCTTTCTGGCGGTGGGCCGTCATCCGGTCGCGGGCCTGCTGGCCGCCATCGCCGGTGTCGCCTCGGGTTTTACCGCTAACCTGCTGATCGTCACCACCGATGTGCTACTTTCAGGTATCAGCACTGAAGCCGCTAAAGCGGTCAGCGATACGGTGCATGTCAGCGTCATCGATAACTGGTTCTTTATGGCCACCTCGGTGATTGTGCTGACGATTGTGGGTGCGTTACTGACCGACAAATTTGTTGAGCCGCGCCTGCCGCAGTGGCAGGGCAACGGCGAAAAGCTGGCGGCGCTGACGCCGCTGGAGAACCGCGGCCTGCGTGCCGCCGGGATCGCCGCGCTGCTGTTTATCGCCGTGATGGCGCTGCTGGTTGTGCCGGAACATGCGCCGCTGCGCAATCCCGCCAGCGGTGCCATCATCCCCTCCCCGTTTATTCAGGGCATTGTGCCGATCATCATTCTGTTCTTCTTTGTGGTGGCGATTGCCTACGGTGTCGCCACCCGGCAGATCCGCCGTCCGGATGATATCCCGCAGCTGCTGGTCGATCCGATGAAAGGCATGGCGGGTTTTATCGTGATGGTCTTTCCGCTGTCGCAGTTCGTGGCGTTCTTTAACTGGAGCAACATGGGCAAATTCATGGCGATAGGACTGACCGACGTGCTGGAGAGCGCAGGCGTCAGCGGCGCGCCCGCATTTCTCGGCCTGATGTTTCTGTCGGCATTTCTCTGCATGTTTATCGCCAGCGGCTCAGCCATCTGGTCGATTCTGGCGCCGGTGTTCGTGCCGATGTTTATGCTGCTCGGCTTCCATCCCGCCTTTGCCCAGATGATTTTCCGCATCGCCGATTCGGCGGTGCTGCCGCTGGCACCGATGTCGCCCTTTCTGCCGCTGTTCCTCGCCTTTTTGCAGCGATACCAGAAGGATGCGCAGCTGGGCACCTACTATGTGCTGATCTTCCCCTATCCGCTGGTGTTCTTTATCAGCTGGATCGCCCTGCTGGTCGCCTGGTACTGGCTGGGGCTGCCGATTGGACCGGGCGTCTGGCCGCAACTGCCTTAAGGCACCGTGCCACGGATGGCAAAACCTGCAACGTAAGTTGCTAAATCGTCAGCAACGCCCCTCTCGGCAACGGCAGATGAATTGATTATTCTGCTATTTCTTCGCCTGCTAACGGTTGACGTTCTGAATAACCGCCTGCGGGTGTTTCCCATACTGCCTGAGGTTGACGCTGATATGACCACTCACTCCACCCGCCTGCCGCCGACGCACGCGTCATCGGCGACCCGCAACAGCGTAGCCGGGCGCATTGATGCGCTGCCCGCGTCCGCTGGCTTATGGCGCTTTATCACCCTGCTGGCGCTGGGCGGCTTTTTTGAACTTTACGACCTGTTTGAAACCGGCTATATCAGCACCGGCCTGCTGGCGGCGGGCGTCTTTCACACCGGTGAGGCGGGTGTGCTCGGCTTCTCCGATCAGGCTGCGTTTGCCTCAGCCACCTTTCTCGGCCTCTTTTTCGGCGCCAGCCTGCTGGCCCCCTACGCTGACCGATTTGGCCGCCGCCTGACCTTTATGTGTGCGCTGCTCTGGTATGGGCTCTTTTCCCTGCTGATGGCCTTTCAGCAGAGCGCGGAGATGATCATTCTGTTCCGCTTTCTGGTGGGGATCGGACTGGGCGTCGAGCTGGTGACCATTGATACCTATCTGTCGGAATGGGTGCCGAGCCACCTGCGCAGCCGCGCCTTTGCTTACGCCTTTTTCGTGCAGTTTTTATCGGTGCCTGCCGTCGCGCTGATGTCGTGGTGGCTGGTGCCGCAGACCGTGTTCGGCCTGGAAGGCTGGCGCTGGGTCGTGATCGCAGGCGCGCTCTGTTCACTGGTGATCTGGCTGGTGCGCAGAAATCTGCCGGAATCGGCACGCTGGCTGGCGCAGCAGGGGCGCTATCAGGCGGCACATGAGGTGTTATCGGCGATGGAGCAGCGCTGCGGCATTCCGGCCGGGCCCGCAATCCTGCCCGATGACGCGGCTGCACGGCTGCCCAAACGCGGGCGCTTTCGTGAAATCTGGGCTCCCGCTTATCGCCAGCGCACCCTGATGCTGGTGGTGATGAACTTTTTCCAGGCGATCGGCTTTTTTGGCTTTGGTAACTGGCTGCCTGCGCTGCTGTCAGGCCGCGGTGCCACGGTGACGCACAGTCTGCTCTATGCCTTCTTTATCACGCTGGCCTATCCGCTGGGATCGCTGATCTGCAGCCGCTATGCCGACAAGCTGGAGAATAAGTGGCAGATTGTACTGTCATCGCTGATGACGGTGGTATTCGGCACGCTGTTCGCCTTCCAGACGCAGCCGGTGCTGCTGATCCTCTGCGGCTTCCTGATTACCTGGTCTAACGCCTGGCTGACTTTCAGCTTCCACGCCTATCAGACCGAGATTTTCCCGACCCACATCCGGGCGCGGGCAGTCGGCTTCTGCTACTCCTTCAGCCGCCTCTCTACGGTATTCAGCAGTATTTTAATCGGGGTGATCCTGCAATACGCCGGCACGCCGGGCGTGATTACGTTCATCGTGCTGAGCATGCTGATGGTGATGCTGTCGGTAGGGATTTACGGGCCGAAAACCCGCGGGATCGATCTGGAGAATATTTAAAAGAAAAGGCCGTCATCCTGATGATGGCGGCCTTTTTACGGGTTATTTGCCTTCCAGCACCCGGATGTCTGCACTGCCCAGACGATCCTTCTCATCTTTACGCAGCGACGCGACCTGTTTCGCGGTCACCGGTTCTGACGCCTTATTACCCCAGCTGTTACGCACGAAGTTCACCACATCGGCAACCTGCTGATCGTTCAGCCGCCAGCCAAATGCCGGCATGGTAATGGTCGATGGCGCACCGTTCACGCCAGGCAGTTGCCCGCCCACCAGCACGATGTGAATCAGCGAGGTTGGATCGTCCGCCAGTACCACCGGGTTGCCGCGCAGCGCCGGATAAAAACGCTTATAGCCGCTGCCATCGGTTTTATGGCATGCCGCACAGCTGTCGACATAGGCCGCCGCGCCGGTCTGGCTGTCATCGCCGCGCCAGAGTGCTTTGGCGGTGGCATCATCCACGCTGAAGGCCGCCTGATGCGGATCTTTCGCGCCCAGTGACTTCAGATAGCGCGCAATCGCGGTGATATCGGCTTCACTCAGGTGCTGCAGGCTGTGTTCCACCACATCGGTCATTCCACCAAACGCGGCAGTCTGATCGTTACGGCCATAACGCAGGAACTGACGCAGGTCATCTTCGCTCAAGCGCCCCAGCCCATCGCGGTTATCACCACGCAGGTTGCTGGCCGTCCAGCCGTCAATCGGCGCGCTGCTGCCCGCCAGATAGTCGTTGCCTTCGGCGTTGGTCAGCACCTTCTCCTGCATGGTGAAACTGCGCGGCGTGTGACAGGCACCGCAGTGGCCCAGCCCCTCAACCAGATAGCGACCGCGCGCCAGCACCGGATCTTCCTGAGCGGCAGGCTGGAACGCTTTCACATCGGGCGCAAAAATTCCGCGCCAGATCGCCAGCGGCCAGCGCATCGACAGCGGCCACGGAATGTCGCTGTCGCGATTTGGCTGCTTCACCGCCGTCACGCCATGCATGAAGTAGGCGTAAAGCGCCTTCATATCCTCATCGCTGACGACCGCGTAAGAGGGATAAGGCATGGCGGGATAGAGGGTATCGCCATTTTTCGCCACGCCATGACGCACCGCTTTCTGGAAGTCGTCGTAGCTGTACTCACCAATACCGGTCGTGCGATCGGGGGTAATGTTGGTGGAGTAGATGGTGCCAATCGGGGTGGCCATCGGCAGACCACCGGCAAAGGTCGCGCCGCCTTTGCTGGTGTGACAGGCCACACAGTCACCGGCGCGCGCCAGATACTCTCCCCGCTTAACCAGATTGTCCTGGCTCTCATCCGCCAGCGCGGCAAAGGTCAGGGTGCCCAGAATCAGGGCCAGAATGCCATTTTTCATCGCCATGTTCCTTATGCCTGCACCAGTGGGCCGGGGTTCTTCAGGTAGTTTTCGCGAATCGCTTTAGCTGACCAGTAGGTCAGCGCCGCCACCATGCCGGTCGGGTTGTAGCCCAGTCCCTGCGGGAAGGCAGAGGCGCCTGGCACAAACACATTCGGCACGTCCCAGCTTTGCAGATAGCGGTTAACCGCACTGGTTTTCGGATCGTCGCCCATGATCGCACCGCCACTGATGTGGGTGGTCTGATACACCGTGGAGTCAAAATGGGTGCCCGGCTTTTTCGCGCCACCCAGAATCATCTTCGGATTCATCGCTTCAGCGATATTGCGCATTTTTCCGACCATAAACTGCGCCATTTTGATGTCGTTCTCCTGCCAGTCAAAGGTCATGCGCAGCAGTGGCTGCCCATAAGCATCTTTGTAGTTGGGATCGAGATCGAGATAGTTAGCGCGGTAGGACTGATGCGCGCCGTGCGCATCCATCGACAGGTGATGGGTATAAGTATCCGCCACCGCCGCTTTCCATTTGCTGCCCCAGTCTGGCGTACCGGCAGGCACTGGCATGCCGGAGATCGGCTTGGTCCCCGCCTGGTTGACCCAGAATGGCGACCCGCCCACAAAGCCCAGCGGTCCGTGGTCGAAGTTATCGGCGTTGAAATCATCAACCGCAACGCCCGCGCCACCTGCGCCGATAAACGGGTTAGTGGTGGTGTTTTTATCAAACAGCGCCTTCAGGGTAGAGAGGTTCTGATAGGCGAAGTTGCGGCCGACGGTGCCTTCGTTGGTAATCGGGTTGTAAGGCTTGCCGATGCCTGACAGCAGCATCAGATGCACGTTGTGGAACTGGAAGGCGGAGAGGATCACCAGGTCAGCGGGCTGCACCTGCTCGCGCCCCTGCCCGTCCACATAGGTCACGCCGGTTGCGCGCGTTTTGTCATCGCTGAGATTGACCCGCAGGACATACGAGTTGTTACGCAGTTCAAACTTTGGCTCCTGGCGCAGTGCTGGCAGGATGTTCACGTTAGGTGACGCTTTGGAATACATGTAGCAGGCGTAGCCGCTGCAGTATCCGCAGAAGTTACACGGCCCCATCTGCGCGCCATAGGTGTTGGTATAGGGCCCGGAGGTGTTGGCGGAAGGCAGATCGTAAGGATGATAGCCGACCGACTCCGCCGCCTGCGCAAACAGCTGCGCCGAGTAGGTACGCTTCTGTGCGGGCAGCGGGAAGTTATCTGAACGATCGGGCGCAAACGGGTTACCGCCTTTATCTTTGCCGACCACCTTGCCCTTGATACTCCAGGCGCTGCCTGAGGTGCCAAAGACTTTTTCCGCCTTGTCGAAGAACGGCTCCAGCTCATCGTAACTGACGCCAAAATCCTGAATCGTCATGCCTTCCGGGATGAAATTCTTGCCGTAACGCTCTTCATAATGGCTGCGCATCCGCAGTTCAATCGGATCCACGCGGAAGTGGACGCCTGACCAGTGCAGGCCCGCGCCGCCGGTGCCGGTGCCGGGCAGGAATGCCGCCAGCTGACGATAAGGCACCGCCGTCTGCGAAGCATCATGACGGATGGTCACTGTGCTTTTAGAGAGATCCTGGAACAGCTTTTTGCGGATGTTATAGGTCAGCTCATCAATGGACTGCGGATAAGAGCCGTCGGGATAGGTGTCGCGATGCGGCCCACGCTCCAGCGCCAGCACATTCAGGCCCGCTTCGGTCAGCTCTTTCGCCATGATGGCACCGGCCCAGCCGAAGCCAACAATCACCGCATCCACTTTTTTCATTTCGTTTGCCATGCTTAACTTCTCTCCCCGCGAATCGATACTGACGGGAACGGATAACGTTCACCGCGCTCTACCCAGTCCATAAAGTCGGCGCGTGCGCCAGGGAAGTTGATCAGCTTCCAGCCGACCATTCCCTGATTTCCGCCGTGGACAGGATCGCTGAAGAAGCCTTCGCGGGTGTTCTGCAGCAGAAAGGCAAAGAAGGTTTTAGCGGGCAGCTGGCTGAATTCGGCGCTGCCACTCTCCATCGCCTGCAATAGCGCATCCTGCTGCTCCGCGCTGAGCTGAGCGAACACCTTACCGTGCTGCTGTTTGCTGTAGTGGTCGGCATCGGCCAGACCGAGACGGTAGATCTGCTGCGGCACCAGCGGCAGCTGATAGCCCAGCTCTTTCGGCAGATCGGGATTAAACGGCCCCTGCATATACCAGTTCGATCCGGTGGCATAGGGTGTATTCATCTGGCGGTCGATGAACTCTGGCACGCCCGCTTCCACTGCGCCAGGCCCGCGTTCATCGCTGGGGATCAGGCGCGCCACGGCGGCGGTGATAAAGGCATACTCTTCGGCGGTAAACCAGGAGGGCTGATAATCGCGCGCCTTCTGCGGTGCAGCCGGCGTTTCAGCCGCCTGTGCGGTCAGCGGCAGGGAGAGAGCCCCCATCGCTGTGGACCCTACCGCCATTGCAGGCGCCAGGGTGATTGTCTTCAGCAAAAAATCCCTGCGTGAATGACCCTTTTTTTGTTCTGACATGACATTGCCTCATTCCCGCGCTGGATGGCGGTATGAAAAAATAGGTGGTTGCGTTGTAGTGGTTTTTATCAGCAGATACCTGCCCTGATGCCGGTTTGTTACCGGTAACAAGCCGCCATATTGTAACACTGCTATTCACAAAGATTTAGTTCCGCGAAACAAAACCGCACAATTTCATTAACATTCATCCCTGCCCTGTCATGAGCAGAAACAACAGACTACAGACAGCAAGCAACCAAAACGTTATAAAAGACCATACACAACAGCGGAGTGCCTATGTTTAAGTCTTTTTTTCCGCGGCCAGCGCTGTTTTTCAGCTCAGCGGCCGTCTGGAGTTTAGTCGCTATTTTTGCCTGGTTTGGTTTTGCTGAGCAGTTGCCCGGCATGTGGTCCATGTTCGAAACCGCCATTAAAGCGCCCCTGCCGACGACCGCAGCGCGTTTTATCGCGGCGAGTCAGATCTGGTTCTATCTCTATTACTGGATAATGGTCGCCATTTTTGCCGTGGCGTGGCGGGTGATCGACTCTCATCCGTGGCAACGCTGGTCAGTCTGGGGATCGGCACTGATCATCTTTGTCACCTGGTTTGGTGTCCAGGTCGGGGTCGCCATCAACGCCTGGTATGGCCCGTTTTACGATCTGATCCAGAAAGCGCTGACAAAAGCGGGATCGGTGCAGATTGCTGAGTTTTACCACCAGGTTGTGGCTTTTCTCGGCATCGCATTAATCGCGGTGGTGATTGGCGTACTCAATTCGTTCTTTATCAGCCACTGGGTTTTCCGCTGGCGTACCGCCATGAATAACTATTACATGCACAACTGGCAGCGGCTGCGCCATGTTGAAGGTGCCGCACAGCGTGTTCAGGAAGACACCATGCGCTTTGCGACCACGCTGGAAAACTGGGGCGTCAGTTTTATTCAGGCGATCATGACGCTGGTGGCATTTTTGCCGGTACTGGTGGCGCTCTCCCATCACGTTAAAGATATTCCGTTCCTCGGTAATATCCCTTACGCGCTGGTGATTGCCGCGGTGCTCTGGTCGGTGTTTGGTACAGGTTTACTGGCGCTGGTCGGGATTAAACTGCCTGGGCTGGAGTTCCGCAACCAGCGGGTCGAAGCCGCCTACCGTAAAGAGCTGGTCTACGGCGAAGATAATGCCGATCGCGCCGGGCCACAGACGGTGCAGGAGCTGTTCAGTCGGGTGCGGGTTAACTACTTCCGTCTCTACTTTCACTATCTCTACTTCAACATCACCCGCATTCTCTATCTGCAGGTCGATAACGTGTTTGGTCTGTTCCTGCTGTTTCCTTCGATTGTGGCGGGCACCATCACGCTGGGCTTACTCAATCAGATCACTAACGTATTTGATCAGGTGCGCGGCTCGTTCCAGTATCTGATCGCCTCCTGGTCGACGCTGATTGAACTGATGTCCATCTACAAACGTCTGCGCAGCTTCGAGCAGATTCTGGATGATGTGCCGCACGACGAGATGATGCGCGAAGCGTCAGAGGATGTGTAGCGCACAGGCGCTTTATTGACGTGAAAAAGCCACTCTGACAAGTGGCTTTTTTTATTCAAAGATCAAAAGCAATTCTTTTTCCTGTCGGCAGTCTGACATCAATACTTATCTCGCCTCCCAGAGCTGTAACGTAACGCTTCAGCGTAGAAAGGCGTGGATCGTTGTCAGCCTGCTCCATTCTGGCAATGGTTGGCTGCTTCACCCCCATGGCTCGCGCCATCTCTGTCTGGGATAGGTTAAGTTCTTCCCGCAACATGTTCAGGGCAATAACCTGCCGCATTTCGTCCACTTTTTCGGCAATACGCTCACGACTTTCCGGGCTTTGCTTTGCCATCAGCTCTTTTAAATTAGCCATTTTCCCCTCTTTTCAGGTGTTTGCGGAATTCAGCATCTGCCAGTTTGATCATCTCTTTATAGAATCTTTTTTCTTTAACCCCGGTTTTATCGCCAGCACATAACACAATGCCACGGCGAGCAGGATCAAACGCGAAGAAGGCCCGAATCGGATTGCCCTGATGCTGCACTCTTAATTCTTTCATATTTGGAAAGTCAGAGTCGTCTACCGTATCAGCATACGGCCTTCCTAACTGAGGACCATACTCGGAAAGGATAATCATCGCGGCGAGCATATCCTCCTTCAGCGCCTCAGTCTGGGTCTCAAACCACTCGTCAAAGAGATGGGTTGTATCGATATCCCACATCGCAACATCCTTATAGCGAATAAGCTATAAATCATACTATAGCTTATTCGCTATAAGGGCAAGTGTTGCCCCATAACCGCGACATGTCCTGGCCAAAAGCGTGCTTTTCAATACAAAAAGCCACCCGTGAGAGTGGCTTTTCCGGTGACACAGCGCGGCGGTAAAACTCTTTACCTCCCCGCGCAGAGAGCGTTCCTTACAGAGTAATGCGCATCACGCTATCAGGATTCGCTGGCGGCGCCTTGCGCGAGCCTGGCTGCTTCACGCTGACATAAAGCACGTTGCCATCCGCTGAGAGCGCCAGACTGTTCGGCAGGGCCGGCGTTTTTACGGTACGTTTAACCTGATAGGTGCGGGCGTCGATGATGCTGACCTCGCCCGCTTTGCGATGGGTGACATAGAGCTCATCGCGATCCGGATTGAACAGTACCGCCAGCGATTCCGGAACGGCAATCCGCTGTATGACCTGCTGACTACGCAGATCAACCACCAGCACCTGAGCCTGCTTTGAATCACTCAGGAAGGCACGCTGACCGCGCGTATCCAGCGCAATGTTCAGGAAGAAGTGCGCTTTATCGCCATCAATCTTCTGTTTTTTCTCAACGGCATTGGTGCGCGCGTTAATGGTCACCAGCTCGCCATCCGCATTGGTGACGTACACCTTCTGCGCGGCTGAATCCACTGCCAGGCCGGTGCCCATTTTGCCGGTGTTCGGGATCGTGCTGATCAGTTTCAGCGAACTGCCATCCACGACCCAGACCACGCTCTGCGGCCCCAGCCCGGTGATATAGACGCGGTCAGTTTTCACATCCACGGCCACCTGACGCGGCTGCAACGGACGCACGGTTTCGCTGCGCTTGCGGCCATCCAGCACCCGCGTGTTGAGGACGTTGCCACTGCTGGCATCAATCGCGGTCACTGAACCGTCAAGCGTATTTCCGATATAGAGCACGTTCGTTTGCGGGTTGAGCGCCGCGCCAAACGATCTCAGCGGCGTGGCGATCGACTTCTGCACCGCCAGCGTCGCGGGATCGAGACGAAACACGGTGCCGCCCTCGCCGCTGCTGTTTTGTGCTGTCGCCACGAACAGCGCCTTCTCCTTCGGGCTGACGGCCAGTTCATAGACCCCTTTGCCCACCGCCTGATTCAGATCTTCTGCCTGCACGGCCAGCCATCCTGACGCAGAAAACAGGGCCGTAGCCAGTAACAGCGGACGCAGCGTCCGGCGCGTATTGGTATTCGCTTTCATAACTTCTCCAGAGTGAATTCACCGCAGACGCAGTGAAATGAAAGCCCGACATTGCAACCAGAAACAGCTGACCAGCAGCCTGAGAGAATCTTGTTTTTGAGAATAATAATTATTTCGGAAGGAAAGGGACAGGATTATTCGCGCAGAAACGCCGCCAGGACGCCCGGAGGCGTCCTGTCAGCATGGGAGGGCAGAGAGATTATTTCAGCAGTTCAGCGGTCATGTGCACGCCGTTGTTGGTGTAAGCTTCAGTGATTTTATATGAAGCACCAGCTTCCTGAGCCTGCGCAGCAATTTTCGCTTCAGCACCGTCCAGTGTAGAGTCGATGGCGGTCACAGATTGCGCGAAGCTGGCGAATGGCAGAACAGAAAGCGCGATAACAGCTGCAAAAGTTTTGATAGATTTCATGGTCAATTCCTCGGTTGATTTTTATCAGGTAAGGCGTGCTGCCTTGTTGATAGAAATAATAGTCCGGAAGTTGATCAGGAAAAAGCGGAGGGTTTTGCTTATCTCTTTCAGAAAAACTGAATATAAAAAGCACGCATCGTGCAGTTATCGCTCAAAAGGTTAATCACCCGCCCATGAAAGCAAAGGCAGCATAATCCGCTGCCTGCAGAAGATTAACCGTGGTGCCGGACCCGGCTGAAGATGGTCAGTGCAGCCAGCAGCATCAGTACCCCGCTGGCAACAAATACGCCGCCAGCGCCGCGCAGATCGAACATCCAGCCGCCCGCCGCCGCGCCGACAGTTATCGCCAGCTGAATCGTGGCGACCAGCAGACCACCGCCCGATTCTGCATCATCCGGCACCGCACGCGAAATCCAGGTTGACCAGCCGGTTGGCATCGAACCAAACGCCATGCCCCAGATTGCCACGCCCGCTCCCACTATCCAGCTGACCCCGCCAAAAGTCACCAGCAGCAGCGCGGTCAGGCTCATCAGCAGCGCCATCCCGCTCAGCGTCAGCGACACGCTGCGGGTCACCAGAAAACCGGCCAGCGAGGTGCCAAAGAAGTTCGCCACACCAAAGGCCAGCAGCGCCAGCGACAGCTGATTAAGGTTGAACTGCGCCACACCTTCCAGGAAAGGGCGCAGATAGGTAAAGAAGGCGAAGTGGCCGGTGAACATCATGATCACGGCCAGCATGCCCCAGCGCATCACGCCGTTCCGCAGCAGGGTCAGTACGCCGCCGCTGCGGGCTTTGTTCTCTGCCGGCATGGCGGGCAGGGTAAAGAACTGCCACAGCAGCGCCACCGCGCCCAGCCCGGCGGTCAGCATAAAGATGTTGCGCCAGCCCACCAGGCCACCGAGGTAGCTGCCAAGCGGCGTGGCGATAATCGTCGCCAGCGAGATCCCACTGAAGACGATGGAGAGCGCCCGCGGCACCTGATCGACGGGCACCAGACGCATGGTGATGGCGGTTGAGAGCGTCCAGAAGCCACCTATCGCCATCCCCAGCAACACGCGCGCCAGCAATATCACCGTCAGATCGCCGGCAAACGCCACCATCAGCGCCGAGGCGATCAGCAGCAGTGAGAACACCAGCATCACGATGCGGCGGTCGATACGCCGCGTGACGCTGCCGGTCACCAGGCTGGTAAACAGCGCCACCAGGGCGGTAATGGTGACGGTCTGTCCCGCCTGCCCTTCTGAAACGCCGAGGCTGTGCGCCATGGGCGTCAGCAGACTCACGGGTAAAAATTCGGCGGTAATCAGGCTGAACACCCCAAACGCCATAGCAAAAACTGCGCCCCACGCGGGGTGGGTCGGCGAGGAAACCTCATCAGCCACTTCGGTTGTCAGACTCATGCTGCTTCTCCGGAAGATAAAAAAGTGTGAGAGAGCATAGAGTGAGGCGTCAGGACGATCTATGATGCTTACACCTTCATTTTTGATAATTCGTCTGGAATCGCATGAGCCACTATGGAGACCTGACCAGCGAGCTGTTGATGGGGATGCGCCTTTATGGCGTCAACTATCAGCGTATCGCCGTAAGCGCACCGTTCGGGCTGCGCTTCGATCACGCACCGGGCCGGGCGCAGTTTCACTTTGTCGGCCGCGGCTCACTGCTGGTGCGCAGCGCCTCCGGTGAGGTGTTTCCGCTTCACAGCGGCGATGCGCTGCTGGTACCGCACGGTAAACCGCACAGCCTGATCTCCGGCGAGGAGGTGGCCTGTCTGTGTGTGAAAAATATGACGAGCAAGCCGATCTGCGACAGCGTCTGCGCCATCGCCGCCCCGGAGGATGCCGGTGAGGATGAGCACAGCGTGCTGCTGTTCAGCGCCTGTATGGCATTTGAACTGGGCGGCATGCAGCCGCTGATCAATACCATGCCGGATGTGATGCTGGTGAGTACCCTGCTGTCGCAGTATCCGGAGATTCAGCCGATCCTGGCGGCGATGGAACGGGAGTCGCGCACCCGGCAGGCGGGATTTGCCGGTATTCTGTCGCGTCTGGCCGACGTGGTTGCCGCGCTGATTGTGCGCGGCTGGGTGGAGAACGGCTGCGGCCAGCAGAGCGGGCTGGTGCAGGCGATGCGCGATCCGCGGCTGAGTCAGGCGATTGCCGCCATGCACCGGGAGCCGGGCGAAAACTGGACGGTCGCACGGCTGGCCAGCGTGGCGGGCTGTTCGCGTTCGGTGTTTGCCGGCCGTTTTCTCAACGCCACCGGCATGACGCCGTTACGTTATCTGACCGAACTGCGGATGCGGCTGGCGGTGCAGCGGATTGTGAACAATGGCGAAGCGGTGGAAGCCGTGGCTTACCATCTCGGCTACGGTTCGATTGCAGCGTTCAGCCGCGCCTTTAAACGCATCGTCGGTCAGTCGCCAGGCGCGCTCCGAGCCGGACGCGAAGGCACGCAGGCGCTGACCGCCTCATCTGCCGCTTAGCGGAATACGCTGATCGCCTCCACCAGACGGTTTGCCTGATGGGTCATGCGGCCCGACGCCTCGGCGCTTTCCGATACGCGCGCGGCGTTCTGATGGGTAATGTCATCAAGATCTTCCACCGCTGAACTCACCTCACTGAGTGCGGTGGCCTGCTCGGCGGTGGCGGCACTGATCTGGGCAATCAGTGCCGTGACATTCTGCACCTGCGATACGATATCCTGCATGGTCCGGCCTGCCGCGCTGGCGTGTTCATTGCCCGATTTGACCCGGCCAGCGCTGGTTTCGACCAGCATTTTAATCTCACTGGCCGCTTTGGCGCTGCGCTGCGCCAGACTGCGCACCTCGCCCGCTACCACCGCAAAGCCTTTGCCCTGTTCACCGGCCCGTGCCGCTTCCACGGCCGCGTTCAGCGCCAGGATGTTGGTCTGGAAGGCAATACCGTCGATCACGCTGGTAATATTGGCGATTCGCTTCGAGCTGTCGGCAATTTCGCCCATCATCTCCATCATCTCGCTCATCACCTCACCGCCTTTGCTGGCCGCACTGCTGGTGTCGGCAGAAAGGGTATTTACCTCATGCGCGGTTTCCGTATTGCTCTTCACCGTCGCGGTCATTTCGTTCATGGTGGCCGCCGTCTGCTGCACGTTGGCGGCCGCCTGCTCGGTGCGACGACTCAGTTCGTTATTGCTGCGGGCGATAGCGTCGCTGGCGCTTAAAACGTTGATCGCCTGGCCGCTGACATCATCCACCAGCCAGCGGAACATCAGGCCGAGCTGGCCGATGGCGCGTAGCGTCACGCCCACCTCATCCACGCGATCCATCTGCTCAACCTGATGGCTGGCTCCGGTCGCCACGCGCAGGGCCTGCTGACACATCCGCTCGATCGGGCGGGAGATCTGCTGCTCCAGCCACAGGCTGCTGAGTGTCAGCAGAGCGGCCATACCGGCAGCAAAACCGGCCAGGGCCGCCGGTGTCATACCCAGCGCCCAGGTACCCGCCACCGACAGGGGCAGCAGCGCCAGCAGGGTGCTGCGGATCCGCCAGCGCAGTGGCAGCGTCTTCAGCAATGAGGCGGGACGGCCCCAGCCGCTGCGCACCAGCAGGCCTTTGTGAAAACGTCGCCCTCTGGCGCGGCCTTCACGAAAATCCTGATAGAGCGCTTCGCTCTGACGCACCTCTTCCGCGGTGGGTTTAGTGCGCACCGACATATAACCCTGCACTTTGCCGTCGCGCACCACCGGAATGGCATTGGCCCGCACCCAGTAGTGATCGCCATTTTTACGGCGGTTCTTGACCAGCGCGGTCCAGGGCTCGCCCTGCTTCAGCGTCGCCCACATATCAGCAAAGGCTTCCGGCGGCATGTCGGGATGGCGCACCATATTGTGCGGCTGGCCGTTGATCTCGTCGGCGGTAAATCCGCTCGCTTCGATGAAGGCGTCGTTGGCGTAGGTGATGTGGCTGTTGAGATCTGTGGTGGACATCAGTGTCGCATGATCGTCGAACAGATATTCACGCTGAGAGACAGGCTGGTTGTTACGCATCAAAAATCCTTGAAGACCCACCTTCTGCCCGCAACAGCTTAACTGTCAGCGGGAAAACGGTGGGCTGAGAGATAACGATTACCTTTTTTTATGTTTTCGGCATGCTTCTGTACTCTCTTTAGCGTTTCTGTTAAATTTCTGCCGCGAAAAAAGCCACTTTGCAGCGGCTTTCACATTTTTGGGTGATTATTCATCCGTTAGCCGGATTTCAGAATTCCGGCAGCCCGTCAGCTGAGGTCAACATTTCGGGTGCCGAACCACCAGGTCAGCAGAAACCCGCCGGTCCAGGCGACCATAAGCCCGGCCAGATAGACCGCCATCCCGGCGAAGATCCCCTGTCCGGACGTCATCAGCGGCAGCGTGACCAGACCGGATGGCCCGAATACCGTATTCATCCCCACCGGTAATCCCAGCCACGCCACCAGTCCGATAAAGAAACCGCCCAGCGCTCCGCCCCCACAGGCGGTGATGAAGGGCTTGAGGCGCGGCAAGGTGACGCCGTAGATCAGAGGTTCACCGACACCCAGCAGGCCCGGCACAATGGCACCTTTGATCTGCGCCCGCAGCAGTGCCCCCTTCTCCGCTTTGCACCACAGCGCCAGTGCTGCACCGACCTGCCCGGCCCCCGCCATTGCCAGAATCGGAAACAGGGAGTTAAAGCCCTGGCTTTCCATCAGTGCAAAGTAGACCGGAATAAAGCCCTGATGGATGCCGAACATCACCGCAATCAGGAACAGCCCGGCCAGCAGAGCACAGCCAAAGGGATTATTGTTGAGATGGATGAACAGCCAGGACATCCCTCTGAACAGTTCACCGCCCAGCGGCATGATGAGCAGATAGGTGATGGCGCCGGTGATCACCAGCGTAAACAGCGAAGTGAGGATCATATCGAGGTTATCGGGAATGATGCGGCGCAGCTGTTTCTCAATCCATGCCCCGATAATCGTCGCCATCAGCACCCCGATAATGTTGCCGCGCGGATCGATGCTGAGGCCAAAGAAGCTCTCCATCCCGCTGTAGTAACCCGTGGTGGCAGTGGGCACATAGCCCAGCACAAACAGCGAGGCGATGATGGCACCGTTGACGCCGCTGCCGCCAAAGGCTTTCTGCGCGTTGTAGCCAATCAGGATGCTGAGAAAGGTGAACAGCCCTTTGCCGAACACTTTCATGTACGCCACGGTGTGCAGCAGCCAGGGCGCATGGTCGCCGGGCGCATTAAGGTGGAGGCTTTGCTCAATCAGCGTGGCAAAACCGAGCAGCAGGCCCGCGCCGATAAAGCCCGGAATCAGCGGGGTAAAAATGGTGGCAAAACGCGACAGAAACTGGTGAACGCCGTGGGTCTGTTTCGCCCTGAGCTGCTGCTTCTGCTCCGCCGCCCGCTGCGCCAGATCCGCCGTCTGCTGGTGGTGAGGTGGCGAGATATCCTCCTGTGACAGCAGGCGCTGCATCCCTTCTGCGGCGGTCTGCGCTTTCCCCGGACCGAGGACAATCTGAAGCTGCGCCTCGCTGTTGATGACGCCCAGCACGCCCGGCAGGCTTTTCAGGCGTGCCAGATCGGCCTGCCCGGCCTGATTGAGCGTCAGCCGCAGCCGCGTCATGCAGTGGCCGCAGGCTGCGATATTGCGCGCCCCGCCGACCGCCTGCAGGATATCGCGCAGCAGTGCTACGGTGATGCTGGCCATCAGCGTGCTCCCGCTGCCTGCAGAGCCTGACGGATAAAGCCCTGATGCTGGCTGAGCAGCGCTTTTGCCTCATCGGCGTCCAGTCCGGCCAGCACCATGAGGATGGCCGTTTTGCAGTGTCCGCCGCAGGCGGTGAGCGCGGCGCGGGCCGTGGCGTCATCGCAATCCGTGGCCTGCATGACGATGTTGACCTGGCGCTGCACCAGCTTCTGATTCGTGGCTTCCACATCCACCATGAGATTGCCGTAGACCTTTCCGCTGCGGATCATCGCGCCGGTGGTAAGCATGTTGAGCACCAGTTTCTGCGCCGTGCCCGCTTTCATGCGGGAAGAGCCGGTGACAATCTCCGGGCCGACCACCGGGGTGAGCGCAATCGCGGCAACCTGTGCCATAGCGCTGTCCGGATTACAGGTGAGCGCCACGGTGGTCGCGCCAAGTTTGTTCGCGTAAGCCAGCGCACCCAGCACGTAGGGTGTGCGACCGCTGGCGGCGATACCGACCAGGATATCGTGGCGGCTGAAGTGGATATCTTTCAGATCCTGCGCGCCCTGCTCCCGGTTATCTTCGGCGTTTTCAACCGCCTGCAGGATGGCGGTATGGCCACCGGCGATCAGGCCGATAACCTGTTCGCGGGGGGTGCCAAAGGTGGGCGGGCATTCGCTGGCGTCCAGAATACCGAGCCGTCCGGAGGTGCCTGCGCCGCAGTAGATCAGTCGTCCACCGGCCCGGAAGGCGGCGCAGATGGCGTCAACGGCGGCAGCGATCTGCGGCAGGATAGCCTCAACCGCCAGCGCGACCTTTTTATCTTCATCATTAATGATGCGCAGCATCGCTTCGGTGGAGAGTTCGTCAATGTTCTGGCTGGCCGGGTTGCGGCCTTCGGTAATCATCTGGCTGAGGTCGAGTTTCATGGCGGGCTCCGCAAAAGGAATAAATTATTCAAACCGAAAAACATTATAAAGAATGATTAATTCGCTGGGGGAGATCTTTTTTCACTGGATGTGAGTGGCGTCGTTGTCAAACCGGAGCCGGTCAGAAAAGGTTCACCTGATCGTAAAGACGCATTCGTCATCCATGACGCTCGGCCCACGCCGTCCCTGGCGTGGGACGCTTTACTCGTCAGGTGAACATTTTCTTCCCTCAGGCTGTTTTACTGCTGTTTGAAAAGAAGTTTTAGCCGGACATCTGCCCTATCGACCCGGTATGAACTAAGCCACATAAAAAAAGGGCCCAACTTTCGTTGAGCCCTTTCTGCGTGAACGACGATGATCAGCCTGCGGTCTGCGTCCGCAGCTGCAGCTCGTACGCCTTCGCCTGTTCTGCATCGAACTGGTTTTCCCAGCGGGAAATCACCAGCACCGCCAGCGCGTTACCGACCACGTTCAGCGCGGTACGCGCCATGTCCATGATGCGGTCAACACCAGCGATAAACGCCAGGCCTTCCAGCGGAATGCCGACGCTGCCCAGGGTGGCCAGCAGCACCACGAACGACACGCCCGGCACGCCGGCGATCCCTTTCGAGGTCACCATCAGCGTCAGCACCAGCACAATCTCGTCGGTCAGTGACAGGTCAATGCCATAGAGCTGCGCGATAAAGATGGCCGCGATGCTCTGATAAAGCGTTGAACCATCGAGATTAAATGAATAGCCGGTCGGCACCACAAAGCTGGTGATCGCTTTCGGCGCGCCGTAGGCTTCCATCTTTTCCATGATGCGTGGCAGTACGGTTTCCGAACTGGAGGTGGAGTAAGAGAGGATCAGCTCATCTTTCAGGATACGCATCAGGGTGGTGATCCGCAGCTTGCAGAGACGCGCCACGCCGCCCAGTACCACGAAGGCGAAGAAGAGAATCGCCACATAAACCAGCAGCACCAGCTTGGCCAGCGGCCAGAGCGAGGCAAAGCCGAAGTTGGCAATCGTCACCGCAATCAGCGCAAACACCCCTACCGGCGCATAGCGCATGATCATGTTCGTGACTTTAAACATCGTTTCAGAGATGCCACGGAACAGGTTCACCAGCGGATCGCGCTGTTCTGACGGCAGAGACGAGAGGCCTAAGCCAAACAGCACCGAGAAAAAGATAATCGGCAGCATGTCGCCCTTCACCATTGAGGCGAAGATGTTCTGCGGGATCAGCGACAGAATGGTGGCAACCAGGCTGTGCGGACCGCCCTGCACCTCTGCCGTTGTCGCTTCATATTTAGAGATGTCCACCGTTGCCAGCGTTGACATATCGATGCCGGTGCCGGGTTGAAATACGTTGGCCAGCGTAATACCGACCACAATGGCAAGGGTGGTGATCACTTCAAAGTAGAGAATCGTTTTGACGCCGATGCGTCCCAGCTTCTTTGCATCACCGACGCCGGCAATGCCGACCACCAGGGATGAAATCACAATCGGTACCACAATCATCTTGATGAGATGAATGAAGATATCGCCTGCCGGACTGAGAATGTTGGTGACTAACCATTCACGATTGTCTGGCTGATTATGCAACACAGCGCCCACAATGATACCAAGCACAAGGGCTGTCAGAATCTGCCAGGCCAGGCTGATTTTAAAACCTTTCATAACGTGTCATTTCCTCAGTCAAAACCCGTTTTTTCTCTGCTGCGAAGGTGCAGAAGACGATACACACAGGGAGTGAGCAAAAAGCCCGGTAAATTAGAGGGTGTCTTGAAACAGCGCCTCGTATGAAAATCTGACGATTCCCATACCCATTTTCAGACGCGGTCTGAGTTGATACCTGCAGAACAGGGGCGAGATAAGTACCATTTTCACTGTGGTAAATGCAACCCCTGGCGGATCCGATTAAAAGTTCACCACCTGAGTAGCATAAAGTGCTGCTGACGCTGAAAAACCCTAACCTGCTGTTATGAAAAGTATTACTTCGATGAATTTACGCATAGCTATGCAGGAGCGGTTAAAAAGGCTCCCGGCGCGTTTGCTTGCTTTTTATTCAGGGTGAGTGTCAAAAGGTCATGCCTGTCGCCCTTATCCCCGTCGGCTTATCCAGCAGAAATATCGGGATAGCCTCCCGCTCAGGCGGCGAAGAAATATCCCGTGATCTGTGGCGCAAAAAAGAAACAAAGGCTCAGGGCAGGCTTCAATTAACTATTGATTGACATATCATTAACATCTTCAAGGAGATCCGCCATGAGCCAAAACCACAAACATCCTGTTCCAGAGAACATTGCAGCGAATGCCCTGATCACAGCAGAACAGTATCAGGCGATGTATCAGCACTCTGTCGACGACCCGGACAGTTTCTGGGGCGAACAGGGCAAAATCCTTGACTGGATTAAGCCCTACAGCACCGTGAAAAACTGCTCGTTTGCACCGGGTAACATCAGCATTCGCTGGTACGAAGATGGCACGCTGAACCTGGCGGCAAACTGCCTTGACCGTCATCTCGCCACGCGCGGCGACCACCCGGCCATTATCTGGGAAGGCGACGACGCCAGCGAGAGCAAAACCCTGACCTTCCGCCAGCTGCATGCTGAAGTCTGTCGCTTCGCCAACGTGCTGGAGCTGCTGGAGGTGAAAAAAGGCGATGTGGTAGCGATCTATATGCCGATGGTGCCGGAAGCGGCTGTGGCGATGCTGGCCTGTGCGCGTATCGGGGCCGTTCACTCGGTGATTTTTGGCGGCTTCTCACCGGAGGCGGTGGCGGGCCGTATCGTCGACTCCAGTGCCTCGCTGGTGATCACAGCAGATGAAGGGATCCGCGCCGGCCGCAGCATCCCGCTGAAGAAAAATGTCGATGACGCATTAAAAAATCCTGCCGTCACCAGCGTGAAGAACGTGGTGGTCTTCCGGCGCACCGGTAAAGAGGTAGGCTGGGTGGAAGGCCGCGATCGGTGGTGGCATGACCTGATGCAGAACGCCAGCACCAACCACTCCCCAGCCGAAGTGGGTGCAGAAGATCCGCTGTTTATCCTCTATACCTCCGGCTCCACCGGTAAACCCAAAGGGGTACTGCACACCACGGGCGGCTATCTGGTCTATGCGGCGACCACCTTTAAGTTTGTCTTTGATTACCATCAGGATGATATCTACTGGTGCACCGCCGATGTCGGCTGGGTCACCGGTCACAGCTATCTGGTCTATGGCCCGCTGGCCTGTGGCGCAACCACGCTGATGTTTGAAGGGGTGCCGAACTGGCCCACACCGAGCCGCATGGCGGAAGTGGTCGATAAACATAAAGTGACCCTGCTCTACACCGCGCCCACGGCTATCCGTGCGCTGATGGCGGAAGGCGATAAGGCGATAGCGAACACTGACCGCAGCACGCTGCGCATCATGGGTTCGGTCGGCGAGCCGATCAACCCGGAAGCCTGGGAGTGGTACTATCAGAAAATCGGCAACAGCCGCTGCCCGATTGTGGACACCTGGTGGCAGACCGAAACCGGCGGCTTCATGATCACCCCGCTGCCGGGTGCAACCGAGCTGAAAGCCGGTTCCGCCACCCGGCCGTTCTTCGGGGTGCAGCCCGCGCTGGTAGACAATGAAGGTCAGCCTCAGGAAGGTGCCTGCGAAGGCAACCTGGTGATCACGGAATCCTGGCCCGGACAGGCGCGAACGCTCTTTGGCGATCACGACCGTTTCGAGCAGACCTATTTTTCCACCTTTAAAAATGCCTACTTCAGTGGTGACGGTGCCCGTCGCGATGAGGATGGCTACTACTGGATCACCGGCCGCGTTGATGACGTACTCAATGTCTCCGGTCACCGGCTCGGCACCGCCGAAATTGAGTCGGCGCTGGTGTCGCACCCGAAAATTGCCGAAGCCGCGGTGGTGGGCATTCCGCACAGCATCAAAGGTCAGGCGATTTATGCCTATATCACGCTGAATCACGGCGAGGAGCCGTCACCGGAGCTTTACACCGAAGTCCGCCAGTGGGTACGCAAAGAGATCGGCCCGATAGCCACGCCGGATGTGCTGCACTGGACGGACTCTCTGCCGAAAACCCGCTCCGGCAAAATCATGCGCCGTATTCTGCGCAAAATTGCCACCGGCGACACCAGCAATCTGGGTGACACCTCCACGCTCGCCGATCCTGGCGTCGTAGAAAAACTGCTTGAGGAGAAACAGTCCATCAACATGCCTTAAGCGCACGCTGTCCGGCGGGAAGATCGCTTCCCGCCACCCTCGCCCCACGCAGTCTGTTTCGGTAGTCACAAATATTATAACCAGCTGAATCCGCGTCCTGACGCGAGGTTCTCCCCTGCAAGACCTCTGGAGAAAATGTGATGAATGACGCCCTTTCGAGTCAGGATGCAATCAATCAACAGATTGAACGTAATCCCCGTTTTCATGAGCTAGTCCGTAAACGCCAGGCGTTCGCGACGCTGCTGTCGCTGATTATGCTGGTGCTCTATGTCGGTTTTATTCTGCTGATTGCGTTCGCGCCCGGCTGGCTCGGTACGCCGCTGCACGCCGGCACCAACGTGACCCGCGGTATCCCGATTGGTGTCGGGCTGATTGTGGTCTCCTTTCTGCTGACCGGCGTCTATGTCTGGCGCGCCAACGGGGAGTTTGACCGTTTAACCAAAGCGATCCTCAGCGAGGTGAAATCATGACCCGACTCACCTTATGGCTGCTGGCCCTGATGCTGCCTTTCTCCGCGCTGGCCGCCGATGCGATAACCGGTGCCGTGCAGCGTCAGGCAACCAACTATCAGGCGATCATCATGTTTATGATTTTCGTCGGGGCCACGCTGGGGATTACTTACTGGGCCTCCAGACGAACCCGTTCACGCAATGACTACTACACCGCGGGTGGCAATATCACCGGCTTCCAGAACGGTCTGGCGATGGCGGGTGACTTTATGTCCGCGGCGTCGTTCCTGGGCATTTCGGCGCTGGTTTACACCTCCGGTTATGACGGGCTGATCTACTCGCTCGGCTTCCTGGTCGGCTGGCCGATGATTCTGTTTTTGATCGCCGAACGGCTGCGTAACCTGGGTCGCTATACCTTTGCGGATGTCGCCTCCTATCGTCTTAAGCAGATGCCGATCCGCATCCTTTCCGCCTGCGGTTCGCTGGTGGTGGTGGCGCTCTACCTGATTGCACAGATGGTGGGGGCCGGGAAGCTGATCCAGCTGCTGTTTGGTCTTAACTACCATGTGGCGGTGATTCTGGTCGGCATTCTGATGGTGATGTATGTGCTGTTTGGCGGCATGCTCGCCACCACCTGGGTGCAGATCATCAAAGCGGTGCTGCTGCTGTTTGGCGCCACCTTTATGGCGGTAATGGTCATGAAGGCGACCGGTTTCAGCTTTAATACGCTCTTCACCGAAGCGATGGCGGTCCATCCCAAAGGCGCCGCGATTATGCAGCCTGGCGGACTGGTCAAAGATCCCATTTCGGCGCTGTCACTGGGCTTAGGGCTGATGTTTGGTACGGCTGGCCTGCCACACATTCTGATGCGCTTCTTCACCGTGGCCGATGCCAAAGAAGCGCGGAAAAGCGTCTTCTGGGCCACCGGCTTCATGGGTTACTTTTACTTCCTGACCTTCATTATCGGCTTTGGGGCCATTCTGCTGGTCGGCGCGAATCCGGCGTTTAAAGATGCGGCGGGTGCGCTGATAGGCGGTAACAACATGGCGGCGGTGCACCTGGCGAATGCGGTGGGCGGCAGCACCTTCCTCGGCTTTATCTCTGCGGTCGCTTTTGCCACGATTCTGGCGGTGGTGGCGGGCTTAACCCTGGCAGGCGCGTCGGCGGTGTCGCACGATCTCTATGCCAGCGTTTACCGTAAAGGTCAGGCCAGCGAAAAGGATGAACTGCGGGTCTCTAAAATCACCGTGCTGGCGCTGGGCGTGGTGGCGATTGCGCTGGGTATTCTGTTTGAGAAGCAGAACATCGCCTTTATGGTCGGGCTGGCCTTCTCCATTGCGGCCAGCTGTAATTTCCCGATCATCCTGCTGTCGATGTACTGGTCAAAACTCACCACGCGCGGCGCGATGGTGGGCGGCTGGCTCGGTCTGCTGACCGCGGTGATCCTGATGATCCTCGGCCCGACGGTGTGGGTGCAGGTGCTGGGCAACGCCACACCGATCTTCCCGTATGAGTATCCGGCGCTGTTCTCGATGATCGTGGCCTTTGTGGGCATCTGGATCTTCTCGATCACCGACCATTCGCCGCAGGGTGCAGAGGAGCGTTCGCGCTTCCGGGCGCAGTTCATTCGCTCGCAGACCGGCACCGGTATTGAGCAGGGTAAAGCGCACTGATTGCCCTCTGAAACGGGCAGAAACAGGCCATAAAAAAAGGGCGGCTCAATCAGCCGCCCTTTTCTTTCATGTCGCGCATCAGAAACGCAGTGAAGCCCCGACATAAGGACCATCGACCAGCACGTTATCTTTGCGTCCATCTTTGTTGTTCAGCTCGATGTACTGATAACCCACGCGCAGGTTAAGCAGTGAGACCGGCGTGAAGCTCAGGCCGCCCGCCGCTTCCTGATAGCTGTCCAGCTGATCGGTGAAGGACTCCGGCGCATAGTAATATTCGCCATACAGGCCCCACATGCTGTTCAGGCTGTAGTGTGCTGCACCACCCAGCGCCACCGCAAATCCATCTTTTCCATCTTCAGGATGGGTGAAGATCGCTTTTGCGGTCGGCGCCAGACGCAGCGGCCCGAAATCGACGTTGTAACCCAGACCGGCACCGTAGGTGCTGCCGTCATGGTCGCTACGCAGCCAGTTACCCTTCAGAAACAGCCCCGGCGTGGTGGTGCCCAGACCCAGATTCAGGTTGGTGTTGTGTTCACTGACATCAACACTGCCTTCGATTGCCTGAGCGGCACCGCTCAGTAAAACCAGCCCGAGGGCGCTCCCGGTAACAAGTTGCTTAAACATGATTCCACTCCATGAAAGGACAATTAATTCGGCCGCAAGGTTAACAGCCTGAAAAACGGAGACAACATTATCCGGAAAACTTTACGTAAAAATACGTGTCGCGGTCAGGAGAGTCGCCTGCGCAGAGCAGTGTAGACTATATCGTCCACATCAGGTGTCCAATCAGCGGAGCCAGAACCACGGTCACCACGCCAGAAAGCATCATCACCAGGCTGGCGACAACCCCCTCCTGCTGCCCAAGCTGATAAGCACGTGCCGTTCCGGCGCCGTGCGATGCTGCGCCCAGTCCCGCGCCTTTCGCTACGCCCTGCTTAATGGCAATGCGAAGAAACAGGACGTCACCCACCGCCATGCCAAACACGCCGGTGATCACCACAAACAGCGCCACCAGATCGGGCTGTCCGCCAATCGGCCCCGCGGCGGCCAGCGCAAAGGGGGTGGTGATGGAGCGAACGGCGAGGCTGCGCTGAATCGACTCCGGTAACGTCAGCAGCCGCGCCAGCCAGACGGAACTGCAGACGGCCACCAGTGTGGCGGTCACGACGCCCGCGCTCAGCGACAGCCAGTGACGCTTAATAATCGCCACGTTCTCATACACCGGCACGGCGAAGGCCAGCGTAGCGGGCCCCAGCAGCCACAGCAGCCAGTGGTTTTCAGCGATGTAATCCTGCCAGCTGATGTGCGTCAGCAGCAGCAGCGCCACCAGCACCAGCGGCGTCATAACCAGTGGCATCAGCAGCAGCGTCCGCCAGCGCCGGTAGAGCCGTTTATTCAGCGCATAGACCAGCAGGGTCACCGCCACACAGAGCAGGCTGAGCAGAATATCACGCATGGGGGCCCTGCTTACGCGCGGCACGCGCGACTTCATACTGATAAAGCCGATCCACGACCCAGGCGGTAGAAGCCAGCACCAGCAGGGTACTGACGCCGATCACCACGCAGATGCGCCAGCCGTCGACCCGCAGCAGATCGCCATAGTTGACCACCGCAACCACGGCCGGAATGAAGAACAGCAGCATCTCGGCCAGCAGCCAGCGTGACCCCGCTTTCACCCAGTTGAGCGGCACGACGCGCGTCACGATCAATGCCAGCAGCAGCAGCATGCCGACGATGTTGGCAGGCAACGGCAGATGCAGCCACGTCACCAGCCGGTCGCAGGCGATAAACAGACCGATATAGAACCCCAGCTGCAGCGGCAGACTCAGCCATTGCGCTGCGCGGTGACTGCGTGGTGTGAGTGCTAACGCCATACCCTTCTCTCCCGATTAAATTCACCGCACCAGTATAAATCGCCGACAGAAGGTGAAAAAAATGAATTAAAATTATCGTAATCATGCCTGAAAGGAATAGTTATGGATGTCCGTGCCCTGCGTTACTTTACTGAAGTGGTTCGCCAGCAGAGCTTTACCCGAGCGGCACAGAAACTGTTTGTGACGCAGCCGACCATCAGCAAAATGCTGCGCCAGCTGGAGGAGGAGCTGGGCTGTACGCTGCTTCTGCGTGATGGCCGTCGCCTGCATCTTACCGACAGCGGACAGGCGGTCTATCAGCGCGGGCTGGCGATCCTGCAGGAGTTTCATCAGCTGGAAGCGGAGATCGGTGACATCAACGAGCTGAAAACCGGTGAGCTGCGGCTCGGCATTCCACCGATGGTCGGGATGCAGATAGCCGGATCGATCTCCGCGTTTCGCCGCCGCTATCCGGGTGTGGCGCTGAAAATTTCGGAGTTTGGCGGGCTGACCGTCCAGCAGGCGGTGCTGGCGGGCACTCTGGACATCGCACTGACCGCCCTGCCGGTTGACGCCGGGCTGCCGCTGAACACTCTGCCCCTGATGCACCATCCGCTCTGCGTGCTGCTGCCCCGGCATCCGGCGTGGCTTGGCCGCCAGCAGATTGGACTGGCTGAACTGGCGCAGCATCCGCTGCTGATTTTCAACGAGGAGTTTTCGCTGAACCGTCAGCTGATGCAGGCGTTTCAGCGGCTCAGTCTGACGCCGACCATAGCGGTGCGCAGCGGCCAGTGGGACTTTCTGGCGGCGATGGTGCAGGCGGAAATGGGGCTGGCGATTCTGCCGGAACCGATCTGTCAGCGGCTGGATAAGCACTCTTTATTGTGGCTGCCGCTGGAGTCGGAGCTGAAGTGGAGTCTGGGTCTGATCTGGCGGGAAGGCAGTTATCTGTCGCGCAGTGCGCAGGCGTGGATAGCATGCTGTCGCGAGCACTGGCCGGATCAGCCGCCGCGTCTGTCGGTGTAGCAGGCGGGCGCGCCGCGTTATCGCAGACGCGCCCGTTGCGGATTACTCCTCTTTTTCGATCAGCAGCGCTTCCAGCAGGTCCAGGTCGTGCAGTAATTTCTGCATCGTCTCATTGGAGATCTGCTGAGTGGCGCGCAGATGATAGACCTCGGCGCGTTCGGCGCGCAGCCCGGTCAGGCGGAAGCGACGCTCCAGGTTTTCAGCGAACAGCGCATGTTCGAGGTCGTTCTTCCCTTCGGCGCGACGACGTAAGTTGCCGATCACCCGCAGGCTCACCTCTTTCAGCAGCTCCGGATCGATATTCTCTTCCGACTCCTTCTCCAGCCGCTCTTCCATTTTGTGCAGGCTCTCAATCGCGGCTCCTGCCATGACCGCACGGGCGTTCTGCAGTTCGCGGCGATGCGCACCCTTGTCGATGGTATCAATGCCGCGCAGCAGAATCGGCAGGATCACCACGCCCACCAGCAGCGAGAACAGAATCACCCCGGTTGCAATAAACACCAGCTCATAACGCGCCGGGAAGGGTTCCCCATTGCTCAGGAACAGGGGAATTGAGAGCACACCCGCCAGGGTAATCGCACCGCGGACACCGGCAAAAGAGGCGATCAGCAGTTCGCGCAGCGAGTAGTTGGAGAACTCCAGCGGCTTCTTCTTCAGCAGGCGTTTGCTGAAGCGCTGCATAATCCACAGCCAGCCAAAACGCACCAGCATCAGCGCCAGATAGACCAGCGCGATATCAGCGAACAGCATCCAGAGTTCGACGTTAGGATCGGCCTGCGCCTGGTCAACCGAGGTCTGCAGAATGTCCGGTAACTGCAGGCCAAGCATCAGGAAGACCATGCCGTTAAAGACAAACTCCAGCATCTGCCAGACGCTGTTGGCGCGCAGACGCATCGCCAGCGGAGCCTGACGGATAATGCCGGAGCGGGTGATGGTCATACCGGCCGCCACGGCTGCCAGGATGCCTGACACACCCAGATGTTCGGCAATCAGGTAAGAGGCGAACGGCAGCAGCAGCAGCAGAACGGTCTGGGTCGCCGGGTCGTCACCGCTCCAGCGACTGAGCAGGCGCAGCGATTTCCCGTAGAGCCAGCAGACCGCCACACCCGCCACCAGACCACCGACGGCGACTTTCAGGAATTCAATGCTCGCGCCGCCCCAGGTAAAGACCATGGTGCCCATGGCGACAGCCACGGCAAACTTCAGCGACACCAGGCCCGACGCGTCGTTCATCAGTGCTTCACCCTGCACGATCGACATAATCTTTTTGGGAATGCGGCCTTCACCGACGATGCCGGAGAGCGCCACGGCGTCGGTGGGCGACAGTACCGCCGCCAGTGCAAAAGCGGGGATCAGCGGGATACCTGGCACCATCCAGTAGATGAGATAGCCGATACCAATTACGGTAATCAGCACCAGTGCCAGCGCTAAGCCGATAATTTCACGACCGTGATGCAGGAACTCACTGATCGGCGTCTTCCAGCCATCCGCGAACAGCAGCGGCGGGATGAACAGCACCAGAAACAGCTCCGGGTCAAAGTCGACATGCAGACCAAACGTCGGCCAGGCCAGCAGCGCACCTGCGGCGATCTGGACAAGGGGTAACGGGATCTGAAAAGGGAGAATGCGGGCCGCGACGCCGGAGAGCGACACGACCAGCGTCATGATGAGAATAGTAAAAAAGATTTCCATGCTTTCCTTAGGCGTCGTTTCTTTCAGTCATTGGTTAAGCGATAAAGTGTAAAACAAACGGCGATGAAGGGTGTCAGCTACGCGTGCGACGAGGAGGAAAAAAGTGAAAAATTCCGGACGCATTGTTACACGTCCGGTTCAGCAGTCAGATCGCCCAGCCTCCGGCATAAAACGCCACCAGCGCAACGGCAATCACGACGGTGCCGACGTTGAGCCTGCGCCACTCGCCCGCGAAAAGGCGGCCCACCACCAGGCTGGCAAACCCAATCATGATGCCGGTCACGATGTTGCAGGTGAGCACGATGATCACCGCCGTTAACAGACCCGACATCGCATCGACAAAATCAGCGAAGTCGATTTTTGCCACGTTGCTCAGCATCAGCAGACCCACATACATCAGGGCAGGTGCCGTGGCGTATGCCGGTACCAGGTAAGCCAGCGGCGACATAAACAGAATGGCCAGGAACAGCAGGCCGACCACAATGGCGGTCAGACCCGTTTTGCCGCCCGCCGCCGTTCCCGCCGCCGACTCGATATAGACCGCCGCCGGCGACGCGCCGACCAGACCGGCGAACAGGCTGCTGACAGAGTCCGAGGTCAGGGCACGGCCGCCATTGATGATCTGGCCCTGCTTATCCAGCAGATTAGCTTGCCCGGCCACGGCGCGAATGGTGCCGGTGGCATCAAAGACCGCCGTCATGACCAGTGCCAGCACGCTCGGCAGCACCACCGGCTGCAGGGCACCCATGATATCGAGGCTGAACAGCAGCGACTGTCCCTGCGCATCTCGCAGGTCAGGCAGCGCAAACAGCCCGTGATACGTCACCGCCGGGTCAAAGATCAGTCCCAGCAGTGAAATAGCGATAATCGTCAGCAGGATGCCGCCCGGCACCCGGCGCTTCTCCAGCCCGATAATCGCCGCCAGACCCAGCAGGGTCATCATCACCGGAAAGGTGGTGAAGTGGCCCAGGGCGACCGGCAGGCCGGGAGCCGGATTTTTAACGACCAGGCCCACGCCATCCGCCGCAATCAGCAGCAGAAACAGACCAATTCCGACGCCGGTGCCGTGCGCCACCCCCATCGGCAGGTTGCGCAGGATCCACGCACGGATACCGGTGACGGAGATCAGCGTAAAGAGCAGGCCCATCAGGAACACCGCACCCAGCGCGACCGGCACGCTGATGTGCTGACCCAGCACCAGGCTGAATGCGGTAAAGGCGGTTAACGAGATCGCGCAGCCAATCGCCATCGGCAGATTGGCCCATAAGCCCATCAGGATAGAACCAAAGCTGGCGACCAGACAGGTGGCGACAAAGACGGCCGTCGGGGAGAAACCGGCTTTGCCCAGCATCCCCGGCACGACGATTACGGAGTAAACCATCGCCAGAAAGGTGGTGAGTCCGGCCAGAATTTCCTGACGCACGCTGCTGCCTCGCGCCGAGATCGAGAACCAGGCGTCCAGTTTTCCACTGGCCGGGCGTGATTCAGTTGACATAATTGAGCCTCAAAAATTTTTGTTGTGTGGATCGCTCTGCGGCCATCGCTGTCCCTGGAATAAGCGGGTAGACGGTAACCCTGACCGGATGGACCCGGCAGGCAAACGTTTACCTTGCCGCAGAGTGTGGGTCGCTCAAGGCGGCCGGATAAAAAGGCAGGCGATTATCCGGCGTTTGGCGGCACAGTTTCAACTGTCAGAGGGAGATTGTTCAGCATAAAGATCCGCGGTTCGCGGCGAAAAAGCGTGCAGCCGGGATCAGTGCAACGCGCTGACGCATTGAAGTTAAAGCGGTTTCTGGCGGACATGGCACCGGCATAGCTGTGAAGAGAGACGGCTCGCCGGGCGAAAAAGAGGATCAGCCTGGCAGCGAAAGCTCGCCGCCCTGAGCGATCGCGCGCTGCCAGGCGGCGCGCTGCTGCACGGTCTCTAACCATTTCCGGGTGGCGGGCATCTGATCCAGCCCGGCGCGCTGCGCCAGTGCCAGCAGTGGAAAGCTCATCTGGACATCGGCTATGGAGAAGCGCTCACCGGCAAACCAGGGGTTAGCTGCCAGATGCTGTTCAATCATCTTCATGTGCGGCTTTAGCTGTTTATCCAGATACGCCTTCTGCACCCCTTTCCCGAATGCCGCCCCGACCGGACGCAGCAGCCACGGCACCGGGGCTTTGCCCATCTGCCCGAAGATCAGCTTCATCACCAGCAGCGGCATCAGCGATCCCTCGGCATAGTGCAGCCAGTAGCGGCACTGCAGACGTGACGCCTCATCACTGATTTTCAGCCGGAAGGTGTGATCGTAGTTCTCTTCCAGGTATTCCAGGATGGCTCCCGACTCGGCCACAACCCGGTTGCCGTCGGTAATCACCGGCGATTTCCCCAGCGGATGCACCTTTTTCAGCGCCTCCGGGGCCAGCATCGTCGGTTCGCGTTGATAGCGTTTAATCTGGTACGGCACTTCCAGCTCTTCCAGCAGCCACAATACGCGTTGCGAGCGCGATTGCTCAAGATGGTGAACGGTGATCATCATGATTCCCTGTGTTTTGACCTCTCTTCAGTATAGACGTCACTCCACATCCGGATGTTTATCATCCTGTTCCGGGTCCAGCAGCACCGCACCCGACCCCTGCTCGCCCAGCCGGTCTCCGGGATTACGCAGCGGGCAGTCGCGCATCGACAGGCAGCCGCAGCCGATACATCCATCCAGATCGTTGCGCAGGCGGGTCAGGGTTTCGATGCGCTTATCCAGCTCTTCGCGCCAGTGCCGGGTCAGCGCATCCCATTCCGGTGTCGACATCCGTTTGTCAGCCGGGATGTGATCGAGACTGTCGCTGACCGTCGCCAGCGGAATACCGATGCGCTGAGCAATCTTGATAATCGCCACGCGTCGCAGCACGTCACGACTGTATCGCCGCTGATTGCCGCTGTTACGCGTGCTGAAAATCAGCCCTTTGCTTTCATAAAAGTGCAGTGCCGACACCGCCACACCACTACGGCGCGCCACCTCACCCGGTGTTAACACCGGTTTGGGATAGTTGCGTTCTTTTTTCATCAGGCCCTTTACCTCAAGTTAACTTGAGGAATTATACTCCTTCTCTATCAAAACGACGAAACTCCCTATATCACTTATTAAGCACCAGAAGGATGAGGCCATGATGCAAGAAGAGATCATTCATTCCCTGACGCACTGGATTGACCAGAACCTCGACAAGAGTCTGTCGATCGATGAAGTTGCCGCTAAATCGGGTTATTCAAAATGGCACCTGCAGCGTATGTTCCGTACCGTGACGAAACAGACGCTGGGTGGCTATATTCGTGAGCGTCGCCTGACCCTGGCAGCAGAAGCGCTGTCGCAGACACAGCGCCCGGTTTTTGATATCGCAATGCAATATGGCTACGACTCGCAGCAGACCTTCTCCCGCGTGTTTCGCCGCCAGTTTTCGCAGACGCCAACCGCCTACCGGCATACCATGCGACGTCAGGCGATTCAGCGCCCTCGCCTGCTGAGCTTTGGCTGCAACGACGGCATTGGCAGCTATACCCAGCGCACCACCGGTGAGTGCTGTCCGGTTCGCTGACCGGCAGATGCGCCTGCAACAGGCGCATCTGACTGAATTTCCCGCATTTCCTCCCCTGCCGTTCATTTTTCCCCCGCTCCAGCTGCCATACCAGAGTCAAATTTTGTTCAAAATTTAAAATCGGGTGATATAATGTGACCCAAGTCACACTTTGAACCTGGTTTGACGGCGAAAAAGCCCCTCCTGACACGCTTTTCTGCCGCCGGTGATGTCCGCGAATTGTCAGGAATCCTTACTGATATTGAGGTCCACCGATGGCCACGTTAACCGCCAGTTTTCTTGTTATGCGCTGGGAGTTGCTGAGCGCAGTTCTGATGTTTTTTGCCAGTACCCTGAAAACCCGACTGCGTCAGGATAGCCGTCATGTGATGGCGTTTATGTGTGGCGGGATTGGTTTAGGTGTGACCTGCTGGTTTGTGACGGGGCTGATGGGCATCACCCTGAGCATGGAAAACGTGCATAACTTTCTGGAAATCTCAAAGCATGCGTTTATCGATGTGATGAGCCAGGCACCTGCTGACTGGCCGATGCCCTGATCGATTGCGATAATCCCCAATCGACAGGCATAAAAAACCCCGCTGCGCGGGGTTTTTTATATTGCTGTGTGTTTAAATTTTCTTCAACATGGCAGGGATATTCACATCCTGCACTGTAACGCCCGGGCTCTGCGTTCCGCGGCGGTCCTGAATCCACATATCTCCCATCATCTGATTTAAACCGCGATCCAGTCCGGTGACCAGTCCTGCACCCGGGGTGAAGGTCAGCTCACCAAAGTAGATCCGCTCGTCATGGATATACCAGTCCACGCGCACATAGTCGAAATCACTGGCCAGCTTCTTGCTCAGTTCGAGCGCATGTTCCAGTGACGGCATGATCGGTGAGACATCCAGCCCGGTGTCACGAATCTTGTGATACGCCTCCTGGAGGTTGTTCACGTAGAAATTCATCGACAGCAGCGGCTGGCAGCGGTTGTAGATCACCTGCAGCACATATTCAAACCGGCCATCACGCTTGTTGAACATATGGAACTTGTAATCGATCGGCGCGCTTTTGCCATCACCAATGTACTTCTCCACCAGAATACGTGGCTTGATGTAGCGATAGTGAATCTCACGCGCTTCGTTGGCGAAGTCGGTCTTCAGCCAGCGATAGCAGTCATGAATGATCTGCTGCTTGCGCAGGGCATCCGGCTCTTCCAGCAGGATCTCTACCATGTTGGAGGCGTGGTTCGGTTTAATCACCGTCCCCTTCCAGCAGGGTAAGCTGTTCAGCGTGGTCGGGTCAGTGGTTTCGTGTACCAGCGGGATCAGGTACTCATCACCGATTTTCTCAGCAATGAATTCGCGCACCGAGTACTTATCTGACAGGCGACCGTAGTTCTGGTAATCGCCGAAGATAAACTTACGGTACAGCACCTTCTCGTTGAACACTTTTGGCTGACGCAGATTGGGCAGTTTTCTGAACTTGTGGAAGTAGTAGATGCGATCCTGATAAGCCCAGGGCATCTTCTTAATAAAATACTGCACACTTCTTCTGAGTTCTTCTTTCAACTTGAGCATATCTGACCTCATTTGTAGGTTTTGTAGTTGAGTGAGGAAACCTGAATCTTTTGAATGACGCCGTTTTTAAAGAAGTAATTCATTACGGTCAGGGACAAAAGTTCTGAAAGGAAAACGCTCCACGCGGCCCCCATGATGCCGTGACCCTGGATCAACCACCAGGAGAGCGGCAAACTGATGACCATCAGACAGACGATTTTCCTCAGCAGGTAATTGAATCCTCCCTCTTTAACCATGTAGCGATAGGCTACGGTCCCCATTGCCGAAAAGCTGGTGGCTATCGACAGCAACGTAATGAGACTTCCTGACTGTGTGTATTCCGGCCCGTACAACGCGATGATGATCCGCTCGCCGAAGAGCGAGATGATCAGCAGCATCAGCAGTGAAACCGCCATAACATAGCCATTGAGCCGGGCGGCAAGCTTAATGGCGACCTCGCCGCGCTCCCTGAAAATTTCAGTGAAGCAGGAGGTGATGAGCGCCACCGGGATAAAAATCCAGGAGGCGGAAATGGTATTCGCCGCTGCAAACAGGCCGAGGTCGCGCGCCGGCGCGGTGCCTGCCAGAAACATCTGCGCCGCTTTCACCTGCACAGAGATGAAGATGCTGGAGATGGCCAGTGGCAGACCGGCATACATCAGATAACGCACATAGGTGGTACGCTTTTCGCGCGGCGGCATCTGGTCCTGATGATCCTGATAGAAGTTGTGACGCTTAATCAGGTAAGGCACCAGGGTCACCGACACAATGGAGAGCGTCAGCCAGAGCGGATTGAGGCGCAGCCAGGCGATGGTAAAGCTGATGCCAAAACTCAGCAGCATGCCTGTCGCATTGGCAACGGTATTCAGGCGCGAGGCCAGCCGCGCATTGTTGTAGACGCTGAACGTGTCCTGGGTGACAAAAACGGACGCCACAAATGAGGCCAGTGCAAATGCCAGAAAATTTTCCTGCATGTTGTACCAGACCCAGATTAAGACTGGCACCGAAGTGACCAGTAACAACACCATCCGCAGCGTCCGGGCGATGCTCATCAGACGCAGGCCTTTTGAGGCATTTTTGCTGACACGCTTAAACAGAATGGTTTCGGTGCCAAAGATGGCAACGGTTTGCACCATTGCAAATAGTGAGGTTGAAAACGCCATCTGGCCAAACACCGTTGGGCCAAAGGATTTTGCCACGTAAGACGTCACAAAAATGACGCCAAATACGGAGATGATCTTTTCAGACATCATCCAGGCGGCATTAGACATTACGCTCAATTTCATCGACTCTTCCTTAGTATTACTCAACTACAACCGCTTCGGTACAACATCCCTGTAACGAATTAATAAGCGCGCAGTAGGCCTGGCGAAAATGTAAGACTTCAGACCAGGCTGGTCCGAAAATTGAGAAGTTGATCATAATCCGGAGAGTGAATTCAGGATAATTCTTATTATATCTGGCGCGAATCACTTCAAATGGAAACGATTTCAGGCTGAAAATAACCCAACCTTAAACGGCCATAACCCCCCTATTATTCGGGTCGGTCAGGCTAAATATCCGGTTTACGTTTAATTTTTCCGTATTCGGGATGCGATGAATTTATAACAAAAATCCGCCTCCAGGAAGGCGCGGCCTGCGGATAAGAATAAAATAAGATTTATCCCATGATGATATTTATTCTAAATATCTTAATTTAGGCTTCGCTATTCCATTGGCGCACTTTAATACTGCATTAATAGAATCTAACAGTGCCAGAAATTATTAAAGTCATTCTCATCCATTAATCGATAAGAAAGGTAAGAGCATTTATGAGAAAGTCACGATACAGCGAAGATCAAATCACAAATGCCATTAAAGCTTCTGAATCGGGCGTGAAAGTCAGAGAGATTTGTGAAGAGTTAGGCATCTCTGAAGCCACGTTCTACAGCTGGAAGAAGAAGTTTTCTGGGTTGTCTTCGGAAGAAGGCAGAAAAATCAAGGAGCTGGAAGAAAAACTGCAGAATGCGACGCGCGAGCTGCAGACCCTCAACTCGGATAAAGAGATGCTGCAGAGCGTGCTTAAGCACTTCTTTACCACGAATGAAAAGCGTCAGGCTGTAGACTTCCTGCAGACCACGTTTGACATCGGCACCCGCCGCAGCTGCCGCCTGCTGGATATCAGCCGCAGCGTTTACCATTATCCGTCAGGCACGGAGAACCGATAACCCCCATGCTACCGCGCTTACCAGACTTAACGCTGAGATTTGTTCTTACCAGAAGAGATGAAGATCATTTAACAGGACAATTGCGGCACCCCTTTCCGCTCCATTTATAACTAATGAATGGCTTCACGGCTAAGCTTCTTTTTTTGCGGTAAAATTGATTCACAACAGCAAAAGTCTCGCATTCTACGCCGATTTTTCCCCTCCCAATCTCGTTTTAGCGGGATTGGGCCTCCTTTTTTTTTGTTAAGTGCTGCTAAACCCCACTACCAAAGCGTCTGGATAACATTAAGACGCTTTAAACTTAGAACGAAAAATAATCACACTTCTTTTAAGTTAATCCTGGCCCTAACCCAAACTTTTTGCGGTTACGCTTTAATTCCTTTGCGTGCCTTTTCCGCAATAGTTTCTCCAGGATTAATCCGGCATAAATAGTTTATTGCTCCTTATCACTAACGTTATGTGGCTATCTTTTCACTCTCTTCATTGCGCATCATTGATGCCACAGATTAATCTTTAATTAAAAACGCAGCGGCGGAATTTTCTTACTCATTGAATGTGGAATGAAGTTAATAGTGGTTTTTAGCGGGCATAACTCAGGGTCACAATCCAATAAAATGCGGCGGAGAAAAGCGTAACGTCCATAATGCTGCGCTTTTTTTCCTGATTTATGGGCGCTATCTGTGCAGGAAATTGCATCCCGGCGGTAAACGATCCGCCTTCAGCGGGTGAAAAGTGCCGTTTTTTTGCTGACCGGGGGTGGATGGCAGGGGTTAACACGACGAGATTTTCCCCCTTCGCATCGCATGAAATCGATTTCGCGGCAAAAATCTGTCGGACAGAGTACAAATCGGGATAGGGTTTTGTCTTAAAAAGCCGGGCAAAGCGGGCTTCGCACGGCCAGTTTATTCCAGAGATCGGTGTGGGTTATCCGCTGAGGGCAACCACCCGCGGCTGTGGTTTGATACGCATTGCCCACAGTACGCCAGCCATCAGACAGGCAATGCCGATAACGGTGAGCAGGGGTGGCCAGCGTTGATGCCAGAGAAAAGTCCATAGCAGACCGAACAGGATCTCAAAAACAATCAGCGGCCCCATCAGTACCGTGGGCAGACGCTGGCTGGCTGCGTTCCAGCACAGGCTGCCGAGCCAGGAGCAGAGCAGGCCAATCGCCAGCATCAGAGAGATAAACACTGACGGATGTGGCCCGAACGGCAGCGGGAAATCAGGCTGTTGCCAGGCGATCTGAACGCTGACCAGCGCATACAGGGTCAACGCCATCGGCAGCGTCACCAGCCCCTGCGCCGTCGCCCAGGTCGAGGGTCGCAGTGCGGGATGAGTGCGCAGCCAGCGGGCATTGCGCAGCGGATACCAGGTCCAGCAGACCACCGCCAGCAGTGCCAGCACGATGCCGGTCAGGTAACGACTAAGATCCAGCGTTGCGCCCTGGCTCCGCAACTCCGCTGCATTGACGCAGAGCAACCCGGCCGCCATCATCACCAGCGCCGGAAAAAGCCGCCGCCAGGGCAGACGTCCTTCAAGATGGCCGTAACAGAGATTGGCGGTAACGGCGATCACCACCGGCAGTGTGCCGATAATCATGGTGGAGACCGGCGCGCCGGTGCGCTGAATGGCATTGGCCAGAAACGCATAATAGAAGAGGTTACCCACCAGCGAGAGTTTCACTGCCTCGCGCCAGTCAGCCCGCCCCAGCAGGCGCAGCCGGCGGCGATCGTGCCAGGCCAGCGGCAGCGCAATCAGCCCGAACGCCACATAACGTCCCGCCGACTGCAGTGCACCAGGGTAGTCAGGCACCAGCAGCGGCCCGACAAAGATCAGCCCCCACATCAGCCCCGCGGTAATGGCAAACATAACACCAGCAAACATGACTTTTTCCCATATAACTTTTTTTCACAGTGTGGCGGGAGTGAAGGGGGAAGGCTTGTAGCAGATTGCGGTTGTGTCAGGGCTGGCGCACCTGTTTCTGATAGCGGCCAGGCGTAATGCCATAGCGGTTAGCAAAGGCGCGGGTCAGATGAGCCTGATCGGTTAACCCGACGGCCGCTGCGACACTGGCAGCGGCTTCGCCCTGTGCCAGTCGCTGTTTGGCATCATAGAGGCGGAAAGCCATCAGCATCTGATGCGGCGTGACGTGATAGTGCTGGCGGAAAGCGCGTAAGAAGTGCCACGGCGACAGCGAGGCCAGCGCCGCCAGCTCCTCCAGCCGCACCGGTTCCGCCAGATTTGCCCGCAGAAAATCACGCACCTGATCAAAGCGATGCCCTCCCTCGGGCCTGCCCGGTGACGACATCCGCGCCAGCGGGCGAATCTGCAACAGCAGTTCGGAAAGCAGACTCTGGCGCGCCAGTCCGGACTCCGCCTGCCAGAGTGCGGCCAGCGTGCGGGAGAGCGGCTGCGCGATGCGCGGATCGGTCAGCAGCGCCTCGTTAAACCACCAGCCGCGATCGCCGGTCAGTTCATCCATCAGCTGCGGCTGAATGTAGATCATCTGATAGCGCCAGCCCTCGTCACAGGCTGACTCACCGGTATGCAGCTCATCCGGATTCATGGTCACCAGCGAGTTCACCGGCGCGGTATATTCGGTGCCGCGATAGCGAAAACGCTGCGCACCCGCCTCAATCGTGCCAATGCCAAAGGCTTCATGGGTATGGGGTTCAAAAGCGTAGCGGGAGATGTGAGCCTGATAGAGTTCCACACCGGGCAACGCGGCCGGTTGCTGAAACTGTGCGCGGTCTTTTTCACAGGGAAAAACAGCCGGAACACCTTCCACTTCTCTCTCCTTATTTATCCGATGTCGGATTAGCATGCCTGCGACCGGGGGGAAAATGCAAAAGATTGCTATCCGCCGCGCCGCAGGTAACACTGTTTTTTTCTCATTCTGAGGGAGTCAGCATGGCACAGCGAGTCGTCATCGTCATTGATATGCAGAACGGCGTGTTCAGCACACCACGTTTCGATAAGGCAGGCCGGGTTGACCGGATCAACCGGCTGACCGGGCGTGCCGATATCGTCCTCTTTATTCAGCATCGTGAAGGCACGATGTGCGAGGGCAACCCCAGCTTTGATCTGCTGCCGGAACTGGTTCAGCCTGCGGGCGCGCATTACGTGACGAAAACGGCCTGCGACAGCTTCTGGCAGACAGAGCTGGCCGCGCTGTTAAAGCGTCTGGAGGTGGAGGCGTTTGTGGTGTGCGGCTGTGCGACCGACTACTGTCTGGATACCACGATTAAAACAGGGGCCAGTGCGGGCTATGCGATTACCGTGGCGGCGGATGCGCACACCACCGCCGATCGCCGCTGGGTCGGGGCCGAAGCGCTGATTAATCAGCACAACGAGGTGTGGGCCTCGCTGCTGATCCCTGGCAACGTGCCGCGCGTGCTGAGCACGGATGCCGTGCTGGCGGAATGGTCATAGCCCCGGTCAGCCGGGGCCGCGCATAAAAAAGCCCGCATAGCGGGCTTTTTAAACGCGTCAGGCCAGATGAATCAGAACGGAATATCGTCGTCAAAATCCATTGGCGGTTCGTTGTTGTTGCTGGCAGGCGCACTCTGCGGCTGCTGCGGACGGGACTGCGCGCCGCCGCTGAACTGATTGTTGTTGCCCTGCGGCTGCTGCGGCTGGCCCCAGCCATTGTTGTTGCCACCACCCTGCGCGCCTGCACCGGCATTACCGCCCTGCTGACGGCCGCCCAGCATCTGCATGGTGCCGCCGACGTTAACCACGACTTCAGTGGTGTAACGTTCCTGGCCACCCTGATCCTGCCATTTACGGGTGCGCAGCTGACCTTCGATGTAAACCTGAGAGCCTTTACGCAGATATTCACCCGCGACTTCAGCCAGTTTGCCAAACAGCACCACACGGTGCCACTCGGTGATCTCTTTGTTTTCACCGGTCTGCTTATCACGCCAGCTCTCCGACGTAGCCAGCGTAATGTTGGCAACAGCGCCACCATTTGGCATATAACGTACTTCCGGATCCTGACCCAGATTCCCGACAAGAATCACTTTGTTAACGCCACGACTGGCCATGTTGCTGTCTCCCGATGAGTTAATGCATTCAGTCTAATCCATCAATTCTAACACGTCCTGCTCACTGTTTCCCACTTTCGAGCCGCGTTCCGGTTTTAATCCTTCGCACGTCCGGACCACAGAGTACTGGATATTTATTCAGTCTATTTTTTGTGCCATAATGACACGTTTATTCTGGCCGTGTCGGCAAGGCGCGGTGAGTGCTGCTAATCCGGGAAAGGTGAATGGATAAGATCGAAGTTCGTGGTGCCCGCACCCATAATTTGAAAAACATTAACCTGACCATCCCACGCGACAAACTCATTGTGGTGACCGGCCTGTCAGGCTCCGGTAAATCCTCACTGGCGTTTGATACGCTGTATGCGGAAGGTCAGCGCCGCTATGTGGAGTCGCTCTCTGCGTATGCGCGCCAGTTTCTTTCGTTAATGGAGAAGCCGGACGTCGATCATATCGAAGGTCTGTCGCCCGCCATCTCTATTGAACAGAAATCCACCTCGCATAACCCGCGCTCGACGGTGGGAACCATCACCGAGATCCACGACTACCTGCGTCTGCTGTTTGCCCGCGTGGGCGAACCGCGCTGCCCGGACCACAACGTACCGCTGGCGGCGCAGACCGTGAGCCAGATGGTCGATCAGGTTCTGGCTCAGCCGGAAGGCCGCCGTCTGATGCTGCTGGCACCGGTGGTGAAAGACCGCAAGGGTGAGCACACCAAAACGCTGGAAAATCTGGCGACGCAGGGCTACATCCGCGCGCGTATCGACGGCGAAGTGTGCGACCTGTCTGACCCGCCGAAACTGGAGCTGCAGAAGAAGCACACCATCGAAGTGGTGATTGACCGCTTTAAAGTGCGTGACGATCTGGCGACGCGTCTGGCCGAGTCCTTTGAGACAACCCTGGAGCTCTCAGGCGGCACGGCGATCGTGGCAGACATGGATGACAGCGAGGCCGAAGAGCTGCTCTTCTCCGCGAACTTCGCCTGCCCGATTTGTGGTTACAGCATGAGTGAGCTGGAGCCGCGCCTGTTCTCCTTTAACAACCCGGCAGGCGCCTGTCCGACCTGCGATGGCCTGGGCGTACAGCAATATTTCGATCCGGATCGCGTGGTGCAGAACCCTGAGCTCTCTCTGGCAGGTGGCGCAATCCGTGGCTGGGATCGCCGCAACTTTTACTATTTCCAGATGCTGCGTTCGCTGGCGGACCATCTCAGTTTTGATATTGAAGCGCCGTTCGGCAGCCTGCCCGACAACGTGCAGAAAGTGATCCTGTACGGCTCTGGCAAAGAGAGCATCGAATTTAAGTACATCAACGACCGTGGCGACACCTCGGTTCGCCGTCATCCGTTTGAAGGCGTGCTCAACAACATGGAGCGTCGCTACAAAGAGACCGAATCCTCAGCGGTGCGCGAAGAGCTGGCGAAGTTCATCAGCAACCGCGCCTGTGCGAGCTGTGAAGGCACCCGTCTGCGTCGCGAAGCGCGCCATGTCTTTGTCGAAGATACCACGCTGCCGACCATCTCTGAGATGAGCATCGGTCACGCGATGTCCTTCTTTGAAAATCTGAAGCTCAGCGGCCAGCGTGCGCAGATCGCCGAAAAGGTGCTGAAAGAGATTAGCGATCGCCTGAGCTTCCTGGTGAACGTCGGCCTGAACTACCTGTCGATGTCACGTTCCGCTGAAACCCTTTCCGGTGGTGAGGCGCAGCGTATCCGTCTGGCGAGCCAGATCGGTGCCGGTCTGGTGGGCGTCATGTATGTGCTGGACGAGCCGTCAATCGGCCTGCATCAGCGCGATAACGAGCGTCTGCTCGGCACCCTGATCCACCTGCGCGATCTCGGTAACACCGTGATTGTGGTTGAGCACGATGAAGATGCGATTCGTGCCGCCGACCACGTGATCGACATTGGTCCGGGTGCAGGCGTGCATGGCGGCCAGGTAGTGGCAGAAGGCACCGTGGATGAGATCATGGCGCAGGAAGCGTCCCTGACGGGCCAGTTCCTGAGCGGCAAGCGTGAAATCGCCGTGCCGGAGGCGCGGGTGAAGGGCGATCCATCGAAGGTGCTGAAGATTACCGGCGCGCGCGGCAATAACCTCAAGGATGTCACGCTGACGCTGCCGGTGGGTCTGTTCACCTGCATCACCGGTGTCTCCGGCTCCGGTAAATCGACCCTGATTAACGATACGCTGTTCCCGATTGCGCAGCGGGCGCTGAACGGTGCCACCATCGCAGAGCCAGCCCCTTACCGCGACGTGGCGGGACTGGAGCACTTCGACAAAGTCATCGACATCGACCAGAGTCCGATTGGCCGCACGCCGCGCTCCAACCCGGCGACCTACACCGGCATCTTCACCCCGGTGCGTGAACTCTTTGCTGGCGTGCCGGAAGCGCGGTCACGCGGTTACACGCCGGGTCGTTTCAGCTTTAACGTGCGCGGCGGACGCTGTGAAGCCTGTCAGGGCGATGGCGTGCTGAAAGTCGAAATGCACTTCCTGCCGGACATCTATGTGCCGTGCGATCAGTGCAAAGGCAAACGCTATAACCGTGAAACGCTGGAAGTGAAGTACAAAGGCAAGAGCATTCACGAGGTGCTGGAGATGACCATCGAAGAGGCGCGTGAGTTCTTTGATGCGGTTCCGGCGCTGGCGCGTAAGTTGCAGACGCTGATGGATGTGGGTCTCTCCTACATTCGTCTCGGCCAGTCCGCCACCACCCTCTCCGGTGGTGAAGCTCAGCGCGTGAAGCTGGCACGTGAACTGTCGAAGCGTGGCACCGGTCAGACGCTCTACATTCTTGATGAGCCGACCACCGGCCTGCACTTTGCCGATATTCAGCAGCTGCTGGAGGTCCTGCATCAGCTGCGCGACCAGGGCAACACGATCGTGGTGATTGAGCACAACCTCGACGTGGTGAAAACCGCTGACTGGATTGTCGACCTTGGCCCGGAAGGCGGCAGCGGCGGCGGCGAAATCCTGATTGCCGGCACGCCGGAGACCGTGGCGGAGTGTGAGAAATCGCATACCGCGCGCTTCCTGAAGCCCCTGTTACAGAAGTAATGATGCCAGGCCCGCCCCGTGCGGGCCTGCTTATTTCTGCTGCCGGTTCAGCCAGAAAAATGCAGAATCAGGCAAGATTCAGACATGTATAGGCATATACGCCTTTCCCCACGCTGACTATCCTTAAGCGGTTCCTCTTTGGCACGCCCCTGGCGTCGCCCTGTTTTTTGCAGCACCACTGCGCTGCTGCACTTCATCAGAAAACACTCACGACACATCGAAACTGGAGACACCATGAATATTACGCATGCGTATGCTGCTCAGGATGCAAAATCCAAACTGGCACCGTTCGATTATAAGCCGCGTGAGCTGCGCGCCCATGACGTTCAGCTTGAGGTGCTGTTCTGTGGCGTCTGCCACTCAGACCTGCATCAGGCCCGCAATGAGTGGAAAAACACGATTTTCCCTGTGGTTCCGGGGCATGAAATTGTGGGTCGCGTCACCGCGGTGGGCCCACATACGCAGAAATACAAAGTCGGCGATCTGGTTGGCGTAGGCTGCATGGTGGATTCGTGCCGCAGTTGCCCGAGCTGTCAGCAGGGGCTGGAGCAATATTGTGAAAACGGTTTTGTCGGCACCTACAACGGTGAAGACCGCGAGACCGGTGCGATCACCTACGGCGGCTACTCAACGGCGATGGTTGTGGATGAGAGCTTTGTGCTGCGCATTCCGGAAAACCTGGATCTGGCGGGCGTCGCGCCGCTGCTGTGTGCCGGTATCACGACCTACTCGCCGCTGCGCCACTGGAATGTCGGCCCCGGCAAAAAAGTCGGTATCGTAGGCCTGGGTGGCCTGGGGCACATGGGCGTGAAAATTGCTCACGCAATGGGTGCGCATGTGGTGCTGTTCACCACCTCGCCATCCAAAATCGAGGATGGCAAACGCCTGGGCGCCGATGAGGTGGTGATCTCCAAAGATCCAGAGCAGATGGCGCAGCACGCCAACAGCTTCGACTTTATCCTGAACACCGTTGCCGCTCAGCACGACCTTAACCCCTTCATCACCCTGCTGAAGCTGGATGGCAATATGACGCTGGTCGGCGCACCTGAGCACGATCACCCGGCTCCGCAGGTGTTTAACCTGATCTTCAAACGTCGCAGCATCGCCGGTTCACTGATTGGCGGTATCGCAGAAACGCAGGAGATGCTCGATTTCTGTGGCGAGCACGGCATCACCTCGGACATCGAACTGATCGCGATGGATCAGATCAACGAAGCCTATGAGCGCATGCTGAAAAGCGATGTGAAATATCGCTTTGTTATCGATATCAACACCCTGCGCGAGCAGTCGGCTGCCTGATCGGGTCGCCTGCACCCTCCTGCTCAGGCAGGAGGGTGTTAAAGCGCGGCCTGGCGCGCGGCGTCAACCTGCTGGAAGGAGGCATCGACCAGATAGTAGATCTGCGAATCCTTCAGCGACCCATCCAGGAACAGCGTGCTCCAGTGTGATTTATTCAGATGCTCGCTGGGAATAATGTCGCTATGCTCTTCGCGCAGCAGCTCTGCCAGTGCAGGCGTCGATTTCAGCGAAACCGCAGGCCGCCCTTTTACCTCATGTACCATCGCAAACAGCACGCCGTTGCTTTTAATCTGCGTGGCCTTCCAGTCACTGTGGACGCTCTGCTCTGCGCCCGGCTTGCTCATGCAATAGGTCAGTAAGTCTGAGTGATTCATCACGATTCCCCTTGTAAAGTGGCGACAATCCGCCTGGCACCGCCCTCAATGCGATGCTCGCCCAGCCAGATACCCTGCCAGGTCCCCAGAACCAGGCGTCCCCGCTGAACCGGCAGCAAGAGCGACACGCCCAGGGTCGAGGATTTAATGTGCGCCGGCATGTCATCACGTCCTTCGTAGTCGTGCTGATAAGGCGCATTCTCCGGCACGTGCCGCAGGAAATGCTGCTCCATATCGCTGCGCACCGTCGGATCGCAATTTTCATTTAAGGTTAATGACGCCGACGTATGCTGCAACAGCAGATGCAGCAGACCGGTTTTGATATCACGCAATCCGGAGAGCGAGTCGGTGATCTCATCGGTGATGAGATGAAAGCCGCGCGGCTTCGCGCTCAGCGTAATAGTCTGTTGATGCCACATAGCTTATTCCTGAAACGGTTACCCCGTTTAAGTGTGCAGCATGTCGCCGAAAGGTAAACCCTGAGCCATAAAAAAACCGCCAGCGCGAGGCGGGCGGTTTGTTCACAGCAGACGTGCCGTTACATCACCGCGGCAAAGGCTTCCGCCACCTGATGCACATTTTTGCTGTTCAGACCGGCCACACACATGCGGCCACTGCCCACCAGGTAGATGCCGAACTCATTGCGCAGGCGGTCAACCTGCTGCACGCTCAGGCCGGTGTAGCTGAACATGCCGCGTTGCTTCAGCAGGTAGTCGAAATTTTTGCCCGGCAGTGCCGTGCTCAGCACCCCGACCAGTGATTCGCGCATCGCGAGAATGCGCAGACGCATCGTCTCCACTTCGTCCAGCCAGCTCGCTTTCAGCGCGTCGTCGTTGAGGACGCGGGCCACGACCTGCGCACCGAAATTCGGCGGGCTGGAGTAGTTGCGACGAACGGTCGCTTTCAGCTGGCCCAGCACGCGCGCTGACTCTTCGGCGCTGTCACAGACGACAGAGAGCCCGCCTACGCGCTCGCCATAGAGCGAGAAGATTTTAGAGAAAGAGTTGCTGACCAGTGCCGGCAGGCCCGCAGCCGCGACGGCGCGCAGCGCATAAGCATCCTGCTGCATGCCTTCACCAAAGCCCTGATAGGCGATATCCAGGAAAGGAATCAGCTGCTGTGCTTTCAGTACCTCAATGGTCTCATCCCACTGTGCATTGGTCAGGTCAGCGCCGGTCGGGTTATGGCAGCAGGGATGCAGTAACACGATGCTCTGCGCTGGCAGCGTTTTCAGGGTATGGATAAAGGCATCAAAACGCACACCGTGGGTTTCGGCGTCATACCAGGGGTAGCTCTTCACCTCAAAACCTGCGCCATTAAAAATCGCGATATGGTTTTCCCAGGTGGGATCGCTGACCCAGACGGCCGACTGCGGGAAGTAACGCTTAAGGAAGTCTGCCCCGACTTTCAGCGCACCCGATCCCCCCAGCGTCTGAATCGAGGCGATACGACCCGCCTGCAGCACCGGATGGTCGGCACCAAACAGCAGCGGCGCGATCGCGTTGCGGTAGCTGTTCAGGCCTTCCATGGGCAGATAGAGCGATGCCTGCTTTGGCTCGGCATTGAGCTGCTCTTCAGCAGCCGCTACGGCCTTCAGCTGCGGGATAATGTTCTGCTCGTCGTAGTAAAGCCCGATGCTCAGGTTAACTTTGTGTTCGCGCGGATCTTGTTTAAAGGCTTCCATCAACGACAGAATCGGATCGCCCGCATAGGCATCAACGTTTTGAAACACGGTGTAGGTCTCCATGATTGGTCCAGAGGTAAAGAGGGCTAAACCCGATAGCGTCCCGGACGGTGGTTCATTGCAATAATCAGATTGAGGATCACGGCTCCTGCAATGGAGGCCAGCAGGATGGGGCCACTGACCACAAACAGGGACGCCAGCACGACGCAGGTGTCAACCGCCATCTGCAGTTTACCCGCGCGGATCCCAACGCGATCCTGTAGCCACAGCGCCAGAATATTGATGCCGCCCAGGCTCGCCTTATGACGAAACAACACTATAAACCCGATCCCCATGATGACGTTACCGAACAGTGTCGCATAGAACGGATTGAGATCGGAAAAGTGAACGAACAGCGGGTGCAGCTGCGTAAACAGCGACACCAGCCCGACGGCACAGAAGGTTTTCAGGGTAAATTCCCAGCCCATGCGTTTTACCGCCAGCCAGTAAAACGGCAGGTTGATCAGGAAAAATGCGCTGCCAAAGGAGAGCGGAGAGAGGTAGCTCAGCAGAAAGGCAATACCGGCAGTGCCGCCCGTAAGGGCACCCGCCTGTTTCAGCATAATGACGCCGAACGAAACCATCAGGGTGCCCAGCACCATCGCCAGCGCATCTTCAATACGTGAATGCGGGACGCGGGAGGGTTCTGCGATGTTATCCATGGGGGGTTGTCTCAGTGCAAATGATGCGGTTGCAATGCAAAAAACGCACCATTGCCGCAGCCTCATTCGGCTGCTGGCCGGAGGCTGGTGATATCCCGTTGATATCTAAGGGGCTTTATAACAGGATTTCGTGCATACCTTCCGGTCAAAACCGTCACTCCATGCGCGAAATCCCGTTACGATGCGTATTCTTTGCGTTTATGGTCGCCAGTCTGCACCAAAAACGCACAGCACGCACCTTTTTAGCGCGTTTTGCTCGCAGGCAACATCATCAGGCCATTCTCTTTCATGCGCCCCAGCACCACGGAGGTTTTGACGTGGGACACGCTCTGATGGCCCGCCACTAACTGGCTGATAAGTGCACTGAGGGAGTTAAGATCGGCCACCGCCACTTTAAGCAGATAGTCAGCGTCACCGGTGGTTTTGTAGGCGTCGACAATCGCCTCTTCCTGCTCCACCATGCGGTGAAAGCTCTCCACATATTCGGTGGTGTGGTTGATTAAACGTACCTCTATCAGCCCCACCATCCCCAGCCCGATGGCATCGGGCGAGAGCCGGGCGTGATAACCCAGAATCAGATTGGCCTGTTCCAGATTGATGCGGCGGCGGGAACATTGCGAGGCGGAGAGGCCAACCAGGTCGCTGAGTTCCTGGTTAGTAAGACGGCCGTTAGCTTGTAATAAAGTCAGGATTTTCAGGTCGTAATCGTCTACGTGAGTCATTCCGTTTCCACAGCGTGAGAGGCGTCGCTTTGTTACAGATAACCCGATAACCGGAGAGGTTGTCCAACACTATTTTCTGATGATGGGAGCTGTCATGCACAGATCGTGCATGACAGCACAAAGCGCAGATTATTCGTCGTCGTATTGCGGGCCGGCGTAGTTGTCGAAGCGTGACCACTGACCGTTAAACGTCAGCCGCACCGTACCGATTGGACCGTTACGCTGTTTACCCAGGATGATCTCGGCGATCCCTTTGAGATCGCTGTTCTCGTGATAGACCTCGTCACGATAGATGAACATGATCAAATCCGCATCCTGCTCGATCGATCCCGATTCACGCAGATCCGAGTTAACCGGACGCTTATCGGCACGCTGCTCCAGTGAGCGGTTAAGCTGCGACAGCGCGACCACCGGCACATTAAGCTCTTTGGCCAGCGCCTTGAGCGAGCGGGAGATCTCCGCAATCTCCAGCGTTCGGTTGTCCGACAGCGACGGCACGCGCATCAGCTGCAGGTAGTCGATCATGATCAGGCTCAATCCGCCGTTTTCACGGTAGATACGCCGGGCGCGCGAACGCACTTCAGTGGGGGTCAGGCCGGAAGAGTCATCGATGTACATATTCTTCTTCTCCAGCAGGATACCCATGGTGCCGGAGATACGGGCCCAGTCCTCATCATCGAGCTGGCCGGTTCGGATGCGGGTCTGGTCGACGCGGGAAAGCGAGGCCAGCATACGCATCATGATCTGCTCGCTGGGCATCTCCAGACTGAAAATCAGCACCGGCTTATCCTGCAGCATCGCGGCGTTTTCACACAGGTTCATCGCAAAGGTGGTTTTACCCATCGAAGGACGGGCGGCGACGATGATCAGGTCTGAACCCTGCAGGCCAGCGGTCTTTTTATTCAGATCCTGATAGCCGGTGTCGACGCCGGTGACGCCATCGTGCGGGGTCTGATAGAGCGACTCAATACGGGAGACGGTCGATTCCAGAATCTGCTCGATGTTTTTCGGCCCGGCATCTTTATCTGCGCGCGCTTCGGCAATCTTGAAGACGTTCGATTCCGCAAAGTCGAGCAGCTCTTCGCTGTTCCGCCCCTGCGGATCATAACCGGCATCGGCGATCTCGTTGGCAACGGAGATCATCTCGCGTACGACCGCACGTTCGCGCACGATATCGGCATAGGCGCCGATGTTCGCTGCACTCGGGGTGTTTTTCGCCAGCTCAGCCAGGTAGGCGAACCCCCCCGCCATCTCCAGTTCGCCACGGGTTTCCAGTGACTCGGAGAGCGTAATCAGGTCAATGGGTTTGCTGTTTTCCAGCAACCGCTGCATCTCTGAAAAAATCAGCCGGTGCGAGCGGTTGAAAAAATCATTCGCGACGACGCGCTCAGAGACGTTATCCCAGCGCTCGTTATCCAGCATTAACCCACCGAGCACCGACTGCTCCGCTTCCAGCGAATGCGGGGGCATTTTCACGCCAGCCAGCTGGCGATCCTGCGTTTCGTTCGATTTGTTGGTGGGTTTATTTCCTGCCATAGTGAATGCATTACCGATCTTCTGTGGGGACGCGCAAGTATACCTTAGTTGGGGTGCGTGCCTCACCCTCATGATGAAACAATCACAGGAGTCAGAATGGCAAAGCGTATTCAGTTCAGCGCGCACGGCGGACCGGAAGTGTTAACGTGGACGGATTTTGACCCGGCTGACCCGGCTGAACATGAAGTGCAGGTGGAACACCGCGCGATCGGGATTAATTACATCGACACCTATGTGCGCAGCGGCCTCTATCCGGTGGCGGCGTTTCCTTCGGGGCTGGGTACGGAAGCCGCAGGCGTGGTGTCGCGGGTGGGCCGCGGCGTCACCCTGTTTAAACCCGGCGATCGCGTGGTCTACTGCCTGGCGTCAATGGGGGCCTACAGCGAACTTCATAACGTGGCCGAAGATCGCCTGATGCATCTCCCGGAGGCGATCAGCTTTGAACAGGGTGCCGCCAGCTATCTGAAAGGGCTGACCACGCAGTATCTGCTGCGGCAGACCTATAAAATCAGCGCCGGCGAGACCTTCCTGTTTCATGCCGCCGCAGGCGGCGTCGGTTTAATCGCCTGTCAGTGGGCAAAAGCACTGGGCGCACACCTGATTGGCACGGTCGGCTCTGCGGAAAAAGCAACCATCGCCAGAAACGCCGGGGCCTGGGCGACCATCAACTATCGTGAAGAGAATATTGCCGCGCGCGTCAGCGAGCTGACCGACGGGAAAAAAGTGGGTGTGGTGTATGACTCTGTCGGCAAAGATACCTGGGAAGCGTCGCTGGATTCCCTGCGCCGTCACGGGCTGATGGTCAGTTTCGGTAACGCGTCCGGGCCGGTAACCGGCATCGACCTCGGCATTCTGAATAAGAAAGGCTCGCTGTTTGTTACCCGCCCTTCGCTGTTTGGCTACATCACCAACCGCCAGGAGCTGGAAACGGCCAGCGCCGAACTCTTCTCGCTGCTGGCAAGCGGCGCAATCAGGGTGGAGGTACCGGAGCAGCAGAAGTTTGCGCTGAAAGAGGCCAGCAAAGCGCATCAGATTCTGGAGAGCCGTGCCACGCAGGGTTCCTGCCTGCTGATCCCCTGACCGGACAAACAAAAAGGGCTTCCCGCAGGAAGCCCTTCTCTTTTTTATTTTTTGTTCGCGCTGGTGTAGGGACAGCGGCGATGAATTTCTGTCGCGTCGATGGCACATCGCGTTGACAAAAGCCATCCTGCCAGAAAACATAAGTAAAAAATATGTTTAATTGCAGATTGCGGCTTTGCAATCTCTCACTCTGTGATCACTCCCGCAATTATCGCCAGCTTTTCCGGTCTAACCTGTTGATCTTACGTCTTAGCTTACGTCGTGCCCGCGCCTCGCTGTCGCCAAAGAAGGCGCGATGCAGCCAGACCGCGATCACGGCCAGCACCAGCCACGGTAACACTTTGATAACAAGTGCAAACAACCCGCCGACAAACATCACCAGGGTGGCGACCACCAGTGCTGCCAGCACGCCCAGCAGCGACACGCCGGTCAGCAACAGCATCAGGAAAAACCCCAATACAAATAAAATTTCCACGTCAGGACTCCTTTAACCACTTTCATACCAGGACAGTTACAAAAAGCGTGCCAACAGGTAACCCATTGAATAGTCGTGGTTTTCGGGAAGGGAGTGTGAGATAACCTGGTGAAAAAGACCAGATGATGGCGTAAAAAAAACCAGCCCGAAGGCTGGTTTTCTGCGACGTGAGCGGATCAGGCTTCCTGTGGAATCTTATCCGCCACCAGCGCCAGCGCCGCTTCCAGAACGCGGACATCCGCCCCCGGCTTATGCGCATTTTCACTCAGATGGCGTCGCCACTGGCGTGCGCCCGGAATGCCCTGGAAGAGTCCCAGCATATGGCGCGTGACGTGGCCCAGATAGGTGCCCTTCGCCAGTTCCGCTTCAATATAGGGATACATGGCGCGTACCACCTCAACCGGGTTAGCCGCCGGATGCTGACGCCCGAACAGCTGCTGGTCGACCTGCGCCAGAATGCCGGGGTTCTGATAGGCTTCGCGGCCCATCATCACGCCGTCAAGATGCTCCAGATGCGCCTGTGCCTCTTCCAGCGTTTTCACGCCGCCATTGAGCGCAATCGTCAGATGCGGGAAATCGCGCTTCAGCTGGTAGACGCGGGGATAATCCAGCGGGGGGATTTCGCGGTTCTCTTTGGGGCTGAGGCCGGAGAGCCAGGCTTTGCGCGCATGGATGATAAATGTCTCGCACTCGCCGCGGCCCGCCACCGTGCCGATAAAGTCGGTCAGGAAGGCATAGCTGTCCAGCTCATCAATCCCGATACGGGTTTTCACCGTGACCGGAATCGACACCACGTCGCGCATCGCTTTCACGGCATCTGCGACCAGAGTGGCTTCGGCCATCAGGCACGCACCGAAACGGCCATTCTGCACCCGATCAGAGGGACAGCCGACGTTCAGGTTGATCTCATCGTAGCCGCGCTGCTCCGCCAGCTTCGCGCACTGCGCCAGCGCCGCCGGATCGCTTCCGCCCAGCTGCAATGCAACCGGGTGTTCAGCGTCACTGTAAGCCAGATAATCCCCTTTGCCATGAATGATCGCGCCGGTCGTCACCATTTCGGTGTAGAGCAGGGTGTCGCCGGTCAGCTGACGATGAAAATAGCGACAGTGCCGATCGGTCCAGTCGAGCATAGGGGCGATGGAGAAGCGTTGCGAAGAAAAAGTAGCCATGTAGCGCAGACAATCCGGTAATTAAGGGTGATGGAATTCTGTGCAAGGATAACACAAGGGCGGGCGATAGTGCATCGCCCGCCCCCGGAGAGCCGGAATAACCCGCTTAGAAGTTAAAGCCCAGCTGCATCATCGCGCCCCAGGTATTGTTAGCACCGACGGAGCCAGCCAGATCCAGATGGACAGCTTTGTTAAACGGTGACAGACCAAAACCTGCCGTGGCCACATTTTCGTCGTTAGACCGCATGTCCGCCCGATAACCCGCGCGCAGCTGCAGCCAGTCAAGTACGCGGTACTCCGCACCCACTGCCGCATACTGGCTGTTATCCTGAGTTTTGAAGCGTTTGGTTTCCGTGAGATCCACATCGCCGGTCACGGTAAACGGACCTTTATCCCAGGACAGGCCGGTGGTGACCAGCGGGCGAATCTGGTAGGTGTCGCGGAACCCGTTAACCTCCCGGGTCTGCAGATCGCGTGAAACCAGGTTCTGTCCGGTCACCCCCAGCGTCCAGTTTTCAGCAAAGGTGGTCGCCAGACCGGCATCAACGTTAAAGCCGGTGTCGGTGCTGCGATACTGACTGTTGTTGATGTCATTTTTGTCGTAGTTATAGATGCTCGCAGTGTAGTTATAGAGCCAGGTTTTCTGCACTTTTGGCGTCACGCCCACCGACACCGGCTGACCGGCGACAGTGAACTCATGCGCCACCGCCACACCATAATCGGTAACCAGCGCCGCTAAGCCGTTCGCACTGGAGCGAAGGTTATTCTGATCGCCCGGAAGAGGAATCGCCCCGTTTTCTATACTACGCAGATAGTTAATATCACTCTGGACCACGTTGGCGCGGACGTGTGCCGTTCCGTAGGCTTTGGCGATAAAGGCGAAAGGCAGCGTTTCATTGGGGATCGTAACAGCTATGGCCGCACCCGCACTGCCGTCGGCTTTGTTACCGCGCAAATCGCTGAGCTTATCTGCCACATCGCCTGAGGCCGCACGCAGTTCAGAGTTAGCACGGAAGAAATCCGCTGGTGTGAGGTTACCCAGCACCGTGCGGTAACGATCCACGGTGTCGGTAATATCATCGACTTTATCGATCAGCTTATCTTTGTCCGTTACCTGAATGCCTGCTGAAGGAATAATAATGCTGACATTATCGTCAGATTTAGCACGCGTCATTAATGCCGGGTTCGCCAGCACTGCAGAGCCATAAACAGAAGATGCCACGCCGGTGCCGCCCATGGCGTCATTACGTGCATCATACCAGGTCCCTGCCGCCATGGCGGAAGAAGAAAGGAAAAGCGCGGTCGCTGCAGCGGAACAGATCAGCGCTGAGCGTTGAGCGGATTTTTTCACCATTTGCCTGCCATCACCTGAGAAAGTGTCGTTGATACATTCAACAACTGAATAGTTTGTCAGCCCTATTGTGAACCCTGGCTAACGCGTTATTGCTGTGAATTCAAAGGAAACAGTGTCTTAATTCAAAGGATTGGACGTTTTACGACCAGAATTAGCGTGTAATTATTAAAAGCGGACCGGCTAATTTCAAATAATGTCAGACTTTTATTAAGTCTTTCTGAACATTACTTCTTAACTCAGTGAGATGCAAAGCAAAAGGACAAAAAATTCTGCTCCGGTTGATTTACAGGTGGATCGGTTTTTTCGTCAGATTTGAGATAGAGAGGAGCGAAAATTCCACAGGCGCTGTTTTTTCAGGCTAATTGTGCTGTTTTAACAGACAGAAACGCGCTTCAGCACCCTGACAGGTTATGTGATAAAATAACATCACTTATTCAGCGGAGAATTTTCATGACTACCATGACGTCGCAGCAAATTTTGATTCAGGCCGAAAAAATGTGCCTGCAACGTGGTGTGCGTCTGACTTCGCAGCGCGCTGAAGTGTTGCGTCTGATGGCGGAACAGCCGGGCTCAATCAGTGCCTACGACCTGCTGGATCAGCTCCGAATCAGCGAACCTCAGGCCAAACCTCCCACGGTTTATCGTGCGCTCGACTTCCTGCTGGAGCAGGGTTTTGTGCATCGGGTGGAGTCCAACAACAGCTACGTGATGTGTCACCATTTCGAGGCGCCGGCTCATACGTCAGTCATGCTGGTCTGTGACCGCTGCGCCGCCGTCACCGAGAAGCAGGCGCATGGCGTGGAAAAGATTATCGCCACGCTGGCGGGTGAAGCGCAGTTTGCCCTGCGTCACAGTGTGATCGAAGCCCATGGCTTATGCGAAAACTGCGCGGAAGCAGACGCCTGCACGCAGCACGAAAACTGCGGACATGACCATCAGGATGAGGGTAAAAAGCGCGGACGACGGGGATAAGCGGCGGAACAATCACTATCGGACAAGAAACGATCTGCCTGCTCAGGCCGCAAACCAGCTGTGCTGACGCCAGTGCCTGCGCCAGATGAGCCACAGTGAGAGGCCGCGCAGCGCCAGGAAAACCGTTACCGCTAGCCATAAACCGTGATTGCCCAGCACCGGCACGCTCAGCAGCGTCAGAAAATAGCCTGCGGCTGCCACTACCATGCTGTTACGCATCTCACGTCCGCGCGTTGCGCCGATAAACATCCCATCCAGCAGATAACACCAGACGCCGATCAGCGGCATGATCACCTGCCAGACCAGATAGCGGTCGGCCGCCTGCTGCACTGTCTGCAGAGAGGTCAGCAGCATCACGATTTGCGGGCCGGTAAAGGCATAAACCAGCGAGAAGAAGAGCGCCACCGCCGCCGCCTGTCGGCAGGCAGAGTGCCAGACGCGCAGCAGTTTGCTGCCATCTTTTGCGCCATGCGCTTCGCCTGCAAACGCTTCGACGGCATAGGCAAAACCATCGAGCGCGTAGGCGGTAAAGGTAATGAACATCAGTAATACGGCATTCACCGCGACCACCTCCGGCCCCAGCCTGGCGCCCAGCACGGTCAGCGAGGCGAAACAGAGCTGCAGCATAAGAGAGCGCAGCATAATGTCCCGGTTGAGGCGCAGCAGCCGGGCGCTGTCACCGCGCCAGCTCTGTTTCAGCAGGCTGAACGGAATGCCGCGCAGCTTCAGAACCCGCCAGACCATCATGCCACCGACGCCCAGCGTGATATATTCCGCCAGTGCCGTGGCGGTGGCTGCCCCCGCAACGCCCCAGTGCAGCCCCATGACCAGCCAGAGGTCGAGCACGATATTCACCAGGTTCCCCACCACCAGCAGGATCACCGGCGCACGCGCATACTGCACGCCCAGCAGCCAGCCCAGAATCACCAGGTTCGCCAGCGTGGCAGGCGCACTGAGCCAGCGGATCTGAATAAACAGTCCGGCCTGTGCCAGTACCAGAGGATCGCCGCCAACCAGATGGGTGGCCAGCTGAATAATGGGGTAACGCAGCGCGACAAACAGCAGACCTGCCAGCAACGCCATGATCAGCGGCTGGACCAGGGCGCGTGCCAGCGCCGCTTTGTCGCCTGCCCCGAAGGCCTGTGCCGTCAGGCCCGTGGTGCTCATGCGAAGGAAAAGCAGCAGCATAAAGAGGAAGCTGGTGACGGTCGTCCCGACCGCGACCCCGCCAAGATAGACGGGGCTGTCGAGATGACCAATCACTGCCGTATCGACCACGCCCAGTAAGGGAACGGTGATATTTGACAGGATCATGGGCAGCGCGAGCCGCCAGAGATTTTTATCGGTTGCCGTGATAAAGCGCATTCGCCATTCCGTGCTCAGTGTCGCTGCGCAGAGGCGGCAGCGACAAAATCAGGGCAGACAGAATAGCACCAGAAAAGGCGAATGCACGCAGGCGTCAGAATCAGAGCCATTCGCCGTTGCGTACGACACCCACGGCCAGACCTTCCACGGTCAGCGACTGGGCGCGCGTATCGACAACAATCGGGTCGAAGTCGCTGTTTTCAGGCAGCAGATGCACGATAGCACCCTGCTTTTTCCAGCGTTTCACCGTCACTTCATCGTCAATGCGGGCCACCACGACCTGGCCATTGCGCACATCCTGCGTTTTATGCACCGCGAGCAGGTCGCCGTCCATAATCCCGATATCTTTCATCGACATTCCGCTGACGCGCAGCAGGAAATCCGCCGAAGGTTTGAACAGGCCCGGATCGACTTTGTAATGCGTCTCGATATGTTCCTGCGCCATGATGGGCTCACCGGCAGCAACCCGGCCAATCAGCGGTATGCCTTCTGAGGCTTCTTCTTCCATTAACAGACGGATGCCGCGCGATGCGCCGGAGACAATCTCAATGACGCCTTTGCGCGCCAGCGCTTTCAGATGCTCTTCTGCCGCGTTTGGCGAACGGAAACCCAGCTGCGCGGCAATCTCGGCACGCGTAGGCGGCATGCCTGTTGAAGTAATATGGTCGCGAATCAGGTCATAGACCTGCTGCTGCCTGCTGGTTAATGCTTTCATCCCGCCCCCTGGTTGTTTATACAGTCGCTGTGAGTATATACAGGTATTGGCGAAATGAAAACCGATTGTCAGGGAAAACGCGGCCTGAGCCGCGTTATGGAAGGTTTATCGCAAATGTGTCCAGAGCAGCGCGATCCAGACAAACAGGGCCAGTAAGATAGCCAGCAGTACCGCTGCCGAACCCATATCTTTTGCCCGGCCCGCCAGCGGATGATGCTCCTGCCCGATGCGATCGACCACCGCTTCAATGGCGCTATTGAGGATTTCGACGATGACCACCAGCACCACCGACCCAATCATAAGGATGCGCGAGATCACATCAACGTCCAGCCAGCACGCGATAATGATCGCCGCCAGCGCAGCCAGGGCTTCCTGACGAAACGCCGCTTCATGTTGCCACGCGGCACGCAGCCCCTGCCAGGAGTAACCGGCGGCTTTTACTATTCTGATAAGTCCGGTGGCATTATTTGCCATGTGTGGGAACCCTTTTATCGGATTGACGTCAATGTCTGGGCTGCGTGCATTTGGCACCACCACAGATCTTCGCTGCACTTTCTGGTATGCTTGCGGCGCTTTGCTAACAAGAGGCTTCATGTTGTCTATGTCAGGTTGGCGTAAACTTTATTATAAATTGCTTAATTTACCACTCTCGTTTCTGGTAAAGAGTAAGGCCATTCCGGCCGATCCCGTGTCTGAACATGGTCTGGATCCGACCCGACCTATTATGTATGTTTTGCCTTACGATTCGAAGGCTGACTTACTGACTTTGCGCGCGCAGTGTCTGCGGCATCATCTGCCCGATCCGCTCTCTCCACTGGAGATTGATGGTTCCCTGCTGCCTCGCCACGTCTTTATCCACGATGGCCCGCGCGTCTTCCCCTATTTTGTACCCAGCGTGGAATCGGTGAAAATTTTCCACGATTACCTGGACCTGCATCGCAATAATCCCACGCTGGATATTCAGATGCTGCCCGTCACCGTGATGTTTGGCCGCGCACCGGGACGTGAAGTCCAGGGCGAAGCCACACCACACCTGCGGGTGCTGAACGGCGTGCAGAAGTTCTTTGCGGTCATCTGGCATGGGCGCGACAGCTTTGTCCGCTTCTCGCCGACCGTGTCGCTGCGGCGTATGGCCACGGAACATGGGACAGATAAGTCGATCGCGCAGAAGCTGGCCCGCGTCGCGCGTATCCATTTTGCCCGTCAGCGGCTGGCTGCGATTGGCCCGCGTTTACCGGCCCGTCAGGATCTGTTTAATCGCCTGCTGCAATCCAAAGCGATTGAAAAAGCAGTAGAAGATGAGGCGCGCAGCAAAAAAATCTCCCATGAGAAAGCGCAGCAGAATGCCGTCGAGATGATGGAAGAGATTGCGGCGAACTTCTCCTATGAAGCGATTCGCGTCACTGACCGGGTGATGGGCTGGCTCTGGAGCCGTCTCTATCAGGGCATCAACGTTAATGGCGGCGAAAAAGTGCGCCAGCTGGCGCAGGATGGTCATGAGATTGTCTACGTGCCCTGCCACCGCAGCCACATGGATTATCTGCTGCTCTCCTACGTGCTCTATCATCAGGGCCTGGTGCCGCCGCACATCGCAGCAGGCATCAACCTCAACTTCTGGCCAGCCGGTCCGATCTTCCGTCGTCTGGGCGCCTTCTTTATCCGTCGCACCTTTAAAGGCAACAAGCTGTATGCCACGGTATTCCGCGAATACCTCGGTGAGCTGTTCACCCGGGGTTACTCGGTTGAGTACTTTGTCGAAGGTGGCCGTTCACGCACGGGCCGTCTGCTGGACCCGAAAACCGGCACGTTAGCCATGACGCTGCAGGCGATGCTGCGCGGCGGCAATCGTCCCATCACGCTGGTGCCGATCTACATCGGATATGAGCATGTGATGGAAGTGGGTACTTACGCCAAAGAGCTGCGCGGCGCGGCAAAAGAGAAAGAGGGCTTCATGCAGATGGTGCGTGGCCTGCGTAAGCTGCGCAATCTCGGTCAGGGTTACGTTAACTTTGGCGAACCGCTGCCGCTGGTTAACTATCTCAACAAGCGCGTGCCGGAATGGCGTGACTCGATCGATCCGATTGAGCCACAGCGTCCTGGCTGGCTGACCCCGACCGTGAACGATATTGCGGCTCGCGTGATGGTGCGGATCAATGAAGCCGGCGCGGCTAACGCCATGAACCTCTGTGTTACGGCCCTGCTTGCCTCACGTCAGCGCTCACTTACCCGCGAACAGTTGATTGAACAGCTGGAGTGCTATACCCAGTTGCTGCGCAATGTGCCTTACTCGCCGAATGCGACCCTGCCCGATCTCTCTGCGGAAGCGCTGCTGGATCACGCCCTGGGCATGAACAAGTTTGAGAGTGAAAAGGACAGCATTGGCGACATCATCATTCTGCCGCGTGAGCAGGCGGTGCTGATGACCTATTACCGCAACAACATTCATCACATGCTGGTGATGCCATCGCTGATTGCCGCCATTGTTCAGCAACACCAGACGCTGAGCGAAGCGGAACTGCTGCGTCAGGTCAGCCTGATCTATCCGATGCTGAAGAGCGAGCTCTTCCTGCGCTGGGAGAGGGATGAGCTGCCGCAACTGCTGACTGAACTGAGTCAGGAGCTGGCGCGTCAGGGTCTGATTACGCTTGAGGCCGGTGAACTGCGCTTTACCGCAGCGCGCTATCGCACGCTGCAACTGCTGGCCGCCGGTGTGCGTGAAACGCTGCAGCGTTATGCCATTACCTTCTCGATTCTCAGCGCCAAGCCGACGATTAACCGCGGCACGCTGGAGAAAGAGAGCCGGACGCTGGCACAACGTCTCTCCGTGCTGCACGGTATCAACGCCCCGGAGTTCTTCGACAAAGCGGTCTTTACCTCACTGGTACTGACGCTGCGTGATGAAGGCTATATCAGTGACAGCGGAGATGCGGATGTGGCGCAGACCCAGGCCACCTGGCACATCCTGGCTGACCTGGTGACCAGCGATGTCCGGATGACCATTGAAACGGCTGTCGCGCACGACTGATACCCGCGTAAAGCAAAAAAGGCGACCTCAGGGTCGCCTTTTTTATGTCGCACAGGGCTGTCTGGCAGGCTTCTTACAGCAACGAAGAACCTGACGCGCAGGGGACAGGGACAGAAGAGGAAAGCGTCCCGCGCCAGGGAAGGCGCGGGCCGAGCCGTCATGGATGACAGCTTTTGCGTCTTTCCGATCTGGCCCTGTCCCCTGCGCAGGCGCGGTCTTCCCGCTATGACAGGCTGCCTTTCCAGTCAGAACAGCTGAGTGAACGGCGGCGTATTCATTAAAATGCCGAGGAACAGCACCATCCCGACATAGTTGTTATTGAGGAAAGCCTGGAAACAGGGCTGACGTTCGCGCCCGGCTATCAGCTTCTGCTGATAAACAAACAGGGCGGCAGCCAGCAGCAGCGTCCAGTAGAAGGCGCTGTTCAGGTGCAGCATCGTCCCCACCGACGCCATCAGCAGCAGGGTCGCCAGTTGCAGCAGACCAATAATCAGCTTGTCGAAGCGACCAAATAAAATGGCGGTCGACTTCACCCCAATCTTCAGGTCATCGTCCCTGTCCACCATCGCATACTGCGTATCGTAAGCAACCGTCCAGCAGATGTTGGCAATGAACACCAGCCAGCAGACCAGAGGTAAGGACTCACTAACTGCACACCAGGCCATGGGGATCGCCCAGCCAAATGCGGCCCCCAGTACGACCTGCGGCAGATGGGTATAGCGCTTCATAAAGGGATAGACCCAGGCCAGCGCCAGCCCCACCACGGAAAGCATGATGGTCATCAGGTTCATGGTCAGCACCAGCGCAAAAGCCACCAGCCCCAGAATCACAAACAGCAGCTTCGCTTCTCTGGCACTCACCGCGCCGCTGGCCAGCGGCCGATGTCGGGTGCGCTCAACGTGACCATCCACTTTGCGATCGGCATAGTCATTGATGACACAACCCGCCGCCCGCATCACAAAGACCCCGGCCACAAACACCACCAGCACCGGTAACGGCGGCATCGCCATGTCAGCCAGCCAGAGTGCCCAGAGCGTGGGCCACATCAGCAGCAGCGTGCCGATCGGTTTATCAATGCGCATCAGGCGGCTGTAGTCCCGCCATTTATTCATACTTAAGCTCTTTTCCACTACAAAATCCTCAGACCAGATCGCGATAGAGCGGCGATGCCGGTAAAAACAGTTCAGTCAGCAGCAGCGGCTTGCCGGAGAGGCGCAGACGCGACCGCCGTCCCCACAATGCATCAATCTGTCCGGGTTCAATAAAATCGCGGGTCAGCGTCGAAGAGGAGAAAAGATAGCGGCCCAGAGGACGGGTACCCAGCTGCTGCAGCATCGCTTCAGGTCCGTTGAGCGTGCTTTCCGGCACCAGGGTGCGACCCGCCAGCCAGGGCTGATCGTCGCCGAACAGCAGCACTTCACGCAGCCAGAAGCGTTCATCATCCGGCAACAGGGCGCGTTCCTCGCCCAACTCGCTGGCGTCGATAAAGCCTTCGCGCAATGGCTGAACCGTCACCCGCTGACAATGCTGTTCAAAACGGCGCGTCATTGAATCCTCTTCCATCAGCCAGTCGAGCAACGGCGGCGCAAGGGCTGCCTGCGATGGAGAAAGCCAGTTGAGCGCACCTAATAAGCTGAGCGCGTCTTGAGACATAGCACCACTCCCGGTAATTTTGAGGTCGGTAGTTTAGCGCAGAGACGCGATGCGAACACCTGCCGTCGCACCAGACGGCAGGTGAATTATTCGCGTTTCAGCCGGTTGCTGTTTGCCAGCCACAGCGTAATGACCAGCATCAGTATCGCCGCCGAGTAGCAGAGCGTATCGAAGGGATTTTTGTGGTCGACAATAATCAGGCGGATGATCGCCGTAATGCCGATGTAGACAAAATAGCGCAGCGGAAAGTGATAGCCGGACTGAAAGTACTTCACAATCAGGGCAATAAATTCGAAGTAGAGGAAATAGATCACGATTCCCTCAATCAGCAGATAGGAAGAGGCCTGCTCGCCGGTATTAAACAGCACGTTTGCCAGATGGATCGTCTCTTTGCCTAAAAAGACGATCAGGATGATCGCCAGACTCAGCAGGCCCACATTCAGCACCCATTGCAGTGCTGTTGCAAGGTGGCGGGCCAAAGGATTTTTGTCACTCATGTTGCGCCTTAAAATGGAGTTATCAGCGCGCATCATCATGCGCGAGTGTGATGTAAATCACAATAACTCCTCAGGCTTCGACATCCACACAGAGTGCATCATAGCGCCAGTATTCACAGTCGCAGTCGATCACCGCTTTTTGCTGATTGCGGTTGATGCGGGTGATCAGCAGGCCGGGGCTGCCGGTCGCCACATTCAGCGCAGGTGCGGCAACGTCCGGCAGCGGGCCGGGCAGAATGGTAAAGCGTGCGCCACCGTAACGAATACCGTAGCGCTGGTCATAGAGGTCGGTCAGGGAGCGCGTCAGATCTTCCTCCAGCAGGCCAGGGAAAAAGTGCGGATTCAGGTAGTGTTCCACATAGAGTACCGCGCGCCCATCAATGCGCCGCAGACGGCGGATGCAGTAGACCACCGAGCCGGAGGCCAGACCCAGTGCTGTCGCCACGGCGTCCTGCGCGGCTACCTCGCCAGCCGCAATAACCTCCGTCGTCGCCCGCCGCCCCTGCTCCGTCGCCATCGCATGAAAGTGGCTGTGGTGCAGCGGGTTGTAGACCAGCCGCGGCGGCGCGATAAACCAGCCCCGACGCAGCTCACGGTAGATCATCCCCTGCGCTTCCAGCTTGCCCAGCGCTTCACGCAGCGTGATCCGCGTGGTGCTGAAAGCCTCGCTCAGGGCGCGTTCCGCCGGCAACCGCCCGCTCTGAAACTCGCCATCCCGGATACGGCTCAGCAGTGCACTGGCGATCGCCTCCGCCGTTTTGAGTGCGATTGACTCCACAACAGTAGCCTCATTCTGGTGCGACTCCGCACTATAACTGTTCAGGTTAACGCGCCTGTGACGGGCGGATGACCCGGGTCTGCTGCCTTTCTTCCCCCGTATCGCGCGGTTCTGTCATAAATCGTTCATATACAGGGGCTACATTGGCTCGGTTCTTGCTGGACTAGACCAGTCAGGCCCCTCAACTTACACCCGGAGCAACTGAGATGAAAGCGTTTATCGCCTCTGTAGTAGCCAGTGCTGTAGTGCTTACCCTGCCCGTCGCGCAGGCCGCCGATAACGACCTCGCCGCGCTGGAAAAAGCGGCGCGCAGTGAAGGCCAGGTCAACAGCGTCGGGATGCCGGACAGCTGGGCCAACTGGAAGGAGACCTGGAGCGATCTCAACAGCAAATATGGCCTTAAGCACAGCGACACCGATATGTCATCGGCGCAGGAGCTGGCGAAATTTGATGCGGAGAAAGATAACGCCAGCGCTGACATCGGCGACGTCGGCGCGGCCTTTGGCCCCATCGCCGTGGCGAAAGGGCTGACGCAACCGTATAAACCGACCCACTGGGATCAGATCCCGGCCTGGGCCAAAGATAAAGAGGGTCACTGGGCGCTGGCCTATACCGGCACCATCGCTTTCCTGATCGACAAGCAGCAGGTTAAAGATATCCCCCACAGCTGGGCCGATCTGAAAAAAGGTAAGTATGTGGTTACTATCGGTGATGTCGGCGTGGCAGCTCAGGCAGCCAACGGTGTACTGGCGGCAAACTACGCATTAGGCGGCGACGAGAAGAACCTGAAACCGGCGCTGGCATTCTTTGCTGACCTGGCAAAACAGGGGCGTCTTGGCGTGACCGATCCGGTGATCGCCAACATCGAAAAAGGGGAAGTGCAGATGGCGGTGGTGTGGGACTTTAACGCCCTTAACTACCGTGACCAGATTGATAAAAGCCGCTACGAAGTGGTGATCCCCTCTGACGGTTCTGTGACTTCCGGTTACACCACCCTCATCAACAAATATGCGAAACATCCTGCCGCGGCAAAACTGACGCGCGAATATATCTTCTCAGACCAGGGTCAGATTAACCTGGCGAAGGGCTATGCCCGTCCGATTCGTGCCGAGCATCTGACGCTGCCTGCGGATGTTCAGGCTCGCCTGCTGCCGCAGTCAGAGTATAAAAATGCCCGTCCGGTTAAAGATCAGGCCGCCTGGGATAAATCGTCAAAAATGCTGCCGCGCCTGTGGCAGGAAAACGTCATCATCAACATGCAGCAGTAACCTGCGGCGGGGAGAGGAAATGAAGACTATCCTGGTGGTGCTGGATGGGCTGAGCAATCAGGTCGCACAACATGCAATGGGTTATCTGCATGCCGAATGTTCGCAGGGCAACGGCTTTTACTACCGTCTGACCTGTGAACTGCCCTCGCTGTCGCGGCCGCTTTATGAGTGCATCCTGACCGGCGTCCCGCCGGTCAGAAGCGGCATTATTCACAATGGCGTCAGCCGGTTAAGTCGCGAGCGCAGCATCTTTCACTTTGCCCGTGCGGCGGGCCTGACCACCGCGGCGGCGGCCTACCACTGGGTGAGTGAACTTTATAACCGCACCCCGTTTGTTCCGGCGCGCGATCGTCATACGGACGCGCCGGAACTGCCGATTCAGTATGGTCATTTTTACTCTGACGACAGCTATCCCGATTCGCATCTGTTTGAAGACGCAGAGAGCCTGCGGCTGCGTCACGATCCCGACTTCCTGCTGATCCACCCGATGAACATCGACGACGCCGGTCATAAATCGGGACTCTCCTCACCGCAGTACCGCAACCGGGCGCGCATCGCCGACGGCCTGCTGTCGCTGTGGATGCCGCTGTGGCTGGCCGAGGGCTATCAGGTGATGGTGACCGCCGATCACGGTATGAATGACGATCGCTCCCATGGCGGCATTCTGCCTGAGGAGACCACGGTGCCGCTGTTTGTCTTTGGCCGGGCCTTCTCGCTGCAGCCTGATCTGGCACCGCAGCAGACCGATCTGTGCGGCACCCTGTGCGAACTGCTTGAGGTGCCGCATGACAAACCGGTCTGCCGCGGGCTGCTGGCGGAGCCACAGAGATGAGAAGAAAAGGCTTTGCCCTGCTGCTGCTGCTGCCGTTTGCCCTGTTCTGGGTCGCCTTTCAGCTGGCACCGCTGCTGTGGATCGCCATCAACAGCTTCTGGAGTGAGATGAACAGCCAGTGGGGCTGGGATAACTATCACGACATCCTGACCTCGCCCTTTTATCAGCAGGCGTTTCGTTTTTCGCTCGATATTTCGCTCTGGTCAAGCGTCTATGGATTAGTGATTGCGCTGGTTACCGGCTACTCCCTGCATCAGCTCGGCGGCGGGCGACTGCAGCGTTTCCTGCTCTCCTTTACCAACATGACCAGCAATTTTGCCGGTGTCCCGCTCGCCTTCGCCTTTGTGATCCTGCTGGGGCTGAACGGCTGTCTGACGCTGCTGCTGCGTCACTACGGGCTGATTGAGAGCTTCCGGCTCTTTTCGCGCAACGGCATGGTGCTGGTCTACACCTGGTTCCAGATCCCGCTGGGCGTGCTGCTGCTCTACCCGGCGTTCGACGGACTGAAGAAAGAGTGGCAGGAGTCAGCGGCTCTGCTGGGGGCCAGCCGCTGGCACTACGGGTGGCACATCGCCCTGCCGATTCTGTTTCCGGCGCTGCTTGGCACCTTTGTCATTCTGCTGGCGAACGCGCTGGGGGCGTACGCCACCATTTATGCCCTGACTACCGGAAACTTTAACGTGGTGCCGGTGCGCATCGCCGCGCTGGTCTCCGGGGATATCTCGCTGGACCCCAACACCGGCAGCGCGCTGGCGATGCTGCTGGTGGCGATTATGGCGCTGATCACCCTGGTGCAGCAGTATCTGGTGCGCCGCAGCTATCTCAACGCGAAACAGCCCTGAAGGAGCCGTCATGTCATCTGCTGAGCGCCTGTATCACCGGATAATGGTGGGGGTACTTTTTCTCCTGCTGGCCCTGCCGCTGGCGGCCACGCTGCTCTACGCGATCGCCTCTGACTGGAGTAATACCATTCTGCCGCAGGGCTATAGCCTGAAGTGGTTCATCCAGCTCTGGAGTGACCCGCGTTTTCTGACGGCACTGGGCCATTCCCTGCTGATTTGCTTTGGTGCGCTGCTCTTCTCGCTGCTGCTGGTGCTGCCTGCCATGTTTGTAATCGCTTACTACTATCCACGGCTGGATGCGGTGATGAACATTCTGATCCTGATGCCCTTTGCCGTACCGCCGGTGGTCTCATCAGTGGGTTTGCTGCAGCTCTACTCTTCCTCCCCGCTGATGCTGACCGGCACACCGTGGATACTGATTGGCTGTTATTTCACCATCGCGCTGCCCTTTATCTATCGGGCGCTGGCGAACAATATGCAGGCCATCAACCTGAAAGAGCTGATCGACGCCGCGCAGCTGCTGGGTGCCAGCACCTGGCAGGCGGCACTCTGGGTGGTGCTGCCCAACCTGCGCAAAGGGATGCTGATTGCGGTTCTGCTCTCCTTCTCCTTTCTGATTGGCGAATTTGTCTTTGCTAACCTGCTGGTCGGCAACCGCTATGAAACCCTGCAGGTCTATCTCTACAACATGCGCAACGGCAGCGGTCACTTCACCAGCGCGCTGGTGATCTCCTATTTCTTTGTGGTGCTGCTGGTCACCTGGCTGGCTAACGCCCTGAATCCCGAACGAGGCTGAGTATGAGTTATCTTGAGGTCAGATCGCTGAATAAACGCTATGGACCCACCCCCATTTTCGAGGAGATCGATTTCAGCGCGGCAGAAGGTGAGTTTGTTACCCTGCTCGGCCCCAGCGGCTGCGGTAAATCGACGCTGCTGCGCTGTCTGGCCGGTTTAACCGGCGTCGACAGCGGCGAAATCCGGCTGGCGGGTCAGGATATTGTGCCGCTGGCGCCGCAGAAGCGCGCCATCGGTATGGTGTTCCAGAGCTACGCACTCTTTCCCAACATGACGGTAGAGAAAAACGTCGCGTTTGGCCTGAAGATGCAGAAGCTGCCCGACGCAGAGATCCGCCAGCGGGTGCCGGAGGTGCTGGAGCTGGTGGAACTCAGCGACTATGCGCGCCGTTATCCGCATCAGCTGTCGGGCGGGCAGTGTCAGCGCGTGGCTCTGGCGCGTTCGCTGGTGACGCGTCCGCATCTGCTGCTGCTGGATGAGCCACTGTCGGCGCTGGATGCGCGAATCCGTCGCCATCTGCGCGATCAAATCCGCCGCATCCAGCGCGAGCTGAACCTCACGACCCTTTTCGTCACCCACGATCAGGAGGAGGCGCTGACGCTCTCCGATCGTATTGTGCTGATGAACCGGGGTAAAATCGTGCAGAACGGCGATGCCGAAGCGCTCTACACCCAGCCGGCTGACCTCTTCGCCGCCGGGTTTATCGGTAACTACAACCTGCTCAGCGCTGAGCAGGCGACGCGGCTGACCGGCCAGCCTTTTCACAGCCAGGTAGCGATTCGTCCGGAATCGATGCAGTTCACGGCGCAGGGCCAGGGCATTCCTGCGGTCATCCTCAGCCACAGCCTGCTGGGCAACGTCATCCGCTACCGTATCCGGGCGCAGGATGTGGAACTTTCGGTGGATGTGCTTAACCGATCGGCGGCGGATTTGCATCCCGCTGGCAGTCAGATTGGTCTACAATTAGCGATGTCGACTTTGCGCCAGGTGGCTTAAAACACAGGAAAAAATCAGGCAAAGCACGGCAATCCCTTTTCACAGATTGCTCTCTCCGTCAGGCTGGCAGTCTGTGCTTTAAGCCTGACTCTGGAGGATCAACCCCCCGTGTTAACTCTGCTTAATTTACTCTCCGCTGTGGCCCTGCTGGTCTGGGGCACGCATATCGTCCGCACCGGCATCATGCGGGTTTACGGCGCCGATCTGCGCCGCGTCCTCAGCCGCAGCATAGAAAAGAAACCGATGGCCTTTCTGGCGGGCATTGGTGTGACCACGCTGGTGCAGAGCAGCAATGCCACCACCCTGCTGGTCACCTCCTTTGTGGCGCAGAACCTGGTCAGCCTGACCCCCGCGCTGGTAGTGATTCTGGGGGCGGATGTCGGCACCGCGATCATGGCGCGTATCCTGACGTTTGATCTCTCCTGGCTCTCGCCGCTGTTTATCTTTTTTGGCGTGGTCTTCTTTCTCAGCCGTAAGCAGACCCGAGCCGGACAGCTAGGCCGGGCCAGCATCGGACTGGGTCTGATCCTGCTGGCACTGCAGCTGATTGTTGAAGCCGCCCGCCCGATTACCCAGGCCGCCGGGGTCCAGGTGCTCTTCTCCAGCCTGACCGGCGATGTGATGCTCGATGCCCTGCTGGGCGCGGTCTTCGCCATTATCAGTTACTCCAGCCTGGCTGCGGTGCTGATCACCGCCACGCTGACCGCCACCGGGGTGATCTCTTTTAAGGTGGCGCTCTGTCTGGTGATTGGTGCCAACCTGGGCAGCGGCCTGCTGGCCCTGATCAACGCCAGCGGCTCCAATGCGGCGGGCAAGCGTGTGGCGCTCGGCAGCCTGCTGTTTAAGCTGATCGGCTGCGTGGTGATCCTGCCCTTTGTCGATATCGTGGCGACATGGCTGGATAAGCTGCCGGTGAACGATGAGGAGCTGGTGATCTTCTTCCACGTCTTCTACAACCTGGTTCGCTGCGTGGCGATGGTGCCCTTTGCTGACCTGATGGCGCGCCTCTGCCGTCGTCTCATCGCCGACGATGTGGACACCACTCTGCAGCTGAAACCGAAGCATCTGGACCGCAGCGCGCTGGATACCCCGGCGCTCGCCCTGGTGAATGCCGCCCGCGAGGCGCTGCGCATGGGCGACGTGCTGGAGCAGATGCTGGAGGCGTTTAATAAGGTGATGCATGGGGAATCGCGCGAGGAGCGCACGGTGCGGCGGCTGGATGATGATGTCGATGTGCTCTACACCGCCATCAAACTCTATCTGGCGCGGATGCCGAAAGAGGATCTGCCGGAAGAGGATTCGCGACGCTGGGGGGAAATCATTGAGATGTCGCTCAATCTGGAGCAGGCCGGCGACATCATTGAACGGATGAGCGGCGATGTGGCGGATAAGTCGCTGGCGGCGGGCCGCGCCTTCTCAGCCGAGGGACTGAAAGAGCTGGAAGGCCTGCAGGAGCTGCTGATTAGCAATCTCAGAATGAGTCTGTCGGTGTTTCTGTCGCACGATGTCACCAGTGCCAAACGGCTGCGCCGCGCGAAACATCGTTTCCGTCTGATGATTCGCCGCTACTCGCACGCGCACGTTGACCGCCTGCATCAGCAGAACGTGCAGAGTATTGAGACCAGTTCGCTGCACCTCGGTTTGCTCGGTGACATGAAGCGTCTCAACTCACTGTTCTGCAGCGTCGCCTATACCGTGCTGGAGCAGCCCGACGATGAGCGTGATTATGAATAAGCGCGCAGAGGAGGGAAACCTCTGCGCGCCATCGGTGTTACGGCTTCTTGATCGGCTTTCCGGACCAGTAGCCCGCCAGCAGTGAACCTGACAGGTTGTGCCACACCGAGAACAGCGCGCCCGGCAGGGCCGCCAGCGGCGAGAAGTAGAGCTTGCCCAGCGTCGCCGCCAGACCGGAGTTCTGCATCCCGACCTCCAGCGCCAGCGTGCGGCAGGTTGACTCATCAAAGCCAAACAGCTTGCCTCCCCAGTAACCGCCCAGCAGACCAATGGCGTTATGCAGGATCACAGCGGCGATCACCATCAGGCCCACCGATCCGATAAAGCTCTGACTGCCCGCCACAACTGCGCTGATGATCAGCAGAATACAGATCATTGAAAACGCAGGCAGCCAGGGCTCGACCCGGCGAACCACGCTGTTCATGCTGTGATGAATGATCAGCCCGAGGCTGATCGGGATCACCACGATTTTCACGATGCTCAGCAGCATCCCCACCACATCCACCTGAATATGGGTGTCCACATAAAAGCGGGTCAGCAGCGGCGTGGCGAATACGCCCACCAGCGCCGAGACGGAGGAGATCGTGACCGACAGCGCTACATCCCCCTTCGCCAGATAGATCATCACGTTGCTGGCAGTGCCGCTGGCGACGCTGCCGACCAGAATCATCCCCGCGGCGAGATCGGGCGGCATATGGAACAGTTTTGCCAGCGTCCAGGCGGCTAACGGCATCACCAGATAGTGCAGAAAGGTACCGGCAATCACGGGTGCGGGGCGGGTCAGCACGCGTTTAAAATCGTCAATATTGAGCGTCACGCCCATGCCAAACATGATCAGCATCAGCAGATACGTGACCCACGGCCCGATGCCAAGAAACGTTCCGGGTGAGTAATACGCGGCGACAGATAACAGCACGGCCCAGAGCGGGAACAGGCGGGTTAAAGTGGCGAGCATGGCCAGACTTCCTTATAAGAGTGTTGTGTTTTATGCAGAGTTGCCCCTGAAGCACGCCATACAGGAACGACTGCTGACGCGGGCGGGATCATAACATTTCGTTATCACGACGTAAGGCGAAGATGCGGCGGGGCGGGAAAATGCGGATCGACTGCTGCCGATCCGCTGCAAATCGACGAAATTACGCTGCTTTATCCTCTAAACTGCGGTAGATCACACCACCCACCACACCACCGATAACCGGCATCAGCCAGAACATCCACAGTTGTGAGAGTGCCCAGTCCCCCTGGAACAGGGCCACTGCCGTGCTGCGAGCCGGGTTGACCGAGGTGTTGGTCACCGGAATCGTCACCAGATGAATCAGGGTTAACGCCAGGCCAATCGCGATCGGCGCAAAGCCTTTCGGTGCGCGTTCGCTGGTCGCCCCCATGATGACGATCAGGAAGATGGCGGTCATCACGACTTCGCTGATCATGCCCGCCTGCAGGCTGAAGCCGCCCGGCGAATGCGCGCCGTAGCCGTTCGCCGCGAAGCCGCTGGCGGCGGCACTGAACTCGCCTCTGCCGCTGGCGATCAGCCAGAGCACCGCGCCAGCCGCAATGCCACCCGCCAGCTGCGCGAGGATGTAAGGGATAGCCTGCGCCGCGGGAAAACGTCCGCCTGCTACCAGGCCCAGGGTGACCGCCGGGTTAAAATGACCGCCTGAAATGTGTCCGACCGCATAGGCCATGACCAGCACGCTCAACCCGAACGCCAGCGCCACGCCCAGAAAGCCAATGCCCAGCTGCGGAAACGCGGCAGACAGCACGGCACTCCCGCAACCGCCCGCCACCAGCACAAAGGTGCCCAGCGCTTCTGCGATTAACCTTTTCATGATATTTCCTGTGATTGGGTGAATGGATTTTGCGGCGGGATTATAAAACTGCGCAGACGGATCGCAACGCAAGTGCATGAAATGGCGGGATAAAATGGTTGCCATTTGGCAACAGGGAATAATAACCCTTTGTAAAAAGGGGATTTATCCGGGATGAGGTAACGCGGGGGAAAACCGGCCAGGGTGACCCGGCCGGACGCTTTCTCAGGCCGCGCTGAGGCGGCCTGAGAAAACAGAGAGGCTTACTCGAACAGATTGCGGTGCAGCGTACGCACCACGCTTTCTGCATCGTTGCCCGGCACCAGGAAGCAGAGGTTGTAGCTGCTGGCACCGTAGCAAATCATGCGCAGGTTGAACGGGTCGAGCACACCAAACACCTCTTTGCCAACGCCGCAGGCTTTAGAGAGCTGGTTGCCGATAATCGCCACCAGCGCCAGATCTTCTTCTACTTCTACCCGGCAGAGCGACGAGAGTTCCGTCAGCAGCGCCTGGGTCAGCAGGCTGGCACTGGTAGAGGTGGAGCCGGTGGTGTCGAGCGTCAGCGCCACGCTCACTTCCGAGGTGGTGATCAGATCGACCGAGACGTTGTGGCGCGCCAGAATGTTGAACAGTTCGGCGAGGAAACCAAACGTATGCAGCATGTTCAGGCTGTGCAGCGTTAACAGCGTCTGCTTACGGCGCAACGCCAGCGCCCGGAACAGCGGCGGGTTGCGGGTTTCGTTGCAGACGCGGGTTCCTCCCGCGGCCGGATCCTTGCTGGAGCCGACAAAGACCGGGATACCGCGGCGTACGGCGGGCAGCAGCGTGGCCGGATGCAGGACTTTCGCGCCAAACGTCGCCATTTCAGCGGCTTCTTCAAAGGTGATTTCATCAATACGCTTCGCGGTCGGCACCACGCGCGGATCGGTGGTGTAGATACCCGGCACATCGGTCCAGATATCCACGCGCGCCGCGTGAAGGGCTTCGCCGAGCAGCGCTGCGGTGTAATCACTGCCGCCACGGCCTAACGTGGTGGTGCGCCCTTCACTTTCACTGCCGATGAAGCCCTGGGTCACAACCAGCGCCTGCGCGATGCGCGGCTGCAGCTGCTCCGTCGCCTGCGTTGCCAGCACGTCGACGTCCGGTACAGCCCGGCCAAAGCGATCGTCGGTGCGCAGCACTTTGCGAACGTCAAACCACTCCGCATTGACCTGGCGTTCACGCAGAATTTCAACAAACAGCAGGGAGGACATGAGCTCGCCGTGACTGACCAGTTCATCGGTCAGGGCACTTGAGGTGGCCAGCGAAGCGGCTTCGGAGAGCATACTGATATTGTCGATCATCCGATCGATTTCATCGCGGATCACATCCGGACGCTGCAGACGATCCACAATGGCATACTGGATACGGCGGATATCATCAAGCAGAACGGCACGCTGGGCAGCGGGCTGGCCTTCAGCCAGCGAAACCAGCAGATTGGTGATGCCCGCCGAGGCGGAAAGCACCACCAGACGGGTGCTGGCATCCTGCAGCACCACATCAGCGCTGCGATTCATCGCTTCAAAATCAGCGACGCTGGTGCCGCCAAATTTTGCCACAATCAGTGTTTGAGACATGTAGTAGAACCTCGTGTCAGGTTATCTTGTTCCCGCCATTGAGAAAGGGGTCGGGAAACATTCTTTCAGCCAGGCACAAGGAAAGAGCAGAAACGGGCAGACCAGATCGGGTAGACGAGTCACCCAGAAGCGCCCCACCTTGCGAAACGTCGACTGCACGTTTCTGGTGACAACCCAGAGGATTCAGCCCCTGTAGCCGACAGGCAACACACCGCGTGCTGACCCACCTCGGCGTCGCTCCCCATCATGTGTTTTCGCCGGATACGGTTCCTCCAACACACTGCCTGGGCGACGCGCCTCTTCTGGCTTGCGCACAGGTGCGCAAGTAGGCGCATACATTTAGCCTTTTCTGGCCCTGCTGTCAATGTCAGCATGGCTGGCGCGCCGCATCAGAAAACAAATCTGCCTGCGCCACAGCGTCTAGAGTGCTGGGTGGGTTCAGTCCGACGCGCCCTTTTTTCTGCGAAGCTTAATGGGTTCAGTCGTTGCATTCATTCCTGATTCGGCACAACGTTTTGTATGGCCTTTCGCGTCACACTCGGTCGGACGTTGTCACTGCCCTCTCCGGCTGTTCGCGCCAGTGAATGCTGGCGACAGGATGCGGGCTTTCCGCTCCCCTGCCCGGAGCGCGCTGACAAAATTTTTCCTTTCAGTTACAACTGTGGTCATACTGAAACGCTAAACGGGGTCGATGTGACCCGATGGGATGACGGTTCTTTTTATCAACAAGAGTGTTGCCATGAAAAATATCAATCCGACACAAACCGCAGCCTGGAAAGCGCTGCAACAGCATTTTGAGCAGATGAAATCGGTGGAAATTGCCGATCTGTTTGCTGAGGATGCCGATCGTTTTGCCAAATTCTCTGCCACCTTTGATGATCAGATGCTGGTGGATTTCTCCAAAAACCGCATCACCCAGGAAACCCTCGATAAGTTACAGGCTCTGGCGAGAGAGACCGATCTCAGCGGTGCCATTAAGTCTATGTTCTCGGGTGAGAAGATTAACCGGACCGAAGATCGTGCGGTGCTGCACGTCGCGCTGCGTAACCGCAGCAACACCCCGATTCTGGTGGATGGCAAAGATGTGATGCCGGAAGTGAACGCGGTGCTGGATAAGATGAAAGGCTTCTCCGAGCGTATCATCAGCGGCGAGTGGAAAGGCTATACCGGTAAAGCGATTACGGACGTGGTAAACATCGGTATCGGCGGCTCCGACCTCGGCCCGTTCATGGTGACTGAGGCGCTGCGCCCGTATAAAAACCACCTGAACATGCACTTTGTTTCTAACGTTGACGGCACCCACATCGCCGAAACGCTGAAAGATCTCAGCCCGGAAACCACCCTGTTCCTGGTCGCATCGAAGACCTTTACCACGCAGGAAACCATGACCAACGCCCACAGTGCGCGTGACTGGTTCCTGAAAACGGCTGGCGATCAGCAGCACGTGGCGAAACACTTTGCGGCGCTCTCCACCAACGCCAAAGCGGTGGGCGAGTTTGGCATCGACACCAACAACATGTTTGAATTCTGGGACTGGGTAGGCGGTCGCTATTCGCTCTGGTCTGCCATCGGCCTGTCGATCATTCTCTCTATCGGTTTCGATAACTTCGAGCAGCTGCTGAGCGGCGCGCACGCTATGGATCAGCACTTCGCCTCGACGCCTGCTGAACAGAACCTGCCGGTGCTGCTGGCGCTGATTGGTATCTGGTACAACAACTTCTTTGGTGCCGAAACCGAAGCGATCCTGCCTTACGACCAGTACATGCACCGCTTTGCGGCCTATTTCCAGCAGGGAAATATGGAGTCAAACGGCAAGTATGTGGATCGCGACGGTCACCCGGTGGACTACCAGACCGGTCCTATTATCTGGGGCGAACCGGGCACCAACGGTCAGCATGCGTTCTATCAGCTGATCCATCAGGGAACCAAGCTGGTGCCGTGCGACTTTATTGCACCCGCCATCAGCCATAATGCCCTCGCCAACCACCATCCGAAGCTGCTTTCCAACTTCTTTGCGCAGACCGAAGCGCTGGCCTTTGGTAAGTCACGCGACGTGGTGGAGAAAGAGTTTACGGATGCCGGTAAATCTGCAGAGTCCGTGGCCCATATCGTGCCGTTCAAAGTCTTTGAAGGTAACCGCCCGACCAACTCTATCCTGCTGCGTGAGATTACCCCATTCAGCCTGGGTGCGCTGATTGCCCTGTATGAACATAAAATCTTCACTCAGGGTGCCATCCTGAATATCTTCACCTTCGATCAGTGGGGTGTGGAATTAGGGAAGCAACTGGCGAACCGCATTCTGCCGGAACTGGAAAATGATGAACAGATTACCAGTCATGACAGTTCCACTAATGCCTTAATTAATCGCTATAAGTCCTGGCGTTAATCGGCTTTAAATTAATCAGGCGGCACATTTGCCGCCTTTTTTTGTCTCTGTTTACGCCCTGTCTGGCGCTTTATGGATACACAGACCGTCACTGGCGCGGGAAAATTCCGAAAGTCACCTAAGACAATTCTGAACATTGCCGGATCATACCCGCCAATACCCAGTATAAAATGGACCTGAAAAGTGTCGTTACCCTGGGTTAACCCTTGATTCATAATCCTATTTAATTTTAGCAATCCTGAGTAAATTCTGATTATTCTTATTCCGTACCAGATATTAATAAAAGAGAACATTACGCTTTGCAATTCTTTAACCCGCAGCGAAATATCTGGCATCAGGCCGAAATACTCCGATATAAAAGGCGGTTATCTCCAATCCGACTGATTAAATCACGCCATCACCTCCCCCGCAGCCCTGGTTTTTATAGCGCTGAACTCTGATATTTTGTTGCCCTATAATGAACGCGCCCGCAATGGGACTGCCTGTCGCTCTGGTCATAGCTTGTCTGTATAGCCAGGGTCGTCAGGCGGAGATCCTTCATTCACTCAATGCAGGAAACGTTGTTATGAAAAAAACTATGGTTGCCGGTGCAGCCCTGATCCTCGTTGCCGCCTCATCCAGCGCCTTTGCCGCGCCGGAAGAAGCGGGTTCCGCAGCTGGCGCGCAGGCGGGAGCAATCTCGTCCGGCACGTCGACCGCTGTCGGTATCGGTGCGCTGGGCGCGCTGGTCGGGATCGGGATCGCCGCTTCTGGCGGTGGTGACGGTGCAAATACCGGTACAACAACCACAACCACGACGAGCACAACTCGTTGATGGAAACCCGAAACGCGTCTGATTGCTGACCGGTGACTCACGGGCAACGCTGACGTTTCAGCGACGCCACACAGTCCGCCGTTTTGCCGCCAGACGTAACGGGCAGAGCACCTTTAAACATAACCACACGTCTGTGTGGTTATTTTTACTTTGGCATGACTTATCAGGGACACACAGTGCGCCAACTTCCTCTGCTGCTCGCTTGCCTGCTGCTGCAGGCCTGTACACAAACGCAAAAAGGTCTTGAACAGACCCTGCTGCTCGCGGTTAACGGTCCTGACGACGTCACCGTAACCGATCAACAGGTCAACAATCTGCCCTACGCCAGTCTCTATGCCCGGCTGAATGAGGGACCGCGTATTTTCGTGGTGCTGGGCTACAACGAGAATGGTCAGCAGAAATGGGTGACTCAGGATCAGGCGATGCTGGTCACACAGCATGGGCGCCTGGTAAAAACCCTGGGCTTACCGGATAACCTGCTGAGCGTCAGCAATCTGCAGCAGGACCCGCTGGCTGCCCCCCTTCACCTCAGCAATGGCGCAGGCTGGACCCGCATCGTGCAGTGGACCGAACAGGGCAAGGTTCGCGGCGCGACCGTGCGTTCCACCTTTGCGCGCGGCACCGATGAAGTCCTGACCCTCGCGGGCAACCGCATTCCCTGCCGCGTCTGGCATGAGCAGGTGAGCATCGACAGCAGTAACCGCACGTGGGAAAACACCTTCTGGATCGATAACAGCAGCGGCGATGTGGTGCAGGCCCATCAGATGCTGGCGGCAGATGCCTTCCCTGTAGACACCACTATTCTGAAGCCGGCGAAATCATGAAAAAAATAACATTTTTGCTGGCCGGGCTGAGCCTGCTCAGCAGCGCAGGCGCGCAGGCGACGGCGCAGGTGATTGTCCACGCACCGCATAATGGCGGTCAGGCTGAACTGAGCCAGATTGCCGATCTCGCCCAGCTGGTGACGCTTCCTCCGCTGCAGGCGAACACGGACTGGCGTCGTACTTTTATTGCCGAGCGCGGTGCCAGCGCCGTGGCACAGCAGCACTATCAGCAGACGCTGGGCGAGCTGCGCGCGTGGCGTGCCGACAGCAGTGGCGACCGGGCGGCGGCCATTGATGAGGTGATCCGCCAGCTGAGTGCGATCAGGGTAACAGGCCGCCAGTTTACCTCGCTCGACCCGGACTGGATCCGTCTGCATCCGGCAGACAACCGTCGTCTGGAAGGCAGCTATGACCTCTGGCTGCAAACCCCGTCCGATTCCGTGCTGCTGCTCGGCGCGCTGAGTGGGGCAGGCAAAGTGAGCTGGCAACCGGGAAAATCCGTACGTGACTATCTTGCGGAGCATTCGTTACTTTCCGGGGCAGAACGCAATTTTGTTACGGTGATTGCCCCGTCGGGTGCCACGCAGCAGGTGCCGGTAGCGTACTGGAATCATCGCCATGTGGAAGTGGAGCCAGGCAGCATTATCTGGCTCGGCTTTTCATCGTGGAGCCTGCCAGGCGCCTATGAAGATCTCAACGATCGCCTCCTCTCCGTACTGACTCACCGGATACCAGACTGATGAAAAAACGTTATCTCTTCAGCCTGCTGGCTGTTTCCGTGGCGGCAGCCTGTCAGGCGCAGGCTGACACCTGGCCTGCGCCGGTGGGACCTTCACAATCTGATTTTGGCGGCGTGGGCCTGATGCAGGTGCCGACCGCGCGCATGGCCAGAGAGGGGGAGTTCAGCCTCAATGCCCGCGACAACGATCAGTATCGCTACTACTCCGCATCGCTGCAGCTCTTCCCGTGGCTGGAGACGACCGTGCGTTACACCGACGTGCGTACCCGCCAGTACAGTGCGGTCTCTGAATTCAGCGGCACGCAGAGCTATAAAGATAAAGCCTTCGACCTGAAACTGCGTCTGTGGCAGGAAGGATTCTGGCTGCCGGAAGTGGCGGTCGGCACCCGCGATCTCGGCGGCACGGGCCTGTTCGACAGCGAATATCTGGTGGCGACCAAGGCCTGGGGGCCGTTCGACTTTACGTTCGGTATCGGCTGGGGCTATCTCGGCAACAGCGGCACGGTGAAGAACCCCTTCTGTTCCTACAGCGACAGCTACTGTCAGCGTCCACGGGTCGGCGAAGCGGGTTCCATCAACGGCTCGCAGATGTTCCACGGTCCGACGGCGCTGTTTGGCGGTATTGAGTATCAGACCCCCTGGCAGCCGCTGCGCCTTAAAATGGAGTATGAGGGGAACGACTATCAGAATGACTTTGCTGGCCGTCTGGAGCAGCGCAGCAAGCTGAACGTCGGGGCGATTTACCGTGTGACCGACTGGGCGGATATCAACGCCAGCTACGAACGCGGCAACACTTTTATGTTTGGTGTTACCCTGCGCACGAACTTTAACGATCTGCGCCAGGCGCACATCGACAGCGAGAAGCCCGCCTACAATCCGCAGCCGCAGCCGCGTCTGCTAGAGCCGACCGTGGTGGGGAATCAGCTTACCGACCTGAAATATAACGCCGGTCTCGATGGCCCGCGTATTCAGACACAGGGGCATACGCTCTATGTCTCCGGTGAGCAGACCAAATATCGCGATACCCGCGAAGGCGTCGATCGTGCTAACCGCATCATCATGAATCATCTGCCGGACGGCATCGACACCATCAATGTCACCGAGTCGCGCTTCAATATGCCGCAGGTCACCACGGAAACGCAGGTCGCCAGCCTGCGTAACGATCTGCAAGGCTATCCGCTGGGCCATGAGCAGCCGCTGCAGCAGACGCGCAAAGATCCGGTCGATCCGGGCACTACTGAGCAGGGGATGTTTATCCGCAAAGATCGCCTGAATTACAGCCTGTCACCGGTGCTGAATCAGTCGGTAGGCGGCCCGGAGAGTTTCTACATGTATCAGGTCGGCGTGATGGGTAACGTCGATTACTGGCTGACCGACCACCTGCTGGTGGGGGGCAGTCTGTTCGGCAACCTCGCCAACAACTACGATAAGTTCAACTATAACGGCGCACCGGCCGACTCATCGCTGCCGCGCGTACGTACCCACATCCGCGACTACGTCGAGAATAACGTCTACGTTAACGATCTGCAGGCCAACTATATGGGCCACCTTGGTAACGGCTTCTATGGTCAGGTCTACGGCGGTTATCTGGAGACGATGTATGGCGGCGTGGGCGGCGAGGTGCTCTATCGTCCGGTTGATGCGAACTGGGCGGTGGGCGTCGATGCCAACTACGTCCGGCAGCGTGACTGGGACAACATGATGCAGTTCAACCGCTATAAAGCCTCAACCGGCAACCTGACCGGCTACTGGCGTCCGTGGTTTATGCAGGATGTGCTGGTGAAAGCCAGCGTCGGTCAGTATCTGGCGAAAGATAAAGGCGTGACGGTTGATGTGTCCAAGCGCTTTGACAGCGGCGTGATGGTGGGAGTGTATGCCACGAAAACCAACGTCTCTTCGGAAGAGTATGGCGAGGGTGACTTCACCAAAGGCTTCTATATCTCCGTGCCGATGGATCTGTTCACCGTGACGCCAACACGCGGTCGCGCGCAGGTTAACTGGGTGCCGCTGACGCGCGATGGCGGTCAGATGCTGGGTCGTAAATACCAGCTGTATGATCTGACGTCCGATCGCGACGCGCGCTTTAACTAAGCAGAGGCGGCCTCGTTCAGACGGCGGCCGGACGTAAAGCGATGGGAGCATACGCCTGAAGCAAAGCATAGCGGGCCAGGGATGGCCCGCGCTGAGCCTGCCATGGATGGCGTTAAGGCGACTTTGCGCAAGGCGTATGCTCCCTGAGCCTGCTCTGCGGTAAGCGGGTGCACGCACAGGGAACCCGGTCAGATCGGAAAGGCGCTAATGCCAATCCCTGGCCGCTCGGCCCGCGCCGTCCCTGGCGCGGGACGCTTTCCTCTTCTGACCGGGTTCCCTGCGCATTGAGCTCATTCATTGCAGTAAGATTCACCCGGATTTAAATTTCCAGCTGTCTGAAGCGGCCTCCCGGCCGCTTTTTTACTCCTCGTCGTAGCCAAGATGCGGTGCCAGCCAGCGTTCCACTTCGCTGACCGACATGCCTTTGCGTGCCGCATAATCCTCCACCTGGTCACGCTGGATCTGCGCCACGGCGAAATATCGACTGTCAGGATGGCTGAAGTACCAGCCAGCGACGGCGGCGCCCGGCCACATGGCATAGGATTCGGTGAGCGTCATGCCGATCTGTTCTTCCACCCCCAGCAGCGTCCAGATGGCCGCTTTTTCGGTGTGATCCGGGCAGGCCGGATAGCCTGGCGCCGGTCGTATCCCCTGATAACGCTCGCGAATCAGCTCGTCATTGCTGAGATTTTCATTGGGGGCGAAGCCCCAGATCACCTTACGCACCCGCTCATGCAGATATTCGGCAAACGCCTCCGCCAGACGGTCCGCCAGCGCCTTCACCATAATCTTGTTGTAGTCGTCATGCTGCAGGTCATATGCCGCCGCCAGCGCATCCTCTTCCAGCCCGCCGGTCACCGCGAAAGCGCCAAGATAATCCGCTTTTCCCGCTGATTTGGGTGCCACGAAATCGGCCAGGCAGTAGTTTGCAAAGTCGGTTTTCTCTGTCTGCTGACGTAAGTGATGACTCACACACAAAACTTCATCGCGCCGCTCATCGCTATAGAGATGGATATCGTCACCGACCCGGTTAGCCGGGAAAATACCGACCACGCCCCGCGGTGTCAGCAGCGACTGCTCACTTAATCTGTCGAGCATCGCACTGGCATCGGCAAACAGACGCTGTGCCTCTTCACCCACCACCTCATCGTCCAGAATGCGGGGATATTTGCCCGCCAGCGACCAGGTCATAAAGAACGGCGTCCAGTCGATATAGTGGCGCAGCGTGTCGATACTGGCCTCAACCTGACTGACGCCAGGGCGATGTGGCACCGGTGGCGTGTAGTTTTCCCACGCGGTCAGGCTGGCGTTATCGCGCGCTGCCTGCAGCGACACCGGCGGCGTGCGCGGTTTTTTGCGTGCGTGCTGGATGCGCACGGTTTCATACTCCCGTCGGGTCCGGGCAATAAAATCGGCTTTCAGCGTGTCGGAGAGCAGCGATGACACCACGCCGACGGTGCGTGAAGCGTTCTGCACGTAAACCGTCGGACCGCTGTAGTGCTGCTCGATTTTGACGGCGGTATGCGCCTTTGAGGTAGTCGCGCCGCCTATCAGCAGCGGCAGCGTAAAGCCCTGACGCTCCATCTCCTTCGCCATGTTAACCATCTCATCCAGCGACGGCGTGATCAGGCCCGACAAGCCGATGATATCCGCATCGACTTCCCGCGCGGTTTTCAGGATCTTCTCCCCTGGCACCATCACGCCCAGGTCGATAATTTCGTAGTTATTGCACTGCAGCACCACGCCAACAATATTCTTTCCGATGTCATGCACATCCCCTTTCACCGTGGCCAGCACGATTTTGCCGTTGCTGCGCCCGGCCTCTTTACTGGCCTCGATAAAGGGTTCCAGATACGCCACTGCCTGTTTCATGACGCGTGCCGATTTCACCACCTGCGGCAAAAACATTTTGCCTTCGCCGAACAGGTCGCCGACCACACTCATGCCCGCCATCAGCGGCCCTTCAATAACCTCTATCGGGCGGGACACCTGCTGGCGCGCCTCTTCGGTATCCTGCTCAATAAACTCCGTTATTCCTTTAACCAGCGAATATTCCAGCCGCTTAGCTACCGCCCAGCCGCGCCACTCCGCCAGCTGTTTCTCCTGCGCGCCGTCACTTTTGCCGCCACGGTACGTTTCCGCCAGCGCCAGCAGCCGCTCGGTGCCCTCTTCGCGCCGGTTGAGGATCACATCTTCGACGGCATCACGCAGTTCAGCGGGCAGATCGTCATAGATAGCCAGCTGGCCAGCGTTGACAATCCCCATCCCCATGCCGTTGCGGATAGCGTGATAGAGGAACACGGCGTGGATCGCTTCGCGAACCGGTTCGTTGCCGCGAAAAGAAAATGAGACGTTGGAGACGCCGCCCGAGATCATCGCATGGGGCAGTTCACGCCGGATATCTTCGCACGCCCCGATAAAGTCCATCGCGTAGTTGTTGTGCTCCTCTATGCCGGTCGCCACGGCAAAGATATTGGGGTCAAAGATGATATCTTCCGGCGGGAAACCGACTTCCTGTGTGAGGATCTGATAAGCCCGGCGGCAGATCGCGATCTTACGGGCGCGGGTATCCGCCTGCCCCACTTCATCAAAGGCCATCACCACCATGGCAGCGCCGTAGCGCCGCACCTGACGGGCATGATGGATAAAGGCCGCCTCGCCCTCCTTCATCGAAATCGAGTTAACGATCCCTTTGCCCTGAATGCACTGTAACCCTTTTTCAATCACTGCCCATTTCGAAGAGTCGATCATCACCGGCACGCGGGCGATATCGGGTTCGCCCGCAATCAGATTCAGAAAACGCACCATCGCTGCTTCAGCGTCGAGCATCCCTTCGTCCATATTGATGTCGATAATCTGCGCGCCGCTCTGCACCTGCTGCAACGCGACGTCCAGCGCCTCGTGATATTTCTCTTCTTTAATCAGTCTTTTAAATTTTGCCGAGCCTGTGACGTTGGTGCGCTCCCCGACGTTCACAAACAGTGATTCGGCGCTGATGTTAAGCGGCTCCAGACCGGAGAGACGACAGGCCACCGGAATAGCCGGTGGCTTCCGCGGTGCGACGCCTTCAACAGCGGCGGCCATGGCGGCAATATGCTGCGGCGTCGTGCCACAGCAGCCGCCAATAATATTCAGGAAGCCGGCACGGGCCCATTCCCCCATCTGCCGGGCCATCACTTCCGCATCAAGATCATATTCGCCAAACGCATTGGGCAGACCCGCGTTGGGGTGCGCGCTGACGTAGCCCTCAGCGATGCGCGACAGCTCCGCCACATACTGACGCAGCTCATCCGGGCCGAGCGCACAGTTCAGGCCAAAAGAGAGGGGTTCTGCATGACGCAGAGCGTTATAAAAGGCTTCGGTGGTCTGGCCGGAGAGCGTCCGCCCGGAGGCATCCGTAATCGTCCCGGAGATCATCAGCGGCAGCGTCACGCCCAGCGCCTCCATCTCGCTCTGCACCGCATAGACCGCGGCTTTCGCATTCAGCGTGTCGAACACTGTTTCAATCATGATGAGGTCAACACCGCCCTCCACCAGCGCGCGGGTCGACTCCCGGTATGCGTCCACCAGCTGACTGAAGGTGACGTTGCGGAAGGCGGGATCGTTTACATCGGGCGAGATAGAGCAGGTGCGGTTAGTCGGGCCCAGCACGCCCGCCACAAAGCGCGGGCGATCCGGCGTTTTCGCCGTCCACGCATCGGCGCAGGATCGTGCCAGCCGGGCCGCTTCACGGTTGATTTCTGCCGAGAGGCTTTCCATGCGGTAATCTGCCATCGCAATCGACGTGGCATTGAAGGTGTTGGTTTCGAGGATGTCAGCGCCTGCGGCCAGATAGGCGTCGTGGATCTCGCGGATCACCGCCGGCTGACTCAGCACCAGCAGATCGTTGTTGCCTTTGAGATCGCAGGACCACTCGGCGAAGCGGCTGCCGCGAAAATCCGCCTCTTCCAGCCGGTAGCGCTGGATCATGGTGCCCATGGCACCGTCCAGCACCATAATGCGTTGTGCGAGCTGCTGATATAACGCGTCGATTTTCGTGCTCACCGTTGCCCCACTCACGTCAGTCTGCTGGCGAAAAAGCCTGTTTTTCATTCTGGCACAAGCTTAACTGGCGACAAAGTCACCTTATGCGGGACGGATAACGATCGCGGGCTGAGAGGTCTGACCAGAAAAGCAGCGTTTGCAAACGTCACGATTAAAACGAAAATGATTTCCACAATGCAAAAGAGGAGTTTCCCATGGCAACGCCGGTTCCCGCTAAGCGCGGCAAAAAACCCCGTAGCACACCTGTCGCCGCACCAGCGGGCGGTCAGGTCCAGTCGCTGACGCGCGGCCTGACCCTGCTGGAGCTGATTGCCGATTCACACGGCAGCGTGGCGCTGACCGAACTGGCCCAGCAGGCGGGCCTGCCAAACTCCACCACCCATCGCCTGCTCAGCACCATGCAGCAGCAGGGTTTTGTCCGTCAGGTGGGCGACCTGGGTCTGTGGACTATCGGCGCACACGCCTTTGTGGTCGGCAGCAGTTTTCTGCAAAGCCGTAACCTGCTGGCGCTGGTGCACCCGGTGCTGCGCAGGCTGATGGAGCAATCCGGCGAGACGGTCAATCTGGCGGTGCTGGATCTCAGCGATCATCAGGCCGTGATCATCGATCAGGTGCAGTGTACGCAGCTGATGCGGATGTCTGCGCCGATTGGCGGCAAGCTGCCGATGCACGCCTCCGGTGCCGGCAAAGCGTTCCTGGCACATCTGGGCGATGAGCAGGTCACGGCGCTGTTGCATCAGAAGGGCTTGCACTACTACACTGCGAAGACGCTCATGTCGCCGCAGAGCCTGAAGGAGAATCTGGCGCAGGTGCGCAAAGCGGGCTTTTCCTTTGACGATGAAGAACATGCGCTGGGTCTGCGCTGTGTCGCCGCCCCCATCTATGACGAACATGGCGACGCCTTTGCGGCGCTCTCCATCTCCGGCCCGATTGCCCGCATGACGGATGACCGCATTACTGAACTCGGCGCGCTGGTCATCCGCGAGGCGCGACAGGTTACGCTGGCGTACAGCGGTCGTTAACGGTTTCTGCCGCGTAGCAGACGCTGAAACGCTGTGTCTGCCGCCAGGCAATCACCTCTTCCACATGGCCCTGAGCGATGCGCTGCTGCTGAGCGCGCCACCAGCCGGGGTCAAAAAGTTCCGGATGCAGTTGCAGCAGCAAGGCGCCGGTCGCGGCTTCGCTGCATAACGCATAGCGGAAAGTCTCCGGAAACACATCGTCCGGTCCGACGCTGTACCAGGGCTCTGCGCTGAGTTCATCTTCCTCATAACGCGCGCGCGGCACCTCCCGGAAGTTCAGTTCGAGCATCGGGCGGATCTCATCGTAGTCATAAAAAATGACCCGGCCATGGCGGGTGATGCCAAAGTTTTTAAACAGCATATCGCCGGGAAAGATATTGGCGGCCGCCAGCTGCCGGATGGCGTTGCCATACTCCTCGATTGCATGATGCCGCTCTGCCGCGCTGGCCTGCGCCAGATAGAGATTAAGCGGCTGCATCCGTCGCTCCAGCCACAGATGACGAATAATCAGACGGTCGCCCTGGATCTCCACTTTTTCTGCCGCACAGGCGTTCAGCTCAGCCAGCAGCGCCGGTGAGAAGCGCGCCAGCGGCAGCGCAAACTGCTCAAACTCCTGCGTATCGGCCATACGTCCCACGCGATCATGCTCTTTGACCTGCTGATAACAGGCGCGCACCTGCGCTTCCGTCACCTCTTTCTGTGGCGCGAAGCGATCCTTAATCACCTTAAACACCCGATCAAACCCCGGCAGCGTGAAAACCAGCATCACCATGCCGCGCACGCCAGGCGCGATCTCAAAGGCCGCATCACTCTCTGCCAGCGCCTGAAGATATTCACGGTAGCTTTCCGTTTTGCCATGTTTCTGGCAGCCAATCGCCCTGTACCGTTCCGCCAGGGTTTTGCCTGGCAGAATCGGTTGCAGCCAGGCGACCAGCGCAGCAGGCACCGGGGCATAGACCATAAAACAGGCGCGGGCGAACCCAAAGACAATGCTGGCGTCATTCACATCGGTGAGACAGGTGTCTATCCAGAGTTCGCCGGCGTCAGTGCGCTGAATCGGCAGCAGACAGGGAGCGATGCCTTCCGGCAGATGCAGGCGCGCCACCAGCCACGCGGTTTTGTTGCGATAAAAAAGCTCACTGCTGACCTCAAGCCAGCCCTGATCCAGACCGGCAAAGTGCGACGTCAGGTGACGGACAATCCAGCCGACATCCCGGGCGCGATGCTGCCACGGCAGGGTCAGTGGTAAATCGGCCAGAGCCTGATCCACCACGGCCCGCCAGCCTCTGTCCGGCAGATAACGTCGCGACAGGGGCCGCAAAGGGGTGACCGGCGTAGCCTGGGATTGAGAGCTGAAGATAAACAGGCGCTCCGGCTGCAGATCGGCATGGCCATGTAACCGGCAGTAGACGGAGTTAAAAAAGCTTTCGGCAATCTCATGCCGCGGGTAGCCGGGAAGCAGGCTCTGATAGTGTTCCTTGATCCGCAGCCAGAATGCCTGATCCCAGTCTGCCGCGCCGTTCAGCACCCGCAGCTGGTCAGCAACCAGAGAGACATGATGGTCGTAGAGGTGGATGCGAGCCTTCATGGCGTGCTGCACCGCCTGCCACTCCGCCTGTTCAAACCGCTGCTGCGCCCCGGCGGTGATATCCAGAAAGCGGCCATACTGCGCATCTGAACCCTGCAGAATCGTGAGGGCGATTAAAGATTCACGTGGCGGCATAATCAGCTCCGGCAAAGGCCCGCCCGCAGCATGCGGGCGGGAGATCCGTCAGGAAAGCGCGTCAGAACTGATGCTCTTCGGTCGAACCGGTCAGCGCCGTGACCGACGATTTACCGCCCTGAATGGTGGTGGTGACCTGATCGAAATAGCCGGTGCCCACCTCCTGCTGATGCGACGAGAAGCTGTAACCGCGATCGCGCGCCGCAAACTCAGGTTGCTGAACCTTTTCAACATAGTGACGCATCCCTTCGCCCTGAGCATAGGCATGGGCCAGATCAAACATGTTGAACCACATGCTGTGGATGCCTGCCAGCGTGATGAACTGGAAGCGATAACCCATGTCGCTGAGCGACTGCTGGAACGTCGCGATGGTGCTGTCGTCGAGATTCTTCTTCCAGTTGAACGACGGCGAACAGTTGTAGGCCAGCAGCTTACCGGGAAAGCGCGCATGGATGGCGTCGGCAAAGCGCTGCGCCATCGTCAGGTCCGGCGTCGAGGTTTCACACCACAGGATGTCAGCATAGGGTGCATAGGCCAGACCGCGACTGATCGCCTGTTCAATCCCCGCATGGGTGCGAAAGAACCCTTCTGCCGTCCGGTCGCCCCGGATAAAGGGACGGTCATATTCATCGCAGTCTGAAGTGATCAGGTCAGCGGCATCGGCATCGGTGCGGGCCAGCAGCAGGGTGGGCACCCCCATCACATCGGCGGCCAGCCGCGCCGCCACCAGTTTCTGAATCGCCTCCTGGGTCGGCACCAGCACCTTACCGCCCATATGGCCGCATTTTTTCACCGCAGCCAGCTGATCCTCGAAGTGAACCGCCGCGGCACCCGCCTTAATCATCGCCTTCATCAGTTCGAATGCGTTCAGCACGCCGCCAAAACCCGCTTCCGCATCGGCAACAATCGGCAGAAAGAAATCGGTGTACCGGCTGTCACCCGCTTCGATACCCGCGGACCACTGAATCTGATCGGCACGCTGAAAGGTCTGATTGATGCGCGTCACGACCTCCGGCACTGAGTTGACCGGATAGAGCGACTGGTCGGGATACATCTGCCCGGCAACGTTGGCATCTGCCGCCACCTGCCAGCCAGAGAGATAGATCGCTTCAATGCCCGCTTTCGCCTGCTGGAGCGCCTGACCGCCGCTCAGCGCGCCCAGACTGTTGATGTAGCCCTTCTTTGCCTTGCCGTTCAGCAGTGCCCAGAGTTTCTCTGCACCGCGCTCCGCCAGCGTACAGGCGGGTTGTAATGAGCCGCGCAGATTAACCACCTCTGCTGCGCTGTACGGGCGGGTAATCCCCTGCCAGCGTGCGGTCTGCCAATCCTGTTCAAGTTGCTCGATTTGTTGAGTGCGTGTCATGGCAATAGCTCCTCTGTTCAGGGGATCAGGCGGTAGCCTGGCAGGGTAAGAAAGGAAACCAGTTCGCGTTCGGTGGTGATCTGCGCCATCAGCTGCGCCGCGTCGTGGTAGCGACCGCCGCTGAAACGGGATTCACCCAGCGTGTTTTGCAGCAGATGCAGCTCTTCGTTCAGCCAGCGCAGAAACAGTTCAGCGGTGACCGGCTGGCCGCTGTCCAGGATTTGCTGGTGGCGAATCCACTGCCAGATAGAGGTGCGCGCAATCTCCGCCGTAGCGGCATCCTCCATCAGTCCATCAATCGGCACACAGCCGTTACCGCTAATCCAGGCCTCAAGGTATTGCAGCGCGACGCGGATGTTGGCACGCATACCCGCCTCGGTGCGTTGCCCTTCACAGGGCGCAAGTAACTGCTCTGCCGTGATCGGGGCGTCCGCTTCACGCATGACATGCAGCTGATTGGGCCGATCGCCGAGAGTGGCATTGAAGACGGCCATCGCACTCTCTGCCAGGCCAGGATGCGCTATCCAGGTGCCGTCGTGCCCATTGCCCGCCTCACGCTGCTTATCTTCCGTTACGCGTTGCAATACCCAGGCATTGCGCACCGGATCTTTATGGGGAATGAGGGCCGACATCCCACCCATCGCAAATGCTCCCCGGCGATGACAGGTTTTAATCAGCAGTCGCGAATAGGCATCCAGGAATGGCTGCGACATGGTCACCGATTGGCGATCCGGCAATATCCGATCCGGATGCTGTTGCAGGGTTTTGATGTAGCTGAAGATGTAATCCCAGCGACCGCAGTTCAGGCCGACGATATGATCGCGCAGATTCCACAGGATCTCATCCATCTGGAAGACCGCAGGCAGGGTCTCGATCAGCACTGTCGCTTTGATCGTTCCGCGCGGCAGATCGAACTGATCCTCGCTGAAACGAAAGATCTCACGCCACCAGGCGACCTCCTGCCAGCTTTCGGTTTTCGGCAGATAGAAGTAAGGGCCGCTGCCTTTCGCCAGTAAAGCGCGAACGTTGTGGAAAAAGTAGAGAGCGAAATCGAACAGGCCGCCCGGAATCGCCTTACCCTGCCATCTGACATGTTTTTCTGACAGATGCAGACCGCGCACCCGGCACATCAGCACCGCCGGATGGGCGTTTAACTGATAGATTTTTCCCTTGTCGCTGGTGTAACTCAGCGTTCCCTGCACCGCCTCGCGCAGCGTCAGCTGACCGTCAATCAGTTTTGACCACGCCGGGGAAAGCGAATCCTCAAAGTCAGCCATAAAGACGTTCACGTCAGCATTCAGCGCGTTGATCACCATCTTCCGATCGGGTGGACCAGTGATCTCCACCCGGCGATCCGCTAAATCGGCCGGAATGGATCGAATATGCCATTCACTTTCTCTTATGGAAGCGGTTTCCATATCGAAGTCTGGCAGCGTGCCCTGGTCATAGCGTTGTTGTCGCCGCTGACGGTCGAGTAACAGTGCTTCGCGTTGCGGCGCAAAGCGTGTCACCAGAGCCGCTAAAAACGAGATGGCTTCAGGGGTAAACAGGCTCTCTGCTGCCTGGTTCAGGGGCTGGCTGAAGGTCAGGGTATGGCTGATCACGGAATCTGTCATGCTGGCGCTCTCCTGTATTCAAAAGATCGAATGCAGCGGATCCACTCGCTGTTTGTTTTGTGAGCTACAGATCCAGAGCATAAGCATTTATTTTCTTAAATCAAAAACTATTTCCATTTTTGCATTTAAACGGCGATATCTCTCTGTTTCATAACGGATTAAAGTTTCATCTTTTAAAGGAATGCTTTTCATCTGGCTTTTTGCAGGCGAAAAAAAACCGTGCTGCCATCGGCTAACACGGTTCAGTTGAAGATTAAGCGGGACTATTCCAGCGTCGGATTCATGTGACGCAGATCGAACGGCGTGATCTGATAGACGTAGTAGTTGAGCCAGTTCGAAAACAGCAGATTACCGTGGCTGCGCCAGGTGGCGCGCGGTGGCAGCACCGGATTATTCTGCGGGAAATAGTTATACGGAATCTCCGGTTTCACGCCCGCCTCATAATCGCGATGATACTCACCGGCCAGGGTCAGGGCATCATACTCCGGGTGACCGGTAACAAAGACCAGTCGCTTGTCCCTGCTCGCCATCAGATACGCACCGGTTTGTTCCGATTCAGCAAACAGCTCAAGATCGGTGTAATCGGTGATCAGCTGGGTAGGAAAATCAGCATAGCGTGAGTGCGGAGCCAGGAAATTATCATCAAAACCCCGGGTCAGTAACGCGTGCGGATGCAGTATCTGATGCTCATAGACGCCAGACAGTTTGTTCTGTCGGGTTTGTTTCGGAATACCATACAGAATATTCAGCGCAGCCTGCACCGCCCAGCAGACAAACAGAGTCGAGGTAACATGCTCGTTTGCCCAGTGCAGCACGCGCTGAATCTGTGGCCAGTAAGCGACATCGTTAAAATCAACCAGTCCGAGTGGCGCACCTGTCACGATTAAGCCATCGTAGTTGTCGTGCTGAATATCTTCGAAATTGCAGTAGAAGTTGTTGAGGTGCTCGCTGGGGGTGTTGCGCGACTCCCGGCTGTCGATACGCAGCAACTGAATATCGATCTGTAAGGGTGAGTTGGACAGCAGACGCAGAAACTGATTCTCCGTTTCGATCTTCTTCGGCATCAGATTCAGTACCAGCACTTTAAGCGGACGGATCTCCTGAACACTGGCGCGCGATGATGTCATGACAAAGACATTTTCATCACGCAAAAAATTTACTGCCGGTAATTCGTCGGGAACCCTGATTGGCATAACCTGCTCACCTCATACAACCGTATAAACGTTTAGACATCTGGATGCCCAACATTAGCCTGATTGGGGTGAGTTGTCGAGGTTTCATGCAGAAAATGAAAATGTTTCAGCTTAGACTGGCAAACAGCAGACGTAAAAAAGCCCCGCACGTCAGTGCGGGGCTTCTTCACTTGTATAATGCCTGGCAGTTCCCTACTCTCGCATGGGGAGGCCCCACACTACCATCGGCGCTACGGCGTTTCACTTCTGAGTTCGGCATGGGGTCAGGTGGGACCACCGCGCTAAAGCCGCCAGGCAAATCTTGGTGCACGAAACGAAAAATTCTTCGCTTCTGCTTATTCTTTATCCGTCACAAACTGAAAATCATGTCTCTCACAAAACGCCTCTGGCGTTGTAAGGTTAAGCCTCACGGGTCATTAGTACCGGTTAGCTCAACGCATCGCTGCGCTTACACACCCGGCCTATCAACGTCGTCGTCTTCAACGTCCCTTCAGGACCCTCAAGGGGTCAGGGAGAACTCATCTCGGGGCAAGTTTCGTGCTTAGATGCTTTCAGCACTTATCTTTTCCGCACTTAGCTACCGGGCAGTGCCATTGGCATGACAACCCGAACACCAGTGGTGCGTTCACTCCGGTCCTCTCGTACTAGGAGCAACCCCCCTCAATTCTCCAGCGCCCACGGCAGATAGGGACCGAACTGTCTCACGACGTTCTAAACCCAGCTCGCGTACCACTTTAAACGGCGAACAGCCGTACCCTTGGGACCTACTTCAGCCCCAGGATGTGATGAGCCGACATCGAGGTGCCAAACACCGCCGTCGATATGAACTCTTGGGCGGTATCAGCCTGTTATCCCCGGAGTACCTTTTATCCGTTGAGCGATGGCCCTTCCATTCAGAACCACCGGATCACTATGACCTGCTTTCGCACCTGCTCGAGCCGTCACTCTCGCAGTCAAGCCAGCTTATGCCATTGCACTAACCTCACGATGTCCGACCGTGATTAGCTGACCTTCGTGCTCCTCCGTTACTCTTTGGGAGGAGACCGCCCCAGTCAAACTACCCACCAGACACTGTCCGCACCCCGGATCACGGGGCCACGTTAGAACATCAAACATTAAAGGGTGGTATTTCAAGGATGGCTCCACGCAGACTGGCGTCCGCGCTTCAAAGCCTCCCACCTATCCTACACATCAAGGCTCAATGTTCAGTGTCAAGCTGTAGTAAAGGTTCACGGGGTCTTTCCGTCTTGCCGCGGGTACACTGCATCTTCACAGCGAGTTCAATTTCACTGAGTCTCGGGTGGAGACAGCCTGGCCATCATTACGCCATTCGTGCAGGTCGGAACTTACCCGACAAGGAATTTCGCTACCTTAGGACCGTTATAGTTACGGCCGCCGTTTACCGGGGCTTCGATCAAGAGCTTCTCCTTACGGATAACCCCATCAATTAACCTTCCGGCACCGGGCAGGCGTCACACCGTATACGTCCACTTTCGTGTTTGCACAGTGCTGTGTTTTTAATAAACAGTTGCAGCCAGCTGGTATCTTCGACTGGCTTCAGCTCCGGGAGCAAGTCCCTTCACCTACGCGCCAGCGTGCCTTCTCCCGAAGTTACGGCACCATTTTGCCTAGTTCCTTCACCCGAGTTCTCTCAAGCGCCTTGGTATTCTCTACCTGACCACCTGTGTCGGTTTGGGGTACGATTCTGTGTTACCTGATGCTTAGAGGCTTTTCCTGGAAGCAGGGCATTTATCACTTCAGCACCGTAGTGCCTCGTCGTCACGCCTCAGCGTTAAAAGAGTCCGGATTTACCTGGACCCTCCGCCTACACGCTTAAACCGGGACAACCGTCGCCCGGCTGATATAGCCTTCTCCGTCCCCCCTTCGCAGTAACACCGAGTACAGGAATATTAACCTGTTTCCCATCGACTACGCCTTTCGGCCTCGCCTTAGGGGTCGACTCACCCTGCTCCGATTAACGTTGAACAGGAACCCTTGGTCTTCCGGCGAGCGGGCTTTTCACCCGCTTTATCGTTACTTATGTCAGCATTCGCACTTCTGATACCTCCAGCATGCCTCACAGCACACCTTCGACGGCTTACAGAACGCTCCCCTACCCAACAACACATAGTGTCGCTGCCGCAGCTTCGGTGCATGGTTTAGCCCCGTTACATCTTCCGCGCAGGCCGACTCGACCAGTGAGCTATTACGCTTTCTTTAAATGATGGCTGCTTCTAAGCCAACATCCTGGCTGTCTGTGCCTTCCCACATCGTTTCCCACTTAACCATGACTTTGGGACCTTAGCTGGCGGTCTGGGTTGTTTCCCTCTTCACGACGGACGTTAGCACCCGCCGTGTGTCTCCCGTGATAACATTCTCCGGTATTCGCAGTTTGCATCGGGTTGGTAAGCCGGGATGGCCCCCTAGCCGAAACAGTGCTCTACCCCCGGAGATGAGTTCACGAGGCGCTACCTAAATAGCTTTCGGGGAGAACCAGCTATCTCCCGGTTTGATTGGCCTTTCACCCCCAGCCACAGGTCATCCGCTAATTTTTCAACATTAGTCGGTTCGGTCCTCCAGTTAGTGTTACCCAACCTTCAACCTGCCCATGGCTAGATCACCGGGTTTCGGGTCTATACCCTGCAACTTAACGCCCAGTTAAGACTCGGTTTCCCTGCGGCTCCCCTATACGGTTAACCTTGCTACAGAATATAAGTCGCTGACCCATTATACAAAGGTACGCAGTCACACCACAAGGGTGCTCCCACTGCTTGTACGTACACGGTTTCAGGTTCTGTTTCACTCCCCTCGCCGGGGTTCTTTTCGCCTTTCCCTCACGGTACTGGTTCACTATCGGTCAGTCAGGAGTATTTAGCCTTGGAGGATGGTCCCCCCATATTCAGACAGGATACCACGTGTCCCGCCTTACTCATCGAGCTCACAGCGCGTGTGCTTTTGTGTACGGGAGTATCACCCTGTACCCTGCGACTTTCCAGACGCTTCCACTAACACACATGCTGATTCAGGCTCTGGGCTGCTCCCCGTTCGCTCGCCGCTACTGGGGGAATCTCGGTTGATTTCTTTTCCTCGGGGTACTTAGATGTTTCAGTTCCCCCGGTTCGCCTTGCAGCACTATGTATTCATGCTGCAATGATGCACTGAGTGCACCGGGTTTCCCCATTCGGACATCGACGGCTGTAGCGGTTCATATCACCTTACCGTCGCTTTACGCAGATTAGCACGTCCTTCATCGCCTCTGACTGCCAGGGCATCCACCGTGTACGCTTAGTCGCTTAACCTCACAACCCACAGGCGTTTTCAACGCTGCAGACTGTAAGCATTTGAGAGACTCGGACATGTCGCCATTTCATTCTTATTACGGAGAATGAACGCGCCATGTCGTTTCAATTTTCAGCTTGTTCCGGATTGTTAAAGAGCAATATCTTAAACATGACTCGTAAGTCATCTTTAAGATATGTGGGCAACATCTTTCACCTGTCACCGAGCATGGCGTCCCCTAGGGGATTCGAACCCCTGTTACCGCCGTGAAAGGGCGGTGTCCTGGGCCTCTAGACGAAGGGGACATTTAAGTCTGTCTTCGCAAGACGCTTTGCTCATTACTTTTTTATCAGACAATCTGTGTGAGCACTGCGCGGGAAGGTATCTTCAGGTAAGGAGGTGATCCAACCGCAGGTTCCCCTACGGTTACCTTGTTACGACTTCACCCCAGTCATGAATCACAAAGTGGTAAGCGCCCTCCCGAAGGTTAAGCTACCTACTTCTTTTGCAACCCACTCCCATGGTGTGACGGGCGGTGTGTACAAGGCCCGGGAACGTATTCACCGTGGCATTCTGATCCACGATTACTAGCGATTCCGACTTCACGGAGTCGAGTTGCAGACTCCGATCCGGACTACGACGCACTTTGTGAGGTCCGCTTGCTCTCGCGAGGTCGCTTCTCTTTGTATGCGCCATTGTAGCACGTGTGTAGCCCTACTCGTAAGGGCCATGATGACTTGACGTCATCCCCACCTTCCTCCGGTTTATCACCGGCAGTCTCCTTTGAGTTCCCGACCGAATCGCTGGCAACAAAGGATAAGGGTTGCGCTCGTTGCGGGACTTAACCCAACATTTCACAACACGAGCTGACGACAGCCATGCAGCACCTGTCTCAGAGTTCCCGAAGGCACCAAAGCATCTCTGCTAAGTTCTCTGGATGTCAAGAGTAGGTAAGGTTCTTCGCGTTGCATCGAATTAAACCACATGCTCCACCGCTTGTGCGGGCCCCCGTCAATTCATTTGAGTTTTAACCTTGCGGCCGTACTCCCCAGGCGGTCGACTTAACGCGTTAGCTCCGGAAGCCACTCCTCAAGGGAACAACCTCCAAGTCGACATCGTTTACGGCGTGGACTACCAGGGTATCTAATCCTGTTTGCTCCCCACGCTTTCGCACCTGAGCGTCAGTCTTCGTCCAGGGGGCCGCCTTCGCCACCGGTATTCCTCCAGATCTCTACGCATTTCACCGCTACACGGAATTCTACCCCCTCTACGAGACTCAAGCCTGCCAGTTTCAAATGCAGTTCCCGGGTTAAGCCCGGGGATTTCACATCTGACTTAACAGACCGCCTGCGTGCGCTTTACGCCCAGTAATTCCGATTAACGCTTGCACCCTCCGTATTACCGCGGCTGCTGGCACGGAGTTAGCCGGTGCTTCTTCTGCGGGTAACGTCAATCGGCGAGGTTATTAACCTCACCGCCTTCCTCCCCGCTGAAAGTACTTTACAACCCGAAGGCCTTCTTCATACACGCGGCATGGCTGCATCAGGCTTGCGCCCATTGTGCAATATTCCCCACTGCTGCCTCCCGTAGGAGTCTGGACCGTGTCTCAGTTCCAGTGTGGCTGGTCATCCTCTCAGACCAGCTAGGGATCGTCGCCTAGGTGGGCCATTACCCCGCCTACTAGCTAATCCCATCTGGGTTCATCCGATAGTGAGAGGCCCGAAGGTCCCCCTCTTTGGTCTTGCGACGTTATGCGGTATTAGCCACCGTTTCCAGTGGTTATCCCCCTCTATCGGGCAGATCCCCAGACATTACTCACCCGTCCGCCACTCGTCACCCGAGGAGCAAGCTCCTCTGTGCTACCGTCCGACTTGCATGTGTTAGGCCTGCCGCCAGCGTTCAATCTGAGCCATGATCAAACTCTTCAATTTAAAGTTTGATTTGCTGAAACGAGTTCAGCGGTGCTCATCTGTAAAACGTCATAATGAATTTCATTATGTGTTCACTCGTGAGGCTTTGATATTTTTGTGCGCCCTAAGGCGCTGATATCAATCCTGCGAGTGCCCACACAGATTGTCTGATAAATTGTTAAAGAGCAGTGCGAACAGTGCGTTAGCGTCCTGTCGCGAGGTGGCGTATATTACGCTTTCCTCCTTCAGAGTCAACCTCTTTTTTCAGAAGCTTTTCTCCGGCGGCTCAGTCTCCTGAACCTCTCAACACCGCATTCCGTAAGCCGTTGTGCCGTGTCGATGGAGGCGCATTATAGGGAGTTGTCAGACAGGCGCAACCCATAAATTGCAGAAAAAAGCGCGTTCGCTGCATTCCACAGCAAAAGTCGCTGTTATACGCAGTTACACACAGCGTTATCCACATTCACCGGGCCTGGCAAATTTAGGCGAGCATCACGCAAACGTTTTCGCTACAATGCCGGGCAATATGACGGACTCCCCTTTTAGGGGCGTTACCTGAGGTTTTTGATCTTTCCTTCTTATATAGAAGAGAAAACCGCTGTAAAACCTGATGTAACGCTCTTCTATACGCGAAACAAAGCCAAGGGATAAACCACCATGCAACAACCTCGTCCTGTACGCCGCGCCTTGCTCAGTGTCTCTGACAAAGCCGGCATCCTCGAATTTGCTCAGGCGCTCTCCAGTCGCGGTGTCGAACTGCTCTCCACAGGTGGAACCGCTCGCCTGCTGGCGGATGCGGGTCTGGCTGTCACAGAAGTCTCTGATTACACCGGTTTCCCGGAAATGATGGATGGACGCGTCAAAACCCTGCATCCGAAAGTGCATGGCGGCATTCTGGGTCGTCGCGGCCAGGATGATGCCATCATGGCGCAGCATGACATCAGCCCTATCGACATGGTGGTCGTTAATCTCTATCCCTTTGCCCAGACCGTTGCCCGTGAAGGATGCTCACTGGAAGACGCAGTAGAAAACATTGATATCGGCGGCCCGACCATGGTGCGCTCTGCCGCCAAGAACCATAAAGATGTGGCCATCGTGGTCAGCAGCGGCGACTACGACGCCATCATTGCTGAAATGGATGCCCACCAGAACGGCCTGACGCTCGACACCCGTTTCGATCTGGCGATCAAAGCGTTTGAACACACCGCCGCTTACGACGGTATGATCGCGAACTACTTTGGTAGTCTGGTGCCCGCCTATCACGGTGAACGCAATCAGCCTGCAGGTCGCTTCCCGCGTACCCTGAATCTGAACTTCATCAAGAAGCAGGATATGCGTTACGGCGAAAACAGCCACCAGCAGGCGGCCTTCTATATAGAAGAGCAGGTTGCTGAAGCCTCGGTTGCCACCGCGCAACAGGTTCAGGGCAAAGCGCTCTCCTATAACAATATCGCTGACACGGATGCTGCACTCGAGTGTGTCAAAGAGTTCAGTGACCCCGCCTGCGTCATTGTTAAACATGCTAACCCTTGTGGCGTTGCGACCGGCGACGACCTGCTGTCAGCCTATGACCGTGCTTACCAGACCGACCCTACCTCTGCGTTCGGGGGCATCATCGCCTTTAACCGCGAGCTGGATGAAGCGACAGCACAGGCCATTATCAGCCGCCAGTTCGTTGAGGTGATCATCGCGCCCGCCGTTTCCGAGGCCGCGCTGAAGATTACCGCCACGAAACAGAATGTCCGTGTCCTGATCTGCGGCCAGTGGCAGAACCGCACGGCAGCGCTCGATTTCAAACGCGTCAACGGAGGCCTGCTGGTTCAGGATCGCGATCTCGGTATGGTCGATGCCAGCCAGCTGCGCGTGGTCAGCAAGCGTCAGCCATCGGAGCAGGAGCTGCGTGATGCCCTCTTCTGCTGGAAGGTCGCGAAGTTTGTTAAATCCAACGCCATTGTCTATGCGCGTGACGGGATGACGATCGGGATTGGTGCCGGCCAGATGAGCCGCGTCTACTCCGCTAAAATTGCTGGTATCAAAGCGGGCGATGAAGGACTGGAAGTGAAAGGTTCTGCCATGGCGTCAGATGCGTTCTTCCCCTTCCGCGACGGTATTGATGCAGCCGCTGCGGTGGGCGTGAGCTGTGTGATTCAGCCTGGCGGCTCTATCCGCGATGAAGAGGTGATTGCGGCGGCGGATGAGCACGGCATTGCCATGATCTTTACCGATATGCGCCACTTCCGTCATTAATCGTTCCGGAGAGTAACAGATGAAAATTTTAGTGATTGGTAATGGCGGACGTGAACACGCGCTGGCCTGGAAAGCGACACAGTCGCCGCTGGCAGAAACCGTCTTTGTTGCGCCAGGTAACGCCGGTACGGCATTAGAGCCTGCGCTGCAGAATGTCGCAATCAGTGCGACCGATATCCCTGCCCTGCTGGATTTTGCCCAGCGCGAGAAGATCGATCTGACCATTGTCGGACCGGAAGCACCGCTGGTCATTGGCGTGGTGGATGCATTCCGTCAGGCTGGGTTGACTATTTTTGGCCCGACTCAGGCTGCCGCACAGCTGGAAGGCTCAAAAGCTTTTACCAAAGACTTCCTGGCGCGCCATCAGATCCCCAGCGCGGCATACCAGAACTTTACCGAGGTCGAGCCGGCTCTCGCTTATCTGCGTGAGAAAGGCGCGCCTATCGTCATTAAAGCTGACGGCCTGGCCGCCGGTAAAGGCGTCATTGTGGCGATGACGCTGCAGGAAGCAGAAGAAGCCGTTCAGGATATGCTGGCCGGTAATGCCTTTGGCGACGCCGGACACCGCATTGTGATCGAAGAGTTTCTGGATGGCGAAGAAGCCAGCTTTATTGTGATGGTCGACGGCGAGCATGTGCTGCCAATGGCCACCAGCCAGGATCATAAACGCGTAGGCGATGGCGATACCGGTCCGAACACCGGCGGAATGGGTGCCTACTCCCCGGCGCCGGTCGTCACCGATGAGATCCACCAGCGCGTCATGGATCAGGTTATCTGGCCGACGGTGCGCGGCATGGCTGCTGAAGGCAACGTTTACACCGGTTTTCTCTACGCCGGTCTGATGATCGATCGCACCGGGCAGCCGAAAGTGATCGAATTCAACTGCCGCTTCGGCGATCCGGAAACCCAGCCGATCATGCTGCGCCTGCAGTCGGATCTGGTCGATCTTTGCCTGGCCGCCTGCGAGGGTAAACTGGATCAGAAAACGTCCCAGTGGGATCCGCGTCCTGCGCTCGGTGTGGTACTGGCGGCGGGCGGTTATCCGGGTGACTACAGTCAGGGTGATCAGATCCACGGTCTGCCACTGGAAGAGGTTGCGGACGGCAAGGTCTTTCACGCCGGAACCCGGCTGGAAGAGGATCGGGTGCTGACCAGCGGTGGCCGCGTGCTGTGCGTTACCGCACTGGGTGAGGATGTCGCTGCGGCACAGAAGCGGGCTTATGCGCTGACACAGCCCATCTCGTGGCAGGGCAGCTTCTGCCGCCGCGATATTGGCTATCGCGCCATTAATCGCAAATAAGTTCAGGGGGCACCGGGTGCCCCCTTTTTATTTTTACATATCATCTTCTGTCGGCTGCTGCGCGCACTCATCCTGCTGACTGATCCGTAACAGCTGAATGCCTTCCGGCGCGTCCAGCCATGACACCATCAGCGGTGCCGGGGCGCTGCGCTGCTGCTGTGTCAGTATCCGCAGGGCATCAGCATCAAAAGCGGGTCTGACCTGCTGACCTTCACAACTCTCCAGCAGATTATTGCCCAGCCAGTGTCCCTGCCTCAGGAATACCCGACCGCTTAACAGCGCATCACTCAGGTTACGCATCCGCTGAGCGTCAAACTTATAGAGTTCCACCGCATCAGCACTCACGGCTTCACGCCGGTCTGACAGCTGACGCTGCATAAAGTTGAGGCCGCCCGCCTGGTCAAAGCGCAGGGTGACATCATCAGGCTGCTTCCCTTTTACCTGGCGCTGAACGCTGATCAGCGCCTCTTCCAGCCAGACATAATCGGTCACCTCGCCCTCACCGCCACTGAACGGCGTGTAGATCGTACGAATATGGACAGACTGGTGATCGCTGTTTTTACGCCAGATGCGCACAACACCACGATCGGCAAGATAGCCACTGGCAGAAAAGGGGGGAATATCCGGAACAGAGCTGCAGCTAAACAGAAACAGGGAAAGAAACAGAACAGCTAAACGCTGAAACAGCGGGGTCATGATGGCTGGCCTCTTAAACAAAAGGGGCGAAACGCCCCCTGTTTTAAAGCTTAACCGCAGTGCGACGTCTTACTTAACGGCGTCTTTCAGCGCTTTACCAGACACGAATGCCGGTACGTTTGCTGCAGCGATTTTGATCTCTTTGCCAGTCTGCGGGTTACGACCGGTACGCTCAGCGCGGTGGTTCACTTTAAAAGTACCAAAACCAACCAGTTGTACAGCATCACCATCTTTCAGAGACTCAGTGATCGCAGCCAGAGTAGATTCCAGCGCTGCCTTAGCCTGGGTTTTAGACAGGTCAGCTTTTTCTGCGATCACATCAATCAGTTGAGTCTTGTTCATAAGTTATCCTTAAAGTGTATTTATCGCTTGCTAAGCAACGAGTGCGAGGGAAAAGCCATATTCTGGCACTCTTCTGCCTGCACGCACCGATAGCCACAATTTTCAGCCCCCCAAATGTAGACCAGAGAGGGGGCCAATGTGAAGCCTCCAGGCGCGCTAATTCGGGCCTGAAGTCACGTTTTATCGCCTTACTGCTGGAAATTTATACCGATGTTACTTATTCCCGCTTCACGCAGGTCAGATCGCAGACCTTTAATCAATTCAAGGTCGCGCTCTTCACACTCCGCCAGCAGGCGGAAAATCTCCCACTGGAGGTCCCACTCATCGATGATAGCCGGGTTTTCACGCAGCTCCTCATCGGTCATTTCGCGTCCAGCCTGTGTCATTTCCAGCATGGCAACCGTCGTAATGGATGTCCTGCTGACTTCAATCGCATGCTCCAGCGTTTCACCACTCAGCTGGGCATGTAACACTTCGCTCAGGGCCACGCAGGCATCAATAGCCGGATAGACGCCATAGACCTCAAACGCATCGCCATCGGGAATGGCAGCCTCGAGCTTTTCCAGCTGGCTGTCGAAGTTAATCTTCGCATCTTTGACCGTCAGGTTTTCCCAGATCAGATCAAGGATGCGGCGATAGAGTGCCGGATCGGCAAATTCAGTCTGCTCGCAGAATGCGCGATAGTTGGGGTACATACGCTCGCACAGGCAGGCCATAAACGTCAGATGCTGCCAGCTTTCCAGCTTCGCCAGACGCAGATGAACGGGATTTTGTAACATAAAGGTGGCTCTTATTCGTTTCGCTGGCCGCAGTGTAACTGCAAAAGCGCAGCACAAACAGTGTTAAAGCGCGTTTTGCCAGCGCTGGAAAGCGGAACGGTTCGACGCCACTGCATCGGCCCAGCGGGTGGGTTCCGGCAAACGGTAACCGCGCGTACAGTTTTCGACCCACTGCAGCGCAGTATCCAGGCTGACACGGTGGCCGGTGGCGACGAACAGCGGGTTGCAGCGTTGCTTGCTGCGCCATACCCAGCCAATCTGCTCACCTTTGTCGATCAGCGGCTGGCGGCTGCCCGGTTGCGCATCCAGATCGGCAAAACGACCACACAGCCGGCTTTTCGCGACCCCGATAGTAGGCACATCCACCAGCAGACCAAAATGCGAGGCAACGCCGAGCCGTCTGGGATGCGAAATCCCGTGTCCATCCACAAACAGCAGGTCCGGCTTCTGCTCCAGCATCTCCCAGGCGGCCATCAGGGCCGGATATTCCCGGAAGGAGAGAAAGCCCGGGATATAGGGCATCGTCGTCTCAATACGCGCGATGCGATGCTCCACCAGCCGAAGCGATGGGTACTCCAGGATTACCATCGCTGCGCGTGTGATCGTGCCTTCCTGCTCAAAACCTACGTCGGCCCCGCCGATATAGCGAGGCGGTAACACATCAAAATCATCGTCACGCACCACGTCAGCGGCGCGTTGTAACTGCTCAGCGCGAAGTGCGGCAATATCCATGATTACTCCTGATGCCAGGGACGTGATAAACGATGCACAGCATCAACAAAGACACCGGCATTTTCCGGTGGCACATCCAGATGAATGCCGTGCCCCAGATTAAAGACATGGCCGGTGCCGGAACCAAAGCGCTCCAGAATACCGGCCACTTCCTGCTCAATACGCTCAGGTGCCGCATAGAGCATAGAGGGGTCCATATTACCCTGCAGCGCAACTTTATCGCCCACGCGACGGCGCGCATCGTCAATGTCGGTGGTCCAGTCGAGACCCAGCGCATCACAGCCGGTGGCGGCCATCGCTTCCAGCCACTGTCCACCGCCTTTGGTGAACAGCGTCACCGGCACGCGGCGGCCATCATTTTCACGCAGCAGGCCATCAACAATTTTGTGCATGTAGTGAAGGGAGAACTCGCGGTAGTCACGGCCGGTCAGCACGCCGCCCCAGGTATCGAAGACCATCACCGACTGGGCACCTGCGCGAATCTGCGCATTGAGATAGAGAATGACGCTGTCAGCCAGCTTATCCAGCATCGCATGCAGCGTAGCAGGCTCGGCATACATCATCTTTTTGATTCGGGTAAACGCTTTGCTGCTGCCGCCTTCCACCATGTAGGTGGCCAGCGTCCATGGACTGCCGGAGAAGCCGATCAGCGGCACCTCACCATTCAGATTGCGGCGGATGGTGCGAACCGCGTTCATCACATAGCCCAGCTCCATCTCCGGATCGGGCACCGGCAAGCGATCAACGTCAGCGCGGCAGGTTACAGGGTTTGAGAAACGCGGGCCTTCGCCGGTTTCAAAATAGAGTCCCAGTCCCATCGCATCCGGAATCGTCAGGATGTCACTGAAGAGGATGGCGGCATCCAGCGGAAAACGACGCAGCGGCTGCAGGGTGACTTCACAGGCCAGCTCGGCGTTTTTACACAGCGACATAAAATCACCCGCCTGGGCGCGTGTCGCTTTGTACTCCGGCAAATAGCGCCCGGCTTGTCGCATCATCCATACCGGCGTGACATCCACCGGCTGACGTAACAGGGCACGCAAATAACGATCGTTCTTCAGTTCACTCATCTCAACACTCTCTCAATAACAGGCGTGTAGTGTAGCACTTTCACACTTCAGCGCGGCACAGGGCGACAGTATCTTCAATCAGGCGGCGTGCCACGGTGCCGGGTGGAGGCAGCAGGGGAAGGTCATCAAAACGGAACCAGGCCGCATCCAGCAGCTCTTTGCCATCATGCTGCAGATCGCCGCTGTCATACTCCGCCATGAAGGCGGTCATCAGGGATTGCGGAAAGGGCCACGGCTGAGAGGTCACATAGCGCACGTTTTTGACGCGGATGTTGCTCTCCTCCATCACTTCGCGGGCAACGGCCTGCTCCAGCGTCTCACCGACCTCCACAAAGCCGGCCAGCACGGTATAGACCTTGTTGCGATGGCGGGCATGATTTGCCAGCAGGATTTCATCACCACGACGGATGGCCACGATAATGCAGGGGGCGATTTGCGGATAGTAACGCTCACGGCAATGACTGCACAGGCAGGCAAATTCATGCCTGCTGTGATGCATTTCATGGCCGCAGTAGCCGCACCAGCGATGAGAGCGGTAAAACTCCGCCAGCTGCACACCCCGCCCCGCCAGCTGAAACAGTCCGACGTCCTGATCGATCAACTGCCGCACGGAGAACATATCGGCAGAGCGTGACGCACAAATCAGCCAGACATTTTCGCCCTGCCACTCTCCGATAAGGCGTGCTTTACTGCCAGTCAGACCAAAATTTTCGGCGTTTCCGTGGGGTAAATCACCTTGTGGCAACCAAAGTTTCTGTTCATGGCTGACAATCCACCATCCAGCGTCTACGCTTGAGATTTCGCATTGCATTTATTTCGTCATCCTTAGCGTCAAATCGTACGCTGAAGCCCTGATGTTAAGTGTGTTGATAAACAACTATAACTCACATGGAGTCAGATATGCTTAACCAGTTAAACGTCCTGGCTGAACGCGTAGGTGGCAGTAATGAGCTGGTCGATTCCTGGCTCGAAGCCCGTCGCCAGCTGCTGGTGACCTATTATCATCTGGTCGGCCTGAAGCCCAACAAAGAAGCCCTGACCCGTCTCGATGAGCAGGCGCTGGACAACTTCTGTCACAGCCTGGTCGATTATCTTTCGGCCGGTCACTTCAGTATCTATGAACGTGTTATCAGTGAAATGAACGGTGACAGCCCGATGATTGCGGCTGCGCAGATCTATCCGCCACTGGAAGCCAACACCGAGCGGCTGATGCAGCTCTATGATGGTCACCTGCAACAGGCGATAGACGATGAAAACTGCATGACTTTCCAGCAGGCGCTTTCAGAAGTGGGCGAAGTGCTGGAGTCGCGCTTCACGCTGGAAGATAAGCTGATCCAGCTGGCATGGGATAATCAGCTGGCTACCCCGCCGGTTGCCAATGACAGTCAGATTGCCCGTCCCGCTTAACCGGTATCACCACCAAAAGGGTTGAGATTATCCACTCGCCCTTTTATGCTGAAGAGGTTCCGAGGCCACTACGCCGACGAACCTTTTTTGTTTTTTGCTGTGAAAAACACGATTTTTACGCCCGATCTGCCGGTCAGATTAGGGCGTAAAAAGCGCTTCTTGTCGGAGTGCCCAGCCGGGCTGAGACCGTTAATTCGGGATCCGCGGAACCTGATCAGGTTAGAACCTGCGAAGGGAACAAGAGTAAATTTTTACGGTATGCCAGCATTCTTATGCTGCCGATACCGCTACTCCTTCCGAACTCCGGACAAGCATCGTTCCCCCTGAACAGGAAGATTGCTATGTCTGACCCAAAAATGACCCGTCGTGAACAGCGTGCCCAGGCGCAGGAATTTATCGATTCGCTGCAAAGCGGCAGTGCATTTCCCCAGTCCCGTCGCATCTGGATAACCGGCAGCCGTGACGATATTCGCGTTCCGATGCGCGAGATCACGCTAAGCCCGACCCACACCGGTGGCAGCAAAGCCCAGCCGACCTATGAGCCAAACGAAGCGGTGCCGGTTTACGACACGGCAGGTGCCTATGGCGATCCCGCGGCACAGATCGATGTTCATCGCGGCCTGGAAAAACTGCGCGCCCGCTGGATAGCGGAACGCGATGACAGCGAATACCTGCCACAAAACAGTTCCGGCTACACCCAGCAACGGCTGGCTGATGAGGGGCTGGACCATCTGCGCTTCGATAACTTACCGACGCCGCGCCGGGCCTGTGCAGGCCGCCGCGTCACCCAGCTGCATTATGCCCGCCAGGGGATCATCACCCCGGAAATGGAGTTTATTGCGCTGCGGGAAAATATGGGCCGTGAACGGATTCGCAGTGAAGTGCTGCTGCAACAGCATCCGGGCCACAGTTTTGGTGCGCATCTGCCAGCCAGTATCACGCCGGAGTTTGTGCGGCAGGAGGTGGCAGCCGGACGGGCTATCATCCCTGCCAATATCAATCACCCGGAATCGGAGCCGATGATCATCGGCCGTAACTTTCTGGTTAAGGTGAATGCCAATATCGGTAACTCGGCGGTCACCTCCTCCATCGAAGAGGAAGTGGAAAAACTGGTCTGGTCGACGCGCTGGGGGGCCGATACGGTGATGGATCTCTCTACCGGCCGCTATATTCATGAAACGCGCGAGTGGATTCTGCGGAACAGCCCGGTCCCCATCGGCACCGTGCCGATCTATCAGGCGCTGGAAAAAGTGAACGGCGTGGCCGAGGCGCTGAACTGGGACGTTTTCCGCGACACGCTGCTTGAGCAGGCGGAACAGGGGGTGGATTACTTCACGATACACGCTGGCGTCCTGCTGCGTTATGTCCCGATGACGGCGAAGCGGCTGACCGGGATCGTGTCGCGCGGCGGATCGATCATGGCGAAATGGTGTCTGTCGCATCATCAGGAGAACTTCCTTTATCAGCATTTCCGGGAGATTTGTGAAATCTGCGCCGCTTACGATGTGTCGCTGTCGCTGGGCGATGGTCTGCGGCCGGGTTCGATTCAGGATGCGAACGATGAAGCGCAGTTCGCTGAGCTGCGTACCCTGGGCGAACTGACCCGTATTGCCTGGGAATATGATGTGCAGGTGATGATTGAAGGGCCGGGCCATGTGCCGATGCATATGATCCGCCGCAACATGACCGAACAGCTCGACCTGTGCGATGAGGCCCCCTTCTACACCCTCGGCCCGCTGACCACCGACATCGCACCGGGCTATGACCACTTTACCTCCGGAATCGGGGCCGCCATGATTGGCTGGTTTGGCTGCGCCATGCTCTGTTACGTCACACCTAAAGAGCATCTGGGGCTGCCGAACAAAGAGGATGTCAAACAGGGGCTGATCACCTACAAAATCGCGGCACATGCTGCCGACCTGGCTAAAGGCCATCCCGCTGCGCAGATCCGCGATAACGCCATGTCCAAAGCGCGCTTTGAATTCCGCTGGGAAGATCAGTTCAACCTGGCCCTGGACCCTCTCACCGCCCGCGCCATGCATGATGAAACCCTGCCGCAGGAGTCAGGCAAAGTGGCCCATTTCTGTTCAATGTGCGGCCCTAAATTCTGCTCAATGAAGATTTCTCAGGAGGTGCGTGAGTTTGCGGCACGCCAGGATAGCCGCGCTGAACCAGTGGAAGTGGGCATGGCCCGGATGTCAGAGCATTTCCGCAGCCGCGGGGGTGAGCTTTATCACTCTGCCGATGTTATTGAGGAGGAGTAACCATGTCTGCCTTTCCTGCTACCGCCCCGCGCCTGGGGCTCTATCCGGTGGTTGACAGCCCCGCCTGGATTGAACGCCTGCTGACAGCGGGCGTGCGCACATTGCAGCTGCGCATCAAAGATCAGCCTGATGAGATTGCCGAACCCGCGATTGCTCAGGCGATAGCGCTGGGCAAACGCTACGATGCGCGCCTGTTTATCAATGATTACTGGGAGCTGGCGATCAGACATGACGCCTATGGTGTGCATCTGGGTCAGGAAGATCTGGATGTTGCCGATCTCGCCCGGATTCGCCAGGCAGGATTGCGGCTCGGGATCTCCACCCATGATGATACCGAGCTGGATCGCGCCCTGGCGATCCAGCCCTCTTACATTGCACTGGGACATATCTTCCCGACGCAGACCAAAGCGATGCCCTCTGCGCCTCAGGGCGTGGAACAACTGAAGCGGCACCTGGCACGCCTGACGCACATCCCCACCGTGGCGATTGGCGGTATCTCGATTGCCCGGGCACCGGAAGTCCTGGCAACCGGCGTGGGCAGCATTGCTGTGGTAAGTGCGATTACCCGGGCAGATGACTGGCGTGAAGCCACGCGCACCCTGCTGGCGCTGGCAGAGCCTCACGGATAGCGATTTCCGGAACCTGTCCCGCATCCTGGCGGCAAATACGGTAACGTCCACCACTTTCCGGGAAAGCGGCGCGCAGAAGCAGAGGCTGAGGGTGGCACCTCCTGAACCGGTACTTTAACGTGGCCGTCGTCAGGTGAAGGTTATCTGACCAGGGCCGGTTCCCTCCTCTTGCCGGCCCTGCTTCCTCTTCGGTTTAAGCGACATCGGGAGCGGAAGCAGGCGTCTCATGCTGACAGGAGAGCATGGCGCGTTCCACAGCCGCCCCCAGCCGTGCCAGCGCCTGTTCCGTCTGATCGGTGATGGGCAGCGCAAAGTTCAGACGCAGACAGTTGCGATATTTCCCCGATGCTGAAAAGAGTGAGCCGACGGCAATCTGGATTTTTGACTCGCGCAGTTCGCGGTTAAGCCGGACGGCGTCAAACGCTTCAGGAAGTTCTATCCACATCATAAAACCGCCCTGAGGACGAGAGACGCAGATACCGCAGGGAAAGTAGTGGCGCACCCAGCAGCTGAAAGTTTCATAGTTGTGGTGATAGATCTGCCGCATCCGGCGCAGATGAGGCTGATAATGCCCCTGGCGGATAAACTCGGAAACGGCATGCTGAGGCTGCGTAGCCGTAGAGCCTGTGACGATATATTTCATGTGCAGCACGCGGTCGCGATAACGGCCAGGTGCCACCCAGCCAACCCGCAGACCAGGCGCCAGCGTTTTTGAAAAGGAGCTGCAGAGCAGAACCCGGCCATCCATATCGAGCGCCTTAATGGCGGGCGGACGGGGATATTCCCAGGCTAACTCACCATAAACGTCATCTTCGATGATGGCCGCATCAAAACGCTGCGCCAGCGCCAGTAACGCCCGTTTGCGTGCCTCAGGCATGATAAAGCCGAGCGGATTATTGCAGTTCGGAACAACGATGACCGCTTTAATGGGCCACTGGTCAAAAGCCAGTTCCAGCGCCTCAAGACTGATGCCGGTTATCGCATCGGTCGGAATCTCAATGGCCCGGATGCCAAAGCCACGCAGGGTTTGCATGATACCGTGAAAAGAGGGCGACTCGACGGCGATGATATCGCCCGGTTCACAGACCGCCCGCACGGCTACCGATAAGGCTTCATGGCAGCCGGTCGTGATAACAATATCATCGGCGGTAAGCTGACAGCCGCTATCGATCGCCAGCCGGGCAACCTGTTTCCGCAGCGCGAGGACGCCATAGAGGGTGTCATAATTCAGCAGGCCAGACTCCTGCTTCTGAGCCTGACGGCTGAAGGCTTTCCACAGCGGCTTCAGGGTCGGCTGGGTCAGATCGGGCATGCCGCTGCCCAGTTGCAGTACGTCATCTTCCAGCCGGCTGTTGAGCAGCTCCAGCACCGCGTCCCACTGCGTCACCTCAACAGGCCGCTGCACGGGACGGGTCAGCGCAGGTACCGGCGGCGTGGCTTTGTGCGACGCCACAAAATAGCCGGAGCGCGACTGCGGGATAATCATCTGCTTCTCTTCCAGCAGGCGATAAGCCTGCTGCACCGTGCTGATACTCACCCCATGTTCCGCACTCAGGCTGCGCACAGAGGGCAGACGCTCCCCGCTGCGAAACAAGCCCTGTTCGATACGCTGTGCCAGCAACGTGGCCAGATGTTCATAGCGGGTCATTGTATCCTCTCCTGCCAGCGTGATGATGAGCGACCAGTACAGTCTGGCTTCTTTTTTACCATTCAGATCGCGATCTCTTCAATCTGTATGTTAATAAAAGGTGATTTTTGAGTCTGTATCATACAGGTGTATCCCCGGAAAATAGTGCTCAGGCCAATCATTGAGGAAACTATCATGGGATATGATGAAAATCGCGCCGCTAAGCCTTTTGCCGTTACGCCTTACCTTCTGCTCCGTTATCTCTGGCGCAGCTTCAGACGCTGGCAGCTGCGGCGCGAAACGCGCGCTATTCTGTCGAGACTTAGTGACAGTCAGCTGAAAGATATCGGCATCGACCGCAATGACTGGAATGGCTGAATCAGAGACAAAAAAAACCCTGCCGAAGCAGGGTTTTTATCAGGCGAAGGACGATTAATCGTCTTTGCTGCCGCCTAGGCCGGCGTTCAGCAGTTCAGCCAGACTGGCTGAGGCTTCATCCGCAGTCACCTGCGGTGCAGCCGGAACTTCACCCGCCGCTTTACGGCGCATACGATCCTGATGGTATGCATAACCGGTACCGGCCGGGATCAGACGACCCACGATGACGTTCTCTTTCAGGCCGCGCAGTTCATCACGCTTGCCTGCTACTGCTGCTTCGGTCAGGACACGGGTCGTTTCCTGGAACGATGCGGCAGAGATGAACGATTCGGTTGCCAGTGACGCTTTGGTAATACCCAGCAGGTCACGTACGAAGGTTGCGCCAACTTTTCCGTTCGCTTCCAGATCACGGTTAGAGATCTTGATGCGAGAGAATTCAGCCTGCTCACCTTCCAGGAAGTCGGTGCTTCCTGCGCTCACGATGGTCGCTTTACGCAGCATCTGACGAACGATGACTTCGATGTGCTTATCGTTAATCTTAACGCCCTGCAGACGATAAACTTCCTGCACTTCGTTAGTGATGTAACGGGTCACCGCATGCACACCACGCAAGCGCAGGATGTCATGTGGAGACTCTGGGCCATCGGAAACCACGTCACCGCGCTCAACACGTTCGCCTTCGAACACGTTCAGCTGACGCCATTTCGGAATCATCTCTTCGTATGGCTCACTGCCATCCAGCGGCGTGATGACCAGACGACGTTTACCTTTGGTCTCTTTACCGAAGGAGATGATACCGCTGATCTCAGCCAGGATAGCCGGCTCTTTCGGACGACGCGCTTCGAACAGGTCAGCAACGCGTGGCAGACCACCGGTAATATCCTTGGTACCGCCAGATTCCTGCGGAACACGCGCCAGCGTGTCACCGGCACTGATCTTAACGCCATCTTCCAGCTGAACAATCGCTTTACCCGGCAGGAAGTACTGAGCAGGCATATCAGTGCCTGGGATCAGAACGTCGTTGCCGCTGGCATCAACAATTTTCAGCGCAGGACGCAGATCTTTACCGCCTGACGTACGTTCAGCACTGTCCAGCACCACCAGCGAAGAAAGACCGGTCAGGTCATCTGTCTGACGGGTAATGGTCTGGCCGTCAATCATGTCGGTGAAGCGAATGAAACCGCCTACTTCGGTGATAACTGGCATGGTATGCGGATCCCAGTTTGCTACGGTTTCGCCCGCTGCAACCTGCTCACCATCACCTTTCGCCATGGTAGAACCGTAAGGAACTTTATAGCTCTCTTTGGTACGACCAAATTCATCGATCATTTTCAGTTCGACGTTACGCGAGGTGATCACCAGCTTACCTGCCGAGTTCGTTACCGACTTGGCGTTGGTCAGCTTGATGGTACCTTTGTTCTTCACCTGAATGCTGGATTCAGCAGCCGCACGTGATGCCGCACCACCGATGTGGAACGTACGCATCGTCAGCTGTGTACCCGGCTCACCGATGGACTGTGCCGCGATAACACCGATCGCTTCACCTTTGTTGATGATGTGACCACGTGCCAGGTCGCGACCATAGCAATGCGCACACACACCAAAGTCAGTTTCACAACCTACGACCGAACGCACTTTCAGGCTGTCGACTGAGTTCAGTTCCAGCACGTCACACCAGTGCTCATCGAGCAGGGTGTTACGTGGAACCAGAATGTCAGCCGAGCCCGGCTTCAGAACGTCTTCCGCAGTCACACGACCCAGAACGCGTTCGCGCAGTGGCTCTTTCACGTCGCCACCTTCGATGACCGGGGTCATCATGATGCCTTCGTGCGTTCCACAGTCATCTTCGGTCACAACCAGATCCTGGGCAACGTCAACCAGACGACGCGTCAGATAACCGGAGTTCGCGGTTTTCAGTGCAGTATCCGCAAGACCTTTACGCGCACCGTGGGTTGAGATGAAGTACTGGAGTACGTTCAGACCTTCACGGAAGTTCGCGGTAATCGGCGTCTCGATGATGGAGCCATCTGGCTTCGCCATCAGACCACGCATACCGGCCAGCTGACGAATCTGTGCAGCAGAACCACGCGCACCGGAGTCGGCCATCATAAAGATGCTGTTAAAGGAAACCTGTTTCTCTTCTTCGCCGTCACGGTTAATCACGGTTTCGGTAGAGAGGTTTTCCATCATCGCCTTGGCAACACGTTCGTTGGCTGCGGCCCAGATATCGATGACTTTGTTATAACGTTCACCCGCGGTAACCAGACCAGACTGGAACTGTTCCTGGATCTCAGCCACTTCCGCTTCCGCTTCGGTGATGATTTCCACTTTCTTCTCTGGAATAACCATGTCGTCGATACCGACTGACGCGCCTGAACGGGCTGCGTAGGCGAAACCGGTGTACATGGTCTGGTCAGCAAAGATAACGGTCGGCTTCAGCCCCAGAATGCGGTAACAGGTGTTCAGCATTTTGGAGATCGCTTTTTTACCCAGCGCCTGGTTCACGATGGAGTAAGGCAGACCTTTCGGCACGATCATCCACAGAATGGCACGGCCAATCGTGGTGTCGATCAGGCTGGTTTTAGCGACCCACTCATCCTGCTCATTTTTCTCGTGTTCGGTGATACGCACCTTAACGCGAGCGTGCAGTGAGGCCAGGCCAGCGCGATAAATACGCTCAGCTTCTTTCGGACCAGTCAGTACCATGCCTTCGCCTTTGGCGTTAACACAGTCACGGGTCATGTAGTACAGACCCAGTACAACGTCCTGAGAAGGAACGATGATTGGCTCGCCGTTCGCAGGTGACAGGATGTTGTTGGTAGACATCATCAGCGCACGCGCTTCCAGCTGGGCTTCCAGCGTCAGCGGAACGTGAACAGCCATCTGGTCACCATCGAAGTCGGCGTTATACGCCGCACAAACCAGCGGGTGCAGCTGGATAGCTTTACCTTCGATCAGAACCGGTTCAAAGGCCTGAATACCCAGACGGTGCAGCGTAGGCGCACGGTTCAGCAGAACCGGGTGCTCACGGATCACTTCGTCGAGGATATCCCAGACAACCGCTTCTTCGCGCTCAACCATTTTCTTCGCGGCTTTGATGGTGGTGGCCAGGCCACGCAGTTCCAGCTTGCCGTAAATAAACGGTTTGAACAGTTCGAGTGCCATTTTCTTCGGCAGACCGCACTGATGCAGACGCAGGTATGGACCCACGGTGATAACCGAACGACCGGAGTAGTCGACACGTTTACCCAGCAGGTTCTGACGGAAACGACCCTGCTTACCTTTGATCATGTCAGCCAGCGATTTCAGCGGACGCTTGTTGGAACCGGTGATCGCACGACCGCGACGACCGTTATCCAGCAGTGCATCGACTGCTTCCTGCAGCATACGCTTTTCGTTGCGCACGATGATATCTGGCGCAGCCAGATCCAGCAGGCGCTTCAGACGGTTGTTACGGTTGATCACGCGACGATAAAGATCGTTCAGATCTGACGTAGCAAAACGTCCGCCATCCAGCGGAACCAGCGGACGCAGATCCGGTGGCAGAACAGGCAGCACGGTCAGGATCATCCACTCTGGCTTGTTACCAGACTGAACGAACGCTTCCAGCAGCTTGATACGCTTGGTCAGCTTTTTACGCTTGGTTTCAGAGTTGGTTTCGTTCAGCTCTTCACGCAGCTGCTCGCACTCCTGGTCCAGATCCATGTTTTTCAACAGGGCCTGGATCGCTTCGGCGCCCATTTTGGCGTCGAACTCGTCACCGAACTCTTCCAGTGCGTCAAGGTACTGCTCTTCAGTCAGGATCTGACGCTTCTCGAGGTTGGTCATGCCACCTTCGATTACCACGTAAGATTCAAAGTAGAGCACGCGCTCGATGTCACGCAGTGGCATATCCAGCAGCAAGCCGATACGCGATGGCAGTGACTTCAGGAACCAGATGTGCGCAGTCGGCGACGCCAGTTCGATGTGGCCCATACGCTCACGGCGTACTTTAGTCTGGGTCACTTCAACGCCGCACTTCTCACAAATCACACCACGGTGTTTCAGACGCTTGTACTTACCGCACAGGCACTCATAGTCTTTTACCGGCCCGAAGATACGGGCACAGAACAGACCATCGCGCTCTGGCTTAAAAGTACGGTAGTTAATGGTTTCTGGCTTTTTCACTTCACCAAAAGACCAGGAACGGATCATGTCTGGCGAAGCCAGCGCAATTTTGATCGCATCAAACTCTTCGGTCTTAGTTTGCGCTTTCAGAAACTTAAGTAAGTCTTTCACGGATTAGCTCCCGTCGGAGTGAGACTCAGGGGGCGTCCAACCGAAATTGAACGCCCCGTAACCAGTACAATTGCGAGCGCTTAAACCCTGCGCTTTCAGGCGGCGGCGAACCACAGCCTGAAATGGGGGTTACTCGTCTTCCAGCTCGATGTTGATACCCAGCGAGCGAATCTCTTTCAACAGTACGTTGAAGGATTCCGGCATGCCCGGTTCCATCTGATGGTTGCCGTCAACGATGTTTTTATACATCTTGGTACGGCCGTTGACGTCATCAGACTTAACGGTAAGCATTTCCTGCAGGGTATACGCGGCACCGTATGCTTCCAGTGCCCATACTTCCATCTCACCAAAGCGCTGACCACCGAACTGCGCCTTACCACCCAGCGGCTGCTGAGTAACCAGGCTGTAGGAACCGGTAGAACGTGCATGCATCTTGTCATCAACCAGGTGGTTAAGTTTCAGCATGTACATGTAGCCAACGGTTACCTGACGTTCGAACTGTTCACCGGTGCGGCCGTCAAACAGGGTAATCTGACCGGAAGAAGGCAGACCGCCGAGCTGTAACAGCTCTTTGATTTCGCTCTCTTTCGCGCCATCAAACACCGGCGTTGCGATTGGCATACCTTTTTTCAGGTTCTCTGCCAGGCGCAGCACTTCGTCGTCGGAGAAGGTGTTCAGGTCAACTTTCTGACGCAGATCGCTTCCCAGGTCATAGGCACGCTGGATGAATTCGCGCAGTTTCGCGACTTCTTCCTGCTTCTTCAGCATGGCGTTGATTTTCTCACCAATGCCCTTCGCTGCCATCCCCAGGTGTGTCTCAAGGATCTGACCGATGTTCATACGCGATGGTACGCCCAGCGGGTTCAGTACGATGTCGACCGGCGTACCGTTCTCATCGTAAGGCATGTCTTCGATTGGGTTGATCTTAGAGATAACACCTTTGTTACCGTGACGACCTGCCATCTTATCACCAGGCTGGATCTGACGTTTAACGGCCAGATAAACCTTAACGATTTTCAGCACGCCCGGTGCCAGATCGTCGCCCTGGGTGATCTTACGGCGCTTGCCTTCGAGTTTTTTCTCAAACTCGTGCTTCAGTTCGTCGTACTGCTCTGCCAGCTGCTCCAGCTGATTTTGTCTGGCTTCATCAGTCAGACCCAGCTCCAGCCAGCGCTCGCGCGGCAGCTTGTCCAGCTTGTCAGCTTCAACGCCACCTGCGATCAGGACGCTCTGGATACGGCTGAACAGGCCCGCTTCCAGGATCTGCAGCTCTTCAGACAGGTCTTTCTTAGCCTGCTTCAGCTGCATCTCTTCGATTTCGAGCGCACGTTTGTCTTTTTCCACGCCATCGCGGGTAAAGACCTGAACGTCGATCACGGTACCTGACACGCCATTCGGCACGCGCAGTGATGAATCTTTTACGTCAGAGGCTTTTTCACCGAAGATCGCACGCAGCAGCTTCTCTTCTGGCGTCAGCTGGGTTTCACCTTTCGGGGTAACCTTACCAACCAGAATGTCACCACCGGTCACTTCAGCACCGATGTAGACGATGCCTGACTCATCCAGTTTAGAGAGTGCAGCTTCACCCACGTTCGGGATATCAGCGGTAATCTCTTCCGGCCCCAGTTTGGTGTCACGCGACACGCAAGCCAGTTCCTGGATGTGGATGGTGGTAAAGCGATCTTCCTGAACCACGCGCTCGGAGACCAGGATGGAGTCTTCGAAGTTGTAACCGTTCCACGGCATGAACGCGACACGCATGTTCTGGCCCAGCGCGAGTTCACCCAGATCGGTGGACGGGCCATCTGCCAGCACGTCACCGCGCTCAACCGGCTCACCCAGAGAGACACATGGCATCTGGTTGATGCAGGTGTTCTGGTTTGAACGGGTATATTTGGTCAGGTTATAGATGTCGATACCGGCTTCGCCCGCGTACATCTCATCTTCGTTAACTTTGATAACGATACGTGATGCATCAACATACTGAACGGTACCACCACGTTTGGCGACGGCAGTAACACCGGAGTCAACGGCAACAGCACGTTCCATACCGGTACCAACCAGCGGCTTATCTGCACGCAGAGTCGGAACGGCCTGACGTTGCATGTTCGCACCCATCAGAGCACGGTTGGCGTCATCGTGTTCCAGGAACGGGATCAGGGATGCACCGACAGAAACCACCTGCTGGGTGGAAACGTCCATGTAGTCAACCTGATCGCGGCTGAACAGACTCGATTCGCCTTTGCTACGGCAGGTGACCAGGTCATCAACAAACGCGCCGTTTTCATCGAGCGGGGCGTTCGCCTGAGCGATAACGTAGTTACCCTCTTCAATAGCAGAGAGGTAGTGGATCTCGTCAGAAACCAGACCGTCGATAACACGACGATAAGGCGTCTCAAGGAAACCATACTCGTTGGTCTGTGCATAAACAGACAAGGAGTTGATCAGACCGATGTTCGGACCTTCAGGGGTTTCGATTGGGCAGACACGACCGTAGTGCGTTGGGTGTACGTCACGCACTTCGAAGCCGGCACGCTCACGCGTCAAACCACCCGGGCCAAGTGCAGAGATACGACGTTTGTGCGTAATCTCTGACAGCGGGTTGTTCTGATCCATAAACTGTGAAAGCTGGCTTGAACCGAAGAACTCTTTCACCGCAGCCGAAATCGGCTTCGCGTTGATCATGTCCTGTGGCATCAGCGTATCGAGGTCGCCCAGAGAGAGACGCTCTTTAACCGCACGCTCAACACGCACCAGGCCGACACGGAACTGGTTCTCAGCCATTTCACCGACTGAACGAATACGACGGTTGCCGAGGTGGTCGATATCGTCCACTTCGCCTTTACCGTTACGGATGTCGATCAGTTTTTTCATCACTTCGATGATGTCTTCTTTGCTCAGGATACCTGAACCTTCGATTTCATCACGCAGCAGTGAACGGTTGAACTTCATGCGGCCGACGGCAGAGAGATCGTAACGATCTTCAGAGAAGAACAGGTTCTCGAACAGGTTCTCTGCAGCTTCACGCGTTGGCGGCTCACCAGGACGCATCATGCGGTAGATCTCAACCAGTGCGCTCAGGCGATCGCTGGTTGGGTCAACACGCAGGGTCTCAGACATATATGGACCGTGGTCCAGATCGTTGGTGAACAGCGTTTCGATGCGTTTGTGACCCGACTGGCTCAGTTTGGCCAGCAGATCCAGTGACAGCTCCATGTTCGCTGCAACAATCAGCTCACCGGTGCTCTCATCGATGTAGTCTTTAGCAACCACTTTGCCCGCGATATATTCAACCGGAACTTCGATGTGCTGAATGCCATCTTTTTCCAGCTGACGAATATGACGCGCAGTAATGCGGCGACCTTTTTCGACGTAGACGGTGCCGTTCGCTTCGATATCGAAGGTCGCGGTTTCACCGCGCAGGCGCTCAGGCACCAGCTCCATCTGCAGCTTGTTGTCGCGAATTTCAAACACCACTTTCTCAAAGAAGAGATCGAGGATCTGAGGTGTTGTGAACTGCAACGCACGCAGGATGATAGTGGCCGGCAGCTTACGACGACGGTCAATACGGACAAACAGGTTATCTTTCGGGTCAAACTCAAAGTCGAGCCATGAACCGCGGTAAGGGATGATACGTGCGTTATAAAGCACTTTACCCGAAGAGTGGGTTTTACCCTTATCGCTATCAAAGAACACGCCAGGACTACGGTGCAGCTGAGAAACGATAACGCGCTCGGTACCGTTAATAACAAAGGTACCGTTGTCGGTCATGAGCGGAATTTCGCCCATGTAGACTTCTTGTTCTTTAATGTCTTTTACGGTGCCTTCTGGCGCTTCGCGCTCATAGATCACCAGACGCAGTTTCACGCGCAGCGGTGCCGAATAGGTCACGCCACGGATCTGACACTCTTTCACGTCAAAGACAGGTTCGCCCAGGCGATAGCTCACATACTGCAACTCAGAGTTGCCGCTGTAGCTCGCAATAGGGAATACAGAGCGGAATGCAGCTTCCAGCCCGTACTGACCTTCTGGATCTTGCTCGATAAACTTCTGGAACGAGTCGAGCTGGATGGAAAGGAGATAAGGTATGTCCAGTACTTGTGGACGTTTACCAAAATCCTTACGAATACGTTTTTTCTCGGTATAGGAGTAAACCATAGGGTTCCTCAGCTAGCTGACAAGTCGACCCACGCTGTCCGTCCTGACAGGACAGTTCATGCAACACGATTTTGTTTGATTCACTGGCTGCGCGGCAGCAGTGCAATACCTCTTTCTATCACGCTTAAATCATTTCATCGCTTTTGTGAAGGCAGGGAACCCGCACAGGAAAGCGGTATATTAAGTCGTCGATAGAGAAAGATATTGAAGAGTAGCAATGGACAAACAGTGTGAAACCCCATTGAGACCCTGTAGCGCAAAAAGGCTGGTGACCAAAAAGTCACCAGCCATCAGTCTGAAACTACTCAGACTGCAACCCGAAGGTTGTCTTACTTAACTTCAACTTCAGCGCCAGCTTCTTTCAGAGCAGCTTCAAGTGCAGCTGCGTCATCTTTGCTGATGCCTTCTTTGATTACGCCAGTTGCTTCAACCAGGTCTTTGGCTTCTTTCAGGCCCAGACCAGTTGCAGTACGTACGGCTTTGATGACTGCTACTTTGTTCGCGCCAACAGCTTTCAGTACGACGTCGAATTCAGTTTTTTCTTCAACAGCTTCAGCCGGGCCCGCAGCAACAGCTACAGCAGCAGCAGCAGAAACGCCGAATTTTTCTTCCATAGCAGAAACCAGCTCAACAACTTCCATTACGGACATCGCTGCAACAGCTTCCAGAATTTGGTCTTTAGTGATAGACATGACAATTGTTCCTAAGAATCAGAAAAAGTTTATACGTAAGCAGGTACGAAGAAAAGAAAAGGGCCTTAAGCCGCTTCTTTTGCATCGCGTACAGCAGCCAGAGTGCGGACCAGTTTGCCGGCAGCGGCTTCTTTCATGGTCGACATCAGACGTGCCAGTGCTTCTTCGTAGGTCGGCAGAGTTGCCAGACGGTCAATATTGGCCGCCGTGATCAGCTCACCTTCAAAGGCTGCAGCTTTGACCTCAAATTTTGCATTCGCTTTCGCGAAATCTTTGAACAGACGAGCAGCAGCGCCCGGGTGTTCCATAGAATATGCAATCAGGGTCGGACCAACAAACGTGTCTTTCAGGCACTCAAACTGAGTTCCTTCAACGACGCGGCGCAGCAGGGTGTTACGAACAACACGCATGTAAACGCCAGCTTCACGACCTGCTTTACGCAGTTCGGTCATTTTATCAACGGTAACGCCACGGGAATCCGCAACAACCGCTGAAAGCGCACCTTTGGCTACTTCGCTGACTTCAGCAACAATTGCTTGTTTGTCTTGAAGATTTAATGCCATTAGCTTTTGCTCCTGGATTTGACCGGGAAAGGATTTCCCCGGAACTCACTTCACTTACTCACCCAAAAGGGGAAATAAGCGCTCGAACACGGTGAGCAGAATCCAGCTAAGAAAAAATTCTTTTGGTTCTGTCACCGTCTACGCAGGGTATTAAGCGGACTATCCGGAGATAGACAGCTCCTGCGGTCTTGGACGGAGGCCAGGATAAGGCCTGGCTCCAACCTAAATTCTGTGTGACGCAGCAGAATCAGAGGGAAAGGCGTTAAACGCCGCTGTCGCATCTGACTCTCTGGTGTCCTGTTCTGCTAATAACAGAACAACGGGCGTAAGATTCTAGGTGAATTTTTCGCCCGTTTCAAGCAGCAATTAGTTTGCTGTTGCGTTCAGACCAGCCTGGTCAACGGCAACGCCGGCGCCCATGGTGGTTGAAAGGCTGACTTTCTTGATGTACACGCCTTTCGCCTGAGATGGTTTCGCTTTTTTCAGCGCAACCAGCAGAGATTCCAGGTTTTCTTTCAGTTTGTCAGCGTCAAAGTCCACTTTACCGATGGTAGTGTGGATGATGCCGTTTTTGTCGTTACGATAACGAACCTGACCTGCTTTAGCGTTCTTAACCGCTTCAGCAACGTTAGGGGTTACAGTACCGACTTTCGGGTTTGGCATCAGGCCGCGTGGACCCAGAATCTGGCCCAGCTGGCCAACAACGCGCATTGCATCCGGAGAAGCAATAACAACGTCAAAATTCATTTCGCCTTTCTTGATCTGCTCAGCCAGGTCTTCCATACCAACCAGCTCTGCGCCAGCAGCTTTTGCCGCTTCAGCGTTTGCGCCCTGGGTGAAGACAGCAACACGTACTGAACGACCAGTACCGTGTGGCAGAACGGTCGCGCCGCGTACGTTCTGATCAGATTTACGTGCATCGATGCCGAGGTTGACAGCAACGTCAACGCTTTCAACGAACTTGGCAGTCGCCAGTTCTTTCAGCAGAGCAACAGCTTCAGCAATGTCATACTGCTTGGTCGCGTCAACTTTGTCGCGAATTACGGTCATGCGCTTGGTCAGCTTAGCCATTTCTTAGTCCTCTACTACCAGGCCCATGGAACGAGCAGTACCTTCGATTGAGCGAGTCATCGCTTCAACGTCAGAACCAGTCATGTCCGCAGCTTTGGTTTCTGCGATTTCACGTACCTGAGCACGGGTCACTTTACCGACTTTATCTTTGTTCGGCTTACCAGAACCAGACTTGATGCCCGCTGCTTTTTTCAGCAGTACGGCAGCCGGAGGGGTTTTGGTGATAAAGGTAAATGAACGGTCGCTGTATACAGTGATAACAACAGGAGTCGGCAGACCTTTTTCCAGAGATTCGGTCTTCGCGTTGAACGCTTTGCAGAATTCCATGATGTTAACACCCTGCTGACCCAGAGCTGGACCAACCGGTGGACTTGGGTTCGCCATACCAGCTGCAACCTGCAGCTTGACGTAGGCTTGGACTTTCTTAGCCATGATATTTCCTCAATTGGGTTATAGCGCCTTTAAAAGGCTCCCCGTGATAACGATTTATACGCCGTTGCCAGCGCATAAAAACAAAAGGCGCGAAATTGTAGTTAAATTTCGCGCCTGCTGCAACAGCTAAATTGTGAGCGGAAAGAGGTTAACCTTTCTCCACCTGACCGAAGTCGAGTTCAACCGGTGTTGCACGTCCGAAGATGGAGACAGAAACCGTCAGGCGGCTCTTCTCGTAATCCACATCCTCAACCACACCGTTAAAGTCAGCAAACGGACCGTCGTTAACGCGAACCATTTCGCCTGGTTCAAACAGCGTTTTCGGACGAGGCTTGTCGCCGACCTGCTGCAGACGGTTCATGATCGCATCAACTTCTTTATCGCTGATAGGTGCCGGACGGTCAGATGTGCCGCCGATGAAACCCATCACGCGCGGGACGCTGCGCACCAGGTGCCAGCTGGCGTCATTCATCACCATCTGAACCAGTACATATCCCGGGAAAAACTTGCGCTCGCTCTTACGACGCTGGCCACCACGAATTTCAACGACTTCTTCAGTCGGAACCATGACGTCGCCAAACAGCTCTTCCATGTTGTGCAATTTGATATGCTCGCGCAGCGACTGTGCTACGCGGCCTTCAAAACCGGAAAACGCCTGTACGACGTACCAGCGTTTCTTTGGAGCTTCAGACATCTCAGAACCTCAGGCCAGTGATAAACGATACCAGACGGACCAGAATACCATCCAGCCCCCACAAAATCAGTGACATCACGGCGGTAACCGCGGCAACGATTAACGTGGTGTGCAGCGTTTCCTGGCGGGTTGGCCAGATAACCTTACGCATTTCTGTTCTTGCTTCACGAGCAAAAGCCACGGTCGCTTTGCCTTTGGTCGTTAAAAGCGCAATGCCGCCAGCCGCTGCGATCAGTACAACTACGGCTAACGCACGCAGTGGCAGTGACACATCACGATAGAGGTAGTTACCTACAATCGCTGCAAGCAGCAGTAATACGACTACTACCCACTTTACCGCTTCCAGGCCACGCCCGCTCCCTTGAGCTTCGGTATTCGCACTCATAAACCAACCTGCCACAATAATTCAGAAACTATTCTGCCCCGCAGTGCGAGGCGTCCAAACCGAATGAGCTTTTGGGGCGTAACTCGGTATCCAACGCCGCATGACAGAGCCTGTCTCAGCAATGATTATGATCGAAAATCACTGATGAGCCAGGTTCTATGAAACAGCGTGCAAAAAGGGCATCAAATGATGCCCTTTCCGTGTGCATTGCGTCAAACGTTATCGGTAATTATGCGATAACTTTAGCAACAACACCCGCGCCAACGGTACGGCCACCTTCGCGGATTGCGAAGCGCAGACCTTCGTCCATTGCGATTGGGTGGATCAGGGTAACAACCATTTTGATGTTGTCGCCTGGCATTACCATTTCAACGCCTTCTGGCAGCTCTACTGAACCGGTCACGTCAGTGGTACGGAAGTAGAACTGTGGACGGTAGCCCTTGAAGAACGGAGTATGGCGGCCACCTTCGTCTTTAGACAGAACGTAAACTTCTGACTCGAACTGGGTGTGTGGCTTGATGGTGCCTGGCTTAGCCAGAACCTGACCACGCTGGATGTCTTCACGCTTGATACCGCGCAGCAGAACACCACAGTTTTCGCCTGCCTGACCCTGGTCCAGCAGCTTACGGAACATCTCAACACCGGTACAGGTTGATTTCGCAGTATCTTTGATACCTACGATTTCAACTTCGTCGCCGACTTTAACGATGCCGCGCTCAACACGACCGGTAACAACGGTACCACGGCCAGAGATTGAGAATACGTCTTCGATTGGCAGCAGGAACGGCATGTCGATCGCACGAACCGGATCCGGGATGTAGTTGTCCAGGTGCTCAGCCAGCTCGATGATTTTCGCTTCCCACTCAGCTTCGCCTTCCAGCGCTTTCAGAGCAGAACCACGAACGATTGGAGTGTCGTCGCCTGGGAAGTCGTACTGTGACAGCAGGTCACGTACTTCCATCTCAACCAGTTCCAGCAGCTCTTCATCATCAACCATGTCACACTTGTTCAGGAACACGATGATGTAAGGAACGCCAACCTGACGACCCAGCAGGATGTGCTCACGGGTCTGTGGCATCGGGCCATCAGTCGCAGCAACAACCAGGATCGCGCCGTCCATCTGCGCAGCACCGGTGATCATGTTTTTCACATAGTCGGCGTGGCCTGGGCAGTCAACGTGAGCGTAGTGACGTGAAGCAGTCTCATACTCAACGTGTGCGGTGTTGATGGTAATACCGCGGGCTTTTTCTTCAGGGGTGCTGTCGATCTGGTCGAATGCACGCGCCTGGCCGCCGTTGGTTTTAGCCAGTACGGTAGTGATTGCTGCAGTCAGGGTGGTTTTACCGTGGTCAACGTGACCGATGGTGCCCACGTTTACGTGCAGTTTGTTACGTTGAAATTGCTCTTTAGCCATCGCTAGTCCCTCTAAGACACGGATATATCAATGATATCATCACATTAACCAGGCAATGCCTGACTGCAAGGAAGTTACAGAGAAAATCAGGAGGGAGATTAAAGGAAGTGGTGCTGATACCCAGAGTCGAACTGGGGACCTCACCCTTACCAAGGGTGCGCTCTACCAACTGAGCCATATCAGCACATCTGGAGCGGGCAGCGGGAATCGAACCCGCATCATCAGCTTGGAAGGCTGAGGTAATAGCCATTATACGATGCCCGCATCCTGGAACTCGGCTACCTGTTCTTTCTGTAGCTTGCAGATAACAGAGAATGCCTCTGCTACCTACTGTCCGTCAGCGAAGCTGACCGACGTTGACTTCGCTAACGCTCAGTCTGAATTCAGGGTGAGAAGTGACTCACCTGACAGATAAACAGGCCGTTTATCTGAACCCAACCGCGAGGTCGGGATGGTGGTGGGAGAAGGATTCGAACCTTCGAAGTCTGTGACGGCAGATTTACAGTCTGCTCCCTTTGGCCGCTCGGGAATCCCACCTACTTGATTGGTGCCGGCTACCGGAATCGAACTGGTGACCTACTGATTACAAGTCAGTTGCTCTACCAACTGAGCTAAGCCGGCATCAAGTGACGCGCATTCTAGGAAGGTCGGCGTTCGGATGCAACTAAAAAATCGCATATTTTTTTCTATCGCTTACTATTTGTGCAAATCATCGCAATTTAGTGGTTTTCTGCGGAATATTTGTCCAGCTAGGCCCTTTTTTCTCGACTTTACTCTGGCTCCACTCACCCCCTGCCCCTCTTTTTACGATGCCTGCCCCCAGCGTTCTTACGCCGGTTATTTCGCTTATTCCTGAAAAAAGATCCCGCCCATGCGCTGACTGACGCTTTTTTCGTCACGTCAGGATGATTTTGGGTTAGAGGCTAAGCTCACAGGCCGTTATTTCCTGCAGGCAATATCCCTTTTCTTCAACAGCACCCGGCAGAAGGGTCCGGATGGTGTGCTTATTGAGGGGATATCGCATTCGCTTCCTTACAGGTCTTAATGCGTGGCACTGGCACCGGGACAGGTAACAAGTGTGTTACGCACTATGGGCGGGAAGAAGCCTGTAACGGCTTTACAGGCTCATTGACTGTTATAAAGTCGTTAATGGCTTGGGTAATGGCGCATTTTGTGGCTATACCGACGAAAGCGAGATCACAGTTATCTTTTTACTTCTGTTAAAAGCCATACTGGTGATACCCTCCAGCCCATTGTTCTCACTGATAAACCAGCGATTCGTGATTCAAATCACCTGCGTTGTCCTGCTTATCGGATAACACACCGGTGATAGCAATGAATTTGCGGTCAGATGCATGCTTATGGATAAAACGACTCCCCTGACAACGCCTTACTTAGAATTCACTCGTGAGCAGTGGGCGGCATTACGTGATTCCGTTCCTATGACGCTATCAGAGGAAGAGATTGCGCAGCTGAAAGGCATCAACGAGGACCTCTCTCTGGAAGAGGTGGCAGAAATTTACCTGCCTCTTTCGCGCCTGCTTAATTTCTATATCAGTTCAAATGTGCGTCGGCAGGCTGTACTGGAGCAGTTTCTGGGCACCAATGGGCAGAAGATCCCTTACATCATCAGTATTGCGGGTAGCGTTGCCGTCGGTAAAAGCACGACAGCACGTGTATTGCAGGCATTGCTCAGCCGCTGGCCTGAACATCGCAAGGTGGAATTAATCACCACGGATGGCTTCCTGCATCCTAATGCCGTGCTCAAAGAGCGTGGCTTAATGAAGAAGAAAGGATTCCCGCAATCCTACGATATGCACCGGCTGGTCAATTTCGTCTCAGATTTAAAGTCAGGTGCCAGTCAGGTTACCGCTCCGGTCTATTCGCATCTGATTTACGACGTTATCCCTGATGGCGACAAAGTCATACAGCAGCCGGATATTGTGATTCTTGAGGGGCTCAACGTCTTACAGAGCGGTATGGACTATCCCCATGACCCCCATCACGTCTTTGTTTCTGACTTCGTCGATTTCTCAATCTATGTCGATGCAGAAGAAGATCTTCTGCAAAGCTGGTACATCAATCGCTTCCTGAAATTCCGCCAGGGTGCCTTTACCGACCCCGACTCCTACTTCCATCACTATGCCCAGCTCTCCGAGGCGGAAGCCGTTGAGATAGCGGGTAACCTGTGGAAAGAGATTAACTGGCTTAATCTGCAGGAAAATATTCTGCCGACACGAGAGAGAGCCAGCCTGATTATGACGAAAAGCGGCGATCACGCTGTTGATAAAGTCCGTCTGCGTAAATAACGCCAGTGATAAAAAAGCCTGCATTCATGCAGGCTTTTTTTATTCAGACAGGACGTAACGATATCTCTCCGCCAACCCATGCCTTTATTTCGCCATCCTGTTCCAGTAACAGCCCCCCCTGGCTGTCAACACCGCGCGCAATACCGTGCACTTCGCGTTCACCGATGAGCAACTTAACAGGCCGGTTGATGAAGTTGTCCAGCGCGGCCCAGCGTGCCACAAAGGGCGCTAATCCCTCCTGCTCAAAGAGTGGCAGTGCCTCGCGCAGACGATTGATCAGACGAGCTGCCAGCTCATTGCGATTCACCGTGACTCCGGCTTCCTGCAGGTTAATCCAGCCCTGATTAATCTGGGAGGCATCAGCGGTTCGCATTGCCAGATTAATACCTGCACCGATCACAATCTGCGCAGCATCGCCCGTTTTCCCGGTCAGTTCAACCAGGATACCCGCCAGTTTGCGATCGTTGAGATAGATGTCATTCGGCCATTTTACCCTGACCTCATCTGCGCCCAGTGAGCGTAATGTCTCCGCCATGATGATACCAATGACCAGGCTGAGGCCCATCGCCGCTGCGGGGCCCTGTTCCAGGCGCCAGTACATCGACATATAGAGGTTAGCGCCAAATGGAGAGAACCACTGACGGCCCCGGCGACCCCGCCCCGCCTGCTGATATTCAGCAATACAGGCAGCACCAGATGGCATGTCATGCATGCGCTCCAGCAGGTACTGATTCGTTGAGTCAATCACCGGTATCACCGAGACATTGCCCTGCTCAACCTGCGCGAGAATCGCCTGCTCATCCAGTAGCTGGATTGGCGCAGGCAGACTGTAGCCTTTACCGGTGACGGTATAGACATCAAGTCCCCAGCTTTTCAGTGTCTGGATATGCTTGTTGATGGCAGCCCGGCTCATTCCCAGCGTCTCACCCAGCTGCTCGCCAGAGTGAAACTCACCGTCAGACAAAATATCGACCAGCTTTAACGGGACATTGTGGTCTTTCATGCGATCACCTCGACGGCATTGCATTCACCCTGTGCCTGAATAAACCGGACTTCAGGTTCAAGCCAGACATCAAACCTCTCCCCTACCCGGGCGCGTACCGCTCTGGCCAGCGCCACGATGTCGGCAGGCAGGGCATTGTCAGCATTGATCAGCACCAGAGCCTGCTGCTGATGAACGGCTGCGCCCCCGATGCGATAGCCTTTAAGCTGGCACTGATCGATAAGCCAGCCTGCTGCCAGCTTCGTTTCACCCTCTGGCATCAGATAGTGCGGCATGGCGGGGAACCGGGCCAGCAGAGCGCTGCACTGCGCCTGCGTCACCACCGGATTTTTAAAAAAGCTGCCGACATTTCCGGTGACTTTCGGATCCGGTAACTTACTCTGACGCATCTGACACACAGCGTGATAGACATCCCAGGCACTGGCGATGGCCGGATTCAGTGTTTTCAGATCGCCATAGGTCAGGACAGGCTGCCATTGCTTAGGCAGGCATAGTCCGACTGCGACGATGACATAGCCTGACTGATAGCGGTGTTTGAAAATGCTGTCGCGATAGCCAAACTCACAGGCTTCACGATCCAGACGTTCTGTTTCGCCACTGTGCAGATTAAGCACATCCACATATTCGCAGACATCTTTTAACTCCACGCCGTAAGCACCAATATTCTGAATCGGTGCCGAGCCGGTCATGCCCGGGATCAGCGCCAGATTTTCCAGTCCGGCGATCCCTTTTTCCAGGGTACTTTTGACCAGCTCATGCCAGTTCTCACCGGCTCCGACATGCAGTTTCCAGCTCTCATATTCATCCTGAATGGTGATGCCTTTAATGCGGTTCAGTACCACGGTTCCGGCAAAATCATCCAGAAAGAGGACATTGCTGCCTTCACCGAGCACAAGGAAAGGCGTTTGATCCTGCTGGCTGGCCTGCCATGCAGCCAGAATGGCGGCAGGCGTCTCAGCGACGATGCGTTTTTGTGTGTGTACTGCAAGCCCAAGTGTATTGTCGGCTTTTAAGGAGGGATGCTGGCTGGACATTTGACGGCCTTAACTGAGTTATCTGGCCGTAGTTTACCGTATCGGAGATGTGTTCTCAGGCAGTTTTCGGGGTCCGAAGGCGGTTTTTCACGATCGGCAGACGTAAAAAAGCCCCGCACGTCAGTGCGGGGCTTCTTCACTTGTATAATGCCTGGCAGTTCCCTACTCTCGCATGGGGAGGCCCCACACTACCATCGGCGCTACGGCGTTTCACTTCTGAGTTCGGCATGGGGTCAGGTGGGACCACCGCGCTAAAGCCGCCAGGCAAATCTGTTTTCCGCGCCGCCACAGGGGCCGCGCAGACGTATCCGTCACAGGCTGAAAATCATGTCTCTCAAAAACGCCTCTGGCGTTGTAAGGTTAAGCCTCACGGGTCATTAGTACCGGTTAGCTCAACGCATCGCTGCGCTTACACACCCGGCCTATCAACGTCGTCGTCTTCAACGTCCCTTCAGGACTCTCTGGGAGTCAGGGAGAACTCATCTCGGGGCAAGTTTCGTGCTTAGATGCTTTCAGCACTTATCTTTTCCGCACTTAGCTACCGGGCAGTGCCATTGGCATGACAACCCGAACACCAGTGGTGCGTTCACTCCGGTCCTCTCGTACTAGGAGCAACCCCCCTCAATTCTCCAGCGCCCACGGCAGATAGGGACCGAACTGTCTCACGACGTTCTAAACCCAGCTCGCGTACCACTTTAAACGGCGAACAGCCGTACCCTTGGGACCTACTTCAGCCCCAGGATGTGATGAGCCGACATCGAGGTGCCAAACACCGCCGTCGATATGAACTCTTGGGCGGTATCAGCCTGTTATCCCCGGAGTACCTTTTATCCGTTGAGCGATGGCCCTTCCATTCAGAACCACCGGATCACTATGACCTGCTTTCGCACCTGCTCGAGCCGTCACTCTCGCAGTCAAGCCAGCTTATGCCATTGCACTAACCTCACGATGTCCGACCGTGATTAGCTGACCTTCGTGCTCCTCCGTTACTCTTTGGGAGGAGACCGCCCCAGTCAAACTACCCACCAGACACTGTCCGCACCCCGGATCACGGGGCCACGTTAGAACATCAAACATTAAAGGGTGGTATTTCAAGGATGGCTCCACGCAGACTGGCGTCCGCGCTTCAAAGCCTCCCACCTATCCTACACATCAAGGCTCAATGTTCAGTGTCAAGCTGTAGTAAAGGTTCACGGGGTCTTTCCGTCTTGCCGCGGGTACACTGCATCTTCACAGCGAGTTCAATTTCACTGAGTCTCGGGTGGAGACAGCCTGGCCATCATTACGCCATTCGTGCAGGTCGGAACTTACCCGACAAGGAATTTCGCTACCTTAGGACCGTTATAGTTACGGCCGCCGTTTACCGGGGCTTCGATCAAGAGCTTCTCCTTACGGATAACCCCATCAATTAACCTTCCGGCACCGGGCAGGCGTCACACCGTATACGTCCACTTTCGTGTTTGCACAGTGCTGTGTTTTTAATAAACAGTTGCAGCCAGCTGGTATCTTCGACTGGCTTCAGCTCCGGGAGCAAGTCCCTTCACCTACGCGCCAGCGTGCCTTCTCCCGAAGTTACGGCACCATTTTGCCTAGTTCCTTCACCCGAGTTCTCTCAAGCGCCTTGGTATTCTCTACCTGACCACCTGTGTCGGTTTGGGGTACGATTCTGTGTTACCTGATGCTTAGAGGCTTTTCCTGGAAGCAGGGCATTTATCACTTCAGCACCGTAGTGCCTCGTCGTCACGCCTCAGCGTTAAAAGAGTCCGGATTTACCTGGACCCTCCGCCTACACGCTTAAACCGGGACAACCGTCGCCCGGCTGATATAGCCTTCTCCGTCCCCCCTTCGCAGTAACACCGAGTACAGGAATATTAACCTGTTTCCCATCGACTACGCCTTTCGGCCTCGCCTTAGGGGTCGACTCACCCTGCTCCGATTAACGTTGAACAGGAACCCTTGGTCTTCCGGCGAGCGGGCTTTTCACCCGCTTTATCGTTACTTATGTCAGCATTCGCACTTCTGATACCTCCAGCATGCCTCACGACACACCTTCGACGGCTTACAGAACGCTCCCCTACCCAACAACACATAGTGTCGCTGCCGCAGCTTCGGTGCATGGTTTAGCCCCGTTACATCTTCCGCGCAGGCCGACTCGACCAGTGAGCTATTACGCTTTCTTTAAATGATGGCTGCTTCTAAGCCAACATCCTGGCTGTCTGTGCCTTCCCACATCGTTTCCCACTTAACCATGACTTTGGGACCTTAGCTGGCGGTCTGGGTTGTTTCCCTCTTCACGACGGACGTTAGCACCCGCCGTGTGTCTCCCGTGATAACATTCTCCGGTATTCGCAGTTTGCATCGGGTTGGTAAGCCGGGATGGCCCCCTAGCCGAAACAGTGCTCTACCCCCGGAGATGAGTTCACGAGGCGCTACCTAAATAGCTTTCGGGGAGAACCAGCTATCTCCCGGTTTGATTGGCCTTTCACCCCCAGCCACAGGTCATCCGCTAATTTTTCAACATTAGTCGGTTCGGTCCTCCAGTTAGTGTTACCCAACCTTCAACCTGCCCATGGCTAGATCACCGGGTTTCGGGTCTATACCCTGCAACTTAACGCCCAGTTAAGACTCGGTTTCCCTGCGGCTCCCCTATACGGTTAACCTTGCTACAGAATATAAGTCGCTGACCCATTATACAAAAGGTACGCAGTCACACCACGAAGGTGCTCCCACTGCTTGTACGTACACGGTTTCAGGTTCTGTTTCACTCCCCTCGCCGGGGTTCTTTTCGCCTTTCCCTCACGGTACTGGTTCACTATCGGTCAGTCAGGAGTATTTAGCCTTGGAGGATGGTCCCCCCATATTCAGACAGGATACCACGTGTCCCGCCTTACTCATCGAGCTCACAGCGCGTGTGCTTTTGTGTACGGGAGTATCACCCTGTACCCTGCGACTTTCCAGACGCTTCCACTAACACACATGCTGATTCAGGCTCTGGGCTGCTCCCCGTTCGCTCGCCGCTACTGGGGGAATCTCGGTTGATTTCTTTTCCTCGGGGTACTTAGATGTTTCAGTTCCCCCGGTTCGCCTTGCAGCACTATGTATTCATGCTGCAATGATGCACTGAGTGCACCGGGTTTCCCCATTCGGACATCGACGGCTGTAGCGGTTCATATCACCTTACCGTCGCTTTACGCAGATTAGCACGTCCTTCATCGCCTCTGACTGCCAGGGCATCCACCGTGTACGCTTAGTCGCTTAACCTCACAACCCACAGGCGTTTTCACGCTGCAGACTGTAAGCATTTGAGAGACTCGGACATGTCGTCATTTCATTCTTATTACGGAGAATGAACGCGCCATGTCGTTTCAATTTTCAGCTTGTTCCGGATTGTTAAAGAGCATAATACGTCACAGCACACCGTCGCCGGTACGCTCTGAGGTATTTCAGAAAAATACAGCAAGTATGGTGGAGCTAAGCGGGATCGAACCGCTGACCTCCTGCGTGCAAGGCAGGCGCTCTCCCAGCTGAGCTATAGCCCCATACAGTTACTGCAGAGACCACTACTACCACTCAACCGAGTTACATTCTTCATGAGAAGGATGCAATTTCTTTTCAGGCAAGGCATGCGGAAGGGACGTTTACTCAGGTAAACGACCGCGCGCATAACGCAGCATGAGAAGAAATTTGGTAGGCCTGAGTGGACTTGAACCACCGACCTCACCCTTATCAGGGGTGCGCTCTAACCACCTGAGCTACAAGCCTGTAGAGGTTTTTTCTGCTCGTGACTTTTTATCAGACAATCTGTGTGAGCACTGCGCGGGAAGGTATCTTCAGGTAAGGAGGTGATCCAACCGCAGGTTCCCCTACGGTTACCTTGTTACGACTTCACCCCAGTCATGAATCACAAAGTGGTAAGCGCCCTCCCGAAGGTTAAGCTACCTACTTCTTTTGCAACCCACTCCCATGGTGTGACGGGCGGTGTGTACAAGGCCCGGGAACGTATTCACCGTGGCATTCTGATCCACGATTACTAGCGATTCCGACTTCACGGAGTCGAGTTGCAGACTCCGATCCGGACTACGACGCACTTTGTGAGGTCCGCTTGCTCTCGCGAGGTCGCTTCTCTTTGTATGCGCCATTGTAGCACGTGTGTAGCCCTACTCGTAAGGGCCATGATGACTTGACGTCATCCCCACCTTCCTCCGGTTTATCACCGGCAGTCTCCTTTGAGTTCCCGACCGAATCGCTGGCAACAAAGGATAAGGGTTGCGCTCGTTGCGGGACTTAACCCAACATTTCACAACACGAGCTGACGACAGCCATGCAGCACCTGTCTCAGAGTTCCCGAAGGCACCAAAGCATCTCTGCTAAGTTCTCTGGATGTCAAGAGTAGGTAAGGTTCTTCGCGTTGCATCGAATTAAACCACATGCTCCACCGCTTGTGCGGGCCCCCGTCAATTCATTTGAGTTTTAACCTTGCGGCCGTACTCCCCAGGCGGTCGACTTAACGCGTTAGCTCCGGAAGCCACTCCTCAAGGGAACAACCTCCAAGTCGACATCGTTTACGGCGTGGACTACCAGGGTATCTAATCCTGTTTGCTCCCCACGCTTTCGCACCTGAGCGTCAGTCTTCGTCCAGGGGGCCGCCTTCGCCACCGGTATTCCTCCAGATCTCTACGCATTTCACCGCTACACGGAATTCTACCCCCTCTACGAGACTCAAGCCTGCCAGTTTCAAATGCAGTTCCCAGGTTAAGCCCGGGGATTTCACATCTGACTTAACAGACCGCCTGCGTGCGCTTTACGCCCAGTAATTCCGATTAACGCTTGCACCCTCCGTATTACCGCGGCTGCTGGCACGGAGTTAGCCGGTGCTTCTTCTGCGGGTAACGTCAATCGGCGAGGTTATTAACCTCACCGCCTTCCTCCCCGCTGAAAGTACTTTACAACCCGAAGGCCTTCTTCATACACGCGGCATGGCTGCATCAGGCTTGCGCCCATTGTGCAATATTCCCCACTGCTGCCTCCCGTAGGAGTCTGGACCGTGTCTCAGTTCCAGTGTGGCTGGTCATCCTCTCAGACCAGCTAGGGATCGTCGCCTAGGTGGGCCATTACCCCGCCTACTAGCTAATCCCATCTGGGTTCATCCGATAGTGAGAGGCCCGAAGGTCCCCCTCTTTGGTCTTGCGACGTTATGCGGTATTAGCCACCGTTTCCAGTGGTTATCCCCCTCTATCGGGCAGATCCCCAGACATTACTCACCCGTCCGCCACTCGTCACCCGAGGAGCAAGCTCCTCTGTGCTACCGTCCGACTTGCATGTGTTAGGCCTGCCGCCAGCGTTCAATCTGAGCCATGATCAAACTCTTCAATTTAAAGTTTGATTTGCTGAAACGAGTTCAGCGGTGCTCATCTGTAAAACGTCATAATGAATTTCATTATGTGTTCACTCGTGAGGCTTTGATATTTTTGTGCGTCCAAAGACGCTGATATCAATCCTGCGAGTGCCCACACAGATTGTCTGATAAATTGTTAAAGAGCAGTGCGAACAGTGCGTTAGCGTCCTGTCGCGAGGTGGCGTATATTACGCTTTCCTCCTTCAGAGTCAACCTCTTTTTTCAGAAGTTTTTCTCCGGCGGCTCAGTCTCCTGAACCTTCAACCCGTTTCCCGTTGCCGGTGTGCCGTGTCGATGGAGGCGCATTATAGGGAGTTCGCGCGGGCTGACAAGCGTTTATTGCGAAAAGATTACTGTTCGAAGTAATTTTCACCAAATCGCGCTATTTCGCTACGATTTGCCTGGTAACTGTGCAAATTCATGGGCAAAACGGCTCACCTGTTGCCAGTCCGTGTATTCCACTTCTTTCGTTGCATCGGTTTCACCGCCGGTCATACGCATAATCAGCTGAATCATCACACGGTCAAACCAGCGATAGCGGGGATAATAGAGCGCCCCTGCGAATACGGCACAGCAGTCAGGCTGCCATGGAGACTGCAATAAGAACTTCCGGGTATAGGCATTCGTTTCAGGAGAACGCTTTTCAGGTTTGCGTGCCGTGAGGTTTACCGAAAAGAAACCGCTGGTACGCTGCTGCAGCGCAGGGAGATGTTGCTTAACGAAGGTCTCGACGACCGGCTGAAAATGGCCATAGCGGATCGAGGCGCCAATCAGTACGCGATCATACTGTGTCCAGTCAGGCACAGCGGCATCCTGGATGTTCAGCACATCACACGGCTGCTGCTGCCGGATGGTCTCTGCAAGAGCGGAAGCAATCTTCTGCGTTTGCCCGTCGCGGGTGGAATAGAGAATCAGCGCTTTCATGTCAGCATCCTTATTAATTATTCACGCCAGAAAGTAGGCGTAAACAGCACCAGCAAGGTGAAAACCTCGAGACGCCCGAACAACATGGTAGAGATAAGTATCCATTTCGCCACATCATTCATCGACGTGAAGTTGTCTGCCACGACGCCTAAGCCCGGCCCGAGGTTATTCAGCGTGGCGGCAACGGCAGCAAAAGCGGAGAAGTCATCGACGCCCGTGGCGATGATCGCCAGCATGCTCACCAGGAACACCAGCGCATAGGCCGAGAAGAATCCCCAGACGGCTTCCAGGATACGCTCCGGCAGCGCACGATTGCCCAGCTTAATGGTGTACACCGCATTCGGGTGAACCAGACGCTTAAGTTCGCGGTTACCCTGTTTGCACAACAGCAGAATGCGGATCACCTTCAGGCCACCCCCGGTCGAACCGGCACAGCCACCAATGAAAGCTGAGCACAACAGCAGAACCGGCAGGAACAGCGGCCAGCGAGCGATACTGTCGGTCGTGAAACCCGCCGTCGTCGCCATGGACACCACCTGGAAAAAGGCCTGGTTCAGGGTCTGCCAGCCGCTGGCATAGACATTGTGGAACCAGAGCACCACCGTACAGATCAGAACCAGCGTCAGCTGAACGCCGATAAACATGCGGAACTCCGGGTCCCGCCAGTACACGCGCAGGTTACGTCCGCTTAGCATGGAAAAGTGCAGGCCGTAGTTACAGCCGGAGATCAGCAGGAACACCGCCACGATAGTATTGATGGTGCTGCTGTTAAAGTAGCCGATGCTGGCATCATGAGTTGAGAAGCCGCCAATGGCGATGGTCGAAAAGCTGTGGCCGATAGCATCGAACGCCGGCATGCCCGCCAGCCAGAGTGCCAGCGCGCAGGCTACGGTCAGCAGAACATAGATCAGCCAGAGTGTCTTGGCCGTCTCGGCGATGCGCGGGCGCATTTTATTGTCTTTCAGGGGTCCCGGCATTTCAGCGCGATAAAGCTGCATGCCCCCGACGCCCAGAATCGGCAGGATGGCTACCGCTAACACGATGATCCCCATCCCGCCCAGCCACTGCAGCATCTGCCGGTAGAAGAGGATGGCCTTAGGCAGCGAGTCCAGCCCCACCAGCGTGGTGGCTCCGGTGGTTGTCAGGCCCGAGAAAGATTCAAAGAACGCATCCGTGACGGAAAGATGCGGCTGCTCCGCAAAGATAAAGGGCATGGCCCCTACGCTGCCCAGCACCGTCCAGAACAGGACGACGATCAGGAACCCTTCGCGGGGTTTGAGTTCGGTTTTCTTTTTACGGTTCGGCCACCACAGCAGCGAGCCGATCACCAGCGCCATCATAAATGTCTGGCTGAACGCCCGTCCCGCGCCATCGCGATAGATTAATGCGACGAGGCCGGGCAGAATCATTGTCACTGAAAAAAGAATTACCAGCAGACCGACGATGCGGGTAATGGCGCGAAAGTGCATTCAGCCGTTCCTTTAAATAAGAGAGATGAACATCATGGTGTGAGCGGGATCAGCGACAACGCGCCCCGGCTAAAGTCTGACAGATTTTTTTTGAACCCCTCGATCTGTCCGTAAGGCAATGCCAGCGTCAGCGCAATACGATCCTGATAGTGGCTGTCGGTCACCTTACCTTCAAAACGCTGCACCAGCCGTTCGATATCGCTGTGCTGTGCATAGTCGCATTGCAGCGTGAAAACCATCATCGGCACTTTGCGCTGTCGCGGTAACTGCTTCAGTCCCTGCTGGACGCCACCGCCATACGCCTTCACCAGGCCACCGGTGCCCAGCATGATGCCGCCGTAATAACGCACTACCACAGCGGTCACCTCGCCAATACCGGCACCCATCAGCTGCGCCAGCATCGGTTTCCCGGCGGTGCCCGACGGCTCACCATCATCCGAAAAACCGAGCTGCTGAGAGTCATCCGGCGCGCCCGCCACCCAGGCCCAGCAGTGATGCCGGGCAGCAGGATGCTCGCTTTTCACCTGCTGGACAAAGGCGCGCGCGGCCTCTGTCCCCTCGGTGTGCGCCAGCAGCGTAATAAAGCGACTCTTTTTGATGGTTTCCTCACTGATGCTCACGGCCAGCGCGGGAATATCAAAAGCGTCCATCAGGCCAGATGCAGATCGCGGGTCATGTTTTCAACGCGGTTTGGATGGATCACCACGTTATCTTCGATGCGAATGCCGCCATAAGGCCGAAGCGCATCAATCGCCTGCCAGTTAAAGTGCTGACTGAAACGGCCCTGACGCAGCGGCGCCAGTAACGAGTCGATAATATAGAAGCCCGGCTCGATGGTTAAGACCATGCCGGGTTGCAGCACGCGGGTGCAGCGAAGGTAAGGATACTGCGCAGGCGCGGCGAGATGGGTGCCCTGCTCATCCTGCATAAACCCGGCAACGTCATGCACCTGCAAGCCCAGCGGATGCCCCAGACCGTGTGGCATAAATGGCCCGGTCAGATCTTCAGCCACCAGCGCCTCTTCGCTGATTCCCTGCACCAGCTCAAACTTCAGCAACATCTTCGCAATACGCTGGTGCATCTGAAGATGATAATCGGTGTAGCGCACACCCGGTTTCAGCGTGGCGATTAACGCCAGCTCCTCGGCGTTCATCGCCTCCACCATTCTGGCATAGAGCGAGCTGCTCTGCGCCGCATAGCTGCGGGTCAGATCGGCGGCATAGCCCAGATATTCGGCCCCCGCATCAATCAGGAAGCTGTGACGTTTCGCCGGTGGCTGATGATCCAGGTGGGTGTAGTGCAGCACCGCCGCGTGTTCATTCAGCGCAATGATATTGCCGTACGGCACATCGGTATCACGATGGCCGGTCGCGGTCAGGTAAGCCTGATTGATGTCAAATTCGCTCAGGCCCGCAGAGAACGCCTCTTTGGCCGCGCGATGACCCGCAACCGCCAGCTTCTGCGCCTGGCGCAGACAGGCCAGTTCATAGTCGGTTTTGATGCTGCGATGGTAGTGCAGGAAGTCGATGACCGCTTTAGGGTTGATGTTGTCTGAGGAGATTCCGAGCTGCGCCGCGCGTGCATTAACCGGCCCGATATAGGCGACATTATCACGCTGTGCAGGCAGCAGGTGCGCAATCTCATCTGCGTTTTTCAGGCCGATAACCTCGACATCTCCGGTCCAGAAACTGTCCGGCAGCGGTTCAACGTTATGCCAGTAATCCACCGGAGAGTAGAACCACAGTTTCAGTTTGTTCACGCCATCGATCCAGAGCCAGCAGTTAGGCACCTGCGTGACCGGCACCCAAGCTTTGAACTGCGGATTCACCTTAAACGGATAGGTGTGGTCATCCAGAAACACCGTCAGCAACTCACCGGAATGGATCAGCATCGCATCCAGTTTATTGCGTGCCAGCACCTGCTGCGCCCGTTGCTGCAACGTGGCGATGTGCGCGTGATACAAGGTCTTCAGTGAATCCATAGCCGTCTCTCCCGTGTCGCGAAATGGCCGCAGTTTAGCATACCCCTTGCTCAGATGCCGAAGCCGGCGTGGCTGTGATCTTGTTAGCAAATAAGCAAAGAGCGGTTTGCAAAAAATTAACATCAATCCCACACTCACGATCATCTGGTATGACCAGATCACCTTTCGCGGTTTCAGGAGACGCACATGCTCTACCAAGGCGCTAACCTTACCCTTCACTGGCTGGACGATGGCATCGCCGAGCTGGTTTTTGATGCCACAGGCTCAGTCAACAAGCTGGATACGCAAACGGTCGCCAGTCTGGGCGAGGCCATTGCGGTCCTGGAACAGCAGCCAGCACTGCGCGGCCTGCTGCTGAGCTCCGCTAAACCCGCCTTTATCGTGGGTGCGGACATTACCGAGTTCCTTTCCCTGTTTGATGCTCCCACCGAAAAGCTGAGCCAGTGGCTGAGTTACGCCAACAGCATCTTCAACCGTCTGGAAGATTTGCCCGTGCCCACCCTGGCAGCCATTGATGGTTATGCGCTGGGTGGCGGATGTGAGTGCGTCCTGGCGACCGACATGCGCATCGCCACTGCGGATGCCCGCATCGGCCTGCCGGAAACCAGACTCGGCATCATGCCAGGCTTTGGCGGCAGCGTAAGGTTGCCCCGCCTGCTGGGAGCCGACAGCGCGCTGGAAATTATTGCCGCCGGTAAAGATGTGGATGGCAATGCCGCGCTGAAACTGGGCCTGGTCGATGCGGTGGTTGCCCGTGACAAACTGCGCGAAGCGGGCATCACCATGCTCAGAGCGGCCGCCGAAGAGGGCAGCTGGCAGGCGCGCCGTGCGCCTAAACTGGCCCCGCTGAAGCTCAGTCCGATCGAGGCGGCGATGAGTTTTACCATTGCGAAGGGCATGGTGATTCAGACCGCAGGAAAGCATTACCCCGCTCCGCTGATGGCGGTAAAAACCATTGAGGCCGCGGCCAGTCTCGGTCGTGATGATGCGCTGAAGCTTGAAACGGCTGCATTTGTGCCGCTGGCGCAGTCTGACGAAGCGCGCGCACTGGTCGGCATCTTCCTCAACGATCAGTACGTTAAAGGGCTGGCAAAAAAACGCGCCAGCGAAAGCGGCGCACCTGCTCAGGCGGCCGTGCTGGGCGCAGGCATCATGGGCGGTGGCATCAGCTACCAGTCTGCCTGGAAAGGCGTGCCGGTCAGAATGAAAGATATCAATCCACAGGCGCTGACGCTGGGGATGAATGAAGCCAGCAAGCTGCTCAACACCCAGCTGGCGCGCGGAAAAATTGACGGCAACAGACTGGCCAGCGTCATCGCCACCATCCAGCCCACGCTGGATTACGCCGGTTTTGAACAGGCCGACGTGGTGGTGGAAGCGGTGGTCGAGAATCCGCAGATCAAGGCTAAAGTGCTGGCTGAAACAGAGCGGCACCTGCGTGACGATGCCGTTCTGGCCTCGAATACTTCGACCATTCCTATCAGCCAGCTGGCGCAGGCGTTACAGCGCCCGGAAAACTTCTGTGGCATGCACTTCTTTAACCCGGTGCCGCGTATGCCGCTGGTCGAAGTGATCCGGGGCGAGAAAACCAGTGAAGCGACCCTCGGCAAAGTGGTGGCCTGGGCCAGCAAAATGGGCAAAACCCCTATCGTGGTCAACGACTGCCCCGGCTTCTTTGTTAACCGGGTGCTGTTCCCCTACTTCGCCGCTTTCAGCCTGCTCCTGCGCGATGGCGCAGATTTCCGCCAGATAGATAAGGTCATGGAAAAACAGTTTGGCTGGCCGATGGGGCCGTCATGGCTGCTGGATGTCGTGGGCATCGATACGGCGCACCACGCGCAAAGCGTGATGGCTGACGGGTTCCCGGACCGCATGAAGCATGACTATCGCGACGCGATCGATCTGCTGTTTGAGGCTGGTCGCTTTGGCCAGAAAAATGGCAAAGGCTTCTGGCGCTGGGAAGAAGATAAAAAGGGCAAGCCAAAAAAAGTGGCCGATGCCGATGTCGATACGCTGCTGCAGCAGGCCTGTCAGCCCGCGCGAATCTTCAGCGATGAAGAGATTCTGAACCGCATGATGCTGCCGATGCTGAACGAAGTGGTGCGCTGCCTGGAAGAGAAGATTATCGCCTCACCGGCGGAAGCCGATATGGCGCTGGTGTATGGCCTCGGCTTCCCGCCTTTCCGTGGCGGGGCTTTCCGCTATCTCGATACTCTGGGTAACAGCAACGTGGTGGATCAGGCCCGGCGTTATAGCGGCCTCGGTGGCCTGTATGCCCTGCCTGCCCTGCTGCTGCAGAAAGCCCATCAGCATGAAAGCTGGTATCTCGCCGCCAAACCGATTGATGAAGCCGCGCTGAAAAGCGCCTGAGGGCAAGAAGATGGAAAATGTGGTGATTATTGATGCCGTGCGCACGCCAATGGGCCGGTCAAAAGGCGGCGCCTTCCGTCATGTGCGCGCCGAAGATCTCTCTGCGCATCTGATGCGTGAACTGCTGAGCCGTAACCCGACGGTGAACCCGGCAGAGCTGGATGACATTCTCTGGGGCTGCGTGCAGCAGACGCTTGAGCAGGGATTTAATATCGCACGTAACGCTGCCCTGCTGGCCGAAATTCCCCATACGGTGCCAGCCAGCACCGTCAACCGGCTGTGCGGCTCTTCCATGCAGGCGCTGCACGATGCCGCCCGCGCCATTATGGTCGGTGATGCCCGGAGCTGTCTGATCGGCGGCGTGGAGCATATGGGGCATGTGCCGATGAACCATGGCGTCGACTTTCATCCCGGGCTTAGCCGGACGGTTGCCAAAGCCGCAGGGATGATGGGCCTGACGGCAGAAATGCTGGCGCGGATGCATCATATCAGCCGTGAGCAGCAGGATGCGTTTGCCCTGCGTTCGCACCAGCGGGCCTGGCAGGCCACCCGGCGCGGTGATTTTGCGACAGAGATTGTCGCCACCTATGGTCATGACAGCGACGGCATCCTCAAACGTTATGATTTTGATGAAGTGATCCGTGAAGAGACCAGCGCCGAAGGCCTGGCGGCGCTGAAACCGGCTTTCGATCCGGTGAATGGCACCGTGACGGCGGGCTCCTCGTCAGCGTTGTCAGATGGCGCAGCCGCTATGCTGGTGATGAGCGAATCACGCGCCCGCGAGCTGGGGCTGACGCCGCGCGCCCGCATCCGCAGCATGGCCGTGGTGGGCTGCGATCCTTCAATCATGGGCTATGGGCCGGTTCCGGCCAGTAAGCTGGCGTTAAAACGGGCGGGACTGAGCGTCAGCGATATCGACGTCTTTGAGCTGAACGAAGCCTTTGCTGCGCAGACACTGCCGTGCATCAAAGATTTAGGCTTGCTGGAGCAGATGGATGAAAAGGTCAATCTGAATGGCGGCGCGATTGCGTTAGGCCATCCGCTGGGCTGTTCCGGCGCGCGCATCAGTACCACGCTGCTGAACATTATGGAACGACGCGATGCCAGCCTGGGTCTTGCCACCATGTGTATCGGGCTGGGCCAGGGGATCGCAACCGTATTCGAGCGTCTGTAATACGTTGCGTTTATTTTGTCAGATTTACCCGCCGTTACCGGCGGGTTTTTTCTGTCTGCTGCCGGCGATCAGATAAAGGCAAACGCATCGCCATACATCTGTGACTCGACTGCGCCACGCTCGGCACAGAAACGGTCGCGGGCAATCTTCGCCATCTCAAAGCGTCCGGCGATGTAGATCTCATGTTCGCTCAGCGTGCTGAAATCCTGCATCACCGCGGTCAGTACCGTACCGGAACGTCCCTGCCAGCCCGCTTCAGGCTGTTCAACAACCGGGATCACTTTCAGGTTCGGGTGCTTCACCGCCAGCGCATTCAGCTCGTCCAGATCGTACAGATGCTTAAGCTCACGTCCGCCCCAGTAAATGGCGATATCGCGCTCCGGCTGTTCCGCCAGCGCGGTGAGCAGAATTGAACGGGCGTAGGAGAAGCCGGTGCCACCTGCAATCAGGATCAGCGGCTTACTGCTCTCTTCGCGCAGCCAGGCGTCACCGTGCGGCATATCGACGGTGATCTGACGATCGTTGCGGATCCGATCCATCACCGCCATCGCATAGAGGTTGAGATCGGACGCGCCGATATGCAGCTCAATAATATCTTTTTCCATCGGCGTTGAGGCCAGTGAGAACGGACGCTTATCACGCTCATCCATCACGACCATCAGATACTGCCCCGCGCGAAAACTGAATTCCGCTTCAGGGATCAGGCGAACGCGATAGACCGTGTCGGTAATCGCCTCAACCGAAGTTACTTTACAGCTTAACGTTGTCATGCGTTCCCTCTGTCGGGTCGTCTTTATGGTTGTGCTCGCCATCAACGCTGTGGCGGCTGATCAAGAATACCTAGCTCATCCCAGATAGCATCAATGCGCGCCGTGACCGCAGGATCTTTAACAATGGGCGTACCCCATTCACGCTGCGTTTCACCCGGCCACTTATTGGTTGCATCAAGCCCCATCTTCGACCCCAGTCCGGAAACCGGCGAGGCGAAATCGAGATAGTCGATAGGGGTATTTTCGACTAATACCGTATCACGGGCCGGATCCATTCGCGTGGTGATCGCCCAGATCACATCATTCCAGTCGCGCGCATTAACATCATCGTCACACACAATAACAAATTTGGTGTACATGAACTGCCGCAAAAATGACCAGACGCCAAACATGACACGTTTGGCATGCCCTGCGTACTGCTTTTTAATCGTCACAACCGCCAGCCGGTAGGAGCAACCTTCAGGCGGCAGGTAGAAGTCCACGATCTCCGGGAACTGCTTAATCAGAATCGGTACCAGAACTTCATTCAGCGCCACGCCCAGTACGGCGGGTTCATCCGGCGGACGCCCGGTATAGGTGGAGTGATAGATCGGCTGTCGACGCTGCGTGATATGCGTCACGGTAAATACCGGGAAGCTATCCACTTCATTGTAGTAGCCGGTGTGGTCGCCGTAGGGGCCTTCTGGCGCCATATCGCCCGCTTCGATATACCCTTCCAGCACGATTTCCGCACTGGCCGGCACTTCGAGATCGTTCGACAGGCACTTCACCACTTCCGTTTTGTTGCCGCGCAGCAGACCGGCAAACGCATATTCTGACAGCGTGTCAGGCACCGGCGTCACCGCGCCGAGGATGGTGGCAGGATCGGCGCCCAGCGCGACCGAAACCGGAAAACGTTCACCCGGATGCGCTTTCGTCCACTCCTGAAAATCAAGCGCGCCGCCACGGTGCGACAGCCAGCGCATGATCAGACGATTTTTACCGATCACCTGCTGACGGTAAATACCGAGATTCTGACGCTCTTTGTGGGGGCCACGCGTGACGGTCAGTCCCCAGGTAATCAGCGGTGCGGCATCGCCTGGCCAGCACTTCATGACCGGAATACGCGTCAGATCGACCTCATCACCGCTGAACACCTCTTCCTGACAGGGCGCATTACGCAGCCGTTTGGTCGGCATGTTCAGCACCTGCTTAAACTGCGGCATTTTATCGAACAGGTCGCGGAAGCCTTTTGGCGGCTCAGGCTCTTTCAGGAAGGCCAGCAGCTTACCCACTTCACGCAGGGCGCTCACCTCCTCCTGCCCCATGCCCATAGCCACGCGCTTAGGCGTGCCGAACAGGTTGCACAGCACCGGCATATCGTACCCTTTCGGGTTTTCAAACAGCAGGGCGGGGCCACCGGCACGCAGCGTGCGATCGGCAATCTCCGTCATTTCCAGTTCGGGATCGATGGACTGGGTAATGCGCTTTAGCTCACCACGCTGTTCAAGCAGCGCGAGGAAGTCTCTCAAATCGTGGTATTTCATGCGGCTTTAACATTCCGGCCAGAGTGAATCGGCCATTATAGGTCTGATTACGCGGAGTTGCTGAGGTTTATACCGCAGCCTCATACGCACTGAAAGGGAACCAGCGGTTGCAGTGCGCGGGTATCGTGCATTCCCTGAATCGGGTCACCGTGGCGAAACAGCTTAAAGTCCTCGTTTCGCACGCTGTAATAGCGCAGCTGGTTGTCATGCAGGTGCAGAAAACTGCCTTCACGCAGGGCAATCACCGACTCCGTCGGATTGACCGCGCAGAACTCCGCCAGACGCTCATCGCGGGTTTCGCCCATATGGCCGCTGACGCTGGCATCAAGATAGTGGGGATTGATCTGCACCGGAAAGAGTCCCAGCGCGGGCAGCACCACACTGCTGCGCACCGGCATATCGTTGGTGGTGCGGATGGAGGGCGTCGCCACATTGCAGCCCGCGCTCCAGCCGAGATAAGGCACCTGTCGCTCACGTACCGCACGCTGGATCGGGACGATGAGATCCTGCTCATGCAGCATCTGGTTCAGAAACCAGGTGTTGCCGCCGCTGACCAGAATCAGTTCTGCCTGTGCAATCGCCTCAGCCGGTGAGGCAAAGGATTGAACCAGCCTGACCGGGATGCCCAGAGACGCCGTGAGTTCGGCGGCGCGCTGCTGCTGATCGCCCCGGATTATCGCGTAGGGGATCAGGATCGCCGAGCGGATAGCGCGTCGGGCGATCATCGCGTGCAGCTGCGGCTGCGCATAACCCAGCAGCGGCGCATCGTCCGCCAGCCTGCCATTGCTCAACAGAAAGAGTTCCATCAGACGTTCCTTTTGCAGAGGTGAAGGTTATCGAGTCTGATACAGAGCCCTGGTGCACGTCAATTTCCCGTTACCGTTTCTGCCCGCCTCCGGCCTGCTAAGAAAAGTCTCAATTTATTTTCTCTGCGGGCCGCTTTACTCTGCCCCTGCGCTATAACTCTGGCAACAGGTTTGCTATTCTTAGCGTCCATTCAATGGGAGCCGTTATGGAAGCCTGGTACTTACTCTATTGCAAACGTGGACAGCTATTGCGCGCGAAGGAGCATCTCGAGCGGCAGGAGGTGCATTGCCTCAGCCCGATGATCGCTCTGGAAAAGATCGTGCGCGGTAAACGCACCACGGTGAGTGAGCCGCTGTTCCCTAACTACCTGTTTATCGAATTCGATCCTGAAGAGATTCACACCACCACCATCAGCAGCACCCGCGGTGTCAGTCACTTTGTCCGCTTCGGCTCCACCCCGGCAACCGTGCCGTCGGCGGTCATCGAAGCGCTGGAAACCGACGTCCCGCAAATCCTGCTCGATCCTGAAACGCCACAGAGCGGCGATGAGGTTGTCATCACCGAAGGAACGTTTGAAGGGCTGCGCGCCATTTTTGCCGAGCCGGATGGTGAAACACGCTCGATCCTGTTGCTGAATCTCCTCAACAAGCAGGTGATGCGCAGCGTCGACAACAAGCAGTTCCGCAAGCTTTAAGCCAGTCTGAACAGCGTCCGCGCGTTATGATCGATGCGGGCCGCCAGTGCCTCCGCACTCTCACCTCGCCATGTCGCCACCTGACTGACAATATGCGGTAAAAAGCAGGGTTCGTTGCGGCGCGAAGGCGGACGCGGACGCATGTCGCGCGGCAACAGGTAGGGCGCATCCGTTTCCAGCAGCAGGCGTTCGGCCGGGATCAGCGGCAGCAGCTCACGCAGTTCCAGACCCCGACGCTCATCGCAGACCCAGCCCGTAATGCCCACAGATAACCCCATTTCCAGACAGGCTTCCAGTTCGTCGCGCGTGCCGGTAAAGCAGTGGATCACCGCACCCGGCAGTTTTGGCAGCCAGGGAGCAAGCACCGCAGCGAAACGCGCATGGGCTTCACGGCAGTGCAGGAACACCGGCATATTCAGTTCTGCGGCCAGCGCCAGCTGTGCGTCAAATGCATACTCCTGCTGCTCATGAGCCGAGAGGTTGCGATTAAAATCGAGTCCGCACTCACCAATGGCGACCACTTCCGGTTTTTCCGCCAGCCGGCGCAGGGTGCTGGCGATCTCCAGCGACCATTCGCTGGCATGATGAGGGTGAACGCCCGCGGTAGACCAGCAAAAGCCGGGCTGGCCTTCAGCCAGTCGCTGAGCCTGCTGGCTCTCCAGCGCGTTGGTGCCGGTAATAAGCATGCCGGTGACGCCCGCATCACGCGCGCGTTTAACCACCTTTTGCCGGTCGGAGGCGAATTGCGTGCTGGTCAGGTTTACACCGATATCAAACATAATTTTTCCCACAGTTTGTAAAAAAAAACCGCCCGGAGGGGCGGTCTGGATGGCTCGCTTCCCGCCTGTGCGGGTCATACGGTCAGCGTCAGGCGTCGGTATGTTTATCCTCATCCTGTGACCAGCGGCCTTTACCCACATAGTAACGGGAAAAGAATACGCCGACTTCAAACAGGCAGTACATCGGAATAGCGAGCAAAGTTTGGGAAAAAACGTCCGGAGGTGTGAGCAGCATCCCGACTACGAAAGCGCCCACCAGAATATAGGGACGTTTCTTTTTCAGATCTTCCGGGCTGGTGATACCGGTCCAGCAGAGCAACACGATCGCCACCGGCACCTCAAACGCCACCCCAAAGGCCATGAAGAGAGTCATGACGAAATCGAGGTATTTGGCGATATCCGTTGCGACCGTCACGCCGATGGGCGCGGTCTTGGTGAAAAAGCCAAATGCCAGCGGGAAAACGACGAAATAAGCGAAGGCCACACCGAAGTAGAACAGGAAGGTGCTGGAAAAGAGCAGCGGCATCACCAGCCTGCGCTCATGCCGGTAGAGCGCCGGGGCGACAAATGCCCAGACCTGATAGAGGATCACCGGCACCGCGAGAAACACTGACACGATGATGGTCAGCTTTATCGGGGTAAAGAACGGCGAGGCGACATCGGTTGCAATCATGCTGGAGCCCACCGGCATCTGACTGATCAGCGGTGATGCGACCAGCTGGTAGATGTCGTTGGCGAAATAGACCAGTACCAGGAAAATGACCAGTACGGCGATGATGCAGTTCAGTAATCGCTTACGCAGCTCAATCAGATGGCTGATGAGCGGTTGGGTATCTTCAACGGCCATTATCGTTCATCACCTGCAGAAGAGGAGGTCGCGGAAGGACGCGCAGACCCTGATGACCTGGCGGCGTCGCCAGCGGGTGCCTGTGCCGGTGCGCTGGCCACAGCAGCAGGCGCAGCAGAGGATGGCGCAGCCGGAGCGGATGGCGCAGCAGAGGGTCGCTGTGCGGCCGCGGCCGGTGCGGGTTGCACCGCGGCATCGGCACCCGCTACCGCAGACGGTGCCTGTGCCGGTGCGCTGGCCTGATGCTCTGCTGAGGCTGGCGTCGCGGCGGTTTCCGTCGCAGCAGGCTCAGGGGCATACCGGTGCTGTGCTGAGTGGATGGTGTTCGCTTCGTCTTCCTCTTTTTCAATGTCGATGCTCTGACTGACCGAGCGCTTCATTGAATCTGCCGTTTTACGCAGCTCTTCCATCGACTCCTTCAGCTCAGGGGAGAGCGTGCCACGGCCCGCCTCTTCCACCTTTTTCAGGCTCTCCTGCAACTCCTGCAGTTTGAGTTCCTGCGCCAGTTCATGTTGTACATTGGCTGCCAGCGAACGAATCGCCCTGATCCAGCCGACCACGGTTTTCACCGCAACCGGTAATCGTTGCGGGCCGAGTACAATCAGCCCGATCACGAACACCAATACCAGTTCACTAAAACCAATATCGAACACGGTTTACACCTGCTTGTCGTTCTTGGCTTCTTCTTTGTTAGCCGAAGTTTGCTGTTTGTCCGCCAGCGTTTTGGCAGCGAAGTCAGCGTCCTGCTCTTTCGGTTGATCCTTTTTGTCGTCCTCATCACTCATGGCCTTTTTGAAGCCACGAATCGAAGAACCTAAATCCGAACCCAGATTACGTAATTTATTGGTACCGAACAGAAGTACAACAATCACGGCAATGATTAACAGTTGCCAGATACTGATACCGCCCATGAGATAGCCTCTAATATTCTGTGAAAACGATAAGGTAATGCAGGACAGAGTGCCCTTTTTAGCCGGGCTTTAGCCAGCGACATTACCTTTTTTTAAACAGACGTGACAATCAGTTTGTCTTACGCCAGCCGATTAGCCACGAAACGATTCCTGCCGCCATCAGAACCGCCGGAAAGAGATCCCAGTCCGGTCGGGTGAGCAGAACTGCCGTTCCGCTTAGCAGCAGTGTGGCACCGACGCCAAACAGATAACGCGCCTGATGATGACGGACGCGCTGCGCATTGAGATCGCCCACTAATTTATCGACGCTGTGCCGTAAAAGCTTGTGCTGGCGCATGCTGTCGTAAAAGAGTTCTGGCAGCTCCGGGAGCTTTTCAGCCCAGAACGGCGCTTTCTCTTTGACCGCACGGATAATGGCGGGGATACCCACCTGATCCTTGATCCACTCTTCCAGGAAGGGTTTGGCCGTTTTCCACAGGTCGAGCTGTGGGTAGAGCTGACGGCCAATGCCTTCCACATAAAGCAGCGTTTTTTGCAGCAGCACCAGCTGCGGCTGCACTTCCATATTAAAGCGACGCGCGGTGTTGAACAGGTTCAGCAGCACATGCCCGAACGAGATCTCAGCCAGCGGCTTTTCAAAAATCGGCTCACACACCGTGCGAATCGCAAACTCGAAATCTTCGACGTTGGTATCGGGCGGTACCCAGCCGGAATCAACGTGCAGCTCGGCAACCTTGCGATAGTCACGGTTGAAGAACGCGATAAAGTTTTCTGCCAGATAACGCTTATCTTCTTTGTTCAGCGACCCCACGATGCCGCAGTCGATACCGATATATTGCGGATCTTCCGGGTGTTCATAGCTGACAAAAATATTGCCCGGATGCATATCTGCGTGGAAGAAGCTGTCGCGGAAGACCTGGGTAAAGAAGACCTGGACACCCCGTTCGGCCAGCAGCTTCATGTTCACGCCATGGCGCTCCAGCGTCGCAACGTCGGAAATCGGGATACCGTAAATGCGCTCCATCACCATCATGGTTTCGCTGCAATAGTCGGAATAGACTTCCGGCACATAGAGCATACGGCTCTCTTCAAAATTGCGGCGTAACTGAATGGCGTTAGCGGCTTCGCGTAACAGGTTCAGCTCATCAAGCAGGGTTTTCTCATAATCGCGCACCACTTCGACCGGACGCAGACGACGGCCATCCGGCAGCAGACGCGGAACCCAGCGCGCCAGGCGATAGATCAGCTTCATATCCGCTTTGATCACCGGCAAAATGTCGGGGCGGATCACTTTGATCACCACTTTTTTGCCGTTAGATTTCAGCGTGGCGGTGTGAACCTGCGCAATCGACGCAGACGCCAGCGGCTTAATGTCAAAATCATCAAACCAGGTCTCAATGGGTGCGCCCATTGAGGCTTCAATCTGTGCTTTCGCTTTGACGCCATCGAAGGGCGCCACACGGTCCTGCAGGATCGCCAGCTGATCGGCGATCAGCGGCGGGAAGAGATCCCGGCGCGTTGACAGCATCTGACCAAACTTGATCCAGACCGGCCCCAGTTGCTCCATCGCCATACGCATACGCGCACCGGTCGGTTCATGCTGGTGCAGATTGGGGATCCAGAAAATTGAGCGACGCCACAGGCGGAACAGGAAAGTGAGACGTGTCTGCGGGATCAGTTCATCAAGGCCATAGGTCAGAAACACCTTCATGATCAGATATAAGCGGCGGATCTCTCCTAAACTCATTTTGCCTCCAGCTGCGCCAGACGCGCATCAAGCGCCTCAAGCGCACGTTCCATCGCGTCGACCTCCTCAGAAAACCAGGCCAGTTCCAGTGAGCCAGGCGCAACACGCCACTCTTCGGTCATGGCCTGTCCGAGATATCCCTGACGACGCGCTGCTTCACCTTTGAAAAAGCGGAAAGCCTGCTGTGCCCGCTGACTGATGCCCTGCGCGGCGATGTCGCCCACCCAGGGAGCCAGATATTCCGCCGGATCCAGCTCAGCCAGATCCATCAGCGCCGAGAACTGCTGCACCACCTGCAGATCGCCCTCTACCTGCAGTTCACCGCTGCGAATCAGCGGCGTCAGCTGCTGGCGATCGCGCAGCTTTGGCAGACTTTTCAGCGAGGTGATCACCGTGCAGTCGCTGCGGTCCTGCCAGTCAGCTAACACATCCAGCTGCTGTTCACTGAACACCAGCACCAGGGGAGACGAGAACTCATTCAGGCGCAGTGTCAGGACTTTGCCATTCAGACGTTGCCGCGCCGGCTTAAGGCCGCGATCGCGGTACAGAATACGGTTCAGCGCCGTCTCCATGCCCGCCGTAATCAAAGGAGTCAGGTTCATCACCATCTCACTCAGAACTTAAATCCACGATGCAGCGCCACGATGCCGCCAGTCATGTTGGAGTAAGTGGTATTTTCAAAGCCGACATCGTTCATCATCGCCTTTAGGGTCTCCTGATCGGGATGCATACGGATCGATTCGGCCAGATAGCGGTAGCTCTCAGCATCCTGCGCCACCAGCTGGCCGATACGCGGCAGAATGTGGAACGAGTAAGCGTCATACGCTTTGCTCAGCGGGTCCAGCACTGGCTTAGAGAACTCCAGCACCAGCAGGCGTCCGCCCGGCTTAAGCACCCGGAACATGGAGGCCAGCGCCTTCTCTTTTTCCGTGACGTTGCGCAGACCAAAGGAGATGGTGATGCAGTCGAAGTAGTTATCAGGGAAAGGCAGAGCTTCTGCGTTGGCCTGCACGTAACTGACGTTGCCCACCACACCCTGATTGCGCAGCTTTTCGCGGCCCATCTTCAGCATGGAACTGTTGATATCCGCCAGTACCACCTGACCGGTGTCACCCACCAGACGAGAGAATTTTGCCGTCAGATCGCCGGTGCCTCCCGCCAGATCCAACACACGCTGACCGCGGCGAACACCGCTGCTGTCGATGGTAAAGCGCTTCCAGATACGATGGACGCCAAAGGACATCAAATCGTTCATCAGGTCATATTTTGCCGCTACGGAGTGAAACACATCCGCGACTTTGTCAGCTTTTTCGCTTTTGGCGACCGTCTGAAAGCCAAAATGGGTGGTTTCCTGCTGTGATTCATCTGCCATCGGTTTTACCTGCTCCACAAACAATACTTTCCGAAGTGTATCAGAGTCACGGAAGTCAGGCACGCTGCGCCCATACTATTCGTGGAGGCGTCTCACACGCCTGTCACTGTCATCCGCATCCTCATCATCCCTGTCGTCATCTGCCATCCGCTTTTCCGGCATGGCCCGTTCGGCCAGCTGAGGATTGATCGGCCGTTTGATTTCAACGCCCAGCGCACGGAAGCCTTCCGTCTGCGCAATCAGGTTACCGCGCCCCTCTGCCAGCTTTTTCATCGCCTCGCGATAGCTGTTCTGCGCTTTGTCCAGACTGTGACCAATACCGCTCATGTCATCCACAAACAGCCGCATCTTGTCATAGAGGCGTGCGGCCCGATCGGCAATACGCTGTGCATTGCGGCTCTGGTGCTCATAGCGCCACAGATTATTGATGGTCCGTAACGCCACCAGCAGCGTGGTGGGGCTGACCAGCATGATATTCTGCTGCAGCGCCTCGCTAATCAGCTCAGGCTGGCGGTCGATCGCCAGTAAAAAGGCCGGTTCAACCGGAATGAACATCAACACATAATCCAGCGAGCGTAAACCGGGCAATTGTTGATAATCTTTTCGCCCCAGCAGGCGGATATGGGCCCGCATGGCGCTGACATGCTCCTGAATCGCCTGTTCACGTTCGATCTCATCATCCGCATTGAAGTAGCGCTCATAGGCCACCAGCGTCATCTTGGCGTCCACCACCACATCTTTGCCCTGTGGCAGCCGCACAATCACATCCGGCTGCATCCTGCCCTGCTGTTCAGACTGAATGCTGACCTGCGTTTCATATTCATAGCCTTCACGCAGCCCGGAGGCTTCCAGCACCCGGCTCAGGACCACTTCCCCCCAGTTACCCTGGATTTTATTGTCGCCCTTCAGGGCTTTGGTCAGGTTGAGCGCCTCCTGCGCCATCTGCGCATTCAGCTGCTGAAGCTGACGGATTTCGTGGGTCAGGGTGTGACGTTCACGCGCCTCTGCGCCAAAGCTTTCATGCACCTGACGACGAAAGCCATCCAGCTGTTCACGTAACGGGCCAATCAGGCTATCCAGGCTTTGACGGTTCTGCTCATCGACGCGACGGCCGCTGTTTTCGAAAATGCGGTTGGCGAGGTTTTCAAACTGGGCGCTGAGACGCTGCTCGCTGTTGGTCAGCAGGCGCTGCTTCTCCTCGGCGGCAAAACGGGTCTCTTCCAGACGGATGGTCACCTCACGCAGCTCCGCTTCCTGCGCGCTGTTGACCTCCAGCTGATTGCGCAGCTCGCGATTGAGCTGCTCGCTTTCATTGCGCCAGTAGTCGAGCTGCTGCAGCCGCTCCGTGGCTCCGCTCAGGGCACCGTGCAGCTGACGCAGCTCCTGTTCCCGCTCCCGGATCTGCTGCTGAAGCTGTTCAGTCTGCTGCTGCTGACGCTGCTGCGCCTCCTGCTGCAGACGGCGCTCAGTCTGGAAACTGGCGGCCTGATGCCCGGCACGAAGCTGTGCCAGCATCCAGCCGATCCCGACCCCGGCAAGCGCCAGACAGATGCTGATGATGATGTGCTGATCCATGATTTCCCCGCGACTTACGCTGCTGAGGAAAAAGGTAGAGTCGCACTGTATGAATGTCCAGATAAATTTATTCGCGCTCAGCAACTTAGAGCGCGGTCACCGTCACCCTTCCCGCCTGCCACTCCTCAATCAGAAAAAAGGGCATCGGCAACAGCCACTCACCCTGCTTAACCTGCGCCAGATAGTGCCAGGTGGTTTCGCCCGCGGTGATCGCCACGCGCTGTCTGCTGCCGTCGGCCGCACTGGCTTTCCCGGTCATACTGGCAAAGCCGGCATTGCTGCCCACGTGGAACTGCGGCGTCTGCCAGCGCACCGGCGCATGGGCAGGCCACGGCCGGGCCTGATGAAAGTGAAACAGTTCATCGTGATTCAGCACGCTTTCACGTACTGTCGGCCACAACGCCACTTTGAGGAAATATTGATCGGTGAAGCGTTCGCTCCCCCGGTAGTGCGCAATAAAATCACGCATCGCCTGCTCCACGTTGTGAAAGACGCCATGACAGCCGCCCCACATCCCCGCCAGCAGCAGTTCGGTGTGGGAAAAGTAGTCACGCATATGGTGGAACCAGTAAGGTGAAGCCAGCCAGGCGCTGACCGCCGCCGCTTCGCGCTCTGAGAGCAGCGAGTCGGCATCGCGGACGATAAAGCGCTTCACGCCAGGATCGTCCATCACCAGAAAACGCCACAGGGTGGGAAACAGGGTTTTCTCATGCGACATATCGACCCGTTGCACATGCGGCTGGTCCAGTCGCTGCCAGACATGCTGCGGCACGCTGTCGTCAAGGTAGATGCGGCAGACCCAGCCGGGATAGAGTTCAGGTACGACTTCGACGTTTTTAATCAGGGTTTCGCAGTAGCGCGGCTGGTCACCAAACAGGCTGAAGGCAATGACATTCTGGTGCGGCTGTGTGAGATCGGCAGGCTCGGGCTGGGGAGCGGGAAACGCCACACGCTGCCCCTGACTGAAACGCGCATCGGACTGCATCAGCGACGCCAGACCATAGCGCGCCACCTCATCCGGCTTATTCAGCCAGCCACAGACTTCGGTCAGGCCATCCAGCCAGGTTTCAGAGGCGGTGCTGCGCACCGCGGGCGGGGAGTGCGCAATCTTCTGATAGATTTTATAGGACTTCTGGTACTGACCCAGACGCAGCAGACAGAGTGCATAGTCGCTCAGCACCTGCATCTGCTGAGGCAGATAGCGCAGTGCCTCTTCGCAGCACTGGGCGGCCTGTGCATAGTCACCCTGCTGCATGGCGGCACGGAAGCGTTCGGCACCGCGTTCCAGCCGGGCATTAAGGGCGGCGGGATCGGCTTTGAATGCCGGTCGTCGGACAGGAAGTGTATTGCGCATAAGCCTTCTCAGGTTTCACTGAAATGACGCGCCCTATACAGCAGCAGGCCCGATAGGGGCCCGCGGCCTGACGCGGCCTACAGCAAGCGACGCGCCGCTTCGACCACAATCTTCACTGCGTCGCTTTCTGTCTGTTTCATGGTGACCGCATCAGGGATCTCTTTCTGCGTACGGTTCACAATGACGCCTGCCACCATACCGGCGCGGAGGCCCTGGCTGGCGCACATGGTTAACAGTGTAGCGGATTCCATCTCATAGTTGAGGACACCCATCTCCTGCCACTCTTTCATCGAACCCTTGAAACGGCCGACGACGCGGCCTGAGACGGTGTCGTAGCGCTCCTGGCCCGGATAGAAGGTGTCAGAGGAGGCGGTAATGCCGATATGGGTTGTGGCGCCACAGGCTTCTGCAGCCGCCACCAGCGCAGTGGTACAGCCGAAGTCAGCCACCGCCGGGAACTCCATCGGCGCGAAATGCAGGCTGGCGCCATCCAGGCGCACGGAGGCGGTCGTGACCAGCACATCGCCGACGTTGATATGTGGCTGAATGGCACCCGTGGTGCCGACGCGCAGGAAGGTGCGCACGCCAAGCTGAGCCAGCTCTTCTACCGCAATCGAGGTCGAAGGACCGCCGATGCCGGTTGAGCAGACAACCACCGGCTTGCCATCCAGCTTTGCCAGCCAGGAGGTAAATTCACGGTGTGAGGCGAGATGCGTGGCATCCTCCATCAGTCCGGCAATTTTCTTCACGCGCTCCGGGTCGCCCGGCACAATCGCCAGGGTGGCGCCCTGCAGATCGGCTTTCGTCAGGCCAAGATGGAAAACGTCAGACTGTGTCATTTGCAGACTCCTGTTAAGGGATGATAGCGCGCCACTCTACGCCAGCACGCCCGATAAATATGTGACATCATTCACTTAAGAAAATGAAAGTTACATTTACCGGAAGAAAAAATGCGACATTAATCACACATTAACATCTTCTTCGCCCGGATAACGCCCGGTGGGGCTGTGTCGGGGTCAGGGCAATGTTAAAGAGGTGGATGCGTTTGTTCGCTGCTGATTCTGTTACCCGACACCTGGCACGCACGCTTTCGGGCCAGGCTATAGTTACGTGATTGCGCCAATGCTTGCACGGAGAGAATAATGAAACCCAGTGATACTTTGCCACAAAAACCGGCGACGGGCGGCTTTGCCCCAGCCGTGCAGCCCACCGCCGACACCACCATTATTACCGATAGTCCGGCCATTCACGCAGGTGAGACTTCCGTGCCCAGTCAGGGCGAAAACATGCCGGCCTATTTTGCAAAACCGCAGTCAGCGGAAGGTCCTTTACCCGTCGTGCTGGTGGTGCAGGAGATCTTTGGTGTGCACGAACACATCCGGGATATCTGCCGCCGTCTGGCGCTGGAAGGCTATCTGGCGATTGCACCGGAGCTCTATTTCCGTGAGGGCGATCCCTCTGAGTATCACGATATCCCGACGCTGTTCAGCGAGCTGGTCAGTAAAGTGCCGGATACTCAGGTGCTGGCTGACCTGGACCATGCCGCCAACTGGGCCGCACGCAACGGCGGCGATATCCGCCGCATGGGCATTACCGGTTTCTGCTGGGGTGGCCGCATCAGCTGGCTCTACGCCGCGCACAATCCGCAGCTGCGCGCCGCCGTGGCCTGGTATGGACGGCTGACCGGCGACCGCACTCTGAAGCAGCAGAAGCACCCGATTGATATTGCCGTCGCGCTCAACGCGCCGGTTTTAGGACTCTATGGCGGACAGGACGAGAGCATCCCGCTGGAGAGCGTCGAGCAGATGCGACAGGCGCTGCATGCCGCCAATGCCACCGCCGAGATCATCGTCTATCCCGAAGCGGGTCATGCGTTTAATGCAGACTACCGCCCGAGCTACCATGCGGAATCGGCTCAGGATGGCTGGCAGCGGATGCTGACCTGGTTCAGGCAATATGGTGTGACCTCGCAGTAACTGAAAAAGGGGCGCGTCTGCGCCCCTTTTTTTTGCCACCCGGACCCGCTCCCCTACGCCGTCTCACCACGCAGTTTCTTCGCCGCCGTTACCATATTGGCCAGCGCCTGCCGTGTTTCCGTCCAGCCGCGCGTTTTCAGGCCGCAGTCCGGGTTTACCCACAGACGCGCTGCCGGAATCCGTTGTGCGGCCTTCTGCAGCAGGGCCTCTATCCACTCAACGCTGGGAACGTTAGGCGAGTGAATGTCATAGACGCCGGGGCCGATTTCATTCGGATAGTCGAAATGCTCAAACGATTCCAGCAGCTCCATATCGGAGCGCGAGGTTTCAATGGTGATGACATCCGCATCCAGCGCCGCAATGGCATCCATGATGTCGTTGAACTCGCAGTAACACATATGGGTGTGAATCTGGGTGTCATCCTGCGCCACGGCCGCGGTAAGCCGGAACGCCTCTACCGCCCAGGTCAGGTAGGCGGCCCACTCCGACTGATGCAAAGGCAGGCCCTCACGCAGAGCCGGTTCATCTATCTGAATAATCCCGATTCCCGCCTTCTCCAGATCTTTCACTTCATCACGCAGCGCCAGCGCGATCTGCTTTGCGAGGGTTTCCCGTGACACATCTTCACGCGGGAAAGACCAGCAGAGGATGGTAACCGGGCCAGTCAGCATCCCTTTTACCGGCTTGTCGGTCAGCGACTGCGCATAGCTGGCCCACTCCACGGTGATCGCCGCCGGCCGGCTGATATCCCCGATGATCACCGGCGGTTTCACACAGCGGGAACCGTAGCTCTGCACCCAGCCGTTCTGGGTGAAGACAAATCCCTCCAGATGCTCGCCAAAATACTCCACCATGTCGTTGCGTTCCGCTTCACCGTGAACCAGCACATCCAGCCCCAGCCGCTCCTGTTCGGTAATGGCCTGCCTGATATGTGCCGCGATGCCGGTGCGGTAGTGGCTGCTGTCGAGACGGCCCTGCTTAAAGTCGAGGCGCAGGCCACGGATCTCAGTGGTCTGTGGAAAAGAGCCGATGGTGGTGGTGGGCCAGGCCGGCAGTCTGAAACGCTGACGCTGCAGGGCAGCCCGCTCAGAATAGGCGCGCTGGCGCTGACTGAGCTGTGGCGTGATGGCCTGCAGACGCTGGCCCACTGCGGCATTGTGCACGCGGCGCGAGTGCGCACGGGCGCGCACCGGGGCACTCCAGGCCTCCAGCGACGCCGCATCGTTCTGGTTCAGTGCGTGAGTAAGCAGCGAAAGTTCAGCACACTTCTGCAGGGCGAAAGCGAACCAGCTTTTGACCTCATCATCCAGACGGGTTTCCACGCTGAGATCGATCGGGCTGTGCAGCAGCGAGCAGGAGGAGCCGATCCAGACCTGTTCCCGCTGTGCAATCACCGGTTGCAGACGGCTGAACCAGCGGCTGAGATCGGCGCGCCAGACGTTACGCCCGTTGATCACCCCGAGTGACAGCAGCCAGCTGGCGGGCAGTTGCTGATTCAGCTGCTGGAGGTCATCGTGGCCATGAACCAGATCGACATGCAGGCCCTGCACCGGCAGTGCGCGAATCACCTCAATGTTCTGTCCGATGCTGTCAAAGTAGGTGGTCAGCAGCAGTCTGCTGTGACCCTGCAGCGCGTCATACGCCGGTTTAAAGGCGTCGCGCCACGCCTGCGGCAGTTCCAGGGCCAGGGCCGGTTCATCAATCTGCACCCATTCGATGCCCCGTCTGGCCAGTTCTGCCAGCACCTGCTGGTAGACGGGCAGAATCGCCTCCAGCAGCGACAGGCGCTCGAACGGCTCACCTTTCACTTTCCCCAGCCACAGATAGGTTACCGGCCCCAGCAGCACCGGCTTGATGTTGTGACCCAGCGCCAGCGCCTCATCGACCTCGTCCAGCAGCTGCGTCCAGGTCAGTTTAAACCGCTGTCCCCGGGTAAATTCCGGCACCATGTAGTGATAGTTGGTGTTAAACCATTTAGTCATCTCTGCCGCGGCGGCGGGTTCCCCGCTGGGGGCTCGACCACGGCCCAGGCGGAACAGGGTGTCCAGGTCAACGCTGCCCTCCGGGTTCTGATGGCGTGCGGGCACGTTGCCCAGCATCAGGCTGGTGGTCAGCACATGATCGTACCAGGCGAAATCGCCGACCGGCAGCAGATCGACACCCGCCGCTTTCTGCTGTTGCCAGTGGCGGGCGCGCAGTTCACGGCCTACCGCCAGTAAGTCCTGCTGCGAAATATCATCCGCCCAGTACTGCTCCAGTGCTTTTTTCAGTTCCCGGCGCAGGCCAATACGGGGAAAGCCGAGGGTGTGGTTCAGGATAGTCATGTGCTGTTCTCCAGATAATCTTTCACGCTGGCTTTTACAGGCAGCCAGAGAGGTTTAGCCGTCCAGATGTTTACACTGCTATAATCTGCGGGTACTGTATGTGGCTCAAGCGCAATATGTTCATTTTCGATGTGAAGGACCCTCATGATCGAACTCAAGCACCTGCGGACGCTTCAGGCTCTGCGCAACACGGGATCGCTGGCGGCGGCGGCGGCCCAGCTTCACCAGACGCAATCGGCGCTCTCTCATCAGTTCAGCGACCTGGAGCAGCGGCTGGGATTCCGCCTGTTCGTGCGTAAAAGTCAGCCGCTGCGGTTTACGCCGCAGGGCGATATTCTGCTGCAGCTGGCAGAGCAGGTGTTGCCGCAGATCCAGCACGCCCTGCAGGCGTGCCATGAGCCGCATCAGACCACGCTGCGGGTGGCGATCGAGTGTCATAGCTGTATTCAGTGGCTGACCCCCGCGCTGGATAAATTCCGTCAGAGCTGGCCGCAGGTGGTGATGGATTTCAAATCGGGCGTGACCTTTGATCCTCAGCCCGCTCTGCAGCAGGGTGAGCTGGATGTGGTGCTGACCTCCGATATTCTGGCGCGCTCCGGCCTGTTCTACTCCCCGATGTTCGATTATGAAGTGCGGCTGGTGCTGGCAACGGATCATCCGCTGGCGCAGGTGGAGCAGATTGCCCCGGAAGATCTGGCTGATGAGGTATTGATGATCTATCCGGTGCAGCGTCAGCGTCTGGATATCTGGCGTCACTTCCTGCAGCCTGCTGGCGTCAGCCCGGCGCTGAAAAGCGTCGATAACACCCTGCTGATGATTCAGATGGTTTCCGCGCGCATGGGTATCGCGGCGCTGCCGCACTGGGTGGTGGAGAGTTTTGAGAAGCAGGGTCTGGTCGTGACCCGCACGCTGGGTGAGGGGCTCTGGAGTCGTCTTTACGCCGCCGTGCGCGAAGGTGAACAGCGGCAGCCGGTGCTGGAAGCCTTTATCCGTTTCGCCCGTCAGCACGCCTGTGAGCATCTGCCGTTTGTGCGCGATGCTGCGCTGCCCGGTGCGGTGTTGCAGCGGTAAATGGTCGGGCACAAACCTGCGCGAACGCTGGTAAAATCCCCTATAATGCGCAGCCTGTCGACTGACCATGAGAAGATCTCACCATGACTAATAACGATATTCTGCGCAGCGTGCGCTACATGCTTAATCTGAGCGATGCCGGAATGGTGAAGATTTTTGCGCTGGCGGAATGTGAGGTACCCGAGACGGATGTTCAGGCGTGGCTGAAAAAAGATGACGACGCCGCGTTCCGTCCCTGCCCTGATGTGCTGATGGGGTATTTTCTGAATGGCCTGATTTTTTACCGTCGTGGTAAAAGCGAAGAGGCGCCTGCCCCATCGATCGAGCGCAAAATGAATAACAATATCTTCATGAAGAAACTGCGTATCGCGTTCGATCTGAAAACGACCGACATTCCTGACGTGCTGAAGCGCGCAAACTTTACCGTGTCGCAGGCGGAAGTAGGGGCGATTTTCCGCAAGCCCGACCATAAAAACTACCGCGAGTGTGGCGATCAGATTCTGCGTAACTTCCTGAAAGGACTGGCGATGATCCAGCGTCCGAAGAGTGATAAGCCAGCTTAATTTCTGATCGCTTCTGACCTCTGCGTGGTCAGAGGTGGCGCATCTGATCGCAAAGAAAGCCTGCATCCATGCAGCACGGCCTCGCCATCCCTGGCTCGGACGCTTTGCTCCCCCAGCTGCGCCACCCCTTACCTCCCGCTTCATCAGGGCTTTGACAAGAACAGCACCGGGCCTGCCATTCCCTCCTTCATGCTCGCACTGAGCCACGCATTTAACAGCGATGAGGCTGTCGCGCCTCATGGGCTGGCGCGTCAGAAGAGCGAAGCGTCCGGGCCAGGGATGGCCCGGCCGATCCACAAGGAGGTGAGATTCCTTCGCGATCGGACGCGCCAGCCCGGGAGGCCTCACCTGACCCACAGCCACTGATTAGGTGCGATTCTCCTTTAAGATCGGCTACTACGCCCCACCACCCAGCGCTTATGCACCCACAGCGAGGCGAGGATCACCAGCGCACCCGCAATAAAGCTCGGCCAGTGCGGTTTCTCCTGCCAGATTGCCAGATTCACCAGCAGCCCGGCGGGAACGTGCATGTTATTCATAATGCCCAGCGTGCCGGCATCGACCTGCGTTGCACCGTAGTTCCACATAAAATAGCCCAGACCGGAAGCCGCAACGCCCAGCCAGACCAGAATGCCCCACTGCAGTGAGGTGGTCGGCAACTTCTGCGGATTACCCCAGGCGCACCACGCGATCACGGCAATCACGACCGCACCCAGATAGAACCAGGAGAAGGCGGTGTGCTGCGGCATCGGACGGGTCTCCTGCAGACGCTTATACCCAACCATTCCCGCCGCAAAACAGATGTTTGCCAGCTGCACTAACAGCAGCCCGAACCAGAAATGATCGCTGACTTTGTCATAACGGATAATCGCCGCACCGGCCACCGCCAGCAGCGCACTGAACACATAACCGATGCGCAGCGGACGACGGCTGATCAGATCGTAAATCAGCGTCACATACAGCGGCGTCATCACCGTAAACAGCAAAAATTCTGAAACGCTCAGATAGAGATAGGCTTCAAAACTCAGCAGATACATCACCCCGAGCTGCAGCATCCCTACCAGCATATAAAGCAGCAGCGTTGAAGGGCGGTAGCCGCGCCAGCGCAGGAAAGGCAGGAAGACCAGCGCAGCCAGCGCCAGACGCATCAGAACGGAAAACCAGCTGTCCACCTGCCCGGCAAGGTATTCGCCAATCAGACTGAACGAAAAGGCCCACAGAATAGTGGTAATAATTAATAAGAACACGGTCATGACCCTGAAATTAACAGGCCGCCAGTGTAAACAATGTGCTGCCATCAGGCTGTGAAATCTGGTTGACATCTGACTATAAAAGATTCGATCAGAATCTTTAAGCAGCAGACCGTTTACACAGACTGACATAACTGTCGACATAACCGCTTTTCCGCCAGACAAAATGCGCGAAATGATCCATCAGGTGAACACTTTCGCTCTCAACTGTAATAAAACTGTAACAAATGTGTCATTCATCACAGTAACGCTGCGCAACTAACACTATTCTTTGCGCGAAATGGAACATCGGATGGCCATTTTCTCCTCTTTTCCTGCTTCAACCTGCCGGGAATTCAAAAACCATAATGTGCCCTGGAGGGCCTCACTGATGCTGAGCATTTTTAAACCTGCGCCACGCCAGCCACAGGTGGCAGAGGATCGTGTCGATCCCCTCTACCGTCGTCTGCGCTGGCAAATTTTCATCGGGATCTTCTTCGGTTATGCCGCCTACTATCTGGTCAGAAAAAACTTTGCGCTCGCGATGCCCTATCTGGTCGAGCAGGGTTTTTCGCGGGGCGATTTAGGGTTTGCCCTGTCGGGCATCTCCATCGCCTACGGCTTTTCAAAATTCATCATGGGATCGGTGTCGGACCGCTCAAACCCGCGCGTCTTCCTGCCGGCTGGCCTGATTCTGGCCGCGGCGGTGATGCTGATCATGGGATTTGTGCCCTGGGCGACCTCCAGCATCATGGTGATGTTTGTACTGCTGTTTATCTGCGGCTGGTTTCAGGGGATGGGCTGGCCGCCGTGCGGACGCACCATGGTTCACTGGTGGTCACAGAAGGAGCGCGGCCGGATCGTCTCGGTCTGGAACTGCGCCCATAATGTGGGCGGCGGTATCCCCCCGCTGCTGTTTCTGCTGGGCATGGCGTGGTTTAACGACTGGAAAGCGGCGCTCTACATGCCCGCTTTTGGCGCGATTGCCATTGCGATTCTGGCCTTTGCGCTGATGCGCGATACCCCGCAATCCTGTGGCCTGCCGCCGATTGAAGCGTATAAAAACGACTATCCGCCCGATTACGATGCCAGCCATGAAGAGGAGCTGACGGCAAAGCAGATCTTCATGAAGTATGTGCTGCCGAACAAGCTGCTGTGGTACATCGCGCTGGCCAACGTGTTTGTCTATCTGCTGCGCTACGGCATCCTCGACTGGTCTCCGACCTATCTCAAAGAGGTGAAACACTTCACGCTGGATAAGTCCTCCTGGGCCTACTTCCTGTATGAATATGCGGGGATACCGGGGACGCTGCTCTGCGGCTGGATGTCGGATAAGGTGTTCCGCGGCAATCGGGGGGCGACCGGGGTGTTCTTTATGACGCTGGTCACCGTCGCGACCGTCATCTACTGGCTCAATCCGGCGGGTAACCCCGGCGTCGATATGGCCTGTATGATCGTGATTGGTTTCCTGATCTACGGCCCGGTGATGCTGATTGGTCTGCACGCGCTGGAGCTGGCCCCGAAAAAAGCGGCAGGAACGGCAGCGGGCTTTACCGGCCTGTTCGGCTACCTGGGAGGCTCGGTGGCCGCCAGCGCCATTGTCGGTTACACCGTCGACTACTTCGGCTGGGATGGCGGCTTCCTGGTGATGATCGCAGGCTGCGTGCTCGCCGTTATTCTGCTGCTCCTGACCATGGTCAGCGAACACAGACACAAACAGAAAATCGCCTGACGGCATAAAAAAAGGGCCGGATAACCGGCCCTTTTCATTCATCTGCTTATGCGAGGTAGAGTGCGCGCAGCGTCTGCGGCACCGCATCATCCGCATTTGATCCAATCACTTCCAGCGCCGGCAGCGTATCTTTCAGCCGCTGATGAGCGTTCTGCATGATACAGCCCTTACCCGCCATGCTCAGCATCTCCACATCGTTCATGCCGTCGCCAAAGGCGATACAGCTTTGCAGCGAATGACCCAGCTGCTTCGCCACGGCTTCCAGCGCATGCCCCTTCGACACGCCGCCCGCCATGACCTCCAGACAGGTGGGTAATGAGAAGCTGACGTTAACCCGGTCACCCCAGCGCGCTTCAATGGCCTGCTCCATCGGGATCAGATGTTCAGGGTTTTCGCAGGTGAAGAAGACTTTGCTGATGTTATCGGTTGGCAGCAGACCTGGCTCATAGACCTGATAATTGAACACCGACTCGCGGAAGTAATCCTGTTCCGCCGGACTTGAGCGGCTGACAAACCACTCATCATCCCGGTAGACGTGAGTCAGGATTTCGTTGTGATGATATTGCAGGCCAAACAGATCGCTGGCAATGTCGTCATCCAGATTGTGACTGAAGACCAGTTCGCCCGCCGCGTTGTGAACGCGCGCGCCGTTTGAAGTGATCATATAAGCCGGAATCGCCAGGCTGTCGCGCATCTGTCCGACATCGATATGATGACGGCCGGTCGCGAAAACGAAGTGGATATCTCTGGCGACCAGCTGCTGCAGCGTTTCGCGTGCAAACGGGGTCAGGCGATGTTCGGGAGAAAGCAGCGTGCCATCCAGGTCGGATGCAACGATGTGGTACATGAAAACCTCGGGTATCGGAGTCTGCCGGCTTTCGCCGGTCGGATAAATAACGTTAGTGATGCGCTGAAAAGAAGTCGACCACTGCATTGAGCGCTTCGGCACGCATCGCGTCTTTTTCAAACAGGATCTCATGACGCGCGCCGTTGATCACCCGCGGCGTGTTGCCCTCACACGGATGACCCGCCGCAGCCATCGCGGCACAAAACAGGTCCTGCGAACGGTTATCGACCACCCGATCCTCGCTGGCCTGTAACAGCAGCAGCGGCGTGGTGATCTTATCCACCTGGCTGATGATGTTGCGACCGGCATGGATGCCTTCGCGCACCCAGTGATAGGTCGGCCCGCCAACGCGAATCGCCGGATCATCAGCATAAAAGCGCAGGTTACGCCGGTAACGCTCAGCACTGTGCGTCAGCCGGTTGATGCCAAACGGATGCGCGCGCCAGCGTCCGGTGCCGAGCGCATAACCATCGCGCACCGCCGGTCGTTTCTCCGCCCAGTCGAGTATCCGGTGGGTCAGGAAGGCGGGCAACGGCAGCGCAATACCAAACATCGGGGCCACCAGGGCAACCGCATGAAAAGCCTGCGGCTGCCGCGCCAGAAACAGCGTTAATATTGCGCCCCCCATCGAGTGAGCCAGCGCATAACGCTGCTGATAGTGACCGCTGACGATCTCTTTCAGATAGAGGGTTTCGAGATCGTCGACATAGTGGGTAAATTCCACCACGTGGCCGCGGTGTGAGTCCTCCAGCAGACGATCGGAGCGCCCCTGGCCGCGATGATCGAGGATCACCACATCGAAGCCACAGTGAAACAGATCGTAGGCCAGCTCGGGGTATTTGATGTAACTCTCGATGCGGCCGGGCACAATCAGGATGACACGCGTATGTTTCGGTGACGTGAACCGGACGTAACGCAATGTCAGATTACCGACGCCGGTAAACTCACGCTCTTCACGGCTGTGCCAGAAGTCGAGCAGCGGACCGGTTGCAAAGGCAGCAAAGGCTTTTTCGCGTCGCAGCCAGCTGGCTTTGTGTGGATTCATTCGCCCTCCTGATGACCGGATAAAGAGTCCCTGTTGCCGTACGCAGGCCGTAGCGCCGCGCTTATTTCTGGCGTATTGTGTCACACTTCCGCCCCTAAAGAGAGCGCAACCCATGACCATCGAATGGTGGCTGACCTATCTGCTCACCACCACAATTCTCAGCCTGTCGCCCGGCTCCGGCGCGATTAACACCATGAGTACCGGCATCAGCCACGGCTATCGCGGCACGGTGGCCTCCATCTCCGGCCTGCAGGTCGGGCTGGCGCTGCATATCGTGCTGGTAGGCATCGGGCTGGGGGCGCTGTTTTCCCAGTCGCTGCTCGCCTTTGAGATTCTGAAATGGGCCGGTGCGGCCTATCTGGTCTGGCTGGGTATTCAGCAGTGGCGCTCAGCGGGCGGTATCGACCTGGACGCGGTCGCTAAAGCGATGCCGCGCCGTCGCCTGTTCAAACGTGCCGTGCTGGTGAACCTGACCAACCCCAAAAGCATCGTCTTTCTGGCGGCGCTCTTCCCGCAATTTATTCAGCCGCATCAGCCGCTCTTTATGCAGTATCTGGTGCTGGGCGTGACGACCGTAGTGGTCGATATCATCGTGATGATTGGCTACGCCACGCTGGCGACCCGCATTGCGGGCTGGATTAAAGGGCCAAAACAGATGAAGCTCATGAACCGTATTTTCGGCGGACTGTTTATGGCGGTCGGCGCCCTGCTGGCCAGCGCCAGGAAGATCGCCTGATCCTGACGCGCCGGCCCGCCAGGGCCGGCGCGATCGCTTCTCTCTCATCACACCGCCGGCACGGCACGCAGCACGATGATGCCCGGCACTGACCGCATATATTCCCTGAACGGCGCATCGACAACCCGGCGGTTTTCAGCCCGCGAGGAGGCGTTCCTGAACCACAACCGGCCATCGTGCCGGACGGCAATCCCCACATGTGAGACATCCAGCCCCGCCGCGGGCGTGTAAACCCCGACATAATCGCCATTCTGAATCTGGTCAAGCAGCCGGGGCGTAAGGGCGCGGGCCGGAATGTAAGTGATCGGACGCGGCATCACGCCCAGACCCGGCACTTTTTCTGTTCCGCTGGCCTGACGATTGAGTGGCTTCATCACCGTCACCGCCGCCGGGCTCAGTGTGCGGGTGACGTCATCGGCAATCGGCGGGCTGTCAGCAGCCCAGTCAGAAAAAAAGTGGCGCCGTTTCAGGTAGCTGACCTCGCCATCCCGATAACGGGTGCGGATAAGGCTGGCTTCAAAGCTGGGGCGATCGTGGCTTTGGCTCAGCGCCTGCACATAATCCAGCAGCGTAAAGCAGTCTACCCCATAGAGGTTGATCACCAGCGCTTCGGGCGTCGCAGGCGAGCCGATCAGCGTATGGGCCTGATAAGGTGTCCCGAGAAAAGCCGCAGAGATCCGGCTAATCCTGTCACCCTGCGGCAGACCGGGCGCAGGAAGCTGCGCCAGCATCGACGTCACCTTATCCGTCCGGATCGGCTGCGATGCCGGATAACGGGTCGCCGCCGGTGACGCGCAGGCGCTGATGCCCGCACTCATTAACAGCAGCAGCAGCGCTTTCATTCTCATCATCCTGTTCCTGCAAAAATATGCCCGGTTACCGACCTTACCAGAGGTGATGCCTCGGTGGATTAACACCGGGTGACGATTGAGTGACGGTTAAGGTAACGGGATAAACGGTGGAGCAGAGTTTGATCGCTGTCACATGAGGGAGAGACGACGGGAGGTGAGAGCCCTGCCGGACGCGCCTCGTGCACGCCGGCATCCGCGATGCTTAGCGGGAGATAATCAGATGGATGCCGAAACCGGCAAAGAGCACCCCTGCCATACCATCCACCCATTTTGCCAGGCGCTGATATTTTGCTCGCATCCACGGCAGGGCAAAGATTGCCGCCACCAGCGCAAACCAGGCAAAAGTTTCTGCGATGATCAGCAGGAACAGCCCCCAGCGCTCCGTCGCGCCGACATCATCCCCGACAAACAGCGAGAAGACGCTGCCGAAGTAGATAATCGCTTTAGGATTTGAGAGATTCGTCAGCAGCCCTTTGAGGAAGCTCATGCCGCGTTTTGGCAGCTCCACCACCGGTTCATCCTGCTGCGGCTGTTTGTGGCGCTGACGTGCCGAGCCCATCAGCTGCCAGCCCATCCACAGCAGATAGAGTCCGCCACCGACCATGATGATCTGGTGCAGCCAGGCCATTTTCTCCAGAATCAGATGCAGCCCCATCAGCGCCACCCCTGCCCAGACAACGATACCGAGCGTAATGCCCAGCACGCCCATCATCGCCTCTTTGCGTGAGCGGCTGGCAGCCGTCTGTGAGACGAAAAAGAAATCCGGGCCGGGGCTCATCAGCGCCACCAGGTGTACCAGCGCCACAGTGGCAAATAACATCAGCATAATCAGTGTCCTTTACTCTTCATCGAGATGCTCTTTGATCATCACCAGGAAAGGTTTGCCAAAGCGCTCCAGTTTGCGGTGACCCACGCCATTGACGCTGAGCATCTCTGACGCGCTGACCGGCATCTGTTCTGCCATTTCAATCAGTGTGGCGTCATTGAACACCACGTAAGGCGGAATATTCTCTTCATCGGCAATCGCTTTTCGCAGCTTACGCAGCTTGGCAAAGAGCTTGCGATCGTAGTTGCCACCGTGAAACTTCGCCGGACTGCTGCTCTTCGTCTTCGCGGTAATCAGGCGCGGCACCGCCAGCATCAGGGGGACTTCACCGCGCAGCACCGGGCGGGCGGCTTCGGTCAGCTGCAGCGCCGAATGCATGGCAATGTTCTGTGTGACCAGCCCCAGATGAATCAACTGACGTAACACGCTGACCCAGTGCTCGTGGCTCTGATCTTTGCCGAGTCCATAGACCGGCAGTTTGTCATGGCCCTGTTCCCGGATACGCTGATTGTTGGAGCCGCGCAGCACCTCCACAATATAGCCCATGCCGAAACGCTGCCCCACGCGGTAGATGCCGGAGAGCGCCTTCTGCGCCTCGACCAGACCATCATACCGTTTAGGCGGATCGAGACAGATATCGCAGTTATCGCACGGCTGCTGGCGCCCCTCACCAAAGTAGTTGAGCAGCACGAGGCGGCGGCAGGTCTGCGCTTCTGCAAACGCGCCCATGGCGTTGAGCTTATGGCGTTCAATATCCTGCAGCGGCCCCGGCACTTTCTCTTCCAGACACTTACGCAGCCAGGCCATATCTGCCGGGTCGTAAAGCATCATCGCCTCGGCGGGCAGACCATCACGGCCGGCACGGCCGGTTTCCTGGTAATAGGATTCGATATTGCGCGGGATATCAAAGTGAACCACAAACCGGACGTTGGGCTTGTTGATGCCCATCCCAAAGGCCACCGTCGCCACCACGATTTGCAGATCGTCACGCTGAAACGCTTCCTGCACTCTGGCGCGCTGTTCGCTGTCGATACCGGCATGATAGGCCCCGACGCTCAGCCCCCGGCTCTGCAGGCGCGCGGCGGTGTCTTCCACCTTCGCCCGGCTGTTGCAGTAGATAATGCCGCACTTGCCGCGCTGATCCTGCACGTAGCGCAGCAGCTGATCGGTGGGCTTAAATTTTTCCACCAGGGTGTAGCGGATATTGGGACGGTCGAAGCTGCTGATCTGGATCAGCGGGTCCTGCATGTGCAGCAGGTTAACGATGTCGTTACGGGTGGTTTCATCGGCGGTCGCGGTCAGCGCCATCACCGGCACCTCCGGGAAGCGTTCACGCAACCGGCCCAGCGCGCCATATTCCGGACGGAAATCGTGCCCCCACTGCGAGATACAGTGCGCCTCATCCACCGCCAGCATCACAGGCTGCCAGTGTGCCAGATTGTCCAGGAAGTTATCCATCATCAGGCGTTCAGGGGCGATATAGAGAAGCTTCACCCGACCGGTGCGGCAGTCAGCCATCACCGTCTGCTGCTGTTCGCGCGTCATGGTGGAGTTGAGACACGCCGCGGCCACGCCGTTTGCCAGCAGCTGATCGACCTGATCTTTCATCAGTGAGATCAGCGGCGAGACCACCAGCGTCAGGCCTTCGCGCACCAGCGCCGGGATCTGATAGCAGAGCGATTTACCGCCGCCGGTGGGCATGACCACCAGACAATCGCGCCCGCTCAGCGCCTGATTGATGATCGTCTGCTGACCGGGACGAAACTGCTGGTAGCCGAAGGTATCCTGCAATACCTGCTGCGCCAGCGCTTCCTGATTGAGAACTGCCGAGGTTGCCACGCGATTCCTGTCGTACGTTAGGGATTAGAACAAGTCGTTGAGCGTTACACCCACACCCAGACGCGTCTGGCGATGGTTGTAATCGATCAGTGATTCACCGTAGCCGCTGAACACCTGCGTATAGAAGCGGACATGCTCACTGATTGGGTAGCTCCAGGCCATCGTCGCACCGCCATAACCGCTGTTCCAGTTATAGTTGCCTTCAACGCTGAAGATACTGTCGCCCAGCTTATAGCCCAGCCGGGTGCGGTAATAACCCATATATTTGGTGATATCGGGGTTGTCGTCATTATTTGCCCCGTCCGGGATGCGATACCAGGGTTTAATCTCCGCCAGGAAGTTCCCGTTCTCCGCCATCAGCCGCGCATAAACGCGGTTCCAGCTGCGCGAAGTGGGATCGCTGCGTCCGTTAGACTCATGATTCAGACCCAGTTCGACATCCCGCAGTGTCCAGCCACCCAGCGAATAATCCGTGGCCCAGCCAAGGAAAATCTGCGGCTCATAATTGGTCTCACGGAAGGGCGAGGATTCACCGCGATTCGACAGCTGCCACCAGGAGCGCTGGGTGTAAGAGGCGGCCAGCACCGAGTTATCACCCAGAATACCGCGCCACAGCGGAAACGCCAGGCTGAGCTGGAATTTCACTTCATCTTTGCGGGCATTTTCTCCCCAGTTATAGGAGGAGATCGCCTCTTTATTCAGGTCGCTGGTGTAGGTGTAGAGCAGATAGTTGTTCTCGTAAGGATAGAGAACAAACGGATTATCATGCTTCTCCAGCAGGTTAGCAATGATGCTGCCCTGAACCTGTGGCGCGTCATGAACCTCTTTGATCTGAGCTTCATCTGCCTGCGCCAGCGCAGGAATTATCAACATTGCCGCCAGCAAGGCGCGATGCTTACGCATAAAATTCTCCGGTGAGCGCTGCGTATCAAAACAACTGAAAGGGTGTCGTAAAAAGCAGGCCATTCTACACGCAAATGGCAGTGAGCAAGAGTGCTGATTTCTTAAACTGGAAACCCCCTCGCAGGCGGCATAGAATACACAACTCATTCAGATTGCGCGCCCCTCTGGCCCGATTTTTTCAGGACACATCATCATGTCATCACCCGTGCTGACACCGCAGGACGCTCGCCAGCTGGTCGGCGAAATTTTCGTTTATCACATGCCCTTCAATCAGGCGCTGGGTCTGGAACTGATGCGCCTGGAGGCGGACTACGCCGAAATCAGCTTTGCCAACAAAACCATGCTGGTGGGCAACCAGGCACAACAGATCCTGCATGGCGGGGTGATCGCGTCGGTTCTGGATGTGGCGGCTGGCATGGTCTGCGTCAGTAACGCGCTGACCCGTCAGGAGAGCATCAGCGAAGCCGAGCTTCGCCAGCGTCTCTCCCGCATGGGCACCATCGATATGCGCGTTGACTATCTGCGTCCCGGACGCGGCGAGCGCTTTACCGCCACCAGCAGCCTGCTGCGTGCCGGTAACAAAGTCGCCGTGGCGCGCGTCGAGCTGCACAACCAACAGGGCGACTATATCGCCACGGCAACCGCCACCTATCTTATCGGCTAAGCACGCCATCTGGATCTCATATGGATACGCAACAAACCCGCCAGGGCGTGGGTTTCGCCCTGGGGGCTTACTTTATCTGGGGCATCGCGCCGGCTTATTTCAAACTGGTGAAGCAGGTTCCGGCCACGGAAATCATGACGCACCGGGTTATCTGGTCTGCGCTGTTTATGCTGCTGCTGATTACGCTGAGCCGCAGCTGGCCCGTCGTACGCAGCGTGTTGTCTCAGCCAGCAAAAGTGCTGATGCTGGCGCTGACCGCGCTGACCATTGGCGGCAACTGGCTGCTGTTTATCTGGGCGGTCAATAATCAGCATATGCTGGAAGCCAGTCTGGGTTACTTTATTAATCCGCTGATTAATGTGGTATTCGGCATGCTGTTTCTGCGCGAGCGTTTCCGTCGTCTCCAGTGGCTGGCGGTGCTGCTGGCCACCCTCGGCGTGCTGGTGCAGCTGTGGCAGTTCGGTTCGCTGCCGGTGATTGCGCTGGGGCTGGCGCTGAGCTTCGCCCTGTATGGTCTGGTGCGTAAAAAGATTCAGGTCGATGCTCAGAGCGGCATGCTGATTGAGACCCTGTGGCTGTTCCCCCTGGCGGCCATCTATCTGTTCGTCTTTGCCGACAGCCCCACCAGCCATCTCTCCGCTAACCCGCTGAGTCTCAACCTCAGGCTGGTCGCGGCAGGGATTATTACCACCATTCCGCTGATGCTGTTTGCGGCGGCCTGCAGCCGGCTGCGTCTCTCCACGGTTGGCTTCTTTCAGTATCTCGGCCCGACCCTGATGTTTATCCTGGCGGTCGTTTTCTACGGGGAAACCATCACGCCAGACAAGATGGTCACCTTTGGCTTCATCTGGCTGGCGCTGCTGGTGTTTGTCTGCGATGCGGTGGCGTTTTCATTCCGCACCCGTGCGCGCGTAGCGTGAAATAAAGCGCGCCATCGCCGGACCGGTCAGCAGGATGGTGAACAGACGCAGCGTCTGTAACGCCATCACAAAAGCCATGTTGACCTGGGTGCCCGCGGCAATAATCGCCACCGTGTCCAGCCCGCCCGGACTGGTGGCGAGATAGGCGGTCATCAGATCGATATCCAGCATCTGCGTCAGCATCCACGCCAGCCCGCCACACAACAGCATCAGCCCGAAGATGGAGGCGAGCATCTGCGGCAGCGTGCGCAGCGCCAGCAGGAAAATCGGACGGGTGAACCGGAGCCCGACACTCCAGCCGATCAACGCGTAGGCCAGAGCCAGCAGCCACTCCGGCACCTGGAGTACCGCAACACCGCTGCCGTTCAGTGCCGCCCCCGCCAGCGCGGGCAGCAACAGCGCCCCCGACGGGATGCGCAGCCGGGTGCCCAGCCACGCGCCCGCCAGCATCACCGCCAGCGTGATGACAAAGCCGCGATTCAGGGCGGGAAACCAGAGCAGCGAGACGCTGTGTGCCTCATCCCCCAGACCGATACGTGCCACCAGCGCCGCCGCCGAGGCGACAAACAGCACCCGCAGATACTGCATGAACGCCACCAGCCGCACGTCGGCCCCAAAGTCGCCCGCCATCGCCACCATGGCGGATGCGCCACCCGGTGACGATCCCCAGGCACCGGTCGGGCCAGGCAGCTGACTGAAGCGCACCAGCAGAAAGCCCGATACGCCGCTGGCCGCCAGGGTCAGCAGCAGCACCCCCAGCACCACCGGCCACTCCTGAATCAGCGGCGTCAGAATCGACAGCGACAGGCTCTGTGCAATCATGCAGCCCAGTACCGCCTGCGCCAGCAGGAACAACCGCCTGTCGATGCGCAGCGTTGCGCCTGATAACCCCATCACCACGCCGACCACCATCGGGCCCAGCAGCAGCGCCGCGGGCACCTGAAAGTGGTGCAGCAGCGTCCCCAGCAGGACCGACACCAGCAGCAGCAGCGCCCACTGCGCGCGTAAGGATAAAGCGTCCATAAAAGTTAATTATTTGTAAAAACAAGGGGGACAGAGTACGCAGAAATGGCGACAGGAGCCAGCAGAACGGGCCATCGATGATGGCCCGGAACGTTTTACAGCCAGTTTTTACGTTTGAAGTAGAGATAGGGTGCCAGACCCGCCAGGATCATCAGGCCAATCGCCGCCGGATAGCCAAAGCTCCACTTCAGTTCCGGCATAAACTCGAAGTTCATCCCGTAGCTGGAGGCCACCAGCGTCGGCGGCAGGAAGACGACGGAGACCACCGAGAAGATCTTGATGATGCGGTTCTGCTCGATGTTGATAAAGCCCATCGCGGCCTGCATCAGGAAGTTGACCTTCTGGAACAGCGATTCGTTGTGCGGCAGCAGCGACTCGATATCGCGCAGGATTTCACGCGCCTGCTCCAGCTGGTTGCCCGGCAGACGCGCTTTGCGCACCAGGAAGTTCAGGGCGCGCTGGGTATCCATCAGGCAGAGACGCACTTTCCAGCCGATATCTTCCAGCTCTGCCAGGCGTGACAGCGCCTGATCGTACTCTTCGCCCTGCTGACCTTCCATAATCACCCGGCTGAGTTTCTCCAGCGCGCTGTAGATGTTTTCGATCTCATCCGCCAGCTGTTCGATTTTGGTTTCGAACAGGTCGAGCAGCAGCTCAAACGCGTTGCCGTCGATCAGGGTCTGGTTTCGGGCGCGCATGCGGTAGAGACGGAAAGCGGGCAGTTCGCGTTCGCGCAGGGTATAGAGGCGGCCTTCACGGATGGTGAACGCCACGGTGGAGTTACCGGCGTGATCGTCCGCATCTTCATAAAAGAAGAAGGAGTGGATGTGCAGACCATCTTCATCTTCAAAGAAGCGCGCCGACGCCTCGATATCTTCCAGCTCAGGTCGGGTTGCCAGGCTCTGGCCCAGCTCACACTGCACCCGGTCACGCTCGCCCTCTTCCGGCTCGATCAGATCGACCCAGACGGAGGTGGTCAGTTTGTCGTTTTCGTCTTCCAGCTCCAGTCGCGTCAGGCGGCTGTGGTCCAGTTTAAATGCGCTCAGCATAGCAATACTCCCCATTGCAGACTAAATGGGACAAGGCAATCCGCCGTTCTTCAACACAGAACGGGCGGCCTGAACACGGAAACAGAGTTTCAAAGGTAAATCAGTGCTGACTCGTGCGACGGGATCAAAAAGGGAGGTCGCTGATAACCGCTAAGGCTACCCGCGTAAAGAGGTAGCCTTAGATGTTATGCCTGGTATCCAGGTCATTGAGCCAGCATCGACTGGGCGTGTCCAAGGCGTTGTCCTCTCATGATAATAGTGGGCGCATGTTACGCTGAGACGAAAAAGCCGTCAACCGCACGCTAAAGCGTTTCCAGCTTCGCGTAAGCCGCCACCAGCCACTTGATTCCCTGCCCCTGAAACGCCACCTGCAGGCGGCTGTGCTCGCCGCTGCCTTCCAGGTTAATGATGGTGCCTTCACCAAATTTGGCGTGATGAACACGCTGGCCCAGCGAGAATCCGCTGTCATTTTTGGTCACCGGTGCCCCCATCCGCTGATGGCTGACCGGACGACTGACACTGGCGCGCAGCCGCACTTCTTCAATGCACGTTTCGGGCAGCTCACCGATAAAACGGGAAGGGCGGTGATACACTTCCTTACCATAGAGTCGGCGGGTTTCAGCGTAGGTCAGCGTCAGCTTGAGCATCGCTCGGGTGACGCCGACATAAGCGAGACGACGCTCCTCTTCCAGCCGGCCCCCCTCATCAAGCGACATCTGGCTCGGGAACATCCCCTCTTCCATGCCGACGATGAAGACCTGGCTGAACTCCAGCCCTTTTGCCGAGTGCAGCGTCATCAGCTGAACCGCATCCTGCCATTTGTCCGCCTGACCTTCGCCCGCTTCCAGCGCCGCATGAGATAAAAACGCCTGCAGCGGCATCAGATCTTCATCTTCGTCCTGATAGCTGAACTGGCGGGTTGCCGTCACCAGCTCCTCAAGGTTTTCGATTCGCGCCTGACCCTTTTCGCCTTTCTCCTGCTCATACATCAGCCACAGACCGGAGTCTTTGATCACCCGATCGGTCTGAACATGAAGCGGTAATTCGGCGGTTTCGGTTGCCAGGGAATCGACCAGCTCACAGAAGCGTTGCAGCGCCGAGGCGGCCCGGCCAGCCAGCGCACGGGTTTGCAGCAGTTCGCGCGTCGCCTGCCACAGTGTCATCTGACGTTCGCGGGCGGTCTGACGCACCACGTCGAGCGTCCGATCGCCCACGCCGCGCGTCGGGGTATTGACCACACGCTCAAACGCCGCGTCGTCATTGCGGTTCGCGATCAGACGCAGATAGGAGAGCGCATCTTTGATCTCCTGACGTTCAAAGAAGCGCATGCCGCCATAAATCCGGTAGGGCATGCTGCTCTGCAGCAGCGCCTCTTCCAGCACGCGCGACTGGGCGTTACTGCGGTAGAGAATGGCGCAGTCATTGAGCGCCCCGCCGTTCTCCATCCAGACCTTGATGCGGTTAACCACGAAGCGCGCTTCATCCAGCTCATTGAAGGCGCAGTAGATAGAGATCGGTTCCCCATCACTGCCGTCGGTCCAGAGCTCTTTACCCAGCCGGCCATTGTTATTGGCGATCAGGGCGTTGGCGGCTTTCAGGATGTTATTGGTGGAGCGATAGTTCTGCTCCAGACGGATGGTTTCCGCGCCGGGAAAATCCTGCAGGAAGCGCTGAATATTTTCGACCTGCGCGCCACGCCAGCCGTAGATCGACTGGTCATCGTCACCCACGATGATTACCCGGCCGCTGTCACCCGCCAGCATCCGAATCCAGGCATACTGAATGTTGTTGGTATCCTGGAACTCATCCACCAGCACGTTGGTGAAGCGTTCGCGGTAGTGATTCAGAATGTGCGGCTTGTTGAGCCATAACTCATGCGCGCGCAGCAGCAGCTCGGCAAAGTCAACCAGACCGGCGCGGTCGCACGCTTCCTGATAGGCCTGATAGATGCGCAGCCAGGTCTGCTCGATCGGATTGCCGTAGCTTTCGATATGCTTTGGCCGCAGGCCTTCATCTTTTTTGCCGTTGATGTACCACATGCCCTGACGTGCAGGCCACTGCTTCTCATCCAGGTTCATCGATTTAATCAGGCGCTTAAGCAGGCGCAGCTGATCTTCGCTGTCGAGGATCTGAAAGTCCTGTGGCAGACCGGCGTCAAGGTGATGAGCACGCAGCAGGCGATGCGCCAGACCGTGGAAGGTGCCGATCCACATCCCGCCCTGGCTGGTGCCAATCAGCTGCTCAATACGGTGACGCATCTCCGCCGCCGCTTTGTTGGTAAAGGTCACCGCCATAATGGAATAGGGTGAACAGTTCTCTACCGACATCAGCCAGGCGATGCGATGCACCAGCACCCGCGTTTTGCCACTGCCCGCGCCTGCCAGCACCAGCAGGTTACTGCGCGGGGCCGCTACGGCCTCACGCTGATTGTCATTTAACCCATCGAGCAGTTCAGAAACGTCCATAAGCACCGGTTACCAAAGAGAAAACGCCGTCATCGCGCGCGGTATTGCGCCTGCCACAGGCAAGGCGGGCGGCAAAGCTGAAAGCGGCAACGACTGGATAAATTTACAGCCATTATAGCAGTGAGGTGAGTGATGCCAACCGCGAAATTTCGACATGCGGCAACAGGCGCGCGTCCGGGATATGCATCAGGTTGCCCTGCCGCAGGTTAATCCAGCACGCCTGCAGCCCGCCGCGCAGCGAACCCGCCACGTCAGTGGTGAGATCGTCGCCCACATGCAGGATATGGTGGGGGGCGATAGCAAGACGCTGCGCCGCCAGCTGATACATATCCTGCCACGGCTTGGCGCGCCCGTCGGGCCCGGCGCGCAGAGTGAACTGAAAATAGCCGGCAATACCCATTTTTTCCGGGCTGGCGTTGCCGTTGGTGATCGCCACCAGCGGCACCTTCTCCGCCAGCGCTTTCAGCGTCTGATGGGTTTCCTCCGGCATCACAACCTGACTCCGCCACTGGTGGAAGACCGCCATCACCTCTGCGGCGCCCGCCGTGGCTTCCGCCGCAGAGAGGCCGATATTCAGCATCGCCAGCTCAACCGAACGGCGGCGCCACTCCGAAACGTCGTGAAAGATGTCGGGCTCTCGCTGCAACAGCTCATCACGCAGTTGCTGATAATCCTGCGGCGTAAAGTCGCGCAGCGCCGGATGAAAAGCCTGTAACGCGGCATGAGACTCCAGCGTGGTGCGGCGGATCACCGGGTAGTTATCGTAAAGCGTGTCATCAAGGTCGAAAGTCATGGCTTTGATGGCCGACAGCGGACGATAAAACTTCATTCGTTCTTTCCTCGTTTGGCGCGGGGATGCGCGGCGTCATACACCGAAGCCAGATGCTGGAAGTCGAGATGGGTATAGATCTGGGTCGTCGACAGGTTCGCATGCCCCAGCAGCTCCTGCACGGCGCGCAGATCGCCGCTGGATTCCAGCAGATGCGTTGCAAAGGAGTGACGCAGCTTATGCGGATGGATATGACTGGCGACGCCCTGACGAATGCCCCATTCGGCGAAGCGCTTCTGCACGCTGCGCGGTGAGATGCGGTTGCCGCGCGTTGAAAGAAACAGCGCATCATCCTGACAGCCGAAGGTCTCACGCAGCGGCAGCCACTGTTCGATCCAGGTCACCGCCGTGCGGCCAATCGGCACCCGGCGCTCTTTACTGCCCTTACCCACCACCCACACCTCACCGGAATCGAGGTCAACGTGGCGGCAATCCATATTGACCAGTTCAGAGAGACGCAACCCGCCGCCATACATCACCTCCAGCATCGCCCGGTCGCGAACGGCCAGCGGATCGCTGAGATCGATCTCCAGCAGCTGATTCACTTCGTCAACGTCGATATTCTTCGGCAGATGGCGCGCTTTACGCGGCGTCATCACCCCTTTGGCGGGGTTAGCGGCGAGCATACCCTGACTGACCTGCCAGTCCAGGAAACTGCGCAGGGCGGAGAGACGCAGCGCAAGGCTGCTGGCCGAGAGTCCGGCGCGGCGGCTGCGCGCCGCCATACTGCGCACCTGGGCCGGCTCCAGCGCGGCCCAGCTGCTGAGCTTCATCTCATCCGCAATCGCGACCAGCGCAGCGAGCTGGCGCGCATAGCTGCTCTGGGTCAGCGGACTTAACTGGCGTTCCACTTTCAGGAAGCGCAGAAATCCGTCAACGGCCTCCTGCAGCGCGCTGCTCATGCGCGTTCAACCCAGCGCGACAGCAGACCTGGCATCATCTGTGACAGGTGCTGCAACAGCAGCGTTCCCATGCCTGACTGATAGTGCTGGCTGTCGCGGCTGCTGAAAATCAGCACGCCGAGGTCGCCCGCTTCGCCCATCAGCGACATCGCCACCGAGCCGATCGCTTTAGCCTGCGGCAGCAGCAGCAGCAGTTCCGGGCCGTTGATGTTGCCGAGATAGTGATGCTGATGACCGAAACGCTGAATACGCAGCGGTTCGAAGGCCTGACGCGACAGGCTCAGCTGGAAGAAATCGGAGGGGGCGCCCAGCAGCCATTTATCGCTGAACAGCCGCACGTTGGCACCCGCCAGCCCCAGCTCTCGCGCCCAGCGATGCAGCCGGTTGAGCATATCCTGCAGCGAGTCAGCCGCGGCCAGATGGCTCTCCAGCGACAGCAGACGATCAAACAGCTCATGGTTGGCGCTGGCCTGCTCCATCAGCAGCGTGATCTCCTCTTCCAGCCGCTGGATGTGGTTGCGCTGACGCGCCATATGCCACTCCACCAGCGAGACGCTGCCGCGAACCGGATGCGGCACGGCCATCTGTTCCACTTCGCGGGCGTTACGGATAAAGAAATCGGGATTCTGCCGCAGATAATCACTGACGGCCTGATCGTCCAGCAGAACCGAACTGTCAGCCTGCTCTTCGATATTTTTCATAGATGAATAAACCCATCGTAGACGTGTGTCGCAGGACCGGTCATGTAGAGCGGCTGTCCGGCCCCTTTCCAGGTGATATGCAGGGTTCCGCCGGGCAGATCGACACGCACTTTGGGTGCCAGAATGCCCTGCTGGATGCCACATGCCACGGCAGCACAGGCGCCGCTGCCGCACGCCTGCGTTTCTCCCGCGCCGCGTTCGTAGACGCGCAGGCGGATGTGTTCGGGATTGACGATCTCCATGAAGCCCACATTGACCCGCTCCGGGAAGCGCTCATGGCTTTCCAGAATCGGACCCAGCAGTTCAACCTGTGCGGTTTTCACACTTTCAACCTGAATCACGCAGTGCGGATTGCCCATCGACACCGCGCCCAGCATCACCGTCTGTTCGGCCACGCGCAGCAGATAGAGGTTTTCCGCTTTATTGGCACGGAACGGCACCTGCTGCGGCTCAAAGTTCGGTTCGCCCATGTTTACGCGCACCTGATCGTCCGGCGTCACGGTTAACACCATGCGGCCATTCTGGGTACTGACCCGGATATCGCTTTTGTTGGTCAGCCCTTTCAGCTGCACAAAGCGGGCAAAGCAGCGTGCGCCGTTACCGCACTGAGCCACTTCGCTGCCGTCGGCGTTGAAAATGCGGTAGTGGAAATCGAGATCGGGATCGTAGGGCGGTTCAACAATCAGCAGCTGATCGAAGCCGATCCCCAGATGACGATCGGCCAGCCGGCGGATCAATTCCGGCGAAAAGAAGACGTTTTGCGTCACCGCATCCACAACCATAAAATCGTTGCCGAGACCGTGCATTTTGGAGAACTGCATTTTTTGCTCCGCCGGGTAAGCCATCAGATTAGTTCGCTTTTACGCCTGAATTGCCGGTTACCAGCCCGCCCACATCGGCTTTAGAGGCGTCCGCTTTCTGGCGTTCGGTCGGCGCTTGTTGTTTCTTCGGCTGATCCTTCGGCGGGAAGTAAAGCGGCCCTTTCAGACCACAACCTGCAAGGCTGATTACTGCCAGTGTCATGGCAAACAGGCTTATCACTTTCTTCATTCTTTATGCTCTTTATGTCCTTTACCTGGATGCTTATCATCGCAGTTGAAGGTGGAAAAGCAACAGGAAATCCCCGCAAATAGCGTGAACCTGATAAGCGGTCAGGAAGCGCGCGGCCACCTGCTGAGCGCAGGCAGCCGGTCGGCATCAGTGCACCTGATAGCGAGGCTGATAGTCGCTGTTGTCGTTGTCAGGCTGGCTGGTGCAGAGCTGGGTCAGCGTCTGACTGCGGAACGGTATCACCTGAAAACGCTCGCCGGTGTTCACTATCTGGTAGAACTGCGGCAGGTTAAAGTTGATGAAGCTCGACCCGTAGGTAAAGCGATCGTGCGAGGAGGAGTAGAACCGGCTGACGTCGCGCACCAGCTCCTCTTTGCTGCCTTCGCAGTGATGGTAAACCTCAACCCGGTTGGACTCATCCAGGATATAGATGTTGAAGCCCTGGTCGTCCGTCGTGTTCTCGAAAAAGAACTGAATAATGCCTTCGCTGGCATAGCCGTTGACCACCGGCGGCAGCGGCGTCTGGTTGGTTTCGACTTTGATCGACAGCCCGTGCAGCTTGTTATTGGAGATCGCGCCATAAAACTCCACCGCGTTTTCCAGCTTCTGCACGGAGACGCTCATGCGTTCAAAGAAGAGTCCCCAGGTCTGGCCAGCCATACGCAGCGCCTTGAAGCGGCCAGGCTCCTGACGCGTGCTGGAGAGGCGCAGCTCAATGCACTCGGACACCAGTTGCTGAACGCGCGTGCGAATCAGACCGCGCAGATGCTGGCTGTAGCAGAAGACTTCTACCGTGTCTGGCGGTGCGGCATCCTGGTGCATCTTGCCCAGAATGGTTTTCAGTCCCTCGATCATCGCCTGTTCACCGCTGAAGTGCAGGGTTCGCACCTCATTCCATGAGTTACGGTAGAGCAGGTCAATGCTGCCAATCAGACACTGCTGCTGCTGACCGAAGCTGAAGACATCGAGTTTGCGGAAGTCAAAATGCACCACCTGATTGCGGAAGGCCGCCGTCGGATCGTGCTCAAGGTTCACGATAATCGCCAGGTGCCGAATTTCGCACGGGCTGTAGAGCGCTTTGGGCGTCGGCGCAGGCAGGCGCAGCGGGAAGTGGCTCGACACGTCGTTAACCAGCTCCTGCAGGCGCGCCAGATCGCAGGTGTCATTGCCTTTGATATGCAGCCGTGTTTTACGGGTCAGCAGGCCATTGAACCACGCCCACGCCACCAGCTTGTTCAGATAGCGGTTATATTCCAGCGGCTGATGGCTGATGATCGAATCCATATCCGGCGCCTGATTATAGAGATACCAGCCGGAGCGGTTGGCACGGCCAGGCGGCACATGAATAAAGGTCAGGTTCGGCTCAGAGAGATCGGGTGAAATCTGCGGGTTCACCAGCGTCACTTTGCCCGGCAGCGCCTCAAAGGCGGCATACAATTTACGGGTCAGCACGCCGATATCCTGCGGGCTGGCGCTCACGCTTAAATTGTTACGGCGGGCAAAGCGGATCAGGTTGCGATAGCTCTGCATCATCGCATCCAGCAGTTCATTGTGGGCTTCACGCACGCGCTCGATTTTCCACCCGGCGCGGTTATCCAGGATAGCGAGCTTCTCGTCGTTCCAGCCCCACTCTTTCACCAGCTGCGACAAAATTTCGCGACGCCAGCCGCTGCGCTGCGGATGGTCGTCCGTGCTGAGCTTTTCGCACACTTTGAGATAGAAACAGCGCCGCACCAGGTCGAGACGCGGCTGATCGTCGATGCTGGTCAGATAGTGCGTCACGCGCTCCAGCATCATGCAGTAAGGGTCCAGCCCGAAGCAGATGATTTCGCCATCGTGCAGACGCTGTTTAATGTCCATCGCCAGCAGCTGGGTGTTCGGGTATTCCCAGCTGTAGGCTTCCAGCAGCAGGGTCTTCAGCACCGCTTTATAGGGCGAATCGATGCTCTTATAGAGCTGCCACAGGCTGGCACCGAAATACTCTTCCGCCGACAGGGTGCCAAGGCCGCCCAGATCGAGCCACTCGTTGGGCGTCAGCACCCCTTTGGCGTAGAGCGACATCACGTAATCGTCGTAGTGATGCTCCTCTTCGCCCGGCACCATATTCCACAGGAGGCGTTTACCCGCCATACGCACCGCGGTGCGGTAAAACTCATCCAGCAGGAGAATATGTTGCGTTGAGCCGCAATCTTCACCGCCCAGACTGCCGCTTTCGTTGTGACGGAAGCGGTTCTCGTCGATCAGGAAGAAGCTCACTTCCACGCCCATCGAGACGCACCACTTCTGCAGCAGCGTGCATTTGCGCTGCAGATTCAGGCGCTCTTCATTATCCAGCCAGGATTGATGGCAGACCCAGATATCGAGATCTGAGACGCTGTTCTGCCCGACAGAGGAGGTGCTGCCCATGGAGTAGATCGCCGTGATCGGCATTTCGCCTTTCGGCGCATCGGCATGGCGCAGGTCGCTGTCACCGGTGAGATCGGCCAGCAGCTGACGCTGGTTTTCATCAGGCGTGAAAAAGCTGATGCCATGTGGAACGTTACCTTCAAGGTAACCCGGCATCTGCGGATGTTGATAATGTAATAAGGTTGGCAGCAGACTGTAGACGCGCTGAAAAGCGGGTCCCATGGCAGCCAGCGCACGATCAACGCGCAGCTGGTTGATTGCATCCAGTCTCTGTTTCAGTGTCTCAATGTAGAGGTACAAGACGTTTCGCCTGATTGTCCCAGTGTTTAAGCACCCTGTTTCCCCGCTCTGCCGCTTATAAAAGTAAAAAAGTGGGCAGATAATTGCTGGAAACGTGATCAATCTAACACCCGGCAGATTGACCGTAAAGAAAGTTGCGCTACTTAACAGTTTAGCACGTTCTTACCAGCTTCCCGCCTTTTCAGCACTGGTTCCCACGTGATGGCTTGATAAACCGGGCCTGAAACCGCTCACAGGCCGTTTTCAATCCGTTGAAACTGACAGTATTCACCCAGAGATGATAGGATATTCAGTGAACGATAAAAATGGTTAACAGCATGTTAGACAAAATTTTCAGAATTGCTACAAGACAAAGCCCGCTCGCATTATGGCAGGCACATTATGTACAGCAACGCCTGATGAGCGCCCATCCGGGACTGCGCGTTGAACTGGTGCCAATGGTCACCAAGGGTGACATTATTCTTGATACGCCGCTGGCGAAAGTCGGCGGTAAAGGGCTGTTTGTCAAAGAGCTGGAACTGGCGATGCTGGATGGCCGGGCCGATATGGCGGTGCACTCAATGAAAGATGTGCCGGTCGATTTCCCTGAAGGTCTGGGCCTCGTAACCATCTGCGAGCGCGACGATCCGCGCGATGCGTTCGTTTCTCATCATTATGACAGCCTGGACGCGCTGCCTCAGGGTGCTATTGTCGGCACCTCCAGCCTGCGTCGTCAGTGCCAGATTAGCGCTCGCCGCCCGGATCTGGTGATCCGCTCGCTGCGGGGCAATGTGGGCACCCGTCTGAGCAAACTGGATGCCGGTGAATATGACGCGATTATTCTCGCCGTTGCCGGGCTGAAACGTCTGGGGCTGGAAGATCGTATTCGTCAGGCCCTGCCTGCTGAAGTCTCCTTACCCGCCGTGGGCCAGGGCGCAGTCGGTATTGAATGCCGTCTGAATGACACCACCCTGATCGGCCTGCTGCAGGCGCTGAATCACGACGACACGGAAGTCTGTGTCAGAGCGGAACGCGCCATGAATACCCGTCTCGAAGGGGGTTGTCAGGTGCCTATCGGCAGTTTCGCCGTGCTGGAAGGCGATGAACTCTGGCTGCGCGGCATGGTCGGTGCACCGGATGGTCATGTAATGGTCAGCGGCGAGCGTCGTGGTCCGCGGGATCAGGCCCGCGAGATGGGCATTTCCCTGGCCGACGAGCTGCTGGACGGTGGCGCCCGTGAGATTCTGCAGGACGTTTACCAGGGGCAGCCACCGGCATGACCATTCTGGTGACGCGCCCGGAACCCGCCGCGGCAGAGCTGGTGTCACGCCTGCATGCCCTTGGCAGGCAGGCGTGGAGCCTGCCGCTAATCGAGTTCGCACCGGGCGCGGACCTCCCCTTTCTGCCTCAGAAGCTCGCCGCCCTCCGCCCGGGGGACATGGTTTTCATTCTTTCTCAGCAGGTTATTCACTACGCGCAGCACGCGATCAAAGCATGGCCCGGCGAGCTGGACTATTATGCAATTGGTCGCAGCACTGCGCTGGCGTTTCACACCGCCAGCGGCCGGCAGGTAACATGGCCCCATGCTCATGAAACCAGTGAAGAACTGATTCAGCTGAATACGCTGCAGCAGATTACCGGTAAACGTGCGCTAATCCTGCGCGGCGACCCCGGACGCGAATTGCTGGCAGAGACATTAACCCGGCGTGGTGCTGAGGTGACGTTTGCTGCCTGTTATCAGCGCTGTCAGAAGCATTACGACGGACCGGTCGAAGGCCGCCGCTGGCGCGATCGCGGCGTCTCGGTACTGGTGGTCACCAGCGGTGAAATGTTACAACAGCTCTTTTCGCTGTTCCCCGCAGTCGATCGCGAGGAATGGCTGCTCAACTGCCGACTGATTGTCGTCAGTGAACGTTTGGCTACCCTGGCCGCAGGATTGGGTTGGCAGGATATTCAGGTAGCCGATGGTGCCGATAACGATGCGCTGCTGCGCGCGTTACGATGAACTTAACAATGGGATGTGCCACATATGACGGAACAAAAAGACTCCTCCGCCATGGTTGAAGAAACCACCCCAGCGGTCGACCGCTCTCTCTCCAGCAACGACACGCCTCCGCGCAATGCGAATAAAGGTGGCATGGCGCTGGGGGCAGTGGCGATCGTCATTGCGCTGGCGATGGGTGCAGGTTTATACCTTTACGGGAAACATCAGGCTGATTTACAGGCACAGACCAATCAGAAGCTGAGTGACCAGCTGAGTGCGCTGCAGCAGCAGGCCAGCAGCGACAAACAGCAGCTGACTCAGCAGCTGAGCGGCGCTGAAACCGCACTGCAGACGGCACAGGCTCAGCAGAACGCGTCAGCCAAAGAGCTGGAAACCCTGCGTGAAAAAATGGCCGTGATTTCCGGCAATGACGTGCGCAGCTGGTTGCTGGCCCAGGCCGATTATCTGGTGAAGCTGGCTGGCCGCAAGCTCTGGAGCGATCAGGATGTCACGACCGCCGCTGCGCTGCTGAAAAGCGCCGATGCCAGCCTGGCCGACATGAACGATCCCAGCGTAATGAACGTGCGTCGCGCCCTGACCCAGGATATCAGCAATCTCTCCTCCGTGACGCAGGTCGATTATGACGGCGTGATCCTCAAGCTGAATCAGCTGTCGAACAACGTCGATAATCTGCGTCTGGCAGACAACGACAGTGATGATGCGCCGATGGACAGCGATGGCGGCGAACTGTCGGGTTCCGTGCGCGAATGGCGTCAGAACCTGGTGAAGAGCTGGCACAACTTTATGGATGACTTTATTACCATCCGCCGCCGCGATAACACCGCTCAGCCGCTGCTGGCCCCGAATCAGGATGTCTATCTGCGGGAGAATATCCGCTCGCGTCTGCTGATCGCAGCGCAGGCTGTGCCGCGTCATCAGGATGAGATTTACAAACAATCTATCGATACCGTCTCCGCCTGGGTTCGTGCCTGGTATGACACTAACGATGCGGCAACGAAAGCCTTCCTTGCCCAGCTGGATGAGCTGAGCCAGCAGAACATCAATATGGATCTGCCTGACACGCTGGAAAGCCAGCCGTTGCTGGAACAGCTGATGCAGACCCGTGTGCGGAACCTGTTAGCACAGCCCTCTGCCGCTGCCACTCAGCAGGGAGGCTAAGCATGCTTAAGGTATTTATCCTCTTTATCCTGCTGATTGCGGGCGTGGTACTGGGACCGATGATTGCCGGTCATCAGGGCTATGTGCTGATTCAGACTGATAACTGGAATATCGAAACCAGCGTCACCGGGCTGGTGATTATCCTTATTCTCAGCCTGCTGGTGATTCTGGCCGTGGAGTGGCTGCTGCGTCGCGTGCTGCGAACCGGCGCACGCACCCGGGGCTGGTTTACCGGACGTAAACGCCGCCGCGCCCAGCGTCATACGCAGACTGCGCTGATGAAGCTGGCGGAAGGTGACCACCGTCAGGCGGAAAAACTGCTCTCTAAAGATGCCGATCACGCGGATGTGCCGGTAGCAAACTACCTGCTGGCTGCGGAAGCCGCGCAGCAGCGCGGTGATGAAGTGCGTGCCAATCAGCATCTTGAACGCGCGGCAGAGCTGTCCGAAAACAATACTATTCCGGTAGAAATTGCCCGCGCACGTATTCAGCTGGCGCGCAATGAAGATCACGCTGCACGTCACAGCATCGATCGTTTGCTGGAAGTGGCACCGCGTCATCCTGAAGTGCTGCGTCTGGCTGAACAGGCCTATGTCCGTACCGGCGCCTGGAGTGCGCTGCTGGATATTCTGCCTGCGATGCAGAAAGCGCAGGTCGGCGACGACCTCCATCGCGACGCGTTGCAGCAGCAGGCCTGGCTGGGCCTGATGAATCAGGCGATGGCCGATCAGGGCAGTGACGGTCTGAAACGCTGGTGGAATACGCTGAGCCGTAAGACCCGTCAGGATACCACGCTGCAGGTCGCCATGGCGGATCACCTGATTGAGTGCAACGATCATGACACCGCGCAGTCGATCGTGCTGGAAGGCCTCAAGCGTCATTATGACGATCGTCTGGTGCTGCTGATGCCCCGCATTAAAAGCGGCAATCCGGAAGCACTTGAGAAGGCCTTACGTCAGCAGATCAAACAGCATGGCGCAACGCCGCTGCTGCACAGCACGCTGGGGCAGTTGCTGATGCGTCATGGAGAGTGGCAGCAGGCAGCGGATGCTCTGCAGCAGGCGCTGGCACAGCGTCCTGACGCATTCGATTATGCGTGGCTGGCGGATGTGTATGATCGTCTGCATCGTCCGGAAGAGGCCGCGAAGATGCGCCGTGAAGGCTTACTGCTGACGCTGAAAAATAATCCTGGCGCCTGACAGGCGCAAAGCTAACTAAGCCGGGCTCGCCCGGCTTTTTTGTGCCCGCAATCTGCCGCTCCTTCTCCTCAGGAAAAAAAACACCTGCCAGTGGCAGGTGTAAGATCAGGTCGGTAAGACAACCGGGAGGTACCCGACTCAACGTGGTGTCTGGTAATCCTGTAAGGCTTACGCGATGCAGGCAGGCAGACAACAGGTACCTAAAATTGGCTCTGCATCATTCCCAGGTTTATGCAGCATCAGCAGACATAAGAGGTGGAATGAGCATCTACAGCAGGAGTATTGCACAAGCCGTGCCAGTTTGAAGGTTATTTTAAAAAATATTTTAAATCATTATGTTATCGAAGAGGCTGAGTGCTTCAGCGGAGCAAATGCCGGATAAGTGTCGGTATCCGGCGACAGCTGACCTTTTCTCTGTCTCAGAATGGAGACAACAAGGTCAATCTCTCTGTTAACGTAACAATAACAATGATTTATTTGTCTGCGATTCCCGACGCTGCTCAGACTGTTGGCCATATAAAAGCAGAGTAGCTTTGGTTGCCACCGCACCGCCCGCTCTCACCACAGTGCGGGCTTCAGGGAGTATACGCCTTTCGCAAAGACGCAAAAGACGCCATCCATGGCAGGCTCAGCGCGGGCCATCCCTGGCCCGCTATGCTTTGCTACAGGCGTATGCTCCCTTCGCTTTAAGTCTGGCAGATGCATTAAGTACTGACATAAGCTTCAGAGGGTTTACAGCAATGAAGAAGCTCAACGTACAGGTAACACGGGCAGAGGAGGAAAGCGTCCCACGCAGGGACAAAAACGCCGGGAGCGTTTTTGAACAACGCAACGCGTTGGCCCGGCAACGGGCGCACCTCATGGATGAGGTGCATAATCGCGTGGGCCGAGCGGCCATGGATGGCTTAAGCGACTTTCCGATCTGACCGTGTTCCCTTCGCAGGCTCAGATTTACAGCAAACTTATCTCGCCGTACCTGCCTGAACCTTCTGCAAAGGTCCTCACCCACTTTTCTACAGACGAAAAAAAACCTGTCTTTTCAGACAGGTTTCTAAAAATGGTCGGCGAGAGAGGATTACACTGCTCTGCGAGCAGCGCCCTCCGGGCCGTTGCTGAAGCAACGTTGTCTCGCTACGCTCGGCTCAAACCTCCTTCGGAGGTTCTCATCCTCTTTTTTTCAGACGAAAAAAAACCTGTCTTTTCAGACAGGTTTCTAAAAATGGTCGGCGAGAGAGGATTCGAACCTCCGACCCACTGGTCCCAAACCAGTTGCGCTACCAAGCTGCGCTACTCGCCGATTTTTTTAACTGTTTTGCCTGGTGCGAAGAGAGGGACTTGAACCCTCACGTCCGTTAAGACACTAACACCTGAAGCTAGCGCGTCTACCAATTCCGCCACCTTCGCGTATCCCAGCAAAATCTGGGGTGGCTAATGGGACTCGAACCCACGACAACTGGAATCACAATCCAGGGCTCTACCAACTGAGCTATAGCCACCACTGTACTTAATGTTACAAGTCAAAGACCTGCAGCATGTAAATCTTTACTGCCAACCGCGGTAAATCAACCACCGAAGCTCATGCGCACAAACGATATGGCGCGCCCGACAGGATTCGAACCTGAGACCTCTGCCTCCGGAGGGCAGCGCTCTATCCAGCTGAGCTACGGGCGCGTAGCGCCGTTGCGGATGTGCATACTAGAGATAAGCGCCCATCGTGTCTAGTGCTTTTTAAATAAAAAGGCGCGTTTGATTACGCTTTGTGCATTTCGTCGACAAATAGTACATTTCCGCGCTCGCCGTGCGTAAAAATGCGGCATTTATCAGCGATATCAGAGATCGCCGCGCCAGTGATAGCGCAAATATTTAAGCAGTTTTAACTGCCTGCGCAGGCGGCTCGGCTGCCGAATCAGACGGTAGAGCCACTCCAGCCCCAGCCGCTGCCAGATTCTGGGCGCGCGCTTCACATGGCCGGTGAAGACGTCGTAGGTTCCCCCTACCCCCATATAAAGCGCATCCGGCCAGTGTGCGCGGCACGCCAGCATCAGCAGTTCCTGGCGCGGCGACCCCAGCGCCACGGTCACCAGCTTTGCGCCGCTGGCGGCAATCCGGGCAAACAGGGCATCCTGGTCCGCTGGCGCAAAATAGCCATCCTGCGCCCCGACAATATTCACATTCCACTGACGACGCAGCTTCGCGCAGGTCTCATCCAGCACCTGCTGGCGACCACCCACCAAAAACACCGGCGTCCCTTCCCGCCCGGCGCGTTCCATCAGCGCCTCCCATAAATCCGCGCCGGCAATACGCTGCACTGACGCCTGCGGATACTTTTTACGGATCGAGCGCACAATGCTGATGCCATCGGCATAGGCATACTCCGCCTGCGCCAGCAGCGTGCGTAATCCCTCATCCCGCTCGGCGGTCAGGATCTTCTCCGCATTGATCGCCACCAGAATGCCGCTGCGTACGCTCTGCGGCGGCATCAGAAAGCTCACCGCCGACGACATATTTTCGAAGCCATACAGGTCAACGCCGCGGATCCGGTACTGCGGCGTATCCGTTAACTGTGTCATATCTTCCGTTAATCCCAGAGGTTAATCAGAGCGGGCTGTGTAGCACCCGTCCACTGCGGTCGCGAATTAAACCTGCGCGATCCAGTAACCAGAAAAGTAATTTAGCCAGGCCCAGACAGGCAGCAAAAATGATGCAGAAAAACACCACGCGTGAACCGAAGGCATCCAGCCCTTCGCGTGCCAGCACGATCATGTTAAAGACCGCACCAAAACAGAAGCTTTGCAGGATAGCACCGCTGTAGCGGTTGGCCTCACGGCAGCCACGCTGGTAGATCGCATCAAAGGCTTTAATAATCATCCCCACCGCCACGGCACCGATCGGAATCGCCCAGACGCCGCCCATGACCACCAGCGAGCCGATCAGCGTCGGGGAAATGGCCAGGCCCGAATGGTTATCCAGCACTTCCCAGGTGAAGTAGTTCGCGCTGTTCAGCACGGTCAGCGGCCGATCCGGCCACAGCCAGGTGGGAATAAACACGTAGAAATCGCGCCACAGCGGTGCCAGCCCCTGAAACTCTATCCTGGCGTAGTTATCCAGCAGCAGGGCCAGATTCTCCCACGGTGAGAACGTATCCCGCGTCAGATAAAGGAAGGTGTAAAACGCTTCATCGCCCATAACGTCCAGGTTATAGCGGCGCAGCGCCAGCCAGAACATTCCCGCGATAGCCATCACCCCCGCCGTTGCCAGCATCCACAGGGTGATCCAGCCGCGCGTGATACCGATAAACAGGAACAGCGCAAACGCAATGATGATATTGGCGCGAGTCCCGCCCACCAGCGCGTAGGTCAGCAGGCCAAAGGCCACCGTCACCACCAGAAACAGCAGCCAGTTGCGACGCGTAGGACGCAGAAAATAGGGGATCAGCATCGCCGGAATAAAAAAATAGAAGAAGCGCTTCAGCGCCACGCCCGACACTTCGCTGGAGAAGATCTGGTTATAGGCCGTCAGGCGGAACAGCAGAAAACCGTTGTGAATAAAGAACACCGTAACGGTGCCCAGCGCCACCAGCGCCAGAATCACACAGGTCAGGTGGGTTTCGACCCGGTTCATCTGCAGCCAGGGTTTTGCAGGCGGTGCATTGGCCCGCTTCAGCCGCACCTTATAACTGACGTAATAGATGGCATAAAACGCCGTGGCCGAGAGCAGCGCCTCCAGCAGGTTTTCGACCGGCACCACCTCAACATGAAACCGGAACACCAGCAGGGAGGTCAGCGGAAAGCCGAAGTAGAAGGTCAGTAAAAACAGCAGCGTGAAAAAGAGGTGGAAGTTAAAACGGACACGCTTAAACTCCCGCCAGGTCAGGGTCAGAATGAAACCCAGCGACAGCAGATAGACCATCAGCAGGCCGCCAAACTGCATAAGACTCATGACTTTTCCCCTTCGCTGAGCTGTAACGCTGCCCGCCAGCCTGCCAGATAACCGGGAGTGAAAAAGGCGATCGCCGCTTTATCACAGGTCATAAGCTGGCGACGCGCCTCGGCGATAACAGCAGGCGACAGCGTATCTTCGCTGAACAGGACCGGCAACTGCTGCTCTGCCACATCGCGCCAGAATGGATTTTTGCGGGTCAGCACAAACGGCACGTTCGCCTGGATCAGCAGGCAGAGTGTGCCTACCCCCTGCTGACGTTCAAACATAAAATAGCCGACGTGGCAGCGCGCCAGCAGCGCCAGATAGGCTTCAAACGCCATATTTTCACGTATCAGGTTCACCTGCCCCTGCGGGAACAGCGTATCCGCTGCGGCCTGAATCTGGCTGATATAAGCCTCATTGCCCGGCGGATAACCCAGCGGCACCTCAATACGCACCTGCTCACCAAACTGCGCGTGAATCGCTTTTAAGCCTTCAATATGGCGGTTACTCGGATCGCCCGAGTTGCCCAGCAGCAGCGTGAACGGTTCCGTCGGATCAGCCTTCACGGCGGCGGCAGGCATTCGGGTCGGAAAATAGAGCAGTGAACCCGGCACCCGGGGATGCCGCTGCTGAAAGTGGTACAGGTCTCCACGGGTGGCAAAAACCTGTGCCACCCGCCCCTGAGCTAACCGGCGAATGTGATAGAACAGGCGGAACTTCAGGCTGCGTGAGTCTTCATAAAGATCGGCTCCCCAGACATGCCAGAACAGCTGTGAGCGGCGCAGCTTACCGCTAAGCAGTGCCAGCCAGATCCACGGGTTAAACTGGCCGTGACAGAAGAAACGCTGCTGACGATTTTTTGCCCGCTGCACTACCGCCTGCGCCAGCGCTTTCTTACTGGCAAAACAGTCGATCCGCAATGCTGTGAAGGGGGCCAGACTCTCGGGCTGCCCGGTCACCACCATAAAATGGCGTGGCGAAGCCGCAGGCTGCTCGACGCTGAGAACGTCGTTAAAAAAGCGCAGCACCGTGAGGTTGTGATGGGGAATATCCGATCCCAGAACGTGAATTAAACTCATTTTTTCCGACAGTAAACAATAAAAGCGCCACAACACAGGGCAAAGTAAGCCATGTAGGTCAGCATATAGGCCTGTGCGGCCCCCGTTGCGCCATGTAACGGGATCAGCCAGCGTGAGAACAGGGTCAGTAACAGAAACTGGCTGATCTCAGTCAGAACATAAAAGCGCAGCGAGGCTTTGGCGATAACCAGATATCCGAAAACATAGGCGCCAACTTTAAAAACATCGCCGCACAGTTGCCAGACAAAGAGATCGCGCATCCCGCGAAAGGCTTCGGAGAAAAGCAGGCTGATGGCGAAATCGCGCAGCATCCAGACAGCCAGGCTGGCGACGGCCACGGCAGGCAGCACAAAGCGCAGTGCCCGGCCAATTTCCCGCGCGATGTCGCGCTTGTTATCGAGCCGTGCCAGGGTCGGCAGCAGCCAGACGCTGAAGGTGGCGGTAATAAACTGCAGATAGGCATCGGAAATGCTGGTCACGCCCTGCCACAGGCCGACCTGCGCCCAGCCCTGCTGCTCTGCCAGCAGGTTACGCATCAGCACCCAGGCCACCGGCAGGGTTACCGCCGTGATCAGCGCCATCAGGGTATATTTCGCCAGATTGCGCGCCAGCTCAGGATGCCATTGCGGACGCAGCCAGCTCAGCGGCAGCGGCGCGCGGCGTTTCAGCATCACCAGTGCCGGCAGCAGCAGCAGGGCCGGCACCAGCGCCAGACCGGTCAGTGCGCCCTGATAGCCACCCAGCCACCAGCAGACCAGATAGCCCATGACCCCAATCAGGCTGCCAGCGATCAGCGCCAGCGCATTGCCGCGCGCGTCGCGATACCCCTTCAGCAGCGCCAGCGTAAAGTTGGCCCAGGCGATGCCGAGCTGAAGGAAAGCGACCACGCGGATAACGCCCTGATAGCGGTCATGACCAAACAGCGCCGTGCTGATCGGGGCCGCCGCCAGCAAAAACAGCAGCGCCAGCGCGCCGGAAAAGCCCAGCACCATGGCTGATGCCGTGCCCACCAGCGCCCGTAGCTGGCCGGGCTGCTGCTGATACTGCGCCACATACGTGGTGACACCGTTGAAGATGCCCGCCCCGGCCAGTACACCCAGCACGGTAATCAGCTGACGAAAGTTCCCCGCCTGCCCCACACCTTCAGGACCGAAGCTGACCGCCAGCAGTTTTACCACCAGCAGACCAGACACAATTTTTACCAGCGTGGACGACGCGGTCCACACTGAGGCTCTGGCTAATGACATCAGGAAAAGAAGCTCAGCAGTGAGCTGATAACCGTGCTCTGATTATTATCTGACAGGTTATAAAACAGCGGCAGGCGCAGCAGGCGTTCGCTTTCCGCTGTGGTAAAGCGATCCTCCCCGACAAACTGCGAGAAGCGCTCACCGGCGGGCGAACTGTGCAGCGGAATATAGTGGAAGACCGTCAGTATCTCGGCTTCCTTCATCCAGTTAATCAACGCCTGACGATCATCCTGATCGCGCAGCTTGATGTAAAACATATGGGCATTATGTTCGCAGCTGGCAGGGATCACGGGCAGGTCAATGCGTCCCTGTGCCGCCAGTGGCTGAAGCGCCTCATAATAACGCTGCCAGATACGTAAACGCTGCTGGTTAATGCGTTCAGCCGCTTCCAGCTGTGCCCAGAGGTAGGCCGCCTGCAGATCGGCCATCAGGAAGCTCGACCCCATATCGCGCCAGGTGTATTTATCGACCTGACCGCGGAAGAACTGGCTGCGGTTCGTGCCCTTTTCCCGCACGATTTCGGCGCGCTCGACCAGACTGGCGTCGTTAATCAGGGTTGCCCCTCCTTCGCCACCCGCCGTGTAGTTCTTGGTTTCATGAAAGCTGAAGCAGCCGATATGGCCGATGGTACCCAGCGCACGGCCTTTGTAGCGTGACATCACACCCTGCGCCGCATCTTCGATGACAAACAGCTTATGTTTTGCCGCCAGCGCCATGATGGTGTCCATTTCACAGGCGACGCCTGCGTAGTGCACCGGGACAATGGCACGGGTTTTTTCTGTGATGGCCGCTTCAATCAGGGTCTCATCAATATTCATGGTGTCCGGGCGGACATCGACAAAGACGATACGCGCGCCGCGCAGCACAAAGGCATTGGCGGTAGAGACAAAGGTGTAGCTCGGCATGATCACTTCATCGCCAGGCTGCAGATCGATAAGCAGCGCCGCCATCTCCAGCGAAGCGGTACAGGAGGGGGTCAGCAGCACTTTTTTACTGCCGAAACGCTGCTCCATCCACTGCTGGCAGCGGCGGGTAAAGCCGCCGTCGCCGCACAGCTTGCCGCTGCTCATCGCCGACTGCATATACTCAATTTCTGTGCCCACCACGGGCGGCGCATTAAATGGAATCATGACCTTTCCTGTAAAACCAGTAGGCGGTGCTGTCGAGCCGGGCACCGCTGCGTAAATAGAGGCGCATCGCCGTAAGATTGCTGAGCTGAGTCGCTACCCGAAGCTGCGCGAGCTGCCTGACCCGCGCCCAGTCCGCCGCCGCCAGCATCAGTCGCTGACCCAGTCCCTGTCCCTGTGCGTCGGGCAGGACGCCGAGCAGGCCGATGCGGGCATCGCCCTCCACCGCACGCAGCGAAACAAAGCCCTGCACTCCACCCGCGGCATCGCAGGCGACCAGGCACTGATCGTCAAACGCCCCGCGCACCGCATTTTCAATCCACTGCGCATAAAAGCGACCGCTGGCGTCCGGCGCATACCAGGGCGCACGAAAGCGGCTCTGACTGAAGAGCTGCGACGCGGCGTCACGCAGAGAGGGGATCTGTGCCTCACGCGCAATGCGAATACCCGCCTGCCGCTCCGTCTGGTCAATCGCCAGCGTCAGATCGGCCTCGCCCTCCACCAGCTGGAACTGATGCTGCTGCAGCGTATCGATCAGCGCCGTTTCACCCGCAGCGACTTTCATCTGCATCAGTGCACAGGGATGGCGCAGCGCCTGTTTCAGTGGGGTGTCGCCTTGCAGCTCCAGCCGCACCGTCTCAACACCGAAGAATGCGCTCTCCCAGCTGAGGGGATTAATATTGACGTGGACGGGCATGTAATAAATCCAGCAGGTATTGGCCGTAGCCGGTTTTCGTCAACGCGTCACCCGCGGCGCGCAGCTGCTCGTCACTCAGCCAGCCGTTACGCCAGGCGATCTCCTCCAGACAGGCAATTTTAAAGCCCTGCCGTTTCTCCACGGTCTGCACAAACATGCTGGCTTCTACCAGACTGTCATGGGTGCCGGTGTCCAGCCAGGCAAAGCCGCGTCCCAGCAGTTCGACTGTCAGCTCCCCCCGATCCAGGTACATCTGGTTAATCGCGGTGATTTCCAGCTCGCCCCGCGCTGAAGGCCTGACCTGTTTCGCAAACTCAATCACCTGATTGTCGTAAAAATAGAGTCCGGTTACCGCCCAGCGCGACTTCGGCTTTTCTGGCTTCTCTTCAATCGAGATCGCCTTGAAGTTGTCGTCAAACTCCACCACACCGAAACGCTCCGGGTCCATGACCTGATACCCGAACACCGTTGCGCCCTGATTCTGTTCCACGACTTTCCGTAGCTTAGGACTGAAACCCTGGCCAAAATAGAGGTTATCACCCAGAACCAGACAGCAACTGTCATCACCGATAAAGGATTCGCCGATAATAAATGCCTGCGCCAGCCCGTCAGGACTGGGCTGCACCGCATAGCTGAGGCGTATCCCGAATTCGCTGCCATCGCCCAGCAGACGTTCAAACTGCATCCGATCGTCCGGTGTCGTAATGAGCAGGATGTCGCGAATCCCCGCCAGCATCAGCACAGAGAGCGGGTAATAGATCATCGGTTTGTCGTAAACCGGCAGAAGTTGCTTCGAGACTGCACGCGTTATCGGGTGCAACCGCGTACCCGACCCGCCCGCTAAAATGATGCCTTTCATCGCTGCTCCTTACGCGGATTTATTGCGATAAGCCGAGACGTTCACCCTGATAACGGCCATCGAGAATAGCCTGCCACCAGCTGGAATTGGCCAGATACCACGCCACGGTCTTACGCATACCGCTTTCAAAGGTCTCCTGCGGCTTCCAGCCAAGTTCATGCGCAATTTTACTGGCATCAATGGCGTAGCGCAGATCGTGGCCCGGACGGTCAGTGACATAGGTAATCAGATCGCGGAAATGCGCCAGCCCTGCAGGTTTTCGTTCTGCTGCCAGCTCTTCAAGCAGACTGCAAATCGTCTCAACGACCTCAATATTACGACGCTCGTTATGGCCGCCAATATTGTAGGTTTCGCCAGGTTTGCCCTGACTCACCACCTGATAGAGTGCGCGGGCGTGATCTTCGACGTAGAGCCAGTCACGAATCTGCTGTCCGTTGCCGTAAACCGGCAATGGTTTTCCGGCCAGTGCATTGATGATGGTCAGCGGAATCAGTTTTTCCGGGAAATGGCAGGGACCGTAATTATTTGAACAGTTCGTGACCAGCGCAGGTAACCCGTAGGTTCGCAGCCAGGCCCGCACTAAATGGTCGCTGCTGGCTTTACTGGCGGCGTAAGGACTGCTGGGAGCATAAGGCGTGATTTCGGTGAAGTAAGCCTGGCTGTCATGCAGGTCGCCAAAGACTTCATCGGTCGAGATATGGTGGAACAGAAAGGCGTTTTTGCGCGCATCATCCAGCTTCTGCCAGTAGAAACGTGCCGCTTCCAGCAACTGATAGGTCCCGACAATATTGGTTTCGATAAAGGCCACCGGGCCATCTATTGAACGATCAACGTGGCTCTCAGCCGCAAGATGCATCACGCAGTCTGGCTGATAACGGGCAAAAACCTGATCGAGCGCCGGACGATCGCAGATATCCACCTGCTCAAAATGAAAGCGCGGCGAGTCGGCAACACTGGCGAGTGAGGCCAGATTTCCGGCGTAACTGAGTTTATCAACCACCACTACCTGATGATCGGTTTCTGCGATCAGAAAGCGCACCAGTGCCGAACCGATAAACCCGGCACCACCGGTGATCAGAAAACGCCTCATCGCCACACACCTTTGGTGTCGACAATCCATTGCTGCTGTACCTGAGCGGCATCGATGGCGCGGAAGGCGCGATGATCCACCAGCATCACCAGAATATCGGCCTGGGCCAGCGCCTGCTCGCCCGGGACCAGCTCAGCTTTGCCTGCCAGCGCGTCAGCGATCTGCGCAATGTGAGGCTCAACCACCCAGGTTGTGCCGCGGTGCCACTCCGCAATCTTCTGCGCCACGCCCACCGCCGGGCTTTCGCGCAGATCGTCAATATTGGGTTTAAAAGCCAGTCCGAAGCAGGCGATGGTGATATCGCTGGCGCGCTTGCCGGTCTGGGTCAGGCACTCCGCCAGCGCGGTTTTTACCTGGTCCAGCACCCACTGCGGCTTGGCATCATTGACCTCGCGCGCGGTGCGGATCAGACGGGCTAGTTCGGGATTCTGCGCCACGATGAACCAGGGATCGACGGCGATACAGTGTCCCCCGACGCCCGGCCCTGGCTGCAGAATGTTGACGCGCGGATGGCGATTCGCCAGCGCAATCAGCTCCCAGACGTTGATCCCCTGATCGGCGCAAATCAGCGACAGCTCATTGGCAAAGGCGATGTTCACATCGCGGAAGCTGTTCTCAGTCAGCTTGCACATCTCGGCGGTGCGGGCGTTGGTTTCCACACACTCGCCTTTCAGGAAAATGCGATACAGCTCGCTGGCGCGGGCGGAACAGGCGGGTGTCATGCCGCCGATGACCCTGTCATTATTGATCAGTTCGACCATCACCTGACCCGGCAGTACGCGCTCCGGGCAGTAGGCGACGAAGACATCGGGCGTCTCACCGTGCTGCGGAAAACGCAGATCGGGACGCGCCGCCGCCAGCCAGTCGGCCATCTGTTCCGTGCTGCCAACCGGCGACGTCGACTCCAGAATCACCAGATCGCCCTTCTTCAGCACGGAGGCTATCGACTCTGCGGCGGCTTTCACAAAGCGCAGGTCGGGCTGATGGTCATCTTTGAACGGGGTCGGCACGGCAATAAGAAAGGCGTCCGCAGGCTCAGGCTGGGTGGTGGCACGCAGGTCGCCACGCGTGACGGCAGCATGTACCACCTGATCTAAATCGGGCTCCACGATGTGAATCGCGCCACGGTTGATGGTTTCCACGGCGCGCGCGTTGATATCCACGCCCACCACTTTTTTTCCCTTTGAGGCAAAAACGGCTGCCGTCGGCAGCCCAATGTATCCCAGTCCAATCACGGAGATGGTTTCAAAACTCATAATTCGGCTCGGTTATCTTTTAAGGCTTGTAAAATACGACCGCAGGCTTTGCCATCGCCATAAGGATTATGGGCATGGCTCATCGCCTGCCAGGCCTCATCGTCGCTCAGCAGTTCGCTCACGCTGGCCACGATAGTGGCGACATCAGTTCCTACCAGTTTCACGGTGCCGGCATCGACCGCTTCCGGCCGCTCGGTGGTGTCGCGCATCACCAGCACCGGTTTACCCAGCGACGGCGCCTCTTCCTGGATACCGCCGGAGTCGGTGAGGATTAACCAGGCGCGGTTCATCAGCCAGACAAAAGGCAGATACTCCTGCGGTTCGATCAGAATGATATTTTCAATGCCGCTGAGTATCCGGTTAACCGGTTCGCTGACATTGGGATTGAGGTGCACCGGATAGACAATCTGCGCTTCCGGATGCTGGCGGGCAATCTGCGCCAGCGCGCTGCAGATCCGTTCAAATCCGCCGCCAAAGCTTTCACGACGATGACCGGTGACCAGTACCAGTTTCTTCTCCGGATCGAGAAACGGATAGCGCGCGGCCAGCTGCGCATTCAGATTGGTGTCATCCAGCACCCGATCACGTACCCACAGCAGCGCGTCAATAACCGTATTGCCGGTCACGATAATGCGTGAGTCGGCGAGATTTTCCTGCAGCAGATTCTGTCGCGAGCGCGAGGTCGGGGTGAAATGCAGGCGGGCGAGATGGCCGGTCAGCTTACGGTTGCCCTCTTCCGGCCACGGCGATGCGAGATCGCCGGTGCGCAGCCCGGCTTCCACATGGCCAACCGGAATCTGATGATAAAAGGCGGCCAGACTCGCCGCCAGCGTGGTGGTCGTGTCGCCGTGCACCAGCACGATGTCGGGCCGGAAGTCGAGCAGAACGGTTTTCATGCCCTCTAAGATGCGACAGGTGATCTCCGTCAGCCCCTGCTCAGGCCGCATGATGTTGAGATCGTAGTCCGGCTGCAGTCTGAACAGACGCAGCACCTGATCGAGCATTTCGCGATGCTGGGCGGTGACGCACAGCCGTGATTCAAACGCGGGATCCTGCGCCAGCGCCTGAACCAGCGGGGCCATTTTTATCGCTTCGGGGCGAGTACCAAATACGGTCAGAACTTTCACACTATTTCTCTCAATCATGCGTGTCTGACATCAGACGCGGACGACGTGCCAGCGCCACGCCCGCGCCGGTTAATGCCCCAACGGCACCCCACATAATCATCATGAACAGACGTCGCGGGCTGTCACGTGATACCGGCTCTTCCGGCGTACGCAGATAACGGTAAGTCTGGAACTGGCTGTTCAGTCTGGGTCCGGTCTGCAGCGTGGCCAGCATAGCTCTGTTTTGATCATAGCTGATATCGAAGCTGGGACCGGTGGCACGCAGGGTTTCAAGCTGTCCCTGCAGCACGGGCTGGCCCAGCAGGAAGAGATCGCTGTCCGCCAGATTTTCACCCGCTTCGCGCGTCTGTTTCTCATTGATACCCTGCTGACTGGCGATCTTCAGCGCCTGCTCCAGACGGTGCTGCTGGCGCTGGAATACGGCGTTCGCCACATCTTCCTGACGTTTTACCTGCGCCTGCAACTGATCGGTGCGCGCCTGCCAGGCCCCTTTTAACTCATCATTCAGATGACGTGCGGCACGCTCGCTGGCGTAGGCAATATACTGACGCAGCAGGTTGTTGGCGTCGCCTGCGGTTTCCGCTTTGAGTCTGACATTGTCCGGCAGGTTATGTGCCGCGTCCGCCGGGGTGAAGAGAATGTTGCCGATCATGTCGTCAAGCAGCGCGGCATCGTTGTGTGCGTTGCCGGTTTTACGACTCTTGTAGTAGTCGGTTTGCTGCCAGAACTCGCGACGCGTATCCCACGAGGCGAGCTGCATGATGAACTCCTGATAGACCTCATCCATCACCGTTGGCGAGGGTGCCGCCAGGGTTAACGCGTTGTTGCGCACATCCAGGTTGGTCAGAAACTGCTGCTGTGCATAGTAGGAGCCCAGCATATTTACCGTCGGACGATCGGTGATCGCCGTGGTGCTCCAGACCTGTTTCAGCAGCAGCGTCGCCAGCCAGGCGACCAGGGCAAACAGCAGGGCCAGCCCCACAATCCAGCGCTTGCCACGCCATAACCGGCAGCCTAAGCCGCGAAGATCCAGTTCGTTGTCCACAACGTCAGAAGGCATGGCAGAGATATCCTTTAATCAGCATCGGGTTCATTTATTTTTTGCTTCGCGATGATGGCTCAGACGGCGCTTGATGCGACGGATACGCCGCGCCACGCGCCATGCATGTTTCAGGCAGTAGCCATAAACCATGAACGCGCCCAGGAAAAGCAGCAGCATCACCCACTCAGGGATAAACGCCAGATACTCACCCAGCACCCCGATACCGGCGAGAATCGCGGCCGCCACGGTAATCAGCACAAAGGCCTGACGCGAGCTGAAGCCGGCGCGCATAATCAGATGGTGGATGTGCTGACGGTCAGCCGAGAACGGGCTCATGCCTTTGCGCAGACGGCGATACATGATCGCCACCATATCCATCAGGGGAATGGCGATGAGCCAGAGGGCGGTCACCGGCGTGATGGGGTGACTCAGACCCTGGGTGGTTTCCAGCAGAATCCAGATGATGGTGAAGCCGATCATGGTGCTGCCGGCGTCACCCATAAAGACTTTAAAGCGGCGGCCAAGAAAGCCCAGGTTGAGCAGAATATAGGGCAGCGTGGCGGCGATCATCGCAAAGCACCACATCGCCAGGCTGGTCTGTCCGTCGAAGTAGAGGATAATGCCCATAGCGGCAAAGGTCACTGAGGAGAGGCCGCCCAGCAGACCGTCGATGCCATCCACCATATTAAAGGCGTTAATCGCGGCCCAGACGGCGAACAGCGTCAGCACATAGCCAAAGGGTCCCACGATCAGCTCGAACGGACCGACGATAAAGCCCAGACTCAGCAGATAGAGTTTTGCCCCCACCATCATGACGACAGCGACCAGCGCCTGCACCACGGCGCGGATTTTAACGCTGATATCAAAGCGATCGTCGAGCGCCCCGACCAGCACCAGCACACCAGCACAGCCCAGATAGAGCAGCGCGTGTGGCAGATAGTAGTTGGTAATCGCGAACGTGAAGCAGATCCCTGCGAACACGGAAATGCCGCCCACCAACGGAATCGCGCCATGATGGCGTTTACGTGAGTTAGGCTTATCAACTAAACCAATTTTTTTAGCTGCTTTTCGAGCAAAAAAGAGGAAAGCCAGTGAAAAGAGAAAAATTAAACCAAGCTCAGTACTCATAGTGAGTAAATTCACGTTAAACGCTCTCAGCTAACATCCCGCACAACAATACGCGAAAAAGCGCGTTTATCGCTGTGTCGGATTCCGAATTCTGCATCAAGAGACAGACGAACGGTCAAAAATTCGCCATCACTACCACAGTCATTATAAATGCTCCTGCCAGTGTTCAATCCTATAGCTCACAAATGAAAAACGCCACGTCGGGACGTGGCGTAAGGGCGATTTTCTGCAAATCTGGATTAAAAAAGCCGAATCAGTGGTCCGGCCTGGCCGTATCAGATTATGAACGCTTCATCATGTCGAAGAATTCATCGTTGGTTTTCGTCATCGCCAGTTTGTTGATGAGGAACTCCATGGCGTCGATTTCGCCCATCGGGTGAATGATCTTACGCAGGATCCACATCTTCTGCAGCTCTTCCTGAGAGGTAAGCAGCTCTTCTTTACGTGTACCGGAGCGGTTGTAGTCGATCGCCGGGAAGACACGTTTTTCAGCGATTTTACGGGCGAGATGCAGTTCCATGTTACCGGTACCCTTGAACTCTTCGTAAATCACTTCGTCCATCTTCGAACCGGTATCAACCAGCGCGGTAGCGATGATGGTCAGGCTGCCGCCCTCTTCCACGTTACGTGCAGCACCAAAGAAACGCTTTGGACGATGCAGGGCGTTGGCATCCACACCACCGGTCAGGACTTTACCTGACGCCGGCACTACGGTGTTATAAGCACGCGCCAGACGGGTGATGGAGTCGAGCAGGATGATGACATCTTTCTTATGCTCAACCAGGCGCTTAGCTTTCTCGATGACCATTTCCGCAACCTGAACGTGGCGTGACGCCGGCTCATCGAAGGTTGAGGCAATGACTTCACCTTTGACCAGACGCTGCATCTCGGTCACTTCTTCCGGACGCTCATCGATCAGCAGGACCATCAGCACGCAGTCCGGGTAGTTGTACGCCAGGCTCTGCGCGATGTTCTGCAGCAGCATGGTTTTACCGGCTTTCGGCGGTGCAACGATCAGACCACGCTGACCACGACCGATCGGTGACGCCAGATCCAGAACGCGGGCCGTTAAATCTTCCGTTGAACCATTACCCCGTTCCATACGCAGACGCTTGTTGGCGTGCAGCGGCGTGAGGTTTTCGAACAGAATCTTATTACGCGCGTTTTCCGGCTTGTCGTAGTTAACTTCGTTAACTTTCAGCAGCGCAAAATAGCGTTCACCTTCTTTCGGTGGACGGATTTTGCCAGAGATGGTGTCACCAGTGCGGAGGTTGAAGCGGCGGATTTGGCTGGGGGAAACGTAGATATCATCAGGGCCGGCGAGGTAGGAGCTGTCTCCGGAACGGAGGAATCCAAATCCATCCTGAAGAATCTCCAGCACGCCATCACCGAAGATGTCTTCGCCGCTCTTCGCGTGCTGCTTCAGGATTGAAAAGATAATGTCCTGCTTGCGCATGCGAGCCTGATTTTCCAGCCCCATATTTTCGCCGAGAGTAATCAGCTCAGCAACCGGCGTATTCTTTAATTCGGTAAGATTCATAGTGATGGGTTCTTAAACTCGGGGTAATACTCGGAATGTTTGTCGTGAATGGTATGGCAACTAATCCATGCCGTTAATGGCTCTTTTCGGCTCTTCCCGACGATCATCGAATGGAATGGCGATCGGTATGCAGGGAGATGTCCGAATGTAATGCCAGAGTTGGAGCTAACCGTAAGATTGCTGAACCGTTCTATCTTTATAAGGTACAGGGCGAATGGGTTCAACAAGGGAAAACTTTAGATGCTAACTACAAGGTAAGTTCGTAATGCAGTGTGAGTAAATTAGCACGCCTGAAAGCGAACGTCCAGCAGCAGGAGATAAATTCACCACTGCCAGACATTCAGTCCTGCATTACGCCAGGTTGGCGTTCAGGAACTCTTTCAGCTGGCCTTTAGACAGCGCGCCCACTTTGGTCGCGGCGACTTCGCCATTTTTGAACAGCAGCAGCGTCGGGATACCACGAATGCCATACTTCGGTGCCGTGCCTGGGTTATCGTCAATATTCAGCTTAGCGATGGTCAGCTTGCCATCATACTCTTCTGCAACTTCATCAAGGATTGGCGCGATCATTTTGCAAGGACCACACCATTCAGCCCAGAAATCTACCAGTGTAACGCCGTCGGCTTTCAGCACGTCGGTGTCGAAACTGTCATCAGTCAGATGAACGATTTTATCGCTGCTCATGTTTTACTCCACAAGATTATGCCTGGCGAATTGGCGTAATATATACCAATGTTGGTTGACTTTATTTCATCGGATACGCTTTCGTAAAGCGATAGTAAGCTGATATTCTACCACACTATGAGCAAAACACACTTAACTGAACAGAAGTTTTCCGACTTCGCCCTGCACCCTAAAGTGGTTGAAGCCCTTGATAGTAAAGGCTTTCAATACTGCACGCCGATTCAGGCGTTAGCTCTGCCTTTTACGCTTTCAGGGCGTGATGTTGCAGGCCAGGCGCAAACCGGTACCGGCAAAACGATGGCGTTTCTGACGTCAACGTTTCATCATCTTCTCTCTTATCCTGCGGCGGAAGGTCGTCAGGTTAATCAGCCACGGGCACTTATTCTTGCGCCAACGCGTGAACTTGCTGTGCAGATTCATGCAGATGCCGAACCCCTTACCGCCTCAACCGGCCTGAAACTGGGTCTCGCCTATGGCGGAGACGGTTATGATAAACAGCTGAAAGTGCTGGAACAGGGCGTAGATATTCTGGTGGCCACCACCGGTCGCCTGATCGACTACGCGAAGCAGAATCACGTTAACCTCGGTGCCATCCAGGTCATGGTGCTGGACGAAGCCGATCGCATGTTCGATCTCGGCTTTATTAAAGATATTCGCTGGCTGTTCCGCCGTATGCCGCCTGCCACCCAGCGCCTGAGCATGCTGTTCTCAGCAACGCTCTCTTATCGCGTTCGTGAACTGGCGTTCGAGCACATGAACAGCGCGGAATATGTTGAAGTGGAACCGGAGCAGAAAACCGGCCATCGCATCCAGGAAGAGCTTTTCTATCCGTCTAACGAAGAGAAAATGCGCCTGCTGCAGACCCTGCTGGAAGAAGAGTGGCCGGATCGCGCCATTGTCTTCGCAAACACCAAGCACCGCTGTGAAGATATCTGGGGCCACCTGGCCGCTGATGGTCACCGCGTTGGCCTGCTGACCGGCGATGTGGCACAGAAGAAGCGCCTGCGCATTCTTGATGACTTCACCAAAGGGGACGTGGATATTCTGGTCGCGACTGACGTTGCTGCCCGTGGTCTGCACATCCCGGCGGTCACCCACGTCTTTAACTACGATCTGCCTGATGACTGTGAAGATTACGTTCACCGCATTGGCCGTACCGGTCGTGCAGGTGCCAGCGGACACTCTATCAGCCTGGCCTGTGAAGAGTACGCGCTGAATCTGCCGTCGATTGAAGAGTACATTGGTCACAGCATTCCGGTCAGTAAGTACAGCAGCGAAGCCCTGCTAACCGATTTACCGCCGCCTAAGCGTCTGCAGCGCAGCCGTTCCGGCAATGGCCCACGCCGTGGAGGCAATAACGCTAACCGTCGCGGTGCGCCACGCAACAACAACCGTAAACGTTCAGGTTAGGCCACCATGCTCAGCGCGTCGTCACTTTATGCAGCGATTGATTTAGGGTCTAACAGCTTTCATATGTTGGTGGTGCGCGAGGTCTCTGGCAGTATTCAGACCGTGGCAAAAATTAAGCGCAAGGTTCGCCTTGCCGCCGGTCTGGATGCCAGTAATCAGTTGTCAGCCGAAGCCATGGCGCGTGGCTGGCAATGCCTCCGGCTCTTCTCTGAGCAACTGCAGGATATTCCCCCCGATCAGATTCGCGTGGTGGCGACCGCCACGCTGCGTCTGGCCGCGAATGCGCAGACCTTCCTCGATACCGCCCAGCAGATTCTTGGCTGCACCATCAACGTCATCAGCGGTGAAGAAGAGGCGCGCCTGATTTATCAGGGCGTGGCTCACACCACGGGCGGCTCCGACCAGCGTCTGGTGGTGGATATCGGTGGCGGCAGTACCGAGCTGGCAACTGGCGATGGTTCGCACGCGTCGGTGTTGTTCAGTCTGTCGATGGGCTGTGTCACCTGGCTGGAGCGCTTCTTCAGCGATCGTCATCTGGCAAAAGAGAATTTTGACCAGGCGGAGCAGGCTGCCCGTGAGATGATCCAGCCTGTCGCCGCGCAGCTGCGTCAGCAGGGCTGGCAGGCCTGTGTCGGTGCGTCCGGCACGGTCCAGGCGCTGCAGGAGATTATGGTGGCGCAGGGCATGGATGAGCGCATCACGCTGAGCAAGCTGCAGCAGCTTAAACAGCGCGCAATCCAGTGCGGCAAACTGGAAGAGCTTGAAATCGAAGGGCTGACGCTGGAACGGGCGCTGGTGTTCCCCAGCGGCCTGTCGATCCTGATCGCCATTTTCCAGACGCTCAATATCGATAGCATGACCCTGGCGGGCGGCGCGCTGCGTGAAGGGCTGGTCTACGGCATGCTGCATTTGCCTGTCGACCGCGATATCCGCACCCGCACGCTTCACAACGTCCAGCGCCGGTTCAGCATTGATGTTGAACAGGCGGATCGTGTGCGTCAGCTGGCGGAGAGCTTCTTCCGTCAGGTTTCCACCTCGTGGAAGCTGGATCAGCGCTGTCGTGAGCTGCTGCTCAGCGCCTGTGCGATCCACGAAATCGGCCTCAGCGTCGACTTCCGGCATGCGCCACAGCATGCGGCTTACCTGGTGCGTCATCTCGATCTGCCCGGCTTTACACCGGCGCAGAAGAAGCTGCTGGCCTGCCTGCTACAAAACCAGAGCGGCAGCATCGATCTGGCGCTGCTGACCCAGCAAAACGCCCTGCCGCCGCGTCTGGCGGAACGGATGTGCCGTCTGCTGCGGCTGGCGATTATTTTCTCTACCCGCCGCCGCGATGACACCCTGCCAGCGGTACGACTCCAGGCGGACGATGATGCCCTGCATCTGACCCTGCCCGCTGGCTGGCTGGAAGCGCATCCGCTGCGCAGCGAGCTGCTGGAGCAGGAGAGCCACTATCAGTCCTATGTCCACTGGTTGTTAACCCTGTCGTAATACCTGCGTCTGAGGCGAATCACCTTCGCCTCTCCGCCCGACGCGCCTACCCTTTTCTGGCTTTATCCAGCATCGCCCGCAGACCGGCAACCCGGCTCTGCCCGGTTTTCATCCGCTCCTCGGCACTGACCACTTTGCGTTCCGTCTCCCACTGCAGATCGTCCTGCGGCAGCTCCAGCAGAAAACGGCTCGGCTCCGGTCGCACCAGCTCGCCATATTGCCGCCGTTCACGGCAGAGGGTAAAGGTCAGCTCTTTCTGTGCCCGCGTGATGCCGACGTAGGCCAGACGACGCTCCTCTTCGATATTGTTCTCATCAATGCTGCTCTGATGCGGCAACAGCCCCTCTTCCATGCCCACCAGGAACACATAGGGGAACTCCAGCCCTTTGGAGGCGTGCAGCGTCATCAGCTGCACCTGATCCAGCTCTTCATCGCTTTCACCGCGCTCCATCATGTCGCGCAGGGTAAAGCGCGTGACCACCTGGGCCAGCGTCATCGGCTCGTCGATATCGCTGCCCTCCAGCATTTCGGTCATCCACTGAAACAGCGTGTTGACGTTCTTCATCCGCATTTCTGCGGCTTTCGGACTGCCGGAGGTTTCGAACAGCCAGCTTTCGTAATCGATGCCGCGAATCAGATCGCGGACGGCGTTGACCGGCTCGCGTTCGGTCAGCTGGATGATCTCATTCAGCCAGTGAGTAAAGCGCTGCAGATGCTCCAGGCCACGTCCGCTGAGCGTCTGACCCAGCCCGACATCAAAACTGGCATGAAACAGGCTCTTGCTGCGCAGATTCGCCCATTCACCGAGCTTCTGCAGCGTCGCCGGACCAATCTCGCGACGCGGTGTGTTGACGATGCGCAGGAACGCGCTGTCATCCTCAGGGTTAGTCAGCACGCGCAGATAGGCGAGCAGATCTTTAATCTCCGGCCGTGAGAAGAACGAGGTGCCGCCAGAGATGCGATAGGGAATGCGGTTCTGCATCAGAAACTTTTCAAAGGTGCGTGACTGATGGTTACCACGGTAGAGAATCGCGTAATCTTTGTACTGCGTTTTGTTGATAAAGTGATGCGCAATCAGTTCGCCGGTGACCCGCTCCGCTTCATGCTCTTCGCTGTTGGCGGTCACCACTTTGAGTTCGCTGCCCTGCCCCAGCTCGGAGAAGAGCCGCTTTTCAAACACGTGCGGATTGTTGGCAATCAGGATGTTCGCCGCTTTCAGGATGCGCTGCGAGGAGCGGTAGTTCTGCTCCAGCTTCACCACCTCCAGCGCCGGAAAGTCCTGACTCAGCAGCACCAGATTCTGAGGCCGCGCGCCGCGCCAGGAGTAGATCGACTGGTCATCATCACCCACCACCGTGAAGCGCGCCCGCGCGCCAACCAGCAGTTTAACCAGCTCATACTGGCTGGTGTTGGTATCCTGGTACTCATCCACCAGCAGATAGCGGATACGCTGCTGCCAGCGTTCGCGCACCTCCTGATTACGCTGCAGCAGCAGCGTCGGCAGCAGGATCAAATCGTCAAAATCGAGGACGTTGCACGATTTGAGATGCTGACTGTAGAGGCCATAGCAGTGGGCAAAAATATTCTCCTGCTGTGAACGCGCCTGCGCGGCCGCGCCCTGCGGATCGATCAGGTCATTTTTCCAGTTTGAGATGGTGGAGATGAGCTGCTGCAACAGCGTCTTATCCTCCTCCAGCCACTCTCTGGTCAGCTCTTTCAGCAGGGCGAGCTGATCCTGATCGTCGAACAGCGAGAAGTTAGACTTCATGCCCAGCGCCGCCGTTTCACGCTTGATGATCTCCAGGCCCAGCGTGTGGAAGGTGGAGATCAGCAGCCCGCGCGCCTCTTTGCGACCCAGCGTCTGCGCCACACGCTCTTTCATTTCGCGCGAGGCTTTATTGGTGAAGGTCACCGCAGCGATGTGTCGCGCCTGATAGCCGCACTCACGAATCAGATGGGCGATTTTATTGGTAATTACGCGGGTTTTGCCCGATCCCGCGCCCGCCAGTACCAGACAGGGACCGGTAACAAATTCGACGGCACGTTGTTGGCTGGGGTTTAAACGCATAGAAGAAATCGCCTGATTGAATCAAAAGAAAGGGGTTTATACTGGGCGGCAATTATACACAACCGAGATACCAACATGGCGAAAACCGCGGCGGCTTTACACATCCTGGTCAAAGAGGAAGCGCTGGCAAAAGAGATTCTGGCGAAACTGGCGAAGGGCGGCAATTTCCAGCAGCTGGCGAAGAAGCATTCGACCTGTCCTTCCGGCCGTAAGGGGGGCGATCTGGGCGAGTTTCGGCAGGGACAGATGGTACCGGCCTTTGATAAAGCGGTCTTTACCTGCCCGTTGCTGACGCCTTACGGGCCGGTAAAGACCGGCTTTGGTTATCACATTATCAAAGTGCTCTACCGCAACTAGTTACTTCTTCTGCTTCATCTGCTGCAGAACGTTGCTGCACTGGTTGTCTTCGTTGTCGCTGGGGGAGATCAGTGCCAGCAGCGCCGCTGCCGGCCCCACGACCGCACCCAGCGCCACGGCAGCGGCCCCACGGGCCAGCAGTGGCCCCGCTTTCACGCCCGCATCCGGATTCTTAAAGGTGCCGCGCACGTAGAGCGGAGAGCGCAGCGTGACGATGCGGACACCTTTACTCTCCGGATTGATCGACAGGTCCAGTCGCTCACTGGCGAAGTTGGCGTTCCCTGACACATTGATAATCGCGTTCTCGGTATCAAACACAAACAGGTTCGGCGTCGCCAGACCATTCTGCAGTCTGATATCGGTGGCCGCGCAGTTGATGCGCACCTGATCGTCGCCAAAGAGTTTGCCGACCACGTAGTTACCCACGTTAAGTCCGGCGATCTCCATCAGATTGCGGCTGATCAGCCCGTCATTCATCAGCAGCTTCAGCTGACCGTTGCTGGTCGCCAGCAGGTCGGCGACCGAGTTGCCGGTGCCGGTAAAGCTGGCATCACCGTTGAGCTGACCCAGGCTGTTCTTCATCGCCTGCACATCCGGGAACAGCTGACGCAAACGCAGCTTGCGTGCATGCAGGTCAACCCGGCCACGCATCGGTGAGCGATCGCCCTCCAGCCGGATAGTGCTGTTGAGATTGCCGCCCGCGATACCAAAGCGCAGCGGGTCCAGCAGCAGATCGCCGTTTTTGAGCTGTAAGTGGGTATAGAGATCGCTCAGCGGCAGTGAGTTGCTGTGTTCGATACGTTTGCCGCTGAACTTCACGTCGGCATCCATCACATCCCAGCTTTTGGTTTCAAACCTGTCGTGCGGCAGCACACGGTCAGCAGGCTGATTCGATTTCTCACCGCGCCGGGCTTTGGCCTGGGCGGTCTTCTCACTCCCTTTGCCGGAGTTCACACCAATCAGCGGCCCCAGATCGGCCATGCGCAGTTGCTCAGAGGTGAGTTCCCCGGTGAGGGTGGGACGCGGTTTGCCCTGGGTGTAGATCAGCGAGCCATGAATGTCGCTGTCGCCGATATGACCGTTAAATTTCTCATAGCGGTAGACCGCGCCCTTTTCGCCGCTGAATTTCGCGATCAGATGGCCGTCCGTTTCATAAGGCGGGGTATCAGGCAGCAGAACGCCGGTCAGGCCATAGAGGTTCGCCAGCGTATCGCCGGAGAAACGCAGACGCACATTCAGTCCGCCCAGGTTCATCGGGTCCTGCACGCCCCCGGTTACCTGAACCCGCGTGGTGCCGTTTCGCACATCGGCCTGCACCGGGAAAGGGGTGTTCTGGCTGCGCAGCGAGAGCATGCCGCCAATCTTACCTTCACCGCTGAGCTTTTCATTGTTGTAGGTGCCACTGGCCTGCCAGCCAAAGACGAAGTCTCCCGCGCCCTTCTGCTGGTCGTCACCGCCGGCAATCTGCGCATAGGGCACCGGTTTGCCCAGCGGATTCACCTGTACCGTGACATCGGCGCGGTTAACCGCATCGCGATAGCGGATTTGCCCCTGATCAAACAGGATATTATCCAGCCGGAAGGACCAGGCCGAAGGCGAGCTGTCCTTGTCATCCTTGTCACTACCGGCGAGATCGAACGTCCAGTTATTCTTTTTATCCGCCGTCTGAATCAGGCGCGCATCGGGTCGCTGCAGCTTAATCCACGGGATGAAAAGCTCTTTGTGCAGCAGCGACAGCGGTGCCAGCGTCGCGTCGGCCCGCTGCAGATGGACCATGGTGACATCAGGAATACCGGGCGGGTTACCCAGCATGATATCTTCGGCGTGTATCTGCGGCCACGGCACCCAGCGCCGCCAGCCCGACTCGTCGCGATGGCGCACCCAGTCGATCCCCAGATCCCCGCGGATGGCAAAAGGACGATTGAGTTCGGTTGAGACTTTCTGATTGATGGTGGGCTTCAGGCGGTTCCAGTCAAATGTCGCGATCACCACAATAATCACCACAATCAACAACACCAGAATGCCTGCAACCCAACTGACGATTTTCCCGGTACGCGACATGTCGCTTTCTCCTTGCTCTTTCACGGCCTGCGTTAAAGATAGTCGAGACGGCGGGCAACGGCATCAGGGAAGCTGGAGAGTCAGATGATTCAGTTCAGAAAATGGGACAGGCCGCGAAAAGTAGTAGCCCTGAGCCGCGATGGCCGGGGAACCCCTGACCTGCTGCCACTGCTCTTCCGTTTCCACGCCCTCGACAATCACACCGTTGCAGTAGCGATTGATGAGCGCCAGCAGCATCGAAAAGAGGCTGCGCCCTTCATCAGAACTGCCCAGCAGAATAAACAGGTCGCGCGACAGCTTGATGTAGTCATATTTCAGTTCGGTCAGCGCGGAGAAATTGGCCATGCCAGAACCAAAATCATCCAGCCACAGCGGGCCCAGTTCCGGGATCTTAGCGACTCTCTCCGCCTGTGGCAGCGCATGATGCTCTGTCAGCTCAAAGCGGATCCAGGGCAGGCGAGCGATCAGGCGACGAATGGCGGGCCGGTGCTGAATAGAGAGCAGCGAGGGGCCATCGATGTTGACCGACGCGACCACACCGTTGCGCTCGAAGAAGGCGGACCACTGCGTCAGCAGTTCCAGCTGCTCATAGATCACATTGAGGCGCTGGACGATATCGAGCCCGGCAAACCAGGCCTCGGGTGACAGATTCCGTTCCGGCTGGGCAGGATGAGAAACGGCGGTCAGCAGTTCAATGGCGAGTAACCGACCGGTTACCCGATAGATAGGCTGGAACCGATAACGCCGCTGGCACTGTTGCCAGAAGAGCGGGGTTTCCGTTTGATAATCAGGGTCAATTGAAGACGGCAGCCATTGACTAATACTCTCCATCACCATGGTGTTTTCCTGGTTGATAATATGTCCCCAAAACGGGTGACGCAGCTGCGATTATCGTGAGTGTCTGTGGTAAAGAGATGAACGACCCGGCCACAAAAAGGGAAAGTCTATCAGCTGCGTCGCCCGCATAATCGGTAAAAAAAGCCGAAATTAGCGCCTCTTATCCGCCAGATTAGCCCTCTCCTGCACCTTAAGCTAAATCAAAACAGCGTTTTAAAAGCGTTGACGACTGCCATACCAGACGCGAGACTGAACACTCTTTCACTACGGGTTGCAAACCATGACGCAGAAGAAAATTGCCATTATCGGCGAATGCATGATTGAGCTGTCGGAAAAGGGTGAGAACATCAAACGGGGTTTTGGCGGCGATACGCTGAACACGGCGGTTTATCTCGCCCGCCAGGTGGATGAGCAGCAGTTACGGGTCGATTACGTCACGGCGCTGGGGACGGATTCGTTCAGCGATCAGATGATAACCGCCTGGCAGCAGGAGAAGGTCAACACCGGCCTGATTCAGCGTCTCGATAATAAAATGCCAGGCCTGTATGTGATTGAAACCGATGCGGAGGGCGAGCGCACCTTCTGGTACTGGCGCAGCGACGCCGCGGCCCGCTACTGGCTCGACAGCCCGCAGTCAGAGGCGATCGCCGACCAGCTGGCGCACTATGACTATCTTTACCTCAGCGGCATCAGTCTGGCGATTCTGCCCGCTGCCAGCCGGGAAAAACTGATGCAGCTTCTGGCCCGCTGCCGGGCAGAGGGCGGCAGGGTGATTTTCGATAATAACTATCGTCCGCGTTTATGGGCCGATCGGGCCAGTGCGCAGAGCGCGTATCGCGCCATGCTCAGCTGTACCGATATCGCCTTTCTCACCCTGGATGATGAACATCTGCTGTGGGGCGAGCAGCCGCTGGAGGAGGTTATCGCGCGAACCCGCGAAGCAGGTGCCAGTGAAATTGTGATTAAACGGGGTGCGGAGGCCTGCCTGGTCGCCACGGGTGATGCGCCGCTGATTGAGGTGCCTGCGGTCCGGCTGGCGAAGGAGAAGGTGGTGGATACGACGGCCGCGGGCGATTCGTTCAGCGCCGGATATCTGGCGCGCCGCCTGACCGGCGCATCGGCTGAAGCCGCCGCACAACGCGGGCATCTGATCGCCAGCACGGTGATTCAGCATCGTGGCGCGATTATTCCGGCAGAGGCGATGCCTGACTGAACTGCATCTGATAAAGCCGGGCATAAGCGCCGTTCTGCTGCAGCAGCAGCTGATGCGAGCCGCGCTCAACGATCCGGCCCTCTTCGATAAGCAGGATCTCATCGGCTTTCTCAATGGTTGAGAGCCGGTGCGCAATAATCAGCGTGGTGCGGTTCTGCTGCAGCGTCTCCAGCGCAGACTGAATCGCCCGTTCTGAGCCGGTATCGAGGGCCGAGGTTGCTTCGTCGAGGATCAGAACGGGACTGTCGCGCAACAGGGCGCGGGCAATGGCAATGCGCTGGCGCTGTCCACCCGACAGCAGCACCCCATTCTCCCCAATCATCGTATCCAGCCCGTTCTCCATCTTATTGATGAATTCCATGGCATGAGCCATCTGCGCCGCCTGTTCGACCGCGGCGCGGCTGAAGAGATCACGACGGGCATAGGCGATATTGTTGGCGATGGTGTCATTGAACAGATGAACATGCTGAGAGACCAGCGCCATCTGCTCGCGCAGCGAGGCCAGGGTGTAGTCACGCAGGTCGTGCCCATCCAGCAAAATTTCGCCGCTGTCGATATCGTAAAAACGCGTGAGCAGGCTGGCGAGGGTCGATTTACCTGAGCCGGAACGGCCCACCAGGGCGACCGTTTTCCCGGCCGGTATATCAATATTGATTGCGTTCAGGGCCGGCGTTTCCGAACCGGGATAGGTGAAGCTGACGTTGCGGAACGCGATATGACCGGCGGCGCGTCCGATAACGCGGGTGCCCTCATCTTTTTCCTGCTCAGTATCCAGAATCGCAAACAGTGTCTGGCAGGCGGCCATGCCGCGCTGGAACTGCGCATTGACGCTGGTCAGGGACTTTAACGGACGCATTAGCATCAGCATGGCGGAAAAGACCGCGCTGAGGGTGCCCGCCGTCAGCGTCGTCATTACCGACGGAAAACTGGCCGCATAGAGCACAAAAGCCAGTGCGAAAGAGGCGATTAACTGGATAAGCGGATCGGACAACGCGGTCGCCGACACCATTTTCATCCCCTGGCGACGCATCCTGTTGCTGACCTGCCCAAACCGCTCTGTCTCCACCCGCTGACCGCCGAACATCAGCACCTCTTTATGCCCTTTCAGCATCTGCTCAGCATGGGAGGTGACCTGCCCCATGGTGTCCTGCATGTTCCTGCTGATACGGCGAAAGCGCCGGGAGACGAGGCGGATCGCCAGCGACACCACGGGCGCCAGCACCAGCAGGATCAGGGAAAGCTGCCAGCTGTAGTAAAACATCATGACAAACAGGCCAAGGATAGAGGCACCTTCACGCACCACCGTGACCAGCGAGCCGGAAGAGGCGGAGGCGACCTGCTCGCAATCGTAGCTGATGCGGGAGAGCAGCGTGCCGGTTGATTGCTGATCAAAGAACGCCACCGGCATCCCCATCATATGGCTGAAGAGACGACGGCGCAGGCTCATCACCACTTTACCGGAGACCCAGGAGATACAGTAACCGGAGATATAGCCGCTGACGCCGCGGATCAGGATCAGCCCGATAATCACCAGCGGCATCCACAGCAGCATCCCCGTATGCCGCCTGCCCATCACATCGTCCAGCAGGCTTTTCAGCAATGTCAGCATAAACGGGTCTATGGCGGCGTTGACGATGAGGGCTATCCCGGCGACCACCAGGCCCAGCCTGAAGGGTGAAATGGTGGGCCACAGTCGCGTAAACGTCTGTCTGGCAGAGAGTGTGGGTTCAGACATGGCATGCATCTTACCGTTGTGTAGAAACGGATGATGATATGTTAAACCGTATCAACCAACCGGAAACTGCCCTGTCGCCAGGAATCATAAACAGTCTCAAATGAGACTGGTACTTCTCCCCTGCCTCCAGGCCCGGATCTGGCGGGGATAAAATCATTATCGCCTCTTAAGCGCCCGCAGTGTGATATCCGGTAAATTGCGGCTAGTAAAGCGGGCCATGCCACTCATTTCCCTTACGCTGAAAAATTGTGGTTAATCGCACAGGCGACCCGGCCACCCCCTTCAATCAGACTTATAATTTATTGAATAAAATTAGCCAGTTATAACCACCCGGGCGCCACCAGGCATAGTCCGAATCTGCCCGATTCGGCCCTTTTCGGATGGACGTTCGCCGTAAAAAAGACCATCTTTTAATCAACAACAGCAGGACGCTGTGCTCTCCGGCCGTGAACAAAACAACTAAAATATTCTCCGCATCAGGACCTATTTATGCACACAGAAATCATTAATATCTGGCCACACGGTGATGCGCCAGGTGCCAGCGATTCGCGGGCACAGCCGCAGATCGTCGATATGGCAAAAGAGTATGAGCCTTACGATCGCGCCGCCACCGGTGTACGTTGCCCGGAGATGGCGATCTGGCATCCGGTCGAATCCAACGGGATCACCCTGCTGGTCGCGCCAGGCGGAGGTTATCAGCGTGTGATGATCGACCGTGAAGGCAGCGCCCTGGCGACCTTCTTCACCTCAATGGGCTATACCCTGGCGGTCATGACCTACCGCCTGCCCTATGATGGTCATCATGAAGGCCCCGATGCGCCGCTGGCCGATGCACAGCGCGCCGTGCGTGTGCTGCGTGAACGGGCGCAGCGCGGCCTGAATGGAAAGTACATTGTGATGATGGGCTTTTCGGCGGGTGGCCACGTCGCGGCCAGCCTGGGCACACGCTTCGCGGAAAAACTCTATCCGGTGCAGGATGGCGCAGAAAACTTCTCACCTCGCCCGGATGCGATGATCCTGGTCTATCCGCTGATCAGCATGCGTGATGGCATTGCCCATGAAGGCGCCCGAACCCGCCTGCTGGGTGCCTGGCCCGATCAGAAAACGATTGAGGCCTACTCCCTGGAAACCCGGGTTCACCCACTGGTGCCGCCAACGCTGTTGATCCACGCCGCCGACGACGAAGCCGTTTCGGTGAATCACAGCATGGCGTTTTTCAGTGCGTTGCGGGAGCATAAGGTCCCGGCAGAGGTGCATTTCTATCAAAAAGGCGGGCACGGATTCGGTATCCGCGGTGTGGCAGATTTGCCCCTCGCCAGCTGGCCGATGTTAGTGACCGAGTGGCTCAGGGCAAAGACCTGATCTTAAGCCGCAGGCGGCACGTCTTTGACGTTGCTGTCCGGCGGCGTGGCTTCATTGCTGGCCGCCGGTGCCGCTGACGGTGCCATCACTTTGTCCCAGCTGTTTTGCAGGCTTTTCACGTTGGTTTCCGCTTCGCCTTCCGGCTGGATCAGAACCATCATCAGTTCCTGGGTCAGCTGCTGGCGCAGCTCCTGGTTTAACTGCTCGCGGGTCAGACCCGCCAGGAAGGCCTGCCGCAGCTTCTGATACTGCTCAGGCGCAATATCGACCACGGCGTTCTGCTGGGAGCGCAGCCGCTGGCTCATCAGCACATCGGTGTCGGTGCGGGCATAGGTGGTGAACAGCTTATTCAGCTCCAGCAGCTTCTGCGCCATCAGCGCATCAAACTCCTCCTGCGGTAAGCCTTTATCGCGCACGTTAGCCAGCTCGCGAGCCACCAGATTCATATTCTGCGCCAGACTGTCGTTGCGTCCATCCAGATTGATCGAGCACTGCGCACGCTGATAGAGCACGCGGCAGTCAAATCCCACCTGTATGCCCTGCGCTTTGCTGTCACTGAGCGCGCGCTGAACGTGCCAGAACAGCGCTTCACGGGCCAGATCGCCCTGCCAGTAACGCTGCAGATTCTGCGAGTCACGAATCGGCTGCCACGGCGTATCCCACACCAGTGAGAGGCGATCCTGCGTCATGTTGCTGCTGACCAGATTCACCGGCTCGTGCGGCAGCGGGGAGAGGGTGGGCAGTGGCGCAGGTGTTTCGCGTTTGCCGGTCAGTGCCGAGAAGGTTTTGTTGATCTGCTCAGAGAGGTTGCGGCTGTCGACATTGCCGACCACGTAGAGCGTCATCGCATCCGGGGTGTACCACTGATGATAAAAGTCGTTGAGCTGGGTTAAATCAACCGGGGCGCGTGGCTGCGCCGCAGGATCGTGCGCCAGCAGCGCCGAGCCTTTCAGGCGGTAGCGCCACCAGACATCCTGCGTATCTTTCGGCCAGGTGGCGACCGGATCGGAGGCCGTCAGCGCGGTGCTCACCACCTGTTCGGTAATCGCCATATTGCCCGCCGTGGCCGCCAGCCAGTTCAGCGCTTCTTTCAGCAGCTCAGGGCGGTTGTTCGGCAGGCTCAGATTATATTGGGTGGAATCATAAGAGGCGATGACGGGCGGCAGGGGGCGCTGAGGATCCATCGCCTGCTGCCATAGCGCGCGCTGCTGCTGGGTGTCGAGCGCGGTGTTGTGCACCATGGCCAGACGCGACAGCAGATGGCTGAAGCCGGTCTGTTGCGCACTCTCCACCAGTGAGCCGGTGTTGACCACCAGCCGCAGTTCGATGCGGTCACTGGGGCGTTGCGGTGTGGCCAGTAACTGCCAGTTAAATCCGTTATCCAGCTTGCCTTCCTGCCAGGCCGGATCCGGTTGCAGCGTTTCTGCCTGGAGACCATAGCTGCTTGCTGCCAGCACTAATCCACCAACCAAAAGCCGAATTCTGGTGCCCTGCATGTGAACCCCTACTCAAATAATTCAAATATCGTTATCACTGGCGCGACGTGCCGCTGTTATTAACGAATCGGCTGGCGCCGAATCGCGCTGTTATCCAACAACAACGTGTTTGACCACAGGAAGTTCAGGATGTCGCGCAACGAAGTGAAAAACGTCAAAAAAAACAAGTGGGGTTTATTATGCAAATGCCCGCTGTCAGGGCAAGCGACAGCGGGCATTTGAGGGGATTTAAGTGAAATTCAATGATTAAACTGAAGATTCGGACGCTTTGTTCTCTTTATTCCGGCCGGCGAGCGTGTCATTGAGCTGTTTGTGATCCAGCTGGTCTACCCATTTCGCCACCACCACGGTCGCCACACCGTTTCCGATCAGGTTAGTCAGCGCACGCGCTTCGGACATAAAGCGGTCGATACCCAGAATCAGCGCCAGACCCGCCACCGGCAGATGGCCGACCGCCGAGAGCGTCGCCGCCAGCACGATAAATCCACTGCCGGTCACCCCTGCCGCGCCCTTCGAGGAGAGCAGCAGTACCACCAGCAGCGTGATCTGATGGAAAATATCCATGTGGGCATTGGTCGCCTGGGCAATAAACACCGCCGCCATGGTCAGATAAATCGAGGTGCCGTCGAGGTTAAAGGAGTAACCGGTGGGGATCACCAGCCCGACCACAGACTTCTTACAGCCCAGCTTCTCCATCTTATCCAGCATGCGCGGCAGCGCTGACTCGGACGAGGAGGTGCCCAGCACAATCAGCAGCTCCTCTTTGATATAGGCGATGAACTTAAAGATGCTGAATCCGGCAAACAGACGCGCAATCAGCCCCAGCACAATCACCACAAACAGCACACAGGTGATATAGAAGCAGACGATCAGCTGGCCGAGCTGCACCAGTGACCCCACGCCATATTTACCGATCGTGAACGCCATCGCGCCGAAGGCGCCTATCGGTGCCAGACGCATGATCATGTTGATGATGCCGAAAATGACTTTCGAGAAGCTCTCAATCACGTTGAAGATCAGCGTGCCGGTGTTACCCAGACGATGCAGGGCAAAACCAAACAGAATGGCAAACAGCAGCACCTGCAGGATGTTGCCGCTGGCAAAGGCGCCAATCACGCTGTTAGGGATGACATCCAGCAGGAAGGCGACGATGCCCTGCTGTTCCGCCTGCTGCGCATAGACCGCCACCGCTTTGGCATCCAGGGTGGCGGGATCAACGTTCATTCCCGCACCTGGCTGCACCACGTTAACCACGATCAGACCAATGATCAGCGCGATGGTACTGACAATTTCAAAATAGAGCAGCGCGACAGCGCCGGTGCGCCCGACGGCTTTCATGCTTTCCATACCGGCGATGCCGGTCACCACGGTACAGAAGATGACCGGGGCGATAATCATCTTGATTAACTTAACAAAGCCATCGCCCAGCGGCTTCATCTGGGTCCCCAGTTCCGGGTAAAAATGGCCTAACAAAACGCCGATGCCAATCGCCATCAGCACCTGGAAATAAAGGCTTTTAAAAAGTGAGGTTTTCATAAACAGGTGTCCACTAACGCCGTGAGGTGATGTTGTCGGATTCGTTATTGTGACTGGCGGGCAACAGAGGTGGCGCCTGACAGTAACCCGAAAATAACACTGTGTTTACGTGATTAATACAGGGCGACAAACCCCCAGGAAATGTCAGGATCGTAATTCTGAACTGAAACGCTTCAGCAAGGGGTTTTGTAACTAAAATTCTCGCAAAATCAATGAATCAGGCAATTATTGCGGCAGTGAGGAGTTTTCTATCCAGGCCTGATTGAATCGGGTCAGAGGCAGCGCTTCCGCGTAGAGGTAGCCCTGCCCGATGTGAATGCCGCGCGCCAGCAGCCAGTCACGCTGCTCCGCGGTTTCCACGCCCTCGGCAATCACCTCAAGGTGGATAATCTCGGCGATAGCCGCCACGATGCAGACCATGGTGTCGTCATCCGGCAGTGCCGCCACAAAGCTGCGGTCCATCTTCAGCTTGTTGACCGGCAACGCTTTCAGCTGATGCAGATAGTTGAGATTGGAGTAGCCCATGCCGAAATCATCCAGCGCCACCGCCACCCCGGCCTGCTGCAACAGTCGCAGCATCGCTATCGCCTGTTCTGCATCATCCAGATGCGCCGTTTCGGTCACTTCCAGCACAAAAGTGCCAGGGGCGATGCGGTGACGGGTCAGCAGAGACTGCAGATGGGAGACCACGCCCGTATCGCGCAACTGTACCGCAGAGATATTCACGCTCAGCGGCAGCATCATGCCCTGCCGCTGCCAGCCAGCCAGAATGCGGCACGCCTCTTCAAACACCCAGCGTCCCACTGCGCTAATCACGCCTATCTCTTCGGCGCTGGCGATAAACTCTTCCGTCAGGCCGTAACTGCCATCCGGCTGGCGCATACGCAGCAGCGCTTCCGCGCCCGCCAGTGCCCCGGTGCGCATATCGACCTGCGGTTGCAGGTAGAGAGCAAACTGCTCATCGTACAGACCCTGCAGAATGTCATGCTCCTGGGTCAGGCGTTTCTGTGCGCGCTCGGTCAGCGCGGCGTCAAAGAAGAGGATCTGATTTTTGCCCTGATGACGGGCCGACATCATCGCCGAGATCGCCCTGTCCAGCAGTTCACTGGCGCTCAGCGGCTGATCGTCGCGCAGCGCCAGACCGATGCTGACGTTAGGGCGCAGCTGAAGCTGGTGCAGGCTGACCGGCTGATTAAGGCGAATCATCAGATTGCGCGCCAGACGCAGGGCGCGGAACGGATTACTGGCGCGCTTCATCAGCAGGACAAAATCGCTGACGCCGGTCTGCGCCAGCAGGGTGTGGTCATCCAGCGTATGGCGGATCTTCTCCACCAGCGTCAGCATCAGCGTGTCGCGCTGCTCATCGCTGAGTATGCCGTTGGCTTCCTGCAAGGTTTCAATGCGGATCACCATCAGACCCAGCGACCGTTCAGGATTGCACATGAACTGTTCGACCAGCGCCAGGAACAGGGTGCGGTTGGGCAGGTCGGTGACCGGGAAGTGGGTGGTCAGCCGGCTCATCTCATCATGAATCGACTCCAGCACCTGCTGATTGCGGTTGTAGCTGCGCACCAGCATGCCGATCTCGTCATCGTGATGACTTTGCGGCAGGGAGAGTTTATGGGTCAGAATCGCCTGCGGCGGCAGCTCCTGCAGCTCGCGCGAGAGATGACGCAGGGGATGGACGACCAGCCGGTTGATGCACCAGCTGATCGCCACGGAGAGGATCAGCGCCAGCAGCAGATAGGTGATGATCATGGTCGAGAGCGTGCTGAGAATAAACTGGTAGACGCGCGTTGAGTTCGCCTGCAGCACCAGATAGGCCAGCGGTTTTGGCATTCTGGTATTTTCTATCGAGTAGAGCGGCAGCGTAATCTGCACCGGCAGCTCAAACAGGCGGGCCACCAGACGCGGCACCGGTTTTTCCGTCTCAAAGTCAGCATGCAGCGCCTGAAACGCATTGGGCAGCACCACATCGGCGCGCGACAGGATACCGGCCGGTTTCAGAGAGTGAAGAATGTGTTCGGCCCGGGGGATGTCGGCCCGCAGCACCGCTTCCGACAGCGGCTGACGAACGGTGTGGGCGATATTCTCCATCTGCTGGGCGTAGTCAATCCTGCGCTGCTGCACAAAATGAAACAGTTGGATGACGATAAAAATACTGATGGTGATAACCGCAACCAGCGAAACCGTCGCCATCTGCTTTATCGTAAGTGACCGGCTTACGCGCAAAAAATTCTCTCCTGACGATGAAAAAAGCCCAGATAGCAGACAGTACAATGCCAGCCAGTATATCCCATAAACTGACTTTTTTACCGTCTGAAAAGTCCGGCTTTTTCCCGGTCAGGATTATTTAAAATCCGCGTAAGGGGTCAGCGGCTGTGGCGGCATATCCAGGTCCCCTTCCCAGCCACCGGCAGCATAGCGCACATAAAGCAGACCATGACTCGGGGTGTAATCCTTCGCCTGCTGGATATCCACACCGGCACCGATAAACCAGTTCGACGTCAGCCGTCGCTCAATCACTGCCTGCAGCGTATAGCCGGTACCGCCGCCGGAACTGCTGGCAGAAGAGGGGTTACTGGCAAGGGTATAGCCCGGATTAACCGGATAGCGCTGCTGGGCATGGGTTTGCGAATGGGACCAGGAGACAGAGCCGCCCAGATCAAACGACCAGTTCTCTGTCCGCTGCCGCCAGGTGACCGGCACGGAAAAAGAGAGATACTGCTGCGGGCTGTAGTAGCCGCCCTGGCCGAAGGTGTAATCGCTGAGATCCTTCTGATAGTGCCAGAGCATGCTGTTCAGCCCGACGGTCGCCCGGCGGTTGTCGCTGTTGATGAGCTTATAGTAATAGCCGCCCATCAGGCGCTCGCGGCTGTTATCGGCAACATTTTTTCCGGTGATCTGATGCGCACTGATGTCGCCCCAGACGCCATGCGCGCCGCCCTGATCGTAACTCAGCCCGATGCTGCCGCCGGTGGCCACTACGCCGCCCCAGCTTTTGCCGCCGCTGGCTGCGGGATCGCGCGTCCCGGCATAGGAGAGCAGCGAACTGGCGATCGGCCTGCGTGAGGCCGTCAGTGTGACGCCGAGCTGTTTCACATCGGTTTTCCAGCTCAGGCCGCCGGTCCAGTTCGTGACTTCAAAACCCAGCGGCGTGGTACCGAGGTCAGCGGACCAGGTCGCGTTATGCCAGCCCGCGGCCAGCGCCGTCCCGCTATCGCGCTGGCGGTTGTCACGATTACAGCCGCCAGAATTGGCATCGTCGCAGCTGCCAAACAGGGCGTCGATGCTGCCGTTCCGGGTGGTAAAGGTGCCTGCGGAGACATCGACCCGATCAAGACGGAAAAAGCCCCGGCCATCGGCAAACGGATGTTCCGCCTGCAGCATGGTGGTGTGCGCCGTAAAATCGGAGATGCCGCCGGTGCCGCTGTTGCGTGAATAGTCCTGCTGCACCGTGAGCGTGGTCTGCTGCTGACGGTAGAGATCGGCCGTGTCGCTGCGCAGGCTGCGCTTCAGCCAGTCATCCTGGGGATCGTTGCGGGTTGCGCGGCTGATATTGCCACTGCTCGCGATGCCGCTGGCCGTCATCGCCTGACGATAGTCTGCCAGTGCCTGTTCAGGCTGCTGCTGCGCCCCTTCCAGCCGTGCCGCGTCACGATAGACCAGCGCTTTATCCTGCGAAGGGGGCAGCGAGGCGGCACGCTGTTTCAGATTGGTCAACAGCGCCGCGGCCCGCGTGGTTTCACCGACCGCCTGCCACGCCAGCGCCGCGCGGCGATCCGCATTCAGCGTGCTCTGCTGCGGCGGCAGCGTCTCCAGCGACTGACGGGCTTCGCCGTTGCGCTGCAGCGCCACCAGCGCCTCAATCCGTCCCAGCGCCGCATCGCGGTTGTCCGCCTGGCGCGACAGTACCTGCTGATACCCCTGCAGCGCCTGCTGCGCGTCCCCCCGCGCCAGTGCCCAGTCGGCCAGGGTCAGATCGCGGCGGCTGGAATCCGGCTGCTGCCGAAGCAGCGCGATTGCGGCAGGCTCATCGCCCGCCTCGCGCAGGGCATCGGCCTCGGCAAAGCGCTGATCCTGCGTCAGGCGGTCAGCCAGCTGGCGCATATCGCTGCTCCATTGTGCTTCCGGCAGACGATGCAGCGTGGCGCTGGCCTCAGCGGCGTTATCGTTGCCCGAGAACCAGAGGGCGGCGGCGTAGAGCGCGGTGCTATCCTGCGGGTGCTGCTGCGCCACGCCGCGCATCACCGCCTCCGCCTGCTGCGCACGACCGCTGTTACGCAGCGCACCCGCCAGCCGGTAGCTGAGCCAGACGTCATCCGGCGTCAGCGCCAGTGCCTGGCGATAGCGATCGGTGGCCTGGGGCCAGCGCCCCTGCTGCGCCAGCGCATCGGCCTCCGCGCGCAGGCTGTCGCTGCGCAGCGTGCGAATCGTGTCGGCCAGAGCGCGCTGCTGGTCGGCGGGCAGCGTATCGATAAATGCCATCTCGCGGGCGGGCGATACCGTCCGGTAAAATCCTGCCAGCCGCCGCACCGCGGTGATATTGGTGCCATCCAGCCGGCGCGCTTTTTGCCAGAACCGTTCAGCGCCCGGGGCATCGTTGCGCGCCATCGCCACATCACCCAGACCAATCAGGGCGTAGCTGTCGCTGCTGTCATAGATTTGCGCCGCGCGGTAGGCCTTTTCAGCCCCGTCGATATCGTGCTGCGCCAGCGCTTTATCGCCCTGCTCAATCGCCAGCCAGTAACGACTGGTCTGCAGCAGCGACTGCCATTTGCCAATCAGCGTGCTCTGCTGACCCGCCTGAATCGCGCGCTCCAGCCAGCGAATGGCCACCTCACGATGGCCCGCGCGGGCCTGAATCTGCCCCATTGCGCCCATCAGTTCGGCATCACCGGGATTGCTCTTCAGCGCCCGTTCAAGGGCGCGCATGGCGCTGTCATCGTTACCGGCATCGACCCGCGCCAGCGCCTGCATCCGGTCACGATAGGCGGGATCGGCCAGCTGGCTCTGCTGCTTCGATAACGCGTCCACACCCTGCTGATGAGGCTCGCCGTCGGTAAATACCGCCAGATAGGCCTTCAGCTGCGCCACGCTGCTGTCGCTGACCGGCTGGTCAGTGATCTGCTGCAGCCAGAGGTCAGCGGCGGCCTCACGCCCGCCGCCGCGCTCCGCCAGCCGCTTCAGCTGTGTAATTGCCTGCTCCGGCTGCTGACGCGCAAAGGCCATGCGGGCGATCTGTAATCCGACCCCGACGTTGCCAGGATAGCGCTGCTCCAGCACCTGAAGCTGCTGCCAGGCCAGATCCTCCTGGCCGGGAAGGCGCGCCACCAGCCGCCAGTACTCCAGGGCAATATTGGGATCGGGGAAGACGCCGTTAAACAGGGCATCGTAGGCGCTTTTCGCCTCCGCCAGTCGTCCTGAAGTGGCAAGCAGCCGCGCCTGCTGCAGTTGCTGCCGTCCGTCAGACGACATCATGCGCAGGCCGGCGGCAGATTCCCGCGCCGCTGCGGAGTCGGGCGCCAGCCGGTTGAGCTGATCCAGCAGGGTCTGTGCGGTGGTGAGATCGCCCTGATGCAGCGCCAGTCGCAGACGCGCCGCCAGCACCTGGGGATTCTCCGGGTCAATCTTCTCCAGCCGGTAGAGCGACTGCTGCACCAGCTCATACTTGTTGGTCGATTCGCCGATGCGCACCTGGGTCAGCAGCCAGTCAACCGGTGAAACCTGCGGACCGGCGACAGGCGCAGCCTGCCCCGGCAGCGCACCCAGCAGGCCGATCAGCACACCTGCCCGCAGCAGAAGCGACTTATTCATCTTCATCATCAAGCAGACGGCGGCGCGAGATAAGACGCATCAGACGCCAGACCAGCATGGCAAACAGCACCACGACACCCACCGAGCAGAGCGCCAGCCAGAAAGGATGGGTAGCCAGCGCAGCCCAGAGCCGCTCCCACCAAGGGAGGTGGCCCACATAGTAGGTCTCGCCGACACGCAGACTGTTCACACCCGACTCACGGACAATTGCCGTAGAGCCTGAGATGGCCGCACGTTTGCCGCTGTCAGCCAGCGCCTCATCGAGCAGCTGCCAGCTGCGCGGACTGCCATCGGCGAGCAGCGCAACCACACTGCGCTGATCGTAGAACGGCGACTGGAAACCAATCACGGTGGCCAGCGGACCCCGGGAGCCGATGGCGGTGGTGCTTTCTGCGCTGCGTTCCGCCTCGCTGAGGGTCTGAGCCGGCAGAGATGCCCGTCGCGCCGGGGTTTTCAGCCAGCTGGCGGTGGCGTCAACCAGCGCGCTGATCCGGCGGTCGTCCTGAAGATCTTTGGGGATGTCGCCGATCAGCAGTAGATCCGCGTCCTGCTTCTGCGCCGTGCGCCAGTCGTCGGTAAGCTGCACGCGCAGCGCCGGATACCCGGTCTGCGCGCCGATATTGCCCACCGCATTCAGCAGGGTAGCGACCTGCTGCGCATCCGGATCCGGCTGAACCAGCACCAGCGTCTGGGAGAGATCGGCGTAGCGGCTGAACGGGAAGCCGGCATTCGCCCAGGTCTGCAGCGACGGCATTTCGATGTAGTGGCGATATCCGGAGAAGTCGATGCTGGAGTTGTCGTCCACCACCACATGATTGCTCACCGGGGTGACGGTTTCGCAGCGTCCGTCCGCCGTGCCCCCCATAAAGGTGGTGGCATAGTCGAAATCGAAACGCAGCTGATTCATCACGCCCAGACGGAGCGCCGGGATTTTCAGCTCATGACTCTTATCTGTCGTTCCCTGCAGCAGGGGAAGGTGCAGCAGCTGCTGTCCGGCCGTGTTTTTCGGCTGCAGCGGGTAGTCCTGAATGAACTGATTGTTCAGGTTGACCGCCAGCCTGGAGCCGTCCGGCTGGGTGGGCGAGGTGTAACGATAGTTCAGATCCATATCGATACCGCGCGCCCGCACCAGGAAGAGATCGGGTGGCAGATTCAGCGTCAGGCTGATCGGATTAGGCTGCAGACCGTCAGACTGCAACTGATTTTCATATTGCGTCAGCTCGGCAAAGGTCGTGCGGCGATCGGTGCGTACCCAGTTTGGCGCATCATAAGGCTGGCGCGGGGCCAGCAGCGTGACGCGGTCAATGGTGGAGGTATCGCCCCGCAGCAGTAACTCGCCCTGCGCAATGCCCTGCACGGCCGTCAGCAGGTCGTCGTCGTTGCGGCCCAGAATCAGCAGCATTTTCTCATAGGGATTGTCAGGCTGACTGACGATCTCTACGGTCGGTTTGCTCACCGGCGGCAGATCTTTCAGGAATGCCGGGCGCGCATCGTTGGTGGCAAACACCACCGCGTGCTGTTGCTGCGGCAGCTGGTTGTAGAGGACCGGGAAGCGCTGGCCGCGCCAGGCGGCTTTGCTGCCAAACCAGGAGGCGAGGATGGCGGCAGCCCGCTGCTGCGCGACATCGGGCTGGGCGGCAAACACCATCGGCAGGGTCAGCGGCCGCGTGTCGCGCGCATCAAAGAAAGGCTCCGGGAAGTGTGACAGGTCGTTTTTCAGCGGCAGCTTTTGCAGCGTCAGATCCAGGCTGCTGGCTTTACCGATATCGAGCCAGATGGTGCTGTTGGCCGGGTTTTCACAGATGTTGGCGTAGTGACCGACCAGCTCAAAGCGGACGCGGTTAAAATCGGCGATAAACCGGGGGTCCAGCGCAAGCTGCGTCTGATTCTCTTTGCCGATCTGCTCCGGCGTCAGGGTAATCAGGCTCACCAGCTCATCGTTGAGATAGATCTTCAGCTGAGACAGGGTCGGCAGCAGCGCAGGCGATGGCCGATAGCTGAGGTTCAGCATAGCACTCGTGACGACTTCGTCGCTGCGCACCCCAAACTCAATCTGCCCGGTGGTGCGCGTTCCGCGCAGCGTCATGCTGCCTGGCGGCGGTGCCAGCTTAGCAAAGCTCAGCTGGCTGTTTCGCAGCGGCGCAGCCGACGGCTGCGGCACGGCCTGCTGCGCCGTCTCTCCGGCCGCGCTGACCGGTGCATTTTCCTCTGCTGCAGCGCAGCTTAATGTTGCGGAACCCAGCAACAGCGCAGCGACCCACCTGTTTATTCTCGTTGTCGTCATATCATCAACTCAATGCAGATTTTTTGAGGCGGGCACGCGTCCGATGCCTTGCGGCAACAGCGAAGCCAGCCAGCTTACCCCAGCGGTAAGCAGGTTAAACAACCGACGTAACTGCGGCGGACCATATTCCGCCAGGCGCAGATAACCTTTGAAGCCGAGGATCATGATATCGGTGAGGCTCTGCACCGGTTTATCTTCCGGGAAACCGTCCTGCCACAACGCCCAGGTATCGGCACGGGCGAAGGTACACTGGATAAAATCGATGTGCTGCCGGGTGGTCAGGGACTCAAGGCGAACGCCCGCCCGACGGCCAAAGACGCGCTGCACCGTACAGGGGAAGCTGAACTCCTGCTGACCGCGACGCAGCAGCAGCCAGACCTTTTCATCCTCCCGCAACGCATCCGGCTCGCGCAGCTCCAGACCCACCCCGCCATCGGAGTAGTCCCGCAGCGTACAGGGCAGCATGTGGCCGTTTTCGCGCGCAATGGCGGCAGGCATCGCAATCTCCACGCGATGGGCCTCGCGGATCTGCCGGGCTTCAACCGAGACCGCCACCGCGCCCCCCAGAATCACCATGTTGTAGATGACCCACACCAGGCTGACCCACACCGTTAACACCTCGTTGGCCGGGCCGTGCTGCATGCGCCAGAACGCCATCCCTACCCCCGCCAGGTTAAGCAACACCAGCAGCATATAAGGCCGGGTGATGACCCAGTCCAGATGCCGCTTCTCCACCAGCCCGCCTTTGGCGGTGACGTTAAACTTGCCTTTGTGGGGATTGATCAGCGCAACGGTGGTGGGCAGTGCGATATACCACGCCAGCACCGTTTCGTAGACTTCACTCCAGAACGAGTGCCGCCAGCGCCCCTGAATACGCGAGTTGGTCAGGCTAGTGTGCAGCATGTGGGGCAGCACATAGACCGCGATCGCCAGCGCGGGCGCGTAGATGATGTAGGCGTGGCAGAGCAGAAACGCCAGCGGAGCCAGCAGGAAGATCAGCCGCGGAATGCCGGAGAGAAAGTGCAGCATGGCGTTGGCATAACAGAGTCGCTGCACCCACTTAAGCCCTTTACCGAACAGGGGGTTATCCAGACGGAAGATCTGCACCATGCCGCGTGCCCAGCGGATTCGCTGTCCGATATGCGCCGACAGGCTCTCGGTCGCCAGTCCGGCGGCCTGAGGAATACGAATATAGGCCGAGGTGTAACCCAGCCGGTGCAGGCGCAGCGAGGTATGCGCATCTTCCGTTACGGTTTCGACCGCGATGCCGCCAATCTCCTCCAGCGCGGTGCGGCGCAGAATGGCGCAGGAGCCGCAGAAGAAGGTCGCATCCCAGGTATCGTTGCCATCCTGAACCAGGCCGTAAAAGAGTGATCCCTCATTCGGCGTGCGGCGAAAACGGCCCAGATTGCGCTCAAACGGATCGGGCGAAAAGAAGTGGTGCGGCGTCTGCAGCATGGCCAGCCGGGGATCTTTGATAAACCAGCCCATGGTCATCTGCAAAAAGGCGCGCGTCGGCACATGGTCGCAGTCAAAGATCGACACGAAGTCGCTGCGGCAGTGCTTTTTCAGCGCATGGTTGATGTTGCCCGCTTTGGCGTGTTCATTCGAGGGACGCACCACATAGTTAACGCCAATGCTGGCGGCGAACGCGCGAAATTCGGGCCGGTTGCCATCATCCAGCAGATAGATGTTAAGCCGATCTTTCGGCCAGTCGATACCCAGCGCGGCGTAAAGCGTCGGCCTGACCACGCTGAGCGGTTCGTTATAGGTCGGAACCAGCAGATCCACCGACGGCCACAGCGCACGATCGGCAGGCATCGAAACCGGCTGACGGTTGAGCGGCCATAGCGTCTGGAAATAGCCCAGCACCAGCACCACCCAGGCATAGGTTTCGGCGGCGATCAGCAGCAGACCCAGCACCAGGCTGAGCGGGTCATCCCAGTTGAGTGTCGAGGTGTAACGCCACCAGAGATAGCGGCAGGATACGGTCAGCGACAGGACGATCAGCATCATGGTCGGTAAGCGACCCGGCACGCGCCGCACCACCATCGCCAGACTCCAGAGCAGCAGCACAAAGATAAACTGCGTCAGCAGGTCAAAGGGCTGGCTGATACAGAGCAGCGCCAGTACCGACGCGATCACGCCCATTCCGGCCAGGAGAGCGTAACGCAGCAGGGGCGGCAGTCTCTTCAGCCGTTTTTCCGCCCGCGCGCCCAGCCCCTGCGCCTCTGCCTGCCTGCCACGCCTGTCGAGCCAGCGATAGACCCGCTGCCGCCAGCCAGCCAGCGTGGCGAAGCCGTTCACGCGGCGGCGGCCATCACCCGGCAGGATAAACACCAGCCAGAGCGTCTGGATCAGATAGCGCACAGGATCAAGCGGCTGCGGGCGTTCGGGCGAAATATGCGGATAGAGGCGGCGGCGCTGCTGAATAATCTGCTGCCAGCCCGGTGCCTCCAGCCGCAACAGCGTCACCGCCAGCCCGCACCAGAAGAGATGCAGCGCGCTGGCGAAGCGGGATGCTCCGTTGTTCCGGGCGGTGCTGTAGCGACGCTGCAACGCCAGCCAGGCGGGTCGGGTCAGCAGCCAGCGCAGCGGGTTCATACGCGATCGCCTTTCAGATGAAGCAGCAGCCAGTTCGCCAGGGTGGTGAGCTCTTCGCTGACCAGCGCGTGGGGCCGGTATTCTCCGACCGGCTGCTTCATCATCAGCGCTTCTGACAGCGCTTCATCACGGTGGATCAGCAGCGGGATCAGCGGATTCAGCGACGCCATCCAGAGCTGATGCAGATCCTGCTGCAGGCGGCTGTTGGCGTTGAACTGGTTGATCAGAAAACGGGTCGCCGCAGGAAAGCGTTGCTGACTCAGGCGCAAATGGCAGTTCGCATCGGGCGTAATGACGCCGAGCAGGCCATCCAGCTGCGCATAGAGCGCTGTATGCCACGGCGCGCTTTCGGCGGGCAGATCAAAAATTATCCAGCCGTAGCGCCCCCGCAGCGCCGGTAACGCCGCCAGCAGCGGGGCAGCAATCGTGCTGTCCTGAACCGCAGCGGAGGCGGAAGCGGAGAGCTGACCATAGGGGAGCAGATCCGGCCCCTGCGGATAGCGTTGGGCGCTCTGCAGCCAGTCGCCGCCGTGACACAGCGCCTGCATCCAGCCCTGCTCCGCCTGCACCGGCAGATTAAAATGCATGCCGAGCTGGCTGACCGGCGAGCCGTCAATCAGCAGAACCTGTTCACCCAGTGCCGACAGCGCCCAGCCGAGGCCCGCGCAGAGAGAGGAGGTGCCGACACCGCCCCGGATGCCCTGAAGTGCCATCAGCGCCATCAGCGATGCGGCTCCGGCTGTGCGGCAACGGTTTCGGTTAATAATGGCCAGCGCGATACGATCTCTGCCAGCCGTTCTTCGCGGGCAATATCGATATAACGGAACGCGTGCAGAGAAAAGGCGTCACGCAGTGCGCTGATATCATCCTGAGGTCCACCCTCAACGGCGACCGGCGTATAAACATTCGGGTTTGTCATTATTTTTCGCCACGAATAAACAGTGTCGGATTGAGGACAGTGGCCTCTTCGCCTTTTTTCTGAAAAGGGGTTTCCAGAATAAGGACGCTATCAGAAAAGCGTAATTGGCCTGTCGCAGTAATTTTTAATTCGTCAGGTTACAACCTGTGCTGACTATAATAAACTAGCCTGGGCTGGAACAATATCGAATTCATTATGAAAAATTCTTTTTCACTGGGGCTGCGACAGGTTCAGCCTGAAGTCATAACGTTGCAAAATCCCGGTTTTTATTGGGTCACCTGCGCACGTCAGCAGGATATGCGTGCCTTTATTCGACAGGTTATTTCCCAGCAGCATGCCGCCACGCTCATCAGCGCCGGGCTGCCGCCCCGCGAGCTGCTGACGCCCGACCTGACGGGCGGCCCCGACCGTATCCCGCTCTTTTCTCTGCCGGCAAATAAAAAAAGTCTGCTGCAGCTGGAAAGGGATTTATCCCGCACGCTCAGTCATAAAAGTGGGCTGGTGATCTTCAGCAGCAGTACGGCGCAATGGGATAAATTAAACGAAGCGGAGTTGCGTGACTGGATAACACGCATGCGCAGAATGTTGCGCAAACGAAATATTACACTTCTCATCGTCACCACCGGTATTACTCTTTTTAATCAGACCAGCTCGCTTCAGCGTTATTATCGTCAGATAGACGGACTGGTTTATTTAACCGTTGAGCAGGATAGCTGGCTGTATCAAATAAGCTGGTGGTATACCGGCGAAAGACTGTTTGCCGATCGCACGCTTCGTCTGGGCTATGAAGATGCGCATTTCTTTGCGTTAAAAGAAACGCAGGAACCGCTGAGCCTGAATGACGAGCAACACTATCTGGCCGATAAAAGCGTGCTTGAAGGCGCGCCGCCGCTTTCCCGCCAGTGGCAGCTGTTTGACGATAATCAGCAGGTCTGGTTGCAGGCGCAGCAGGCCCATGCGGCCACCGTGATCTTCAGCCTGAATCACAGTGAACAGATCGGTGAACTGGCAAAAATGGTGCACAGCCTGCGCCGCGCGCGCGGCAACGGGCTGAAAATTGTGGTGCGTGAGATGGGCGTCAGCCTGCGTTACAGCGATGAGCGCCTGCTGCAGGCCTGCGGCGTGAACACCATTGTGCCCACCACGGCGGCGATGTCGCGCTTTCTCACCATGCTTGAAGGGATTCAGGGGCAGCGGTTCAGTCGTCGCGTGCCCGCCAGCCTGGATGCGCTGATCGCCTCCCTGCAGCCGCTGCATGAAAAAGGTTATCTGCGCCTGGATGCGTTCTGTGAGGCGGTCAGCCAGTTAATCAGCAACACCCTGCTGCCGGAAAATGACAAAGGTCTGCTGGTCGCCCTGCGCCCGGTGCCGCAGCTCACCCCTCAGCAGGTTCTGACACTCTGTAAACCGCGCCGCTTTGGCGATCTGGTCACGGTGCTGGAGGATCGGGTGATTCTGTTCCTCTCCTCCTGCCGCTACAACGACCTGGATAAAGCGCTGAAATTTATCTTTTCACTGCCGCACGATGAGCTGTTTGCCAACCGGATTATCTGGTTTGAGGACAACCAGATCCTCGCCGAGATCGGCAACATTAAAAAAATGACGCCGATGGCGCTGCAGGTGCTGACGCCGGTTTCCGATTCGGTGCGCACCGCGGAGATCCCGCCAGTGGCCGCGCCGGAGCGCCCGGTTCCGCAGCCCATTACATTACTGCCGGAGAGAGAGTCCTGATGAACCTGATGGATTGGGTGCAGATTGCGCTGCTGCTGCTGTTCATTCTGCTGATCGCCAGACCCGTGTGGCAGCAGTGGCTGCCGCGCCGCTGGAACGGTCTGCTGAATCGCCTGTTACCTGCACGTGCGCTGAAGTCTGAGGGGCACTGGCAGCGTCAATCTTCAAAAACGGATGCCAACATTAATGAAAAATGATCAACCCGCTGCAGCCCACGCTTCCCGTTTGTGGTCCTGCTGGCGCGGCCTGGGCGGCTGGAATTTCTATTTCTTAGTGAAGTTTGCCCTGCTGTGGTACGGCTATCTTAATTTTCACGCCCTGAGCAATCTGGTGTTTCTCGCCTGGCTCCTCTTCCCGCTGCCGTCGCTGCGCCTGCATCGCCTCCGTCACTGGATCTCCCTCCCCATCGGGATCGGGCTGTTCTGGCATGACACCTGGCTGCCCGGGCTCAGCAGCCTGCTCAGCCAGGGCGACCAGCTGGCGGGCTTCTCCGCCGCTTACCTGCTCGATCTGGCTGACCGTTTTATTAACTGGCAGATGTTAGGTGCGCTGTTTGTGCTGCTGGTGATCTACCTGTTTATTTCGCCCTGGATCCGCATCACCGTGCTGGTGTCGCTGATGATGATCTGGCTCAACGTGCTGACTATCGCCGGCCCGGCGATGTCGCTGCTGCCCACGCGCGCCGCCACGCCGCAGGTGGTTCTGAATCAGACGCCCGCCGCCGCCAGCCAGCCCGCAGCGGCACCGGAGGGGCTCGACCAGTCGGCTGCCCCCACCAGCGCCAGCCTGACCGCCTGGCTCAGCCGCTTTTATGAGAGTGAACGCAAGCGCGTCACCCACTTCCCTGACAGCCTGCCAGCCGATTCGCAGCCGTTCGACATTCTGGTGATCAATATCTGTTCGCTCGCCTGGTCTGATATGGATGCGTCCCAGCTGCGTAATCACCCGCTGTGGCAGCACTTCGACATCATGCTGACCAACTTCAACTCGGCCACCAGCTACAGCGGCCCGGCGGGGATTCGCCTGCTGCGTGCCAGCTGCGGTCAGACCTCGCACAGTGACCTTTATAAGCCCACCGATTCACGCTGCTATCTGTTCGATAATCTGGCGAAACTGGGCTTTAAAGAGCAGCTGATGATGGATCATATCGGTGTGTTCGGTAACTATCTCAAGGAGTTACGCGAGTCAGGCGATATTCAGGCTCCGTTGATGTCCCAGGCGGGCATTGCGCCGGAACTGACCTCGTTCGACGGCTCGCCGGTGCTTAACGATGCCCAGGTGATGCAGCGCTGGCTGGATGATCGCAGCAAGAGCAGCGATGCCCGCAGCGCCACCTTCTACAATCTGATCCCGCTGCACGACGGCACGCGCGACCTGGGCAGCACGAAAACGGCCCCGTGGAAGCCACGCGCTCAGCTGCTGTTTGACCAGATCGACGCCTTCCTGACGCAGCTGGAGAAATCGGGCCGCCGGGTGATGGTTCTGGTGGTGCCGGAGCATGGTGCCGCGCTGCAGGGCGATAAAATGCAGATGTCCGGCCTGCGCGATATCCCCAGCCCCGATATCACGCACGTGCCGGTGGGAATTAAGTTTGTCGGCATGAAGGCACCGCATCAGGGACAGCCCCTGAATATCGATGCACCAACCAGCCTGCTGGCTGTCTCAGAGCTTGTCTCGCGCGTGGTCGATGGTCAGGTGTTTAATGCGCCGAATGTGAACATGTCGGTGCTGACGGACAAGCTGCCTCAGACGCCTGTCGTATCGGAGAATGATGGTGCGGTGGTGATGATGTATCAGGGCAAACCCTGGATCCGGCTTAACGGCGGCGACTGGGTCGCCTACCCGCAGTAGCGCAGCGATGGAGGGGTTCAGGCGCGGCGACGCGCCTGAACCGGAATGAACCCGCTGCTATCCGCAACAGGGCGCTGAGCAATCAGCGCTTCTCCTGAAAAGCCTGCCAGGTCAGTAACTGCAGGCTGGACGAAAAGTAGTTCTGATCCGCCGCCAGCGTATCGCTCAGATAGCCCGTCTCATTCAGCGTCAGGTCACGAACTGCCAGCAGACCGCCCTCAAGATGGTAAGGGGCCGGGGTATTCGCCAGCACGTCAAACCAGGCTGGCGTCAGCATCCGGCTGTAACCCTGCCAGACGCGCTGAAACGGCACCAGCGCCAGACTGTGCGGGTCATACCACCAGATGTTCAGCGGCACGCGAATGGCGTCGTAGCTGAAGCGGCTGGAATAGCCGACGGCCGGGGCAACCGTACCGTCAGCATTCAGCGCCACCCAGTCCAGCGGCAGGCCGGTTTTCCCAAAGCTCAGCTTACCCAGCAGATCGAAACCGTCATTGATCAGCTTATCCCAGACCTGGAGATGGCTGCGCTCGCCAAACTCATGCCAGGCCTGAAACAGGAAGTAGGAGGGGTTCAGCACTACAAAGCTGCCTTTGTTAAAGCCCTGCGCCCCCGGCAACAGCACGGTGTGCCCGCCAAAATTCGCCACATCCAGCCGGATGATGGCACGCTGGATACGGTCAGAGGCCTGCTGATAGCTCTCAGCCTGCCACTTCTGCGCGGCACGCTGCAGCGCCCAGGCGAGCAACACATCACCATCCGAGGCGTTGTTTTTGTCGGCAACCGGATTGTCACTGCCCGGCACATAGCGCCAGTAGAACAGCTCGGTCTGCGGATTACGCAGCTGGGTGCGCGTCCACTGCCACAGCCGATCAAAGGTGGCGCGGTCATCGTTAGCGACCGCCAGCAGCATGCCATACCCCTGACCTTCGGTGTGACTGACATTGTTATTGGCGGTGTCGATGATCCGCCCTTCAGGGGTAACAAAACGGCTTTTAAAAGTGTCCCAGCCGCTGGCACTGGCCTGCGCGCTGCAGGCCAGCAGTAACACTGAGCAGATCCAGCCCAGCCAGAATGGCTTACGTTTCATAATTGATCCTATTGATATCGATAGTACAGCGTACTGCCTTCACTGCGTTCAGCCGTCACCGGCACCCGGTTGCTGCCGCCCTGCCCCTGCAGCCAGCCCGAAAAAAGACCGGCCAGCACCGCACCAAACGCCGACTGCCACTCAGCCGGTGAAAGGATGTTGTCGCCTGCCGGTATAGCGTGACAGGTAATCCGCAGCGCCGCCTCTTCCGGCTGAAGCTGCACAAACCCCCAGTTAAAGCGCGCCAGCTGCAGATTACACTCGCGCTCCAGATCCTGCACGGTGCGTGCCGCTGGCAACGGATAGCGGGTCGCCAGCGACTCCCCCATGCGGTAGAGGAAGGCTTCCGCCTCCTGCTGACCGGCGTTGGCGATCATCCCCTCAATCAGCACGCTGACCAGGTCAAACCAGCCCGGCTGCCAGGGATGCGAACCGCCCGAATGCTCACTCATTACTTCTCTCCGAACAGATAGCGGACATAGAGCTGCGCGCTGCTTTCGTTGTAGTCACCAAAGGTGTCATAGCCCAGCTGGCCGCCAATCGTCACATCTTTATTGAGTTTATAGTCAGCCCCCGCGTGCAGGTTGTAGCCGACGCCATTTTTACTGCCACCCGAGTAGTACGCCTCTTTCACGCTGCCACCGGCGGCAAGCGCCTCCAGCTGCGACTGCAGCCGGGCATCGGCCGGGAAGTACGCACTCTTGTCCTGGCTGTAGCTCTGATAACCGGCGGAACCGCCGATGTTCACTTTCAGATCGTTAAACCGGCGAGAGAACTCCACCGGGAAAGAGACCGCCGCATAGTTCTGCGGGCTGAAGTAGCCGCCCTGCCCGTAGCTGAAATAGCTGAGGTTTTTCGAAAAGTCCATCCACGACAGGCTCATCCCCACTTTCAGCTCGCGGTCGTCGCTGTGGAACGGACGAACGTAAGCGCCTGCCGTCGCCTGCAGACTGTTGTTGCTGGCAACATTTTCACCCAGATAGCTGTAAGCGCCTGCCCCGGCATAGAAGCCCGCATCGCCATTGTCATAGCTTAGCAGGGCGTTAGCCCCGTTCTTCGTGACGCGGCCCCAGCGTTTGCCGCTGGCCTTATCCTCTGCGCCCACGTATGAGAGCAGGCTGTCGGTAATGGCGCGGCGCTCGCCGGTCAGGATCAGCGTCAGGAAGTCGGTCAGCTTTGGTGACCACTGGACGCCGCCCACCAGGGTACTGAGATCCTGCCCCAGCGGCGTACTGCCGAGATCGACCTTGTAACGGTCGCCCTTCAGCGCCAGATTCAGCTCCACGCCCGACGCCATTTGCGAATCGGTGGTGGCGTTCGGCAGATCATTGACCGTGGCACCGCCTGCGGCGACCACATTGCCCTGGCTCAGCGCATTGGTGCCGAAACGACGCCACGCATCGGCCGCGCCGCTGCCCGCCGTGAGCGAGACCGGCGTGGCGGTAAAGTCAAAGCGCGCCTTTTCAAACGGCACGGTAGAGAACGTCAGCGGCGCTTTGGCTTCGGTGAGTTTGCTCAGGCCTGACTCGCCATCACGCCCGCGCACCTGCACCATACCCTGACTCCAGGTGCCGGTTTTCTCCTGCAGCGAATCCATCATGGTGTCGATCTCGTGCAGCGTCTGCGCCTGTCGGGACGCGGTTTCGCTGCCCGCAGCCGGTTCGCCCTGTGCCGTCACCCCGGCAGGCGCTGCCTGCCACGGCAGCACGGTGCCGTAGCTGGACGCGGTGCGTCCTACCGGCGAAGTGTGGCGATTGATAAAGGGGTTATCCGCCAGGGCCAGCCCGCCTATCGTCGGCACGCTGCCGGGCTGCGCGCCCTGCAGGCCGATCAGCTGACCACGCGCGGAACGCAGATAGCCCATCGCCTGCGTATGGTCGCCGTTGGCTTCCGCGACGCGCGCCAGCAGCAGCAGGCGATCGGCCGACGGCGCGGTGCGGTTAAGGCCGCGACTCAGCGCACTGGCGCGCTGCACATCGTTCTGCGCCAGCGCCACGTTGATGGCCCCGACGCGGGCATCCTGAGTCGGGGTATCCTGGGTCATCAGGTAGTCATACACCACACCGGCATCCCGGTTCATCTTACCGTCCTGGTAAAGACGGGCCATCGCGAACATCAGATCGCGGTTCTGTGGATCCTGCTGCAGGGCACCAATCAGCTTGTCATAGGCCACCGCATACTGCCGCTGCTGCCGCAGGCGATCCACTTCATTAATCAGATAGCCGTTGCGAATGCCGGCCAGCTGGGTCGGGGTACTGCGCGCCTGCAGCTCAGGGTTGCTGAGGAAGCGCTGTGCCTCACTGCCGAGGCCCGCCTGATTCAGCACCGCCATCTGCGCCGCATAGTCGCCCGCATTCCCCTGCACGCCGCGCTGCAGGTTAGCCCGCACCAGCGAGACGGCGCTGGTGAGATCGCCCGCCTGCGCCAGCTTCTGCGCCAGGTTACCGGCATCAACCGGATTCGCGGGTGGATTGACCGTGAGCGCTTTCAGGGTATTGGCAGCGGCGGCCGTGGCTCCCTGCGCCAGATAGCGATCGGCGGTGCTCATCTGCAGGTTGAAATTGACCCGCTGCGCCAGTTCACGCATCGCTGCGGTCTGTGCGCTGGCGGGAATGCGTGACAGTAAGGTGCTGGCCTGCTGCCAGCCGCCGCTTTCGCTGGCGTTGAGTGCGCCAGCATACAGCTCGCTGCTGCTGGCACCGCTGCGCATGACCGGCTGCATCACGTTAGCGGCCAGCAGCGTATCCCCCTGCTGGCGGTAGAGCCGGGCCAGATCGAGCCGCAGCCACCCCTCCGTGGGATAGCGCTGAATAGCCTGTTGCAGCGTCGCCATCGCCGCGGCGCTGTTACCGGCGGCCAGCTGACGCTTCGCCTGCTGGCGCAGCGCATCGGCTTCATTCGCCCGCGGTGCGACGCTCTGGCGTACGCTCTCCGGCAGGGAGCTTAGCAGGCTGCCAGCTTCAGCCGTACGATTCTGCTGGCGCAGCACGTAAAACAGCCCCTCTTTGGCGCTGCGGTTATCCGCATCGCTTTGCAGGATTTCGCGGTAGATCTGCTCTGCCTGGACGGGCTGATTCGTGCGGCGCAGCACGTCGGCGCGGAACAGCCTGGCGGCCAGCCCTTTTTCGCCCTGCGCCTGCATCAGTGGTTCGCTTAATGTCAGCGCCTGTGCGCTGTCGCCGTTTTTCAGCGCCTGCTGCGCGCTGGCCAGCTGCGCATAGAAGCGGGCATCGTCGGCCTGCTGCTGACGCGACGCACTCTGATCGCCGCCAAGCTGCGCCGCCCGCTGCAGATAATCGGCCGCTTCCTGATAACGTCCGTCACGCTGGGCCACGTAGCCCATGCCCGCCAGCGCATCCGCATCCTGAGGATTCGCACCCAGCACTTTTTCAAAGCTGGCCTGCGCCCCGCCGACATCCCCGCTGTTCAGCGCGCTGAAGCCCGCCCCTTTTTCTGCGCCACCCACGTTCTTACGGTAGTAGTCCATGACCGCAGTGTCCTGCGGATGACGCTGCTGCCAGGTCTGATAACGCGCCGCATCGGCGGGCTGCGGGCCGAGCCACAGCAGCGCCTGACGCAGTGAACGGTCAGCATCCTGATTGCCGCTCGCCAGCGCGCTCAGCACTTCAATGCCTTCACGGCGGGTCGACTCCTGATAAGTCAGCGCTTTCCCCAGCGCCAGCTGCGCACCCGTGTCCTGCGGATGCTGCGCCGCAAACTGCCGCAGCGCCTCAACCGCCTGCGGCAGCAGCGTACGGTCGCCGGCCATAGTGAGATAATATTCCGCCGCCACGCTGGCGGGCGGCTCATTGCCGCTGAAGGTGTTGCGCCAGGTCTGTAACGCCGCCGGTATATTGCCGCTGCGCGCCTGCTGACGCGCCAGCGAAAGCTGCGCCTGCGGAATGGTCTGCATCTGGCGCGCATTATCCAGCTCGCTCAGATGGGGATCGCCAGGGGCAACCTGACTCAGGCGGGCGCGATACTGCGCCGCCGCCGCCGTGTCGCCGCCCTGCTGGGAATAGAGCGCCAGCAGGTAGAGCGCCTGGGTGTTGCCGGGTTCCACCATCAGCACCTTCTGCAGCGAAGCCTTCGCCAGATCGTCATGCGCCTTCTGGTGCCAGTAAGAAGCCTGGTCGAACAGCGCCTGCAACGCCGGGTTACTGCTTTCCGCCGCCAGCAGCGGCGAAGAGAAGATCAGCGTGCTGCCCAGCAGCAGCGCATGGCGGATTCCGGCACTTATCAGAGTCGTTTTCATTCTTTTTATCCTTACTTCCTGCCGGAATCACGGTCCTGCTTTGGATGCAGACGCCGCCAGGCATGGCGCTTCAGCATCGCCCAGGCCGCACTGCCCACCAGCGCAGAGACCAGCAGCGCCGCCAGTGCCAGCAGCACCGAGTGCTGGTTGGCGTACCACACCACCATCATGTACCAGGGCATCTCGCCGCTGGGGAACTGTGCGCCGACGCGGAAACTGCGAATGCCGTTTTCATCGGTAATGATCGCGGTATCGCCGCGCACGGCGGCGTTGATCTGCGCCGAACTTAAATCGTTGTGCAGTCGCAGCAGCTGGTCGTCGCTGGTTGCGACCGTCATCACCACCAGTCGATCGGGGTTCCACGGCGAGCGATAACTGAGGAAGCCGCGCCACGCCTCGTTGGAGGAGAAGTAGCGATCGGCATCCAGCTGCTGCCGACTCCAGTCGCCGGTCAGCCAGCCGCGTAATTGTTCCAGCGTATCCGGCTCTTTCACGCCAAAGGTGTTGCCGCTGGCGTCGTACGGTGACGCCGCCAGCATCGCCTGATTAAAGGCGCTGTTGCCGGTGGTGCTGACCGCCAGCAGATCGCTCTGCTGTAAACGTGCCAGATGGGTGCCACCTGCGGGCAGACCAAACATCACCTGATTCTGCGTCAGCGCCACGCCGGTAGCATTCCCGGCGCGCGCCGCCAGATCCAGCAGCGTCGACAGCTCGGCGTTGCTGGGGGTTTCCGGCAGCAGCAGCGTGGTCTGACCGAAGTCGGCCAGACGCGAGAACGGGAAGGATGCCCCGACAAAGTAAGAGAGGTTCGGCAGCATACTGAAGTGGCGGGTATGGCTCAGATCGATCCACGAGTCCTCTTCAATCCGGCTCTTGATGTTGTTATTCAGCAGCACGCCGCAGGGCGCGTCCGCACGCGGTTTAATATTGAAGTAGAGCGCCAGCTGGTTATCGCCGTAGATCAGATAGGGTTCGAGATTAAGCCGATACTGCTCCTGCCGCGCATCCCCACCTAAACGGTGCCAGGCATTCTCCAGCAGACCAACTTTGTTCACCGTCAGGTTGCGCAGGAAGGTGCCGTTAAGCATGACGTTAAGGAACGAATTCTCCTCATCAATCCAGGTTTCCGACGGGAAGCGATAGTGCAGATTGACCGGCACCGTGTCGCCATCCCACAGGAAAAGGTCAGGCGCGGCGCGGAAGTTCACGCGCAGGGCGTCGTGCCAGATGCCGCTGCTGGTCAGGCTCTGATCTTTGCGCAGCAGTTCGCTCAGGCGCACCGGGCGGTCCGTGTTAATCCAGCGCGGGGCATCGTAAGGCTTACGGCTGTCAGGGAGCGGCGAAGAGACCGGCAGCTGGCTCTCATCGGTCGCCAGGGGCTGCGTCAGCCGGTTTGCCGCCTGACGCAGCTGATCCGCGTTGTTGCCACTGACCAGCAGCAGTTTGTAGACCGGATTGATGGGGTTATCCACCAGCTGCAGCATCGGTCCGTTGCTGGCCGGGAAGGTCAGCGTGCCGATGCGCTCACCGGGATGACCAAACAGGATGCCGTTGTTCTCCGGCAGCTCACCGCGCACCACCGGGAAACGAATCCCGCGATAATCACTCTGGATGCCGAGCCAGGATGCCACCAGCGCCGCCGCACTCACCGCATCGGGAGAGAGGTTGCTGGCGAAGCCGATGGTCACGGTGGCGGCGGTCATCCGCTGAGGATCGAGGAACGGTCGCGGGAAATTGCGCAGGCGGGTGCCGATATTCAGCTGCTGCCCCTCAAGGTGCAGGGAGGTCTGCGGCAGGATGGTGACCTGATACTGCTGTGCGCTCTCTTTCTCACACAGCAACTTGTCCGCATCGTTGATTTTAAAACTCAGGTTGTTTTCAGAGACCACCATCGCCGCCGGGATCTCCAGCTCATAGTCGCTGACATCGCTGTCGGTCGCGCCCAGCGGCAGTGTGCCGAGCGGCTGACCGTTCAGCATCAGCTGCAGCGACGTATTCCGCGCTGCCAGTGCGGCTGAGACACGCAGCGACAGATTGAGCCGCGCATTGGTAATCACCTCATCGCTGGGCAGGGTAAAGGTAATGCCTGACTGCAACTGGCCGCCGGTCAGCGTGATGCCGCGTGTCTGGCCCATCTGCGCCACGGAGAGGGTGCTGCTGATCGGCTGATTGATCGCCGCCATGACCGGTAACGGCGCGTCTGCCGCCGGTGCTGTCGCCTGGCCTGGCGCATAGGGCAGCGCGCTGGCGGCCGCTTCCAGCGCCGGGTCCGCACTGCTCAGCCCCTGCGGCAACGGCACTGCTGACAGCGCACTGCTGTCCTGCGTGACGGCTCCGCTGTGCGTCGTCGGGGCCGCAGCGTCGCCCGTCGCGACAGGATTCTGCTGAGCGGCTGTCGCCTCAGCGGCAGGAACCGCTGCGGCTGGCGCTGATCCTGACGTGTCACCGGGTGAGGCGGATGGTGGTGTCGCGGAGGGAACCGCTCCGCTGGCCGGGGCCGCACTGTTCACCGGTGCGGCAGAGGGCGCATCGCTGGCGGATGGCTGGGCCGCGCCGGTCGCTGGTGCCACAGAGGGCGCGGCTGATGGCGTTTCGCTGGCCGGAGCCTGCGCGGAATCAGTTCCCGGCGTGGCAGACGCTGCGCTGTTCCCGGCTGCCGCAGCTGGCGCGGCTGACGGCGTCTCGCTGGCCGGTGCCTGTGCGGAATCGGTTCCCGGCGTGGCAGAGGCTGCGCTGTCCCCGGCTGCCGCAGCTGGCGGCGTTTCGCTGGCCGGAACCTGCGCGGAATCGGTTCCCGGCGCGGCTGATGGCGTGATCGGAGCCGCCCCGGGCGGCGTCGGGGCTGAACTATTTACCGGCGCCACGCCGCTGTTGTCCACCGCCGCTGGCGTTTCCGCGCCGGCAGGCGTCAGCCACAAGGCCGCCGTCAGTGAACTGGCCAGCAATGTCTGCGTCAGGATCTTCATGCCGCGCCATCCTCTTTCGCCGCCGCGGCAACCGGGTCGACATTTTTACGTTTATCGTGGCGGCCCTTCCAGGTCAGCCAGAACAGCTCAAACACGGTACGGATAATGGTGCCTAGCGAGATCAATGGGTTGTCCTGTTTATACTCCGGCTGAATCCACGCATCGGCACGCGCCAGCACCACGCGCACCAGTTCGCGACGGCGCGCCAGTGGCATCGCTTCAAAGCGCAGACGAATGCTCTCCGCATCGCCGGAAATCTTCGTGACCGGAAGCGTAATCGCCCCTGACTTCAGCAGCAGATCGATCTCTTCGATTTCATCAGACTCGTGACGCCCGTCGGGCGCGTCGAGTTGCGCGCCCCCCATGGAGAGGTTACTGGTCAGTGTGCGCGATGAAATGCCGCTGGCGTAGTGAATAATCGTCGGGATCTGTACCTCAATACGGATGGTTTTACGCACCTGTTTGGTTTCGCGCGCCACGGCAATTGCGGCCATCAGAATGATCAGGCTGAAAATCGCCCAGCCGACGTTCAGGGCAATCACGTAGGGATCGACGCCAAAGTAGTCATGCATCACCGCCCGCACCACGCCAGCCACAATGCCGATGCTCAGCAGCAGCGCCACGATCACGTGCGGACGCACAATATGGAAGTCGAAGAAGCCCTGATCCAGCACGCCGCCTTTATCGGTCACGTTAAATTTGCCATGTTTAGGCGACAGCAGGGTCAGGATGGTCGGGATCACCAGGTGGAAGCACATCACCGTCTCATAAATCTCGCCCCAGAAGGTGTAGCGGAAACGGCCATTCATGCGGGAGTTGACGTAGAGTGACATCACCAGATGCGGCAGCACGTAGGCGAAAATCAGTGACGCCGAGGAGTGAATAATGTTGAGGTTAAACAGCAGGTAAGCCAGCGGCGCGGTCAGGAAGGCGACGCGCGGCAGACCAAACTGAAAATGCAGCATGGCGTTGAGATAGCAGAGACGCTGCTGCCACTTCAGACCCCGGCCAAACAGCGGGTTATCGACGCGGAAAATCTGCGTCATGCCGCGCGCCCAGCGGGTACGCTGAATGATGTGCAGCCCCAGACGTTCTGTGGCCAGACCGGCCGCCAGCGGAATCGACAGAAAGGCCGAACCCCAGCCCAGCCGCTGCATTTTCAGGGCGGTATGCGCATCTTCCGTCACGGTTTCAACGGCAAAGCCGCCAATCTCTTCCAGCGCGGAACGGCGGATCACCGCACAGGAGCCGCAGAAGAAGGTGGCGTTCCAGTTGTCGTTGCCCTGCTGCACCGGGCCATAAAACAGTGACCCTTCGTTTGGCATGCTGCGCGCGGCGCGCAGGTTACGCTCGAAGGGATCGGGTGAGTAGAAGTAGTGCGGTGTCTGAAGCAGCGCCAGTTTTGGGTCGTTCAGAAAGGGGCCAACCGTCGCCTGCAGGAAGGTGCGGGTCGCGACGTGATCGCAGTCGAAAATGCAGATCAGCTCACCTTTGGTGATTTTCATGGCATGGTTAAGGTTACCGGCCTTGGCGTGTCTGTTGTCGTCGCGGGTGATATAGCCCACCCCCACATCGGCCGCGAAGCGGGCAAATTCGCTGCGCTTGCCATCATCCAGCAGGTAGACCCTGAGTTTGTCGCGCGGGTAGTCAATACACTGCGCCGCCAGCACGGTGTCGCGCACCACTTCCAGGCTTTCATTGTAGGAGGGGATATAAATATCCACCGTCGGCCACAACCGGGTATCGTCCGGCATCGGAACGATGGTGCGTTTTAAAGGCCAGGTGGTTTGCAGGAAGCCGAGAATTAAAATCAGCCAGACGTAAAGCTCCGCCAGATATAAGCCAATCCCTAAGATAGCCTCGACTTCGGAATTAAAATGCAGCGTCTCTGTCGTCCGCCACCAGATATAACGGCTGGACATTAATGCCGAGAGGATCACCATCACCACGGTAATTTTGCGGCTCTTGCTGAAACCCAATAAAAACATCATGCCGATGCTGATCAGACCAAAAATATACTGTTTCTGGCTGTCCATCGGCGTAGTGATGATCACCGCCGCAACAGGTGCAAGCACCAGCAGCAGCAGGTAAAACCCGATTTTACTCATGATTCACCCTGAGAAGCGCTGTGTAAATCAGCTGTCTGGCGAAACCAGCCGGTTAAAAATGGTGAGTACGGATAGGTGCCTGAACTTCGCCATTGCCCACGGTGATATTGAGAATGCTGCTGACGCGTTTCGCGATCAGTTCAATATCAAATGCCGCGGCGGAAGCGGGGCTGAAATCGTAAACAGACTGCTGAGACGCGTTGGCTTCGCCAACACTTTCATCACGGTGAACCACGCCCAGTAAATTATCCCCCAGCCGCTGCTGCATAAAGGCCGTCACATCGCGATTAATATTGCGGCGGTTATCGCACTGGTTCAGGATAAAATAGTGCCCCTGCTTATTATTAAGCGGTTTACCGATCATCCGGTTCTCTTCTATCTGCGGTAATAACGAGACCGATGCGGTATCTGCTAACATCACCACTAAATGCATATCGGCCAGCGCCGTCATGGCTTTAAGGGCCGGACCGGGGCCGGGCGGAAAATCAGCCACAATCACCAGGCCGGGATAATTGAGCACCGTGTCGAGACCGCGCTGAATAAAGTGGGGATCTTTCATCAGGTTATCTTCGAACCGTTCGCGCTGCGGCTCTGTGACGTCGCCATAAGGCAGAACAAAGATATTGCCGCCGGTGGTGAGAATCGACTGACTCCAGTCCGCCTGCTCTTCTGAACGCGCCACAAATCCGCGGCCGTCGTGGAGCGGCACGCCAAAATGCAGACGTAATGCGTTCTGCACATCAAAATCGATGGCCAGAACTTTGCTACCGGATCGCGCCAGGCTCCAGGCCAGATTCGCCGCCAGCGTGGTTTTCCCCACGCCCCCCTTCGGCGAGCACACACAAACTAACGGCATAGCGCAATCTTCTCCAGTAACGGTTTCAGTAAGGTTTCTTTCGGCAGGCTGACTTCACGTGAGCGGAACAGCGCGCCAAACCGTCCCGGCTCAGCATGAGGCGCGGACGGTGCCACCGCGGGCTGAAGTTCGGCCACGCTGGCGGGCCGGACCGGCGCGGCGACAGGTTCCGCGACGATGGCTTTTTGTGGCGGCGGGGGTGGTGGAAATAAGGCCGACGGGCCCCGCTCAGCCGCTGGCGTGGCCGCAGGGACGCTGCTGCCTGCCAGGCTGTCGAGAATCGAACTGCGGGCCGCCGCCGGTTGCGCACTGAGCGCGGCGTAACGGGGCTGTGCCTCTGCCGGCGACGCAGAGAGCGTTGCGGGGCGCGGTGGCTCTGGCGGAGGTGCCGTAAACTCATCACCGCGCAGCGGCTGCGGTTGTGGCAGGTCTATTCGCTGACCGCCACCGAACGGCGTGTGATGCTCCTCCTTCGCCAGCTGACGAAGCAGTGCCCATTTACTCTGTTCCGCCGGTTCCTGCGTCTGGCCAGACATATCTTTAAAGGCGATGTCGAGCGTTTTTGTTTTTTCTTGAAAACGCTGCAAATCATCATAATTCTTCATTTGAGGTGGCCTGCCACAAGGGGGGAATTTTCCTGGAATATACCACATCCTGTTATTCGCAGTCAGGAAAACCTGATTATAAAAAAAGCATATTTAATTAACGATTTTAATCATACAGATTCACTAATCTCCCGATGATGCCTTCCATAGCCAACCGGCACTCAACATTAATAAATTAAACTTAAGTTAAACTGGCTATTCCTTTCTGAATAATGTTTCAGCAGAGAGGGCTCAGACATTGCCTGGTACAGCCAGCTGCACTCATATCAGGATGGCACCGCTAAAGGAAGATGCAGCGCTGCTGGCGAATAACAGCGACGGGCTGTGATAAGAGAGGGGGAAAATAAAGCGGGGGGACTGATCGTCAGGCCATGACTCTGCCGGTTCAGGCTGAAGAGGGCTGAGCCCGTGCGATATCAGGAAACGCAGGCCCCCGACGGGGCCTGCCGATCCTTAACTGACCTTTTCTGCCACACCGACCGGCTGATTCTCATCCTGATCCACTGCAAAACAGGCAATCTCCTGTCCGCCGTAGTTTTTCAGCTTCGGTTGCAGCTGCACACAGGTGCCAAAACGACGGTGACAGCGCGCATTAAAGGCGCAGCCCGGCGGCGGATTGAGCGGGCTGGGCAGCTCGCCGGTCAGCTTAATCCGCTCACGCCGATCGTCAGGATTCAGTCGCGGTGTCGCGGAGAGCAGCGCCTGGGTGTAAGGGTGACGCGGATTACTGAAAATCGCCTCTTTGCTGCCCTTCTCAACGCAACGGCCGAGGTACATCACCATCACCTCATCGGCGATGTGCTCCACCACCGACAGATCGTGCGAGATAAAGACGTAGGAGAGTCCCATGTCCTGCTGCAGATCCATCATCAGGTTAAGCACCTGGGCGCGCACCGAGACGTCGAGGGCCGACACCGGCTCATCGGCGATCAGGACGTCCGGATCGAGCATCAGCCCGCGCGCAATCGCAATACGCTGACGCTGTCCGCCAGAGAACATATGCGGATAGCGATCGTAGTGCTCGGTTTTCAGGCCGACTTTCGCCATCATCTCCAGCGTCTTCTCACGGCGTTCCGCTTTAGTCAGCTGGGTATTGATCACCAGCGGCTCTTCCAGAATCTGACTCACCTTTTTACGCGGGTTGAGCGAGCCATAGGGGTTCTGGAACACGATCTGGATTTTCTGACGGCGCAGCTTCTGCGCCTGGGGATCGTGTTTCAGCAGATCCTGACCGTGCCAGTAGAGCTGCCCTTCGGTCGGGGTTTCAATCATCGTCAGCAGACGGCCAAGGGTGGATTTACCACAGCCCGACTCGCCCACGACCGCCAGGGTCTTGCCCCGCTCCAGATTAAAGGAGACGCCATCCAGCGCCTTAACCAGACGCTCCTGACCAAACAGACCCTTCTTCACCGGGTAGTGCTTCTTCAGATCAATCGCCTGCAACAGGAACTGATCTCTGGTTGTTTCATGACTCATACGTTGGTCTCCCGGCATCGTCCAGCGGATAGTGACACTTGGACTGGCGTCCTGGAATGGTGCGCAATTCAGGTTCCACCTGACGACAATGATCGGTCGCATAGGGGCAGCGTGGGTTAAGCAGACAGCCCGTCGGGCGGTCATATTTGCCCGGCACCACGCCAGGCAGCGAGGCCAGACGCGCTTTATCCGCCGCAAACTCCGGCAGCGCGCGCAGCAGCGCCTGCGTGTAAGGATGACGCGGTGCTTTAAAGATATCGCTCGCTTTACCGCTCTCCACCACCTGACCGGCATACATCACGATGATGTGGTGTGCGGCTTCCGCCACTAACGCCAGATCGTGCGTAATCAGGATCAGCGCCATGTTCTCCTGACGCTGTAACTCCAGCAGCAGTTCGATGATCTGAGCCTGAATGGTCACGTCGAGCGCCGTGGTCGGCTCATCCGCAATCAGCAGCTTAGGCCGGCAGGCGATCGCCATCGCGATCATCACACGTTGGCTCATGCCGCCCGACAGCTGGTGAGGATAGACATCAAGCCGCGACGCGGGATCGGGAATTCCCACCTGGGTCAGCAGGTCGATTGCCCGCTGACGCCGGGTGCGTTTATTGCCGCCCTGATGCACCTTGATCGCTTCCATAATCTGGAAACCCACGGTGTAGCAGGGGTTAAGGCTGGTCATCGGGTCCTGAAAGATCATCGCCACTTCTGCGCCAACCAGCTGACGGCGCTCTTTTTCGGAGATGCGCTTCAGATCACGCTGGTTAAACTCCAGCTTTTCCGCCATCACTTTGCCGGGGAAATCGATCAGCCCCATGATCGCCAGTGAACTCACCGACTTGCCGGAGCCGGACTCGCCGACAATGCCGACCACCTGGCCCTGCTCAACCTGATAACTGATGCGGTCAACCGCACGAAACGGTGCTTTGTCGTCGCCGAAATGCACCGACAGTTTGTCTACATTTAATAACGCCATCTCGGTGCCTCTTTACTGCTTGAGTTTCGGGTCGAGTGCATCACGCAAACCATCGCCCATCAGGTTAAATGCCAGCACGGTAAGCAGGATGACCAATCCAGGGAAGGTCACCACCCACCAGGCACTTTGCGCATACTGCAGCACGTCGGAGAGCATGGTGCCCCACTCCGGCGTTGGCGGTTGCGCACCCATACCGAGAAAGCCCAACGCCGCCATATCCAGGATGGCGTTGGAGAAGCCTAATGATGCCTGCACGATCAGCGGGGCAAGACAGTTAGGCAGAATATTGACGAACATCTGACGCAGCATACCGGCACCGGCCACGCCGGAGGCGGTGACATAGTCGCGGTTCACCTCCACCAGCACCGCCGCACGGGTGAGACGGATGTAGTGCGGCAGGGCGACAAAGGTCAGCGCGATAGAGGCGTTGACGATCGAGGGGCCAAAGATGGCGACCAGCACCAGCGCCAGCAGCAGACTGGGCAGCGCCAGCATGATATCAACGACACGCATGATGATGACGTCGACCAGGCCGCCAAGATAACCGGCCAGCAGGCCGAATATCACGCCGAAAATCAGCGACAGCACCACCACCAGGCAGCCCACCAGCAGCGACAGGCGCGCGCCGTACATCAGGCGCGACAGCACATCACGGCCCACATCATCGGTGCCCAGAATAAAGTTCCAGCTGCCCCCGTCCTGCCAGACCGGCGGATGCAGCAGCGCATCGCGGAACTGCTCAGCCGGCGCATGCGGAGCCAGCACATCGGCAAAAATGGCGCACAGCAACACGATGATGATGTACACCAGGCCAATTACCGCGCCTTTGTTACGTTTAAAGTAGTGCCAGAATTCCTGAAACGGGGTCATCGGCTTGGGTGCAACGGTAACGCTGCCGGGATCAACAACAGACATGATGCCCCCTTATTTCTTGTGACGTATGCGCGGGTTCACCACGCCATACAGCAGATCAACCAGCAGGTTGACCAGGATAATCAGTACTGCCGTCAGCAGCACACCGCCCTGCACCACCGGATAATCGCGGCGCTGCAACGCTTCAATCAGCCAGCGACCCAGACCCGGCCACGAGAAGATGGTTTCGGTCAGAATCGCCCCGGCCAGCAGCGTGCCGACCTGCAGACCGATGACCGTGACCACCGGCAGCATGGCGTTGCGCAGCGCATGCACCACAATCACCCGCATCCGCGTCAGGCCTTTGGCGCGCGCCGTGCGGATGTAATCTTCACCCAGCACTTCCAGCATCGCCGATCGCGTCATACGCACAATCACCGCCAGCGGAATGGTGCCCAGCACGATGGCTGGCAAAATCATGTGCATGACCGCGTCATGGAAGTCGCCCGGCTCACCCCAGAAGAAGGTGTCGATCAGCATAAAGCCGGTCAGCGGCATGCTGTCATCCAGGAAGACGGTGTCGCCGACCCGCCCGGAAACCGGCGTCAGATTGAGCTGCACCGAGACCAGCATGATCAGCATGATGCCCCACCAGAAGATCGGCATGGAGTAGCCGGTCAGTGAGATGCCCACGGCGGTGTGATCGAAAATGGAGCCACGTTTCACGGCGGCCAGGACCCCAACCGGGATGCCCACCGCAACGGCAAATATCATGGCGCAGATGCCGAGTTCCAGCGTCGCTTTGAAGCGCGGAACAAACTCATCCCAGACCGGGATGCGGCTCTTGAGTGAAACGCCCAGGTCGCCATGCAGTACGCCGTTGATGTAGTTCAGGTACTGTTTCCACAGCGGCTGATCCAGACCCAGCAGCGTCATTAACTGTGCATGACGTTCAGGAGAAATCCCGCGTTCGCCCGCCATGATCAGCACCGGATCGCCGGGGATCATGTGAACAAAAGCGAAAGTGAGTAATGTAATACCGATGAACGTTGGGATGACAAGGCCCAGACGTCGGAGTATGAACTGCAGCATAATCCGGGTTCTCTCTTCTCCGCGCGACCGTCGCCGCGAGGGTTGTTATTGCTTACATCTGACGATCGGGTAGGTCCGACCGCGACGCAGTCAGACTGCGCCTCTACCGTTTCCAGTAAAACAGGGAGAAAAAGCCGGGGCGACGCAGGGCCGCCCCGGAAAAGGCGACAATTATTCCTGAATGTCTACCTGAGCAAAGTAGTGTCCGCCCAGCGGATCGACTTTGTACCCGGTGACTTTCTTGCTGACCGGTTCGTATACCGTAGAGTGCGCGATCATCAGCGCCGGTGCCTGGTCATGCATCACAACCTGTGCCTGTTTGTAGTACTCGATACGCTTCGCCTGGTCGGCGGTGGCGCGCGCAGGCTGGATCTGATCCTCAAAGGATTTATCACACCAGCGCGAGTAGTTAGAGCCATCTTTCGCGGCTGAACAGCTGAACAGGGTCGCCAGGAAGTTGTCCGGATCTCCGTTGTCACCGGTCCAGCCCATCATGACGGTCTGATGTTCACCCGCTTTGGCGCGTTTCAGGTATTCGCCCCACTCGTAGGTAACGATTTTGGCTTTCACGCCAATCTTCGCCCAGTCGCTCTGGATCATTTCCGCCATGCGGCGTGCGTTCGGGTTGTAAGGACGCTGAACCGGCATCGCCCAGAGGTCGATGGAGAAGCCGTCGGCCATGCCCGCTTCTTTCAGCAGCGCTTTGGCTTTCTCAGGATCGTAGGCGTAGTCTTTGACCGCGTCGTTGTAGCCCCACATCGTTGGCGGGATCAGGTTTTTAGCCGGCTGGCCTGCACCCTGATAAACCGCGTCGATAATGGCCTTTTTGTTGACGGCCATGGTCAGTGCCTGACGCACTTTCAGGTTATCCAGCGGTTTTTTCTCAACGTTGTAAGAGAGATAGCCGACGTTCAGGCCAGCCTGCTCATACAGGTTGATGTTTTTGTCCTGCTTCATGCGTGCGATGTCAGCCGGGTTCGGATAAGGCATGACCTGGCACTCACCCTTCTGCAGTTTGGCGTAGCGCACTGACGCATCCGGGGTGATGGAGAAGACTAAGCGGTCGATTTTTGGCTTTTCGCCCCAGTAGTTCGGGTTCGCTTTGTAGAGGATGCGCGAATCTTTCTGGTATTGCAGCAGCTGGAACGGACCGGTTCCGACCGGGTTCAGGTCGACGTTTTGCGGCGTGCCGGCTTTCAGCATGTTGTCCGCATACTCTTTGGACAGGATAGAGGCGAAGTCCATGCCGAGGTCGGCGAGGAACGGCGATTCAGGGCGGGTCAGCACGAAGCGTACGGTGTTGTCGTCCACCTTCTCGATTTTGCTGATCAGCTTCGGCATATCCATGCCTTCGAAATATTCATAGCTGCCGCCGGAGACGCCGTGATAGGCGTTGTTTTTATCCAGCTGGCGCTCAAAGGTGAACACCACATCATCCGCGTTGAAGTCACGCGTAGGTTTGAAATCTTTGGTCGTCTGCCACTTCACACCCTTACGCAGGTGGAAGGTGTAGGTTTTGCCATCATCGCTGACGTCCCACTTCTCTGCCAGCGCAGGATGCAGTTCGGTCGTGCCGACAGTGAACTCAACCAGTCGGTTGTAGATCTGACGTGAGCTGGCATCGTAGGTGGTGCCCGAAGTGAATAACTGCGGGTTAAAGCCTTCCGGAGAACCTTCAGAACAGTAGACCAGGGTTTTTGCCTGAACACCGGCGGCGACAGTCATAGCAATCAGGCTCAGACCGACCTTCAGCATCCCGGATTTAGCCAGGGAGTTGATCATGCTTTTGCTCCATTGTGATGTGATGTTGTGTGTATTGCCTGACCTCTGGTTTTTTTATGCGGTTCAGGCGTACCACCGAACAGGTGGTTAAATCGCGCTACGTTTTTTTTGTTTTTTCTGAAGCGAGTTGGGCATTCAGAAAATTCCGTAACTGCGGCTTATTGACGCATCAATTTGTCAACAGTTGCAAAGAACGTCAATACAAGGGTTACTTATTTACACAGAGTGTGAGGAATAGCATGCAACGGTAATAAATACCGTTTCCGCACAAAAGCCATACAATGCACAGTGCTGCAGCCCCGATATCCGTGCATTGTGCTGGATGCCAGCTTTATCGCTAGTGATTCTCACCGCTAAAAAACTTAAAACTTTTACCGGCAAATGTTGAATAACTGAACGATTCACCGTGCGTTATGACGTTCATCCAGCGGAATATGCTGGTTTTGATGTATAAGAAATCAGCATGTTGCTGCTTTCGGTCATAAGAAGAACGTGTCGCGAATTATGGTGGCATCTCTGATGTGGCAAGGCCTGCGAGCAGGAAAACGGCGATAATAACGGCTGGCAAGCATCTGGCGCGGCGAATGCCTTTTTCTGGAACTTTCTGGAAGAGGACAGATAAAACGTGAAGCTGTGAAGGACGCAGTGAGCCGGTTCGCTGTGAGAGCGCGTCTATGATCGTATCTGCTTAGCGGGGAGATCGAGCCTGCTCAGGTAACCCGGTCAGATCGGAAAGTCGCTTAAACCATCCCTGGGCGCTCGGCCCACGCCATCCATGGCGTGGGACGCTTTCCTCTTCTGACCGGGTTACCTGCGCTTTAAGTATATGCGCTGCGGTCAGATTCATTTGAGGTCCAGGTCTGAATAGCGTCAGATGCGACTGCAGGACGTGAAGCGAAGGGAGCATACGCCTGTAGCAAAGCATAGCGGGCCAGGGATGGCCCGCGCTGAGCCCGCCAGGGATGGCGGGTTTTGCGTCTTTGCTACAGGCGTATGCTCCCTGAAGCCGGCTCAGCATCAGCCGCCACCTTTCTGAAACGGAATGCGGCTGCCGGGAATACGTATCCTGAAGCCCGCTCAAAAATCACTCTTTGCCTTTCAACAGACGAAAAAAAACCTGTCTTTTCAGACAGGTTTCTTAAATATGGTCGGCGAGAGAGGATTCGAACCTCCGACCCACTGGTCCCAAACCAGTTGCGCTACCAAGCTGCGCTACTCGCCGATGGGGGCGCATGTTACTGCTACCCCGGATTAGCGTCAACCGCTTTTTAAGCTTTTGCCGCCGATCGCCTGGAAAGCATGCGGTTACCGGAAATCAGCCGCCTGCCCTCCCCTTTCGTACACCATTACAGCGATTTAGCCTGACTTTTCGCCGGTGCCTGGCACCAGTTATTGGCCGGGTTAATGCCGCCATCTGGCGAGGTATACCCCAGACAACCCAGGATGGTATCGAACAGCTCAACGTGACGATGGGTTCGCCCCACACGCTGCTGCGCCTGCAGACGCTCAAAATTACTGCGGTTCTGGCTGTCTTCCAGATACTTATCAGATGCCCAGACCATCATCGGCACGCGGAACTGCTCAGGCGGCGCCATCTCACGCGGCGTGCCGTGCAGATGCATATTCTCGCTGATCGACTCCCCGTGGTCGGCGGCATAGAAGACAATCGCCTTCTTATCACGCAGCTGATCCAGCACGCTGTCCAGCATGCTATCCACATAAAGCACCGAGTTATCGTAAGCGTTGATCAACTGCGCTTTGCTGCAGGTCTCATCCACCCCCATACACTCCGGCTGATACTTCGCGAAGCTGCGCGGGTAACGCTGTGAATAGAGATAATGCGACCCTTTGGTATGCAGGATCACCAGATGCTTGCCCTTCGGGAAACGATCCAGCGACGCCTTCATCTCAGGCACCAGCAGCATATCATCCACGGCTTTGCCCTGATTGCGCTTCTCGGAACCGATCTGCTCACGGAAGGCAAAGTTATTGGCATTAACGTTGTCGTAGAACCAGACTTCGCTTTGCATCGCAAACAGCTCAGAGGTGAAGCCCAGCTCTTTCATCACCGCAAACACATTCTGCTCTTTCAGCGTACGGCCCGGATTATTCATCGTGCCGCCTTCGCGCACGAACATGCAGCGCAGCGACAGCTTGGTTGCGGTATCACAGGATTCACCCCGGAACGCGACCAGATTTTTCTCTTTCGACAGTTTAGGCGTGGTGTCACGCTCGTAACCCAGCATACCCATGTGATCCCAGCGCGTGGTCTCACCAATCACAAACACCACATAGGTATCATCCAGCCCGGCAGGCGCGACGTAGGTAAACTTCTTCGCCGGATCCAGCAGCTCCTCGCTTTGCAGCGACTCATCCATGCGGGTCCAGGCAAACAGTCCGACCGCCGCCAGCCAGTTGGAAGGAAGATAGGAGTGCGCGACCACGCCGCCGTAGCTCGGCAGATCGATGTTCGTAATCTCTTCATTATGCTTCTGCAGCTTGTCGAAATAACGGATTGGCAGCCAGACCAGCGCCACGCAGAGCAGCATAATCAGGGTCGGTTTCAGACGCTGTCCCGGCGTACGCAGCTGCTCGTTCAGCGTCATGCTCAGCCGGTTGCGCCAGATCATCAGCAACGGTAACGCACTGACCAGCACCATCCACAGAACGAAGTGGTAGCCGATCACCTCTTTAGAGAGATCGGTGTCGGTGGTCATCACCGACGCCACAATGCCGTAGCCAATCACCACGTTGAAAAACGCCATGTAATAGGCGGCGGCAACAGAAATCAGCACAATCAGCGTGGCGAGCACGCGATAAAACCACTTGCCTCCCAGCGACAGCAGGCGCATCAGGAAGAATGTCAGCAGCACGATCGCCACAACCTCGGTGACCGCCGTCAGCCAGTTCGTGACTGTAGATTGCTTCAGAAAACCGTCAAAACGACGATAGAAAATCGGTAAATTCAGCAAGATACCGAGATAGAGCGCCAGCAATAGCGATAACTTTTGCTGCGTTAGCGTTTTAATGTAATTCATGAAAAAGGGTGTTTCTCCGGTGTGAAGCGCCTGACAAATCTTTAATGTGACTGCCGAAACGCGGCAGAGTTCGCTGAATAAGCGGGCCGGACAAGATGAAGGAAAATTCTGAACGGGTTTATGGGCTATAACGCGAGGTGGCCCAGTAAAACATGGCTGCGTTTGATAGACCAGAAAATAATCTTTGTCGACCTGATTAGCACATTTTTTGTACAAGACAGATCGTGGCGGGCAAACAGAGGGTGGCAGAGTGGAATCGGGGATGAAAAAAAGAGGGGCCTGAGAGCCTCAGGCCCGCTGTTCGCTTAGCGAATAATATTCAGCGTCACGTCAATGTTGTTGCGGGTCGCGTTTGAGTAAGGACAAACGATATGCGCCGCATCAACCAGCTTCTGCGCTTCTGCTTCATCCATGCCTGGCAGATGGATGTTCAGGGTCGCTTCGATACCAAAGCCGTTAGGAATAGGACCGATACCAACTTCACCTTCGATCCAGGCATCTTTTGGCATGGCGATCTTGTCACGGCCCGCCACAAACTTCATCGCACCGATGAAGCAGGCAGAGTAGCCCGCAGCAAACAGCTGCTCAGGGTTAGTCGCTTCGCCGCCTGCACCGCCCATCTCTTTCGGGACACCCAGTTTCACGTCCAGTACACCGTCAGAAGAGGTTGCACGACCATCACGACCACCGGTTGCTTTGGCTTTGGCGCGGTAAACCACTTGTTCTAAAGACATGACATTTCTCCGTTACGCTATTTAATCGCCCGCTACTTATCTGTGCGGTATCAGGCGATGAGGTTTAACGGGTGCCACGCACCCGTCAGCAATTTTTATCGGGACTGGTTCAGGTTATCCCGCAGCCCATCCAGCTCTGTTTTCAGCGCCAGCAGGGTCTCATCGTCACAGGCTGTGGCGCATTTCACCGCTTCAGGAATAGAGGCGGCTTTAATGCGCAGCGCCTCGCCCGCTTCGGTGAGCGTCACAGCAACCTGACGCTCGTCCTGACGGGTACGCTGCCGGTTAATCAGACCTGCGCTCTCCAGTCGTTTCAGCAGGGGCGTCAGGGTGGCGGAGTCTAAAAAGAGCTGCTCGCCGATCTCTGAGACGGTGACATCATCTTTCTGCCACAGCACCAGCATCACCAGATACTGTGGATAGGTGATGTCGAGCTGGCTCAGCAACTGGCGATAGACTTTATTCATCGCCAGGTTGGCAGAGTAAAGCGCAAAGCAGAGCTGCTGATCGACCAACAGTGGCATCGGTTTCACTTTTTTGTCATCTTGATCACTGTTCATGGTGTTTAATATAGGTAGCGCACTAGATAATTGCAAGCAAACTTTTATCAGGGGAACAGGCATGCAGAATTCACTGGAAGAACAGGCGCGTCGTTTCGCCACCGAGGCGCATGCCCGGGCCGGTCAGCGCCGCAAATATACCGACGAGCCTTACATCGTTCATCCGGCGGCGGTCGTGGAGCTGGTCCGCAGCGTCAGCCATGATGATGCCCTGCTGGCAGCCGCCTGGCTGCACGACACCGTGGAAGATACACTGACCACGCCGGGCGATATAGAAGCCCACTTCGGCGCGCGCGTGGCCAGCCTGGTTGAAATGCTGACCGACAGCGCGCCTGCCACGGCCAGAAATCGGGCAGCCCGTAAACTGGCGCACTTTCGCCATACTGCCAGCGCCAGTCCTGAGGCGCAAACCATAAAACTGGCCGATATCATCGACAATACCCGCGCGATTGTGCGCTTCGATCCTGACTTTGCCCGCGTCTATCTGGTGGAAAAGCAGATACAGATTACGCTGCTGAAACAGGGTGATGCGCAGTTATGGCAGCAGGCTTCCACCATTATAGAGAGTGGGATCGCACAGCTGCGCGAATCACCCTATAACGTCCCGGAAAGCTGGTTCGTGAAGCAGGCCGCCAAATACAGCGAATTACGCGCATAAAAAACCCGCCAGCGGCGGGTTCTTTTCTGAAACAGGCTTAGTCAAGCAACTGCCGTCCCAGATAGGGATTAGCATGTAGCAACTTCATCAGTTTCTGTGCCGTCGCAGAAGGACGGGTGCGCCGGGCTTCCCAGCTTTTCACGGAAGAAACGCTCACGCCCATCACTTTAGCAAACTCATCAACCTGCATGCCGGTCATTTCGCGCAGGCGCTGTGGCTCTGGCTGAGCGGGTTGCTGACGCTGAATCAGTAAGTCGGCGGCGCGATCATCACGTGTCAAAACAATCTGCTCAAGGCTGCTGAGCAATTCAAACATCGGGTCTTTTAATTCCATAGAGAACTCCTTAAAACTCGCTATGAAGCACGTGAAAGTAGAGAGGTAAGAGCCTCAACCTGGGGCTCTGAAACCGGGCCTGTTACAGGCTGGATCCCGCAAGGGTTTGTTTTTGTTGTTTTTGAAACCACTACGGGACGCAGCCTGCTGTGCACTGCTTTAAAAGGTGTCAGTTCAATGCAACAAATGCCGGGAGACTAAGTATGGATAGAGACCTGACTATTTGCCGCGCAATTTCTCATTATTTTTTTCACTATCTTTTGCCGGAGTTGTTCCGACGCCTCTAACACGCTGAGGCAGCTGGTTTTTGTGCCCTCATAGCGGACAAAAAAATCAAATGCTGTTTGCTATTTATGCGGGTGCCGTCATGCTTTTTGCAGGCATCTTCTCAATTTTGTGAGGCGGTCTGCCTCTTCAGATAGTGAGTGCAAAATATACGCCAATGGTTTACTTCCTGAACACTTATATTCACTGCCTTTATGAAATTAAGAATAGTCCTGGCAACCCCCTGTGCGCGGCCGCGCGGCGGCTCACAGCAGGTTGCGGATGAATCGCCTATTCTGCACGGCCAGACATCACCGGATAAAACAGCAGACTCCCTGATGAAACGGTCTCTGCCTTCTGCCGGTGCAGCGCTCCGTCAATGCTGATGCGCCTGCGCGAAAGAAGTGCAGGCGCTATGGCACGCCGATGACGGCCAGACCGGGAGCTGAACTCTCTAAGGAAAAGCGATGCGTGAAACAGATTTCAATGTCGGCTATCCCTCTTATCGCGTACCGATGATGGGACGTAACGCCGTCGCCACCTCCCAGCCGCTGGCGGCGCAGGCCGGTCTTCGTATGCTGCAACAGGGAGGTAACGCCGTGGATGCGGCGGTGGCCACGGCCATGGCCTTAACCGTGCTGGAGCCGACCGGAAACGGCATCGGCAGCGATGCCTTTGCCATTGTCTGGGACGGCCACACGCTGCACGGGCTGAACGCGTCCGGTCGCGCCCCCGCCGCCTGGCATCCTGAACGCTTTGCCGCTTCAGACACCATGCCTGAAACCGGCTGGGAGTCCGTCACCGTGCCGGGGGCCGTCTCGGCCTGGGTCACCCTGGCTGAGCGCTTCGGCACACTGCCGCTGACCACCCTGGCGCAGCCAGCGATCGATTATGCGCGCGACGGTTTTCCGGTTTCACCGCTGATTGCTCAGCTCTGGCAGCGCGGCTATGACAAGCTGCGGAATCAGCCTGGCTTCAGCCGCTGCTTTGCGCCGCAGGGCCGCCCACCGCGCGCGGGTGACATTTTCCGCAACCCGGCGCAGGCCACCACCCTGCAGGCGATCGCTGAGAGCCGGGGAGAGAGTTTTTATCGCGGTGAACTGGCGCAGAAGATGGCAGACTTTGCCCGCGAGCATGGCGCAGCCCTGACGCTGGAGGATTTGAAAAATCACCGCGCCGACTGGGTCACCCTGCTCTCCCATCCGTTTGCCGGCGGATCGGTTCAGGAGTTGCCGCCTAACGGTCAGGGCATCGCCACCCTGATTGCGCTCGGCATCCTGGAGGAGTGGGAGATTCATCGCTACGCGCCCGATTCTCCCCAGTGGCTGCACCTGTCGATTGAGGCGATGAAGCTGGCGCTGGTCGATCTGGAGCGCTATGTCACCGATGAAGATCACCTCGAATTTCCGGCTGACCGCCTGCTGAGCAGCGACTACCTCCGCCAGCGCGCCGCGCTGATTGACCCCGGCCAGGCGGGCGATTTTCGCTTTGGGTCGCCGCAGCAAAGCGGCACCGTTTATGTGGCCACCGGCGATGCCAGCGGCATGATGGTTTCATTTATACAGTCTAACTACATGGGATTTGGCTCCGGGGTGGTGGTGCCTGACACGGGTATCAGCCTGCAGAACCGGGGTGCCGGTTTTTCACTCGACCCCTCTCATCCCAACCTTGTGGCGGGAGGTAAGCGCCCCTTCCATACCATCATTCCGGCCTTTGCGCGGGATGAGCAGGGCCAGCCGCTGATGGCGTTTGGCGTAATGGGCGGCCCGATGCAGGCGCAGGGGCATGTCCAGCTGGCGCTGCGCATCATGCTTCACCGGCAAAATCCTCAGGCGGCGATCGATGCGCCGCGCTGGCGGGTGGTGCAGGGACGCGAGGTGGTGTTTGAGTCAACGATCGATCGCAATACCCTGAGCACCCTGCGCCGCATGGGACACAACGTGGTGCTGGAAGATCCGCTGAGCAATTACAATTTTGGCGGTGCGCAGGCAATCGTGCGCGATCCTCAGGGCTTCTACATTGCGGCCAGCGAGAGCCGCAAAGATGGTCAGGCGGTGGTGTTCTGAAGCGAGGTTCAGCCTGCTCAGCATCACTGAGGGCGTGCTGCCCGGCACGCCCTGACGCCCCGGCGCGGAGGTGCGACGGCGCGGGTTGCAGAAAGTCTCTGTTTCACGTGTGGTTTCACATTGTGCCGTGACCAGGGATTGTTCTATTCTTTAGGCCATTCTTACCTGGATATCAGACAGTATCACCGACAGGAGTTGAACCCATGGCTTCAGGACTTACCCGCATCCTGGCACGCAGCGGCATGATGATCGCTGGCGTGCTGATCGTGCTGCAACTCACCGCGTGCGGTGATAAAGAAGGCGAGCAGCGCAAAGCATTTATCGATTTCCTCCAGAATACCGTTATGCGCAGCGGCGAGCATCTGCCCAGCCTGAGCGAAAATCAGAAGCAGAGTTTTGGCAACTTCGCCAGCGACTACGCCATCCTGTATGGCTTCTCACAGCAGGCGAATAAAGCCGTTGAGCAGGGGATGCGCCCGGTGGTCGATGAGCTGTCTGCCATTCGCGTGCCGCAGGATTACCTCAGCCGTCGGGACTCACTCCGCCAGGCCACCAGCGCCCTGGTGATCGTCACGCAGCAGATTGAGAGCGCCAAAATGCAGGCGGACAGCAGCAAAGCGACCCTGAAGCAGCAGGATGATCTGAAAAAAGTCTACGACAGCGCCTACAACAAAGTGGTGACGGTGCCTGCCAATCAGCTGATCCCGCTGTTGCCTCAGCTTCAGGCGCTGAGTCAGGGCGCGGTCCAGGCCGGCGACTTCCTGCAATCGCAGGGAACCCGCGTCAGCTTCAATGATGGCGGTGTGCAGTTCCCGACCCAGGAGCAGGCTTCGCAATACAATGCGCTGATGAGCACCGTGTCAGCCAATGCACAGGCTCTGCCTCAGGCTCAGGCCGCCGTTCAGGCGGGTCTGCAGTAACGCTTTTTACGGGCAGGCACCGATCGCCTGCCCCTCTCCCTGCCCCTTTTTTTCCCCGCCTCTTCTGCCCCTGAATCCCCCGCTGACTAAAGTGTGATCTGGCGCATTTTCGACCAAAAATAGTTTGTGATCTCAGTCACATTTACATAACAAACCCTGCCATCACGAATGTGATATTCATCACAGATAAGCCGGTGCACCGGTCATAATTCAGGCAAAGTCACCGTGCCCGCCTCTGTATTTGTGATCAAAGTCACGCTAATAGCCCCCGTCCCCACCGCAAATGAGTGATGTGGATCACACTTATTCCGGGCCCTACGCAGTGCCAGATTCGCGTGATAGAGTCCGCGTGCATACAGTAATACCACCGGCTCTGGTCGGGGTGGCTAAACAAAAACAAACGCGCTCTCCTATTGCAGCGCGTCTCAATAAGGGGTGGGTTTATGTCCTCATCAGTCAAGGTCAAAGTACAGAGCTTTGGTCGCTTTCTGAGTAATATGGTGATGCCAAACATCGGGGCGTTTATCGCCTGGGGTATCATCACTGCACTGTTTATTCCAACCGGCTGGATCCCTAACGAAACGCTGGCCAAACTGGTCGGCCCGATGATCACCTACCTGCTGCCGCTGCTGATCGGTTTTACCGGCGGGCGTCTGGTGGGCGGCGATCGCGGCGGCGTGGTCGGTGCCATCACCACCATGGGTGTGATCGTGGGTGCCGATATGCCGATGTTCCTCGGCGCGATGATTGCCGGTCCGCTGGGTGGCTGGGCTATCCGCTCGTTTGACCGGGCGATCGACGGCAAAATCAAAAGCGGCTTCGAGATGCTGGTTAACAACTTCTCGGCCGGTATTATCGGGATGATCCTGGCGCTGCTGGCTTTCCTGGCCATCGGCCCGCTGGTGGAAGGTCTGTCCCACATTCTCGCCGCTGGCGTGAACCTGATGGTGCAGAACAACCTGCTGCCACTGACCTCCATCTTCGTTGAACCGGCGAAAATCCTGTTCCTGAACAACGCCATCAACCACGGCATTTTCTCGCCGCTCGGTATCCAGCAGGCGAGTGAAGCGGGCAAATCGATTTTCTTCCTGATCGAAGCCAACCCGGGTCCGGGTATGGGCGTGCTCATGGCCTACATGTTCTTTGGTCGCGGCAGTGCCAAACAGTCTGCGGGGGGTGCGGCGATTATCCACTTCCTGGGCGGCATCCATGAAATCTACTTCCCGTATGTGCTGATGGCCCCTCGCCTGCTGCTGGCGGTGATCCTGGGCGGGATGACCGGTGTCTTCACGCTGACCGTGCTGAACGGCGGCCTGGTCTCTCCGGCTTCACCCGGTTCTATCCTGGCGGTGCTGGCGATGACGCCAAAAGGTGCCTACTTCGCCAACATTGCGGCGATTGCTGCCGCCTTCGCTGTCTCCTTCGTGGTCTCTGCGATCCTGCTGAAAACCAGCAAAGTCAAAGAAGATGACGATATCGAAGCGGCAACCCAGCGCATGCATGAGATGAAAGCGCAGTCGAAAGGTCAGGGTGCCGCAGGTGGCGCTATCGCCAGCGATGCCATGAGCGTCGATCTGCATCACGTCCGTAAAATCATCGTCGCCTGTGATGCCGGTATGGGCTCCAGCGCCATGGGCGCAGGCGTGCTGCGTAAGAAAGTGCAGGACGCCGGCCTGAGCAATGTTTCGGTAACCAATACCGCCATCAACGCTCTGCCGGGCGATGTCGATCTGGTGATCACCCACCGCGACCTGACCGAACGCGCCATTCGTCAGGCACCACATGCACAGCATATTTCGCTGAACAACTTCCTCGACAGCGCGCTCTACAGCACCCTGACCGAGCGTCTGGTGGCGGCAAACCGCAGCGACCTCCATCGTGAAACGGTCAACACCGCCCTGTCAGACAGTTACGATGAAGGCAACGCACACCTGTTTAAGCTGGGCGCGGATAACGTCTTCCTCGGCCTGAGCGCCAGCAACAAAGAGCAGGCCATCCGCTTTGCGGGTGAGCAGCTGGTGAAAGGCGGTTACGTTGAGCCTGAATATGTTGAGGCGATGCTGGCGCGTGAAAAACTGACACCGACCTACCTCGGCGAGTCGATCGCGGTGCCGCACGGCACGGTGGAAGCCAAAGATCGTGTGCTGAAAACCGGCGTGGTGTTCTGCCAGTATCCGGCAGGCGTCCTGTTCGGCGAAGATGCGGACGATGTGGCGCGCCTGGTGATTGGTATTGCTGCCCGCAACAACGAGCACATTCAGGTCATCACCAGCCTGACCAATGCGCTGGATGATGACAGCGTGATTGAGAAGCTGGCGAACACCAGCAGCGTGCAGGAAGTGCTGGATCTGCTGTCAGGCAAACCGGCACTCGCGTAATTCAAGGCTGTTTTTCCCTGGGGCGGTCATGCCCGTCCCGATTTCCTGGGGCGGGTTTGCCCGCCCCATCGTCATTTGATATGGGTCAAAAATTATGAAAGCGTTACATTTCGGAGCAGGAAACATTGGTCGCGGCTTTATCGGCAAATTACTGGCTGATGCAGGTATCGAACTGGTTTTTGCTGATGTGAATCAGGCGGTGCTGGATGCACTGAACGCGCGTCATGAGTATCCCGTTCATGTGGTTGGCGAGCAGGCCAGAACAGAAACCGTTAAAGGCGTCAGTGCGGTAAACAGCACCAGTGATGAGATCGTCACCCTGATTGCGGAGGTGGATCTGGTCACCACCGCCGTGGGGCCGCAAATCCTGGAGCGTATCGCCGGTAGCGTAGCCAAAGGGCTGGCAAAACGCAGCGACAACGGTAATACCCGTCCGTTAAATATCATCGCCTGCGAGAACATGGTGCGCGGCACCAGCCAGCTGAAACAGCATGTGCTGAAGGCGCTGCCCGAACAGTATCACGCCTGGCTGGAGCAGCATGTCGGCTTCGTGGATTCTGCCGTTGACCGCATCGTGCCGCCAACCGAAGCGGGCAGCAGCGATCCGCTGGAGGTGACGGTTGAAACCTTCAGCGAGTGGATCGTGGATAAAACCCAGTTCAAAGGTGACCTGCCGGCCATTCCGGGTATGGAACTGACCGATAACCTGATGGCGTTTGTCGAGCGTAAGCTTTTCACCCTGAATACCGGCCACGCAATTACCGCCTATCTCGGCCAGATGGCGGGTCACCAGACTATTCGCGATGCCATTCTTGACGAAAAAATCCGGGCCGTGGTGAAAGGCGCGATGGAGGAGAGCGGCGCCGTGCTGATTAAGCGCTACGGTTTTGACGCAGAGAAACATGCGGCTTACATCCGCAAGATCCTCGGCCGTTTTGAAAACCCCTATCTGAAAGATGAGGTTGAGCGCGTCGGGCGTCAGCCACTGCGTAAACTCAGCGCGGGCGATCGCCTGATCAAGCCGACGCTGGGGACGCTGGAGTACGGTTTACCGCACGCCAGCCTGGTGCAGGGAATTGCCGCGGCGATGCACTATCACAGCGACCAGGACCCGCAGGCGCAGGAGCTGGCTGCACTGCTGGCAGAGAAAGGTCCACAGGCGACGCTGGCGGAGATCTCAGGGCTGGATGCTGACAGCGAGGTCGTGGCTTCGGTGGTGAGCGCCTGGCACGCTATGGCATAATGCGCGCGTGTTAGTGACGCAAGCCGGGCGCAGTTCGCCTGCGCCCAACGGCGGTATTGAACCCATGCAGGCAATAATGGAAGAGAAGCAAGCTTTTGAGAACCGGGTGCTTGAGCGCCTGAACGCCGGTCGTTCGGTGAGAAGCTTTCTGATCGCCGCCGTTGAGCTATTGGCGGAAGCCGTCAATCTGCTGGTGCTGCAGGTGTTCCGCAAAGATGACTATGCGGTCAAATATGCGGTAGAACCGCTGCTGCTGGGCGATGGGCCTTTAGGCGAACTCTCGGTTCGCCTGAAGCTGATCTACGGTCTGGGCGTCATCAGCCGGCACGAATATGAAGATGCTGAGCTGCTGCTGGCGCTCCGCGAAGAGCTGAATCACGACACCGGGGAGTATCGTTTTACCGACGATGAAATTCTGGGCCCCTTTGGCGAGCTGCACTGCGTGACCGCCTGGCCGCCCGCACCGGTGTTTCACACCGACGATGCAGAACTGCGCAGCATGCAGCAGCAGCGCTATCTGCAGATGGTGCGATCCACCATGGTTCTCTCCCTCACCGAGCTTATCGCCCGCATCAGTATGAAGCAGGCGTTTAAAAAGTCCGGCAGCTAATCCCGTCAGGCGCCCTTGCGGCGCCTTTTTTGCCTTAACCTGTCGGGAACCGGCGCCAGATTTGGTGTATCCTTGGCCTGTTTTCCTCAACGAGTTGTTGTCATGAAAGAGCAAGAAAAGAACGAAATCAAACGTCTCAGCGATCAGCTGGACGCACTGAACCGCAAAGAGCCGCAGTTACTGGAATCGGGTGATGCCGAGAAACTGGGCGCGCTGCTGAAAGAGAAAGAAACGCTGGTCACGGAAATTGAGCGTCTGCGCAATCAGCGGGTTGAAAAGCTGAGTGCTGAAGCGCAGAAGCTGCAAAAGATGGGCTTCAGCCGCGAAATTACCAAAAAAGAGCAGGCAAATCTGGGTGCGCTGAAGAAAAGCGTGCGCGGCCTGGTCGTGGTGCATCCAATGACCGCGCTGGGACGTGAAATGGGTCTGAAAGTGATGACCGGCTTCGCCAGAACCGCATTCTGAGCCCGCGATCAGGCGGCAGCCTGATCGACATCGGCTTTGTGTTCGCCGGCGGCGGCATAAACCTGCTCCGCCAGCGAATCCAGCAGTTCATAGCGACGGCGATACTCTGCCCGCTTCTTACTGGCGATCTCCTCCAGTGTTTTTCGCGGCAGGCTCAGCGGCAGTCTGAACATCCCGTCCGGTCGAGCCTCGCCACTCAGCGACAGCCAGAACTCACTGTAGCTGGCAAAGAACTTATCCCCTTTGCTGTGACGATAACGCAGACTGCGGAAGACGTGCGTCTCATCGCCCACCGCCAGAATAGCTTCCACGCCGCACTGCTTCGCCACAATAAATACCGCTTCCATTAACAGGCGTTTCGGAAAGAGACCCTGCGCCGCTTTGGTCGCCTCGCGGATCACCTCATTATTGATATGTTTCCGCGGGCCCTGTAATCCGCCAATTAATAAGGTGCGCTGGTTATTCTCGTTCAGAATAGAAAAAGAGAGCGAGGCGATCACGTCGTCGTTATAACGCAATACCAGCGTCACTTCACCTTCACGGTCGAAATAACCCGAGCTGCAGGAGAGCAGGAATTTCTCGCCATTTTTACCGGTCAGCGTCGCCAGCGGATTATCAGACGCGCTCTGCAGCAGCTGACGCAGCGCCGGATTCGCCAGATTATTCATCAGGGTGTAGTGATCGAGAATGGCCTGTGCGCGGGCCGCAATGCTCATCCCCGAGCGCAGATAGGGCCGGTGCAGCTTGGCTGGCAGCAGTCCCTGGGTGCTCATCAGCAGGGCGCGCTGTGGTAATTGCGACAGCGCATCCAGATAATGCAGCGTGGTCAGCGGCGATATTAATGTTCTTAACACAAATTTCAGCCGGAAGCGTTTACTCAGCCAGAGTTTATCCGGCACATATTTCCCACTGATTAACTGGAAAAAAAGCGAGGCAGTTGAATCGGTCGTGGATTCATGAGTAGTTATAATTGACATAATCAGCGACACACAAAGAGTTAAGCAACGATGTCACTGAAAATAACATGGCCAATATCAACGGCAGGTTAATATCGGACAACATTAAAGCGGATATTTTACGATTTCTGGTTCACTTTGAGACTGCATAAAATAGGGATAAAAAAAACCGGCAAAATAGAATTTACCGGTTTATCTTCATTATGTTTACGTTTGGTTAACTTACTGAGCAGCAGCGAAACGCGCAGCCGCTTCGTCCCAGTTAACGACGTTCCAGAACGCTTTGATGTAATCAGGACGTTTGTTCTGATACTTCAGGTAGTAAGCGTGTTCCCACACGTCCAGACCGATGATCGGGAAACCAGACACGCCGGCAACCGCTTCGCCCATCAGTGGGTTATCCTGGTTTGCGGTCGACACCACAGCCAGTTTGTCACCCAGCTTAACCAGCCATGCCCAGCCAGAACCGAAACGGGTGGCTGCCGCTTTCTCAAACTCTTCCTGGAATTTTTCTACGCTGCCGAAATCTTTCTCAATCGCGGCTTTCAGGTCGCCCTGCAGCGTGGTGCCGGTTTTCAGGCCTTTCCAGAACAGGCTGTGGTTAGCGTGACCACCTGCGTTATTGCGCAGTGGGCCTTTTTTGTCTGCTGGCAGCTGATCCAGTTTGGTGATCAGCTCGTCAACCGGCAGATTGGCAAATTCAGTGCCTTCCAGCGCCGCGTTAGCGTTGTTCACATAGGTCTGGTGATGTTTGGTGTGATGGATTTCCATCGTCTGCTTGTCGAAATGCGGTTCCAGTGCGTCGTATGCGTAAGGCAGGGATGGCAGTGAATAACTCATGTTCTTCCTCTCCATTTAGTGGGTGCAGCACGACGGATTCAGGACGTGCCGCGTAAGCAGTCGAATCATTATAGTTAAATTCATGTAGCGTAAAAGGGTAATCAATGCCCTATAAAACCTAAGGAATTGAGAAATCCGGCAATAGCAACCTGTTGTTTTTACAAGATGCTGTGCCTCACCCTGCCTTTTTGACCCTCTCCGTCCGCCGGACCGGGATGCCGATCCCGCACGCAGAGCAGGCGGTCTGTCCGCCCGCCTGCCGCGTCAGCCCTGACCTGCGGACTACCTGCCCAGCTCGCGCAGTGCGCTGTCGAGTGCGCCGACCAGCCAGTCGATGTCACTCTCCTGGAATGCCAATGGCGGACGCAGTTTCAGCACATTCCCATAGGGGCCCGCGACCGAGGTCAGCACGCGATGTTCACGCAGCTTCTCGATTAAATCCAGCGCCAGGGTTTTATCCGGCGTTTTACTGTGACGATCGGTCACCAGCTCGAAGCCGATAAAGAGTCCGGCACCGCGCACATCCCCTACACACTCATAACGATCCATCAGGGTTCTCAGCTCAGCCAGCAGCTTCGCGCCGACGACCCGGCTGTGTTCCTGCAGCCCCTCTTCGGTGATCACCTTCAGCACAGCCTGCGCCGCGGCCATGGCGACCGGATTGCCGCCAAAGGTGTTGAAGTAAGGAATCGAGTCGCTGAAGGCGGCCAGCACATCACTTTTTGCCAGCAGCCCGGAAACGGGGATGCCATTGCCCATTGGCTTGCCGGTGGTAATGAGATCGGGCACGACATCGTGGCGGCCAAAGCCCCAGAAGGCGTCGCCGGTGCGGCCAAAGCCAGGCTGGACTTCATCGGCAATAAAGATCCCGCCGTTGGCGTGCACCACATCGACCGCTTTTTTCAGGAAGCCGCGCGGGTTGGGCAGCACACCGTCCGAGGAGAAAATCGAGTCCGCCAGGAAACCGGCAAATTTAATGCCGTGCGCCGCCATGTCATCAATCTGCTGCTGAATCTGGTCAGCGAACCAGTCGCCAAGGTCGGGCGCATCCACCCGGTAGGCATCCGGCGGCATCACCAGCCGTGTGGTGGGGGCCAGCGGCTGTCCGCTGCCCAGCGCCGGCGACGCACCGGAGGTCAGCTCACTGGTGCCGTGATAGGCCTCCTTGCTGACAATGATGCCGGTGCCGCCGCTGAAGGCGCGCGCGACGCGGATTGCCAGGTCATTCGCTTCCGAGCCGGTGCACATATACATCGCACGATCGATCGCCGCAGGTGTGGTCGCCAGCAGCGCTTCACTGTAATCGAGGATATTTTCATGCAGGTAACGGGTGTGGGTGTTCAGCATTTTCATCTGCTGCGTCACCGCCTCGATCACCGCCGGATGGCAGTGGCCGATGCTCGCCACGTTGTTATACACATCGAGATATTTATCACCTGCGGCATCCCACAGGTATTGCCCTTCACCCCGCACCAGATGAACCGGTTTGCGATAGAACAGACGATAGGATTCGCCAAGCACTTTGCTGCGTTTATCGGTCAGTTTGCGCGTGTCGCTGTCCAGCGCATCGGCATGTTCAGCACGAAAACTGTTGGTATCCATAATGGTGGAACGCGTGGCCATAATGACTCCCGTGACAAGGATGAAGGAGGAAGATCAGACCCCTTCATCATGCCTGCCTGAAAATAAAATGCAACCAAATACACAAATACAACAAAATACACATGACGCAGGGAGATCGCCGCGTTAAGCTGATGCCTGATTCAGACGGACTCCTGCGCCTCACTGGCGTATTATCCGTGCTCTTCGCGCTTAAAAAGGAAACCGCTATGCTGCAGGAAACGCGCCTTCATCGCATCCGCGCCCTGCTGACCCGACTCAATCAGGTCAGTACCGAGCGCATCATCAGGGAGCTGGGGGTCTCACGCGAAACCGCGCGCCGCGATATCATCGAGCTGGAAGCGCTGGGGCTGGCGCGCCGCGTCCATGGCGGACTGGTGGCGATAGAGCCCTCGGCGGAGCCGCCGCTGACGGAACGTCGCAGTACGCAGACCCGGGAGAAGCGCGCGATCGCCCGCGCCGCCGCGCAGTTGCTGCAGCCCGGACAGACGCTGTTCCTTGATGCGGGCAGTACCACCACGCTGCTGGCAGAAGAGCTGCACGCCCTGTCCGGCCTGACGATCGTGACCAACAGCCTGCAGGCCGCGCTGGCGCTGAGCGCCGGAGAGGAAGACCAGCCTCTGAATAATCAGATTATTTTGCTGGGCGGGAATATGTCCGCCGGGGCGCAACAGACGCGCGGTGAGATCACCGTGGGCGAAATCATCCGCTACCGCGCCGATGTGGCGCTGCTGTCGCCGGTTGGCATTGAGGCCGATTGTGGTGCCAGCAGTTTTCATCCGCATGAAGCGGCCATCGCCCGGGCAATGGTTCAGCAATCCGCCGCCTGCTATCTGCTGGCCGATCACACCAAGCTGGGCGTGGTCAGCCGGACAATTTACGCGCCGCCTCAGGCGCTCAGCCTGCTGATTACCGACAGCGGCGGGGATAACGGTGCCGAACTGGATGCGTTGCAGCAGGCGCTGCCCCGGTTGATCGTGGTCTAGCGAAGCGGCAACGGCAGGTAATTTAACGCAGCCGCTGCGGGTGGCTGTAGACCGTGGCCCGGCCCGGCTTGCTGAAGCCGACCAGCGTCAGGTTGCAGCGCTCAGCCACCTCAACCGCCAGACGGGTCGCGGCAGAGACGGCGAACAGGATCTCGACGCCGCACATGGCGGACTTCTGCACCATCTCATAGCTGGCGCGGCTGGAGACCAGCAGCGCCCCCGGCCCCCATGAGGCCTGGCTGCGATAGCCCAGCAGCTTATCGAGTGCCACATGGCGACCTACATCTTCACAGCCGCCGGCCAGCTGACCATCGGGCTGGATCCACGCCGCCGCATGGGTGCAGCCGGTTTTCTGTCCGACAGGCTGATACTCTTTCAGCTGTCCCAGCGCCCGATCGAGCTGATCCAGCGCAAAGGTCTGGGTAAAGGGTAACGGCGACAGCGGCTTGCCGATCTGATCCAGCTGTTCAACGCCACACACGCCACAGCCGGTCCGGCCCGCCAGCGCACGGCGCTGCGCTTTCAGCGCCATAAAGCGGCGGCTGGAAAGCTCTATCTGGACTTCAATACCGTGACAGCCCGGCACGATGTCCATGCCGAAAATATCACCCGGCGCGTCGATAATGCCCTCTGACAGCGAAAAACCCAGCGCGAACGCCTCCAGGTCTTTGGGCGTGGTCATCATCACCACGTGAGAGATGCCGTTATAGACCAGCGCCACCGGCACCTCATCCGCCAGCCAGTCAGGCTGAGCCGTCATCAGATCGGCACGCTGCCAGACCTGCGTTGTGCTGACGCCGGCCTGAGTTGTTAAATCTTCGCCTGAGTCAGGCTGGATAGCTTTCAAAAAGTATGACCTGTTGTTAATAAATAATTGCCGGTGCGGCTGCACGGCGAGGGGCTGACATCGTCTGATTTTGCCTGCAGGCCCGGCACAGCGCAAATAAACAGCGGGGCAATTCATGCGGTTTCAGGTGTGCCAGGGGCGCAGCCACGGCCGCGGGTGTGCAAAATGAGAAGGGAACGGCTCCGGCATTAACATCCGGGGGCAAATCACCCCCGCCATCCGCGGCTGACGCTGAAAATGGACTTGCAATGCCGCTTCCCCGCCGCAGGTTTTTAACAAAATTTAGAAAAAGAATTACTAATCACTAACCTGTTGACCCTGGTCAACTTACAGGCAATCAGGGCTGTTATTTTGCAGGGCTTCGCAATGGAGCCGGAAAAGAAGAACGATAACATGCAAATTAACAGACGGAGTTTTTTTAAGATCTGTGCGGGCGGACTGGCGGGAACCAGCGCGGCGTTGCTCGGTTTTGCCCCCACCACAGCCTTAGCCAGTGTCCGGGAGTTCAAGCTCATTCGCGCCAGAGAGACACGGAATAACTGCACCTACTGTTCCGTCGGCTGCGGCATGCTGATCTACAGCCTGGGGGATGGCGCTAAAAATGCCAGCGCCTCGATTTACCATATTGAAGGTGACCCGGATCATCCGGTCAGTCGCGGATCGCTCTGCCCCAAAGGCGCGGGCGTGATGGACTTTATTCACAGCGAGCAGCGGCTGAAGTACCCGGAATACCGTGCACCGGGCTCTGACACATGGCAGCGCATCAGCTGGGAGGAGGCATTTGAGCGTATTGCCCGCCTGATGAAGCAGGATCGCGATGCCCACTTCCAGACCACCAACGCCGCAGGGGTCACGGTAAACCGCTGGCCAACCACCTCCATGTTCTGCTCCTCCGCCGCCAGTAATGAGACCGGCCTGCTCGACCAGAAGTTTGCCCGTTCGCTGGGCATTCTGGCGCTGGAGAATCAGGCGCGTCTCTGTCACGGCCCGACCGTGGCAGCGCTGGCCCCCAGCTTTGGTCGCGGAGCCATGACCAACAACTGGAACGACATCAAAAATGCCAATGTGGTGATGATCATGGGCGGCAACCCGGCCGAGGCGCATCCGGTCGGCTTTAAATGGGTCATTGAAGCGAAAACCCGGAACAAGGCGCAGGTCATCGTGGTCGATCCGCGCTTTAACCGCTCTGCCGCCGTTGCCGATTTTTACGCGCCCGTGCGGGCGGGCAGCGATGTTGTGTTCCTGATGGGGGTGATTAACTATCTGCTGCAGCACAACCTGATCCAGCAGGAGTATGTTCGCGCCTTCACCAACGCGGCCCTGATCGTCAGTGACGGCTTCAGCTTCAGCGACGGTCTGTTCAGCGGCTATGATGCCGACACCCGTCAGTACGATCGCCAGAGCTGGCACTATGAGCTGGATGAAAACGGCCATGCACGACGGGATGAGAGCTTCACTCATCCACGCTGCGTACTGAACCTGCTTAAAACCCATGCCAGCCGCTATACGCCGGAGATGGTGACGCGCCTGTGCGGCACATCGCAGGACGCCTTTATCGCGGTGTGCGAACAGCTCGCGTCGACCTGCGTGCCGAATCGCACCGCCACCATCCTCTATGCGCTGGGCTGGACCCACCACACTAACGGCTCGCAGATTATCCGCACGGCGGCAATGATCCAGCTGCTGCTGGGCAATATCGGTATGCCGGGTGGCGGCATCAATGCGCTGCGTGGTCACTCCAATGTGCAGGGATTTACCGATCTCGGCCTGCTGTCACAGAGTCTGCCGGGCTATCTGCCGCTGCCCTCCGAGAAGATGACCACACTGGCCAGCTGGCTGGAGAAGGCCACGCCGGTTGCGCCTCTGCCGGGGCAGGTCAACTACTGGCAGAACACCGACAAATTTTTTGTCAGCCTGATGAAGAGCTTTTACGGCGATAAGGCCACGGCGGAAAACCAGTGGGGCTACGACTGGCTGCCAAAATGGGACAAGAGTTACGACTGCATGGCGCAGGCGGAGATGATGGAACAGGGCGCGCTGAATGGCTGTCTGATTCAGGGCTTTAACCTGCTGGCCGCCTTCCCGGACAAAAATAAGGCGGTGCGGGCCCTCTCCCGGCTGAAGTTTATGGTGGTGATCGATCCGCTCAGCACGGAAACCGCCAGCTTCTGGCAACATCACGACGCGTTCAACGACGTCGACCCGGCGCAAATCCAGACCGAAGTGTTCCGTCTGCCCTCCTCCTGCTTCGCGGAAGAGTCGGGCTCGGTCGCAAACTCGTCACGCTGGCTGCAGTGGCACTGGGCTGCCGCCGAGCCGCCCGGAGAAGCGCTGCATGACGGAAAAATTCTCGGCAATCTGTTTATGCGGCTGCGCGAACTTTATCGTCTCGAAGGCGGAGCAAACCCTGAGCCGCTGATGGCCATGCGCTGGGACTACCGCGATCCGTTCAATCCTGAGCCGGAAGAGGTGGCGCAGGAGAGCAACGGCCAGGCGCTGGCCGATATTTATGACGCCAGTGGCAGGCTGCTGCTGAAAAAAGGTCAGCAGCTCAACAGCTTTTCAGAGCTGCGTAACGATGGCACCACCGCCAGCGCCTGCTGGATCTACAGCGGCAGCTGGACGCCGGACGGTAATCAGATGGCGCGGCGCGACAATGCCGATCCCTCCGGGCTGGGCGCGGTCTCCGGCTGGGCCTGGTCGTGGCCGGCCAACCGCCGCATTCTCTACAACCGCGCCTCTGCGGATGTGCAGGGTAAAGCCTGGGATCCGCAGCGCCGCCTGATTGAGTGGGACGGCGCACGCTGGCACGGCATCGATGTGCCGGACTATCCGGTCACGCTGCCACCTCAGCAGCAGGCCGGGCCGTTTATCATGCAGCCCGACGGCATGGGTCACCTGTTTGCGCTGGATAAAATGGCGGATGGCCCGTTCCCGGAACACTATGAGCCGATGGAGAGTCCCCTCGCCGACAACCCCCTGCATCCGCAGCAGCGTCACAGCCCGGTCGTTCGTCTTTTCAGCAGTGACGTCGCACAGCTGGGCGAGGTCGCTGACTATCCCTGCGTCGCCACCACCTACTCCATCACTGAGCTGTTCCGCCACTGGACCAAGCACGCCCTGCTGAACGCCATTGCGCAGCCGGAGCAGTTTGTCGAAATCGGCACCGAACTGGCAGAGGAGAAAGGCATTCAGGCCGGTGACAGCGTCAGAGTCTCGTCACGCCGGGGTTATATCGAGGCCAAAGCGGTGGTCACCCGCCGTCTCCCGCGCCTGATGATTGACGGCAGGCCGGTGGATACCGTGGGTATTCCCTGTCACTGGGGCTTTGAGGGCACCACGCGTAAGGGCTTCCTCGCCAATACGCTGACGCCTTCCGTTGGCGACGCCAACTCGCAGACCCCGGAGTACAAGGGATTTTTAGTGAAAGTCGAAAAAGCGTAACGGTGGATGACCATGGCTTATCAATCACAAGATATTATCCGTCGCTCTGCGACCAGTGGCTTTACCCCGCCGCCGCAGGCGCGCGATCACCAGCGCGAAGTGGCGAAGCTTATTGACGTCACCACCTGCATTGGCTGTAAAGGCTGCCAGGTTGCCTGCTCCGAATGGAACGACATCCGCGATGAGGTCGGTCACAACATCGGGGTCTATGACAATCCCACCGATCTGAGCGCCAAATCCTGGACGGTGATGCGCTTTTCAGAAGTGGAAGAGAACGGCAGGCTCGCCTGGCTGATCCGCAAAGATGGCTGCATGCACTGCGCCGATCCCGGCTGCCTGAAAGCCTGCCCGTCAGCAGGCGCCATCATCCAGTACGCTAACGGCATCGTCGATTTTCAGTCTGAGCAGTGCATCGGCTGCGGCTACTGCATCGCGGGCTGTCCCTTCAACGTGCCCCGCATCAATAAAGAGGATAACCGCGCCTATAAATGCACCCTGTGCGTGGACCGCGTCAGCGTCGGCCAGGAACCTGCCTGTGTGAAGACCTGTCCGACCGGCGCCATTCATTTCGGCAGCAAAAGCGACATGCTGACGCTGGCGGAGGAGCGCGTAGCAGAGCTGAAGTCGCGCGGCTTTGCACAGGCGGGTCTCTACAACCCGGAAGGCGTGGGCGGTACCCATGTGATGTATGTGCTGCATCATGCTGACAAGCCCCAGCGCTATCACGGCCTGCCGGCGAATCCGGGCATCAGCCCGACCGTGACCTTCTGGAAGGGGATCTGGAAACCGCTGGCGGCGGTGGGTTTTGCCGCCACGTTCGCCGCATCCATTTTTCACTATGTCGGCGTCGGTCCGAATCGCGTCACCGACGCGCACGACAGTGACGACGATCAGCAAAGGGAGGATAAATAATGAACAAACCCGATCGTCTGGTGCGCTACCGCGCACCGGAACGCATTAATCACTGGATCGTCGCAATCTGCTTTGTCATCACGGCCTTAAGCGGTCTGGGGTTTTTCTTTCCCTCCTTCAACTGGCTGATGCAGATATTCGGCACGCCACAACTGGCGCGTATTCTGCATCCTTTCACCGGTGTGGTGATGTTTGCCGCTTTTATGCTGATGTTTTTGCGCTACTGGAAAGAGAACCTGATCAATCGTGATGACCTCTGCTGGGCCAGAAATATTCACCGGATTGCACGCAATGAAGAGGTGGGTGATACCGGTAAATATAACTTTGGTCAGAAGTGTGTGTTCTGGGCTGCTATCATCAGCTTAGTCCTGCTGCTTGCCAGCGGCATTGTGATCTGGCGACCTTACTTTGCTGATGCCTTCGCCATTCCGCTGATTCGTCTGGCACTGGTGGTGCATTCGGTGTCAGCAGTGGTACTGATTATCGTCATCATGGTGCATGTTTATGCTGCACTGTGGGTCAAAGGCACACTGACCGCGATGGTTGAGGGCTGGGTCAGCGCCGACTGGGCCAGACATCACCATCCCCGCTGGTTTCGTGAGCAGCGTAAACTGCCAGAAAAACAGGATAAACGCCCCTGATGAGTATTCGCATAATCCCGCAAGATCAGCTGGAGAAAGGCGAAAAGAACACGGCGGAGAGGATTCCGCCGTTACTTTTTCCACGGCTGAAAAATTTATACAGCCGTCGTGCTGCGCGACTGCGCGACCTGGCGGCGAAAAATCCACTCGGCGACTATCTGCGCTTTGCGGCAACGATCGCCGAAGCGCAGGAGATTGTGCTGTATGACCACCCGCTGCATATCGATCTGCATGCCCGACTGACGCAGAGCGCCAGCGAGGGTAAGCCGCCGCTGAACATCCACACCCTGCCGCGCGATCCGCACTGGCAGCGGCTGCTGCACTCGCTGATTGCCGAACTGAAGCCGGAGATGAGCGGTCAGGCGCTGGCGGTGCTGGAGAATCTGGAAAAAGCCTCCGCCACCGAGCTGGAGACGCTGGCCAGTGCGCTGTTTACCGGCGATTATGCGCAGGTCAGCAGCGACAGAGCGCCCTTTATCTGGGCGGCGCTCTCGCTCTACTGGGCGCAGATGGCGGCCCTGATCCCGGGCAAAGCGCGGGCGGAGATGGGCGATCAGCGGCAGTTCTGTCCGGTGTGCGCCAGTATGCCGGTCGCCAGCGTGGTCCATATGGGCAGTGATGAAGGCGCGCGTTACCTGCACTGTAATCTGTGCGAAAGTGAATGGCATGTGGTACGCAGTAAATGTACCCAGTGCGAGCAGTCCCGCGATCTGCACTACTGGTCGCTCAACAGCGAGCTGGCGGCGGTGAAGGCAGAGAGCTGCGGCGACTGTGGCACCTACCTGAAGATGCTCTATCAGGAGAAAGATCCGGCCATCGAACCGGTGGCCGACGATCTGGCGTCGCTGATACTGGATGCCCGGATGGAGCAGGAAGGTTTTGCTCGCAGCAGTCTCAACCCCTTTATGTTTCCTGGCGAATAGGCGATGAATCCGGAGAACCCGATGAAACTGATTGGCAGCTATACCAGCCCGTTTGTGCGTAAGATTTCGATTATCATGCTGGAAAAAGGCATTACGTTTGAATTCGTCAACGCCTCGCCCTACAGCGATGACAGCCACGTACCGCACTACAATCCGCTGGGCAAAGTCCCGGCGCTGGTCGCTGACGATAAGCAAATCTGGTTCGACTCCAGCATCATCGCGGAATTTCTGGAACTGCGCGGGGCAGAGCCTGCCCTGCTGCCTGCTGATCCGCTTGCGTCGCTTAACATCCGTCAGCTGGAGAAGCTGGCGGATGGCATCTGCGATGCCGCGCTGGTGATCGTGCGCGAGCAGCTGCGGCCGGGGGATTTGCAGTCAGAGGAGGTGCTGGTGCGCAATCGGGAAAAGATTCAGCGCAGTCTCGACATGCTGGAAGCGAAGGCCGCAGAGGGAAAATGGCTCAACAACGGTCAGCTCAATCTGGCGGATATCGCCACCGGCTGTATGATTGGCTATCTCAATTTCCGCCGCGTGGTGCCTAACTGGTGTGTTGAGCGTCCGTCACTGGTGAAGCTGGCGGAAACGCTGTTTCAGCGTGAGAGCTTTGCAATGACGACGCCGCCTGCGGCGTGATGGGTGTGCTGTAGCCAGACCTATTAAGAGTGGCAATGGTGTCTGGCACAGTAGAACATTTTATCTGCTGGTCAGCAGCAGAGCTGATCAGAGGAGGCGATAGAGCGCTCGGGAACATGATAACCGTACTTACTAACAGGTTCTTTCAACTCGGTCACCGATACCGGGCTTTGGATTTTCATCTCATGCCTGTCCAGTAAATTCCTGCGGACAATCTCGTTGAAAATACGCTCAGGAATATTATCAGCATCAGAGGTTTTATCATCATGAACAATAAGGTGGCTTGCGTTTTCATACCCTGGTGCCCACATATTATTATTAGGTAAGTTTTTATAAACGGCGATGAGTGGTTTTTTCCACGCAGCCGAGATATGTACAATTGAAGTATCAGGAGTTATAACTATATCCGATTCTTTAATCAATGCCATTACATGATGCAATGTGCAAAAGGGATTTTTTACAACACCACTAGGAAGCGGCACTAATAATTCGTTACGATGATCCAGAATAATTAACTTTATTTCTTTACCTTTATTAACCAGATGAATAAGATCCAGCAATTGCTGTTGTGAGAAGTTTCTTTCTGGGGTGCCTGCATAGGCATTAATAATAATCTTTTTCTTTTTTTTCCAGGGGTTAAGAAAATCTTTTACCTCATTAAGCACGCTATCAGGAAAATATAAACTATAATCGACACTGCCTGTAGCTTTAACGCCAATCATTATGCAGAACAAAGACAATAATTCTGTAACATGCTGTTTTTCATTTTTAAAAGATACTGAAACGGTGTAATGGCCCATATCAGGTTTTTTATTTAATCCAATAACGAACCTCGCATTGATATCATTAAACAGTTTCATCCGATGCACCGGTTTCGGATAAACAAGGATCAATAATTAGATCATATTCATTTCTATTTAGCATCTTTATCGTTGCCCTTGAAACGTTATGGTTCAAAGACTTCAGGTAATGGTTATAACTGCAATTTCTCGCCTTATAAACATATCTGATAAAAGGGTTGTATTTTATTACGTCGTAACAGGCTTCGTTTACCAGCACATCGACTGCATAGCCAGCCTGATGAAGCAACCTGATGAGTGGAGTCGAAACGATGATATCACCCACTTTGCCTTCATTTCGAACAAGCAATATGGTTTTCACAGAGTCTGGGTTAAAGGTGACTTTTTTCCGTTTATCCCACAGAAGCTTTGCAATTGCGATTCTTACTTTGAGCTTCACCTCTTTGAGATAGTAATTTTTTCTTCGGTTCCACTCACGTATTTTTTTGAATGGTCCCTTTAATACGGGAATCCTTACATCCTTATTCATTTTACCCTTCCTGCTTCCTGAGCACATCATTTTCATGACACCCAAACATCATAAATAAGCAGCTATTTATTTATATAAACTTTCCAGTAAGCGTGTAATTCTACAATACCCGAAAACGCTTAGACCATATAATAACCCTTATTTATTTCGTAGAATTATCATTCATCTAACATCGCTGGTTGGGATTTTGATACAGATACCTATCAAGTTTTAACCAAATACACTTTACTGCATCATACGTTAAGATATGGCAATTCAGGTTGCCATATATAAGCATTTCACTTACAGATTACCCATGCTGAATTGTAATTAATTATTTAATTAAAGAAGATTAGTCAAAAATTTGAGAAAGCATAATCTTTATTAACTACATGCTTATTTCTTTCATAGCCGCGGGATAAACGCTTTTGGAGATAGTATTATCCATCGAAAAAAATCCGTTTTTCAGAGATGCCTCGCAATCTATTCCGAAGCTTTCAGCGAGTTTACAAAGCAGACGGTGTATATTTGAACAGTAGAAAACTGCAAAGGAAGAGAATAATTAGAGATTTCTTTAGCGCGGGCTGAAGGTGGTGGAACACCAACAGCCCGCTGACCACAACTAACTGATCTGGAGTTAATTATGGCTGGAACAGATTCTACGTCAGAACCCGCTGTACCCCAAGCACGTAAAAGTATCGTCGGATACCGTCCCAACGGCGGCAGACCGAATCCATTGCCACAACTGACCATCAAAGGACGATGGCTGGAACAGTGGGGATTTATCAAAGGACAGCCTGTAAATATCATCGCCGAACAGGGCCAGCTGATTATCCGCACCACACACTTCACGGAGGAAGAAGCATGAACATTACTTTTATTCAGGAACCCGTCCCGCAGCTAACCACCACGGGCGGCCAGCTGGCCGCGCTCGGATTTACTACCGACGCACCGATCCGGCTGATGCTGCGGTATAACACGCTGTCGGTGACAACCGTGACCGGTGAAGCAGAGTGGAAAGCACTCTGTGAAGCCAGCCAGCAGTGGCATGATATAGGGGCAGACTGGGTGCGTGAGAGTGGCGAAGTGATTCTCGGCGGCGACTGGATGACCGGTTTTGGTATTACTGAGGCGGGACAGCAGGAGATTACCGCTGCGCCCGGTGTGTTTCGGTTGTAGCGGCGGTAAGCGAGAGGATTAGGGGCTTAAAAGCAAAAATCCCGGCCAGACTGGCCGGGATTTATTTTAGCCTTTAAGGCTATGAAAAAAATCTAGAACGCTTTTTAAATCAGTCATCCATTCCGATATTTTCATACCATCTTCATTATGCGTTGTTCGCGGCTCAGTAAAATTATTTATAGTTTCAGGAGTAAAACCGGGGCATTCATTTAAAAACAAAATGCTATTTTGAACGAAAACATTATCTCCCGAAAAATATAACACCCAAGTAAATGTAAAATTCGTATGTTTAGGCTCATACATTGAAACAGCTAAAGCAGCATGTTTTTTATTCTTCAGCCCATCTTCAAGAGAACTTATCCAGTTAGCTTTGTAATCATTTATACTCCAGTATGATAGAGGTATATTCATCATTTCTGAAAATTCATTAATGATTATTGATGCTGGTAGGACGCATTCGCCCTCAGCATCTACTGGTTTATTTTCAGGAAAAATCCCAAACATATATCAGTCCTTTATCCTGTTTAGATCAAACCTAATTTACCGGTAGCTTCCTGAGCTTCTTTACCTTTAAGGGCTAAATAAGCCAAGTCATCTTTAATCTGCTCAGGGATCGGCGTTAAAGTGGTACTTCCGCCCGTATCCAGCGCACCTTCAGTATTCCCGATATTGCCTGCTCCCTGTTCGTCAGAATGATCTGGCGTAACCTGCGACGTTCCTTTATTTTCATCCTGAACTGGATTTGCCAGTTTGCCAATACTTTCCATACCTGCAAGTTGATCACCACCAGTATTTGAAGGCGCATACTTGCCCTGCAACGAACTCAGATACTTCCCGATTATCTCGTCGTTACCCATCATTTGCAGGGTGACAAGATGATCGAGCTCATCGGAGGTCATCCGATCAGCCACGTCCTTAATGGCTACTCCGGCAAGCCCCGTGAGCCCCGCTTTCGCTCCGATCTCCAGTAGCTGCTCTGCGACCTTATTCCGGCAGGGTGAAAGTGCAGCACAACCACGTGCAACCAATGCAAGATTATTGTTTTCCAGAACAACTCTTCCTGGCACTGTTATTGAGAACGAAGACTGTTTTTTCCTTTTCAATCATAAGGTTACAAGCCATTCTTTCAGTGCATTTTGACGCCACCAACTTTTTGCCCCGACGCGTTTTTTTCACTGTTAAAGAGCAACTGCCCGTAAATCATTCCAGCGGCTGTTTGGATAAGCCTGACGGTTAGAGCAAGATCCCGGCTCAGTGGCAGGGATTTGAGTTACTTACTTATTCTGAAGCGTTTTTTTTGCTTCAATCAAAATATTAATCAGGTCATCAAGAGGCATTTTTGCGATAAATCCATGCTCTTTGTCTGTTCCAAACAGCTCAACTTCAAGGTTATCCACCCCTTGTTCTTGATTGATCTCAATCACTCTTTCTCGATCTAACTGAACTTCAAGAGTCAGTTCCTCATATTCCATTGGGCTGGAAAAAAAAAGTTCTAATTTTTTCTGAGTCATTTTTTCACCGGTGGATCTAGTAAGGTATTGAACGAACCATCAGGATTAAATCTTACCCCTTGTCCATTAGACGCACGATATTCAACCCCACCTCGAGATAGTTCATTTCGTACCGTGCTAGGGTCATTTAGAAGATCCCGAATAAAGTTCTCCGCGGCTGCATTTTTCTGGGCTTGGTTCCCCTTCAGAGGCTCGAATGTTCATCCAGGCCTACCAGCATGCTTTTCCCATGCCCTGGCCGCAGCAGACATTCCTTGATTATTGATCGGTTTGTTCGCCGATGCGATGCGATCATCAATCTCCGAGTTAGTAAAATTACTTCCCTTTTGTGAGGGGTTATTACCCTCATTATTTCGAACATTTTCTTCATCTTCCGGTCCCCAGCCTCCTGGCGTTCCTGAACCCACATCACCTAACTCAGCTTTCTGGTCGTTGTCCAGGTCTTTACCTAGATTCGGGTTGGATGAAGTCTCCGGTAAATAATTATCCTGCAACAGTCCAAGATACTTACTGGTGATCTCATCGTTACTAGTCATCTGCAGGGTGACGAGGTGATCCAGTTCGTCAGCAGTCAGTTTGTCGGCGAGTGTCTTCGCCACGGTCCCCGTCAGCCCGGCCTTGACCCCGATTTCCAGCAACTGCTCTGCTACTTTCGTCCGACATGGTGCCGATATTGCACATCCTTCTACCAGAACCTTACCAAAGAGGTTATTCTCAACCGCGTTTTTACCCGCCTGCGCACCCGCCAGTGCTGAGTTGCCGGATGCATACGAGCTTACCGCACCCAGTACCGCGCCCGCCACCGCACTGTTGCCCGCCGCATACGCCGTCACCGCGCCCACCACCGCGTGCGCCATCAGGTTCGCATGCACGTTCACCACGTCTTTACCGTTCGCATCCTTCGTGGTGGTCATGCTGTGGATGACCCCCTCCAGGTACGGTGCCGCCGCCCCGCTCGCCGCCTGCGCCAGGTTGCCACCGCCAGACCCTGAATCGCTGCCGTGGAGGCCTGAATACCCCGCTGGATATCGCTGCCGGTGCCCCACTGCTGCTGTGCGGCTTTGTAGCTGCCGGTCGCGGCCAGCGCTTTGTTGTAGCCAGCCCACTCTTCCTCCGGCGCGTTTTTACCCGGCTCTTTAATGCCACTGCGGGCCAGCTCTTCCTTACCGGCTTTGGTCGCCGCTATCTGCCCCTCCATCCGCGCGATATCCGGCGTCAGTAAATCGCGGGCGCGTTATTACAACGTGAGATACCGGCCTAATAAAGGCCAGCCTAACCCGCTGCCGCAGCTGACCATTAAAGGCCGCTGGCTGGAAGCGCTGGGATTTTCGACCGGACAGAAGATCGAGGTGATCACCGGACCGGGGCAGTTGATCATCAGGCTGGCTGAAGTGTAATCGACAGATAAAAACATCCCGGCTCGGTGGCCGGGATTTATTGAGTTAAATTATAAGTAGAGGGTATCGTCGTAAGGACTGGTAGCAAGAGTTTTTTCAATTTCATCTTCTGCTTTTGATTTCCATGACGAATTCATTTTCGTCATTAGTTCAATATACTTTGGAAAAGCAATACGCCTTCCATCTCTACCCCCAATACGATTTTCTAATTCATATTGAAATGCGATCTTATAAGCAAGCTCTGACATAATCCAATAAAGTAGCTCCTCTGTTGAATCTGTAACCTTTCTGGAAAACTCATGTCCTCTTTCGGAATAAATGTAATTATACTTTTCGTTCTCAAATGAAATATAAGGAGTTCCATCACCAATAGGAACTGTACAAAGATTAACTGAAAGCCTTGGTAGACCTGCTTTAAAAACCAGTTCATCAGCTTTTTTTTGCAACTCTTCAATACTTAGCATATTAGTGAACCTCACGGATATATTCATTTTTCAGAAGCCATTCAACATTCACACGCTCTTGCATATTAGGCAGAATCTGAATGCCTCCTCCAGCTTCACCAAAAGCAGGGGCTATTTTTCCTTGTATGACTGGCAAAGGCTTAATGACCTCATATTCATAGTATTTCTCTGCGCCTGCTCCAAGAGCAAGAGCGCGTTGTTCATAAGGAGTTCCCTTAGGTGCCAGAAAAGACCCACTTGGTTCTCCATACCTATCCAAACGAGTGCCTACAGGAAGCGTTGTTTTTACTGGTTCTTCGGCAAAACCTAATTTTGCAGGCCAGTTCCAGTTTCCACTTTCATTACGATATTTATCGTACTGTGACCATCCTGAAGCTTCCTCATCAGCAGCAATTCTATTCGGCTCTACCGTTCTTCCCGTTGAAGGCTGAGATTGTTGTTTAGCTGAACTCTCTTTTGTCGGTTCCTTAATTACACTCTTCAGCCCATATGCACCAGCCAGAGCAGCAGCCAGTTCCTGAGTCTGCATTGCCGTATCATAACGGCCTGCTGCTGTTTCCCAGCTTACACCGGAAGCCTGTGCTATTGCTGTGATGGCCTGGTCGCGGCTGATGCTGCCTGCATCCAGTCCCTGCAAAACACCTTCCAGATTTTTCACATCCTGTGGGTATATATCTTTGTACAATAATGAGTAGGTGGCATTTTCACCGTATTTCTTCAATGCTTCCTGCGCCGGAACAATTAACGCACCACAGGCCGAACCACCTTTATTACCATCCGTACAGACCGCTTTTATCGCTTCATCACGCGCTTTATCTGTCTGATTAATCGTCACCAGTTCTTTCGCTTCAGCCGGTGTTAACTCCTGTTTCAGGTAGTCGCGCTTCGTCTCCAGCTGTTTCTTTCTATCGGCTTCCTGAACGCTCAGCCAGTTATTCTCAACCGCATTCTTACCCGCCTGCGCCCCGCCACCACACTGCCCGTGCTGTTACCAACTACGCCGCCTGCCAGACCCGCTGCCAGCGTCCCAAGGGCGCTGATTTGCTGTTTCTCCGTCTCGCTCAGGTCACCGACCGCTTTGCCCGGATACAGCTGGTTCATCACCAGCTTCGCCATCAGCTCACCGCTGACGCCGCCCGCTGCACCCGCCAGTGCTGAGTTGCCGGATGCATACGAGCTTACCGCACCCAGTACCGCGTGCGCCATCAGGTTCGCTTCGGTATTGACCACCTCTTTGCCGTCCGGCCCTGTCGTGGTCGTCAGCCTGTGTATCTCCGTCGCCAGATACGGCGCGGCCGCCCCACTCAGCGCCTGCGCCACGTTCCCGCCCGACAGCCCCTGTACCGCCGCCGTCACCGCGCTGATGCCCTGCTGAAGCGCCGAACCCGTGCCGAACGGCTTCATCGCCGTGTCGAAAGCCTGCTTCGCTATCTCATCTGACGTCGGGTTCAGCTTCCCTTTTCCCGCCAGCTCTTCCCTGGCAGCCGCCAGTGCTGCCGGGTCCTGCTGCGCCTTCAGGCCCGCTATCTGGCCCTGCGTCCGCGCGATATCCCCCGCCTGAGCCCCGATTTCGCCTATCAGCTGCACCGCCTTCAGCCGGTTCTGCTCCTTCTCCTTGTCAAAGATGACGTCCAGCCCCGGATTCGCGTTCGCCACGTCGCGGCTGAGGTCCGCCACGTCCTGCTTCTGCTTCGACGGGTCACGGATAACGAGGGTGCCCTCGCTCACCGCCGACCTGGTGGTGCTCTCCGCGCTGCCGCTGTCGTTCAGTCCCGCCAGCATCCCGTTCGCCATGTTACCGACAAAGCTCCCGCCGATGCCGCCGCCGGTGCTCATGCCTGCGCTCTGATGCTGCACCTCATATTCCGCATGATTCTCTATGTCGCTGAACCCCAGCGTCCCGGTGTCGAGCCGGTTCTTATCGGCGGTGGCAGTGGAACTGATAACCGCACCGTTCAGCTGCGTGTGCTCACCCACGGTCACGTCAAAGCCGCCCTGACCCGCATAAATCCCGGTCTGTTCGGCCACGCTCTGCCAGTTGCTGTGCATTTTATCCTGGCTCACGTTCACGCTCGCCGAGCCGGTCATGGAGCCGAACGTGAAGCTGCCGCCCGCGCTGGCGCTCTGTTGCTTGCTGTCGTAGCGGTCGCTGTCCTGCTCCGAGGTCAGCGTCAGGTTGCGGCCCGCATCCACCTTCACGCTGCTGCCGTTTGCCTGCGCGCCCGTGAGCGTCGTGTCGCGCCCGCTGGTCAGGCTGAGCCGGTTGCCCGCGTCCAGCGTGGTTTCGCTGTGCGTCAGCCCGTTGCCCTTTTCGCTGCCCTTCGCCGCGTTCACGCCCGCCGATACCGTGATGCCGTAGCCGCCCGACCCCACGCCGATGCCGACCCCGACGCTGCCGCCTTTGCTGCTGTTCTTACTGTCGGTGCTCCGGGTGTTCTGCGCCGACTGCAGCAGGATGTCACGCGACGCCTCCAGGCTCATATCGCCGCCCGCCTTCAGCTGGCTGCCGGTGATGCTGATGTCGCCGCTCTGGGCCGTGCCATTTTTACCGGTGGCCGTGACGGTCAGGTTCCGGCCCGCCGTCAGCGTGCTGCCCTGCGACTGGCGGCTTTCAGTACGGGTTTCGCTTTTCGACGACTGGCTGCCGTACGAAGCGCTGACGCCGATGGTGTTGGTCCCGCCCGCTCCGCCGTTCTGCAGGCTGTCCCGCTCAGCGGCCTGCGCCGCCTGCACCCCGTTCAGCGCCGCCTGCGTGTTCTGCAGCGCGCTGACCCGCGCGTCCCCCGACTTCCTCGCCTGCTGTGCGCTGCTGACCGCGGTATTGAGCGCGCTGCCCGCCGTGCCTGACAGGGCAATGGTCAGACCGCTCTGTTTCTGCTCGAAGGTTTCCTTGCGGCTGCGTATATCAAAGCCCGGGTCGATAGTTACGCTGTCGCCCGTCAGGTTCAGATCTTTCCCCGCCACCAGGTCTGCGCCGCCGGCGTGCAGCCGGTTGCCCGCCGTAACATTGACGCTGCCCTGGCTGCTGCCGACGGTGCTGACGCTCTGGCTCTGGGTAGTGCCCTTCTCATCGATTTCATGGCGGGTTGACTGTTTGCCGACGGTGAAGCCAATGCCGCCGCTGCCCAGCAGGCCGCTCTTTTTCTTCTCTTCCAGCTGATAGTGACTCTCGGTCTCGGTCGCCGCGCCGATCTCCACGTCGCGCCCGGCCCGCAGATTGACGTCCTGGTCGGCAACCACCGCCGATCCGGTCACCGTCAGATCACGTCCGGCGATGACCGTGACGCTTTCGCCGCTCAGCAGGCTGCCGTTCTCACGGGTGGTAACGTCCTGCGTTACGCTGTGGCCGCTGCTTTTGTTCAGCAGACCTTTATTCTCTGAGCGCTCCTCGCTGTAGAACGACTCACGTTCGGTGGCTGTATTCAGCACCACGTCCTGCTTCGCCTGCAGTCCGACTGCACCCTGTTCGCTGTGCAGCGTGCTGCCGGTGACCGTCACGTCACCCTCACGCCCGATCACCGTTACGCCCTGCTGTCCGCTGAAGGTACTGCCGGTGCTGCTCTCACGCGAGCTTTCCTCTTCGCGGTGGCTGCGGGTATTGCCCTCGCGCTTGTTCTCGCTGTCCTGCGCTGACAGGCTGGCGCGTGCGTCCCTGATGGTAACGTTCTTCGCGCTGACGCCAATCTGGCCCTGTGAACTGTCAACCTGCGCGCCTTCGGTCAGCAGATTATTGCCTGCCACCAGCGTCACGCCCTGATCACCGCTCAGGGAACTGAGCAGCAGACGATCTTCCTGACGGCTGTTGCTGACCGATGAGGTCCGGCTGTTGGCCTCAAGATGGGTGGTATTGGTGGTGGTCTCGGCCCCGATGCGGATGTCGCCACCAGCCTTAACCCGGGCAGAGCCGGTGGCGCTGGCCTGGCTGCCGGTCAGCGTCAGATCACGCCCCGCCGAGAGCAGGAGGTTACCACCCGCGTTAAGCTCACTGCCCTGTGCCTGCTGCCACTCGCCGCTGACCTGCGCCATGCGCTTGCCCGCCTCTTCCATGCCGCGGCTGGTGCGATTTCCCATCGCCCCGGCAATCACGTTCAGGCTGCCGCTGTGGCTGCTTTTTGCAGTGCCGATCTCAAGGTTGTTGCGTGCGCTCAGGCTGAGGTTATCGGTGGCATTGAGCTTCGCGCCCTGCAGCCGGATATCGGTGCCGCTGAGGCTGATATCATCAGCGCTCATCGTCGCCTGGCGCAGGGCATTCTGCAGATCGGTGCTGATCGTCAGCGTCTCCGCCTTCACATCAATGCTTCCCGCTTTGATGTCGCCGCCCAGATGCAGGAACTGATTACTGTCGACTGACAGTGCCTTGTCCGCAAAGATATTTCCGGCGTTGGTCACGCTGTCTGCCGAGAGCTGCAGATCTCCGCCGCCAATCACCGCGCCATCACCGGTCAGGCGCAGGGTAGTCTGTGCCAGATAGACTTTTGGTACCCACACGCTCTGCGGACCCTCTGCCGTATCCACTGTTTCGCTGACCAGCCAGACGATATCCTGCTGCAGCGCCGCAATCTGTTGCGGCGTCAGCGCCACACCCGGCACCAGATGGAAATCCTGCGCCACTTCAGCGCCGTTGTTCATCAGCGCCTGATATTGCTCCATCGCATCCCAGCCATTAACGGAAGGCCTGCCGGTCAGCGCCAGGACCTGCTCGCGCACCAGCCGCTGCTCATAAAAACCGTCGCCCAGTCGTTTATGCACCTGCGACGGGTTATAGCCCACCCGTTCGAGCAGATAGTCGCTGCTGATAAATTTCTCCCGACTGGTGAAGCGCTCGTCAGTCACCACCAGGAACGGACTACCTGCCGCGGTATGCTGGCTGAACAGGCCGTTATTGGGGATGCTTGTGGCGACTTTCTCCAGCTGTTGCAGCGCCGTCAGCGCCAGCTCGGCCGGTAACAGCGGGCGACCCGATGAATTACCCGCCGCAAGTTCTGTGTCGCCGTCATGGTGAGCGACGCCGTCTATGGCAAAAGCCAGCGGGTTACGTTCATACTCTGCGCGCTCGGCGTCCACCGCCTGCAGCGCCGCCTCGAGCTGGCTGACCTGCGCCTGATTAACGGTGGTGTTACTGATGCTCGCTCCGCTGATACTGACGTTACCGTTGCCGGTAATGATGCCGTCAACGGTAGCCAGGGCCGTGGTCTCGTCAGAATTGAAGGTTGGATACCAGTGCTTTTTGTGTTGATCATAATGATCAACAATAACTTCCTGACGCCGCTCGTTAACCGAATATCCCCGATTATCGACATTTCCACCGCCATCCATTGTCAGATTGCCGTTAGCCGTAATCACGCTGGCATCATTGAGTAAATTGCCGGTAATACTCAGCATCATGTTGCCGCCCGCCAGAATACGTGCGCCCTTACCTACGGAAACCAGTTTGTCTGCTGTCACAGTGCCAGTCACAGTACGCTCACGAAAATTACTGTAATCGCTGACAAAAGGGGCGGAAGCAATATCAATGAACCGCTCTGGATCCCATACAACGGCCTGCCCGATACCTTGTTCACGCCAGAAGGTGTTTTGATAAGGCGTTGGGATATTAGCCAACTGATGCCATCCCCGCATATCATAAAACGTCATGGCATAACTGCCATCTGCATTGGGAATCAGGGCAAGATAATTAACCCATAGATCGACCAGTTTCCCTGAGCTGTTTTTCACCCGCACTTCGGCCCTCTTACCCGCTGAGTCGATGTTCAGCAACGTACCATAAGCATTATTTTCAGCAGCCTCGTCATTACGGAATGTCAAATGCTGGGTATTGGGTTGCATCGTACTTGCATCGGTATTAGTTTCTTCACCCATCGAGCGCCAGTAATAGTTATAACGATGCCACTTGTAGTCGCTGCTCTCAGCGTTGCGCTCAATCACCAGTCCTTCGCGCAGGTTGTCGAGCCGACGCGCCTCCAGCTTCATATCACCATCTGCTTCGATAAAACTCGCCCGGTTCTCGATCAGGTCATCGCTGTGCAGGAACAGGCGATCGCCGCTGTAGAGCAGTGCACCCTCTTTGTTGCTCAGCCGCTCGCGGGCCTGCAGCGTCAGGCTTTGGGTGGCCGCAATTACGGCAGGCTGTCCGTGGTTATCGATCACCCGACCACGCACTGTGATCTCATCGCCCATCACGGTCGCGCCGTTATCCAGCGAATCGACATTCAGCGTCAGGGCGTCGGCTTCAAGCCGCCCGCTATTCAGCAGCGCACCGGTCGTGAGCTGAACAGTTTTGCCCGCCAGCATCGCCGGGTTGGTAATAGCCGTAGCATTCAGCACCAGATTACCCGGCAGCAGCCAGTCCACCAGGTTAGTAAACGCCCCGCTCAGCGAGAAGGTCACCGTGCCGTTACTGCTGAGGGTTTCACCCGCCTCGCGGGTATAATCCTGTTGCGCGGTCAGCGTCAGAGCCTGCAGCCCGAGCAGGGTACCGCCCTGATTATCGAAAGCGTGCGCATGGATGTTTAATGCGCCCGCACTCTCCAGCCGTCCGCGCTGATTGAGCAGCACCAGCGGTGAATCAGTCGGTGAGAGATCGGCGTTGAGGGTGAGATCGCCATTCGCCAGCATCTGTCCCTGCCGGTTATCCAGCTGTGCAACACCCCGAAGCAGGAGCGTTCCGGCGCTCTGCAGCCGTCCGCTGCTGTTATCCATGTCACGGGCAGCTATGTCGGTAAAGGTCGTGCCGAGTAACAGGCCGCCGTCGCGGTTACTCAGACGATCGGCCTGCAGTGAGAGTCCCGCCTGGCTGCTGAGCACACCCTGTGTGCTGTTATCGATCGCCGTGGCCTTCAGCACGAGATCCTGGGTGGCGACCAGCTGGCCGCCCTGATTGTTCAGTTGCACAGCGTCAAGGGAGAGCGCCGCGCCGCTGTGGACTTTGCCCTGCGGGTTGTTGAGCACATTGAGGTGATAATTTCCCGCGCCCTGACTGATCAGCGTGCCGCTGGCATTCTCCAGTTGCCCTGTTGTCAGATTAATCGCCTCACGACTGCTGAAGATGCCCTGACGGTTATTGACCGTCGCAGCATGAATCTGCTGTTCACCGTTACTGCGCACCGCACCGCCGCTGTTATCCATCTCTCCTGACAGCTGCAGGCTGAGCTGTTGCTGGCTGTCGATGTGGCCGCCCGCGTTGTTCAGCGTCTGCGCATCAAGCTGGAGCGCTTCGCCGCTCTGCACGTTGCCCGCCCGGTTATCCAGATCCCCGGCCAGGTTCAGCCTTAACTGCCGCTGACTGTAGAGCAGACCACCCTGAGTGTTATTGAGACGCTCAGCGGTGATCGTCAGCCCTTCACCAGCCAGCCACTGGCCGCCTGCATTGTTAATGTTACCGGTGCGGCTGCCTTTGGTCTGACCCTGCACGGTCAGCTGCTGCTGCGCAGAGACTTTACCGGCCAGGTTATTGATATCCTGTGCAACGCGCAACACCAGCCCGGCGGCTGACTGCAACACGCCGCTGGCGTTACTGAGCCAGATTGCCGAGAGCTGAGCCTGCTGCTGACTTTGCACGCTGCCCGCCGTGTTATCGAAACCGGCAGCCGCGGCAGTCCAGTTCCCCTGACTGCCTATCCAGCCCTGGGCGTTACCAATTTCTTGCGCCTGGAGCGTCTGGCTTAACCGACTGAAGATGCGGCCATTACTGTTATCCAGACGACCCGCGAACTGCATACCCAGCGCGTCCAGCGCATTGATCGCGCCCCCGGCATTCAACAGATTTGCGGCGCTGGCCTGCGTGCTGCCGTTGCCGGTCAGGGTGCCGCCCTGATTGTCCCAGTCGCCTGCCAGGCTGAGCGTCAGCGCCCGCTGGCTGAGAATCTGTCCTGACTGACGATTGTTCAGCGCGCCACCCTGCAGGCGCAGATCGCCGCCGCTTTGCAGCGACCCGCCATCGTTATCAAACAGCGTCGCGGCGGTGCCCTGGATCGCGAGAGCGTTTTTCGCCGTGAGTTTTCCGCCTTGGTTGAGGATATCGCCGCGGCTGGTCAGCATCAGATCACCACCAGACTGCAAGCGGCCGCTGGCGTTATTGAGTTGATCTGCCGTCGCCGTAACCTGCTCACCGCCCTGCGCCGTCCCACCGCTGTTCTGCCAGAATCCGCCGCTGTTGAGCGAAAGATGATGACCTGCTTCGATCCCGCCATCGCTGTTGTCCAGGCCCTGTGTCGTCGTCAGGCTCAAATCCTGCAGCGCAATCACTTTGCCCTCTGAGTTATCCAGTCCGCTTGCCGTCAGGCTCAGATCACGCTGGCTGATAATCTCGCCCTGCGCATTATTCAGATGCTGCGCGGTCAGCGACAGCTGGCCGCCGTTCAGGGTGCCCGCCTGATTATCCAGATCGCCGCCCGCGCTAAGCGTCAGCGCATTACCGGCCAGAAGATTACCCTGACTGTTGTTAACCGCGTCGCGGGCAGTGACAGACAGCGCCGCCTGGGTTTTGATGGTGCCGCCCTGGTTATTCAGGCTGCCGGTTTCAAGCGTCAGATCGCCGTTATTGCCCAGCTCGCCCGACGTGTTGTCAAACAGCCCATCAATCCGCCAGTGCTGCGCTGCGTTATCAAGCGCAACCATACGGCCACGCTGATTGTTGAGCGAGGCGGCCTGAAAACTGAGCTGCTGGCTCTCAATCGAACCCTCGCTGTTGTCCAGCCCGCCAGACAACGTAAAGCGGCTCTCGCCGCTTCCGGTCTGCGACCATCCCGCCTGCTGGCTGAACAGGCTGCGTCCGTCGACCTGCCAGCGTCCGGCGCTAATCTGTGCCTGCTGCGCCTCAATATCTCCAGAGGTGTTTATCACCAGCTCCGTGCCATTAATCACCGCCTGACGCACGGCAACCCCCGCTTCCTGAGCAGTCAGGGTGGCGCGGCTGGCAGCGACCTGAGCGCCACTGAGATCGACCCGGCGTCCGCGCGCGCTGACCTCTTTTTTGCTCAACAGGCTGCCACTGGCGCGAATGGTATCCTGGCTCTCCAGTTGCAGACTGGCTTCCTGCACAATCTGGCTGCTGGCATCGCTGCCCGCCAGCAGGTGTCCACTGCTCTGGATGCTGCGGGCCGCAGTCAGCCGTACGTCACCAGCCGCCGCCAGCGTGCCGGACTGGGTAATCCCGCCTTCGCGGCTCTGAACCGTCAGCTGACCGCCACTGTGGAGCTTGCCCTGATAATCAACGCTGTCTCTGGCCGCCAGGCTGATGTCACCTGCGGCCTGCGTGACGCCATCCTGTGCCGCTGATTGCCAGACGAGTTTACCTTCGCTGCTCACCACCAGCGTTTTACCCGCCTGCACCTGGGCGTTCTGATTCCGTACCCCGACGCCCGCTTCGGTGCCAATCATGCGGATCTGGCCGCTGTACATGCCGCCCATCTGGCCCATGTCGATCGCCAGTTCAGGTCTGGTACTACCGTCGTCAGCCAGCGGTGTGATCGTCTGGGTGTCGGCACTGATGCGGTTGCGACCAGCCACCACCGCCAGCTCTTTTTTGGCCCAGACGCCCGCATTGATCTCCACCGCGCGGGCCAGAACGTCTACGTATTCAGTATCATGACGGGGATCGCCGTTGAGTCCGCCGCCTTCAATGCGCACCACGCCGCGCTCAACCTGATAACCCGCCAGGCTGCCGTCAGCGTTGCGCTGCGGTTTGCCAGTGGTCAGCGTCATCCGTCCGGCATTGATGGTGCCGCAGCCGTTGCAGACAATCCCGGCCGGGTTGGCAACGATCACCTGCGCCCGTCCGCCCGCCACTTCCATATAACCGCGAAGCTGGCTGGGATTGTTGCTGTTCACTTCGTTGAGGATCACCCGCGCGGGTGCAGTGCCGGGCTTGAGGTTCGGGTTGCCCTGAATCATGCCGGCCAGTTGCGTGGAGGTCATCACTGCTGAGTTATTGAGGATGGCACCGTTCTGTGCGACGTCGAACTGCTGATACTGGTTGTGTGAGATTCCTGCCTGATTGGGCGCAGTAATATTGACCTGCGGCAGCCCGTTCTGAGTAGCGATGACGTCCGGCCGCTGACTTGGCGTAGCGTTACCATCCGCCACAATGCCGTTCGCCAGTGCTGGCCCGGCAAACAGCGCCAGTCCCAGCAGCCACGCCGTGCGGCGTAACGTAACCCAGAGACGCGCCGCACCGCTTCCCCGGCTCTGGCCGGGTTCAGTGCTGCAACTGCGGGCAAGTTCGGACACCACCCGGAGTTCACCGTGGGTGCGGCTGAAAATAATACGATAACAATGTTTATTCATGGGTCACATCCGTGTGAAAGTGAGTGGTCAGATTTCCAGGTTGAGGCTGAAACCCGCCGTGATGCCGGAGGTATGAAAACCCTCGGGTTTAAAGAGCGGCACGCCCGCAAACAGGTCGTAGCTGAAGCGACTCCAGAGTGAGCCGCGTACGCCGATGGCACTGCCTGCCAGCTGATGCCCGACCAGATCCCGGGCGCCAGGCCCGCTTACCCGACCATAATCGGCGGCCATATAAAGCTCATGCCCGCGTGAGAAAAGATCCCAGCCGATCTCGTTGCGCCACAGCAGACCTTTTTCACCTGACAGCATCTGTTCACCGTCAAAGCCGCGTACCGTGTAACGCCCGGCAATCGCCAAGCGCTCCTGCGGCGTCAGCGCATTCGGACTCCATTGTCCCCGCACGCTGCTGTAGACCCGCCATGGCTGCTCGCCGAGGGCGAAAGGATGGTTGATGCCGAGGTCGCCCAGCAGTATGCCGGTACGCGCACTACCCTGATGGCGCGGCTCTTCCGGTGCAGGTAATGCATTGAATGCCCCTGTACCGCGCCGCCAGGCAATATTCGCGTCCAGCGTGCTGCTGCCAAAATAGCTGCGCTGATTCAGGCCCAGTTCCCAGCCTGCGGTGCGCCGCTTTTGCTGCTCTATGTCGATATTGTTGACGGCGTTGGTGGAGTGTTTGCGGTAGCCGCGCAGATTCAGCGTGGTTTTGCTGGACTGGTCGCGATAGAGCAGGCGGGAGACCGTGAGCTGGGCGTTGTCGCTCTTACCGCTGTAGCGCAGCACCTCATTGGCATTGGGAATGTTCTGGTGATAGGTGTAGTCGTTGTAGCTGGCGGAGACGGCCCAGTACCCGATCGGGAAAAAGTAATTCAGGGTATGCGAGCGGCTGCCGAACGGCCCACGCTCAAACAGATTTTTACCCATGTTGGCGTAAAACAGGTCGTTCTGCGCAAAAGGGGCGTCCACAGCCAGCGTGGCAGAACCGAGATAGCGTCCGGTACTTTCAGATCCGCTGTCATCCAGTCCCAGACTGAGCCGTACCGGTCTGCCTTCGTGCCAGTTGACCTGCAAATCGCTGGTGGCTTCCTGTTCGCCCGGCACAATTTTAATGTCAGCACTGGCGCTGGGCACCCGCTTAAAGTTCTCCAGGCCCTGCTCTATATCCCGCAGATTCAAAATATCGCCTGATGACGCCGGAACGGCATTCCAAAGCCGTCCACGCCAGGAAACGGGTTCTTCGAAGCGGATCTGGCTGATACGGCCAGGCTGCAGCGTCAGCGTCAACACGCCCTTCGTCAGATCCTGCTCCTGCGCCATAACGCGGGTGGTGACATAGCCTCTGGCGAGAATCGCATTCTGCACTTTGTTGATGACCAGCACGATGCCCTGTCCGCCCAGGCAACGGCCGGTAGCGTCTGAAGCAGCATCGATAGCCCACTGAAAACGGCTGGCTGCCTCGCCCGTCAGGGCGATCCGATGGATGGTAAAGCAGGGCTGCTCATTAACAGGATAACCGGGCAACCGACTATCAGGACGCGGAAGGTGTTCATTCACCTGCGGCGCATTCTGCTGTTGCAGCACGCGCTCGCGCGTCTGCTGACGCTGTTGTTCGCGGGCATCAATGGCCTGGCCCTGTTCGCGAGACGTTTCAGCAGCCGGGGCTGCCATCAGCGGGAAAGCGAAGCAGAACAGCGCGCCCGTCACCAGGACGAGCAGATGCCATAGGGATAAAAAAATCCTTTTCATATGAATTCCATTTCACTAACTGTAACGGAGTGTAACTTCTGGCGAATTATCACTCTGAAAAGAGCAAAAACAAGAGGGCGGACTTTTTTTCAGGCGGTTTCTTAAGCTGCGGATTGACGGAAAGAAGAGACGGTTGAACTGGAGAGGAAAATCAAATCAGATTATTGATATTTAATAATAAATAAAAAAATACAAAGCCAGATAATGGCGGGTTTATCCTGCACCCGGATGACATTTTCCGCTCGCTTCAAGCACGTTTTTGTACTCATTTGAACATTAAAAAAGCAGTCACTGAAACGGTCACGCTGACCGCCGGGTTCAGAATGCAGACCAGAAAAAAATAAAAAGGGACGATTGCTCGTCCCTTTTTGCCTCAACCAGAGAGGATTACTGCAGCAGCGAGATATCCGCCACCTGCAGGAACAGCTCGCGCAGTTTTGACAGCAGCGTCAGGCGATTGATTCGCACCGCCTGATCGTCGGCGTTCACCATCACTTTATCGAAGAAGTTATCGACCGCGGTACGCAGCTGTGCCAGTTCGACCAGCGCATCCTGATAACGGCCTTCCGCGAAGTAAGGTTGCAGCTTGCTGCTCAGCGCGGTGACAAAGGTCGCCAGCTGGATCTCTTCATTCTCTTTCAGCAGCGACGCCTGCACGCTCTCATTCAGCGGTTCAGTCGCTTTTGCCAGAATATTTGAGACGCGTTTGTTTGCCGCTGCCAGTGCTGACGCCGCCTCCAGCGTACGGAAGTGCGACACCGCTTTCATACGTGCATCAAAGTCAGCCGGACGGGTCGGACGACGCGCCAGTACCGCCTGCAGCGTATCGATGCTGTGACCCTCTTCCTGATACCAGGCGCGGAAGCGACCCAGCATAAAGTCGATCACATCATCCACCACGCGGGCGTTGCTCAGCTTGCTGCCATACAGACGCACCGCTTCTTCCGTCAGGGTCTGCAGATCCAGCGGCAGGTTCTTCTCAACGATGATACGCAGCACGCCCAGCGCCGCACGACGCAGCGCGAACGGATCTTTGTCGCCTTTCGGATGCTGACCAATGCCGAAAATACCGGCCAGGGTATCCATCTTATCGGCAATCGCCAGCGCACAGGCGACCGGGCTGGACGGCAGATCGTCACCGGCAAAGCGCGGCTGATACTGCTCATTCAGCGCGACCGCCACATCTTCGGCTTCGCCGTCGTGACGCGCGTAGTGCATGCCCATCACGCCCTGGGTGTCGGTGAACTCAAAGACCATGTTGGTCATCAGGTCGCACTTCGACAGCAGGCCGGCACGGGTGGCGTGATTCACATCGGCGCCGATCTGGCCGGCGATCCAGCCCGCCAGCGCCTGAATGCGATCGGTTTTATCACGCAGCGTGCCCAGCTCTTTCTGGAACAGCACGGTTTCCAGACGCGGCAGGTGATCTTCCAGACGTTTTTTACGGTCGGTATTAAAGAAGAACTCCGCATCGGCCAGGCGTGGACGCACCACTTTTTCGTTGCCCGCGATAATCTGGCGCGGATCGCTGGATTCGATGTTAGTGACGAAAATGAAGTTCGGCAGCAGATTGCCGTCGTTGTCATACACCGGGAAATATTTCTGATCGCCCTTCATGGTGTAAACCAGCGCTTCAGCGGGCACCTTGAGGAATTTCTCTTCAAAGGTGGCAGTCAGCACCACTGGCCACTCCACCAGCGACGTGACCTCTTCCAGCAGGCTGTCGCTGATATCGGCATTGCCGCCTAAACGGCGCGCGGCCGCTTCAGCATCCGCTTTGATCATCGCCTTACGGGTCTGATAATCGGCGATCACTTTGCCACGCTTTTCCAGCGCGTCAGGATACTGATCGGCGCTCTCAAGGATGATGTCGTTTTCGCCCATGAAGCGGTGGCCGCGGATGTGACGTCCTGACTCAATGCCCAGAATGGTGCCAGGGATCAGCTCATCGCCCAGCAGCATCGTCACGGTGTGTACCGGACGGACAAACTGCACATCGCTGTCGCCCCAGCGCATCAGTTTTGGCACCGGCAGTTTGCCGAGCGCGTTAGCAATCATTGCTGGCAGCAGCGTCTGAGCCGCTTCGCCTTTCACCTGGGCGCGATAAACCAGCCATTCGCCTTTATCAGTAGCGAGACGCTCGGCCTGATCGACGGTGATGCCGTTGCCGCGCGCCCAGCCTTCGGCCGCTTTGGTGGCGTTGCCGTCCGCGTCAAACGCCGCAGCGACGGCCGGTCCGCGCTTCTCCACTTCCCGATCGGGTTGTGCGGCGCTCAGGTTCGCCACTTTCAGCGCCAGGCGACGCGGTGCAGCAAACCAGCTGACCTCGCCGTGGCTCAGGTTCGCGGCATCCAGTTCCGCGGTAACCTGCGCAGCAAAGGCTTCCGCCAGGCTGCGCAGGGCTTTTGGTGGCAGCTCTTCGGTGCCGATCTCCACCAGGAAGGTTTGTTCAGTCATGGCTGCCTCTTACTTTTTGTTATTGCACATCGGGAAGCCCATCGCCTCGCGAGAGGCGTAGTAAGCTTCAGCCACGGCTTTGGTCAGAGTACGGATGCGCAGGATATAGCGCTGACGCTCCGTGACCGAAATCGCTTTGCGGGCATCCAGCAGGTTAAAGCTGTGCGCCGCTTTCAGAATGCGTTCGTAGGCGGGCAGTGGCAGCGGTTTTTCCAGCGCCAGCAGATGCTGCGCCTCTTTCTCATACTGCTCAAAGCAGGTAAAGAGGAAGTCGACGTCGGCGTATTCGAAGTTATAGGTGGATTGCTCCACTTCGTTCTGATGGAACACGTCGCCGTAGGTGGTTTTGCCCAGCGGACCGTCGCTCCACACCAGATCGTAAACGCTGTCGACGCCCTGGATATACATCGCCAGACGTTCCAGGCCGTAGGTGATCTCGCCGGTCACCGGCTTACACTCCAGGCCACCAACCTGCTGGAAGTAGGTGAACTGCGTCACTTCCATGCCGTTGAGCCACACTTCCCAGCCGAGTCCCCAGGCACCCAGCGTCGGGTTTTCCCAGTTATCTTCGACGAAGCGAATGTCATGCACCGTCGGGTCCATACCCAGCTCTTTCAGTGAGCCAAGGTAGAGCTCCTGAATGTTATCCGGTGAAGGTTTGATGATTACCTGGAACTGGTAGTAGTGCTGTAAACGGTTCGGGTTTTCACCGTAGCGGCCATCGGTAGGACGGCGTGATGGCTGCACGTAGGCGGCGGCAATCGGCTCCGGGCCCAGTGCGCGCAGGCAGGTCATCGGGTGTGAAGTGCCAGCGCCCACTTCCATGTCCAGCGGTTGAACAATGGTGCAGCCCTGACGCGCCCAGTAATCCTGCAAGGTCAGGATCAGCCCCTGAAAGGTCTTGGTATCAAACTTTTGCATGTTAAGTGTGCACGCGCTTCGGTTGGATTAAAAAAAGAGGCCGACAGTATACCCTTTGACCGCGCGATGTGCAGCCGTAAATCCCGGACGATAGCGGCCCGTTTAAGGGGGATTCAGCACGCTGGTGTACAGAGGGGTCTGAATCCTGCTGGTGGCAGTTGTTGCACTGGTCGCATTTGGCTACCCTTTCCCGCACGGACGCTATGCGCAAGAGGACGCTATGCCGCAGAAGATTTACTGGATCGATAATTTACGCGCGGTTGCCTGCCTGATGGTGATCGTCATTCACACCACCACCTGGTATATCACCGGGCCGATGGCGGTAAAGGGGGTTGCCTGGGATGCCGCTAATCTGCTGAACTCGGCCTCACGCGTCTGCGTTCCGCTCTTCTTTATGATCTCCGGCTACCTCTTTTTCGGTGAGCGCAGCGCCCAGCCGCGCCATATGCTCCGGCTGGTTCTCTGCCTGCTGTTCTACAGCGCCGTGTCACTCGCCTATATCACCTGGCTGACCCCCATCAGCGAAGGGCGATCGATCCTGAAGATGCTGCAGAAGCCGGTGTTTTATCACCTCTGGTTCTTCTTTGCGCTGATCGGTATCTATCTGCTGTCGCCGCTGATTCAGGTGAAAACGGTCCAGGCGCGCTATGTGGCGCTGCTGGTGCTGGTGCTGGCGGTGCTGGCCAACCCGAATACGGTCAGCCAGTCGCTGGGCCCCTTTCATTTTCTGCCGGTGAATCTCTATGTCAGTGGCGACAGTATCTACTATCTGCTCTATGCGCTGCTGGGGCGGGCTATCGGTTCGATGGAGACCACCCGGCGCGGCCTGACACCGCTCGCCGCCGGGCTGTTTATCGCCTGTGTGGCGGGCATTACCCTCGGCACCAAAAAGGCGCTGATCGTTAATGGCGCGTTTAACGATACCTGGTATCTCTACTGCGGACCGCTGGTATTTATCGCCGCGATCAGCCTGCTGGTGGTGTTTAAAAACTGTCTCAACCAGCGCACCCTGCCCGGTTTTTCGCTGATTGCGCGCTATTCACTGCCGATCTACGGCTTTCACGCGCTGTTTATCCACTATCTGCGCACGCATCACTACGATGACATGTCACGCCCGTGGCTCGACCTGCCCTGGGTGTTCGGGCTGACGCTGGGCGGCAGCCTGCTGCTGGGCATGGCACTGAAACGCGTCGACACCCGTCACTTTGTCAGCTGATCGGCTTCGCGCTGACGGGCGCGTCGTAGCTGGCGCGCCGATGAAAATCCTGCCGCCAGCGCCGCTTTCTCGGCGGACTCTCCCTGCTGCTGCCGCTGACGCGCCACGCCCACCCGCAGCTGTTCGTGGTACTCACGCACGCTGATCCCCAGATGCTGACGAAAGAGCCGCGCCAGATGGCGACTGCTGACGTGCGTGCGTGCGGCCAGTTCGGTCAGCGTCCAGCCATGCTCAGGATGGGCAATCATCAGATCCTGCGCCCGGTGAATGGCGGGATGGAGATGGTTGCGGTAACGCAGCCACGGCGAGAGCTGCGGGTCATCACCGGCGCGCCGAAACCAGACCACCATTTCACGCGCCACCGCCAGCGCCGTGGGCGTGTCGCAGAGCTGATTAATCAGATGCAGCGCCAGGTCGATACCCGCCGTGATGCCTGCGCTGGTCCAGATGTTCCCGTGCCCGACAAAGACACGGTTCTCTTTGACCCGTGCGCGCGGGGCGGCCGCTTTCAGACGGGCAATCACATCATGATGTGTCGTGCATTCAACCTCATCCAGCAGCCCCGCCTGCGCGGCCAGCAGGGCACCTGAGCAGACGCAGACCAGCATACAGGTCTGCGCGCGCAGCGCAGCCTGCTGCCGGATCAGCCACTGGCGCGCCTCGGCGGCCTGCGGCGTGGCAAAGCAGTGCCGGGAGTCATAGACGCCCGGCACCACCAGCAGACTGTCGGCGGGAAGCTGTTCCGGCAGCGGTTCGATGCCGCCAATGGTCATGCCGGTGGAGCAGACAACCTCCGGCTGCGGGCCAATGTAGCGCAGCGTAAAATGATCGCCCGCCAGTTTCAGCGTCTCGGCCGGACCGGTCAGATCCAGCACCATGACGCCAGGCAGGGTTAAAAACCAGACGGTGTGACTCATGGGCCGCGCTACACCAGATCCCAGCCACGGGCGCGCCACAGCGCAGGCAGCTGCGCCATGTCATCGAAGCGCGTCACCAGCGGATGATCCAGTTCCGGGTTATGCGCGTCTGCGCAGTAGTAGTAGACCGGAATCCCGGCGGCGATCCCGGCGCGGGCGCCCGCTTCGGAGTCATCCACCAGAATGCAGCGCTCAATCGGCACCTGCATCTGCTCCGCCGCGTGGTACATCAGTTCCGGATCGGGCTTCCAGTGCAGAATGTCATAGCCACTGTAGAGGTGCTCAGCAAACAGCGGCAGCATGCCGGTTAATCCCAGCGAGTGCTGCATCTTCTTTACCGTTCCGTTTGAGACCACGCACATCGGCACCCTGATCTGCTCCACCAGCGCTTTCGCACCGGCGATCGGCTGCAGCTGCTGGTCGAACAGTCGCGCCACTTCCGCGCGGTAGGCGGTTTCGACCTCCTCCATCGGCAGCGACACCTGATGCGCCTCACCCACATCACGAATGATGTCGTAAAGTTTGACGCCCTTATACTTTTCAAACATCTCCTGCAGCGACAGCGTCAGGCCATAGCGGGCAAAGGTATTCACGTAGGCCTGGGTGCAGAGCAGTTCACTGTCCACCAGCGTGCCATCGCAATCAAAAAAGACGCATTCTACTGACATCAGATTCTATCCTTCGATTCAGGTGTGGGTTCCCCACTTTACCGCACTCCGTACAGATTGCGAGACTGGCAATCGGTTGCGAAAAATCATTGTATTGCCCCGGTAAAATCGCCAGGATACGCGCCGATGATTTTTTCTTCTGGATGGATGGCATGAGCAAGCAAGGCGTTTTGCAGCGCATTTTCAGGCTGCAGGAACATGGCACCACGGTGCGTACCGAAGTGATCGCGGGTATCACCACCTTTCTGACGATGGTCTATATCGTCTTCGTCAATCCGCAGATCCTGGGCGTCGCGGGCATGGATACGCAGGCGGTGTTTGTCACCACCTGTCTGATTGCCGCCTTCGGCAGCATTCTGATGGGCCTGTTTGCCAATCTGCCGGTAGCGCTGGCACCCGCTATGGGACTGAACGCCTTTTTCGCTTTTGTGGTGGTCGGGGCGATGGGGTATTCCTGGCAGGTCGGCATGGGCGCCATTTTCTGGGGTGCGGTCGGCCTGCTGATCCTGACGCTGCTTCGGGTCCGCTACTGGATGATTGCCAATATCCCGCTCAGCCTGCGCGTCGGCATTACCGCCGGGATCGGCCTGTTTATCGCCATGATGGGGCTGAAAAATGCGGGCATTATCGTGCCTAATCCCGATACCCTGGTGGCCGTAGGCAACCTGACCTCGCACAGCGTGCTGCTGGGCGCGCTGGGCTTCTTTATTATCGCCATTCTGGCGTCGCGTAATATCCACGCGGCGGTGCTGATCTCCATGGTGATCACCACGGCTATCGGCTGGATGCTGGGCGATGTGAAGTTTGTCGGCCTCTTCTCCGCGCCACCGTCGGTAACGTCGGTGGTCGGTCAGGTCGATATCAAAGGCGCATTCAACATCGGCATGGCCGGGGTGATCTTCTCCTTTATGCTGGTCAATCTGTTCGACTCCTCCGGCACGCTGATTGGCGTCACCGATAAAGCGGGCCTGACCGATGAAACCGGCACCTTCCCGCGCATGCAGCAGGCGCTGTATGTCGACAGCATCAGTTCAGTGAGTGGCGCGCTGGCGGGCACCTCCTCGGTGACCGCCTATATTGAGAGCTCCTCCGGGGTGGCGATTGGTGGCCGTACCGGCCTGATGGCGGTCGTCACCGGCCTGCTGTTCCTGCTGGTGACGTTCCTGTCACCGCTGGCGGCCATGGTGCCGGCCTACGCCGCGGCGGGCGCGCTGATTTACGTGGGTGTGCTGATGACGGCCAGCCTGTCGCGCGTGCGCTGGGATGACTTAACCGAAGCCGTTCCGGCATTTGTCACCGCCGCCATGATGCCGTTCAGCTTTTCTATCACCGAAGGCATTGCGCTGGGGTTTATCGCGTACTGCGTGATGAAGCTGGGCACCGGGCGCTGGCGTGAGATCAGCCCCTGCGTGGTGATTGTTGCCCTGCTGTTCGTACTGAAGATTGTCTTTATCGACGCGCACTGAGCGCAGTGACTGAGCGCCGCAACCCACCGGTTGCGGCGTTGTCACATCTCAGGATGCAGATTGCGCTCGCTGGGCAGGCTGGTCAGCCGCAGCGCATGCGGCCCGATATTGGGCTTGCCCATCTCCATTTCCCGTAATGCGCGCCACTGAAAGGCGTTATCCATCTCCCACAGATAGAGCCGCTGGGTCGCGGATGAGAGCGCACACGACCAGACCAGCACAGGCTCTGCATCGCAGACTACCTGAATATCGGGATAGAGCGACGACCGCAGCCGCCCTGCACCCGGCAGCAGACGCAGCGAATCCAGCCCCCGATCGCCCTCTCCCGTCAGCTTGAGAATGCTCTGGCGCAGCGTCCAGATCTGGGTCACCGCTTCCATCGCATCCTGCTGGGCATTGATCCAGGCGATTTCGCCGGAGGTCAGCCCCTGAATCAGCTGCTCCTGCGTCTGACGGCTCCGCGCATGCACAATCTCCATATCCAGACCGGCACGCCCGCCCTCTTCAGCCAGCAGCACCCCTACGGTATTACCCGCATAGGCGATGCTGAAATCGGGCAGATCGCGGTCGGCAAAGGCGGGCCGTCCGTTATCCTGAATGGTTAAGCGCGGCAGCTCATTGATGCCATAAATCCGCTGCATCAGCTGTGCCAGCAGGATACGCGCGGCAAGGAAGCGTCCACGGCGTTTTTCAGCAAACTGCTGTGCCGTGTCCCGGATTGCCTGGGGAATGTGCATCTCACTGGCCGGGAAACAGGGGTCACCCGTCCAGCGTACAAAATGACCAGCCATCTGTCGCTCCGTGAAAATGGTCAGATAATCATCAGAGGCATTGTAAGAATTTTCTTAACTTAATGCACCCGGCAACGCACGGATTGGGCTAAATTCGGAATAGGACGAACGGATTCACGGGGGCAAAGCGGACAGTATTATCACAGTTAAAAGAAATTACTGTTGCGAACTCTGGATGCGGAGTAAGAAGAGGATGAACTATGTTGCTGGACGAGATGGTGAAGCGAGAGCGTAGCCTGCACGGTTCTCAGCGCCGCGAGCGGCCATGGCTTGAACAGATACTCCATCCTGAATTTTGTGAGATAACCCGTTCAGGAATTTTTATCACCCGGGCGCAAACCATTGAAGCACTGATAAAAGAAGAGCCACAGCCCGTCATGCTCAGCAGTGGCTTTCAGCTGGTGCGAACAAGCGAGGTGAGTCTGATACTGCACTACCGGAGTTGGGATGCTGACGGTCAAAGGGCCGCACTGCGTGCCTCGCACTGGGTGCGTGAGGGGCAAACCTGGCGTATGGTTTTTCATCAGGGAACACCTGCATCGGAACCGGATTTGATGCGTGAACCCTGACCTCATCATCCGTTCCCGGAAAGAGTTTTACACACGGTGACACCGCTGTCGTGCGGGTGTCATGATGCTGTCGGGTCCGGATCGTGTTGCTGCCGGGCTTTCTGCCGCACACTTTTCTTCCTGTCGATTCAACGGAGAACGCGAATGAGCAGCATCAACCGATTTAAAGCACTGCGCCTGGCCCGCGCCTGGTCACAGGAGCAACTGGCAGAGCTGGCCGGATTAAGCACCCGTACTGTACAGCGGATTGAAAATGGCGAGCGGCCGGGTCTGGAGACGCTGAGTGCGCTGGCTGCGGTCTTTGAGGTCAGCGTCAGTGATCTGACCGATCCGCAGAATGGCGAGAATCCGGCGCTGGATCAGCGGATTGTTGATGCGCGCAGCAGGATCGCGGAGGAAGCACGCTTTTATCGCTCCCTGATCACCGCGGTGGTCATCTGCGCACTGCTTTTCGCGCTTAACGGCGTGACGGCGCCTGGCAATCACTGGGCACGCTGGGTGGCGATTATCTGGGGGGCCTTGCTGTTCATCCGCGCGATGCGGACCTTTGTTTTTCATGGGCTGGCGGACCGCTGGCAGCAAAAGCGCCTGCAGAAGATACTGCGCCGCTGAGGCGTTCACAGGGGGAGTCTCTGATGATGGGCTGTGCGGTTCATGCGCGTCGCGATGCGGATCGCGACGCGGGTAGCATCAGGCGAAACGGCTTGCCTGCTCAAAGCTCAGACGCGGCAGGCGTGGATGCAGTTTTGATGACTCACCATAGCCGAGATTGATCAGCAGGTTGACCTGATACTGACCGTCCGGGAAGAAGGCGTCGTTCACTTTCGCCGGATCAAAACCGGACATCGGACCGGCATCCAGCCCCAGCGAACGGGCCGCCAGAATCAGATAACCCGCCTGCAGGCTGCTGTTACGGAAAGCCGTCTCTTTTGCCGCTTCCGGACTGCCGGTAAACCAGCTGCGCGCATCAGCATGCGGGAACAGGGCGGGCAGTTGCTCATAGAACTCACGATCCCACGCCACAATCACCGTGACCGGTGCGCTCATGGTTTTGTCCAGATTGCCGGAAGAGAGAGCCGGTTTCAGCTTCTCTTTCCCCTCCGCCGAGGTTACAAAAACAAAACGCGCAGGCGAGCAGTTTGCCGACGTTGGCCCCAGAGCCGTCAAGGTATAGAGCTGTTCCAGCAGGGCATTATCGACCGGCTTATCCTGCCAGTAACTGTGGGTGCGGGCGTCGTTAAACAGCGTGTCCAGAGCGGTCTTATCGAGCGGTGTACTCATGCAACTCTCCTGTAGCAGGCGAAAAGGTTCGCCCGAATAGCTTCACGTATAGGGTTGGCTTGCGGCCTGACGTGGCTGGAGCGGGATCGCTCACGGCAACACATCAGATCGGCGCCTCTACCGTTATACGATAATGGTGTGCCGCCGCAAAATAACATATCGGCAAGAATCACTGCAGAGAGGGGAATAACGGAGGAACGCGCGCGGCGGGAAAGCCAGCCTGACAGCCCACGCTGCCAGGCCAGAGGGATTATTTACCGATACAGAAGCTGGAGAAAATACGTCCCAGCAGATCGTCAGAGGTGAACTCGCCGGTGATCTCGCTTAACGCCTGCTGAGAAAGGCGCAGCTCTTCAGCCAGCAGCTCGCCCGCCCAGGCGCCGAGCAGCTGTGCTTTGCCCTGCTGCAGGTGGGTTGCCGCTAACTCCAGCGCCTGCAGATGACGGCGACGCGCCAGGAAGCCGCCTTCCATATTGCCGGAGAAGCCCATGCTCTGCTTCAGGTGATCCCGCAGCGCATCGACGCCCTCGCTGGTGCGTGCCGACAGACGAATCAGTGAGTGACCATTGACGTCCGTCAGACCGGGAGACTCACCGGTCACATCCGCTTTATTACGCACGACCGTGATCGGTAGTTGTGGCGGCAGACGCGAAACGAAATCGGGCCAGATGGCCGCCGCTTCGGTGGCATCGGTGGTGGTGGCGTCCACCATAAACAGCACGCGATCCGCCTGTTCAATCTCCTGCCAGGCGCGCTCAATCCCGATGCGCTCCACTTCGTCGCTGGCCTCACGCAGACCGGCGGTGTCGATGATGTGCAGCGGCATGCCATCAATATGAATATGCTCGCGCAGCACGTCGCGGGTGGTGCCCGCAATGTCGGTTACGATGGCGGCTTCACGGCCCGCCAGCGCATTCAGCAGGCTCGATTTACCGGCATTTGGCCGGCCTGCAATCACCACCTTCATCCCTTCACGCAGCAGGCTGCCCTGACGCGCTTCGGCACGGACGGCATCCAGATCGCTGACCACCGTATTCAGCTGCGCTTCAATTCTGCCGTCAGAGAGGAAATCGATCTCCTCATCCGGGAAGTCGATCGCGGCTTCGACGTAGATGCGCAGATGCGTGAGTGCTTCCACAAGATGATGAATACGGGTTGAGAAAGCGCCCTGCAGCGAGTTAACGGCTGAACGAGCGGCCTGTTCGGAGCTGGCATCAATCAGATCGGCAATCGCTTCGGCCTGCGCCAGATCGAGCTTATCATTCAGGAACGCCCGTTCGGAAAACTCACCCGGCTGAGCAATCCGCACGCCTGGCAGGGCCACGATACGCTTCAGCAGCAGGTCGAGGATCACCGGGCCGCCGTGGCCCTGCAACTCCAGCACATCTTCGCCGGTAAAGGAGTGGGGGCCAGGGAACCACAGCGCGATACCCTGATCCAGCACGCTGCCGTCGCTGTCGGTAAACGGCAGATAATCGGCGTAGCGCGGCTTAGGCAGTTTGCCCAGCAGCTGGCGGGCGACCTCTGCCGCCTGTGCGCCAGAGACGCGCAGAATGCCGACGCCGCCGCGTCCGGGCGGTGTTGCCTGGGCAACAATGGTATCGCTGTGGCTCATAAATTTTCTCTCGCTACAAAAAACACAGGCGGTCGCTTTGACCGCCTGAGAATAGACTATATAGGGCGGGATGGCTCCCGCGCTGGATCGCTTACGCTTTCTTCTTGTCGCGGCTATGCAGACCACGTTTTTCCAGGCCGCGATAAATCAGCTGCTGCTGGAGAATGGTGACCAGGTTGCTGACGATGTAGTACAGCACCAGACCTGACGGGAACCACAGGAAGAAGACGGTGAAGATCACCGGCATGTACGTCATGATCTTCTGTTGCATCGGATCGGTCACGGTGGTCGGTGACATCTTCTGAATGAAGAACATGGTGATGCCCATCAGAATCGGCAGGATGTAGTACGGGTCCTGCGCAGACAGGTCATGGATCCACAGAATGAATGGCGCATGACGCAGTTCAACCGAGCCTGACAGCATGTAGTAGAGCGCCAGGAAGATAGGCATCTGAATCACCAGCGGCAGACAGCCACCCAGCGGATTCACTTTCTCTGCTTTATACAGCGCCATCATTTCCTGGCTCTGCTTCTGCTTGTCATCACCCAGACGCTCACGCATCGCCTGAATTTTCGGCTGCAGCATGCGCATCTTCGCCATCGAGGTGTACTGCGCTTTGGTCAGCGGGTACATGATGCCGCGCACGATGAAGGTGATCACGATAATGGAGAAGCCCCAGTTACCGATGAAGCTGTGGATAAATTTCAGCAGCTTGAACAGCGGCTGAGAGATAAACCACAACCAGCCGTAATCCACGGTCAGATCAAGGTGCGGCGCAATAGCAGCCATCTTGTCCTGAATTTCCGGGCCGACCCACAGGGTTGCGCCCAGATTCTGCTGTGCGCCTGCCGCGATGGTCACCGGTGCAGATTTATAGCCAATCGCCGCCACGCCGTTACCCAGGTTGCTGGTGTAAAGGGTGTTGGTGCCTTCGGTACGCGGAACCCATGCGGTTGCAAAGTACTGCTGCAGCATCGCCACCCAGCCATTGCTGGTGGTGGTGTTCAGGTTCTCGTTATCCGCGATGGTGTCGAATTTGTACTTCTCATATTTCGACTCGCTGGTGGAGTACGCCGCGCCACGGAAGGTGTGCAGTGCAAAGTTGTTGCTGCCGGTATCACGATGCTTAGGCAGATCGATAGTCTGCTTCAGCTGGCCAAACAGCGACACTTCCAGCGGCTGCTGGGTGGTGTTGTTGACATGATAGTCGACATTAACGGCATATTCGCCACGCTTGAAGATGAAGGTTTTGGTGTAAACCACGCCATTTTCAGCGGTATAGGTCATCGGCACACGCAGTTCAGCCTGGCCATCAGCCAGCTCGAAGTGATCCTGTGCCGTGGTGAACAGCGGACGCGCACCGTTGTTCGGGTTATCCGGACCATTACGGCCGGTTAAACCACTCTGCGCCTGATAAAGGAAGGCTGGCGTCGTTTCAAGCAGCTGGAACGGCTGGTCAGAACCCAGTTTGTCCGGGAAAGTCAGCAGCTGTGCCTGCTCTACATCACCGCCGCGGGTGTTGATATTTAATGACAGGACATCAGTCTTAACGGTGATCGTCTGGCCCTGACCGCTGGCCGGTACACCCTGACTGGCGGTATCACCCGCTACGCTGTTGGTGCCCTGTGTGGTCTGCGTCTGCTGTGGCTGCGGAGCGTGGTCCGTCTGCCAGGCTTGCCAGATCATAAAGGTCACGAACAGAAAAGCGATGAGAAAGAGATTGCGTTGCGAATCCATCGTTAATGTTCTCTGGTATCAAAGGTTTTTGGCGGCACAGGATCGTCACCACCCGGGTTCAAGGGGTGGCATTTTAATACGCGTTTTAATGTCAACCAACTGCCTTTTATCAGGCCGAACCTGCGTAACGCCTCAATTCCGTAATGAGAGCAGGTCGGGTGAAACCGACAGTGTGGTCCCAGTAATGGACTGATACCGCGTTGATAGACGCGTATCAGGACGATCAGGAGCCGCGCGCCAGGCGACAGTGACGACGCCATAATTTCTCCAACGCTTCCGCCAGCATACGGTTATCCAGATCGGCAACCCCCTTCTTCGCGACCACCACGAAGTCCATCGACGGCAGTTCATGTTGACGCAAACGAAAGCTTTCGCGGGTCAATCGCTTGATCCGGTTGCGTTCGTGGGCGCGTTTCACATGTTTTTTAGCGACGGTAAGACCGATGCGGGGATGCCCCAGCGCGTTAAGGCGGCCGAGAATAGTGATTTGCGGCGTGCCAGCCCGTTGTGGCTGCTGGAAGACGAAAGTGAAATGAGTGGGAGTTAACAAGCGTAACTCCCTGGGAAATGCGAGCTTACCCATCAGGGCTAGCTTTATTACTTAGAAACGGTCAGACGAGAACGGCCTTTAGCACGACGACGTGCCAGAACCTGACGACCATTTTTTGTTGCCATACGAGCACGGAAACCGTGTGAACGGTTGCGCTTCAGTACGGACGGTTGAAAAGTGCGTTTCATGGCGGTTTCTACCTAAACTTGAAAATTTTCACTGGGTGACGCGTTTCGGGCCAGTAAATCGACCGACGCCTCAATGTGTCTTTAATAAAGAGGCGGGATTGTAATAATTGTACAGTCCCGAGTCAATTTACTTCGCGTGGCACGGTACCTGAAAACCCGCATACAGCCCGCTGAGTTCCGACATTTTGCTTTGGGGCGCAATGTCGGGTGGGGAATTATACGGGCTCCGCTCTAAAGCGCAAGGATCGTACGGGATCTTATTACGATCGGGAGGCGGGATCGTGGGGATAAAACGAGACATCGTCCGAAATTCTGACGCTTTTCGTCAGATCCCTGCGGGTTTTTCCGGCAACTGGCGTAAACTTCTTTGCGCGCCTCAGGCCTGTGGATAAAAAGGATCAAAACTGTGTAGAAAGGGAAGATCTCTGTCTCGCTTTGCGCTATGATCCGCCCTTCCGCTGACGATCCTCCGCTGATTGCAGGCTGGAAAACCGCTGATAGCGGTCGCAGGCGCTTTCTTTCGTCTGTGTCAAAAAATGAACGTTTCTTAGAGTAACGCCTACTATTCTTATCGAATTTGTACGA